>CBDDOJ010000001.1:0-1293379 GCA_965231865.1 Arenicellales bacterium
CCCCATAGAAGGTCCCTGGACGGATGTCTGGCGGGGTATTTTCCTCCAGGATTTTCAGTTTCTCGGCCGGTGTGGCGCGTAAATACACCTCGGTGGTCTTGACATCCGAATGGCCCAACCACAGCGATACCTTCCGAGTATCCCCGGTGGACCGCAGAACGGACATCGCACAGGCATGCCGCAAGGTATGGGGAGTCACCCGCTTGCTGGCGATGGACGGCACGGTCTGTTCCGCGGTGGCAACATGCTGCCGGAGAAGGTAGGCAAACCCCTCTGTACTCATCGGTCGTCCCCGGGCATTGGGAAACAGACAACGATGATTGACCGGTGGGCGGACCGCGAGCCATTCGCGCAGAACGGTCCTGGTTTCCTTCCACAACGGCAGTTCCCGTTCCCGTCGGCCCTTGCCCCGGATACGGATACGTGCCAGTTGGGGGTTGGTGAAATGGTCGAGGGTCAGTCCGGTCAATTCCGAAACCCGCAATCCGGCGGCGTAGCACAGATGCAGCATCGCCCGATCACGCAATCCCTTCACGGTCCCGATATCCGGGGCATCCAGAATGGCCTGCATCTCGGTTTCATCGAGCCAGTCGATCAGCGGTTTGTCGGCCCGTTTCTGCACAATGGCCCGCACTTGCAGGGCGAGGTCGAGACAGGCGGGCTCCCGGTATTCGAGATAACGGAAGAAACCCTTTATGGCGGCAAGACGTTGATTGCGCGTAGCGACACTGTTCCCTCGCTCCTGCTCCAATACGTTGAGAAAGGCTGCAATGCGCGGGATCGTGATGTGCTCGATCTTCAGGGCAATGGGACGTACCCTGGCCTGTTTCCCCAGATAGGGGACAAACAACCGGAAGCAATCCTTGTAGCTTTCGATAGTATGGTGGCTAAAGCCGCGTTCGTCGGGCAGGTGACCATGCAGGAAGTCCGTCAGGTGGGGGGCCAGATCAGTCATGGGAACCTCCGCACTGTTGGGCATGAGAACGTTCCGTGGCCTCGGCGATGCCCTGGAGCAGCATCGGGGTCGATTCCAGGTACCAGTAAGTATCTGAGACATTGGCATGCCCGAGGTAGGTGGCCAGGGCCAGCATGTGACGACTGGGGTCGGCCTCGGGAACGAGGTTCTCGATGGACCGCACAGCAAAAGAGTGTCGCAGGGAGTGAGGTGTGGGGCCTCGTGGTGCACCGGGCTTGCGGATACCGGTCTGTTCCGCGAGACGCCGGAAGATAATCTCGGTATAGTTTTTACTGGGCGGTCGACCGGTGGACGCGAGCACGAACAGATGGTCATCCTGGGTTTTTGCCTTGTGTCGGACCACGAGGTAGCGGTTCAGGGCCTTCCAGGTGGTGGGATGCAGGGCGACCATTCTGGACTTGCGGAACTTGGTGTCATGAATGATCAGACCATCGGCGGTCAGATCCTCCAGGGTCAGTGAGAGGGCTTCGCTAATACGCAGTCCGGTGACCGCGATGAGCCCGAACAGATGATGCCAGGTCAGCGGCGTAATGGTGCCCTCCGGTTCAATGGATAGCGCGGCCATCAGCAGGGCCTGAATCTCCTCAAGAGAGACCAGATACGGCGAGGGTCGGCGGTGGGACCGTGGGCCCAGTGCCTCCCGGTGCGGCACTTCATGACGGGCATCCTCGGCATGCACCCAAGCGGCAAAGGCGTGCACCGTGTGCAATCTTTTAACGCGCCGGTTCCTCGATACCCCTCCTGCAGCAGCCCATTCCAGCACGGTGTTGGCCTGGATCACGGTCTCGTGGCGGTCCTCGGCAAATCGGGCAAAGCTCTGCAACATGTATTGGTTATCGATAAACCGGTAGCCAAGTTGTTGTTTTATTTTGACAAAGTGGCCGAGATGTTCGGTCAGGGTAGTTGTCTTGCTCATTTTTCCACCTCCCCACCGATCCACGGTTGGACTACTTCCTGCAACATCACCGTATCGGTTTTGGCATAAATCATGGTGGTATCCATGGATTCGTGCCTCAGCAGTGACTGGACGACTGTCAGTGAAGACCCGGTCCGTAGCAGGTGGGTGGCCTGGCTGTGCCGAAACACATGAGCACCACGACTGGCAAAGGTCTGGACTCCCGCCCGGTCCAGCGCCCTACGTGCCACCGCGCCGACCGTGGTCGGACCAGAAAAAGGTCGGTAGGGTGCGACCGACCGAAGAAACACGTTCTCTTCGTCCACCTTTGGCCGACGTTTCAGGTAGGCAACCAGTGCATCACCGACCTCCTGGGGAAGCGGCAGTACGGCCTGTCGTCGGGACTTTCCCGACACTCGAATCTCGGCCCGCTCCCAATCGATGTCGTTCAGGCGCAGAGCCACGATATCCCCGGCCCGCAGCGCCAGTCGTGCCAGCAACAACAGAATGGCCCGATTGCGCAGGCCCGTCGGTTGCTGATCACACGTCTCGATGACACGATCAATATCGTCGGCTGAGATGTAGCGGGGAAGAGTCGACAACCGCCATTGTGGTACCGTCGGAACAGCCTCGACCAAGGCAGCTTGGATGCGACCTTCCGACACCAGGAATCGCAGGTACACACGCATTGAGGTCGTCATCCTTTGGGCATAGTCTCGTGACCGATGCTCGATCTGTTCCCACAGCACCTTGCGAATCCGTGCGGCATCATAGGCATCCGGGTCCTCTCCGAGATTGGGCAGGATCGCTGACACCCGTCGGATATGAGCTCGACAGGTACTCCTGCAAAGGCTCCGGGTGTGTTCAAGCCAGTCCGAGAGCTTCTCCAGAATGTCCGGGAGAGGGTCCTTGTGGGGGGGTTCCATGGGTGGAATCCGCCCAAGGGCCGCAAGATGCACCATAAACCGGGACAGTATCCTTCTGTTTTTATCACTATCGGAAGACTGGGCGCGTCGACCATAAAAGACGCCGGGGAGAGAGCAGACAAACAAACGATGATGGAATTGTTCGAGGACCGCCGGGGTCAGTTCGCGTAGCGGAAGTCGGGAGAGATGGAGCCAGACAATCAGTCCAGTGTAGGTCTTCTGATAGTCCTGAATGGTGGAAGAGGAATAACCATCCGTGCGTAACCGGTCGGTAAAATCATCTACAAGGCGGAGGTTATCCTCCAGATCCCCCGGGGTGGCAATCCATCCTTCCTGCTCCAGATAGCGGACGAAGTGCATGAGTTGGGGGGAGGTGTGGCGTTTGGCCCAAGAGCGGAACCGAGCCGATGCCGGGGCAACGGTGCAACCATCACAGTCGTGCTGGAGGAATCGGTGGATGACAAGACCATCGACGGTTTCAAGAGCAATATCATTGCACGCCAGCCAGGTAAGGAAGTGATGGGCGGGATATCGATAATCGCTGAGATGCTTCTCGGTTATACGCCCGGTCAGTCCGGAGGCATCAATAAACCCAGCAATGAGGGCATCGTGGTCGATCTGTGAGGGGGTTGCCAGAGTCTGGCGATGGGGTTTGGATGACATTTTTGGTTCTCCACTTGGTTTGAAAGGAGAACCACTCTACCCGGAGAACTGTGGTCAAATAAAATGCCAAGTAAAAACGCCGGGAAAACCGCATGGTTAAGCCATTCCTGGCCGACAACTTGGCATTTTATTCTACTTGGCATTTGTGCGAAAATCCCAAGCTTGGCATTTTCGCACACACCGCACCTGCCGTCAGATAAAGGAATATCGGACTCTGTGAAACCATCCGTTCGTCGAATGGTGCACCCCATCCCACTGCTCCTAATCTCTTCTGACCGATACGCCGTCAGGCCTGTTAACGCCCCAACGACCGCACATCCCTCCCTGAACGCACCGGCTTCGCTTATGCCTGTGATGCTTCCGAACTCTCTGCGTTAATGGTGGGTAATAGGCCAAGCCACTCCACCCGCCTTCGCTCTTCCGACATCCCTCCGAACCTGAGGTCCCTTTCCTCGACCGGCATTACCCGGCGTCTTCAGTACTACGAACCTCTCCGCCACCCTGCCGGCCCGGCCTGACCCTCGCGGGTTTCCGGTTGGTGTGTGCTGCACCACCGACAGGGCTTCCCGTGTTGCTACGTTCTCCATCTTACATACATGCCGGCACCACTACCCCGGCGGAAACGAATCGGTGCTCGTATCGCTTTACTTCCCGATCCGCCATCGGCCTTCCCCTAAATGTCGGAGAGTCGGCTTCCGCACTGCACTTTTCGAGGCTTGCCCAGTGTTCACTTCACGTTCCGGCCTGCATGCTCGCTGAGCCACCAAAAGCGGCCCTTTTACCAGAGTGCTTCAATCTACTTCGTTACCTCCGTAAACCGCTCTGTTACTCCCAATTGAAAGCGATAATTATTGGATGGGATTCGCACCCACCAGGAAAACGCGCCTTTTCACGGCGCACGACATGACAGTGGCTATGCGCTGGAGTTCCTGGAGATGTGAGAGCAAGGCTGGCACCGTGTTGATTAACTACGGATGGACATAAGGCGCATCTACCAGTAAAAAAAGTTCTTCAACAGCGATATGAATTATGCCCAATTAGTTAAAATCTACCAGAATCCACCAAAGTCGGAGCAGATACGCTATAGTCCTTCGGCGTGCACAGGCATCAAGCGTTCAAGAATCAGAGGGCCCCGATCCTGATCAGATTTTCACCAGCTATGTGGAGCACCAGAATTTAACCATGCATATGTAATGCGCTGGTTTACCCGATCGATCAACTCTTTCAGAAAGAAAATCGGAAATTATATTCACATGCTTTCACTACACTTTGTGGACTATAATTTTTTCCAGATTTACAAGACGCTGAAAGTTACCCCTGCATGGATGCTGGATTGACAGACACCTTTCAGAATATTGGGTTAATTTTGGATATGATTGACACTCGGCAAACAACGCTAAAAAAACGCAGGCCTTACAAGAAAAGAACTTCAAAGTGAGACACAACCAGAAAGCCGGGTTCTCCGGCCCTGCCAGACTGGACGGCCAGGACATTCAATGCATCCGCGGACATGCCTGCCTGTTTTCGGACCTGGAGTTTGCCCTGGAATCTGGGACCGTCCTGCAGATTCTGGGCGCAAACGGCAGCGGCAAAACCTCCCTGATCCGAATCATCACCGGCTTGACCGAAGCCGACCAGGGCGTGATTTCGTGGAACCATGTCAGGATCCAGGACCCGGATTCCGCCTACACCGGAAATTTCAGCTACCTGGGCCATCGAAACGGATTGAATGAGGCCCTGACCCCCCGGGAGAACCTTCATTTCCTGGGAAAACTGGAAGCCAGCGAACCCTGGCTTGGAATCCGGGACAGCCTGGGAGAATTTGAAATCGAACACTGCCTGGACGTCCCCTGCGCCCGGTTGTCCGCGGGGCAGAAACAACGGGTCGCACTGGCCCGGGTATACCGAAGCAATGCCCGCTTGTGGGTGCTGGACGAACCAGCGGTGGCCCTGGATGACTCGGCGATTGAAATGCTGGCCAGCATCATGGTCCACCATACCCTGGCAGGGGGCTTGATCGTCTACACCAGCCATCAGGCGATTGACCTGGGGCCAGTGGCTTTACAACGGCTGCAGCTGTAGACATGACCCGACCCTCCGCCCTGGCGCAACCCCCCTCCCCCTGGACGGTCTTCATGGTTTCGGTTTCCCGGGACCTTGCCGTGGCCTGGAGGCATCTGCATGAAGGCACCCAGCCGATCCTGTTTTTTATCCTGACCGTGAGCCTTTTTCCCCTGGCAGTGGGTCCGGACCCGAATTTTCTCCAACAGCTGGCTCCGGGGATCATCTGGATTGCCGCCCTGCTCTCGACCTTGCTGGTGCTCGACAGTCTTTTCAGAACCGAGTACGAAGACGGCACCCTGGAACAGATTCTGACCAGCGCGCATCCCGTCGTACTGATTGTCCTGGCCAAGGTAACTGCACACTGGGTGCTCAGCGGGTTGCCGCTGATTGCCGTATCCGTTTTTCTCGGAGTCATGCTGAACCTGCCCACCCAGGCCTATCCGGTCATGGTGCTGAGCCTGCTGGTTGGCACACCGGCCATGAGCCTGATCGGCGCCATCGGAGCCGGACTGACCGTTGGACTGAGAAGGCGGGGATTGTTGCTGACATTGATTGCAATGCCGCTGTATGTCCCCATATTGATTTTCGGAGCCCACGCCATTCAGTCGTCCATGCTGCAGGCCAATTGGGAGTCCCCGTTGTTGCTGATGGCCGCGATACTGGTGCTGAGCCTGACACTGGCTCCTTTTGCACTGGTTGCGGCATTGAAAATAAGCCTGAACTGACCTCCCTGAACTGACCCAATGACTGGCCCAGTGACCGGATTGAATCGTCGAAGGGAAAAACCTGTGGAATACGGTAAAATCAGGCACCTGAAGCTGAATAAAACCGATCCCTTATCGCCCCTTTCATGACCATGCGAAATCCTGGACAGGCCACCTCCTCCAAGAGCCGGACATGGCGATGGCTCCATCGGTTCGGGTCGCCTGCATTTTTCTACTCTTTCGCTGAAAAATGGGCGCCGCGGTTCGGTTGTCTTGCCGGGGCATGTTTTCTGGCCGGACTGTATTTCGGCCTCGTGGTGGCCCCGCCGGATTACCAGATGGGAGACAGTTATCGCATCATTTTCGTTCATGTGCCGAGCGCCTGGATGTCCATGTTCATCTACGTGGTGATGGCCCTGTCCGCCGGAGTCGGATTGATCTGGAGAATCAAGCTCAGCCATGCCGTCGCGCGGTCCTGTGCGCCGGTGGGCGCGGCGTTTACCCTGTGCGCCCTGCTGACCGGTTCCCTCTGGGGAAAACCGACCTGGGGCACCTACTGGATCTGGGATGCCAGATTGACGTCGGAGCTGGTGCTGCTGTTCCTGTACCTCGGGTACCTGGCCCTGCTGGCGGCCATGGATGACTGGAAAACAGGGTCCCAGGCCGGGGCGGTCCTTGCGCTGGTGGGAGTGGTCAATATTCCCATTATTCACTACTCGGTGGAATGGTGGAATACTTTGCACCAGGGCGCGACGGTGGCCAAACTCGGGCGGCCCAGCATCGACCTGCAAATGCTGATCCCCCTTTTGATTATGTTCGTGGCAGCCAATTTCTACTTTCTGGCCACCCTGCTCAACCGGGTCCGGTGTGAATTGCTGGACCAGGAACGCCATACACGCTGGGTCAAAAAGGTGGTGCATGGCTGAGTTTTTCGCAATGGGTGGACATGGGTTTTTCATCTGGACGAGTTATGCCATGACGGCACTGGTTCTTTTGCACGGTTATCTTTCTCCCATCCGAAGGAGAAAGAACCTGGTCCGGGAGCTGAGCTCGCCGGGCGGGCAATCCGGTACGGAATAATGCGGGCAAACCGGAAACGCAGGCTCGTGATTGCAGGGACCCTGGTGATCGGGGTGTCCGTTGCGGTCCTGCTCACCCTGCTCGCCCTGCGGGAGAACATCAACCTGTTTTACAGCCCCTCCCAGGTCGCCGCGGGGGAAGTGGCGGAAGGGACCTATTTCAGAATTGGCGGAATGGTGGTGGACGGCAGTGTTGAGCGCAGCGGGACCGACCTGCAGGTTTCGTTTGATCTCACCGACACCGCTGAAACCGTAACCGTGTACTACTCGGGCATCCTTCCGGACCTGTTTCGAGAGGGCCAGGGAATCGTCGCCCTGGGCCGGCTGAAAGGTCACGAATTCCAGGCCGATCAGGTCCTGGCGAAACACGATGAAAACTACATGCCACCGGAAGTCACCGACGCGCTGAAAGCCGCCAACCGCCAGACATACCCCCCGGCGGGGGGCAGTGAACCATGATTCCCGAGCTCGGCCATTTCGCATTGATCCTGGCCCTGGTGCTGGGACTGATGCTGTCGGTATTGCCACTGGTTGGTGCACACAGGGGAATTTCAACCTGGGTCGCCCTGGCCCGTCCGGCGGCCCAGTCACAGCTGCTGCTCATCGCATTCTCCTATGCCTGCCTGACGGCCGCATTTTTGGGCCACGATTTCTCGGTGGCCTATGTGGCCAATCATTCCAACACCCAGTTGCCCTTGATCTACCGGATTTCCGGGGTCTGGGGCGGACATGAGGGCTCCCTGCTGCTCTGGGTGCTGATACTCGCCCTGTGGATGGGTGCGGTGGCCGTCTTCAGCCGCTCCATTCCGGATACCATGACCGCACGGGTACTCGCCGTCATGGGCATGATCAGCGTCGGTTTCCTGCTTTTTTTGATCTTCACCTCCAATCCCTTTGAGCGGATATTTCCCATTCCCGGGGAGGGCCGGGATCTGAACCCCCTGTTGCAGGACATTGGACTTGCCGTCCACCCCCCCATGCTGTACATGGGGTATGTCGGCTTTTCCGTGGTATTTTCCTTTGCGATTGCGGCCATGATTCAGGGCCGGTTTGATGCCGCCTGGGCACGCTGGGCACGTCCCTGGACAAATGCCGCGTGGATGTTCCTGACCATTGGAATTGCCCTGGGGTCCTGGTGGGCGTACTACGAACTCGGCTGGGGCGGCTGGTGGTTCTGGGACCCGGTGGAAAATGCGTCCTTCATGCCCTGGCTCATTGGCACCGCCCTGATCCATTCCCTGGCCTCGACCGAAAAGCGCGGGGTCTTCAAGGCCTGGACCATCCTGCTTGCCGTGCTGGCTTTTTCCCTTTCCCTGCTTGGCACCTTTCTGGTTCGCTCCGGCGTGCTGGTGTCCGTGCACGCCTTTGCCACCGACCCGGCACGCGGGGTCTTCATCCTGATCTTTCTGGGTCTCGTGATCGGGGGGTCATTGCTGCTGTATGCCTGGCGGGCTCCCGGCATCATCCACCATGTGACCTTCAGCCCCCTGTCGAGAGAGGCCGCTTTGCTGCTCAACAACGTGTTTTTGGGAGTGTTGTGTTTTTCCGTCCTGCTGGGCACGCTGTACCCCCTCATACTGGATGCCCTGAACCTGGGTAAAATCTCGGTGGGCCCGCCGTATTTTGACCTGGTTTTTTCGATTATCGGCATTCCCATGACCCTGCTGATCGGCATTGGTGCCCTGCTGAGGTGGAAAAAAGATACCTTCTCACGGGTCAATGTCACGGTGTTGTCCCTGGGGGCCGCCGGGATTGCCGCGGGGGTGCTGGTGCCGGCGATGATGCCCTTTTACAGCGCTGCGGCAGGATTGGGGGTGGCGGCAGGCGCTTTCGTGATCCTGCTCAGTGTGCAGGGCCTGCTGGAACGGACACGGCCTGGGGCACGACGGGCCGGGCTGCGGACGACGCCCGGATGGTTCTACGGCATGACCTGCGCCCATATCGGGGTGGGAATCTTTATTGTGGGCGTGACGCTGACCACCGTCTATAACGTCGAACGTGATGTCCGGCTGGGCAAAAATGAAAGCTATGTCATCCATGACTACGAATTTGTCTTCCGGGGAACGGCGGCGGGTGACGGGCCCAATTACCGCACGATCCGGGGACAGTTTGACGTGTACCGGGACAACCAGCTGGTGACCCGGCTGTTTCCGGAGAAACGGACCTACCTGGTCCAGCAGAATCCCATGACGGAGGCCGCCATTTCCCCGGGTTGGACCCGGGACCTGTATGTGGCGCTGGGAGAGCCGCTGGATGACCGGGATACCTGGGCGGTTCGCATTTACTATAAACCGTTCATACGCTGGATCTGGGCCGGCGCACTTGCCATGGCCCTGGGCGGATTGCTCGGCGCAGCGGACCGGCGTTACCGCAGGGGAAAGCCCTCCGGGGAAATGGCCAGTGCGCCCGGCACGGTCTGACCATGACCAAAAAATCCATCTTCCCCTTTCTGGTATTTGCCCTGGTGGTGGTTTTCCTCGCGGTGGGCCTGCAACGCGATCCGTCCATCGTTCCCTCTCCCTTTATCGGTAAGCCGGCCCCCTCCTTTTCCCTGCCCGACCTGCTTCACGATGGCCAGGTCATCAGCAACCGGGACTTTCGGGGAAAGGTCTGGATATTCAATGTCTGGGCCTCCTGGTGCGCAGCCTGCCGGGACGAGCATCCGCTGTTCAATCAACTGGCGCAGTGGAACCTGGTGCCCATTGTCGGGCTGAACTATAAAGACAAGGCAGCCGATGCCCGCGCCTGGCTCGAGGCACTGGGAAATCCCTATACGGCGGTGGTGGCGGATGAAAACGGAGATACCGGGGTGGAGTATGGGGTCTACGGCGTACCGGAAACCTTTGTTGTGGACCAGGAAGGAATTGTCCGGCTGAAGCATATCGGCCCCTTGAACGCCCACAGCATGCAATCGGAAATCATTCCACTGGTCAAATCACTGCTGCCTTAAATGTCCATTCCTCCCGTGTCGAAAATTCCCTCACTGGTTCCATTCCTGCTTTTTTGCCTGATTGCGGGGCATTCGTTTGCCCTGGAGGCCCCGAAAGAGTTTGAAACCCCGGAACAGGAGCAGTTGTATCTGCAGGTCATCCGGGAACTGCGGTGCCTGGTGTGCCAGAATCAGAACCTGGCGGATTCCAATGCCGACCTGGCCCGGGACCTTCGCAGAAAATCCCACGAAATGATTGTCTCGGGGAAAGGGTATGATGAAATCATCCATTTCATGGTCCAGCGATATGGTGATTTTGTACTGTATCGACCGAGGTTGCAGTCCAGCACACTGGTGCTGTGGTTCGCCCCCTTTGTGATGCTGGTTCTCCTGTTCATCGTCGTCATTGCCCGCACCCGGCGGCAAAGGGCCCGGCATCCCGTCCAACTCAGTCCCGCGGAAAAACGCAGGCTGGAAAAACTCCTGAAATAACGTCTCCTCCCATGACGCTCTTTTTACTGGCCATCGCCGGACTCATCATCGTCCCGCTGGCCATCCTCTTCCCGGCGCTGACCAACCGAATACCGGTCCGTGCCCGGGACCGGAAAGAAAAGAACATCGAAATCGCCCGGCAGCGGATACGGGAAGTCAGCGGGCCGGAAGCGGAAGAAAAACCGGAGACGGAGCAGGCCCGGGACGAAATCAGGGCCACACTCCTTGAAGAACTGGCCGCCCCCGTTGAAGAGGTCGGCACCACCGTGCACCGCCGCTGGGGATGGCTGATTCTGCTTGTCATCCCGGCCCTGGCACTGGTCACCTACGGTTTTGTGGGAAAACCGGGGTATGTCCTGGAGGAAATCAATCCGCAGTTTGGTTTTTTCCAGGATACGACCCACGATACGGATGTGGACAGCCTGCTCGGCGAGCTGGAACGCAGAATGGAGGAAAACCCGGAAAACCCCAAAAGCTGGGAACTGGCGGGACGGCTGTACATGGGACTGCAGCAATATGCCCGGGCCGAGCAGGCCTACAGTACGCTGAACAGGCTGGTCCCGGACAATCCGGACTATCTGGCAGCGTGGGCGGATGCAAAAGTCATGGCCGAAGCCAATACCTACTCGGACGCCACCCGGGAGATCGTGGAAAGAGCCCTGTCGCTGAATCCAGCGAATATCAACGCGCTGTGGATCGCGGCGCTGGGGGCGGAATCCACCGGCGATCACCGTTTGGCCCTGAAGCATCTCCAGGCGCTGCAGCCGCTGGTAACCGGGAATGAGGAGTTCCAGGCGCACATTGCGAGGCTGGTGGATCGAAATCATGCCCAATTGAATCCCCCTGCCCCGGCTGCCATGCCGGACTCCGACGATGAACTGGCGATCCGGGTGCATGTCCGGGCGGCGGACCCTGTCATCGCCCGATTCGTTCCCGGTGATACGGTCTTTGTCTATGCCAGGGCCGTGGACGGACCCAGGATGCCCCTGGCCATCGCCCGGTTAAGCGTTTCGGATTTGCCCGCGGATGTGCTGCTGACGGAAAGCATGGCAATGCAACCCGGGATGACCATCGCAGCATTCGAGAAACTGGAGATCGTGGCGAGGATCTCCCGCAGCGGCGAAGCGACCCCCCGGACCGGGGACTGGACCAGCCGGGAGATTCCGTTTTCAGCGGGCAACCCGGACGCAGTCATGAAGATCGACATTGACCAGGAAGTCCGGTGATGTCGTCCGGGGATGGCGGACGAACTGAGCACACAGGGCCTTGGCCCGGGTCTGCGGGCCCCGCAGGTTCGAAACCCGATCGATCGGTTTCCCGTGGCATCCCGCTCCGGTCCCCGGAGCAATCCGTGCCGATGACGGCCAATGCCGGTGGAGTGTTTTCCCTTTTTCAGCTATGATTCCGGCTCGAACAACCATTCCCGGCAAACGCTTCGGCGGGAACCAAGAGGCTGCCGAAGCGACCATACCACAGTCATGAAACCATCCGCTTACCCGGTCTCCCCAGAGTTCCCCGCCGCAGGCGCTGCAACCGGAAAAATCGTGTATACGCTGCCGGAATTGAGCGACCAGGGACTGGAGTCCATCCATCGCGTCCCTTCCCACGACCAGTACGGGGAGGAAAAGACCGTCCACATTGTCGATGAGGTCCCGCTGACCATCAAGGTGGATGGCAAGGAGCTGGTCACGCTCATGACGCTCGGAACCCACCCGGAGAAACTGGTTCTGGGGTACCTGCGCAACCAGACCCTGTTTGAACGGCCCCAGCAGATCAAGTCCATCACCGTTGACTGGGACCGGGGGGTGGCCGAGGTCAAATCCCGGGACGGCACCGGAATCCGGAACCTTGACATTTCACGACGAACGGTCACTACCGGATGCGGCCAGGGCACCATCCTCAGTTGCACGCTGGACAGGCTGTATGACCATCGGCTGCCGGAAACCGAGTTCAGGCAGTCCGACATCTATCGGGTCCTCAAGGAAGTCACACACTGTAACCGGGCCTACCGCATTGCCGGATCCGTGCACGGCTGCGGCCTGTGCCAGGACGGGGAAGTGTTGATGTTCATCGAAGATGTCGGACGACACAATGCCATGGACACGATTGCGGGGGAGATGTGGCTGCAAAACCTGTCCGGAAACGATAAAATCTTCTACACCACCGGACGACTGACCTCGGAAATTGTCATGAAAGCCGCTTTCATGGGAATCCCGGTACTGGTGTCCCGGAATGGGACCACGAACATGGGGTACGAACTGGCGGTCGAGTTGGGGGTGGCGCTGATCGCCCGGGCCAAAAGCCGTCATTTTGTGGCCTTCAATGCCGACAACATGATATTTGATGCGGCGCCTGAAAGACTCTCCCGGAAATAGGGCCCCGGACCGTAGCGCTGGCATGGGCGTGGCTTTCCTGCCCGGCCAGTTCACCATGAACCGGCCAACCGCTCCCGGCCGAGGCGGTGCCGGTTCGGCCAATTTCTCGAATCAGAAAAACTGGACAGATACCCAATGAACACGCTGGAAAAAATCATCACCGATGCCTGGGAGCACCGGGCGGAAATCACCCCCCGTACGGTCAGCAGTGAACTCCGCGACGCTGTCAACGAAGTCCTTGACTTGCTCGATTCCGGGACGGTACGGGTCGCCGAACCGGACGGAAGTGGCTGGAAAGTCAACCAGTGGCTGAAAATGGCCACACTGCTGTCCTTCCGTATTGAAGACAATCGCATGGTGGACGGGGCGTTTACCTCCTATTACGACAAGGTCCCCCTGAAATTTTCCGGGTATGAACCACAGGATTTCGCATCCGGCAAGTACCGGGTAGTCCCCCCCGCAGTGGTCCGGCGGGGAGCCTATCTTGCCAGCGATGTCGTGCTGATGCCAAGCTATGTCAACATCGGCGCCTGGGTCGGCAGTGGAACCATGGTGGATACCTGGGCAACCGTCGGGTCCTGTGCACAGATCGGGGCCAACGTACATCTCTCCGGCGGAGTGGGGATCGGCGGGGTGCTCGAGCCCCTGCAGGCCTCCCCCACCATCATTGAAGACAATTGCTTTATCGGTGCCCGAAGCGAAGTCGTGGAAGGGGTCGTGGTGGGCCATGGCTCGGTGATTTCCATGGGAGTGTTCATCGGCCAGAGCACGCGTATCCTGCACCGGGACACCGGGGAAATTTCATATGGCCGGGTTCCCCCGGGGTCCGTGGTCGTCTCCGGGTCCATTCCGGCAAAAGATGGCAGTCACAGCCTGTACTGTGCGGTCATCGTCAAGACCGTGGATGAAAGAACGAAGAGCAAGGTCGGAATCAATGCATTGATCCGAAGTATTGATGAATAGTCCGGCACTCAGGGTGCCTGGGGGACAACGATGAATCTTGAGTATGACATGATTGGGGGCACGGATACTGGCTGGGTCCGGTCCACCAATGAGGACTGTTTCGAGATGCAGCATGAAGGAATGAGCCTGGCCGTGGTCGCGGACGGCCTGGGGGGGCATCAGGCGGGGGAAGTGGCCAGTCGAATGGCCGTGGATGCGGTATGCGAGCACTTTGCAACACGGCTCCCGCGCGGAGTGCCTCATCACGACATCCTCCGGGATGTGATGATTGATGCCATGTCCCTGGCAAACCGCCGGGTGTATGAAGCCTCGCATCAGCGGCCGAAATGGGCAGGCATGGGGACTACCCTGCTTGCGGCATACTTTCAACCCGACTATGTCCATGTGGGGCATGTCGGAGACTCCCGGCTGTATAGTTTCCGGAAAGGTAAACTCGTCCAGCTGACAACGGACCATACCCTCGCCAGCGAGCTGCTATCGGCCAATCCGGACCTGGAACCTCCTGCCAGCAGCCACCACCAGCTGCAAAAGGCAGTGGGGGTAGAGATTGCGTGCCGGCCGGATTTTCTCTCCTTTCCCCTCAGGAAAAAAGAGAGTTATCTGCTGTGTACGGATGGCCTGTCCGATCTTCTCGACCACGGTGAGATCGCGGATATCCTGACGCGGTACGAACAATATCCGGAACGGTGTGTGGACACCCTGCTTGACACCTGCATGGACCAGGGCGCCCCGGACAATGTTTCCCTGATCCTCGTATTTCACATGTACTGAACCGATCTCTGGAACCCGGCGGGTCCGGCCGGCGGTGGCTATACGGAAGGAAAACGTATCCGCACCAGGGCTCCACCCAGGGGGCTGTCGTCAATGGACAGCGCTCCCTGGTACCGAATGACAATCTCCCGGGCCACGGCCAGGCCAATGCCCTGACCCGGCGTCTGCTGGTCGATGCGGGACCCGCGTTTGAGGACCGCGTCCCGTTCCGACAGGTGGATTCCCGGGCCATCATCGTGTACCTCCAGGCAGATTCCCGGGTGCACCTTCCCGTCTTCGCTCTGCATGGAGCCAACCACCCGAACACGGGTATCCGCCCATTTGTAGGCATTGTCCATGATGTTTCCCGTGAGTTCATAAAAATCACTGTCATCGCCGTAAAAAACACTGCCGGGTTCAATCTCCAGGCCGGAATCGATGTTTTTACCGGCGTAAAGATTTTGCAGGGTGTCGTTCACCTTGGACAGGGTCGCATTGACATCCACGGCGGTGTGCATGACTGAAAACTGGGAGGCAGCAGCCCGGTTCAGCTGATAGTCCACAATCCGGCTCATTTGCTTCACATATTTTCGGATCTGGGACCGGTTCATGGCTTCGCGGTTTTCCGTCATGACCCGAATCACCGCCAGGGGGGTCTTGAGACTGTGCGCGAGGTCCTCCAGGGTGTTGCGGTAGCGCTTCAGGTTCTTGCGTTCATTTTCGATAAACAGGTTGATTCGCTGGCTCAACTGGGCAATTTCTGCGGGATAGATGCCCCGAATCCGGGGTTGCTGGAAACGCTCAATCCGGTCCAGTTCCCGCATGACCTCGGCAAGGGGTTTCAGCCCCCATTTCAGGCAGAACAGCTGCATCACCAAAAGGAGGGTCCCCGCCAGGCCCAGCCAGAAAATCAGTTCATTGCGGTGGGACCGGATCAGTTCGCGGTATTCCCGGCTTTCATGCAGGATGCCCAGCGTAAACGCCAAGGTTTCCTGGGTCTGTGGACTGTACTCCCATTCCACCCCGTAACTGTAGTAAAAGGGACTTCCCGGGTCATCGGAAACCTGGTAAAAATTCTCCATCCCCGTTGCCGTGGTTTCGAAGATGTCCAGATTGATCCCCACCGAGGACCGGGACCGCCAGATAATATTGCCGGAATGGTCAAGAATCACGGCATACAGGCCTGAATTCGGCAATGTCAGCCGGCTTTCAGGCAAACTTTCCTGGACTGAGAAGACATCCTTCGATGGGATGCTGACCAGGGTCAACAGTGCATTTCTCTGCGCCCTTAAATGTTCCTTTACAATCCCTTTCGCACTGGGAATAAACGCCTGTTCCAGGGCAAACCCCGCCAGGCCAAGGAAGGCAATCAGGGTAAAGGCGGCTGAAATCAGCAACCGGTTTTTCAGGGACAGGGTGCTCATTCAGTGAACCGGAAGGGGGGAAGTGAAAATTTCAGGGGAAGCATGCCCGTGAAACCGGGTCCGGTATGACCGGCGGCTTTCCGGGGGACCCTGCACTCGCGGATTCTCCGGCCCCGCCAGGATTGCCGGCACACGCCCGGGCCGGGGACCCTGAACCAGAAACATGGAGCGGGCTCGGACAAGTCTGTTTTCAAGCCGTATTCGAAAAGTCACGGAGAGCCCGGTTTCAGCGCTCCTTCTTGAAATCCACCAGGCGATAGCCGCGACTCCTGAGGGTTTCAATTGGACTGATCCGGTGGTCGGAATCCAGTTTTTTCCTTAACCGGCCCACAAACACCTCGATGACATTGCTGTCGGGATCCGTATCTTCGTCATAGAGATGTTCGATCAATTCCATTTTCGACACCACCTTCCCCGGATGGATCATCAGGTAATGAAGCATTCGATACTCAAATGCGGTAAGTTCCTGTTCCCCTTCCAGGCGCCGGTCATTCACATACACATCCTGGGTCAGGGTATCGAGCTTGATGGCCCCGTTTTCAAGTATGGAGGTAGTATGTCCCCCGGTGCGCCGGATCAACGCCGAGACCCGGGCCCGCAATTCTTCAAAATTAAACTGCTTCACCATGTAGTCATCGGCACCGACTTCCAGCCCTTCCACCTTGTCCTGCCATCGCGACCGTACCGTCAGAATCAGGATGGGGTAGGTTTTCCCTGCATTTCTTAACCGCTTGATCAGTTCAATCCCGGGTATTTTGGGCAACCCCAGATCAATGATCGCGAGATCAACCGGGTATTCCAGCCCATAGTACAGTCCCTCTTCTCCATCCCGGGCGCTGTCAACGGCATACCCGATCTGCCGGAATTTTTCTGTGAGATAGTCCCGCAGCCTGATTTCATCTTCGATGATCAGAATTCTCATTCTTCCAACCGCACAAAACTCGGTTTATGGGGATCGATGTGAATAATGATGACCCGGCCCTGCTTGTTCAACAGCTTGAACTTCATCACCTTCCCCCCGGATTCGAGTTTTGCCGGGCGCGCATCCAGTATCTCCCACCGCTTGTATTGCCGTATTTGTGCCGCCACTTCCTGGATGCTGACAACACGCTGGATCGGTTGTGTTTCAGAATCCAGGGCATACCCGGCCTGGTTGCCCGTTGCCAGGGCAACCAGCAGCAACAGGGAGTGGATGGGCAGGGACTTGCGCACGGTGACTGGACTGACTGGACTATCTGGAAAAGTGTAACACTTCTGCACACAGATGTGCATGGACCGCCCCGGCTGCTCGCTCACAGAACCGCTGCCTCCCGGTATGCAGGGGACCCGGCCGGAATAACCGGGACCCGGGCTTCATGAACGGGTTGGATTGAACCGGGCATCAACGGCATCCAGTGCCCCCGGGCCAGCCGGGAAACTCCCCGGAGCATGATCAGGCGACTCGGTTTCATGGTGGTTTTCGTCGTCGGGTTGAGGATGTCAGGGCATGGTCATGTGATCACTATAACGATGAAAAATGAACCGGCCGTGAATCATCGCAAAACCGGCACAGGGGAAAACGGCAGCCCGGCAGGAACCGTTTTGGGAATTCCTGGGGATACGGGTGCCCTGGCCCGATGGAAGCCGCCCCTGCGCTTGCGGATGACAGGAGTGTCCTCACTGGGAGGACCGCTTCACTTCAAGCAGCTCGATATCGAACAGGAGGGTTTCATACGGGCCAATCGTCGAACCGGAGCCCTGTTCTCCGTAAGCCAGTTCGGGTGGGATGGTAACATGCCATTTATCACCGGGTTTCATCCGTTGCAGTACTTCGGTCCACCCCGGGATGATGGAGGTCAGGGAAAACATCGCGGGCTCCCCCCGGGCATAACTGCTGTCAAACACGGTGCCGTCTATCAATGTGCCCTGGTAATGCACCACAACGGTATCCGTTTCAAGCGGACTGGCTTCATCGCTTTCTCCCGAATGGACGATCTCATACTGCAGTCCGCTTGCGGTTTCCACCACCCCTTCCCGACTCCTGTTCTCTTCCCGGTAGGCGACTCCCGCCGCGATGTTTTCTTCGGCCATGGCCGCCGCTTCAGCCTGTTGCGCCTGCTGGTGCGCGCGAATCAGTTCAACCGCCTCGGCTTGCGTCAACAACAGGTCCTCGTTGAGCATGACATCGGCGATGCCCCGGAGCACCGTTGCAGGGTTGATGTCCGGCTCGCCGGCCACTCTCCGGTACAGCTGCTGCCCGACCATGACCCCAATCGCATAGTCATACCGTTCATCGGGACCCAGTTCCGGTTCATCCTGTGCAAAGGACAGGTGAGGAAGAATGGCAAGAGACAGTGCCAGTGCTGACAATAGGAAATTTTTATACATAACGACTCCTCGATAGCTGAATCATGGGTTGGAATAGAAAAAATTAAGGCGGAAACCGTGACCGTATCGGGCTGCTACATCCCCAGAAGCTGGAGGGCTTCCTCAACACGGCGGGGAGACAGGATCTCCATTTTTGAACTTCTGGACTTCGGCTTGTTCGCGGCGGGGACCAGGGCGCGTTGAAAACCCAGTTTTTCGGCTTCCCGAAGTCGGTCCAGCCCCCGTTGTACCGGCCGGAGTTCCCCGGAAAGGCCGATTTCCCCAAATACCACCAGGTCGCTTCCCACGGCCTGGTTCTTCATGCTGGAAAGAATGGCCAGCAACACGGCAAGGTCCGCCCCCGGTTCCGCCACGCGAACTCCACCGGCCACGTTGGTAAAGACATCATAGTGGCCCAGGGAAACCCCCAGATGGCGATGCGCAATGGCAAGAAGAATGGCAATACGGTTGTGTTCCAGGCCAACGCTCAATCGCCGGGGGGTGGCCAGGGAACTTTCATCCACCAGTGCCTGAATTTCAACCATGAGTGGCCGGGTTCCCTCCTGGGTGGCCAGCACCACGCTGCCGGGCTGCTTCGCCCCGTGCCGGCTCACGAACATTGCCGATGGATTGTTGACGTCCCGCAAACCCTGCTCGGTCATGGCGAATACACCGATTTCGTTCACCGCACCAAACCGGTTTTTGGTGGCCCGGATCAACCGGAAACTGTTTGCGCTGTCCCCTTCAAAATACAGGACGCTGTCCACCATGTGCTCAAGCACCCGGGGCCCGGCAATCGCCCCTTCCTTGGTGACATGTCCGACGACCAGCACGCAGCAGCCACTGTGTTTGGCGAACCGGACCAGTCTTGCCGCGGTTTCACGGACCTGGGAAACACTTCCCGGGGCCGCCGCCAGGGCATCGCTGAAGAAGGTCTGGATTGAATCCACCACCAAAACCGACGGGGGGGCATTCTGTACGACTTCCAATATGGGTTCCAGCCGGTTTTCCGCCATCACCCGGACGTTTTCGGCATGGAGTCCCAGTCGATGGGCGCGCAGGGCAATCTGTTCAACGGATTCCTCTCCCGTTACATACAGGACCCCGGTACGCTGGCTCATTGCACACAGGTGCTGCAGCAAAAGTGTTGATTTTCCAATGCCGGGGTCCCCGCCGATCAAAACGATGGATCCCGGTACCAGGCCGCCTCCCAGCACCCGGTCGAACTCGGCACTGCTGCTCGATATCCTGACCATTTCGTCAACAGCAATCTCCCCCAGGGACTGGACTGGTGAGGAGGATTCCACCCCGGAAAAACGGCCTGATCTGGATTCGTCCCTGCGGACCGTCTGCTCCACCAGCGTGTTCCACTGGCCGCATCCGGAACACAGACCGGACCACTTGGGACTTTGTGCACCACACTGGTCGCAGGAGAAAACGGTTTTGGTTCTGGCCTGGCCCATTTTATTTTTCCCGGAGGGTTCTCGGGATTCTCGGGGTTACCTTGCACAGCAACTCGTAGGGAATGGTCCCGGCCCAATCCGCCACTTCCTCCACGGGCAGACCCGGCCCCCACAGGGTCACTTCATCGCCGATCTCAATCTTCCCGAATTCCGTCAGGTCGATGGTAATCATGTCCATTGAAATTCTGCCGATGATCGGTGCCCGGGAGTCTTTGACCCCAACGCAGGCCCGGTCATCCACCACTCTCGGGTACCCATCGCCGTACCCCAGGCCTACCATGGCAATTCTGGATTTTCGCGCAGTTCGATGGATGCCGCCATATCCTACCGGCTCCCCGGACTGCACGGTTTTCAGCGCAATGATGCGCGCTTTCAACTGCATCACCGGTTTCAGCGGGACCTGCGCTTCCGGCTCCGGTCCAAAGGGAGAAACCCCATACATCATGAGCCCCGGCCTGACCCAGTCGAAATGGTTTGCGGCCAGTGCATGACTCCTGCGGTATTGGCCAGGCTCCTTTCGCATTGGGCAAACCGGGAATACTTCCTGAATATTCCAAGCTGGTGAGACGTAAACCCGTCTCCGGGAATGTCCGCATTCGCCAGATGCGACATGATACGAATCCCCCGGATATTCTTTTGGGATGAAAGTTGCCGGTAGACCGTCTCCAGGGTCTCCATGGAGACTCCAAGACGATTCATTCCACTGTCGCATTTTATCCAGACAGAAAGCGGCCTGCCGGCATATTCCATCAGGTAGCCAATCTGCGAGGGAGTGTGTACGACGGGCTGCATGTCGAAGTGCTCAAACTCCCCCAATTGCGCCGCATGCCAGAATTCAGACAGCACAATGATGGGCTTTGCCGATTGCAGTTCCCGGCAGATGATGCCCTCCTGAATGGTCGCCACGGCAAATGCATCCACCTGCGCCACCGCGGCTGTACAGATATTTTCCAGGCCATGCCCGTACGCGTCCGCCTTAACCACGGCCATCAGTCTCGAGTTCGGGGCTTTCAGCCTGATCTGCCGAATATTGTGGTCCAGTGAAGGGGTATTGATCACTGCCCGGGCCCGCCAGTGATCATCGAAACGGGAATTCGGCAAGATTATGGGTTCGGCTCGGTGGGCGAAAGAGGATTATTCGGAGTATCCCGGAACGTGGTGGGCAAGATTTTCAAAACGGGTATACTCCCCAAGAAAAGCCAGGTTAATCTTTCCGATGGGACCATTGCGCTGTTTGCCGATAATGATCTCTGCCGTCCCCTTCTGCTCGCTTTCCTCGTTGTACACTTCATCGCGGTAGATAAAGAAAATCACGTCCGCGTCCTGCTCAATCGCCCCGGATTCCCGCAGGTCCGACATGATCGGGCGTTTGTTGGTCCGTTCTTCCAGTCGCCGGTTCAACTGGGACAATGCCAGCACGGGAACATCCAGTTCCTTGGCCAGCACCTTCAATGAACGGGTAATTCCGGAAATTTCCGTCGCCCTGTTTTCGCTGGTCTCAGCGGTATGCATCAGTTGAATATAATCAACAATAATCAGCCCCAGCTTATTGTTTTCCCGAGATAATCTTCGTGCTCTTGAGCGCAGATCCATGGCATTGAGGGCTGCTGAATCATCCACGAAAAGCAACGAACTGTCGAGCAGCCCCATGGCGGAATTCAATCTTGGCCAATCCTCATCCGCCAGTTTCCCGGTACGGACCCGGTTGGAATTGATGCGTCCCAGCGACGACAGCATGCGCATTGCAAGCTGTTCCCCGGGCATTTCCAGGCTGAATACCGCAACCGGGAGTTTTTTTTCCACGGCAACGTATTCCGCGATATTCATGGCAAAGGAAGTTTTGCCCATGGATGGCCGACCGGCCACAATGATCAGGTCCCCGGCCTGGAGCCCCGAGGTTTCGGCATCGAGGTCCGCAAACCCCGTGGAAACGCCCGTTATGGCCCCGCCGGACTCATGCAGCTCGGTAATCCGTTCAACCGAACGGGCCAGTAAATCCTTGATCGAACTGAATCCCTTTTGGCTGCGTCCGTCCCGTTCTGAAATATCGAACACCAGCTGTTCCGCCTCGTCCAGCACCTGGCGGGGAGTACGGCCCTTCGGGTGATAGGCCGAGTCGGCGATATCGTTGGCCGCGCTGATCAGTGAACGCAGTATCGAGCGTTCCCGGACAATTTTCGCATAGGTGAGGATATTGGCCGTGCTGGGCGTGTTGTTCGCAAGATTTCCCAGATAGGCCAGGCCACCTGCGGCCTCCAGCTTGCCTTCGTTTTCCAGCCATTCCGAAGTGGTGACGGCATCCGCCGGGTCACCCTGGCCCTGCAGGCCGGAAATGGCCTCAAAAATCAGGCGATGATTCTGGTTGTAAAAATCGTGGGTCCCGACCTCGTCCACCACGTCATCCCATCGATGATTGTCCAGGAGCAAACCACCCAGCAGGGACTGCTCCGCTTCCAGTGCCTGGGGAGGGGTTTTCGGCGCAGTGGTGATCAGTTTAGCGGGGTCGGCCAATGGTCTGTAATCAATGAATCGGGTTGCTGGACAGTGTCCTTAGGATACCGTACTTACCGACCGGAGCCAATATTTCGCATGGAGGATGTGGTCTTTTGCACAACGGTTTTCCGGACGGTCCGTGGAATCCGTTTCTCCCTCCCCGGCATCAAAACCTGTCCCCGAAAATGCGTTGTATCTGCATATTCAAGGACCTATACCCGCTCTCTCCACCGCTCCTTGAACCTGGAAACATCCATGAGCAGAAAAAGCACCGCGAACGGTACCGGTTGGCCGGTAAACCGGGCAACCCGGGTCAGGCGGTATCGGTGGTACCGGAATCCCCGGTGTTCGCGTCATCCGGTTCGTTTTCAGCTTCTTCAGGAGAGATTTCGGTGGCCACGGGGCCGGGGGTGCTGTCACCCTGAACCTGGACCTTCACCGTGAACCGGACTTCAGGGTGCAGGACGACTTCAGCCTCGTAATCGCCCACCTGTTTGATGGGGCCCTCCGGGTGGAAGACTTCCGATTTGTCAATTGGAGTGCCTGCCTGGGTCAGCGCTTCGGCAATGTCCGCGGGGGATACCGAACCGTACAACTGGCCTTCCTCCCGGCACAGCCGTATCAGTGTGACCTCCCGGACCACCGTTTCGGCCCTGGCCTGGAGCACCAGCAACTGCTTGCCTTCCGCTTCGGCAAGCTGTCGTCGTTTTTCTTCCGCTTCTTTTTTGGCCTCAGCGGTTGCCATCATGGCTTTTTTCTGTGGAATCAGGTAGTTACGCGCATATCCGTTCCTGACTTTCACCAGATCGCCAATCTCTCCGACATTCTGGACGTTCTCAAGCAGAATAATTTCCATCGGCTGGTCTCCCTAGTTATCGTGCTGGTCGGTGTATGGAATGAGGGCCAGGAACCGGGCACGCTTGATCGCCGTGGCCAACTGTCGCTGGTAATGCGCCTTGGTGCCTGTACTGCGCCGGGGCAGGATCTTTCCCGTCTCGCTGATGTTGGGAGTCAGCAGGTGCAGGTCGGTATACTCAATGGACTGAATGCCTTCGGCCGTGAATTTGCAGTATCTGGGTCGTCGTTGAAATCTGGCCATTATCCTGCTTCCCCTTTTTCCTGTGTTGCGTCCTCTTCCGAGGAGTTTCCGGTTTCACCCGATTCGTCGCTTTCGCCCTGCTTTGCTTCGGCCGGTTCAGTCGTTTCGGCTGCAGCAGTTTCGGGTTCTTTAGCAGTTTCGGCAGCTTCAGCAGCTTCAGACTCTTTGGCAGCTTCAGTAGTTTCAGGCGCTTTAGGTTCAGGCGCTTTGGCGGCAGCCGGTGCCGGTTTTTCCGTCACCGGAGCTTCGGGTGCGTCATCCTTCGCCTTTTGTCGGGCAATGGCGGACGCTTCCGTAATCGCGGCCTGGCGTCGTACCACAAGGTGTCGTAAAACGGAATCGTTGAATTTGAAGTTTTTCTGAATTTCCGCCAGAACGGAGAGGTCGCATTCAATGTTCATAAGCACGTAATGCGCCTTGTGAACGTCATTGATCATATAGGCCAGGCGCCGACGGCCCCAATCTTCCGAGCGGTGTATCTGGCCTTCCGAGGCGGTGACCATCTCCGAATACCGGTCGATCATGGCAGGCACCTGCTTGCTCTGGTCTGGATGAACCAGAAATACAATTTCGTAGTGTCTCATGGGTTCTCCCTACGGGTTAGAATCTTCCCACCGGGCGGTTCCCTGACGTGGTGAAGAAAGGAGTAATTGTTTGAATCGTCATTTTGCTCACAAGGCGACTGTGCGCCTGAAGCGGACGCGATTCTATATGAACTTGTCATACGCCGCAAGTTCAAGTTGTGCATTGTGTTAGGAGTTCAAGTTGTGCAGGGTGCAGGTGTTTGTTGTCAACATAAGGAATAGGTTTTTGTAGGCCGTGCGTCAGCACAGCCTACAAGGTCGTTGAACTGAGCCGCGCGCTGGTGCAGCGGCAACCACCCTCGCAGGTCGATGACTTCAATTCTCTTACTCTGTACGGAGCCCTGGCAGTAGGACGATTCCTCTAAAATCTGCGCAAATCCACTGCGTATGTTCGATATTTTAATGTGTTCATGAATGTTGAACATGTTAAAATAATGAACATAGATGCACTTTGGTTTAATATTGGATAGCGAACGCCATGAACAGACCGCCGACACAATACGACATACTGGATGCTGCGATCGAAGCGGTCCGCCGTGAGGCGGATTTGCACCTGGATGTGGTCAGGGACCAGACAGAAAAGGAGACTGGACACTTCGATGCGATCATCCAGATGCCCAACGACGGCGTGAGATTCGCAGCAAAGATCAAACAATGGACAACACAAGCCAATCTTGGGGCAGTCATCCACCAGACCCAAAATCTTGCTGAACCGGGTCAAGGTCTGCTCATCGCGGACTATATCAACCCGAATATGGGGGAACGACTAAAAGAGGCTGATATCCAGTTTCTCGATACCGCGGGCAATGCCTACATTAATCAACGCCCGGTTTACATCTATATCAGGGGGAACAGGCCCCGGCAGACTGTTGTTGCCAAACAAAGGGGCAAAACCGGTAAAGCCTTTCAGCCAACCGGAATGAAAATCGCCTTTGCTTTTCTTCGGGATGGAGAACTTATCAATGCGCCATATCGGGAAATAGCCGATCAGGCGGGGGTCGCATTGGGGACAGTAGGTGGGGTTATCCGTGACCTGGTAGCACAGGGCATACTGCTGGAGGGGGCCAACAAGGGACGTCGGAAACTGAAAGGCTTTGATCTTCTTGTAGACAAATGGGCAGAGGCTTACCCCTACAAGCTCAAGGGAAAATACAAAATAGGAATCTTCACGACTGATCATCCTGATTGGTGGAAAGCTACCAATGCCGGGAAATTTGATGCACTGTGGGGTGGGGAGATTGCGGCGGCGAAATACACGAACTACCTCAATCCCAAACACGGGGTGGTGTATATCCATAAAGCGAACATGGCAAATTTCCTTCAGGCCGCTAAATTAAGAAAAGCCAACCCCCATGAAAGACAAGATATACAAATTGATCTGATAGAGCTATTTTGGAAAGAGGTAAAGAACAGGGGCAAGACTGAACAGGCCGGGTTGGTACACCCCATCATTGCCTACGCCGACCTGATAGAGACCGGGGATGCCCGTAATCTGGAGACTGCGAGCAGGCTCCGCGAACAATACCTGCGTTAAAATTATCGACAAGCTTCCTGTCGAGTCAACAGACCTGTATGCCGATATCCATAAACATGCCAGGGAATTGCCCTCGACTTTCCGGTGGCTGGGTAAAGACCCACAGCAATTCGTTGTGCATTGCTGTCACCTCCTGCCGCTATCATCCAGAGTTTCAACCTCAATGATTGATCCCTGGTCATAGTGGTACCGTAGATATCGCCAGTGAATCGCATCCGAAAGCACTTTGGGACGCAATACACCAAAACATTCTCCATCCGCCCTCACACTTCGGTAATGAATGCCGTAACTTTTGGCTTCCCGAAGCATGCCGCCGAGTTGCTGTGCTGCCCCATAATTATCCGGGTCATGGATAGCGTGGTCGCCGAGGTGTCGTACGTCGTGCAAACTGACGGGGCCAAGCTGTGCACGGATGATGCGTATCTCCTGCATGGTTTTTTCAATATTTGACTCCCGCAGGAATCGTGCCCGGTGGAAGGAAGATTCGGCGATGGCGATCGTCTCATCGGCGGCACAGTAATAGATTCCGAAATCCCGGTTGAAGCGGCCGCCGCGATCATCCACCGGTGGATGAGTAAAGGCCGCCATAATCCAGGATGCGCCCTCTCCGTATACCCGGTCTTCCGGTGCTACGAGACGTATATCTCCCACTTCATCGCGTAATCGGGGATTCGTCAGTGATTCCACCGCATAGAGCACTTCCCAGTCCCATGGGCCGGAGGCACGCTCGAACAGGTTGATCTGGGGATGACGTGACAAAATGGCCCGATAGACCGGTTCTTCTGATTCGCTGCTGGGCAAAGTACCGATGTCGATCACCAGCCACCCTGTTCCGTGTCCAGGAAATCTCGGACCACGGCCAGGTCCACCACCTGCCCGGCCAGCAATCGGTCCAGCGGTGCGGTGCCATTGAACAGCGGGTTGTCATTGGGAGTAGACAGCCACTGGTCGGCTAACGCCTCGTCAGGCAGCAGAATCTGCAGAGACTTGTATATCCCCAGAATATAGCTCGCCCGCTCCAGCAGGTCCCGGGTCAGCCTGACCTGTTCCGGCCGGCGCTTCCAGTTATAGAGCGTCTTCTCGTTGCTGAGCCCCAACAGAGCTATCTGCTGAGTTCCGGTAAGGTGCCACTGGCTGAAGATTTTGAAAAGCGCCGGCAGCAATGCTTGGGCAACCTCGGAACCCCGTTGCCGCAGTTGTTCGACTTGAGCAATCATGCTTGTCTTCCAATACTGTATTGTTATAGTGCTTAATATAGCGCATAGACTGTAATAATACAGTAAAATATCACAGACCTTCTTGAAAGCGCTAACCGTGATTCTGGCATCCAGGGCAAATGCCAGAGCGCAAAAGGCAGGCACTGCTTAAACACATGTTCCTATGACATCTCTCGATCTCTCGACAGGATGCTTGTCAGATGGATACCCGTCCGGGTATGCTTGTTACAATGTGTTTATGTGCTTTCACCCTGTCTTTCCTTCCCCGCCTCCATCCGGTTGTGCAGACCATTGATTGCCATCCGCCGTGCCTGGAGTCACACATTGCCCGGCAGAACTTTTGGAATGCAGCCGACCGGTCGTTGGAACACGGGGCGGGCTCATTCCACCGAACCCGTGATACACTTTTCTCAATGTCTACGTTGTCGGGAATATGACAAACCAAACCATCCTGCCGGATTCCGATCCGACGGAAACCAGTGAATGGCTCGACGCGTTGAGCGCGGTCATCGAAACACAGGGACATGATCGGGCACATTTCCTGATCGAGTCCCTCATTGACCAGGCACGCAGGTCTGGAGCACATATCCCCTTTCAGGCGAATACCGCGTATCTGAATACCATCCCCACCCACCAGGAGCAGCCGAGTCCCGGTGACCATGAACTGGAACACCGAATCCGCGCCCTGATCCGGTGGAACGCCATGGCCATGGTGGTGCGCGCCAACCGGACATCTTCGGAACTTGGCGGGCATATCGCCAGTTTTGCCTCCGCCGCCACCCTGTACGATGTTGGCTTCAATCACTTCTGGCGGGCCGCGACTTCCGAACATCTGGGAGACCTGATTTATATCCAGGGCCATTCGGCCCCCGGTATTTATGCAAGAGCCTATCTGGAACGGCGCCTGGATGCACAAGACCTGCGCCGGTTTCGCCAGGAAGTGGGCGGCAAGGGGTTGTCCTCATACCCGCACCCCTGGCTGATGCCCGACTTCTGGCAGTTTCCCACGGTTTCCATGGGGCTGGGTCCGATCATGGCCATCTACCAGGCACGCTATATGAAGTACCTGCACAACCGGGGTCTGATTGATGCCCAGGACCGGAAAGTATGGGCCTTTCTGGGGGACGGTGAAATGGACGAACCGGAATCCACCGGCGCCCTGGCCATCGCCGGCAGGGAAAATCTGGATAACCTGATTTTTGTGGTCAACTGCAACCTGCAGCGACTGGACGGGCCGGTCCGGGGCAACGGCAAAATCATCCAGGAACTGGAAAGCGACTTTCGCGGTTCCGGCTGGAATGTCATCAAAGTGATCTGGGGCGGGTACTGGGACAAGTTATTGATGAGGGATACCAAGGGATTGCTCAAACAGCGCATGGAAGAAGCGGTCGATGGAGAGTACCAGGCGTTCAAGGCGAATGACGGCGCCTATGTCCGTGACAGGTTTTTTGGCAAGTACCCGGAACTGAAGGCGATGGTGGCCAACATGACCGACCAGGATATCTGGCGGCTGAACCGGGGCGGCCATGATCCGCACAAGATTTATGCCGCCTATCACGTGGCAAGTCGGCATACCGGCCAACCCACCGTTATCCTCGCGAAGACCGTCAAGGGGTATGGAATGGGTGAGTCGGGCGAGGGCCAGAACACGACCCACCAGCAAAAGAAAATGGGTGAAGAGGCCCTGCTCGCTTTCCGAAACCGTTTCAACATTCCCCTGACGGACAAGGAAGTCGCCAAAGCCCCCTTCTACCGCCCCCCCGAGAATTCGCCGGAATGTGAATATTTGCGGGAACGGCGAAGCACGCTGGGGGGATATCTCCCTTCCCGTCGAAGTTCCAGTACCTTCCCATTCGAATTACCGGATCTGAACATCTTCAAGAGCCAGCTTGCGGGGACCGGGGATCGGGAAATCTCCACAACCATGGCATTTGTCCGGATACTGTCCGCCCTGGTACGGAACAAAACCCTCAAGAACTACATCGTTCCGATTATTCCCGATGAATCCCGGACCTTCGGGATGGAGGGCATGTTCCGGCAACTGGGGATTTATTCGCCACACGGCCAGTTGTACGAGCCGGTGGATTCGGACCAGCTGATGTTCTACCGGGAAGAGAAAACCGGGCAGGTCCTGCAGGAAGGCATCAACGAAGCCGGTGCCATGTCCTCCTGGATTGCAGCCGGAACCGCCTACAGCAATCATGATATCTGTACGATTCCCTTTTACATCCTGTACTCCATGTTTGGATTTCAGCGGATTGGGGACCTGTGCTGGGCGGCAGGCGACAGCCGTGCCAAGGGATTTATCATGGGAGGGACCGCCGGGCGGACCACGCTGGCGGGAGAAGGACTGCAGCACCAGGATGGCCACAGCCTGATACTTGCCGGCACCGTCCCCAACTGTGTTTCCTATGACCCGGCATACGGGTATGAACTGGCCGTCATCATTCACGATGGAATGCGCAGGATGTATGAGGAACAGGAAAGCATTTACTATTACATTACGGTCGAGAATGAAAACTATGCACACCCCGAAATACCCGGAGAGGCCCAGGAAGGCATCCTCAAGGGTATGTACCGTTTGCGCACAGTGGCAAAGGCGGAAAACCAGCACCAGGTACAATTGCTGGGAAGCGGTGCGATTCTGCGTGAAGTGGAAGCCGCTGCGGAAATGCTGGACCGGGAACACAACGTAAGCTCGACCATATGGAGTGTGACCAGCTTTAACGAACTCGCCCGGGATGGACAAAGCGTTGAACGGTACAACCGGCTGCACCCCACCGAGGCTCCCCGGCAGTCCTATGTTGAAATGTGCCTGGAAAATACGGAGGGGCCGGTCATTGCCGCAACGGATTATATCCAGTTGTATGCCGAGCAGATTCGGAATTTTGTCCCGAACCCGTACTATGTGCTGGGTACGGACGGATTTGGCCGAAGCGATACACGAAAACAATTACGGTACTTTTTTGAAGTGGACCGCAAGCATGTTACGGTCAGTGCACTGCGGGCACTGGCCGACCGGGAAGCCCTGACCTACCAGCAGGTCGCCGAATCCATTGCCGAGTATGGAATCGATCCGGAGAAACCCGATCCAACCAGGGTATAGGACGCGATGGCGGAGGTAATCATCCCGGATATCGGAGACTTCGAAGAAGTCGAGGTCATCGAAATACTGGTCAGCACCGGCGATGTCGTCAGTGCAGAAGACCCCCTGGTCACCCTGGAAAGCGACAAGGCGACCATGGAAATCCCGGCACCTGAAAACGGGACCGTTGCCAATATTACCGTGTCGGTGGGAGACCGGGTCTCCGAAGGCTCCGTGATCATGGAGATTCTCGCCAGCGGTGACCCACCCGATACTCCCCCGAAAACCCGGGAAGCCAAACCAGACAAACCCGGAAACGAGCCCGACCCGGTTTCATCGGACCGGGCCGTTGAGGCGAAAGAACCACCGGCACCCGGAGAAATCCCGGCTCATTCTCCTCCCCCGTCCCTGCCCGGGGAAGTCCGGTCACGGATAGGAGGGATCCCCCATGCCAGCCCGGGAGTCCGGAGATTCGCCCGGGAACTGGGGGCCGATGTATCGAAAATCGACGGCAGCGGACCCAAAGGCCGAATACTGAAAGAAGATGTCAAGACATGGATCAAGCGGGCACTTGCGAAAACGCCGCGGGAGACTGCGGGAAGCGGAATCCCTCCCATTCCACAGATCGATTTCGCGGAGTTCGGGGAAATCGAGACACGCCCCCTTTCCCGCATCCAGAAACTGTCCGGCCCCCATCTCCAGCGCGCCTGGCTCAACATTCCGCATGTAACCCATCACGACGAAGCCGACATTACCGAGCTCGAAGCGTTCCGGAAATCACTCAAGGAAGAGGCGGAGATGGCCGGCGCACGGATCACGCTTCTTTCATTCATTATGAAAGCCCTCGTCGGCACCCTGAAAAAATTTCCTCATCTCAATGCCTCCCTGAGCCCGGACAACGAGGCATTGATCCTGAAAAAGTATTTCAATATCGGGGTGGCCGTGGATACCCCCCACGGCTTGGTGGTCCCCGTCGTCCGGGAGGTCGACCGAAAAAGCATCTTCGACCTTGCCCGGGACCTTGCGGATGTCAGTGAGCGCGCAAGAAACGGAAAGCTCCGGCCAGCCGATTTGAAAGGAGGATGCCTGAGCATTTCCAGCCTGGGCGGGATTGGCGGCACTTCGTTTACCCCCATCGTCAATGCGCCGGAGGTGGCCATACTGGGCGTGTCCCGTTCGAAAATCATGCCGGTATGGAACGGAGAATCCTTTGAACCGAGGCTGATCCTGCCATTGAGCCTGTCTTACGATCACCGTGTTGTGGATGGTGCAGAAGCAGCACGGTTCTGCGCCTATCTGGCCCGATCATTTGAAGACGTGCGCAGATTGTCCCTGTAACCGTTCGCCTGCCCGTGTCAGAGAAAACAGAAATCAAAATCCCGGACCTGGGTGATTTTGAAAATGTCCCGGTGGTCGAGATTTTCGTCAGCGTAGGCGATGTCATTGAACAGGATGACCCCCTGGTTGCCATTGAAAGTGACAAGGCCACCATGGAGATTCCCGCAAGCACTGCAGGAACGGTCCATGAAATCCGGGTTTCCATCGGCGACGAAGTCTCAACCGGCCAGGTCCTGCTTGTCGTGGAAGTTGCCGGCCAGGCCGCCTCAGAAGACCGGTCCCCGCAAACCCCGGAACGGCCCGAAGAAACATCGGAAAAACCGGCAGCCGGGGGCCAACACATCGAATCCGTTTCAACCGGCTCGAACAGTACGATTGACCGGAAAGCCCAGCTCGTGGTCCTGGGGTCGGGGCCCGGCGGCTATACCGCCGCATTCCGGGCCGCCGATCTTGGCCTGGATGTAATCCTGGTTGAACGGTACCCCCGGCTGGGTGGCGTGTGCCTGAATGTGGGGTGTATCCCTTCCAAGGCATTGCTCCACCTTGCCCGGGTCATTTCAGAAAGCCGGGAGGCCGGTGAAATCGGACTCGAGTATGCCGCTCCCGCCATTGATCTCCAGCAAACCCTTAAGTGGAAAAATGGCATTGTTTCCCGGCTGACCACCGGATTGTCCGGATTGGCCAAAAAGAGAAAGGTCACCGTGATTCAGGGGGTGGGGAAATTTGCTTCCGAACATGTGCTCGAAGTCGCCACGGAAACCGGGACCGAACGCATCGCCTTCGACCACGCCATTATTGCCGCCGGATCCGAGCCCATCGAAATCCCCGGTTTTCCCCACGATGATCCCCGCGTCATCGACTCCACTGGTGCCTTGGAACTGGATGATATCCCAGAGCGCCTGCTCATTGTTGGCGGAGGCATTATCGGGCTTGAAATGGCCACGGTTTACGAGGCCCTCGGCAGCAGAATCAGCGTGGTGGAAATGATGGACGGCCTGATGGCGGGTGCGGACCCGGACCTGGTCCGCCCCCTGTTCAAACGGATTCGCCGTCAGTACGAGAACATCCGGCTGAATACCCAGGTCACTGCGATGAAGGCGCAGAAAAATGGCATCAAAGTGGATTTTGCAGGGAAAGACAAACCGGACAGCCAGGTATTCAGCAAAGTGCTGGTGGCCGTTGGACGAACCCCCAACGGTCATAAAATCAATGCCCCGGCCGCCGGGGTGGAGATCAGCAAGAAAGGGTTTATTCCTGCCAATAATCAGCAACAGACCAATGTTCCGCATATTTATGCCATTGGCGATATCATTGGGCCGCCCATGCTGGCACATAAAGCCGTACACGAAGGGAAGGTGGCAGCCGAGGTTGCCGCAGGCCTGAAAAGTGGATTTGACGCCCGGGTGATCCCGTCTGTGGCCTATACCGATCCCGAAGTGGCCTGGGCCGGCATGACAGAAGCGGAAGCCAAATCAAATGGCGTGAATTACGGCAAGGGCATGTTTCCCTGGGCCGCAAGCGGGCGGTCGCTGTCGCAGGGCCGCAGTGAAGGCATCACCAAATTGCTGTTCGACAAGGAAACAAACCGGATCATCGGTGCAGGGATCGTTGGGTCCAATGCGGGGGAGTTGATCGCGGAAGCGGCACTGGCTATTGAGATGAACGCCGATGCCCAGGATATCGGCCTGACCATCCATGCGCACCCTACTCTCGCCGAAACCCTTGGATTGGCCGCGGAAGCATTTGAAGGAACGATCACTGACCTGTACCTGCCCAAGGCATAATTGATATCAGGACTGTTTCGTATTTCACCTGTGGAATAGGCGCACTGCTTTTTCCATACCCGCAGCGGCCCCTCAAACCACCCATGTCTGGCTGGTTTTGTTGGAGGCGGTGTTGCCGGGACTCGGGCTTTCCGGCTTCGGTATGCGGATCTATCCGAGTGGTTCGAAGGTTTATTTGGTGCAGACCACGGCGCGCTACACGCATCTGGCGAAGAAATCCGTGAAAGCTTCGGCCGCACGCGTGGACGAAAGCCTGCGGGCCGACCTCGCCGGCGAAACAAAGGCTTCACACTCACCGCGATAATCATCTCCACTCGCTGGTGCCAACCTTCAGGTTGTCGGTCCTTTCGGCTTGACGACCAAACACCTGGAGCGAAGCAGCATCAAATCTTCCGTCCAGTCTGACCAGAGCGCGGCTGCGCCAATCAATGACCGCACCGCAGACGGCTCGCAGTCGCTTTCCGCCGCCGGGTTGGGCAGAAGTGCCGCGAATTCCTTGCACGCGATCAACGCGTCGGCAGCGTGTTCACCTCCATCTGCGCTCATCATCGTGGCCTTCGCTTCTCCGGTCACGAACGCTTCCCACAGAAACAAACCTGTGTCGGCGTCGGTGAAGTTCTGCCAGTTCAAATGCATGGACGGAAGCGTCGCGCCCATATCCCTCAAACCTCGGCGGATTTCGCGCAATATCCAGGCAGTCTCCGTCAGCCCAGTCGCCAGTGCGCCTGCGCCCGCCCCGGCCGACCACGGCTTGTTGCCATCCACTTTACGCCCGGCGGTCAGCAACAAAGGATCATCCGGCACGGGAACCCAGAGGGGACACTCAAACCCAAGCGCGACCTTGACTCCGCCGCCAGACTTTTTACCACCTCGCAAACCAGTTCGTCGATTGCCTTCCCGGTCTACTTCCGCTCACCGTGAACATACGCCCATCCAAATTTGTCCTTCTTGATGGAACCAATGTCTGCGCAATAGATCGCCAATGCCACCTCTTTCATATCTCTGCTCCCTCCACTCCATCCGTAACGCTGCGGCGGCGTGTCGTGCGGGTCGCTTTCCGGCCGACCACACTCCGCAAGCCTTCTCCAACCTCTCAATGCCATAGTAGCAACGCCAGCCAGCGAAAACCCATCCGTCATGACAGCCTCACAACACTAAGCCTGTGGTGGACCTGATTCTCCTCCGCAACCAGCCGACACCTAATCGTCTATTGCCCACCATGTCGAACCGGTAGAAAACGATGTATTCGCCTTTCCCCGAGTGTATAGAATACGACAGAGTATTGACAGGCAGCGATTCCCGAGGTGCGAAAGCCAGTCCGTGTCAGGTTGCACCGCACAGTTGCTTGAGCACGGCGCAGAATAGAATTGACTCGAAACTCAACTCGCGGTGGTCCCCGTACCGCCTAAGTGCAGAATGGGAGAGATCGATCTCGATTTTGTGCGGGTTTGGGATTCCCTGTGGTCTGCGGAGCACCTGAGGGGGCGATGGTTTCGTCATCAGCCATTTGACCATTGTCATCGCGCAGGATGGTAGCTCCCGCATCTGGCATAAGTCCTTATCCGGGAATCAGGAGTTACGAACAAAAACAGACATTTTCGAACTTCCCGACGAAGCGGTATGACCAATTCTTGTTAGAATGCCTTGCTGAGTTCTGTTCCCGACATCTCTAGCATAAAAGCTCGACAAGGCACTTTACTTGGCAGCTGAGGCTGGAGCCTTACGTTTGGCGACACCTGAGACAATCGCCAACCTGACCCGCTTATGCATGAATTCATCGAAGCTCCCCGCCTGTCGCAAGATGCGGTCTCCTTTCGGACCAAACGTCTTGGCAGACCGTTTGAGGTATGAGTAGAACGTCCGGTTACGGTATTCGTTTGTACGGTTCGACTTCTTAACTTTGCTGAAACGCTGGAAGAACAGCGAGAAGTCGAAGCTACCAATTAGCGCCTCGACGTCCATTGTGGGGTTTTTCTCGACATGCCGCCATCCCGCCTGCTTGGCCGCACCTGACACTTTGCCGTAGAAGCGGGAGATAGTGCTGTTTCGGACGTAGACACGGCGGCCATCGTACCGGAAGCCCAAGTACTCAAAGCCATTTTTTGCGGGCTCATCAGGGCGCTGTTTCAGGTGTTGGAAGCGGAAGCCCCCGGAGGTGCGCTGGAACTGAGCAACGCAGGTCTTCGAATCCTTGATCCGCAACTCCGGGCCGTGCTCGCGCATCTCTGCCGTGGTAAATTCGATTGCCGCTATCGCCTCTGGACTCCCGCCGGGTAGAATCAGAAGAATGTCGTCGGAGTACCGCATATACTGACCGGTGCGCGCCCGGGCGTAGTCGGCCATCACCTTGTCGAACTCCAACAGGTAGGAGTTTGCGATCAGGTCAGAGATGGGCGCACCCTGCGGGATGCCATGTGGATGCGTTTTGGCAAGATACGGATTGGCTTGAACCAGCGACGGCCCGTGCGTTGGGTCACCGCCGCAAATCTTGGCGCGGAATTCAGCATTTGAGCAGAGCTGCTTGGGCATATCGAGGAAAGGAGTCAGAAAACCCGGCCTCATTTGCCCGTCCCGATCACGCATCCCGAAGTGCTCCAGACGCGAGTAGGCGGCGAGCTGTTCCACAAAGTGGTACTTGGTGATGTTCTTGAATACCGCGTAATGGTCGGGTGGCAGCTTTTTGACGTTCAGCAGTTCGCACCAGATGCGCTTGATCCGCCCGTGGTCCAAATTCTCGAAGTAGCCCTTGATGTCGAGGGCCACGGCCACGCAATCCCCGAGCCGGTCGATTTCATCGAAGGCATCCTTGGCGAAATCGATGTTGCATTTCCCGCTGCCCCGCCCAGGCTTCAACACTTGGCGGTACGCAATCGGGCAGTCCTCAATGCCCATGTCCCGCAGACGGGCCTCGTACAGGCGTGAGAGCTTCCGGCGATAAAATGAGAATATGTAGGCATCGCGCCGCGCGCCATACCGGATGGGGCGCGTCTTCTTCTCGGGCTTCGCTGCGTTCGCTGAGCGGTACGGCTGCCATGACTTTTCATAGAGCAAGAAAGGGTAGAACGAGTTGGCCGCAACTCGTGCAGGATCGGTAACAAGGCGTCGAATTTCCCTCAACGTGATCGGCGCATCAAAGTGCGGATAATGCTTGAGGTCATTGGCGGTGAAATCGAACTCTTCTTCCATCGGCTTCCGAGAAAGGGGGCAAGAGCATCAGGTCAACGCACCGACCCTTAACATCTCCGCCCCCGCCGTTCTGCGGTGTGCGTTCAAATTCTACATAATAGCGTATGCTGTACAGCACTTGGCAATATGGTATTTCCAGGTTGCCACAACGCTGCCCACATGGCTGGCGAAAGGAATCCGAATGATCGAACTCACAATCTGCTCAGACTGCGGAACTGTCATTGACAGTTTATACACATAACTGAAATGCTCCCAATTGAGCACCATGCCTCAAATATGGGGTCGCTGCCCCTACGGCGCAAGACTTGCGAAGTTCTTTTTTCATTTTTTTTATTTTTCGATCAAACCGCAGCGCTATCCGGGCAAACCTGACCGTAGCCCGAACATTTCGGTGCACAGTGGAAAGTGCGCTAGAAACAGCAAGTTATAAGAATATGAAATGCTATACGACGTTTGCGTCCATGAGATGTGGCAGATTGATGGGTTTTGTATGTCAAAAAGCGTATCTCACCAGGAGGATTCCAGTAGGTGTTCAGCAAGTTGGTTCCTAATTGCTAGTCGGATAGGATATCAACTCGTGATACTGAGGAATCCAAGTAAATTGGAGAGAGCCGATCAGGATGTCCAAAAGAGATTTCCCGGCTGCTTGGCAGTGAAATTGGGGTATAATTCTTTTATGGAGGATGTATCCTAGATTGAGCAGATTCAATCGGTGCAACATCAAATTAATCAGGAAGCCGCTTCTCTCAAGCCTTCCATAAAAAAATAAAGGCCAGACTTGGCCAAACAACCTAAGGAGGTACAAAATGGATACGCCCAGACAACCCCATCTATGGGAAGCGCTTGTTTCCCTGCTGTCCCTGGTGGTCGGAATTTCGCTTTCGATCGTCGTATTCGGGACTGAACCCCATATCGCAATGCTGTTTGGTGTGCTGGTTGCATCTGTTGTGGCATGGCGATGTGGACACAAGTGGAAAAGCATCCAGGACGGCATGGTTCAGGGGATAACCAATTCGCTTCCAGCCATCATCATTCTGGTGATCATAGGGATATTAATCGGGGTATGGATTGCATCCGGGGTGGTCCCAACGCTGCTGTATTATGGATTGAAACTGCTCAGTCCCTCGATTTTTCTGCCCGCCGCCCTGATCATCTGCGCGGTCACATCGGTCGCCACAGGGACCTCATGGGGAACCACGGGAACGATTGGCGTTGCACTGATGGGGATTGGGGCCGGGTTGGGATTTCCGCTGCCCATCGTCGCCGGGGCCGTGTTGTCGGGTGCTTATTTTGGGGACAAAATGTCTCCCCTGTCGGATACAACGAATATGACCCCCGCCATGGTGGGCACCGACCTGTACACCCATATCAAGCACATGACCTATACCACCGGCGTTGCATTCGGACTCACCCTGATTATTGAAATTGTACTGGGGTTGAGTTATTCGGGAGGCGAAGGCAACCTGGCTGAAGTCCAGCAAATTATCGCAACGCTGGATGAAACATTCTGGATCAACCCCCTCATGCTGCTCCCGGCAGTGCTGGTCATCGTCGTGGCCTATCGAAAAGTCCCCGCCATTCCCGGAATTACCGCGGGTGCACTGGCTGCGATTATTATGGGCTTGTTCCTCCAGGACGGAACCAGCCTTGCCGGCATGCTGGATGTTTCCTATGCGGGCTATACGAGCGAAACGGGTATCGCTGCAGTCGATGACCTGCTCACCAAAGGTGGCATGTCATCCATGATGTATACCATTTCCATTGTCATCGCGGCGATGATGTTTGGCGGGGTCATGGAAAAAACCGACCAGCTGCGCGTGATCGTTGACCGCATTCTCAAGTGGGCAACATCCCAGGGCTCCCTGTTTGGCTCAGTTGTGGGCACTGCACTCGTTTCAAACATGGTATTGTGCGACCAGTACATGTCCATTGTCATGACAGCTCGCATGTACTCCCAGGCCTTTCGGGACCGCGGTCTGCACCCGAAGAACCTGTCCCGGGCGGTGGAAGACTCTGCAACGGTAACGGCGAACCTGGTGCCCTGGAATTCAGGAGGCGCTTACCAGACCGCTACCCTGGGCGTGGCCACCATCCTGTACCTGCCCTTTGCGTTTTTCTGCTGGCTCTCCCCCATCGTGACCCTGCTCTACGGTATTTTCAATATTACTATTCACAAATCCGAAGATGATCCCGATTCGATCCAGGATTTTGGATCAGGGGAAGAGGAGAAGGCCTGATCTTTTCTGAACCCGGCCCCTCCCGGTTGCGTCCTGCAGCCGGGAGGGGTTCGTTGGATTGCCCGGAAGGGTGACTGGAAAATGATGGGCCCGGCACGGACTGCCGGGGTGTTTGCACGAGCCCGCTGGATTTGGAATCGCGGGAACAAAGTCCCGGAGCGGCTCATAGGTCGTGGGTTTTCCCCGGACGGGAAAGGGCTCTCCCGTCGGTCATTCCCCGTCGCTCGTTCCGTTGAGTCCGCCGGCCGCCAATGCGCCGGACCGGTTTTCAGGCATATCGCCTGATTTCCCGCAGGACCCTCCTCGAACGAAGAGGTCTTCCGGACAATTGGCGGTCAATGAGAAACCGCATCAATTGCCTGGCCTGTGCGTGCTGCTCCCTGCTGTGGAAGGTTTCGAGCCGCAGGGCAATCAGGGTTCCCCCGGAAATGGCGCCCGGGTGATTGCCGATCACCCGCACAGGGCCTTTTTCAGCATAGTACCGGTATTGCCAGTCCTCACAGATGGCTTCGCTGCTCTGTACATCCTGATCCAATACCAGACCAAATCCGATTTCCTGCAGGAAGTGCTTTTCAAACACTCTCAAAACGGTATCGGGGTTCCGGTCTTCCAGCAATCCGGAAATCGCTTCCTGGTACTTGTCATACAGTACTTCATGGGGGTCATGGCGATAAAGCAGTTTAAGAATCAGCTCATTCATATAATAACCGCATGCCAGACTCACTGAGCCCAGCGGCGCACAAAACCGCGGCTGTTCAATGGAGGTCAGGACGGGCAGTTTCCCCTTCCCTGCCCACCCCAGCAACAAGGGGCGAAATGGCATGAAAAGCCCCTGTGTTCTGGACTTGTGCCGACGACACCCTTTGGCAATGACCATGAATCTTCCGTAATTTCGGGTAAACAGGTCCACCAGCATGCTGCTCTCCCGATAGGGCCTTTGGTGGAGAATCACCCCGGACTGCCGGTGAACCTTCATGCCAGATGATTCTCAGGATTCCGCATAACCCAGGGCGTGCAGCTGCCTGGCGCTGTCCGACCACCCCTTCTTTACCTTCACCCACAAACCCAGAAAAACCTTGTGGTGTATCGTCATTTCAATCTGCTTTCGGGCATTCATGCCAATCATCTTCAGCATCTGCCCGTTTTTTCCGATTACGATGGATTTCTGACTTTCTTTCTCCACCCAGATCGTGGCATCAATGCACAATATCTGCCTGTCGTTCTTTTCATATTTCTGGATTTCTACCGCCGTCGAATAGGGCAGTTCCTGGCCAAGAACGGAAAAAAGCTGCTCCCGGATCAATTCAGTTGCGCGGAACCGGTCGTTCTTGTCCGTTCTCTGGTCCGCGGGGAACCCTGGGGGGCCGATGGGGAGATGCCTGGCAATCGTAGTGGAAATTTTCCTGACATCCTGTGCCGATGAAAACCTGGACGAGACGGGGATGATTTCAAGAAAGGGATGACGCTGCCTGGATTCCTCAATCAATGGCAACAGGGTTCGTTTGTCCCGGATCCGGTCAATTTTATTGATCAGCAATATGACTGGAATCCGGTTTTGCGTGATCTGCTTCAGCACCCATTCCTGTTCCCCCGACCAGGCCCGCTGGTCAATTAGCAACAAAACCAGATCGACATCGGCCAGACTGGAGATCGCTGTTTTGACAATGATCCGGTTCAGGCGTCGACCCTTGCTCCGGTGGATGCCGGGAGTGTCCACAAATACAATCTGATAATCGGACCCTGTTTTTACCCCGAGAATCCGATGCCGGGTGGTTTGCGGGCGCCTGGACGTAATGGAAATTTTTTCGCCCACCAGCTTGTTCAGCAGCGTTGACTTGCCAACGTTTGGCGACCCTGCCAACGCCACATAGCCAAACCGCGGCTCATCAATCGTCATCGCAAACCGTTTCCAGGGCCCGGGCGGCTGCAATCTGCTCCGCCTGTTTGCGGGTTTTTCCAATGCCCTGGAACTGCTGGTCAATTCCCGGCAGTGTGCATTGGACCGTAAAGGTATGACTGTGTGCTTCTCCGGTTTTTCCCACAACCCGGTATTCGGGGACCGGATGATTGTTTTTCTGCCACAATTCCTGCAACACGGTCTTGCTGTCCTGCAGACCGGCAGCACAGATTGTCTGGAGGCGTTCCTCATAAAGCGCTGTCAGCACCTGCTGGGCGGCCTGCATCCCCCCGTCAATGTAGAGGGCACCCACCAGGGCCTCCATGGCATCGGACAAAATGGAATCCTGGTTGAATACCTGGTTTTTCATTTCGCCCTTGCCCATCCGCAGACAATTCTGAAGATCGATTTCCCGGGCAACATCGGCCAGGGCCGGGTTGGACACCAGGGCGGCACGCATCCTGGTCAAATCCCCTTCCGGCAGTTCCGGAAACCGATGGTACAGATTCTCGGCCATCACAAAACCGAGAATACTGTCCCCCAGATATTCCAGCCGCTCGTTGTCCGGTTTCCCCGCGCTTTTGTGAGAAAGTGCCTGCTGGAGCAACGATTGATCGTTGAAACGATATCCCAGCCTCGTTTGCAGCAAACCGGCAGCAGTATTCATCCACTCATTGAAGTATTTCGCACGGGAAAGAGGTCCTGCAGGCAGTGAAAGGCACTGCCCACCTTATTTCAACCCGCGACTGGAGCACCCACGGCTGTTCGGACAACGGTCCCGGTCCCTGCCCAACCGAACCGGCGGTGTCCAGGCACCTGTACACGGTCATCCTCTTTGATGCGGCCCGTCTCATGAATACAGGATATCGATTTTTGCTGCCTTGATGGTAATTGGGGGCAAAACATGATTTTGCAGAACCCGGAGAAAAGAATCAAGCACCCGGCCGGCCTGAGAAATTCAATCCGTCCGCTTGAGCCGAGATTCCATCTCTACTGGGCAGGTATTCAGGAAAATAATTTTTAAATTATACTTGTTAAACAACATCTTATATTTTATTTCTGATGTTGTATTTGGAGATATGAAGAACCTGGGAATTTCCCTGAAACCGGAGAGATCACTCGATTGAATTGCCGATTCGGGACCATTCGACCCCCCCTCCGCTCGTGCTTTTCCAGCTGAACCAGATGAAAAATGCCTTGCCAACCACATGACTTTCGGGAACGAAACGCCAGAATCGGCTGTCATTGCTGTGGTCCCGGTTGTCTCCCATAACAAAATAATGCCCCTCGGGAACATTGACTTCCGTAAGGTCCCTGGAGAATCCGACCTCATCCAGCAATATCTGATGCACGGAATCATCAATGGTTTCCTGTATCTGCTTGGCAGTCTTGCCCCGCATCTTCGCCTGCCTGTAGACGAATTCACCATTGGGTTCGGTATGTACCCGCTGGCCATTGATGGTCAGCTTTTTATCCACATAGGACAGGGTATCTCCCGGCAACCCGATGACCCGCTTGATAAAATTGAGTTCGGGGTTCACCGGATACCGAAAGACCATCACATCGCCGCGTTCGGGGGAATCCACCGGGGCCACCTTGGTATTCAGGATAGGCAGCCGAATGCCATAGGTGTACTTGTTTACCAGAATAAAATCACCGATGTGCAGACTCGGCAGCATGGAACCTGAAGGAATCCGGAAAGGTTCCACCACAAACGAGCGGAGTACGAAAACGATCAGTATGACGGGGAATAATGACCGCGCATACTCGACAATAATGGGTTCTGAACGCGCAGGTTGGTTATAGCCGGCAAAACGCCTGTTACCGCTGCCTTTTATCCCTGAGTAAATTCTGTACAAAAGCACAATCCCCCCCGTGACAAGCAAAGCGATAAACATGATTAGCGAAAAATCCACAAAACACCTCGTATTAGGAAAAATGAATCAAACTGTCTTTTAGTTTCTATCAACCTTAAGTACCGACAGAAACGCTTCCTGGGGAATGGAGACCGATCCGATTTGCTTCATTCGTTTCTTTCCGGCTTTTTGTTTTTCGAGCAACTTTCTTTTCCGGGTGACATCTCCGCCATAGCACTTGGCCGTGACATTTTTTCTTAGGGCTTTTACCGTTTCCCTGGAAATGATTTTCGCTCCAATGGCGGCCTGTATGACGACATCAAACATTTGCCTGGGTATCAGTGCACGCATCCGTTTTGCCAGGACACGTGCCCGGTACTGGCTCTGTTCCCTGTGAACCAGGACAGACAGGGGGGCCACCTTTTTTCCGTTGATGAGTATATCAATCTTTACCATGTCGGCGAATCGGTTTTCGATCAGTTCATAGTCCAGTGATCCGTATCCGCGGCTGACCGACTTCAGCCGGTCAAAGAAATCCACCACCACCTCTGTCAGTGGCACATCAAACTCCAGCATGACCTGCCGGCCGTGGTAATGGATGTTCTTCTGGATACCCCGGCTGGCCACGCACAATGTAATCACGGCGCCAACGTACTCGTGCGGCACCAGGATATGCGCTTCGATATAAGGTTCCTTGACAGCATCAATATTGGAGGGATCGGGCAACTCCGCAGGATTGTCAATAAACAGGGACTCCCCGTTTTTTTGAATAACCTCATAGATCACTGTCGGTGCCGTCACAATCAGTTCGAGCTGGTATTCGCGTTCGAGCCGTTCCTGGATGATTTCCATGTGCAACATTCCGAGAAACCCGCAACGGAATCCAAACCCGAGGGCTTGGGAGGATTCCGGCTCAAAGGACAAGGAAGCATCATTCAGGCTTAATTTTTCCAGCGCAACCCGGAATGCCTCAAAGTCAGCGCTGTTCACCGGATACAGGCCCGCGAAGACCGTCGGCTTGACTTCCTTGAAGCCCGGCAGACGACGGTCTGCGGGACGATTGAGAAGCGTGACGGTATCCCCTACCCTGGCCGACTTGATGTCCTTCAGGCCCGCGATCAGAAAACCCACATTGCCCGTCGAAAGCGTCTCCACGTTGGTGGGCTTGGGGGTAAACACCCCGATATTCTCAACCTGGTAGTCCTGGGAAGTAGACATCATCATGATCCGTTCCCGGCCGGAAATCAGCGAACCGTCCATAATCCGGATCAGGGAAACCACACCGAGATAGTTGTCGAACCAGGAATCCAGAACCAGCGCTTTTAATGGCGCGTTTTCATCCCCACGCGGCGGCGGCAGCGAGTGGATGATTTGTTCGAGAACCGTCTCTACTCCCTGTCCGGTCTTTGCGCTGACTGCCAGCGCCCCGGTACAGTCCAACCCAATCACATCTTCGATATCCTGGAGAACCCGGTCCGGTTCAGCCGCTGGCAGATCAATTTTATTGATCAAGGGGATGACGGTCAGCCCCAGGTCAACGGCCGCATAGCAGTTCGCAACCGTTTGCGCCTCCACTCCCTGGGCGGCATCGACCACCAGCAGCGCGCCTTCGCATGCGCTCAGCGACCTGGACACCTCATAGGAAAAATCCACGTGGCCAGGCGTATCGATGAGGTTCAGCTGGTACTTCTTCCCATCTCTTGCCTGGTATTCCAGCATTACACTTTGCGCTTTGATGGTAATTCCCCTTTCCCGCTCGAGGTCCATCGAATCGAGCACCTGCTCTTTCATTTCCCGGTTTTCCAGTCCGCCGCACAATTGGATAAACCGGTCTGCCAGGGTCGATTTACCGTGGTCCACATGGGCAATAATCGAGAAATTCCGGATTCTTGAAACTGGATAGTTTCTTCGACCGATCACAGTCATATCAAACAAGTGGGTTTACTGGATTTTGTTGCCGGTCTGCGTACAAGCCGCATATCAAGTGGGGGAGGTGAGATCGGATTTTACCCTTTTCCGGCCATAAATGCAGATTTAAATGTGTGCCCGGCATCGGGGCGGATTCGTTGCGGGGACTATTGGATCAATCCTCCATGCCTCACTTGCCGCAACCTGCCGGACCCTGAAAAAGAATGTTTCCATCCATTCTGGAGCCCCCATTCCCCCGGAATAACGCGGTGCGCGAAAACCCAGGCCCGGATTTTGTCATCTTCGTATTCCACCGGTAGTTGCCACGACGGGAACCGATTCTGAAAACCCCGGTCGGAGGGACCAAAACCGGGGCGTAAAACGGTATACTGGCCTGAAGCAGGCCAACGGCACGCCGGGAATGTGCATGCGCCGGCAGTCACCGATTGACGGGTTCGGAAAAACACCGGCTACACCCTGTAGAACCTGTTTACAGGCCATTTCAAGCAACTCAAATTCCGGCAAGGATTTACACAGGATCCCCGGTTCAAAACCGTAATCATGTTTAACAATCGAAACCTGATTGGAAGTCTCATCGCCCTGACTTCGGCGATGTCCTTTGCACTGAACGTGGTGCTGGCCGGCAAGAGCTATGAGTATGGAGCGAATATTCATTCCCTGAATCTGGCACGGGCAACCCTGTTCCTTGGCTGTCTGCTCATGGTGGTGAAACTGAACCACTCCCAAGCGGTGGTCACAGGCCGGGCACACCTCCTGTGCGGTGTGGTCGGAGTCCTGCTTTGTATTGAAATGTATGTGATGCTTGGTGCCATCCAGACCATCCCCGTGGCGGTGGCCGTGCTGGTTTTCTACACCTACCCCATTCTCATCGCCCTGTTTGGATGGATTGCCGGAACGGACCGGTTTTCCGGAAAGTTACTGGGTTTGCTGGTCATTGCATTTGGTGGGCTGGTCATCGTTCTGGTCGACTCCCCGGTACAACTCGCCCCGGAGGGCCTGGCCTACTCGGTTGCCGCAGCGCTGGTCATGGCTGCGATGTTGATTACAAGCGAAAAAGCACTGAAACAATACAACAACTACCAGGTTCTGTTGCATTCGCTGATGGTCGTCACGGCCATTATCCTGGTCATGTCAATGACCATCGTAGACCTTGCACTGCCCACGATTGCGCCTGGCTGGCTGTTCTTTGCCGGCAGTACGGTCTTTTATGTCATGGGGACGTTCTGCCTGTTCACGGCGGTCAGCATGATTGGACCGCTGCGAACGGCCATCATCGATACCACCGCGCCCATCTGGGCGGTTGTCTTTGGGCTGATCCTGCTCAACCAGAATTTGACCGGCCAACAGATTGCAGGAGCGGCCATGGTGGTCACTGCGGTCGGTTTTCAACAATATTTGAAATCCAGGGCAAATGCCTGATCCATAATTGAATTCTTCGTCCCGGACAGGCATGGATCGCCCCCCCGGCAGATTCCAGTCCAAAGAAAAGCGAGGTGCAGTCGATGGTCGGATATTCCCAATATATCCGGCGCAGTGTATAGTACGGGCCCTGTTTGACAACCGAAACTGACCCGGCTCTCCGACCATACCATGAGGGAGGTACGGACACGGGATTGCCGCCGGAACCTCCGGTTCCCATCAATCCATCCGGGTCAGAAAACGAAACCATTACCCCTTATCCAGGAGACAACCACAGTGAATACGGCACCGACAGACCCTTCCGAAACGACTTACACCATGGGTTACAGCGAAGATTTTCAGAAATTGCTCAGAAGACGGAATGCCCAATCCAATGCGGCGCATCTTCTCCCGCACCTTGAACCGGGCCTGCAGGTCCTGGACCTGGGTTGCGGTCCCGGGACGATTTCGGTGGGTCTTGCCCAGGCGGTCGCACCCGGAGAAGTACATGGTGTGGATGTCGAAGCCTCCCAGATTGACCTGGCCCGGGCCGCCGCCTCCGACGGTGGTCACCGCAATGCCGTATTCCAGACGGGAGATGCGACGGCGCTTGACTTTGCGGACAATACCTTCGATATCGTGCATTGCCACGCCGTACTCATGCATGTTCCGGATACACAGGCGGTTTTGGCGGAGGTGCTCCGGGTGTTAAAGCCAAGAGGTATCCTCTCATCCCGGGACCTGGTCGCCGGTTCATCATTTTTTGAGCCGGACATGGGGGACCTTGGCAATGCCTGGATAACCTTTTCCTCACTCCTCAAGGCCAACGGAGGTCATCCGCAGATGGGCAAGGAACTGAAACGCCTGTTTCTGGAAGCGGGGTTTTCAGACGTTGCCGCAAGTGCCTCATTTGAACCGTTCAGCACTGCAGAAGACGTTGAATTTCTGTACAACTTTTCGGTGGGCTGGTTTTTTGCCCCGGATACCGTGGAAGCCGCTGTCAAGCACGGTTTGGCCAGTCAGGAGCAGTTCGACAGCTGGCTCAGCATGCTGGGTGAGTGGAAAACCCTTCCCGGCGCATTTGGCGCCTTCGCCTGGGGAGAGGCCATCGGACACAAGCCCTGACCCTACCGTTATTTTTTCAGTCCACGGCTTCGGGGGACCGGAAATCACCGGCCCCGGCCGTCTTCATTCGGTGACGATGCCCCGGATACGGTTGCATGAAACCGTCGGGGTGCACAGATCCCCTTCCAGGCTGACATCGGCCCCTGCGAACGCGGATATCGAAATCACCCTCCTGAATCCCGGCTGGATACATCAGTCCGGCTGACGGCAACGGACCACGGAATCCCTTGGACTCTTTTCTGTTCTGAGCCCTGCCCGGTTTCCAGAACCGGATATTCCGTTGAATCAGCCCGTCAGGATTTGTGCAGGGGGATCGCGGTGGTATATTTGATTTGCTCCATCGCAAAATTCGAGCTGACATCATTGATGTCAATTTTTTCAATGAGGTTCTGGTAAAACCGGTCATAGGCCCTTAGGTCCGGGACCACAACCCGCATCAAATAGTCAACATCTCCACTCATGCGGTAAAACTCAACCACTTCGGGAAAACTGTTCACGATATCCGAGAATTTGCGGAACCACTTGGCGTTATGCTGATTGGTCCGTATGGTCACAAACACATCCATGTCGCGATTGAGTTTTTCACGGTTCAGCAACACGACTCTCTTGCTGATCACCCCTGATTTTTCCATCATCTGTATCCGCCGCCAGCAAGGCGTCTTGCTCAGGTTGACTTTTTCCGCAATCTCGGACGCACTCAAGCTCGCATCGTGCTGTAAACAGTCCAATATTTTTAAATCAATTTGGTCCATATCCTATCAACGGTTATCGCTGTAGTATTTTATTCTAAACTATTGCAAAATTATAAACCAAATTAGAACACAATCTCAAATATTTTAAGCCAAAATATCCTTAAACCAACTGAGATTAAAACCAATGGCATATTTCACCCGGCACCTCGAAGAGGTCAACGAATCCTATTTTCAACATATGCGCCACGCTACCCGGTTTTCCATGAAGCTGGCTGTTGGCAGCATGGCCTGTTTGGTCCATTCGATTTTTCCGTTTCTTTGCGAAAAAACAGGCAGTACAATCATTGCCGCAATGCATCATGACATGGTGTTGCATCGAACCCGTTCAGGTTCCCGGAAGGAATTGGGTGGTCCACTGGCCGATACGGTTTGACAGAGATTGTTTTCGACCGGAAACCTTCCTCCCATCCGGTTCAATAGACGGGATGTGTTTCTTTCCCGTCTGGTTCCCGGTGAGGGAGAATTCCGGTGATTTTGGTTGCAGGCACGACATTATCGTCGACCACGCTTACCGTGTGCGTGTGTGCACTGCCAACCATGTAGCCGCTCTGTCCGAGCACCAGTGATACAGCGGACGCGGACTGATCGTAACCTCGAGGTCCGGCTGGTCGGATTCAAGGACTGACCGGTCTCACACCGCATGCGGGGCCACTCACATGGGCAGACTGGACAAAGGTCGTCAGCAACCGCTCGACGTTGAACTTCCGACGATTCCCATACGCTTCCCAATACCGGAACCTGCCAGCCCCATCTCCTCAATCAACACCATCGAAAACCCCGTTTTCTTCGGAGAAACTTTCCGATGACAACGAAACCGATTGCACCGGCGAACTTGCGGTTTCTGGCCTGGAGGTTAGACTTCATCTGACCTGCTCTAAGGCCTTTCTGGGATAACAATATTTTCGGCTCTGATATCAGTCTCAACCATGTTTGAGATCGGGGTATGCAGGTCCACTTCGCTATCGTCTGAGCGCAGGGAAAGGACGAGCGAGTAACGTGTTCTCTGGGCCCGTACATCCGCTTTCGCACGGTTGTTCCACCAACCACCGATCGGTTTGATGCAAATGAGGTTACGACTCAAAAGGTTCACCGCCGATCCGGTCCATTCGTCACTATTCAAGGAGCCTGCGGATATTGAGCTTGGTCCGAACAACTAGCCCTCGTCGTCACTTTGCGAGGGCGCTCGCTCGTTTGGATGATCCCATGCTTTTTTGTTCACCCGCTTCACAAACTCCTGAGACGTCTCGGAGCGTCGCTTCAAATCGAACCTTAACCCATGCGACTGGTACCTGTATGGATCGAACGACGCGGAAGAACCTGGATTCGGTTCCACGAAATACGAGAGCGTGATTTTCAGACTGATATCCCGGTCGCCAAGCCCTTCAAGTGCCTCACGTGGCCATGGAAGCGAATAAAAGTGGCATTCATTCATACCTTTTTTTCGACTGTACGGCTGAATTTCCGCTTCGGAAACGAGAGCTAGATGATTCGTCGCTGATGCTGCCGCGCGTTCGAAAGTCGGCACACCATGACCGTAGCGCCTAAGGACCAGATAAGCGGAGACCTTGTTGGGTGCGGCGTTCAACTCGTTCCGCATGACGGGTGTCCACTTTGCACCATGTATAATCAACGCCCGTATCGTCTCGGGCCAGTAGTCGGGGAACCGGACCATCAGTTGAACCGCGAGTCGCGCCGCCTGGGCCGTTGCCGTGCTCGTTGCCCGAAACGATACGAGAGGATCGCGGTCCGTGTTCGGTCCGGTCGACAAAAGCGCAAGCGAGTCCGCGTCATAGGCATCTGCCCCGGCCGGCGACACGACACGATTGCCCGCTTCCATGACTATGTCCGGCTTGAACGGGGACTTCCCCTGAGCCCACAGGATTGATGTTCGCGAATAGGGACTGAGCGCGCCGGCTCTCGCGTAGGGCGAAAACCCCATAAACTCCGGCTCCTGAATGTTGACCCTATCCGTGTATCCCCCGACCGTGAGGGCGTTCCAGGCTTGAGCTGGATCTTCTATTTCAAGCATGTCCGCATCTTGGATTTGATTGACTTCGATAGGATTGGGCGCGTTTCCTCCCGAGACCACGAACAGTCTCCGATGCACTCTATCGTCGATTTCAGTGACACCGGCGGCCTCTTGATCGATCGCTGAGCTCCAAGTGGTGGGTCGTATCCCGCTACGGTCCGCATTCGTCACCGCCAGGCAAAACACCCTCAAACGCCCCGGATGTTCCGTCTCCGACAATGCCACGCCCTGCTTCGTAACCGCGCCGTAGAAACGTTCGTCGGTTCGTTCAAAACCATCCGGCGGGAGAATCTTCACCGACTCGAGTCGATGGCTCAGCGACACTACCCCGTCCCCGACAAGGTAAGTTGTCAAATCTCCGTACAGAGCCAGACCTGCCATGCCCATCAGGCGAATCCGCGACACCCCATTCTGGTCGAATGGCCGTCATGTCGGTTTCGGCCAGCGTCGGCTCTATCAGAACATGCGCTCGGTTGACACCCGTATCGAGGAGACATACGGCTGGCACATCGGCCCCTGGCCATTCGGTTCTTTCAGCCAACTGCTCCACCGACGCTCGTTGTTCATCACGATCCATATCGTCGAGAAAGAACACCGGACTGTCGCTCGCCCGGCGGAGCTCGACAATCGATAGTCGCGCGAACAGCATCAACTCAATCGTTACCCTGTCCGCAAGTACCGGAAGCACGATATGCTCGGGAAAGTACAAGCGCTGTTCTCGGTCTGCGACCCGCACCTCAAGCCTATCGGCCAGTTGCTCAAATTTACCCTCCAGATCACGAACACACCAGACTTCCCACCACATTTCCTGCCCTGGAGGTGGAAGCTTTTCGGGATCATCCGTCCAGAACGTTTCCAATCGCGCTTGGCGGATTGACTCGATTGCTTCAACGAAATTCTGCCGTTGCGGTCTTCCCTTCGGCGTAAGGTCGCCTTCCTGATATTCGCGCAGAATAGCCGCAAATACTTCACGCGCCTCGTCGGGAACGTATAGCCCGACAATGCGGCGTTCATTGGCATCGAGCCGAGCTGCACCAGGCACGAACCCGTCTTGCTTTCGTTCAACCTCTTCAACCCGCGATCTGGGTTTCAACTCTACTTCCAGAAAGGCACCTTGCGGCGGCTCGAGTCGCGAATCCTCACGTCTCTCGGCATCGAACGCCTGATAGGCAGCAGCAAGTTCTCCGCTCAGTTTCTCACCGTGCTCCTCGCGTATGCGGGGCGTTCCGACGCCCGCCCGATTCGAACCAGTGGAAGTAAACGGTTCCGCCCGAACGCGCCGCGACAGGTCGATATGAGGCAGGTCGTATGGCGGGGTCATTCGTTAGCGCGACACTTGCGCACCGATGAAAGCCTGGCGCATCTCCTGTCTTTCATCGAGAGCAACTACAATATCTCGTGTCGTTAGCCTGTCGCGCTCGTCAAGTATCGCAGTCTTCACAGCTTTCTCCGTCGCCCTGGCCAGTTCCGACTGGCTCAAATCGCGCCCTGCCGCAACAATCTGCTTCCACCCCAACCTCGAATATTTCATGGGTCGCAGATAGGTTTTGACGATACTTCGAATCTGATTGTCGCTCGGCATCTCGAACTGCACTACAAGGTCGAACCGCCTGAGAAGCGCATAATCCAGAAGACCTGGATGGTTGGTCGCAGCGGCAACGAGACTGTCGGTCGCGTTCGGCTCTTCCATGAATTGCAGAAACGAATTGAGCACTCTGCGCATCTCCGCGACATCGTTCGACGCACTGCGGTGGCTACCGACGGCGTCAAATTCGTCGAAGAGGTAGACACCCCGGCGCTTCGCCATCTCGCCAAACACCAGATGCAGTTTTGCGGCTGTTTCACCCATAAAGCGTGTGATCAGCGTTTCGAGCCGAATCACCAGCAGAGGCAGCTTCAAAGCCCCGGCCAACGCCTCGGCAGTCATTGTCTTGCCCGACCCGGGTGGCCCAAGGAACAGAACCCGCCGGCTTGGAATCTTGCCATGTTCTCGAAGCCAGTCTCTGCGCACCTGCTCCCGGATGAGAGTATTGATCTGAGCGCATGGCTGTTCATTCAGAACAACATCATCAAGTCGGTAAGAGGGGCTCCGCAGCTCCATCAAACCCGCAAGGTCTCCGCGAGGAGCCGCGAACGGTACGGAGCCCGTCTGGCCCCGCCCGGTGTTTCCACGCGCCTCCTCAACCGCATTCCGAATCCCTTCGGCAACGTTTCGATGGCCTTGGCACGCCTCGGCAGCCGCTACCTGCAGAGCGATCGTAAAGAATCGCTCATCGTCACCGGCGGCTCTGCTACGCAGCATCGCAAGGATTTGTCTAGCGTTGGACACAGCGTCGATACGATTCTCGATTTATGGCTTGAGTTGGTGATAACGATACCGGTCAGAGCACCAAGTGACAATACAGAATACCAATAGTGGTCGACCGCTCACACGATCTTACCACGGATAATTGCACTTCCGGCAATGCTCAAGCACCGTATCGTCCTTGACCCGCACGGTCATCCCTTCGCCGACATCCAAGGGCCGCGTGAAGCTCGTCATGCACGCCATCCAGATCAAGCACTCTAAGGCCGAGACCAGTCAGGTTCCTGTTCTCCCAAAAAATTATCACCGGAACCCCCTGTGGTCCGTGCAGCGGATGACTGAATCGATTCCAGAGCAAGGCGGGCATATCTTTTAGTCGGTACCGGCCAGAACGCCCACATCAATCTCCTCCATGGAGACTCGTCCGATCTGGGCCAGTGTGGACCGGATTTCCTGAGCCAGGATTTCCACTATCCGCTCCAGCCCCGCCTCCCGGTGCGCACCAATCCCGTACAGGAAGGGGCGACCCAGCATGACGTAATCGGCCCCTTTTGCCAGCGCTTTGATCACCGCCTCTCCATTGCGTACCCCGCTGTCAAATAAAATCGGATATTCCTCTCCGACTGCCTGTCGAATCCCGGGCAATACATCGATGGCAGCCGGCGCACTGTTCAGTTGACGCCCCCCATGGTTTGAGACATAGATTCCATCGGCACCGGCCTGCTGAATTCTGAGCGCATCGTCTGCCGAGGTGATCCCCTTGATGATCAGGTTTCCTTTCCACCTCGACCTGAGTTTGTCCAGGAACGTCCAGTCCACCCAGGCCCGGCTGTCCGACCGCTTGAACCCGCTGGCCGAATTCTGGGCCCGCACATTGACCAACTGGGGTTTCCCGATGGCCAGTGTGGAAAGTGACCAGTGAGGATGAGTCGCAAAATCGATAAATTGTTTCATGCCTATTTTAAAGGGAGCTTCAAATCCATTTCTCTGTTCCCGGTTTCGTTTTGCCACCTCGGGAACATCCACCGTCAACAGCATGGTTTCATAGCCACTTTTTTCTGCCCGTTCCACCAGGGCCATGGTCATTTCCTCGTCAGGGCCCACATAAAGCTGAAACCAGCAGTTTCCACCGGCATGCTGTCTCATTTCTTCAATGGAACAGGAGCCCATCGTGGACACCCCCACTGGAATATCGTACTTCCTGGCGACCTGCGCGAGCATCCGGTCCGCCTTCGGCCAGGCCAGGCCCGCTAACCCCATTGGCGCAATCCCAAAAGGGAGGCCCCACTCCCTGCCCAACAGGTTTTTTTTGAGTACGCGGGTCCCCACTTTCACCAAAACGCGGGGTTGCAGCCGGATTTGGTCGATTGCCGATGCGTTGAAATGGTTCAGTTCCTCGTTACCTGCCGCCCCATCTATATAGTCAAACGCAAGGCGTGGCAACTTGCTATGGGCAATCCTCCGCGCATCCTCAATACTGAAAATTGGCTTCACCATGATATCGAGGGGAATTATATATTTAACTTGACAGGCGAAAGATCACATTTCTACTCATGCATTGACATCTCGGGTTATTTATTGTCCACCAAACCGAATATAACGAGTATAATCGAAGTCATGGAGTATCGGGGCATCCGCTATCGTCTTTACCCAAAGACCAGACAAAAGGCTGAAATGCTCCATCAGTGTCTGGGTGCCACCCGTTATGTGTGGAATCATTTCCTTGCCCGGAACAGGCAAATGATGGAAGCCCGCCGCAACGATGAGTCCTTGCCCCGCCCGAGCGTTTCGTTTTTCTCATTGGGAAAGGAGTTTGTCCAGTTAAGACGACAAACCGAATGGCTGCAGAAACTCCCCTGTGCACCAATCCGGTACACCCTGAAATACTATTCGGATGCCTGGAAGCAGTGTTTTCAGTCCGGAAAGGGCTTTCCGAAGTTCCAATCCCGGGCCAGCCATTCCGATTCCGTGACCTTTCCGAAAGAAACCTTCCAACTGAACGGGAATTCCCTGCATTTACAGAAGATTGGACAGGTGGTGTTGAGCGGAAGCCATCCGTATGCTGATGCTGAACCGGTATCTGTGGTGATCCAACAGGAAGGGAACCGGTTCTATGCCATGGTGGGTTACCGGGTGGATGAAGTTCAAAGGAATGACAATGGCAAGGCCATTGGTGTGGACATGAATGTCCGGCAATTTGCGACCAGTGAAGGGGAGATCCGGCGAATGCCCCGGCTTGACCGGCTCGAAGCCAGGAGAAGGCGGTATCAACGCATGATGGCCAGGAGACAGAAGCCGAGAAAGCAAAAGGACAAAGATGGGAATATCCTTTATATTTCGGGTTCAAAAAGATATGAGCAGGCAAGATTAAAGGCATCCAGAGCCTCCAGGAGGATCAGGAATATCCGGGGCAACTGGCATCACCAGGAATCGAGAAAGATTGCGGATCAATCCCAGTACGTGGTGGTTGAGAACCTGAACACCCGGGGCATGACGAAGTCTGCGAAGGGGGACATGGAGAATCCGGGCCGGAACGTCAAACAGAAGTCGGGGTTGAACCGGGAAATCCTGAACACCGGCTGGTCGGGATTCAAACAGAAACTCGGCTACAAATCGGAGTTGATTGAGGTCGATCCCAAAAATACCAGTCGAAGGTGTCATTCATGTGGACATATCGACCAGGACAACCGCAGGACGCAAGACCAGTTCAGGTGCGTCGAATGCGGACATCAGGACAATGCGGACATCAATGCTGCATTGAATATTTTAGCCCTGGGGACTCGGGTGGTTGGACGTGGGAGAGGCGATTGCGTTGGCAACCTTGATGATCCGTCAAGAAAATATACCGATTGATTTTTTCAAGTTAAGTATATAAGTCCCATATCGAGTATAGACAACCTGCAGTCATATAAATACCTCCGGTCTCGACCAACCTGAAATTGTGGACTGGCTCCCCCGGTTTTTTGCCGGGCGCATCATCGCAATACGATCCAAGAACCATTTTGATGCTGGGATTGCAAATTGGGTTGTGTGAAGCCCATGGTGGGATGTTCTCAATCGAGTCTGATGCACGCGTTGGATGTACGCTTGTAAGCAGCGGCATGGGCTGTATTCAAAACGACACTTGTGACATGTTGGATATTTTGCCATTTTGGACTATCTTTCAGACTGATAATAATTGCCAATAAGAAAATCATGCGTCTATCCATTGAAATCACCCGGGAGCAACACAAAAAACTGAAAGCGACCGCAGCGATGCAGGGGAAATCCATCAGGGATTATGTGCTGGATCGAACGTTGCCGGATCACGAAGTGGAAGCCGTGCCCAAAGAACTCAAAGCGCTCCTTCAGCCCCGAGTGGAGGAAGTTCTGCGGGGAGAACGCTCCAGTAAAACGGTGGATGAAATTGTCATCGGGACGCTGAAGGAAGAATCAACCCGGTAATGCAGACCTGTTTCCGTGGACCCGGCAAGACCCATGCCCGGAGCCGGGACGGTTGAACCCACACTGCGTTGTAGTTCACAGACGGCAGATCGGAGCAATATGAGTTTTCACGTTCTGGAAAATCAGTATATCCTGCTCGCTGATGGCCGTCGGCTCGCCTCCAGGATCTGGTTACCGGATGCGGTTACAGAGACTCCGGTCCCGGCAATACTGGAGTATCTCCCCTATCGAAAGCGGGATGGAACAACGGATCGTGACGAATCGACGTACCCGGTTCTGGCCGAGGCAGGGTATGCGGGGGTTCGGGTTGACATCGCGGGTCATGGCGAATCAGACGGAGCCTTTGATGACGAATATTCGCCCCGGGAACTGGCGGATGGGTTGGCGGTCATTGCCTGGATTGCCGAACAGGCGTGGTGTGATGGCAATGTCGGCATGATGGGAATTTCCTGGGGAGGATTTAACGGATTGCAGCTGGCCGCCCTGCAACCCCCTGCCCTGAAAGCGGTAATTGCCATCGGCACCACCGTGGACCGTTACAATGACGACATTCATTACAAGAACGGAGGCCACCTGTACTCCAATTTCTGGTGGTCAAGTGCCATGCTGGGGTACGCCTCCCGGCCACCGGACCCCGAACTCGCGGGACCGGAATGGCGGGCCATGTGGCTTCATCGTCTGGTCACCCAGCCTTTTCTGCTTTCCAACTGGCTGAACCACCAGCGGCGGGATGCCTACTGGAAACATGGGTCCGTTTGTGAAAACTACGAGGAGATCACCATCCCCTGCCTGGTGATCAGCGGTTGGGCGGACGGGTATCTCAATGCTCCGCCCGCAACCGTGGAAAACATGGGTACGCGGGCCAAGGCGATCAATGGCCCATGGGTCCACAGGTACCCCCATTTTGCCTATCCACATCCTCGGATGGATTTTCACGGGGAAGCGATTCGCTGGTGGGACCGATGGCTGAAGGGAATTGAAAATGATGCAACTGCCCTGCCCGATTATCGCGCCTACATCCTCGAAAACATCCGCCCTTCAGACTGGCGGGAATGTGATCCTGGCCACTGGGTCGCAGAGAAAAACTGGCCTTCAAGCAATATCCTGCCGACGGAATATTACCTGGACAATCAGCAGTTGAAAACTGGTCCTCCCAAGCAGGGCCAGTCCTGGTCGATTTGTTCGCCCCAGGACTGTGGCCTGGAATCCGGGGAATTCTTTCCATTGAAACCAGACCGGGAAATGCCCGGGAACCAGTGTGAAGACGATGCCGGTTCGCTGGTGTTCGATACCCCGCCCCTGGACGTCGACCTGGAAATTCTGGGACGTCCAATCCTGAAACTGAAAGTGGCGATTGACCGATCCGTTGGAAACCTCATTGCCAGGCTGGTGGATGTACACCCGGATGATGTCGGATACCGGGTCAGCTGGGGAGTTCTGAATCTTTGCCATCGAAACAGCCATGCATCCCCGGAATTTATGATCCCGGGTGAATCGGTGGAAATCACCCTGCGGCTGGATGAATGCGGGTACCGGTTTGTGGCAGGACACCGGATACGGGTTGCCCTGTCAACCGCCTATTGGCCAACGATACTTCCTCCCCCCGCGACTGTGACCGCAACCCTGAGCACTGGTGGTTCTGCATCACTCACCCTGCCGGTGAGAACCGGAGGCGAGGAATGCAGCCTACCCGTTCCGGATAATCCCGACCCACTTCCAGCACATGAGATGGCGTTACCCCCACGCTACGAAAGGAAGGTCTTCCGCAACCGGAAAGACAACTCAACCATCATCAGGATCCTCGACGATACCGGCGAGCAGGTGATAACCGGACACGGACTGCGCGTCCGCCAGAAACATGTCAACGAGTGGCAGATCAACCTCCATGATCCATCGATCGCTTCCATGAAGGCAACGTTCAGTTGCTGGATGACCCGGGGCCACTGGCGTATCAAAACCATCGCCCAAAGCGAACTCGTCCTGGACCGGACCCGATTTCATATTCAAGCGGAAATCAAGGCATATGAAGAGGATGCTGTGATCCATACCAGGAGGTGGAAACAGTCCATTCCCCGTGATTTCATGTAGTCGGTTACTGGCAAAAAAAATTAACGATTCCCGGACATCCCCGACCGGACTGGGCCCATGACCGGGATACCCCGCACCATTCACTGGAATTCCCGGGGAACCGGATGCGGGCGCCCTGAACCGGTCGTGATACCATACACGCAGTACACGGTTCAAAACGGGTACGATGGAATCAAAGCCGGGATTCAGGGGACTGTGCAAGGGCGATCGAGGAGAAAGGAATTGCCTCGAAGAAGCCTTTCCATGCTGGACTGCAATCCTGGGTACACTGGGAACATTGAATACACCGCAGGAGCAGGTCCCCGGGCTCGATTCCTTTTATTCCGAAAAACCGGGTACCGGGGCCCTTATTCTTTGCACCAGACCGGGTGGAAAAATTTGTCAGACAGATACCAAATGCGAAAAACCTACATCCAGGGCTGGTACGAACTGGATGGAGACAAGCTTTTACAGGCAACCAGAGAGGATTTTCGGTTCGAGGACCCCGCCGAGCCGGTATCCATAAACCGGGAAGGACTGGTCGACTACATGCTGCGATGGGACCGGTGGGCCCGGGCGGCCGGTGCCCACAACCAATGGAAACTCACCGATGAGGTTCGGCAGGACAGGAATGGTATCCTGACGGATTGGGAGTGGTGGGAACTGATTGGCACTGACCTGTGCGGGGCCGCACTCGTAAAAACCGGAAACGAGGGGGTTTTTCTGGAACGCATTACCTACTTTGATCGAAAAACCCGCCGCCATCGAAAGACCTGACGGAGTGCCGTCGTGATCCGGGTTATACGGATTTTCCGGTCATCCCTGGATTTCAATCGCGGCTCCCCTGGGTGAATCACCGCTGATCCTTCCAATAACCGAGGGACAGGCCGAACAGACCAGCCGGATATCCTGCTCGGCTTTCAGTTCAATATAATCTCCCCTGGCTGCCGGGGACGGCCGATCGATCAGATTCATTTGCCCGTCCACCTCCGTATGTTCAAACAGGTTCCACGGGCAGGGAACCGTTTTCAACTCATAGCCGGCATCCCCCATCACCCTGATCAGGTTGTCGTGGCAGTTCGGTTGGGAGCGGGAACTGCCAAAGAACGCGTAACTCCCGGCACTGCAGGCCGCATGCAGTGTGTCGTGTGCACCTGGAGAACAATCCCTGAGTATTGTCACCATGGGATTGAAGCGGTTGCTGACCAGTTGGTCTCCGGGCCGGAAAAAAAGATGGTACGTGGCGGACCGACTGTGGGCCATGGACAGATATTCATCGGTCTGCAACGGATTGAATGCCCAGGTATCCACCACCTGTCCTCCTTCAGTATTAATGATGCGCACACGCTGCCCGCTTGAAACCGGGACACCGACTGCACATCCCGGGGGAATGGGGATTCGGTTGGTTGTTGGAAGGGAAATTGGCATGGGTTTTCCTCAGGGTCGATATTGACCGTATCCATTCGATCCGGCATTGAATCGCGCATCCGAATCGGAACGGATTGACCCGCCGCGATCCTCTGCCCGGAACATCGAACAGCCATTGATAAACGGGTTCTGCCACCCGCCCTGCGGATGGTCCGCATCCCATCAAACAGCCATCCCTCCGGACCCGGAAAACGGAACAGGCTTTGGATGAAGCCCGGATGGTATCATGGCGGCGACGAAACCATGAATTTTCGTACATCCCCTTTCCTTCCCCACCGCCAATGCCCCGGGGCAGCGGAGTCGTCAGTCTGTGCGGTACAGCAACCGGATCGAAATAAACTGCTCCGGGAAGAAACTGCGTCCCCGGAGTCCACCCGATAAAAAACATCGGTTCTGTGTGGATGACATGAAGCAGGAATTCGGCGAAAATGCCGGGAAACTGCCGGCGGACCGATTCTGCCGCCACCGGATATTCCAACTGAGAAAAAACGTGATTCCTTCTGCCATGACCCATCCCAACATCCTCTGGATCTGTACGGACCAGCAACGCTCGGACAGCCTGGGCTGTTCCGGCAATGAAACTGTCAACACCCCCAATCTGGATCGCCTGGCAGCCAGTGGTACCCGGTTTGCCAGGCACCACACACCGATGCAGATCTGCTCACCGAGCCGGGCGACCCTCTTTACGGGCCTGTATCCCAGGAATCACGGATTGATCACCAATGGCCGGGCGCTGGATCCTTCCATACCCACCCTCACGGAAAGTCTGGCGAAGAACGGCTATTCGACCCACAGTGTGGGCAAACAGCACTTACAACCCATTCTAGCTCCGGCAGAACTGGACATGCCCGATTCCAGGGCTTTCTGGAAAAACGAACGTTCGAAGCAGTGGACCGGCCCCTATTACGGGTTTCAGACACTGGATCTGCTGCTCGGTGAATCCGATACCGCGGCCATTGCCGGGCATTATGCAAACTGGCTGAAGGAAAATCATGCCGAAGCGGTCAAGTTGCTGCAGGTAGACGCCGCAGCAGCCCGTCCACCTGAGGACCTGGATGAGATCTGGAGATCCGCCATCCCGGCAGAACTCCACTACAACAGCTGGATTACCCGCCAGGCCGTCCACTTTATTGAACAGGCTGAATCCCGTCATCCTTTCTTTCTGTTTGTTTCCTACCCGGACCCCCATCACCCCTTTGCCCCCCCTGCCGAATACGCGGACCGCTACCCCTATTCGGAGATGCCGCTGCCGCGGGCCGACCCCGGAGAACTGGATCGTCTTCCGGATTACTACAGCAACCTCTTTCCAAAAGGCCAGGGGTTCAGGAAACTCTACTGGGCAGCTACCGATGATGAAGCGGGTTCCATGATTACCACGGAAGAGATCAGCGACCGGTCCATGCAACAGGCCATCGCGCATACCTATGGGATGATTGAAATGATTGACGAGGGGGTGGGGAAAATCATGCGCGCACTGGAAGGCCAGGGCCGTGCCGATAACACGATTGTGGTCTTCACTTCCGATCATGGAGAGTTGCTGGGGACCCACGGCCTGTTGCATAAAGGGCCGCCGCCCTATCGGCAACTGACCGAAATCTCCCTGATCATGTCGGGGCCCGGGATTGGTGCCGGCCAGACCACCCACTCGTTATCCAGCCATCTCGATCTCGTGCCAACCATGTTTGATCTCACCGGAATTCCCCATGACCCGGAAAACACCGATGGAAATTCTCTGGCCCCACTTCTTGGGGGAGAGAGTTCCGGTGTCAGGGAGTATCTTTTTGGTGAGTATCACCCAACTGCCCGGAATGACGTCTACAACCAGACCGTCCAGACCCTCGACTGGCGCCTGACGATTTACCCCAACCAGTCACAATGGGGAGAACTGTTCCACCTCAAATCTGACCCGGATGAACACCGGAACCTGTATCACGAGTCGGCTTTCAGGAATACCCGCTGTGAACTGTCGGAACTGCTGGCGAAAGAATTCCCACCCAACATGGATGTCGGCGGCGAAATGTTGTGCAAATGGTAGTTTTCAGGTTGGCGGGCCGGACTGTTCCAGCTGTTCAATCACTGCATTGACATCGGCCACCGCGCGTTTTAGCTGTTCAAGAATTTCTTTCTCCTTCTCCGACATGTCCTGGTTTTGGATCAGGTGCTGAAGTTTGCCCTGGGCAAGCCAGGCCCCGTGGCGCGCCAGTTCCGCTTTGATTCCCGGTTCCCCGTAATGAACGATATCGTGAATCGCGGTCGGGTCGGGACAGGAAATATCTTCCGCGACCTGCCCCGGTACGATGGTAATCCGGTCTCCGGGCTCCAGTAGCCTGGCCGCACGGTGGACCACCATATTGCCCTGCTGGAAAATGGCATATCCGGCCTTTGGGAACCAGGTCTGGATTACCCGGCTTTCATCCAGTTCATCGACAATTCCATCCCTGACCTGATGCACGGCCATATCAAACATTTCAGCAACTTCGTATTTGGTCCCCTGAAAATATTCAAAATTCCCCCCTTTCAACTTCCCCGGGTCAGTCACCATCACGACATAATCAAACCCGATTCCATCGTAATGCCAGGAATCCACGGCCTGGGTGATGTCATCGGGAGAATAGTTGACATAGAGTTGCTGGGACGGCAGGGAGTGCGGCCCAAGCCGGGTCCCGCTGATGGAGGACATGTGCTCCAGGATCACCGGACATGCACACAGGTCCCTGAGAAACCGGGACCGGTAGACCCCCCCTGCAAGATGGGAAGGGGTCCGGTTTCCACTGATTGATGACCGGACGGCTTTCAGGCGGTTCACCACCCGGGAAACCGCTTCGATGCCTTCCTCCGAAAACAATCGAAACGGGGACGTGACCGCGACATTGGAAGGGCATTGACTGATTTCCCGGGGACTGTACCCGAACTCTTCCAGCGTCCAGATGCGTTCCGGCCATTCAGGATCCAGATGCACCCCGGGATTGTACCGGACTTCGTCTTCAAAACACTGGTACGGCTGGGGCAAGGATTCGGGAAAGGGAGGCGCTTTGATGTTCAATTTCGTACTTGAGTTTCAGCTTCAACCAGACAAAGGGTGACTGGCACTCGGAACAGACTTTTACTGCCAGATCTTCACAATATTGCGGATTATAAACTTTTTTACCATTTCCCCACAGTTTCAGATGAAATGGAAACCGGTTTTCAGGGAGGATGAATGGCTGCATTCCAGCGGGTTGGCACCGGCTGGCACTGCATTCGGACATATCCGGTTCTGTCCCCTTTCCATTCAGGTGTCCCGGTCAAAGTAGTTTGACGCGTCTGCACTCAAACGTGATAATCAAATGGAATCCGGTTCACGGGTGGGCCGGTTTTACTCCCGGACCCCATGCAATGGCCTTTTGACAGACTACGAATGAATTCACCGCCATCCAGTCTTGGCTCCGCACTGCGGTCATCCTGGGCATTGCTCCTGGGATTTGGAATCCTGATGCTTGGAGACGGCCTGCAGGGGACCCTGTTGGCGGTCCGCGCAGACCAGGAAGGCTTCAGCGCAACCGTAACCGGGATGATCATGTCCTCGTTTTACCTGGGTTTTCTTTGTGGTTCCATACTGACTCCCAGAGTAATGACCCTGGTCGGACATATCCGGGTATTCGCGGCCCTGGCTGCACTCGCGTCCGCCACCATTCTTGTCCATGCTGTCTTTGTCGAAATTCCAGCCTGGATTGCATTGAGATTCCTGAGCGGCATCTGCTTTGCCGGACTCTATGTCGTTGCAGAAAGCTGGCTCAATGATCGCGCCACCAACGAAACCCGGGGAAAGCTGTTGTCGCTGTACATGGTGGTCACTTATATGGGGGTCGGTATCGGACAACTGTTCCTGAATCTCGCCGACCCCCGGGGCTACCCGCTGTTTGTGCTGACCTCCGTACTGATTTCCATTGCGGTGGTTCCCTTGCTGCTTTCCGCCAACGACACCCCCGGGTTCGACGAGTCCGTTCGCCTGAAACTGAAGGAACTCTTCCGAATCTCCCCACTGGGAATCGTCTGCATGTTTATCGAAGGCCTGGTCACCGCCACTCTTTTTGCACTGGGGCCCATTTATGGCCAGCGTCTCGGCTTTAATCTCGAGGAAATTTCCTACTTCATGGCCTCCGCCGTGGTGGGCACCATATTACTGCAATGGCCAATCGGCGCTTTGTCAGACCGGTTTGACCGTCGGCTGGTACTGACCGTTGTCGCTTTTCTGGCTTCCGCTGCCGCCTACCTCTGTATCCAGGCAGAGTATGAGTCCACCATCGTGCAATTTCTCGCTGTTGGCCTGTTTGCCGGGCTGGCCCTGCCTCTTTACTCCGTCTGTATTGCCCATACCAACGATCACCTGGAGCCGAAGCAGATGATTGCAGCCAGCGGGACCCTGGTCCTTGTGGGGGGGATCGGAGCCATCATCGGTCCCGTGGTGGTCGCCGCGTTGATGGATTTTTACGGGAATGACTTTTTTTTCTGGTGCATGGGCGGTGCACACTTGATTACCGGACTGTTCGCACTGTACAGAATGGCAAAACGCCCGGCGACTCCATTGGCCAAACAGGGGTCATTTACCCCGGCCGCCATGCACCCGTCCAGCTCTGTCATCGAGTGCATGCAACAACATGCCATGGAAGAGTCCTCTTCCGAAGATTCTTCTGGCAAACAGAAGTGACCGTATCCATGATTCACAGAATAACCGGATTCTCCAGTCCTTGGATTTTTTAAACCTGCGCCCAAGCGGCGGCACCCCGTCTTTTCAAGCGCCAGAATGATCCGTGTTCATTCCCGGCTTGCGCCAGTCCCAGAAAAAAACCATCCCGACCTGGATGAGGCCCAGTGCAAACCCGCCTCCTCCAGCATCCTGTAGAACGGCTTTACCCATTCCCTTCGGTGCACAAAAATCAGTATCTCGTGTCCATTTCCACGCATGGAATACTCCAGATTCCCGGCAATGACCGTTTTTCCGGAACCCATGGCCGCCTCAGGCCGCCACATCGTTGAAATTTACAGCTTTACCGTTGACCATTTTATAGTTGGTCCCACCGGGATTGATGTGGCCCAGGTCCAGTTCCTTCCCGCAGATCATGAATGCAGGAGGCTGGTTTCGACCGCACACGGTCGCCATCAGGTCCGCCAAATGCATCTGGTTTTTCTCGTCCAGGTTGTTTACCTCATCCAGGATGACCACCGGTGAACGGGTGAACCGGGAAATGGCCAGTTGCAGGGCGAACTGAGCCCTCCTCCGGTCAGATTCGGCGCACAACTTGATAAGGGAACGGCCGCCTATGCTGATCGAATACGTGCGGTCCAGTTTGACCCGGGGCCAACCAGTCAGGTCACTGATAATTTTCAGAACCCCGTCAAATCGTTCCATGTTCTCCTCCATGCAGGTTGCCCGAACACCTTTTGGCCCCACAATCTGCATGATGGTCTGGTACGCGATGATATTCTCATGAATGCTCCGTGCATCGTCCCGGGACTTCACGATACGGATCTGGTCCTGGGTCTCCTGGATTTTCAATTCCATCCTTTCGATATCGTCCTTCTTCAACTCAACCGGGTTCTCGTGCACCAGTCTTGCCAGGTCCTGCAAATGATCGACTTCGGCCTTGAGCCGTTTCCCGTCCTTCACAACAGACTCGAATTCCTGTTTCATGGGGAGATAGGTGAACTCCCAGTCCTTCTGTTCCTGAACGATGGTTTCCCGTCGTTCCTGGCATTTGACGAGCTCCTGTTCATACGCCTTTTTCCGCGACTCCTCACCGTCCCCGCCATAAACCAGCAAACGGTGATCGGATTGAATCAACGTGGACGAACACACCGGGCATTCCAGCACGGGGTTGTATGAACCGATCGCTCCCCGGGACCTGATTTGCTTCACACGGATAGTGGCGTCGGTCAACCGGGAACAAATATCCACGTATTCCTCTCCCGGCTCAACCAGACTGGCTTTCAGCTCGGTCGCCCGCTCGCGCAACTTGTCCAGCCTTTCCCTCGTTTTCTCCAGTTTCGCGAGGGCTTCCTTGCCCCGCTCCACATCGCCACGGGTAATCGCCTGATCGACATGCAGGGATCGTAGCATCCCCTGCTGAAAGGCCTGTTTTTCCTCCAGTTTCTGCACAGTAACGCCGTTCAGTGAAGACACCCAGGTCTTGGGTACCCAACCGGCACCCTTTGTCTGTCCCCACGTCTCTCCCGTGATCCTTGTCCACGCCCGTTTGCTGTTTCTGGCCCGGGACTGGTACGTCTTGAAGACAATCTCGATATCTTCTTCGCGAACCATCCGCATGAGTTCCTCCAGCGTATCGGCCTGAATGTGTGGTGTCAGTTGGGCCTGGATGTGCGGTTTCAGCTGGGTCTCCAATTTCTCATTCAGAATGTGCGCAGGAGGCAGGAACAGACCTTCCCACAATGCAATCTTTTGGGGTTGCGTCATCTGTCCGCAGAAATCGACCAGCCCGACTGTTTCTGCACAGGGCCGGTGAAAATTGGATTCAAAAACGCTCATTTCTCCGGATACCGCGTTCCATCGGGAGACCAGTTCGCCATCGGTACTGAACAGGGCCTCCCCAAACTCGGCGTTGTCCTGCAGGTAAATCTTCTGCTTGACTTTTCCGCCCGCAGGATTCCCTTCTCCCGTGAGGAGGGCACCGGTCAGGATCGCGAGGGAGGTTTTTCCCGTGGCATTCAACCCGGTTATACCGGTTACCTTTCCTGGAACAAGGTCGATATCCGCTTCATTGATAGCCAGCATGTTTTTTATTTTTATGTTGATCATTGGTCTCGCCAGGCAGTCTCGAATAATGGGACTGTTTTTTTACGGAATCGGTAGTTGCGGGCTGGTCGTCACTGAAAATGCCAAAAATATGCATGGGGAAGCAGACACTGTTCACGATGAAAGGGGTTCTGTGTCCGGTTGCAGGAGACTGGGAAACTGAAAAACCTGTCTGGTCAAACCATATCCCAACACACCTTGACGGAGCGGTATTCCATGACTCATGGTTTCAGGCGGCAATGAAAACTCCAAGCCATCGAATGGTCAGGAACACATGGGGGTACAGGGACAGTGCCCCCTTCCTGTTGTCAGCATCGGCGGGGTACCAGAAATCAGACTATCCCTGATTCCTGACTTCCCTAAACTTTATCCACAAGCGAACGAACACCACGGATTCGACAACTGGCCTCTTCTTCCAGAAACCGGACTTCGCCGTGGCTCGCTTCCGTATCCATCCACTCCCCCGATTCGGGTAGTGCTGCACTCCTGGATTCAAAGAAACGTTCGTAAATCACCACTGTTCGGCCGGTTTACCGTACCCCCCACCGCAGTTCAAACAGGGGGGCCATTCAGTGGGTCTTCCGGTTTTTATCCAGCGGAGGGTAACTGTTTATCCTCACCGATCTTTTCATACCCATGCAGGATTTGCTGGGTTTCGGCTTCGGCTGCCTTCAGTTCCTCTATCGTGCGGTGGCAGGCAATTTCATGGCCATCGTTCAATACCCGTATCGGGGGACTTTCTGATTCACAGGTCCCATCAATGCCCATCGGGCACCGGTTGAAGAAGGGGCATCCGACTCTGGTAATTTCGACACCCTTGGCGATCCCAACCGCCATTTCCCGCTTGGTCATCGTATCTTCCAGCCAGCCGATCCGCATCTCCGGCACCGAACTGATCAACAACCGGGTATAGGGGTGAAACGGGGGAGTCAGCACTTCGTCCGTGGGACCCTGTTCTACCACACGGCCCGCATAAAGCACCACAATTTCATCCGCAAAGGACGCGACGGTGGAGAGGTCATGGCTAATAAACACAAACGATACGCCGGTTTTATCCCGCAGCGCAGTCAATAATTTGATTACATTTGCACCGACGATGGAATCCAGCGCCGAGGTGACCTCGTCGCACAGCATGACTTCCGGGTTTGCCGCCAGTGAGCGCGCCATGTTGATCCGCTGTTTCTGGCCGCCGGAAAGTTCCATGGGATAACGGGTGGCAAATTCTGCCGGCAGTTCCACCATGTCCAGTATCTCCACCACCTTGGCGTGTTTCTCTTTTCCCTTGTAACCGTGATAAAACTCCAGCGGCCGGCCAATGATATCGCCAATGACCTGTTTCGGGTTTAACGCGGTATCCGCCATCTGGAAAACGAACTGGATTTTCTGGAGTTCTTCCAGACTCCGGTCATGCAGACTTCCCTCCAGATCATCCCCATCCAGCAACACATCGCCTCTTGCCTGGGGAAGCAGGCCTGCCATAACCCGGGCCAGCGTGGATTTTCCACATCCCGATTCCCCGATCACCCCGACCACATGGGCATTTTCAACTTTGACGCTCACATCACGAAGAATGGGTACTTTGGGCTCGTTGTTGATGATTCCACCATAGCCCGCTGTCATATCCTTGACTTCAATCGCCGGCAAGTGGCGGTCATGTTCACTGCCGACTTCCGTCCCCATCCCTGCGGTGGGCGTCGGACGAACCGCCGCCATCAGCCGCTTGGTATAGGCGTGGGTGGGGTGATTGATGATCTGGTCCACCGGTCCCTGCTCCATGATCTCACCGCTATACAGCACGACGATGTGATCAGCCACCTGGGCCACCACAGCCAAGTCATGGGTGACATAAATGGCTGCAGAATTTTCTTCCCGGATGACTTTCTTGAATGCCTTGAGAACTTCGATCTGGGTGGTCACATCCAGCGCGGTGGTGGGTTCATCCAGCACCATAAGGTCCGGATTGCCACACAATGCCATGGCCGCCATGAGCCGTTGCAACTGGCCGCCGGAGACCTGGTGGGGGTAGCGAAACCCGATCCGGTCCGGATCCGGCAATTCCAGCGCGTGATACAACTCAACCGCACGTTTCGTCGCCTCCTCCTGGTTCAACACACCATGCAACACCGCGGATTCGGTCACCTGCTCGCCAATGGTGATGGCCGGATTGAAGGTCGCCGCGGCACTTTGCGCGAGATAAGCCACCCGGGCACCGCGCAATTCCCTCTGCTCCAGGGGCGACATGGACAATACATCTTTTCCGTGTAACAGGACTTCGCCTCCCGTGAAATGCAGCCCGGGCTTGGTATAGGCCAGCGAACCCAGGGAGATGGTTGTCTTTCCCGAACCGGACTCGCCGATCAGGGCAACGACTTCCCCCTTGTGAATGTCAAAAGTAACGCCCTTGACGATCCGGATTTCTTCCTTCTGCTCATTGTAGGCGCTGATTCTGAGATCTTTAATTTCAAACAGTTTTTCTTTTTCCATCGTTCTACACCATTTTTTTAGCTAGACTGCCGCCGGACTTCGCGGAAACATCATCCACAATCAGGTTGATCGCGATGGTGAACGTTGCAATGGCAAAGGCCGGCCAGATGGCCGCATAGGACCCATAGGTCAGTCCCTGCAGGTTTTCACGCACCATGCTTCCCCAATCCGACGCGGGCGGTTGGACCCCAAGACCCAAAAAGCTCAGGCTGGAAATGAACAGGACCACAAAGACGAGACGCAACCCAAAATCCGTCGCCAGCGGCATGGCGGCATTCGGCAACACTTCCGCCCGGATGATCCACCAGACCCCCTCACCCCGGGCTTTCGCCGCTTCAACAAAATCCTGCACCATAATGTCCTGGCCCAGGGCCCGCGCAATGCGAAAGACACTGGTCGCGTAGATCACCGCCGCAGTTCCAACCAATATGGCGATGGATGACCCCAGCGCCGCAATCACGATCAAGCCCAGCATGATCGTCGGCAGCGCGAGGATGGCATCGTTGACCCGACTAATGCCCATATCGATCCACCCTCCTTTCACAGCGGCCAGTATGCCCAGGGTAATTCCCATCAGGTAGGCCAGCAAAGTCGAGGCAAGCGATATTCCAATGGTGTTTCTGGCGCCATAAATGATCCGGGACAAGGTATCCCGGCCCAAATAATCCGTACCCAGGTAAAAATTATCATAGGCATCCAGGAAACTGTCATCCCCCTCCATATCCATCTCATGATAGGGTGCAATCGACGGACCTATGAAACAGATCACCAGCCAGAAGGCCACGATACCCACCGAAATCTTCCCCACCCAGGAGAGCTTGATTCTGCGTTTGGGCGGCGCATCGGGCAATTCATCGAACGTATCGAGCTGGGCGATTACTTCTTCTTCTTTTGTTTTGTTTTCTTCAGTCATCAGTATCTCCTCCGAATTATTTAGGTTGCCGGAGGCGTGGATTCGAAAGGATCGAAGCGACATCCGCCAACAAAATCAGCAACACATACGTACCGCAGAATATCATTGCGCAGGCCTGCACCAGCGGAAGGTCACGGGTCTGTACGCCATCAATCATCAATTTCGCCAGACCCGGATAGGCAAAGATGGTTTCTACGATCACCACGCCACTCACCAGGTACGCGAGGTTCAATGCGATGACATTGACAATGGGGCCAATGGCGTTGAAAAAGGCATGGCGAAGAATGATTCTTCTCCTGGGAACCCCTTTCAATATGGCCATTTCAATGTAGGGCGAACTCATCACGTTGAGAATCCCTGCCCGGGTCATTCTGATCATTTGTGCTGAAACCACAATCACCAGGGTCAGCAGCGGCATGGCCAATGCTCTCAACAGTTCCGTAAAGGATTCATTGCCAGTCAGGTAGGCCGTTGATGGCAACCAGTGCAATTCCACCGCCAGGATGAGCACCAGAATCGTCGCAATGAAAAACTCCGGTACCGAAATCGTGCACATCGTGCCGAAGGTGACGATCCGGTCCAGCCAGGTTCCAGGATGCATGGCAGCCCACAATCCAAGCGCAATGGAAATCGGGATCGAGATCAAGGCGACCAGTCCGGCCATCACCATGGTATTCCCCATGCGACCGCCGATCAGGCTGGCAATGGTTGCCCCCCCCGCTTTGGATATACCCAAATCTCCGACTGCCATATTACCGAGCCAGGAAAAATACCGGACATAACCGGGTTGGTCCATGCCGAGTTCTGCACGCAGTGCGGCCAGGGTTTCAGGAGTTGCACTCTGGCCAAGAATAATCTGTGCAACATCCCCGGGAAGGATACTCGTCGCCAGGAAAACGATGATGGAAACCACGATTAAGGTGGCAAAACCGATCGCGATCCGGCGTAAAACCATTTGTGTCATCATAAGCAAAGCCCTCTGGTGTGGAGACTGTCTGTCATTTTCTCACCCCCTGGGGGGTAGAAATTATATTTGTCCGGGTAAAAACAAAAATGGTCCGCATAAAATCTCTTCATGCGGACCATAATCGGAAACGAACCTGTCGCTATCTATCTTACGTGAGCGTTATGCCAGCCAGATAAATTCAGGCCACTCACAGGCGCCCAGCTGACCCAGTGGAACCGTCGGCATATTCATCACATTGTCCGCGATCCCATCGTTGATATTGGAAAATGCGGGAATCACCATTCCACTGCCTTCATGGATCAGGGTCTGCATTTCGCAATACAGGGCGTGACGCTTGTCCGGATCAGTTTCTGCCAAGGAAAGAGACAACAGTTCTCCCATTCGTTCATTGTTCCAGTAGGTGTCATTCCAGGCGGCACCCGGTCCGAACTGGATCGCCATTTGGGAGTTGGCAGTAGGACGCATGTTCCACGTAACCACATTGAGTGGCTCATTCATCCAGATTGCTCCCCAATACCCATCCGTTGGCACTTTCTTCAGTTGAAGATCAAAGCCGATTTTCGCGCAGTTGGCCTGGGCAAGCAGGCAGACATCTTCAATCCCTGGCGTTACGGGGGCAACAAACAGTTCCGCAGAGCTGTATCCGGATTTTTCAAAATGAAACTTCGCCTGGTCCGGGTCAAACGGTCGCTGCGGCAGTTCTGAACAGAAATCCGGGCCGTGAGCCGCCATAATCGGCGTGTCATTGCCGATGGAGCCCTTGTCTTTCAGCACTCTTTTGACAATCCGCTCCCGGTCCTGAATGTATTGCATTCCTTTCACAAAATCGTCATTGCTGCCGGGTTCAGAATTCTTCAGAATGCAAATTCCCAATTGTAACGCCGCAGGAGTGGAAAGCAGGGTCGCGCCACTGGCTTCCTCAACCTGCCGGAAGGCTTTCGGGTCGATGGAAGTGGCCAGTTGGACATCGCCTGCCAGCAAGGCATTGACTCGGGCAACGGGGTCCGTAATCGCCGTGATTTCAATGGAATCCAGGTTTGCCCCTTCACGCCAGTAGTTTTCGTTGCGCTTGTGGACTGACTTCACGCCCGGCTCAAACGTTTCCAGAGTGAAAGGACCCGTACCAATCCCATCGCCCGTGGTTCCATTCTTCACGATCTTGGTTTGGAACAGCCCGAGCAGAGTGGGCAGATCCGCGTTGGGCGTGTTCAGAATCGCCTTGACTTCATGACTGCCCAGCTTCTTCCATTCCGACACGGAAGCCAGTACTGACTTGATGACCGAAGTGGACTCCTCGCCCAGATGACGATTCATGCTGTAAAGAATGTCGTCCGCAGTCAATGGGGTGCCATCGTGGAATTCAACCCCCTGACGGATTTTGAATGTCCACTCGGTGGCATCGGCATTGGGCTCAAAGGATTCAGCCAGTTCCGGCTGCGGGACCAGCTCATTGGAATGCTGAATCATGCTGTTGTATGTCGCACGACCCCGGGTATAGTCAATGATCGAGGTAAACAGCGGCGGGTCCAGTTGATCGTCCGGGCCGTGCAGGTTGGATGCCATCCGCACAGAACCCCCCTTCTTGGGCGTCTGCGCCATGGCCACCTTGCCGGTAGTGAAAATGTTCTGGGCGGCGGCCATGGTCACCCCGGTGGCCATCATGAGTTTAAGTGCCTCTCGCCGGGTGTACCCGCGTTTGATGGCTTTTTCGACCAGGGTTTTGTCTCCTTCGGTTAGATTTGCGAATGAGATTTCACCCAACACAGGTTTGCTCTTGATTTCATCTGTCATGTAAATTTCTCCAGATTTGGTGTTTATGTTTTATTTAATTACAACTGCACAAGTTTGGTTTCACCGTACACACAGGGCGCCACCGATTTCTTCAAAATATTTTAAACCCAAACTATACCATTACAATTTAAGAATTGCACACATTAAGATTTTTGCCGTGCAGCGAGCAAATAAACTGCCCCGGTTTCACAGGCAGTGTATTTCCAGCAATCCCATCCATCTTTAATATGAGATTCTACAAAGTATTGATTTTATACCAAATAAGTTTTCAGATGGCTACCAACGAATCCCGACCCCTGATTCCATCCGGTCATCCGGGGGGTCTGTGTCCGACGACGGTTTGGCGGAGGTTGCGGGGGGGGGAGTGTCCGATCCATGGCCGAGTAGCTCGCCGCCTGAGTAGCGTTGGACGTGGCGATCTTGCGGATATGCCGGGTTTTGCAGGAGTCTGGAAAAAGTGGTTCGTAGACTTTTAATGCGTGAGTGGTGTGGTCCGGTCAGTTTCATGATACCGGGAGACAAGCCATGTCGGGGACCGTGTCTCGCAAGGCAACCAACAATCACATGCCGGTATCAACCTCATGCGCTTTTTGCTTGACCCGCCACTTTTCGGTTTGCTCGGCCAGTGACAGTGGGGCCTTCACCTGTGCCAGGGTGTTGACGTAAGTCATCAGGCCCGGGATGCCGGGTTCATAAGCATATCCCCCAGGGACACGGATACGCCAGACATAACCCAGATGGGAAAGTTGATCCAATGCTTCCATGCCCCGTTCATTCGTGATCGGCTCATCGCCGACCATGCCTCTTTCAATCGCTTTATCCAACTCGATTCCATGCAGGACCGGTTCACCGCGCGCGATAAAAGCGTCTGCAACGCTCTCTGCAATGGACAGCAGCCCCGCCTCTTCCATCTCATTGCGCCGGATCTGATACATCGCGTCGCATTCGTCTGTCACCGCCGGCTTCGCCTCCTGAACCCGAGTCTGGGTGATCTCCGTGTCCCTGGTTTGATCCAGACTTCGGGCCAGACAATCTCCCCAGACCTGGGTGAAAAAGGGATAGCAGTGGGTCTGCTCCACGATGTACTCAATGATACCGGGGGCAAAAGAGATGACGGCTTTCTGCAACGGCATAACAAGTGCCTGGCCGGCTTCTTCCGGCGACAAACGTCCCAAGGGCAATTTTTTGTTGCGTTCCCAGAAGGACGCATTGGCTTTCCCCAGTGTGGCGCTGAGATTTGGCGTACCGGCCAGCACCAGCAGGAAGGGGCTGCCTGTACTGCGGACTGACTGGCTGGCGTTCAACAGTGATTCAGCAACCGCCGGCTTCAACCGGTGGGCTTCGTCGATAATCAGGATAAAGGGCTTGTCCCCACTTCTTGCCTGCAGAAGCTTTCGGATGGTCTCGGCGGTCGGGGACCAATCCATTTCCGTTTTGGCCTGGATGAATCCGACCCCACCGGAGACCTCGGCCGATTTGAACCGCTTGCGTAATGCCTGATGATCTTCCGTCAAGCGATCCGTTAACTCGGCCAGGGTCCCCATCTCGTTTGGAGTGACCCATAAAATATCCAGCTTCGCTCCTTCTTTCTGGAGGGTTTCTTTCTGCAAATAACGGAGCAGGGCAGTTTTTCCGTTGCCCCGGGGACCGTAGAGAATCAGGTCCCGACTGGGCGGTTCCCGATCTTTCAGGTCATCGACACAATCCTGGAAATAGGCCTGCTCTTCCTTGCGGCCAGCCAGATACGGTGGTATTACTCCCGTGCCGGGCTTGAACAGGCGTTTCAAATTAGTGGTGCTCATTCTCTCTCCCAAGACACACCATCCTGCCCCAAATTAATGACGCAGTCAAAAATCAAGTATTGCTGAGGCCAGACTGAATCGGTGCGACCTCAATCCCCACGGCTTTCCATCGAGCAAACGGGTCGTCCCCCCACTCCCAGCCTAGCGGCATGGACTGCCGCAAACCCGCATCGCGCAGATGTTTGTCTTCAGCCCGGGTAACTACCGCCACGTGATAGGCATCGATTACTGCCCTCAGGTCTCCGGGATTTCCTCCTCCCATGAAGGCAGGATAAAGAATTTTGATGGGTATCGAATGCTCAACCGTCACGTTCCGACCGCTCCAGTCTTTCCGCGGGATTTGTAGCGCGGCATGGCTGGCCGGATGATGGAGGTTGCTCCTCGCCATGGATATCGACCAGACACCGCCGAACTTGAGCCCCCCGATGCGGAGATCCCAGTTGTCCCGGAAAGCCTTCGACAGGGCGCGGTCATCCACGGAGGAATCGACATCTCGCCAGGCGGTTAATCCGGCATGAAGCCCCTGGGCTTCATGTATCAGCCGGGTGTATGTTTCATTATGCATCCGAAATTCAATAAGCAGACATCATGAGGGGACCTTCTGCTCCCTGTTAATTGCCAAATCACCCCTGCCCTTCCAGGCGGTCATTCCCGTTCCAATACACCCCGTCTTCATTCAATAGAGACCTCATCAGACAGAAAGCTCTATGGTGTTAAAGATGGGCACAGGAGGCAGTGAAGGGCCGGGGTCCCGGATTCGACTCATACAATCATCGCCAAACCGATGAGCATGAACAACTCCGTCAATTCCACGATTGCCCCGTACACATCACCGGTTGCTCCTTCCAGAGGCTTGATCAACAGGAAATAGATCATCCCCATTGCAACGGATGCCCCGATCAATGCGGCAAAAAATCCGGGCAACGAGACCAGAACCAGTAATCCTGTACACACGGCAACCACTATTTTGATGGTTGGGACATTCAGGTTCTCCCTGAGGCCCTGGCCCAATCCCTGTTCGCGCGCATAAGGGAAACCCCAAAGTGCTCCCGTCAGGATGGTACGCCCCACCATGGGGGTCATCACCAGCGCCCACCATGCGCCCTGCTCCACCAGTACGGAAACCGCCACCATTTTGATGACGATTACAAGGATCAGAGCCACCACGGCACCGGTCCCGCAGTGGGTATCCTGCAGTATCTCCATCATCCGTTCCCGACCGTGTCCACCCATCCAGGCATCCGCACAATCGGCCACACCATCCAGATGAAGAGCGCCGGTCACGGCAATCCAGATTCCCACGCACAGTGCCGAGACCAGAACCGGCGGCAGACCCAGCCAGCGATCCAGCACCCAGGCACTCAGTGCGATAATCAGTCCGATCAGTATTCCAACCACCGGGTACCAGGCCACCGCTTCACCGGCCAGCCGGGCATCATGGCTTAACTGTCTGCCTCCGGGCAAACGGGTCAGGAACTGAATGGCCGCCATCGGCCCATGGATATTCATGGGTGTGGACTGTGGCTGTCGAACTGATACCAGTCGGAATGTGCGCTGTGGTGGTAGGCCATGATCCGGGTATGGCAGGCATGGGGAACGTTGATGTGAAAGGAGGATTCCGGACCCAGGGCAAAAACCGTGGTATAGATGGCACGCATCACGCCACCATGACTGATCAGCAATATGTTTTTTTTCCGATGGGATGCCATTGTCCTTTCCCAGGCGGCTTGTACGCGATCCAGAAAATCACGGTATTTTTCGCCATGGTGGGGGGCCGGTTGATCGGGATTCTCCATCCAGGACTGCCATTGTCCGGGGAACCGGGCGTGAATTTCCGGGAAAGACAAACCTTCCCATTCTCCAAAATCCACTTCGGCGAAATCCCAATTAAAAACAAGATCGGTGCCGGTCTTTTTGCTGAACCGCTCTGCAAAAACAGCACACCGTCTTCGTGGAGAGCTGATACATACATCCCACCGAACCCCGGATTCAATGAGTCCCTGACACCGGGCTTCCATTTGAGCCATTCCCCGGTCCGTCAGCGACGGGTTGGTGACCCCGCAAATCACATCCCCCAATTGGTGCTCGCCGTGACGCAGCAAATCGACCTGTGTAGGGTTATCCACTGGAAACCCCCGCTTCGGCAAAGGTCGCCATCCCGTTTTGCAGTGCGCAAGCCGAACGAAGCAAGTCCACCGCCACCGCAGCACCGCTTCCTTCTCCCAGTCGCATCTCCAGGCACAGCAGGGGTTCCGCATGCAGGGCTTCCAGAACCCGCTGATGGCCCGGTTCCGCCGACGTATGGGAAAACAGCAGCCAGTTCCGCGTTCCCGGGTTGATGCGGCTCGCCGCCAGGGCCGCGACCGAAGCAATGAAGCCATCCACGAGAATGGCGATGCCCCGCTGGGCCGCGGCGATGTAATACCCGGTCAGAGCGGCAATTTCAAATCCGCCCAGATCGGCCAGAATATCCACCGCCTGTTTCCGGGTGGACTGCCTGGAAACCGCCTTCTCGATCACGGCGATTTTATGCTTCATGCCGGCCTCATCCAGCCCCGTACCCGGGCCCGCCAGGGACTGCGGGTCGCCAACCCCCATGGCAACGGCCAGTGCGGTGGCGCTGGTGGTATTGGCGATCCCCATCTCGCCTCCGATGACCAGTTCACAATTTCTCCCATATCCCTCCACAATGCTTTGTCCGAGAGAAAGTGCCTGCACACACTGCTCCCGGGACATGGCCGGTTCCACCGCAATATTGCCGCAGCCCCGGGCAATCGGCTGGTCGATCACCGCCTCCCCAAAGTCCTCGCGATGGATCGTCCCCGCATTGACAACGGACAGGCCCGCCCCCAGTTTTTTGGCCAGAACACTGATCGCCGCCCCGCCCCGCACAAAATTCCGGACCATTTCCGTGGTAACCGCCTGGGGAAAGGCGCTGACCCCTTCGTGTGCCACGCCGTGGTCTCCGGCAAAGATGGCAATCCTGACATGGTCGACTGCGGGGTCAATGCGTCCCTGCATCGCGGACAGGGCAATCGCATGCTCTTCCAGCCGGCCGAGAGACCCGGGCGGTTTGGTCAACGAAAGCTGCCGTTCCCGGGCCCGGTCTCCCCATACCGTGTGGACCGGCGCGGTCCCCTGCACAAACCAATCCGCCATGGTGTGCCCTCAGTGCTCCCTGAGGACCCGGGGAATGCCCATCGTCACCAGCGTGACCCGATTGGCCATTGCCGCCAGATCCTGGTGGAGCCGGCCGCTTTCATCCACGAATCGCCGGCTTAACGGATCCACCGGAATCACCCCCAGGCCGGTTTCGTTGCTGACCAGCAACCAATGCGCCGGGGAAGTCGCCAGTGCTTCCAGGAATCGACGCTTTTCCTCGGACCATCCGTCCGGGTCCCGGGCACACAGCCAGTTGGTGACCCACAATGTCAGGCAGTCCACGAGGACGATGTCCCCGCCGGTGAATCTGGGGACCTGCCCGGACAGGCAACGGGCCTCTTCCGTCAGTTGCCAGGCAGCGCTTCGTTCTTTTTGGTGTTGCGCAATGCGTTTCGCCATTTCTCCGTCATGGGCTTCGGCGGTGGCAATAAAATGCCGGTTTCCCGCCAGGGATTCGGCGACATGGAGTGCGTGACTGCTTTTCCCGCTCCGGGTACCTCCCGTGATCAATTCAATCATTCCCACATCAGCCATTCCCATCTCCGGTACCCGAAAACGTTACTTGCATTGGGGCTGATGATCGTCGCCGGGCAGCCCGGCACTCCGGGCCCGCAACCGTCTCTCCTCGTCAATCACAGACTGGGGGAACTGACCCATAAAACAGCAGCAGACATTCTCGTCAATCATGGTTCGCGGGCCATGGGGATGCGCGATATGGCGGTAGGGCGCATGGTGGTGATCGTGGGGGTGGGCCTGTGCAGTCCTGTGGTCGGGCTGGTGGTCGGGCCGGTACTCGGCATGATGGTGATGGGCAGTGACTTCACCCGCTGCCAGCCGCGTCTGAAAATCTTCCAGCAGACCCGGCTCCTGTCCTGTACCGGACAGGACTTCCTCAATGCGGGCCACGAATGCATTGATGACATGCCCCTGGTCGCGCAAATAGTCCGCCATGATGAATTGTATATGGGGATAAGTATTCGCCGCTTTCTCCACATAGGCATTGATCCGTCCAACCAAACGGCCGGAAAAAAGGAAATAGGGGGCCACGACAATCCTGCTGAAACCCAGTCTGGTCGCCATCTCCAGGCCCCGGCCCACTGAGGGGAAAGTCACCCCGGAATAGACCGTTTCACACCATCCGAACCCCAGGTTTTCGGCAACGATCCGGGTCAGTTTCGCCGCCTCGGCATTGGCCGTGGCCACCGATGTGCCCCGGCCCACCACCACCAGCATGGTATCGTACAGGGTGCCCGGCTCCGGCCTGGATTCCAGTCCCAGGGCTTCGAGAATCCGGGTCTCGAAGGCGGCGATCATTTCACAATGCAGCCCAAGTTCCACGCCATACCGGATTTCCAGCCCCGGGTGCCGGTCCCGGTATGTGGTCAATACGGATGGAATGTCATTCTGTGCATGGGTGGCCCGAAAGAGCATGCCGGGCAGGGCACAGACATGCCGGACACCATTGGAAATCAACCGGTCCAGTGCCATGTGAATATTCGGCGAGGAGTACTCCAGAAATCCATATTCAATCATCCGCCCAGGGAAGCGCTCACGCAATCGGGCCGCCAACAATCCGAATTCCTGTTCAGCAATTTTTGCCCGGCTGCCATGACCGCAGATCAGGATACCGGCGTTGTCTGGAAATGAATTCAATAACTGATATGGTAAAGTTGCTGGGACGGCGAATTATATCTTGCAATTCCCATCCAATGTGCAAAATGCACGACGATAATCCATGTATGGTATCAATTTTTACACCTGCCGCGGCCATTCTCCGGTTGATCGGAACCGGGGCCGATTCATATCGCGGGTCCGCCACCCCAATCCCCTGTGATCCATTCTATTTGTTATAATTCAGCCCAAGGAGCCAGGGTTCCGCCGGGCGAAATGGGAAGACGGAATGCCTTTTCACGCTGTGGGCGGGGGTTCAGGTTTGCAGGGAACCCGAGGCTGCCCCGGCAACGGTCACTGGCACAGGGTTCACTGAAGCCCGGAACCCGCCAAGACTCCCAGCCGGGTGCGGCGGATACCGCACACAGCAATCGATCTCATCGCACCGTGATGTACCGTGGTGTGCAGAGTCGGAGACAGAATTAATGCAGCAGCCAGTCAACCCGAAAGTCCGTCCCAACCCGGCATGCCGGGGATGAATCAGGCTTTGCCATATAATCAATCGCCTGGCTCATGACTGTGATATCAGTGGAAATGCCGCCATTTGTAACCCCACCCGATACGGGATGTGTTCTTGCCGGCGGGCAAGGAGCACAGCCCGTGCCGCTGGCCCCTTCCCGGGACTGCCTGTAACTTTTCCGATGCCGCAAAACTTTCCATTTACAGCCATTGTCGGACAGGAACGGCTGAAAACCGCCCTCCTGCTGACCACGATCGATCCGAAGATCGGCGGCCTGCTGATTTCCGGTCCACGGGGCAGCGCCAAATCCACGGTGGTCCGTGGCCTCGCTGACCTCGACCCCGAACGTCCCTTTGTGACCATTCCGCTGGGTGCCAGCGAAGAAATGATATCCGGTTCTTTCGATCTTGCCCATGCATTGGAAGAATCCAGGCTGGCCTTTCAGCCAGGGCTGCTCGCAAAAGCCCACGGCGGTATCCTGTATGTCGACGAGGTCAACCTGCTCGCGGACCACCTGGTGGACCTGCTTCTGGATGTCGCCGCTTCCGGAACCAATATCGTGGAACGGGATGGAATCAGCCACAGTCATGTCTCCCGGTTTGTCCTCACCGGCACCATGAATCCGGACGAAGGCGAACTGCGCCCCCAGCTGCTCGACCGATTTGGGCTGATGGCCCGGGTGGAGGAACAGCTTTCACCCGAACAGCGGGTGGAGATCGTATCCAGAAGGGTCGAATTTGACAACAACCCGGTTGAATTTGTCGCCGCACACCGGCAGCAGGCCAACGAAATGGCCCGGGCCCTGGAAAAAGCACGGCAATCCCTTTCCCATGTAGTCGTTGGAAAACCGATTGGACAGGAAATCGCCAGGCGCTGTGCCGCAGCCAATGTCGAGGGGCTGCGGGCGGATATCGTGATGCACCGGGCGAGCAGGGCCCATGCAGCGTGGCATCAACGACTGGAAGTTGGCGAAACGGACCTGGACAGTATTGAAGAACTTGTTCTGGCGCATCGGCGCAGACCCGGTACCCCCCCTTCTTCCGTCCCCCCACCCCGGGGGTCCTCGAACACGCCTGCTGTGGACTCGGGTAGCGAGACCCGGGGCGGGTCCTCGGTGCAGGGTGCCTGGGGGGCCCTGCCCCCTGTGCTCACGGACACGTCCGAACCCCGGGCCGTTCCGTTGCTAAGCGCCCATGCCCATCGCCCCCCTGCCCGGCGGATGAGCCTGGACCCGGGAAAGCGAAACAAAGGCTTTTCCCCCTCCCCGCGTTATCTTGGCCGGGAAAACGGGATGACACCCAAAGTCGACTGGTACCGGACACTCGGATACTCCAGCCATTTCCGGGAATTGAGTGCTCCGGAAAAAAACAAACACCTGATGTACCGCTATCCGCAGAAAAGAGGCCTGGACCTGGACCTGGTTCTGCTGGACACCTCGGCATCGACGTTGAGCGGCCAGGGCCTGAGTCATGCCAAGGGAGTGGTCCGGGCACTGTCGCAATGGGGTTATCTGCACCGACGGCGCCTGGGCCTGATTGCATTCGGCAATGCCCGGATCAAGACCCTGGTCTACCCCCAGCGGGCACCCAAAAATATCCAGCCCGTACTGGACACCATACAGGCCGGTGGCGGGACCCCCCTCCTCATGGCGCTGGACCATGCCCGGAATCTGCTGAATTGCCAGCGGCATCTCTCGCTGAACTGCGTTGTATACCTGCTGACGGATGGACGGGTGGAGGAAGCTGCCGTGCATCACCCCTTGTGGTCCGCTCATCCGGTCATGGTGATCGATATCGAATCAGGCCGGGTTCCCCTTGGCATGAGCAGGACGCTGTCCGAAAGAATTCACTCGGAATATTTTCATGTGTCCGAGTTACCGTTAACCACCCATCACTGAATTCAGTCCCATGCGCGATTCACAAACCCGGCACAAAGAGAAAATGCGGCGAAAAAAGGCCGTCGTGGATGAGCGGATTGCCAGGGCCACGGAAATACGGGGGGTTCTCATCCTCCTGAAAGGCAATGGCAAGGGAAAAAGCTCCTCGGCTTTCGGCACCATGGCCCGTGCACTGGGGCACGGTCAAAAAGCGGGGCTGATCCAGTTTATCAAGGGCAGAAAAGAGACCGGGGAGTACCGGTTTTTCAAGGATCATCCAAATGTCGATTTTCACATCATGGGGCATGGGTTTACCTGGGAAACTCAGGACAAGTCCCAGGACAGGCTGGCCGCCCGGCAGGCCTGGACCATTGCGGAGCGCATGCTGGGAGATGCCAGGTATGACCTGCTGGTCTTTGATGAAATGTCCTATATGTTCAAGTACGGATACCTGGACGTGGGACCGGTGGTCCAGGCTCTCCAGTCCCGCCCGGCCAATCAAAATGTCATCATCACCGGACGTACCATGCATCGCGAACTCATGGAGATCGCGGATACGATCAGTGACATTGCCGATCTGGAACATGCTTTTCGCAAGGGCGTGAAAGCCCAGCCTGGCATCGAATGGTAAGGGAACCGAAAGCGGCCTGCCCCGCCCTGTTTGTCTGCGCACCCGCGTCGGGCCAGGGCAAAACCACCGTGACGGCGGGGATTGCCCGGTACCATCGGCAACAGGGGCGGGATGTCCGGGTATTCAAAACCGGGCCGGACTATCTTGACCCCCTCATTCTGGAGCAGGCATCCGGCAACCCGGTGGCTCAGCTGGACCTGTGGATGGTCGGGAAAGACGAGTGCCGGCAAATTATCTACCAGGCGGCCTGTGAGGCGGACCTGGTGCTGGTGGAGGGGGTCATGGGCATGTTCGATGGCCACCCAAGTGGTGCGGACATGGCGCACTATTTTGGTATCCCCATCGCCATCGTCATCGATGCACGATCCATGGCACAAACCTTCGGTGCCATCGCCCTGGGGCTTGCCACCCATCGAAAGGAACTGCAGATCGCCGGGGTCATTGCCAACAATCTGGGCAGCCAGCGACATCAGGACCTGATTACACAGGCCATGCCTGCCGGACTTCCTCTGCTGGGTTGTCTGCACCGCCATCCGCAGGCCTGCCTGCCGGAAAGACATCTCGGACTGGTCCATCCTCACGAGGTCGGGGATATGGAACAGCGGCTCGACCGCCTGGCGGAGATCCTGTTCAATGCCGGGCTGTGCCGGCTTCCCGGACCGGTGGAGTTCCGGCCCGGTCAGACGGCCCGCCCGGACAGGTTGCTGGGGGGGATGCGGATCGGCATCGCCCGGGACCCGGCCTTCACGTTCATCTATGCGGCGAACATCCGGTTGCTGGAAGAGATGGGAGCAACGTGTGTTTATTTTTCTCCGCTAAAGGATACGGAACTCCCCGGGGTCGATGCCATCTGGCTGCCGGGAGGCTATCCGGAACTCCATCTTCACGCCCTGGCGGAGAACCACAAGATGCAGCAACAGATAAAGGATTTTCATCGCAGCGGAAAAAAAATCCTGGCCGAGTGCGGGGGCATGCTTTACCTCATGGAGTCCCTGACCGATGTTTCCGGGGACCGGGCGGAAATGCTCGGCATATTGCCGGGAGATGGAATCATGCGGGACCGCGGTGGCTGCCAGGGAATGCAGACCGCTCCCCTGCCCCAGGGAGATGTCCGGGCCCATGCCCATCACCGCACCCGGTGCGAAAACACACCGGCGCCGGTCGCCTATGGAAAACGGGCCCGGCACCCGGCTCCCGGGGAGCCGGTTTACCAGGTGGACAATGTCACGGCCAGCTATCTCCATCTCTACTTTCCCTCCAACCCGGAAGCGATTGCGGAGGTCCTGAAATAACGGGACTTCTTCCGAATGTCATGCTCTTTGGCCCACCCCTCGACGTCATCACGAAGGACTGCATTCAAGAAACGGTGCAGGGGGGATTCCGAAACTCCCGTGAAAGTACCGCCAAGCGGTGCCCACCGGCACCGGGGAATTTTTACCCGGTCAATGCCGGACTTTCCAGTTCCTGTCCGCGATCCAGGCCTCCCGGAATTCCTCTCCATTCACATGCACCCGTAATGCCCTGCCAGCCTGGTTTGCACTGGCATCAATGGTTGCAAAAGCCAGGTTGGATTTGTATTTCGGGGAATACGCCAGGCTGGTCAGGATACCGACTTTGCGAGTGTTTTCATCCACGACATCCCAGACAGACCGGGGAGAAGCCAGCGGACTGCCACTGACAGACAGGTGTACCAGATTCTTCCGCACCCCGTTCTCCAGGATTTCGGTCAAGGCCGCCGCAGACATGAACTCGGCTTCCTTGCCTGGTTCAAGAAACCGGTCCAGCCCGCATTCATACGGGTTGTTTTCCAGGGTCATATCGCTGCCATAGGAAAGAAATCCCCTTTCGATGCGGTCAATAAGATTGGGGCAGCCGGCGCGGATGTTGTATTTCCGGCCCGCTTCCCAGATCACATCCCATAAATCCAGCCCCTTTGCTCCATCCTGCAGGTAAATCTCAAAGCCACCCTGCCCGCTCCATCCGGACCGGGCGACAACGACCTCCGTACCGGCAATCTCTGCTTTGGTAAACCAGAAAAACTTAAGGTCCCGAATGCCATCATCCAGTATATCCGCCATCAGGTCATCCGATTTTGGGCCCTGGACCGCGAGGGGACTGACATCCGGTTCAAAAACCGAAACATCCATCCCTTTTCCATATGCAATCCCCCGTATCCAGTGAAGTACGCCTGAATCCGCGATGGAGACCCAGAACCGGTTCTCCGCCAATCTCAATATAATCGGGTCATTCACCACGCCGCCATGCTGATCCACCAGTGGTGCATACTTGCACTGGCCAATCCGGCATTTCGACATGTCCCTGGGAGTGATCAGTTCCACCAGTTCCATGGCATCGGGACCGACAACTTCCACCTGCCTTTCACAGGAGACATCCCAGACCTGTACATGCTCGCACAGATGTCGATAATCTTCTTCGGCGGAAATATAGTAGGAGCCCAGCGGCATGTGGTTGTAGGTGGTGAATGCGCTGGCCCTCTGTTCGAACACCCGTTCCTCAAATGGCGTCTTTCTTATGCGACGGGACAACACCAGACGGGGTAAAATCAATTCGCGTGAATTCATGGGGATTGCTTTATAATCAGCCGCTGAAAAAGCGCGTATTATGCTATCAAATGTTGTCAGTTGGAAATAGAAATTCATGGATTCAGCGACATATCACAGAAGAAACAGATGAACGATCACTACGAAATACTCGATCAGGTTGACGGAATCAATTTTGTTGAACTGACCCCCATATCATTTCTGCGCCGTGCCCGGGATACCTATCCGGATCATCCCGGAATTGTGTACGGCAAGCGGGCCTATACCTGGAAGGAGGTGGCCGACCGGTGTTTGCGATTGTCCTCGGCACTGAGAAAACTGGGGATAACCAAAGGATCAACGGTGTCCATGATAGCGGCCAACACCCCGGAACTTGCGGAATGCCACTTCGCGGTGCCCATGTCCGGCGGGGTGTTGAATGCCATCAATACCCGCCTGGACCCGGAAACCATCGCGTATATTCTCAAGCATGGCGATGCCAGGCTGCTGATCGCCGATACCCGCCTGTCCGATACGGTCTCCGAAGCGCTCGGGATGCTGGAAACTCCCCCTGTGGTCATTGACATCGAGGATGAGCAGGCAGAAGGAACCGGGAAGCGGCTGTCCGAGTGGACCTACGAAACGCTCCTGGAAAGCGGCGACGAGGACGAGGACTGGTATCTTCCTGATTCCGAGTGGGACGCTCTGACCCTCAACTATACTTCCGGAACCAGCGGAAAACCCAAAGGAGTGGTGTACCACCACCGGGGGGCGTACCTGATGTCCATGGGCACCGTTGCGGCCTGGCAGATTCCAAAGCATGCGCGTTATCTGACCATTGTGCCCATGTTTCATTGCAATGGCTGGGGGCACATCTGGACCATGGCATTAATGGGCGGCACCCTTTACTGCAACCGGGCAGTCAGTGCAGAAAACATCTTTTCCGCGATCCGGAACTACCGGATCACACACTTCGGCGGGGCGCCCATTGTCCTCGCCATGCTGGCCAACGCGCCAAAGGAAATCCAGTTCACCCCGGACTATACGATTGAGGTCATGACCGCCGGCGCGCCACCACCGAGCAAGGTACTGGAAGCCACGGCACAACTCGGACTGAACGTGACCCATGTCTATGGCCTGACCGAGACATACGGCCATGTCGTGTTTTGTGACTGGCGCAGGGAGTGGTCCGACCTGACCATCGAAGAACAGGCGGAAATCAAGGCGCGGCAGGGGGTCCGCTTCCCCATGACAGAACTGTCAAGGGTAGTGGATGTCCATTCCGGAGAACCGGTTCCTGCCGACGGAAAGACCATCGGAGAAATCGTGATCCAGAGCAATACGGTAATGAAGGGCTACTACAAGAACCCGGCCGCGACAGACAGTGCGTTCGAGGGTGGCTGGTTTCACAGCGGCGACCTGGCGGTGGTGCACGGCGACGGGTACATTGAAATCAAGGACCGGCTCAAGGATATCATTATTTCCGGCGGTGAAAATATTTCCTCCATCGAGGTGGAATCGGTGTTGTACAAGTTTCCGAAAGTCGCGGCGGCGGCCGTCGTTGCCAAGCCCGATGAAAAATGGGGGGAAACTCCCTGTGCCTTCATTGAACTGAAAGCCGGGGAAGAGTCCTCCGAAGAAGAAATCATCGCATTTTGCAAAGGGAATATGGCGGGATTCAAGCGACCGTCACAGGTGGTCTTTCTGGATCTTCCCAAGACCTCCACCGGAAAAATACAGAAGTTCATATTGCGTGAAATGGTGGCGGACGGGGAAGTATAGTGGAGAAGTATAGTGGGTAAATATAGTCCGGGTGCAGCCGCGATTCGCCTAACCGCCGACCCGCCATTTTTTACTTTCAAGCCGGAAGGGCTCATCTTATGGGATCAATCAAACGTGTAGCGGTACTGGGTTCCGGCACCATGGGGCTGGGAATCGCGGGAATGTGCGCAAATGCCGGCTGCGACGTATTGCTGCTGGACCTGCACAGGGAATCCTGTGACAACGCACTGCCCAGGCTCCTCGCAGGCCGCGCCCCCGTACTGGAAGATGAAACCCTGCTGCAGCACATCACGACGGGGTCCTTTGCCGACGACATGCCGAGGATCGCGGATTGCCAGTGGATCTGTGAAGCCATCATCGAAGAGGTTTCGATCAAGCGTAAGATATTCCGCGAAGCGGAAAGATACCGGTCCAACGGGTCCATTCTTTCCACCAATACCTCGGGCATCCCCCTTCGTGACCTCTATACCGGCATGCCCGAAAGGCTGCAGCAGGATGTTGCCGTCACCCACTTTTTCAATCCCGTTCACGTCATGAAACTGGTTGAACTGGTTCCGGGCACCCAGACCCGGGCTGAAGTCATTCCGGCATTGGCGGATTTCCTGGGCAATACCGTCGGCAAGGGCGTGGTGTATGCCAAGGACACGGTGAATTTCATTGGCAACCGGATCGGTTGTCTCTGGATCAACGCCGGGCTTCACCTGGCGGAAAAATCCATCTTGACGGATGGATTGACTGTGGAACAGGTCGATGCGGTGCTGAGTACCCCCATGGGATTCCCGGCCACCGGCCTGTACGGTCTGTGCGACCTGATTGGCATTGATGTCATGTACAACGTGAACCGCAACCTGGAAGCGAATCTTCCGGACGACGACTACAGCCGCCGATTCACCGCCCTGCCCGAAAAGGTACAGGGAATGTATGACCGCGGCCAGCTTGGCCGGAAAACCGGCGGCGGATTTTACAAGCTGATTCGGCATGGAGATGGCCGCAAATCCATGGAGGTGTTTGACTTCGCGGGGGAAACGTGGAGAAGCGAATCCCCCGCGACACTGTACGAAAACGAACAATCGTTCCGGGACCTGTTTGAAAACCCGGACCCCGCGGGGCGGCTGGTCCGGAACCTCATGGCGACCACTTTATGTTATACGGCTGCATGTGTTCCGGAAATCTCGGAGGATATCGTCAATGTGGACCGTGCGATGCGCTGGGGCTTCGGGTGGGAAAAAGGCCCCTTCCAGCTCATGGATGAAATCGGGGCCCACCGGCTGGTCGCACTGGCCAGGGAAACTCCGTTTGCCATGCCCGCCATGCTGCAGGTTCTCATTGATTCCGGAGAATCCACCTTTTACAGGAACCAGGGCACCGAATTCCTGAATGTTTCCGGCCAATGGGAAAGGGTCCCGGAGTGACCCGTGAAACCGGGATTGACCCGGTTTCATCATCCAGCGTTTTGGCTCCTGTCTCTGATTCCTGAGTGGTATGCAACCGGCGCTGGAGCGCAAATACCCCTCGGCGGCTTACCTGGAACAGGCCGCACAAAAGCGGTTGCCTGCATTTGTATGGGAGTACCTGTATTGTGGAATGGGGCGCGGGGATGCGGTCAAACGCAACCGCCATGCGCTGGACCAGGTAAAACTGGTTCCCCGCTACCTCATCGACTCCGATGAGGTGACCATGCACAAGGAGTTTCTGGGCCAAACGTTCAGTGCACCCTTTGGCGTTGCCCCGGTTGGCCTCGGCGGCCTGGCCTGGCCCAATTCTGCAGAAAACCTCGCCCGGGCATCCCGGGAACAGGGCATTCCATTCGTGGCCTCCACGTTCGCCATGGCCAGCCTCGAGACGCTGTATGAGTGTGCGGGCCCCTGCACCTGGTTTCAGCTGTACCGGCCGAATCTCACCGCCATTGAAGAAGACCTTCTCAATCGGGCGGAGGCCGCGGGGTACGAAGTGCTGCTGGTGACCGTTGATATCCCCGCACCCATGCGACGGGACCACGACATTCGGAATGGGTTTTCCGTTCCGGTCCGGTTTGACTTCCGAAAACTCTGGCAGGCAGCCATGCATCCACAGTGGACATTCGCCATGGCCAGAAAGGGTTTTCCGTCATTCCAGAACCTGGTCCCGTACATCCCGGAAGCGCTGAAGGGCAATGAGGCACTCCACTATCTTTCGGATATCACGACCGGGCACATCACCCCCGATGCCATCCGGCAACTGCGAAAACGATGGAATGGGAAATTGCTGGTAAAGGGAGTGTTGAGCCCCCGTGAAGCGGCCATGTGCCGGGACCTGGGGGTGGACGGGATCGTCGTTTCCAACCACGGGGGGCGGCAGCTTGCCGCCGCACCCGCTCCCTGCAACATGGTTCGGGACATCCGGGCCACCACCGGGGAGGATTTTGCCCTCATTGTCGATGGAGGGGTCCGAAATGGCCTGGATATTGCCCGCCTGCTGTTTCTCGGAGCCGACCTTGTCATGATGGGCCGTCCGTTCTACTATGCCATGGCGGCACTGGGGGACCCGGGAGCCCGGCACATCATGAAAATCTTCAGGAAAGAACTCCGGGGTACCCTGGCACAGCTTGGCTGCCCGACAGTGGATGAACTCAAAACATTGCGGACCGGATAGCCGTTGCCCGGAGATTAACGATGACCGACAAGCTGATCGACAGGAACCCGGACATCCTGGGGGGAACCCCCGTGTTCGCGGGAACCCGGGTGCCGGTGCGCATCCTGATGGAGCATCTGGAGGCGGGGGACCGGCTCGAGGACTTCCTGGCGGACTACCCCACCGTGACCCGGGGCCAGGCGATCGGGGTGCTGGACCGAGGGACTGCGGTGCGGGTCACCGGCGGCGATGACACGGCTACCTGACGAGTCGATGCCGAGACGCCTCGCGGCGCCCCCACCCGGCAGCCATAGACACACAGACTGCGATCTGATCAAGTTCGCGCATGTATTGAGTAAATTTACTCAATACAACATATTATCGAATACACCATACTTGTACCATGATGGCCTACGAACGAACCCAGGTTTCGACCCTGCTCAGCCGATTGAATGAGAAGCCCCGGCACCTCACAATCGTTACCGGCCCGCGCCAAACCGGCAAGACCACGGTGGTCCGGCAGGCGCTTGGGAAGCTCGACCGGCCATTTCGTTATGTATCGGTGGATGAACCGGAACCCGCCGCCCTGCCCCCGGTTCCAAACTCGAGGGGCTTCTCCCTGGAATTCGGGGACCGGCCATGGACCCTGCCTGGCGAACCGGCTGACACACGTTGGCTCGTCCGGCACTGGGAGCAGGCACGGATGGCCGCCCAGGGTTCTGACCGGGGTTTTGTTCTGGCCATCGACGGAATACAGAAAATTCCGAACTGGTCAGAAACGGTCAAGGGGCTCTGGGATGCCGACCGGCGGCATGACCGTCCCATTCATGTCGTTCTGATCTGTTCGGTCCCGTTTCGGATGCAGCGGGGAATGAGGGAAAGTCTTGCCGGCAGATTCGAGACCATCCGTCTTATGCACTGGTCGTTCACCGAAATGTCGGCGGCATTCGGCTTCGATTTTCAGCACCATGTCTATTTCGGGGGCTCCCCGGGAAATGCCCCATTCATCAAAGAGCCGGGCCGATGGCGCAGATACATCACCGATGCGCTGATTGATCCCGGTATCGTCGAGGATATTCTCGCGATGCAACGCGTGGACAAGCCTGCACTGCTGCATCGGCTGTTCCAGCTCAGTGCCGAGTATTCCGGGCAGATCCTTTCATACAACAGAATGCTCGGCCAGCTTCAGGACGCCGGCAATACCACCACCCTGGCGCGGTATCTGGATCTCCTGTCCAACGCCAGTCTGATTACCGGTCTCCCCAAATACACCGCCGGGATCTATCCACGAAAGTCCTCCAGCCCCGGGCTCAACGTTCTCAACACCGCGCTCATGACAATTGCCTCGGGATACACGTTCGAGGAAGCGAAGGCGGACCGGAGCCATTGGGGGCGCCTTGTCAAAAGCGCGGTGGGCGCGCATCTGTTCAACACGGGAATCCCCGAACATCACCTGCACTATTGGCGCGAGAAAGGCTCCGAAGTGGATTTCGTCCTGACACGCGGCCGAAGACTGGTTGCCGCCTTCAAGGTCCAAAGCGGCGCAAGCAGGACCCGAACCAGCGGACTTGAACGATTTGCAGAACGCTTCGACGTCCAGGCGGCCGTGGTGGTTGGCGAGGGCGGTCTTCCGATTTCCGAGTTTCTTTCAACTCCCGCTTCGGAATGGCTTGCCGGCCGGGGCCCGGTTGATGCGCCTCGATGTTGACGTTCCGCCGGAGGCTGCTGCGCCCCCAACACACGGCATGGCATCTGCCCCGTGTTTTAGTTCGAAGATGGAGAAGGCAGTCGCCCTCCCATTGTGTGCCACACGACCAGTCCCTCACATAGCGGCGATCCTCACCGTCGAAACAGACGATGGACCAGTTAAAGATTCTCCACGAAATCCAGGGGAGAGCGGCTGAGTCTTTCCACCCCGGTTTCGGTCACCAACACCGAATGCCCCCAGCACATGGCATACCCGGAATCGGAATCCATCAGGATCATATGGAGGAAAAAGACATTTCCGGCGTGCATGAGCAATGGATTGTCCTCATAGAACATCGGAAAATCCACCCAGATCGGGTTGAATACCGCCCCCATTCCATACCCGCATGCTTTCATTCTGGCATGCCCCAGTCCATGCTCATCCAGGACGGTGGCGTGGGCCTGGTAGACCTGACCCATAGGCCGGCCCGGTTGGATGGCCTGTTCGCAGGCCTGGAGTGCTTCCACCACCGCGGCGTGCATTTTTTTCTGAATCTGCGATGCAGGACCCACGACCAGGGTTCGCATCATTGCCGAATGATACCGGTGATACGCCCCCGCCCATTCCAGGGTCAATTGATCCGATTCATCCAGGTGTCTCGGCCCCGACTGGTATCGGCACAATAGCGCTCCCTCGCCGGAACCGACGATAAACTCGTTTCCCGCATAACTGCCCCCGCCCCGGAAAACCGCTCCCTGCATGGCGGCAAGGATCTCCCCCTCAAAGACCCCGGCCGTGGTCATGGCGATCGCGACATCCAGCGCATCATCGCTCAGGGCCGCCGCCTTTTTGTGGTACTCGATTTCCCGTTCGCTTTTTTGCCGGCGCAGCCCGCTGATGAGATCGGATGCCTCCACCAGGGACCCTTTTCCCTGGAGAGCCCTGCGCAATTTCTGTCCGTTGAAGGCGTTCAGTCCCACTGTATTGGTTTCAATGCCCAACCGGGCGCTTCCAAGACCGATTTTCTTCAGCAACCGATACAGGCCCTGAAATGGGTCCGCACCTTCCACATCATGCCACAGGTGAATGTGGGAATCCGGCAGAATCGATGTCTGCTGCGCCTGCCGCAAATCCGGCAGGCGGGTAAACAGGTTGATTTCCCCGTCCGCGGACAGCACCATGCACTGGAACATGGCATATCCAAACGTGTCGTATCCGGTCAGGTAATAGTGGCTTTCCGGTGCAAACAGCAACATGCCGTCGAGGTCCCGTCCGGCCATTGCACGGCGTGCATTCCCGATCCTGTGCTGATATTCTTCGGCTGTAAAATGCAGTGACAAGGCCTGTCTCAGGGAGCGGGATGGAAAAAATCCACATCATCAGGATTTTCAGGTCATCAATATCTTCATCGATCTTTATCGATCCTGAATGCACCGATTCTGAATGACATGGAAACAGCCGGTATTATCCGGCAAATACCGCGCCATTACAAATTGAGACAAGACCGCATGCCACGGTTGTACCGGAAAAAAACAGCGGTTTCCACGAAACAGTTCCCCGGTTCCGCTTTATCCCCTTTGTCGTCTGGATCCCTCCTGGAGAACATGTCCCGCGGACTGCAGCTTGGTCTGGACTTCCCGACACCGCAAGGTTGCCCGGGAACAGATTCTCTTCATAATCCTGTTTAACTATTTTCTGTATCATGTTTGTTTTTATTGAAAATCTGAATTTTTCCTGTTTCCGGACAGGATTCTAGGGCCGCTTTATGGTACGGGAAGACTACTCCAGGGGAGTGGCGCTGGTGCTCCTTGCGGGATGTATCTGGAGTATTGCCGGAGTGGTGATGCGGTACATGGAAAACGCGAATGAATGGCAGGTGCTGTTTTACCGCTCCCTGACCCTTTCGGTTTTCCTTTTTTTCTACATCGGGTTCCGGTACCGCGGTCCCCTGATTAACGCATACCGGGAACCGGGCTGGGGGTCGGTCATTGCCGGAGTGTGTCTTGGCGCAACCTTCTGCAGCTGGATTTTTGCCATGACCCACACCACCATCGCCAATGCCCTGTTTGTGCTGGCCTCCGCACCGTTCATTACCGCTTTGCTCGGACGGCTGATTCTGGGTGAAGCGGTCAAGAGGATCACGGTCTATTGCATGATTGCAACCGCCCTGGGCATACTGGTGATGGTGATCGAAGGGATTCTTGTGGGCGCATTCCTCGGCAACCTGTTTGCCCTGGGTGCAGCGGCTGGATTTTCCCTGTTTTCCGTTCTGTTGCGCAGAACCAAAAGTATTGACATGACGCCGACGGTCTTCTGGGCCGGTCTTTCCGGCACGGTAATCGGGGCGGTCATGATCCTGGTGTCTGGAACCGGATTCTCGGTGTCCCACCATGACTTTGAAATGTGCGCCCTGCTCGGACTGGTTCAGGTAGGCATAGGGATGATCATCTATACCGCCGGGTCGAAACATGTACCGGCGGCAGAACTGGTGCTGCTGTCCCTGACCGAGGTAATTCTCGGCCCCCTGTGGGTATGGCTGGCCGTGGGAGAGGTTCCCGGCGTCTACACTCTGGTCGGGGGATTCATTGTTTTTGGTGCCATCGTATTGCAGGCTTTCACCGGGATCCAGCACCAACGCAGGATGGTCCGGATGACCTCCACTTGATCCGCCCCCAAGCGGATGCCGGGGGAGTCCCCATGGGGCGGTTACTATGGGACGGTTGCTAGATAAATTCCGCTTTGGTGGTCTGTTGACTCGCCACGGCAACCGCCTCTTCAATCGTAAACACCCGGTTAAACAAGGCCCAGCCTGTGACCGCTCCGGAGATATTGGGAAGATTGACCAGCATTGAGATGTCGTCGAGATTGCGGACCGTTCCGCTGGATACAACCGGACATGCCAGTTCAGTCGCCATCTGCGTGGTATTGGCCATGCTGCTTTCCGGCAATTCGTCGTAGCGGTCGATATCGGTATAGATAATGGCCGCCGCCCCGCTTCTTTCAAAACGTTTCGCCAGTTCCATGGCGGTAAACGCCGAGGTGTGCTTCCAGCCATGGGAAACCACCCTGCCATCTCTGGCATCAATACTGATCGCCACCCCATCGGGATACTTGGAACACAAGGACTCCACCAGGTGTTGATCGACAACTGCGGCGGTGCCGAGCACCACCCGGGTCGCCCCGTTTTCCATCCACCAGTCGGCGGAACTTAATGAGCGGATTCCTCCACCGACCTGGACCGGAATATTCGATTTCGAAATGATATTCCGAATGATGTCAGCGTTTTGCCCGTGATGTTCAAATACCCCATCGAGGTCGACCACATGCAGCCACTGTGCTCCCCCATTTTCAAATTCCCTTGCCGCGTCCAAAGGCTGTATATCGAACATCTGGGGGTCCTCAATACTCCCATGCTTCAAATTCACGCACTGACCATTGTGCAACTCAATATCCGGGTAAATTATCATTTGCACCCCCTATCGATTTGAAAGTATTTGTGGATGGATACCACTTATGCCTGACCTGTCTTTTTATACCATAATTGCAGGATTTCTTACAGTTTCCAGCAATGACCGTCACAGGAAAATGGACCTGTCCACTCAATTCGAGGACAGTCTGCCCGGTTTTCCGGTCTCCCATTATATCGTTAATACCCGGAGCAATGCCCGGCGGTTTTCCCCTGAACAGACCGTAACTGCCGTCGGGGAGGCCGATTCGGACGGATGCTTCCTCCCCCGACGGCACCTTACGGCACGGTCGGGGGATTGAAGAAGCTGCAGTCCTTCCGGAGCCGTGCGTGACAGGGCCCCGGCAAGGTTGAATGGTCATTCCAGGGACCCATTCCTTTTCTGGAGGAATGCAGAGCGGGTTCACAAACATGGAATCCATGGTTTCGGTTATTCGGCCTGCCACACCACGGGACAAAGATCACTGACCAGCGGGTCCCCGGGCTGAATACCGAATTTCACGACTTCGGCGCTGATGTTGGGATCATCGCCGCCGGGCACGACGCGATAGCGTGCATCGTCACCCAGCCATTGCACCGACACCGTTCTGCGACCGAGGTTCGCCGGCAGGTTGCCCGATCCCCCATGGGTCAGCATCCCGTGAAAGACGACGCAGTCTCCGGGCTCCATCGCCCAGGAAACGATGTCATAGTCATCCCGATGAGACTCGATGTCCGGGAACGGCTGTAAATCCGGGAAATTCCCATCCTCGTATTCGGTCTGGAAGAACGGGTCCCGGGAATATTTCGTTTTCCAGCGATGTGACCCGCGCACAAATTCCAGCCCGGTTTGGGCGGGCACCGGATCCAGCGACATCCACATGCTGCACCCCTGCTCCCCCCCGGCTGACCAGGATGGCTGGTCCTGGTGCCAGGGTGTCCTTTGTTGCGTCCCGGGAGTTCTCATAAATACGGTGATGTAGAAGGGGGTGGCGTACCGGGCCTTCATCAGGCGACCGGCCGCCTCGGCCATGGGAGACTCCAGCATGAGGCCATCAAATTCATCAATTTCACCCACGGTGCGTGCATCAAAAAACAGGTGCCCGCTGGAATGCGCATCGTCCACGTAAATCTTGCTGCGTGAACTCGGTTCGAGACGACAACGTTCTATCCCCGAAGCCAGTTTCTCAAGCCAGGGTTGAGTGAAGTAGTTGCGCAATACAATCACGCCATCGCGCTGGTAATCCTGGATCTGCTGTTCGGATATTGTGGACACGGATGAGCCCTACAGTGTCGGAATCACTTTCTGTTGAAATTTATGCAGGAAATCCAAACGACACCGGTTCTACCTGCATCCGCAACCAGCCGGGGCGTTACCATCCCCCGTCCCGGGACCCCCTGTGTATTCCGCTGAACAGGACCCGTACCGGTCACCGGGGTTCTCAATACGGATTGGTCCCATTATAGTGCCTGGCCACTACGTCGGGATGGGCCCGCATTCGGATTTTCAGGGTATTGTCTCCAAAAACCGGATAGACCGGATCATCCGGGTCCGTGTTCTGCCCCCCGGATGCCCTGGTTTCGAGTTCGGGGGGAAGAGAAACCGGTTTGAATACCGCGTCCAGCCTCGGGTTCATGAAGTAGGCAATGGAGATTCGCTGCTTGCCCGGTGGCGGACTTTCAACCCGGTGTTTGGTGGCACGCAAGTAGCCATTGCTGGCCACCTGCAGCATTTCACCCAGATTGACCACATAGGCACCGGGAACCGGCTCCACTTCAAACAGTCTGCCGTTATTTTCCACCTGCAGCCCGGGCACTTCGTCCTGGAGTATCAATGTCACCAGACCGGAATCATGGTGCAGACCCAGCCCCTGCCCGGTGTATGCATCGGCTGACCGGGCTGGATAGCGGACGATTTTCAAACGCGTATAAGGGTCCGGCGACACGGCATGATCAAAGAAATCCATGGATTGGCCCAGCCCCATGGCCAGGGCCCGGATGATCGCCAGTCCAAGAGACTGGATCTCCCCCATCCAGGAAACCACTGCCGGACGCATTTCAGGAAGGCTGTCCGGCCATTGATTCGGGCCTCTCAGGCGCAGCCACGGGGGGTCGCCCGAACCCAGAGTCAAAGCGGGTTCTTCGGGGCCGATATCCAGCTGGTCCCGCCAGTCACGCCGCCCTGCAGTCACTTCATCACCGAGCACGGTGTACCCCCGAAAATGGGGAGAATTGGCGATGGCCATCCGGTGTCGCTCGTTTTCAGGCAGAGCGAAGAAACGTCGGGCAACCTCGATCATTTCATTATTCCTGTCCGCGGAAATCCCGTGGCCGACCAGGTAAAAGAAACCGGGGTCATGACAGGTTTCGAGCAGCGCGGTTACAAAGGCCCGGCCCTCTTCACTGGCAGGATTATCCAGAAAGCTGGAGATGTCATGGGTGGGAAGCAACCGGTTCTCCTACAGTGTGGGATTTCGGCACATTTTAGCAAGGATATCTGGGGTTGTCATTGAATTGTCGCGTGCGAACATCCTCCTGCGGGGCCTGACAACCCGCCGTACAGGGCCCGCCCGGGCCCATGACCGCATCATTTTTCTCCCGCAAAGTCACCGGTTGAGGCGCATTCATCCGTCTGCCGACAGCCGACAGGATGCCTGGTCACCCTGACGATGCCCCCCACCCATGCAGGGGACATTCGTCACGGGGGGCCGGAGTCCGGATGACGATGAAAAGGAGATGGAGGAGGGAAAGAAGCCCGGTTTCCCTGGGTGTCCGGAAACCTAAAACAGCCCTTCCACTTCACCGGCCTCGTTAATACGGATCCGGTTGGCAGCAGGTTCCCTTGGAAGACCCGGCATGGTCATGATGTCCCCGCAAACCACGACCACAAATCCCGCTCCCGCGGACAGCCTTACCTCCCGGATTCCCAGTGTATAACCGGTTGGCGCGCCCTTCCGATTGGGGTCCGTGGAAAAACTGTACTGGGTCTTGGCAATGCAGATGGGCAGGTGTCCGAAACCACCGTTCTGCAGGTCTGCAATCTGGTTCCGGGTCTTCTGGTCTGCACTGATCCCATCTGCTCGGTAAATCTTCGTCGCAACAGCCTCGATCTTCTCCCACAACGGCATTTCATCCGGATAGGTGGTGGTGAAGTCCGCGGTACCACTGTCCGCCATCTCCGCCACCGCCTGGGCCAGTTCGGTGGTTCCCTTCCCCCCTTCTGCCCAATGATTCGCATCCACCGCTTTCACCCCCTGGGCATCGCACAATTCCCGCACTGCAGCCCGCTCCGCCGCCGTGTCCGCGCTGAACTGATTGATGGCGACCACGACGGGCAACCCGAATGAGCGGATATTCTCAATATGACGAACCAGATTCACACAACCGGCCCGGACAGCCTGAACATTTTCAGCCCCCAGGTCGTCCCTGCCGACCCCGCCGTGCATCTTCAATGCCCGGATGGTGGCAACCAGCACCACCGCGTCCGGCGACAACCCGGCCTGCCGGCATTTGATGTCAAAGAACTTTTCAGCCCCCAGGTCGGCTCCGAATCCCGCTTCTGTGATGGTGTAGTCCGCCAGCTTCATGGCGGCCCGGGTGGCGATCACCGAGTTGCAGCCATGGGCAATATTCGCAAAAGGGCCTCCATGCACGAAGGCGGGGTTGTTTTCCAGGGTCTGCACCAGGTTCGGTGCAATGGCATCCTTGAGCAACACCGTCATGGGTCCGGGCCCCATTACCGCGTCCGCCCGAACGGGTTGTCTCTCCCGGGTATAGCCAATGACCATCTTTCCCAGTCTTTCCTCCAGGTCCCTGGCATTTCTGGAAAGACAGAAAATAGCCATCACCTCCGAAGCCACCGTGATGTCAAAGCCATCTTCACGGGGATAGCCGTTGGCCACCCCTCCCAGTGAATTGGTAATCTGGCGCAACGCGCGGTCATTCATGTCCACCACCCGCCGCCAGCCGATCCGGCGGGTATCCAGTCCTGCCTGGTTGCCCCAGTAGATATGGTTGTCGATCAGCGCGGACAACAGGCTGTGTGCTGACGTAATCGCATGGAAATCACCCGTGAAGTGAAGGTTGATATCCTCCATGGGAACCACCTGGGCATAGCCTCCTCCAGCCGCGCCCCCTTTCATGCCAAAACAGGGACCCAGGGAAGGTTCCCGAAGACACACCATGGTGTTTTTGCCGATCCGGTTCATTCCATCAACCAGCCCCACCGAGGTCGTTGTTTTTCCTTCTCCAGCGGGTGTCGGGGTAATCGCCGTGACCAGTATCAGCTTGCCGTCGGGACGGTCCTGCAGGGATTCAACAAAATCCAGACCCACTTTCGCCTTGGTGTGCCCGTACGGCACCAGGGCAGAATCGGGAATTCCCAGCCGGTCGGCAATTTCAGTTATGGGCTTCATGGACGCTGCCCGTGCAATTTCTATATCACTCATGGTTCACAAATCGTTGTATTTAGGTAGAAGTCAGGGAAAAATACTGGATCATTCTCCGGGCAGTTGATTCGGGGAGGATCAGACCGATGCGTCGACCCTTGCCGCACAAAACTTGAATTCCGGAATCTTGCCAACGGGATCCAGTGCGGGATTCGTCAGCGTGTTGGCAGCCGCTTCGGCATAGCAAAACGGGATAAATATCATATCATCCGGCACCGCAGGGTCCACCCTGGCAACCAGTTCGATGGCTCCCCGCCGGGTTGAAACGGTGATCCGTCCCCCGGGATTGACATTCAGCTTCTCCAGTGCCAGGGGGGACAGCGAAGCCACCGCCTCGGGCTCGATCTCATCCAGCACGCTGGCCCGTCGCGTCATCGCACCCGTATGCCAGTGCTCAAGCTGCCGCCCGGTGGACAGGATCATGGGGTATTCCTTGCTCGGCAGCTCATCCGGCGGGACCAGATCGGCGGGCACCAGTTTCCCCCGTCCGCTTGGCGTCGGAAAACCATCGCCAAATACGATGTCATTGCCGGGAACATCTCCGGCATCGCAGGGGTACGTCACCGCACTTTCATTCACCAGCCGGTCCCAGGAGATGTTGTCCAAAGAAGGCATTACGCCAGCCATTTCCGTATAGATGTCTCCCGGGTGGCGGTAGTGCCAGTCCAGGCCCATACGCCGGGCGATTTCCTGGGTGATCCACCAGTCGGGACGGGCCTGTCCGGGCAACTCCAGGGCTTTTCGGCCCATTTGAACCTGCCGGTTGGTATTGGTGACCGTCCCGTCTTTTTCCGGCCAGGCGGAGGCCGGCAGCACCACATCCGCATAAAACGCGGTTTCGGTAAGAAACAGGTCCTGCACCACCAGGCACTCCAGCTTGGCCAGGGCATCCCGGGCATGCTGCACATCCGGGTCGGACATTGCGGGATTTTCACCCATGACATACATCCCGGTAATTTCGCCCTCATGGACCGCATCCATGATCTCCACCACGGTTAAACCGCGTTTCGGGTCCAGGGACGTTCCCCAGGCATCCTCGAACCGGGAACGCAGGTCTGCATTTTCCACCAGCTGGTAATCCGGCAGCATCATTGGAATCAGCCCGGCATCAGACGCACCCTGCACATTATTCTGGCCCCTCAGCGGATGCAGCCCCGTACCCGGCCGTCCCACCTGGCCGGTGATCAATGACAGCGCAATCAGACACCGGGCATTGTCCGTGCCATGAACATGCTGGGAGATTCCCATTCCCCAGAAAATGATGGAAGCCCTGGCTTTCGCAAACGTCCGGGCCACCGTTTTCAGGGTGTCGGCATCAATCCCGCAGACCCGGGACATTTTTTCTGGAGAAAAATCCCGGAGATGCTTCTTCAGGTTTTCAAACCCTTCCGTATGTTTTTCCACGTACTCCCGGTCGTAAAGGGATTCTTCAATAATGGTATGCAGGATACCGTTCAGCATGGCCACATCCGTACCCGGCTTGAATTGCAGCATGTGGGTCGCATGCCGTTTGAGCGAGGTCCCCCTTGGGTCCATGACAATCAGTGTCCCGTTTTTTGCCGCCTGTTTGAAAAAAGTGGCGGCAACGGGATGGTTGCTGACGGGGTTTGCACCAATGACCAGCACGCAATCCGAATCCTCCACGGCATTGAACGGAGCCGACACGGCCCCGGACCCAATTCCTTCAAGCAGGGCGGCTACGGAGGAGGCATGACACAGCCGGGTGCAGTGATCCACATTGTTGGTGCCAAATCCGGTGCGTACCAGCTTCTGGAAAATATAGGCTTCTTCATTGGAACACTTGGCGGAACCGAATCCCGCCAGCGCCTGGCTGCCCTGCTCTTCGCGAATGGTCCGCAGCCCGCTGGCGGCATGTTCCAGGGCTTCCTCCCAGCTTGCTTCCCGAAAGTGGGTCCAGGGATTGGCGGGGTCCAGGTCTGCCGTCCCGGTCTTTGTGGAGGGGTCTTTGCGAATCAGGGGAACCGTCAACCGGTGGGGATGCCTGACATAATCAAAACCGAACCGACCCTTCACGCACAACCGGTTCCGGTTGGCCGGGCCCTCCCGGCCCTGTACGGCGACGATTTCATTCCCGCTGACCTGGTAGGTGATCTGGCACCCCACGCCGCAATAGGGACAGACACTGTGGGTTTCTTCCAGTTCATCACTTTTCCCGACCCCGTTTGCGTCCACCCGGGTGGCTTCCATCAAGGCCCCGGTGGGACAGGCCTGAACACATTCCCCGCACGCCACACAGGTACTGTTGCCCATGGGATCATCCTGGTCAAAGACAATCTTTGCGCCATGTCCCCGGTACGCCATGCCAATGACATCGTTGACCTGGACTTCCCGGCAGGCGCGCACACAAAGGTTGCACTGGATACAGGCATCCAGCGCCACATGCATTGCCGGATGGCTGGCATCGGCAGGAGGGGAAGATCTTTCCGGGAAACGGCTGTCGTGCACATTCAGCCGGTCCGCCCATTTCCACAGGTGGGAATCCGGGTCATGGGCAACTTCCCGGTCCGGCTGGTCTGCCACCAGAAGCTCCATCACCAGCTTCTGTGCAGTCACGGCCTTGGCCGTGTTGGTCCTGACGACCATGCCTTCGGTGGGGGTTCTCAGGCAGGAGGCGGCGAGCACGCGTTCTCCCTCGATCTCCACCATGCAGGCCCGGCAATTCCCGTCCGGCCGGTAATCGAGCTGGGGGGTGTAGCACAAATGGGGGATTTCCACGTCCCGGCGTCTGGCGACCTGCCACAGGGTTTCTCCCGGGGCCGCCTGGACCGATTCCCCGTTCAGGATGAAATTGATTTCGTTCGACATCACAGGTCCTCCGGAAAATATTTCAGTACACAATTGATGGGGTTGCCAGCGGCCTGACCGAGTCCGCAAATCGAGGCATCCGTCATCACCGTGCTCAGGTCCCTGAGCAGGGCTTCATCCCATTTCGGCTGTTCCATGATCTTTACCGCCTTTTCGGTACCGACCCGGCACGGCGTGCACTGGCCGCAACTTTCATCCTGGAAAAACCGCATCAGGTTCAGTGCCGCGTCTTTCATGTTGTCCGCATCGCTGAAGACCACCACTGCCGCGGACCCGATAAAACAGCCATGCGCCTGAAGCGTCCCGAAGTCCATGGGAACGTCTCCCAGGGATGCCGGCAAAATCCCCCCCGATGCCCCGCCGGGTAAATATCCCTTGAAAGTGTGCCCTGCCTGCATGCCGCCGCAGTAGTCCTCAATCAGCTGGCGGATGGTGATGCCGGCCGGGGCCAGCTTGACACCGGGACGGTTGACCCGGCCCGAGACCGAAAAACTGCGCCAGCCCCTGGAACCATTGATCCCGGCCCCGGCAAACCACTCCGGTCCCTTTTCAACAATATCCCGGACCCAGAAGAGGGTTTCCACATTGTTTTCCAGGGTTGGACGGCCAAACAGCCCCACCTCGGCAACGTAGGGGGGGCGATTCCTGGGCAGACCCCGTTTGCCTTCAATGGATTCAATCATGGCCGATTCCTCGCCACAGATATACGCCCCGGCCCCCCGGCGTATTTCAATCCTGACATGGTCGGCCAGCCCCGCTTCTTCGACTTTGCTGATTTCGGTCTTCAACAGGGAAATGATGGCAGGATATTCATCCCGCACATAAATATAACTGGCCTGTGTTCCCACCGCCCAGGCACCGATGAGCATGCCCTCGATGAAACGATGGGGGTCAGACTCCAGATAGAACCGGTCCTTGAACGTGCCGGGCTCTCCTTCGTCGGCATTGACTGCCAGCAGGCGCGGGCCTTCATAACTGCGAACGATATTCCACTTCCTGCCCGTGGGAAATCCGGCCCCGCCCAGTCCCTTCAGTTCAGACCGGTCCAGCTTGCCGATGATTTCTTCGGGAGTGATCTCCCCGGCCAGGCAGGCATTCAACAGTCGGTATCCACCCTCTTTCCGATACGCTTCCAGGTCAATGTAATCGGGGATGACAGCATGGAAATCCTCCTGCTCAATCGCCTTGAGCACGGCTTCGGGACTGGCGTTGACAACATGGTGGTGACCGACTTCTGTTACCGGTACAGTTTCGCATCGCCCCATGCAGGGGGCCCGGACAATGCGTACATCGGGCAACCCCGCGCCGGTGAGTGCCGACAAAAGGGTTTCGGCCCCGGCCAACTGGCAGGCGATACTGTCGCAGACCCGGACGGTGACCGCAGGGGGCGGGGTTTCTCCTTCTTTCACCACATCAAAATGCGCATAAAAGGTGGCCGCCTCGTACACCTCGGTTTGTGCGAGTTTCAGCACGTCCGCCAAAGCGGCGATATGCGCACTGGACAGGTGGCCGTATTCATCCTGGATCAGATGGAGGTATTCGATCAGCATATCCCGCCTGTACGGATCCCCGCCCAGCAGGTTCTGCACTTCATCCCGGGCGGACGCGGCAACCTGTCTTCCCTTGGTGGATGCACTGGCTTTTTTCTTCCCTCTGCCGGGGTGCCCCCTTTTCATGACTGCATGGATTTCAGCGCTCATAGACTCTATATTTTCGCTCTACATTGTTTTTCAATCGGCAAAATACGCGATCACACACTTCTTTGATGGCTGCGTGATGGTAAACCAGCGGGGTTGTCTAGCCAATCATTGATTTAAGGGTGCGGCCCAGCGTTGCGGGGGAATCCGCGACCGCAACCCCCGCACTCTTGAGCGCTTCAATTTTATCGTCTGCCCCGCCCTTTCCCCCTGCGATGATGGCACCGGCATGACCCATTCTCCGTCCGGGAGGGGCCGTCACCCCGGCAATGAATCCGCAAATGGGTTTTTTGGTTTTGCTCTGCCGGATAAAATCCGCCGCTTCCTCTTCCGCCGTCCCGCCAATTTCACCGATCATGATCAGGGAGTCCGTTTCCGGGTCTGCCAGAAACAACTCCAGGCAATCAATGAAATTCGTGCCATTCACGGGATCGCCGCCGATGCCAATACAGGAGGTCTGTCCCAGTCCTTCTGCAGTGGTCTGGGCAACGGCTTCATAGGTGAGGGTTCCAGACCGGGAGATAATGCCCACACTGCCCTTGCGGTGAATGTGCCCGGGCATGATGCCAATCTTGCATTCATCCGGTGTGATGACCCCCGGGCAGTTCGGGCCGACCAGCCGGGTCGGGGATTTTTCCAATGCCCGTTTTACCCGGATCATGTCCAGCACCGGCACGCCCTCGGTGATGCAGACCACCAGCTGGACCCTGGCATCAATGGCTTCCAGGATCGCATCCCCGGCGAACGCAGGGGGCACGTAAATCACGGACGCGTTCGCCCCGGTCCGGGTCACCGCCTCGTCCACCGTATTGAATACCGGTAGGCCTAGGTGAACCTGGCCCCCCTTGCCGGGGGTCACACCGCCGGCCATTTTCGTACCGTATTCGATTGCCTGTTCGCTGTGGAATGTCGCCTGGGAACCGGTAAAACCCTGACAGATCACGGTCGTATTCTTATCCACCAAAATTGACATTAGCCTGCCTCCGAGACTGCCTGAACCACTTTGCGGGCGGCATCGCCCAAATCATCTGCCGAAACAATCGGCAACCCGGAATCGGCAAGGATCTGTTTCCCCCTGCCCACGTTGGTTCCTTCCAAGCGAACCACCAGGGGAACATCCGGTTTCACTTCCCGGGCCGCTGCAACAATCCCCTCGGCAATCACATCGCAGCGCATGATTCCGCCAAATATGTTCACCAGGATCCCCTTCACATTGGGGTCCGACAGGATGATCTTGAATGCGACGGTGACCCGTTCCGTGGTGGCCCCGCCCCCCACATCCAGGAAATTGGCCGGCGAACTGCCGTACAACTGGATAATATCCATGGTTGCCATGGCCAGCCCGGCCCCGTTCACCATGCAGCCGATGGAGCCATCCAGCTTGATGTAGTTCAGGTCATGTTCACTGGCTTCGACTTCCGCCGGGTCTTCTTCATCCTGGTCCCGCAGTGCCTGGACGGTTGGCTGGCGATACAGCGCATTGCTGTCAAAATTCATTTTCGCATCCAGCGCAATCATCTCCCCGGCCCCGGTCAATACGAGGGGGTTGATCTCCATGAGGCTGGCATCCAGCTGGTTGAACGCACGGTACATCCCCATCAGAAACGTGACGGCGGAACGGACCTGGTTCCCGGAAAGCCCGAGCCCGAAAGCCAGCTTCCTGGCATGGAAGGGCTGCAGCCCGGTGGCCGGGTCAATCATCACCTTGAGTATTTTTTCCGGGGTGTTCGCCGCCACCTCCTCGATGTCCATCCCCCCCTCGGTGGAAGCGATGAGGGTGACCCGGCTGGACCCGCGGTCCACCAGCATCCCGAGATACATTTCATTTGCGATCTCACATCCTTCCTCAATGTACAGCCGTTTGACCTCCCTGCCTTCAGGACCCGTCTGATGGGTCACCAGCTGCATACCCAGAATGTCCCCGGCCGCCGACTTCAGTTCTTCCAGGGATTTGACCACCCGGACCCCGCCGCCCTTGCCCCGCCCCCCTGCATGGATCTGGGCCTTGACTACCCAGACCGGGCCACCGAGTTCTCCGGCCGCTTCCATCGCTTCGTCCACGCTGAAGGCAACGTGACCTCTGGGCACCGCTACCCCAAATTCAGCGAGAAGGGACTTTGCCTGATACTCATGAATGTTCATAATAATTGGTTCCGATCCGGTCCGGGCCCGGATTATACAATAATTCAGGTTTCACGGATGCATCGGAACGAACCCATTGTGCCCGGTCAGAGAATCAGACCCGGGCGATATGAAGCAGGTTGGTGGTGCCCGATGTCCCGAAAGGCAGCCCCGCCGCAATCACCACCGCCTGCCCGGGCCGGGCAAATTTTTCCCGCACGGCGATATCCGTGGCAACGTTGATGACATCCATGACCCGTGCATTCTCGCTGGCGACATCCACGGTCACCGCATACACCCCCCAGGCCAGTGTCAGGTATCTCGCAGTTTCAATAAACGGCGTCAAACTCAAAATCGGTGCATGGGGGCGCTCCCGGGCGGCCCTCAAACTGGTACTGCCGGAAGCCGTATAGGTCACGGTTGCCGCCGATTCCAGGATATTCGTCACGCGCTGCAGGCTGTTGCAGATGGCATCTGCCGTGGTGGAATGCGGATCGGGTCTCTGCGCATCCAGAATCGCCCGGTATGCGGAATCCCCTTCCACCTCACTGATGATGCTGTCCATCATCCTCACGGACTGGACCGGATACTCTCCCGCGGCGGATTCTGCGGAAAGCATGACCGCATCGACCCCATCATAGATGGCCGTGGCCACATCCGACGCTTCGGCTCTTGTCGGCACCGGTGCATTGACCATGGAATCCAGCATATGCGTCGCAATCACCACGGGTTTGCCTGCGCTCCGGCAACGGCGTATGATCTCCTTTTGCACCACCGGGACTCTCTGCGGCGGCAATTCCACTCCCAGGTCCCCCCTGGCCACCATGATCCCGTCACACAATTCCAAAATGCCATCGATTTTCATCCAGGCAGAGGGTTTTTCCAGCTTGACCAGTATTTTCAGGTTTTCCCCGACGAGGCGACGCAGTTCCCGTACATCGTCCGGCTGCTGCACAAACGACTGGCCCACCCAGTCCACACCCAACGTCAGACCATACTCCAGATCCGCCCGGTCTTTCTCCGTGATCACCGAGATCGGCAGGATCACGCCCGGCACGTTGACGCCCTTGCTGTCACGGATGTCCCCCCCGACAATGACCCGGGTTTCCGCATGGGCCTGCCCACACCCGGTGACCTGCAGCCGGACCCGCCCATCGTCGATCATCAGGTCACTGCCGACCGAAAGTGCCTCGAAAATCTCCGGGTGAGGCAACTGCACCCGGTCCTGATTACCGGGTGCCGCCTCCATATCCAGCCTGAAGGGATCTCCTTTGGCCAGAGTGATCGGACCATTTTCAAACCGACCGAGACGCAATTTCGGACCCTGTATGTCCATCAGGATACCGATGGGCCGTCCGGTCTCCTGTTCGATACGGCGTATGATGTCCACCCTTTCCGAGTGGTCGTCATGGCTGCCATGGCTGAAGTTGAGACGAAAGACATCGACTCCCGAATGAAACAGTTCCTCGATCACTTCGGCGGTTGAACTGGACGGTCCCAGGGTCGCCACTATTTTTGCTTTTCGGTTTCGCCGCATATTTCACTACCCGTGCCGGTCATATTGCCGTCATTATAGCCCTTTGCAGGACTCCAATCGTCCTGCTTTTCGACCTCCTGCAAAAATCAGATTCAAGATTTGCGGTGTGCCAAATGCTGCTGTACCGCCTGTACCGGCATGATGAGTTGAGTTTTCATGAACCCGGATACGGCATCGCAGACCTGGCCATGGACTTTTCCTACCCAGCCAACGACCCCCGCTATGAAGACTGGATTGCAGTTGCAATCGGACAGCCGGTTTCTGCACAAAAAAGCAATCCGGGAATTTTTCTTAGGGTCCCTGCCCCGGATTATTTCCAGTATTTTTCCTTTCGGAACGGTACAATTTGCAGTGCCCCGTCAACCGGGCAATGCACGGCCCCTTCGCGGGGGCAATTGAAAACTTCAACTTAAATCCAGGACAATGAAAAATCGAGGTATTCAGACCGTCGCCATTCACGGCGGGGAAAAACCGGATGGCAAGACCGGGGCATCGGCGCCCAACATTGTCATGTCCAGTACGTTTGTTGTGGACGAACCCATGAGTTTTTCCGCCACCAACATCGATGACGATTCCCCTTATGTCTACACCCGCTGGTCCAATCCAACCATCCGTCAACTCGAAGAAAAACTGGCACTGCTCGAAAATACCGAAGATTGCCTGGCACTGGCTTCCGGGATGGCGGCATCCACCGGCGTACTGCTGACCCAGTTGAACCCGGGGGACCATTTGATTATCAGCAATACCAATTATCCCGGGACCGCGGAACTGGCCCGGGATCACCTTCCGGCCAGAGGGGTGGACGTAACCCCCGTGGACACTTCTGACCTGGCCAGTGTCGAAAATGCTATGCGGCCCAACACCCGGATGATCTGGGTCGAAACCCCTTCCAACCCGCTGTTGCGCATTACAGACATCGCGGCCGTGGCCAAAATCGCCCGAAGCAACCAGGCACTGCTTGCCGTCGACTCCACCTTTGCTACCCCTATCGGGACCTGTCCAATCGATCTGGGAGCTGACCTGGTCATTCATTCCCTGACCAAATACATTGGCGGTCATGGCGATGCACTCGGCGGTGCGATCATTGGCGGCAAGGCGTTAATTTCATCGCTTCGGGGAGACGGAGTACTGCATTATGGCGCCACCATCAGCCCATTCAATGCCTGGCTCATCATGCGCGGTGCAGCGACGCTGCCCCTGCGCATGAAGGCACACCAGGAAAATGCCCTGCAGGTGGCGGATTATCTCCATGCCCATCCCCGGGTGGAAACGGTCCTGTATCCCGGACACCCCTCGCACCCGTCCCACGAACTGGCCAGGACGCAGATGAACAATTTTTCCGGCATGCTTTCCTTTCGGGTCAAAAATCCCCGCAAAACCGCCGAAGCATTCATGCAGGGCCTGCAGGTGGTGCATTATGCCGTCTCGCTGGGCCACCACCGAAGCCTGATCTACCTCCTGGAAACCAAGGACCTGATTGAATCCTCCTACCGGCTGGAGGGAAGCGACCTGGAGGCCTATCGTGCACTGGCGGGGGATGGTCTCTTCCGGTTTTCAGTGGGACTGGAAGATGCCTCCGACATTATCAACGATCTGGACAAGGTGCTTTGACAGCGTGGCCAGCCGCCGCATCAGACACCATCCGCCTGGCGCTTTGGACTGGAAAACCATGCCGACCAGACCCGGCAAGACAGGGGGCAGGAACGACCGGATCATTCTTGTGCAACCCGGGTGGACAGGGCCCGTTCCATGTTAAAATCGAGACCGTCCGGGTCATTCGGCGGTTACCGAGCAACCTTCACACTGCCACCACATTCTGCATACCTTCGCGTCGATTCCGCAGACCGGATTGTTAACAATATCAACCCATTTTATTTTGCATTCCCACAATCATGACCACTCCCTTGAACCAAACCACTTCACTGGGGCTGCCCATTGGGTTTGACGTACCGGACTGGTCCGGGGCCCAACGCCCCGGCAGCGAAGTGCTGGAGGGCAAATATTGCCGATGCGAACCGCTCGACCCGAATGCCCATGGCAAGGACCTGTTCAAGGCCTACCAATCCGACCGGCAAGACCGGGTATGGACTTACCTCGGTTACGGACCCTTTGATGAGTTCGGTCTCTTCCAGGAATGGATGGCTTCGACCTGTTTTACAGGGGACCCCTGGTTTTATGCCATCGTCGATCACGCCACCGGGAGGGCAACGGGAGTGGCAAGCTATCTGAACATCAATACCCAGGACGGGTCCATTGAGGTCGGCCACATCAACTATTCCCCGCTCCTGCAAAGAACGACTGCGGCCACCGAAGCGATGTTCCTGCTGATGGAAAACGCGTTCCGACTGGGCAATCGCCGATATGAATGGAAGTGCAACGCACTCAACGAGCCATCCTGCCGTTTGGCACGGAGGCTGGGTTTTACCTATGAAGGCACTTTTCGGCAGATGCAGGTCGTGAAGGGACAAAATCGGGATACCGCCTGGTTTTCCCTGCTTGACCGGGAATGGCCCGTGATCAAACCGGCCTTTCAACAATGGCTTTCACCCGACAACTTTGATGACCAGGGCCGACAACGGCAAAGTCTGTCCGTCTTTACTTCCCAGGCCCTGGAGTCACTGTGACTGGGCAGTGAGTGGACCCGTGCCTGGAGCCCTCATTCTATGACCCCGAAAATCGAAATGAAGAATCAAATTGTTGTCAGGCCCCCGAAACCTGAAAATTTTAAGGACTGGTGCCGACTGTACGTCGGCTATGCAGAATTTTACAAAGTGCCCATGGATGAAACCATCCTCCATACGTTATGGGGCTGGATCATGGATGAAGACCACGAAATCGAATGTCTGCTCGCATTTCTCCATGGACACTCCTCTCCCTGTGGACTGGCCCATGTCCGCAGAATGCCCAGCCCGCTCAGAGGGATGAATATCGGGTTTCTCGATGATCTGTTCGTGGACCCGGCCTTTCGCGGCAACCGGGTGGGTGATGCCCTGTTCGACGCATTGCGGTCCACGGCAAGGGAACGCGGGTGGCCGAAAATACGCTGGATTACTGCGGACGACAACTACCGCGCCCGAAGCCTTTATGACCGGATATCCAGTAAAACCAAATGGAATACCTACGAAATGGAGATATAAACACCCCGCCACGGATTATTTTTGGCATTCAGGGGTGGTTGACCAGCGGCCCATGCCGGTCCTCCTAAAAACGGATCGTGTCATGTTGGCCCCTGTCGAAGGCATCCGCAGACAGGCCGCCATCCACTGCCCGTCCGGGCCCGAAAGCCGGAAAACTGCGGACGGGATGCTATCTCACCAATGGAGACGGCGGTAGTTTTTGCTCTTCGAGGTCCCCGGAGTGCGGCTTATGCCAGGACCCCATCGCCGCCTCCCAGCCGGTCATAGAGGTAGGCCGTCACGGACCCCAGTACGACCCAGAATATGGCATTGGTCAACAAGGACACATAGATAAACGCTCTTTCCAACTCTACCGGTGCCAAGCCGCCGGGCGTTTCCGGTTGTGGAGCCCCGGTCAGATGAGGCAGTGCAATCAGCAGCAACCCAAGCCACCGGAAGGTACCGGGGACAAAGACGAGAAACAACAGTCCGCCTGCGGTCAATACCACCGTCAGCAACCACCATCCCTGGCGCCCACTCAATTCAGCCGCTGCCGCACCCGGCAACTCCGGAGGAATGCCCAGGGCAGGCGCCAGGTGAAATGTAACGAACCCGCCAAGACCCCAGAGTATTCCCCATCGCCAGTGGATGCGGGACTCCATGACCATGGCCCGGATTGCGTAACAGGCGACCAGCAGCAGGGCAAACCCCATGCCAACGGCCATCGTACTCATAAAAGTGAAGACGCTTCTTTCCAGCCCCTCTCCAGGACTCCAGGAAGCATGAGAATGTCCGCCGGCCTGATCTTCGTTTTCGTGACGATGACCCTGATCACTGTCGCCGGTTTCATACGTCTCGGCTTCCAGGATCATGGGAACAATCGTAAACTGCTGGATACCGGCGAGAACCAGTCCCGCGAAACCGCCGGCGATCAGTGCCGTCCAGAAAATGCGGTGAATGAATCCCCCGGTCATAAAAGGTTTTTTCAGTGGCAGGGAAACGCCATTCCGTGACGGGCATCGTGAGCCGCGCTGTGAATGACTTCAGGCGAAGCGAAACCAACCGAATAAAGGATGAAAAACCCCATCAATAGTGCCGCACCGATTCCGACCACCTTTGACCATGGCACTGTCATGGTCTGAATTTGAGTCCATTGACTCATGGATTCACGTATCGCATTCATTGTTTATGCCCCCTGATTGGTAAAGAAGTTTAGATTGGGTAAAAATAGGTTAGCCCTAAAATTCAAAATGTCTGCAATCTCCCCGTACGCGGAATGCCTCCACATACCGGCCGGGTGGAGTCCACCCTTTCTGTGGGGCTATGATACATGGAGTGCGGCGCCATTTGTATTGGTAAAAGGTGAAAAAAGTCATTTTCGGGGATGTCCATCGTGAACCGCCCGATACCGGACCGGTCCCATGCTTTCTATCTGCCCACTTCGAGGAAGAATATTCCAATTGCCTCTTCTTTGGCAAGCGGTTCAAGGTTAAACACCTTTGGGGTCTGGCTATAGCCAGATGCTGTGTCAAGCCGTGCAGTTGCCCGGCGCCACCAGGCTGAACGGCATGAACTGACGGAGGAAGAGTTTTCACAGGCCATCAACTTTTTCAGTTTGTTGTGGAGAGGGTCCCCCTGTCTCCATCGCCGCTACTTCGTCCTGACCATTGATGGACGGCCTGGAATCATCCATCAACCTGGCCTTCTCCATTCCAGGCTCGCCCAGAATAACAAAGGGCACCCGCAGCCCGTCAACAGGACGCTGGGGTGATGAGAGGCTTCCTGCTATTCTGATCGACCCGGGGCAGCTTTCCTGAAACCTGTCCCCCTTGAGAATTCATGCGCTCACCGCCACACTGTTGAACTGTGTCAGGCAGGTTTGTACAACTTTCTCTGTTTCCTGGGGAATCAACCTTGAATTATTGAAGTCATGGTTCAATATTGCAAGGTAATTTTGTCCGGATACTCCCATTCCCTGTGGAGGTTCCAAGAATGATATCTTCTGCAGAGCCAGGGAGTGGCGCGTACTGGTAGGCTGAGGCGGTTCCAGTCCCGCCCTTTTGGTTCTGCGAGTGGGGCACTATTTCTCTATTAATCACGTTTCCACCCCTGCTCATCGAACCGGGCGTGCTGATTTCCGACACAGCACACTCCAGGGAACCCAGGCGTCTCGCACACACTGCACCTGCAATCAGAGAACGGGATATCAGACCCTGTAAAACCGTTCCGTTCGTCGAATGGTACACCCTATCCCACTGCCTCTGGTCTCTCCTGACCGATACGCGTCAGACCTGTCAACGATTCGACGACCGCGCATCCCTCCCTGGACGCGCCACCAGGAAAACACGCCCGTCCACGGTAAATACCAAAGTAATGGATTTCACGACGCACGACAGAAATCAAATTGCGTCCACTTCAGACAACACCCTTATCCTCTCTCCAGTCGATCAGGTCATCGACAGAGACATTCAAAACAATTGAAATCTGACGGTACAGATTGAGTGAGCTAGATTTCCGATTGTTTTCGATTTGAGAAAGGTAGCTTTTGGATACTCCAACACGCTGGGCCAACCGTTCCAGTGTAAAGCCTCGACTTTTTCGCCATGCCCGCAACGGCGATACGCCATCTAAAACAGCGTTCACCACTTCGCCTGGAACAGTGGCACCCTTCTGATAGTCCACCAATGCCCGATCAACGGCAGCCCGGTCCTCAACATCCTCCAACAATAAAATCATTTCAAGATAATCCTCAATTGGCAATACGACTACTCTGGTCTTCCCCTTTTTTTACAAATTGCACTTTCGACTCACTCATCGTTTATACGCCTGTCCTCCTTGATCAATTTTTGCTGTCAAAAGCAAATTTCAATCAAATGCCAGGGTGCCTCCCAGAAATGGCTTGCCTATGCGGTTTCCGGCATTTTTACCCGGCATTTTATTTGACGACCGTTCTCCGGGTTGATTTGAATTGTCCGCCTAAACCACCCCAAGGAGATACGCCACCATGAGCAAGCATAAAGCGATCACGTTCGGGAGTCCAGCGAAGTTCAGCGACCCGATCTACGATCTGATTCGATCTGGAGCCCGTCAGTCGATCCAGTCAGCGATTGGTGTGGGAGACTGCCCACGGACCGGTAAACTCCCAATCCCCGGGGTCACGGCCCCGGCAAGTTGCCCCTATTATCCCTTTTTTCCGGATTTTCCAGCCTGGATTCAATGGAGGACAGGATACCCCGAAGCATATTCACTTCCTGTTCGTAGGGGCGTATTCGATTGAACATGCGCACGATTTTTCGCATCAACGTCGTCGACCGGCCATTGATAAACTCAATTCGATTCAAGACCTGGTTCAGATGCCTGTGCAGGTGTTGCAGGTCCTGCGCGGTGGCCCTGGATTCCTTGCTTTTCCGGGGAGTTCCACCTTGATCCGATTCCAGGTATTTCCGCAGTTCATACAGAATGACCATCACCGCCGAGGCCAGATTCAAGGAGCTAAATTCGGGACTTGCGGGAATGCGCACCAGCCAGTGACAAATATCCATTTCCTCGTTCGTCAGTCCGCTGCTTTCCCGGCCAAAAAGAATGGCCACTTCGGAATGCCGGGCATGGTCCCCGGCACGGGCCATGGCTTCCCAGGGCTCCAGCGATGGCCATTCAATGGAACGCAATCTGGAAGTGGTCCCCAACACCAGGGTACAATCGGTCACCGCATCCTCCAGCCGGGGATACACCCTGGCTTTTTCCAGTATGGAATCCGCACCGGCGGCACGACGGGTGGCAATGGAACTGGGGAACTCTCCGGGATTGACCAACGCGAGTTGTTTCACGCCCATATTGGCCATTGCCCGTGCGGTCGCACCAATATTTCCCGGATGGGTAGGTTCTACCAGCACGACTCGGATATAATTTAGCGCTTTCATGTTCTTTGTACAGGGCACCGTATCGGGGGGTGATTGTGCCCCAGCTACCTCGTCAAGGGAACCAGCCCCTATCCTGAATTACCGGAACAAAATGTGAACCCACTTATTAATATCGGAATCAAGGCCGTCCGGCGGGCTGGCAACCTCATCGTCCGCCATCTTGACCGAGTCGACCGGTTTCCGGTCACCCAAAAAGGCCGAAACGATTTTGTCAGCGAAGTGGATCACATGGCGGAAGAGGAAATCATCGGCTGCATACACCACCATTACCCGGACCATGCCATTGTTGCCGAGGAAAGCGGCACGCGACATTCTCCCGGCCAGGGTCCCGCAAAAGATGCCTTCGAGTGGATCATTGATCCACTGGACGGCACCACCAATTTCTTGCATGGACATCCCCACTTTTCGATCTCGGTCGGCGTGCGGCACAAAAACCGCATGGAACACGGCATTATTTTTGACCCGCTTCGCAATGAAATCTTTCATGCCTCCCGGGGAAGCGGTGCACAGCTGAATGACCGGCGCATCCGTGTCAGCGGCCAGAAGCGCCTGTCGAACAGCCTGGTCCTCTCCGGATTTCCTTCCCGACATCCCGGTCAGTTCGATAACTGGGAGGAGTGCTTCAGGCAGATTTTTCCCCGGGTGTCCCAGTCCCTGCATTCCGGTTCAGCGGCCCTGGACCTGGCGTATGTGGCCTGTGGCCGAGGCGATGCCTACTGGGAATCCGGCCTGAATATCTGGGACATGGCTGCGGGCAGCCTGATCGTGCGCGAGGCAGGCGGCCTCGTGACCGGCTTTCAGGGCGAACAGGACCACCTGAGCACCGGGTGCGTCATTGCGGCAAGCCCGGGAATCTTCAGCGATCTCCTGGGGATCGTCAAATCCCGCTTCCCCAAAGACCGACTGACCCCGTAGTGAAGAATACGACCCGGACGCTGAAAACGTCGAAACCCGGCCCCGGTGGTGCCGGCCACACCCCGATGATGAAGCAGTACCTGTCCATCAAGTCCGAGTACCCGGAGACCCTGTTGTTTTACCGCATGGGGGATTTCTACGAACTGTTTTACGACGATGCGGAAAAAGCCGCAAAACTGCTGGATATCACCCTCACCGCCAGGGGAAAATCAGCGGGGTCTCCCATCCCCATGGCCGGCGTCCCCTACCACAGCGTGGACCAGTACCTCGCGAAACTGGTACAGAAAAATCTTCCGGTCGCCATCTGCGAACAAACTGGCGATCCGGCCACCTCAAAAGGCCCCGTCGAACGCAAGGTCGTCCGGGTCATCACCCCGGGAACCCTGACCGAAGAAAATCTCCTTTCCGACCACCATGAAAACCTGACTGCCGCGCTGCTGCAGGAGGGGGAGACCATCGGCATCGCTACTCTTGAAATTTCAAGCGGCCGATTCAGGGGGCTGGAAGTCCGAAGCCATGAACAGCTGACCCATGACCTGACCCGGATCAATGCAGCAGAAATCCTGGTTGGACAAAACCAGTCGGGGTTGTCCAACCGGGAAAATGAAACCGGGATTCCAGACTGGTACTTCGACCCATCGCGAGCGACCGGCACCCTGTGTGAACTCTTCGAAATCCACAGTCTGGCTGCCTTTGAAAGCGACCGGTTTCCGGTGGCGACCCGGGCAGCCGGGGCCTTGATTCTCTATATTCGCGACCTGCATGGCGAGAACACCCCGCACATTCACCGTATCGAGTACGAGGACACCCAGGATGTCGTTATTCTGGATGAGATCAGCCGAAAGAACCTGGAAATCGAATCCGGGCCCGATGGCCGCCAGGAAAGCTCCCTGTTAAGACTGTTTGACCAGTGTGATTCTCCCATGGGGGCCAGAATGCTGCGCAGATGGTTTCACAGCCCCAGCCGGAACCGGGAAGAGCTCATCCGGCGCCATGAAGCGGTAGACTGGCTTCTGCACCACCATCGCTATCGGGAGTTCCAGCCGTTATTGCGCCAGGTCGGAGACATGGAACGCATCCTCGCCCGGGTGGCCATGAAAACCGCCCGGCCACGGGACCTGATCCGCCTGAAAGGGGCTCTTTCCGTCCTTCCCGCACTGGGCGGGGCGCTCGAATCCACCTCTTCCCCCCTCCTGGTCTCGTTACTGGATTCCCTTGCACCCCAGGGCGAATGCCATAACCTCCTGGAACGCGCAGTGGTCGATGAGCCACCCAGCGTGATCCGGGACGGCGGCGTGCTTCGGGATGACTATGATGCGGAACTCGGGGAATACCGTCTCCTGCAAAGGGATTCGGCCCAATTTCTGCTCGAACTGGAAGAAAGGGAAAAACAACGCACCGGGGTTTCCAATCTCCGCGTTCGCTACAACCGGGTGCACGGGTATTACATCGAGATCCCGCGCTCGCAATCGGACCAGGTACCGGAGGACTATATCCGCAGGCAGACCATCAAGAATGCGGAACGATTCGTCACCGTGGAACTCAAGGAATTTGAAGACCGGATATTGAGCGCCCGGTCCCTGGCTCTGGCCAGGGAAAAATGGCTGTACAACGCGTTACTAGAACAATTTTCTCCCCATATCCAGACCCTGTTGCAATGCGCCAACGGCTTGGCAATGTTGGATGCGCTGAACAATTTCGCAGAACGGGCCCAGTCCCTTAACCTGCACCGCCCTGAACTGGTGGAGACTTCGGTGCTTGAAATCGAGGATGGGCGCCACCCGGTGGTCGAGCAGGCCCTGGAATCAAGCTTTATTGCCAATTCCATCGCCCTGAATGAAAAAACAAAAATGCAGATCATCACCGGGCCGAACATGGGAGGAAAAAGCACCTATATGCGCCAGGTTGCCCTCATTGTCCTGCTCGCATTCATCGGCAGTTATGTCCCGGCGAATTCAGCAAGAATCGGACCGATTGACCGGATCTTCACCCGCATCGGTGCCGCCGATGACCTGGCGGGCGGGCGCTCCACCTTTATGGTCGAGATGACGGAAATGGCCCAGATTCTGCGCAATGCCACACAGAACAGCCTGGTACTGGTGGACGAAATCGGTCGGGGTACCAGCACTTTTGACGGCCTGGCCCTGGCCTGGGCCTGTGCCAGGGACCTGGCAAACCGGGTGAAATCCTATGTGTTGTTTTCGACCCATTATTTTGAGTTGACCGGCCTGGTGGACCAACTGGAATGCGCGGTCAATGTCCATCTGGATGCCGTGGAACACGGCCGTGAAATCATCTTCCTATACCGGGTAAAAAACGGGCCGGCAAGCCAGAGTTATGGACTCCAGGTCGCCCGGCTCGCGGGAATCCCGGATGACGTAATCGAGGATTCCCGACTCAAGCTGTCCGGCCTGGAAGACCAGTATGTGGAGAATATCCAGAATCCAGTGGGTTCTCCGCCGGCACAGGCCAGCCTGTTTTCACTCAGCAAGCCAGAAGAACAGGCCGTGATTGCCCGATTACGGGAAATTTCAGTGGATGATGCCACCCCCCGGGAAGCCCTGGAGATCCTGTATACCCTGCACCAGTTGCTGAAGACCCGGTCCTGACTGCCCCATGCCGGCTGATGGCACCCGCCCGAACACAGGGGAACAGGCAGACCGGCACGACCTCGTTCGAAGTCCGCTTACCCGGGTTCAAAGACAAGTTCCGGCACCACGATTTCCCAGGTCCTGCATTTGAGAAGTGCGCGGTATTTCGGGTCCCCTTCGCCCTGGTCCTGATCCCGGGTCACAATGGCGTACACCGTCCCGGACCGGAATTTCATGTTCACCGGGCAGTTGAATTTTGACGACAGCCGGCCCACCACTTTCCCGGCATGATCAGTCAGTTCCCATCGTTCCGCCCTGGATTTCGACCGGACCAGGAACAGCGGGTCTCCCGGATTCAGGTCGCGGATGGCCGAGTGGACCGGGTGGGTCTCCTTGTACCGTCCCGCGTAGGACAGGTCCACCTCCTGCATTTTCAACTGCCGGTAGCGTCGAAACAGTTCGGGACTGGTCGGTGGACCCGCTACCGCGGAACGCAGCAGCACATCGGAGCTTTGTGCCAGGGTTTCGATCAACGGATTGGGAAGAATCGAATTCTTCTTGTCCTGAAAATGGGGATGCGGGGCCGCTTCACCTGCATTGCGCGGATGGAAACGCGCCAGCGCAAGGGTTTGACGGGCACGGGTCATGGCCACGTAATACAGTCGTCGGGGAGCATCCCGGTCTTCGTCCCGGCCAATTCCACGCCATCCCCCATCCAGGACGGCGACGTGATCGAATTCGAGGCCCTTCGCACCGTGTGCAGTGACCAGCAGGAGTCCTTTCTGGCGGCGGTACACCGCCCGGCTCCATTCCGCCAGCCATTCGATGAAATGTCCGGGGACAATCCCTCCACCGTTGCCGGTTTCGAGGTGGTATTCGTCCATCGCCTGTTCCAGCAGCCTGTACCAGCGATTCCCGTGACGATGGTTGAAATGGGAACGCAATTCCGAAAGACCGATCGGTGGTCCCTCGCGGTTTCTCAGGAAATCCAACAGCTCCTGGGTTTCCCGCAAGCCCCAGAAACCCGGTATTTCCTCGTTTCCCATCTGAACGGGTATGGAGTTCGATTCGCACCAGGCCCGGACGGGGTCCAGGTACTTCCAGTTTCGAGCGATCACGGCACAGGAAGCCCAGTCCCAGTCCGGTGCACACCCTGCCAGACGCTGGAATTCGGTCATGACAGCCTGTGCCTGGGAGACCGGGTCACCTCCGGCATCCAGAATCTGCACCTTGCCCCGGGAAACCGGATCAAGCCGGGTCCAGGCCCCTCCGGACGGCTCCCCGGTGCGTGCCCGGTTGACCTGGATGGGATGATCGGCCTTCATTCGTTCAGCGGCGGGTCCAATCAGGGTATTGGCGGCGTTGATGATATGGCCGGTGGAACGGTAGTTGCCGATCATGTATGTGGGGACCGGGCCGTAGTCCTCTTCGAATTGCCGGATGAACCGCACCGATGCCCCGTTGAAAGCATAGATGTTCTGGTCATCGTCCCCCACCGCAAAGACGGCAAGCTTGTTGTCCTCGGATTCCAGGGTGCGGCCGGCCAGGGCGGAAATCAAGGCATACTGGGGTTCATTGATGTCCTGGTATTCGTCCACCAGAATCCAGCGAAAGCCGGCCAGGAGCCGTTCCCTCTGCTCATCCGCCTCTTCCGGCTCCAAACCCTCTCCGCGAAGCAGCGCAATGGCCTGATTCATGATTTCCTCGAACACCTCATGGTCCCGGGATTCGGCCCGGCCCGAGAAACTGGCGCCGACCAGCCGCATCGCCAGCGCATCGCAGGTCAGCACCATGACGCCGCGCGCATCCTTCCCGATCAACTCCTCGAGGCGCTGGAGGATTTCAACCGCCGAATGCCGGTTGTACGTCAGGGCGAGAATCCCCCGGGGATTTTCCCGCCTGGCACGGATCAGATAGGCAATCCGGTGCACCAGAACCCGGGTCTTTCCGGAGCCCGGCCCGGCGAGCACCAGCACATTGGTGTGTTCCCGGTTGTCGACGACGATCCTCTTTTGCGTGGGATCGTTCAGGCTTTCGACAATGTTCTCCCACGATGCCGGGGTCATCTGGCGGCCAATTTCCTTTTCCCGGTCAGGGAACCAGCGGTGAAGAAACTGGTCCTGCTCCAGGCTGAAATAGTCAATGGACAGGCGAATGGCCTGATCCATGGATTCGAGACCCTGCAGCGCAAATTCCGCCATGACATGAATCTGCTGCACCTGCCCCTCGTAATGCAGGCTGAGCGGCTCGAAATCGGCTTTTACAAACTGGCGCTTCGGGTTGCTTTTGTCCAGCCGGATGGTCATGGCCGAGCGGAATACCGCCAAGCCCTTGTTCAGGCGGATCACTTCCTGCTCGTGCAGCCACAACAGGGCCCGATCCAGGAGCTTGTCGAATTTCCGGTTGCCGGAATTGAGCAGTTCAATATCTGACTGGATCGCCTGAAGCATTTTTCCCACGGTGGTTTCAGCCAGGATGTCGGTTCCCCGGCGACCGTCCGGCAGCGACAACAACAGGTGTTCCAGCAACCGGTGTGCCGCCGTACGGCGAATCTCGGCGGTTTTTTTCAATTGGGACCACTCCCGCTGCAGGGTCACGTTGACCTGTTCTGCGTCAATTTTGCGCAATGACAGGCTCCCCCTGCCCCCATCCTCGTCCCATCCGTCGAACTGGAGACTGCGGAGAATGCGCCAGATCCGTTCCGGCAAGGGGTTCGGAACCTCCTCATCCCGAAGAGCCTGGGCGATGAGACGCAGGTGCAGGGGGAATTTTTCTCCCTTTTCCATATCCGGGGCCGAAAGGCGGAGTTGTTCGATCAGGGCGCATTCCAGCTCTACGGCCTCCTGAAGACGTTTGGTGGAAGCACGCTGAACCCCCTTGTGCACATAGGCCGTCAGCGCCGTGTCATTGCTGACGACACCCAGCTTTTCCAGGTCATACAGTGCCCCCCGGATCCCATTCGGGCTCAGGCCCACCAGGTTGCGCAGTTCATCGGTGGTAATGCCCTCCACTGCACTGGCATTCATCAGTGCCCGGGTAATTTCCAGCAACTGTCCCCGGTACTTTTCGGTCAACTTACGGTTCTGTGAGAGCCGAATCCGGGCATCCTCGAATGAATTGACCAGCAAAGAGGAAGGAAACACGTTCACGATGTTCTCCTCACGGGTCAGCAGGAACGATTCTTCCAGCCAGGCAATCGCTGTCCTGATTTTCGTGTCTTCGGTGCCAGGGTCCCGCTCCACAAGAAATTCCTCATCCTCGTTGAGAATTTCACCGGGGGTGGCGACCACACTGTCTTCATTGCCACTCTTATCCCTGGCTGACAGTTTGCGCAGGGCTTTCAGTACTCCCTGAATTTCCCGCGGGGTCAGTCGTGAACGCGCTGACATGCCAAACTGGCGCTCCACGTCTTCCGGCGTATGGAAAAGTATGCACCGAGCCGTCTCGCCGTCCCGACCGGCCCGGCCGGCTTCCTGCAGGTAGTTTTCCAGCGAGCCGGGAATGTCGGCATGCACCACAAGACGGATGTCCGGTTTGTCAATCCCCATGCCGAAGGCATTGGTTGCCGTGATCACCTGCAGTTCCCCGTCGGTAAAGCCCTGCAGCACTTCCTTTTTGGTTTCCGGGGAAAGTCCCCCGTGAAAGTGTTTGGATTCCATCTCCTTGGCCTGCAGGAATTCGGTCAATTCTTCTGTAGAACGGCGGGTCGCACAGTACACGATGGCCCCTCCCGAAGAACCGGACGACAGTGCCATGGACAGGAGTTCATGAACATGATGGAATTTTCGGTCCGGGGTGGTGGGAATCACTTCGAAGACCAGATTGCTGCGCTCGCTGCCGCCGTCCACGACTTTGAGGGGAATATCCAGTTTGTCCAGGAAGTGCCGGGTGATGTCGGTGACCACGTCCGGTTTCGCAGTCGCCGTCAGGCACATGACCGGCGGCACCAGACCTTCGCGTTTCGATTTCTCGCGAATGAAGCGCCCGATGTAGCGATAGTCGGGCCGGAAGTCGTGCCCCCACTTGGACAGGCAATGGGCCTCATCCACCACCCAGAATCCGATTTCCCGCTGGTCCAGGACCCTTCGTACCGAAGTGCTCCGAAGCTGTTCCGGGGAGATGAGCAGGATGCTGGCATCTCCCAACCGCACCCGGTCCAGTGCCTCTTTCCGTTCGGGCATGGACAGCATGCCATTGATCGTGGTGCAGGACGTGATATTACGCCTTTCCAGGCCAGCCACCTGGTCGGACATCAGGGCCACCAGGGGCGAGATGACCACCGTCAGGGCCCCGGTCTTGTCGTATCGGGACAGGGCCGGAATCTGGTAGCACAGCGACTTCCCGGTTCCGGTGGGCAGCAACCCCAGCACAGACGTTCCCGCCATCGCATCCTGGACAATGGTCTGTTGCATGGATTGACCGGATTCATCTTTGGGTTCCGGCCGGAACGTCTCAAAACCGAACCAACGCTTGAGTTCCTTCACCGGATCGTGCCGGTCCCTGCACCAATGGCAGGCCGGGTCCGCGCAGGCCGTGTCGCGCAGGGTTTTTACAATCTGAAGCGTCTCGGGAAACTGGCGACACACCCAGGGCGGAATGACGGAATTGCCTCCACTCACGGACAGCTAGGCCAACGCATAGGCCAGGGACCAGCCCTTGCCGGTGCGACGCTCCAGCACTTCCCTCCCATGGGTTTGGCAACCCTGTCCCTCCAACTGCTGTTGCATGGCGGACAGTGCGGCGTGATCGTCGGGCCGCCCCGACTGTCGCAGGGCAGAGAAAAAAAGGTCGAATCCCGCTCCCCCCGGTTCCCGTGTGGTCAGCCAGTGCCAGCACAGCAGCCGGTCGGCGGGGGTTTGTTGCAAAGACTGGAATTCCTCCTGCAGGATCTCCAGTGCCAGCCGGGCATCCAGTTCAGGGTTGTTGAGTTGTCCCCGGATGAGTCCCCCGTCCTGGTAGTGCTTGATGAGCCGGTGATAGGGGTTCTGGGGGAAGGCAAGCGGGCTCAGCATCAAGGTGTCGAGGGCGGGCCGCTCCAGCAGCTTCAGGCCGGGGTTGCACGCTTTCAATTGCGGCAGGTCATGGGCGATGAGGTTGTGACCGACCAGGCAGGATACTTCGCTTGCGAGATGGTCCAGGCTGGCCAACGCCTTCGTGAAACTGGTTTTCCGGTCGTGGACCAGGGTTTCACGGGTATCCGGATTCACCGCGGCAAAAGCAAAAATACGGTTGGACTTTGGGTCGACCTCCAGATCAATCGAAAGCAGGCCTCCGGGCAATGAAAATGCTTGGGTCACCGGATGCGTGGCCCCCTACCCCGTGCCCGGGTTGTGCAGAAGCGGTTTTCGGTCGGGGCACATCGCACAGGCAAACGGGACTTCCTGCCATTCAGGTTTCAAACCATCAAGGCGGGATGCCGGTTTCAGGGTAGAGGCTGGTTTCATCCTGCTTGGGATGTCTTTTCAACTCCCCGCCCGGCAGGGGGTGCTGTCGTGATTACGATTGACATGACATTTCGAAAATTGTCCTCATCTTCCGGATTGTTGGCAACCCTGCCCAGAAAGAGCACTCGTCCCTGGAACCGATTCTAATTCATTTTGGCCGGTGGATACGAGATCAAGACCCTTCTCTCCCTGTAAGGTAAGGATTGGATTCAAGGGGGGATTGGCCGGTTTTTCAAGCCGAAAGGAAATACCGTCGGGTTGACTGGCTGCTCACCCAGGATTCGGGAACCCGGTACCAACCAAAAGATCGTGGTTTGAACAACACGCGGAGGACCGTTGCAGGAAGCTTTTACAGATCGTGATATCCGCCGTGGCAGGGCATGTTGATGACACAAGAAGTGATTTTTCTTGCAATGTACGCCAGAATGGTGAATAGTTCCATCACCCATGGACACGAAGATCAGACAGTGACCGACGTAGCCAAATTGAAGCACCAGCGCATGCGCCTTCGCCTCGACACCCGAAGCCGGCACAGGCTGGAATGGGCAACCTCCTGCGAAGAAACCACCGCCCCGCCGTTCGTGCTGGGCAACGCTGTTGCCGAGCGGGTCGTGTTGTCGGCAACCGACTGGAAGGCCTTCCACGAGACACTGATCAACCCATCGTGCCATCCTTCGGGATAACCATGATTGCATGCACCCGCGGCGCTGTCCGGCCAGTTCACCAGATGTTCCAGAACGAGGAAACCGGTGTGAACCCAACTGACTCATGAACCCAGTATCTGTACAATCGACTGCCTGATGAACGTGCAGGAAAAACATTCCACCTACGCAGAGCCGAATGCCCTTTCGTGGAGTGAACGGCTTCCTCCAAGGATGGTCACCGCCGACCGGTTATTCCCTGCATCCGATTATACTCCTGCTTCCTTTTCCATAACGGGTCGTTGATGCGCCGTGAAAATTGTCAAGTTCATTTTGCCGTTGCTGATTCTGGGACTGGGTGTTGGCGGCTTTATGCATTTCAACTCCAGCGCAAAAACCCCGGAACAACTGGAAAGAACGGTACGTGTTCCGATAGTCGATGCCGGCGTGATTGAAAAACAACCGGTCTCCCCAACACTGACCCTGTACGGGCAGGTGGAAACCCCGAACCTGAGTACGTTGACGGCCAGCATCGAAGCGGATGTTCAGCAGGTACTGGTACTGGAGGGCCATTCCGTGAAAAAGGGGCAGTTGCTGATCGTGATGGACCGCCGCGACAGCGAACTCGAACTGGTGCAGCGTCGAGCCGAGGTGGCGGAAATCGAAGCCCAGATCGATAGCGATCACACACGCCATGCTGCCGATCAACAGGCGTTGGAGATTGAAAAGGCGTTGTTGGCCATTACCGCCAAAGAGGTCGCCCGTGCCCGTACCCTGGCGCAATCGTCGGCGGGAACCCAGGCAACGCTGGATACCGCGCTGAAAGACGAACAACGGCAACAGCTTGCCATTACCCAGCGTCACCAGTCGATCGGTGATTTTGCTCCCAGGCAGCGATTGTGGAAGGCGCGACTCGACAAGGCCCGGGCCGCCCTGCGTCGCACGCAGCAGGACATCGGGCGCAGCCGCATCGTGGCTCCATTTTCCGGGCGGGTTGTGGAGGTGATGGTCTCCCCGGGTGATCGGCGAGCGCGGGGCGGACCACTGGTCCAGCTCTACGACGACCAGCAGCTTGAAATCCGCGCCCAGGTGCCCAGTCAGCAGATCCGGCATCTTCGCACAGCCCTGGAAAAGAACCAGCGCATACACGCCCGCATCCTCGAAAGCGGCATCCCCCTGACACTGGACCGACTGTCCTCCCATATCGCCGAGGGCCAGGGAGGGCTCGATGCCTTTTTTCGCAGCGATCAACCGTTGCCGGAACTGGGCCGTACCGTCTCTTTGCTGTTGTCCCTGCCCAAGATCGACAATGCCGTGCTGGTCGAACTCAATGCGCTGTATGGAAATCGCCAGGTCTATCTGATCGAAGAGGGCAAACTGCACTCCCGGGAAATCGGGCTCCTGGGTCAACGGCAGGACAAAACCGGGACCTTTCTGATACTGGATGGAACCGATTTCCAGGCGGGTGAACTGATTTTGCAATCACGATTGCCCCAGGCAACGGATGGACTGGAAGTGGGCGTTGACGGATTGGAAGCCCAATGAACGATGCCCCACGTGTGCTCGGACAATCCAATCTGATCGGCCTGTTCAGCCATCACCCGGTGGCCGCAAACCTGCTGATGGTGATGATGCTGCTGGCGGGTGTATGGGGGATCAAACAGCTCAATACCCAGTTTTTACCCACCTTTCAAATTGAAAATGTCACGGTGCAGATCGACTGGAGCGGCGCCAGCGCCGAAGATGTCGAAGACCTGATCACCTTGCCGCTGGAGCAGTCATTGCGTGACATTGACCACGTCAAAAGGATGACTTCAAGCTCCACGGAAGGGGGCTCCCAAATCACCCTGGAATTTTTACCCGATACGGATATGGGACTGGCTGTCGGCCAGGTGGAACAACAGGTCGACCAGGTTCAGGACCTGCCGGTGGGCATCGACCGGCCCGTGGTCACCAAGGTTGCCCTCTATGAACTGGTGGCGAGCCTGCTTATAACGGGTCCCTCCGATTTGAGCCAATTGCGCAACCTGGCCAATCGCTTCGAGACAGAATTACTGGACCGCGGGATTTCGAAAGTAGAGATCAACGGACTTCCCAAGGAACAGATTGCCATCGAAATTCCTTCGGTTCGATTGCGTGAACTGGATCTTTCACTGGATGAGGTCGGTCGCCGGGTCGCTTCGTGGTCGCGCAATTCCCCCGTGGGGGTGATTGGGCGGGATGAAACGTCACGCCAGCTTCGTTTCGATGAACGGCGTGAAGATGCGCTTTCCTTCGCCAGTGTACCCGTGATTGCCGAGCAGCAGGGCCGACTGGTTACCCTGGGGGATATCGCGGACATCTCCCGAAAACCCCGGGATGGCGAGGTTTCCATCCGTTATCAGGGGGAACCGGCAATCGAACTGGTCCTGTACCGAACCGAGTCCAGCGACAGTCTGAAGGCGGCGGAAACCTTTTATGAATGGCTGGAAGAAACGCGTCCTGATCTGCCTCATGGGGTTGGACTGATCGCTCACAACGAGCAATGGGAACTGTTGCAGGGGCGGATTTCACTGCTGGTGAAAAACGGCCTTGGCGGGTTGGTGCTGGTCGTCCTGATCCTGTTTCTTTTTATGAACATTCGGGTCGCCTGGTGGATTGCGGTGGGGATCCCGGTCTCGTTCATGGCCGCCCTGGCAGCGCTGTATCTGGTTGGGGGATCCATCAACATGGTCACTCTTTTTGCATTGATCATGACTCTCGGCATTATCGTCGATGATGCGATCGTGGTGGGCGAAGACGCGGTGGCGCAGTCCGAAACCGGTGAAGATCCGGTGAATGCCCCCGAACGCTCCGCCCGGCGTATGCTGGGGCCGGTTTTTTCCTCTTCACTGAGTACCATTGCCGTATTCATGCCATTGTTACTGGTCGGCGGAACCATTGGCACGATCCTGCAATCCATTCCCCTGGTCGTGATCTGTGTCATCATTGCGTCCTTGGTGGAGTGCTTTTTGATCCTTCCCGGGCACCTGACGCACGCGTTTCGCCGGTTGATACAGACCCGGCCTGCGCGGTGGAGAGTGGCCTTCAACGACGGGGTTGATCGCTTTCGTGATGGCCCGTTTTACAACTCCATTTCCGCAGCCATCTCGTTCAGATGGAGTGTGCTGGCCCTGTCCGTCACCCTGCTGGTCATCACCGTTGGATTCCTGTCCAGCGGCCGCATCGGATTCCAGTTTTTCCCGATCGCCGAGGCAGACCGGCTGTATGCCAACGTTTCTTTTGTCTCGGGCACCCCGGCACATAAAGTGAAAGCCTACCTGCAGGTCATGGAAGAAACCCTGTACGAAGTCGAACAGGAGCTGTCCGAGGGTTTCATTGATCTGGTCCTGTCCCGCCATGGAATCCAAGAAGGTGAAATAAAAAGCCGGGGAGATCACTTCGGCGCCATCAGTGTGGAATTGAGGGACCCGGACCAGCGACAGACCCGAAACAGTACGATCATCCAGGCGTGGGAAGAGCGTCTGCCCCGTGTGCCCGAGATCGAAAACCTATCCATTCTGGAACCCAAGGCCGGTCCCCCGGGCCAGGATATCGAAGTCAGCGTCATCGGAGAAGATATCAACCAGGTGAAGTTCGCCGCCATTGCCTTTCAGGACGTGCTGCACAATATACCGGGGGTCTCCGGAATCGGGGATGACTCCCCCTATGGCCGGGAACAAATGGTACTGGAACTGACGCCAACGGCGAAGGTACTGGGTCTGAGCGTTGACCAGGTTTCCCGCCAGTTGCGCGCGGCGTATGACGGGTATGACGTACAGGAGTTGTCGGATGGCTTTGACGACATCGACGTCACCCTGCGACTCCCTGACCGGGAGCGAAATGTCATTGGCAACCTGGCGACGCTGGATATCATTCTGCCCAGCGGACGCTCAGAACCCATTCGAAATCTGGCCGATATCCGGTTGCAAAGAGGCTTTGAAACGATCCGTCACGATGGCGGCAAGCTGGCCATTACCGTGGTCGGCAATGTTGACCCGGCCGTGAACAATACCAACGAAATCCGGGCAGAGTTGGAGCGGAATATCCTGCCGACCCTGTCGGGCCAGTACGGGGTGCAGTTTTCCTTCGAAGGGCGCCAGGCCGAGGAGCGGGAAACCCTGGAGGACATGAAACTGGGCCTGGGTCTGGCGTTGTGCCTGATGTACCTGGTGCTGGCCTGGGTATTTGGTTCGTACGGCTGGCCGCTGCTGGTGTTGATGATTATTCCATTCGGTGTCGTTGGGGCGATCTGGGGACATGCCGTCATGGGACTGGACCTGACCGTCCTGTCGTTGTTTGGTTTTTTCGGTTTATCCGGCATTGTCGTCAATGATTCCATTATCCTGATTGTGTTTTACAAACAGTTGCGGGCGCAGGGCATCCAGGCCAACGATGCCATTGTCCAGGCCACCTGCATGCGTTTTCGGGCCGTCATCCTCACCTCGCTAACGACCATCGCAGGGTTGCTGCCGTTGCTGTTTGAGAAGTCCCTCCAGGCCCAGTTCCTCATTCCGATGGCCATCAGCATTGCCTTTGGCTTGGCCTTTGCGACGTTTCTGGTCCTGTTCCTGCTGCCGTGTGTGCTGATGATCTATGAAAACACCGCGGCCTGGCTGGCACGCGCCGAAGCCCCTGAAACGATCGGCACCCCTACCTGATCTTTCATCCGTCCTGCGGGCCGGGCTGCAAAAGGGGATACAGGCGTTCAGCGGTCACTCGGAAACACTCGGTCCCTCGACCAACCATTCATCCAGTTTTGACCAGCGAAGCCGTCCGGAAATGTTTCTCACTGCGATTTCAACAGCCTGTCGCTGGCCGACAAGCACGACCAGCCGCTTGCCCCGTGTAATCCCGGTATAGAGCAAATTACGCTGAAGCATGGCATAGTGTTGTTTCAGTACGACCATCACCACCGCCGGATATTCCGACCCCTGGCTCTTGTGAATCGTCGCCGCATAGGCGGGAACCAGCATGTCCAACTCCCCGAAGCCATAGACAACGCACCGGCCATCGAACCAGGCACTGAGTTCACCCTCTTCAACCTTCACATGCTCCACAAATCCGATGTCTCCATTATAGACTTCCTTGTCATAGTCATTCTCCACCTGCATGACCTTGTCTCCCGGAGCAAACGTCCAGCCGAAGCGTTCAACCTTGTTCTCCCCGGCCGGATTCAGTGCAGCCTGTAACTCAATGTTCAGCGACCGGGCACCTGCACCGCCCCGGTTCATCGGACAAAGCACCTGGATTTCCCGGATGGGGTCAAAGCCAAATCTCCGGGGAATCCGCGAGCAGACAATGGCAAGGGTCCGCTCTGCCGCCTGCTCCGCGTTCTCGGCGGGCACGAAATAGAAATCGCTTTCACTGTCCACGGCCTTGAGTTCAGGGATTCTGCCGGCATTGATCCGGTGTGCACTGGCGACAATGCGGCTTTGGGCTGCCTGCCGGAAGACTTCCGTCAGGCGCACCACAGGCATGACCCCCGACTTGATAATATCGGCGAGCACCTGGCCCGGTCCCACCGAGGGCAACTGATCGACATCGCCGATGATCAGCAGGGCAGCCGGTCCCGGGATGGCCTTGAGCAGCGACAGCATGAGGGTGACATCGACCATTGAGCTTTCATCCATGACGAGAAGGTCACAGTCCAGGGGGTGGTCTTCCTTGCGCCGGAAACCGAATGATTTCGGATCAAATTCCAGCAACCGGTGGATGGTCCTGGCCTCCATGCCGGTGGACTCTGACAGGCGCTTGGCGGCCCGTCCCGTGGGGGCGCACAGCAACAGCTTCACCTTCTTCGCCAGGAGAATCTGCAGGATCGCATTGACGATGGTCGTCTTGCCGACGCCCGGACCACCCGTAATGACCATCGCCTTCGAGCACAACGCCTGCCGCACAGCCTCCTCCTGGCGGCCCGCCAGCGTGAGTCCGATCCGGTTCTCGACCCAGGGAAGCGCCTTGTCGGCATTGATCCCTGCCCACGGCAACGGTCCATCGACAAGCCGCTGCAGGTGCCCGGCCACCGCCTGTTCCGTGTAGTGAAGCCCGCTCAGGAAGATGCAGGGAGTGCCCGCCACGCTGTCAGCAATCACGGTTTTGGCTTCCAGTTCCCGTTCCAGTGCGGAGGCAACCAGTGCTTCGGGCACCTCAAGAAGCTTCACCGCAAGGGTCGTCATCTTTGCCACCGGGAGACCGCAATGACCGTTCCCCATGGCTTCACTCAATGCGTAGGAGATTCCGGCACGCAGGCGGATCATCGCGGTCTTTTCCATGCCCATCTTTCCGGCGATCAGATCCGCGGTGCGAAAACCGATCCCCCGGATATCCTGGGCCAGCCGATAGGGATTTTCACTCATCACCTGTACCGCATCGACCCCATAGGTTTTGAAGATACGGACCGCCCGGGCGGTACCGATGCCATGCTGGAGCAGGAATACCATGATCTCCCGGACCACTTTCTGGTCGGCCCATGCCGAGGTGATCCTTTTGGCCCGTTTCGGCCCGATCCCCTCGATCTTCCGCAGCCGCTTCGGATGGGTCTCGATGATCGTAAACACCTCTTTTCCGAACAACTGGACCATGCGCTTTGCATACACCGGCCCGATCCCCCGGATCATGCCGGAACCGAGGTATTTCTCAATCCCGTCCAGGGATGACGGAACGGATATCTTGAGGTACTGTGCTCGGAACTGCAGGCCATAGGTCCGGTCATTGTTCCATGCTCCGGATGCCGTCACCCACTCCCCGGCCGAAACCATCGCGGCATGCCCCACAATGGTTACAAAGTCCCGATGACCCCGTGCCTTGACCGACAGCACGCAAAAGCCGCTTTCCGGATTGTGGAAAGTCACCCGCTCGATGGCGCCCACGAGGACTTCCCGGCCGGATTCAGGAGCGGCCATCACAAAAGAACGGGAGAAGTGCCTGCACACGGGGCCGGGGAGAACCGCCGATACCGAAACGACCCCCCGACCGGGACAGAATCCAGATCACTGCGCTCGACGTATTTTCGATGATGGATCAATTTCTCCGGGCGGCCGTTTCATTCAACCATACACCACTCCCCTGCCCGAGCCCACCGGGGGCGGGTCCGTTGACACGGGCCGGCAGAAAACCGACCGATTGGCGTACCAGGCTGTCTATGGGCGAGTATACACCCGATTACCCCCTGCCGTTCCTGCATGCCTGCCTGACCGGGAGATCCGGCCTTCGACCGGAGAATGGGAAAATAAAACTATTCCTGAACATCCCCGCTGGCCCGGTTCGGCAGTGGAAAACCGGGAAGGGACCCGCTACCGGGTTTCCGGCACCGTGCAAACAGGGATCATGAATGGCCCGGCAGGTCAATGCGGACCTCCAGCCCGCCCCCGTCATGGTTGCTCGCCTGGATTTGACCGCCGTGGATTTCCGCAATGGTCTTGGCCAGGGTAAGGCCGATACCATGGTGCCCTTCCGAGATATCCCGGGAAGGGTCTGCCCGGTAGAACGGATCAAAAATTCTTTCCAGCAATTCCGGAGATACCCCCGGTCCCTTGTCGATGACCGTAACGGCTATCCTTCCATCGCCTTTGGACACTCCAATTTCCAGAGTTTCCTGTTCCGGGGTATAGCGCAATCCATTGCGAATAATATTTTCAAGCATCCTGGACAGCAACTCGGAATCGCCGGACAGGCGTGCCGGGGAAACCGTCGTCAGTACGGCGGTTTTCCCGGCCTGCTGGAATTCGAAGTTGGCATCCTCAATGATTGGCTCAAGAAGCCGGATCAGGTTCACCTCTTCCTTAACCCAAGTTGGCACTTTTCCACCAGAATCGGCTGATTTTCGCTGATTTTCGCACTTTCTGATTATTTTTCGGTTATATATCAATAGGTTGTAATTTCTGATCTGTTGTAGGGCCATAGGCACTGCATAAATTATTCACATCTTCCCCTCCCTCCAGTATAATCGGGATACCAAAACCATCCATGGTCCGCATCCTGCCCGATTCATGCACTTCAAACGAACCAAAACCTATACCGACACCCACGGAAACCCCCAGTACAGTGTCCGGCTGGTCAAAAACCAGCGCATCGGCGGTAAGGTCAAACAGACCACCATGGCGAACCTCGGAACCAAATGGGACGTGCCCCAGACTCTGTGGGGTCCTGTCGCCCAGAGGGTGGAAGAGCTCATGGTTGGTCAGGACCCCCTGGTGCCCTGTGAAGCGGAGGTCGAACAGGCTGCCGAAGAAGTGGTGAAACTGTTGCGCTCCCGGGGCATCCAGACCGCTACCCCCGGTCCCTCCGTGGCCACGGTGGACCTCAATACCATGGAACATCGTGACCCGCGATTCGTCGGGGGAGAACGGTTGTGCCTCCACGCATGGGAAGAACTCCGACTGAGAGAGTGTCTGCAGAATCTGGGCTTTACTGCCCGGGATACCCGGATTTCCCTGGCATTATTGACCGCCAAGATGCTGCATCCCGGCAGTGAACGGGAGACCAGCCGATGGTTGAAAGACGACAGTGCCACCGCGGAAATCCTCGGTCTGGACAGGGATTCCCGGGCACTGTCCCGCAAGACCCTGTATCGGATCGGCGATAAGTTGTGGAAACATCAAGAAGCCCTGCAAAGGGCGCTGTTTGAGCGGGAGCGCATATTGCTGGATATTCCCAATACCATTGTGTTTTATGATTTGTCCAATACGTACTACACCGGAACACAGAAAAAACAGGATACACCGGACAATCCGGACTCTGCACAGAAGTCGCTGCTGCAGTTCGGTCGATCCAAGCAACGAAGGAATGACTGTCCCTTGATCACCCTTGGGCTGATGCTGGATGAGGCCGGGTTTCCCCGGGGTTGTGAGTTCCTGCCCGGCAATGTAACGGAAGTCGACACCCTGAAAGACGCCCTGGGCCGGTTTGAGGCCCAGGGACACGGTACCGAAGGGGACAAGCCCACGGTGATCATGGATGCCGGGATCAGTGCCCAGGAGAATCTCGACTGGCTCACGGAACGGGGATATCCCTGGCTTTGCGTGGCCAAGGGGTGCAAGCCGTCCCAGGCCCCGGACGGGGACCCGGAGCTCACCATCACCACTCAGGCCAATCACACGGTGCGGATCTGGAAACTGGACACCGATGCCGATGAAACCCGGTTGTATGTGATGAGTGAAGGCCGACAGCAGACGGCCCGGTCCATCCGGGACCGGCAGGTGGAAAAGTTTGAGGATGGACTCCAACGGTTGCACGACAACCTGTCTGTGCCCCGGCGGATGAAAAAGTATGAACGGATCGTGGAAGCTGTTGGTCGTCTCAAGGAACGTCATTCGGGGATTGCCCAGCACTATACGGTTCAGGTTCAACGGGGAGAAGGCACCCAGGCCAAGGCGGTGAAATTCACCCGCAAGGCCAGTTTTGATGAGACCGATGAGATGCTCGGAGCCTGTATTCTGCGGACCAGCCACACCGACTGGGACCTGGAGACGGTTCTGCGGACCTACCATCGGCTGGTGGACATCGAAGCCGTGTTCCGGGAATTGAAGGGGGAGTTAGGATTGCGTCCGATCTGGCATACCCGGGAAGACCGTATTCAGGCACACCTTTTTCTTGCGGTGCTGGCCTATCATGCGGTGCAGCTGATCCGCACCCGGCTGCGGGGAGCGGGGACCTCTCTACGCTGGCAGAGTATTCGTCGGGTACTGCGCACCTGGATACGTGTTACCACCACGCTCCAGACCGTTCAGGGGAAGCAGATTGTCATCCGTCAGGACGTCCATCCCAGTGTCGAACAGACCGGGATCGTCAAGGCAGCCGGGGTGAAACCTGGTCTGCATCGGGTTCGCATGAGGCAGCCTGTGTAGGCAATCCATGCAAGTATTCCGTCATCAAGGCGGGAATACGGCTCCACAGAATTCAACAGAAATGTGGGGGGTAGTTCTCTTGCGTCTGAATTATATCACCTATAATCAAGCACTTATAGAGTCCCCATGGCCCTACAAGTGCCATCTATGGTTAATCGGGGGGACGCGATTTTTCAGCCGGGTAAGGGAAACCAGATCCTCGATAAGATTATTCAGTTTCCCGATCTCGGTTTCCATCCGGTCAATATCCGGATTCGACCCAAGCTTCTGTTCCACAAGGGATGCGGCCACCTGGATTCTCGCAAGGGGGGACCGCAATTCATGGGAGACATCACGCAGCAGCTGGTTCTGGTTTTCGATGGTGGACTGGACGCGGTCCGTCATCTGGTTGAATTCCCGCCCCAGGTCCCCAAACACATCGTTTCGCCGGGTAATGCCCCCCGGAACCCTGGATTCGAGATTGTCCACGGATATTTCCCTGAAGGTGCTGCGCAGGATGCGCGTGGGGCGCAGCACCCAGTAACTCAACAGCACGCTGGCGCTGACCATGCCCAGAATCACCGCCACAATGGGCAGCCATACGAACTGAAACCGGTTGCGGCCGAATGAGGGCCGGCGGGAAGTCATGATCACCTTGTAGCTGGCATGGTCCCCGGTGATCCGGTGTGCAAAGATGAAAAACCGTCCTGCCCTGTTGTGGTGAGGAAAAATGGTGGAAGGATATCCCGTAATCTGAGAACGTATCCTTTCCGGCAGATTTCCCGGAGACAACCGGTTTCCGTCCTCATCCAGGATCCAGACCTTGCCGTTGAAACGCTCTTCAAATTCAAGGCCGAATGCCTGGAGGTTGCCTTCTTCGTACTCTTCAATGACCTCCCCGGCCATCCGCTGGGACAGTCCCTGGAAATGCCTTTCATGGGGATCGAGTTCGTGACTGATCCACCTGAACAGCAAGAAGGTGACTACCGCGGTGATGAAGAAGCAGGCCAGCAGCAGGGAAAGCACCTTGGCGAAAAGTGATTTCAACGTTCCCTCTCACCACTGTGGTACAGGTACCCGATTCCCCGGACCGTTCTGATCCGGTTGCCGCCATGGGGGAATGGACCGAGTTTTTTTCGGAGATTGCTGATGTGGACATCAATGCTGCGGTCCCACTTGCTCAGCGGCTTGTCCAGCACCTGGGTCGACAAACTGGATTTAGTGACCAGTTGGCCTGGCTTCAACAACAACAGGTACAGCAGATCAAACTCAGTCTGGGTCAGTGAAACCGGACGTTTCTCCCGGGTATTTTGCCCGATGACCACCCCCCGGGTTGCGGGGTTGATCCGGATATCTCCCTGTTCGATTTCGGTGAACTGATTCTCTGCCATCAAATGGGTTCGCCGCAGGACCGCCCGAATCCTGGCGAGCAATTCCCTGGGGTTAAAGGGTTTGGAGACGTAGTCATCCGCACCCAGTTCCAGCCCCAGGATCCGGTCCAGGTCGTCTCCCCGAGCGGTCAGCATGATCACCGGCAGTGTACTGCCGCCCCGGAGTTCCCTGAGCACATCAAGACCGTTCATTCGGGGCATCATGATATCCAGAACCAGCAGGTCGTAAACATTCCGGCTGATGCGGTCCAGTGCATCCTCCCCGTTGCCGGCATGATGAACTGCACACCCTTCCCTTTCCAGAAATTCCCCGAGCATTCCGGCAAGCACCGCATCATCGTCCACGAGCAGTATTCTCGTGGCATCGGTTTTTGCGGAGCCGGTATCCGGGGAATGACTGGCCACTTTCTTTCTCTGGAAAACTTCCCCGGGAGTCCTCTTTCCCAAGGTCGTTTCTTGGATTCCCGGGCCCATCCCTGGCCCGGTCAATGCAGCAGAAGTGTATGCGGTAATGGTGTGCCCGTCTACATGGTGGTTGCGGTATGTCCCGCATCCATTCTTTTCCGGATGAAATCATGCGCTTCCTGTTTTTGCTCTTCAGTGAGCACTTCCGAGACCTGCTTTGCAACATGGGCGATTCCCATGGCGCCCTGCTTCACCTGTTCGGCCCTTTCCTGGGCCAGTGCGTTCACCGATTCATCGAAGTCATCCGACAACAGGCCAAGGGCCATCATGTTCAGGTAAAACGACTTGTCGGCATGACGGGTGGCCCGGATCATCGACCTGTTTTCTTCCAGAATTTTTTTCAGCGACAATTCCTGTGCATCGGAAAGATCCAGATGCCGGTCCATCTTTCCGATTATTCGTTCCATCTTGTGCTTTCCATCGTGGCCAGCATGGGCCTTGCCGGAATACTCGCAGTTCCTGGCACCTGCGAAAACCAGCCCGGAACCAATCACTGCGGTGATGATGACTGTGATAATGAGATTTCGTTTTTTCATAAGTGGGTACCTTGATGTGGATAATAGGGTATGAATACGTTGATTCATGCGGTGCATTGTGCCCGGCCAAGTGCAAGGTTTGGGTAAGGCAAATGAAAAGATCGTGTAAAGATTTCCGCGGCCACCAGTACGCGGGTCCGGTTATACTTTTCTTTGGGGGTACCCCGGACGAAAAATTGGGTTTCATGTGTACCGCCCTGCGAGAATGTCGGATTACCGTGCTCCGACAGTCCGGCAACAAACGGGACTTAAACAAACCGCAGGCGCCAATCGCCGACGATCAGGTTGTGTCACAATTTGCAAATAGGTAAACTTCATAGTATGCAATTCCGAAATTTTGATGCGTCTTTTTTCGCATTGCGAGTGAGTTCGGGGTGTCGCTCGGCGCATCCGCCGTTCAACCGTCAACCAAGGAAAGAACACTGAAATGACAACGAAAGCGTGCATCTGGTTCGGAAAATCCCGCCGCCTGTATGAGTACGACGTCTTCCCCGTCGGCACAACCTTCAAGGCCGTGCCTGCCAACTACATCTTCACCAGGGAAACGAGGCCGGGAATGTATCATCCCATCTACATCGGTGAGACAGAAGACCTCTCCGAGCGCTTCGACAACCATCACAAGATGCCATGCATCCGACGCGAGGAGGCGACGCACATCCATGTGCATAAGAACGACGACGGCGTCATGGCTCGTCGGCGAGAAAAGCGCGATCTGCTGGCCAAGTCGATCCCAATCCCAACCTGTAACGAGTAGTGGAAGACCGCGGCGGTGCTCGCGTGGACACTGCCTCAGCTTGACCCGGGTTATCACCCGCTGGGTAACGCCGCCCTCTCTCTCAAGTACCGGGTGGCCTCATAGAGTTCAGCTTAAACTTTTTCTGCGCTGTCCTGTTACACTGTCCCACGCCCCCCGTGATGCAGGAATCTAGGTTCACGGCCAGAGCACCGGAAGATTGACCATGAATGCGGGTTGGACAACATGCAATCAAATCGTTCGTCCGCAGACCCTCTACCGTAAAGGTGTTGCCGAACTTTATATTGACAGGGTTTTGCCCCTTGATGGGCATATCGGATTTACAGATGGCGCAGGATTCCGAGTTGATCTCCTGTCCGAATACCCCCGCCTGGCGGCATCCAGTTCTTCCCGGAAATTTTATACAGGGTGAAGTCTTTGGTGCTGTCGGAGAACTTTTTGCCTGGTGGGCGCAGCACACAATCCAGGCGATGTAACACCGTCATCGGCAGGATAACCTTGTCGTAATCACACTGCCTGTAATATCACCGCGCAACCGGTCAGCCACGTCCCGGACAAGGCTGGCTTTATCCCTGAAGTCTGTCCTTTACTCCGGTTTGAAATTGTTTTGCCCATGGGGTCCTTGTGGATATGCGGTTCAGTACGCAAATAATTCCTGGAGGCACCTGCACGACTCCTTCTGAGTGGTCTCATCCATAACACCCAGTTTTTTTACGAACCGTGATTTATCAACCGCCCTGATTTGATCAAAGAGGACCATCCCTTTCTTCCCTTGAAATTCACAGATGACCCGACCTGGAAAATGAAAACTCTTTGTTGTCATCGGAGCTACCAGCACAGAGGACAATGCAGTCATTTCATCGGGTGAAATTACGACACATGGCCTTGTTTTGCTGATTTCCCTGCCCTTGGTCGGATTAAGCTTTACGAGCCAGACTTCGAAGCGGACAATATCCGGCATTACCATTCCAATTCTTCATCGGATGTTAGTGTTGCATCCAGCCATTCACTGTCAATTGCCTCAACACCGTGTACAGCGATTGCCGCCTCAATGGATTCTTTCCAGCCCTCCCTTGCCCTCTTGTGCGGAGTAACCAGGAGGCCGTTGTCGACCACCTGTAATTTAAGCTCTCTTCCTTCCAACTGAGCCTGTTCTACGAGTGGTTTCGGAATTCTGATGCCCTGCGAATTACCAATTTTGACCAGGTAAGCCATGATCGTGACCTTGCACATTAAACGATTTCAAGTAAGCATAATGTAATTACATCCGGTGTTCAAGAGTTAGAAGAAAAGGGGGACATCTTGGAATTGAGCCGACAGCAAACAAACCGCAGGTTGTATGGCACCCTCCAAATCCATACAATAGCCACCCCGATATTTTGTACCCGGAGAATTGAAAAGATGACCTATGTGGTAGTGGAATCCTGCATTCGCTGCAAGCTGACCGACTGTGTGGAAGTTTGTCCTGTGGATTGTTTTCATGAAGGTCCCAACTTTCTGGTCATCGACCCCGAAGAGTGTATTGATTGCAGCCTGTGCGAACCGGAATGCCCCGTGAATGCGATCTACTCCGAAGACGAGGTCCCGGAACACCAGCAGCATTTTCTTGATCTCAATGCCGAATTGAGCGAACTTTGGCCGGTAATCACGGAAATGAAGGACCCCCCCGAAGATTCGGATGACTGGCTGGACGTCAAGGAAAAGCTGCAGTACCTGGAAAGATGAACCCGGGGGCCTGCAGCCGGCTCCACGGAATTCAACAATCATCCGGTTCTGGCTAAAGAACCGTTCAACCGGTTATTTCTTACCATGAAGAATGAAACACCTCGAACGGTCTTCCTCCGGGATTACCAAAAACCCGATTTTTCCATCCACCATTCCGACCTGGAAATCAAGCTGGACTGGTCGGAGACTGAAATCGTTGCCCGGCATTCGGTAACCAGGTCGAACCGCGATGCCGGTGACCTGGTTCTTCATTGCGAATTTGTGAAAGTCACCGCAGTCTCCATCAATGGCGAACCCGCATCTTCGTGGACCTGCGACCGGGACAACCATTTACTCACGGTCAAAAATGTCCCGGATGAATTTGAACTGGAAATCCGCAACTCCCTGGACCCATCGAAAAATACCGCCTTAAGCGGTCTTTACAAATCGGCGAATATCCTGTGTACCCAATGTGAAGCCGAGGGATTTCGCCGGATTACCCCGGCCATTGACCGACCGGACAACCTCGGCACCTACCGGGTGAAACTGGTTGCGGACAAGTCTGATTTCCCCGTACTGCTGTGCAATGGAAACCTGGTGGAAAAGGGAGAGGTCACCGAATCGACTCACTGTGCCATCTGGCACGACCCCTTCCCGAAACCCACGTACCTGTTTGCCATTGTTGCCGGGGACCTGGATTGTCTGGAAGACCATTTTACCACCATGAATGACCGGCGGGTTACCCTGAGGTTCTACGCCCGGGAACAGGATATCGGAAAATGTCACCATGCGATGCAGTCCCTCAAGCAGGCCATGCGCTGGGATGAAGAGGTGTATGGGCGGGAATACGACCTTGACCTGTTCAATGTGGTGGTGGTAGAGGATTTCAACATGGGGGCCATGGAAAACAAGAGCCTGAATATTTTCAACACCAGGTTTGCTCTGGCAGACCCCAGGATGGCGACGGATGAGGACTTCCAGGATGTCCAGGATGTCATCGCCCATGAGTACTTTCACAACTGGTCGGGAAACCGGGTCACCTGCCGGGACTGGTTTCAGCTCAGCCTGAAGGAAGGATTTACGGTTTTTCGTGACCAGTCATTCAGCGCCGACATAAGGTCCCGGGGGGTCAAGCGGATTGGCGATGTCAACCTGTTGCGCTCCCTCCAGTTCATGGAGGATGCCAGCACCATGGCACATCCTGTACGTCCGGATTCCTACCAGGAAATCAATAATTTCTATACCCCAACGGTCTATCTGAAGGGGGCCGAAGTCATTCGTATGTTACATACCATCCTTGGCCCGGAGACATTTCGCCGGGGCACCGATGAGTATTTCGAACAGTTCGATGGACAGGCCGTGACCACCGATGATTTTGTGGCCGCCATGGAAAGCGCCAGCAACATGGATTTAACGCAATTCAGGAACTGGTACTCCCAGGCGGGCACACCGAAAATTGACGTGAGATGCGAATATGATCCCCTGGAACATTTCTGCCGGATCACTCTGAAACAATCCTGCCCGCCGACGCCGGGACAGACCGACAAATCTCCTTTTGTCATTCCGATAAAAATTGCATTGTTTGATCCCCTGGGAGAAAAAATGCCGGTGGATGGCGAGCACACTGAAGCTACCCTGATTCTGGACGAGCCCAGCAAGACTTTTTCCTTCCATTCCATTCATTCCCGACCCGTCCTCTCCCTTCTGCGTGATTTCAGTGCGCCAGTGAAGACCAACCTTCACCACGGCCCGTACCACCTGGAATTTCTGCTTCAGTTTGAAGACGACCCGTTCAGCCGCTGGGAATCGGCTCAGGAACTGTTTCTTGCCCAGATTCTCGAAACGGTTGCCTGCATTCAGCAAGGCGACGAGCTGCCGGGGTCCGAATCATTGGGCCATACCATCTCCGCCCTGCTTGACACCCGTACCGCAGACCCCGCTTTTATCGCCAAGCTGATTACCCTGCCGGGCCTCTCTTATCTTTGTGAGCAGGTTTTACCCACCGACCCGACATCGATTCAATCCGCCGTCAACGAGGTGAAATTTCAAATTGCACAAGTATCCCGGAAAACGCTGATGGACAGTTACCGGCAATGTCAGGCCAACCATTCGGGGAAGGTGAATCACCGGGAAATGGCGGAACGCAGCCTGAGAGATGCCTGCCTGGATTATCTGTGCGCCCTGGACGACACCGCATCCCGGACCCTTTGCCTGGAGCAACTGGAAAACTCAACCTGCATGACCGACACCGCTTCCGCGATTTTCCAGATTGCACGGTCATCCCGAAGCGACCGCCAGGACATCCTGGAAGAATTCTACAGGCAATGGAAAGAAGAGCCCCTGGTCATTGACAAATGGCTTCGTTTCCAGGCCACGGCGCCCCGTGACGACACGCTGGAAACGGTGAAAGCCCTGACCGAACACCCCGGTTTCGACTACCGGAACCCGAACAAGGTGTACGCGCTGATCCTGGGATTTTCCCATGGCAATCCCAGTTGTTTCCACGCATCCGATGGATCGGGGTATGCGTTCGTTCAACAGTGGACAGAAAAACTGGACCCCGTGAACCCGCAGGTTGCCGCACGGCTGGTGTCCTCCCTGAATGTCTGGAAACGATACACCCCGGAACTCAGGGGAAAAATGAAACAGACCCTGCAATCCATTTCTGCATTGCCTGGCCTGTCCAGGGATGTCAGTGAAATCGTCGAAAAGAACCTGGCCTGAAGAAGGCCCGCCTGGTTTTCCCGGTTACCGGGGTTCAACCGGGTAGCAGGCATGCAGCATTTCCAGTATCCGCGCGAGGGCCCCCCGGTTTGCTTCGATGATCGCCCTTCCTTCGGACCCGTACTGGTCCCGCATCCCCGGGTCCTTAAACAACCGGACCACCACTTCGGACAACTCTTCGCTGTCGAGCACCTGGACCCCGGCTCCGCCTGACAGCACCAGGTTTGAAATTTCCTGGAAATTGAACATGTGCGGGCCAAAGATGACGGCGACTCCCGCTGCACAGGCCTCCAGCAGGTTGTGGCCGCCGGTGGGGACCAGGCTGCCTCCCATAAATGCCAGGTCCCCGGCACACAGCAGCATGGACAACTCCCCCATGGTATCCCCCACATAGATGTCCGTATCGGCGGATACTTTCGTGTGGTGTTGCGAGCGCAGGACGGTGCGATAGCCGTGACGCGTGCACAACCGGAAGACCGCCGCAAATCGCTCAGGGTGTCTTGGCACCAGCACCATCAACAAATCCGGAATCTCCTTTCTGGCGTCGGCAAAGGCTTCCAGTATCCGGGTTTCCTCGCCTTCATGGGTGCTGCCGACAACCCACACCGGCCTTTCCCATCCCAAATCCCGGCGAACGGACTGTGAAGCTTCCTGCGTGCTGGCAGGCAGTACCACTTCGAACTTGATGTTTCCGGTGACCCGGATTTTCTGTTCATCCACCCCAAGGTCAACCAGCCGGCCGGCGTCCATCTTTGCCTGTACGGCAAACTGGTCCACTTTATTGAATATTTCCCTGAAGAAGACCCGGAACCGCTGATACCCCCGGTACGAGCGGGCCGACATCCGGACATTGGTGTAGATCAGGGGAATCTTCCGCCGGTGACATTCCGAGATCATGTTGGGCCAGATTTCAGTCTCCATCACCATCCCCACATCGGGTCGTACCGTGTTCAGGAATCGTTTCATGGCCCCCGGGTAATCATACGGCAGATAACAGTGAAACACCCGGTCTCCCAACACTTGCTGAACCCGCTCAGACCCCGTTGGCGTCATGGTGGTCACGGTCACGGGCTTCCCGGGCCAGGTCGCGATCATTTCATTGATGAGGGGAACCGCGGCATTGACCTCCCCCACTGAAACCGCGTGCACCCAGATTCCACCCCGGGCAGATGGGCGGGACTCCGGCCGAAGCAGGTTAAACCCGAACCGCTGTGGAATCCTCGCGAAATACTGATGGTTCCGGATTGCCCGAAACAGCAGTTTCAGTATGACAACCGGGAAGATGGCATACAGGAAGAGCCGGTAGATCGTCAACATCGCACCCAAAATGGTTCCATCCTCCTCTTCCCTACGTTTCGTTTTCCAGCCAGTTTCTGGGTTTCAGGAAACCGGTCTGCAGCGTTTCCTCCTCGCTTCCCGGGGCCGGGCTCCAGTTGTACACCCAGTTCACCACCGGGGGCAGTGACATCAATATGGACTCCGTGCGACCCCGGGACTGCAACCCGAACACCGTCCCGCGGTCATAAACCAGGTTAAATTCGACATAGCGTCCGCGACGGTAAGACTGGTACCGGCGATGCCGGTCGGTATAGCCGGTCTCTTTCCTGGCCTTCACAATGGGCAGGTAGGCATCCGGCAGGCTGGACCCCACCGCACGGATGAATTCGAATGACTTCTCGAATCCCGGTTCATTCAGATCATCAAAAAACAGCCCCCCTACCCCCCGGGCCTCATTCCGATGCGGGATAAAAAAGTATTCATCACATTGTTCCTTGAATTTTGGATAGTACAGGGGGTCGAAGGCGTCGCAGACCCGTTTCGCCGTCTGGTGCCAATGGACGCAATCCTCCACAAAACCATAGCAGGGAGTCAGGTCATACCCGCCACCAAACCACCATACCGGGTGCTCCGATTCCGGGTCGGAGACAAAAAAACGAACATTCATGTGGGTCGTTGGCACAAACGGGTTCCGGGGATGCATGACCAGCGACACCCCCGTGGCCTTGAACGGTCTTCCCGCAATACTCCTGCGGGTCACGGACGCTGTCTCAGGCAGGGCAACCCCTTCAATCAGGGAAAAATTGATCCCGCCCTTTTCAAAAACCTCTCCGTTTTCAATCACCCGGGTGATCCCGCCCCCGCCGCCGTGATGGTCCCATTTGTCCTCCCTGAACCGGGTCTCGTGCTCCATGGACTGCATCTGCTCACAGCAAAAATCCTGCAGGCTCTGAAAATACTGCACCACTGCCTGGATATTCGGCGTGTTGCGCGGTGGGTTCAATCCGAACAATCCCCCGGAATCATGGTCTGACAACATTTCCGGTCAATCCGTCGCGTATGGTTGTCGGGGAGGAACCGGAACCGACCCGTCCACCGACAATACAATCCACCTGCCCCGCAAATGCCCTGAATACCGCCTCCGCAGTGCGCAATGGCGGTTGCCGGGCTCCATTGGCGCTTGTCGAGACAAGCGCCATTTTTGCGGCCCGGCACAATCGTCCCGCACCTTGATGTGCGGTCACCCGTACGGCAATGCTGTCATGCTCGCCGCGCACCCATCTTGAGACCCCCGGCCTGGCCGGAACCAACCAGGTAAACGGGCCTGGCCAGCTTTCCAGAATCTCGTCCCGGTACGGTGCAGGCAGGGAAGCCATGTAGCCGGACAAACGATCCAGGCGGTCTGCAATCAGGATCAGTCCCTTGTCCCGGGACCGGCGCTTGAGGCGCAGTATCCGCCGGATTGCCCCGGTATTGGACGGGTCACAACCCAGTCCGTAGCAGAATTCCGTGGGGTACGCCACCACCCCTCCCTGGCCGATGACCGCCGCCGCATCGGATACAGAAGCAAATTTCAACTTTGGTTCAAATCCTCCTGGAGCCGGTCGTTCTTTTGCATGATCGCGGCCGCATTCTCTTCACGTTCCTGCTTGACCCGCTGACCGATCCCGGGGTCGGAAACCGCGAGGATCTGGGCGGCCAGGTATCCCGCATTTTTGGCACCCGCCTTGCCGATGGCAACACAGGCCACGGGGATTCCCCCGGGCATCTGCACCGTGGACAACAGCGCATCCTGGCCATTTAGCGGCCCGCCGTCCATGGGAATCCCGATGACCGGTTTGAGGGTTAGCCCGGCAACAGTGCCTGCCAGGTGGGCCGCCACCCCGGCGGCGGCAATGAACACCGCACACCCCCTGTGCTCGGCATCGCGGACATATTCATGGGTGGCCTGGGGGGTTCGGTGTGCGGAAGTGATCCTGGCTTCCCAGGGGACCCCCAGTTTATTCAACACCTGAAAGGTCGACTGAATGGTAGGCAGGTCTGAATCCGATCCCATCAGTACAGAGACGAAATTTTTGTTCATGATCGAAAGTGGTTGAGTAATGGTTTGTTTGCCAGGCAGGCCGGAACGATCCGGATCCGGGAGCCGTTTCCCGGCCCCCTCCTTCCTGTACGAAGCATAATCAGTAATCCCGATCGGATCAACCGCAGGGGACCCTCCCGGGGTCGGGGCCAAAAAGAGAAACCAGCCGGGGATTCTTCACTGGTCCCGGCCCTGAAAAGAACGCTGCATGGCACGATATCCGATGTCCCGCCGGTACCAGCAACCGTCCCAGTGAATGGCACTGGCGGCCTGGTACGCCTGCTCCTGTGCGCCGGCAATGTGTTCCCCCAGTGCGGTCACGCAAAGTACCCTTCCCCCTGCGGTTATGGTCTGACCATCGACCCACCGGGTGCCGGAATGAAAGATCTTGCAATCCGGTTGACTATTGTCCCCTAACCCATTGATAACAAGCCCTGAATCACAGGATCCGGGATAACCGTCCGCCGCCATCACTACCCCCAGTGCAGGACGGGGGTCCCACCGGGCAACCTGTTGGTGGAGTTCGCCATCCAGTGCCGCCAGGCAGTGCTCGACCAGGTCGGACTGCAGCCGGAGCAGGATGGGTTGTGTTTCCGGATCCCCGGACCGGCAATTGAATTCCAGTACCCGGGGAACGAGATCTTCTCCAATCATCAGCCCGGCGTACAAAAATCCGGTATAGGGCATCCCGTCTGCAGCCATGCCGGCCACCGTTGGCGCAATCACCTCATCGATTATTTTTTCATGCATGGGGCCATCGATCACCGGGGCCGGGGAGTATGCCCCCATCCCCCCTGTGTTCGGCCCTGAATCCCCGTCAAAAGCGGCCTTGTGATCCTGGCTGGATGCCAGGCTGAGAATATTCTCTCCATCGACCATGCAGATAAAACTCGCCTCTTCTCCCGTCAGGAACTGCTCGATAACAATCCGGTGCCCGGCCTGGCCAAACTGATTGCCCGCCAGCATGGCGTGTATGGTCTCCCTGCCCTGTTCCCGGCTCGTGACAATGATCACTCCCTTGCCCGCCGCCAGCCCATCGGCCTTGATCACGCAGGGCAATCCGATTTCCTCCAGATAGGCCCGCGCTGGCCCGGTTTCGGTAAAACTGCGGTAGGACGCGGTAGGAATGGAGTGCCGACGCAAAAAATCCTTGGTGAAGGTTTTGGATCCTTCCAGCTGCGAAGCCAGCCGGGACGGTCCAAAACAGCGCAATCCGGCCTCTTCAAACTGGTCAACAATGCCCAACACCAGCGGCGCTTCCGGGCCGATGATGGTCAGGCCGATACCCGCAGTTTTCGAAAATTCAACCAGGGCTCGGGAATCATCTACGGCGATATCGACGTTTTCGACTCCCCTTTCCCCGGCGGTTCCCGCATTGCCCGGGGCAACAAAAACCTTTTCCACCCTGGGGGACTGGCTCGCCTTCCATGCCAGGGCATGTTCCCGCCCGCCGCTGCCTGTGATGAGTACCTGCATAACCGATTTTTCCTAGGGCAATGACTGATGGGTGACCAATTGCAGAATGTCGTCATCGGTATTGAAGGCCCGGTCCGGTCCCGCGGACTTCAACACATACCGTCCAACCTGCTGTTCCAGCTGCAGTGGCTGACCCCAGGAATCCGCAACCCGCTGGTTCGTAAACTGGCGTTCGAAGGTTGCGATTTTACCCCGGTTTTGCGAATTGTCCTCCGCCAGAATAAGGATTTTCAACGAGGTCCCCAGATAACTCAACTTCAGGGAAGTGAGCGCCAGCTTCGATTGCCTGTCGACGAGAGGTTCCAGCGGACTCCCATCTCCCCGAATCTGGGAACCGGACTGCGGAAGGACTTCCTGGATCTGCTCCCCGTACTGGTCGATAAACCGATCGGTCAGGTGATTTCCGGTGAATATGACCGCGAAAATGAAGATGAGCACCCCCAGCCCGGCAGCCGGCCTGCTGACCCCTCCCAGTGCATCCAGCCGGGGCTCGTATCCGGGTTCCATAATCGCCCATTGCACTCTGGATGACACCACCCGGAAGTACAGGTAGTTCGCCACCATGGGCCAGGCCAGCGCCCAGAACAGATAAAGCATCCCGGGTTGGATAAACAGGGACAGGCCCAGGCTCAGGGTGAGATTGACCCCGGCCCAAAACCACAGTTTCCGGTAAAGTGCCCAGAAAAAGAAAAAGAAAAAGGCCGGCCAGTGCCAGGAAATGGCAAACCGGGGTTGCTCCGGACTGCCAAACCGGGCGAACTGGCGCTCGTAGTACGCGGTGTTGGTCTGGATATGCCGGTTGAACAGCTCCTGCAATCGATCCGCTTTCGTTTGTTCCCGGGAATCGTCACCGCCCGAATCGGCCCCAGCCGAATCGACACTGGCCCCGTTTTCTTCAGGGGAATCTTCTGCCGAATCCATCCCTCTGGCCGGGGAACCGCTTTCATCCCGCCCCCCCTCTTGTGCGTCCCGTCTGTCAAGAACGATGTAGTCCATCCCCTCGTCGTCCACTTCTACTTCCACTTCTTGCACTTCCCTTTCCACAAACCCGCAAACGGGACAGGTCTTCTCGAATTCTTCCATTTGGTTCCGGCAAACGGGGCATGGATGCCGGGTTCCCCGGGCACGGGCTGCATCCTCCACGGGGGCGGTTTCTTCCCCGGAAATTTCCTCAAACCGACATTGCACGCCAATCTGCCTGATTTTCTGGCAGATCGTCGCTGCCTGGTCACGGTCATATTGTTTCTTCAGCGCAACCTCTTGACCCTGTAAAAGCCTTTCCATGGTCTCTTCACTGGAATGAAAAAGCTCCGCCAGACCTTCCTGGACTTTCCCGCGTTCAAATTCGGGCAGGATGGTGCCTTCTAGGACCACCTTGAATTGAGTACCGGGGCGCATGGGAACAGGACAGGGATGCCGTTTCGATTAGTGCCGAAAATGCCGCATGCCGGTAAATACCATGGCAATACCATGTTCATTGGCCGCGTCGATGACTTCTTTCATCCCGCAGGGACCCTCCGGGCTGGATGACGGCGCGGACCCCGACCTCGGCAGCATTGTCCAGCCCATCCCGAAAGGGGAAAAAAGCATCGGAAGCCATGACCACGCCGTCCAGGCTCAGACTGGAATGTTCGGCCTTGATGGCGGCGATGCGGGCGGAGTTCACCCGGCTCATCTGCCCCGCTCCAATGCCCAGTGTTCTTTGGTTGGCGGCATACACAATGGCATTGGACTTGACATATTTTGCGACTTTCCAGGTAAAAACCAGGTCCTTCATTTCCGCCTCGTCCGGGGCTCGCCGACTGACCACTTCCAGCTTCTGGTACAGGTCCTGGTCCCGGTCCTGCACCAGCAGGCCTCCACGAACTTTCCGGTACTCCCATTCGCTCCGGGGACTTTCCTTCGAAGACCAGTCGCCGCATTCCAGGACCCGGACGTTTCCCTTCTCCTGGAGCACTTTTTTTGCCTCCCCGGACACCGAAGGCGCGACAATGACTTCCACAAACTGGTTGTCCAGGATGGCGGCTGCCACCCCGGCATTCAGTGCAGTGTTAAAGGCAATGATTCCCCCAAAGGCGGATTCCGGATCCGTGCTGAAAGCCCGTTGGTACGCGTCCTCCTGGGTGCCGGCTACGGCGACCCCACAGGGGTTGGCATGCTTTACGATGACACAGGCAAATGCCTGGTCAAACTGCCTGACGCATTCCAGTGCGGCATCGGAATCTGCAATATTATTGAAGGACAGGGATTTTCCCTGGACCTGGTCTGCCGTGGAAATGGAAGGGTCCGCCTCACCGGGGTCCACAAAAAAGGCAGCCTGCTGGTGAGGATTTTCTCCATACCGCATCACCTGCTTTCTGGACCACTGCGCAGTGAAGGTTCTTGGAAACCGGCGGGGTCCAGATGGGTCGACCCGGGACCCCAGGTAATTGGCGATCAACCCGTCGTACGCCGCCGTGTGCTCAAACGCCTTGACGGCCAGGTCAAAGCGCAGGTCAGGACTCACGACTCCCTGATTGCCCTGCATTTCGGATACAACCCGCCCATAGTCCTGGACATCCACAATCACACTGACATCGGCATGGTTTTTCGCGGCAGCCCGCAGCATGGCCGGGCCACCGATATCGATATTTTCAATGGCCAGTTCAATCGTGCAATCGGGATTCGAGACCGTCTCCTCAAAGGGATACAAATTGACCACGACCAGGTCGATGGGCTGGATCCGGTTGGCCTCCATGACTTCGTCGTCCTGCCCACGTCGCCCAAGCAGACCGCCATGAATCCGGGGATGCAGGGTTTTCACCCGTCCATCCATGATTTCGGGGAAGCCCGTGAATTCACTGACTTCCATGACCGGTATTCCATGGGCTGCCAACAATTCCGCGGTCCCCCCGGTGGACAGTATTTCGACGCCCAGCGCCTGGAGTTCCCGGGAAAATTCAACAATTCCACGTTTGTCCGAAACACTGACAAGTGCTCTTCGGACCGGGTGATTCATCCGTATGGCCATTTGAGTCGTGACAGAAAGAAGGGGCGACCCGAAGGCCGGTTCAGTGCGCCGGCAACCGGCGCAATCCGCAACGGCCCGGCTGCCTGTTCACACTCGCCCGATTGCGATCCAACCTGGCAACGAAGCGGTTCAATGCCCGGGTTGAATAAAAAGGGGACATTTCGATATTGCAGAAAAAGGGACATTTCCACTTTGCGCTGACAGTCAAATCAATGATACTACGCTCTCGGCGAGCAAGAACGATAATGTGGTACATAAGTCAATGATTGCCCTCAAGAGGTGTAAAGATCTGCATATCCAGATCTTTACGAGACGCGCATTCCATCAGTACTGGTCATGACGGATACCCATACCCTGAGTATACTTTAGGAAATTATATACCTGATTGCCCATGCTAAAAGGGCACTCCGGCATCCATTTGACGCTTCACAGGCCGGATAACCCCGCCACCTCCACGTCCAGCTGCCCCATTCCCGGAGGCCAATATATTCAATGCCGCATTCAAATCGGCATTGTCCCGATGACCGCAGGACAGACAGTGAAAATCTGCCTGGGTCTTTCTGTTATTCCTGTCTTTGCTCCCGCACTGGTGGCAGGTTTGTGATGTGTACGCCGCCGGAACCTTCGTTACGGTTGCCTTGTATCCAAGGCACTGCTCCAGCTTTCCCCATCCACTCGCCAGTATTACCCGGTTCAGCCCGGCTTTGGCTTTGACATTCTTACCGGGGTTTTCCATGTCTCCCTTTGCCGAAGCGGACATGTTCCTGATCTTCAACTCTTCCAGGTAAACGACATTGTACCGGTCAGCAATCTCCCTGCTGGTCTTGTGGCACCAGTTCGTCCGGTTCTGCTCAATTGCCTTGCTGGTTTTCCGGCACAGGGTTTTTGCTTTCAGGTAGCGGTTCGAAGGATTGATTCCCTTCTTCCGGTTGCCTTTTTGCCTGCGTGCCATCATGCGCTGATACCGCTTCCTGCGGACCTCAAGACGGAGGTTTCTTTCCTGCAGGTATACTTCCCCATCCGAACAGGTAATCTGCCCGACATTCCGGTCGATGCCGACTTCCTTGACGGCTTCCATTGATTCTTCGGCCTGAATCTCATAAGAGATATAGGCATACCATTTACCGGCTTCACACTTGATCGTACCCGACACCGCTTTCGCTTCCGGGTAAGGATTGTTTCCGACCAGTGTGACCTGTCCAATCCTCTGAATGTGCAGGCTGGTTCCATTCAGTTTGAATAGACCGGTTGCAATTTGAAAAGATGGGCCGTGCGTATGCTTTCCGTGAAACTTCGGCAGACCGCCCCTGCCTTTGTAAAATTCCCTGTAAGTGGTTTCTATCGGCTTTAACGACAATCTGACAATGTTCGCCGAGTAGTCCTGTAACCACGGATAGGCTCTCCGAAGATTGCTGAATTGCTTGTTGAGCGTGTACCAGCGAGGGTCCGCCTTGCCGTAAAAGACGTATTCATCCCGCAGTTTGGCAACAAAATGGTTCCAGACGAACCGGCAGGCTCCCGCCAGTTCATAGAGTTTCCTGGCCTTTGCCTCGGTCCTGGGATGCAGACGGTAGCGGATTGTGCGGTGGGTTTTCATTGCGGATTAGAGTATACACTATCCCATTTCCTGATTTTGGTGTTCATTAGGCTTGGGCAATCAGGGATATAATCCCCATACTTTACTTTTGACCTGAATAGAAAAGAACACTGAACACACTGAACACCAGAACCCATGTCTTTTAGAATCGTGCCGGTTATTCTTTCGGGGGGGTCAGGTACCCGCCTGTGGCCTCTGTCTCGTTCCCAGCGTCCCAAGCAGTTTATCAATCTCGTGGGCGAAACCAGCCTGTTCCAGAAAACGCTGGAACGGCTTGGTCAGATACCGGAAGTATCTGACCCGGTGGTCGTATGCAACGATGTGCACCGGTTCATGGTTGCAGAGCAAATGCAGGATATCGGCGCACACCACGAAACCATCATTCTTGAACCGGTTGTCCGCAACACCGCCCCAGCCATCGCTGTCGCTGCAGCACATCTGGCATCCACCGAGGCACCGGATCAAACACTAATACTGGCACTCCCGGCGGACCATCTAATCTATGACACGGAGGCCTTTGTCAACGCGCTCAATGTAGCCCAAAAAGCGGCGGGCGCTGGCAGACTGGTCACTTTTGGTATCCGACCCGATTGTTCGGCGACGGAGTACGGGTACATTCAGGGCGTGGGCAGTTATTCCGGTACGGATGCGCTCCCGGTTGAACATTTCGTGGAAAAGCCCGATCGTTCCACTGCGAAGATGTATCTGTCGGCTGGGGACTACTTCTGGAACAGCGGCATGTTCCTTTTCACACCTGAAGCCTGTCTGATCGAATTGGAGCGGTTCTCACCAGCACTCAGATTTCACGCAGCAGATGCCCTTGAACATGCGGTGGAGGATCTCGATTTCATCCGCCTGGATCGTGACAGATACACCCGGTGTGAAAATATTTCGATTGACTATGCCGTTATGGAACATTCCAACCAGGTCAGCATGGTACCCATGGATGCTGGATGGAGTGATATTGGCTCATGGAATTCATTGTGGAATGCAGGTGACAAGGACGAAGCCGGCAATGTGACCCAGGGCGATGTCTGTATAGAAAATGTCAACAATAGTTATATACATTCGGAAAACAAGCTGGTGACCGCCCTCGGTGTGGATAGTCTCATTATCGTGGAAACCCACGATTGTCTACTGATCATGCCCAGGGAACATGATCAGAATATCGGTCGGTTTGTCACCCGGTTGAAGGAAGCCGGACGATCAGAAGTGGAATTGCATCGCAAGTCATTCCGACATTGGGGTAATTTCGATTGTTTGGATAACGGCCATCGTTTCCAGGTCAAACGCATCACGGTCAAACCCGGGAAAAGCACCTCAACACAGAAACACTTCTATCGCGCTGAGCACTGGATTGTAGTCAGTGGTACCGCTGAAGTTAGCTGTGGTGACAAAACTTTCATGCTGGTCGAAAACGAATCCACCTATATCCCCTTGGGGGAGATTCACCGATTGGGAAACCCCGGTAAAGAGCCGCTGGAAATCATAGAGGTGCAATCCGGCTGCTACCTGGGAGAAGATGATATTCAGCGCTTCGACGATGAATCTAACCGAAGTTTGGCGTACCGTATAGATACTGACGAACCAAGATGAGAACCCTGAGAGCAGCACTCTTCATAATTCAATTTCTGTGCCAGTTAACCCACCGCAATTCATAGACCGGAATTCGACTCATCTCCTCAAGCCCAAGTTTACCGGTGCACCGTGGATCAAGTGTTTTCCAATTCCCAACGAAGAGTGACTATATATTATGTTTGAGCCAACAAGAGGCCGCATAGGTTGATGGATCGAATCAAAATTTGGGCAATGTCCAAGCCATGGTTCTGGAAAGGTAGGATGGGTCTGGGAAAAGCGAGGTTCTTCTTCGAGGCAAATGCGTACAAGCATCGCATCTCGATTTCCAAAGCTCCCGCGACCCTAAGAATTTTGGCAGACCTCGCCTGGATTGGATTAAAGAGCCTGTTTTGGGTTGCGTTGAGTTTGACGGCATTGATCTATGCCGAGAACTATGTGCGCGGCAATATGAACTTGTTACAACCGATGAGTGCCTCCGAAAAAGAGTACAATATCGAACAACTCCGCCTTTATGCCCAACTTCTGACGGCGATCTTCTCTATATATTTTGCGACGATTGGCATCATTCTGAGTGCCGGTTACACCAGACTGCGGAGAGACATAATTCAACTGCTCACCAATGAGCAGGTCGGCAGCATATATTCACGGGTTCTCGTACTTTCCGCGACTTTCAGTTTGACAGCTACTTCGCTCCCATTGTTCGGAGTGGAACCCGGTTATTTTGTTTACGTGGCAGCCACACTTTTGACCCTTGCGAGTTCATTAGCGTTGTTCCCATTGGGCCAAAGACTATTCAATTTTTTTAATTTGAACTCCTTGGTACGTAGCGAAATCCTGCCCAGCATCGTGAAGCATATCGAAAGAGCAGCTAACCCACGTAATTCTGCCTCTTTGGCCAACCACCATTCAAGGCAAGCAAGAATAGCGCTTGACCAGCTCTCCTACATTAATGACCGTGTGAAAACTGACAAAGAAGGTTGGGAGGACGACCTGACAGACCTAACCGACAATTACTCATGGCTAATTCAGCATTATCTTCAACAAAAACATAAAATCGACCAGGATAGCTACTGGTTTCCTCGGAAACAGAAGCACCAACAGTGGTTCCTTGCAGGAGACAGCGCGACATCTTCGGCCTTGCAAACAAGCAGCCAACTGACAGTCGAAGAGAAGGCCGACCTAAACTGGTTCGAAGATGAAATCGTTGAAAGGCTCTCAGAGCACATCAAACTTGCTTTTGAAGAAGAGAATCTTGATCTGGCATTGAAACTAATCGAACGCTTCTCCGCTCGAATTCCCACGTATGCGAAGGAGTTCCAGTTTGATTTAGGGATGCAAGAGCTTCGCAAGATAAGAGCACTCATTGAAGCCACATTTGCCTCGAACACAGCCAATGATAGCGAGAAGATGCGGATTGCAATCGCTCATACTTGGGCTACGCTAGGAAACAATCTGTGCCTTGAGACCCTGAGGCGAATGTTCACCTTCGAGAAGGAACTCAAACAGTTCTTCGAAAGGGACGTTTGGTCAGAGCGGTCTTTGCACAGTTTACCTGCATTTTTGCAGGTGGAACTTGCGTTCATTGTCGAACGCATAGATTTCGAACGTGCCATCGAAGGACACCGACAGTCCAAGCCAAAATATGTCCAACAGTTGGCGGTGCAGAAACTCTTACAACGTTATGCAACAATTCTCCCGGTGGTATGCGAATTCAACGAAAAGACCGTGCCGGAGTTTGTAGAATCGCTGAACAGGCTGGGATTGTCCCAGGCGGCCACTCAGGTGGCTTTGGCAAGCCTACATAGTTATTGGAAGCTTCCCCGATGGTTTCAAGATCTCTCTCAGCTCTTGGAGAGATATAGCGCTTACGCGCACTACTCCGAACGGCAGTACACTTTGCCGAAGATCGACGTAAACGGTATGGCAGACCGTTTAGCGAAAGCGCGGGATGAAGTTATCGTAATGCTGGGAAATTCAGACCTTGTTGGCTACATTTTTGCGACTGAGCACGACGACGACTTACCGGATCATTTCGGGCAGATCTATTTTGAGCTGGCGGAGGAGTGTATCCATGCTCTTGAGCAAAACGATGAAGATAAATTCGAAAAAATTTTCCCAATGTTCTTCGCGCTGGCCTTACTTGCGTCAGATACCAAGTTTGCCGACCCGAGACTAGACGTCAATAAGGAGTTCCGCTTGCACCTGATTTCGACGGCCATCAACGATTTGGCGTCAATCTTAGGCTTCGCCATCCTATACGGCGAATATTTTGACAATCCGAAGCTATCGAAAGCTGCTCTCGGAAAGTTCTTGGCTTGGGTCGATCGGACCGAGGACAAGCAGCAATACCTCAAAAGAATAATACTTCTTTCCAACTCCAACAGTTTCAGTCGGAGTGCATTACCGAGAGGTTCAATCCGTTTCAACTGGAAGAGGGCATTTCAACACAGGACAAGGCAAGACGGCCATGGGGACCAAATGAGTTTCGAGAGAGAAAAGCCGCACAAGAGCAAGGTGGTCAACGGATTTCTGAGATCATACTCAGAGGCTTCTCACCTATTCTTTGCAACTCAGGTTTTGCCGCTCATCGATCCTGTCGATTTCGATATCGACTACCGAATTATCAGTCTCGCTAAGGTACTGAGCGAAAAAGAGGCGGAGGCTTCGGAATGAAAGTCTTTAGGGCGGAGCCATTACCTCAATATCAATTTCATGATAAAAATCTCGGACTGCTCGATAGACTTCTGATCAAGTCAAGGCGAGAGCGGCCCGATTTCAATCGACGGATGTTTGATGAGGATTTTGCGGAAATTTTTCTCTCGTCCAATCGCCGCACGAGCAACCTCTTCGAGGTAAACTCGAGTGATGATGAACTCACGCGTCGGCTCCTCGGCAATGTGAAGACCCGATATGGAACGCGCTCGGTCGATGAAACAATCCGCGAAATGATTGAGGATATTGCTCAATCGCTACTATGGTTCGGCGAAGCGTACTATTTCCTTCATGATGATCCCGAGAAAGAAGAAACCCACATCGGTTCATTTAGCGCGGAGAGAATTTTTGCCCTCGGCAGAATGTACTTTCAGTTTTTACCCAAAAGGCTCGGCAGGGGCTGGAACAGTAATGGCGAAAAATTTGGGCGCGAACTCCGTCTCTTAGATGGAAAAAAATTAATGCGTTTTCGCTTGCCCAGATCGATCAAACGGAAGCTATCTGCACAAAACTCAATCTTAGCCAGCCTCGACAAGCATCAATATTCGAGCACGGAGTTCCTCACGCAAGCGACGCATGAGAATCCAAACCCACGTAACAACTTCGATTTTCGAGTATGGCGTGACACGCACGACTTTGCCTTATACCGAGCCACGCGCAAAACTGGTTGGAATGGCAGAAAGTACGACTCAACGAAACGATCCGACTTTTTTGATTGCCACCGCATGATCAGGTTTCGGAGAAATCAACTGATGTTGCGGGATAAAATCTTGGCTCAACTGAGCAAAGAGTTCACAAGGGTGGGCAAACACTACGCAACTGGATTCCAAATTGTGGTTTCGTCGACGAATACCTTGCCATCGGTCACCGATCTCAACGAGCTAGAAACGCGGCTTTCACGAGAAGAAGCTGGTTTTACCGAAGTTATGGAGTATTTCTTCAAGCGTTGAAACGTTCGAGTTTGGAGCGTTTTCCATACCATTGCTTCACTTCGACAACTCTATAGCTCTTACCTAAATATATTATACTCTCAAGTAGGGAATTCTCTAGTTCATGCGACCAAAGCTGTTATCGCTGAACATAACAAACAATTTCAGGAAGCAAGCCGACAGTGGGATATTGTTTTCAATCACAATGATGTGTAGCAGATAACGACTATGTTTGACGTGCTATGGAAAGAGTTAAAGCGGATGGAAGGGCAAAATATTTACGCCTCTATTCATGGATATGGTAATGGTAATAAGGCAACCATAATCACTTTCACAATGCCATCGGGTATCGGTATATCGGTATCCTGAGAATCTACCCTATCTGATATGATATTTAACTTAACCAACTGAATTATAACGATTACATGGGTTTTTTATTTATGAAGGGTACCCAGATAAAGAGGCAATGCGATCATGAAAGGACCGTAAATAATACGCACACGACAGTAACCCGGCGGACAGCTATACGAAGCAGGGTTGATCTCATTAATGTTTGCATTTCGATCAATGGACGGGAAATTTTGAGAAACGTGACATTTTCCTCCGATTGCACTCGTATCGGAATAATAGGTCGAAACGGCTCAGGCAAATCAACTCTCGCTCGTACCCTCGCCGGACTGATTTCGCCAAAGTCGGGATATGTTTGGATAAATGGAAAGAATTTAGCCAAAAATAGACGTGTAGCTCTTGAAGAAATTGGTATTCTTTTTCAGAATCCAGATCATCAAATCATATTCCCGACAGTTATAGAGGAGATTGCTTTTGGTATAACACAACAAGGCCGCTCTAAAACTGAAGCTGCTGATCTCGCGAAATCAATCCTGAAGAAATTTCAAGTGCCTCACTGGGAAGATGTTTACATCAATAATTTGTCCCAAGGACAAAAGCACCTCGTTTGCCTTATGGCGGTGGTCGCTATGAACCCGCGCATTCTTGTCCTTGACGAACCCTTCGCAGGCTTCGATATCCCCACCAAAGCGCAGCTAAAGCGTTATCTTGACTACTACGAAGGCACATTACTACTGATCACTCACCATCCTGGCGATTTGAAAGGATTCCAGGATACGATGTGGCTGGACTGCGGTGGCGTTCGCGACAGCGGCCCGATAGAAAGAATTCTGCCTGCCTACATGACTGAAATGACAAGACTGGGGAATGAAAATGATATCCCTCACCTCACCAGTTAAAACACGTGCTCACTCTTGGCCGGCAGGAGTCAAGCTGGCAGCGTTGTGTCTTCTTACCGGTGGCCTGTTTTTTGTTCATAATCTATCGACACATGTCGCGATATTAACGGCTATCCTTGCTTTATATGCGACTCCGGGCCGACAATTCTTGATATCTGGATTGTCCAAGCTTTTTATCCTCTGGCCGTTCGTTGTCATTGTTTGTGGATGGCATTGGGTGATTGATGAGTACACCCAGGGCGCAGTGATCGTACTAAGACTCGTTTCGGCGGTTGCGTTAGCAAATTTAGTAACGATGACGACTCGAATAACCGACATGATTGATGTTGTTCGGGTTTTATCTGCACCACTAAGACGTTTCGGGCTCAACTCTCGATCATTGGAAATTGCAATTGCCCTCGTGATTCGCATGACACCTGTTTTATTGGAAAAAGGCCAGGCGATTTCAGAATCCTGGCGGGCCAGGTCCCGACAGAAGGTAAGCTGGAGATTCATCATCCCTTTCGCCCTGTTGGCATTGGATGATGCCGATCAGGTGGCCGATGCTCTCAAAGCCCGTGGCGGACTCAATTCTATGGAACAAGTATAAATGGAAAAGAATATTGCCCTGATATCTCTGTTCGCAGCGCTGATTGCTGCGCTTGGGCTTATCCCAAACATCACACTGGCTTTCGGTGTCCCGATTACGGCCCAAAGTTTGGGGGTAATGCTCTGTGGTACGGTGTTAGGAGCCAAACGGGGGGCTCTGGCAGCACTTTTGTTTTTGCTATTGGTGGCTCTTGGACTACCACTCCTTTCGGGTGGTCGTGGCGGACTGGGATTGTTTTTCTCCCCATCGGCTGGTTTTTTGATTGGATGGCCGGTCGCTGCCTTCATGACAGGCCTGATAGTAGAAAAATGGCGACTCGGACCGCTTGCACTTGTAGCGAGTGGCGCGTCCATAGTCGGGGGGATTATCGTGTTGTATGCCTTCGGGATTGTGGGGCTCGCAATCGTACTTGAGAAAACAATACTCGAGGCTTCTGTACTTGTTGTTGCATTTCTTCCTGGTGACATACTAAAAGCGTTCATCGCCGGGATACTGACCTCCACCCTTGCGAAAGCTCGACCGACCAGCGTGTTGTCCCGTGCAGAGACAAAGTGAATTTGAGAAATTACTCAATCGCCGCCATTCGGTTCGCGCCTTTACCGATGTACCGATAAAACGTGCTGAATTGGAAAAAATTTGCATGGCAGCACGCAGTGCACCCAGTGGTGGCAACCTGCAACCCGGCAAATTTCATGTCCTGACAGGGAAGTCACTGAAATCACTGACTGCACGGTTAGAACAGGTTGTCGCCGCGAACACTCCTTACGATAAGGAGGAATATTCGTATTTCCCCCAAAAAATGTCTGAGCCACTAAAGACCCAGCAACGGAAGGTGGGTTACGCGCTCTATCAGGCGCTGGGAATTTCGCGCCGGGACATCCCTGCCCGACAACAGCAATTTGCCCGCAACTACGCATTTTTTGGAGCACCGGTGGGGGTGGTGGTTACCATTGACCGGGGCATGGGAAAAGGATGCTTCATGGACCTTGGCATGGCTCTGATGACCTTTTTACTGGCCGCAGAGGACAGGGGATTCGGAGCCACCGGAATCGGGGCACTCGCTAACTACGGTCGTGTGGTTCACCAGCATCTCAACCTGCCGGAGAATGAACTGGTCGTCTGCGGTATTGCCGTCGGCGTGACAGAAGAAAACGCACCCATCAATCAATTCAGAACAGACCGACTGACCCTAAATGAATTTACATCATTTAATGGATTTGAAAATGAGTGATCCAGTTAACCCCTGCTCTTGTACAGACAGAGGCCCATTGCCTGGGCAATGACCTTGCTCAAACTATGCAGGTTTCAAAATTAGCGGAAATAGCTGCAACGCTGGATCGATTGTCCTTTGAAAGTCATTGTGGACTTGCCAGAAATTTGCATGTTCTGCACGGACTAAAAGTCGGCAACCAACAAGATATTGACATCCAAATCGATCAGTTCCATCCAGCTTATAACATTTTCGGATTAGTCAACTCGCGCGATCAGTGCCGTTCCCAGCCCACCGGCCGCTGCAATCGCAGCCAAGCCGACGCCTCCATTCCGGCGAAGGGCATGAAACAGGCTGGCCGCCAGAATTGCTCCAGATGCACCGACCGGATGCCCACGGGCCAGTGATCCCCCATGGGTATTTACAATCTTGAGCGGAATATTCGCGCCTCTTTGGCAAAGGATCGCCTGCACAGCAAAAGCTTCCATGATCTCCGCAAATCTCAAGTCATTTGGTGCGATATCTGCCCTCTGAAGGGCCGCCTTGATGGCACCGATTGGTGCCAGTCCAGGCAATTCGGGGTCATCACCTGTCGTGACTCCCGCAACCAGTTCTACCGATCGAAATTTCAGCTTTTTGGCCACTGTTTCCGACGCGACAATCGCAAAAGCGGCCGCATCGGCCGCGACCGCCATATTTGCAACTGTAATGCTCCCACGCACAACCCTTGCTCTTGCGCAGAGTCGTGGACCAAGCTTGCGGGCAAAGGGGTCCTCTGCCAATCCAGAGACCTCCACAATTTCGTCGCGCTTGATTGCCGCTGAGGTGGAAAGTGCCTTTTGATGACTTTTAATCGCCCAGGCATCTTGTTCATCGCGCCCAATGTCAAATTTTTGCGCCAGCTTGTCCGCAGCATGTGCCATGTCCGGGTCCCTGTCTGGCCAGGGTGTAAAACTTGCTTGCTGGTATTGTTTCGGCTCAGAACCATCTAAAAAGGTATGAAATCGCAATGGCTGTCTGGAGTAGCTCTCTACTCCACCCGCAATCACCAATTCATGCAATCCAGACTTAATCAACGCATCGGCCATGAGGATGGCATCCAGTCCACCAACACACTGACGATCCAATGAAAGCCCCGCAACGGTCCAGGGTAAACCACTTGCCAAGGCAATCACCCGGGCGGGATTACCGCCTCCTCCCAACGAGTTGGAGACGATCAACTCTCCAACTTGCTCCTCAGGAACCGATGCATCTTTAAGAATCTGCTTCACCACCGGGACAGCAAGGTCGTGTAGCGATAGTCCGGCAAAGTGCCCGTTTCGAGGGGCCACTGCAGTACGCCGGGCTGCAACCAGATAACTACGATTCACACCATATGCTCCAATACTTTATGAAGCATTTGGATATCGGGTTTCCCCACTGGGAGCATCGGTATTTTGTCCAGAAAAATGAAACGCCGTGGTATCGCAGGCGCATCTAGTTCCTTTCGGCATCTTTGCCGAAGTTTCTTTTCCAAACCCGGTCTATCGGACCCTTCAATAATGACAACAATGCAATTGCCCCGGCTCTCGTCAAATTGAGGCATCGCAACACAGTTACTGACCTCGGGTTCGCACGATATTATTCGCTCGATTTCTTCTGGATAGACATTCACATCCGCGACTGTGACCATTCTGTTTTTCCTGCCCAATAGGAATAGGTGGTCATGATGGTCAACGTAACCGATATCGCCTACGCTCAGATAATCTCCTTCCTGCCGAGTATCCTGATTCCCGCCGGTTTCGTATCCATCAAACAGATACGGACTGGAAACCCAAATCTCATCTACAACAAAAGGCTCCATGGAGTCCCGCGACCCAATCTTGATTGATACTTCGGGATATGGTTTCCCGACTGATCCATCAGGGGTTTTCTCGTCCGATATGGTTATAAAACTGGTTTCACTCGCTCCATAAAATTCCCGGATCTCGGCCATGGGAAACAGGGCAATTAATGCCAGGTGGAGCTTCCGGTCCAATTTCCCACCGCCTACAAGCAATCGGCGGACCGTCAGCAATTTACCCAGATCGAGAGCTTTTGCACCCATAGCAAACAGTCGAAGTTGGGATGGGGTCGCATAGATTATGCTAACGCCTTCCTCCACAGCTCGATGGACCTGATTCCTGGGCCGCATCTTCGACAGGGATACGATATTCGCACCAATATGCAATGCCTCCAATGTCGCAAACAGCGACAATGAGTGCCCCAGGTGTCCGAAGATGGCATAGGTGTCTGAAGAGTCGACACCAAATATTCTGCGATTAATTTCAAAGCTACGAATCCAGGTTACCGGCTGTCTGCGGATTGATTTTGAACACCCGCTCGTCCCTGAACTTTCGCAATACAAATACGGAACTCTGCTTTCCAACGGTAAGACCGGATATTTTCCAAATTGCCGCGCTACAATGGATGTTCTGGACTGAAGACAGTGAACAAGCGAGTCGAAGCCATCAGCTTTCGGAGTGAGAACAATGCTTTCTCGAGATATTCTGAACCTGGTTTCCGGTTGCATTGAGACTATCGGATTTAACTGAAGAGATTGGTGAAATAGCAAAAGTACACAGCCAGATTGACGTCCAGGGTCTCTCGAAGCGGAAACGATCCATTACCCCCCTTGCAAAATGTACATGCAGTCTCGCCGGTCACAGCCCGCTCGTTCCAAAATACAGGTCCGAGTTTGGAGTCCACACGACGGGCACTGCCCGGTGTGCAACCCATGGACTTCGAGGCATCTGGCATATCCCTCAATATCCGACAACCTCAACATCGAGAAATGGTCAGCAACAGCCACTACAAGGCACGAAGGCGTGCCTCCATAAGTTCGGCAACGACGCTCGGCCTGAACCGTTGGGCGGTCTCTATGGATTGATTTCGCAGGGGCACAAACTGCTCCCAGTGATCGACACAGCTCCGTAGTTTCGCAATCAGGTCGTCCTCATCAATCGCCGCCCATTGACAGGCGTCGACTGGCCAAGTCGTATTCAGCCGGGCCGGAACCATCTGATATCGAACCAGCAGAGAGTTTTCTTCTGTCATAAACTCCATATTGCCTCCATAACCGGTTGCAACAACCAGGTTTCCGTGTGCCATGGCATCAGATAGGCAAAGACCCCATCCCTCCGAGCAATGGGGGCTGACATAACAAAGCCCGATATGATGCAATGCATGGATCATCTCGCCGGACATGTTAAATGGCAAGCAAACAAACTGGCGACCTAACGGCGCATTATGCCGCGGAGGTGGAGCGTCTGTTTTTGCGATAAAACGGGCTCTACGACCTCGCAAAACTTCTGGCATGAGTTGCAATAATTTTTGAAAATTCTTGCGTGGGTCGTTAACTTTTGTAATCGTATAAAAATAGAACTCCTCTTCATCGTAGTCGATCATGCGCTTTAGAATTTTCAGTTCCCCTGTGTCGATCACCGGTGGATGAATGACATGAGGAATCACGTGAACATTCCCGTAGTGACGATTAAATATGTTCTGGCAAAAGTGAGACGCTGTCCATATTTCATCAACCCAATCCAGACTGTGGCGATACAGTTCAGGCAACACATCCGTCTCCCATACTGAATAAGCAATAAGATACTTCTTCTCCATTTCCGGATAAATCATGAAGTATCTTGGAAAATTCCACGGTTCATCATGAAGGATGACAATGTCTGCACATGCTGGCTTGTCAACAATCTCCACGCCAATTGACTTCAGGCATTCAATATTCTGAAGACCTGGTATTCTGTGCCCCTGGTAGCCGCCCAGTTGATAGTAAATTTTTTTCTTCATATTCAACTGCAATGCCACACCTGCGCGGATAATCAGATGGTTTCGACTACAAGCCGTTCGATCATTCTGAAAGCGCAGTGCCCTCCTGTTTCACACAGACACCAAGTCCTTTGATCGGTTCCCATTGCCTCTCCCTATGGAACAGTATTGCTTATATCCAATTTCACCATGCCATATTTTGAAAGCCACAGACATGTTCCAATCACATTTTTCGGATCTGTCGCTTGAAAATATTCGCACAGTTGGCTTATTCGACACCCATCTGCTGCAACGACCTTGTCGATAAGATTCCCGATATCGTCGGGTTTCAGGAGAATGTCACGGGCGAAACTCGTCACGCTATACTCCAGCAGCCACCGATAGGTTTGGGTTCCACTTTGCGTCGGCCGGATCATTGTATTGCCGTCGACGGTTCTATCTGCAAATCCCGAAAACACACTCAGTGGGTCCGGGTTAAAAGGATGCGTACACTGTCGCGATGGGTCCCGGGAACCAATCGCAGGGTCCCGCTCACGCTTAGCCGTTAGTTCGGCGAAAAGATCCAAATACTGCGGTAGAATCCCGGACCAGTCGTACAACTGTTCTACCCGGCGTCGACCGTTATGCCCCATACGATGTCGCTCATCAGAACTCCTCGCCAAACACTCAATCGCTGCTGCACATGCGGGAATGTCGATGACGGTGAGTTGCGACAGCCCGCCGACATAGTGGGAATAAGAATCTAGGTTCAGTTCATAGCGATTCCCGAAATACACACCGAGACCGGAATCCTGATCGGGTATGTAGCTTGGTATCAAAAAGCCCGTTTCCATCGGAACGATCGTATCGCGATAGCCACTCCAGTCGCTTGCGATACAGGGCAATGACGCAGCCATTGCCTCGACAGGAGTCAAACCAAAAGTTTCTTGAAAATTGTCAGGAAGGGAGATAAAAATGTCGGCCGCCGACCATATATATCGGGTTTCGTCTCCATCGCCTCCATCGACCCAATGCACTTTGAACGACAAACCGTAATCCTTTGCAAGCATCCTCACTTCGTCAGCCAGAGGCTCGTCGGATGTTTTCCCTGCCATGATCAGGTGCAGGTTTATCTCACCTTTCAGATTACGTTGTGCATCATTGATCGCGATCCATAATGGTAATGGATGGCTCTTTGTCATCGGGTCAATACGGCCAAAACTCAACAATACAACATCATGATCCCCGACCCCATTCGCGCGTCGCCATTCGTACGCAACGGCACGATCCTCTTCGGTGGAATCAAACTGATCACAATGGATGCCCAGTGGAATAACCGGGAGTTGCAAGGGCAGCGGTGGAACGGTGATGCCCCGACTACCCAGATATTCACGATGAAATTCGATTATTCTGAGCACAGCTGCTTTGCCTGCCTCAGATGTGCAGATCAGAGCATCCCATGTTTGCAGTGGCGCAAACAGAAACCGTGAAAGAAGATTGTAAAGCCGCATCGTCGCGAGAGAATGTGTCAACCCGACGACAGAAAATGCCGTTTCGTGTGTTTTGCGCCGCGTAAATACAATATCGTCTATGTTGGGTGCGGGAAGAAAGGCTATCCCTGCAGCTTCCAAACCAATCAAATCCCAAAGCGGAAGAATGGGGACCGAAACCCCTTTTATCCCCCGATCACTTGCATCGCAGATGAATGCCTTCTTATCGGCATAAGTTGAGGGCATTACCGCAAACCCGCCTCTTGGGAGATGGCGATAGAGAGCTTCCAGAAATCCCATTCCCGCCGATCTTCTACCCACGATAGGGGTATTGCCATGACCAAAGCTGTCAGCGTCATAGCAAAGAACCAAATCCGGCCGGGAGGGAAACCGCCTGCGACGTCCGTTACTGGGCATTTCAAGGGATTCCTTGGCTTTCATGGTGGGTAATGGCCTGAATCCGGCTTAAAATATCCAGAAAGCACTGTCTGCTTCCATCAAGTCTTCGTCACAAGGACAGACCCACATTCACAGGCGAGGATAACCTTGCCTCAACCTGGAATTAAGGGCGTATCCCCGGGATGGGCCTGTAATGCAAAGGAAACACCCCCCGTGCTGGGGTGTTGCGGTGCAGGACTGTCGTCCTTTAGATACTTCAAAATCCCGCCCACCGATTGCAACGCCGTTTGTATGGAACCTTCTACCCAGCCGCTTAAACCTGGAGAGGCGGCTGCCTCTCCCGCGATAAACAATCCTGTGTACGCACTTGTCTCGGGGTTATAACTGGTCATACCAAAGACTTGTGTGGTACGGAATTCGGAATAAAGCGCAACCCCGGAGTTTGCGTCCCCGTAATCGGTTCCGCGGCCCGGTTGTGCCATGCGCCATGCGGCATTAAACCCGTCGACCTTTTCCCAGACGATGTACTTTGCCTGATTGTTTGCCAGTGCCCATTCGAGATGCTGATCATACTGGTTACCGAAACCATAGATATCAACCATCTGCCGCCAAGCCGTACGAGTGGCGGTTTCGAGGTCGTCCGCTGTCCATGATTGTGCATTGTAATCCCAACCATAATTCAGCATCAGGGTGCCCGACTTGGTCAGCGGTCCGAAGTTGTTTGTGTCGTTAACTTTGGTCGCCCAGTGATAATTGTCGAAGGTATAAATCTGACGAATGGTCTTGTCGGTCAGAGTGGTTACGATCAAGTCATTATTTGGGTTGTCGGGATCGCTGCTTTCGCGCTGCATCCAGAATGCCGCACTGTTACCGTCTGAGGTCATGTTCGGGAAGTTAATTGCGATCTTACTGTTGTTATTAATTCTTGTGCGCTTGATGTAGGACATTACTCTTGACGGTACAAAGCCATCCGGGCTTGGAAACATTTCCACCGTCCGTAAGGCCGACGGAGCTGCCGTGACAATGACTGCCGTATAGGTGGTTGACGTCTGCTTAAACTCATCGTCTTGTGTTGTCACAGAAATTCCGTTTTGAACCTGTTCTATTGAGACAACTTTGTCAGTAATGACTTGCTCTCGTGTCTCATTCCAAAGACAGGTTAGTTCGGGCGATTGTTTTGCAAGGGTGAAATCAGTCAGGAATGGCTGCAACAAATATCCGGCACCACCACGGAAATAGTCCTGATTGGAATCCGCAGCCTGGAGCGCGATGCGCAGCAATTCCATAAACGTCGAATAATAAAACATCGCAAACGGCCCGGTCCCGGTTCCAATCTCACCAAACATTTCCACCAATGAAATATTAAGTTCACCCCATTGATCCTGGTAAGCCGAACTATCTTCCCATCCGGCTGCAATCAACACCTCCCGCAAAGACATTTTGTCAAACCTGTCAATCAGACCCTGCCACGCTTGGGAGATTGCCGTGGCTCCGGCCAATGTTGGGGTTTTCGTATAATCAGAATAAAGCTCCAGTATCGGGGTCAGTATCCCCTTGTAAGGCTGATCAGGATCGGTATCTCCAAAGAGAAGATCAAAGTACTGATACGTCAGGTTACGGACCGCATCGTTTGAATCAGCAAGGGTTGTTCCTGCGATTACACGATCAGTTTGTGCATAGCCTCCTGACGTGGGAGGACTGGCGCTTTTGCGGTCCTTAAAAATACCCTTTGTATGGTAAACAGTGTCATAGACAACGGTGTCATCATCACCGGGGATGGTCACCCCACCCCGATCCGGATTGGGCTGGTTCTTGGCCGCATACAGACCGGGGTCACGAAACGGCGTCCATGGAGTGGTGAAAGAATCTCCAAAATAATAGTCATTCCTGAAAACTGTATCGGCATACGTTCGCAATGTGAGATGCGTTGCAGGAAAGCGCATACCGCCGAGTTCGGCGACACGACGACCCCATGCATGCGTATTGCTTTCGTTCGGTTTGGCGCTGGCCACCGTTAGCGGGTCGGTAGGATACCAACCAGCTCCAGCGCCGCCCAATTCTCCATTGCCACCGTAATCCCAACTGTAGATGCGCCCAAATGGACGCGCGTATGTATTGCCATCGGGGTCGTGCTGCGTCTGCATCTCATAGAAGACCGGTTTCAAACCAATTTTCATGAGTTCATACCCTGCAACAAGCCCCGCGGCACCAGCCCCCACAATAGCTACCGGCATGCCCAGATAGGCTTGGGGAACTTCATTGACCATGCTGAAGTTTTCCGGCATCCCTTTAGTGCCGAAAGTTCCATTGGACGCACTGTCTACAAGATCAGGAAAATTCCAGTTGAACAAGCTGACTGCATTATTGTCCTGATCATTTTGGAACGGTGTTTGATAGTCTGGCAACCGGTCCCGGTAATATACGTCTGCCTCAGTTTCCGCCAAGATACTGGAGAGTGATTGTGCCTGTGCAATGCCCGAAACGAGGTTTAACTTGGTTGTCGCTGCGGCCATCAAAGCCAATCCCGACAACCGCATAAACTCCCGACGGTCAAACAAATGTTCAGCAACTTTTTTTTGCTCGGCATCAACCGATTTATTGTTTGGTTTACCTGTTGTCATCATATGGGTCCCTTGGGTGGAAGGTTAAGTTCAGTGATTTGTGTGCGGCATACGTACACACATCAACGTATTTCGATATTCGTCTGTGTATGTGCGCCCATCATTCCTGATCCACCCACTTGTACAATCCATGGGGAGCACACTGGAACCTGGATCATGGGGTTCATACACATTGACAGGCACATTGACAGGCACATTGACAGGCACATTGACAGATTTCGATAGACTTCAGTTTCCAGGAAACAACAAGCGCACCCAACGAGTACCCGTGATCGGAACACTCCTGTTTCGTGAGGACAATACTATAAGCCGTACCAGTCTCTTTCTAAGTGAGAGCTTCGCGCAACGCGGCAAGAATGGCCGTGCGCTCAGCTCTTGCCTGAAGCGCAGTTTTCATATCCACCTGAACAAAGCGAGTTGGTGTATTCGGTTGTAATTGACCAATCAGGTCCATATCGGCAGAAATGATGCTCCCAATCATGAAGTACCCCCCGCCGGAAACCGCATCGCGATGCAGGATGATCGGTTCTGTGCCGCTTGGAACCTGAACAGAACCATAGGGATAACAGGCATCCGTAATATTCGACGGATCCGATCCCGCCCCGAAGGGTTGATCCCGCTGCACGAACTCCATCGGCTGACCGCCTTGAAATCGATAGCCCATCCTGTCGGCCTCATTGGCAACTTTCCAGGTGTCTTCAAAAAAAGCCCTTTGCGACGCCTCCGTGACACGATGCCAGTAAAGCCCCGGCAACATCCGCAGTTCAGCCGGCGTATCGGGGGTCCGGCGAAGAGCTTCGGGAACCGATTTGCCTGATCGCCCCGTTGCTTTGTCTGTCCCAATCGGCAATGTGTCGCCAGCCAGAATCGCTCGACCTTCATAGCCACCCAAAGCACCTATCGCATAGGTAGACCTGCTGCCCAAAGCAGGAGGGGTGACAATGCCACCAGAGATTGCGATATAGGCCCGGGCCCCGGTACGAAGAAAATCAAAACTCAATACGTCGCCACTTCGGACGGTGATGGCCGTCCAACCGGGTTGCACCGCACCATTTACTTTTGGAGGCAGGTCGGCACCACAAACAGCGACGGTAGTGTCCTCGGTGAACTCAAGTTCGGGCCCCATGAAGACGGCCTCCAACCCAGCCGCATCTTCGGCATTCCCAACCAGCAGGTTCGCCGCACGCAACGCCATGCGGTCCATTGCACCACCCATCGGAATACCGAGGTGATAATAACCAGGACGACCCAGGTCCTGAATCGTCGTCAGAATACCTGGTGTGATGACATTAATCGGCATAAAGAGCCTCCATTAGCTTAGCATTGGTTCCGTCGATATCTGCATTATAAGCAGTGAGATCGAATGTCACGTTACGGACGCGTGGTTCGAATTGCCCAGCTTCCACATCAGTCAGTATTGCATCATACCCGTCCCGCTGAATCGGCTTCCATTTTACAATATCACCCGGACGGAAAAACACCATGAAATCCTTGAGATAACTGACCTGCTGTGTTGGGTCGTAGATCGGCATTGGCGTGATGCCAAACATCTGATAGCCACCAGCACCGCGCACCGAATAGATGCAAGAGAAGCACCCCCCGTAGCCTACCGTCAATTTGGGTGTGTCCGTACGCGGGCGCAGATACTTCGGTACCTCAATCTGACGCGGTCGATCCACCATCTGATAAAGAAAAGGCAAGCCCGATACAAATCCCACCATCGATACGAACCAGGGTGCGCCAGAATGAGCCTCGACAAAGGCTTGGACATCGGCATAACCGTTAATCTGTGCAGCATATTCGATGTCGGTCGATGCCGGGTCCTGATGACGCTCACGAAAACGCATCACTGTCTCATGGGTCCAAGGGTCCTGATAATAGACTGGCACCTCAATAATTCGTGTATCCAGTCTGGATTCAGCCTGTTCGGCATCGTCCTCCATTTCTTTTATCAACCCAAGCAGTTTTTCAGGATGAATGGTGTCAGGATTAAACTTGATCTGAAACGATGCATTGGCCGGGCAGATTTCGGTCACCCCGGGGATATTTTCATCCCGTACTGCATTTGTGATGGCCAACGATACAAAAAACGCCTCTAGTGACATGGCTTCGTCCACCTCCACAAAAAGGTGCTCGTCACCACCAAATGTATACCGACAACTCATGCGGCCTTACCTCCCTCTTCTGTAGCAAATTTATGGGTATTGGCATGAAGCCAGCGCTCCAGCCATTGAGTATGAACTCCGTTAGCCTGAATCTCAGGCTCCTCAAGCAGTACGGAAAACAGCGGTGCCGTGCACGCAAGTCCGTCGATTCGCAACACATCCAGTGCCTGCGCCAGTCGTGCGAGTGCTGCGGCGCGACCCTCACCATGCACGATCAATTTACCAAGAAGTGAGTCATAAAATGGGGGTACAACATAGCCATCATAAAGCATGTGATCAATGCGGATGCCCTCCCCTGCAGGCAGGTTCAAATGGGATACCATACCCGGAAAAGGCATGAAATGGTTCGATGGATCCTCCGCATTCAGACGTACTTCGATAGCGTGCCCGGACAAAGTGACGTCTTCCTGGTCGATGGATAACTCAGCACCCCCTGCGATGCGGATCATCTCGGAGACCAAATCCAGTCCGGTGATCATCTCGGTAACCGGGTGTTCGACCTGAATACGGGTGTTCATTTCGATAAAGAAAAAGTCGCGCGTCTTGTCGTCGAAAAGATATTCAACCGTCCCCGCCCCTTTATATCCCACGCTGCGAGCCAGGTCGACGGCAGAGCCGCAGAGTCTTGCGCGTGTCGACTCGTCCAGCGCGGTCGACGGGGCTTCTTCCCATACTTTCTGTCGACGCCGCTGGAGAGAACATTCGCGCTCCCAGCAGTGGATCGCATTCACCCCGTCACCAAGTATCTGTACCTCGATATGGCGGGCATTCTCAATCACCTTCTCCACATACACCCCACCGTCGCCAAAAGCCGCTAACGCCTCCGTAGAGGCTTGTGGAGCCATGGCATTAAATTCTTCCACCGTTCTGGCGATACGGATACCACGCCCTCCCCCACCGGCAGACGCCTTTATCATCACGGGAAACCCAACCTCCCTGGCAATTTGCGCGCCCTCCTCCGGTGTTACGATGCCCTCGGATCCAGGTACAGTCGGCACTCCGGCCTTGTCCGCCTGTGCGCGGGCCATCGCCTTGTCACCCATGAGCCGGATCGTATCCCCCGATGGGCCCACAAATACCAGCCCCGCTTCTGCCACCGCATCAGCAAACGCTGCATTCTCGGCCAAAAAGCCATATCCAGGGTGGACAGCATCCGCTCCTGTCGACCGGGCAGCACCCAAAATAGCCTCTACATTCAAATAAGACTTCGCAGCCTGCGGTGGGCCAATCTCAACCGCCTCATCGGCCATTCTCACTGCCAGCATGTCCGCATCAGCGGTGGAATAGACTGCCACGGTTGCTATACCCAAACTCCGGGCAGCGCGGATGACCCGCACCGCGATCTCACCACGGTTGGCGATCAAGAGCTTGGTGACAGCCATCAGTCCACCAACAGCAAAACCTGTCCCGCCGATACTGGTTCGCCGTCCTCCGCTTCGAAACGACGCACCATACCAGCGACATCTGCCTTGACCTCATGAAACATTTTCATGACTTCGATCAGGCCAATCGTGTCACCCTCGTCCACAGCATCGCCTTCCGATTTGAAGGCTGGCTGATCTGGAGCTGGCTTGCGATAAAAGGTGCCGGGAAGGGGGGATCTGATTTCTTTTGACATGGTGCTTTCTCTTAAATTCAGGTTGTCTCAAGCCCGCTCAGAGCCTGGCGAACCGCAACAGCGACATCGGCCGCATTTGGAGTATCGGAATGCACGCAAATGGTTTCGGCATTCACGGGTAGAACTTTACCGTTGATACTGGTCAGGGTACCCTGCTGGATGGCCTGGACAGAACGCGCTGCAGCGATGGCCGGGTCGACCGCATCGTGTTCACGAGTGATGATCAGCGCACCTTCATCAGAATAGTCGAGATCTGCAAAGAATTCTGCTATGAAACCGACTCCACGGCGCGTGTAAACTTCCTCATGCAATGTACCCGACAACCCCATGACCCTGACCCCGTATATCGCCGCAACATCCACCACGGCTTCGGCAATATGCTCCTGACGAGCAGCCATTCCATACAGGGCACCATGAGGTTTTATGTGATTCAGTTCACTGCCCGCTTTCAATAGGAAAGCCGTTAACGCACCCACCTGGTAAAGGATGATGTTGCGCATTTCGTCGCGATTGATCTTCATCTCGCGACGGCCAAACCCCTGCAAGTCGGGCAGCGATACATGAGCGCCCACCTTCACACCGTGTTCTTTGGCCAGCGCGACGGTACCCTCCATGTGGTTGGGGTCCGAGCCATGAAAACCACACGCCACATTGGCCTGGGTGATGTGAGGCATGATCGCTGCATCATTGCCAAAACTATACAAGCCAAAACTTTCGCCCATATCACAATTTATATCGACAGGCATAACTTACCTTCCTTCTTCAGTCTTTGATATCTGCCACAAAGCGCAGTCGAAACTGGTCGGCCACCACCGCCAGAATAAGAAGCATTCCCAGAACAACCATCTGCAAATAGCTCTCGATTCGTGCAAGGTTCATACCATTTTGAATGAGCCCGATGAAAAGCGCACCCAACACCACGTTTTCAATACGTCCAATCCCACCGCGCAGAGACACTCCAGCGATCACGCAGGCCGCAATACTCTCCAGTGGCATCGAAGCACCGATATTGGCCTCGCCCGTATCAAGTCGTGCAGTTAACAGCATCCCCGCCACCGCCGCCAACGCTGCACAAAGCACATAGGTCACAAAGAGCGTTGTGCGGACATTGATCCCTGACAAGCTCGCTGCCTTGGCATTGCCGCCAACAGCATAAAAATAGCGACCGAAACGTGTTCGGTAAAGCAGGACCGATAATCCCACCAACAAGATCGCGGCAACCCAGACCGGCACAGGGACACCCAGCCAACTACCAAAGCCGAACAGGTCACCAAATTCCACTGGCATCCCATACACGGGGACGCCTCCGGTCAGATAAAGTGCGACGCCAAACCCTACGGAGGCCATGCCAAGCGACATCATAAAGGGGGAGACACCCGCAAAAGCAATGCCGATCGCATTGACGACACCGACCATCGTTCCCGCGATCACTCCGGCCAGAAACCCGAGGCTGATCGCAATTATCACGGCATCCGGCATGGCCGCATAAACGGAAGCCATCACCATGGCACCGACCACTGAGGAAAGAGCCAGAATGGTGCCAACCGAAAGGTCGAACCCGCCAGTCAGAAGTGCGAGCATCTGCCCCAGGGATACAATCGTCAGATAGACAGACTGGCGTAACACGTTCATCAGGTTGCGCCCCGTCAGGAAATTCTCCGATATGACCGCAAAGACGACGACAGTAATCACGACCAGGAACGGCAATATACCCAGCCGCACGAATAGCTTTTTGAGGTTGTTGCCAATACTGCTGGCAACGGATGCCTGGACCAAATCTTTTTCGGCCATCAGGCGGCGTCCATCTCAAAGAAGTGAGCAAGCACGGCCTCTTCGCTGAGTTCCTCCCGTGAAAGTTCCACCTGAACCCGCCCGCGATGGAAAACATACACTCTCGTCGACAGATTCAGGATTTCCGGAAGTTCTGAAGACACGATGACCACCGTCGTTCCTGCCTCGGCAAGATCCACGATGAATCGATAGATGGCCGCCCGGGTTCCGACATCGACCCCTACTGTGGGTTCATCGAACACGATCAGGTCGAGTTGACGGGTCAGGCTTCGAGCCAGCATGACCTTCTGCTGATTTCCACCTGAGAAATGATCTACCATGCGCTCCGGCCGATTTGGAGACAGATTCAATTGCCGCGCAAGTTTGTCAATCATGGACTTCTCTGCGCCACAGTCCAAAAATAATCCACGGCGAAATGGGGTTGCATCCAAAGCCGCCAACGACATGTTCTCACGGGCCGGGCGCATCATCATCAGTCCTTCGTCCTTCCGGTCAGCGGGCAAATATAGAAAGCCGCGTCGAATCGCACTGGCCGTACTTTGGCCCGTCACGTCTTCGCCGTGATAAAATATGCGTCCTTGAGAAACAGGCAGATATCCAAATGCCGCCCGCATCACTTCGGACTTGCCGGACCCCACAAGACCGGCCAGCCCAACGATCTCTCCTCGACGCACGGACAACGACACATCAAGGACCTGACCCTGTGTTGTGGTCACATGCTCAAGAGTTAGCACATCATCGTCAGCCGGTTTTGGTACAAATTTGGGGAATATCGCACCAACTTCGCGGCCGGTCATGAGTCGTACTAACTTTTCGTCATCAGCCTCTGCCACCGGTAAGGTGGCCACATAACGGCCATCCCTCAAGACAGTAATTCGATCCCCTATCTGACGGATCTCACCCATACGGTGGGTAATGTAGATGATCCCCACATCGCGTGCAGTCAATTCCCGGATCAGAACAAAAAGTTTTTCGGTTTCGTAATCTGTCAAGCTCGCTGTCGGTTCATCAAGAATTAGCACCGTCAACTCGTCTCGAAACGCTTTGGCAATTTCGACCATCTGCTGTTCGGCGCGGGTAAGACGGTCCACCCGCTGGTTCGGAGGCAGATCAAAGCCAAGTTCTTCCAGTAATCTCAGGGCTTCTCGACGCATGCTTCCCTTATCGAGGAAGAGGCGGCGAGTGTGTTCGGCACCCAGAAACAGGTTTTCCTCCACCGTCATTTGGGGGATCAGGGAAAACTCCTGGAACACGGCCGAGATGCCGCGCCGCCTCGCATCATTCACCGATACGAGGGTTATATCGTCGCCCTTCATCTGCACAGTCCCCGCAGTGGGCCGATTTGCACCCGAAAGGATCGAAATCAGCGTCGACTTGCCGGCCCCATTCTCTCCGAACAGCACATGCACCTCCCCGGGGCGGAGATCAAAATCCACCGCATCAAGAGCACACACGCTCGGGTAATTCTTGGTCAGCGACCTGACGGAGAGAAGCGAGGCTGGCATTGTCTCGTCTCAATCACTCCACGAGAAAAACCGGACGGAAACCGTCAGGAGCAAGCGTCGAGGTTGGATCGAACTCTCCGTGATTGTCCGCCGTGACAACATAGAGGGCGGGACCGACATGTTCCTCATAGTCTTGACCTTCAAGGATACGCACAGCCTGGTCGATAGCGACCCGCCCCTGGATCACAGGCGAATCTGTGGGCGCAGCGAGTATCTGACCGCGTCGGATGCCCTGATCTACACCGGGGGTAAAATAATAGGAAATCACTTTCACCTGGTCGGACAAGCCGCGTGCACGAAGAATCGGAATGGCCGCCTCTGCCGTTACCGCGGTACCGACCACATAGTCCAGATCGGGATAGGTTTCAAGCGCATCCTCGACGAGAGCCGACTGTGCTTCCTTCCCTGTGTCACCGTATTTTGTTTCGACAACCTCTGCAGCACTTCCCTCAACGCCTGCAAGGAAACCAGTGTTTCCTGCTTCAACCCAACCGGCGCCAGCAGGCCCAGGGAACCAGGCAACCTTTACCGACTCGCCACCTGCAGGATGTTGTTCGGCAAGAAATTCTCCAGCCATCCCTCCCATCTCGCCAAACGAAACGAGCGATTTGGCAGAAAGCTCCGGTGAGGACATACCATTGATAATATCTATCACCGGAGTCCCTTTTGATCGGATTTCGCCGACAAGATTATTCAATCCATCATATGAGATCGCACCGATAACCACCGCATCTGCCCCAGCGGACACGCAATCCTCAATCTGGTTGATCTGGGTGCTGAGTTCCGTGTACCCACCAGCTTCAACAAGCTGCATGCGTACACCAATGCGTTCGGCCTCCGAGGCCACGCCATAATTTACCGCAAGCCAATAAGCATCCTTCATATGTGGAAAAGAAACACAGATGGACCAAGGCTGTTTAGCCTGTTCAAGCGGAACATAATCGATTGAGGTGCGTGGGCTCATCATGTCGAAAGGCGGATTCCAGCTTTCAACTGAATAGGGATACCAAGCGTCCTCGGCCTGAGCAAGGTTACCCGAAAGCGCCAGCACAAGCGCCGAAATTGCAATTTTATAAGTCAAACGAATATTCATTGGATATCTCCACTTTTAATATTTGAGAGTGTCAGAAATCAATCCGCAACCCCCCTCAGTTCCAGATTAATCTTAAGCTTGTTGAAACCAAGTGTTGAACACATTTTCCCATACATTACAGGAAGAACACAATTAACAATTCTAGTTTTGTTAGTGAAAAATAGGGTTGTCCGCTTTTGCCCTTCATACGACGACGGGCACTACACGGCGGCCTGTCCGATTCGGACATCGAAACAGCTATCACGATCAATGAAAACCCGCTTGTAAAAGTCTGATACTTTCACAGTCTCGTACGCCATAGCCATCCTGCAGGTGGTCTATGGCATCGTTTCATGTCGGCAGGACCACGAAAATCCGATCACATTCTGCTCTGAGATGCCGCACCTATTCTTCAATTCAGCAACGCAAATCGATCCTTCCACCCTTTGATGTGGAGGTCCCAGTCCGAACTGCATGGAATTTCCTTGGAGTCTTCCGAAATGAGTTTTTCCCGCCGGGCTTTTTGCAGACTGTCACGACTTTTTTTATCAAACTCTTTAGCGGTTTTTTCCTGTTCCTCGGTAAACACCACCCGGTCGAATTCCACGTTTTTGAACTTGGCATCGGTAAGGTCGGCACCGGTAAAATCGGCATTCGATATCTTGACGCCCTCGAACCGGGCTCCGGCAAGCATGGCATTCTGTAAGCAGACATTCTTCAGTACTGTGCGCGGCTTTTCGCCATTCCGGTCGCTTTCGCAATCGAAACGCGCCCCCTCCAGATACGCTCCGGTGAAGTCAACCTCTTCAATTTTGGCTCCCCAGAATTTAACACCGTTCATCTCTGCCAAGGAAAAATCGGATTGATATAATTTAACGCATTTCTTATTCTTCACTGTACAACGGAATTTCGCGTTAGGGCTGAATTGTGCGTTCGTAAAATCCGAATTCTTGATATCAATGCCGCGCAGCCTGAGAAGATTACCTTCCAGAAACTTCGCACCTCCTGACACGATGGAGTTGTAAATCCTAGCTTCAGACAGGTCTGCGGCAGTGAAATTTGCTTCGCGCAAGTCTGTATACTTGAATTTAGCATTACGAAGTGATGCCCCAGTAAAATCCACCTTCTTCATCTGTGTGCAGAGAGGAATTTTCGGGTCTCCGTCTTTCCAGCCTTTGATCTTGTCGTCAGCCTGATCGCTACAGCGAAATTCGACCTTGTTCATATTGACCCTTTGCCAACCTGCATCATCGAATTCCGCCATGTAAAATATCGTGCCCGGAACGACGATGTCAGTCATGGGAAAATTCTCCTGGTGCATCCACTTTAAGTTATTGTGGATGAACGGCGAAGTTATATCCGGTTTTTCTTGGGCGACAAGATTCGCGAGTGCAGTGTTGAGTTGTAATCGCCGCTGTTTTTGCTGATTTTGGAACTCACAATAGGTGACTACAAATCCAACAACGATGCTTACAACTCCAATAACTCCAGTGACGAAATTGATTGTCTTTATGTTCATTGATTGTCTTTATGTTCTTCGGCGACAAACCCAGGACAGGCTGATCACAGGCGTGTTCTCTGGATTTGCGATCAATCATCTTATCCTTTCTCAAGAGTTTGTATGTGTTTCAATATTCGGGTTCAACTGTATTCCAAATATTTCACACCCTTCTACGGCGCACTACCAACTTGGGTGAGGCTACCGAAATAGCGGTTCAAACCACTGCACCACCTGCCGGAACTGTGGTCAGGCGTTTTTTCTGGATTGTCTCTTTTTTTGTCGAATGCCATGTTTGCACTGGGACATACTTGGCTTACAAGCTACTATTCGAACCTTCATCCCTTTCCGAGATGACCTTTTCGGCTAATATAAATAATTCATGTAAAAATTCCCGTTGTCGGACACCATCATCCCCATGCCGATCTGAAAGTTTGTGCAATTTTCCGTAACATAACTCAATTTGTTTCTTGCTTAAAATTTCTGAATCTCCAGCAGTTCCAGACTGGGATTGCTTTGCTGATTGACGCGCTGTCTCCAAATAAAATCCCGCTAACTCTGAAGCGTCCTGAATATCCCTTAACAAATGCAACTGTATACGATTCTGTAGCCTACCTCTCAGTGCGGGTAATGCGGCAGAATACCGCATCAATGCATCTGGGGTTACAGCAATCATCAGAAAAAGCCCCTTGGGGAGAGCATCAATAATCGCTCGGATGGAAGAGAGGTATCGTACTACAGCTCGGGGCCCCAATACCCCGTCTTGCTTTTCCAACTCATCCAAGAGTAAAAATATACCATTTAGAATTCCAGCAGTAGCGCTAACCTCAAATATGTCTCGTAGAGCAGCTGTCTTTGCTTCAACAGTATCCAATCGGAATTGTACGCCAAGAGTCTCTTTGTGAATTTTCAACAATCGAAGACCGAATAGCCATTCCATCATCACATCTTCAATGTCTTCCTCTGCAGTAGCGAGATGATGAAGTGCTGTCTGAACATCTTGACTACGAGCACACTCGATTAGAGCTGGGTTTTCAGTAATTTTCTCACCCAATTTCCTGAGGTGCACAGAACCAAGTTCTTCAAAAAGGCGGCGGATTGTGCCGTCAAAAGTATTCTCTGGGTCAGCAAGATATCGAACAACGTAGTATCCAGGAAGGTCCTTGGCAACGGTTGCAATTTCTCTTTCAAAATGATTCAGAAAATTAGTTTTTCCAACACCCTGCGTCCCCTCAACCACTACTGCTTGTGATCTATTATCTCTAATAAATGCAGCAATTTGGGTTTCAGCCGAATTATCAGCTTCACCAAATGGAAAATGTGGGTTGTCCGAAGTTTGGTTGGCTGATGGAAAAGGGTTTGACGCTACACCATACCTAGAAAACAGAACATTGCCTGTACTATCGTCAAAAATAGCTTGAATTTTGTCTCTAAGGCTCATGGCTGTGCATCTAGGATACGAAGGCTCACACTGGCTTTTCCAGGTATCAGAAAATCGCCCCGATACAAATGAATTTTTTCGACTTGTGGCATTCCAGAGCCCACCTTGAGAACATGCAGCACATGGTCGTCATTTCTTATCTGGGTAGTCGACCCTTCGGTAGACCGACGAATAAGTTTCTTTTCGCTAGCTAAATTTAGTCCACGTCGAGCACTAACTGGATGAATTCCATCCTTTCGGATCAAAGATTCCAGCCACGCCCCAGCAGAGACAAGGTTACTACCAGTTTCCAATTCTGTGAAGCGCATGCGTGCTAAGATAGCAAACTGATCGATTTCCATGATAGTTGCAGTCGAATAAATTCCTTCACCACGCACTTCCGCACAGATTTGTCCAATTTCACCAAGTATTCGATAGGCGTTAATACCTCGTCCAAAATAGGCTTTATCTAAAACCTCACCGAACCCAAGTTGGCCTACTCTACGTACAAAAACATTGTAAGAAGGCGCCGCCAATAAACATTGGTGAACTTCTTCTGTTCGTTCATTCCGTAATGCTCCGGATAATGTTGCTATTCCAGTCTCTACCTTCCAGAATCCATTAGCTACCTGTATCAGGCCAGCTGACATAAGGAAACGTCTGTATTCGTCCGTACCTTTTTTACCCTTTGCTCCAAGTACCTTGATAACATCTTCTACGCTCAGTCCCTGGGTGTCATCTAAAGCACATATCAATCGAAACAATCGATTTACATCAAAGCGTGAGAATGCAACTCTATTATTTTGTTTTACCGAATCACGGCGGTCTTTTGTATATATTTTTTGGTTGACATCAACAGAAGTTTCATTAGTTAAATTTGTTTTCTCTACCGACTTGTATTCTCCACCATGTGGGGATTTTTCCGAACTTTCCTTTTTGATTTTTTGCGGAGATGGGGCTCGATTTGAAGCAGGTAATACTGTAGAGCACCACAAAAGATCATCTAAAGAATGATACGGAGACCACGACATATCTTTGCCTAATGCACAAACGGTAAGGCTACAGTTGCCTTTCTCATTTTCAATCTTTACCTCTCCAAACGCCGTAGCAAACTCCCAAAGAACTGTGGATAAGGGAATGCTTAGTGTTCTTCCTGTAAAGGGATGCAATGTGCGCCCTGAGAGTCGACTCCCAAAGAATTTTTCAGCTTTAGTTGCGTTGAAGTAGAGTGGGGCTATGCCCTCTGCTAAAGCCATCCGAGCTAGACCTTGATCCCCTGTTAACAACCTCACTTCATGCGTTGGGCCAGTTTGGGCTTGATGGTGTCTCGCAGCTTCCAAGATCAAGCGATCTACGTATGTGCCTATTGGCCTGCTAAGATTTAATCCAACTACATCACCATCGTTATCTGGAGCAAATGCTTCTCGAAGAGGGTCGCCAAGAAGGAATGTTCGTTCGACTTCTGAGTCCGTCTGAAGCTCAAGGCGTAACAATGCCCGCTGTCCCCCTTGACTCTTAAGGTGATCGTTTACCTCACGTTTGCGTTTATTCGGATTATCCGTCTTTTTTGACCGACGGATAGATAAATACGATTCTGCAGCATTTGTGATCTCCATGTTGACGATTGCTGGGACTTTCACTCGGCCCGCGGGATGAAGAAATTTTGCCACAAAGTCAAGTCCGCCCTGCAGCACTCCAGATGTATCTACGACAACGGTTGTGGGGCGCCTGTATGGCATTTCTTCCAGGGCAGCAGGATCAAAAGTTGGCCAAATAAAACCAATGCGCACTACAATTGAAGCAATATTGGCCAAAACGGTATCAAGCTGAATTGTCGAATTATTCTCCCCTTTCTTATTGCCAAGAGCCGTTGATAGTTGTGTATTGGCATCGTCAATTTTGGGTGTGCACCATTCGTACGCCCCTAATCTAAGCAACCCAGCAATTTCTGATTCATCCGCTGATGCATCAGGAATTGACGCTAGTCTGATTTCTCCCAGTGGGAATCTGGCATCCTCAGCGAAAGCCCCTTCATCTTGACAGGAGATCAATAAGAAGTTGTCATGTTCAGACAAGCCAAGATTTATAACCTTGGCGAGGTCCTTTTCCGCTTCGTCTGGAGATTTAAGTGTAAATTCATTCATCGAACGGATACTGAAATCCCTGGGCGATCAGAAAAACAATCCACTAACCATTTCAGATGCTGCGTTACTGCAAGCAGGCCATTGACTTTGTCCGTGAATTTCTCGTCATCATCCGAGGCATTTTGTGAAATTGTCCATTCAGCCTTTTCGTCCGTGAGGGCGGTTTCAGCAACCTCAATGAACTCCTTTAGTACGGCTATACCTCGTTCAGAGGGCGGTAGTGATGCGTCCAACTTCCCGAATAATTTTTCCCGGAGATTTTCGCGCGTAACATCATCTACAATCCCATCGAACGGAGATTCTTGAGTGTACCACGCATAAATCTCTTCCTGTAAATTCACCGAACCTGACGCCCAAATTTGGGGATTTTGGCTATGTGAGTCTTGGTTCAGAATCGGTCTCTTCGGTACAAAATTACGCCATATCGAGAGCCGAAGTGGGCTACTTTCATTAGTCATTACCTACCACTCAGTAGAATTTATCTTGGTGAGATTATCCCCTTAACATACGACAAATTGAACGGGCATAATGTGCTCATGAAAGCACTTAATATAACACAATTTTCAAGAAGCTCCCGGACGATATGCCTGCCCGGAACATTTGTTTAATGTTCGTTTCGGCCAAAATCATATAATCATACCTGCCCCAAAACAACGATCAGGATACCGGTTCCGTCACGATATCCACCACAAATCCCACCGCTTTTCCATGGGGACGCGCCAGATCAAAGAGAATCGTCACGTATTCGCCCCGGCCGATCCGGTTCTCGGTCTCTTTCGGCAAATACAGGCCGGGTCCAAAGGTTCGCCGGCCAACCACCCTGCCCACCCGGTCCGTGAAGGTCAGCTGCAACGCCGGGTAGGCCTGTTCGAATTCCGCTTCATTGACGAGCTTGACCGTGAGGCGCATGGCACCCGGCTGGGTCGGGTGAAGGTCTATTTTCGTATGGGTCAGGGTAAACCCGTACAGGTTTTTCTGTGGCGGCAGATCACAGGCCGCGACCTTGCAAAACAGCTCCAGGTACGGTCGGTAATGTTCATTCTGGGCGTATTTCTCAACAAAGAAATACTTGACCTGCAGCCCAAGCAAAAATACAAATCCCGCGATCACCAGAAACCAGGTGAACGTGACCAGCGGATTGGGCTGGTCGACAATATACTGGTCCACCTCGCTTCGATCGATCCCCAGTGATGCCTCCGAGGAGGGAGGTTTTTCCGAAAAGGGATCTACCCCTGACTCATGGCCACCCGGGAAGCTCTCCCCATGGCTCCCGGACCGGCTTTCCGGTTGATCCCGGGAATCGTCGGAGGCGGAAAACGTTTCATAGTGTGCCCGGTCGAAATCCGTGACATAGTCATTGTCCCGAAGCAACCGGTTGTCTTCCCCGGTTCCGGTTTCCCCGGGCGCCGGGTCCGGCCCCGGTCTGTCCGCCTCGGCTTCAACCCGGTTTCCGGAGGGTTCCCCATCCTCTGCGAATGGGTTTCGAATTTCCGGGGATTGAGACGTCTCTCCATCCGGGTCAGGCAACGGGTCAGTCAATGGGTCTTCGGCACCTGCACTGTGCTCTCCCTGATATGGATCATCGGGTTGGGTTTCATGGCTCCGGGGTTTTCCCGAAGGACTTTTCCCGGAAGATTCCGTGATTTCCCGGGAAACCGATTGTTCCATTGAATGGTTTTCCGGACCTTCTTCATCCTGGAGCCCGCCGGATTTCCAGGGGACAAACCCCGATTCCGTTTCCATCACCCTGTGGTCCACCGCCAAAAAGGTCTTTTCGCAGGCCCCGCACCGCACCAGCCCCGTGTGCTCCAGCTGCGCAGCTGTCAACCGGAGCACGGCGGCACACTCGGGGCAGGAACAGAACCCGTTTTGACTCATTCGACCTTCTTCAGAATAATATTCATCGTACATGCCCGATCAGGAGCACCCAATTGCCCAGGGACTTTTCCGTAAAATCAATGGGAGCATCAAAAGCCATTTTAACCATCCCGACTTCAGACTTCAAAATCCCGCACAGCAGTATCGTACCACCCCGTTCCACGACGGAGGTAATCGTATGCGACAACCGGACAATGGTCGGGGCCAGAATATTGGCGATCACCAGTTCTCCCCGGCAAGTCTTCACCGTCTTCTCAAACTCCACATCGGACAACAGGGTGATTTTTTCTTCCACGGCATTGATCCGGGCATTGGATGCAGCGGTTTCCAGTGCCCTGGAGTCCAGGTCAACGCCAATGCCCCGGCGAGCACCCAGTTTGACCGCTGCAATGGCCAGAATTCCCGAACCACAACCCATGTCAATTACCGTCTTGCCCGAAACATCCTCCCGTGTCAACTGTTCAAGGCACAATCGCGTGGTTTCGTGTGACCCCGTACCAAAGGCCAATCCCGGCCCAATGAACAAATTCGTCCCGCCTGGAGATTTCGGCTCACGGCTGCCGGGGCACACCCAAAGTCCCTTGCCGACCTGGAAGGGAGCACAATCCGCCCGCCGACCCCGTTCCCAGTCACGGTCCACCACTTCTTCAATGGCCAGCTCCCCGGCCCGCCCCGTGCACAACTGAATGGATCCAATCATGGTATCCAACGGGTCCGCTGGATCAAACAATGCACAGACCCGCTGATTCTCCCAGCGCGGCTCCCCCGGGAAGGCATTGTCAAAACACTCCTGATCGTCGGTACAGGTAATGGAGACGGATATCGCACCATGATCCTGCAGGATTTCCATCACGCTGTCCGACTGCTCCCGGCGGGTATTCACGGACACCTGCAAAAACCGGTCCATGGGGTCTATTTGTCCCGGATCAGGTTTTCCAGGAAATGGATGTCACACTGTCCTTCGACAAATCCGGGATCCTGGATCAGCTGACGATGCAACGGCAAATTGGTTTTGATTCCATCCACCACCATTTCCTGCAGGGCACCATTCATTCGGGCCAACGCTTCATCGCGATGCATTCCATGGGTAATAATCTTGCCAATCATGGAGTCATAGTACGGAGGCACCAGGTAATTGCTGTAAACGTGGGAGTCCACCCGAACACCCGGCCCCCCTGCCATGTGGTACTGGCTGATCCGGCCTGGCGACGGGATAAACGTCGTGGGGTCTTCCGCGTTGATCCGGCATTCAATGGCATGGCCCCGAAAATGCACATCCTGTTGCCTGAAGCGGAGTTTTTCACCGTCTGCCACCCGTATCTGCTCCTGCAGCAAGTCAATCCCGGTAATCATTTCCGTCACCGCGTGTTCCACCTGAATCCGGGTATTCATTTCGATGAAGTAAAATTCCCCGTCCTGGAAAAGGAATTCAAATGTCCCCGCACCCCGGTAACCCATGGTCTTGCAGGCCTGTGCACATTGCGTTCCCATTTCATTCCTGAGTCCATCACTGATTCCGGGAGCGGGCGCTTCCTCGATGACTTTCTGATAACGGCGTTGCATGGAGCAGTCACGATCGCCCAAATGAATGACATTGCCATGGGTATCGGCAAGCACCTGGAATTCGATATGGCGTGGCCTTTCCAAAAACCTTTCCATATACAGCGTATCATCGCCAAATGCACTGGCCGCCTCCTTCCTCGTGGTTTCAACACTGTCCAGGAGTTCCTTCTCCTCGCGCACAACCCGCATGCCTTTCCCGCCACCGCCACCACTGGCCTTGACCAACAGCGGATACCCGATTTCCGAGGCGAGACGGATAATTTCACCGGCCTCTTCCGGGAGCGGACCATTCGACCCCGGCACACAGGGAACCCCGGCCTCCCGCATCACGGAAAGAGCGGAAATCTTGTTTCCCATCCTGCGGATGGTTTCCGCCGTCGGGCCGACAAAGATAAACTGGCTTTGCTCCACCTGTTCCGCAAAATCCGGGTTTTCGGACAGGAACCCATAACCGGGATGGACCGCGTTCGCCTGGGTGACTTCGGCGGCGGCAATCACCGATGCAATGTTCAGGTAACTTTCTGCCGCCGGTGCCGGGCCGATGCAAACGGACTCGTCGGCAAGGCGGACATACTTGGCATCCCGATCTGCTTCAGAGTGTAGGGCAACGGTCAAAATGCCCAGCTGGCGGCAGGCACGAAGGATTCTCAGTGCAATTTCGCCACGGTTGGCGATTACCAGTTTTTTTATCTGGTCTGGCATCTGGCTGTGCGGGAGATCGAATGGGCGATTACTGGATGAGGAAAAGAGGTTCCCCGAATTCAACCGGGTCACCATTGCTCTTGTACACGGCAATGACCGTTCCGGAAACATCGGACTCCACCTGGTTAAACGTTTTCATCGCTTCAATCAGGCACAACGGATCCCCGGCACTCACCTTGGTGTCCACCCGGACGTAGGGTGCCGTCTCCTCGGAAGGTGCTTCGTAATAAGTGCCCACCATGGGGGAGGTAATCACCCTGCCCTCGCCGCCGGTGGGAGAGGCTTCGGGCCCCCCCGCCTCGACAACCGCAGGCGGTTCCAGCTGGGGGCCGGGGGGAAGCTCCACACCGGGTGGGGCCGCGAGGATGGGCTGGGAAGTGGAGGCCCGGCTCAGGCGGATGGCACTGTCGCCTTCCGTAATCTCCATTTCAACCAGTTCGGAGGCTTCCAGAAGCTCAATGAGCTTTTTGACTTTTCTTAGATCCATACATTTCCCCCTGGGTGGTCAGTACAATTCTCCAGATGAAACCAATGCGATAGGATTGGCGGTAGGATTGTTCCCGCCATCTGCCTGCTCATCCACCGGACCGAATTCCCGCTCTGGCGGCCCGGTACGCAAATTCATATCCCAGGGACCCCAGCCCGGTGATGACGCCTTCTGCCTTATCCGAAAAATAGGAGTGGCGCCTGAAAGGTTCCCTGGCATGAACATTGGACAAGTGCACTTCGATAAACGGGATGCCCACCGCAACCAGTGCATCCCGGATGGCCACGCTGGTATGGGTGAATGCGGCCGGGTTGATGATGATGAAGTCCACATTCTGTCGGGGTGATTGCTGGATCCAGTCAATCAGTTCGTTTTCGGCATTGCTTTGTTTGCAGGTCACGTGATGACCATCTTCACGGGCCAGGCTTTCCAGTCGCCGGTTAATGTCTTCCAGCCTGGCCTGTCCATAGTATTTGGGCTCCCGGGTACCGAGGAGATTCAGGTTCGGACCATGAATCACGAGGAAATTTGCCATGATGCGGTAATGTTATAAAATATGGACGTTATGACTCCAAACTTGGATTTTACAGTACAGTTCTATGACATTTAAAGGATTTTACTGAAATTTAATGAATTTTGTGATTGAAAACCCTGACTGGATTCTGACCGAAGAAAGAAAGAGGAACTCCCCCGCTGCGTCTGAATCGGCTCCCTCCGGGACTCTTGGGCGCCGCGCAGATTTAAATGAACGGTAGTGTCTCACCCTGAAATTCCTTTCTTATCAGACCCGCGCTTTTTTAACGCCCCGTAAAAGGGGGCATCTTAAGAATTGAATTGACAGCCCTGCTTTTCCTGTTGACTCCTCAAAGCCATTCAGCGTACAGTATCAGCCGCATAGTTCTAAATAAAAGGTACAAACTATGGTTTACTACGGCCCAGGCGTCGGCCCCACGATCTAATAGAAAGCACTCAAAGTAGTGCCTTTTTTATATGTTGAATCCTTGACCGTTCTGTCACTTCGGCCATGTTATCGACAGCATCTGATGCTTCGCGTTCAACTTGACCTAAAGCATCTTTATACTCTTCCAGCACCCGTATCGACGGCCCACAGGTCCCCGGAGAACCCTTGGGCGTGCTGTCGTTATCTTCCGTCAAGACCATGAAGCAGCGTGTGATATCCAGTGAGTGGCGTACCGTCGGCCAGCAGGATTCCGGTCCGTGACCCTGAACCTTTTTTTCGCTGACCTTCAAAACCGGACCCAATGATTCGTACTGCCACATCCTGCCTTTTTGACATGGATGGTTTGCTCCTGGATACGGAAAGGATCTATACACAAATTACCCAATCCATTGTGGGCCGATACGGCAAAACCTACGACTGGTCACTGAAGAGCAATATGATTGGCCGGCCCGCACTGGATTCGGCCCGCTATCTGGTCAAGATGCTGGAATTGCCCATCACTCCGGAAGAATACCTGAAAGAAAGATCCGTGCTGGCACCCACCGAGTTTCCAAAATGCATGCCCATGCCTGGTGCAAGGAAACTGGTCCGTCATTTGAGGAGCCATGACATTCCCATTGCGGTCGCCACCAGTTCAAACCGGGGACTGTATGAAATCAAGACGACGCATCATCAGGACTGGTTCGGCCTGTTTGATGCCATTGTCACCGGCGATGACCCGGAAATCAGCCAGGGGAAACCGGCTCCAGACATCTTTCTGGTCGCGGCAAAGCGTCTCGGTGTCGACCCGGCCTCGGCCCTGGTGTTTGAAGATGCCCCGTCCGGTCTGGCGGCAGGAGTTGCTGCCGGAGCACGGGTCATCACCGTCCCGGACCCCAATATGGACCCGTCCCGATACGCGGAAGCGACCCAGGTCCTGGCTTCACTGGAACAGTTCAAGCCGGAAATGTTTGGGTTGCCGGTGATGAGGAATTGAGGCATACCGATCCTTGACTTTCCATATTTTGGTAATAGGGGTCAAGATTATTCAAAAGCCACAAAGAGTTTTTGGGTCACTGAACCGGCATCCCAAATGAATTGGGCTGACATTCGGTTTAAGTCGATCCCGGATTTAGCCAGCGCCGTACCACCAGCAAATACCAGTTGGTGAGATTCAAACTGGAAGGGTTGCAGAATTCTCAGTAGCTCGACAATATAGTAATCCTTTTCAACGATGGAGATTTCACCAAGGCTCAGGGCATCAGCAGCCCCAGCAAGGGCCAACGTCAAGTCAGGCATTCAGTCGGCTATTTCCAACCGACAAACGGCGTTTAAAACGATCAGGGGTTTCGATTTGTGTATACGCAGGGATTTGCGTAGATTCCCCCGACAAGTATTGGGTTGAACTCCTGCCTAATGAATAATCGACATTGAGGCGCTCAAGCGCCTCCAGAATGACGGCATCCGAACCACCAGGGCACGCAGGCATGAGCCTGCCTGTTATCGAGTTTTTCCTGGCCTTGGTATAGACACCATAACCGACTTTTAGCAACTCACCGTCCTTCACCAGGTCACGTAATACGCGTCCAACCTGATCATACCCGGCAATATCCTTGAAATCGGCTCGCATGAAAACGTAGCGCTTTGAGCGACTCAGTCGTTTTTGTATCTGAACTTTGATAGACATGACTTCTCTTTAATCAAGGCAACAAAAGATTGCAGAAAGCCTAGCAAACATACGACAATTTATCCAGAAAATATACGACATTCTTGAACCAAGGCGCGTCATGAAGAGCCATTGGTGCGCGTTCTGTGTTGGATCAGACGAATCCTCTTTGTCGATGGAACATAGCACTGTGTCGGTACTCACTGAACTTCAGTCAGCAAGAGGTACCAGCCCTGGTTGCCAGTCACGAGTTCGATGTTGACGCGGCGAGCGCAGGAGACTACCCGAAGATTGTCCCTGTACCCGTGGAATTGGATACACCCATTGAGTGGATTGAGTATCGGCGACGGAATTGACGTACCGTGGACCAAGACGGGCTAAGAAACAGGACAACTTTGCAGCACACGAATCTGGCGGTGCCAAGATCGGCCTTCCGTTTGGCAAAACCGCATGTACTGGCCATGCCGCCCCCCAGACGGGCCTTCATCCCCGCATTCTTGTCCCGTCCGGATCAAAGAGCGTCCGGGTGAACTGCGTTGCCCGGCAACGCTTACCCAGAATTTCTATTTCAACGACCCTTCCCTCCTTGACCAGTTCGACCGGAATGAACCCGATGGCAACGCTTTTCCCCGAGTAATGCGCATACCCCCCGGACGTCACGAATCCCACGACCTCGCCATCGTGCCAAATGGGTTCATCCGCGACGGCATCGGCATCTTCGGCATCAACGATAAAGGTGCATAGTTTTCTTGAAGGCTTTCTTGCCCGGTCCTCCAGGGCGGCGGATTTGCCAATGAACTCAACCTCCTTGCCATAGGCCACAAACCGGTCCATACCGGTTTCCACCGGCATGAAGTCGGGGCGGTACTCCCTCAACCAGGATCCAAAGGATTTTTCCAGGCGCAGACTCATCATCGCACGCATGCCAAACGGACGCAGCCCCAGGTCCCTTCCGGCTTCGGAAAGAACCTGGTACAACGCAATCTGCTGGCTGGCCGGCACATAGATTTCATACCCGAGATCACCGGTGTAGGAGACCCGCTGGACAATGGTTTCACAGGGTCCAACCTGCATCCGCCTGACCCCGAGGAATGGAAAGGCCCGGGTGGAAACATCTCCCCTGGCAACCCGGGAAAGCAGCTCCCGGGCATTCGGTCCCGCAATCTGAAAACCGATGCGCTCCCGGGAGATATTCCGTATGCGTACCCCCGAGTCCGGCAAATGACGTTCAAACCAACGCATGTGGTACGACTGAGACGCATAGGAGGCATTCATCTGGTACGTGTTTCCCCCCAGTTTTGAAATGGTGAAATCCCCAATCAACCGGCCCTGGTGACTGAGCATGGGCGACAGGGTCAGTTTTCCCTCTTCCGGCATCCTGCCCGCCATGATGGTATTGATCCAGTTGGCCGCCCCGTCCCCGGTCACCTCGAATTTGCTGAAGGTGTGGATTTCGTTGATTCCAACCGCCGTTCTCACCGCATGGCATTCCTGGGCCACGGTATCGAATGCATTGGACCGGCGAAAGGACGGGACTTCATAAGGCTCCTCGTTTTCCGCGGCAAAGTAATTCACCGTTTCCATCCCATAGGCCGTACCGAATACCGCATTTTGCTGCTTCCAGAGCGCATAGGCCGGGGTGGTGTGGAAGGGTCGGGCCGCGGGCAATTCCTCGTTGGGGTACGCCACAGAAAAGCGGCGCTGGTAATTCTCGGTCACCTTCAACCGGGTATAGGATTTTGTGCAGAAATCCCCGAACCGGGAAACATCCATGGCAAATACATCCCGGGAAGGCTCGCCATCCACCATCCATTCGGCCAGGGTCAGCCCCACTCCTCCACCCTGGCTGAATCCGGCCATGACTCCACAGGCCGTCCAGTAGTTCCTCAGTCCCGGCACGGGGCCAACCAGGGGATTCCCATCCGGTGCAAACGTAAAGGGGCCATTGATGACCGTCTTGATCCCGGCTCTTTCCAGCACCGGATACCGCTTGAAGGCGAACGCCATGGCATCGCTGATGCGGTCCAGGTTGTCCGGGAGCAGTTCATGGCCAAAGTCCCAGGGCGTACCGTCCACCGCCCAAGGGTCACAGGACTGTTCATAAAAGCCGATCACCAGACCCTGCCTCTCCTGCCGGAGATAACTTTCCCCTTCGGGGTCCATGACATGGGGGAGCTCGGTAGGATGGTTCATGACTTCATCAATCTTGTCGGTGGCCAGGTACTGGTGCTCCATGGGGTGCAACGGCAGGTAGACCCCGGCCATCTCCCCGACTTCCCGTGCCCACAGCCCGGCCGCATTGACCACATGCTCCGCCACCACCGTACCCTGCTCCGTCACCAGTTCCCAGCTGCCATCCGCGCGCGGATTGGTTTCGATGACCCGGTTGCGAAGTATGATTTCCGCCCCCTGCTGCTGGGCGGCCCGGGCATAGGCATGGGTTGTGCCCGACGGGTCAAGATGCCCGTCCAGAGGATCGTACAGGGCACCGAGCACGCCATCCGTATTGGTAATGGGAGAAAGCTGACGAATTTCTTCGGGAGTAACCAGATGGGTATCCAGGCCCATGTAGCGGTGTTTCGCCCGGGCAGCCTTCAGAAAATCCATTCGGTCCGGAGTCCCGGCAAGGGTAATGCCGCCAACATGGTGCAGGCCGCAACTCTGCCCGGAAACGGCTTCCAGTTCCCTGTACAGGCCAATCGTGTATCCCTGGAGTGCCGCCATGTTGGTATCCGCATTCAGGGTGTGGAAACCACCGGCTGCATGCCATGTGGACCCGGAGGTCAGTTCGGACCGTTCGATGAGCATGACATCTTTCCAGCCAAATTTAGCAAGGTGGTACAGCACACTGCAGCCCACCACGCCACCGCCAATGATGGCCGCCTGGGTATAAGTTTTCATCGTAATCTGTCAAATAGGTTGTTGTTGGGGTTATTCCGGGAGGTCTTGCCAACCGGCCCTTGCATTCAAGGGCCGGGGTCGGGTACACCGACCCGGTTCAATTCCTTCCCGCTGGCGGGATTTCTCCATTGCATGGTATGGTTCACGCTGCCGGGACCGAGAAATGGGCCAGACCGCCGTGCCTGCAGGAGGCCATTGAACCGTCTGGCCCCCATTGCCCCCCTCGATTCCGGGGTGGCCAACCCGGCTACCAGCCCGGTTCGATTTCACTCTTCCGCCTAGCCACGTATTCATCAAGCTGTTCCCGTATCGCCGGGTCCAGTGCCGGTTCCTCATAGGTATTCAATATCTGTTTGAACAATTGATTGGCCCGTTGTGCCGTCTCGACGGCCCCGTTTTCCGTCCAGCTTTCGAAATTTCTCCAATCGGTGACAATGGGTGCATAGAACGCATCCTTGTAACGGTCAATGGTATGGGCCGAACCGAAAAAATGACCTCCTGCGCCAACCTCCTTGATCGTCTCCAACGCCAGTTCACTTTCCGTGACTTTCAGCGGCTTCAGGAATTCATACATCATTTGCACCATTTCCATGTCAACGATCAGCTTCTCAAAGGAAGCGCACAGACCCCCCTCGAGCCAGCCCCCGCTGTGCTTGATCAGGTTGCCATGGGCCATCACAGCCGCCCACAAGGACATGCCCGACTCCCAGGCGGCCTGGGCATCCACACAATTGGAGGCATTCACGTTGGAGGTGCGATAGGGAAGATGGTAACGCCGGGCCAGCTGGCCGCCGGCCAGTACCGCCTTGGCATACTCAGGCGTACCAAATGCCGGGGAACCCGATTTCATATCGACATTGGAGGTGAATCCCCCATACATGGCCGGTGCCCCCGGATTCACCATTTGCGTGACCGCAAGGACGCCCAGGGCTTCGGCATTCTGCTGGGCCAGCGCACCGGCGATGGTCACCGGACTCATGGCGCCGGAAAGGGTAAACGGTGTGACCACCACCGGCTGCCCGAATTCCGCCATCGTCATCAGACCGTCCAGCATGGGGACATCCACCTTCAGGGGGGAATTCGTATTCACCACGGTGAGGATACTGGGCTCGGACTTCAGCCTCTCCTTGTCGATTCCACGTGCCATGCAGATCATTTCAATGGCATCCTCGATTTTTCCGTTGCCCAGGCTGTAGGCATGCCATGGTTTTTCACTCAGGGTAATGAATGCCCGATATGCATCAAGATGACGAATATGTGGCGGCAGGTCCGCGGGCTCCACCGGATATCCGGAAAAGGCGCCCATCACGTTGAATACCTGCCCAAGCTTCACAAACCGGCAATAATCCGCAAAGTTTCCGGCTCGTCGGCCATGGTCCAGGTCTGAACAGTTTGGCGCACTGGCCACCGGCGTGAAATTGAGATGGCTGCCTCCATAGATGGCGTTGAACCGGGGGTTCCGGGCATGCAGGGTAAACTCGGATGGAATGGAAGCAATCAATCCCATGACCATCTCCCTGTCCATTCGCACATACCCGGTTTCACGGTCCAGCGTCGCGCCGTGCCGGATCATCAGTTCCCTGGCCGGTTCATTGAGGATTTCCAGCCCGACCTGCTCCAGGATGCGCATGGAACCATCGTGTATCAATTCGATGGATTCCCCGCTGAGCACTTCAATGGGGGGATACCCATTTTCAAGCTGAACAACCGGCAACTGTTCCAGTTTGAATGCCGGCTTTTCCCTTACCCTGCGCTGTCGTCTGGCCATGGCTGGATCACAAGTAGGTTAACCCCTCCCAAAATATACTCACGGCAGATTGGAATACAAGCATTATTTCTGCTATAAATTCCCTGACAAGCCTCTTTTATTTCATGCCCTAACCGTACGTGAACACCCGGACAACCCATCGGACACCAGAGTGGCCAACATGGTTGTTGATCATTTTTGTATATTCTGCCTGGTTTTTGACCCTCCGCAATTTTCAAATGATGCACTGGGCGGTTGGCGTGCCCCTGCTGACTCTCCTGCTGACCCTGCACAGCTCGCTTTGCCATGAACTGATCCATGGGCACCCCACCGGGAACCAGACTATCAATAACCTGCTGGGCTATCCGCCACTGGCCCTGATCTTCCCCTATACGATCTTCAGGGAAACCCATCTCAAGCATCACCGCAACGAAGACATTACCTATCCGGGGGTCGACCCGGAAAGTTTTTTCTGCACGGAAAAGGTGTGGATGCAGATGGGTCAACCCAGAAGATGGATGGCATGGGTGAACATGACGCTGGCGGGGAGGATGCTGATGGGCCCGGGAACCTGTATCTGCCTCCTCGCCAAAAGTGCGGTCACGGACCTCCGGGCGGCTCCTGTGAAAAGGAAAGGGATGTGGATTCTTCACTATTCACTGATCGCGGGGATCCTGGTCCTGGTCCAGACCGGATTCAATATTCCTGCCTGGCAGTACCTGTTAACCGCCTATCTTTCCCTCTCCATGATTCAGCTGCGCTCATTCTTCGAGCACCAGCCGGTAACGGAGGTAGCCAACCGCTCCGTGATTCAGGAGGCTTCTCTGCCGATGTCGCTGCTGTATCTCAACAACAACTATCACTGTATTCACCACCAGAAACCGGGGCTGGCCTGGTATCGGCTGAAAAGGGAGTATCAGGAGAACAAGGCGAGATATATCGCTGAGAACGGAGATTTTCGGTATCCGGGTTATTCGGACTGGCTCCGGTTTGCTTTCCGCCCGATTCACTCCCCGGTACACCCCTTCTACGGAAAACAGTGATGCCCGGCCAGAATACCCCCCGTGTGGGTTGCGGGATGTACGCTTTCACCCGGCGCCTGCAGGAGGCATGGCTGGCATGGCTGTCCAACCTGCATCCTCGTCTCCCGGCACCCTACAATGAACCCTTCGCGATTTCTTTTCTTGACCGCCCTGAAGCATATTATCACCGCAACTTTCTTTTTGGACATACCTGTGGTTATCCGTATATCACCCGGCTGCATACCACCCACGATGTCCTGTGCACCCCCGAATTCAATGTCAGGGGCTCGGTGGGAGGACGCTACTCAAGCTGGTTTGTCACCCGGGCAGGCTCTGACAAAACGAAACTGGGAGAGTTCAGGGACTCCATCGCAGCCATCAACACCACGGATTCAAACAGCGGCATGAATGTATTGCGTTACGCGGTGTCCCGGTCTGCGGGTTCCGGCCCGTTTTTTCATCAGGTCATTGTCAGCGGTTCCCACCTGTCCAGCCTGAAACTGGTTCAAAAAGGAGCTGCAGATATCGCTGCGGTGGATGCAAACACCTACTATTTCGCCAAATCCCAAGGTAAGATTGATGAACGCACATTAAAGATTATCGGACAATCAAAATACACGATGGGACTGCCATTCATCATCGGAAAATCTCTGGACCTTGACAGGGGATTGCTTGTCAAGGTGTTCAACCAGGCACTAAAGACACTCCCACCGGGAATCCGGGAAACCCTGTGCATCAACCGCTTCATTGAAGTCAACCACGAGGACTACCTGGGGATTCATGACATGAAGCAGAAAGCGGAAAATCGGGGCTATCCCCGACTCCTTTGAACCTGAACCCCGCGCCCACCCCATGGTTTTCCTTTCCCCGGTCCGTGCAAAAAATTCTCCATCCGGGTCCTTCCCGATCATGGCCGGTTCCGGTCTGGCTGAATGGGGGACGAAGGTTTGCCTGAGATTCCCGGGTTGGCATTGAAAACCATGAACCGGGCCCTTAAGGCGCTGGACAGGCTCAAACAGGGCAACCGGCGATTTGTCGCCAACATCCGGAACCAGCCTGCACCGGAGCCCGGTTCCAGGCGGTATACCCTGCCCCGCCGGCAGGAACCGGCTGCCATCATCCTTGGCTGTTCCGATGCCCGGGTCCCGGCAGAAATCATTTTCGACCAGGGACTGGGGGACCTGTTTGTGATACGAATCGCCGGCAATGTGGCCGCTCCTTCCCAGGTCGGCAGCGTGGAATTTGCCGTGGAAAAATTTGACATCCCCCTGGTACTGGTGCTGGGCCATTCCCGGTGCGGGGCGGTCATGGCGACCCTGGAAGCATTGGCGCGGCCCGGTGAAAACCACTCTCCCAATCTGCAGGCCATCGTTGGACGAATCCAGCCAGCCGTGGAGCCCCTGCTTGCATCCGGGAACCTCCCTGATTCACAGACACTGATCGACCAGGCAGTCAAGGCCAACATCCGGTCTTCCGTCAACCGGTTGTGCGAAGATTCCCGGTTCCTGGAATCGTTGGTCACCAGCGGAAGGCTGTTAATCCTTGGAGCGGAATATTCCCTGGATACGGGTGAAGTGGAATTCTTTGAGCCACCGGGCTCATAAGAACCCCGCAATTCCCTTCCTGACACCCCATCCCGGCAACGCGAAAATGATTCCGGGCCCGAACCGCTTTTGACCTGGAACAAACCATGGTGAACCCACGCAACGAAACCGAGCGCGCGATGGTCATGATGGTCCTGGCCATGCTGATGCTCCCGGGTATCGACGCGATCGCAAAATGGCTGTCGGGGTCCGTCTCTTCCGGACAGGTGACCGCCAGCCGGTTTCTGTTCCAGGTTTTGTTCATGTTCCCGCTGTTGCTGTGGACCCGGGGAGCGTGGCTGACTCCCGCCCTGTGGCTGCATGCCGCAAGAGGAACACTCATCGCGGCCGCCACCCTGTCTTTTTTCAGTGGCCTTGCGTACCTGCCGGTTGCCGATGCCATCTCCATATTTTTCATTGAACCGCTGCTGGTGACCCTGCTGTCGGCGGTGTTTTTGGGGGAAACCGTCGGCTGGCGCAGACTGTTGGCGATTGCCATCGGGTTTCTCGGTGCCCTCATTATTATCCGGCCCACCTTTTCCGACGTGGGTTGGCCCGTCCTGTATCCCGTATTGGCCGCGGTCTTTTTTTCATTCTATATCCTGCTGACGCGAAAGCTGGTGGCAAACGAAGACCCGGTTCGCCTGCAGTTTTTTGCCGGCCTTTTCGGCCTGCTGGTCATGGGGGGTGCACTGGCCATTGGAACCCGAAACCAGATTGGAATCCTTGTCACCACCTGGCCGAGCCTGACCGAGTGGACGTTGCTGGCCGCCCTGGGATTCATCGCAACGATCGGACACCTACTCGTTGTTCACGCATTCCGGCGGGCTCCGGTCAGCGTGCTGGCTCCCTTCCAGTATGTGGAAATCATCGGTGCAACCATTCTCGGCTTTATCTTTTTCAATGATTTTCCGGATCCGCTTACCTGGGTTGGAATTGCGATCATTGTCGGATCCGGAATCTATGTTTTCCACCGTGAAGCCGTTCTCGGCCGCCATGCCGGGGCCCAGGAAATGATTATCCGGGAATAACGGGACCCAAGACAGAACCGCACAATCCGCTACCCGGATTGCCCCGGTGGCCCGGAACCCGACTCCCGGAACCAGCGCGGTTTCCATGGATTCAGGAGGGAGGGAGCATTCGATCTGATGGATTGATTTTGCCAGACCGGGAATCCTGGAACCCGGTGCAGGTACAGGCCGGCCTGGCTCCTGGCAGGGGTGTTCTTGCTGGCAATGGCTGACATCGGTTCATCCGTTCCAGGGTCCGAAAAAGCCCCCCGGATGCCGACGGCGACGGATTCGGGTAGACTTGGTTAATGACCCGTTCCAACCTCTCCGAACAGGATCGAAACCGGCTCAATCATGAAATCGGTCTTCGAAAATGGGCGACCTATGCCAGCGTCGCCACCGCCGTGATCCTGATCGGTGCCAAGCTGGTCGCTTATCTCAAGACGGGCTCGGTGAGCCTGCTCTCCTCCCTGATCGATTCCATCATTGACGCCTTTTCCTCCATCGTCATGATGGTCGGGGTCCACCATGCGACCCAGCCTGCTGACCGGGAACACCGTTTTGGCCATGGAAAATTTGAAGCCCTTGCCGCCATCGCCCAAGCTGTTTTCATCACTGTTTCAGCCCTGTTCCTGGTCTATGAGTCCCTGAAACGCTTCGTTCATGTCCAGGAAATCCACCACCCGGCACTCGGAATCGGCGTGATGGTTTTTTCCATTATTCTGACGCTGGTTCTGGTCGGGTTCCAGTATTACGTCATCCGCAAAACCGATTCCGTCGCCATTGCTGCGGACAGCCTCCACTACAAGGGGGACCTGTTGATCAATCTGGCGGTGATTGCTGCCATTGTCCTGACACAACAGACCACGTGGCAGTATTACGACCCCTTGTTCGCGCTGATGATTGCCATGGTGCTTTTGCATGGCGCCTGGAAAATCGGCCAGCAATCCGTCGACATTCTTGTTGACAAGGAATTGCCGGATTCGGACAGGCAGGAAATTGCGGAGATTGTCCGGGCCAGCGGCCAGGTCCACAACCTGCATGGCCTGCGAACACGAAGCTCCGGGATGAACCTGTTTATCGAGTTCTACCTGGAAATTGATGGCAGCAAGAGTGTGGCGGCTGCCCATGATATCACCCGGGATGTGGAATCCAGGCTTCATCGAACCTTCCCCAATGCGGAAGTAATCATCCACATCATGCCGCACAACCTGGAAGAGAGCCGGCCTGATCACGGCGGGCCCTGAAGCACCCGGACCGGCCTTCGCATTCCCCCTGGAAGATGCCCCCGAAAGGGGGCGGCTGCCATGGCCCCGGCTTTATCCTGACCGCGGAAACGGGGCCCTCGCCAGGCAACCCCGTTTCTATTGGCGCATGTCCCTGGCCGTGGTACCCGATGCCGTGCCATCCGCGTAATGGCGGTATGACTCGATGTGATAGTCGTCATCGTGGGCGGTAAACCTTGCGCTCGGTCTTTCCTTCATCGCCGCGCACCACTCCATCAGCTTGTGGCAGGCGGGGGGAATACTGATATTCCGATAGGTTTCAAGAACCGCCATGCGCTCGAAGTGGGGATACAGGGTCAGGTCCACCAGGGAAATATCACCGTTGAACCAGTAGGGGCCTTTCCAGTGACTGGCAAAACCGGCCTCTTCCATATACTTCATGTGGTCGACCAGCTGATCAACGATTTTCTGCTGCCTCGGTAAATCCTGTTCGAGCAATACCCGGTAAAAGGCCGGAACAAACCGGACGTTGTCGAAATCAATCCATATCCTGGCCACGGCCCGGGCCGAGGCCGATGACGGCATCAGGGGTGGATGGCGGTACACCTCATCGAGGTATTCATTGATGACCGAGGATTCATAAATCCGGATCTCCCCGTCCTCCAGCACCGGCACTTTACCGTACGGGGAGATTTCCTCAAACCAGGCCGGTTTGTCCGCCAGGTCAACCTCCACAATGTCAAAATCCAGAGACTTCTCCAGCAGACACATGTGGGTGCGCTGGGCATAGGGGCAGACTTCGGACTGGATGAGTTTCAGTGTGTTCATGTTCTTCTCGAAATTGGGCCCATGGCGACCATCCGACAGGCCACCGGTCTGCCGGTCATTGTTTTGACCATTGGAAAAACTTCTTTGCATCGTCATTGTATCCGGCAGCCGGCAACGAATCCGTACCGGTTCTGCAACCCCTCCCCTGCCTCTCCACGGCGTAGGCACCCAATCGACACAGCCCGCCCGGGCCGGCGTTGAAACCGGGTTTTGCCGATGCCGGGTCCCAAAGGGTCCCGATGACACCGTGCGGCCACCCGGTGTTTTTTGAACTAATGCAACAGGCGGGCGAGTCGACGGCGATAGTCGGTCACCAGTTCTCCTTTCCCTCCCAGAACCTCAAATACCTTGATCATGGTTTTACGCGGCTCCTCGTCCCGGTAGCGCCGGTTCCGCTGGATGATTTCCAGCAAATTTTCCAGTGCCTCCGGGTATCGCCCCGCGCCAATGAGGGCCAACGACAGGTGGAATCGCGCATCCAGGTTTTCATTGTCCGCTTCCAGTTCCTGCAACAGTTGGTCCATGTCCTTCAGATCAACCAGTGTTTCTGAAAACTCGACCTTGATGGAAAACCCGCGATATTGGGGAGATTTTTTTGACTCCTTTGAGAGCAACTCTGCGACGGTCCGGGCTTCTTCCATGCGGTTGGCCAGGGACAGCCATTGCAACAGTTGCAGCTTGGCCGCTTCATTGTCCGGTTCATTGTGAATCAGCTGCTGCAAAAATGCCATGGCGGCATCCTTCTGCCCGGCCTCATACGCGGCATTGGCCTGCTGAAGCATCAAGTCGGACTGATTCACCAGATAGGGGTCGATCTTTTCCCGGATGGCGGCTTCAGGCTGCAACCCCATAAACTGGTCTACGGGCTTCCCCTTGAAAAAAAGGAACACCGTCGGCAGGCTGCGAATACCGAATTGCCGGGCGATTTCCTGGTTTGCATCGGTATCAATCTTGACCAGCTTCAGTTTGCCATCGTACTGGCCCACCAGTTTTTCCAGCAATGGCGTCAGCGACCTGCACGGACCACACCACTGTGCCCAGAAATCCACCATTACCAACTGTTCGTTGGAGGCGGCGATGACATCCTCGGCAAAAGACGCCATATCCGAGTCTACGATATTGTTTGCATTCAGTTCCATATTGCTTTACTTGGTTTCAAAGGGCCGTATCGGGACCCCGTTCTTTGTATGAAACCGGATAATACTAGACAACCCATTTCAGGTATATGCACCGGGGCGCCTGATCGCATCACGGAATCATTGTCAATGGAATGTTTACCGGTTTGACTCAGTACTCATACCCCGAGACTTCCGCTTCGGAACTTTTGACCGCGATGGTTACCGCCGCATCTTCTTCAGAGATGAAGTCTTCGATACTGCTTCGAACCGCCTCGATTTCGAATCGGTACGGGTTCCCATTGGGTGCAATTCTCAGTTTGCCCTGGGTCAGCTCAACCACGGTATCGGCCTGGGGTCTCACCAAGACGGAATCACCTTGAGTGATCACCAGGGTAGACAGGAATTCAGGCAAAAAAAGCAAACATTCATTGTGGCGAATTTTCAGCATTCCCTGTTGAAACGCACTCTTGCCGCGGTCTCGGGTGCAACGCCAACGAAGTGTATCGTTTCCATGCCAGTAGAACACCGCTTGGGACTGGAAGACATGGACGGTTATCGATGAAGACCACTCCACCTCGTGCCAATCCCACAACCCGCTGTCCAGTTCTGAAGCATTCTCATTCGAATAGTCAAAGGCGTCTCGGTTCCAGTAATGGAACAAGACCGCGAAAGCGACCACGGTCACCACCCCTATGGCACCGGTCACCACCAGGAATTTCCTGCCCACCCGGGCAACCCTCTTTCTGAGGGGCACTGTGATGGGTTCCCCTTCCAGATACCTGCCAGCCAACTCGGCGGGGGTTCCGAATCTTTCAAGCAACAAGGTTTCACTCTCTGGCATTTCTTTGATATGCATCTCAATTTCCCGGACGATTTCCTCGCGGGACGATGGATCCAGTCCTTGAAGCGCTTTGCGAAAAGCTGTGATGTATTGCTGTTGGTTCACGATTGTTTCTCCAGGGTTTGCAGAACACGAATATGCGCATGGTGTGCTGACAGCATTTCCGGCAACAGTCTCCTGCCACGAGGAGTTAAAGCATAAAAGCGCCGGGGATGACCCCGGCCAGCAGGCATTTTCCAGGTGGACTCCAACCAGCCATTTTTGTGCATCCGATTCAGCAGCGGGTAGAGAGTGCCTTCATGCACGGTCAGCCCCAACTGCTCAAACAGGTGCAACAATTCCAAGCCGTAAACTTGATCTTTTTTCTGCAAAACCAGCAATACGCACAATTCCAGAAACCCTTTTCGCGACTGCACCAGCCATCTGTCAAGCATTGTTTCATTCATGCAGGAATGCTAGCACATATTACCTTGCATAACAAAGTATTTTGTTTTTCACTTTCCCGACTGAACTTTCCAATCACAAACTACGGACGGTTGCTTTTCGGGGTCAGGAAGAGGCAATCATTCCATGTTCGCGGGGAACCGCAAAGAGGCTTTTTGTTTGAATATGCTCGAACGCTTACACTGGTGATTGGTTCTTTATTCCCAATGAGATATCTTGCTCGTTCACAACGGACCTAGTGAAGAGACAACCAGAAAACTACTATTATCAGTACAACGGAGCAGTTCAACAGCCCATACGTTTCTCTAACTTCGACCTTGGTTGGTGGCGGACCTTAACTCCAAGCGGCACGGCGCAATTTTCTACTCGACACAGCACAAGTCATTCGGCACATTTCTTTTACATGGAGGCGTGTGCCAATTAGGCCACATTGTCTTTTCGTCCCAATAAGCATCATTGAACATGTCTGAACTTGCGTTCTTTACGCCAACCAATTTCGCCCCTCGCAAATCCGCTGGTTGACCAAGAACTGTGAATTTCTCCCCATTATATTCCTCTGTTCGATCCGGCGTTCGGAAGCTTACGGAGTGTAAATCCGCTCCGCTAAGGTCGCTGTTTTCCAAATTAGCATCATTCAAGGTAGCGGAAGTTAGATTCGCTCCTCTCAGGTCTGCATGTTTGGCAGTGATTGATACCAGAACTGCTCCCATCAACAAAGCTTCTTGAAGGTTAGCACCACTTAGGTCCGCGTTAGTCAAGCGACTGTTCACTAAGAATACTTTTTCCAAGTTTGCCCCTCGAAGGTCCGCACCTACCAAGTCAATACGGAACACATCCTCTCCCGAATCATCAACACGTCCGCACTCTCGAGCGGAGCACAAAGAAAAACGGTGCGTAGCCCAGCGCAACAATGGCTCTTCGTTCGGATATTCGATTCCCAACCAATCCCAAGGCGCTAACAAATTCGGTGCGACCGGGATCTCTATCTTTTGAATTGGACCAAAATCCTTTATTGCTGCCAAGAACGTGCCCCCGTTTCCAGACGATACCATTGTCATGAACGAGTTTCTCTCAAATAGTGCACGATTCAATTGTCGGTCATGCCTCGACTCCAGTACTGCGTAAACGCTAAAGTAGGCAGCGACGATGGTGGTAATGCAAACTATCCAGGTTCGATAACCATATGGTCCAAATAGATCACGCCTAAGGTTGAACATCCATACTCTCATTTCAGCCCTCGCCTGGATTTGTCATGAAGTAGCCCGAATAATGCATAAATAAAAGAGTGATTCCTCTTTTTACGACCCCGCCTTCCGGTCCATGACACTGATCACCCGGGGCTTTCCCCCCCACCGCCGTGCCCATCTGTGACGCATCCTGCAAACCCGTCTGCCAACGCTGGGTTTTCGGCTTCTCTTGCCGGCGCGCGTTCCTGTCCCGCCCCACAAGCCAGATCAATGACGGACCATGGCCGTGACATGACGAACCGTACGCGGCCTGCCTTGTCGGACGGCTGGGGGAAAAGCGGACAGAGGCAGCACCATAAGCCGTCGTGCAAACTGGTCCATAGATGTCCATTCGATGGAATGCACGGAAATCAACTTATTTTCGACAGTTCTTCTCTCCCAGTTCGTTCGATGAACTCCAGGGTTTCGCACACATCGTTCCAGGTCGTGTTGTGGTTGATGATGCAGAGCCTCAGGGAAAATTGATTTTCGACAACCGTCGAGGACATCAAGGCCCGATCTTCCCAGAGCACGCGCGCAAGCACGGTCCGGTTGATTTCATACAGGTCTTTCTCTTCCAGCGAGGGGTCCTCGGGGTTGATCCGGAAACACACGATCCCGAGTGACACGGGAGCCAACAGTTCCAGAACGGAACTTTTCCGGACTAGCTTACCGGCCCTCACGGCCAGCACCATGGATCTGGAGACGGCTCTGCGGAACGCGGCGACACCGAACGTCTGAATCGACATCCAGACCTTCAGCGCCCGGAAACCCCGGCTCAACTGCAGGCTCCGGTCCGAGAAATTTGGATGAGTTTCGCCCCAGACCGTATCCTGGAGGACATCATGCTGGACAGAGAACGGGGTCTCGAGGGTACGGAGGTCCTTCACCAGAAGGCCACCGATCTCGTAGGGCTGAAAAAGCCACTTGTGCCCATCCAGAGCGATGGAGTCGGATCGTTCGATGCCGCGCAGAAGTTTCCGGCCCTCGGCGGTCAGCACCGCAAAACCGCCGTACGATGCATCGGCATGCAGCCAGATCCCTTCGGTTTCGCAGAAGTCGGCCATTTCCTCGAGGGGGTCGATCGCCCCGTTGCCGGTCGCACCGGCATTGGCGCAGACCACCATGGGGGAAAATCCGGCAGCACGGTCGTCGGCAACGGCACGGGCCAGTGCATTCATGTCCAGGCGGAAGGTCTTGTCGATGGGAACGCTGCGGATGCATTCGGGCCGGACGCCGATGATCCGCGCGGAGCGGACCTGTGCACTGTGGCTCTGGTCGCTCATGTACACGGTCGGCCGTTCAGGATTGCCCGCAGCCTCCCGTGCCGCGACAAACGCGTTGAGGGCCGCCGCCGAGCCGCCGCTGGTCAACAGCCCGCCCGCCCCTTCCGGATAGCCAACCCAACGCCGGAACCAGTCGATGACCACAAGCTCGAGCTGGCTCGGACCGCTGGCAACCAGCCAGGTGCAGACGTTGAAGTTGAACCCGGATGCGATGAAGTCCGCCAGCACCCCGGGCCAAGTGGGTGCAGAGGGAACGAATGCGAAACAGCGGGGATGATCCAGGCGCATTGCGAACGGAAGCACCTCCCGGGCAACCCGTTCGATGACCTCGTTGGGTGCATTGCCTTCCTCGGGCGGCTCTTCCAGGAGCACAGGCTCGAGCGACCCCCGGAAGTCACCGTCCCAGGAGTTTTCTTCCGGCAGGCCCTGCATGCGATCAACCAGCAATTCGGCACTCTGGCGTGCGAGATCGAGCATCAGGTCGGGCGCCATCTCGAGTTCACCGGGGACTTTATCCCCGTTCACCGATTCCGACCTTTCTTGGTTGTGAGTCAGATCATTCATTATTCGAAGCTACAGTGGTTATCGTCATCAGCCACTTCCTGCAAACAGAAGGTAAACAGCGGTCTTGATAGACTGGTTTCAAGGGACCCCATCAGTGTATCAGAATATACGCAGCCCGAGGCTTCACAGTTCCCTTCAAGGAGGCTCCAGAGACGGGTTTCACGGATTGTTCAGCCACATGGCCGGCTCGCCGAGTTCCGGTCGAAAATAACAAATCATCCGGCCTTCGGAAGAGCCGGTGACACCCGACTGCCAGGGAGAAATACCGTGCAGACTCAGACGATGGGCCAGATACGCTTCCCCGGGATTACAGTGCACAATGGTTCGCTGGCAGCGCTCAAAGATCGTCTTGCGGAGAGCATGATAGCTCTCAGTGATGTCCATATCCCGCCACCGGTCCGGCGGTATGCCATGAAATACGGTCTGAAAACGCTCGCGAACCAGTTCATGAGACCCTTCCCAGATGACAAATGGAGAGGCATTTTTCCCGTATTCCACCAATGGAATACCCAGAATGAACGCGTGGTGTTCCCGCAGAAATCTTCGACGGTCCGCGCCCTCGGGCAACAGCCCGTCGACATGGGCGGCATCCCTGTTCAATCGGTATCGGAAGGCCCTGGTGGTTTCTGAGTCCATGGGTTGCGGGTATCCGGGATAACAAATGGAGATCTGCGCCCGGTCCCACACAAAACTCCCCGTATCCAGGTAACGGTTCAGAAAATCCACCGCCAGCCCGGTCAGGGGCGGCCCCCCATGGATGCGGCCCTGCCCGTCGTTGTGCAGGGCATTGACCCCGGCAAACCAGGTGCCCCCGCATCGCAGCCACTGCCTGTTTTCTGCGTGATCAATGGTCCCACGCGCGTAAGGACGGCAATGGTCGACCCACTCCTTCAAGGGGGGATCGTAGGGCAGAACGCACCATCCCTTTTGAAAAAAATCGTCACGCAGTGCTGCACTCATCCTGCTGTCCAGGTCAGCGGTATAGCCGGAATTGAATTCTCGCATTGTGTCAGGGCGATCAATCGATCTTTATGTGTTCAATTTTTATGGTACCGGCAAAGGTAAATCTGCTTTTCAAGCCGTCAACAATCGTTTCGACAAAGCGCCCCCAAAAATCCGGATTGTACATGGCCGGTTGAACCTGGCGTGTTGCGTATCAGTAAAGGACAACGGGAGTCCCTTGACAGGCAGGTGCGAACGATGGGACAGGAAAAATTCTGTTTTTTTCGTTGTGCAGGTCCCGAAATCAGGCTCCATGTGTGTTGACATCATTTTTGTGCTCCCAGGTTTGCATGACCGGCACAATACCGCATATACTTCCCCCAGCGACCAGAGGGCCGTTCCCAAAAGCGGCCTAACCTTTTCGGGCTGGTCGTTCCAGTTCCCAGGGCCAGTGCTGACCCTTCAGGTCAGCACTGGCCTCTGTCGTTTTCCATATCCTGAATGCCTGAACATCGTGCCATTTTTCAGGATTGGTTAACGGGGAGAATAAAGGGCTGCCAAAAGGTGATGACAGTTGTCCGCCTGGATTGTCCATTCACTTTATATGCACACATCAACAATCGGCAACCCGCCAAACCCTATTGTCCCAGGGTCCGGGCGACCCGAAAGCCGATGTTGTGATTTCGTCCTTCAATGTGGTTCCGGACGCGGTTCGATGACCGGACAAACCACGGATCACTGGTCCAGGAACCTCCGCGCAGGACATGCCCAATGCAATCATCGGCCGGACGCGCCGTGCCATCCGAAGAGGCCCCCGCATCATTGCGGTCAAAGCAATCCTCCACCCATTCCGAAACATTTCCATGCGCATCAAAAAGACCGAAGTTGTTGGCGGGGAAACTTCCCACCTCGATGGTCTGCATCCGGAAAACACTCTGGGATGAACCATTATAGGTGTAGGTACCATTGAAATTCGCCTGGTCTGCGGTAATGCGGTCACCGGTATGAAATGCCGTCTGTGTGCCCGCCCGGGCAACATACTCCCATTCCGATTCACTCAAGAGACGGTAGGGATGGCCGGTTTTGCTGTGCAGCCAGGCCACAAAGGCCCGGGCATCCTTCCACGACACATTGATGACGGGTCGATTGCCCCGGCCCCAGCCCATGTCATCGGGCTGGTACGCATTGCAGCCGCCCTGCGCAACACAGGCATCCCACTCGGCAAAGGTAACCTCATACCGGCTGACCGCGAAAGCCGCCGCAATGGTCACCGGATGGACCGGGCCAATGGGATTTCCATCATGCGCCCACCCCAGCTCATGGGTCGGTTTCCCCATCTCATAACCACCCGATGGGACGACTACCATCTCCGGGCATGACTCGCAATCCCGGAAAACCTGCCCAACCTCGGGCTCGGACCCGGCCACCGCCGGATACGTGGTCAAGGTGGCCATCAGCAGCACCGAAACTGCCATCAGATTTCTTCTCATGATATTCCCCCGTTCCCGTTCAAAGAAAGCACTCTCCCGGCAGGCCGGTTATCCCACAAAACCAACCACGGCCAGCACGGTGATTCGTCCATGCAGTGTAAACGCTGGACGACTTGCATTTCAATACCAAGAGTGGTCCAACGTAACACAATGGTATGGATCACCCCCTGTTTCCGTGGCAACATGGAAGCATCCGCCGATCAACAGAGCCAGACCAACATTCCGGAAGGTCCTTTGGGCATGCGCCGCACGGAAGCCAGATTTTCGCCCAATCCGGATATGGTCGTGTTTCTCTCTCATGCAGATTCTCCACCACAACCAGTTCCATGGCCGATATCAGCCCTGCCTGTGGAAACAGCCCGAAAATGAAATCGGCTATGGTATCCGGTTGTATGAATGGTGCCCCATTCTGTCACCGGTTCCGTTGAGCTGGCATCATTCGCTGGCAACCAGGGTCAGCACGATCCGACCAAACGGCATCACGAATCCGACCACAGATCGCCAAGACTGAAACTGGTTGCATCGAAGGGGGATAAGGAGACAGGGTCGTTGTCCGTCAGGGTCTCCAGCAGAACCCATTGACCGTCCCTCAACTCAAAGGCCTCCAGAATACGCGCATCGGGGTCAATGAACCAGAGGTGTGCCACGCCTTCCCGGGCGTAGATTGCCCGCTTCTTTCCCTGATCCAGCGCCCTCGTCGAGGGCGAGAGGACCTCGCATATACAGTCTGGTGCCAGGGCAAAATATGCCGCGTCGGGATAATCCGGCATCCGTTCCCGGCGCCAGCCCGCAAGTTCAGGGACCAGAATGTCCTCGCCCAGATGCAGCTCCGGCTCGCCGATAATCCACCAACCACCCGGCCCTCCATCTCCATAGCTGTACGGCAGACCGATTCTCGCCACAAGCCCGGTACGTGCCCTGGCATGCCTGGAGGCGGGCCGCGGGCTCAGGTGCAATGTACCGGCAATGACCTCGGCCACCTTGTGAGGGGGTGCATCCAGTACATCCTGGTAGGACGCTGGTTCGGATAATTGAATGGTCCCTTGTGCCGCCTTCGCAGTCATGGTTTGCTCTTTTAAAGTGATAAAGGGGAATACGCCCAGTACAACCCTGCATCATCGCCCAACTCAAGACGCAGAGTTGTTCAGGCAATCCTATCATTTGACTGTCCATGAAGTAAGGAATATGCTTCATGAGCAAGTTTTGCAGGGGTTAAATTATGTCGATAGCAACGATCAGATCACCATACCGATTGATATCAGAACGGGTTTGTCAGTCAAGTTGGAAATCATGGGACGAGGGTTGCATGGAAGGCATTGAACCGACTACAAAACCCAAATGCGGATTTCTCCAATCATCCAACCGCCCGGCTGAATGAATCCGCCGGCTGCCAATCGACCATCACCTTCGACAGGAAATCCTCGAAACAACCCGCTTTTGAACTGTCTGAATAGCCGCTGAAATCGATCTGAACACATCGGATGGAACACGAACAGTTGTGTTTTATGACGGACGACTTGCCGGTTATTTTTGTTCTTGTGGGTCGATAGATCGAGTCCGTATTGAGGGTCCACCCCGGCCCAGTGAACAGACCATTGTGCACCACTTATGAATGACACCGGAAACAGAAAATTTCCAAAATACACCGTAATAACCGTGAAAAACCCGTGAACCACTGATGTCTTCCAGGATCAAGATCACTTATCCCGATGCGGATGGCAATGAAATCGCATTACACGCCCGGCACTTTGAGCGCCTCCGCACCTTTGCGGACCTGGAAATTTACGTGGGCCGTCCGGGGTCCACCCGGGAATACCTTCATCGCGTCGCCCACGCCCAGGGCATACTCCTGGGCTGGGACCTGCCCGGAGATGTAATGCGGTCCGCTGAAAACCTGGAAGTGATTTCCTTCAGCGGCGTCGGGGCCGACAAATTTGTCGACATGGACCAGGCCAGGGAACGGAACATCACGGTGTGCAACTGCCCCGGGTATTCGGATATCACCGTCGGGGAACACACCCTGGCACTGTTGTTATCCGTCTGCCGCCAGCTGCCCCGTCTGAACCGGGAACTCAAATCCGGAATCTGGGACCAGTCCACCGATCTGGTCGAACTGCACGGAAAGAAGATCGGATTGATCGGCTTCGGAGGCATCGGCAAACACGTTGCCCGACTGTGCAATGCCTTCGGAATGAATGTCCATGTCTGGACCCGGTCGATGAACCCGGACCTGGAAACCCGATACGACATCACGCTGTGCACGCTTGAAGAACTGTATGCATCGTGCCCGATTGTCTCGCTCCATCTCGCTTCCAATGAGGAAACCCATGGCATCATCGACCCGGCCGCACTTCAAAGCATGCAGCCCGGGTCGATCCTCATCAACACCGCACGGGCGGAACTGGTTCAGGAAGAGGCGCTCATTGAGTCATTGCAGTCCGGCCATCTCGCAGCCGCTGGAATCGATGTCTTCCACCAGGAGCCCTTGCCCTTTGACCATCCTTTTGCTTCCATGGACAATATAATTGTGACCCCCCATGTCGCGTACCACACTGCACAGGCTGTTGACCGGCTGTTCGAAATCGCCGTCGACAACCTGGAAAGCTATTTCAACGGCAAACCCATGAATGTCGTGAATTAGCAACCGCTTATTTCCAGGCGAACCGGGGCTGGTCATAATGGGCGACCCGGGTCGACTGCCCCCGTATCGCCACCTCCCGGAATTGATAGATCATGGAGGCGGTAGGCGAGTACATTCGATGCCCCAGCGTCGGGAAATTCGAGCAAAGGACCGGGCGGCCAGCCTCCACTCCCGGCTCAAAGACCGGAATCGCGTCGCTGTCCAGTTCATGGAACGGAATATGGAACACCCGGTCCACTTCGTCCGCTGAAGGGGACAATTCGTATTGCGAACCCCACCACAATACGATGGGCGTAATGCGGAATTTCGATCTTGTGGGGTAGTCATCCAGCCGCCCGATGATATTCGATTCCTCCAGTTGCATCCCCAGCTCTTCACGCAGTTCCCGAAGTGCCGCGATTTGCGGCGTCTCACCGGGATCAATTTTCCCACCCGGCAACGCATATTGGCCTGAATGCTGGTTCAACCTGACCGGTCTTCGCGTAAGCAGAATACCCGGAACGGTCCAATCATTTTGGGAACCCGCAACAACAATCGCGACGGCCGCATGGCGAAGATTCGCATCCTCAATGGGAACCGGCTGGAAACGACGCAGGTTTTCGGTCAACGCCTCCCGCAGTTCGGTTGTGATCGTGAATTTTTCCATGACTGGAGGTTGATCAATAGGGTCTCTCCCGGTTTCCCGCTTCAACGCCGGCAGATCGCATGGACTCCGGTAGTTCGCCTAAACACCGGTAGATCGTATGAACTAAAACGACCAGATCTTTCTGGGTGGCCGGCACCAAAGGAGGCCGGACGTTTCCCCAGCGCGGGTCCTGGTTTTGTGTCGCCAGCAGGCCTTTCATGGCCTGATATGTGAACGTTCACATATCCGTCTTTATGGGAACCTTATGTTTATGGGAACCCTACCACCCTAACCCCTGATCTTTCAAGGGTTTCCAGCAGGACCGGGTTCCCATAAAAAATATCCCTATACCCCTGCCAGCATAGCCAGAAGCTGATCCTGCACACCGCCGAATTTTCCTCTGGTAATGTCCGGCGGTGGCCGTTCTGACAGGATTTCGAGTTTTTCCACCGGATCAAGCCGCAAGTATATCGTGCGAAAATCCCAAGCTTGGCATTTTCGCACAAATGCCAAGTAGAATAAAATGCCAAGTTGTCGGCCAGGAATGGCTTAACCATGCGGTTTTCCCGGCGTTTTTACTTGGCATTTTATTTGGAGCCTATTTCCCGCCAAGAACCGCCATCAGTGCATCCTGTGCCCCATAGAAGGTCCCTGGACGGATGTCTGGCGGGGTATTTTCCTCCAGGATTTTCAGTTTCTCGGCCGGTGTGGCGCGTAAATACACCTCGGTGGTCTTGACATCCGAATGGCCCAACCACAGCGATACCTTCCGAGTATCCCCGGTGGACCGCAGAACGGACATCGCACAGGCATGCCGCAAGGTATGGGGAGTCACCCGCTTGCTGGCGATGGACGGCACGGTCTGTTCCGCGGTGGCAACATGCTGCCGGAGAAGGTAGGCAAACCCCTCTGTACTCATCGGTCGTCCCCGGGCATTGGGAAACAGACAACGATGATTGACCGGTGGGCGGACCGCGAGCCATTCGCGCAGAACGGTCCTGGTTTCCTTCCACAACGGCAGTTCCCGTTCCCGTCGGCCCTTGCCCCGGATACGGATACGTGCCAGTTGGGGGTTGGTGAAATGGTCGAGGGTCAGTCCGGTCAATTCCGAAACCCGCAATCCGGCGGCGTAGCACAGATGCAGCATCGCCCGATCACGCAATCCCTTCACGGTCCCGATATCCGGGGCATCCAGAATGGCCTGCATCTCGGTTTCATCGAGCCAGTCGATCAGCGGTTTGTCGGCCCGTTTCTGCACAATGGCCCGCACTTGCAGGGCGAGGTCGAGACAGGCGGGCTCCCGGTATTCGAGATAACGGAAGAAACCCTTTATGGCGGCAAGACGTTGATTGCGCGTAGCGACACTGTTCCCTCGCTCCTGCTCCAATACGTTGAGAAAGGCTGCAATGCGCGGGATCGTGATGTGCTCGATCTTCAGGGCAATGGGACGTACCCTGGCCTGTTTCCCCAGATAGGGGACAAACAACCGGAAGCAATCCTTGTAGCTTTCGATAGTATGGTGGCTAAAGCCGCGTTCGTCGGGCAGGTGACCATGCAGGAAGTCCGTCAGGTGGGGGGCCAGATCAGTCATGGGAACCTCCGCACTGTTGGGCATGAGAACGTTCCGTGGCCTCGGCGATGCCCTGGAGCAGCATCGGGGTCGATTCCAGGTACCAGTAAGTATCTGAGACATTGGCATGCCCGAGGTAGGTGGCCAGGGCCAGCATGTGACGACTGGGGTCGGCCTCGGGAACGAGGTTCTCGATGGACCGCACAGCAAAAGAGTGTCGCAGGGAGTGAGGTGTGGGGCCTCGTGGTGCACCGGGCTTGCGGATACCGGTCTGTTCCGCGAGACGCCGGAAGATAATCTCGGTATAGTTTTTACTGGGCGGTCGACCGGTGGACGCGAGCACGAACAGATGGTCATCCTGGGTTTTTGCCTTGTGTCGGACCACGAGGTAGCGGTTCAGGGCCTTCCAGGTGGTGGGATGCAGGGCGACCATTCTGGACTTGCGGAACTTGGTGTCATGAATGATCAGACCATCGGCGGTCAGATCCTCCAGGGTCAGTGAGAGGGCTTCGCTAATACGCAGTCCGGTGACCGCGATGAGCCCGAACAGATGATGCCAGGTCAGCGGCGTAATGGTGCCCTCCGGTTCAATGGATAGCGCGGCCATCAGCAGGGCCTGAATCTCCTCAAGAGAGACCAGATACGGCGAGGGTCGGCGGTGGGACCGTGGGCCCAGTGCCTCCCGGTGCGGCACTTCATGACGGGCATCCTCGGCATGCACCCAAGCGGCAAAGGCGTGCACCGTGTGCAATCTTTTAACGCGCCGGTTCCTCGATACCCCTCCTGCAGCAGCCCATTCCAGCACGGTGTTGGCCTGGATCACGGTCTCGTGGCGGTCCTCGGCAAATCGGGCAAAGCTCTGCAACATGTATTGGTTATCGATAAACCGGTAGCCAAGTTGTTGTTTTATTTTGACAAAGTGGCCGAGATGTTCGGTCAGGGTAGTTGTCTTGCTCATTTTTCCACCTCCCCACCGATCCACGGTTGGACTACTTCCTGCAACATCACCGTATCGGTTTTGGCATAAATCATGGTGGTATCCATGGATTCGTGCCTCAGCAGTGACTGGACGACTGTCAGTGAAGACCCGGTCCGTAGCAGGTGGGTGGCCTGGCTGTGCCGAAACACATGAGCACCACGACTGGCAAAGGTCTGGACTCCCGCCCGGTCCAGCGCCCTACGTGCCACCGCGCCGACCGTGGTCGGACCAGAAAAAGGTCGGTAGGGTGCGACCGACCGAAGAAACACGTTCTCTTCGTCCACCTTTGGCCGACGTTTCAGGTAGGCAACCAGTGCATCACCGACCTCCTGGGGAAGCGGCAGTACGGCCTGTCGTCGGGACTTTCCCGACACTCGAATCTCGGCCCGCTCCCAATCGATGTCGTTCAGGCGCAGAGCCACGATATCCCCGGCCCGCAGCGCCAGTCGTGCCAGCAACAACAGAATGGCCCGATTGCGCAGGCCCGTCGGTTGCTGATCACACGTCTCGATGACACGATCAATATCGTCGGCTGAGATGTAGCGGGGAAGAGTCGACAACCGCCATTGTGGTACCGTCGGAACAGCCTCGACCAAGGCAGCTTGGATGCGACCTTCCGACACCAGGAATCGCAGGTACACACGCATTGAGGTCGTCATCCTTTGGGCATAGTCTCGTGACCGATGCTCGATCTGTTCCCACAGCACCTTGCGAATCCGTGCGGCATCATAGGCATCCGGGTCCTCTCCGAGATTGGGCAGGATCGCTGACACCCGTCGGATATGAGCTCGACAGGTACTCCTGCAAAGGCTCCGGGTGTGTTCAAGCCAGTCCGAGAGCTTCTCCAGAATGTCCGGGAGAGGGTCCTTGTGGGGGGGTTCCATGGGTGGAATCCGCCCAAGGGCCGCAAGATGCACCATAAACCGGGACAGTATCCTTCTGTTTTTATCACTATCGGAAGACTGGGCGCGTCGACCATAAAAGACGCCGGGGAGAGAGCAGACAAACAAACGATGATGGAATTGTTCGAGGACCGCCGGGGTCAGTTCGCGTAGCGGAAGTCGGGAGAGATGGAGCCAGACAATCAGTCCAGTGTAGGTCTTCTGATAGTCCTGAATGGTGGAAGAGGAATAACCATCCGTGCGTAACCGGTCGGTAAAATCATCTACAAGGCGGAGGTTATCCTCCAGATCCCCCGGGGTGGCAATCCATCCTTCCTGCTCCAGATAGCGGACGAAGTGCATGAGTTGGGGGGAGGTGTGGCGTTTGGCCCAAGAGCGGAACCGAGCCGATGCCGGGGCAACGGTGCAACCATCACAGTCGTGCTGGAGGAATCGGTGGATGACAAGACCATCGACGGTTTCAAGAGCAATATCATTGCACGCCAGCCAGGTAAGGAAGTGATGGGCGGGATATCGATAATCGCTGAGATGCTTCTCGGTTATACGCCCGGTCAGTCCGGAGGCATCAATAAACCCAGCAATGAGGGCATCGTGGTCGATCTGTGAGGGGGTTGCCAGAGTCTGGCGATGGGGTTTGGATGACATTTTTGGTTCTCCACTTGGTTTGAAAGGAGAACCACTCTACCCGGAGAACTGTGGTCAAATAAAATGCCAAGTAAAAACGCCGGGAAAACCGCATGGTTAAGCCATTCCTGGCCGACAACTTGGCATTTTATTCTACTTGGCATTTTCCGTGGTCTGCTGGCTGGAGTGGCCGAGCCACAAGGCCGCCTGTCGAATGTCGCCGGTTGCTTCAAGGGTATGCAACGCACAGGCATGCCGTAGTGTATGCGGCGATATGGCCTTGTCCGCGATGGACGGCACCACCGCGGCAGCGGTCTTGACATGCACCGTGAGACGCTTGGCAAAACCACGTCGGGTCATTCCGGTCCCATAGGCATTGAGGAACAGATGGTGGTCGGTTCCTTCCGGCCGTATTCCCAGCCAATTGTGCAACGTGGAGCTGGTTTCCTTCCACAGGGGAAGAATCCGAGCCCGACGACCCTTTCCCATGACCCGGACCTGGTTGAGTTCGGGTTGTGTGAGACTGTCCAGGGGAAGGCTGGTCAACTCCGACACCCGCAGACCGGCATTGTAGGCAAGGCACAGCATGGCATGGTCCCGCACACCGGTCCGTGTCGTCGTATCCGGGGCATTGATCAGGCCGCGGATCTCATCGTGGCTCAGGTAGTCCACCGGGGGCGGCTGATCTGCCTTTTTGGCCGGTATGGCCCGTACCCGTGCGGCGATATCCAGGTATTGCGGATAGCGGAACTCGAGATATTTATAGAATGACTTGATGGTGGCCAATCGGGTATTCCGGGTTCGAACGCTATTGTTCCGCTCCGTCTCAAGATGATCCAGAAAGGCGAGCAGGGTATCGGTACCGAGATTTTCGATGGTCAGCCGGCATGGTGTTGTGCCGAGTAACCCGGCGGCAAACGTGGTCAGCATCCTGAACGTGATGACCTGAGCTTCTACGGTATGGGGGCTGACCCCCCGTTCGTGTGGCAGGTGTCTCTGGAGGAAGTCCGCCAAGGGTTTTGAGAGTTCAGTCATGGCCCTTTCCCTCTAAATACAGCCTTTCGGTGGCGGTGGATATCTGACCAAGCAGGACAGGGGTGGCTTCAAGATACCAGTAGGTATCGGCGATATTCGTGTGCCCCAGATAGGTGGACAATGCCAGCATGTGGCGGCTGATGTCCCGCCGGTTGTTGGCTCGGAGATTCGTCAGTACACGGGTCGCAAAGGAGTGTCTCAGGTCATGCAGACGGGGTCCCGGTTTGCCGGGTGCCCCCCGCAGTCCTACGCTGCGGGCCAACCGGATGAATGTCTTTGTCAGATAGCCCGGCTTCACTGACTGGCCTGAAGGCATGATGAACAAGGGATCATCCGGTGCACCAGGATCGCGTTTCCCGAGATAGGCATTGATCTCTCTTTTCACCGTATCATCAAGAGGCACCAGACGTGCCTTGTTGAATTTGGCGTGCCGGATCTCGATGCCATCCTCGGTCAGGTCCCGGATTCGCAGTTTCACCGCTTCGGACCGACGCATCCCGGTGGCGGCCAGCAAACCGATCAGGGTGTGCATGGTGTGCGGCGTGATCGACCCGGCAGGACGAAGGTCCAGTGCCGCATTCATGAGGCGTCCGATCTCGTCCAGCGACAGCAAATGAGGCGGCTTCCGATGACAGACCCTTGGTCCCAACGCGTCGCGGTGAGGGACTTCGTGTCGCTCGTCTTCGACATGCAGATGTCTGGCCAGGTCGCACACGATATGGAGTTTTCGCACCCGTCTCGGTTGTGACGGGGTCTGCGATACCCAGTCCAGCGCCGTGGCAACCCGGATGAACTCATCGCCCTTGGCTTCGGCATGAGAGACAAAGCCATTGAGAACATGCGCCTGATCGACAAAGAACAGACCTGTTGCCCGCTTCATGGCCACATAAGAGGTGGTCTGGTCTGTCAGGGTCATGACGCACCTCCCGGCCAGGGCTGGGCAACTTCCAGCAGCATGGGCCGGTCGACCCGGGCATAAAGCGTTGTGGTCTGGACGGATTGATGGCGCAGCAGAGTGGCCACGGTTTCAAGGGATTCACCCCCGCGCAGCAGGTGAGTAGCCTGTGAATGACGGAACAGGTGTGAAGCCGGCAGGGATCGCCCTTCCATCCCGATCCTTTTCTTGGCCCGCCGAACAATACAGGAGACGGTGCCTTGATTGGACAATGCACGATACGGAGCACAAGCACAAAGAAACACCATTTCGTTGTGCACCCGGGGTCGGCCCTCAAGGAGATAGGTTTTCAGGGCATCCCCGGCATCCTGGGGCAATGGCAGTGCCAGGGTACGGCGGGTTTTCCCGGTGACCCGGATACGCGCCTGTTCCCAGTCGATATCATCCAGCCGCAAGGCCACGATGTCGCCGGCCCGCAGGGCAAGCCGGGCCAGTAACAGCAGGATGGCGTGATCCCGCAAACCCACCGGTGTGGTCGGATCGCAACTTCCAATCAACGCCTCAATCTCGGACCGACTCACATAACGTGGCAGGTCGCAGGCCGGTTGGTGTTTAACAGCAGGCACGGCGGCAACGAGGCCCGGTCGGCAGAGGCCATGGACCCCCAGATATCGCAGATACCCCCGTAACGCAGAAGCGATGCCCGAGGCATGGCTGGAAGAACGAAATGGCGCCAGATTCGTAAAGGCCGTGCGGATAGAACCCGCATCATACGATGCCGGATCGCTCCCCAGTTCCGGCAATATTTTCCGGTGCAGTAGCCAGCCATAATTACGGAGGGTGGTCTCACGCAGACCACGATGATGCCGCATCCATTCGATAAAGCGGTCAACCAACTCGCTGCGCTCCCCGGGAGGATCAGCTTCCCGCCAATTCCCGATGACCCCTTTGCCAGCGAGCCAGTCGACAAACCGGATCACTCGTGCACGATATCTTGGGGTCCCATTGAACCGAAACTTTCGATAGAAACGGGGACATGAACAGGTGCACTCGTGCTCCGAAAATCGCCGGATCATGTCCTCGTCGATCTGCTCCAGCGTACGATTCGATCGATAGAGCCAGACGATGAAATGCCGACAAGTCCACCGAAATTCCTGCACCGTACTGTCACAGTAGCCTTGACCGGACAGATGATGGAGGAACGCGTCAATGTGCTCGTTACTCTGGAGAATGAAGGCCGGCATCTCCACCAAAGTGATATCCATCAGGTAAGTGAGAAACCGTTGGGCCCGTGACCGGGCATAGCCGTGCGGTGGATGGGAAACAAATCGACCCGGGCAGGAACAGTCGTGGGCCATGAAATCGTCGATCATGCGAATGTCCAGTGCCCGGATATCCACTCTCCTGGCCGTCAACCAGATGACCAGATGCGTAGCACTCCCGACCAGCGTATTGATCCAGGAAGAGGTGATGCCCTGTTGTTCCAGACAACGCCGATAGTCGGGAATGAGAGGGTCCAGCCGGTCCCGAAGGGCCGACGGCAAAGTAGGTTTTGGAATAGTCATGTTCAGACTCCTGATGTGATTGAAAGATCAAGGAGTCTGACGCTTTTACCAGACAGAGGGAGTATTTTTATGGGAACCCGGTCCTGCTGGAAACCCTTGAAAGATCAGGGGTCAGGGTGGTCAGGTTCCCATAAACATAAGGTTCCCATAAGGCTGGGATCGGCGCATACCCTTCCACCGAGTTTCGGTAGTGGATCATTTTTTCTTCTGCCTGCCCAAGATTGCCTCTTCGGCGACCGATCAAGATGTCATAAACCTCTCGGATGCCTGCTGGATTGGTATTGCAGGTGGCTGAAATACAGCCCATGGCCCCGCATTCAAGCCCCTCCCTGAGAAATCTTTCCGACCCGGGGAAGACGGCCATGCCCGGGGCTGCCTTCAGCACGGCCCGGGTATTTTCAAAATCTCCGGAACTGTCTTTATACGCCACCACGACATCCGGGAATTCGGCGGCGAGCCGACCCGCCAGCGAGGGCGAAAAACCCATCCCGGCCATCGGCGGGATATGGTACAGGCAGATCTTCAGCCCCGGATGATTCACGGTATCAATCAGCTCGACAAAGTACTGGTACAACCCGTCATCACTGGCATTTTTATAAAAAAACGGGGGCAATGTCAGGGCCGCCGCACATCCCCGTTCCGCCACCTGTCGGCAAAGCATGACGGTTTCGGGCAGATTGCACAGCCCCGCTCCCGGCATCAGATAACCCGGGTCAATGCCGCTATCGATCAGCACATCCACCGCATCCAGGCGTTCCTGCACCGACATGCTCAAGGCCTCCCCGGTGGTTCCAAATGGGACGATACCGCTCACACCGTGGTACAGCAACCAGCCGGCATGTTCAAGATAAAGATCCGGCTGGAATTTGAGATCATCATCAAAAGGAGTCAGAATGGGCGTGATTACACCCGCCATTTTGGTTGTTAGCATTTGCGCAGTTGTCGTTTGGTTTTCATGGTGATTTTACTGGAACACTTCGTTTCCATGTGGAGTTGAGGTGGGGAGTGCTCACCCGTACAACAGCAGCAGGATGATTCCCGACAAAACCAGAAAAATACCGAGGTACTCAGCCGGATTGACCTTTTCCCTGAAGTACACGGTGGTGGCGATAAACGTAAAAATCAGTTCAGTTTGTCCGACGGCGCGGACATAGCTGGCTTTTTGCAGGGCAAATGCGGTAAACCAGCAGGCGGTTGCGGCCGCCCCCGCCAATCCCGCCAGCCCGGCGAATTTCCAGTTCTTTATCAACCGGGTCATTTCTCCGGGCTCCCGGATCATCAGGTAGGCCCCCATGAGAATTGTCTGGATGGCCAGGGCGATCACCAGCGCAAAGGCCGCCGCAATATAAAACGGCTGGTGATCCAGCGCAAGCGCGGCCCCGCGGTAGCACATCGAAGAAGCCCCCAGGCAACCGGCGCAGGCAATGCCCATGAATGTCGCCTTGCTGAATACCCCGTCAAACAGGGCCTTGATCGTAAGATTGTTTTGACCCAGTGAAAGCGCAACCACTCCCACCGCTGACAACCCGATTGCGAGCACGGCAACGGCGCTCAGGTTTTCTCCAAGAACCACCGCCGCCAGGATGGCGACCCAGACCACCTCAAGCTTTGAAAAAGTGGTGCCCACCGCAAAGCTCTGAAATGAAAACATCCACAACAGGAAAACCGTAAACAGGATCTGGAAAATCCCCCCCACCAGACAGAAAAGCAAAAACACCGGGTTGGACCGGGGCAGCGGCAGGTCCCAGACAAGCTGCAACACCAGCAGGTAGGCCAGGGCCACGGGAAAGGCATAGAAGAATCTCGAATAGGCGGCCCCCTGGTTGGACAGACGGCCCTTCAGCTGTTTTTGAACCACTGAACGGAGATTCTGAAAAAATCCGGCAGCAATGGTCACTGGAATCCAAAGCTCAATCATGGCAATCCCGGTGATGCGGCGTTGCGGTGCATGGGTGCGGGCAGGAGAAGAATCCGTTCTGTTCCGCAGCCTTCAGGATATCCGGGTTGTCCTGGATTGAATCGGCTCCCGTCTTTCCCGGTGAAACCGCTTCTCTACCCGAAGGTCTCCATGGGCTCTGTAGGACTCAATCTGTTCAGGGGAAAGGGGCACAGGACATTCTCCGGCATTGGCAATCCATCAAATTCTATGTGAACGGCGGGGGATACTCAATCCGTATTGTTCCGACCAGTCCGGCCGGAAAAGTTCCCGTCCGGATCAGTCCCGGGAAACGTTTCCGTCGCTTCCAGTGTTCCGAAACGCTCCCCGTACTGATCGCGGTACCGGCCGTGATTCCCGACCGGTTCCAGATTCCGGAGCACAGGGATTGAAAAACAGCGGCAAATCTGGTTGATTACATTTCCTGCAGTTTCAGATTTCCAGGGGGAGTTTATGCCTGACAAAAAAGTAACCGGTAGCTGTTTTTGCATGGCAGTTCAATTCACAATCGAACTTCCAACCCTGTTTTGCGGGCATTGCCACTGCAGCATGTGCAGGCGCCCGCATGGCGCGGCGTTTGTCACCTGGACGGCAGTGCCCACTGCCAAACTGGTGCTCACCTCGGGAAAATCCCATTTGTCGAGATACCGGAGTTCAGAAAAAGGGGTGCGCAGCTTTTGCAGCCATTGCGGCAGCCAGTTGTTCTGCCAGGTGGAAGAAGACTCCATTGATATTGCGCTGGCCGCCTTGCACGGACCGATTGACCGTATTCCAGAAGAACATTATTACTACGACTCCCGGGCGGACTGGGTTGAGATAAACGACCATCTTCCCAAGCTCGGCGGCAAAGACGGCATGCAGCCACTGGACTGACCCGGTTTTACCGCGGTTCACATTCCGCCCGTGCCTTGCCTTCTTGTGTATAATTCCCGGCTGAATTGTCAACTGAATTTGGTTTTTGGACTCACTCTTCACAGCGACATCCGAAGCGCTGTCACTGCTGGTTTCCGGGGATCCTGCCCTGTGGGAAATCGTTGGAATATCGTTTAAAGTATCCAGCACAGCAATCCTGCTTGCCTGCCCCATCGCCCTGGTGCTGGCATTTGTCCTGGCCCATTTCAATTTCCCGGGCAGACGGTTGTTGCTGTCCATATTCAACACCCTGATGGCGTTTCCGGCCGTCGTCATCGGACTGCTGGTCTATCTCCTGCTGTCCAACCAGGGCCCGTTGGGTGATTGGAAACTGCTGTTTACACAGTCCGCCATGGTCATTGCACAGTTTTTACTCAGCTTTCCGATTTTGATCGCAATGAGCCATGCCGCCTTCCAGGCGGCGGACCAACGTGCCTGGGAGACCTCCAGGACGCTGGGAAATTCCGTATTCAAAACCTTTCTGCTGATCGTAAATGAAGTAAAATTCGGTCTCTTTGCGGCGATTCTTGCCGGCTTTGGGCGAATCATCGCGGAAGTGGGGGCTTCAATGATGGTGGGTGGAAACATTTTGCATTACACCCGGAATATCCCCACCGCCATCGCACTTCAAACCAGCAAAGGCGAGTTTGCCCAGGGAATTGCACTGGGAATCGTATTGATTCTTCTCGCATTTATCCTGAATATACTGCTTCAATACTTCCAGGGAAAAGGTAAACTGGCCTGATGACAAACCAACCCGTACTCCAGTTCCGCGACATCAACAAGTCCTTTCCGGGGCTCCATCTGCTTGAAAACATCAGCATTGTCCTGCGTCCCGGGTCCGTCATCACGCTGACGGGGGACAATGGCACCGGCAAGACCACTTTGCTTCGAATCCTGACAGGACTGGAAAAACCGGATTCAGGCGAGGTGGATTTCGGAAACGGTTTCCGCAACTGGAAGAAGTCGAGAAAGGGATTGCTTGCCAGCACCATGTACCTGCATCAACAGCCCTATATGTTCCAGGGAACGGTCTTCAGAAACCTGGAATTGTGCCTGCCCAGACTGTTCAGAAAGCAGGAGGTCTATGACAAGGTCAACCAGGCCCTTGAATGGGGGAGGTTGACCCGGTACGCCTTCAACAATGCGAAAACCCTGTCGGGAGGCCAGCAACAGCGGGTATCGCTGGCGCGGGCCTGGTTAAGGCAGTCCTCTTACCTGTTGATGGATGAACCCACTGCCAACCTGGATGCCCATTCAAGCGGACGGACCCTGGAATTACTGGACCAGTTGAAGAGATCCAATGTCTCGATTGTCATCTGCAGTCATCACAGCCATCACTTCAGATCCATCTCGGAAAGAACCCTCGAACTGGTTGACCGGAAACTGGTGGAAAAGCACCCGAACCATCTTTCCGACAATGTGACTTCCATCAATCAAAAGAAACCCCTCAGCGGTCTCGCCGGCTGACATGGGCGACCGGGAGGCTGAAGGGATTACCGGGCTGGTCCTGGCCGGGGGAAGAGCCCGGCGAATGCAGGGTCTGGATAAGGGACTGGTCCAATTCAATGGCAAGGCCATGGCGCAACATGTCTGCGAGCAGCTCGGTCCACAATGCCAGGCACTGTTGATCAACGCAAACCGGAATCCCGGGGTATACGCGCAATTCGGTTATCCGGTGATTGCGGATGAGTTGACGGGATACCAGGGGCCCTTGGCCGGTATGCTGGCAGGCCTCAACGGAATCACTACTCCCTGGATGATTACGGCGCCCTGTGACGGACCCCATGTCGCCACGGATTACGTATCGCGAATGCACCATGCCGCGGTGGAGAATTGCCACCATCTGGCCGTGGCCTTCTGCCGCGACCGGTTACAACCCGTCTACGCCTTGATTCACCGTGACCTGAAACCCCATCTTCGGAACTACCTCGAAACCGGCTCCCGGAAAATCGATGGCTGGTATTCCCAGATCAATCATTCCGTGGTGGATTTTTCCGCCGAGCCGGACATGTTCGAGAATGTGAACACCTCTGAACAGCTTCAGCAACTGGAGAAAAGGCACTGACCCTTACGCAAATACGATGGTCACTCTCCGGTTTTGTTTCCCCTTGTTCTTGATGCTTTCCACCCTGACTGCCCCAATTTCTCCGCTGTTGGCGACATGCGTGCCGCCACAGGGCTGCAGGTCGGCGTCTCCAAACCGGACCAGCCGCACCCGTCCACTACCCATGGGCGGTTTCACCGACATGGTCCGGATCAATTCCGGCTGCTGCTCCATCTGTGCATCGGTAATCCAGCTGAGTGTCATGGGGTGGTTCTGCTGTATGATGTGATTCAATTTCCGCTCCAGGTCTTCTTTTGCGGGTGGATCCGGTAAATTGAAATCAAGGCGGCCGCTGCCATCACGGATAGAGCCACCCGTGACCGGTGCGGGCACGGCCACACACAGCATGTGCATGCAGCTGTGCATGCGCATCAATCGATACCGCCGTTCCCAGTCGATGGTCAGGGTGACCGACTCCCCCACAGCGGGCAGCTCCTCCCCTTCTCCCGGAACGTGTATCAGGGTCCCTTCATCCCGGTCCTTGTAGCAGTCCACAAGATTGATCTTCTCTTTATTGGGCCGGATGAGCACCCCCTGGTCCCCGGGTTGTCCTCCTCCCATGGGGTAAAACACCGTCTGGTCCACACAAATCCCCCGATGGTTGGCGGCGGTCACCACCGCCTCGCAGGACTGCAGGTAGCCGTCTTCTCTAAACAGTTCTATGGTCATGTCGTTTCGATTTCTTTACTGGCCGCCTGCGACCATGGATTCATGAATTTTCTGTCGCACCAATTCCGCCACTTCCACCGCGATCAGCCCGTCTTCGCCCCGGACCAAAGGTGGTTTTCCTTCCTGGATGCACTCGATAAAATGGGCCAGTTCCGCATCGAGGGGCAATTGCGGTACCACATCAATCCTGGAATGCGCCAGCTCAGGGTAGCTGTTCCCGGGGACCCCTTCCCTTGCCCTGATTTCCTCAAGCTGCTGGTTGGCAAAATTGAGGCCTAGGTATCGATTTTCCGAAAACACCCGGATTCTGCGGAACTGTTCCCGGGAAACCCGGCTGGCGGTGACATTGGCCACGGCACCATTTTCAAATTCCAACCTGGCATTCGCAATGTCCACAAAATCCGTGATGACCCGGGTTCCCGCCGCGGAGACATTCCGGAGTTTCGAATTCACCAGGGTGAGAACAATATCGATGTCATGGATCATCAAATCCGTGACCACATCGACATCCGTTGCCCGTTCGACAAACTCTCCCAGGCGGTGACATTCAATAAACCGGGGATTCTCTGCCAGTTCCGCAAGCTTCATCACCCCGGCATTGAATCGCTCGAGATGCCCGATTTGAAGAATGGCCCGGCTCCGGCTGGCAAGCCCCACCACCCGGGCACTTTCCTCTACGCTCGGCGCGATGGGCTTTTCCAGCAGGGTGTGTATTCCCGCCTCCAGAAATGGGCGTGAAACGTCAAGATGTGCACTGGTCGGCACCGCGATGCTGACCGCATCCACACGGTCCAGAAGATCATCGGCAGTGGTCAGCCCTTCACACCCATACCGGCTGGCCGCTTCCGCCGCGGCCGCCGCATCGATATCCACCGCCGCAACCAACTCCACATTTTCCATCCCATGATAGATTTTCGCGTGTATTTTCCCGAGATACCCGACCCCGATCACTGCGACACGTACGGGATTCACCATATACAATTCCGATTATTGGAAAGGTCTGTAGTGTAGACGGTAACGCGGGATTAGCACAGGACAAAATACCGACATTTGGGTTTCCGAGCCTGTAAAGAACCACCGTGGAAAACAGATAAGTCTGTGATAGCATCAGGCAATGGACAACAATATTGAAAATCTGGTTTTGGAGCACCTGAAGGCAATCCGTGCCGATGTACAGGACTTGAAAGCGGATAATCAGGATATAAAAATGCGACTTTCCGAGGTAGAGCATAGCCTGGCATCTGTCGTTTTGGAGTTGGGGGGGAGAGTTATCCATCCAACGCCCGACAACAAGCGGCCATTGACCGAATGAATCAACGGATAATGCGCATCGAAAAACGGTTGGAGCTTGCCGACCAGTAATCAACCCCCCATCTATGGTCCGCCATGGCGGAAACCTCACTGAACCGAATGGTTGGTTTTTTCCACGCAACTCATCGGGCAGCTGTGCACCGCCGAGGAAATCACTTCGATGGCCTGTTCCCGGGGGTACCCCTTGCGCCATGCCAGGATGACATCCCTGCCGGGTGAAATATCGCGAAACCGCTTGATCGACAGCAGGCGTCGTGAATACTCTTCGGCACCGGCTGCGCTGCATGGCAGGACCGTGATGCCCACGCCACTGGCCACCATGTGACGAATGGTTTCAATGGAACCGCTTTCCAGGGAACGCTGCAGATCATCCTGTTGTCCGCTTGCCTGGCAATTGGGACAGGCCTGCAATACCTGGTCCCGGAAACAGTTCCCCGGGCCCAGCAGCAGAACCGTTTCCGTTTCCAGTTCGGTGGACTGGATCGACTCTTTTTGTGCCCAGGGATGGGAAAGAGACACCACCACCACGAAGGGCTCCCGGTACAGGGTCCGGGTCTGCAAACCCGGTTCTTCAAACGGGTTGGACACAATAATGGCATCCAGACTTCCCTGCTTTAATTTGATTCTCAAGTTTGCGGTGAACCCTTCTTCCACAATAATCGGCATCTCGGGGGCCTGGTCCCTCAGTATGGGGACCAGGTGGGGAAGAAGATAGGGTCCGATCGTAAAAATGACCCCGATACGGAGCGGTTCCACAAACTGTTCATCCCCGGCCTGGGCGATTTGCTTCACCCGGTCCGCGGACTCCAGCACCTGTTGGGCCTGGGCCACAATCTGCTTTCCGATGGGGGTCAGGAATACATCGTTGGTACTGCGCTCAAACAGCGTCACATCCAATTCCTCTTCCAGCTTTTTCACGGCCACACTCAAAGTGGGTTGACTGACGAAACAAGACTGGGATGCGCGCCCGAAATGCCGTTCCCTGGCGACAGCCACGATATATTTCAATTCAGTCAGTGTCACGGGCAGGGATGGACTCGGTGAATTCGAACAGAAGGCGGCCCGGCAGCCACCTTACTGCCCGCAACAGACCGGCCGCTCAGGGATACCCCGGCATCAGTGAAACGGGTCCAGGTCACCGGCGAGGGACTGTACGATGTTGACCGGCAACGGCCCGGTCTCATGATGATAATTTTCGTGCTCCACCCCCATTGAAATTTCGGCCCCGGTTCTGGCTGCCTGAATCATGGCCGCAGAGAGCTCGAATCGAAGGAAATGAACCGCTGAGGTTTTTTCCGCGGTTTCCCGGACCAGGTCTTCATTGGCAATCGGGTACACCTTTTCCAGTTTGCCCACCCGTACCCAGACGGCTCTCTCAATCCCGATCAGCCGGGACAAAGCCTGCCGGCGTACCTGTTCGTCTTCATACTCAATCATAAACGTCGCTTTCCAGTTCATCCCGTCCGGAATCAGCGGATTGTAGGCTTCCAGTTCTTCTTCAATCCCCGAGGCTTCGAAAATCTTCTCAATCCTCAGGATTTCCTGAATCTGGTACTGCATCGTCACCCGGTCCTCAAAATACAACCGAGCATTCGGCCCGATGGCCACCTGGCGATTTCTCTTGTGCGCCATCACCTGCTCGCGATATCCCGGCCGATGCTGGGCATATTGCTCCAGGGACATTAAATCGGATTTCTTCAGTGGGTTCATTGTCGTCTTTCAATTTAAAATAAAAGGCAATCTAAATCCCGTACGCCTGTCTCATCAGGGAAATGGGGTGCTCCGTCGTGGAACCGTCCCCGCGGGCATGCTCAATAAACCGGCCCGCCATGGGGCAGTCGCTGCCGTAATGATCGGCATCAAGCTGATTGACCCGGTTGACCACCGGGCGCGCAATTTTCCGTGCCGTTTCATAGAACCGGCTTTTGACCCCGTAGGTTCCGTCATGACCGGAACAGCGCTCAATCGCTGTCACTTCGGTGCCCGGGATGAGTTGCAGGCAGTCCCGGGTCTTCAATCCTATTTTCTGGACCCTCTGATGACAGGCGACGTGATAGGCCACCTTCCCCAGCGAGTGCCTGAACTCGGTGTTCAGTTGCCCTCCCCGGTGCCGGAGCATCAGATATTCGAACGGATCGTACATCGCATTGGCGACCTTCCTGACCTCTCCGTCATCGGGAAACATGAGGGGCAACTCCTGGCGAAACATCAGCACACAGGAGGGGACCGGTGCCATGATGTCCCAGCCCTGGTCCACCATGGCTGCCAGCGCGGGGATATTGGTCTCCTTGGCCCTGGCCACCGATTCCAGGTCCCCGAGTTCGAGTTTCGGCATACCACAGCATTGTTCCCTGTCCACCAGGGTGACTTCCAGGCCGTTGTGCCGCAGCACGGATACCAGGTCTTCACCCAGGTCCGGGGCATTGTAGTTTCCATAGCAGGTGGCGAAGATGGCGACCCGCCCGGTTGTTTTTCCCGCTGGCTGGATGGAGGTTCCATTGCTTTGCCCCTCCGTTTTCCGGATTCGCCTGCGAAGGGTTTTGCTGTGATATTCGGGAAGGGCGGCATCCGGATGCACGCCAAGCACCTTGTCCAGCACTTTTCGCATGGGCCGGATTTTGTTGGCCGTATTCACCGCATTCACCACCACCGGAATGCCGGCAATTTTTCCCACCGCATCGGTGGAGGAAAGGATTTTCTCGCTTGGTTTGACCTTTCCCTGTTTGAATTTGGCCGCCTTGGCACGCAACATCAGGTGGGGGAAGTCGATATTCCATTCATGCGGCGGAATATAGGGACACTTGGTCTGATAACACAGATCACACAGATAGCACTGGTCCACCACCTTCCCGTAATCCTGCTTGTCCACCCCATCGACTTCCATGGTGGATGACTCATCCACCAGGTCAAACAGGGTGGGGAACGCATTGCACAAACTGACACAGCGACGGCATCCATGGCAAAGATCGAAAACCCGCTCAAGCTCGGAAAACAACGCCCCTTCATCGTAAAACTCCGGGTTTTTCCAGTCCAGTGCGTGCCGGGTTGGCGCTTCCAGACTTCCTTCTTTGATTGCCCCTTCAACCATCGCTATTGCCCTTTTTAATTCGGATAGTACGGGTTGGTGAACAGGACGTTGAGAACTCCCCCAACATCCTGTTTCACCTGGCCCTGTTTCACCAACTACTCGTCGTCCAGCGTTCCCAGGGTCCGTTGGAATTTATTTGCATGGGAGCGCTCCGCCTTGCCCAGGGTCTCAAACCAATCTGCAATTTCATCAAACCCTTCGTCCCGGGCAGTTTTGGCCATGCCGGGATACATGTCGGTGTATTCATGGGTTTCCCCTGCAATGGCAGCTTTGAGGTTGTCCGGGGTGCTGCCGATGGGAAGACCGGTCGCCGGATCCCCGCACTCTTCCAGGTATTCCAGGTGGCCGTGGGCGTGCCCGGTTTCCCCTTCTGCGGTGGAACGGAATACAGCCGCGACATCGTTGTACCCTTCAATATCCGCTTTGGCCGCAAAATACAGGTACCGCCGGTTTGCCTGGGATTCTCCTGCAAAGGCGTCCTTCAGGTTCTGTTCGGTTGCTGAATCTTTTAAACTCATCATTTTCTCCTATTGGGTTATGGTTTGAATATAAAATTCATGTCACATTTGGACATGGCGAAAGTGTAGTGGATTTCATTCCATTAAGCTAATTGATTGTTTTAAATTCTATGATAGTTTATTTCTATAATTTGGGGCATGACTCCTGTAAATAAATCCATACTGATCACCGGCTGTTCCACTGGAATCGGGCGATGTCTCGCATTTGGACTCCACCGCAGCGGATTCAACGTGATCGCCACCTGCCGAAAAGAACAGGACTGTACCTATTTTCACGAGAATGGGCTGTTTTCCACGGTGCTGGACCTCAATTCCAGCGACAGCATTCACCAGGCCCTGGAAACCACGCTTGAATACACCCAGAGCGAACTGTACGGACTGATCAACAACGGAGCCTATGGTCAGCCCGGTGCCGTCGAAGACCTGGACAGGAAGACGTTGCGGGACCAGTTTGAAACCAATGTACTGGGCACCCAGGAACTGACCAACCGGGTCATCCCGATCATGAGAAAACAGCAATCGGGCCGTATTGTTCAGATCAGTTCCGTGCTTGGATTCGTCTGCCTGCCGTACCGCGGCGCCTACAATGCCAGCAAATACGCCCTGGAAGCCCTGAGCGACACGCTCCGGCTGGAACTGGCCAACTCCGGAATCCAGGTTTCCCTGATCGAACCCGGCCCCATTGAAAGCGCATTCAGAACCAATTCCCATGAGAAATTTCTGGAGAATATCGATCCCGGCCAGAGCGACCACGAAGAACACTACCAGGCATTGGTGGAGCGGTTGCGCAGCGACGAACCGACCCGTTTTACTCTCCCGGCCCGGTCCGTCCTGAAAGTCGTCCAACACGCCCTGAACAGCCCGAATCCGAAGATCCGTTACCGCGTGACCACTCCGACCAAAGTGTTCGCGGTCCTGAAACGCCTGTTGCCGGACCGGATCATGGACCGCATGTTATCCCGGATACCGTAAAACCCGGGATTAGAGATTCCTCAACGCTTCGATACGTTCGTCCAGGGGCGGATGGGACATGAACAGTTTTCGGATACCCAAGCCGCTGACCCCGGAAATCCCAAATGCGGCCAGTTGATCCGGCAGCACGGCCGGTTCGTGTTGTGCCCGCAGTTTTTCCAGTGCCGCGATCATGTTGTTCGTGCCGGCAAGGTCCGCGCCTCCCTGGTCCGCCCGGAATTCCCGGCGCCGACTGAAAAACATGACAATTACGGATGCCAGAATCCCCAGGACCAGTTCCGCAACAATGGTGGTGATCCAGAATCCCGGTCCATGCCCACTCTCGGACTTGAAGATCGCCCGGTCGACAAACTGACCGATGATCCGGGCAAGGAAAATGACAAAGGTGTTGACCACCCCCTGGATCAGCGCCAATGTGATCATGTCCCCATTGGCAACATGACTGACCTCATGGCCAACCACGGCCTCGGCTTCCTCCCGGGTCATCACTTCCAGCAAACCGCTGCTGACGGCCACCAACGCATTGTTCCGGTTGATTCCGGTTGCAAATGCATTCACCTGGGGAGTGTCAAAGATGGCCACCTCCGGCATGCCGATCCCCACGGTTTCCGCCTGGTGTCGCACCGTCTTGAGCAACCAGGTTTCCCGGGAACTGGACGGATTCTCAATTACCCTGGCCCCGGAAAAACGTTTGGCCATGGACTTGGACAGGGCCAGGGATATGAACGCCCCACCCATGCCGAAGAGTCCGGCAAAAACAAGCAGACCCGTCATGCTCTGCCCGCTTTGAACCAGGTACAGGTCAAACCCCAGCAGGCGCATGGTGATATTCAGTACGAATACAATGGCCAGATTGGTCAGTATGAAGTAGAAGATACGGTTAATCATTATCAACGCTCCCGGTTTGCCGACGAATACCTGCCGACTCCCCCTGTTTCTCATGGTTTTGATATGGCGGTGATCCGGCTTTTTTCAATCCGTCATCGGGCCATGTTGACCCACTTGTCTGCCGGTCTGAAAAGGGAACTCTGATCCGGCTTCATCGCATTGGAATTTCAATGGCACACTGAAATACATGGGAGAGCAATCCTACCGGGAATCTTTGACATGGAAGTCGCCCAGAGATTGAAGCAATGGCCGCTGCACGGCATGAATATTGGTCAGCAACTCAGCATCAGTCAGAAATATATCGACGTTTTTAAAACCCGTATCGGTCTCTACCGTACTACCGGTGGTTTTGCCCTTGGCTACCCGACTTGGGTCAATTCAATCTGCAATGCTGGCGGTGTTGACCTACCCGAAAAAACACTCAACCACGGACTCAACCGCTGGTTTGACAGGGTTAGACTTTGAACTTCAGTTTTATACCTGTCCAGCCTTTTATTCTGCATTTATTCTGCAAATACAGTTTGCAGAATAAAAATAAAAAATACAACTTATTGAATAAAAAGGAAATATTCTGGTTTTTCGAACTAGAAATACCTGTGCAGCATCATTTTATTCTGCAAACCTGTCCGTGAGTTCCCAGGAAGGTCTTTTGTTTGAGCCTTTGTTTACAATGGCACCCCGACGCCTGAGTTTGGTTAATAGATTTGATATCTTGTTGGACTTCTGGTCTGTACTCAAGGCATCGCTGAGCTTGTCCGTCAACAGCTTGTCAATTTCTTCCCGCGAGGCACCGCTAAATTTTCTGAGGTAATCCGTGATGAGCTTACAGTAATAGTCGTCATCCTGAGCCCGGGTTCGGATATAGTCAGCTTTATTGGCTGTTGCTTTCGCCACCGTGGCAGCGACGTAAAAGTTGGGTTTTCGACCTTCGATGAGACCTGCTCGCTTGAGACCTTTGGCAACCTCAGCATGAATCGGTAGTTTCTTCTGCACCCGATCGAGTGCCAGTATATCTGCAAGCATCAAGTCTGTTTTCTCAATCAGCATACGACAGTAGGCCGGATCAACTACACCACCATAAATAGTCAGTTTCACTGCCTCAGATTCGCTCAGATCATAGTCCGGCATAGGAAAATAGCGTCGGGCCTGACGTGCGTACATATTGTGAATGCCATAGCCCATAGTATCTATCATGTTCAACTGAACCATGGCTTGAGCAAGAAAAGGGTTTCGATAACGTCTGGGAGTCCGGTTACCTTCCAGATAATCGGTAGGTTCACCGTCGTAGAAGTTGCCCTCGTTTTCGAATATCAGTCGATCCGGCTTCTCGGTCACAACCACTCTGGCATTGCGATTGTAGTCCTGATGGGCAATACAATTGTGCAGGGCCTCCAAGACAATTTTTTGGTCGTACTTGGAAACTTCAATGGGTAGCAATTCGCCATCAGGAAGCAGCCGCAACTGAATATTGCGAATACGCTGATACAAATCTGAAGTCGTCAACAGGAACGGTGGCGCAAAGTGTTCGTAAGCCCGTTCAGGCCCATCCAGTTTCCAGGTCATCTGAGCTGGATGGGATGACAAGTACCAGTATGACTCGGCTTTACCCAATAGCAACAGAGCCGCGCGGGTAATCTTGCCATTCAAGGTGACGCGCGCCCGATCAAGAAAGGTGAGCGGAGGCCAGTTCAATACCTCATTGGCAGAAAAGCGGTTGCTATATTTCTGCACAAAAGCCTCACGCGCCTTGTGCACCGCAGCCACATCCAGATCATCCTGTGAGGCATCGGGCACCAACTGTGCGGTCCAATCCAGTGCCATGGTCTGTTGCCGGATTTCATCCAGTTTGTTCAATCCAAGACTGATCAGGCTTTCCCCGGCGCGCGCAAAGTAATGTCCCTTCCAGGCAATGGGTATACCACGAGGTGCAGACGGTACTTCAAACAACACTACCCGCCCGTTTGGTTCTGATAACTCATAAATATTACGGAAAGTAATACCGCCGGGTTCGGTATTATCAGCTATCTGCATCTTGGTACTTTGCAATCGTTCCGGCTCTGGCCGATAGTTGCTGCCAACAACGGATCGCAACTTATTGTTTACGCCAAAAACCAGCCAGGCTCTTTCCAGACCACGCAGACTCGCTTCATTGGCAAGCGCTGAGAAATACTTGCCGATTTTATCCGTGGAATAACCGTTACCTGCCTGCTTAAACTCGACTACCTCATTCTCCCAGGAAGCGATTAAGGCTTTCAGTTGCTCCTGAAGTTCAGATTGATTCATAACAGCTTCTAGATTGACTTCACGTCGGTTCTGGGAGACATCTTGCTTGAATCACTCTTTCGTGCAAAAACACTCCCTCCATGACACCACGCACCATGCTGGCTCACACCACCCAAATCGTCCGAATCATTGGGGCCCTTGACCATACGCTAATCGACTCCCTCAACGAAGGTCTCAATAAATAACTGGATTTTTTCTGTAATACGCCCAACAAAAGGCAGCCGTTCCTTTAGCTTTGGCCTGATCTGTGCAACCGCAATGACCGCATCCGGTAAAGGTGTTTTTTCAGTGTACAGGTAATCATCAATCAATCTTTGCAAGCCATCCACATCCAGCCCTTCCTCCTCGCTTAACGCCTGGATGGCCTTGTGCTTCTCTTCCGTCCAATACTGCTCAAACGCGGTCCCCACGTCCTCCTCTTTGGATATTCCAGGGAAATGTTCCGCAATGAAACGTTCAATCAGTTCCTTCTTGCTGCGCAACTGTGCTTCCGTCTCCAGAATTTTAGAGATTACTTCTCGTTGTTTCTCCTGCTCAGCCCGTTGGGCAACCTGCAGGTTGCGCAACAGGGTGATGATATAGCTGACATTGATCTCATCCCGACGGATCAGTTCCAGTTCAAAGTCGATGTCCTCCAGAATCGAGACCTTCTCCTTCTGCCGATTGGTCCGGACCTTGTCATACAGGTCCAGATACTTGCTCTTGTAATCCTCAAAACACTGCTCATCCATGTCCAGATCCTCAAAACTGAACTCGGTAAAACAGTTCAGCACGTTCCGGATGCGGATCAAATCACGAAATGCCTGAATGAACGTTGCCTCGTCTTCTTCTGTGAGCAGATCATCAACACTATCCACGGTCGGAGCAATCTTCAGTAGTTCAGCGACCGCCGCCGCAAACTTCTCGACGTATTTCTCGTACGGCTGCAGGATGACCTCTTGAATGGCTTCCCGGTTGGCAAACAACTCGATCGCCTGGTCCGTGGCCGGCTTGAGGTTACGAAAACACACCACGTTGCCCTGGGACTTCTTCTGCCCCAGGATGCGGTTGGTGCGTGAATAGGCCTGGATCAAACCGTGGTAGCGGAGGTTCTTGTCCACATAGATCGTGTTCAATGCCTTGCTGTCGAATCCGGTCAGAAACATGTTCACCACCAGCAGAATGTCAATCTGACGTTGCTTGACCCGTTTGCCGATATCCTTGTAATACCCGTAGAAATTGTTCGTGGAGTAGTTGGTGCCAAAGGTGTCGTTGTACTCTTTGATAAAGCTTTCCAGATGATCCCGGCTGTGTTGATTGATGGTCCCGTTGGTGGTGTCGGTCACATCGGTCTCAATAAAACCATTGGCGTCCTGATCGTCCTCATTAACCTGGTAGGAGAAGATCGTAGCGACCTTTAAATGGTGTTCTCCGGCTTCCCTCTTTTGTCTGAACCGCTGATAGTACTGGATCAGGGTCCGGATATTGGACACGCAGAAAATGGCCGTGAAATCCCCGGCATGGGTCTTGCGGGCATGGTTTTCGATGATATAGCCAGTGATGGCATCCAACCGCTCGTCCGCCTCCATCACTTCGGTCTTGTCGATCGCTTCCACTTCGATGTCTTTGACTTCGTCTTTCTGCCGGAAGGTACGGATATACTCCACTGCGAACTTGAGCACGTTCTCATCCCGGATTGCATCGGTGATGATATATTTGTGCAGGCACTCATTGAACAGGTCTTTCGTGGTGCGTTTCCCGTGGACATTGGCCGAGGAGTTCTCGGCAAAGATCGGGGTGCCGGTAAATCCGAACATCTGGGCTCTGGGAAAGTATTCCCTGATTCGCCGGTGGGTATCCCCGAACTGGCTGCGATGACATTCATCGAAAATGAACACCATACGCCGATCTTGCAGTGGCGCCATGGTCTTCGTGTATTTCCCCTTGCTGATTGCGGTATTCAGCTTCTGCAGGGTGGTGACGATCAGAGGGGTGTCATCGCCGAACTGCTGCACCAGCTTTTTGGTATTGTTGGTGGCATCCACGCTGCCTTCACTGAAGCTGTTGAACTCCCGGATGGTCTGGTAATCCAGGTCCTTGCGGTCCACCACGAACATCACCTTGTGGAGTTGCGGGGACTGGGTCAGGGTCTGGGCCGTCTTGAACGAGGTCAACGTCTTGCCGGACCCGGTGGTATGCCAGATATACCCGAACTTCTCGCTGTTCTTCACCCGCTCAACAATGGCTTCTACCGTGTGGTACTGGTAGGGACGCAGGACCATCAGCTTCTGTTCGCTTTCATTCAGCACGATATACTTGGTGATCAGTTTAGACAGTTGGCACTTCTCCAGGAACTCCTCGGCGAACTCACTGAGTTGGGGGACCTTCCGGTTGTCCGAACCGGTCCAGAAGAAGGTCTGCTTGAAATCCCTTTTGGTCACCGGGTTATTGGCGTAGTACTTGGTATTGACGCCATTGCTGATCACGAATACCTGGATGTAGCCAAACAGGCCCAGGCCGGCGCGGTAGGAATGACGGTGGTACCGGTTGGTCTGGTTGAATGCCTCCTTGAGTTCCAGGCCCCGGCGTTTGAGTTCAATCTGGGCTAAAGGCAGGCCGTTGATGAGCAGGGTCACATCATAGCGATTGGTATACGTGCCCTGCATGGTGACCTGGTGGGTGACCTGGTATTCATTCTTGCACCAGTGAATCTGGTCAATCAGCTCGATATAGCCAGTCGTGCCGTCTTCTTTGGTGTAGTCCACCTTGTCCCGCAGGATCTTCGCTTTCTCGAAGATATTGCCGCGGGCCAGCTTGTTCAGTACCTGTTTGAACTCCTGATCAGAGAGCTGCGTCTGGTTGTGTTTTTCAAGTTGTTTCTTGAGATTGGCAACAAGGGCTGGCTCGTCCTGAATCTGTACCGATTCAAAGCCCAGTGTTTGCAACTGGACAATCAGCTTGTTTTCGAGGGTTTGTTCCGACTCGGTGGCCATGCCGTCGTTGCCTGAAAGCTAGATGAACATTTGCTGGAGCAGACCTTTTTTGAAGGTCTGGGCCTGTTTGATTTGCTCTGTGACGAATTCTATTTTTTTGTCGATGGCAGATAGGAAGGCGGCGATTTTTTGTTGTTCTTCAAGGGATGGAATAGATAGTGGAATCTTAAGCATGCTTGATTTATTTAACTTTGCCCGTGTACCACCATTTACATAGCCGAGGATATTTTTGTGTACCAGAGAATAGTAAAGGTACTCGTTAATAGAAGCTTTCTTTTTAGCGCGCAATACATGTGCATGGTTATTAACCCAACTCTTGCCATATGATATAGAAGCTATTGGCCTTGAATAAAATTCATCAAAGTACCCACCATCTTCTGCTAGCAATACTATAGTTTCGTCAAATATATAATCATCAACAAAATCTAAAATACCATTCGCACCCCAATAAGGAATGTTACCTTTTCTTTTGCTCCTTTCAGTTTCGTTCAACGGTACACGTTTGTTGTCTAAACACTCAGCAACAAATCCTAGTTTAAAATTCTCCCAATCCGGATACTCCTCCCCCTGCTCATCCTTAAACCGGATTTCCTGGCTGAACAGCTTTTGCATCAGGCCTTTCTTGTATTGCTCCAGTAAGGATTTCTTCTTGTTCAATTGCTCGATTTTAGTGTCTACAGAGGAGAGGAAAGTGGCGATTTTTTGTTGTTCAGGTTCTTCTGGAATATTTATTTTTTCATTCGACACAATACTTGAATTTAAGTTAACTTGCGTCCCTGGTTGCCCATAGCGATACCAACGCTTTTGTACTTTCTCAAGAAAGTAGTACAGATATCCTTTATTAGTTTTCAACTCTTCGAAAACAACGAATCCATCATGAATGCACACATCAAATCCAGTGTAAATAGGCTTTCCAATTGTTGCGCATATACTCATGATCATATTCCCTTTGGGAATAAACCTGCTTTTCTTCACTCCTTCATTTGAAAGATATTGAGTTGTCCGTATTAAGTACTTGTAAGAATTTGTGACGTCCGAGATGCGCACCCAGCCAATATTTGAATCTTCACTAAACCATCTCGGTGAACTAATGGGTCTTGGTGATGCTCCCCTTTTTACTTCGCTAATGTCACCAAGTGTTTTTTCTTCCCAATCCAGATAATCCTTCCCTTGCTCATCCCTGAACCGCAAAGCTGGCACATGTTTTTGTAATACCGCAACCATCTGCTTTCTTTAGCTAAAACGGGCTCTCTATACCCAGTTCTTTGCAAAACCCTGCGATGGTCTTGTCCGTTGTCTGCATGTTCACTTCAAGTGCTTTCAGGCCCTTGACCACTGCATCCATATCCACAGGCTCTTCTTCCTCGAAGGTATCCACATAACGGGGGATATTCAGGTTGTAACCGTTCTCCTTGACTTCATCCAGACTGGCAACATAGGCATATTTGTCAATGACTTCACGCTTCTGATACGCATCCATGATCTTTTCGACATGCTCGTCCGTCAGAACGTTCTGGTTTCCAGCCTTCTCAAAATGTTGTGAGGCATCAATAAACAGAATATCGGTGTCGTGTACCCGACACTTTTTCAACACCAGGATGCACACAGGAATACTGGTCCCGTAAAAGAGGTTGGCCGGTAATCCAATGACCGCATCCAGGTAGTTTTGCTCTTTGATGATGTGTTTCCGTATCTCTTCTTCTGCCGACCCCCGAAACAGGACTCCATGTGGTAAGACCACCGCCATGGTGGCATTCTCTGCCATGTGGTAAATCATGTGCTGGACAAAGGCAAAGTCAGCCTTGGTCTTGGGGGCCAGCCTGCCGTATTGACTGAACCGGTCATCGGTTTCATACAATGGATTATCCTTGCCTTTCCATCGGGCCGAAAAAGGGGGATTGGCCACTACGGCTTCAAAGCTCCTGTCCAGATGCTGCGGATGTTCAAGCGTATCCTCCTGCCGGATGTCAAACTCCCTGAAATGCACGTCATGCAGGATCATATTCATACGCGCAAGGTTGTACGTGGTCCGGTTTAACTCCTGCCCATAGAACTCATTGACCTCTGTTTCCTTGCCCAGCCTCAACAACAAGGAACCGGAACCGCAGGTCGGGTCATAGGCACTTTTGATGCGTAGCTTGTCCAGTGTGACGATCTTGGCCAGGATTTTGGAGACCTGTTGTGGAGTGTAGAACTCTCCCGCTTTCTTCCCGGCACCGGATGCAAACTGGCCGATCAGGTATTCATAGGCATCCCCCAGGACATCCGAATTAGATTCCTCCAGTCCGAAATCAATCTTGTCCAGATGGGCCAATACTTTGGCGATCAGGCTATTCCTGGCATCCGGGGTGCGACCCAGCTTGGTACTGGCCAAGTCCAGGTCTTCAAACAGCTTGTTGAAATCATCCTCGCTCTCCGTTCCCATCGTACTGGCCTCGATGTTGTTGAGGATGGCCTGGAGGTCTTCGAGAATGAAATTGCTTTGCTCTTCAAGGTCCGCATTGCCTTTGGCGGTGATAGCAGAAAACAACTCCTCCGGGCGCAGGAAATAGCCAAGCTCCAGTAAGGAGTTTTCGCGAATCGCATCAATGTCCTCTTCGTCGGTGACTTCGCAGTAATCCTTGACGTCTTCAGTCTTGAGCAAGCGGTTGGCATAGAGGTGCTGTTTTCAGAGAGGTACTTGTAGAATACAAATCCCAGGATATAGTCGCGAAACTCATCGGCATCCATCTTGCCGCGCAGTTCATTGGCAATGCTCCAGAGTTGCGTTTGCAAAGTTTGTTTCTGGTCCTCTGTCACGGTGTTTTCTCACTATCCATTGGTAGTGGAATGTAATCCAGAAATGGAATGAAGGTGAAACAAATATAAATCCGCCAATTTGTTGATCAACGCAAGTCCCGGCAGGGAGAACAATTGCCATGAAAGGCAAACGGGTTTCCCGCAAGCTCGGCTATACGGAAACCACACTGAGTAGGACCTGCCTCCCGACAGTGAACGGGCCCACCACATCACGACCGCGCCAAGGGTCGATACATTGTTCATCGAGACTGGCGATACCACCGAAAACTACAGCAATCCCAGAATCGTTTCTGCATCGCTGACCTCAAATCCTGATCCGGCTTCCACATTCAAATGGGAAACCACCCCGTCTTCTGCGACCAGAGCATATCGCTGGGAACGAACACCAAAATTCGCCCCGGTCAGGTCCAGTTCCAGCCCCATGGCCTGGGTCAGGGAGGCGCTTCCATCCGCCAGCATCAGGATATTGTCCTCAACATTCTGCGCATCGCCCCAGGCACCCATCACAAAAGCGTCGTTGACAGAAAGGCACGCGATGGTATCCACGCCCTGGGCCTTGATGGCATCATGATGCACAACATATCCTGGCAGATGTGCCGCCGAGCAGGTCGGGGTAAATGCCCCGGGTAACGCAAACATCACGACTTTCTTGCCGGCAAATATCTCATCGGTTGTGATGTCTTTCGGCCCATCTGCCGTCATGGTGGAAATGGAAACGTTGGGAATTCTATCCCCTACTTGTATTGTCATGGAAACCTCCCGAAAAAAGTTGGAACGGTGAATGATACACCAATCCGGAATTATATCAGCCACCAAAGCACGACCGATAACACGACGATCGCCATGGCATGGCTGAGTAGCACGATCGACGCCACCAGTTCAGGATGCTGACGGTACCGCTCTGCAAACAGAAAGTTCAACACGGCAGGGGGCAAGGCTGAAAACAATACCAACACCCCCCATTCCATTTGGTCCAGCGGCAAGATCAATGAGGCCAGATACGCAAAGATCAACCCGGATACCGGGCAGACGACTCCGCCGATCACACCGACCTTCCAATGATCAAATCTGATATCCAGCATCCGCACCCCAAGGGAAAACAGCATCAGCGGAATCCCGACCTGGGCCAGCAAGGAAATCGGGAACTGAATAATATTCGGAACCTGGACACCGCTGAAATTGAAAACCAATGCCAGCGCCGTCGCCAGATTGACCGGTGTCGAGGCCAGAGACTTCCATGACACGGCTCCACCAAACAAGTAGACACCCAGCGTAAAATGACCGATGTTGCTGATCAGGAACAACACGATGGCCGCTTCCAGTGCATGGTCCCCAAAGGCCAGCACAGCGATCGGCAAACCGAGATTCCCGCAATTGTTAAACATCATCGTCGGTACAAAGACCTGTTTCGGGATTCGAAACAGTTTCCCGATCGGCCATGCAATCAACCCGGACCCCAGCACCACCATCGCACCGCCAAGGATCAGCCAACTGTAAGAAAGAACCTGAAACTCTCCTTTTGAAATGACATCGAATGCTAGGGCGGGAATAAATACACGCAAAACCAGCCCATTGGCGACATCCATATCGGGTTTAAACTTCCTTGCATAGAAATATCCCAACAGGACGATGAACAGGACCGGGAACAGTATGGACGCAATTTCCATTTTCTAATTCCAGAACAAATTCCAGATGGACAGTGGGTTTCCCTGAGTCAGACCGAGGGTTATACAACCTACAATTCAGAACTCATCCTAAATCGCACGATTGCCTGTTGGATAATATGAATAATCATAGAAGAGAACTGGTGCGTCCACCTTAGTGCTTACCAGTAAGCGTTGGGTCTCCATGTGACATCAGCAATTATGCGTTCAATTGACTTGCATTTCAAATAGGGTTGGAAGCTTGGCGGTGTCGGGGATGACCCGGCCTCCCGGGTCCGAGAGGTTGGTCCGAATGGGCCTCCCTGGGGAAGGTCACCCCCTCTGGATCGAGATTTTACCGATTGAGGAGAAACCCGTAGAAAATTACCTGCCCCAGCATCGGTCACCAACAAAAATCCGATACAATAGTGAGGTGATTATCACAAGCCTACCGAACGCTTATTGCGCCAGGATAAGTTCTGAAGAGGAGGAAGTTATGACATAACCGAAACCTATTATCGCAGTCCAGCAGGTTCGACCCCTGCCCGGTAAAGGTGTAGCCCACCAGCCGGGAGCGAGTTGTTGCATGGCGTTCGGTAACGGACGTCGTGAAGCGTACACAGCGGGTGGTGAAGCGGCGTGATTGAGCCTCGATATCGGTATCGTTGGTGCCTTCAGTGTTAAGCGCCTGGGGGCAGTACTGGCAGTCCTGCCATGGCAAGGGGCGGCCGGGCCGGCCGGGGTCGCGTGAGCGGCGCAGAGCCACGGGATGGACTGCCAGGAAACCTGGGAGAACCTGTTTTCTCCTCCTCGAATGATACCGGCCGTAAGGGGCGCCGGTTTGCAAGCCCCCGGCCCGATGACTGGTCTGCAATCATCGGGAGCGCGCAAGCGAAACACGAACAGGCAGACTAGAGGGGGTACCGGCTGGCGAATCAATAAGCCGAAGGGATGGGAGGCAGGTAGTCTTAGCGCCTTGATAGTACCGCTGAAGGCGGGGAACCGTGACCATCGGGACCCGCTGGAGGGAAGCGGGGCGTCATATACACCGACCCACTGGGAGGAAACGATGAAAGAAACACCGAGTTCTACAAACACGTACACGAAACAACAGTGGATAGCCGAACAGGCGAGAACATACCCGGACCGGGTATTCACGTCGTTGCATCACCTGATTGACATGGAGTGGATGCACGAGGCGTATCGACGGACGCGGAAGGACGGGGCGACCGGCATTGATGGCGTGACGGCGGCGAACTATGAGAAGGAGCTGGAATCCAATCTAGAAGATCTCCTGAACCGGATCAAGTCAGGCCGCTATTATGCGCCACCGGTACGGCGTCACTGGATACCGAAAGCGGACGGCACGAAGCGACCTCTGGGCATTCCGACCTTTGAAGACAAGGTAGCGCAACGGGCAATCGTGATGTTGCTGGAACCGATATACGAGCAGGACTTTCGTCCGTGCTCCTACGGTTTCAGGCCCGATCGGTCCTGTCATGATGCACTGGCCGCACTGCGTACGGGCATTATGGAAAAGGGCCAGCGATGGGTGATTGATGCGGACATATCGAAGTACTTCGACAGTATCGCGCACAATCGCCTTCGGGAGGTACTCGACCTGCGGATCAGGGACGGCGTAGTAAGGAAGATCATTGACAAGTGGTTAAAGGCAGGAATCCTGGAAGCGGGAAACCTGAGACGGACGGATACCGGAGCTCCACAGGGATCAGTGATTTCACCAATGCTATCAAATATTTTCCTTCACCACGTGTTGGATAAATGGTTTGAAGAAGAGGTGAGGCCCCGGATGAAGGGAAGCAGTCAGTTGGTGAGATACGCGGATGACTGGGTAGCCACCTTCGAGTTTGAAGGAGATGCCCGCCGGGTGCTGGCGGTGGCAGGTAAACGGCTTGGCAAGTACGGGCTTCGGCTCCACGACACCAAGACCCGATTCCTGGACTTCCGGCCTCCACAAGGGAAGACGCGAAAGCGGGACGCGAGCTTTGACTTTCTTGGATTCACCCATGTATGGGGGACATCGAGGAGAGGATACAAGGTGGTCCGTCAGTGGACGGCCAAGTCACGTTTTGCCCGAGCGGTCAGGACGGTGCATGTCTGGTGTAAAGCCAACAGACACCGGCCACTGAAGGAACAGCAGGCGTATCTCTCGCGGGTAATCACGGGACACTGTGGTTACTATGGACTGACAGGGAACAGCAAGCGTCTTTGGAGTTTCCGGTATCAGATGGTACGAACGTGGAAGCGGGCGCTATCGCGCCGCAGCCGCGATGGGAAGCTGAACTGGGATCAATTTAATGACCTGCTCAAGAACTTCCCACTGCCTGCCGCCAAGGTCACTCGATCAACCTATGCTACCTGAGCGAACCGGCGGTATGAGGAACCTTGTGCGTCAATTGCGCTCGCAGGGGTCTGTGAGGAGAGGGGCGTGGAGACACCCCCTCTTACTCGGACATTAATTTTAGAGGAAATCACAAGGAATATAAGACAATGGTAGAAGTCGGCGTAAAGATTCCTGCACTTGAGAAGCTGCTAGAGGTAGTTAAAAGCGGAATTGGAAGTATTGCCGGTCCCGCGCTGGCTCCATGGACAGCTAGGAAAGAGAGCGAAGCTAAAGTTATCCAAGCAGAAGGAAAAGCAAAGGTGTTAAATATTGAAGCACAGGCGCAAGTGAAGGCGCGTAACTTGCTTATGTCAGACACTGATGCCTTGAACGGAGAGATCGAATTAAGTCAAGGGATCAGGCAACGAATCGAATTTCAAGAACGAAAGCGTCAAGAAAACATTGAGTCAATCGTACATCAGGCCGCACTAGAACTTGAAGATTTAAGAGTACCCGTAACTAAGACCGATCATGACTGGACCGCAAGATTTTTCCGCGAGGCGCAAGATGTTTCATCTGAAGAAATGCAAGCATATTGGAGCAGAGTACTGGCGGGGGAGATACGAGAGTCTGGAACAACTTCAATCCGTACACTGGGGATTCTGAAGGATATTGATACAGCTACTGCACAGCTATTCACGAGGTTTTGTTCTTTAGCAATATATCTCAAGAGTCACGATGGAAAAATTTATGACTGTAGGGTGCCATCGCTCGCTGGAAACGCAGCACAAAATTCTCTACTGAATTATGGACTCAGTTTTGACGCATTGAATCGACTGAATGAATATGGACTGATCATCTCCGATTACGATTCGTACTTCCCATATCAGATTATTGAAGGCCTTGATAAAGTCAGTATATTGAAATTATATCATCAGGGTATTTGTTGGGATTGGATCATTAAGCAGGAAAACATTAAAAGCAAAACAATAAAACTAAGTGGAGTTAAAACGACGGTTGCCGGATGTGAACTGTCAAGGGTTGTCTTCCAAGATGTAGTGACGAAATACACCGAGGCGCTCAGAAAGCACTTACGACGAAATTATCAAATAAGTATGAGACGGTCTAACCCGAATATTGCAAGAAACCCCGAAGGCTTGCAGTCAAACATATGACTACTCCAACGAATGCACATATTTTTAGGGCAATAGCCGATGGCGCCTACAAGAAGATGTTGGAGGATATGGAAGATAGTGTAAGACCTGGGCCAGACGGGAATCGCATTATAGTTTTCGACCCTGAGCAGAAATCGTTCAAACAGGCGATGATATCGATTGTGTTTACCTGTATCTGGCTGGAGGCCGTTCTACATCGTCTCATTGTTCAGAAATGTGGTAAGGAAAGATTCACGAAGGAGTTCGACAAAAGTTTATATGAACAAAAACTGAATTCGCTCGATTGCAAGGACGATGACCTATTGCAGAACGTTCAACGATTGCGAAAGGCAAGAAATCATCTTGTCCACGAAAAGGCATACTGTCAATTCGACGATACAGGCAAATTCACAGGGGACCTGTGGGTAGCCCAGGGCGAAGCCGAAAACGCACGGGCGGTCATGCTTGGTGTTGAGAAATGGTCTGGATTTGCTGACTGAGGTGAGAGCCTTCTTTTGGTCTAATCTAAGCTTTACTCACCATTTCTACCTTCTTTATATAATAGAAGCATCTTTCCAGAGCAGTCGCTCCACGGATTTGATGGTTATCGGTTGAGGGTTCGTTTTCAATCGCGCCGATGCACTTTAATCGGATCAGCCCCGCGGACAGTGTTCTGATTCCCAACCGACTTCCGCAACAAACTCCGTGGGCAATGAGCGGCTCTCCGCAGAGAAAAGCGAAATCCCGTGACTGGTGGTTATTCAGGGCCTCGATTTTCTGGAATTTTTGCCACACTTCTTGTGGGTGCCTGCCCTCCAAGTGCCTTGGACGCCATCCGCAACAGCTTGTCTGACGGAAGTGTCGAGAAGCCGCTTTGTGCGACAGCGGCGACTACAGGAAAAGGAAAATTCACCATGCTGGGGTTATTTTCATGAGCTTGGTTTTTCTTTCGGAAAGTCATGTGAATTCCTCCTGCCCAACAGTTGACTCATCCCGAAAATCCCCGGCAAGCAGATATCGATACAGCTTGAGGGCCAACTGCTTTTCGTGCTTCTCGAGTGAGTGCCGGGCGGCCGGAGTCAGAATCATCGTCCGGCACACTTCGTCCGCACACACCGAGACCTCCGGGGCATCCGACACGGCCCTGGGCCAAATCGGGTCACCGGGACTGAACTGGTGGAGGCGCGTATTCGTGCCATCGTAGGCCGATGCCCGGCCGAAAAAAAGCAGTTGCAGTCCTGCCGACGGTGTATTTTCGCTTTTCAGGAACTCACCGGGAGCATAGTCGCATGGCGTAAGCCAGCCTTCCAGTTCCTGCATCAAGTCCTCGAAACGGATCAGCCGTTCCAGATGGTGTTCAAGGTCATCGGTATGTTCCAACAAAATCGTACGCCGGCTGTCTGCTGCGGTACCCCCCGTTTTCCACCCCTCAATGACAATTTCCTCGCAGTACTCCAAAGCACGGTCCGTATTCGGTTCAAATGCCAGACAGGAAAATACCGAAGCGGGAAGATTGAGTTCCAAGCCTGACCGGAACGGCTCCGACACGGCGCTCAGGACGACCTTGACCCCTGCCTCGTTCGCCGTTCGCAGAGTCCGGGACAGGGCACTGACCGCGGAGAAATCCAGACCGGATACGGCAGTAAAATCCAGTATCCAGCAGGCGGGGGGCGAAGGATCCTTCAGGGTCCTTTTGAGGCGATCGGTCAGAAGGCTGATACTGCCGAAAAAGATGTAACCGCACAGCTGATAGGCCTGGATGCGCGTGCCTTCCTCCAACAGGATCACGCGGTCGGGGACCGAACGGGCCTTGTTGCTGTGACGTTCACGGGCGGTGAACCGGCTTTCAAGGGGATCCACACGGCTGAGGCGCACGACGAAAAACACAAGAGAGGTCAACATCCCCACTGCTATGCCCTCAAAGAGACCGAAAAAGACAACGACGACGAATATCACGATGATGATGCCATACTCCGTCCAGGGCAGGCGATGGCGATTCTTCGCCAGCCCCTCGTCCAGCATGACAAGGCCAGCAAAAACAAGAATGCTGCCGATGAGTGCCGTGGGGACGAACTCCAGCATCCCATCGCCGAAAAACAAGGCGACCCCGATGACACTGGCAGCGAACAACCCGGTCAGCCGAGTCGTGGCCTTGAGGAGCATACTGCGCAGCGAGGAAGGGACAATCAGCGTCGCCACCGTCCCGCCTCCCAACCCAGCCACGATACTGGTCCATCCAGATGCCCTGAACTCCCGATTCCAGTCCAGGTCCTCATTCGCCGCCAGTTCAAACCCGGCGAGATTCAGGATGATGCAGATGAAGGCAACCAGCACCAGCATCAGCATGTCGGGGACCTTGCCCCCCAGTGCGCTCCATTCCACATGCACCAGGTCGGACGGAAGCACTGCCGGCCACAGATTGCCTTCCGCCGTGCTGGTGAGCAGCAAACCCATCGCTCTGGCCTCGTCGCCGGAAATGTCGAGGGCGCCGAGAGCAAAATGGTAGACAGACACTGCAACCACCACGCTCACCGGCAATATCAGTGCATTCCTCCAGTGCCGGATCGAAAAGTAGAGTACGGTTCCATACGCGACACCCGGGGCCCACGTCCACAGTACGGCTGGCTCCAGAAGAACGGAAGCCCCCTGCCATTCCAGCTTCGCTCCCATGAGGGACATGGCCGCCAGGCATACCGTACCTCCGATCCCCGCCACGAACCCGGCTGCCACCGGATAGGGAATGAAACGCACGAGGTGGGCAAGGTGAAAACGTCCGATCATCAGGGAACACATGCCGGTGACAATGGCACTGATCATGAGTGCACTGACCGCGGTAACGAACAGCACTTCCCCCTGCAGTTCCAGGGTGGCGACAATCGTGGCCATGACAATCACCAGTGCCGGCGACAATCCAGCAACGGTGCCCCGATAACCCCCCAACAATGCCATGAGCAGGCAGGCGGCGAAGTTTCCAAACAGAATCAGGCCGATCCCCTGGGAGGAATAGGGCGCCAGCGCGCCGGAGAAAATAAAGCTCCCGAAAGCGACCTGGGCAACGAGCAGCCCCAAGCCGGAGGTGAGCCCGGCAGACAAGGCCGGAACCGTCTTCGCGGACCGGATATCCGAGCGAAGCTCGGACGCCATTTCCCTGAATGCGGAGATCACGCGATGATCGGGCGGTGATCTCGGAGTGCCCCGCTAGCCAAACGGACTACGAGCGGCAGATCAAGCAGGGACCCTGATGCAGCAGGCATGAGATCGAGAGGCACTATGTGTAGGCCATTGATCATACTCCAATGGAGGAAGCCGATCAATTCCGCGCACGAATCCGCTTGGCTGGTCCGTCCGAAAAACCCGGAGATTTTCACGGAGAAGGCAATTTAATGTAAAACAGACCGTGCATTTGTCATAAAATCGCCCCGTTTGATTTGTCACTGGCAGATTGGTTGATCTGCAGGTTTTCAAACCATTGCAAAAACATACCTGTTGAACTGTAAAATCATCATGACCCAGAAAAATAATATCCAGAAGTTTCTCAATGGATTTACCGCAGAAACCACCCCGGGGTCTGCAGCAAAAATTGCGGATTTTCGCGAGCACCTGAAACCAGATACGGTGGTCTACATCACGTTTCTGCCGGGGTCCGATTTCAGCGATACCATTTCCGTTGCAAGACGGCTGAGGAATGAAGGGTTTATTCCGGTCCCTCACTTCGCGGCAAGGAGTATTCCAAACGAAAAGCATTTCGATGACTACCTGCAGAAGATCGTTGGGGAAGCCGGTATCGACTGGGTGCTTTGCATCGCCGGTGCGGTGGACAAGCCCGTAGGTCAGTATACCAGTTCCATGGAATTGCTGGATTCCGGCCTGTTCGACAAGCATGGGATCAAACGGATCGGTTTGGCCGGTCATCCGGAAGGCAGTCCGGACATGACCGACGAGTCCATCATGGCGGCTGTAAAATGGAAAAACCGTTTCAGTGAACGCAGCGATGCCGAAATGTACCTGGTCACCCAGTTTGCATTTGAAGCCGAACCCGTTATCGCCTGGGACAGGATGCTTCAAGCCGAAGGCAATCAACTGCCCATACATATCGGAATCCCCGGTCTTGCGACCCTTAAAACCCTGCTGATGCACGCCAGGGCCTGCGGGATTGGCAATTCAATACAGTTTTTAATCAAGCAGACGAGAAATGTCTCCAGATTGATGAAGGTCAACACCCCCGACAAGCTGGTCGTCGACCTTGCAAATTATCAGGCCAATGACCCCGAGTCCGGGATTACCGGCGTGCACGTCTACCCACTGGGTGGACTGCGCCGAAGCGCAAAATGGAGTTATGCGGTTGCCAACGGGGATTTTACCCTGGACAACAAGGGAGGATTCCGGGTCAACGTTGACCTGGATTAGCCCTGGTTCCGGGTCCGGATTTTTTGTACACCCCCTCCCCCCGAAGCACCACGACCATTGACCGGAAACACCAGACCGGTTGCCCTTCGGGTCATGGCCAATGGACCGCCAAAGCCTGTCCGGTTCAGGGAGGAGAGAATGCCATGGATCACACAGCTATCGGCCCACGCAGGAACCGCAAAACAGCAACCGCCCACCGTAATAGAAGATCAGCTGTCCCGGATAATCAGCACATGAAATCTCCTGGGACCATGGGCTCCGTAGACAATCGTCTGTTCGATATCCGCTGTTTTCGAGGGACCGGTTATAAAATTAATCGCTCTTGGCTGGGGTTCCACCAGGGGCCAGAAATCTTCCATCGTCGGCACCAGCAAGATTTCCCTGAGAACCACGATGTTCATTTCGGGCAGGAAATTCAGGGTGACAGGTGACCGGGAAGAGGACACCATGACCACGGTTCCCGTTTCGGCAATTCCTGCAAACGCCAGGGTCACGGACACCTCATCCTCTTTGACCGCCCGCCGGTGCTCGATTTCCAGGTGGGCCCAGTCCAGCGATTCCATCACCGGGTCGGGAGCGGCCACGATTCTCCGGTGATTGCCGACTGCCCGCAAACAATCCCGAACCGCCCCGGGCACCTGCGCCATGCAGTCCAGCCGGGTCCAAGTCCCGTGCACCCTTTCCAGCATGGTGATGAACTGCTCCACGCCACCGGTTGCCCTGCCCGGCCCATAGTCGGGCCGGGGCAGCCGGATTCGGGACCGCCCGGTCTCCGGGTTTCCCGCAGGACGGATATTCATCCGGATCCGGGATAAAATTTTCTCCCTGGCGTTCACGGTTTGGTTTGACCCCTGCCCTCTTTCCACTGTTTCTGGAATGTTTTTCGACTGGGAGCCGGCAAATCACGACTGGCCACCCAGGGTCCTGCAAACGGCATCCATCCGAACCGTCCCCTTTTGGGTCCGGGCAGGAGTTTCTGCACCCAGTGAAGCCCTTCTCCGAAAAGGTTGCTCACCCGCTGGTACCGGCGGGGCGAAATGGCCAGCCGATACCAGATCCACATCCAGAACCCGGACAGGCGACTGGTGTGATTCGATTCGGTCAGGTCCGCCCGGTGTTTTCTCAACAGGGCCGGCAACGGGATATTCACCGGGCAGACGGTTTCGCACCGGCCGTTCAATGAGCAGGCATAAGGCAAATCCGCCGCCTGGCCCTGCCCCACCAACAGTGGCGTCAGCACGGAACCCATGGGTCCCGGATAGACCCAGCCATAGGCATGTCCGCCAATGCTCGTATACACCGGGCAGTGATTCATGCAGGCACCACACCGGATACAGCGCAGGATATCCTGGTATGCCGAGCCGAGAATCCCGGAGCGCCCGTTGTCCAGAAGGACCACATGAAACTCTTCCGGCCCGTCCAGGTCCTGGCTTCTCCGGGGTCCGTTGAAGACCGTGGTATACACCGACATCACCTGCCCCGTTGCACTGCGGCCCAGCAGCCGGAGAAATCCTCCCAGGGATTCCAGGTCCGGGATGACTTTTTCCAGGCTGGCGACCACAATGTGCACCCTGGGAAGGGAGGACGAGAGGTCCCCGTTCCCTTCGTTGGTGACAATGACGGCAGAACCCGTCTCGGCCACCAGAAAATTACTGCCCGTGATGCCGACATCGGCACTGCAGAAATGATCCCGCAACACCTCGCGAGCCTGGCTGACGAGGTCGGTCCGTTCCCGGGCTTTTTCCCCATACCCCAGTTTTGCATGATGATCATGAAATAAATCAATCACATCCTGCTTGGATTTGTGCAGGGCCGGGGCAATGATATGGCTGGGGGTTTCCTTGGCCAGCTGAATAATATATTCGCCCAGGTCCGTTTCAACAACCTCATATCCATGGCCTTCCAGGGAATGGTTCGTGGCCGCCTCCTCCGACACCATGGATTTCCCCTTGAGGATTTTACGGGCATTGGCCCGCTTGCAAATCTCGAGAATCCGTTCATTGGCTTCCTCTCCATTGTTCGCCCAGTGAACCTGGCCGCCGTTTTCCACCACCTTTTTTTCGAACTCAAGCAGGTAATGGTCCAGATGTTCCAGCACATGGTTCTTGATGGCTTCCCCGAATTCCCTGAATTCATCGAAGTTCAGCAGCTTGTCGGTTTCGCGTTTGCGGGTATGGACAAATCCCGCTTCCGCTCGGTCCAGGGCCGCACGCAGGTCTTCATCCAGCAGGGCACGCCTGGATGCCGGACCAAAATTTCGGGACAGGACTTCCAATGTTCAGACGTTACCCGTTGTCTTCTGCGACCCCATGGTGTGAAGGTTCCTCCACCAGCAGTTCCGCATAATGATAGACCCTGGGAGATTTGCCGCCCCTTTTCAATCGACCCGCAATCTGCATCAGGCATCCCAGGTCGCCGCCCAGGACAACCTCCGCCCCGGTGTCTTCTATCCCGGAGATCTTGTTGTCCGCCATGCGGGTGGATATCTCCGGATACTTGACGCAGAAGGTCCCCCCGAAACCACAGCAGATTTCAGAATTGTGCATTTCCTCCAACTGGATTCCCGAACAGTGCCCAAGAAGCTTTCTGGGCTGCTCCCGGATGCCCAGTTCCCGCAGACCCGAACAGGAGTCGTGGTACGTAACTTTCCGGTTGCCGGGTTCCAGGTGGCGACCGGGCACGCTTTCCAGTCCCATTTCCTCCACCAGAAACTGGGACAGTTCAAACGTCTTTTCCCCCACCGCCCGGGCCCGTGCGTGCCAGTCCCCTTCCGCTTCCAGCAACGGTGGGTAATGATGCCGGATCATCGCCGCACAGGACCCCGACGGCACGACAATACCATCGAATGGCTCCAGGGTCCGGATGACCGCCTTGGCCAGTTCCGAGGCTTTTTTCTGGTCCCCGCTGTTGTACGCGGGCTGGCCGCAACAGCTTTGCAGCGGCACGGAAACCGTGCATCCGCATTGCTCCAGCAACTGAACTGCCGCAAATCCGATTTCGGGCCGAAACAGGTCTGCCAGGCAGGTGACAAACAATCCGATGTGTGGGCTCGATGCGGTGGCCATCAACTTGACACGGTTCCGGGATGGCTGGCCTGTTGTGCGCGGATGCTCAGACAGATTTCCCTGGCCCGGTCGCCCGCAGCGGACGCAAAATTCCGGCCACTGCCGGCATACAGGATGGCACGGGAAACGTTGATGACCAGACCGGTATTGTCGGCATTCAAGCCGCATCGGAGAACCTCTCCAAGATCCCCTCCCTGCATCCCGATTCCGGGAACCAGCAATGGCATGCCCCCGATGATCCTCCTGATTCCACCGAGGGCTTCTGGAAAGGTGGCCCCCACGACCAGCCCGATATTGTTTCGCGCATTCCACTTCATGGCGTGCTGTGCAACCTGTTCATACAGGAAGGATTGCCCGCTCTTCATTTCCTGAAAATCCCCGCTGCCGGGATTGGAAGTGCGACAGAGAATGAAAACCCCCTTGTCTTCATATTCGAAAAACGGCTGCAGGGTGTCTCCCCCCATATAGGGGTTCACCGTGACCGCATCCGCCTGGTAGCGCTGGAAGGCTTCCCGGGCATACATTTTCGCCGTGGCACCAATATCGCCGCGCTTGGCATCCAGGATCACGGGCAGCCGGGAGTAATGGGTGCGGATATATTCAATGGTTTTTTCCAACTGCCCTTCCGCTCCAATTGCGGCATAATAGGCGATCTGGGGCTTGAACGCACAGGCCCACAACGCGGTGGCATCGATAATTTCGCGATTGAATGCAAACAACGGCTCTTTCCCCTTCCGGATGGTTTCCGGTAATTTTTCCAGGTCGGGGTCCAGACCGACGCACAACAGAGAGTTTTGATTTTTCCAACTGACGGTCAGTTTGTCGTAAAAACCCATCATCTACCTGTATGACATTCCGGAACAAACGCGGCAACCGACTTTATCACAGTTAAACCATCCATGACGAAAACGGCCATCCCCTACCTTCTCGACGCCAGTCAGCTTCGCCCTTTGCTTCACGACCCCGGTATGCGCATCGTGGAAGTGGGAACGTCGAAAGATTATTCCAACTTCCACATTCCAGGAGCCGTCTTTCTGGATGCAGAGAAATTGCGGCTGCACACCCGTCCCGCATCCGGATTATTGCCGGACCTCCCGTCGCTGACCGAAACACTCCGGTCGGCGGGGATTGATGGGAATACCCATATTGTGGTCTACGATCATGACTACAATGCGGAAGCCTGCCGTTTCCTGTGGGTGCTTGAAGCCGTTTTTCACCAACCCCATTCCCTGTTGAACGGCGGGATGCCTGCCTGGCTCGCTGAAAGTGGTCCCATCGAAACGGCTCCCAACCGTGCACCCCGCAGCACCCTTGATTTCCAGCTGGATGACCGGGTGATTGCGGATAGGAGTGATGTACTCCAGTCTCTTGGCCAGGAAAAAATCCGGATTCTGGATGCCCGATCTCCCGCGGAGTACAGCGGGCTTAAATCGTCTTCTGCACGCAAGGGCCATATCCCCGGTGCCGTGAATGTCCACTGGCTGGATACCATGGATCATAACAATGCACGCAGGCTGCATGCCCCGGAAATCCTGACAGGTATGCTGGAAAATGCCGGCATTCACCCCGAAAACGAAATCATTGTCTATTGCCAGACCCACCGCCGGTCTTCCCACAGCTATATGATGCTGCGTTCCATGGGATACCCGCAGGTCAGGGGCTATGCGGGCTCCTGGTCGGAGTGGGGCAACGACCCCGATTTGCCCATTGAATAGCGTTTTTTCAGGCTGAACCCACCGAAACGACCTGGCCCCCTGCCATGGAGACGGGGAAGCCGCCGTTGAACCTGTTTTTTGGGGACCCTATTTTCTCTGCAGCTTCGGAAGCAGCACTTCCTGCCCGGCTCTCAAGCCGTAAATATTCAGGGAAGGATTGAGGCGATAAAAGATCCACACCGGAAAACCGGATTCCGTGGACAACGACCAGACCGTATCCCCGGGCCGGATCTTGTATTTTTCGATACCGACAAGCACATAATGCTCCTTCAGCGATTCACTCAAAACCTGGTGGTACTCCATTCGCTTCTGTTCAAATTGCGAAACCATCTCGGCACTCGTGACGGGCAGCTTTAACGTCTGGCCAATGCGAAGCACGGTTTTATACTGGAACCGGTTCAACTTTCTGATGACCTGGGTCGACCGCAATCCCAGCCAGTCGGAATAATGTCCCAGGGTTTCATCGGGTTCCACCTTGATCCGATACACCGGGTTGTCCCGGGGCCCGGATACAAAGACCTTCAATTCAGGCAGGGAATCCAGCAGATTCGCCAGCGCCCCCTGGTCCGCCCGGACTTCACTGGAGCCCGTACCCAGGTTCTGGACCGTTGTCTGGACCTGGGCAAGCTGTTCCACGGTCTCCGCGCTATCGGGAACCTCCAGGCCCGGAATCTTCAGCTTCTGCCCGGGATAGATTCTGGCTTTTTTGTCGAGGCGATTGAGCTTGACGAGTGCCCGGCAATTGACGGAAAAACGTTTTGCGATGGCACAGGCAAAATCCCCCTTTCTGACCAGATACCGGTTGTTTTCGTCCAGACCCGGCAATTGCCCAACCCCCCGGCCTCCCCCGGGAATGGTCAGATTCTGGCCAACATAGATGGTGGCCTTGCGATTCAATCGGTTCAGACGGATCAGTGATCGGCAACTGACCCCGTAGCGCTGGGCAATGCCGCAGGCGGTATCCCCCCGTTTTACGGAATACACTCCCCCCCCGGGCTGGTCCTGCACCCTGGCCGCGGTTTGGTTGGCCTGGGTCCATTTTGTGGGAATGATCAGTTCCTGTCCGATGCGAATGAGCGCCCTTTTGCCCAATTGATTGACCCGAATCAGTTCCCGGCAGTTGACCTTCAGACCCCGGGCAATCCCGCAGGCCGTGTCCCCCCGGCGAACAATGTATTTTCCGGAACCCGGTACCTCGGTTTCCGGCACCAGGGCCCGCAGCCTTTCAATTTCCCGCTGATACCCTCCGTTTCGATAGGGCAGTTTCAACTGGTACCCGGGAGGAACCATGCGCCATCGGTGCCAGACAAACCGGGTCAAACCCGGATTCAGGCGTTTCAGCTCGCTTTCCTCAACCTTGAAAACAGACTCAATCCGATCGATGGAGGTCGGGTGCGTCAGGACGTAGGTGGCATAGCGCAGCTTTTTGTACCCCTTGACCCGGGCAAAATACTTGTCGGCATGCAGGCTGACATGCCGCGCAGCCAAAAAACTGGCATAAAAGTTTTTCACGGCCACCTGGAACCTGGGAGACCGGTAATTTTCAAGAACCGCCAGATAATCCGGCTTGATTGCCCGGATCGCCCGCTGCATCCCGTTCAACCCGTAGTTGTAGGAGGTAATGACAAAAGGATAAATCTCTTCTTCGCGAATGCCGGAATCCAGTGATCGTGCCAGCTTCGTCAGGGTACGCCGTGCATTCACCAGGTACTTGGCAGCCGCATGGGTCGCCGCTTCCGGGTCCATCCTTTCGTCGAGGGTCGCATTGAGTTCCAGCCCCAGCGTGCGTGCCGTGTCGGGCATGATCTGCCACATTCCGGCCGCCCCGGCAGAAGAGTAGGCATACGGGTTGTAGGAGGACTCCACGAAAGGCAGATAACGGATATCCGGGGGTAAATCGTATTGTGCCAGGATGGAATCGACCAGCCCACTGTACCGGCCGAAACGCTTCAGGCCCAGCACAAAACTGTCCTGCACCCCGCTTTGACAGCGAATATTTTCCGCGGCCCGGCGGATCTGATTGGGGGACTTGCCCTTAAACAGTTCCGCATAATGGATCTGGGACGGATCTTTCAGCGTCGACCCGGCCTCTATTTTCTTGGCGACATTGTAGAGTGCCGACTTGATCTTCTTGCGTTCCTTCTTGATCCTCCTGGACACTTTCCGGCTGCACCCGTGACCGGTTTTCACCGTGGCATAGACCCGCTCCGGAACATTCGGATCGTGGAATACCGCGATGTTGCTGTCCCACTCCTTGAACGTGTTGATCCAGAAATCAACCCTGCGTTTCAGCTTGTCCGGGCAGGGGAAGAATGGGCTGCAGTTGAGCTGGTGTTTGGGCAGCAGGTGATGGGCAAAGACAGGGTTCGCAGGGACGAACAGGCCAGCCCCGACAACAAAAATGACCAACAAAAGGACGTATCCCGGTTTGCGCATGGTAATTTTCAGCAGATACAGCGAATCAATGTGGGAGTGCAATTGTACGTCAGTTTTTGAGCCGAGTCCGCAGTGGGTGCGCAAATTTATTGTATAAATTTGCCAACCTCATCCATCGACCGGGGTCCCTCATCCTTCTCATATACCATGGGAGAACGATTGAAGAACACGGGACGGAGAAAAAGCGTTGCAACGGGCAGAGGGGCTCCGCTAAAAAGGATGCACATCGGCATCACTGTTTGCGAATCTGGCCAGTTTGTACTCAGGCAGGTCTGCTTCCTGAAAATCCAGGAATCGTCATCAAGGAGTCCATGAATGCCGTTATTGATCTTGTGGATAAAAATCCCATCGGCTTTGATCTTCGGGAAGCTGGAGCCAGGGCAAAACAGCGGGACTCATGAAGACCGGTAGCGCCAAATCAACCATGTTTCCCCTTGCCCCAGGCCGGGGACCCCTTGCAGTCAGTCTGCCTGTTTGTCCTGAAAATTACGACAATACCCGTAACGTATCTTCCGGGGACTTGTCCAGAAGTCACAACAATGTGCGTGCCGCGCCGGACGGAAACCGTTTTCCCTGTTCCCAGTTGCGGATCGTCCCGGTCGACACGGCGATCCGCTCCGCCAGTTCCGGCTGGGTGAGTCCCAGTTTCCGACGCACCCGGCGTGCGTATCGTGCCATATCCTGCATGGCAGCCGCATCGTCCTGCTGCTGGTGCAAAGCGATCTTCGCCTCGGTAGTGCTGTCTACCACGGCGGGGTCGACCCGGCCGGTGGGAAAGGTCGCCGGGTCGTCCGAATCAATCGTTACGCGCGTTGTGCTCATAGTGTAAAACCTCTTTTCGGTTTGCCTTGCGGGCGGATAGGATGCGGATAACCGAACCCCGTATAGTGTAGACAACGACATACACCCGTCGGATACATCCATGATCGGCAGGCCAAACTGTCGATAGCGGACCTCGCCATGGTCCCACCGGATATCCTGTCTGACAACCCGGTTCGGGTCGAAAAACATCGGGAAGACATGAGAGAAATCGAATCCACGGTGTGTGAAACAGGCATCGCTCTTGGCATCATCCCACTCGAACTCCATTGCAGAGATATAGGCCATTGGCATACTCACGTCAACTCCCTGACCGGCTTGCATGATGATGATCTTTCCGGTCTGCAGGGGGTAGTGTCGAACCAGCGACTGTTTTTGATGGCTTCTCCCAATGCAGCAAAAAGAAATATTTGGGAATTATATATTTAGTGCTTGCCAGAAAACCCCCGTTGAAAAGAAACATGAGACACCAAAAAGGTTTGACGGTCGCCGTGTTAAAACGATATAACAACATTTTTCAACATTGAGATCACCCACCATGACGGTCATTAAAGAAGAAGACCTGATCACCAGCATCGCCGACGCGCTTCAATATATTTCCTATTACCATTCTCCTGATTTCGTCCAGGCCATGCACCAGGCCTATCTGAAGGAGGAGTCCGAGGCCGCCCGTCAGGCGATATCCCAGATACTGATCAATTCCAGGATGTGCGCCGAGGGCCAGCGGCCCATCTGCCAGGATACCGGGATCGTCGTCGTTTTCATGAAGATCGGGATGGGGGTGCGCTGGAAAAGTTCAGGGGATCTCAGTGACCTCGTCAACCAGGGGGTGCGCCAGGCCTACCTGAACCCGGACAACCCCTTGCGTCCATCCATGGTTTCACCTCCTGTGGGGCAACGAAAAAATACCCGGGACAATACGCCTGCGGTCCTCCATGTGGAAATGGTGGAAGGAAACCAGGTGGATGTCACTGTCTCTGCCAAGGGAGGAGGGTCTGAAAACAAAAGCAAATTTACCATTTTGAATCCCAGCGACAGTGTGGTGGACTGGATTTTGAGAACCGTCCCGACCATGGGCGCAGGGTGGTGCCCTCCCGGGGTGTTGGGAGTCGGTTTGGGCGGAAGCGCAGAAAAGGCCATGGTTCTTGCCAAGGAAGCCCTGATGGATCCCATTGATATCCAGGCACTCATTGAGAAGGGGCCCGGCAATTCTTCCGAAGAACTCCGGCTGGAACTGTATGAAAAGATCAACCGGCTGGGGATCGGGGCACAGGGGCTGGGCGGTGTCACCACCGTGCTGGATGTCAAGATCAGGGAATATGCCACCCATGCCGCATCCTTGCCGGTCGCAATCATTCCGAATTGTGCAGCTACCCGGCATGTCCATTTTGTTCTGGATGGAACCGGACCCGCCAAACTGGTCCCCCCGAAGCTCTCCACCTGGCCGGAGATCACCCTGCAGGGAAGTGATGACACCATTGCGGTGGACCTCGACACCATCACCCGTGAAGAGATGGAGAAATGGAAGCCCGGCCAGACGCTATTGCTCAGCGGCAGGCTGTTGACCGGTCGGGATGCCGCCCATAAGCGAATTGCAGAATATTTCGCTGAAAACAGGCCCCTGCCGAACGGGGTGGATTTCAACAATCGCTTTATTTACTATGTTGGTCCGGTGGATTCCGTGGGCCAAGAAGCCGTTGGCCCCGCGGGCCCGACCACGGCAACACGGATGGACAAGTTTACGCCCATGATGCTGGAGAATGCCGGGGTGCTGGGCATGATCGGCAAAGCGGAACGGGGCCATGAAACCATCGCTCTGCTGAAAAAACACAAATCGGTTTACCTGATTGCCGTGGGCGGTGCGGCATACCTGGTCTCCAAGGCAATCCGATCTGCAAGGATTCTGGCATTTGAAGACCTGGGAATGGAGGCCATCCATGAATTTGTGGTCGATGAAATGCCGGTTACGGTGGCCGTAGACAGCCGGGGGGATTCGGTTCATCACACCGCCCCGACGATATGGAAGAAAAAAATGGCGGTGGCAGCCCCGGTGATGGGCTGAATGAACGTTCAGCTGTAAAACGTGTTCAACATCGCAATGATCACCGCGAGGAACATCACGGTCATGATGCTGCCGGCCTTGAGAAAATCGCCGACCTGGTACCCTCCTGGCCCCATGATCAGGGCATTGACCTGATGGGTCGGGATCAGGAATGAATTGGAAGTGGCCAGGGCCACGGTCAAGGCAAAAATAGCCGGGTTTGCGCCCGCTCCAATTGCGATATTGACGGCAAGGGGAACCAGCAGGACCGTCGCCCCCACATTCGACATGACCAGTGTGAACAGCGTTGCCAGGACGGCAATGACGGTCTGCAGCACCCAGATCGGCACCCCTTCCATATAAAACAGCACCTGCTGGGCAATCCAGGCCGCCGTGCCGCTGTTTTGCACGGCAACCCCCAATGGAATCAGGCTGGCCAGCAGGAACACACTCTGCCAGCTGATGGCGCGATAAGCTTCTTCTATTTTGATCACGCCGGAGAGAATCATGCCAATCGCCCCGGTCATCAGTGCCGTAGAAAGACGGATTTCGGTAAACAGGATCAGGAACAGGGTCAACGCGAAAAACCCCCCGGCAAACTTCAGTTTTTCCGGCCGCTCATCCTCTCTTGGAAAGTCGGTGACCACGACGAAGTCATGGCGGTCATCTGCGATCGCACTCAAATTGCTCCACCTGGTATGCAGAACCATGGTATCCCCGGACTGAAAGACCAGTTCTGGAATCCCCTCATCAATGACATCGTCTGCACGGAAAACCGACAACACCGTGGCGTCATATTTCCGGCGAAGACCGATTTCCCGAATGGATTTGCCAATCAGCGAGGAATCCGGCGGAATAACGACTTCGGCAATCCCGGAAATGCTCGGACTCAGCAGTTCGGCGAACACATCGGTTTCATTCTTGACCTGCAGGGCGTACTCCTCTGCAAAATCATACACCGCATCCCTTCGTCCCATGATGGCCATTTCACTGCCATCCCAGAACTCCGTATCGCCACGGGGTGCGACAACCAGGTCAGGTCCATTCCGGATGGCCACGATCCACCCCAGCCTGCCCGCCGCATCAATTTCGGACAGTGTACTGTCGATCAGTGGGCTGCCCTCGGTGACCACACATTCGTAAACCTCCCCTTCTATCCCGTACACTTCCCGGAAATATTTCGGCATACTCCCGGATTCACCGGGCTTGTCCTTGATCACCGGCAATACGAATCGTCCCAGAAAAACAAAATAAATCACCCCCACCGCAAGCAGGGCCAGGCCGATCGGAGTGACATAAAACATCCCGAAATGGGTCTCCTTATCCGTGTGCCCCGGGAAGTTCACTTCCAAATTGAGCAGCAGGTCATTCAGCAGGATCAGGGGGCTGGATCCCACCATGGTGATCGTTCCGCCCAAAATGGCGCAGAACCCCATGGGCATCAACAACCTGGACACCGCCAGGTTGCCCCGTCTTGCAATCCTGCTCACCACGGGCAAAAACAGTGCGGCCGCACCGATATTCTGCAAAAAGCTGGAAACCAGGCCGACCACGCTGGATATGATCATGATCACCCTGCCCTCGGTCTGCCCGCCATATTTGAGGATTTTTCCTGCCAGCTGGCCCATCAACCCCGTCCGGTCCAGCCCGGCACCGATGATCATGACGGCGATGATGGAGATCACCGCATTGCTGGAATACCCGCTGAACAACTGTTCCGGGGAAACCAGTCCCTCATACCCGGGAATGAGTGAGGTCAGCCCGAGTAAAACCATAATGGACACCGCCGCAACATCCACCCGGACCACTTCAAACGCAAACAGGTAAACCGTCAACAACAGGATTGCCATCACGGCTCCAATTTCAACGGTCAGTTGAAGTGTTTCAGGCACCCGGGGATTCCCTCATCTGCTGTACTGTTAACCGCCCTCTGCTGGTCATGGTTGCAGGACTGTGGCATCAAACATGTAACAGTAAAATACTCGGGTGGTGCGGGACCTGAATCTCCCTGTGAATTTCCATCCCGATGTCAATCATCACCTGCTCCCCAAATTATAAGTTGCAATACATGGATACTGAAATACACCTTCCAGTCTTTTTGCCCCATATTCCACAATTGAGCCACTTGAACCAGGAACTGCGGGTTCCAGGGTTCCGGCAATGGGCTGGATGGGAAAAAAGCACCATCCCACCGACCCGACATTACCACCAATGCCCTGGATTTCCGTCTTTTCGCCACCGCCGCGTATTCATCCGGCCTGATCACGGAAATGAAACCGCCCACTGCAGGTGATCAACCAGGCTCATCCTGCCAGGCTGGAAAAGCCCGTTTTCATCCAGCGGGGCGAAAGGAGGTTTGTCGGCCAGCCGGCACCCATCCTGCTGGTTGAACCACTCACCGGTCCTTCCGGGATGTTCAGGGATGTCCTGGGGTGTTCTGGCCTTCTTCCGTTCATTGCCGGCCCGGGCGCTGTGATGCATCCCCTGCAAAATGACGGTATTCATACCCTGGCCCGGCAGACAGTGGATTCGCCACAGTTGGCCGGTTGGTCCGCCCTGCGAAATCGTTTCCGGCTTCAAGCTTTCTTCTCTGCCTGGGAGGACTGGAATATTGGGAGAAATACTTTCCAGCCAGTCACTTGGCCAGGCTCCTGCCAGTGGCTGTCCGGCCAGCCCAACCGGTTATTTTTCCGTTCAAATGGGGAAGGGAACCAGGCAAATCGATCTCCACCGAATCAACTGATATTTTTTTGAAAACTTGATTATACTACCGTCCAATCTACACACTCAGGTGCCAATCAGGTACCCCTGATTTTCTTCCCCGGCATTCTAACACTAAAAGTACTGTCCTGCCGGATTATCAGGTCAGGTTTATTCCTGATCAACAAAAATTTCACTGACTGGGATCATTTACAATCACATAGTAAAATCAGAGCATGGACTCCAGCCTATGGTCGTTGCTGAAACGGCACTTTTCCTTCCGGAACATCCCGTTAATCCTGGGTATCCTGTTACTTCGGATGATGAGCTACCTGCCGATGCGGGTCATCTATGTTCTGGGGTCTGGAATGGGAGAAGTGCTGTACTGGGTCCATCACTCCCGCCGCCGGGTCACCATCACCAATCTTTCCAAATGCTTTCCAGCACTCTCCCCTGGAAAGATCAGGGCATTGGCCAGGGCACATTTCCGGAAACTGCTCATCGGCGCATTGACCATGCCCATCGCGTGGTGGGGTTCTTCGGACCGGATCGGCCGGATCTGCACCTACCGGAACCGGCAGATACTGGAGGATATCCAGAAAGACGGCAGGAATATCATTATTCTTGCTCCACATTTCGTCGGTCTTGAATTTTTGGGCATGTTCTTGTTCAGCCAGATGGAAATGTGCTCCATGTACCAGAAACACAGGAACCCGTTAATGAACGAATTCTTGCTTCAGCGAAGATCCAGATTTGGCAACCGGTTGTACAGCAAAAGATCATCCCTGTTCAGCCTGATAAAGATGATAAAATCCAGCGTTGCATTTTACTATCTTCCGGACCAGGACCCGGGTAAGAAACGGGGGGTATTTGCCAAATTCTACGGGGTCGAAACCGCAACCTATGACTCGCTGAACCGAATTACCAGACAAAGCAATGCCCTGGTCCTTCCCTGCATGGCAAGATTACAGCCCTTTGGAGGTGGATATGAAATCATTTTTGACCCGCCATTGAAACATTACCCCACAGGGAACGGGGTGGCGGATGCGGCCACCATGAATCAGGCGATTGAAAAACTGATCACCCAGGCACCGGAACAATACTTCTGGGCTCACAGGCGCTTCAAAACACGACCGCCCGGGGATGAGCCCTTTTACAAGCGCAAACGACGCAAGCGACGCAAACACACCTGATCCGCTGCGTACACCAATCCTCCACAACCTCTTTAACCCTCAATCAGAACAGTTTACCAACATGCCCTCACAAGCCACCGAAACGTTTCAGAAACAGGACAATTTATTTCTTCACCCCTGGGAAGATGTCAAAAACCTGGGGAAAAACCACCGTACCGTGATTGCCGCCGCTGACGGAATCTATGTCTCGGATACCGACGGCAATCAATTGCTGGACGGGCCCGCTGGCATGTGGTGTGTCAATATTGGCCACCGGCGCCAGGAGATGGCCGATGCCATTGCCGGACAGGTCATGCAAATGACCTATGCCAGCCCCTGGAGCCTGACTAGTGAACCGGCTGCGGTGCTGGCTGAAAAACTGTCTGAATTGTCGCCCGGGGACCTGAACCACGTTTTCTATACGACCTGTGGATCAACTGCCGTGGACTCGGCCCTGCGGTTTGTCATGTTCCGAAACAATGTGCTGGGCCAACCCCGGAAGAAACATGTCATCTCCCGGACCAATGCCTATCACGGGAGCACCTATCTGGCTGCCTCGGCCTCGGGGAAATCCCAGGACAAAACCTACCTCGACTCCATCGACCGGACTTTTCACCATATTGCGGACCCTAACCTTATGGACAAACCGGAGGGGATGAGTATGGCGGAATACTGCGCGAATCGTGTGGACGCGCTGGAGAACAAGATTCATGAAATTGGTGCAGAGAACGTGGCCGCATTTATCGCCGAACCGATCCTTGCATCAGGAGGGGTACTGCTGGCCCCGGAGGGGTATCATTCCGCCTGCCTGGAAGTATGCAGAAACCACGATGTGGTGTATATCTCCGACGAAGTGGTGACCGGTTTTGGGCGACTTGGGCACTTTTTCGCCTCTGAAGCCGTTTTCGATATTGTTCCCGATATCATCACCTGTGCAAAGGGAATCACTTCCGGCTATGTCCCCCTGGGAGCCTTCCTGGTGTCGGACAGGTTGCTCAAATCCATGGACCCCAAAGATCCCCAGGTTGTTTTTTCGAATGGCTTTACCTACTCCGGGCATCCCGTGGCCTGCACCGCTGCGCTGAAAAACATCGAGATCATGGAAAATGAAAACCTCATGGAGCATGTGCGCACCATCGCCCCCTACTTTCAGGATCAGCTCGCCACCCTCGCAGACCTTCCTGTAGTCACGGATGTACGGGGCCGTGGCTTGATGGCCTGTGTGGAGTGCCACATGGAGGACCGGGGAGATCACTCCCCGGACATGGACTACAGGATCGGAAATCTCATCGACAAGCATTGCCAGCGACTCGGGTTGCTGGTCCGACCGATCATCAACATGTGTGTGATGTCGCCGCCGCTGGTAATCAACACCAAGCAGATTGACGAGCTGGTCAGCAAGTTGCGTCGGGGGATTGAGCTGGCCATGGAAGAGGCGAAGTCAGAAAAAACCGGATGACATGGGCTTGGTCCATTGTCGACCGGACGCCTTCCCTGGGAGTCTGCTCACCCGGACGCCGGCAGGAAAAAAGATTGATGATTCGTGAGTATTTTCTGAAATAGAATCTTTATTTCATGTATATACAGGATTATTCTGATAATCCGCATGATGCAGGGAATTTCATTCATGCCTGATTAAACCGCTTTTGAGACTGATTGCTCGCAACCCGGAACAGTACTCAAATATCCTGATGGAAGGAGCTGAAATGAACGAAAAAACATCGGAGCCCAACTCTTCAACTTCCCACCATGTCCTTGGAAGCTCGCTGGACCTCCCCTGTGGTGCGGTTCTGAAGAACCGCCTCGCAAAGTCCGCCATGTCGGATTCCCTCGGAAACGGGGAAGGCGATCCCACCGGGGCGCAGGCCCGACTTTACGAAAGATGGGCCCAGGGCGGCGCGGCGGTTTCCATCATCGGTGAAGTGCAGGGGGACCCCCGATTTCCGGAGAAACCGGGGAACCTGGTGTTCGGCGCCCGCAGCGATGGGCGTGCCATCCAGTCATTGGTCAACCGGGCCGTGATCGAGGAGGCTCACCTCTGGCCGCAACTTGGCCATGCCGGCGCTCTTTCGCACCCGCCGATCAGCCGGCCGAAAGGGCCCTCTGCCATCGACCTGCCCGGCCTTCAATGTGCCGGGATGTCCGGGGAAGAAGTCCGGGAACTGCCCGGCCTGTACGCACGCACCGCAGCGTTTGCGAAGAGTGCAGGATTCACCGGTGTGCACATTCACGCTGGCCACGGCTTCCTGCTGAGTCAATTCCTCTCTCCCCTGTTCAATCGTCGCAACGATGGATACGGCGGCTCCGTGGAAGCCCGATGCCGAATCGTACTTCGGATCGTAGACGAAGTGCGTCGAGCAGTCGGGCCCTCGTATCCCATCGGAATCAAGATCAACTCAACAGACAAACTGGAAGGGGGATTGACGGAGGACGATGCGTTGGAGGTGGTGCGTCTTCTCGACCAGACCTCGGTGGACCTCATTGATATCAGCGGTGGCACCTATTTCCCCGGAGCCAGGGCGAGTTCGGACGGGGTGTCGGACAGCGGTCCGTATTTTCTGGATTTTGCGCGACGTGCCAAAGGAGTCACCCGGGTACCGCTCATGTTGACGGGGGGGTTCGCAAGACGCGAACAGGCCGTGGATGCCGTGGTGAGCGGCACCGTAGACATGGTAAGCCTGGCCCGGGGCATGGTCCTCGATCCGCAACTGGCAAATTCCTGGTTGACCGGGAACGGCGGGGACCCGGAATTTCCGATATTCGACACCCCACCCCGGGGCGGGGTAACGGCCTGGTACACCATGCGGCTCACCGCCCTGGGAGAAGACACCGAGCACGCCTTCGTGCTAAACCCTAAGTCTGCCTTGCGTGCTTATGAAGAGCGTGATGCACAACGTTGCATCCAGTGGCAAAAAAAGTTCTCGCATCGGGGGGGCACTGGAGAACTTTGCGGAGATTAGGTCCCTTGTTTTCTGCAAAATTTTCGGGTTTTATTGTTACCCCCGCGCCAATGTGAAGTGCCATACCCGCTCCTACCGCAACCGTAGTGTAACTGGCAGATCATTTGTGATTACAACCCTGTCACAGCAAATCAGTCCGGCGAAAATTTTTCTACGCAATCCAAAATCAGGCCAGAGAACATTCCCGCACAAAGGGCATCAGGCTTGGGATACCGGGTTCGTAATCATATCCTCCGACTTTCCAGACATAACCCAGATGGGAAATCTGCTCCAGTTTCTCCATGATGCGCCCATCTGTGATCGGTTCCTCATCGCCGGTCATCCCCTTTCCAATCGCTTTCTTCAGCACGCTTCCATGCAGAACCGGCTGTCCACTCTGTATGAAAGCATCAGCCACACTCCAGGCCACGTCCAGTAACATCATTTCTTCTATCTCGTCGAAACGGGTCTGGTACATGGCATCACGATCTCTGTGTGCTTCTGCCTCCACTTCCCACAGCATATCCAGGGCAACCTCGGTCTGCCCGGTTTGAGCCAGCCTGCGGGCCAGGCAATCTCCCCATATCTGCAGGAAAAAAGGATAGCAATAGGTGCGCTCCGCGACATTCTCAACCACTCCGGGTGCAAGGGATACGCCCGCTTGTTCCAACGGCACGGTGATCGCTTGCCCGGCTTCTTCCGGTGACAGACGTCCTAACGGGAATATCTTGCTACGCTCCCAGAAAGAGGCATTGGTCTTTCCCAGCGCAGACCTCAAGTTCGGAGTACCCGCCAGTACCAGCAGGAACGGGTTGCCCTCTGAACGCACGACCTGGCTCGCGTTCAGCAGGGATTCTGCAATCGGTACCTTTAATCTATGCGCTTCGTCAATGATCAGGATTAATGGTTTGTTCTGGCTTCTTTCCTGCAACAGCTTTCTTACTGTCGCTGACGGACGGGGCAGGTCTATTTCTGCATTGGTTTGAACAAACCCGACGCCACCGGAGACCCCGCCAGACTTGATCCGGTCCCGTAATTTCGGATGATCCTCCGTCAGGCGAAGCGACAACTCGACCAGGGTTCCCATCTCATCCGGGGTTGCCCACAGAATATCCAGCTTCGCCCCTTCTTTCCGGAGGGTCTCTTTCTGCAAATAACGGAGCAGGGCTGTCTTTCCGTTGCCGCGCGGGCCGTAAACAATCATGTTCTGGTTGGCCGGTTCCCGATTCCTCAGGGCTTCGACACAATCCTGGAAATATTCCTGTTCCTGCTTGCGTCCAGCCAGATAGGGCGGTACCACACCGGTACCCGGCGTAAACAGGTGTTTCAGGTTTGTATCACTCATTTTCTCTCTCACGCAAACCACGATGCCGGGAAACCTAGACCATGGCTGAACTGCATGAGGTCTATTGTCAATCGTAACTTAAAAAGACCCGCCTGTTCGCAACAAATCTGCGGATTTTATTCGCCTTTGCGGAGAATATCTCTCATAATATCCGCATAAACTACGGAGATTATGAGTGCCCTACCTATGGGAACAGAATGAATGGCCGGATTTAAGATGGGATACGGGGCGGCTTTCAAAGCTGCTTGCCAGAGTATCCCATGAACAGGGGCGCTTGCTGGGCAGGATGGAATCCCTGGGCGTAGACCTACGAAATGAAGCCCATCTCCGAACCCTTACCGAAGATGTTATCAAGTCGAGCGAGATCGAAGGCGAGCAACTCGGTCCGGACCAGGTCCGATCCGCCATAGCTCGCCGGCTTGGAATGGACATTGCCGGGCTCGTGCCTGCTGACAGGGAGGTTGAAGGCGTCGTTGAGATGACCCTCGATGCGACCGGTAAGTTTGATGAGCCGTTGACTGAAGAACGGCTATACGGCTGGCATGCTGCCCTCTTCCCCACCGGGCACAGCGGTATGACCAGAATAATCGCTGGCGCCTGGCGCGATGACTGTGACGGACCGATGCAGGTTGTATCCGGGCCGATGGGCCGTGAGAAAGTCCACTACGAGGCTCCACCGGCTGAGCGCGTCGCCGATGAGATGGCACGATTCCTGGCGTGGTTTGCCGACCCGGGAGACGAACACCCGCTACTGGTTGCCGCGTTGGCGCACTTGTGGTTTATAACGATCCATCCGTTCGACGATGGGAATGGCCGAATCGCCCGCGCAATCACAGATATGGCTCTTGCGCGGTCAGAGAAAACCCGGCAACGCTTTTTCAGCCTGTCTTCACAAATCAGGGCCGAGCGTAAGGACTACTACCAGGCTCTCGAATGGACGCAGAAGGGCAACATGGATGTAACGCGCTGGCAGGAGTGGCTCCTTGGATGCCTGCATCGGGCAATCGAAGGAAGTTCGGAAACCCTCGACGCCATCATGGTCAAGGCGGGGTTCTGGAACCGGTTCGCGAAAGAGCCCCTCAATAACCGGCAAATAAGGGTTCTGGACAAGTTACTCGATGGTTTCGAGGGAAAATTGACCAGCTCAAAATGGGCCAAAATCACGAAATTCTCCCAGGACACCGCGTCCCGTGACATCAAGGACCTGATTGAACGCGGCGCCCTCAGGAAGGACCCTGGCGGAGGACGCAGTACGAGTTACTCGATCGTAGAGCCGTATCGTCTATGAGCCCCATCCCAGCCCACTGATACCCGTTCACACACCGAAGATCCTGCACAAAACTTCCTTCAGGATACACACGGAGTCTGACAACGCCTTACCCCTGTAAAAACGTATCGTTGTCTTCCTCCAGCAAACGAACCACTTTCAAATGGTTGGCCTCAAAGCCAAAGTGATGGACCGCGCGGGCATAGGTATCCGTAGTAAGCTTGCACATCGGAAGCGTAATTCCCAAATTTTCTGCCATCTCCATCGCCAGTTTCATATCCTTGTGCGCCAATCCAACCGTAAAGGATGGATCATAGTCACCATTCAGGATGGGGGGACCGTACCGATCCGACACATAGCTTTTGCCGGTGCTGTTCTGGATGATGGAGAGCATCCGGCGGTTGTCCACGCCTCCCTTGATGCCCAACATCAGCGCTTCCGACAGTGCCAGGGAATGCAGATAACACAATACTACCTGGGCAATCTTGGCCGAACAGCCTGCACCATGCGGCCCGAGGTAACTGATGTTCTCCCCGATGACCTCAAGAACGGGCAAAAACCGCTGGAACACCGATTCCTGGCCACCGACCAGAACGGTCAGCTTCCCAGCCCGTGCACCTTCATCTCCACCCGAGACCGGTGCATCCAGACAGTCGACCTGCCGCTTGTCTGCGGCTTCGACAATTTGCCTGCAGACCTCCAGATTGTTCGTGCTGAAGTCGACCCATGCGGAACCCGGTTTGATGTTATCGAACAGGCCCTGCTCAAAGGCCACCTGGGCCACCTGCTGCGGCCCTGGCAGGGAGGTCATCACGAGGTCGGCATCGGCAACGGCCTGTGCAACCGAAGCGGCACACCAGGCACCCAGCTCAACCAGCCGGTTGGATTTTCCGGCATCCAGATCAAAGACACCGACCTCATACTGGCCGTTCAGGATCAGATTTTCTGCCATGGGATTTCCCATTACTCCCAGACCAATAAATGCGATTTTCATGTCATATAAAAAGGTAGAACCGGTCCCCTGTGAAGTTGCCCAGGAACCCGTTATGTTAAAAATAGTGATTTATCTCCAGGTTTCACCTATCGAACTCGCGGACTTCCGTAATAAGGCCGGATGTCGGCAGCCAATTCTCCTGTAAATCTCCCCGCGGCACTCAAATTCAGCGTGCGCCCAACAAAATAACCGCACGGATTCCATGCTGTTTCAGGGCAATTTTACCATTGCCGCAAAGAGAGAAAATTTATTCCATTTATTCCAGGACGACTTTAGACTATGCCATTCCCTTCAAAACAGCATCGCAGGTACCTGTCTTATGAAACCGGAGAGATGGTTCAATCCAGACAACAAATTGTTTCCTCATCAGGTTGGCTTTACTTCACCGCCTCACGACTTTGATGCCGCCCCCACCGATTTTCTGCGTATCGCACCGAAAACAGTGGGGGTCCATGGTAGGATGCTGCATGTTCCGGGCTATCAGCATGAGTTGACACAGCGTACAGACAACTTTCATCTCCTGGAGGAATTTGTCGAATGCATGGCCAACAATGGAGCGGATGTATGTGGTCAGGTCGGCACGAACTGGGTGCATGCAGGGGGTCGCACCCCTCAGCAAATCGAAGCATTTTGTGACCGCATGGGCGATATGTATGCAACCCCCCTGCACATGGCCGGCCTGTGCCTGGTCGAGGGATTACGGGCCCTGAACGTGGAAAAAGTGGCCCTGAATTCAGTCTACTACTGGCCGGACTGGCGAGACGGGATTGCCCGGTTTCTGGGAGAGGCCGGATTTGACCTGGTGTATGTGGGTAATTTTGTCGATCAGGGTTTTTATGCCACACAGCAGGATGTCAATGATCTGACCTGGATATTTCCCGGGGACCTGGCGGAAAAATCCATGGCCTGGATTGCGGAGCAGGCTCCCGAAGCCGAGGCCATCGTGGTCAGCGGCATGCCCAACTTCAGGGGGGCCGACGGGTTGCCGCAACGCATGGTTTCCATCGGCGGCCGGCTGGAGGGAATCCTCGGCAAACCCATTGTTTCGTCTGACGCAGCGCTGTATTGGAGAATTTTCAAAACCCTGGGCATTCGCCCCGAGGGGAACCACGGGACACTGTTTGACACTCTCATCGGATAACACCATGAACAAGATCATCGCATTGTGGGCCACTCCTCGCTCGACATCCACCGCATTCGAATGGATGATGCGCCAACGGGGGGATATGACCTGTTTCCATGAACCTTTTGGGGAATGGTGGTACCAGGGAGAAGGGGCTCCCTGGCCGCGAATCAGGGAAGACAGTCCCCGCACACCCGGGCTCACCTTCGAAAGTGTCTGGGAAACACTGCAAAATGCGGCCAAAACCGGGACCGTCTTTACCAAGGATTTTCCACACTACATCGAACATGCATGGACCAACCGGTTTTTGAGCCATTTCAGGCATTCATTCCTGATCCGGGACCCGGCAAAAGTGGTGACTTCCATGTACAAGCACTGGCCGGATTTCGTGTTGAAGGAAATCGCGATCATTGAGCAAAGAACCCTGTTCGACCGTTTGGCAGAACAGTTCGGAACCGCCCCTCCACTGATTGACAGCGACGACCTGCTGGAAGCCCCCCACGGAGTGGTCAGGGCATGGTGCAACGCGATGGACATTCCATTCATACCCGAAGCATTGAGCTGGTCACCGGGAGAGCGTGCCGAAGTCAGTTGGTACGACGGGGGTTCATGGCACGGCAATCTGAGATATTCAGACGGGCTGAAGCCGCAGCCACGCCATTATGTGGATATCTCCCAGACCCCGGACCGGGTGCAGGAAATCTATCAACAGGTTCTCCCGCATTATCAATACCTGCATCAGTTCAGGTTGCAGGCCGCCTGAAAAGCGATCTCATCCCTTGCGGCCGACGGGGTCCGGCCCGAACCGCCTTCTGACCCCTTACTCTCGCCCTCGGTACCGATGAAAATTCGCTTTCGTTTGGGGATAACTCGCCCAAGAGCCCGCATTACCCGAAGACAGGCAACCCGCCCATTGAGCCGCTGCGGTACAGCTTTTGGAGACTGCCGTCACGCCGCAGGCCTGCAACATCACGCGCCCCATGGACGTGAGTGCCCCCGTGCTGGTCCTTCTGCACGATGAACACCTCCTCCTTCTCAAGATCGTCAAGCACGGACAGATTCTGAAGCGTACAGATCAGTTGTGCATTGCGTGGGTTGGTTCGCTCCTGTCGAAACCAGCCCAGGACCTCTGCGGAAAGATCCGGGTGAAAACCAGAGTCCAGCGCATCCGTGACTACCAGATGACCGGCATCGAGAACCAAGCGGAGTGAAGGAAAGATGCGCACCAGATGACGCGTACCTGCGGATTCACGAGCCAGAAGAAGCGATGTGCCCAGGTCTGGATGGTCAAGAACAAGCTTCCATTGACCATCTCCAAGTTGAAGGAGTTGAATGCCTCCAATCCCAAGGTCAAGGCGTTGCAGCTGGTCGGAAACCTTGTCCAGCAGATCCGGTTTTTCCTGGTAGAAGCGGGTTACAGTTTCCATATCAGGCCACCACGGGTCGGATCCATAAAGGTTGGTTTGCACGTCGCCGATGTCATCCGAGATCTCGGGAAAAATCCCCGCTTCCATTTCAGCAAGGGCCGAGATAACGGAAGCATTCGACGGAATGCAAGAGAGGCGGTCATCATGTGGTCTGACCCCCAATTCCCTGGAAATATAGATTGGCTCGTCCCGGCTCCGCTCCAGGACACGCCTGGGGCGTCCTTTCGGAAAGGCATGCAGTGCTTCGTACTCAACGGTGGGGGGGAGTCCGGGCTCCCCCTCACGGGCAAGCACCAGGGTGTAACGAAGTAGCGAGTTGGCTTTTCCCGAACCAGGACCGAGCCACGAAGCATCAAATTCGATCTCGATACGGGTTGGTGCGGTTATGGTCTCCGACGAAAGGAAGGGAATAAACTCGCCGGTGCTGTCTGAATGGTGGTGCCGGTATGAGACTGCTGCAAACCGGAAGGTTGCCTTCATGGCTCGCAGCAAGGCCGTCTTTCCGGATCCATTTGGGCCAACCAGAATGACGACACTCGGAAGGCGGATGTCCGGTCGAGAATGACTGCCCCGGAAGCAGGACATCTCGGGAGTGGTGCCGGGAATGCGCAGGTCAAGTTCCACATCCTCCCGGATGGATTGGAAATTATTAACCAGAAATCTATGAATCATTTCCGAATTATAACAGATTTCTGTATTGATTTCGATTTAATTACGATTTATAGGCTAATTAGTGGTTTTTGGGAAACACGGTGCAGCGACCCACAGTCGGCAAGTAGCCGCAGGCCTCGGAGCACTCTCAGTGGCGGCAAAACTCCCGCACCGCACGCTTGCCGGAAAGATACGCACCATGTGCGGTGTTCACAAAATCCGGAAAGGTCGCTTCGCCCGCGAAGTACAGGCACTCCCCCACCGTTTCTGCCAGAATCTCGCGCATCCCTGAAACCCCAGGTTTCATGGAGGAATAGGCCCCTCTTATCCAGGGATCATATCCCCAGGCACTGACCTTGAAATCCCTGAGTCCCCGGGTGGCTGTGCTGCCAAAGATGTCTGTCAACACCCCGACCAGGTAGTCCCTGGAGGCCTCGGGTCCCTGTTTTTCCAGCCACCAGGCAAAACGGCCGGCGGCACTGGTAAACAAACAGGGCATCCCAAACGGCCGGATTCGCAACGCCGCGGACTGGTCTCCATCCCAATAGTGAATATTTTCCGGGGCATCCTCAAACATCCCGGGATCAAAACTGAAAAACTGGTAGTTGCTGTTTCCAAGGGGCAAAGCATGCACCGCTTCCAGTTTTCTCACCGGCAACCTGGGATAAAATCGAATCTGATTCGCCTCCAGGACCCCCGTTGACACCGTGATCAACACCGCTTCCGCCGTCAATTTTCCTTGACCGGTTTCAAGGTGCACCGGTTGTTGGCTCCAGTCGATCTTGTTGACAGCGGAATTGAGCTGGACAGGACGGTCTTTTCCCTGCCAGGCGATCAGGGCACCATAGCCATCACGGACCGGCCAGTCCTCCCCCGTATCATTGTCTTCCACGATATCCGCCAGGGAAACCTGGTCCACATCATTGGAGTGCATTAAAGACAACCAGTAGTAGAAAAACGATGCCCATTCTCTGCTCCCATCAATGCACTCCATGATGGAATATTCAGGATTCTGGCGATACAGACCGTTCACAGAAGAATAGAAATTCTTCACAAAGGCATCATATTGCTGATTTTTTTCCGGACCGAGCCATTCACCTTCAAAATGCATGGCATAACGGTACGGCTCACACTGATACTCGAAACCGTATTCATCGGCCCACTGGACGTACGGATTCTCACCCGGGGAATGCATCCAGTGACATCCCAGGTCCACCGGATAACGGCCTTCCAGATACTCGGTCAATCCCCGCCCCCCGGTCCGGTGGGAGGCCTCCAGCACGAGGTGGGGCACCTGCAGACGGGCGGCTTCTTCGGAAGCTCCCAGCCCCGCCGCACCGGCTCCAACAATCACCAGGGGATAGTCGGCTGTTCTCGTTTTCATGGTGGGTGCGGGGACCAATATCCGGATATTGAATTATTATTTAATATATTATACAATCGTTCAATCTGCGATACAATCGAATTTCACCATGCGCCCCAACCTCCATGACCACCCGGCCAGCAATGTCAGGGATTTCCGGAAACAGCAATTGATCGATGCCACCATGCGGACGATCCGTACCCATGGATTGTCCAAGACCACCGTTGCACGGGTGGCCAGGGAGGCGGGGTTGTCCACCGGCACCATCGGGTTTTATTTTCGGGGCAAGGAACAGCTTCTGTTGGGAACACTCCAGGCACTTGCCGAGGAAACCCATTACCAGGTCCAGCTGGCATTTGAATTCAGCCACGACCCGCTGGAAACTCTGGGGCTGGTCATCGACACCTGTCTTGCCGAAGAAATCTGCACTGCAGACAAAATCGCGGTCTGGTATGCCTTTGTCAGCGAAAGCAGTGCGCGCAGGGAGTATCTTGACATCTGCGGTGAATTCGATGCCTGGTTTCAACGATCACTGCTGGCACAGGTGAAAAAGGTGTGTGCCGGGAACAGGGTCTATTCTTCCTCCCGGGTCACGAGCATATCCAGGGGGCTGGAAGGATTGATTGATGGATTCTGGCAGGACCTGCTGTATGAACCCGAGAAATTCGACCGCGAGGTTGCCCGCCACGTCTGCCACGAATATCTCCAGGCCCTGTTCCCGGACAGCCCTTCCCCCCCTGCCCCATCCAGGCAAACAGAGACCGGGAGCCTTTCCAGTGATCGGGAAACCAGCGACACCCTGCCGGTCTGGACATACTATGACCCGGAATTCCTGGAACTTGAAAAAGAGACGCTTTTCAGAAAAAACTGGCTTCTGGTGGGCCATGTCAATGACCTGCCGGGGCCCCGCCATTACCTGACCCTGGATGCCGTGGGCGAACGCGCCATGGTGATTCGCGGCCATGACAACCAGATCCGTGCCTTCCACAATGTGTGCCGGCACCGGGGGGCCAAGATCTTTGAAAAACCCTCAGGCAAATGTGCCCATACCCTGACCTGTCCGTTTCATGGCTGGACCTATCAGCACGACGGCCGACTCATCGGCGTTCCGGCCGAAAACACCTTCGACAACCTGCACAAGGAATCCCATGGCCTGGTCCCTTTGGACCTTGAAATCTGGATGGGCTTCATTTTCATCCGCTTCGACAAGGGGGAATCCACCCTGTCCGAAAAGATGAAACCTGTCGAGGATCATTTTCTGCCCTACCGAATCCCGGACATGCATCCCATTGCCAACGGCCGGTACGATGAAACCCTGCCCTACAACTGGAAAGTCGTCCATGACATCGACAATGAGGGGTATCACGTCCCGGTCGGCCATCCTTCACTGCAACAGCTTTACGGTAAAAACTACCGGGACACCTGCATTGCCGAAATCCCCGTTTCCCTGGCCCCCCTCAATGAACAGCCCGCCACCCTCTGGAGTGTGCGAAATTACCAGAAACTGCTGCCGCAATACGATCACCTCCCTGAAGCCAACCAGAGGCTATGGTCCTATGGAGGCATTTTCCCGAGCATGGTCATCGGCCTGTATCCGGACTGTATCGAGTTCTACATGACCCTGCCGGTGCGGACAGACCAGACAATCCTGCGTTGCGGCGTTTACGCGCACCCGGACAACCGCCGGGAAATCCGGGCGGTGCAATACCTGAACAGGCGAATTAACCAGATCACTGCACGGGAGGATGAAACCTATGTGCGCACACTGCAGGATGGAATGCGGTCCAGTGTCTTTCCCGAACCTACCCTTTCCAGTATTGAAAGCGGGGTCCGCGGATTTCATCACCAGGTACAAAAACGGCTGCCGGTGGCGAAGCTGAAACACCACCCTGGAGAGGGACAGGTGAGTGCAGTGAATGCCGGGATGACCGCGTAGAGGTCCCCCCACCTGGTGGGGAAAGCAGAACGCGGCCTATTTGTTGGCGGCCGCGGCCATCTGCATTTCTCTGTCTTTCTGTTTTTGCTGCCGGAACATGAGCCATCCTGCGATGATGACCCCCACGGCCACAGTCACGATGATGATCGTTGCCAGGGCATTGATGTCCGGACGCAGGCCCAGCCGCACCCGGGAATAGATGAGCATCGGCAGGGTATTGGCCCCAGGCCCGGTGACGAAACTGGCAATAACCAGATCATCCAGAGACAACGTAAACGCGAGCAGCCAACCGGACACCATGCCGGGTGCGAGCAGGGGAAACGTGATATCCGTCAATACTCTCAGCGGCTTTGCACCGAGGTCCAGGGCCGCTTCTTCATAATCCTGCCCCATCCCGGTCAGGCGCGACTGGATAATGATGGCCACGTACGCCAGTGAAAAGGTAATGTGGGCAATGGTAATGGTCGTGAATCCACGCTTGTCCGGCCAGCCGACAAACTCCTTCAGCGTGATGAACAACATCAACAGGGACAGGCCCGTAATCACTTCCGGCATGACCAGTGGTGCGGTGATCATGCCGCCAAACAGTGTCCGGCCCCGGAACCGCCCGAACCGGACCAGTGCCAGCCCCGCCAGGGTGCCGAACAGGGTCGCAAAAGTCGCGTTGACCACGGCAATGTTGATACTCAGGAGCAGCGCATTCCAGACTTCCTCGCTTTCAAACAAAGTGGCGTACCACCGCATCGAAAACCCGCCCCATACGGGGACGATTTTCGAATAGTTGAAGGAATAGACGATCAGCATGAGCATCGGGATATACAGAAATGCCATGCCAAAACACAGAACGGTGAGCAAAAATGTGGATTTTTTCTTCTGCATGGTGTCTAGTCGCTTTCCGTTTCCTTGGCCTGGACGCGTTGATACAGCATCATGGGAACCACCAGCAGGATCAACAATGCGATGGCGACCGCGGAGGCAACCGGCCAGTCATGGTTGGCGTGGAATTCGTTGTACAGCACCCGGCCAATCATGGAAACATTCCCGCCGCCCAGCAGGTCCGGTATGACAAATTCACCGGTTGCGGGGATGAAAACCAGCAGGGACCCGGCCGCAATGCCCGGCCAGGTCATCGGCAGGGTGACCGTCAGGAAAGTGGTGGCCGGCTTTGCACCAAGATCTGCTGCGGCTTCATGCAGTGTCAGGTCCAGTTTTTCCATGTTGGCATACAGCGGCAGGATCATGAATGGCACATAGGTGTAAACGATCCCGACATACACCGCAAAATGGGAATACATCAGCCGTACCGGGCTGTCAATGAAACCCATCCAGATCAACAGGTCATTGACCAGCCCCTGGTCCGCCAGCAAACCCATCCACGCATAGACACGCAAAAGAAAAGAAGTCCAGAACGGCAGGATGACCATCAACAACAAGATATTTTTTGCCGTGGGAGATGAGCGGACAATGGCGTAGGCCATGGGGTACCCGATCAGCAGGCACAATATGGTGGATATGACGGAGATTTTCAGGGAACTGATGTACGTGTTGACATACAGTTCGTCCTCCCACAGGTACGCATAATTGTCAAATATGACGCGTATGGTCATGGCGCCATCCTTCGTCCATTCGAACAGCGGGGAAAATGGCGGGCTGGCAATGAGGGATTCGGCTACACTGATTTTAAGGATGATAAAGAAGGGAGCCAGGAAAAAAAGCAGCAGCCAGAAAAAAGGCAACACGATCAGCACTGTTTTCCACTGCGACTGCAGGAAGTGCTGTATTTTCACCAGGGCCTGGGAGTATGAATTCCCCTCCTCCTCGCTGGCCAGGTTTTTTGTCAATGGCGGCATGATGGTGATGGCCCGTTATTTCGTGAGGACCACCGGACTGCCCGCATCCCAGTGGAGATAAACCTCATCCTCCCAGTACACAACATGCCGTCCACCCTTGGGCCGAATTTGGTTGGATACGGTCACATCCACGATTTTTCCGTCTTTGAGCCGGACCCGGTAAGTGGAAAGACTTCCCAGATAACCGATTTCCTCCACCTTGCCGCGGAGCCAGTTTTCCTCCGTATTGTCGGGCAGAGATTTGGATACCCTGATTTTTTCAGGACGGACCGCGACCCAGACTTTGGCGCCTTCCTTGATGGCCAGCCCGCGGTCGATAAAAAACTCCGAATCCGCCTCAGCGGAACGAACCCGGATGTGGTCCGCCCCGTTTTCAGTGACCCGGCCCTCAAACATGTTGATGGAGCCAATAAAGTCGGCAACCATCCGGTTGTCCGGGTATTCATAAATTTCCGTTGGCGTTCCGATCTGAACAAATTTCCCGACATCCATGACAGCTATTCGAGTGGACAGGGTCATGGCCTCTTCCTGGTCATGGGTCACGACGACAAAGGTCACCCCCAGTTGGTCCTGGATATTCATCAATTCAAACTGGGTGCGTTCACGAAGTCGCTTGTCCAGGGCTGCCAGCGGCTCGTCGAGCAGCAATACCTTGGGTTGCTTCACCAATGCCCTGGCCAGTGCCACGCGCTGTCGCTGGCCCCCGGATAACTGGTGGGGCTTGCGCTTGCGAAAATCCGTCAACTCCACCATGTCCAGCATTTCGGCGACCCGCAATCGAATCTCCTCCTTGCCTACCCCGTCCCGTTTCAGTCCATAAGCCACATTTTTCTCAATGTCCATATGTGGGAACAGGGCGTAGGACTGAAACATCATATTGACCGGACGTTCGTAGGGGGGAACATCGCTCATCTCAACGCCATCAATAAAGATGGACCCGGCCGTGGGGGTTTCGAATCCGGCCAGCATGCGAAGCAGGGTGCTCTTGCCGCACCCGGACCCCCCCAGCAAACAGAACAACTCTCCCTTGTATATTTCCAGGTCAACACTGCTGACGGCAACAAAATCCCCGAACTGCTTGGTCACCCCCTTGATCTGGATAAACGGTTCGGCATCCGGGTTCAGCCAGGGCTGATCCTGGATTTCTTGATTATCTGCAGGCATTACCTATTCCCCGTGAAACAGGTGTGCTCCCGTATATACCGCACACCTGGGTTGTCTGTTGTGGTTTAGTGTCCGGCTTTAAAGTTGGTCCAGGTCCGGGTTCGCAACCGTTCAATCTTTGGCGGCAATACCCCAAGTGTATACATTTTCTCCACATCTTCTGCGGCAGGATAGGCGGCAGGGCTGCTCGTGACCTCGACATTGATCATATCGAACGCATCCTTGTTGGCAGAGGCGTACCAGGTAAAGTTGCTGTCCTCGGCGGCCACCTCCGGTCGCATCATGTAGTTCAAAAACAGATAGGCATTGTCCACATTCTCTGCATCCGCGGGAATCACCCAGCCATCCACCCAGAAATTGGCCGCACCCTGGCCGGCGGGAAGAAAGAAATCGAGTTCAACTCCCGTATTCGCCTCTTCGGCACCCGCGACCGCCAACAATCCATCCGGGCCCCAGGTGACACACAGACAGAATTCCTTCTCAGGCATCCTTTGGTAGGCATAGTTGTCAAAGGTCTTGATATAGGGACGGATTTTCAGCAGCATTTCCTCCACCGCCGCATAGTCCGCCTTGTCGGTTGTATTGGGGTCCAGGCCCATATAGGCCAATGCCATGGGAATGACATCGGTCGGTGAATCCAGAAACGAAACGCCGCAAGCCGCCAGTTTTTCCATATGTGCGGGGTCAAAAACCAGGTCCATGGAACCGATTGGGGCATCGGGGTAGGTGGCCCGGACCAACTCTTCATTGTACGTCACCCCATGGGTGCCAAACATGTATGGAACAAAATACTGGTTTCCCGGGTCCCACTGACTGCCAACCTGGTCCATCACATCCGTGCGCATGTGCTTGAAGTTATCCAGCCTGGATTTGTCCAGTGGCTGCAGAATCCCGGCCGGGATCAGGCGCGCTACCGAGCTGCCCGCATGACTGACCACGTCATACCCGGTGTTACCGGCCAACAATTTGGAGTCAATGGCCTCAACGGAATCATAGTTGTCATAGACCACCTCAATATCGTATTCTGCCGCGAAATTTGCGATGGTTTCTTCGCCAATATACTCCGCCCAGTTGGTCACGTTCAACGACCCTGCTGCGGATACAAATCCGGCCCACAACAGGAGCACGGAAGCCACTGCACCCAGTGCACCGGTTTTTAATCTGTTTGGAAAATTCATATAGTCTACCCCCAATGGCGGTTATAATTGCATGGTTGATGCCTACAGTATAAATGAATTTTTTTCAATATCCAGACCCAAATATAGTATTTGCGCAATCCCGGTTTAGATTTCCCCCAAGAATTCATTTTCGCAAACGGATGAACGCGGAAATACGTAGGACCGTAACATTGCTCTCTTCAATATCCACTCCAGTCATCGCACCATGCAATCCAAAGTACAGCTGATCCTACTGTGCTTTATCGCCCTGCTTACCGGCCTTTATCTTCAGCTCTTCGGGTTTAACCTGCCGATAAAATCTGAAAAGGCCACCTCCCCCGATATCGAAAACTTTTTATGGCCGGATGAGCGGCCCCTTGAACATTTCGAACTGGTAAACCAGGACAACGAACGGTTCAACCAGACCGATTTGCTGGGCAAATGGAGCTTCCTGTTTTTCGGATATACCCACTGCCCGGACATTTGCCCGATCACCATGCACACCTTGCGGCAGGTCAGTGGACAACTCCGGTCAAGCGGAAAAACTGATCCGGGCCAATTCAATTTCGTATTCGTTTCCGTGGACGGGGAACGGGATACTCCGGATCATCTGAAACGCTATGTCGGATTTTTCGATCCTGATTTTATCGGCATTACGGGAAACCGGGAACAGGTGGACTCATTGACCTCCCAATTGTCGGTACCCTATAGCATTGAAGAGCATCCCGCTGGCGCCAGGGAATACCTGGTGAACCACAGCGGCGCGATCTTTCTGGTCTCCCCACAAGGCAGGCTGGCCACCCTGTTTCAAGCTCCGCATGACCCCGGCCGGATCACCGAGCGGTTTTTTGCCATTGAGGCCTTTACCGGTCAGCAATCATAATGTCCCCGCATCCTGGTCAGAACGCGCCAGGCCCGCCGGCATCCAGGCTATCTCCGGGACCGAAAAAAACCCTGGATCAGTTCAAGACTTTCTTCGTGCAGGATACCGGATTCCACGACGCATTGATGGTTGAGAAAACCGGATTGGACCAGGTTGACCAGGCTGCCCGCTGCCCCGGACCTGGCATCATGAACCGAAAATACCAGCCGTTGAACCCGGGCATGGACAATGGCTCCGGCACACATGATGCAGGGTTCCATCGTGACATACAATGTGGAGCCTGGCAGGCGGTAATTCCCGACAAGCCGTCCAGCGGATTGTAACGCCCCGATCTCCGCATGGCCGCACGGGTCGTGATTGGAAATGGACTGGTTGAACCCTTCCCCCACAATCTTCCCTGCCTGGACCAGTACGGCTCCTACCGGAACTTCATTCATGGTCGATGCCTGCCTGGCCAGTGCAATGGCACGGGACATATAGTGCTCGTCTGTCCCGCGATGTCTTATCCCCATTCGATGTCCTCCGAGAAACGTTCAACCAGGTGATAAACCTTCGATCGGCTGGTGGTGCCCTTCTGTGTCACCGCCTCCGAAAACAGCTCGCTACGCTCCTGCGCAAGAAGCCGGGCAACCCGCTCCATCAGTCACCCTCTTTGCATATCCGTTTGATGGCTTCATAGATCCAGCCAGTCACCGAACGGGTATCCTTGAGGATACGGTCACACGCTTTTGGCTGCAGATGCTGGCGAATACCCTCGGTCACCTTCCGATCCACATGTTCCCTGCCCAGCGCCTTCAAGGCCTGTACCACCAAACCACTCTCACGGTACTTGAAGCCCACATCCTTCAAGGCAGATTTCTTGAACACCAGGGATTGCTCCCCGATTTTGTATTCGCGGCCCGGGCCATCAGAGAGGTAAACCCAACGCCCTGGAACCTGAGTGGAGAGGCCCAGCAGGTTCAGGGCCGCATCGCCGGAAGACTGAATCCGCCAGTTGAATTTGCGAGCCAGCGCATGAGCCACCTGGTCGAGATTCGGGCTCAATGGACGGTCCAGTAGATCGCTATAGCGAGGATAGTCGTAGACCCCTCGGAAAACACGGCGGATCCTGCCATCCTTGGTCAAACTGGAGAGTGCCTGATGGATATTGGCCTTGCCAAATTCGGACACAAAGTCAGTCTTGGTAAATAAGCAACCCCTGCCGCGGCCATATATCCGAGAAATAATTTTTTTTCAATACTTTGCGACATATTCGAGTTCTGCATTTTTCAGGAAAACAGTGTTGCTTTTCTGAAACAGAAGCTTAGCAGACATACAGTATTGTGTGCAGTCTATGACGACATTGATCTTCCCGAAAAACGTTCGATGAGATTCCAGCACCGGACAACGACGCACAGCCCTTGAACATCAGGTACTTACCTCATCCGAGCAGATCAAACAATTTGCCCGGTGTCCAACAAACCCAGAAGTCCTTTTCTACGGCAATCTCGAACAAATTTAGTTGTGCTCCGGTCTCCGTACAGACCAACCGACGATGTTCTTCCAACATTCCAATCAATTCTTTCATACTGCACTGTTCCGGTCAGCCAGTGAACGAATGATATCGGCGATCCAAGCCGGGGCATATCGAATGTCCTTTACCAACTGCTTGTGTGCATCGTCATCAAGTCGACGACCGAGCTGTGCGATGACTCGCTGATCGACATTTTTCCGGCCCAGGTGGCGCAGTGCCTGGATTACCAACCCACTGATTTTTCCCGCAGTGGCCATATTGCGGGGGGTCGTGTGCTTCAAGATGATCTGGCGCTTGCCAACCTGGGCAGTCCGCGAGCGACCATCCGTCAAATAAACGATCTTCATAGGGACTTGCGTGGACAACCCAAGCAAATTGGCTGCGTAGGCCCCGGAGGGTTGAAGCCGAGCGGCGTCGCGACCTGCAAGTGCACTTACGATATTATCCGTCGATGGCAGCAATGGGCCCAACTGGGGATCAATTTTCGGGTAATCGTACAGTCCCCGGGCCAACTGGCGGATAAGGCCACTGTCCCGATGCCGCATCAGGGCAAGGTCCACAGCCCGGCGGGTACCAAGATCCGTAAAACGGCCGGGCGTAAAAACCCAGCCCCGCTTGCGGCCCTGAATCCGCCGGAGGATCTTGCTGTCGGTACTGTCTGCATGCTTGCCCATATTTTTGAAAGAAAAATATATATCTTTTTCTTTCAAAACAAAAGTGCTGTTCAGGCCCTCACAAAGCACCCGATGTACGGAGTCTGAACGACAAGGACTCCCGGACAAAAATATTGCCGGCACACTGTGTCTGCTCAAGCAGAGCGTGAATTTTATCTGACACCCTGTCGATGTCTGTGTGAGATTCGGCAGCGGCTTTCAGGGCCAGGTCATAGGCCTCTATCACGTCAAAGGAGGTCACCTCGTAACCCCAGCCTTCGTTTAACCAGTGAAGCGCCGCCAGGGCCGCACCGAGAGCAAACTCAGGCTCTGATTCAAGGAAATTTTTTGCCGCACGGTTCAGTGTCTTCGGCTCACAAGGGCTCCGGTCAGCAAGCTGCAGCGCGAACTCGTAGAGTTTCAAATCCTTGGCGGCGGCAAACCACTTGCCATCCTCTCCCGGAGTGGTCTCGATGAGGTCCTCAAGAATTTCAGTCGGTGCCATCATGGGATAGCGTTTTGCCACGGCACGAAAACGCGCGAGATACGAATTGCCCCGGGCCGCCCGCAGCCCATAGCGCCGATAAGCCTCCTCATGCAGGCCCGAGGAAATCAGTATCTCTTCGCAGACTCGATCAATGGCCGAATCCGCCTGGTCCAGTTCTCTGGATGCCTCGGCGTATTTCAGGGCCTCCGACTTCCTGCCCATCGCCAACAATGCCTCAACGCCGTACCGGCGATCACACCAGAACGGTGTAGGCCCCAGTGCCAGCAAATCGAGTACTTCCTGATAGCGTCCGGCCACCAACAAAGAAGACAGGCAGGCTGTCGTGCCGCGAAAATAAATAGCGGGACCCGGGTGGCTCCAACAGGGTCGTAGGGTCGACACCAACCACTCCGCCCACTGATTGGCGGTTTCCACCGACCCGCATAGCGCGCCCCAGTGTTCCCCCACCAGAATCAGGAACTCGACATCATCATCCTCTACGGCTTGCCACAAGCGTTCGAGCCATTTTTGGCGTGTTCTGGTATCAGCCGGCGCATTGATGATGATCGGCATCAAGCCATTGATTGTTTTGTGCACCCCGGAACCCATGGCACCGCTGGAACCGTCCACATGCACCAGCGCAGGCCCTAACTTCTCGATCAGGCGAACGGCCCCTTCTCCACCGAGAACCGGCTCCTTTCTGGCGACCTTCTTGATCTCGGACACAGCCTCACGAAGGCGTTGACAAGCCAATCGGGAGGATTTCCGCCCGTAGGCACGGGCGCGGAAACGCGCAGGAAAAATCCATTTATAGCTATTTTGAACTGTCATGCAAAATCTTGCCGTCTTCTCTCTACAATTCTTGTACCTGGACTGACCCCTTCACTTGCTTCGCCTGCTCAACAACCCGGGAATGATGCGTAAACAGAATAACTTGCGTCTTCTCGGCCAATCCAGCCAGCGCATTCAATGCGGCTTGTGAACGAGCATCATCAAAGTCCACAAGTATATCGTCGACAATGAAAGGCAACGGTTCGGACGATTCCATGTATTTTTCCAAAGACGCGAGGCGCAATGCCAGGTAAAGCTGGTCCCGCGTCCCTGAACTCATCCCTTCCACATACACGAACTCTCCTCCCGGGCGAATTCCGGCAAGGACAGGCTCATCCTTTTCATTGAAGTCGGTCGTGAGCCCATCGAAAGACCCCAGTGTCAGTGCAGAGAAATGTTCGCTGGCGCGCTTGAGCAAAGGCCCCTGGTTTTCCCTCCGATAACGCTCAATCTGATCATGCAAAATCCTGCTGGCCAATTTCACCTGCACGTAACGCTCGGCATCTGATCGGATGCCGGCGAGTATGGCGTGGGCCTGATCAGCGAGCAGTGCAGCGTGATCACTGCCATCCATGAGTTCCAGTTCTTTTTCTTCGCGTCCTTTTGTTTCAGCCAGTTCTGTCCGCCTGGGTTCGAGTTCATCCTCGATCCTGTTGTTCAACTCTGTGATTTGCCCGGGCAGGCTATCTGGATCGACACCCTCCGCCTGTGCCGCCAGTTCCTCAATACTGATGCCTTCACCGGCTTCTAGGATTTCTTTCTCAATCGAAGCGATTGCCTCCTTTATTCGAAGATAATCAGCCGAGCGGCGTTCCGCTGCTTCAAGTTGATCATGGCTGTCACAGTTTGCTTCGACACCCAATGCATCCAGCCGATCCGTCATGGTCTGGATGGAAGCCTTCGAATCATGTATCTCCTGGGTCGCCTGTTCGATCTGTTCTCCAATCTGTTGCCGTTTTGTCTGTCTTGACCGGTTTTCCGATAACAGTGCGTTTAAGCGTACGACGGCATCCTCCGCAGGCAAATTCACCAGTTCCGGAGCAATCATGTCGACCAGGTCCTTGACCTGGCTGCGGAACGCCGCCGCGTCCTTGTCGATGGCATTGATCCGTATTCGCAGTTTCTCGGCTTCGCCCTGTTTCGAGAACAATGCCCTGAGGTGTTCAATGAAATCATCCACCTCCGATGGTGAACTCCCGGCTCGCAGACCAAGGCTCTGCATCAGATCACCCCACTGCGTCTTCCATGCTTCAAGCGCCTGCGTTGCCAATCGATGCTCGTCACTCAACGATTCAACCTCGGCTTCCCGGTTAATGACCTCCCTGCCCAGCGAATCTCGTTTGCGTTTGGATTCATCAAGCTGTCCTGCGCACTCTTCGCATTCCACGAGTACCGTTTCAAGCTCCCGTGATGCGGGGCCCATTCTTCCCAGCCCGGCCAGCTGCTCATTGAGCCGCTGGACATGTGTGGTACGATTCTGCTCCAGCTTACTCACTTTCCGGTGGAGCAGATTGATCTGTTCCACCTGATCACGAAGTTTTTCAAACTCGCCCAGCCAGGCCCGCATCTCTCCCGGGCTGCGCGGGTCAATCTGGCAGGGCGTCCACAATGCCTGCCAATCCGCATCCAGTTGCACTTTTTCCGCGTTTGTTTCCTCAAGTTGCCCATTAATCTGTTGTCCCTGCTGTTGCCCACCCTCCTTCCTGGCCTGAAGGCTTGCCAATGCATGGACTCTGTCTGCTTCACGGCGCAGCCGGTCAGACACTTCATCCGCGCCGGCAAGTCGGGTTTCGAAGGCATCCGGCAATGTCCCTTCCCCCAGGTGTTCCCTTGCCTCAGCGGACACCTCCTCACCCTCCACCCACTGCCTGCGCAGCAACTGCCAGAGCGCATCACGTTCGGACCTGGCATGGGTGAGGACAGATTCTGTGGGTACTTCCCCAACACGTTCGATCTCATCAAGTCTCTGCGAGGTGTCCTGCAAGGCGTCGACGAGTTCCTCTTTTTTCTCTTTGAGTCGCTGAATGCGTTTTGAGATATCCGCGTAGCGCTCTTCGAATTGATGAATGCTTTCCCGTTTTGGCAATGCCAGTCCGGCCACCTCTTCCAGGTCACCCTCCCAAAACGTGATTCTTGAGAGATCGGCAACACATTGTGCCTGCAGGCTTACAAGCTCGCTCTGGGTGGACTGGATCGATGCATCCAGCTCCCCTTGCTTCCGGGCGGCAGTTATTGCCCGGTGCAATGCATCCGTAGAACCCGATTCGACGATCCCGTCACGTTCTCTGCGAACGGCCTTGAGGCGTTTTTCCGTTTCACGAAGACTGGTCTGTGCCTGCTCTGCACGGGCACTCAGGACAGCTTCCCTGCTACCCAAATCGGCAATGGACGACCGTCTTGCCAATACGGGACGCAATTGCTCAATGTCCTGGAGTTCGAGATCAGGGTGATTCTCCTTCAGTATTGACCCGGCATCCGCCAATAACTGTTTGCTTTCTGCCTCAAGACCCGGTCGGTCCTGCTGTGCTTTTCGATGACTTCCCCAACGCACATGGAGATCTTCAATGTTCTCTGCCTGTTCCAGCAATGCCTGGTTTGCGGACAATTCTTCGAGTTGTTTCTGTAATCCTTCAAGACGAGAGGCTGCCCTGCCCACAATGGCCTGAGCGGTCTCCAGTGCAGTCACTGCCTTTTCGCGACGTTCCGTAAAATCATCTGACAGGACAATCACATTGCCCAGCAATTCAAGATCATGAGAAAGTTCACGACGCCGGGCCAGTTTCGGTAAAACACGCTGGATACGTTGCAGGCGATTGACCTCAATCCGGTTGTCTCCCAGTTTGGATTGAACGGTTTCCAGTTCCCGGGTTGTACGTCCCAGGGCCCGCCTGTGCTCCCCCCATTCTCTGGATAAAAGAGAACTTTTTCTGATCTCACTTCTTAGTACTGCATGTGCCCGGATGGCTGAGTTGATGGCTGGTTTTGAGCCTGCCGGCAGGAAAAGGCCCTTGGCCTCCGCATCCAGATCACCCAGGACAGTATGGAGCGCATGGCTGCCAAGCGCTGCTGAAAAAAGCGCCTGTCCGACCTCCCCTTTCTGCTCAAGAATCTCCTGCCCCCCCTGCACCAGTGCCTGATGATCAATCCCAAAAAGCGTCTCGAAGAGTTCCGGCGTCACGCCTTGAAGAAAAGGCATCAGCACCTGTTCATCAAGGGCCTCACCATCTGGAGTCAACAAGGTGTTTTTCCGGCCTTTGCGCCGGATCAATGCGAGTCCCTGCCGATGGCCTGTTCGCAGGAAGCCGTGGATACGGAGCTTGTCATTGGCATGGACAAAATTGTCCAGGGTACGTTCGTCAATGCCATAAAGCAGGGCTTTCAGCCCCCGTAGCGCCGAACTTTTGCCTGCCTCATTCGGTCCATAGACGACATGAAGTCCGGGTTCACCAAAAGCCAGTACCCGCTCGGTGAAGGGGCCAAATGCAGCCAGATTCAATTCCTCGATTCTCATCCTGGCTTCACGCCCCTTTTTCCGTGGTCAACAAACGGTTGACAAGAAGCTCTTTGATATCCTCCAGTGACTCTTTGAGTGTTTCCGGTTTGGTCGGATCATAGGGGTCATCACCGCCGAGCAGTTCCGCCGGGAGTTTCTGTCGAAGCGCAGAAATATCATCGGTGAGATCATCCAGGGCCGAGGCATCCAGTTCCATGTCGCGGATAGCACGCAGCAGACCGCTTAGTGCGTCGTCACGTTCAAGTGCTTCGTCAAACGATACAGACGGCCTTGTCTTGATGGAAACCTTCTCCAACCAGATGCCTGCACCGCTCAGCCCCGTTGCCAGGGCCCGGTACTCCTGGGTCCAGCGCTCACGGTCTGCATGCAACGTCGAATGTACAGAGCAGGCACCCTGCAGGATCAGGCGCGCCGCAACCGACCTCCCTTCGGCGGCATCCAATGCCAACTGCAACCCTTCGCGCACCTGCTCATAGAGATCATCCATGGTCTCGCTGGCAGAAACATCCAGCTCACACAGGGACCAACGCATCACATCCAGATCACGATGCTCTACCTCCGCAATCTCCTGATTTTCCACCGTAATCAGGGTACAGCCCTTGGGTCCTGACTCGCGGATGTGTCGTCCCTGGATATTTCCCGGAAATACAATCCATGGATCCTGGCTCACCTCTTCGCGTTTATGAACATGGCCCAGGGCCCAGTACTGGTATCCTTTGGACCGCAGTCCATCAACGGAGCAGGGTGCGTAAGGCTCGTGGCCCGGCTTCCCGTCCAGGCAGGTGTGCAGCAGGCCAATGTTAAAGAACTGTGGGTCTCCCTGCGGATAAGCCTCCGAGAGGTCATCGGTTACCGCCCGGGTCGCAAACCCCTGTCCGCAGATTCCGACATTCAAGTCTTCCAGGACCACCCGCTGCGGCTTCCTGGTTGAGAACAGGGTGACATTGTCCGGCAATCGAAGGTGTCTGGTGATTTGACTGGCTGCATCATGGTTGCCCGCTACGATGAATACCCGAATACCGGCCTCACGCAGCCTTCCCATGCGTTCTGAAAAATAAAGGCCAGTGTTATAGTCCTTCCAGTCACCGTCATACAGGTCCCCAACAAGGAGTACAAAGTCAACCTCCTCCTCGATTGCCAACTCGATCAGGTTATCAAAGGCGCGGCGCGTGGCGCTGCGGATTTCTTCTATAGGAGCCCCTTCATATCGCTCCAGGCCGTGAAGAGGGCTATCCAGATGAATGTCCGCTGCATGCAGGAATCTCACCGGCCCACCATTGTCATATCACTATCCTCATTCATTGACTGATTCCACGAGAGCACGCCCCTCATCACTTCGCAAAGAGTAAAATGCCCGGTTTTGTCGAAGATTACACGAAACACATTCGAGCCATAGCCGAAACGGGGATATGCCCGAAGATACTCAGGTGGTACGGTCTTGATTTGCAGTGTTGTGATTTTGCTCCATTCCGTTTTCAAATGGAATCCCGTATGACCCTGTTTCGGCGGGAATGGGTGTTTCTGCCCACCCCGCGCAGTTTCGTTATTCCGCCGGTTCGCTCAGGTTGCGCAGATCGATCGAGTGACCCTGGCGGTCGGCGCGGAAAATTTCCCGGACCGAACCTTCAGATGGCCCCGGTTCAAGCACCCGTCGCATACCGCAAAATCATGGTTTGGATGTCGATGCGCTGCGGCCTTGTGCCTTTACAACCGCTCAAGCTGAAATCCACATGGTGTAGACGCACCGATTACGAAAATACCTCCTGCCTTGTTTGATTTTTTACTCATTTTCGCCTTCTTTTCCTCAGCGCCCGTCTTTTCGACTGTGGCAGGTTGCGGTAAGGACCTGACGAAAATTTTGAAAAAGCACCATTTCGAACCATATCCGCGTCAGGAAAATGTTTGCAAAGTATGTCGGTGATATCTTCCAACATCAGAGCACAAGTTTCCAAGCCTAACGCCAGGAACCCCCGGTCGAAATCGTTTTCCATTCCAGTCTGATACCCATTTGGTCCACTGCGATAGACAGGAAGTGAATAGACATGCGCATATTGTGACGTGAGCTTCCATAGCAAATAAAATCTTTCCCTGTCCCATCCGATGCGCTGTATGATTTCCTCTTTTGACTCCAGCATTAGCAATTTTCCCTTCAGTACATTTTTCTGCACGTTTGGCGGAAGTTGCAGAAATCGTGTCGTATCTGTTAGTCGGTCAACAATTGCTTCCTCTTGAGTGTGATCCAATTCACTGTCCACATTGCCGTCATAGAATATTGTTTCGCGCTTTTTTAGGTCGTATAGGTGCATCAGTTGTGCGGCAGCCCCTCCATCATCTGGATCGAAATATGCATCATAGAGATAGTGGAACAACAACGAAGCCTCCAAAATCGAGCGGAAGCTGCCTGCGTTAGCCCCAAAGTCCCAATCCACATAATCCGCTGAGCACCATTTACTCCGAGGCACTGACCTCATGATGTTACGTCCATAAGCCAGAATACGTGCAAATACATGAGTTGAAAACCCTAAACTGGGAGGAAAAAGTTGATCATTTATTTTTTGATAGACGGCAGACCCTTCACATAGTGCTGCATCAAATTCAGCCAAACTATTTGCATATTTCTCAGGAGACGAGAATTCCTCGGGTGGTTCTATTTCTGGAATTGAGGTTGTTTCAGTCACAGTCATTCCAATCAATTTGAATTTTATATTCCTGGTTCATAGGGGTTGTGCTGAGATACAGCTTGAGAATTTATGTAGTGTCTACCTGAAACTCCCTTCATGCAAGCAGCATTATAATTTATTTGACATTGCTGAGAAAATTGCCGTTTGGATATCGCCATACAGCCCCTTTTAGCCCATTTCCCGAACTTTGACTTCCAGATGTATCCCCTCTTGCTCCTGCAGATAACGGGTCACCGCAAACAAGTTGCTCACCTGGGGATTTCCTTTCGGCCCGAACATGCGCATGAGACTCTTGCTCGACTTGTCGAATACCTGGGAGAGTTCCTCGAACCCCATCGTCGTGTTGATATAATCACGCAGTACTGCCTTGCCGGTATCGACATCACCCGCGAGCAGACGGGAGTCGAGGTTGGGAATGCGGATCCAGGGGAGAATGAGGAATCGTGGATTGTCGATGGCCCGGGCAGGTTTTTCCCGCTGTTCAAGACGGTTAATCCAGATTACGCCGGGGCAAGGGCGGCACAACCGGACGGTTCAGGCGAACATGCCAGAAATGCCAGCTTTCCTCGGTAAACACGCCGACGGGAGGATTATCCAGCACCTCTCGAAAATCAGCGTCGCTGAAATACCGGGTTACAACCTGTAAATCGAACAAGGTGCCATACCGCATTACCTGGGCCAGAAACAGCCGTGGATTTCGCAAGGCACAGGCCGGCTCACTCCACCACACCATACGACCCGCTACCTTTCGCAACGCAACATTATCAACCGATTTCATTGTGCATGTCCCACGGCCGACGAAAACCGGTTCTTGCTGCAACCTTCGGCAAATGGTTCAGGTCAAGCTGGGCTATACTGCGATGGATTCGCCTGAGTGATACGTTCAACTGTTCAACATCTTCAGGCAAGGCTTCCGACAAATCAATGTCGTTATGGTAGGACAGGGCCTTGAGTGCGATCATCGGATTGAACTGTTTGCCATAAATGGCTTGCGTTGCCGCGATCATACAGCCAAGGGACAGCCCGCTTTCCAGAATGGCTCCCACATCAACAAAATCTCTCCATTGCGCCCGTTTTTGTATTACCGCAATTTTCATTCCAGCCAGGTCGGCAAGCGAAGCAATCTGCAATTTATTGTCTTTGGCGTACAACGGGTCACAGACACGATTCAAATTTAGTCCGCCAAACAGTTGTATTTGCACCGGCCTGTCGCCACCCCGGTCAACCAGACAAGTCAGATTACTGGATTTGCTCTCCAGTACCTGTGCGTCATCCAGATAGGGCAGATCAGCAATCAATTGCTCAGGGTCGAAAGGCTCATTGCTGAAAAAATCAAAATCCACAGATATTCGATGTCCGAGGTGAAGTGAGACCGCTGTCCCGTCATACAAAACAAATTTTTCAGGCGTGTCCTTGAGTTCAGCCCATAACCGTACCTGTGCTGCCTGCAGTTTAGAAAGATCAGGGGAAAATGTTTGATTCATCGAATTACGCTCGCGATCACTGTTTGTATAACATTCTATGCCCTGTTACAGAAAACCCTTCAAAATGCCTGAAAAAATTGCCGTTTGAACACCGCCACACAACCCCTCTTAGTCCACTTTCCGAGCTTTGACTTCCAGGCATATTCCTTCCTTTTCCTGCCGACCCGATCGATCACGGAATCCGATTCACTCAATCCCACGAGGCCCGGGTATATCGGATGGCCTCCGTTTCCCGTCCCATGGCCCGGAGTGCCGCAACTCCATAACGCCGGTAATCCCAGTGCGGGTATCGGGGCAATTCCAATAACTCGAGCAGTTCCTGGTAGCGACCTGTTATCAATAGACAGGACAGGCACGCCGTAGTGCCGTGGAAATAGCCACCCGGGACGGGATCCGTCCAGCAGGCGCGGAGCGTGGAAACCAGTGTATCCGCCCAGTACCCGGCGACTCGAGCCATTGGCAGCGCACCTTCCCGTCGGCGGACGCCTGGATGATGATGGGTATCAATGCGTCCAGTGCTTTATTGACCGCCGTTCCCAGGGCACCGCTGGAGGTATCGACCTGCTGCAGCGCCGGCCAGATCTTTTCCATCAGGCGTACCGCACCCTCGGCCCCGAGAACAGGATCTTTCTTCGCAACCTTTTTGATTTCACTGGTCGCCTCACGGAGACGCCGACAGGCCAGTCGGGACCCCTTCAGGCCATAAGCGCCAGTCTGGAAACGTGCGGAAAAAGTCCATTTGTGTTTGCCGTGAGCCATTGTCGGGGCCAGTTATCAACCAATCAGATGCGAAACCAGTCCGAGTGCGAGGGGCGCGACAACGCCCCCTCTTACTCGGACAGCAGAGTGATTTTCTCGTGCCCGCGCAAGACACCACAACGCTAAAATATTGAATATCGCTGGTAGCACGGAACCTCGCCCGATGGAGCAAGGTTGCAAGAGCTTCTCGAATTCTACTTTCATTTCTTCATTTCTGTTCTTTAATACTATAACAATACAGTATTCACAGGCTCTCATACTGTATTGTCACAGTCCATTATGAGACATGACCAGCCTTCGACAGCAAATCATTTGCCTTTACGGATAAATTCCGTAATAATTATATTTATCACGGAGATATTCCGTAAACAGAATCTGTAGATTAACATGCCTAAAGTTATACGCTATGAAATGCAGTGGGACGAAGAAACTCATGCGCTGGCAGAGCGCGCTGCACGCGCGGCCGGCTTAACCAGCATCAAGGCGTATGTCACTCAATTGGTGAGACAACATGCGCCCGAGGTATTGGAGGCCTACAGCAGTATTCAACTGACCAACGCGCAGTTCGATGCCTTTTGCGAGGCTTGCGACAACCCGCCAGCACCAACGGATAAACTCCGTAAGGCGGCAGAAACACTTGACCAAGAGGGCTTCGTTCTGAATGCCAACCACTGAGTTTTTGCCACTGTACCCCAGTGCGGTCAATGTTAAATCATTTGATTGCGGCAAGGATGCCATTAACACCTATCTGCGCCGCTACGCGGCAAAGAATACGGCATCAAACCTCAACCGAACCTTTGTTCTGCCCTATACATCCGAAGAAAGTTCAGAGAAATATCATGTGACCGCTTATTACACCTTGGCCCACCAGACTCTGGCTCGTGAAGAACTGCCTGATCCATCCCGCTTGCCGCGCTACCCCGTTCCAGTGATCCTACTTGCTCAACTTGGAATCGACCAGCGGTTCCATCGACAAGGCCTGGGCGCAAAAACGCTGGTTCACGCGCTTAGACATGCCTATCAGATTGCCTGCAACCCAAATGGCATACCTGCTCTGGGCGTCGTTCTAGACGTACTCGATCAGGAAGCGCTGGCCTTCTACCGATCCTTCGACTTTTTCTTGTCGTTAACAGACAACCCCATGAAGTTATTCGTGCCCATGGCATCACTGGAAATCCTGTAAGGGCCTATCGTTGAATCCATCGATGGAAAACATCATGGCAATAATAACCCGCCCCTATTACTTGTCTGGTGCCTGTTGGTGCCAGCCAGTGCCAGACGTGAAATCATTCCCACTCGATGGTGGCGGGAGGTTTTTCTGAAATATCGTAGGTGACCCGGCTGACCCCCCGGACTTCATTGATGATTCGGCGGGATATATTTCCCAGCACGTCATAGGGAATCTGCTTCCAGGTCGCCGTCATATAGTCCACGGTCTCCACGGCCCGCAGGGCGATCACATATTCGTAGGCACGATTGTCCCCGACCACCCCCACCGACTTGACCGGAAGAAAAACGGCAAAGGCCTGGCTGATTTCATCATACAAATCATTCCTGTGCAGTTCTTCAAGATAAATGGCATCCGCCTGCCGAAGCAGGTCGGCATATTCCTTTTTGACTTCTCCCAGGATACGGACCCCCAGCCCCGGTCCTGGAAACGGGTGTCGATAGACCATTTTTTCCGGCAATCCCAGTTCGGTCCCGATTCGACGGACTTCATCCTTGAACAACTCCCGCAGGGGTTCCAGCAGTTGCAGGCCCATCTCTTCCGGCAATCCTCCCACATTGTGATGGGATTTGATCACTTTTGCCTTCCCGTGCTTGTGTCCCGAGGACTCGATAACGTCCGGATAAATCGTCCCCTGGGCCAGCCATCGGACATTGGGAATCTTCCTGGATTCCCGCTCAAAGATCTCGACGAACAGGCGTCCGATGATTTTTCTCTTTTGTTCCGGTTCCACGACCCCCTTGAGCGCCCCCAGAAATTCGGATTCCGCCTCAACCCGAACCACTTTCACCCCCATGTGGGCCGCAAACGTTTCCATGACCTGATCCCCTTCATCGAGACGCAGCAGGCCGGTGTCCACAAAAATGCAGGTCAACTGGTCGCCAATGGCACGTTGCAGCAACGCCGCAACCACCGACGAATCCACTCCCCCTGACAGGCCCAGAATGACCTGATCACTGCCGACCCGGGACCGGACCCACGCGATCTGGCTCTGGATGATATTTTCCGGCACCCAGGAGGACCCGCAGCCACAGATGTCGTGAACGAACCGGGACAGCATTTTCTTGCCATCGTCAGTATGGGTGACCTCTGGATGGAACTGTACGCCGTAATAATGACGGGACGCATCGGCAATAATCGCAAACGGACAGTTCGGGGTCGTCCCGATCACGTCGAATCCATCCGGCAGTCGGCTGACCCGGTCCCCATGGCTCATCCAGACCGCGAGGGTCTGATTCGCTTCCCCGGTCAGGCCGCTCAGTGCATGACAGTGTACCCGGGCATTGCCATACTCGTGATGGGCAGCGTTCTCGACCTCACCGCCCAGTTGGGAGACCATCGTCTGCATGCCATAACAGATACCCAGGACAGGCAGTCCGGAATCAAAAACGATGGCCGGGGCCCGGGTCTCGTGATCTTCATAGGTGGACGCGTGACTGCCGGACAGGATAAAGCCGGAAGGATTGAATTCCCTGATTTTTTCGACATCGACATCAAACGGGAAGATTTCACAATACACGTTCAACTCCCGCACACATCGTCCAATCAGCTGGGTGTATTGGGCCCCGAAATCCAGTATCAGGACTTGATTGTCGTGAGGGTCCACGGAGATCTTGTCGGGGGCCTTGTTATGGGGAGAAACTAGCGCGTCTGGTAATTCGGGGCTTCCTTGACAATCGACACATCATGGACATGACTTTCCGTCATCCCGGCATTGGTGATCCGGACAAACCGGGTACGGTGCTGCAAATCCTCGATCGTTGCACTGCCGGTATATCCCATGCTGGCTCTTAACCCCCCCATTAACTGGTGAATGACGTTGAACATGGGTCCCTTGTAGGGGACCCGTCCTTCAATCCCTTCGGGCACCAGCTTGTCCGCACTGTCCACTCCCTCCTGGAAATAGCGGTCCCGGGACCCTTTCTGCATCGCCCCCATTGACCCCATTCCCCGGTACGACTTGTACGACCGGCCCTGGTACATTTCGATTTCTCCCGGAGACTCGTCCGTACCCGCCAACATTCCCCCCACCATCACGGCGTGGGCACCGCTGGCAATGCACTTGGCAATGTCCCCGGAATAGCGAATCCCTCCGTCGGCGATACAGGGGATATCGGATCCCTTCAGTGCTCCGCACACCTGCTGAATGGCATGGATTTGCGGAACGCCAACCCCCGCCACAATACGGGTGGTGCAAATCGACCCGGGACCAATCCCCACCTTCACCCCATCGGCCCCGGCATCGGCAAGATCCCGGGCTGCCTCAGCGGTTGCAATATTGCCACCGAGCACCTGGACAGCCGGGTATTCTCTCTTGATCTTCGCGATCCGGTCCAGTACGCCCCTGGAGTGACCGTGAGCGGTGTCCACGACGATGACATCCACCCCCGCCTGGACCAGCAATTCGACTCTTTCATCCGTATCTTCCCCCACCCCCACCGCCGCTGCCGCCAGGAGATGTCCATCGCGGTCCTTGCAGGCATTGGGGTGGTCCGTGGACTTTTGAATATCCTTTACGGTCACCAGCCCTTTCAAGACATTGCGTTCCCCCACCACGAGAACTTTCTCGATTCGGTGCCGGTGCAAAAGACCCTCGATTTTTTCCGAAGAAGCCCCTTCCTTTACCGTGATCAGACGCTCTTCCGGCGTCATCACCCCGTGAACCGGAGTCGACATGTTCCTTTCGAACCTCAAGTCCCGGCTGGTCACAATGCCAATCACCCTTTCACCATCCACCACCGGGACACCGGAGATTCTGTATTTATTCATCAAATCAAGGACTTCCTGAACCCTTGATGATTTCCCTACGGTGATTGGATCGCTGATCACCCCGCTCTCATATTTCTTGACCCGGCTGACTTCCCTTGCCTGCTTGTCGGGACTGAAATTCCGGTGGATCACCCCCACCCCCCCTTCCTGTGCGAGGCAAATCGCGGCCCTGGACCCGGTCACGGTATCCATTGCCGCGGAAACAAGGGGGATATTCAGCGTCAGTTCCCGTGTCAACTGGGTTTGCAAGCAGACCTCCCGAGGCAGAATTTCCGATTTCCCGGGAACCAGGAGTACGTCGTCAAAAGTGAGGGCCAGATCAATGGGTTCCATCGGCGGATTATACCGCAACCCGGAAACCCAGGGACATGGACTTGGGAAAAAATGTCCGGTTGCCACTGCCCCGGATCAGGGCATTCTATGATATAAAGATATTTTTATATGTTTGGGGTGCAAGGCAATGATTAAACTGCTGGCAGCATTGCGGGCTGCAGGGGAAAGTACGCGATTGCGCATCCTATCCGTTTTGAGCAGCAGTGAACTAACGGTTTCGGAACTCATGCACATCCTGGATCAAAGCCAGCCCAGGGTGAGCAGGCACCTGAAATTGCTCTGTGATGCCGGATTGCTGCAGCGGTACCAGGAAGGGTCCTGGGTTTTTCATCGAATCAACGATGCCGGCAACATGGCAACCATCACCCGAGGCATTCTGAACCTGATGGATCAAACTGACCCGGCTCTGTCACTGGACCAGTACCGACTGCAGGAAATCAGGCAGAAAAATGCCGACCAGGCCGCGGAATACTTCAGAAAGAATGCAACCGACTGGGACAGTATCCGGAAACTGGCGGTCCCGGATACCGATGTGGAAAAAAAACTCATCGATTGTCTGGGGTCAACCCAACCCGGACTGTTTCTGGACCTTGGAACCGGAACCGGCCGGATTCTGGAAATTTTTTCTCCTCACATCGAAAAGGGAATTGGAATCGACCTGAGCCGGGAAATGCTTCTGGTGGCACGCTCCAACCTGGATTCAACGGGAACGGCGAATTGTACCGTCCGTCAGGGCGATATCAGCCAGTTGTCCATTGAGGATGAATCCGTGGATGCCGTTGCCATCCACCAGGTCCTGCATTACCTTGAAAACCCAAGAAAGGTCATTGAAGAGGCGGCACGGGTGCTCAAGCCCGGGGGGCAGTTGATCATTGTCGACTTCCTCCCGCATGACCTGGAATTCCTGCGTGCCGACCATGCCCACCGAAGACTCGGTTTTTCCGATCACACCATTTCCCAGTGGGCAACCGGGAACCATCTTTGTGTTCATCGCAGCGAAAAACTGACTCCCCCGGACAACGAGGAGGAAGAAAAATCATTGAGTATTGGCTTGTGGAGCTTGCGGAAAATCCAGGCTCCCGGCGTGCAGCCATGATGCTGGGGTCCGGGATGCCCCGACATATTTTTCAGTGGTTCAAATTGAAAAGTGATATCATGGAAAATTCGCCAAATCCAGGCCAACGCATCCATGCCGCCTTTTCAATCCGCATCCCTGCAATGTGCTCGATTCCGCCACAACGGGGTGTGTTTGGTATACTGGGAGACCGGACTATCCCCCCGTTTTTGAAATTCACCCGCCGAACCAGCACATGAAACGATTGCCCAGATTTCTGATTGCATGGACGGTTGCCCTGAGCACGGCGGTGTCCGCTTCCACCCTCGACACGCTGGAAATGTCGGTCATTCCAGAAAGTTCCGAAGTACAGTCGAAGACAACGAAACTGATCCATTACCTGATTGAAAACGGACATTTCAAGGATGTCGAACTCAACGACAGCTTTTCAGAAATCATACTGAACAAATATATTCGGCTCCTCGACCCTGCCAAATACTTCTTCCTGCAGAGTGACCTGGATCAGTTTGAGCGCCTTCGACACGAATTTGACGACTATATCAAGCAGGGCATTCTGGATCCGATTTTCGCCATTTTCAAAATCTACCGGCTACGGGTGGATCAACGCATCGAATACGCGCTGAAAAGACTGAATGAACCGTTTGATTTTTCCCTGGATGAGACATTTTTGATCGATCTGGAACAGGCCGGATGGGCAAAGACCCAGGAGGAAATTGAGGATACCTGGCGTCGACGAATCAAGAATGACATCCTCAATTTGCGCCTTGCCGACAAACCCGGGGCGGAGATAGCGGAAACCCTGAGCAACCGGTACACACACATTGCCCGGCGTACCCGCCAGTTCAAAACGGAAGACATCTTCAGGACATTCATCAATGCCTACGCGACCTCCGTCGAACCCCACACCAACTACTACTCTCCCCGGGGCGCAGAAAATTTCAAAATACATATGAGACTGTCCCTGGAAGGGATCGGGGCGGTCCTGCAGACCGAGAATGAATATACCATCGTGCGCCGAATCATCCCGGGCGGGCCGGCGGACCTCTCTGAACAACTCCATGCGGATGACCGGATTGTCGGGGTGGGACAGGAAGGGGAAGAAATCACGGATATTATCGGATGGCGCGTCGACGATGTCGTGGAATTGATCCGGGGACCCAAGGCCTCCATTGTTCATCTGGAAATCCTTCGGGGGGAAGACGGCCTGGATGGCGAACCGGTGGTGATTACCCTGAAGCGGGATGAGATCAAACTGGAAGAACAGGCTGCGAAAAAAAGAATTCTCCAGATTGACACCGAAGCCGCCAGCGCGAAGATCGGCGTTATCCGGCTGCCCTCTTTTTACAGTGACTTGGATGGCAGGAATGTCGATGACCCCGATTACCGCAGTACCACCCGGGATGTACAGAACCTCCTGGGGGAACTCCGGCAGGAAAATATTGATGGGCTGGTCATTGACCTGAGGGGAAACGGAGGCGGGGCCCTGGCCGAGGCGATCACGCTCACCGGCCTGTTCATCAAAACGGGGCCCATCGTGCAGGTAAAGAATGCTTCCGGCGAGGTCCGGATCAACCGCGACCCGGACCCCGGAATCACCTACGATGGCCCTTTAATGGTCCTGGTTGACCACAACAGTGCCAGTGCTTCGGAAATATTTGCCGGCGCAATCCAGGATTACAATCGCGGTCTGGTTGTGGGGGAATCCACCTTTGGGAAGGGAACGGTGCAAAACCTGGTCGACCTGAACCAAATCGTCGAAACGGATACCGATCTGGGCCAACTGAAAATCACTGTTGCACAATTCTTTCGCATAAACGGGGACAGCACCCAGTATCGCGGAGTCATTCCGGATTTCACCTGGTCGACAACCGAACCGGATGCCGATACCGGAGAAAGAGCATTCGAAAATGCGATCCCCTGGAGCCGTGTCGAGGAAACTCCATTTACCCCATACCAGGCCAAATTAACCAACCAGGCCTTCACCCGGGCCATTGAGGCCCATCACGCCCGGGTCACCAACCAGCCGGAGTTCGGTTATTTTCTCGATATCACCCGGCTCTACCGGGAAAACCGCGACCGGGATTTCGTCACCCTGAACCAGGAGCAAAGACGGTTGAACCGTGAACGGCGTGACCGGGAACGGCTGGCTCTCGAAAACAACCGGAGAAAGGCGCTTGGACAGGCCCTGTTTTCGGATATACAGTTGCTGGATGAAGATGAAGAACGCCGTACCCGGTCAACCGGAATTCATGCGTTTGACGACGGCCCCCCGGATGCGTTCCTCATGGAAAGCGCGAAGATACTCGTTGATTTCAACCACTTTTCAAACCCCGCAAACCCTGATTCCACTCTTGCCAAACTGGCCGACCAGGAAAGCCGCTCCCTGAATGAAGCGTGGCACAGCAACTAGGCAAAACGAATGAATGCCAGCCTTCCACTCTTCCTCCGTATACTCACCGGAACCGGGATTTTCCAGGAGAACGATCTCTGGAACCGATAATCCAGGGACATTGGACACTCTTTTCGATCCCCTCCGCTGGCCATGAAATACTCCGACTTTGCTGAAAAATTCAACCCGGAATGCGGTATTCTGCAGTTGATGAATGACCTGAGTTACGCCATCAACCAGAACCGGACCATCTGCATGCTCGGAGGTGGGAACCCTGCCGCCATTCCCGAAATGGAAGCCTGCTTCCGATCAGAGTTGAAACAGCTGATGAACCAGGGAAATGAATTTGAGCAGATGATCGGGAACTATGATGCGCCCCAGGGCAACCATCGTTTCATCGGCGCACTCGCGGGATTGCTGCAGGATACCTTTGGCTGGCCCGTCACGGAAAAAAATATTGCCGTCACCAACGGCAGCCAGGCCAGTTTCGGTATTATCTTCAATCTCCTGTCCGGAAAATACGGGGACGGGCTGTCACGGTACATACGGTTACCGGTGGCACCGGAATACATCGGCTATGCCGATGTGGGCCTGGGAGGCAGTGAGTTGTTCCGGTCCACCAAACCCATCATCCGCATGGATGAAGACGATGGGATATTCTTTAAATATCGGGTGGATTTTGAAAACCTGGAAATCGGGGATGACTGTGCAGCAATCTGTCTCTCCCGACCCACCAATCCTACCGGAAATGTGGTCACCGACAGGGAATTGAAAAAACTGAGCAGGCTGGCCAGTCACCGGGATATCCCACTGATTATCGATGGGGCCTATGGGTTGCCGTTTCCCGGCATCCTGTTTGTGGATGCCAATCCCGTCTGGGAGAACCATGTCATTCTTTGTTTGAGCCTGTCCAAACTCGGATTGCCGGGCACCCGAACCGGAATTATTGTTGCGAACGAGGACCTGATCACCCTGATCAGCCGGTCCAACGCAATCTTCAACCTGGCACCCGGCCGGTTCGGACCGTCCCTGCTGACCCGGCTGGTCGAAAGCCGGGAACTCATTCCCATCTGTCGCTCCGTGGTGCAGCCCTATTACGAAGAACGGGTCATCCATGCCGTTCGCATGGTCCGTGAACTGATGGCGGACATTCCCGTAAGAATTCACAAACCGGAAGGGGCCATGTTTCTGTGGCTCTGGTTTGAAGGCATCCCCATCTCCAGCGAAACCCTCTACCAGCGGCTCAAGCAACGGGGGGTTTTCGTCATTGCCGGTCATCATTTCTTTCCCGGTTTACCAGAACCATGGCAGCACAAGCACGAATGTATTCGCGTATCCTATGCCGGGGATTCGCTGAAAGTCGAGCAGGGTTTGAGGATTATTGCTGAAGAAGTCGACCAGGCCTATGGTACGGTACCCCAGACCGCCATCACCACCGGAACCTAACCATGTCGAAATTATTGGTCATTAATGAAACCAAGGAAACGAAGGTTCCCTTTCTTCGCGGCATGCTGGTCCGGTCACTGCAGGAAGCCGGTCTTGAATTTGCCGATGCGTACCGTGTGGCCACCAATTTAAGGAACGAACTGGACAAGACCGACAAAATAACCGTCGAAGACCTGCGCAAGAGAATCAAGGGGGTCCTCACCAAACAGCATCCCGATGTCATATTGCGAAACTACCAGCAGGAAAAGATCTTTCGCAAAAGTCTTTCAGTCATCCGCGAGGATGGCAGCTCCGACCCCTTTTCAAGAGCCATTCACTACCAGCGTCTTGCCAATTGCACGATTCCACCCGAAAAATGTATGGCGATCACCCGGAAGATTCACAGCAATCTGATTAAAAACAAAATAAAGAGAATCAGCTCTTTCGACCTGACGGTCCTGACCTACCAAATCATCGTAAAGGAAATCAACCAGAAACATGCCGACTATTACCTGATGTGGAGAGATTTCCTGCTCAACAGCTACCCGCTTCTCTTGCTGATTGGTGGCGTGCCCGGGTGCGGGAAAAGCACCGTTGCAACGGAAATTGGAAGCCAGTTGGGGATCGTCCGTATCCAGTCCACCGATATGTTGCGCGAAGTCATGCGCATCATGATCCCCAAAAAACTCTCCCCTTCCCTGCACACATCGTCTTTTCAGGTGGGCCGGTCCATCAAGGTTTCAACCGCCCATGACAATAACCAGGACGATCATCTGCTATACGGTTTCCAGATGCAATCCGAGATGGTGGAAGTGGCCTGTGAAGCGGTCATTCAGCGGGCACTCAACGAAAACGTGTCGATGATCGTGGAAGGCGTTCACATCCGCCCGTCTATTCTGGAACGGATTGAGTCCTCGGAAGCGGTCGTCGTCCCGGTCTGCCTGGCCGCGTTCTCCAAAAAAAGGCTGGTCAAGTATATCAAGGGAAGGTCCGACAGCAACAAACAGCGTCGGGCAAAACGCTATCTGAAGAATCTGGATGATATCTGGCAACTACAGTCCATGCTGCTTTCCGAATCGGACAATGCGGGGACTGAAATCATCGACAACCAGAGAATCGAGGAAACGATTGCAGACTTGATGAGCGTAATCGTTCAAGCCATACATTCTCGATATGCCGGGGAAATCAAGGCCCTGAGGAAACAGTATTCATGACCCACAATCGGCTGAAAGGCATCGTATTCATTCTCGACGGGCTGGGCGACCGTCCCTGTGCAGAACTGGACCGGTGCACTCCGCTTGAATATGCCGACACCCCCTATCTGGACAGGCTCGTCAAATTGAACCAAAGCGGGCTCATGGACCCGGTCCTGCCCGGTCTGCCTGTTGATACCCATACCGGTGTGGGTATTCTGTTTGGCCTGTCTCCCCGGGATGCGACCAATCTGAGCCGGGGCCCCATTGAGGCCGCAGGAATTGACCTGAATCCACAATACGGCGACCTGCTCTTCCGGGCCAACCTGGCCACGGTGGAAAGAGAGGCCGACCACTTTAACATTCTGGACCGTCGTGCCGGCCGAATTCAGGACGGAGTGGCTGAATTGTGTGATGCCCTGCAGGAACTGCAAGTGGGTGATGACCTGTTTGCCTCCCTGTTTCCCGCGACCCAGCACCGCTGCGTGCTTCTCATGCGAGGACCCCGGCTCTCCGCAGAAATCAGCGACACCGACCCGACCGGGAAAGCCGTACACCGGGGAATCCTGGAAGCCCATTCCCGAAACAGCAAGGATGAAAACGCCCAGAAAACCGCCGATGCAGTCAATGAATTCACCCTGCGTTCCCACCGCATTCTCTCCCGGCACCCCCTCAACCTGAAGCGTATTGACAATGGCGACCACCCGGCCAACGGGGTCATCACCCGGGGTGTCGGCATCTATGGAGATTTCAGCAGCATTCTATCGTATCTGCATCTCAAGACCGCCGTCATCGCCGGAGAAAGCACGATTCTGGGTCTGGCCAAGCTATGCGGGTTTACCGCCCTGTCGGACCCTTCTTTCACCGCCCTGCCGAATACGGATTTACGCAAAAAACTCGATTTTGCAAAATCTGCACTCAAAACCCATGATCTGGTCTATGTGCATATCAAGGCGACGGATACCACCGCGCATGACCGGAACCCCACCGCCAAAGCGAAATTCATATCGCATTTTGATTCGGTCCTGGCACAAAGCAACATGGAAGAACATGTCATTGCGGTGTGTGCAGACCACTCTACGGATTCCCTGTTCGGCGAACACAGTGGTGATCCGGTTCCGGTCTTGCTGCACAACCCGGTGGGGAGACAGGACCTGGTCGAGCAGTTCGGTGAAAAGGCTTGCAGCATCGGATCATTGGGACGACTGAATGGCCAGGGATTCCTGGTTTCCACGCTGGATGCCATGGGATGTCTGCCCAACTTGAAACCGTCCGATATGGCCTTTTATCAGCCCAATGACTAGCGACACACGGAGCTCGCTGTCGGCGCGCCTCGACCCGGTCGGTATTCCTGTTCGAAGCGCACAAGGGACCAAAGGAACGCCATGACAGCGTGTTTTCTACAGAAAAAGTAATTTATGCGACAAAAAAGCGTGTTTTTTGTCTGATAAGTGGTTTTATTTGTCGCATAAAAGTTTTTAGCGACCTATAATCCGCCCCATGCCGAAGCGGATTCCCGAACAAGAGCTCGATGCCATTCTCGCCGTCGTGGCGGCCTACCCGGAAGGCGTACCGGTCCGTACCATCCGCGAGGGACTGCCCTACGAACTGCCGCCGCGGATGTTGCAGCGCCGCCTCGCCCTGCTGGTGGAACAAAAGCGGCTGATTGCCGAAGGGCAGCACAAGGGCCGTCGCTATTGCGTACCCGTCACCATCACCGATAAAGTTAAACGGGCCGGGGCCAGCGCGGCCAGCATGAGTGGCGCGGGTAGCGCGGGCGCGACCATCGAATATGTGCCGATCTCGCCAGAGGCAGAGACAATCAAGCAGGCGATTCGCGCGCCGATCCAGGAACGGCAGCCAGTAGGCTACCAGCGCTCCTTCCTTGATGACTATCGGCCCAACGTCACCTACTACCTGCCGGCGGAAACGCGTCAACGCCTGCTCGATATGGGTCGTCCGCCCGACAACGAGCGTCCGGCGGGAACCTACGCCCGAACGATTTACCACCGCCTGCTGATCGATCTGTCCTGGAACTCCAGCCGTCTGGAAGGCAATACCTACTCCCTGCTGGAAACCGAGCGCCTGCTGGAGCTGGGCGAGGCCGCTGAAGGCAAGGATGCGCTGGAAACACAGATGATCCTGAACCACAAGGCAGCCATTGAATTGCTCGTCGACCAGGCCGACGAGATCGGCTTCAACCGGTACACTATCCTGAATCTGCACGCCCTGCTCGCGGACAACCTGCTTTCCGACCCCCAGGCCGGCGGCCGTCTGCGACGCATTCCGGTCGGCATCCGCGGCACGACCTACCATCCGCTGGAAGTGCCGCAACTCATCGAGGAATGCTTCGAGAAAATTCTGGATACTGCGGCCGCAATCATAGACCCTTTTGAGCAAGCCTTCTTCGTCCTTGTACACCTCGCCTATTTGCAGGGTTTCGAGGATGTCAACAAGCGGGTCTCCCGCCTCTCGGCGAATATCCCGCTCATCCGTGACAATCTCTGCCCCCTGTCCTTCGTGGACATGCCGGAACGAGCCTACATCGACGGCGTGTTGGCCGTCTACGAGTTGAATCGTGTCGAGCTGTTGCGCGACGTGTTCGTCTGGGCCTACGAGCGCTCCAGCGCGCGGTACTCGGCAGTGCGCCAGTCCTTGGGTGAACCGGACCCGTTCCGCTTGCATTACCGAACACTGGTCGCCGAGTTGGTCGCCACGGTGGTCCGCACGGGAATGGACAAGAAGACTGCGACTGCACTGATGCGGCAACGTGGGGCAGAGCAGGTGTCATCAGCGGACCAGGCTCGATTTGTCGAAGTCGTGGAGACCGAGATCATGAGCCTCCACGAAGGCAACATCGCGCGCTACCGCCTGAGGCCGGCCGACTATCAGGCGTGGCGGAAAGGCTGGCGTTGACGGAGATCAAGGATGCTGACACCCGGAGAGCACCAGACCATCCAAGCGAAAATCCTCAAGAAGGCCGAGCGGCATCGCGGCTTCGGTCTGGACGGTCCCCCGATCGAATGTATCAAAAGCCGCTCTCTGTTCTTCGACGATCTGCTCGATTCCAAGGTGCGGGAGTTCAAACCGCGCTACGCCGATCACCCCGGGGCACTACTCGGACGGTTCCATCTCTTCCACCCCGACATCTATGGCAACCGTGACTTCGTCGAGCACCTGTGCAACCGGAGAAAATTCTTCGATCACGAGGAGGACCCCGAGCGTAACCTAATCCTGATTGACAACGAGAATCCCACCCGCAAGGTCTTCGAAGTCACGGAGGAGTGGGTCTTCCGCAACGGCCACTATGGTACGCGGGAGGATGTCATCTTTTTGACCAACAAGATTCCCGTGCTGGTCATTGAGCACAAGAACGACAAGGGCAAGGCGATTGCTCTGGGGGTGGACAGATTCGCCGCTGCCACCGCGAGACCCCGGAGCTGTTCGTGTCTCGACTCGTTGGTCGTGATCGGTTGCGCACCTCTGAAGAGGCCTGCCTAAGTGCAGTTCGTCCGCAATGGTCCTGAAATACCCGAACGCCTGCTGCAGGCGCATGAGGACGGGCGCGTGGTGTTCTTCTGCGGCGCAGGCATCTCCTACCCGGCCGGTCTGCCGGGCTTTTCGGATCTTGTCAAGAAGCTTTACGCAACCCTTAAAGGCGAACCCAACGTAACACAAAATGCGGTGATCAAGGCGAAACAGTTCGACACCGCTATTAGCTTGCTGGAAGCGGACGTCGTCGGTGGCCGCAAGATCGTGCGCCAAGCTCTGGTGAGCATCCTGTCCCCTAACTTCGGTGCCCGGAACGCAACTTCGACTCACGAGGCCTTGCTGATACTTGGTAAGAACCGTGAGGGCAACACGCGGCTTATCACCACAAACTTCGATCGTCTCTTCGATGAAGTAATTGCGGCAAAGGAACTGACCATCGAACGCTTTCAGGCCCCGTTGCTACCGATGCCGAAGAACCGCTGGGACGGCCTGGTATATCTACATGGCCTACTCAGTGCCGCGCCGACCCCGAGCGAATTGGACCGGCTGGTGGTCTCCAGCGGCGATTTTGGCCTAGCCTATCTCACGGAACGCTGGGCAGCGCGCTTCGTCAGCGAGTTATTTCGCAATTACACCGTGTGTTTCGTCGGCTACAGCATCGACGACCCGGTGTTGCGCTACATGACGGACGCACTGGCCGCCGACCGACTGCTTGGTGAATCACCGCCGGAGATGTTCGCGTTCGGCAGCTTTTCCAAGGGCAAGGAAGATGTACAAGCCAACGAGTGGCGGACCAAGAACGTCACGCCCATCCTCTACCGCATGCACAATCGCCATGCCTATCTGCACAAGACCTTGCGCATCTGGGCAGAAACCTACCGGGACGGCGTGCGCGGCAAGGAGCACATAGTGGTCGAACACGCTATCGCGCGCCCGCTGGAGAGCACCCAGCAGGACGACTTCGTCGGCCGATTGTTGTGGGCGATAAGCGACCCCAGCGGCTTGCCGGCACAACGCTTTGCTGAGTTGGACCCGGTTCCGTCGCTGGATTGGCTGGAGTCCTTTAGCGAGAAGCGCTACCAGCACTCCGACCTGAAGAGTTTTGGCGTCCCGCCCAGGGCGACCGTAGATGACACACTTACCTTCAGTCTGATCGATCGGCCTTCACCTTATTCCTTGGCGCCATGGATGTGTATTGTCGAGGCCAGAGTGCGCAGCAAACGCTGGGACGATGTTATGCGACACTTGGCGCACTGGATGATCCGGCATCTCGACGATCCGGCGCTGCTCCTGTGGCTGGTCAAGTACGACGATCAGCTACATGACGATATGGTCTGTCTAATCGAACATCGTCTGGACGAGTTGGCCGAGCTAGAACGTAAGGACAACAGGGAGAAGTTAGCACGCATTCGCGAAAACGCACCCAAGGCAATCCCCGGCCCGCTGATGCGCACCTTGTGGAGACTACTGTTGACCGGACGTGTAAAATCATGGCTGCACGACTTCGACCTATATCGCTGGCATAACCGCTTCGAACGCGATGGCCTCACTGTCACCCTACGCTTGGAACTGCGCGAAATGCTGACACCGCGCATATCGTTGCGCGAGCCGTTGCGCTGGCCAGCCGAGGAAGACAACAGCCACGAGCCAAAGCGCATCAAGGATCTGGTCGAATGGGAGATTGTTCTATCGACGAAGTACGTTCATTCCAGCCTGCGCGAATTGCCTAAAGACAAGCACTGGACCTCCGCATTGCCGGAACTGCTGTCCGAATTTAGCGCATTACTGCGCGACGCGCTCGATTTGATGCGAGAGCTCGGCGGCGCCGAGGACAGAAGGGATTGGTCCTATGTGGATCAGCCCTCTATCAGCAAGCACCCGCAGAACAAGAACTTCCGCGACTGGACAGCCTTGATCGACCTGACCCGGGATGCCTGGCTCGCCACGGCGGTGCAGACACCGGGGCGGGCGGCGCGTGTGGCCGAATCCTGGTGGAACACGCCCTACCCGCTGTTCCGACGTCTCGCCTTTTTTGCGGCGGCACAAGGCGATGTGTTATCCCATCACCGTGCGCTCGACTGGCTACTGGCCGACACGCACTGGCTGTGGTCGGAGGAGACCCAACGGGAAACCATACGCTTGCTGGTTGCACTGGCACCGCGTCTCGATGAAACGATGCTTCTGGAATTGGAACAGACCGTTCTCGCCGGACCTCCCCGTGAGAACGACATTGAGCCCGAGCGCTGGAATCGGATCGTAGACCGCAAAATCTGGCTACGGCTGGCGAAGATAAGCGAAACCGGCGCCGTCTTGGGTTCGACCGGCAAGGAACGGCTGGTGCAGCTTTCGGCTCAGTATCCGAGGTGGAAGCTAGCACCGGATCAGAGCGATGAGTTTTCTTTCTGGATGGGCGATGGTGGCGAGTGGCGTAAGTTCGTCGCCTCACCGCGTCGCCGTCGCGAGCTGATCGAGTGGCTCAGACAACCACCCAGCACAGATCACTGGCAGGAAGACGACTGGCGGCAGCGCTGCCGTGATGACTTCTCGACTACCGCTTGTGCCTTGTGCGCCTTGGCCAAGGAAGGTGTCTGGCCGACAAATCGCTGGCGCGAGGCCCTTCCGGCCTGGTCAGAAGAAAAACACCTGAGGCGCTCCTGGCGCTACATGGCACCAGTGTTGACCACCGCGCCTGACGATATGCTGCAATCTCTTGCCCATGGTGTCAGTGGGTGGTTGCAAACAATTGCCAAGACATTCGAAGGACACGAAGCACATTTCTTCACGCTCACAAGCCGTATCCTGGAACTAGATCATCAGGACGGAGTGTATACCGACGAACCGGTAATGAGCGCCATCAATCATCCCGTAGGTCATACCACGGACGCATTGCTGCACTGGTGGTATCGCCGCCCGCCGGAGGATGGGCAAGGCTTGCCAGAGGCAATCAAGGTCACTTTCTCCGAGCTTTGTGATACCCGGATTGATCGTTTTAGGCATGGCCGTGTGTTGCTAGCCGCCCGTATCATCCCGCTGTTCCGCGTGGACCGAGATTGGGCGATACAACACCTGTTGCCGCTTTTCGAATGGCAACGCTCCGAGGTCGAAGCGCGAGCAGCCTGGAAAGGCTTCCTTTGGTCACCGCGGTTGTACCGCCCCTTGATGGAAAAGCTCAAGCCGGCCTTCCTCGATACCGCGAAGCATTACGCGGAATTGGGCAAGTACGGCCAGCAATACGCATCACTACTGACATTCGCTGCCCTCGACCCGGATGACACAATCACCAACACCGAACTGGCGGCCGCCACCCGCTCGCTGCCTCCGGATGGCTTGCACGATACAGCTCAAACTCTGGTGAGGGCTCTTGAGGGTGCGGACGACCAACGTGCCGATTACTGGACCAACCGGGTCGCCCCGTATCTGCGTGTCATCTGGCCCAAGACACGAGACAACTTTTCACTCGCCATCGCCGAAAGCTTCGGCCTCCTGTGCGTGGCGGCACAGGAGGCGTTCGATAAAGCGTTGGATCAGCTCCGAGCTTGGCTCCAACCGCTGATCGACCCGCACTATCTGGTGCATCGACTTCATGAGGCTGACCTCTGCGACAAGTTTCCGAAGGAGACTCTGGACTTTCTGAGCTTGGTAATTGGCGACCAGACACAATGGCTACCACGGGATCTCATCACCTGCTTGAAAGCCATCAACACATCGGCGCCGGAGCTCGCGACAGACCCACGCTATGAACGGCTTATGACGTATTCGCGTCAACACGGACAATGACATACCAAGCCAAAGATTCTTCGGTGTTGACAGGCTTGAAGCGAAGAATCTTCCTCAAATAAATGCCAGCGGAACGACCGACACCTATCTGTCAACCCGCCCGATTATCCGTCGATGATTTCGACAGACAATTCCATTGCGACGGACTGCAGATATTCCCGTTCTGTTTCAAGATCAAAGAGCGTAAGCGGGTGTGCCCGTACCCACTTTTCGGGGAGTTGCAATTTCAATTCCCTTTTCTTTGGCCTTAATCGAATGTGTGACAGACCAATCGGAGTCCTTCCCCGGTAAAAGGTTACGGCAAGGCGTAGCAATACGGTCAAATAAACCACTTTTTTTCTCCAGACCTTCGACAACCACTTTATCTGCCGGACATTGATTTCCTGCCGATGATTCAGGACCAACAAGGAGAGAATCCTTTGAACATGACGGGAAAATCCATCAATGTCACTGTTTTCAATAATGTAGGCACTGTGCTGGTTGTACTGACTGTAGGAAATGGTGATTCCGACCTCGTGCAACTGAGCCGCCCAGATAAGCAACTTTCGGTCAATATCGGATGACAGATTCCATTTTCCAGCGACCTGGCCCAAAAACAAAAGCACAAGCTGTTCTATCCTTCGAGATTGATCCGGGTCGGTCTTGAATTGGGCCAGCAACGCACTGACTCCCTGAAATCGCGAGTCTTCATTGTGTAAGCGGTTGATTAATTCATACGCAACCCCTTCCCGTAACGCTCCTTCCGACGCCTCCATTCGATCAATCTGCAGAGCATCGAAAATCGTCTCCAAAATAATATACCCCCCCACCAGAACCGGGCGCCTTTGCTCCGTGATCAAGTCCAGATTCCTCCAATGCCCGGCTTCCAGTAACCATGCCCTGGTTTTCTGCAGGCTTTCCGGGGATATCCAGTCCTGCCTCAGCCCCAGGGAAATGCCGAGTCGGTCAATGGCTTTAATCGTGCCCGACGTGCCAACGGCCTCATCCCAACCGTCCTGTTGATACAGTGCCACCACGGTTTCCAGCTTGCGAAGTATGAAAGTCCGAGCCTGCAGAAGTCGGTGGTCAGAGATATGGCCATCCGGGAAGAACCGTCTGCTGATGCTGACACAACCCATATACAGGCTGTCCATGCGCATGGGCTTGAAGCCCTGACCTATGATGAGTTCAGTGCTGCCACCTCCAATGTCAACCACCAGCCGCTTTTTCCCACTCGTTGCAAGATCAAATGCGGCCCCAAGATAGACCAGCCTTGCCTCTTCGTGCCCCGATATGACTGAAATTGGATGCCCAAGACTGGCCTCGGCTTCCTGGAGAAACGCTCTGCTGTTTTTGGCTGCCCGCAATGTGTTGGTCCCAACCGCTCTTATCCGATCCATCGGAATATTCTTCAATCGCTGCCTGAAACGCTGAAGACATTCGAGTGCCCGGTCTTGTGCCTCCCGGGACAGATGGTTGTTTTCATCCAGACCGGCCCCCAATCGGACCATCTCCTTTACCCGGTCGATGAGTTTGGTATGGCCCTGCCTCCCCTCCTCGGCAATCACCATGTGGAAGCTGTTTGATCCAAGATCAACGGCGGCAACATACTTTTCGACACTCATTGTTTTCGTACTCTACGGGGCTGGCTGGATAGGGTCATAAAAAATCTTTCAACAGAATCCGGTTCGCAATGGAACCAGTGGTTCTTTCATCAAAATATTGACCCGTCAGGCAAGGTCCAGATCGAATTTTCACCAGTGAAATGGGGTCGTCAGCTTCGCGTGATCCGGAGTCGATAACGCCTATGCTGCCCACGCGGCCTGTTGCTCATTGCCCTGCCCCTCCTTCCATCGAATTGGGGTAGAATCATACCGTGTGCATCAATATCTGTAAATTAATTTGAGGAATGAACCGCTAGTGACTGAATTTCCGTTGGAAAACTCACATCTTGAATTGATCGTTAATGCGGGACGGTACCAGGCGTCTTCCCCTTTATAACTCCAGGAGACCGAATCATAACCACGAAAGCGACAGCAAGAGCCACGCAATTATCGAAACCCGCGTCCTACCAGGATGTGCTGGATGCGCCCCCCCACAAGGTGGCCGAGATCATAGACGGAACCCTGCACATGAATCCGCGACCCGCGCCCAGACATGCATGGGCTAGTTCAGGTCTCGAAGCAAGTATCGCACAGCCATACAACTATGGTCGTGGCGGACCGGGTGGCTGGTGGGTCGTCTTTGAGCCGGAGTTACACTTGGGTTCGGACATCCTGGTTCCTGATCTGGCGGGCTGGCGCCGGGAACGAATGCCGGACTATCCCGACGAGGCATATTTCTCTCTGAGCCCGGATTGGGTATGCGAGGTCCTCTCGCTCTCGACCAGAGCGCTGGATAAGGGAAGGAAGCGTGACATCTATGCCCGGGAAGGCGTTGCACACCTCTGGTTCGTTGACCCCGATGCCCGAACTCTGGAGGCTTTTGAGTTGAGAGAGAGTCAATGGGTTTTGCTAAAGACTCTGACGGGCAACGACCCCGTCTCCCTGCCACCCTTCGATGCGATCAGTTTCAGCCTTGGCGACCTGTGGCCCGATTCGTGATGCCGTTTGGCCTGCGTATTGACCCTGGTTGTGTCGCTGAATGTGCTGTTTCCATGTTTGCCAGTGGCTTGTCTATCCAATGCGTTTTCTTAAATCCTTAATGAAGTGCGGAAGCGACAAAATGGTGGTGCCGTGGGAGGGGGATTTGTCCTCGCCAGTGTACACAACGAATTTTTCTTGACCATCAGGTCATCACACGCCATGTGAAACCCTTTTTTGAGTGTTGGCGCGCGACTGGCCTTGATCTCAACCGCTCAATAGTCATCCAACCCAAATACAAGGACCAGATCAATTTCAACCCCGGCAGATGTGCGATAGAAAAAGGGATGAACACCGAATAGGAAGACTGCAAGAATATGCTCCATGACAAAGCCTTCCCAACTCTTTCCCAAAACGGGATGACCCAGTAACGCCCCGTAGTTGGGTATTCGTAAAAGAGCATGCACAATGCCACTGTCTCGGACATAGGTTCGTGGAGATTTCACAAGCCGCTTTTTGACATTTCCATACCAGGGCTCCAGTCTGCGGACCAAAAATAAATCAACCATCATACCCAGATACCGACTGACCGTTACGCTCGTTACATCCAATGAGTCTGCCAGCTTTGAAGCATTGAGTAATTCACCCTGGATGTGGGCGAGCATTGTCCAAAAGCGCTGGAGCGCTGCGGCGGAAATACGCGGCCCCAATTGTGGAATATCGTGCTCCAGATAGGTACGGATAAAGTGTTGACGCCAATCATGACTGGCTTCATCAGTGGACGCTGCATAGCTGTCCGGGAATCCACCGCGCATCCATAGTTTTTACAAGGGCCCGCCTTGGGGCTTTTCAATTTCAAATGGATCAAGGCCCGTCAATTCGGCATAGTGAATCCGCCCTGCAAGACTTTCAGAGCTTTGTTTGAGCAATTCCTTGGACGCAGAACCCAGAATTAGAAAACGACCGTTGCCGCACCGCATCAACTCCCGGTAATGGTGTCATGCGACCCACGGAAAAACTTTTAATTGCTTTAGTCGGCTCTTCAGGGCAGACAAGCTTGCTTCTCTGTCAAAAGCAGGTATGCTGTTAATAGCATATTAACCAATATAAAAGGTAATTCAAAGAATATGGCTGGCAGAAACATATTGACCACCGCACCCCCTTATCCCGTGGAACAGGTGTTGAAACAGTTGGGGGCCAACCTGCGAACTGCAAGGCTCCGGAGAAATCTGAGAATCCAGGACGTTGCTGAGAAGATCGGCACCGGTCCGCGCCCGGTGTCCAATGCCGAGCAAGGCAAACCTTCCACCAGCGTTTCCGTCTACATTGCGCTGCTTTGGGCGTATGACCTGCTGGACGCCTTGAAAGAGATTGCGGACCCGGCACTCGACAAGGAGGGGCTGGCACTCACCCTGCCCCGTGAGCGTGCCCGAGCCCGCCAGCCGAAAAGCCTGGACAACGATTTCTAGGATCCTCGAATGAACGACGCGTGCTACGTGTACATCGTGCTGCCTGGCGAGACAGCGTTCGTAACGGCCGGTAAATTCGTGCTCACCGCTGACCGGCACAGGAATCCGATCGGCAAATTTGTCTACGGGAAAAGCTACCTCTCCCGTGAGAATGCCGTTGCGATCGATCCGGTGGAGCTCAAACTCACGACCGAAATATTCGAGACGAGACGGCTCCAAGGCATTTTCGGAGCACTCCGCGACGCGGGCCCGGATTACTGGGGTCGGCGGGTCATCGAAAAATATTCCGGCAAAGTGAATCCCAGTGAACTGGATTATCTTCTGTATTCGCCGGAAGACCGCGCCGGCGCCCTGAGCTTCGGCCTGAACCGGGAACCGCCGGTGCCATGGCGAAGATTCTCCCGCACCCTGGATTTGGCCGAGTTACAGCGACTGGCCGATGCAATCATTGCCGATGAAGAACTGCCAGCCAGTGCGAACGCTGAACAAGCGGAAGCATTGCTGCTCGCCGGCACGTCCATGGGAGGTGCACGCCCCAAAGCGGTCATACAAGACGATGACCGCCTGTGGGTTGCGAAATTCAATCACCCGGATGACCGCTGGAATCACGCCCGTGTCGAACGCTCGATGCTACGGCTTGCCCATGAATGCGGTCTGCAGACAGCGCAGAGTCGAGTCGAGACGGTTGGGGCCCGGGATGTGTTGATGGTTAAGCGCTTTGATCGGGCCAACGCTGCAACGGGCTATCGACGTGCGCGACTGTTGAGCGCCCTGACAATGCTCCGCGCAGAGGATTCTCACGTGGGCCGGGACAAATGGTCCTACCTTCTGCTGGTCGAAGAACTGCGGCGAATCTCGGCACGGCCGCAACCCGATGCTCAGGAACTCTTCCGACGGATGTGCTTCAATGCGTTGATCTCGAATACGGATGACCATCCCCGAAATCACGCCGTCATCACACTGGATGCCGACTGGAGGCTGTCGCCTGCCTACGACTTGATCCCATCGATGCCCATCAGCACCGAACAACGCGATCTTGCCCTCATCTGTGGCGATATGGGGCGCTATGCAAACGTTGACAACCTGTTATCTCAACATTCACGATTTCTGCTGAATCGCGATGATGCCGACGCGACGATCCAGACCATGGAGCAGGTTGTGCGCCACCGCTGGTACCACATTGCAAGGGCCGAGGGTGTTACCGAACGGGATTGCGAACGAATCTCACGTGCGTTTGTGTACCCTGGCTTTCGATTCAATTACGGCAATGGGAATTAGCCAACGTCACGGAATTGTCGCAGCCTGCACACTGGAGTTTAACTGCTCGACAAACCGGATCCGTTCCAGTGCTGTCAACTGCCGGTTCGGGGACACCCTGAGTCGGTCATCCCGGGCGCTATACCGGAAAATAATCGGAGATGATCAATTGCAATCGGCGCTTTCCCTGATATTCGTCCACATCCTGACATCGGGTTCCGGCACTCCACAATGGCGCAAAGAGATACCGGTCCGCAAGAAGCAACAACAGGTCGCGAAGGCCAGCCGAATAGAGGACATTGGCGTCAAGCACCGCCGTCAGGCGTACCATCGTCTATTGCAAACCAAGTTCCTGGTCGAGAGCGGTCAGTTCATCGAGCGCCCCGCGTCGGCGGAATTCCGCCTCGCTGCGGTAGGCAAGAAGATCCTCGACGCGGACACGGCGGTGAGAGCCGACCTTCCGAAAGGAAATCCTCCCCTCTTCGAGGGGATGAACCAGATGTGTCCGCGACACCTGCAACAGACCGGCGGCCTGCCGCGTTGTCAGTTCCGCATTCAGGGTTGTTATCGCAACGCCGTCGCCGTGGGCCATGTGCTCCAGAATCCGCCTGAGCAGTTGGACCGCTGTCCCCGGAATCTCTACGGCCTCGGCACCGAATTGCGCTGATATCGACTGTGCTACGTCCGGCAAGGCATCCAGAGTCCGAACAGCCCTCTCTGCGAGCACCATCTCCCGGCTACTCGGAATACCGAACGCCGCCCCCGTTACTGTTTTTTCACCCATTACGATTCCTCCAACATCCGGGCAGAAGGATACATGAAAATAACATCAATGGCCCAATTGAAAAACAGACGTGCATCGAAGGACTTCTCATGCTGAGTGATGTACCACTCGCCAGGCGCTCGCACACCACTGCCCGGCAAACCGGATCCGTCCCAGTGTTGCCAATTGCTGGTTCGGGGGACACCCTGCGTCGGTCATCCCGGGCGCTATACCGGAAAATAATCGGAGATGATCAATTGCAATCGGCGCTTTCCCCGGTATTCATTCACATCCAGCTGGTAGATGACATGGATTCTCCTCAGCACCGGCGCTTTCTCTCCCGGATCAATCGCCCTGAATACAATCGCTTCAAATTTCCACTTCCTGTGGAAAGACTGTAATGTCAGCCTGAGATGTTGTTCCCCTACTATCCTGGAATGCAACACGTTGAACTCCCCTTCAAACAAGGGGACGGGAAACCCCTGGCCCCAGGGTGCCGCCATCTGGATGTCTTCCGCATTTTCAAGGGTGATGTCTTCCTCTGCAAGATCGCCATCGGTATACACGGTGGACAGATCACCCGCCTCACTGAAAAACCGGGTTACATGCCGATAAAAAGCCTGTGCAAATGAATCGAGATCATCGCCATGGATCGTCAGCCCTGCCGCCATCGCATGGCCCCCGAATTTTTTAATCAGCCCGGGATTCTCACTGGCAATGGTTTCGAGCAAATCCTTGATGTGCAGACCACTGACGGACCTTGCGGAACCCGACAATTGATCCGTTCCACTGGCGGCAAATACGATCGCCGGTTCGTCCGTTTTTTCCCTGATCCGGGAAGCCACCAACCCGGTGACCCCCTGATGCCAATCAGGATGAAACAGGCAAAACCCAAGATTTGTGACGGTATCCGCCGCCTTTCTTGAAGACCGGTTTCCCAACACGGCGGCAACAATCCGCATCGCATCCGCCTGCATCTCTCCCTGGACTTTCTGTCGGTTGCGGTTGATGGTTTCCAGGGGCTGGGCCAGTTTTCTGGCCTCGTCCATGGATTCGGACAGCAAACATTCAATCCCCATGGAGATATCCTCCATGCGCCCCGCTGCGTTCAGCCTCGGGGCCACCCCAAAACCCAGATCCTGTGAAGTGAGATTTCGAAAATTCCGGCCCGAAGTCTCAAGCAGGGCCATTATTCCCGGCCGGCACCTTCCGGCCCGGATCCGAGATATCCCCTGGGCAACCAGAATGCGGTTGTTGTAATCCAGCGGCACCAGGTCTGCCACGGTCCCGAGTGCGACCAGGTCAAGATATTCGGCCAGATTCGGTACCGGAATCTGCCGGGTTTCAAACCAGCCCACCGTATTCAGCTTCGCCCTGAGCAGCACAAGCAGGTAAAACATCACGCCGACTCCCGCCAGCATCTTGCTGGGAAACCCGCAGCCGGGTTGATTGGGGTTCACGATGACATCCGCCGGGGGCAGTTCCGGTCCAGGCAAATGATGGTCGGTGATGATCACCCGGATGCCCGATGCCCGCAAAACACCCACCCCCGCGAGACTGCTTATTCCGTTGTCGACCGTAATGACAATGTCGGGGGATTTCTGTATGGCCACTTCGGCAATTTTTTCCGACAAACCATATCCGTATTCGAATCGGTTGGGGACGAGATAGTCCACATTCTTGGCACCAAATGAACGAAGACACAACAGGCCAAGGACGGTTGCGGTGGCACCATCGGTATCATAATCCCCTATAATCAGTATCTTGTGTTGCTTTTGCATGGACACATGGAGCATCTCGACTGCGTCGGCACCGTGTTTTAACAATGCCGGGTCATGCAGCCGGGAAAGCGGGTATTCAAGTTCTTCCGGGTCTGAAACATCCCGGTTTTCAAAGATCCGCTTCAACAGGGGAGAAACGGTGACACGGGTGTCGGGGGTCAGGCTCAGGGAAACCCGTGGCGTACGATGACAATATTTTTTTTTCTGGGCAGGCCTGTCCATATCATTGATGCCTGGATCATTGACGCCTGGCCGGGTGAATATCAGGAACCCCCGGGGCAGATTTCCTGTTTCCTCCAACCCCCCTGCCGGCACTGGAATGATCCGGTTTTCCCCCTGCCGGGGAAGCAGACTGCCAGGTGCCTGCCAAAGCGGTTGTCACCGCTTGGGGAGACATCATTGATTGGCACTCGCTTTATTGATTGGCACTCGCTTTGACCACTTTCTCCCGTCCCGGAGGGGAATCATGACAATTGCTCAAGCCGGATTTTGACCACGCTGCCGTTCACGGTATCGAGCTTTTCCACTTCTTCCAGTGCCCTCACCAGATTGCCTTCCCGGGTCTTTTGGGTCAGCATGATAATCGTAACGTCTTCGTTCGGCTGGCCTCTTCCCTTTTGGATCACACTGTCAATACTGATATCGCCGTGCCCGAAAATGGTGGCGATGGAGGCCATTACCCCCGGACGGTTAATGACATTCATACGAAGATAGAACGCCGTTTCAATTTCTTCCATCGCCAGTATCCGCATATCAATGATCGCATCGGGCTGAAAAGCGAGATGCGGAACCCGGTTTCCCGGGTCTGTGGTGATCGTTCGGACCACATCGATAAGGTCGGCGACGACCGCAGAGGCTGTGGGTTCAGAACCCGCACCGGCTCCGTAATACAACGTTGGGCCGACGGCATCGGATTGTACGAGGACCGCATTCTTGACGCCGTTTACGTTGGCAATTAACCGGTTTTTCGGGATGAGGGTCGGATGCACCCGCAATTCCACTCCATCGCCGGATTTTTTCGCGATCCCGATGTGCTTGATACGATAACCCAGTTCCCGGGCATAGGTGATGTCTTCGCTGGTGATTGCGGTGATTCCCTCGACATGGACACGACTGAACCGAAGGGAAATCCCGAAGGCAATGGAAGCCAGGATGGTCAGCTTGTGTGCGGCATCAATCCCTTCGATATCGAAAGTGGGATCCGCTTCCGCATACCCCAATTCCTGGGCCTCGGCCAGGACGTCATCGAAATCACACCCGGCTTGATCCATCTGCGTCAGGATATAGTTGGTTGTGCCATTGATGATTCCAGCCAGCCACTCGATTCGATTTGCCGACAATCCTTCACGGATGGCCTTGATAATGGGAATGCCCCCGGCAACCGCCGACTCAAACGCGACAATCAGTCCCTTTTCCTGTGCTGACTTGAAAATCTCATTCCCGTGAATCGCAATCAACGCCTTGTTGGCGGTGACAACATGCTTGCCATTGTCCAGTGCCTGCGTCACGGCCTGCAGGGGGATGGCTTCTCCGCCCATGACCTCGACAACAATCTGTATATCAGGGTGGTTAACGATCTCAAACGGGTCCTGGGTGATAACCAGGGTGTCGAGATTTACCGGGCGGGGCTTGGAAACATCCCGGACCGCGGCGCCAATGACCCGAATCTCACGACCCGCACGCCGGGTAATTTCTTCCGCATTGCGTTGTAAGACAGAGAGTGTTCCACTCCCCACAGTGCCTAGCCCAATCAGGCCAATATTGACCGCTTTCACAGTATTTTCGTTATAATTATTAAGAAACTGGTACGTCCAAACAAATGTATGGTCAATCCGAATGAAACTGCACCTTCATCAGACCGAACAGCTGAATAGAATTCGCGCTCTCACCCGGCTGGATCATGGATTTTTACTCAAAATCGGGGATACGGATTATACAAGAAGTTTAATCTTAACACCTGAAAAACTGGAAATGTGGGAAGTCAACCGGGTTTCTGAATTAAACCAGGCGGATTTTGAAAAACTGGCCGGTCTCAATGCAGAAGTCATTATTCTGGGGACTGGAAGCACCATGATCTTCCCGGACCCGAAAATTACCCGGCCACTGATGCAAAGCGGTACCGGCCTGGAAGTGATGGATACGCCCGCAGCGTGCAGAACCTACAATATACTGCGGGGGGATGACCGTCGGGTCGCCGCAGGCCTTATTCTCTGATGGGGTGGACACACTCAATGCAGGGTTGACCGGCGCACGGCAATGAGGCCAGCGGGTCACGAATGAAAAACTCCGCGGCCACCGGGACTCCTCGACCACAGGGCAATGGAATCTTTGCCCAACTGCGACCGCAGCCCTACTCTGTTTCGCTGCGCTGCCTTTGCCGGAGAATTTCGAACAGGACCACCGCGGTGGCCGTCGAGACATTCAGGCTGGAAATCAGCCCCTGCATGGGAATACTCACCAGGTGATCGCAGTATTTTCGGGTCAGTCTCCGCAGCCCGGTGCCTTCTGCTCCCATGACCACCACGCTTTTCCTGGGAAAACGGCAGTCATACAGGGGCTGATCCCCGGCACCGTCCGCACCATACACCCAGAATTCTCTTTCCCGAAGGTCAAGCAGCGCCCGGGGGAGGTTGGATACATACACGACATCCACCCGCTCAACGGCGCCGGACGCCACCTTGCGCACGGTCTGGTTGACCGGGCAGGCCCCGTTTTTGGGCAGGACAATCTTTCGAACTCCGGCGCATTCGGCCGTGCGGATACAGGCCCCCAGATTGTGCGGGTCCTGGATATGGTCCAGTGCCAGCACGGTTTCACGGTCACGCAAATCGTTCAGAATCTCATTCAGGGTTTTGGTCCGGCGAGGGAGTCTGGAATGGAGAACCGCAACAATCCCCTGGTGGCCGGAGCTTCCGCAGGCATCGTTCAACTCCAGCCGTGTCGAAAATCGTATTGGCACCCCTGCCTTTCGCAGATAGTCGGTTAACCTGCGCATCCGGTGGTCCTGCCGCTTGCCATCCAGCAGGACTTCCGCAATGTCATGCCTGCTGGATTTTGCAGCCGACTCCACCGCATGAAATCCGTATACAAGATTTCGGCTTTCCTCCCCGCCTTGTCCGGACATGCTCAACCCATGCGCCTCCGTCTCCGGTGCTTTCGGGGCCGTGTGCTGCGGGCCAGTTCGAAATTGATTTTGGCCCCCTCCATGTCCACCCGGCTGACCCTGACCAGGACCGCATCTCCCAGCCTGAACCGTTCACCGCTCGCCTGCCCCACAAGCTGCAAACGGGCCGGATCGTACTCATAGTAGTCGAAGCCCAGTGAGGACACGTGCACCAGTCCATCCACAAACAGGTTTTTCAGTTGTACAAACACCCCGAATTCCTTGACCCCGGTGATGACCCCCTTGTATTTTTCGCCTATTTTATCCCGCATGAACCCGGCCTTCAGCCTGGCGATCACCTCCCATGTCGCATCATCCGCCCGACGCTCGGCATCCGAACACTGCGTGGTCACCTCCTGGAGTGTTCTGCCCGGCGCCAGGACATCCCTGCCCTCCCCCGCCGTTCTGCGGGCCAGAATCTGCTTGATCTGGCGGTGTACAACCAGATCACTGTATCGGCGGATGGGAGAAGTAAAGTGGGTATAGACCGGATAGGCCAGTGCAAAATGACCCGACGGAGTGGGACCGTACACCGCCCGGCTCAAACTGCGCAGCAATACGGCCTTGACGACCTCGGCCACCGGACCGCGGTGTGCAACACTGTCAATCAATTGCGAATAATCCCGGGCTTGGGGGTCGTCTCCCCCTCCAAGGGACAATCCCATACCATTCAGAAATGTTTTCAGTTCCCGTAAGGAGGTCATTTCCGGACCATAATGATTCCGGTAAACGGAGTTTTCTCCAAAGTGCTCCTGCAATGCCTGTGCAGCACAGATGTTGGCCGCCAGCATGCATTCCTCGATCAGGCCATGGGCCTCATTTCGCTCCCGGACGGCAATACGGGTGATCTGCCGATCCGGGCCAAATTCAATCCGGGGTTCCGGAAAACTGAAATCAATGGCTCCCCGGCTCACCCTGTTTTCCTTCAAAAGCCGGGAAAGCCGGTACAGGTGGTCCAGGTTTTCCACCACATACGCCCATGCCTGGCGCTGCTCCGGGTCCTGGCGGGCAACAATCTCGTGGACCACCTCATAGGTCATGCGTGCTCTGGAATTCATCAATCCCGGATAAAAACCGCTTTCCAGCAAATGGCCGGACCCGTCGAACTGCATGTCACACACCATGCAAAGACGGTCTTCATCCGGATTCAACGAACAGATTCCATTGGAAAGGTGTTCCGGCAACATCGGAATGACCTGGTCCGGGAAGTACACCGAATTTCCGCGATTCAACGCTTCGAGGTCCAGCGCGCTCCCGGCCTCCACATAGTGGCTGACATCGGCGATGGCTACCACCAGCCGCCAGCCCGATGAAGTGGGCGCACAATACACGGCATCATCAAAATCCCGGGCATCCATCCCGTCGATGGTAAGCAGCGTCAGGTCGCGGATATCCCGGCGGCTGCCATCCGCCGGGATATCGAAGGAATCCCGGTTCCCGATTTTTGATATTTCCGCCTCGACTTCCCGGGGCCAATGATGCGGCAGTTCATGCTCCCGAATGGTGATTTCCGTTTCCATGCCCTGTGTCTGCGCCGTGCCAACGACTTCAACCACTTCACCGACAACCCGGCGATTTACCATTGGATGCCCGGTAATCCTGACCATCACGATGTCTCCGTCCCCGGCATGGTGGACCTGGTCAGCAGGGACCCTGATATCCCGGGCATACCGGGGGTTGTCCGGTTTGACGATTCCTCCTGTGCCAATCGCCTGGAAAAGCCCGGTAATGTGCCGTTCCTGCTCCATGACCTCAACAATATACCCGGAACTGCGTCCACGAAAATCCCGGCGCCGACCCATCCGCGCCAGCACCCGGTCCCCATGCAGCACCTTCTCCATTTCAACAGCTTGCAGGTACAGGTCTTCGGTTTCGTTGTCGGTGACCACAAACCCGAAGCCCTCCGGATGCCCCTGGATGCGGCCGGTGACTGCCTTCATTTTTCCGGACAGTCTGTAGCGGTCCTGTTCATCGTCGAGCACCAGCCCCTCTCCGCACATTTGTCGCATCCTGGCCTGCAATGCGTCCTGCTCCCCCTCTGAAGACAGCTGAAAATGGGTCATCAGGTCCGCGAGACCAATCCATTGTTCCTTGCCAAGGAGATGGGTAAATATCTGTAACTTTGTAGGGACCCGAATCCCTCCGGCTACGGAATTATTGTTCATGTTATTTTTTGTGTCTTCCTTTGTCAGATTGACTACAATACATCAACCGGGTTGCCGTTACAGTACCCATCGAGACTGCACTGAATAAAATTATTGGATACATAAAGGAAATTCATTGGACCGATGCTAAGCAAATGGGTATATTGCCGTTCGGCTGCGGATACGGATTGGAAGCCCCAATTGTACTGTTTCCTCCCTGAGTTTTCATGAACTGAATAAACCCCAATATCGTTGAATCGTGAAAATCGGTGTCCCCAAAGAAATCCATACCGGCGAACGCAGGGTTGCCTGCACCCCGGATGAGGTAAAGAAACTGCTGGAGCTGGGTTACTCGGTCATTCTGGAGGAGGAGGCCGGCATGGCTGCAGGCTATTCCGACCGGGACTACCGTGATGCCGGTGCGTCCATTGAACCGGACCCGGAAAAACTCTGGGAGACGGCGGATATCCTCTGCAAGGTGCGCGCTCCGGAATATCACCCCCTTTTGGAACGGGAGGAAACCGACCTCCTGGATGAATCCCATACCCTGATCAGTTTTATCTGGCCGGGTCAAAGCAGCGAATTGATGGAGGGACTGAAGAACCGCGGCTGTACGGTGCTGGCCATGGATGCCGTGCCCCGGATTTCCAGGGCGCAGAAAATGGATGCCCTGTCCTCGATGTCCAATATCGGCGGATACCGGGCCGTCATGGAAGCCGGTCAGCATTTTGGCCGGTTTTTTACCGGCCAGATCACCGCGGCAGGGAGCATCCCGCCGGCAAAGGTCATGGTGATTGGTGCCGGTGTAGCTGGATTGTCCGCGATCGGAACGGCCGTGAACCTGGGTGCGATCGTTCGCGCCTTTGATACGCGCCCTGAAGTCAAGGAGCAGATTGAAAGCATGAATGCGGAATTTCTCGAACTGGATTTCAAGGAGGACGGTTCCGGGTCGGGGGGCTATGCCAAGGTCATGAGCGAAGAATTCATTGCAGCGGAAATGGCCTTGTTTGCCGAACAGGCCAGAGAGGTCGATATCATCATCACCACGGCCCTCATTCCCGGCAGGCCTGCCCCGAAACTGATCACCAGGGAGATGGTCGATTCCATGAAAACGGGGAGCGTCGTGGTGGACCTTGCGGCAGAACAGGGCGGCAACTGTGAATATACCCGGCCTGGGGAAGTGAGTGTGCAACAGGGGGTCACCATCGTTGGCTACACCGATTTGCCCAGCCGGATGGCCGCCCAGTCGAGCCAGTTGTATGCGGCCAATATTCGCCACCTGCTGACGGACCTTACTCCGGAAAAGAACGGTGAACTCCTGGTCAACCTGGACGACGAGGTCATCCGGGGAACCACCGTCGTCCACAAGGGGGAGATTATCTGGCCACCCCCCGCTCCGAAACCGGTTGCTCCCCCGGAACCGGCTTCATCCCCCGCCCCGCCCCCGGTCCTGGCTCCCAGTCAAAAAAACCGGGTCCTGTCCACGCTGGTGGCAATGGGGCTGGGCGCATTGCTCCTTCTCGGGGTGGGCTCGGTGGCCCCTCCGGAGTTCATGAACCATTTCATTGTATTTGTACTGGCCTGCTTTGTGGGCTGGCAGGTGATCTGGAATGTGACCCCGGCACTGCATACCCCACTGATGAGCGTCACCAATGCCATCAGCGGCATCATCGTGATCGGGTCTCTTTTGCAAATCAATGCCAGTTCCTCTTTGGGGGTTGCCCTGGCGTTTGTGGCCGTGGTGATCTCCTCCATCAATATTGCGGGGGGATTCCTGGTCACCCAGCGCATGCTGAACATGTTCCAGAAATAATCGGGAATCTGATATGCCAGCCGGTCTGACCATTGCGGCCTACATTGTCGCCAGCATCTGTTTCATCCTGAGCCTTGGCGGGCTCAGCAACCAGGAAAAGGCACAACGCGGAAACGGGTACGGCATTGCGGGCATGGTGATTGCCATTGCCGCCACGTTGTGGAGCGATTCCGTCACGGGATACGGGCTCATCGCGGTCGCCATGGGCATTGGTGCAGTGATCGGGGCGGTGCTGGCCGTTCGGGTAGAGATGACCTCCATGCCGGAACTGGTCGCCATCCTGCACAGCTTCGTCGGCCTTGCCGCGGTTCTTGTTGGATTTTCCTCGTACCTGGACGTCCACATCGTGCTCCAGGATGCCGCCAAGACCATCCGCGATATCGAAGTGTATCTGGGGGTATTCATTGGCGCCGTGACCTTTACCGGGTCGGTGATTGCCTTTGGAAAACTAAAAGGAATTCTCAGCAGCAAACCCCTTATGCTGCCGGCAAGGCACTGGCTGAACCTGGCCCTCTTCATCGTTTGCATCTACCTGGGCAAGGTGTTCGTGGAGGCCGGCTCCATCGATGCCGGGGTCACCCCGTTGCTGATCATGACGATCCTGGCCTTCCTGTTTGGCATCCACATGGTAATGGCCATCGGGGGCGCGGACATGCCGGTGGTCATTTCCATCCTGAACAGCTATTCCGGTTGGGCCGCCGCCGCCACCGGTTTTATGCTTTCCAACGATCTGCTGATTATCACCGGCGCCCTGGTGGGATCCAGCGGGGCCATTTTGAGCTATATCATGTGCCGCGCCATGAACCGTTCCTTTCTCAACGTCGTAATGGGTGGTTTTGGGTCAACCAGCTCTTTCGTATCCGATGTGGAAGGCGAAGCGGTTGCGATCAGCAGCCATGAAACCGCAAATCAGCTGGGCATGATCTCCTCCCTGGTCATCGTTCCGGGCTACGGCATGGCCGTAGCCCATGCCCAGCATATGGTCTCCGAATTGACGAAGAAATTGCGGGACCGGAATGTACAGGTCCATTTTGCCATCCATCCGGTTGCCGGGCGGATGCCGGGGCATATGAATGTGTTGCTGGCAGAAGCGAAGGTGCCCTACGACATTGTTTTCGAGATGGATGAAATCAACCCGGATCTGCCGGAGACCGATATGGTGATGGTCATTGGGGCAAACGATATTGTCAACCCATCCGCCATTGAATCCCCGGACAGCCCCATTGCCGGCATGCCGGTGATTGAGGTCTGGAAGGCAAAGCAGGTGATCGTATTGAAAAGAAGCATGGCCAGCGGCTACGCCGGCGTCGAGAACCCGCTGTTTTACAGGGAGAATACCAAAATGCTGTTTGGAGATGCCAAGGAAAGCATGGAACAGGTGGTCTCCGGTCTATAGGACCGGTCCATGGCATTCGGGTTTTTGCGGTGAATCGATTTTTCCAGCTTCTGTGATTTCGGCTATACTCCGCACTCCAACATTTTTTTCCTTCCCCCCATGTCAAACATACTGAAACTGGGCATTCCCAAAGGGAGTCTTGAAGCAGCGACCCGGGATTTGTTCTCCCAGGCCGGGTGGACGATCAGCACCCGGTCAAGGAATTATTTTCCTTCCATTGATGACAGCGAGATTACCTGTTCACTGGTACGGTCCCAGGAAATGGGGACCTACGTCACGAACGGGGTCCTGGATGCGGGGCTCACTGGCCAGGACTGGCTGGCGGAAACCAATTCGGACGTTGAAATCATCTCTCACCTGGTGTACTCAAAAGTCTCTGACCGACCCTGCCGGTGGGTGCTGGTTGTGCCCCATGACTCCCCGATCCAGACGGTACAGGACCTGGAAGGCAAACGGATTTCCACTGAACTGGTGAACTTCACAAAGGAGTACCTGTCCGCAAGAAATATCAATGCCTCGGTGGAGTTTTCCTGGGGAGCCACCGAGGCAAAAGTAGTGGAAGGTCTCGCGGACGCTGCGGTGGAAATCACGGAAACCGAAAGTACGATCAGGGCACACGGTCTGCGCATCGTGTGCGACCTGCTTCAGACCCACACCGTATTCGTTGCCAACAGGACTTCCATCAAGGACCCCTGGAAGAAGAAGAAAATCGACCAGATCGCATTGCTGCTGGAAAGCGCACTGATGGCCCGGAAGAAGGTTCTTCTGAAAATGAACGTACCCGGTGACCGTCTGGATGAACTGGTCGGGCAGTTGCCCAGCCTGCATGCCCCCACCATCAACCGGCTGTACGGCGATGAATGGCTGGCGGTGGAAACCGTGGTGAGCAAAAAAGAGGTCAGAAAAATCATTCCGCTGCTGAAGTCGGCAGGAGCCGAAGGCATTCTGGAGTTTGAACTGAGAAAGATGGTGACCTGAATTGGGAGCACCGGTCGGTCATCGGCCGTGACTGCAGACAAATACCCCCCGGACCATCGGATGTGGTTTCTGCCCTGCCCGGTGAGGCGCATAAAACCGTCAACCCCATGGGAATAGGGGCAACTTGGGACATCCATTTTTTGTTTCTTGATATTACGATTTACGTATACCGTAAAGTCCACTATAATCTACTTGCATGGTTCGAAACTTTAAAAACCGTGATACAAGGCGCTTCTTTGAAGGCTATAGGATTGCAGCATTCCATGGATTTGCTGCCCAAGCGACACGACGATTGACACTGCTGGACAGTGCCGAGTCACTTGTGGACCTTATGGCCTTGCCAAGCAATCGACTGGAAGTGTTGCGAGGAGACCGTACCGGGCAATACAGCATTCGGATCAATGCTCAATGGCGCATCTGCTTTCGTTGGGAAGATGATGGGCCATATGATGTCGAAATTGTGGATTATCATTGAGAGGACGTGGACATGAATGCAAGAAACAGAATGAGGCCCGTGCATCCTGGCGAGATTCTACGAGAGGAACTGGATGAGTTGGGGCTCTCGGCCAATGCGCTTTCCAAGGCACTGGGGGTACCCGTGAACCGGGTCACGACGATCCTGAACGGGCAGCGTGGCGTGACTGCAGACACAGCATTGCGTTTGGCACGTTATTTTGGCACCACGCCGCAGGTCTGGCTGAATTTACAGAAAACCTGGGAGCTTCGCTGTGCTGAAATTAAAACGGGCCATACTATAGCCACGCGTGTAAAGCCTCGGCAGACAGCGGCATAATACAACGAAGAAAAGCTGATGCCCGGCTGCCGCGAGCATGTCAACGCAAAGTAGTAAAGACCCCCTTTTTATTCAACCTGCTACAGCAAGGTGAACATTTCCCGGAGTCGAGGTGGATGCCATTTGTGGTCGGAATCGGCACAAAAGGCAAACCAGACAAGGAGAAAATACGATGACCGGGGTCACTTCAGCCGGTAATGATCTCCGGCCCCATCAACAGGGTCGGCAGATACGTGGAAATCCATGGAATATACGTCACCATGATCAGGAAAATGAACAGGATGCTCACCCAGGGCAAGGCCGCCCGGATCACCCGCGCCACCGGCATTCCGGCCACTCCTGCGGTTACAAACAGATTCAGACCAACCGGAGGGGTAATCATGCCAATTTCCATGTTCACCACCATGATGATTCCCAGGTGAATCGGGTCGATACCCAGGGCGATGGCAATGGGAAAGACCAGCGGTGCGACGATCACCAGCAGGCCGGAAGGCTCCATGAACTGCCCCCCGACAAGGAGGATGACGTTGACCACGACCAGAAACAAAACCGGACCAAAACCCGCGCTCAGCATCGCTTCGGTAATCATCTGGGGAACACGCTCTTCGGTCAGGACATGTTTCAGTACCAGGGCATTGGCGATAATGAACATCAACATGATCGTGAGCTTGCCCGCTTCCAGCAGAGTACGGCGATTGTCCTCATGCCAGAACGCGGAAATGCCCCGCCACACCAGCATGATGCCGCCCTTGCCGGGAGTACTGAACGGCCCGATATCCCGGTAGATGAAATTGGATACAAAAAAGGCATACACCGCCGCGACGGCGGCCGCTTCCGTCGGGGTGAACAGGCCACCGTAGATCCCCCCCAGGATAATCACGATCAGCATGAGTCCCCACATGGACTCCCTGGCAGAGGCCAGAACTTCCCCCATTCCGGCCCAGGCCTGGGATGGCAACCCCCGGATATGGGCATACACATAGATCCCGGTCATCAGCATGAAGCCCGCCAGAATCCCGGGAACAATGCCCGCGAGGAACATGCGCCCTACGGAAACATCGGTCGCCGCGGCATAGACCACCATGACGATAGAGGGTGGGATCAGTATTCCCAATGTGCCGGCATTGCAAATGATGCCGGCCGCAAAGTCATCGCGGTATCCCAGCTGACGCATCCCGGCAATGACGATACTGCCGATACCAACCACGGTGGCGGGAGAGGAGCCGGAAAGCGCGGCAAACAGCATGCAGGCCAACACAGAAGCAATCGCCATACCGCCCTTGATGTGGCCAACCATTGCGATGGCAAAGCGGATAATTCTCTGGGCAACGCCGCCGGTGGACATGAATGTCGAGGCAAGAATAAAAAACGGGATGGCAAGCAGGGTGTAGTGGCCATCAAACGCTGAAAACAGGGTTTGGGCAATCGAGCTTAACGACCCCCCCGAGTGAAACACAAGAAAAAGGATGCTGGAAAGTCCGAGGCACACCGCGACCGGCACTCCGATCGCGAGCAAAACAATGACCAGCAGGAATAGCAGGAGGGCGCTCACATCCAGGCGATCATCCGTCAGAACCGTGGCGGGCGATCAGCACGGGAGAGTGCCCCTTTACCAGCCGCCAGGCCAGCTGGCAGTACCGCAGGGTCAGCAACAGGCTCCCCAGCGGCAGTGCAAAATAGGGGATGAATCTCGGGATCTTTTCGTATCGCTCTCCCTCATTGAGGAAATCAGCGAGAAATTGCAGCCAATCGGGCATCGGAATATCTTCGGTTTCCAGAAAGGCGCGTTTCGTCACGAAGGGGGACCAGTAATCCCAGCTTCCTTTCAGCAACAGGAAGCTGAATACCAGGCAGGCCAGCAGCGCCACGGCCAGCATGCACTTCCGTATCCCGGGGGGCATCCCGCTGGTGAGTGAATCGACGCCGATGTGCAGTGATTTCTTGACCCCGTATGAAATCCCGATCAGCACGAGCCAGGCGAAGAGGAAAACCGTTGCCTCCAGCGCCCACAGCAAATTGGAATTGAACACTTTCCTGGCGACCACATTGGCAAAGGTGATCAGGGTCATGGACCCCAGCAACAGGGCGATGAGGGTTTCCTCAATGCGGTCGGTTCTTTTTTGCATGTATACCGAGAGGTCCCCTGGTTCAGGCCGGTTGGTCAAAATTCGGGTTTGGATGATTTAATTTGCCGCTTCAGCGGCCTGGATCACATCGGCACCGATATCCTCGGCAAACCGGTCCCAGACCGGTTTCAAGGCGTTCACCCACTCGTTGCGCTGCGCCTCATCCAGGGTTCGGATTTCGCTGCCTGCCTCGATAATCTTCCGCCGGTTTTCCTGGTTGATCGCATAGGCTTCCCGGTTTCTTTTTTCCGTTACCTCCCCAAGAATTTTCGCAAGCGGGTCGCGCACATCCGCCGGCAGTGCTTCCCACCATTCGTCGGAAGTCACCACCAGATAATCGATAATGCCATGATTCGTTTCCGTTACGCCGTCCTGCACCTCGAAAAATTTCTTGCTGTAGATGTTCGACCAGGTGTTTTCCTGGCCATCAATCACCTTGGTCTGCAGGGCCCCGTAGACTTCCTTGAACGCCATTTTCTGCGGGTTTGCCCCCAGTTCCTGAAACTGGGCAACCAGCACATCCGAGGTCTGCACTCGAAATTTCAGCCCCCTGGCTTCATCCGGATGAATCAGGGGCCGATTTGCAGACATCTGTTTCATGCCGTTGTGCCAGAATGCCAACCCCTTCAGGCCCCGCCGGACCATGGAGTCCTTGAGCGCCTGGCCGGCTTCCGACTGCTGGAACCGGTCTACGGCGTCAATGTCCTTGAACAGAAAGGGCAAATCGAAAACCCGGAATTTCTTGGTGAATTTTTCGAATTTTGACAGGGAGGGAGCTGCCAGATGAACATCCTGGTTCAACATGGCTTCGAGCACCTTGTTGTCATCAAACAAACTGGAGTTCGCAAAGACCTGCATGCAGGCCACCCCGTTCATTTCCTCGTTGACCCGCTGCTCCAGAAGCGATGCCGCAATTCCTTTCGGATGCCTGTCGGTGTTGGTGACGTGGCTGAACTTGATCACCAGTTCGCCCTCTTCACAACTCGCATGGGCAGAAGAAACCAGCAGCCATCCAGCCAGGAGTGCCAGGATGGGGAAATAATTTGTTTTCATGGTGGAATCATACTCCAGACAGTTCGGGAATTCGCGCTCGATATGGGTAAAATGGGTTCGTCAGGCCGTTGCCAAAATATCCGGAAGCAATCCTATGATAGAAAAATGCCTCTTCCTAATGCAAGAACCCGGTTGGCATCCGCCTGACCCGCTTCCCGGCAGGTCGATAACACGGATAAACGGGCCAAAGGGGTCAACGATATGGAGATGGTCTGCACCAATCTCAACAACGGAAACCTGAAGGCATCGGGTATCGGTTGCAAAAGGGATATCCCTTTATTTGAACCCATTCCAGAATCGCAAGGGTGCCCGGCACCTTACCCGAAACTTTTCAACCGTGCCCGGTCGTGAATCGTGATCCATTTCCCGGAGATGGAGATGGTTTCCTCTTCGATCAGTTCCCTGAAAATCCGGGACAGGGTTTCAGGGGTAATGGAAAGCCGGGAGGCAATGACTTTTTTCTTGAGAGTGAGCTTGATCGGGTTCTGGTCCCTGCGGTCCAGAAGCTCATCCAGGTAATGGATAACGCGAAATCGTCCGTTTTCAAGGGAAAGCCGTTCAATTTCGTTGAGCATCCTGCGTAATCGGATACTCAGGTCCCCCAACAGGGCAAAACACAATTCATGGGATTGGGAAAGGAGTTCGAGATAGGTCCGAACGGTAAATCGATACAATACGCTGTCGTTGATCGCCTCGGCACTGATCGGATAGTTCGGTTGTTCCATAAACATGACGGCTTCGGCGAACGTGTGGTGTTTGCTGGCGATTTCGATAATCTTTTCATTTCCACCTTCAGATGTGCGAAACAATTTGATATCCCCTTCAACAACCAGGTAAAAATAATCCGCTTTGTCACCCTGATGGAATAGTATCTTCCCTTCACTCAGATGAATTTCCCTGGTTGAAGACACAACCCGGTCCAGTTGTTCTTCATTCAGCGGGTTGAACAGATGTGAGCCTAACAATACTGATTGATTGATATTCTGCATGCCGGATAATCAGGAAAAATGTTCGAAAGGATACGGTAACCGATTATCCGCGGTAAAACCACGGTTCTGTTCCAGGCCCTGCGATCATAAGGCGTTAACCAGGAGAACCGTCTGGATGGCCGGGCTGACCGCCCATGCGGCTGATCGTCAGGTTATTCAAAACAAGGGATCGGACACCCTGGTGAATGTGGCACAGGGATGGGCCGAAGCCTATGTGACAGTCGATGACAAAGTGGCCATTGCCGTCTCCGGCGGCGGTTCGGGAACCGGCATTGCCGCCATGATCAACGGCACGGTGGACATCGCCAATTCCAGTCGAAAGATGAAAGAGAAAGAGATCAAAAGTGCGCAGGAAAAAGGAGTGAACCCGGTGGAGCATATTGTTGGATATGACGCGCTGGCGGTTTTTCTGCACCAGGACAATCCTGCGGATGTCCTGTCGATCTCCCAGTTACGGAACATTTTCGGGCGCGGCGGAGAATACGAAAAGTGGTCCGATCTGGGTCTTGAGGTTCCGGGTTGTCCACAGGATGAAATTGTAGTGGTCAGCCGGCAGAACAATTCGGGAACCTACGCTTATTTCAAAAAAGCCGTGCTGGGCAAAAAAGGGAAGTACCGTCAGGGTACGCTGGATATGCATGGCTCCAAGGATGTTGTGGACCTGGTCGAAAAAACGCCTTGTGCCATTGGCTACAGCGGCCTTGCCTATGCAACCAGCCATATCAAGATGGCGTGTATCATGCTGGAAGAAGGCGAATCGTGTGTCAGCCCCAGCGTACAGACCGCAAGCGATCAAAGCTACCCCATTGCCAGGCCCCTGTTCATGTACTCCAATGGAGAACCCGAAGGTATCATCAAGACCTATCTTGACTGGGTTTTGAGTGATCAAGGTCAATGTATATTGTCGAAAAAAGGCTACGCTCCCGTGAAAGAGGCCAGTTGCTAGCCCGAAGCGGTTGTGCAACCTTGTTGTCCTGGATTCGGCAATCCATCGATTTAGACACGGTTCCCCCGGGAAGATTCTCGATAGCATCCTCTCCCCCTCGAAGGAGTGGAAACAAGGGAGCACCCGGAGCACAGAACCCCAAAAACGTGATTGAAAATGATGCTAAAAAATAAAATATTTTTCGGTTTTGGAGCACAGATTATTGGTATAATTCTGGTCTGGAATTATTCTTTTCCACAATCCATCGTACATCTATTAGAGGGAAAAATGAAAAGCAAGTTTATCTTTGCGGTAATCGCTACGGCCTCCGTCTGGATGGCCGGGCTGACCGCCCATGCGGCTGATCGTCAGGTTATTCAAAACAAGGGATCGGACACCCTGGTGAATGTGGCACAGGGATGGGCCGAAGCCTATGTGACAGTCGATGACAAAGTGGCCATTGCCGTCTCCGGCGGCGGTTCGGGAACCGGCATTGCCGCCATGATCAACGGCACGGTGGACATCGCCAATTCCAGTCGAAAGATGAAAGAGAAAGAGATCAAAAGTGCGCAGGAAAAAGGAGTGAACCCGGTGGAGCATATTGTTGGATATGACGCGCTGGCGGTTTTTCTGCACCAGGACAATCCTGCGGATGTCCTGTCGATCTCCCAGTTACGGAACATTTTCGGGCGCGGCGGAGAATACGAAAAGTGGTCCGATCTGGGTCTTGAGGTTCCGGGTTGTCCACAGGATGAAATTGTAGTGGTCAGCCGGCAGAACAATTCGGGAACCTACGCTTATTTCAAAAAAGCCGTGCTGGGCAAAAAAGGGAAGTACCGTCAGGGTACGCTGGATATGCATGGCTCCAAGGATGTTGTGGACCTGGTCGAAAAAACGCCTTGTGCCATTGGCTACAGCGGCCTTGCCTATGCAACCAGCCATATCAAGATGGCGTGTATCATGCTGGAAGAAGGCGAATCGTGTGTCAGCCCCAGCGTACAGACCGCAAGCGATCAAAGCTACCCCATTGCCAGGCCCCTGTTCATGTACTCCAATGGAGAACCCGAAGGTATCATCAAGACCTATCTTGACTGGGTTTTGAGTGATCAAGGTCAATGTATATTGTCGAAAAAAGGCTACGCTCCCGTGAAAGAGGCCAGTTGCTAGCCCGAAGCGGTTGTGCAACCTTGTTGTCCTGGATTCGGCAATCCATCGATTTAGACACGACCGGTATTCGTTCGTGCCGACATCCCGTAATCGATTTTTATCATTCACACAAAGACCGGAGACTGTGAAATGCCGCTATTAGAGAAACGCCTGGAAAATGACCTGCTGCTGATACGCAAACGGATTGAAGATCAGGCTGTCAAAGTGGCAGCAGCGGTGAAAGGTGCCGTGCACGCCCTGCAAACCGGCGACAGTGATCTGGCCTATTCAACCATCCTCAATGATTACCCCATCAATCGAACCATGCGAGAGATTGATCGGCTGTGTCACCGCTTTATTGCCATTCATCTGCCAAGCGGGACCCATCTGCGGCTTCTTTCCGCAGTGATACGGGTTAACATTGAACTGGAGCGTATCGGAGATTATGCGGTCACCATCGCAAGGGAGGGGGTGCAGCTTTCATCCCCGCCCGCTGATGATGCCATGGCCCGGGAACTGGACAGGATGGCGAACGAGACGCTGTTAATGCTGGATCAGGCGACCCGGGCATTCAATGAATTGAATGCGGAACTGGCTCACAGCACAAAGATAATGTCCGGTGCCATGGAATACAATCTGGATATCGTCTACCAGGAGATCGCCGATACCAGTCAAACCAGGAATTTCAAGGATACACTGGCTCTTTTTGCTGTCTTCAGCCAGTTAAAGCGGGTTGCGGACCAGGCGAAAAACCTGTGTGAAGAAACCATATTTGCCGCCACCGGAGAGCAGAAGGAACCCAAGGTTTTCGATATCCTGTTTATCGACGAAGACAACAGCTTCTTCAGTCCGTTGGCCGAGGCCATTGCCCGCAAGCAGTACCCGAATACCGGGCGCTACCGCAGTGCGGGACGGACGGCCGCAGAGAACCTGAACCCCGGACTCCTCGAGTTTTCCTCAAGCCGGGGGATAAGCATGGAGGATAAGCACCCGGTGGCCTTGAATGATCTGACTCCCCATGAAATTTCGGACCAGCATGTCATCGTCTGTCTTCAGGGTGATGTGAGTGCTTATCTGACCGATATTCCTTTTCATACTTCCGTTTTACACTGGGAAGTCGGGGACATGGCCGTACCCGGAGAGCACGATTCGGATGACATGGCAGAGGTGTACCGGACACTGGCACCACAGGTCAAAGACCTGATGGACCTGTTGAGCGGCGAAGAGACCTGAAACGTGGAACGAGCTTCTCCAACACCCTCGAGCGCCGCTGAATTTGACCGGCGCAACCTGGACTGGTACATCGACAAACTCGTCCAGGCACTGGTTTTCATCGGTGGCATCTCCGCCATCGTATTCATCATCGGTATCTTCGCATTCGTGACCCTTGAGGGAGCGGGATTCCTGTTCGATGATTTCGATTTCAAGGAGTTTTTCCTGTCTCCTTTTTGGGAACCCAGCGATGAGGATGCCCCGGAATATGGAATACTGGCTTTGGTGGCAGGCACTGCGAGTGTAACGGGGCTGGCCATGATTGTGGCCATTCCCTTCTCACTGGGGGCGGCCATCTTTATTGGGGAATTTGCAACGGGGCGCACCCGGGAATTTCTCAAGGTACTCGTAGAGCTGCTGGCCGCGATTCCATCGGTGGTATGGGGTTTCATCGGACTGACCATCATGAATCCCCTGATCATTGACGTGTTTAATGTCCCGGTGGGTCTGAATGTGCTGAATGCCGGTATTATTCTGGGACTCATGGCGGCCCCCATCATGACCTCCATCGCAGAAGATGCGCTCAAGGCGGTCCCGGACCGCTACCGTGAAGCGGCTGAGGCACTGGGGGCAACGCAATGGGAAGTCATTTTCAAAACAGTCCTCCCAGCCGCCAAAAACGGCCTCCTCGGTGCCGTCCTTCTTGGGGTCGGGCGCGGTTTCGGGGAAACCATGGCCGTGCTGATGGCCACGGGGCATTCCGTAAACATCCCCGACAGTTTATTTGACCCGGTCAGAGCACTGACCGCAACCATTGCTGCGGAACTCGGGGAAACCGCTGTCGGTTCGGACCACTACCAGGTTTTGTTTACCATTGGTATTTTCCTGTTTCTGGTGACCTTTGTGATCAACCTGACGGCCGACCTGATCGTCCGCGGAATCCGGGAACAGTGATGGCCTGATACTGCGGCCCCGGGACCATATCGGAAAATAGTCATGTTTGAAGAAACAGAGTTAATAGCCAGAAACAAACGGGTTCAAGGGCTGTATCGCACCTTGTTGATGCTGGTCACGATCCTGCTGATTCTCCCTGTTCTGATCATTCTTGCCACCCTGATATACAAAGGCGGCAGCATCATTTCCATGGAATTCCTGTTTACCGACCCGGTAGACGGCATGACGGCCGGCGGGATTTTCCCGGCACTGTTTGGGACCGTCTGGCTGGTCACCCTGGCCTTGCTCATTTCGGTCCCCCTGGGAGTGGCAGCCGCTATCTATCTGAGCGAATACGCGGGAAATAACTGGTTTACCCGGCTGATCAACCTCGCGATCATCAATCTCGCCGGTGTACCGTCCATCGTCCATGCCTTGTTTGGCGTCGGCGCCTTTGTGATATTTTTCAAGTTTGGAACGAGTATTCTGGCCGCCAGCATGACACTGGCAATCATGACGTTACCCGTGGTCATTGTGGCAACCAAGGAATCCCTCCAGTCCGTTCCCCATGCCTTCCGGGAGGCCTGCTGGAATATGGGAGCGACCCGGTGGCAGACCGTACGACGAATTGTTCTGCCCAATGCAGTGAGCGGCATTCTTACCGGGGTTATTCTGGAAGTTTCCCGCACCACGGGAGAAACCGCCCCAATCATGTTTACCGGGGCCGCCTTTTTTCTCCCGTTTCTGCCCGAAAGCATTTATGACCAGACAATGGCGCTTTCCCTGCACCTGTTTGTTGTCGCGACCCAGGTTCCCGGCGTACCGGACGCCCTGCCGTACGGGGTTGCGCTGGTGCTGATCAGCATGGTATTGCTGATGAACAGCTTGTCCATCGCTTTTCGAATTTACCTGCGGGGCCAGAAAAAGTGGTGAACACCGACCCCCAAACGGAACCGCAAAACGGGAACTCAAACCCCGCAGTCCCGAATCAAATGGAAGACAAAAAAGGAACGAGGGTCAAAAAACTCGAAGTGCGCGACCTGTCCGTCAGTTACAGCGGCCAGACCGTGCTGAGCGAGGTCACCCTGGACATCTGGGAAAACGAAATATTCGGCATTATTGGGCCTGCAAACGCCGGAAAAACCAGTTTTCTGAAATGCATTAACCTGATGAACACCTTCACGGACAACATGGGGGTAGGTGGCCAGATACGGTTCAACGGAATGGATATTCACCAGCTGAAAAATGTGTACGCCTTGCGTAGTCGGATAGGCGTGGTATTCCCGCTTCCGGTCGGCCTGCCGCTGACCATCTACGAAAATGTGGCATTGTCTCCCCGGCTCAAGGGAATCACGGACAAAACGGAACTGAATATCATCGTCGAACGCTGCCTGACACGGGCCGCACTGTGGGATGAGGTCAAAGACCGGCTCAATTCTCTTGGCAGCCTGCTCTCCGGCGGGCAGCAACAAAGACTGACCATCGCCCGTGCCCTGTCACAGGACCCTGACCTGTTGATGCTGGATGAATTTTCCATTGCTGTCGATCCGGTAACCACCATGCGGATCGAGGAGGTGCTGAAGGAACTGCGCTCGGAAATGACCATTATTCTAGTAACCAACCTGGTGCAGCAGGCCCGTCGGCTCGCGGACCGGACCGCTTTTTTCCTGAACGGAAAGTGCATCGAGATTGGTGAGACAGAATCCCTGTTTGAGGGAAATGTGGAGGATTCCAGAACCAGGGACTACATTGAAGGAAAATTTGGCTAGTGATCATTGGCTCAATGACCAACCCGGGAGAAGAAATGTGAGGCCGTCAACCGCCCATCACCATGATTCCAGCGACCATCCTGTCATGGAACAGGATAATTACGCGATCTGTACACAGAACCTGAACCTCTGGTATGGGTCCTTCCAGGCCCTTTTCGATGTCAATATCAATATCAAGGAGGGCCTGATCACATCCATGATTGGCCCTTCCGGCTGTGGGAAATCCACGTACCTGAGAAGCGTCAACCGGATCAACGAACGGTTGGGATATGTACGGATCGATGGAAGCATCCATGTGTTCGGCCACAATATCTACGATCCCGCCGTGGAACTGGTCCAGGTCCGGAAAAATATCGGCATGGTCTTTCAACGGCCCAATCCACTGCCCATTTCTATTCGGGACAACGTCCTGTTCGGACACAGAATTCACAACAAGGGACAGAAATTCAGCAAACTGGAAATGGAGGAAATCCTTGAGGATGCCCTGCGTCAGGTGTTGTTGTGGGATAAAGTCAAGGACAATCTGGACAAAAAGGCCACTGAACTCTCCCTGGAAGAACAACAAAAGCTTTGTATCGCACGCCTGTTGCCGGTTCGTCCGAAGATCCTGTTGATGGACGAACCCTGCTCGGCGCTGGACCCGAAGGGTACGGCTGCCGTTGAGGAGTTGCTCTGGGACTTGCACGGCGAATATACGGTTCTCATTGTCACCCACAATATGTCCCAGGCCCGACGCGCCAGCGAAGAGTGTATATTCATGTTACACGGTAAAGTCATGGAACATAATGCGACGGAAGATTTGTTTGTGACCCCCGCAATGAAAGAAACCGCAGACTATATTGAGGGTCGCTACGGGTAAACCGCGGGACCGGGAAGAATCCTCGATTCTGGTCCGTCCCGTCGAGTTGAACCCGGAAGAATCCACGCTGGGTTCTCTCTCATTTTTCCTGGTTTCGGATTCAATTGAATGCGGCATTGGTAAGAACCGAACCATTCGATTTTGATCCCGAATCAAGCTACTCGGTGAAAACTCATCCCAGCTCTAAAATAAACTTGAAAACCGTAACGTTATGGTTTATGGTTTTGACTATGCAACTGGATAGACTGACCGATAAAAAGAAACGCTTGGACGGGTTTCGTCCGTTACCGGATGCCCTTGTCCGAAATCTGGATGACTGGTTCCGGGTTGAACTGACCTACACCAGCAACGCCATTGAGGGGAACACACTGACCCGGCGAGAGACCGCACTGATCGTTGAAAAGGGATTGACGGTTGGCGGAAAATTACTGACCGAGCATCTGGAAGCCACCAACCACGCACATGCGCTGGATTGGATCAAGGAGCAAGTCAGACGCAAGCCTGACAGCCTGACGGAAAAGGAGATTCTTCACATTCACGACGTAATCCTCAAAGGCATTGATGATGCGAATGCCGGACACTACCGTTCTGTGCCGGTCAGAATTTCAGGTTCGGCGGTTGTTTTACCCAATCCACGCAAAGTTCCTGATCTCATGCAGGAGTTCACAGAATGGCTTGCCAGTGACCCAGGGCTCCATCCTGTTGAGCTGGCCGCAGAAGCGCATTATCGCCTCGTTACCATACATCCCTTTGCAGATGGAAATGGTCGCAGTGCCCGATTACTCATGAATCTGATTTTACTGATGTCTGGTTATCCTGCGGCGATTATTCGCAAGCGTGATCGTTTGGCCTACATCGGGTCATTGGAAAAAGCCCAGTTTGATAGTTCGAAGAGTGACTATTTCAAAATCATTTCGAAGGCGGTCGATCGGTCCCTGGATATCTATTTGAAGGCCGCTACCGGTGAAGATGCCGAGCCAACTGATCGTGATCAATTACTAAAGATTGGGGAACTTGCAAAGAAGGTGGGTGAACCAAATTCCACTATTCGTCACTGGACAAAAGAAGGTCTCTTGAGCGTTGCTGAAGTCACGGGGTCGGGCTACCAACTTTATGCGCCGGAAATGATCGATCGTATCAAGCAAATCCATGCTCTCAAGGAACAACGGTTTACGTTGCAGGAAATCAAAGACAAACTCGCTTAATCAAACTCCGAAATATTTTAATTGTCCTTCGGAGTGAAAACGAGGTCGGTTAAAATCCAAAAAAATATCCAGTTACACCCATTCTTAAAACGGCATGATTAAATATCGTATTTTTGCTATAATTTGCTCATGAAGTAGCAAGTGGAGATGCAAAAGACCCCAAAGGCTACCATCAAACTCGCACTTGAACGTGTGAAGGAGATACAGATATGAGCAGTATTGCCAAACTTAAAAAGAAGTGGATGAAAGACCCAAAGGTCAACGAAGCCTTCGAAGAAATGAGGCCAGAATTCGAGGTTGCCCATACCTTAATCGCTGCGCGGGTCGAAGCTGGCCTCACTCAAGAGGAGGTGGCCAAACGTATGGGGACCACTCAGTCCGTTGTTGCCCGTCTTGAGGGTGGCCGCACACTACCCAGCATCAAGAGCCTGTATCGATATGCTGAGGCAACCGGAACCAGGCCAGTCATCCATCTTGTTCATAGCTGATCCCCGCGTAATCGGGGCAACTTCACAAGGGGGAATTTGCAAATAAACATATGGAATCCAGACTACTTTGACAATATCAGTGTAGAGATGCCGACTTCAGGCTCATTTCCCGTTGGAAAACTCGCGTCTTGAGTCAGTTGGCAGTCAGGGACTACATTAGGTATTTTCCCCTTCTATTATTTCAGGAGGATAAACCATGGGCAAGAAGGCGGCAGCAAGCGCTACACAATTACCCGAACCCGCGTCCTATCAGGACGTGCTTGATGCGCCCCCGCACAAAGTGGCCGAGATCATAGACGGCACCCTGCACATAAACCCGCGGCCCGCACCCAGGTATGCCTGGGTCAGTTCAGGTCTTGGAGCAAGGATCGGCACACCGTATAACTATGGAGATGGGGGGCCAGGTGGCTGGTGGATTATTGACGAGCCGGAATTACATCTGGGCGAGGACATTCTGGTTCCCAACATGACGGGCTGGTGCCGGGAACGGATGCCAGTCTACCCCGACGAGGCATATTTCACTCTGGCCCCGGATTGGGTATGCGAGACCCTCTCGCCCTCGACCAGGGCACTGGACCAGGGAAAGAAACGTGACATCTATGCCCGGGAAGGCGTTGCGTACCTCTGGTTCGTCGACCCCGATGCACGCACTCTGGAGGCCTTCGAACTGAGAGACAGCCAGTGGGTTTTGCTGAAGACCCTGACGGACAACGACCCCGTCTCGTTACCACCCTTCGATGCAATCAGTTTCAGCCTGAACGACCTGTGGTGGCCCGATCCGTGAGGCAGTTTGGTCTGATCGTGTTGTCCTGGGTTGCCGGTTTGCGCTTGGCCGCCTCTTGTTTTTTCAATCGCACTTTATTTCGGTATTTTTGATTACACGCCTTTTTACTCTCGGCCAGCAATTGAGGGTTGGACATGATCAGCTACGCATCCGTCAGCAATTCGGCATCGAGTAACACGCCATGAATGGTCCGGTGTGATCGGTCAATCCCCAACCGGTTCAGTACGGAATCAAGGCGGTTTGATCCCGCCCTCAACCACGTATCCCGCGCTGGATTCGGCTGACCCCGCCCCCGAAACAAGGGGACCTGATACAAAAAACCGGTTCTCTGAAACCGGTTTTTTGTTGAATGGCGGAGAGGGCGGGATTCGAACCCGCGATACGCTATCAACGTATACTCCCTTAGCAGGGGAGCGCCTTCAGCCGCTCGGCCACCTCTCCGTTTCCGTCCGTTGGTAAAGGCAAACCAAATCCGCAGGGATCAAGTGATTTCAGGTGTTATGCGGATCGCCTTCATTGATATCTGGTTGCTCATCCTCGTAATGGGATTCCAGATAATGGTCGTTGTCATCCGGGTCATGGTGATGATCACCATCATCCTGTTCATGCTTGATACGATAATAAATCTCTTCACGATGAACGGGCACCTCTTTCGGTGCGTTAATTCCGATCCGGACCTGGGTTCCACGAACCCCCAATACGGTCAAACGAACATCGTCTCCAATATAAACGGACTCACCGATCCGACGAGTAAGGATTAACATGTGGCTCTGCTCCTGATTTAAATTCAAATTTCACTGACATCACATCCGCCAACTATAATCTTGACCATGGCCCAGATGTCAGGGGTTATTTTTCAACAATAATGTCCCATTTTTCCCAGCGTTCTTCGACCTCTGGTCATGACGGTGAATCAGCGCTGATGGATTCGAGATTAAATGCCTTGTGAAGTGTACGCACCGCAAGTTCTGTATATTCCTTGTCGATGGTAACAGATATTTTAATTTCTGAGGTGGAAATCATTTGAATATTGATCCCCCTTTCTGACAGGGCTCGAAACATGGTCGTTGCAATGCCCGCATGGGACCGCATGCCCACACCCACTGCAGAAATCTTCGCAAGGTTCGTATCTCCGACAATCGCTTCGGCGCCCAGTTCCTCGACAACCGGGGTTAATAACTCCATACTTTGCGGTAAATCGTCCTGATGAACAGTAAAGGTCAAGTCGGTTAGACCATCCACTCCTATATTCTGAACAATCATGTCGACAATGATCTCTGCATCCGAAATCGGACCCAGAATGCTATAGGCGATTCCGGGTCGGTCAGGGACTCCCCGCACGGTTATTTTCGCTTCGTCCTCGGCAGAAGTGATTCCGGAAATCAAGGGCTTTTCCATCTGTTTTTCCTCGTTGGTGATCAGTGTTCCAGGGCCTTTTTTGAACGAAGACAGTACCCGTATTGGAACCTTGTATTTTCGGGCGAATTCAACGGAACGAATTTGCATTACCTTGGCCCCGGCACCGGACAGTTCCAGCATTTCCTGGAAGGTGATCCAGTCCAGTCGCCTGGCATCGTCAACCACCCGGGGGTCCGCGGTATACACCCCGTCCACATCCGTGAATATCCTGCATTCGTCCGCCTTCAATGCGGCGGCCATGGCCACCGCGGTGGTGTCCGACCCTCCCCGTCCCAGGGTCGTAATCCTGTTTTCACGGCTGATCCCCTGGAACCCGGCGACAATCACGACCGAACCGGCTTCCAGGTCCGCCAGCACATGATCCGGTTCAATCTCGACAATTCTTGCCTTCCCGTGGGCAGTGTCGGTTTGTATCGGAACCTGGAACCCGGTATAGGAACGTGCCGGCACCCCGGTTTTCTCCAGGGCCATGGCCAACAGGGCAATGGTAACCTGTTCCCCAGTGGATACAAGTACATCCATTTCCCGCTGCAGGGGTCGGCCGGAAATCTCCCTGGCCAGGCCGATCAGGCGGTTGGTCTCTCCACTCATCGCCGAAACGACGATCACCATCTGGTCGCCGTTGCGCACACTTTGCGCAACCCCGGCTGCGACCGCTTTGATCCGTTCTACTGAACCGACGGACGTACCACCATATTTTTCAACAATTAAAGCCAATCTGGGTACCTGATCATGAGAGTGGCGGCAGATTAAAACGGTTCCACCTGGAAAAGTAAAGAGGCAAAATCAATGGAGAAAGACCCGTTTTGTGATGGCTGGCTGGCAATACCCGGAGGTTGATCTTATCGGTCTACCGACGATTTCACCCATTGGTAGGTCGCCTGGAGCGCCTCGTCGATTCCCTTCACATTGGACCCGCCACCCTGGGCAAGGTCCGGTTTGCCGCCCCCGCGTCCATCCACCAATGGGGCAATTTCCCGGATCAGGTCTCCGGCACCAAATCGGTCTTTCAGGTCCTGGCTGACCCCCGCAATGAGCGTAACCTTTCCATGATTTGCGCCAGCGATCAACACCACCCCGCTTTGCAGCTTGTTGCGCCACTGGTCCACGGTGATGCGCATGGATTTCACATCCGCACCATCCTGTCTCATCGCCACCACCCGGATACCGCTGACCTCCTTCACCACATCACCGTCGCCTCCCCCGGTAGCCAGACGCGCCTGCAGGGATTGTATCTGCCGTTCCTGCTGTTTCTGGGTCTTCATCAACCCCTGGATTCTTTCAGAAATTTTCGGGGTGGGTGTCTTCAAATCCCGTGAAATTTCCTCCAGCAGTCCAAGTTGCCCTTCAATATGACTCTCGGCCAATTCCCCCGTGATCGCTTCGATACGCCGGACACCGGCTGCGACCCCGCTCTCCGAGACAATCTTGAACAGGCCGATATCACCGGTCCGGGAGACATGGGTCCCCCCGCACAATTCAAATGAAAAATCCCCCATCCGAACCACCCGGACCCGGGAATCATATTTTTCTCCGAACAGGGCTTCCGCACCCGCCGATTTCGCGTCGTCAAGCTCCATCACCTCCACGTGAACCTCATGGTTCGCCCGCACATTCCGGTTGACCAGTCTTTCTATCCCGGACAACTGTTCCCGGGTAACGGGTTCGAAGTGGGAAAAATCGAAGCGAAGGCGCCTGGGTTCGACCAGGGAACCTTTTTGCTCCACATGGTTGCCCAGTACGGACTTCAGGGACGCATGCAAAAGATGGGTCGCCGAGTGATTGTTGGCATTCAACAACCGGCGCCGGCTGTCCACCTCACCCTGGCCGGAATCGCCGATTTCAATGACACCGGAAACCACCAGGCCAAAATGTCCGATGACCTTGTCCGCCAGATACCGGGTATCCTCCACCCGGTACACCGCATCGGAAAACCGGATTTCACCCTGATCACCCGTCTGACCGCCGCTTTCCGCATAAAATGGCGACCGGGATAACACCACCGCTCCCGAATGCCCCGGTTCAAGCCGTGAAACCGGCTCCCCTTCTTCAAACAATGCCATGACCTGTCCGGCAGACTGCATGCCCCCATAGCCGGTAAATTCGGTTTTTTCCAATCCATCCTGAATGCTCAGGGGTGGATGCGGCAAATGATCCAGGCCCGTGGCCTTGAATTTCACCGCCCGGGCCCGGCTGCGCTGAGCTTCCATTAACCTTTCAAATTCCCTGGAATCAATTTTCAGCCCCTTTTCCCTGGCGACATCTGCGGTAAGGTCCGCGGGAAACCCATAGGTATCATACAATTTGAAGACCGTCTCCCCGGACAGCATGGTCCCATTCATTTGGGCAATTTCCTGGCCCAGAATTTTTAACCCCTGTTCCAGGGTTCCGTTAAAATGCTCATTCTCCTGTTTCAGCACCCGGACCACCAGTTCACGGTTTTTCCGCAGCTCGGGAAAGGCATCCCCCATTTCCTCCACCAACGGAGATACCAGCCGATGCATGAAGGCCTCTTTGAAACCCGACTGATGCCCATGCCGGATGGCTCTTCGTATGATTCGGCGCAACACATATCCCCGGCCTTCATTGGAAGGGATCACGCCATCCGTAATCAAAAAGGCAGCGGAGCGGACATGATCGGCAATCACCCGCAGTGATTTTTTTTTCAGTTCCCGAATTCCAAGCACCTGCGCCGTGGCACGAATGAGGGTTTGAAACAAATCCGTCTCATAATTGCTGTGAACTCCCTGCAACACCGCTGCCATCCGTTCCAGCCCCATTCCAGTATCCACCGAGGGCTTGGGAAGCGGTTCGAGATCTCCCTGGCTGTTTCGATTGAACTGCATGAAAACCAGGTTCCAGATTTCCACAAACCGGTCACCGTCTTCCTCCGGGGTGCCCGGCGGACCCCCCGCCACATCCGGGCCATGGTCGTAAAATATTTCGGAACAGGGACCACACGGGCCGGTATCCCCCATCTGCCAGAAATTGTCCCTGGCACCAATTCGGATGACCCGGTCCGGGGGTACGCCAATCCGGTTCACCCAGATCGCTTCCGCCTCCTCATCGTCTTCAAACACGGTGACCCAGAGCCTTTCCCTGGGGATGGCAAACTCCCTGGTCAAAAGCTCCCAGGCATAGTGGATGGCGGTTTCCTTGAAATAATCGCCAAAACTGAAGTTGCCCAGCATTTCAAAAAAGGTATGATGGCGGGCCGTATAGCCAACGTTTTCAAGATCATTGTGCTTGCCCCCGGCCCGAACACAGCGCTGGGAAGTCGTCGCCCGCTGATAGTCCCGGTGTTCATGGCCCAGAAACAGGTCCTTGAACTGCACCATTCCCGCATTGGTGAACAACAGCGTCGGATCGTTCCCGGGCACCAGTGAACTGCTTGGGACCACTTCATGGCCCTGTTTGGCAAAGTAGTCCAGAAAACGTTGTCTGATTTCAGAAGTCTTCATATCACGATCAAACGATCAACGGGCCGAACACGTCACTCATACCGGATGGACTGCCCGATCTGCTCGGCGGTAAATCCCCTTCGCTGCAGAAACCGGGCCTGCTTTGCCCATTCCTTGTAATCAGCAGGCGGCCGGGATCCGAATTTTCGAACTTTTGCATCCCGGGCCCGGGCACACCACTCCTCCTCGTAAACCGCCATGGATGCCTCAATGATTTCGACACTGATCCGGTGTTCATTCAATTCATGGCGAAGACGGACCGGGCCCTGGCCGTTATTCACACGGGTCCGGCAGACCATTTCCGCAAATCGCTCATCGGATTGCGCACCCTCTTCCCGCAGTGCCTCCAACACCCTGTTCACAATCGACTCTGGAGCCGATTTCTCCAATTTTCGGCGTAATTCGAATGCACTGTGCTCTCGCCGTACCAGGAACCGAACCGCCCGGTCCCTCAGCATTGAAACCAGCGGGTCCTCACCATACGGTGGTTTTTCGTTTTCCTGGTCTGCCAATGGGTGATCGACTATCCCCGGGCACCTTTTTTCCTGGCCGGGGGCTGATCTTCCATCCCAGCTTCCGGGACCGTACCTTTCAGCTTTTCCGCCCGGATCGCGGACTCGATTTCATCGGACATATCCGGATTTTCCTTCAGGAACCCCCGGACATTGTCCCGTCCCTGGCCTATTCTGTCCGGGCCATAACTGTACCACGCGCCGGATTTCTCGACGATGCCCAGTTCCACACCCAGGTCAATCAACTCCCCGTGCTTGGAAATGCCCTCGTTGTACAGGATATCGAATTCAGTCTGTTTGAATGGCGGCGCCACCTTGTTTTTCACGACCTTGACACGGGTTCGGCTGCCCAGGATTTCATCGCCTTTCTTGATGGCGCCGATCCTGCGAATATCCATTCGCACCGAGGAATAGAACTTCAGGGCATTGCCCCCTGTGGTCGTTTCCGGGTTTCCGAACATGACCCCGATCTTCATGCGGATCTGGTTAATGAAGATCACCATGGTATTCGACCGCTTGATGTTCGCAGTCAGCTTTCTCAGCGCCTGTGACATCAGTCTTGCCTGCAGGCCCACGTGATGGTCCCCCATCTCCCCTTCGATTTCCGCTTTCGGTGTCAGGGCGGCGACGGAGTCCACCACCACCACATCCACGGCAGAGGATCGTACCAGCATATCCGCGATCTCCAGGGCCTGTTCCCCGGTATCGGGCTGGGAAACCAGCAGTTCGTCGATATTCACTCCCAGCTTTTCGGCATAGCCCGGGTCCAGGGCATGCTCGGCATCAATGAATGCTGCCGTACCTCCCTCTTTCTGTGCCTCGGCAATGACCGACAACGTCATCGTTGTCTTGCCTGAGGATTCAGGCCCGTAAATTTCCGAGACTCTCCCCCTGGGAAGTCCGCCGATCCCCAGCGCGATATCCAGGCCCAGCGACCCCGTCGAATAACACTGGATGTCCTGTGCCACCTCAGAATCGCCCAGGCGCATGACCGAACCCTTGCCAAACTGTCGATCTATCTGGCCCAGTGCCGCGTCCAGTGCCTTTCTTTTATTGTCCTCCATTCAATGGTTCCCCGAATTGATTGTTTCAGTTGAAAGATATTTCCCGCGCAAAAATTATCCCACATGCCGGGGCAATGAACCAGCATCCCGATAAAGATAATCCATTAGATCCTGTTTGACTGTTTTTCCTGATCGATACCGGGTTGATCACCCGGAATGAATCGGGTTTTTGGGATGACCCGGTTGACCTGTATTTTAAGGGTCAGGGCAGAACCAGTTCCCTGGGCCTGTGGAACTCAATCAATTTCGGGGAAGCGAGCTGTGCATTTTCAAATTCAATCACCGCAAAGGCACAGGTGGTCATGAGTTTGTCTTCCACCTCGATATCGGGGCAAAAATGCAGCAACACCTCATCCATGCCCGGGTTGTGGCCCACCACCATGATGCGGTCACAGGTGTCCATATTGTCCCGGACCCGATCAATGATCCGGGTTGCCGAGGCCAGGTACAGGTCGGGGTGATAGGCAATTTCGACATCCGGCCACCCCGCCCGGGACAACACCCGATCGAGGGTCTCGCGGGTACGCTGCGCCACGGAACACAAGATTCTTTCGGGGTGGTACGCACTGCCCCGGAACCATTCACCCACCCGGGTCGCATTGTTTCTCCCGCGGGCATTCAGTGGACGGTCGATATCACGCGGGGCCAGCGAATACCAGTCCGACTTGGCATGCCTCAATAAAATTAACTGTTTTATCGCCATGGATTCCCGTTTAACCAGTAGAATATGAACTCTATTCTACCCCAATTCCCAACCCATGGGCAGCAAACACCCCCTCCCGAAAAAGGACGATATGGCCAGTTCCGCTGACCGGCATTCCTTATACGAACAGTCCGTCCAGAATGTCGAAGCGGAAATTGACATGGTGGATACGACCTACCGGAACATTCGCGGAAGCACGGCCACCCTCCTTCGGGAAGACTTTTGCGGAACGGCCAATACCAGCTGTGAGTGGGTACGCCGACGACCTGGAAACCGGGCAGTCGGAGTGGATTTCAGCCAGGAAGTTCTGGACTGGGGACTGCACCACAATGTCCGCCAGCTCGATGACCACCAGCAAACCCGGATCCAGCTGGTCAATCAGGATGTGCGGGACCCGTACGAAGAACCGGCTGATATTGTTATCGCAATGAATTTCAGCTACCAGCTCTTCAAGACCCGGGATACTCTGCGGAATTATTTTCGGGCCGTAAAAGCCGGATTGAATGAAAAGGGAGTTTTCATCCTCGATGCCTACGGAGGACATGAGTCGTGGCGATCAATCAAGGAAAAAACCAAATACAGTGGCTTTACCTATTACTGGCACCAGGAAAAATATGATCCGGTGACCGCTCATGCACTGTGCCATATCCATTTCAGGTTCCGGGACGGTTCAAAACTGAAGAAGGCCTTCAGCTACGACTGGCGCATGTGGACCCTGCCGGAATTGCAGGAACTCCTGTGTGAAGCCGGATTTAACAACGTCACCGTATACTGGGAAGGAACGGACGAGGAAACCGGCGAAGGCAATGGCATCTACCACCCCTGCAAACACGGCGAGGACGACCCCAGTTGGATTGTTTACATCTCCGGGGAACGATAACTGCCGACCCGTTCCGGCATCAGCCCGGTACCTTCGAACCGTCAAACCGGAGCATTGCCGTGACACTCACTGAAGCCATGGCCAATACCCCCGCCAGCAGATACGCATAGGAGAGATCCAGTTCCCCTGCAAATCCCGCAACCAGTGCTCCCAGGGACCCGATCCCATCCAGAACTGCAAAAACCAGGCCCATCGTCGTGGACTCCGACTTGCCCGAATACTCCACTGCGGCAGCCAGAATTGCCGGGCGAACCGCGGTCAACAGGGAAATGGCAACGACCAGGCACAGGATAAACAGCCACAAAGAGGAGAAAACACCAGCTAGGAAAGCAAATACGGCGGCGGTGATGGTGAAGAACAGGATAACGGGTTTTCTCCCTATCCTGTCCGATACCTTCCCGGTATAGGGTTGAAACGCAGCACCCATCACCAGGGTCCCGGCAAAAATCACCCCCGACAGGAACGGGCTGATCTGGTAGTTCTCCTGCAGCGTAAGCGGGGTCATCGCCAACATGGCGAAAAGAGACATGTTATAGAAAACCATCATCGCCATCATCCCCAGTCCACGGGGATGCATCCAGTCTTTCAACAGCGTCATGAAATCCGCCAGGGAGACCCTTGAGTCCGTGCTGGTATTGATTTTTCCCACGACAAAGATGAAGGCAAACCCCATCAGCACCGCAGGCAACACCAAAATTTGCAGGCTCACTCTCCAGTCAAAAAAACCGAGCAGGAATCCTGCGGCCAAAGGGCCCAGAATTTCCGCACCGACACTTCCGCCCAATGCGTGGATACCCAATGCCTGGGCACGATTTTTCGGCATCTTTTTGACCAATACCCCGGTGGCAACCGGATGCCAGAATGCGTCTCCCATGCTGCCGAATGCCAGCAATAGCGTAATGACCCAGAAACCGGAGGCAAACGAAGCGCAAAAGTAACCAATGGCCACCCACCAAAACGTGATGAACAACAGGAGTCCCTGGTTGGACATCCGATCCGCAAGCACTCCCGCGGGCACATAGATCAGCCCGGCAGCGACTACATTGACGGTCAGCAGCAACCCAATCTCAACCGGACCCAATCCCATGCTGACCGCAATCGCCGGTGCCAGCAGCCACAGGGCCCCGAACACCCAGTCGTTGACCATGTGCCCCAACAGCAACACCCCCAGGATGGACCGGTTTGTCAACTCCTTCTTCTTCGGCATGGTGGATATTCGGTTCATCCGGGCTTGGATTCGTTTGGATTCGCTTGAATTCAGGGGGTCATCGGGCAAATCGTCTGACAATCGTCATCAACGGGTGATGATACGCCATTCCAAACAGGTTCAGGTGATTGAGCAGGTGGTAGCAATTGTAGATTTCCTTTCGTTGTTCAAATCCCGGGCAGTGGCCACTGTCGCTGAAATAAGCGGCATAGAAGTCCGGATGAAATGAACCAAACAGGCTGGTCATGGCCAAATCCGCTTCCGCCCAACCATAGTGGATGGCCGGATCAATAACCACCGGTCCGGAAGCATCGAACAATACATTTCCGGACCACAGGTCACCGTGTATCAACACCGGGCGTTGATCGGGAATCAGATCCGGAAGCCGGGAAACCAATGCGTGGATGCCGGACAGGTCTTCCCTGGACAACAAGTCCCGGTCCCTCGCCATTTTAACCTGTGGTTCAATCCGTTGTGAGATGAAAAATTCGATGCCATCGTCCTTCCACTGGTTGTACTGAACACTGTCTCCACAGAATCCGTCCCTTTCAAACCCGTACCAGGCATGGTCATTGGCATGCAGCCTGGCCAGGGATTCGCCCAGGGTTCGCCATGACCGGGGCGTGGGCCGGGTCTGGTCAATCCACTCCGTCACCAAAATCCCTTTTTCGCTGGCGATCAATCTCGGCACCCGCACGGAACCGGTGTTTTCGATCCATTCAAGCCCGGTTACTTCATAGGCAAGCATATCAACCGCTGCCCCGCGTCCCGATTTAACACAAAATTGACCACCCGGGGTGCGGACACGATGGATCTGTTTTCCCGCCGGGCAAGTCTGCACCTCAATGGATTTGATTTCCTGCCCCAAAAGCCTGCGCAGGAATGGCTCGGACAACATGCTGATCTTTGCGTCTCCGAAAATGAAGGATTCCCCTGCGATCATACTCCACAATGGTTCGGGAAGAATGAATGGCGAGCGGGATATTCTCTTTGACCTCACAGGAAAGCGGTTGACGACTGCGGTTCCGTTCCATGGGATTCCGGTTTCAGGAAAGACGCTGGCGGGTTTGACCATGAAATCGGGTATTTGCTACGATTGACCCACTTAATCCATGAGGTGTAATGCAATGAAAAATTACCTGCGTTTTGTAACCGGGCTGACACTGGTGATGATCGCGGCCAGCGTAAACGCCGCAAATGTCCAGCTTGGCATCATCCTGGGATTTACGGGTCCGATCGAGTCCCTGACCCCCCAAATGAGTGCCGGAGCCGAACTGGCCGTCCAGGAAGCCAGCGAATCCGGTCTTTTTCTGGATGGCTCCAGTATTACGGCGATCAAGGCGGATTCAACCTGCATTGATTCCGCCGCCGCCACCGCCGCAGCGGAACGCCTGGTGACGTCGGACAAGGTCCAGGGCATTGTCGGTGCGGACTGTTCCGGGGTGACCGGGGCCATATTGCAACAGGTGGCCCGTCCGAACGGAATTGTGATGATTTCTCCCTCTGCAACCAGTCCTGGACTTTCCACCGCAGAGGATGACGGGCTTTTCTTTCGCACAGCGCCTTCGGATGCCCGGCAGGGAGAAGTCATGACCGGCGTGATTATGGACCGCGGGATCAAACAGATCGCCGTGACCTATACAAACAACGACTACGGAAAAGGACTGGCGGACGCTTTTGAATCCTCTTTTCGGGCTGCGGGGGGCGAGGTGACCATCAGTGCTTCGCATGAAGATGGTAAAGCGGACTACGCCTCTGAAATCGGTGCCCTGGCCTCTGCGGGCGGTGAGGCACTGGTCGTTGCCGGTTACCTGGACCAAGGGGGCCTGGGTATTATCCAGGGGTCACTGGATGCGGACGCTTTCAGTACTTTCGTTCTGCCGGACGGGATGATCGGCGAAGCACTGGTGGAAGCGGTCGGTCCCGATCTGGATGGTTCCTTCGGACAGCATCCTGCTGCGGAAGGGCCCGGCTCCGCCATGATCGTGACACTGGGAGAAGAGAACGACTTCAATGGCAGCAGCCCGTTTGTCGCGGAATCCTACGATGCCGCCGCTCTCATTATCCTGGCGATGCAGGCCGCCGGCTCTTCCGACTCCGCGGCCTACCAAAAAACGGTCATGGAGGTTGCCAACGCACCCGGTGAAAAAATCTATCCCGGTGAACTGGCAAAGGCGCTGCAGATCCTGCAGGACGGTGGGGAGGTGGACTACGAGGGTGCCTCGGCGGTTGAACTCATCGGCCCCGGCGAATCCGCGGGCAACTACCGAGAAATTGAAGTAAAAGACGGTACGATCACAACCGTGCGGTACCGCTGAGCCCACATATCGTAGTGGTGAAACGGCAGCCTGGGCCCTTTGCAGGCTGCCGTTTGACGGGGTGAATGGAGAGTGATCACCGTCTCCAGGGTCTGCAAGAATTTCGGGGGAGTGCGTGCCGTGGATAACGCTTCCCTGCGCATTGCTCCGAACTCCATCACCGGACTGATCGGTCCCAATGGAGCAGGGAAAACGACCCTTTTCAACATCATTGCAGGATTGTATCCGCCGACCTCAGGCCATGTTTTCATGGATGGCGAAAACATCACCGGCCTGCCTCCTTACGAGCTTTTCGATCGGGGACTGCTTCGCACCTTCCAGATTGCCCATGAATTTGCCTCCATGACCGTGCGTGAGAACCTGATGATGGTTCCCGGTGGGCAGTCCGGGGAAAGGCTGGTATCGGCCTGGTTTCACCCCGCGCGGGTGGCCAGGGAAGAACGTGCGCTGGCCGAACGTGCGGAAGAAGTCATGGAATTCCTCACCATCCGCCATCTGGCCGACGAGCGGGCCGGAAACCTGTCCGGTGGCCAGAAGAAACTCCTGGAACTTGGCCGGACGATGATGGTGGATGCCCGGATCGTATTTCTGGATGAGGTGGGCGCGGGGGTCAACCCCACGCTGATGAAAACCATTGGTGACTCCATTGTCCGGCTCAACCGGGAACAGGGGTATACCTTCTGCATGATTGAGCACAATATGGAGATCATTTCCCAATTGTGCCATCCGGTAATCGTCATGGCAGAAGGAAGGGTGTTGACGGAGGGGTCCGCACAGGAAGTCATGGCCAATGAACAGGTCGTCCTGAAATATCTTGGCAGCGGATTTTCTGCCGATTCTGCAACATGAGCCTGCTCGTTGGTAAAAACATGACGGGAGGGTATGATGGAGTCGATATCCTCCACGCATGCACCATCCGTGCGGAAACCGGCAAAATATCGGTGATTGTGGGGCCGAACGGGGCCGGAAAATCCACCGCGATGAAGGCAATCTTTGGGATGGTGGCGTTGCGCTCGGGGACGGTCCGAATCCACGACGAAGACATCACCCGGCTTTCTCCCCAGGACCGGGTATCCCGGGGGATGGCATTCGTTCCCCAGACCAACAACGTGTTCCCTTCCATGACGGTGGAGGAAAACCTGGAAATGGGGGCCTTTTTACGCCGTGACCATGTCCTGGAAACCATGGAACAGGTCTATGAACTCTTCCCCGTTCTCAAGGACAAGCGACGGCAATCTGCTGGGGAACTGTCCGGTGGGCAGCGCCAGCAGGTTGCCATTGGAAGGGGGTTAATGACCCTGCCAAAGGTCTTGATGCTGGATGAACCGACTGCCGGGGTCTCACCGATCGTCAAGGACGAATTGATGTACCGGATTACCGAAGTCGTTCGCACCGGTGTCTCCATCCTGATGGTGGAACAGAATGCGAGACAGGCGCTTTCCATTGCCGACACGGGATACGTCCTTGTCCAGGGGAAAAACCATCATACCGGTGCAGGGCCCAGTCTGCTCGAAGATTCCGATGTGCGCCGATCATTCCTCGGGGGTTAGATGACGGACCTGCTGAATGCAATCATCGTTCTGTGCAACTTTGTAATCATTCCCGCAACCGCCTATGGCAGCCAGATCGCCCTGGGGGCGCTCGGGGTGACGCTGGTTTACGGCATTTTGAGATTTTCCAACTTTGCCCACGGCGACACCATGGCTTTCGGCACCATGATCACGATCCTCGTGACCCGCTGGCTTCAATCCGTCGGCATGACCCTTGGCAGCCTGCCGACGGCATTGATTGGTCTTCCGATTGGCATTGCCGCGACCGCAGTCCTTCTGCTTGGAACCGACCGGGTTGTCTACCGGTTTTACCGGCTGCGCAAGAGCGACCGGATCATTTTTACCATTTCTTCTGTCGGCATCATGTTTGTCCTGAACGGTTTGGTTCGTCTGGTCATCGGACCGGAACACCAACGATTTGCCGATGGTGCCCGCTTTCTTGTCCGGGCCCGTGAATTCAAGGAGATAACCGGATTTTCTGAAGGTTTTTCGATCAATATCCCCCAATTGATTACCGTCATTGTGACCGTCATTGCCGTGACCTCCCTGTTCTGGTTCCTGACCCATACACGCACCGGGAAATCCATGCGGGCACTGGCCGACAACGAAGACCTCGCCACGCTGTGCGGGATCAACGCCGAACGCGTTGTCGCGATCACCTGGATCATTGTGGCCGCACTGGCCACCACTGCCGGGGTCCTGTACGGCCTGGACAAGGGGTTCAAGCCCTTTACCTATTTCCAGCTTCTTTTGCCGATCTTTGCCGCAGCCATTGTCGGCGGGCTCGGAAACCCGCTCGGGGCCATTGCCGGTGGATTCATCATTTCATTTTCCGAGATATCCATCACCTATGCCTTCAAGAAATTTCTGGGCTATGTCCTGCCCCAGGGCCTGCAGCCGGACCACCTTGCCCAGTTGCTTTCAACGGATTACAAGCTCGCCGTCTCCTTTACCATCCTGGTGCTGGTTCTTCTGTTCAAGCCGACGGGCATCTTCAAGGGAAGGTCGTTATGAATCCGAAGAACATTGCCCTCTTTGCTGCGGTATTCGCAATGCTTGTTCTCGTAGGCCTGATGCAGAGCTGGACCGTTGCGTTAACCATCCTGAACCTGTGCCTGATCTCCGCGATCATGAGTCTGGGGGTGAATATCCAGTGGGGATATGCCGGCCTGTTCAATTTCGGGGCAATGGGCTTTGTGGCACTCGGCGGTGTGGCCGCGGTGATCGTAAGCATGCCACCGGTCAGCGCGGCCTGGGCAGCGGGGGGAGCACGCGTCGTGGCAGCCCTTTTGGTGGCGGTCGGAACCATCGCCGGTTCCATTTTCATCTGGAAATTCCTGCCACCGGGGCGCAGGCGGTGGGTGGTGCTGATTGGCGTGGCGGGAGCGGGTCTTTTCCTGTTCCGGTTTCTGTTCGATCCGGCGGTAGCCGCCATAGAAAACGTCAACCCCGCTGCGACCGGATACCTCGGCGGGTTGGGGCTACCGATTCTTCTGGCCTGGCCGGTTGGCGGGTTACTGGCCGCCGGGGCAGCCTGGATCGTCGGCAAGACAGCCCTTGGACTTCGTTCAGATTATCTTGCCATCGCCACGTTCGGAATCTCCGAGATCATCATTATCGTCATCAAGAATGAAGACTGGCTGACCCGGGGCGTCAAGAATGTGGTCGGCCTGCCCCGTCCGGTTCCCTATGAGGTTGATCTCCAGAAAATGGATGCCTTCCTCGCATGGGCTCCCCGCCTCGGCATGGATCCGGTGGAACTGTCCTCGATTTGCGTCAAGCTGTCCTATGCGATTCTGTTTGCGATGGTGCTGGTCGCCATTTTATGGCTGTCCCAGAAAGCACTGGCTTCTCCCTGGGGCAGGATGATGCGGGCCATTCGCGACAACGAGACCGCAGCGGGGGCGATGGGCAAGAACGTGACCGCCCGGCACCTTCAGGTATTTATTCTGGGTTCCGCCGTCTGCGGGATCGCGGGGGCAATGCTCACCACGCTGGATGGCCAGCTCACACCCGGGTCTTACCAGCCCCTTCGTTTCACCTTCCTGATCTGGGTCATGGTCATCGTCGGCGGTTCCGGGAACAACTGGGGCTCGATTCTCGGTGGTTTCGTGATCTGGTTTCTGTGGGTCGAAGTCGAACCCATGGGCCGATGGCTGATGGATACGATCACGGCCGATCTGCCCGAAGACAGCACCCTGCGCGCCCATTTGGTAAATTCTGCCGCACACATGCGGCTGGTGGTCATGGGAGCCCTCCTTCTTCTTGTCCTGAGATTCTTCCCACGAGGCCTGATTCCCGGGAAGTGAGGCCACGCAAAGATCTTGGGATGTAAAGAAATCAATAAAGAAGTGGAAGAATATCCTGGCTGGCCTGGCAAGGACACCTCCACAAATCACTGTCGACGAAATGTCAGGAAATGCAGCGGACGTGAAGGAATATTCTGCAACGCCTTATTCAATTTTGATTGACTTTGGCGGACCTTTGTCCGCTCGAGCATATTCCAGGTCATTGTGCGTCCGTCCCTGGGCGAAGGACAACGCTTCGCCACAGCATCCGGCATGTGCCGTTATTGGGTTTCGTCATCCCTCGGCATACTGCACCTCCGCGGTATCAAGGATTTCCTGCCGAAAATAACGGCTCAGGTCTTCCGGGGTTCGAAGGTCCACCCTGCGCCCGCCCAACAAAGCCGACAGCTCGATCTCCATGCCCGCTATCCTCAATAGCCCGGGAGTGCGCCCCGGACCAAACTCGACCAGCACGTCGATGTCACTCTGTGGTCCGAAGTCCGCGCGCAGTGCTGAGCCAAAAATCGCGAGCCGCGTGATCCCGTGCGCCCGGCAAAATGCCGAAACTTCGGTTTTCGGAATCGATATCTGCGGATTCATGTCCTACATTGTCGATGGGCATCGACATGGCAACCCGCAGACTTCCACTGCTGAAACAAGCCCCGGTTTTCATGCTCCCGCTTCGTCCATCCCGGGGTAGACGACTCCATCGCAGCCCGAAGGAGTTTCTGCGTCGTCTTTAACAACGGGCGCCGCTTCGGGTATCAGCCCCGTATTCTCTCGTTTTTGGGATCCCAGACCGGTTCCTTGAGAACGGTGGCTTTCCGGCTTTCTCCAATGAGTTCCACTTCGAAAACACACCCGGGGTCCGCGTATCCAGGTGGTACATACGCAAAACCAAGGCTTTTTCCGGTGACATGTCCATATCCGCCCGAGGTCGTCACACCGATGGTTTCATCCCCATCCAGCACGGCTTCGCCACCCACTACATCATTGTCCCCCGCTTCGACTTCAAAATAGACCAGTTGAAGGGGTACCTGATCCCTTTCCACCCCAAGGGTTGCGGACTTGCCGGTAAAATCCGCTTTATCTTCCCGGAAAAATCGCATGATATCGGCTTCAACCATGGAAATTTCATTGGTCAATTCCGCCCCCCACCCCTTGTATGCCTTTTCCATTCGCAATGAATTCATGGCGTAGGTGCCAAAATCAGCAATCCCGTATTCCTGTCCCGCTTCCCACACCGCTTCGTAAACCCTCACCAGATCCTTCTTTCGACAGTGCAGTTCCCACCCCAGTTCACCCACATAGTTGACTCGCAGTGCACGCACGGGCACCTCCGCAACCACGATTTCCTTCCCGGTCAGCCACTTGAAGGATTCATTGCCCAGATCCTCATTGGTGAGCGAAGCCAGTGTGTTCCTTGACTTCGGACCGACGACCACGAGAACCCCCCAGTCATCCGTCAGCGTTCTGACCGAAACATCTTCGTTTTCTTCTGCACCCTGGGTCAGAATCGACAAATCCCGATCTTCACTGGTGGCCCCCGACAACACGTAATAATGTCCTTCCTTCAGCCGGGTAATGGTGGATTCGCCATTCAGCCTGCCTGTTGGGGCCAGGTAATGGGTCAGGGTAATCCCCCCTTCCCGTGTGGGCATCCTGTTCGCACTGATCCGGTTCAGGTATCGTTCCGCGTCCCGGCCGGTCACATCGTATTTGGCAAAGGTAGACAACTCCTGTACCCCTACCCGCTCCCTGACAGCGCGGCATTCTTCCGCCACCACCTCAAACGTGTTGTTATGGCGAAACCCGACCTCCTCCTCCCGGCCATCCAGGGAAAACCATTTCGGCCTTTCCCAGCCATTGACTTCGGTAAAGACCGCCCCCTTGTCTTTCAGCACATCATACAATGGAGTCGTCCGAGCTTTCCGCCCCGCGGGCCTTTCCTCTCCCGGCAGGTGCAATTTGTACATGTGCTCATAATCTTCATGGGACTTGGCCTTGGTATACCCTCCCGGAGCAAACCCCCCAAACCGCCGGGGGTCCACCCCCAGCATGTTGATCTCGGCATCACCGTAAATCATCCACTGGGCAAGGTATTTTCCGGAACCCGCCCCCGCTGCGATGCCAATGGATGCCCCGTTGCAATGCCAGAAATTTCGCAACCCTGCCGCCGGACCCAGAAAGGGGTTGCTGTCCGGGGTATGTGGAATGGCCCCGCAAACCGTCCGCTTGATTCCAAGTTCCCTCCACATCGGGATACGCTCCATGACACGCTCGATATAGGGCATGATATTCTCAAAATCCGGGTCAAACAGTTCATTTTCGGAATCCCATTCCGGCCAGCCACCACGATGGGTCCAGCACTCCTGGGAGTTTTCCATTTCATAGATTCCGATCAAACCGGATTTTTGCTCCTGGCGGTAATACGATGACGGGTAGGGGTCCCGAATCACGGGCATTTCGGTATCACGATCGAGGAATTCCTGGACGGTATCGGTCACCAGATAAGTGTGCTTCATATTGATCAATGGAAGATCTGTACCCACCATCTGGCTGACCTGGCGGGCATAGCATCCCGCCGCATTGACCACGTGTTCTGCAATCACGCTGCCGCGCTCTGTAATAACCTCCCATTCCCCGGATTTTCGCTGCCGGATATCCGTCACCCGGTTATGCGTGACAATATTGACCCCTTTCTGGCGCGCCCCCTTGGCCATGGCATTGCACACGCCCGCCGGGTCCACATGTCCATCGGTATGGGTCCAGGCACCGGCCAGGACGCCTTCTATATTGGCATACGGAATCAGTTCCTTTATTTTCGCCGGATCAATGATGTCGCACTCAAACCCAATGAGTTTTCCCACACCGGCAACCCGATGAAACCACTCCACTTCCGCTGTCTTGTAGGCAAACCGGATTCCTCCACAGCCATGCCAACTGACATACTGGCCCGTCAGTTCCTCCAGCCTGGGGTACAGCTTTACCCCATGGTCATGGATTTTTGCCATGTTGTAATCGGCGATAAAGCTCGGGCATTGCCCGGCAGCATGCCAGGTTGATCCCGATGTCAGCTCCCCTTTTTCAATCAGCAGTACATCCGTCCAGCCTTCTTCAGCCAGGTGATAGGCCAATCCGGCCCCCATCACACCACCACCGATAATGACCACCCTTGACTGGGATGGCAAACGCTTTTCATTCATTGGAATATTCCACGGGGAATCAGGGGGAATCAGAAGGAGTGCCCGGTCTTCATCTGTTCACGGGGCAACCGGATATCAAAACTGGCTCTCAGGCGTGCGTCCAGTTCATCAGAGATATGGGATGGAAAATGGGTCTGCAGGATTTCCCGGGTCTTTTCCCGGGCGACCTGGTGAACTTCCCGGGACCCAAGCTCCTTCCATTCCGCGGGGGTCAGCCGGTTTCCCACTTCGGGATAGACATAGTCCGATTCCATCCGGGACAACGTTGCATCATGCCCCAGGAAGTGCTCCGGCCCATTCAGGCAAACATCCGCAATGGTCTCCAGGGCAAGGTTCTCATCGTCAATTTCCACACCACGGACACTCCGGTTGATGGCTCCGAGCATGTCATTGTCGATGGTGGCGCCTTCGAAACTGAAGCCCAGCAAACTGGCCTGCATGCCGACAGATTCGTACACCAGGTTCGTGCCGCTGTGCCCCGCCAGGGTCACGGTATAGGACTTTTCGAATCCGGACTGTGCGTCCGGGGTTTTGGCATCCGCCATCCCCGCCGCAATCCCGGTGGGCAGGCCAAGGTACTGGCCGACCTGTCCGCAGGCCGCCATCAAAACCGCCTGCTCTCCACTGCCTCCGCTCATAGCCCCCGTGCGCAAATCGGAAACAAATGGCCAGGGGCCAAAGATGGCGGGATGTCCGGGCTCAATCAGATTGACATACGCCAACGCAGCGAGGCATTCCGCACACTCCTGTACCACGGCCCCCGCCAGGGAGGCCGGACTGGTGGCCCCGGCCTGTCCTGCAGCCAGCAATAAAATGGGCATCCCTCCCCGTGTACAGACCTCCAGGACCTTGCAGGCATCTTCGGCAAATCTCATGGGCGGCACAACGAAGCAACAGGACAGGCTGGCGAAAGGCCGTTCTCTCCATTTCTTTTCCCCCCCTGCAATCTCATGCAGCAACCGTAATCCTTCTTCTGCATGGGGAGCTTCCACATAACTGACGCCGCAGTGTTTCATCGTGCCGGCAACGGATGCATAGGTTGTATTCAGGTCCATTGCGGCAGGCTGTTCGATATCCCTTGCCACCATACAACGCTGGAAGAAATGAATGTGCTCATGGTAATCGACCAGACGGGACGCATCATACAGGTCCTGGATGGTGGATTCCCGATACGCACCTTCCCCGGGGTATTTCTCGTGCTTTTTCCAGTCATCGACAACATGAACGGCGGCTCCCGCCGTCCCAAAATAGACCTTGGTACCGCTTAAGTGCATGTCATGCTCAGGAGACTGGCCATACAGGGTGATTTCCCGTGCACAGGTTTCCATGGTCCATTCAATCAGTTCCCTGGGGAAAAGAAGCCGGCCTTCCGGGGTGTATTTTCCACCCGCCCTGGTCACCATCTCTATGCACGAGGGAATGGCCCGGGAAAACCCGACATTCTCAAGAAGGTCCAGCATCGCCGTGTGAACACGTTTGAGCTGTTCCCCGGTCAGCGGCATATAGCGGCCACCCGGCTGACCTGGCCGAACCGGCTTGTCTTCCGGTGCAAGGGGTGCCGCTCTTAATGCTTTTCTCGCTGCTCTTCCGCCTGCTCTTCGTCCCATCGCCCGTTTTCGTTGTATGTGTCAGATGGATGAAGTATTCCTGAACCAAAATCCATCGTTGTTAGATTAAACGACTTTTATTTCTGTTTCTACGCCTCAACCGGGGAATTATACCCGGGAACCCTTCGAAAACCCAAAACCGGGATGAATTTGCACGGATACCACCGTCTGGCCGGAATCCGTTGCCCTGGAGAGGGCCTCGGCCAGACGGATTACGGCGATGGGCTGATCCTGTGCGAGGATGTTCCTCGAAGTTGACGACCACAAGGGCAGGCGTTTTCGATGTTCACGATCTGTCTTCGCTGGGATGCTCCCTCGTTGGGGCAGGCAGGGGGACATTGCGATCAAAAAGCGAACGGAATGCCATAGATCCGTGGAGTGCCAGCCATCCGCCCCCGAGGCCGAAGTTCCAGTATGGCAACGTCACCGACACAACAGTACCGGGTGGCGAAGTGCAGCGATACTCGTTCCTGAGGCCGCGCATCTGCGAACCAGATCGTACCAACTGGTCAAACTACCCATGATCATGGGGAAGACTCTCCCGGATGCCCGGGACCCCGGTCAGAAAGATCACCCCTTCTTCATCACTCGCGCCGGCGCAAAAAATGTACTCGTTCCAATGGTTGGGCTCTGGACCGTACTTCATCAGATGACCGTGAGGGTCATCTGTCCGCAGGGGCGGGTTCCTTACCGCCATCATCCGCGCGAGCTCGCGCTCCAGATAGTCGACAAAGGCACTCTCGGGATAGTCCAGGAATACATAGGGAGTGTTGAACACGAGATGGTAGCGGTACTCAGGGCTGGGCGGCGGCAGCACGCGGACGAACCAGACCTGCCCCTTACTGCCGTCATAACCATATGCAACCCGGCAGGGAAGAGTCTCCCGGGTACCGACCTCGCGGAGCAGAATATTCTCGCCGTCGCTGCCACAATGCACGAAAAAACCCATCCTCGATTGCTGCATCCGCTCAACGATGTCAATCAACCAGGTCGGGCAATGGAAATCGGGCATGATGCGTAAAATGCAGTTGCCCATGGTCTCCCGGCTACTCCCGAAACGGACATCGAACATCGCCCACATCGCGAAATAACTGAGGGTCAATGGGCTTAGCAGAGGACCTATCGGACTGTATTTGATCCTGGCGTTAATGATAACCCCGGCACCACTCTTCGCCTCCCTCATCCCGGAAATCGATTCGGACATGGGAGTACAGACGTTCAGCGCAAACCTATACACGGCGTGGCAGGGGTCGAGGTCGGCGAGACCGTCGAGAACAAACACATCGTCAATGGAACCGGCTTCTAGGGCCCTCTTCCTGCCTTTCCGATAGCCCTCCAAATCGACGAACTTCGACCAACGGGACGAGGTGATCTTCTTCGCGATCTTATCGGCAACCGAACCCATGGAGTATTGTGTAGAAGGGATTGCATTAAAAGTGACCGCCAATCCACGATCAAAATTTCCACCGATTCCCCGGTAAAATTTCCACCCTGAAGCGTGACGACGCAACCATAACGGATTGGATGGTACCCTGTCAGTGGAGAGAATTCCACGGATAGAGTTGTCCTGATTGACAATTCTTACTCTTCTATCCGTTATGATGTTCTGGTACAGTTCTGCCTTGGAAAAATATGTTCACAATTCAATAACCAGAGATCAAATCAATGGATATAAATAGCGAGCGAATGAACGGGGTCTTGATTGCCTGCGTGGAAGGTCGCATTGATGGCGCCAATGCTCAGGAATTCGAAAGTGCAATGCAAAACGTAATTGCGGATACAGACCGCGCCCTCCTCCTTGATTTGGCCGAGCTTTCCTACATCAGCAGTGCCGGACTCAGAGTGATTCTCCTTCTCGCAAAGTCACTCGCAAAGCACGAAACCGGGTTCGCCCTTTGCGGGTTATCCGCTCCCATCAAAACCGTCTTTGAAATCAGTGGTTTCAACAAAATCATTGCCATTCATGAATCCCGTGAGGAGGCGGTGGACTCTTTCGCTTAAGGAGCCGGGTCCGGTTCGCTCGGAACGCCCTGCCGGACAGTCTTTTGCAACAACGGCCTGATCACCCGATCTGATCATCCTGACCTGATTACCCCCCGCCGTCCAGTTCTCCCGTTCGACCTTCCGGCAGTACTTACCGCCACCGACCGCAGCATGGACCTGAATAGCATGGACCTGAATGGCGGAGAAAACCGGGGCAGATCAGCCCGAACCGGGTGGGCCCGGTTCGACATCATCCTGGCTCTCCCGAAGCTGCACCAGGGTGATCCGGTTCAAACCGTCCGCTGTTCTTTCATAGGAGAACTCATCCATGAGCGCCTTGACCAGATGCACCCCCAGGCCACCGATGGGACGATCTTCCAGTGAAGCCTCGACATGGTCTGCCGACGGGACATTTTCAAAGGGATTGAAAGGCTGCCCATCGTCCTCAATGGTCACCGTCAATTTATCGTAGGTGGCCACCAGCTTGAGCAGAATTGAACGGGCACTTTGGTTGCCATAGCTATAATTTACCGTGTTGGTAATGAGCTCATCCACCGAAATATTGATTTTATACAGCCATTCGTCCGGCCACCCGTATGAATGACCATGCGAACTGATGATTTTGGCTGCCCGCTCGATTTCGGACAGTTCGTTTTTCAGTGTCAGTTCCAGCGATGACTCGCGTACTTTCATGTTTGTCATGTCAATTCAATCCCAAAAAAATTGTTTGCCCCGGGAAAACCGCATCCCCGAAGTACCTGGCTCCAGCCACCACACCCCCTTTATCCTCCATCCCGATCAGTGCCCAAACCGGATTTTTCCTGGAAGCCTATCTCCGTATACCGCAACACCATGCAGGTGATGTCATCAAATTGCGGCTCACCCCCCACAAATGATTCAACTGCCCCCACGATATCCCGCACATCTTCACTTGGAGTCTGTTCTGGAAGACCCGCGATGGTCTGCAACAATCTCTCGTCACCAAATTCCTTCAAATCGGAATTGATCGCTTCGGTCACACCGTCTGTGGTAAAGACCAGTTTTGACCCGGCCTCCAGATCAATACAGGCATCCGTGTACTCAAGGCCACCGAACATGCCCAATGCGACACCGCCGGTCAAAGGAAGCATCCTGGCTCCCTGGCTGTCCACCAGAACAGGCGGGTTGTGCCCTCCATTTGCATACAGGAACTGTCCGGTCCGTTCGTCCAACAAGCCGTAAAACACCGTAATGAACAGCTGCTCGTCATTGTTCTGTTCGAGAAAATCATTGATCGTCGCGAGAAACTCCCCCGGCGCCTGTGCTTGCCGTGCCGTGCTGCGCATCAGTGTTCGGGCCATCACCGTAAACAAGGCCGCCGGGACGCCCTTGCCTGAAACATCGGCAATCACGACCACAACCCGGTTCTCGTCCAGCCTGAAAAAATCGTAAAAATCTCCGCCAACCTCCTTGGCCGCTTTCATGTCCCCGGATATGCAGAACCGTGTGGTGGGAGGGGGGTCATCCGGCAGCAGCGACAGTTGAACCCGGGTCGCGATATCGAGTTCCTTTTGAATGGCAATAAAGGCATTCTTGGCTTCCAGTGCTTCCCTCAGGCTGTAGTTTTGCTTTTGTACCCGGTCCGACATTTTCTGGAATGCCAGGGCGGTCATTGCAAGACTGCTTCTCCCCTGCTCAAGTACCTGCATGGGATTGTCCATGACTTTTTCATTCCGGGTGTCCCGGCTATCCTTTGGAGCGGGTTTGATCAACTCCTCCAGCTCGGACAATTCCCCAAGCACTGCTACCCGTTCCCCCTTGTCAAGGGTGTCCGCAAGCCGGGTCATTTCCCGCCGTATGAAGCGCTCCTGTTTGATACGTTGACGTTGCTGGGAACTGCGGAACCGGGTAATGGCAATGAGATGGGTCCGAAAAACATTCACAGCAGAAGCAATTCGACCAATTTCATCCTGCCGGTCGGTACTCTCCAGATTGACCTGCAGGTCGCCCCGGGACAACGCGTTCAACACCCGCACGCCTCCTGTCAAGGGGGCGAATGACCGGGAAAGATACCAATTCAACGCCAGCAGGGTCAGCACCAGAAATCCTCCCAGTGCCCCGGCGGTGTAGTACGCGATACGTTCATACTGCCGGGTATATGCTGTCACATCCTTGAACGCCAGCAATCTGGTCACCAAATTACCCAAATCAGCCGTCTGGTCCAGTAAAACGAATGAATAGGCCTCCTGGCCGGTCTTGATGGTCTGAAAGGTGTTGATGTTCCGTATATCGATGGAATCCTGCAGACTGTCCCAAAGTGCGGTGGCCTCTCCCGAGATGAGACGGCCCCGGCGATTGACCAGGATCACGGTAGACCGGGTGATGTGCTCCATTTCCCGAATCGCTTCCTCGATATCGGTCGCATAGACGGCCAGGCCGACCACACGGGAAAACAGCTGAAGCGGGATTGCGACCACCACGGAAATGTTGTGTTGCTGATCGTTTCCGATGCCGCGGACAACCTGCCCGTCTTCGATCATGGCCTTGACTTTCGAGGGGGAAATGATGGGGCTTTGAAAAACACTCGGCAGGGAGGAGTAAAGAAGCCCCCCTTCCCGGTTCAGGATATCCAGCCGGTCGGCAATTCCCTGGGCCTGGAGATTCGAGAACAGCTGTGTGCCGAGGCGCTGGATAGTCGCCCGCTCACCCCTGGCAACCGAAACGGCAAGTTGCGGATTCCCACTGGCCATGGCCTGGTATTCGTTCATCCGATTCACCAGGTGGTTGATTGTGTTGTCCCATAACGCACGTTGATCCGCAACCACCTTTTCTGAGAATTGCGAGGTCAGCAGCTGTTCCCGTTCCAGCGCAGCGACCACAAAACTCAGACAGACGACAATAAATGCCAGGGAAATAAATAAACTGATTCGGGTACGAAGGAGCATGTCGGTGTGGGCGGAGTCCTGGTCAGATCATCAACGGTCCGGGCTGGTCTTGAAATCAGCAATTGAAATCATTTTCATTGGCGGATAAATACCCACCTCATGAACCACATCAATGTTAATCCACAGTTTGTACCGTGCAAGTTGTGCCACCGGCAAATCCTGCGAATCCTGCTTTCCCACCAGGATTCTTTCCGCCTGAAGCCCCGCAAGCTTTCCAAGGGTATAGTAGTCGGTGACCAGCCCGAACATGGCCCGGGAATTCTTGAGCGGGGCCTGGGAGGAGGCAAAGGTGGGAAGACCGGCAGCGATTGCTTCGGAAGTGTAGGCGTTGGCATGACTGACCAGGAACGAGTCCGGCCCCATGTAAAGAAGATCCGCCCCCTGGTCCTTGGCGGACTGGATCAGGGCCGGGATCTGTTCGGGGTCCGGCCGGCCATTGTCAAGCAGGGGGACCGGGAGTTCGATCAGATTCATGTCGAACGCCCGGATATCCCGCTGCAGTTCCTCCACATTGACCCGGGAGTTGCTGGCATTCGGCTCATAGATAACCGCTATATTTCTGAATTTTCCGTATGTTTCGATGGTTTTGAGTTGTGCCGAAACCGAAGGCAGAAATGTGACACCGGTGGCCGGCCTTCCCGGGCTTTCAAGGGTGGCAACGATTCCTGACTGAAGCGGGTAGGAGACCATTACAAAGACACCGGGAATCTCCCGCACATAGGCCTCCGGTGTCCCGGTTTCCAGCTTCCCGATAATACTGCTGGTTGTGACCGTTCCCCAGGTATACACGAGGTCGGGCTGTACACGATTGATCTCTTCGACGACCCCGGGTGCATTGCCGCGATCAAGGTTGAGATTCCGAATGGTGAGGCGGTAGGGAATCCCGCGGCGATCGAGATAATCGCGGAAACCGTCTTCCACCTCGGTTTCACCCCGCCACAATACGGCAAAAATCTCAAAGGGGTCCCCGGCCTCCTGCGCCATGGCAAGGGAAGGCAGCCAGGCAAAACACATCAGCCATACCGCACAGATTCGAATCGCCCTGTTCATGACTGTCTTCCCTGTCGCGCGGTGCGTGCCGCATTGCGCCGGGGGCCAATCAAGGCCAGGCCATGCAGGACGGCGCAGACCAGAATGAAGCCCCCCATCATCACCATGGCCTGTGAAAACCCGAGGTAGAGGACCAGCACTGCCGAAACAATGGGGCCGCATGCCAGGCCCAGTTGTTCCATCAATCCAAAGGCCCGGGTTGCCGGCAACGGCCCCGTCGTCCCGCGGTGTTTTTCGCCCACCACCTCAACCACCGCCCGGGCCGGCGAAAACAGGATTCCATGCCCGACTCCCATCAACAGGACGGTGACGGCCATGGTTGCGGTTGCACTGCCGAAAACCGGCCCAAGCAAAGTCAAAACGCAGCCGGACCCGGAAATCGCCGCACCCAGTACAAGCCGCTGCTCGGGGTTCCCGGGCAGGCGGCACAAAACCGGGGTGATGGCGATGTTGGCCAGTCCGTACAGCATGATGACCCACCCGATGGTGGAGGGTCCATTTCCAAGCTCATTCAGGTAAAGAGGAACCAGGAAAAACAGGATTCCGGTCAACATGAGCCTGGCCGGGATTGCGGCCAGGCAGGACACCCTGGCGAACCGGGTATCCGCCATCAGGGTCCGCCAGCCATTCAGGTCGATCCGGGCAGACGGGAAATGTTCCCTTTTCCCCCCATGATCATCCAGCATATAAAACACGATCATTCCGGAAACAGCCGCGATGGCAGCACTGATCAGGAAGGTGACCTCAAATCCGATGCGTCCCGCAATGATCGCCCCGAGTGGCGGACCACATAGCATGGCGACAAAAACCGTCCCGGAAAGCATCGGCAGACCGGTCCCCCGGCCGGGTTCGGGAACATGGCTGTGGACCCATGCCTGGGACGCAACGAACATCAATCCGAATCCGGCACCCGACAACAGGCGCCACACCACGAAATCATAATACGTCTGTGTGAGGAAAACCCCGATAAAACCGGATACGGTCAACCCGACACCCAGCAGGAACACCCGCCGTGGACCTATCCGGTCTGAAAGCCCTCCTCCCACCGGGGTGCAAAGCATGGCCGCAACCATAAAGAGGGTAATCGGAAGACCCACCAGCAACTCCACCGAAATTCCCGGTTCATTGGGGACATGGCTGGCAGCCAGCAGGGGCAAGAATGAGCGGGACAGCTCTTCGGCAAAAAAGAACAGCAACAGGGGGGCACGGATCTGGGCCGCTGAGCGGACTCTCAAATTCAGAATCTGACCTGAATTGAATTTTTTCTCCAGGCGGCCATGGACGCGCTGGACCTTCAGGGCAATCTTTTCATCTATCTGTGCATTTTTGATTTCCTGTGCCTCAAACGAAAAGTCCTCATAACGCTGTACCAGGTTACCCATGAGAAGGTTGAACCGGGAAAAAACCCCCCCGACCCCATCCATCACCGGGATTATGAGCCGATTCGCAAAATTGCCCCGGGCACCTTCCTTCAGGGCGGACTGGAAACGTCGCAACGGTTCGGAAATACGCATTCCGACGAAAAACAGGATCAATTCAAACGCGATCACCCCGGTGACAGCCATCACAGTCAGTATCTCAAACAATACTTCGGACAGTCTGTTTCTCACATACCTGGCACTGACCCCCACATGCAGGACGGTGCTGACCTGGCCGTCTGCCAGCACGGGGAACGTCAGGTCGATATATCCGTCGAATTCCGTCTGATGTCCGGGTTCGGGGATCGTTTCCGGCAGGTGGGGGGGGATGCTTTCCAGGAAGTCATCGGCCCGGCCCCGGACGTACAGGAGACGATTGTCGGGTCGAACCAGCGCGAGATACTCAATATCGTGATTGAGCGCCAGCGTCCGGTCAAAGAACTCATCCATGCCCACCAGCTTGTCAACCGGTATGCCGATGCCGTGGATGGCAAAGCCGATCTGGTCCACGAGTGACTGGCCAACCGCGACCGCCTTTTGGTTAAGCTGCGGTTTGAGTTCCTTCTCGAATCCCTCCAGTGAAAACCAGGCAAACGCAGCTTGGCCAACCAGCAACAGGGCAATCGAAAAAACAACCAGCTTCCCCAGCATTCCCTGTGACGGGGCCAGTCCGGGTCCAGTTCCCTGTGAATCAATGGAGGGGGGGCGGACCGGGCTCACTGCAATCCCTCTTCATCCAGCTTCCTGATCTCCTCGGTGGCGGCATGGATCTCATCATTGGAACCAAAGACGCTTTGGGAAAAGGCCACCAGTTCCGGACATTCCGTTTTGACCAGCGCCAGGGCTTCCCCGTCGCGACAATCGCCAATGACCTCATCCAGCGCGCTCTTCAGGTCTTCCTCGCGGCGACGCTGGGTGCGCAGCAGGAGCACCATGCCCCCCATGCTGACCAGGGCCGTCCCCAGTATTATCACGGCGGACATGACCAGGACCCGAGACGACTGACTGGTGACACTGCCATCCAGAAACGCGCGGGAATATCGAAGGGCAAGGGAACCGGTATGCTGTCCAAGATTGTTATGCAGTAGGGCACCCACGACTCCCGCATCAATTTCCAGTATGCTCCAGACCTGCCGGCTCTGGTTATCCTGCCCGGCATCCAGCCATTTTTCAGTCACCAGGTCGCCGATAAAACTGGGGTCCGTGCTGAACAGCACGACCCCATCCGGGTCAAAGACCTCAATGGAGAGAATCTGTTCATCCGTCGCCATGATTGAATCCAGTATTTCGGATTCATGCTGCATATCGGCCAGGAACAGCCCCAGGTCCAGCTGGGTTTCAATTTCCTGCCGGATATCGTTCACGATAAACTCAAACCGGGAGGCCAGGAAGTCAAAGAGCGTACTTTCGTACTTGTGAAGGCTCAGCATTGCGGTGGTTGCAATGCCACAACCCAGAATGAGGGTGATCACCATGGCAATCCGGGGAGCGAATCCCAGTTTCATGGCTTAACCCTCATGACCGGGTTTTCACTGCGGACCGGGTCGCCGGAACCCGGACCAACGGGCAGGGGATGGGCCCTTCGCCCGGCCTGTCAGTGCACTTGCATCGGAATACATTGCCCTCTCCCCACAACCGGTTTCAGTTTGCTGTCCAGGTATCCGGGTCGCACCGCCCGAAAAACGGGACGATGAGCGGGAACCGATACCATGCATTTTGCTCTGATGCCGAGTGGTTGATACTCGAATATCCGGCTGCATGTTATTGGATTTGACCCCATCAATCCTCACTTTTGGTTTTTGCAGGCAATCTTTTCCTGGGAACACCGTGATACCTGACCACCATTCTACCAATTTTTGGGGCTTCTATACTCGCAATTGACAAAATCAAGACGCATATCTTCCTGACGGATCATTGAGGTTGCCAACGCAAGCGCCTCTCCCGCGTCCAATGGCCCGGGGCCAAACCATTCAATGCGGCATTTCAGCTTTTTGTTGTGTCCCGGGGCAACAACCATCCCGGGTGCTCCGGTGATTTATGCCTCGAATTGTAAACAGTTTGGTTGTCAACAAATGCTCAGGTGGTCCTTATCGTTGGTCAGGCTGAAGAGATCATCCTCCAACTTTATTCATGCACCACTCGCAGGGTGTCGTCGTGACAGCAGGTGATGGCCCCGCTTGGGCAGGAGACCGCTATTCGGATAAGAACATGGTCCGCCCCGGAAAATCGTGCGGGAGCCTGATCCTCTCATGACAACGGTTGTCTCTGCACCGGCCCCCGGAATCTCCATGCACACCGGATTCAAATTCTTGAACCAACCTCACAGCCCTGCTCAATCGCAATCCGGGCATCGAGTCGGACCGCATTTCTTGCCCCGCCGACGAGATGCACGCACCCTTCGGGAAAAACGCTTCGGAGGTCCCCGTACAGATCGTTTTCCGGTTCCTGTCCGATACAGACAATGATCGAATCCGCCGGGAGGAATCGATGCGTGCCCTGATGAACCATCCGGATTCCATCTTCTTCAATTTGCAGACAACCCGCCCCGGTTAAAATTTCAACTCCCTGTTTCTGGAGCTGTAACCGATGCGCCCACCCGGTGGTCTTGCCCAGGGTCTTTCCCGGGGGGCCGTCCCTGCGTTGCAGCATCCACACCTGTCTTGGAGGGACAAAAGGTGCCGGGACCATCAAGGACCCGGGGCTTTCAAAATCCGGGTCCACGCCCCAGAACCTGAACCACTTTTCCCGGTCCCCGTGCATGTTTCCACTCAGATAGGCGGCCACATCGAACGCGATCCCGCCCGCCCCGATAATGACGGCCCTTGAACCCGCCCTGGACCGGCCGGAAAGGATGTCCTGATAACCCGAAACCAGATTCCTGCCTGCCCCCGGAATGTGTATCCGCCGCGCCTTGACCCCCGTGGCAACAATCACCTCATCAAAGTTTTTCGCAAATCCCGCATCGTCGATACTTTCGGATGTCAGCCGGGTATCCAGGTGCACCGTGACCTCGTGCCGGGTGTTCATGGCCTGGAAATAATCGATGGTTTTCTGGTACTCCTCCTTGCCGGGAACCTCCCTGGCAAGGGTGAATTGCCCCCCGATTTCCGAAGAAGCCTCGAACATCGTGACACGATGTCCCCGGCGGGCACTGACCGCCGCGGCGGCCATACCCGCGGGACCCGCACCGATGACCGCCACCCGTTTCGCTGTACCGGCTCTTGCATAGTGTATCCTGGTTTCATGGACGGCCCGGGGATTCACCATGCAGGTGGCGGTCTTTCCCACGAATATCCGGTCCAGACAGGCCTGGTTGCAGGCAATGCAGGCGTTGATCTCCCGGGCCCGCCCCTTCCTGGATTTCTGCACGAACCGGGCATCCGCCAAAAAAGGTCTTGCCAGAGACACAAGGTCGCAGCTTCCCGTGCCCAGAAGCTGTTCCGCCTGTTCAGGGGTATTGATCCGGTTTGTGGCGATGACGGGGACCGACACCCTTTTCCTGAGCTTGGATGCCGCGGAAGCGAACACGCCGGGCGGTACCGCACTGGATATCGTCGGGATGCGCGCCTCGTGCCAGCCAATGCCGCAGTTAAACATCGTGACACCCGAGACTTCCAGGGCCGCGGCCAGGGCGGCTATTTCCGTCCAGTCCGATCCCCCCTCAACCAGGTCGGCGACGGAAATCCGGAAGATGACCATGAACGCCTTCCCCACCGCTTGCCGCACACTTCGGCAAACCTCCAGCGCCAGACGCATCCGGTTCTCGAGGTTTCCACCCCATTCATCCCTTCGCCGGTTGGTTCTTTTGCACAGAAACTGGTTAATGAAATACCCCTCCGACCCCATGATTTCCACACCGTCATATCCGGCATCCTGGGCCAGGACCGCACAACGGGAAAAATCTGTGATTTGTTTCCGTATTTCCGGACGGGACAGCTCATGGGGGACATGTTGACTGATCCGGGCACGTATGGGAGACGCTGAAACGATACGGTCGTGATGGCCATACCGTCCCGCATGGAGAATCTGCAGGCAAATCTTTCCTCCCTTTTCATGGACAGCCCGAGTGATCTGACGATGCCTGGCACATTCCATCCGTGAGTTCAGCTTCCCCGCGTTTTCCGCGAGCCGTCCTTCCTCGTTGGGACTGATCCCTCCGGTCACGATCAGACCGGGCCCTCCTTCACGGACCCTCTCCGAGAAGAAAAAGGCAAGACGATCATACTGGTCCAGCCGGTCTTCCAACCCGGTGTGCATGGAACCCATTACGATACGGTTTTCCAGAACAGTGAATCCCAGGTCCAGCGGTGTAAAGATATTCGGATAGTGCATCGTCAATGCCCGAATGAGCCGTCCCGGCCTTCAAAGATCCGGAAAAACCATGAAAGCGTTCTGGCGGGATGCATCCAGTCCTTCCCTGAAGCTAGAGCTTGCGCGACTCGCGCGGGGTGATGCCAAAGCATGAGCCATACCGGCTGCTGAAGTGGCCCGCAGATTTAAAACCGCAGGCGATGGCAACATCGATGATTCTCATGGTGCTGTTTTCGAGCATTTTCCGTGCCTCCTTGAGTCGAAGAACCAGGTAGTAACGGGCAGGCGTGGTATTCAGATAGCGCCGAAACAACCTTTCCAGCTGCCGCTTGGAAATGCCGACCAGTCTCGCCAGCTCGTCCGGAAAAAGTGGTTGTTCAATATTGCATTCCATCAACTCAATACATTCCAGCAACACGGGATGGTCCACGCCCGTTCTGGCCCCAAGGTCCATTCTCTGGGGTTCACCGGAATGCCGGATATGAGGATGGATCATAACATCGGCCACCGAAGCCGCCAGTTCATGGCCATGATGTTGTTCGATCAGGTACAGCATCATATCGGATGAAGCGGTTCCGCCTGAGCAGGTTACCCTGTTTCGGTCAATCTCGTAGACATCGGAAGAGGTATGGTGATTGGGGAAAGCCCTTCTGAACTCGGCCAGGTTTTCCCAATGGGTGGTACAGTGCACGCCCTTTAACAGGCCCGCTCCAGCCAGGAGGTGACATCCGGTTTCAAGTCCTCCAATCAACGTGTCCCCCTTTCCTCTTGATGACAGCCACGCCAGCGTTGGCGCATGATCAAAGGTATCGGGTTCGTGGGGGCCGCTGACAAAGAGCATCGAAAATTCCGGAGCATCCGCAATGGAATAGTGAGCATCCAGTGCCATCCCGTTGGTTGCCACAGCCCTTTTTCCGTCCCGGGTGACGATGGACCACTGATACAGTGGCTGACCCGACATTCGGTTGGCAATGCGCAACGGTTCGACAGCTGAAACAAAGGGCAGCATACTGAAGTTGTCCGTCAGGTAAAATCCGACCCCTCGTTCGGCTCCTTCGGTAATTTCGCCGTATCGTTTCCGGTCCATTCCTGTATCTCGGTTGCAAGAATGCGTATTATCATTTCCGTGACCAACAATAACAAGAAGTCATTTCCCCGGGGCTGCCTGAAACGAAAAACCCCGGCCATGATCCGGTTTTGTTCGCACGGTGAACTTCCAATATCCGGCTCAGTCACTATAATCGGGAAACCAACTGCTGCTATGTTTGCATTGAATAGGGAGGAACCACTGATGCCAAGACCCCGTGCACTATTGATCGTCATTTTCGCATTTACGCTGTACTCAACCACCGCCATTTCCGGCGAAGATGAAATTTACACCTCCGTTCTCAACAATTCCGGGGCAGGAGGCTATGATGTGGTCGCCTATTTCACCGACTCCATGCCCATCAAGGGGGGCAAGGCGTTCACCACCGAATACAAGGGGGCACAATGGCAATTTTCCAGCCGGGAAAACCTGGACCGGTTTGTTGCCAATCCGCAGAAATACACCCCTCAATATGGCGGCTACTGTGCCTACGCCGTTGCCAATAATTACACGGCTTCCGGAGACCCGTTACAATGGACCGTGCACAACGACAAGCTCTATCTGAACTACAGCGCGAATGTTCTGGCCAGGTGGACGGCTAACCGGGACAACTTTATCACCCAGGGGGACACCAACTGGCCGGGGGTCCTGGATTGATCCGGGCTTTTCTCCCTTGACCCGCCTTCTTTTGGGCCAACGCTTTATCCTGGCAATGCATTTTTCCGGGGCACACTCCCCCTCATTCCCGTTTAACCCGGTCCCTCTCCGGTTTACACCGGGACATTCCGGGGAAATGGGACCCATCCGGTCGTCCGGACCGGAAGAATCGGTTGAAACGGGAATGACCCGTGACTAAAGACGAGATTCTGATACGAAGGGGTACCCTGGACGATGTGGGGGACATTGCGGCGTTCAATCAAAGCATGGCCCGGGAAACGGAAGGCATCGAATTGATTCCCGAAGTGATTCTTGCCGGAACGAAACAACTGACCGAAAACGAAAACCTGGGATTTTATCTGGTCGCTGAATCCTCGGGGAAGATCATCGGTTCATTGATGGTGACCACGGAGTGGAGTGACTGGAGAAACGGGCAGTTCTGGTGGATCCAGAGCGTCTACGTGGTCCCCGCATGGCGTCGCAGGGGCCTGTATCGGAGGCTGTATGAAAAGGTGAAGGCATTGGCCGGGGCCAATGAGAATGTCTGTGGCTATCGTTTATACGTGGAAAAGGAAAACACCATCGCACAGACAACGTATGATCGGGTTGGCATGCATGAAACCCGTTATAAAATATACGAAGAATTGAAAGAGGATGTCGATTTCATGAAAAAATAACGGGAAATTTAACTGAATTCAGATTAAAATTCATGCAATAGAATCACTAAAATTCCATTTCACTGGAACGGAACCGGGAATTCGCAATCGAACCGGTCTGATTCCAGGTCAACAGTGGAAGTCCTCAAACGGACCCCGAAGAAATCATTGTGAATTTATTTGGTGAGTGAATACCAACTATAAACAGGAGAAGACTATGCCCATCAATCCAATGAGAAACCGGTTTGCCCTGGCCCTCATCGCTGCCCTGCTGCTTTTCAGGCCGGCATTCGGAGCACAGGGGGAACCGAAAACCGTCACCGGCGAGCTGATCGATACCTGGTGTTATGTATCCCAGATCATGGGAGCTTCGGATTTTATTGTCGGCACCACCCATCACGTATGTGCCGTCTGGTGTGCCGCAGGAGGCATCCCGGTGGGATTGCTGGACAAGGATGATGGGACGATCTACATGGTTCTGGGGGTTAGCGACAATACGGACAGCGTGGCCAATTCGGTCCTGATGGACATTCAGAGTCATGAAATCACGGCAGAAGGCACGGCCTATGTGCTGGATGGTATCAATTACCTCATGATTGACCGCATCACGGCAGACAACGGGGTAACCAAGGAAACGCATAAAATTGTCGGCATACTTCCCGGGGAGGCAAATCCAAAATGAAACAGATTATCAAATTGGCAGTGGTACTGGGCTTGTTCTCCTTTGCACACACCGCTTTGGCTGCAAAAAGCTGGGGCCTCACCAATGAAGAGAAAAGCAAGTTCAAGGGAGTCGTCGTGGACATCACCTGCGAATTGACGGGCGATTGCCCGGAAGGCTGCGGAGCAGGCTCCAGGCAGCTTGGGTTGAAAACGGAAGACCAGGGTGTCATTCTCGTCGCCAAGAACCTGACGTTGTACACCGGAGCGGTGGAAGAAATTCATGGATTCTGCGGACAGGAAATCGAAGTGGACGGCCTGTTTACAACCAACCGGAATGTGCGGTTTTTCCAGGTCCAGAAAATGCGGGAAGTGGGCGGGAAGTGGAAAAAAGCCACTCGCTTTCACAAGGCCTGGGCCGCTACCTATGGCGGCAAGCCGAGGAAAGCCAAAAGATGGTATCGAAAAGATCCCCGGATCAAGGCGATCATTGAGCGGGACGGCTATCTGGGCATGGGCCCTGAAAAAGACGCCGAATACTTTGGAAGCCAGTAGTCTTCGACACCGGGAAAAGACGATGCGGCCCGTCAAAACGGCCGCAACCGGCCTGGTTCTCGCGGCGATGTGGCTGGGAACTTCAATGGCCTGGGCGCACGGCACGGAAACCCACGAGGACACGGGAATCACCGTGGAACCGGATACCGCTTCTTTTGAAAACCCCCTCCCCCTGGATATCCGGGGAGAATTCGAACTCGTTGACCATGACGGCCATCCCGTCTCCAACCAGAGTTATTCCGGCAAATACATGCTGGTCTTTTTTGGATACACCAACTGTCAGAACATGTGTTCCATCTCCCTGAGCCGGATTGGAAAAGCATTGGAATTTCTGGGTGATTCGGTCCATGATCTGGCTCCGCTGATCATTACCGTTGACCCGGAACGGGATACTCCTGAGGTGATGAGGACGGAGCTTCCCAAGTATCACCCGAGCCTGATTGGCCTGACCGGAAATGCCGGACAACTGGAAACGGCGTACACCAATTTCGACCAAAACCCGGAAAGTGCCGGGAAGGACTGGAACAATCACCCGATTATTTCCCATTCCTCCTATATTTACCTGTTCAATGGACGGGGTGAACTCGCAACCCTGTTCCCCCCCATATTGAATCCGCAGAGCATGGCAGATATCATTCGCAAGTACATTCACCAGGTAACCTGACCCCTCCCGGGGTTTGGGAACCGGAATCCGACAACACTCAACCACAGTCACACAAACCATGAAATATGCCCCTCTCCTGATCAGCGCGACCCTTGTGCTGTCCACCACCCTCTCTATCCACACTGCCCAGGCCCAGGATGGCGCCAGTTTATTCGGAACAAAGGGATGTATTGCCTGCCATGGTGTCGATGCCAAGTCGCCCATCAATGACAACATTCCCAAACTGGCCGGACAAAACAAGGGGTATATGATCCAGCAAATCACGGATATCGGCAGCGGTGCGCGCAATAACGGCCAGACATCCCTGATGAAGGCGATTGCCGCCAATCTGAATGAGGCCGAGATCGAGGCCCTTGCAACGTATCTGGCCGGCCTGCCAAGGTAATCCCCGCTGTCCGGGGACCCTTCCTACCGCCACCTGGGATTATCGGTCAGCGGCAGAAAGAATTCGAAGAATGGATAGAAGGATAGCGTACTTTATTCTGCAGAAAACAGCGCGCGCCTGACCGCTTCCGGTTCCTTCTCGATCACACGCAGAAGCGTTGCTGCCGGGCCGCCGATCTGGCGGAGTCCCTGCTCCCATTTGCGATAGCCGGACAGGCTCATGCCCATCAAGGGAGCCATCTGGGCCTGTGTCAGCTTCATCTGCTCGCGAACCTCGCGCGCAGTCACCGGTGCATGAATTATGGCGGGACCTTTGCCCTTCGCATGGGCAAGGGCTTCATTGAGAGACTGAATCAGGTCTTCTCCAAATACGCTCATTTTATCTCCTTTCCAGTATTCTTGATTGCAGTTACCACGGTACGCACAGCGCGCCGCTCCGAAGAACTCAAATCGGTCTTGGCGGATTTCGAATAGACGAGAAGCGCGTAGACCGGTATGTGTTTGCCGCCGTAGAAGTAGACCGCCCCCGTACCAGGAATCTCATCGCCTGCTACCGGGTAATTGGCCAGATAGTCGATAATTCCGTCCGTTCGCTCTTGCTGAACAACCTGTCAGCCTGACGGGTAAAGATCGGGGTCTCGGCGACGGTTTGCATTGATTTCCATATAACCCATTGGGGTGTTTCCGTCAAGATCTATAGAAGGGCCTTGGTCATGATTCGGTTACACATCATTGGTATCTATACTGTGGTCATGGGTGTGAATGAGCGGAGCCCAAGCCGTTCCTGCGATTGGTGACGGGACCCTGGGTTTCGGTCAATGCGCTGGAACAGATTGATCCGCAGACGCGTTCTTCCGTTGCTGGGTGCACAAGACGGCGAATATCCTCCAAGCTGCCGAAGCCCGTGCAACCGAAAACCAGCATGATCTGCATAATATCTGGCAGGAAGACACTCGGGCAACGGCCTGCGAGGCGTTCGACTGATTTGTTCGAATTAAAATGCCAAGCTGCCTGTCGAAAGGGAAACCACCTACAGCCCGAGAGCCGCTTTTCGCCGACGCGCCGCGGCGGAAATCAGTCGGTCGGTGATAATGGCGATGAATGCGACGGACAACCCGGCTACCAACCCGCGGCCGACATCCGCCTTGGTCAGTGCGATATACACTTCCTGCCCCAAATCGCGCGTACCCACCAATGCCGTGATGACCAGCATTGACAGCGCGAACATTACCGTCTGATTGACCCCGAGCATGATTTCCGGCCAGGCCAGGCGGACCTGCACTTTCGACAGCAGCTGCCATCGGGTACATCCAGATGTCTTGGCGGCCTCGACCAGGGATTCGTGGATATTTTCGATTCCGTACAACGTATAGCGAATCGCCGGAGGCAACGCATACAGCACCACGGCCACCATCGCGGAAAAGTCTCCGACCCGAAACAGCATGACCACCGGCAGCAGATAAACAAAGCTGGGCAACGTCTGCAGGGTGTCGATACACACAATGACAATTTTCTTGAACACGGCATTGCGGGACGCAAACATCCCCACCACAATCCCGATCAGGGTCGCAAAGACCACCGAAATTCCACACAGGTAAACAGTGATCATCGCCTTTTCCCATTGCCCGTTGATCAAGATAAACAGCGCAAGGGAAACGACCAGTACCGCGAGCCGCAGCCCGCCGAGCTGCAGGCCTGCGAGAGCCAGAAACAGCAACACCACCACCCAGGGAAGTGAAAGCAGGAACAGTTTGACCGGCTTCAGGATATTCAGCAGAATGAACACCTTGAACGCTTCCAGCTGGTCGAAGAAATTGATGTTGATCCATTTGACAATATCGTTCCAGAACTGCCCGGTGGTCAACTCAAGGGCCTCCGGCCACTGCAGAAAAAACGGGGCCACCCATCCCGCGGCCGTGGTGGCAAGCAAAATGACCAGGGCATAGGCCGTATTGCGGTATCGATTGAACCCGCTGCGGAGGGTTCCCGATGGGTGATGCGAGATACCACGTACCGCCCAGGCCTGGGACAGGCGGTCAAGCACGATGGCAATCAGCGTAATGGCAACGCCTGCTTCAATACCGTCCCCGATCGCCTGACGACGGAGCGATGCCAGAACATCGAATCCCAGGCCTCCCGCCCCGATCATCGATGCGATGATGACCATGTTCAACGACAGCATGATGACCTGGTTGACCCCGACCATCAAACCGGGTTTCGCAGACGGTATCAGCACTTTCCAGGTAATCTGGCGGCGATTGCAACCCGCCATTTTTCCGAACTCCTTGATTTCGGACGGAACCGAATGCAGTGCGAGAATGGTAATTCGAACCATCGGCGGCATCGCATAGATCACCGTAGCCGTAATGGCCGACACGGGACCGAAGCCGAACATGAATAACACCGGGACCAGATAGGCAAAGATCGGAACCGTTTGCATCAGGTCCAGCACAGGCATGATGGCCTGTTCGAATCGCTTGTGCCGATAGCCCAGAATACCCAGTGCCACCCCGAATACGATCCCAATGGGCACCGCAACCATGATGGAAGCGAGGGTGACCGTCGCACTTTCCCACTGTCCGAATCCGACCAGGCACAGGAAACTCAACAATACGATCGCTGCCAACATTCCGTCCTTTATCCGCCAGGCAAACAGGACGGTGACGATGGTCAGACCGATCCAGGATATCGCTGGAATTTTCCACACCCCGTCGTTCCCCAGAGGGATCTCGAAGCCGGTTGCAAGCAACGCGCGTATGAATTCGTAGGGGACCTCGATGCAGGCCGCCAGCGCGCGGGTAAATTCCTTGAATGTCCACGGAAAGAGATAGGCTTCGTTCCCCAGCATCCATTTCATGAAGCCGGTCACGCAGTAGCGGATGCTGGTACAGCTGCCCAGCGCCTCTACGTGCCACGAAAGTTCCCTGGGGGCCTTGACCGCCCATTGCCACCAATCGGCACCAAGCCACACCACGGCCGCCACGACCAACGCAAGACCCCAGCCAAGCAACCAGCCGTGTGACCGGCGAACCTCGATTGCGCGCGCAACGGCCATGGGAATCAAAGGACGATCTGTCAGTTGCTGACCAGAACGTCAATGACCGCTTCCCGGGCAAGCTGGCCGACAACATTGCCTTGGGCATCAACGACGTCGTAGGGCTGCTCTGAAGCCACGATCTCGGCTGCGATGGCATCAATCTTGGCCGAATCCAGCACCCTCCCGCCGGAGGACAGGGAGGCGTCTTTCGGGGCCATCACTGATTTGACGGTAAACACTCTCGACTTGGTCAGATCATTGGTAAATTCTTCAACATAACTGTCTGCGGGCGTCCGAACGAGTTCTTCCGGCGTTCCAATCTGGATAATGGCCCCGTCCTTCATGATGGCAATGCGATCGGCAAGACGGATGGCTTCGTTGAAATCATGCGTGATAAACACAATCGTCTTGCTCAGCACCGATTGAATGCGCAGAAACTCGTCCTGCATTTCGCGTCGGATCAGGGGGTCCAGCGCAGAAAACGGCTCATCCAGAAACCAGATCTTCGGTTCTACGGCCAGTGACCGTGCGATCCCGACGCGCTGTTGCTGTCCCCCGGACAGTTCTCGAGGATAATACGATTCACGGTCCGAAAGACCCACCAGGTCGATGACTTCCCGGGCTTTTTGGTGGCGCGCATTGCGGTCGATACCCTGTACTTCAAGCGGGAACGCCACATTTCCAAGTACCGTCAGGTGAGGCATCAGCGCAAAATGCTGAAACACCATGCCCATTTTGTGGCGACGAATCTGGATCATTTCCTTTTCGGATTTCGCGAGCAGGTTTTCGCCCTCGAAAGTGATGACCCCCGTCGTCGGTTCAATCAGACGGGACAGGCACCGAAGAAGGGTGGACTTTCCCGAACCGGACAAGCCCATGATGATAAAGATTTCGCCTTCGGCGACCTCAATGGTCGCTTCGCGGACCGCGCCGATTAACGAGGCCGCCTGAAGGTCTTCACTGGTGACTTCCGATGTCGCCGAAACGCCATCGAAAATGCGCTCGGCATTCTTCCCGAATATTTTCCAGACGCGCTCGCAGGTGAGAATGGATTCCGGTCGGTCCACGGTGGGATTACGTCATGAGGCGGACAGGTCAAAGGTCGACCCGCCGTGCCGGCGCGATACCGGGCACCGGCACGGCGGAGTCAATTCAACGCAGAACCCGAATTACTGCGTCCAGGGTTTCCACACGGCTTCATTGTCTCTCAGCCACTCTCCGACAACGTCTTCGACCGACATTCCTTCGAGGTCGACTTTGACAATCAAGGAACTCATCAAATCATTGTCGATCGTGAAATTGCGAATGGTCTGGTACGCCTTGGGCCATTTTGCTTCACCTTCGGCCCAGCCTACCGCCTTGATCCAGCCCCTGGGCTTGCCGCAATCGTACGCCATGTCGGCATTGCTCCCCCAGGAAGGATCCTTGTAGCATTCGTCGGTGTATACGGGAAAATCGACCCACTCGCCTTCATATTTGGCGGTTGCCCAGTGCGGCGCATAGACCCAGGCCAGGATCGGTGCCTGCCGTTGGTATGCCGACTCAATCTCAGCGAACAGCGCGGCATCGGTTCCGGCGTGCACCACTTCGTAGTTCAGGCCCAGGGCTTCGGCACGCTCGTCATCGTAACCACCCCAGGTGACCGGGCCACCCAGATAGCGTCCCTTCGGCAGGGTTTCGGGCGTTCCGAAGGCCTCCGCACAGTCATTCAACGCGGTCCAATCCGGCAATCCGGGGCACTTTTCCTTCATATACAGCGGATACCACCACTCTTCAATCGCATCCATTCCGGTTTCACCCAGGTCAACGGTGTTGCCGGTCGCAAGGGAAGCCTCCAACGCATCCTTGCCCGTCGTTTCCCAGATTTCCACGGCAACGTGCAAATCCCCGGACTCCAGGCCAACGAATTGCGCAATATAGTCTGCGGGCACGAATTCCACGTTGTACCCCATTGACTTGAGAATCTCGCCAACTATGGTGGCGGTGATGAATTGCCCGGTCCAGTCGTGCCAGGTAATCTTGATCGGATCTTCGGATTCCGCCTGGGCAAATGCGACGGGCGCCTGCACAAACAGCATCACGGCGGCTGCAGCGACCAATGCCCTGAAAGTTTTCTTTATTCTCATACTAACCCCCTTCTTTTGTTGATTGAAATGGTTAATTCTGTTCAAAATGCCTGTGAATCATGTTTATGTTCTCTCCGTATCCAGCATCCCGTCCCGCCACCGTTCCGACATTGGTACGGCTGCTGAATCGCTCTGTTTCCGGGAATAATACATCTTCGCGCGCAACCGTCCGGTCTCATCGCTGGCATCCCTATTGTCGATGCTCCGTACCTCGTTCTTCGGATGACCGAAGATGCCCGGGTCGTCGTCAATAAGCCAGATATTTCCTCGTTTGTCAAACTGGAAAAATCTACGGAACCTCCATCGTCCCCAATATACACCCTCGGGTTGGGAATGTCATCGAACATCCAGTGGTTCCCTCGCCATTCGAATCAGGACAACAGTGCGGCAATGGCTTTCGGATTGGAGGGGAAATAGTGGTGCAGGTACGTCAGGGTCGTGTTACCGCACTGGATGGCCGCTTCTCCCCGTTCTCCATTTTGCCGGGTACAAAATAACGAAGGCGCCGACTTCCAATGAATCAGGGAGTGGTGGAAGGAATGTCCCCGTATTTCCCCCTGGCCATAGTTCACGCACTGCAGTCCAACACTCTGGAAACCGGATTGCATGGCACATTCGGCATCCAGCAGGGAAAATCCGTATCCCCTTTCTCCGGTCCGGGAATCAATGTGGTTGCACAACGCCATCATGCCGCCGCATTCTGCCAGAATGGGTTTTTGGGCCTCCTGGAATGCCTGCATGCTTTTTCGGGTCACGTCGGCCTGGGTGAGCCTGGCCAGATACCGCTCCGGATATCCACCAGGCACCCAGAGCGCATCGCAGGAGGGGACCGGGTCATTGGCCAGCGGCGAAAAAAAGACCGCACTCGCCCCCATGGATTCCAGCAGTTCGATATTCGCGGGATAGATAAAGCTGAACGCCGCATCCCTGGCGATCGCGATGGTTTTTCCGGCGAGTAACGGTTCCGGGGGGAGAGTCGGGTTTTCCACAGAAAAAGACACCTCCCGCAGGCCGGGGTCAATGCGGCATTCATCCAGGACCGCCACCATGTCATCGAGCCGATGGTCCAGGTCCGGGTGCTCATTCCCCGGCACCAGCCCCAGATGTCGTTCGGGCAAAGTCATGCGGTCATCCCTGCGAAGACTGCCTGTGTAGCGTTCCCCAAGCGCCTCATGCATCAGACGATCATGGTTGTCGCTGCCAACCCGATTGCCGATGAGGTGGTCAATGGAAACGGCAGGACCATATTTTTCCATCCCTTCGACGACCGCGGCTGCCGTCTGGGCAAATTTGGCAACATTGATGATCAGGGTAACCGGCAGGTTGAACAACCTGGCGAGATGGGCATTGCTGGGTTCATGGTCATGCAGCCCCATCAGGCTTTCCACCAGAATGACATCGTTGCAGGCCGCCCCCTGATGCAACAATGATCGACAATGATCCTCGCCCATCATCCACAGGTCCAGGTTATAGACGGTCTGCCCGGAGGCGGATTGCAAAATGGTCGGATCAAGATAGTCCGGCCCAACCTTGAAGATCTGTACCCGTCGGCCCTCCCGGGAATAACGCCTGGCAAGTGCCGCAGTCAGAACGGTCTTGCCCTGCCGTGAACCAGTGGACGCAATCAGGGTGGCCAGACAGCGCGATGGGGTTGCAGAAAACATTTTGTGGCACAATACCTATAGCATGTTCAGTTTTTGACCCGTAGAATAGGTTTTATTTGACCCAGGAACAACCACCACTCCCCACCGACTTCCAGCCAGTCCATGGATGCAACGGCGATATATAGCATACTTGCCCTGGGCTTCGGCCTTGGCCTGCTGCATGCGCTGGATGCGGACCATATCATGGCCATTTCGTCCATGGCGACTCCTTCCAATTCCCGTAATCGCTGGTCGATACGGACCATGCTCGGTTTTTGTTTTCGCTGGGCTCTCGGCCACAGTGCGATCCTGCTTTCGTTGTCTTTGTTGCTCCTGTTCGCCCGGCTGGAATTGCCCGCAGCCATCCCCTTGCTGGCCGAAAAACTGATTGGACTGTTCCTGATCGGGATCGGAACCTGGATATTGTGGAATATCCGGCGTAACCGGCTGGTACTTCAGATACACCGGCACCATGATATCACCCATGTCCACCTTACAGACAGGGGAAATGCATACCATAACCACCAACCGATCCTGGTCGGCATCATCCATGGCCTGGCGGGGAGCGCACCGGTCCTGGCATTGATTCCAGCCCTGCACCAGACCCGCAGCCTGGTCGGGATTCTCTATGTGCTGCTGTTCTGCCTCGGTGTATTGATCTCCATGCTGGCGTTTGGCCTGTTTTTCAGGCAGGTACAAAACTGGATCGTGGGATTCGGCCAGCGGGTATTCCAGGGAAGCCGGCTGGTCATTGGCTCCATGGCCATCGCATTTGGAAGCTACTGGCTGCTGGTATAGGTGGAAGGTGCGGTTTTCCACTTCGACATCCCGCCGAGACCAAACCGGGCCAGGTACGTTTCTTCCTCCCGGGCCATCGTCGTCGAATCCTGTTCCTGGCCCAGATGAACTTCGGATGAAATGTCATTTCGAGCGGTATAATGCAACCGTCAGTCAACGGGAAGGATGATTCCAGATGCGCGAGGAAACGCCTGAAAACAGGCAGAAACTACGAAGCGGGTACAGCACAGGTGCTTGCGCCACCGCGACCTCCCTGGCTGCGGCGGATTTACTGCTCAATGACCGGGTCAGTGAGTCGGCCACGATCACCCTGCCCCGCGGCCAGCAGGTGGCATTCAAACTGGAGAGATGCGAGCGGATATCGCAGGGCCGTACCATGGCCAGCACCATCAAGGATGCGGGAGATGATCCCGACGCCACCCATCTTGCGACGGTATTTGCCGAAGTGGAACTGGTCGAAAATCCAGGGATACGGTTTTACGCGGCGGAAGGGGTGGGCACCGTGACCCGTGCCGGCCTGTCCATCCCGGTCGGCGAACCGGCCATCAATCCCGTCCCCCGAAAAATGATGACGGAACATCTGGTGGACCTCGGGAATCAAAGTGGTTATGCCGGGGGGTTTGCGGTGCATATCGGGATTGTCAACGGAGCAAAAATCGCGTTGGATACGATGAACGGCCGCCTGGGAATTCTTGGCGGTCTCTCCATACTGGGAACCACGGGAATCGTACGGCCCTACTCCTGCTCGGCCTTCATTGCCTCGATTCACCAATCCATTGATGTGGCCCATGCCAACGGCGTGAGTCACATTGCCGCCGCCACGGGTTCCACCAGCGAAACCCATATCCAGGCACGCCTGGCATTGCCCGACATGGCCGTGGTGGAGATGGGTGATTTTGCCGGCGCGGTCCTGAAACACCTTCGGAAAGTCCCCATGAAAAGACTGTCCATCTGTGGTGGCTTCGGAAAGATCAGCAAGCTGGCGGCGGGCCATCATTCTCTCCACAGCAAGGATTCAGCCATCGATTTCGGCTTTCTCGGCGAGGTCGCCGAAAAACTCGGCGCAGACCACGCCCTGGTCCGGCGCATCTTGAAATCGAATACCAGTCTCGAAGCCCTGGAATACTGCCAGTCTGAAAACATCCCGATGGCCAATGCCATCTGCGCCCTGGCCAGAACGACGGCCAGCAAAGCGTGCAAACACCGCTGCGAAATTGATGTCTATGCCATTGACCGAAGTGGTCAGGATGTGGGGACCTCGCTTGAGACCTGATGCAAAATGAACATTCTGGTACTCGGCGGCATTGCTGAATCCAAGGCCCTGGCCAGCGCACTGCTCGGGGCCGGACATTCTGTGACCTACAGTATCGCCGGGCTGGTGAGGCAACCCGACCTGCCATGTAAAATTCACAGCGGTGGATTCAGCCGGGAGGGACGGGATGGCATCCTGGGTCTGGCCGAGTATTGCCGGGAACATGCCATTGCGCTGTTGATCGACAGCACCCACCCCTATGCCGAAGAGATTTCAGCCAATGCGGTGGCGGCCGCATCCCGCGCAGGCATCGCCTGCTGGCGCTTCGATCGGCCGGGCTGGGACCGGGAAAATTATCCGAACTGGCAGAATTATGGAAACTGGCAGGACCTGCTGCCGAAAATTGAGCCCTACCACCGGCCATTTTTCACGATTGGCCGCAGCGCACTGGAATGGGTGGAGAAACGGCCCCGCCACCAAACGTGGACAATCCGCAGCGCAAAACCCTTTGCCGACCGGGATGGAGTCACCCAAGTCCATGCCATTGGCCCATTCAGCCTGGAAGATGAACTGGCCTGGATGCGCCAACACGGGAACGATGCCCTCATCAGCAAGAACAGCGGATGTAGCCGGGTATCCGCAAAACTGGAAGCTGCCAGACTACTGGGCATTCCGGTCTTTGTACAGGTCCGGCCGGTATTGGCCCCGGCATCACGAAGCTTTGATTCCATTGATTCGTTAATGGACGCCATTGCGATGGCATAATCCCTTTTTACGAAAGGCAATAACCGATACAATGCAGGGGTGGTTTTGCATTGAGCAGTCAATGCGAATCAGGGAATCCGGTAATCCCCCAGGGGTGACCCCGGAGCTGCCCCCGCAACTGTATGTGTGGTGCGACGATTCGATATGCCACTGAATTCAAAAAGAATTTGGGAAGGCGAATGGTCGGAATACCCACGAGCCAGGAGACCTGCCACAACGACCCTTAAACTGATTTTTTGTTTGTCGGGTGAGACAAACCGGAGAACCTATGACTCACACGGACCGTATCCTGCCGTTTTGGCGAATTGAGCACCGGCGCGACGGGGAATAGCGCGATGGAGGACTATCTCAAAGACCCCCGGGGCATTGAGGAAAAATCGTTTGCCCTGATCCGCCGACATACCGACCTATCCGGATTCAGCGACCGCCAGAAACAGGTGGTGATGCGGCTGGTGCACACCTGCGGAAATCCCGAGATCGCCGGTGCAGTCCGGATGAGTGAAGGCGCCATGGATGTCGGCATGGCCGCACTCCAGGCACACTGTGAGGTGTTGTGTGATGTGGAAATGGTCAAGCAAGGCGTGAGCAGGCGCTATTGGGCAAAGGAACCGTTGTGCTTCCTCCATCACCCGGGAGTGGAGGCAAAGGCAAAGTCCAAAGGGGAATCCCGTACCATGACGGCATTGCACTGGTGGGGACCCTACCTGCAGGATGGGATCGTCCTCATCGGCAACGCACCGACCGCACTGTTTCGCTTGATGGAAATGCTCGAGCAGGGAGCCCCCAGACCCGCGTTGATCATCGGTATGCCGGTGGGGTTTGTCGGCGCACCGGAGTCAAAATCGTACCTGTGGACGCATCACCAGAGGTTGGAGTGCGAATGCATCACCCTGTTGGGCCGGAGCGGCGGCAGTGCACTGGCCGCGGCGGCCTTCAACAGCCTGGCACGGCTGAAACACGGAATGCGGCACTAGCACCATGGAGTGTACAGACCTGACCGGGGTGTATGCCCGGCCCCTGAAATCAGCACCCATCCAGTGGAAGGGCAACCCGGTCACGGTGATCAGCCTGGGATGCGGTGAACGAAGCGTATTGCCGGACGCGGCCATGGAGGAGATCCGAAAGGCCGACCTGGTTCTGGGAGCCAAACACCACCTGAAAGAAATTGCGCACATCGAAACGGATGCGGAGCAATGCCGCTTCCCCTCCCCCTTTTCCGCGTTGCGGGAAATCCTGGAAACCAACCAGCACCGCAGAATCATCGTGCTCGCATCCGGGGATGCCCTCCTTTATGGAATTGGCACCTGGCTGACCCGGCTTGTGGGCCGGAAACACCTGGTGTTTTATCCCAACATCTCCAGCATCCAGTATTGTTTTCATGCCATTGGCCTGCCATGGCAACAGGCAGAAATCGTCAGCGTGCACGGGCGTCCACTGAAAACACTGCGTCGGCATATCCGGCACAATCACCTGATTGCGGTCATCACCGATGGCCAATCCCGTCCGGACCGCATTGCAAGGGAACTGTGCCGGCAGGGGTATGACGGGTCCATGATGTGGGTCTGCGAAGCCATGGGCCGGGCAGAACAGCAGATACAGTCCGGTACCGCCGCCGCGCTGTCCCGTTCAAACCGCTCCTTTCACCCCCTGAACGTGTGTATCATCCTGCAAAAACGAAACCGGGAAATGATCCAGCCCTCCCTCCCGGGTTTTCCCGGTATTCCGGACCATTTGTTTGCGACCGGGTCGAAACCGGGTTATGGCATGATCAGCAAACGGGAAACCCGCCTGACCATCCTTTCCCTGATGCAACCCGAAAGCGGGGAAATCGCCTGGGATATCGGTGCCGGGTGCGGCAGTGTCAGCGTGGAATGGGCGCGCTGGAACCACACGGGCCAAATCTACGCCATCGAACAATCCTCCGCCCGCATGGACCGCATCATCGAGAACAATGAACGATTCGGCACCATCCGGAACCTGACACCCATCCAGGGGACCGCACCCGAGTGCTGTGCCGCACTGCCCGACCCGGACTCGGTCTTTATCGGCGGCAGCGGGGGACTGGCCGCGATGCTTGCCTATGCCTGGGGCCGTCTCAAACCGGGGGGGAAGCTGGTGGCCAGTGCCGTGACCGATCAAAGCCAGGCAGCCCTGGCCACCTTTTGCAGGGACAAACCCGCCAGGGAATGGATCACGCTTGCGGTCGAAAAAAATCTTCCGAACCGCCTGGAAACCCGGTCACTGGCCCCGGTCACCATTGCCAAATGTATTCGCCCCGTGGAACCTGCCGGAGCGAGTCCGTCATGACCGGGACACCGGCATCCACCCGCCATGCCGGGATCGGCCGGAATCCATTGCCCTGGGACCGGGATGGTGAATTGAAATGAATCCCGGGCCCTCACCTTTGCGGTCAACCGGGACATTTTACGGGGTCGGAGTCGGACCGGGAGACCCCGAGCTGTTGACCCTGAAGGCCCAGCGCCTGATCCAGCGATGTGACCTGGTGACCTATCTGCAAAGTGAATACGGGAATTCGATGGCCCGCGAGATTGCCGCCCCAACCCTGGCTGGAGGGGACAATCCCACTCAGCGGGAGCATGCGATCATTGTGCCGATGTGTGGCCATCGTGACGCTGCCAACCGGGTTTACGATGAAGCCGCATCGCTCATCGCAGAAAACCTGGACAAGGGGAGAGAGGTGGTTTTCCTCTGTCAGGGCGACCCGTTCTTTTTTGGCTCTTTCGCCTATCTGCACGATCGGCTGAACGACCAGTACGCCATCGAGGTCGTGCCCGGCATCAGTTCGATCAGCGCCAGTTCGGCCTTGACGGGCCACCCCCTGGCACTGCTGACCGAAAACCTGGCCATCACCTCCGGGCGCAGGGGCGACAAGGACCTTCTCAACACACTGGTTCAGTTCGATAATATCGCCATCATGAAACCCGGCCGGCGACGGGACCGAATTCTCGCATTGATCCACCAGGCGGGCCGAACCACCGACGCCTGTTATGTCGAGTACGCGGGCCAAAAGAACCAGAGAATCGTCCGCGACATCACCCGCATGGAATCGGGCAGGGGCCCCTACTTTTCCGTATTCCTGATCACCCGTAAACGCGATGATGGAAACCGATAGGCCATGACCGGTACCCGCTCCATCACCATATTCAGCCTGACCGGCAATGGCCACAAGATGGCACAACGGTTGCTGAGCCGGTTCCCGGACGCGACCCACCATCACCGGGTCAGGCCTTTCGTCGAAACCGCCCAAAAAGCCTTTGTCCAGGGACAGGACTGCCTGTTCATCTGTGCAACCGGGATCGTTGTCCGTGCACTGGCCCCTGTCCTGCGGGACAAAACCCGGGACCCCGGGGTCATCGTCATCGATGACGCGGGTCAATTTGTGATTCCCCTGCTTTCCAGCCATGAAGGGGGGGCCGGTGAATTGGCCGAAATCATTGCCGACGAACTGAAGGCCCGGGTCGTGGTCACCTCGGCCACCCACTACGGAAGACCGGTGTACACCCTGGGGGTTGGTTGCGACCGGGGGTGCCCGGTTGAAACCATTGCGGAACTGGTTGAAACCACGATCGCGGCCATGACCCCGGCACCACCATTCCAGGCCCTGGCGAGCATTGACATCAAGTCCAACGAGCCGGGATTGCGGTCGCAGGCAAGAAAGATGGGACTGGAATTCAAAACCTATGGGGCCACCCGGCTTCGTACTGTGGAAAACCAGTTGTCGGAAAAATCGGAACTCGTATTCAGGGAAGTAGGCTGCTACGGAGTCGCCGAAGCCGCCGCCCTGCTGGCAGCCAGTGAAATCACGCAGAGACCGGCCGAACTGGTCATCACCAAACAAAAGAACCGCCGTGCCACGGTCGCCGTGGCCAGGAGCTATGCACAGTGACCGACCCCGCGAAAACCGGGAACCCCGACAACCCGGCCGCCTTCCCGAATACCGACCGGAAATCCAGGGCCATGAACCGGTTATTTCTCATCGGCACCGGGCCGGGGGCGGTATCTTTGATCCCACCCCTGGCCACCGAAGCCATTGCCGCCAGCACCGACATTGTGGCCTATGGGCTTTATTTCGATTTCCTTGGCGATCTGGTCACCCAAAAAACCTGTCATGCCCTCTCGCTTGGAGAGGAAACGGAACGCGCAAGACTCGCACTGAATCTCGCGGCGGAAGGCAGGCCTACCGCTCTGCTGTCCAGTGGCGATATCGGTATCTTTGCGATGGGCGCCGTCGTATTTGAGCTTCTTGATCGCCAGCTACAGGGCCGGGAAAACCATCCTGAATGGATGGAGGTCGAAATCGAAGTGATTCCCGGCATCAGTGCCATGCAGGCGAATGCCAGCGCTGCGGGCGCCCTGCTCGGCCACGATTTCTGCGCCATTTCCCTGTCGGACCTGCTGACTCCATGGCACGTCATCGAAAAACGCATTCATGCCGCGGGGGCGGGTGACTTTGTCGTTTCCTTTTACAATCCCGTGTCGAAAAGACGGAACTGGCAGTTGGACAGTGCCCGCCGCATCCTGCTGGAGTATCGCCCCGGCAATACCCCGGTGGTACTCGGACGAAACCTGACACGCCACGATCAGTCCCAGGAGATTATCGAACTGGGCGACCTTGATGCCGGCACGGTGGACATGTTTACCTGTGTGAGTGTTGGCAACCGCGAGTCCAGGCATCTCCTCATCGGGCAAAAGGCGTGGGTATACACACCGCGGGGATACTCGAAAAAGCAATGACTGTTTATTTTATTGGCGCCGGCCCCGGCGACCCGGACCTGATTACCGTCAAGGGATTGCGGCTTCTTCGGCAGTGCCCCGTCATTCTGTACGCAGGCTCGCTGGTGCCCGAAGAAGTGCTGGCAGACGTCCGTGAAAACACCCGCATCGAAGATACCGCGCCGCTGAACCTGGAAGAAATCATGGAACGAATCCAGACCGCCCACCAGTCGGGCAAGGATGTGGCCCGGGTGCATTCCGGGGACCCGTCCATCTATGGTGCGATCGGCGAGCAGATGCGTCGACTGGATTCCCTGAACATTCCCTATGAGGTGGTCCCGGGTGTCACCGCCACCAGCGCATCCGCCGCACTGCTGAAAAGGGAATTAACGCTGTCCGGCATCACCCAAACCGTCATTTATACCCGTTATGGGTCCAAAACCCCCATGCCAGTGAAAGAAAACCTGGGGGCCCTGGCACAGCATGGGGCAACCCTGGCCATTCATCTGGGGGTCAGTCACATTCACAAGATCGTCCAGGAACTCGAGCCCCATTATGGTGCCAGCTGCCCCGTCGCCGTGTGCTATCGAACGGGCTGGCCCGACCAGGACCTTGTGACCGGGACGCTGTCCGATATCGTCGCCAAAGTCAGGGCGAGGAAGTTTACACGCACTTCCCTCATCCTGGTCGGACCGGTCCTGGACCCGCAACAATTTAACGATTCCTATTTGTACAACGAACACCAGGCCCATATTTACCGGCCCAAGGTAAAACCGGCTCAACCCAGAAAAGTAAAACGATGATCAACCTCCATAAAATTCCGGCCACTGTCGTTACCGGCTTTCTCGGCAGTGGAAAGACCACCTTGCTGTCAAACGTCATCAGGCAGGCCAAAGGCCGGCGCATTGCGCTCATTGTGAATGAATTCGGTGAACTCGATATTGACGCTGACCTGCTCAGGAGCTGCCCCCTGGAGTGCGAAGACCCATCTGTTCCACCCGAAGCTCCCATTGCCGAAGATGGCGTTTATGAACTCGCCAACGGGTGTATATGCTGCACGGTGGAAGAGGAGTTTCTGCCCGTGATGAAACAGCTGGTTGCGCGCCGTGATGAGATCGACCATATTCTCATTGAAACCTCGGGACTGGCGTTGCCAAAGCCGCTGATACAGGCCTTTAACTGGCCGGAGATCCGGCAGTACTGCACGGTGGACTCGGTGATCACCGTGGTCGATGGTCCGGCAGTGGCCGACGGTCACTTCGCTCCCGACCCGGACCGGGTTCAGGCCCAGCGTACTGCAGACGAACGGCTCGACCATGATCCGTCTCTCCAGGAACTTCTGGAGGATCAGTTGGGTTCTGCCGACCTGGTTCTCATCAGCAAGGTGGACAAACTTGACGGGGAGCCGTTGTCCAGGGTGAGAGAATCCGTCCTGCGGCAGGTGAATCCCCGGGTGAAAATTCTCGAAGTCCAAAACGGCCAGATCAACAGCGAACTGATCATGGGGTTGGGCCTGGCTTCCGAAAACAGCATCGAGGCCATCCATACCCACCATGATCGGCATCACCACCACGACGAGGAACATGTTCATGCCCATGATCATTTTGACTCCGTCTGCATTGAGTTGGGCGATGTGGACAGTGATCGAATCACCGCCTCGGTGGCGCAGTTGATCCGGGACCATGCCATCTTCCGGGTCAAGGGATTTCTGTCGCTTCCCGGCAAACCCATGCGCCAGGTCTTCCAAGGTGTGGGCGACCGTATCGACCGCTATTTCGACCGGCCCTGGGGTCGCAACGAAGAGCGCAGGGGGAAGCTGGTTTTCATCGGCAAGGGGCTGGATGAGGCAATGCTCAGAAAGCATTTGCTGGAAAGCCTGGTGTAGAACGGGCACAAGAGCACGACTGAATGCATCTGCTCGCGGCCCAGCCCGGTGGTTTCTCTGATGAAGAAGGCATCATCGACCTGCAACAGTCCCCCGGAGACATTGTTATCCTGTCCTCCCAGGATACCTCCCTTGGACTGCTCGCAGAAGTATTGGACACCCTGCCCGCTACGTGCCCGTCGGTCCGTCTGGCCAACCTGGCCCACCTGACCAAACCGGCTGCCTACGACCTCTACGAACAGGCCGTCCTGCAGCACAGCAAGGTGATCGTGGTTTCACTGCTCGGTGGCGCCGCCTACTGGTCCTATGGCATCCGGCAACTCGCCGTTCTGGCATCCGTGCGACCCATCACGCTGGTCGTGGTTCCGGGTGATGACCATCCTGATGACGAACTCGACCGGCTGTCCACCTGCAACCGGGAACAGCGATACCCCATCTGGCGCTATCTGCGTGAGGGCGGAACCCGGAACACCCGGCATCTTTTCCGTTTCATCGCCGATCAATTCCTGGATGCCGATTTTGAGGATTCACCGATCGAACCCCCGCGGACCCTTCCCTTTTCCCAGCTATACAGTGCCGGGGACCCTGAAATCTCCCTGTCGCGATGGCTGGAGAAAAAGGACCCGGACCGGCCCACGGCACTCCTGCTGTTTTACCGGTCCCATCTCCAATCCGGGAACACCCGGGCATTTGATCAATTGATTGAAATCCTGGACAGGAAGATGAACACCCTGGCCGTCGCGACCCTTTCGCTGAAAAACCCGGATTGCCTGGCCACCATCAATCACCTGATCCAGGCCTGCGGATGCCAGGTTGTCATCAATACCACCAGTTTCTCCCAGCATACCGAGGGGAACCCCTCTCTCTCCTCACAACCCCAGGCCCCGACCCGGTTGTTCGAAAGGGATATTCCGGTCATCCAGGCGATCCTTGCGGCCAACAGTGAAAAGGATTGGCGCCATTCCGCCCAGGGGCTTCGCAGTCGTGACCTGGCCATGAATATTGTATTGCCGGAATACGATGGCCGGATCATCAGCCGGGCGATCAGCTTCAAGGACAGGCACCGGCATTCGCAGAACGCCCAGCTGGATATCATCCGCTACCGGCTGAAAAAGGACCGCGCCCGATTTGTGGCCACCCTGGCCGAAAAATGGGCCCGGCTGTCCCAAAAGCAAAACCCGGACAAGCGAATCGCCCTCATTCTCGCCAACTACCCCACCCGGGACGGACGGATCGGCAATGGGGTGGGGCTGGATACGCCGGCATCGACCCTCAATCTCCTGAACGCGCTTCAGGCGGCAGGATATCCCGTTGCGGACATCCCTGAAAATGGCGATGACCTGATTGTCCGGTTACAGTCCGGCGTGACCAATCACCTGGATACCAACCCGATCAGGGGGTGTCACCAGAGTATCTGCAGGGAGGATTATCTTGCCTGGTTTGACCAGCTGCCGGAATCGAATCGCCGGGGTGTTCAGGACAGATGGGGGGACGTCGAAAAGGATCCGATGTTCCGAAACGGACGAATCATGGTTCCGGGGATTCGCCTGGGTGAAACCTTTGTCGGAATCCAGCCTTCCAGGGGATTCAACCTGGATGTCATGGCGAATTACCATGACCCAGACCTCGTTCCTCCCCATGGCTACCTCGCGTTTTATTTCTGGATAGTCAAAGTCTACCAGGCCGATGCCGTCGCACACATCGGCAAGCACGGGAATCTTGAGTGGCTGCCCGGAAAGAGCGTTTCACTGTCTGACGAATGCTGGCCGGATGCCATACTCGGCCCGGTGCCCCATCTCTATCCCTTTATCGTCAATGACCCGGGGGAAGGTTCCCAGGCCAAGAGGCGGACCCAGGCCATCATCCTGGACCACCTGATGCCTCCCATGGCCAGGGCTGAAATCCACGGTGAGTTGCTGCAACTGGAAAACTGGGTCGATGAATATTACCAGGCACGGGGGCTGGACCGGCGCCGTGAAAAATTCCTGCGTCGGAAAATCCTTCGGTGCCTGGAGGAAACCCACCTGTTCCGGGAACTCGGAGCGGGAACGGACGAGGGAGACGATGCCCTGCTCAACGAACTCGACACCTACCTGTGTGATTTGAAAGAAGCGCAGATTCGACGCGGTCTTCATACCTTCGGACAACCGCCTGACCAGCATACCCTGGTTGAGACACTGGTTGCGCTGACCCGGCTCCCCCGGGGAGACCACCCCCATGACGCCGGTATTTTACATTGCCTGGTGGACGATCTTGGACTCGACAATGGCGATGGCCCATTTGATCCGCTCAGGCTGTCAGCCGCCGAAAGGTGGAAGGGCCCCCGCCCTGTGGAACTGGCCGGGATCAGTGATGCAGACTGGCGAACGGAGGCGGATACCCGTGAACGGCTGGAGTTGCTCGCGGAACACTTTATCGAGGCTACCCTGGCAGGTCGATCCATCGGCGCCGGGTTCCTTCGCACCCAGGCTTTGATGGCCTATATCCATGACGTGATTGTGAAGGCGGTTGCTGACTCGGGGAAAGGTGAAATCCGGAATTTTGTCCGGGCACTGGCGGGCAAATTTGTCCCGGCCGGCCCCAGTGGCGCTCCGACCCGGGGCCGGCTGGATGTATTGCCCACCGGGCGGAATTTTTATTCCCTGGATTCACGTTCCATTCCAACGCAAAGTGCCTGGGAACTCGGGCAGCGTTCCGCAGAATCCCTGTTGATGCGCCACCTCCAGGAAAACGGGGAGTATCCCCGGGAACTCGGAATCTCGGTCTGGGGCACCTCCACCATGCGGACCGGTGGGGATGACATTGCCCAGGCCCTGGCCCTGATGGGTGTGCGCCCGGTCTGGGCAGAAGGGTCCAATCGCGTGATGGATGTCGTGATCATCCCCGGCTTCCAGCTTGGCAGGCCCCGGGTCGATGTCACCCTGCGTATCTCCGGATTTTTCCGGGATGCCTTCCCCAATGTGGCCCGGCTGTTTGACACGGCCGTGCAGACCCTGGCGGAATACGAAGAGCCGGGGGACACCAATGTGCTGAGAACGAATATTGAGTCCACCCGGCAGGAACTCATTGACAGCGGCATGAACGCCGACCAGGCGGGGGTTCAGGCACGTTTCCGGATCTTTGGGTCCAAGCCGGGCAGTTATGGGGCCGGACTTCAGGGGCTGATTGATGAAGGCATATGGAAAGACGGAGCGGACCTGGCCCAGGCCTATGTCAATTGGGGAGGATACAGTTATACGCAGGACCATTTTGGCGAGGAAGCTTTTCGTTCATTCGAACATCGCCTGAGCCGGATCGAAGTCGTGGTCCAGAACCAGGACAACCGTGAACATGACCTGCTCGATTCCGATGATTACTACCAGTTCCAGGGCGGCATGAGCAATGCGGTACAGGTTCTACGCGGAATGCCCCCCATTGTTTACCATGGGGATCACGCCAATCCGGCGGCCCCCAAAATCCGGACTCTCAAGGAAGAGTTGAATCTCGTCATCCGGTCCAGGGTAACCAATCCAAAATGGATTGCCTCGATGCAGCAGCACGGCTACAAGGGGGCCTTTGAAATGGCGGCATCGGTGGATTATCTGTTCGCCTACGATGCCACCACCGGCCTCATTGATGACTATCAATACGAAGCCGTCACCGATGCCCTGGCACTGGATGCCGGCAACCGTCAATTCATGGAGCGGTCCAACCCCATGGCATTGAAGGAAATGGCAGAACGCCTTCTCGAAGCACAACAGCGCGGACTGTGGCAGGACCCCGGCGACTACCGGAACAAACTGGAAAAAACCATTTTGCAGGTTGATCACTCCCTGGAGACCACCCTGTAGGGAAGCCACCGGGTTGCTTGGCGGGACCTCGCCGGAAGATTGACCCGGTGTTTCGAGACCCTATCGGGTCAGTTCAATACCGCCATCAAAATGGAATCGGACAGTGATCCGTCTTCCGCCAGCCAACTGCCGGATGAGGACCGGTTCACGCCCACTTCATGGACAGAAACCACACCAGGGCATAGGAAACCATCCAGATGGACACGCTTCGGTCAATCAGTTGAATGGCCCGGCCAATATCGCCGACCTGTGCGGGGTCCCCCTGCCCCAGCCAGGGCTTGTCCTGGCTTTTCCCTTCATATACCACCGGACCGCCAATGGTACATCCCAACGCCCCCGCCCCGCTGGCCATCACCAGTCCGGCATTCGGACTTTTGTGCTTGCCCACCTGGCGCTTCCACGAACGGATTGCGCTGGGGAAGGACCCGGCCAAACCGTAGCAAATGGCCGTCAACCGGGCCGGGATCCAGCCCAGCACGTCATCCAGCCGGGCGGCCGTCCATCCAAAGGATTCAAACCGTGCATTTCGATACCCCCACATCGCATCCAGCGTATTGACCAGCCGGTGCATCACCGCCCCGGCGGGTCCCAGCAATGCATACCAGAACAGCGATGCCAAAACACAATCATGCCCATTCTCCAGCACGGATTCGATGGTTGAGCCAACCACCTGTTGCGGGTTCATGTTTTCAGTGTCCCGGCTGACGATCCAGGAGAGTGACTGGCGTGCCTCGTCCAGGTCCCCCCGGATCAATGGCTCCACCACGCAGGTGGCATGCTCCTTCATGCTTTGCCACCCAATCACCAGCACCAGGATCCCCGCATCGAAAATTCCGCGAATCCACGGGTTGGACAGGTTCTGCTGGAGAACAAATATACCGCCTACCGGTACCACGGTGACCAGGACCAGTGCGACCCCCCCCCTGACTCTTGAAGTCCGGTTGTTCAGCCTTTTCTCCACGGACAGGGCAAAACGGCCAAAGAACTCAAGGGGATGCCACCGGGGTTCCCCAAACACCCGGTCCCCCAGCAACCCGCCAACGCACACCAGTACAGGAAGAAACTCCACCATCACCCGGTTTCAAGCCCCGCGCAGTTGGCCAGGACTTCCATCCCGACTTCCTCTTCCAGCATGGTGGCCACCCGGTCAAATTCGCGCTGCCGGAGTTCGGCATAATTCCCCGTACGGGCCTCTTCCAGCCCCGCCCACTTCAGCAACGCGTCACAGGCCTGGGGGGCGTCAAACAGTCCGTGCAGGTAGGTACACAGGATCTGGTTGTCCGTCGACACCACTCCATCCATTTTTCCATTGATCTCGATGGCCGGGCACTCCAGCGCCTTCCCCTCGGTTTTCCCCATGTGGATTTCATATCCTTCCACAGAGGCTCCGGAACCGATCAGTCGACCGCTTGCCCGGTTCAACCGTTTCACGGGCTCCAGCGTGGTTTCAAAGTCCAGCAGCCCCAGCCCTTCACAGGAACGCACCGTCCCTTCCACCCCATCCGGATCATGAATGGACCGGCCGACCATCTGATAGCCGCCGCAGATTCCAATCAGTTTGCCACCATATCTCAGGTGTTTCTTTAGGTATGGAATCCAACCATTTGATTTAAGCCAATAAAAATCCTGTATAGTGTTCTTGCTTCCGGGCAGAATCACCAGATCTGCCGGGGGGATCGTCATGCCTTCGCCAATGAAATTCACATCCACCCCGGGATGCAGGCGCAACACGTCAAAGTCCGTGTGGTTGCTGATTCTGGGTATCCGGGGCACCACGACATGGATCGTGTCGTCGGCCCCCGGGGAGCCGACACTGCGGTGATCCACCGCATCTTCCGCTTCGATATGAAGGCCTTTGAGATACGGCAACACCCCCAATGTCGGGGTGGATGTCTTTTCAGTAATCCATTGTATTCCCTTCATTAACAACGCTTTGTCCCCCCTGAATCGATTGATCAAATATCCCTTGACCAGGGATTGTTCCGCTGAACTCAGGCAATCCATGGTTCCCGCAAGATGGGCAAACACCCCGCCGCGGTCGATATCTGCACACAACAGTACGGGGCAATGGACCTCGGTTGCGAATCCCATATTGGCGATATCATTTTCCCTCAGGTTGATTTCAGCCGGACTGCCGGCCCCCTCCACAATAATGAGGTCGAACCGGGAGCAAAGACGTCGGTAGGCTTCGGTGGCATACTGCATCGCTTCCTTTTTGAAGGCATGGTATTCCACCGCATCCATATTCCCCCTGGCCTGGCCATTGATGATGACCTGTGCTCCCCGGTCGCTGTTGGGTTTGAGCAGGATCGGGTTCATGTCCGAATGGGCCTCCACCCCCGCAGCCAGTGCCTGAACAGCCTGGGACCGGCCGATCTCGCCGGAGTCCAGCGTCACAGCGCTGTTCAATGCCATATTCTGCGGCTTGAACGGGGCGACGCGGATTCCCTTCGAACTGAACAGGCGGCACAGACCCGTGGCAATGACACTTTTCCCCGCATTCGAGGTTGTTCCCTGGATCATCAGAGTTGGTGTGGAAGTCATTTCGACCCTGGAATATTCTTCAATTGATGGTGAGGGAATGTTAACTGAAAAACCCGTCGATCTTGCAGGTACCGCCAGGACAATGTTTAACGGCCTGGTGGATATCCCACCCGCGCACCCCTTCATCCTCTTGTCGCCGGGGTCCAGTACCGCACCCTCAATACGTTTACCCGCAACCCCCCGGCCCGGCCCATTCCCTTCGGTGGTTATACCATGAAACCCCGGACTCAGCGTGAATCAAACGGAGACAACCGGTCTCTTTGGAAACGGTCATCACGCCTGGTCCGGGAAACCGGGTATGGCCCAAAGGAGTTCCGGTCACCGACCCAGCGCAGAACCCCTTGGCTTGGGCCCGTGACAGCCAGGCCATGGCGATGCCATTCCCAGGGTCAATGATATTGTGTTGGACAAGGCTTATACTATCTGCTTTGGCACCGGTTGCACCGCGGTATCCGATCCACCTAAACTCCGTAATCGTTCTTCAATCTGCCAGAAAGCCCTATATGCCAACTAACCCCCGAAGCATTGAAGTAAATGGCCGCCGTTACCGCTGGCCCGAAGGACCCGTTGTGGTGGTTTGTATCGATGGTTCCGAGCCGGATTACATCGAACAGGCCGTACAGGCCGGGTTCATGCCCTGGATGGAATCCATGATTGAGAGCAAGGGGACGGACCTGCGCGGCCACTGCGTCGTCCCCAGCTTCACCAACCCCAATAACCTGTCCATTGTCACCGGCGTCCCTCCCAGGGTTCACGGGATCTGTGGAAATTTCTACTACGACCGGAGCAACGATGTTGAAGTAATGATGAATGAACCTTCGCTCCTTCGGACACCCACGATTTTCAAGGCATTTCAGGATGCCGGCGCGAAAGTGGCAATTGTTACCGCCAAGGACAAACTCCATCGTTTGCTGGGCAATGAGCTGGCCTTTGGTGCGGACGGTGCAATCTGTTTTTCTTCGGAAAAATCCGATGACACCACCCTGGCTGGCAACGGAATTGAAAAGGTCGTGGAAATGGTGGGAATGGATGTCCCGGATGTCTACAGCGCCGAATTGTCGGAATTCATATTCAGGGCGGGGGTCCGGTTAATGGAGACCGTCCGCCCGGAGATCATGTACCTTTCCACTACCGACTACATTCAGCACAAATTCGCACCCGGCAGTGATGGTGCAAACCGGTTTTACGCCATGATGGATGCGTACTGGAGCCAGCTCGATGCCCTCGGTGCCGTTCTCGGCCTGACCGCCGATCATGGAATGAATGCAAAGCACGGGGACGACGGAAAGCCCAATGTGATCTATCTCCAGGACAAGGTGGATGCCCTGGTGGGCCGAAACCGGGGTCGCGTCATTCTGCCGATCACGGATCCCTACGTGGTTCACCATGGGGCCCTGGGGTCGTTTGCAACCGTCTATCTGGATGAGGACGTGAATATCCCGGAAGTCATTCAGAACCTTTCGCGGCTGGAAGGTCTCGAACAGGTACTGGGCAATGAGGAGGGATGCCATCTGTTTGAGTTGGCGGCGGACCGTATGGGGGACCTGATACTGGTGTCCGCAGCCGATACGGTGATTGGGACCCGTGAAGACCGCCATGATCTTTCCGGACTGGAGGTTCCATTGCGATCGCATGGCGGCGTCAGCGAACAGACGGTTCCCCTGATTTTCAATCGAAAAGTGAACCCTGTGGGAAAACATCCCCTGCGGAATTTTGATGTTTTTGACATCGCCCTGAACCATACCCTGACATAGAGATCACCACCCAAAGGGAAAAAACCATGAACAACACGCCACGAACCGGAATCAATCATCAGAAAATGCGTATCGCGGGGGAACTGGTCGATGGTGAGACAGGGAAAGTCGTCGAGGTCCAGAATCCGTATACCAACGAAATCGTCGGCACCGTTCCCCGGGCAAGCCGGGAACAGGTGGCCGGGGCATTCGATACGGCCGCCAACTACCGGCCCCGCCTGACCCGGTATGAACGCCAGAAAATTCTGTTGAAAACCGCGGACCACCTGATTTCGAGAAAACAGGAAATTTCCGACCTGATCACCGCGGAATGCGGCCTGAGCAAGAAAGACAGCCTGTACGAAGTCGGGCGCGCCTTTGATGTTTTCTCCCTCGCGGGCCAGTTGTGTATTCAGGATGATGGGGAAATCTTCTCCTGTGACCTGACCCCACACGGGAAACAGCGCAAGATATTCACCCAGCGGGAGCCTCTGACCGTCATTTCCGCAATCACACCGTTCAATCATCCCCTGAACATGATCGCGCACAAGATCGCTCCGGCCATCGCAACCAACAATTGTCTGGTGGGAAAACCCACGGAACTGACCCCATTGACCGCGCTGCTCCTTGCCGACGTTCTGTACGAAGCCGGCCTGCCGCCGGAAATGCTGTCCATCGTCACGGGCCTGCCGGAAGAAATGGGCGATGAAATGATCACCAATCCGCATATCGACCTGATTACGTTCACCGGTGGCGTCCCGGTGGGCAAATATATCGCACAGACTGCGGGCTATAAACGGACGGTACTGGAACTGGGAGGGAATTCCCCGTTCATTGTCATGGACGATACCGACCTGGATAAAGCGGCGGAAATGGCCGTCCAGGGCGCTACCCGGAATTCCGGTCAACGCTGCACGGCGGTCAAGCGCGTGCTCGCCATGGAATCCATCGCGGATGAATTGGCCTCCCTGGTGGCGGAAAAAGCCGGGAAACTCCGCTACGGCGACCCCATGGACCCGCAGACCGATATCGGGACCGTCATTACTGAACAGGCGGCCATCCTGTTCCAGAACCGGGTCCAGGATGCGATGGGAAAAGGGGCGGAACTGCTGTATGGGAATGTTCGGCAGGGGGCCGTTTATTCCCCCACAGTGCTGGACCATGTTCCCCCTGACTGCGAACTGGTTCGCGAAGAAACCTTTGGTCCACCGGTTCCGATCATCCGGGTCAAGGACATTGACCATGCCATTGAAGTGGCCAACTCCACCGCATTCGGCCTGTCATCCGGGGTCTGTACCAACCGGCTGGACCATATCATCCGGTTCGTGAATGAATTGAATACGGGAACGGTGAATATCTGGGAAGTACCGGGTTATCGAATCGAAATGTCCCCTTTTGGCGGTATCAAGGATTCCGGTCTGGGTTACAAGGAAGGCGTGATCGAAGCCATGAAAAGCTATACCAATGTGAAAACGTTTTCCCTTCCCTGGGGGTGAATACGGGTCTGAACGGATGGACAGGAGGGCGGGGTTGACTGGCATCCCCCCTGTTCAGCCAGCCGGACCTTGGGGCGGAGTCGCTACCCGTAAGCCGCTTCGGGCAGCCAGGTGACGATTTTGGGCCATTGAAAGACGACCCATACGGCAATCATCTGCAGTGCGACGAACGGGATGACGCCTTTGTAGACCTGCGAAATGGCAATCCCCTTGGGTGCAACCCCTTTCATGTAAAACAGCGCAAACCCAACCGGCGGGGTGATGAAGGAGGTCTGCAGGCAGACTGCAAACATCACCGTGAACCAGATGATATCAACCCCAAGGGAACTCATGACCGGCGCAATCAGAGGCAGGATGATTAGAGTAATCTCAATCCAGTCCAGGAAAAACCCGAGAATGAAGGCGGACAGTAGCACAATGAGAACAACCCCCTGGGGGCCAAAGGAGAGCGACGTCAATACGCCCTCAATCACTTCGTCTCCACCCAATCCGCGTAACACCAGGGAAAATGCGGTGGCGCCGACAAACAGGGCAAAGATATAGGCTGTTGTCTTGGAGGTTGCCTGTACCACCTTGTTCAGGCCGGCCCAGGAAAGCCGGCCGCGCATCAACGCCAACAGCGTTGCGCCCAGTGCGCCGACCCCGGAAGCTTCCGTGGGGGTGGCGACCCCGAAGAAAATACTGCCGAGCACCGCAAAGATCAGCAGCGCAGGGGGGATGGTGGAACGCAGTACGTTCAGCAGGATTTTTGCAGTGACCGGTTCTGCGTTTTCCGGAGCGGGGGCCGCCTTGGGGACAAACCATGCGTAGGAGACGATATAGGTGGTATAGAGCAGGCCCAGTAGCAACCCCGGGAAGACGGCGCCCATAAACAGGTCGCCGACCGAGATTCCGATCTGGTCCCCCATCATGACCAGCATAATACTGGGCGGGATCAGAATCCCGAGCGTCCCGGTTGCACAGACCACCCCGCAGGCCAGTTCCGGGCTGTACCGGTTCTTCAGCATCAACGGAATACCGAGAATGGCGAGCAGTACGACCGAGGCGCCGATGATGCCGGTGGAGGCTGCCAGCAGCACGCCAATGAAAACGACTGAAATCGCGATGCCGCCTCGCATGCGGCCGAACAGCTTTGCAAGGTCCGTCATCAGGTCCTCGGCAATGCCCGACCGGTCCAGCATGATTCCCATGAAGATGAACATCGGCAAGGCCACCAGGACCCAGTTGCTCATGACCGCGTAAATCCGGGTCACCACAATCGAGGTATACCCCCAGTCGAGGCCAAAGAAGGTATCGAAATAGGTGTCCAGAAAAATGGAAAGCAGCGTAAAGAGGATCGCCAAACCACCCATCAGCCAGGCCACCGGGTATCCCATGAAAATAAAGACGATGAAGGAAGCAAACAACCCTATCGCCATGTAGTGATTCGCCTCAAACTCCATCACATCATCCGCTGGGCAGTGCCTTCGGGCAAAGAAGGAGGGTTCAGGTTGGAAGGGGACCTCAGGGAAGCGATCACCTTGATCAGCCGGGAAATCCCCGCCAGACAAAGCAGGGAAAAACCAAAACAGAGAAATCCTTTCACAATCCATCTCGCGGGCAACCCATTCGCCGATGTCGACGTTTCACTGGTCGACCAGGAGAGCGCAACCAGGTCCAGGGAATAGTAGACGATAAAAGAAACGAAGGGCAAAAACAAAACCAGCAACCCGACCAACTCAAACCACATTTTGCCCTTGTAGGACAATTTGTCATGGAGGGCATCCACCCGGACATGACCATCCACAATAAATGTGGAGGAAAGCGCCATCAACCAGCCGATGGAATACAGATGCCATTGCAGTTCTTCCAGTTCAATCATTCCCTGACTGAACACATACCGGAGTATGACATTACCGATGATCACCAGCAGCAGAACGACCCATATCCAGTTGAAAGCCCCGCAAATGGACAATATGAACCGGTCCAGCTTTTTGCTTAATGGGGTTTCAACCAGAGCATCATGGTGCGCCAGGGATTCAACGATTCGAGTGGCATCAGTCATGCCTCTTGTTTAACATGAGAATATGATTGGTTCAACAAAAAAACTCCGCAACCGAACCCATCGGCTGCGGAGTTCATAAGGGCCAGGACTGGCCCATCAGCACATAGGACCTGCTTATCTGAAGTCTCTGGGCAGATAACCCCATTCCTTCCAGATCTGGTATTCCGCATGGAAGGCCTGTTGCGATTCCCAGACCCTCTTGAAATCTGCGTCCTTCGCGGCTTCCTCGTTAATGACTCTCATTGACACGGTTTTGAGTTCCTGGATGACATCATCCGGCAACTTCGCAGCGGTCACCTCTTTCTCGGCAAAGCTACTGATCTGGGCACCCTGGAGTGCTTCACCACGGGTAATGGCACGCATGGTCGCGGCGGTACAACCCATTTCAAACAATGCCTGATCCGCTGCAGAAAGCCCATTCCAGATATCCAGGTTGATCAACAGATGGGTGGAAGTGGAAGGCTGATGCCAACCCGGAAACAGGTTGTATTTGGCTATTTTGTGAAATCCGAGGATTTCATCAATGGCAGGCATGGAGTATTCGGTGGCGTCAAGCGTGCCTTTCTCAAGCGCAGCGAAGATTTCGCCCCCTGCCATCAGGGTCGCGGAGGCCCCGATTTCATTCAATACCATCCCCCCCAGTCCAGAAAACCTGATTTTCAAACCCTGCAGGTCATCCAGGCCTTTGATGGGTTTTCGGTACCAGCCCGCTGTTTCGGGTCCAATCGTACTGCACAGCAACGGATGAACATTGCGTTGATGATAAATTTCCGCGGCCAATGTGGCCCCTTCGCCTTCGAACCACCACGCCGCGTACTCCCAGGGCTCCATACCAAACGGAACCGCGGAAAACAGCACCGCTGAGGGGATACGCCCCTGGTCATAGGCCAGATAATTATAGGCAGCCGGCAAATCACCCTTGCTGATGGAAGGCGTTATTTCAAGCGGCGGCACAATCTTGCCAGGTTCGTAAATCTTCAGCTTAATCCGGCCATCCGTCGCATTGTCCAGGGTTTCAGCAAGATAAGCGATGGGGTCCCCAAGGGCCGGCCAGGCCGTATTGAAGGTGGATTGTACTTTCCAGCGAATGTTTTCCTGTGCTTCGGCAGGCGTATGGATACCTGTACCCACGCATAGCGCGACAATGGCGGCCATGGCGGGTACCCGCCGTCCAAAACGGGTCAGGACGTGTACGAGTGATTTCATAATGCTCTCCTCTTCGATTAACTTCAAGGCAAGTCTAAGTCAGACAAAGATACCATGTCAACTAAATGATAATTCAATTCTCATTTAGTTGACCCATCATCTGATTTACGTTAGTTTCCTTTATCATCTCTCTTCTTGTTTAGCAAAAGACAAGCCAAGCGTTCCTGAATGACCGAAACCAAATCAACCCGCAATTCGCCCCGGCGCATTCTCGAAATCATCGAAGCGATCTGCAAACACCCACAGTCTGCGACAGCTGCGGGGTTGTCCCAGTCGCTGGATATCCCGGTTCCAACCATTTACCGCTGGCTGGAAACCCTGCGCGAAGAGCGCTTCATTGCCACGTATGCATCGGGCCACTATGTTCCTGGCGAACGTTTTCGGGAAATGATGCTCGACAGTCTGCAATATGAACCGGAAGTGACCGAACGCCGCTCGATCTTGCACGCCCTGTCAGAAATCCTGAATGAAACCGTCAATATCTCAATTCCGCACGGAACCAGGCTGATTTACTTTGACCGGCTGGAATCCCATTGGCCATTCCAGGTCAATCTGAAAGTCGGCACCAGCTTGCCGTTGCATTGTTGCGCTTCGGGCAAGCTGTATCTTTCGACCATGGAATCGGCGATTGCCCTGGGAATCTTTGAAAGGATCAACAAGGCGGAATCGGCACGAAACACCATTACCTGTCCTGAAGTTTTCGAAAAAGAGTTGATGCATATTCGTGAAACCGGCTTTTCACTGGACAATGAAGAATGGTTTGATGACATGAACGGAGCTGCGGTACCGATCTTTGCGGACAACGGCACTTTGGTAGCCTGTCTTTCCACGCATGCGCTGGCGACCCGTAAATCAATACAAACGCTGCAGGATGAAATTCCGTTGATGCGGGCTGCAGCCAAGGATTTAAAAGCCTGTCTGACAGGTTGACAGGGTAGAACCGGTCTGTCGGTTTGAAGAATTATAGTACAGACTTATTTTTCCACCGCTTCCCGAATTGAATCTTCCGGAATTCACTCTTCCTGCATGCTGAAAAAATTTTTCAGTGATACCCGAGACCAACCGATGCCGATAGTTCGTAAGACACGAGATACTCGGAATTGGCCTGATAATGCTTTTTTCTGCTGTGTCTAAATGATTGTTTTCAGGTAAAGTAAAAAGCAGGCAGACAACCAGCGAACCTTCTTTGAACAGGCAAGACAATCACCGGATAGGAGGGACTTCGGAGTCATACCAATGACTCTCCAAGGAAAAACAACATCATCCTCTCCAAAATTGATATCCATTCGCAGGTCAAACTGGCACGGGGGTGGCTCAAAACTTTACTAACCCGACCTGGCCATTTAATATCCATCTATGAAATACGCATCCGGCAAGGTGAAATCAGATTCCCGCTCTACCATTGGTATCGAAGAGGAATATATGCTGGTGGATCCGCATACCGGAGACCTGATCCGCAAGGTACACCGATCACTGATGCCTGCCATGCGAAAGAAACTCGGCAACCAGGTTTCGACCGAACTTCTTCAATCCCAGGTCGAAGTGGGCACTCCCGTTTGCAACAGCATCCAGCAGGCCCGGGATGAACTCAGTTATTTGCGTACGACGGTCTCCGAAGTCGCCCATGACCACGACCTGGCCATCATTGCCGTTTCCACGCACCCCTTTGCCGAACCCCGGGACCAGGCGATCACACACAAACAGCGTTATGAGGTCCTGGCCCGGGAAATGCAGGCCGTCGTACGCAGACTCCTAATCAGTGGAATGCACGTCCATGTCGGGGTTGAGGATGACGACCTGAGAATCGACTTGATGAATCAGGCCAGTTACATTTTGCCGCACCTGCTTGCATTGAGCACCTCGTCCCCTTTCTGGAAAGGGGAAGATACCGGATTAATGTCCTACCGCATGTCGGTCTGGAACGGCATGCCAAGAACCGGCATGCCGCATCGGTTCGGGAGTTATTCGGATTACCAGCGACATGTCGATGTACTGGTTTCTGCCGGGGTCATACAGGATGCCACCGAGATCTGGTGGGACCTTCGACCCAGTGTGCACTATGACACCATTGAAATGCGGATCTCCGACCTGTGTACGACCTTGGAAGACACGCTATGCATTGCCGCGATCTACCAGTGCTGGCTGCACATGTTGTTTCGGTTGCGAACCGCCAATCAGGAATGGCGGATCTATCCGAATATGCTCATTGATGAAAACCGCTGGCGCGCCCATCGATACGGCATCGACCAGGGGCTGATTGATTTCGGCATCGGCAAGGTGGTTGATTTCCCCCAGTTGCTGGAGGAACTACTCGGATTGATCCACGAAGATGCCGACGAGGCCGGGTGTCTGGATGAAATCAGCCATGCCCGGAAAATTATCCATCGTGGTACCAGCGCCCATCGCCAGCTTGCCGTTTTCAACGGGGCAATTGAACAGGGGGATGACCACGAAACCGCCATGAAAAAAGTGGTGGACTGGCTGATTTCCGAGACCATGCGATTCTGATTCCGCCGATTGCACGGAAACATCAGCTACCTCGGCCCACCCGGTGTATGGAAAGCCTCGAATCACGGTTCGGAAATAGGGGTTTCCAGGCATTCCGCGCGGTCTAATGCGTCCCTCCCGGAAAAAGGCCAGAGCGGCCCGTCCTGCCCGGTGTCTGCCGGACAATCCAACATCTTCTCACTGCTTGACTCGGTAGGGCCGGTAATGGGTCCTGATCGTGACCATGGACGATGCGACCATGAACACTGCTCGATGTTTTTCTGTGAACAGGAAGGTTCTGGAGTAGCTTCCGGGGGACTCAATTATCACGCGATATTGCCGTGCACACCGACTATTAAGCAAATTGGGGGGTTGAGTGGTGCCACCAAGACATTTGTTGCAAAACGGTACGGGAACCCTCTGGCCAATCTACACCGCTGGCTGAAACGGCGCTGGTCTGATTCAGCCTGGCCGTGGCAACACCTGATTTTTGACAATATCATGGATTTGAGGCAGGATGGTGCGTCTTGGGGGAGAGAGAATGAGCACCGCTAATTTGAAACGCCTGTTTAAACCCGGCACGGGAGTGGTACCCCCGCATCTGGCCGGCCGCAAGGAAGAGCAGGCCTACTTCCAGGATTGTGTCGATGACCTGAAAGATCGGGAACCGCCCAGTCGGGACCTGATTCTCTACGGTCCCCGGGGCAACGGAAAAACTGCCCTGCTCAGTTATCTGCAAACCAGGACACTCCAAAAAGAAACCTCGAAGCTGGATATTCTATGGGTCACTCCAAACGAGATGGAGACCCTGGCCGAGTTAACCGACCGCTTGACGGAGGGCCATCAGACATTACGCAAGCGGTTCAAATCGGCCGGGTTTTCCGCTGGGGTCGGGCCTTTCCAGGCAAAAACGGAAATGGATTGGTCCCCAACCTCCTCGACCATCCGAAAGCTTCTGCAGGAGAGAAGTGGGAACAAGCCCTTAATCCTGATCATCGACGAAGCGCACCGGTTAAAGCCAGCGGTTGCCGAATCACTGTTGAACGCCAGTCAGTCAGTCCGCAGAGCAGGTAGCCCTTTCCTGCTGGTGCTGGCCGGCACGCCGAACCTTGAAGCCGCACTGAGGAAAGCCAATGCCTCGTTCTGGGACCGCAGCGAAATCCTTCCTTTGGGGCGTTTGTCACCGAAAGAAGCCGCCGAAGCACTCACCGTCCCGTTGCAAAAAGCCGGTATCGCCTTTGCCCCTGGTGCCATCGAGCACATCGTGGAGCAGACCCACTGCTACCCCTTTTTCACCCAGGTCTGGGGAAGCTGCATTGCCCAGCAACTGCAACAGACAGGGGAGCGGATTATCTCCATGGAGACCGTCAAGGCGGCAGAAAAAGAGGTCATCAGAAAGCGCAACGCCATGTACCGGGTCCGGTTCAATGAACTGGACGGAATGAAGTTGCTGTCGGTGTCCAAGAGCATTGCCGATACTTTTTCCCAGTCTGGCTCACCGGTTGTGCATCGCGACGCGCTAAAGAAAGCAATTGAAAAAGGCCTGGCCGATGATGAACCGATCACACATGAGCGTGTGATGGAAAAAATCGAGCAACTTGCTCAGCTGGGTTATGTCTGGCCGGTTGGGGCGTATGATTACGAACCGGGCATCCCGAGCCTGATGCCTTTTGTGCAAGGTGCTTGACTGTCCCAAGCCAGAAAAAAGGAAACTGAACCGCGTACCGTACTGTCAGCGGCCGAACAAGTCGAACAATAGCGGAACCAGCCTGTCAAAAAAAGATAACGGCATCAAACTCTGAGCCATACAGGGCCAGGCCGAGCAACTCGATCCGGGAAAAGGGCCTTTGACCCCTTTTTCTTTCCTTCGAAGCGACCGATACAATCCTTGGGACAGCATTTCTGATTTACACAGGGAGACCGAACGCTTACGACCGGGGCTGTTACTACTGGCATACCCCCCAGGCCAAGGCACACCATGTCGGACCGGCGGAGAAAGTCGGAACCAGCATTGAAACTGCCATGCGGTAATCGGTCTCACAGTTTGTTCATGGCACGACGGTGCTTCCGATTCTTCGGCCTTCTCATGTCTCGATGGACAACGGTTTCCTGAATGCTTATCTGCGGACGTCCATCCGGAGCGACTTTAATCTGAACTTCACACGCCATTCTCCCCTTTTTCAGATTCCGGACGCTGGCCCGTGATCCCATTTACCGGATTTTCACCGGGTCGCCCCTTGTGAGACCGCCATCGAAATCCGTTTTCCGGGAATGACTCAGGACAGAAACCGGGTGAATGCAGAAACCTCTTCCCGGGTGGTCCGGTAATGATTCACCGGATCGCTGCAATCTTCATATCCCAGTGCCATCCCGCAAACCAGCACATGACGGTCGTCATATCCGGCATGGCGTTTCACGGTTTCCGGATATTCCCCCAGTGAAGCCTGTGGGCAGGTGGCCAGGCCCTGATCCAGGGCAGCCAGCATAATGGACTGGATAAACATGCCAACATCGAGATACGAGCCGGTTTCGAGACCCCGGTCCATAAAGAACAGCAGGACGACCGGCGCATCAAAGGCACGATAGTTCGCGGCCCACTGGGATTTCCGGCGTTCGAGGTCATCGCGTTGTATGCCCAGGGCGGAATACAACGCCATCCCGCATGCGACCCGCCTGGCCTTGAATGGCTCCTTCCAGTCCACCGGGTAGTAGTTGTACTCCATTTTCCCCCGGATCCCGGCATCGAACAGTTCCCCGATTTCCCGGCATAGCGCGGCCTTGCTCTCGCCGGACAGGACCACCACCTCCCAGGGTTGGGCGTTGGTTCCGGATGCAGCCCACCGGGCGGATTCCAGGATCGCGGTGACCTGCCTGGTGCTCACTTCCCGGTCCAGAAAGGCCCGTACCGATTTTCGGCTTTTCAATGCTTCATTCACGTTCATGTTTTTCAGTTGAGCTCCCTCAGTTTGCGTCGAATGATTTTTCCGGTGGTGGTGAATGGAAAATTCTCAATAAAATCGATTTCCCTGGGATACTCATGGGCAGACAGTCTCATTTTGACCCATTGCTGCAGTTCCTCCCTGAGTGCCCCGGTCTCCTCATACCCCACATTGAGTTTCACGAACGCCTTCACGATTTCAGTGCGCATCGGGTCGGGTTTGCCGATGACTGCAGACATGGCGACCGCAGGATGGCCCAACAGGCAGTTCTCGATTTCCCCCGGTCCGATACGGTAACCGGATGACGTGATGACGTCGTCCTCCCGGCCAACAAACCGTAAGGCACCACTGGGCTCCCGTATCCCGGTGTCTCCGGTCAACAGCCACTCCCCCCGGTATTTTTCTTTCGTTTTCTCCTCATTGTTCCAGTATCCCAGGAACATTACCGGATTTGGGCCCCGAACCGCAATTTGCCCCAACTTGCCCACTCCCCGTATTTCGCCGTCGGCCGAGATCACCTGCACATCATGTCCGGGCACGGCAAATCCCATCACCCCCGGTTCCGGTTTCCTCAGGCACCCGCAGGAAGAAACAATCATATTGCATTCCGTCTGACCATAGAATTCATTAATCCAGATTCCGAAGGCTTCCCTGCCCCATTCCAGCAACTCGGCACCCAGTGACTCCCCGGCGCTTGCGATACTGCGCAGGGGCGAAACCCGCCGGTTCGGGACATCCTCCTCCATCCGCATCATTTTCAAGGCCGTCGGCGGCAAAAAGGCATTGCGAATCCCGTGTTTATGGATGAACGCAAAGGCCTTTTTTCCATTGAACTTGTCAAATCTTCGGGAGACGACCGGAACGCCGTGATACAACGCGGGCATCAGGACATCCATCAACCCCCCGATCCACGCCCAATCTGCAGGGGTCCAGATTTTGTCCCCGGGCTGCGGAAAGAAATCATGGCTCATTTCCACCCCCGGCAGGTGGCCCAGCAGGGTGCGGTGGGCATGCAGGGCCCCCTTTGGATTGCCGGTTGTACCGGATGTATACACAATCAGCGCAGGGTCTTCAGCGCGGGTATTCCGGGGAGCACCGTCACCGCGGACCCCGGGCAGTTCACTGCACAGGTCCAGGACATCCTCACCGCTTCCATGGGTACACAGAATGTGTCGAAGCCCCGGCAAATCGTCACGGATTTCACGTATTTTGTTCGCTCCATCGAGATTGGTGACCACCACTTTTGCGGAAGAGTCCAACAGGCGGTATTGCAGCGCCTCCTGACCGAACAGCGTGAACAGGGGAATGGAGATGGCCCCCATTTTCCAGGCTGCGATATGGGCAACCGCCGTCCAGGGGTTCTGGGGCAACAGGATGCCCACCCGGTCATTGGCCCGAATCCCCAAATCGGCCAACAGGGCCATCAGCTGATTCGACTGTGCCCGAAGTTGCCCGTAGGAGAGGTGTTCAACCGCTTCTCCGTTGTCGTGGATGATGGCCACCCGGTCAGGTTCCCTGTCGGCCCATTGATCACATACCGAGACGCCCATGTTGAAGAACTCCGGGATGTTCCAGTGGAAGCGGTCCCGGACTTCTTCCAGTGTATCTCCCCGTGGCAACATGAACGCAGCTTCCGAAAGTCAGGGGTACGGGTAAAATCCCTGGCCGGTTTTTCGGCCCAGCAGATTGGCATCCACCATTTTGGTCAGCAGGGGACAGGGCCGGAATTTCGGGTCACCCGTGCCGCGTTGCAGGACCTCCAGGACGGACAGTACCACATCCAGGCCGATCAGATCCGCCAAAGCCAGGGGGCCAATGGGATGATTCATTCCCAGCACCATGATTTCATCAATGGCTTCCGCTTCCGCAATGCCTTCATGCAGCGCAAAAATGGCTTCATTGATCATCGGCACCAAAATACGATTGGAGACAAATCCCGGACTGTCGTTGACAAAGACCGGCGTTTTGCCCAGTTTCAGGGCCAGTTGCTCCGTTTCCCGGCAGGTCTTCTCACTCGTCTGGTAGGCCCGCACCACCTCTACCAGCTTCATCAAGGGCACCGGATTCATGAAATGCATGCCAATGACCCGGTCCGCCCTGGCCGTCTGCGCTGCAAGCCGGGTCAGGGAAATGGAAGAGGTATTGGATGCCAGGATGGTTTCATCCGGGCAAATGCGGTCGAGTTTCTGCAGGAGATCCGATTTCACCGCCAGGTTTTCTGTCACCGCTTCGACAATGAATTCACAGCGGTGCAGGGAATCCAACCGCTGGGATGTGCGGATGGACGCGATGACCCGATCCTTGTGTTCGGGGGTCATCCATTCCTTTTTCACCAGCCGTCCCAGGCTGACATCCATGGCCTCCATGCCCTGATACAGTCGTTGTGCATCGACATCCACCAACCGTACCTCAAACCCGGATGTCGAGAAGACCTGGGCAATGCCATTTCCCATGGTTCCCGCACCGATGACCCCTATGCTGGTCATCTCCATTCCTGACTCGACGGGTCCTCAGCCCGGGGCATGGCGGTTTCCGGAAACGATGTGTTCGATGAAAGCGGTCATCTCCGTTTAATTTTCACATGTTTCGCCGATACTGGCCACCCACCTCATAGAGTGCAGATGAAATCTCACCAAGCGAACAATACCGGACCGCATTCATCAGTTCGGAAAAAATGTTCTCATTGCGGACCGCCGCCTTCTTGACGCGGTCCAGGGCCTGTTGGGAATGCTCCCGGTGACGCTCCTTGAAATCCCGGAGCCGGGTAATCTGGCTCTGTTTTTCCTTTTCGGTCGAGCGGGACAATTCCATGGATACGGTGTCTTCCACCGGGTCGGGATTGAGAAAGGTATTGACCCCGATAATGGGTTGCGTCCCTTCGTGTTTCCGGTGTTCATAATACAGGGATTCTTCCTGGATTTTCCCTCGCTGATACCCGGTCTCCATGGCACCGAGAACCCCGCCCCTTTCTGAAATCCGTTCAAACTCCGAAAGCACCGCCTCTTCCAGCAAATCGGTGAGTTCATCAATGATGAAACTGCCCTGATTCGGATTTTCGTTCATGGCCAGCCCCCACTCCCGGTTAATGATCAGCTGGATGGCCAGAGCCCGTCGCACGGATTCCTCGGTGGGGGTGGTGATGGCCTCATCAAAGGCATTGGTATGCAGGCTGTTGCAGTTGTCATAGATCGCAATCAACGCCTGAAGCGTGGTACGTATATCATTGAAATCGATTTCCTGGGCGTGCAGTGACCGCCCCGAAGTCTGGATATGGTACTTCAGTTTCTGGGACCGTTCGCTGGCACCATACCGCTCCCGCATCGCCACGGCCCAGATTCGCCGGGCCACCCGCCCCATGACCGTGTATTCCGGACACATTCCATTGCTGAAAAAGAAGGATAAATTGGCGGCAAAATCATCAATTTCCATTCCCCTTGCCAGGTAGGCCTCCACATAGGTAAACCCATTGGCAAGGGTGAACGCCAACTGGCTGATCGGGTTGGCCCCCGCTTCGGCAATATGATATCCGGAGATGGACACCGAATAGAAGTTGCGGATATGGTACCGGGTGAAATACTCCTGGATATCCCCCATCAGTTTCAGGGAAAATTCCGTTGAAAAGATACAGGTATTCTGGCCCTGGTCCTCTTTGAGGATATCGGCCTGGACGGTGCCGCGCACATTCTCCAGTGCATGGAGCCGGATGTTTTCAAATTCAGACTCATCCGGAGAACGCTGTTCGTTCTCGACAAATGCACAGACCTGCTGATCAATGGCCGCATTCAGAAACATCGCCAGTATGATCGGCGCCGGGCCATTGATGGTCATGGATACCGAGGTGGCGGGATGGCACAGGTCAAAGCCATCATACAACACCTTCATGTCATCCAGGGTTGCCACGGAAACGCCGGAATTCCCCACCTTGCCATAGATATCCGGCCGCTCGTCCGGGTCGCACCCATACAGGGTCACCGAATCGAACGCGGTGGACAGCCGCTTGGCGTCGGAGTGCCGGGACAGGTTCCTGAAACGCCGATTCGTCTTGAAGGCATCCCCTTCCCCGGCAAACATCCTGGTCGGATCTTCATTGTCGCGCTTGAACGGAAAGACTCCCCCCGTAAAGGGAAAACTCCCCGGCAGATTTTCCAGCATCAACCACTTCCCCAGTTCCCCATGATCTTCGTATCGTGGCAGCGACACCCTGGAAACCAGTGTTCCGGACAGGGTTTCGCGCTTCAGCCGGTTGGAAATGCGGCGGCCCCGGACGGCAATGCTCAACTCCCCGGCGGAATACTCCTCGACCTTCTTTCCCCAGCCGGTCAATTGATCTTTCAGGCCGGGGTCCAGGTTTGCGGACCTGTCGCGGATCATCCGGTCAAGCCCTTCATGGTCTTCATGACCGGCCTTGCGCAGCATCTCCCTGCTGGCTTCGAGCTGCTGGATCTCCCGGGCAATCAATGACTGTTCCCAGGCATACTGCTTGTAACCGCGGACCGATTCCGAAATTTCCGCGAGGTACCGGCTCCGTTTCTCCGGAATGATCTGGTTCTGGTCCGTGGAGACCCGTGTCTCAACCCGGTCCAGCCGATTGGTCCGGGACGACATCCCCTTTTCTTCAAGCTGACTCAGAATTTCCTGGAACAACGCGGTCATGCCATCATCATTGAACCGGGATGCGATGGTTCCGAAAACCGGCATCGATTCGGGTCTCGATGCAAATTCATTGCGGTTGCGCTGGACCTGCTTGCAGACATCCCGATAGGCATCGGCCGCTCCCTTGCGATCAAACTTGTTGATGGCGATCACATCGGCAAAATCGAGCATGTCGATCTTCTCCAGCTGGGACTGCGCCCCGAATTCAGGGGTCATCACGTAAAGGGAACAATCCACCATGGCCGATATTTCGGTGTTGCCCTGGCCAATCCCCGGGGTTTCCACGATGACCAGGCCAAATCCGGCACATTTGAGCAGATCAATCATCCGCGGGACGTAGTGGGGGATTTCGGCGGTGCTGTCCCGGGTGGCGATGGAACGCATGAAAATGCCGGGATGGTCAATGGCGTTCATTCGAATGCGGTCACCGAGCAGGGCACCCCCCGTACGCCGGCGGGTGGGGTCCACGGCGAGGATTGCGATTTTCACTCCATCCCCCCATCCCATGCGAAATCGCAGGACCAGTTCGTCCGTCAGCGATGATTTTCCCGCTCCCCCGGTTCCCGTGATGCCGAGGACGGGAACCGGGCTCCCGCCGTGGACCGCGGCTTCAGACAGGTCTGCCATCAATGCCTGACTCGCGGTTCCGTTTTCCACCGCAGAAAGTGCATGGGCCAGTGCCCTGAGATTGCCATCCCGGATGGGTTCCAGTCGGTCCGGGGCATCCACCGCCGGATCAAACTGGCTGAGGGCGATGGTATTCTCGATCATGCCGTTCAACCCCAGTTGCTGGCCATCTTCCGGCGTATAGATCCGGGTAATCCCGTATTTCTCCAGCAATGCCTTTTCTTCCGGAACAATGACACCGCCGCCGCCCGCAAACACCCGTATTTTTTCTCCTCCCTGGCTGCGCAGCCTGTCCAGCATGTATTTCAGGTATTCCACATGCCCGCCCTGGTAGGAACTGATCGCGATGCCATGGGCATCTTCCTGCAGGGCGGCATTGACCACTTCTTCCACCGACCGGTTGTGGCCGAGGTGGATCACTTCCACACCGTAGGACTGCAGGATTCGACGAACAATATTGATGGCCGCGTCATGGCCGTCAAACAGGCTGGCGGCGGTAATGAACCGCAGCTTCGGTGTAACCATCGCTGAAATTTCGTTGGCTTTACCCAAGGTTTTCTCTCCGGCAGGGGTAGATTTTACGATACCAAGACGTTACATTACGTTAACGTAAACGTCAACCAGAAACATCCCCGGTCACCACAGCGCATTCATGGCCAATCCAGCTACCTATTCCATTTCTGACCTGTCCCGGCAGTTTAACCTGACTTCCCGGACCATCCGTTTCTATGAATCAGAAGGGTTGCTGGCCCCGGTGCGCGAAAACAACCGGCGAATCTACCATGACCGGGACATGGTTCGTCTCAAACTGATTCTCCGGGGAAAACGTCTTGGCTTTTCCCTTGCGGAAATCAAGACCACCATGGAACTCTATGATACCCATCCCGATGAAATCGCCCAGCTGAAATATGTACTGCACACCATCGAAAAACATCGGAATGCACTGAAACAGAAACAGGCAGATATCCTTGTTACACTCAATGAAATGGAATCGGTGGCCCAACGGGTGCGAAACAAGCTCAACGCCCTCCAGCCCTGAACATTTACTGCCCCAAACGATCCTTATTGTCCCACTCCAGAATTTCCGGTCATGAGCCAGTACAAAACCCCCATTCGAGATATTCTATTTGCCGTTGAGCATCTTGCCGACCTGCAAAGCGTCACCGCCCTGCCGGGGCATGAAGAAGCCACCATCGACCTGGTGGATGCCATCCTCCAGGAAGCGGGCAAGCTGGCCGAAGACATCCTGGATCCCCTGAACCGGGTCGGCGATCAACAGGGAGTTTCCCTCCACGATGGACAGGTACAGACACCGGATGGCTGGAAAGAAGCCTACCGGACATTCATTGAGGGTGGCTGGAATGGACTGGCGTTCGATCCCGAGTACGGCGGCCAGGGGTTGCCCTGGCTGGTTGCCACCGCGGTACAGGAGGTCTGGCATTCCTCCAACATGGCCTTTTCATTGTGTACGCTGCTGACCCAGGGGGCCATCGAGGCCATTGCGCTTCATGGTTCCGATGAATTGAAGGATACGTACCTGCCTCACCTGGTCCATGGCAACTGGTCGGGAACCATGAACCTGACCGAACCCCAGGCCGGGTCGGACCTGGCCCAGGTCAAAACTCAGGCGGTCCCCCGGGGAGACCATTACCTGGTCCGCGGCCAGAAAATTTTCATCACCTACGGCGACCATGACCTGACAGAAAATATTGTCCATCTGGTGCTGGCCCGGCTGCCCGACGCACCACCGGGTGTGAAGGGTATTTCACTCTTTATTGTGCCGAAATTCCTGCCGGATGCGGACGGACAATGGACCGTGCGCAACGATGTGGAAACCGTCTCACTCGAACACAAACTGGGGATCCACGGCTCTCCCACCGCGGCCCTGGCCTACGGCAGCGGAAAATACCGGAATCCCAAGGGGGCCGTGGGCTACCTGGTAGGTGAAGCGAGCCAGGGGATGGTGTACATGTTTACCATGATGAACATCGCACGTCTCGCCGTGGGTCTGGAAGGAAACGGTGTTGCCGAACGGGCCTACCAGCAGGCCGCCTGGTTTGCCGGCGAAAGAGTCCAGGGTGCCGACGTCACGGCACCCCGGGGGGGACCGGTCACCATCATCCACCATCCCGATGTCAAGCGCATGCTCATGTTGCAGAAATGCCGGATCGAGGGCCTGCGTCCATTGGGACTGGTCCTTGGCGGAGCTTTCGACAAGCTGCGCAAGCATCCGGACCCCGGGACCCGGGAATTCAACCAGGCCATGATCGATATTCTCACGCCCATCGTGAAAGCCGGCATGACGGACCTGGGCCTTGAAAATGTGTCTCTTGCCCTGCAGGTGCACGGCGGCATGGGATTCATTGAGGAAACCGGCGCGGCCCAGTATTACCGCGACCAGCGAATCACGCCGATCTATGAGGGGACGAACGGCATTCAGGCCCTGGACCTGGTGGGCCGGAAGCTGCTGCGGGACCAGGGACAAATCGCCAGGCAGGTAGTCCGGCATATCCGCGAGGAGGTGGGCCGCATTCACCATGGAGAACTCTCCAGGATGCGGGAGCAGGCGCTGCAGGGGCTGGAGACCCTGGAGGAGACCATGACGGCGATCCTGGAAATGGGGAGCCGGGACCCCCGGGAACCGGCTGGCATCGCTGATCCGTACCTTCGGCTCTGGGGAACCGTCTGCTGTGGCTGGCAACTGGCCAAAGCGGCCGGTATTGCGATGAACCTGGATGATGGCAGCGACCCGTTTTACGCCTCCAAACTGGAAACCGCCCGGTTTTACTTTGCCTATGAGATGCCGAAAGCCGCCTACTACCAGTCGGTCATCCAGCACAGTGCGGAAGGCATCGCAAATCTGGATACCACCGTTTTTGAGGTACTGCAATAACCCCTGACGGCCATGACCCCTGCTCCTGATTTTTTGCAGCGTCTGGGTATTTCCCTTCCGATTGTTCAGGCGCCCATGGCCGGGGCCTGTGGTTCGCAGATGGTGATTGCGGTCTGTCGGGCAGGAGGACTGGGTTCACTTCCCTGCGCCATGCTCTCCAAGGAGCAGATTTTCCAGGAAGTCAAACGAATCCGGTCGCGGACGGACCGGCCCTTCAACCTGAACTTCTTTTGCCATGAAGAACCCGATATCCGGCACGCCTCCCTGGCATCCTGGAAACAGGGACTGGCGCCCTATTACCGGGAACGGGGGCTGCGGATACCGGACGATGGCGACCGGGCCGTCCGACAGACCTTCAACGATGAAATGTGCCGTGTCGTGGAGAGAATCAGGCCGCCCGTGGTCAGTTTCCATTTTGGCCTGCCCAAAAAAGAGCTGCTGGAACGCGTCCGGTCCACCGGCTGCCGTATACTCAGTTCGGCCACCACCACCAAAGAGGCCAGGTGGCTCGAATCCCGCGGGGTGGATGCCGTGATTGCCCAGGGGGCCGAAGCGGGGGGTCACCGTGGTCTTTTTCTGGGGGACGATATTGCCACCCAGTCCGGGACCATGACCCTGGTTCCACAGATCGCCGATGCCATCCATGTCCCGGTCATTGCCGCGGGAGGAATCGGGGATGGCCGCTCCATCGCCGCCGCATTGGCCCTGGGAGCCCATTGCACGCAGATTGGCACCGCCTATCTGTATTGTCCGGAATCCACCATCTCCCGGCTGCACCGGGAAGCCCTGCTTACCTCCAGCGATGAATCAACGGCACTCACCAATGTGTACACCGGCCGGCCCGCCCGTGGAATCGTGAACAGGCTGCTGCGGGAACTGGGCCCGATCAGCGACGATGCCCCGCCCTTTCCCCTTGCAGCGGCGGATCTCGCCCCCCTGCGTATCGCCAGCGAGGCCAGCGGGAATACCGATTTCACCCCGCTGTGGTCCGGGCAGGGGGCCAGTCTCGGCAAGGGCTTTGCCGGGGTGTCCGCCGAAGAGCTGACGGTGAAACTGGCGAACCAGGCCCGTGCGGTGCTGGCAAACCTGAACCCGTACTAAATCGCCCACGGTGGCTTTTCCCGGTCAAAGAATCCCCGGATTCCGGCCTGTGCCTCTTCGGTCTCCCAGGCATCCGCCAGCATTCTGGCGGTGTATTCCCGGTTTTCGTCCGCGGACTGCCGGCTGACGTTGCGGATGAGTTCCTTGGTCATGGCAATGGCGCCCGGGGCGCAGGCCAGGCAGTTTTTCAGTTCGCTTTCAATCGCCGCATCCAGTTCATCCGGTTCAACGGACCGGTGAATCAGTCCCAGGGACACGGCTTCGGTGGCCCCGAAAAAGTGGGCACTCAACAGGATTCTCCGGGCATTGCTCACCCCGACCCGTTGAATCACATACGGTGAAATATTGGCCGGGGTCAATCCCAGCCGGGTTTCGGTCATGCTGAATCGGGCCGTGTTCACACTCACTGCAATGTCACACACCGCAATCAGCCCAACAGCCCCCGCATACGCCTGTCCGTTAATCCGGGCTATCGTGATTTTGTTGAGGACGTTCAGGGCTTCCAGGGTATCGGCCAGCAAGGCGCTTTCCGTGATCCGCGCTTCCCGGTCCCTGTGAAAATTTTCCTTCATCCATCCCAGGTCCGCGCCGGCTGAAAAGCTCCGGTCGCCGGAGCCGGTGAGCACCACCGCCCGGATCGACTCGTCGCCACCGATCTGTTCACAGCACGCGCGCAACTCCCGCATCATCCGGCTACCCATGGCATTGTGCTTCTGCGGCCGGTCCAACGTCACCCGGGCCACCCTTCTTTCATCGATATCCAGCTTGATGTCGGTATAGTTCATCTTGATGTTTTCCACTCGAATGTTTCGTTCATATCGCGGTCCCGGCAGGCCTTCAGGGATGGCGTCCCGGAGCCGTCGATTTTACCCGGGTAGTGCACCTGGTTTTCTTCCATCACCCCCCTGCTCACAGCATGGTCATGGGTGACAATTTCATCGGGCAGGGGGACCACCTGAAGACAGCAATCAATCCCCCGGAACCGGTTTTCCCAATCCGCCGCCGACCGGCCGGCCATGATTTTCCGGACCCTTGAGAGCAGGGAGAACTGGGGGATGGGGTCGGTATAGCGGGGGACCAGGGCCGGCTGTCCGATCCCCCTGCAGAATCTTTCCCAGAATTTTTCTTCCAGTGCCCCCAGAGTCAATATACGCCTGTCCGCGGTGCGGTACAGGTTGTAATAGGCGGCCCCGCCGGTCAGCAGGCTGCGGATACCAGGAAGCCGGTCGGTGGATTGCCAGGAGAACAGGGTTTCATACAGGCTGATGTCGAGATGGCACCCCTGCCCGGTTTTTTCCCTCCGGTACAGGGCAGCCAGAATGGCATTCACCGCCTGCAGCCCCCCCACATGATCGGCGAGCAGCGGGAACACCATCTCCGGAAAACCGTCTTTTTCATGAAATGAGTACAACCCGGCCAGCGCACAGTAGTTGATGTCGTGGCCCGCCTTGAACCGATAGGGACCGGTGGCGCCAAATCCCGAGAGATGACAGCGAACCAGCCCGGGATTGATGGCCTCCAGCACCCTGTCCGACAACCCGAGCCGGTCCATGACCCCGGGTCGATATCCATTCAACATGACATGACTGCGGGACAGGAGTGTTTTCACATGGTCCCGGTCCGCCGGGGATTTCAGGTCCCTGAACAGGATGGTCTTGCCCACGTTGACCTGACGATACAGGGGCGATACTGCCTCCCCGTCGGGACACAGGACCCGTCGCATCGGATCCCCTCCCGGGGGTTCTATCTTCACAACCTCGGCTCCAAGAGTGGCCATCAGGTGGGTCGCGTACGGCCCCGGCAGAAACTGGGAAAAATCGACGACCCGGACATCGGCAAGCAGGGCGGTATCCGCCATCACCTGACATCCGGACGGTATGAAAAGGGGGCCACGGATGCCCGGACCGGATGGCGCATCGTCCATCCGCCAGCGGTTATCCGGCTATTCATAGTTGCGGATATCTTCGATCACCACCCCGTCATTGGCAATGGTACCGGGTGCCACCAGTTCTACATTCCCCCGGACCTTGCAAACCTCCCGGATGCTCCGGGCAATGGCTTCGTGCACCCCGTCCCCCTGTGAGCCGGTTTCACAGTGCAGTGTGATTTCATCTTTCTGGTCAACCCAGTCAATGATCAGCCTGGCTTTTTCAATCTCCCCATGCCGTTTTACAATTTCATTGATCTGCTGGGGATGAATGAACATCCCCCGAACCTTGGCCGTCTGGTCCGCCCGGCCCATCCAGCCCCGGATTCTTCGGTTGGTTCTCCCGCATTCGCTCACGCCATCCATCATGACGGACAGGTCTCCGGTGGCAAAACGAATCAGCGGATAGTCCGGGTTCAGACTGGTGACCACGACTTCTCCCACTTCGCCGTCCTGGACCGGCTCACCGCTTCCTGGCCGGACAATCTCCACATAAACGCCTTCATCCACCACCAAGGGCGCATCCGGGATGGTTTCATAGGCAATCACCCCCAGGTCTGCCGTGGCATAGGCCTGCAAAATGGCGATTCCGCGCTCTGAAAACATCGAGCGCAACGAGGGCGGCAGGGCTTCTCCGGACACCAGTCCCTTTTCAATCGAACGCACATCCGCCTGCAGTTCATCGGCTTTTTCCAGGATGATCTTGAGAAAGGACGGCGTACCGACATACCCCACCGGCTTCAGGTCGGTAATCGTTCGCACCTGCATCTCGGCCTGTCCAACCCCCCCGGGTATGACGGTGCACCCCAGGGCATGCAGGCCGCTGTCGAGCATCATGCCTGCCGGGGTCAGGTGGTAGGAAAAACAGTTTTGCACCCGGTCCCCGGTTCGAAACCCGGCCGCAAACAACGACCTGGCCAATCTCCAGAAATCAGGACGATGTGAACTGGCTTCGTAGATGGGCCCCGGAGAAACATGGATGTAGCGGACATCCGGCGGGTCCAGGGGAACCAGGCCTCCCATGGGGGGATTGGCAGCCTGGAGTGCCATCAAATCCGATTTTCGGGTCAGCGGGTACTGCTTCAGATCCTCCATGGATGAAAATGCGGCGCAGTCCATGCCCTGAAGTGTCGTCGAATACGCCCGGGTTCGGTCCCTGGCATGGAGCAGCTGATTCCTGATTTCCCGGACCAGTGCCTGTTCACGCCGGGCCTCGCTTCGGGTTTCGAGGCGGTCGTAGTTTTCAGTCATGATGTGTACTCAAATTGCGGCCGAAACCCGCTGTCAGGGGACCGGCAGGTGGATGGTTGACCGGACAACCGGTATTGACCTGCATTTCCCAGGCACGGCGACCCGGGGGAGATCATGACAACAAAATCATGCCAGCGGGATCATGCCAGCCAGCGCTTCCGGCGCCGGTAGTGCTTGACGTCCCGGAAACTTTTCTTGTCGGCTCCGCTGATCCCCAGGTAAAACTCCTTGACGTCTTCATTTTCCGCCAATGCAGCGGCTTCCCCATCCATGACCACCCTTCCGTTTTCCAGGATATAGCCATACGTCGCATACCGCAATGCGACGGAGGTATTCTGTTCTGCAAGCAGGAAGGTCACCTTCTCCTGTTCGTTCAGCCGCTTGACGATTTCGAATATTTCCTCCACCAGTTGCGGCGCAAGACCCATCGAGGGTTCATCCAGCAAAATCACTTTCGGCCTCGCCATCAGGGCCCGGCCCACCGCCACCATCTGCTGCTCGCCTCCGGAGGTGTACCCGGCCTGGCTCCTTCGCCTTTCTTTCAGCCTCGGAAAGTAACTGTACACCATGTCCAGGTCGTCATGGATCAACCGACGATGGTCTTTTCGGGTGTATGCACCGGTCAGCAGGTTTTCCTCGACGGTCAGGTGCTCGAAACAGTGCCGGCCTTCCATCACCTGGATCACTCCCCTTTGAACCAGCTCGGTCGGGGTCAGGCTGTCCACTCTTTCCCCCAGAAACTCGATGTATCCCTTGGTCACCTCGCCCCGTTCGGTGCGCAGGATATTGGAGATTGACTTGATCGTGGTGGTTTTACCGGCGCCATTGGCTCCGAGCAGGGCCACAATCCCGCCTTCGGGAACCTCGAGGGATACGCCCTTGAGCACCAGGATCACATGATCATAGATCACCTCGATATTGTTGACGCTGAGGACAATCTTCGGGTTGTCAGCCATCATTCGGACCGGTAGAAGTGGGAACGGGAAACCGGAGTGGCGGAAAACCGCCACTCTGGACAATCCTCAGTCAAGAGACTGACTTACCCGCAATCACGGGGGGTGATATTGTTTTCCGCGGCAAAAGCAGCCGAATCTTCCGCAATCAGGGCATCCACCACTTCGCGGTCGGCACCGGCAAAACCGGTAATCAGCGACCAGGACTGTGCGCTCGCATCCCATTGCTGGATCGCCCCCAGTCCGGGGCCACCATGATTGGCACAGCTGACACTGATTTCAGGGCCAAAGTTTTCCAGCCCCAGTTCGGTCATCCGTGCCTGATCAATCTGCAGGGCTTCCATCCCATCGCGCATCTGTTCCGCGTTGATGTCGCCAACCCCATGGATTTCCTGGGCCGTGCGGGCGGCTTCCACTGCCAGGACCGCGGCATACATGCCCCGGTTATACAGAACGGTACCCAGATACGATCCATCGCCAGCGGCTTTTCCGGGATCGACGACATGTTTTTTCAGGTCATCGTAGATGGCAAAATCACTGCCGACGCCATGGAACGCAATGGCCTTGTATCCATGGGCCCCTTCCCCGGCGGGCAATACATCATTTTCAGACGCCGACCACCAGACTCCAATGAATTGGTCCATGGGATAGCGGATATTGGCCGCTTCCTGGATCGCCACCTGGTTCATGACGCCCCACCCCCACATCAGGACATAATCGGGCCGTTCCTGGCGAATACGCAGCCATTGGGATTTCTGTTCCTGGCCGGGATGATCCACCGCGAGCAGGGTCAGGGTATACCCATGTTTCTTGGCCAGCTCTTCCAGGGTCCGGATGGGCTCTTTGCCGTACGCCGAATTGTGGTAAACAAGGGCAATGGATTTCCCTTCAAGATTGCCCCCTTCCTGGTCTGCAACATGGTTGATGATAATGGAAGCCGCATCCCAGTACGTGCCGGGATAGTTGAAGATATGGCTGAAAACGGCCCCGTTGGCGGCGGAGGTCCGCCCGTAACCCATGGAATGAAGCGGGATGCCGTCTGCCGTGACCTTGGGGATCAACTGGTAGGTGATTCCCGTGGAAAGCGGCTGGTAGACCAGCGGTCCTTCCCCTTTGGTGGATTCATAGCACTCCACTCCTTTCTCGGTATTGTATCCGGTTTCGCACTCGATAAACCGGATGGGAACCCCGCCAATCCCGCCATCCCGCTCGTTCAAAAGGGTAAAGTAGTCCGCATAACCATCCGCAAACGGGATGCCATTGGGTGCGTAGGGGCCCGTCCGATAGCTCAGCGACGGGAACACCAGGTCCGCCGAAACGGCCCCGGTACCCAACGTCATCACCATGGCGATGACTGCCGCAACAAATTTCGTTTTTTTCATCTTTTCTCCTCGAAAATAGTTAAAACCCCATAATGGGGATGGATATTGGCCTTCCTAATGGGGAAAGGGCCAAAGTCGTAGCTTTTCTTTCGTGACCCGCCAGAGTTGTGCCAATCCATGGGGTTCCACAATCAAGAAAAACATGATCAACCCACCAATCAGTATGAAAATCAGGTGGGCTACCAGGTCCGTGGGCCAACCCAGGCCACCGACCATGATATTCTTAAACAATACGGGCATCAGGACCATAAAGGCGGCGCCGACAAAGGAACCGAATATCGAACCCAGCCCGCCAATTATAATCATGAACAACACCAGAAAGGATTTGTCGATGCCAAAGGCTTCCGTCGGCTCCACGGCACCGAGGTAGATGGTAAAAAACATGGCCCCGGAGACCCCGATATAAAAGGAACTCACCGCGAAGGCTGACAGCTTGGTTTTCAGTGGGGGCACGCCAATAATTTCAGCGGCTATGTCCATGTCCCGGATGGCCATCCATGCCCGTCCGAATCTTCCGCGGGTCAGGTTTTTTGCGATGACCGCAAAAATCACCACAATGATAAGACAAAACAGGTACGTCGCCCAGGGAGGGGCATTCGGTCCCGAAACCGCGACCCCAAACACAAATCTCTCCGGTGCCGTAATCATGCCTGTTCCCGCATAGTTGTAGAACCAGGGCACCTTGTTGAACAGCCAGACAAGAAAAAACTGGGCAGCCAGGGTGGCGACTGCCAGGTAGAACCCCTTGATTCGAAGACTGGGCAACCCGAAGACCACGCCGACCAGCGCGGTCACGCCGCCGGCAAGGAGGATCACGACAAACAGGTTCAGTTCAGGGAAAGAAGTCATCAGCTTATAGGAGGCATAGGCCCCCACCGCCATGAAACCGCCGGTACCCAGGCTGACCTGACCGCAATACCCGGTCAGGATATTGAGTCCGAGGGCAGCCATGGCCCACACCAGTACGGGTACCAGAACGGATTTTTCCCAGTAGTCGTTGATGATGAAGGGAACCACCAGAAAGGCAAAGGAACAGACCAGTATGACAAACCATTTATCCAGGGCAATGGGAAACATCTGCTGGTCCCCGTGATAGGAGGTCTTGAAATCACCTGATTCTCTGTAAATCATGTTGATTCGCTATACTCTTTCTATAATTTTTTCACCGAACAGGCCCTGGGGTCGATACATGAGAAACACCAGTGCAAGCACGTAGGCAAACCAGTTTTCCGTGGCGCCTCCCACCATGGGACCAATCCAGTACTCGAACAGCTTTTCTCCCACTCCAATAATCAACCCGCCGATGATGGCACCGGGGATGGAAGTGAAGCCGCCGAGGATCAGGACCGGCAGGGCCTTCAGGGCAATCAGGGACAGTGAAAACTGCACCCCGGACTTGGACCCCCACATGATTCCCGCCACCAGTGCGACAAATCCGGCAATGGACCAGACGATCACCCAGATTGTTCTCAGGGAAATGCCAACCGTGAGAGCAGCCTGATGATCATCCGCAACCGCTCTCAATGCCCGGCCGGTTTTGGTGAACTGGGAAAACAGGGTCAGTATGACAACCAGAATGACCGCAATCACCGTCGCCCAGACATCCAGCACATCAATGTACATGCCATAATATTTGGACCCTTCGGAGGCCCAGGTGCGGGTCACATCCTCCCACCAGAAAGACCCCCCCGACGGGATCCCGACATCCAGCGACTTGATGTTGGCGCCCCACATAAGGTCGCCAAAACCCTCCATGAAAAATGCCAGGCCAATGGTGGCCATGAACAGGATAATCGGGGCCTGGTTGATCAGGTGCTGCAGCACCAGCTTCTCCACCAGATACGCGAAGATCATCATCACCAGGATGGTCAGCACAATCGCCAGGAAACTGTTCATGCCCGAACCCCAGTGGTGGTATTCCGTCCCGAACATGCTGTTGATCAGGTGGGCGAACGGAACCTGTCCGGTTTGAAACCCCACCAGGGTCAGCGCGGCAAACAAAGCCATCACACCCTGGGCATAATTGAAAATTCCCGAGGCCTTGAAGATCAGTACAAACCCCAGGGCAACCAGCGAATACATCACCCCGGCCATGAGACCGTTGAGAATCACTTCAATGGTGTTGAGTATGACCGGACTCACTCTTCAGTGTCCCCTGGCGCTGTGTTCCGGGATTCCACGAATTCTTTTCGGGTGGATTCTTTTCGGGTATTTTATCAAAACCGGACGACGCCTGCGCAGGTTACTCATGGGCGACCCCCAGGTACGCATCAATGACCCGCTGGTCGCTGCGAACTTCATCCGGTGTCCCGTCTGCCAGTTTCTTGCCATAATCCAGCACCACAACGCGATGGGAAATATCCATCACCACCCCCATGTCATGCTCGATCAAGGCGATGGTGGTGCCAAATTCGTCATTGACATCCAGAATAAACCGGCACATGTCCTCTTTCTCTTCCAGGTTCATCCCCGCCATGGGTTCATCGAGCAGCAGGAGTTTCGATTCTGCAGCCAGGGCCCTGCCCAGCTCCACGCGCTTTTGCAGACCGTACGGAAGTCGCCCGACCGGGGTTTTCCGGATGGACTGTATCTTGAGGAAATCGATGATCTCCTCGACCTTTTCACGGTGTTCCATTTCTTCCCGCTCTGCCGGGCCTTTCCAGAGCCCCTGCCAGAACATGTTGCGTTTCATGTTGATCAGTCTTCCTGACATGAGGTTGTCCAGGGTGCTCATCCCCTTGAACAGGGCGATATTCTGAAAGGTACGGGCGATTCCCAGTCGTGCCACCTCATGGGAATGCATCGGGCCGCGCAACCGGCCATCAAACCATACCTCCCCTTCCTGAGGGTGGTAAAATCCGTTGATCACATTCAGCATCGAGCTTTTACCGGCTCCATTGGGGCCTATGATGGCCCGGATTTCCCCTTTCAGTATATCGAAACTGATGTCCCGCAATGCCTTCACCCCTCCGAACGACAGCGAAATGTTTTTCACTTCCAGTAAGGGTTCGAGGGACATTGGCTGGGGACTCAGGCAGGATTGGACTGGCAGGGATGGACTGGATTAACTCGCCTTTTTCAACGGAGGAAACACGGTGGCCTGCATAATGCGCAAATCCGCTTCGATGGTTCCCTTTCTTCCGTCTTCAAAAGTCACTTCTGTGGCAATATGGCAGGAATCGGCATCACAATACAATGCATCAATCAGTTCCCGGTACTTCTCGGCGATAATTCTGCGGCGAACCTTTCTCGTTCTCGTCAACTCGCCGTCATCGGCATCCAGTTCCTTGTGCAGAATCAGGAATTTCCGGATCTGTGAACCGGACAGTTTCAGGTCCGCCGCCAGGTCCTGGTTCACCTGTATGATGTTTTTCAGGATCATGTCGTACACGGACGGGTGTCCTGCGAGTTCCTGATAACTGGCATAGGGCAAATTGTTGCGCTCTGCCCAGTTCCCCACGGCATCCAGATCAATATTCACCATGACCGACACATATTCCCGGTTCGAGCCAAAGGCCACCACCTCCTGGACCTGCGGGAAAAATTTCAGTTTGTTCTCAATATACTTGGGTGCAAACAACGCGCCATCCTGCAACTTGCCGACATCCTTGGCGCGGTCAATAATCTTCAGGTGTCCATTGCCATCGAAATAACCCGCGTCCCCCGTCATCACCCAACCCTCGGCATTCTTGGTCTCACGGGTGGCTTCTTCATTTTTGTAGTAGCACTGAAACACGCCGGGACTGCGGTACACCACCTCGCCATCCTCCGTAACCCTTACCTCGACTCCCGGGGAAGGCACCCCCACGGTGTCCGCATACACCTCACCGTCGGGCTGGGCGGTCACAAAGACGGCGGCTTCCGTTTGCCCGTACAACTGCTTGATATTGATGCCCAGGGAACGGAAGAAGTCGAATATTTCCGGTCCAATGGCTTCCCCCGCCGTATACGCAACCCGAATCCGGCTGAACCCCATGGTATTCTTCAGCGGCCCATAAATCAGCAGGCCGCCTATCCTGTACATCCACCGGTCCCTGAACGAAACCGGGTCTCCATTCAATATCGCAATCCCGGTCTTTTTCGCCACCGCCATGAACCGGTGAAACAGGCTGCGCTTGAGCCCCCCCGCATCCTCCATTCGAATCATGACCGCAGTCAACAGGTTTTCGAATATTCTCGGGGGCGCAAAGTAAAAGGTGGGGCCGATCTCCCGCAAATCGTTGGCCACCGTCGCATCGCTTTCCGGGCAATTGATGCAGAAACCCGTCACATAGGCCTGGCCATAGGAAAAAATATGATCCCCGACCCATGCCAGCGGCAGATAGGAAAGCACCTCCTCCTTTTCCGTGAGACGGTCCTGCCTGGCGCTGTTTATGGAAGTAATCAACACATTGTCGTTGGTCAGCACAACCCCTTTTGGATTACCGGTTGTACCGGATGTATACAGGAAAATGCCGATATCCGATCCACTCCCCCGGGAAATTTCCCCTGGCAGGAACTCAGGGTTGTGCCGGGCATGTTCACGTCCTGCGGCCTGAACATCCTGAAAATCGTGCAGGCCGTCTGTGGGGTAGTCGCGCAATCCCCGGGTGTCATCGTAGATCACATGCCGGATCGTTTCATTGTCCGCCCGGATTTCCAGTATCTTGTCCACCTGCTCCTGGTCTTCAGCCAATACAAATGCGACCCCGGCATGCTCCAGCACATACCGCATTTCCGCGACCACGGAATCCGCATAGATGGGCACGGGGATTCCCCCCAGGCACTGTGCCGCCGCCATCCCCCAATACAGCCTTGGCCGGTTGGCACCAATGATGGCCAGCTTGTCACCGTGCTGAAACCCCAGGGTGGCCAGGCCGTTGGCCAGCGCAACGATTTCCTCTTTCATTTCCTTCCAGGTCCAGGACTGCCAGATTCCCAGGTCCTTTTCACGAATGGCCGGACGGTCAGCAAAACGCTCCGCGTTTAACAACAGGTATTTGGGAAATGTATCGGGCATCTGCCGTTTTTGCACCAGGCTCTGAATGGGGGTCATGGAATTCTAAAGCATGTCACCAAAATGTGCATCAGCTATGTTGACTCAAATTCGGAGGAATGGAATACGTTGCCGTAACGTGGGCAACCGGCTCCGGCAGACCCTCGGAAAAAAGGGAGATTTCACAAACCATCAATCTCTTCCCTGCTTTCAGCAACCGGCATTTTCCAATAATATCCCGGTCCGAAGACGGCTTTCTCAGGAAGTTGATATTCAAGCTGGTGGTCACTGCGAGGGCAACCTCCCCGGCCTTGCCAAGGATGGCCACATAGGCTGCGCAATCTGCGACGCTCATCAGCGTGGGGCCGGAGACCGTCCCGCCCGGACGCAAATGCTCATGGCCAATTTTCTGCCTCAACACCGAGGTTCCTTCTCCGATGCTTTCCACGATACAGGTATTTTGCGGAAATACCCGGGACAGGAATGCACGGGCCTGTTCAACATTCATGGGCATGTTCATGGGCGGTGTTCCTCAATCCGGGGAATGGTCTGTTATGCCTCCCCTGTGGTCATTCCACCGCGGGCCACCGCGGGGAGGTGCTCTCATACCGGTGAACGGCCCGCCAATTATAGTTGACGTTTACGTAAACGTCATGTATTTTTTCATATTCCTTGGAAACCCGGCATTGGCGGTGATGAATACCTTTTCTGTACTCAATTTCCATCTTGGCGAAGAGATCGACCTGCTCGGTGATGCGGTGCACGCATTCAGCCAACAGGAGATTGCGCCTCTCGCCGATGAAATCGACCGTGGCAATGAATTCCCGGCCCCGCTGTGGCAAAAACTGGGTGCAATGGGCTTGCTGGGCATCACCGTCAGCGAGGAATTTGGCGGCACCGGCATGGGCTACCTGGCGCACATCGTCGCCATGGAGGAAATCAGCCGGGCCTCTGCATCGGTTGGCCTGAGTTATGGCGCCCATTCCAACCTGTGCGTCAACCAGATTTACCGGAACGGCACCCGGGACCAGAAATCCCGGTATTTGCCCAAACTGATCTGCGGTGAACACATCGGAGCCCTTGCCATGTCGGAACCCGGTGCCGGCTCCGATGTGGTCAGCATGGGAATGAGTGCCCGGGACAAAGGGTCCCATTTTGTTCTGAACGGAAGCAAGATGTGGATTACCAACGGACCGGACGCGGATGTGGTGGTGGTCTACGCCAAGACCGATCCGGCACTGGAATCCGGGGGCATTACCGCTTTTATCGTCGAGAAGGAATACGGCATCGAAGTGGCCCAAAAACTCGACAAGCTGGGAATGAGGGGATCGAATACCGGGGAACTGGTGTTGAAAAATGTCGAGGTTCCCAGGGAAAATGTTCTCCGTGGCGTGAATGCCGGGGTCAAGGTGCTCATGAGTGGACTCGATTTTGAGCGTGCGGTCCTGTCAGGCGGCCCGCTGGGCATCATGCGTGCCTGCATGGACGTGGTGGTTCCGTATGTGCATGAACGACGGCAATTCGGCCGACCCATTGGAGAGTTCCAGTTGATGCAGGGGAAACTGGCGGACATGTATACGACCCTGAATGCCTGCCGGGCGTATGCCTATGCGGTGGGACGGGCCTGTGACCTCGGTGAGACCACCCGAAAAGATGCAGCCGGTGTCATTCTTTACGCCGCAGAAAAAGCAACCTGGATGGCGCTGGAAGCCATCCAGGCGTTGGGCGGAAACGGGTATATCAACGATTATCCCACCGGAAGACTGTTGCGGGATGCCAAACTGTATGAAATCGGAGCGGGCACCTCTGAAATCCGGCGCATGCTGATTGGCCGGGAACTGTTCAGTGAAAGCCTGTGAGAACCCCCAAAACCTCCCTGGCCCCGGAACCTGCCCAAAAAGCCGGGCGGGAAACCGGTTCCTGATCCCGGACCATGACGTCGAAGGCGCATTGCATGCCGGATGATCCCATCGTAATCGCGTCCATTGCCAGGACTCCCCTGGGCAGTTTCCAGGGTTGTTTCCGCGGGCTGGCGGCCCATGAACTGGGGGCCCGGGCGATCCGGGCTGCGGTGGACCGTGCGCAAATCCACCCCGACGAGATTGATGAGGCGATACTGGGAAATGTATTGTCCGCCGGCCAGGGACAGGCCCCTGCCCGTCAGGCCGTACTCGGGGCAGGCCTGCCGCTGTCCACCCACTGCACCACCGTCAACAAGATGTGCGGATCCGGAATGAAGGCAGCCATGCTTGCCCATGACCTGCTGCTCGCAGGGGGCAACCAGGTCATGGTGGCCGGAGGGATGGAAAGCATGACCAATGCCCCGTACCTGTTGCTGAAGACCCGGTCCGGACAGCGCATGGGGCATGGACATCTGATGGACCACATGTTTCTCGATGGCCTGGAAGATGCGTACGAGAAAGGCGCATTAATGGGCACATTCGCAGAATCCTGTGCACAACGCTACGGCTTTACCCGACAGGCCCAGGACGAATTTGCCATCACCTCCCTGACCCGTGCACAAAATGCCAGCAATAACGGGGGGTTTGATGCCGAGGTGGTCCCGGTGGTGGTCCGGGGAAAAAAGGAAGAGACCATCATTGAAAAGGACGAACAGCCATTCAAGGCGCAAATCGAAAAAATACCCCATCTGAAACCGGCCTTCAAAAAAAACGGGACCGTGACCGCCGCAAATTCCAGTTCCATCTCCGATGGGGCAGCCGCCATGGTGCTGATGCGGCAGTCCACCGCAAGAAGCCGGGGGATTCAACCCAGGGCAGTCATCCTTGGACACAGCACCCATGCCCAGGAACCCGGCTGGTTTACCACCGCTCCCGTGGGAGCCATTGAAAAATTACTGGCATCGATCGGCTGGAAAACGGACGATGTGGACCTGTTCGAAGTCAACGAGGCCTTTGCCGTCGTCACCATGGCAGCTATGCGTGAACACCACATCGAACATTCAAGAATCAATATTCACGGAGGCGCCTGTGCACTGGGGCACCCCATCGGCGCCTCGGGTGCACGCATCGTGGTGACTCTCCTGTCCGCACTGGAGCGCAGGAACCTGAAACGCGGCCTGGCATCCCTTTGTATCGGTGGCGGCGAGGCAACGGCCATGGCCATCGAACGGTATCCATGACCATCCAACGAGGACCCCTGCACAATGGCCGAACTGAAATCCTGTATTGACCCGAATTCCCGGGCGACCCGGGACAACCGGGCTGCAATGGATGCGGCCATGGATGATTTTCACCAACACCTCAGCCGGATCGCGCTGGGGGGAACCGAGCATGCCCGGAACAAGCATACTGGCCGGGGCAAACTGCTGGTCCGGGAGAGAATCAACCAGTTGCTCGATCCCGGCACCCCTTTTCTGGAGTTCTCCCAGTTCGCCGGATGGGGGATGTACGGTACCGACGTGTCTGCGGGGGGAATCATTACCGGCATCGGCAATATCCGCAGCACGGAATGCGTGATTGTCGCCAACGACGCCACGGTCAAGGGGGGAACCTACTTTCCGATTACCGTCAAGAAACATCTTCGTGCCCAGGAAATTGCCCTGGAAAACAACCTCCCGTGCATCTACCTGGTGGATTCCGGCGGGGCGTTTCTGCCCCTGCAGGATGAGGTTTTTCCGGACCGGGAGCACTTTGGAAGAATCTTCTACAACCAGGCCAATCTGTCGGCGGCCGGTATTCCGCAGATTGCCGTGACCATGGGGAGTTGTACCGCAGGCGGCGCCTATGTCCCGGCGATGTGCGATGAAAGCATCATCGTGCGGAACCAGGGAACCATTTTCCTCGGCGGTCCTCCCCTTGTGAAGGCCGCCACCGGCGAAGAAGTCAGCGCGGAAGAACTCGGTGGGGCGGATGTGCATGGCAGGGAATCAGGGGTCGTCGATCACATTGCAAACGATGACTACCAGGCCCTTGGCATGGCCAGAACAATCGTTGGAAACCTGAACCGGGTCAAACGCATTGATCTGAAATGCCGGAAACCGGCTGAACCCCGGTACCCCGCCGAACAGTTATACGACATCATTCCGGCAGACCGGCACAAGCCTTTCGAGATTCGGGAGGTCATTGCCCGGATCACCGATCACAGCGAGCTGGATGAATTCAAACTGAATTTCGGCACAACACTGGTCTGCGGGTTTGCCCATATACACGGCTATCCGGTGGGGATACTGGCCAACAATGGCATTCTGTTTTCCGAATCAGCAATCAAGGGCACCCACTTTATCGAATTGTGTGCACACCGAAAAATCCCCCTGGTCTTTTTGCAGAATATTACCGGGTTCATGGTCGGGAAGAAATATGAAGCGGGGGGCATTGCCAAGGATGGGGCCAAGATGGTCACCGCAGTGGCCAATGCCAGGGTCCCGAAATTTACGGTGATCATCGGCGGCAGTTTTGGAGCCGGCAATTACGCCATGTGCGGGCGCGCTTTTGGGGCCAGGTTTGTCTGGACATGGCCGAACGCCCGGATTTCGGTCATGGGGGGAGAACAGGCGGCCAATGTGCTGGCACAGGTCAGGTCGGATGCCATGGCCGGAAACGGGGAATCCTGGGGGGCAGCGGAACAGGCGGAATTCAAGTCGACGATCCGGGCCCAGTACGAAACCCAGGGTCACCCCTACTATGCCAGTGCCCGGTTGTGGGATGACGGCATCATTGACCCCGCCGACACCCGCAGGGTGCTTGCCCTGGGCTTGTCCGCCTCCCTCAATGCCGCGATCGGGGATACCCGGTTCGGCGTCTTCAGGATGTAGGGATGTTTGAAAAACTGCTCATCGCCAACCGGGGGGAAATCGCCTGCCGCGTGGCCCGGACCGCAAAACAGATGGGGATCCCGACGGTTGCCGTCTATTCCGATATCGACCGCAATGCACTCCACCTCAAACGGTGCACACAATCCGTCCCCATCGGTGGCGCAACCGCACTGGAATCCTATCTGGACGCCGGGAAAATACTTCATGCGGCAGAACAAAGCGGTGCGACGGCCATCCATCCGGGCTACGGATTTCTTTCGGAGAATGCCGAATTTGCTGAAACCTGTGCCCGAAACGGCATCACGTTCATCGGCCCGGCCGCCCGGTCGATACGAATTATGGGTTCGAAAAGTGCCGCCAGGCAATGCATGACCGGGGCCAGCGTGCCGGTCCTGGCCGGGTATGACGGCCCGGACCAGTCGACCCCGGGATTAACCCGGGAAGCCGGGAACATCGGATTCCCGCTTTTGATCAAGGCCGTTTCGGGAGGTGGAGGGAAAGGAATGCGCAGGGTCGGGAACCCGGGGAATTTTGCCGGGTCGCTCGCCGCCGTTCAACGGGAAAGTCGGTCTGCATTTGGGGATGAACGGGTGATCCTGGAGAAATACCTGGACGAAGCCCGCCATATTGAAATCCAGGTATTCGGGGACCAGCACGGCAACTGGGTCCACCTGTTTGAAAGAGAGTGCTCCCTGCAACGTCGAAACCAGAAAATCATTGAAGAATCGCCTGCAGCCGGCATGCCCGGGTCCCTGCGTCAGGACATGACGGAAGCCGCCATTGCCTGCGCCAAAGCCATCCGGTATGTCGGCGCGGGTACCGTGGAATTTCTCCTTCCGCCGGATCATTCCTTTTATTTCATGGAGATGAACACGCGCCTGCAGGTGGAACACCCGGTGACAGAGATGGTAACGGGCCTGGACCTGGTGGAATGGCAGATTCGAGTCGCCGCGGGCCATCCGCTGCCCTGTCAACAACCCGCGATTCCCCTGTCCGGACACGCCATCGAAGCGCGCATCTACGCGGAAAGCCCCGAGCAGGGATTCCTGCCCACCCCGGGCAAGGTGCACTACCTTGAGGAACCCGAAACGAATGCCGGCACCCGGGTGGATACGGGGGTGCAGTCCGGTGATGAGATCAGCGTTTATTACGATCCCATGATTGCCAAGCTGATTGTATGGGCCGGAACACGCAATGAGGCCATTTCCAGCATCGCAAAGGCACTCCAGGACTACCATGTTCTTGGCCTGGACAACAATATCCCCTTTCTCCAGCGCCTGATCCATCACAGCGCTTTCAAAAATGGGGACTACCACACGCGTTTTGTAGAAAATCACATGGAAGAACTGCTGGCCGGGTCCCGGCGCCATTTCAACCGTGCTCTCATGCTGGCCGGCAGTTGTTTTCTCCTCGCAAGGAACCCGCCGGACCCCCTCCCCGACCCGGGCCATTGCGACCACTGGTCCCCCTGGAAAAAAAACGATCTCTGGCAGAACGGACTGAAAAGGACCCTTTCCATCGTGCTTGAACAGGGTTCCGAGCGCCACACGGTGGGCATTTCGAATCATCCGGGCGGATTGCTTTTCCACCTCCCCGGAGAAAACGTGGAAGCCCGGCTGCCGGATATCACTGCGCACCGGGTCACCCTGCACACCGCCGGGGGGGAATTCACCGGGGTAATGGCGGCAGCGGGTTCCGTCCTGTTTCTTCGCTACCGGAACGAACACTACCGGTTCAAACATATTGACCGGCGGTTCGACGGACCCTCCACCGTCGATTCAGCCCATTCACTGAATGCTCCCATGCCGGGTTCCGTCGTCTCCATTTCCGTGGGAGAAGGACAAACGGTGATGGAAGGAGAACCGGTGATGGTGATCGAAGCCATGAAAATGGAACACCAGATCCGGGCCCCCCGTCCCGGAAAGGTGCGTTCCATCCACTTTGCCGAGGGAGACCAGGTGACCGAAGGACAGGCACTGCTGGAAATCCGATGATGATACCGGAATCGGTACGAATCGTGGAAGTGGGCCCCCGGGACGGTCTCCAGAACGAATCGTTGGCATTGTCCCCCAAAGCCCGTGCAGAATTCATTCTTTCCCTGCAGTCCTGCGGGTTGAAACACATTGAAGGGGGCAGTTTTGTCAACCCCGAGTGGGTCCCCCAGATGAGGGGAACAGACCAGGTGCTGGCACGCCTGCCCCTTCAGGGGAAGAGCCGTTTTCCAGTCCTGGTGCCCAATGTCAGGGGACTGGAAGATGCCTTGGCGGCCGGTGCCAGGGACATTGCGATCTTCGCCGCGGCATCCGAGACGTTCAGCCAAAAAAACATCAACTGCGGAATTCGTGAAAGCATTCGCCGATACCGGAAGGTCTGCACCGGGGCACGGGCCAACGGTGTCACCATTCGGGGATATATCTCCTGCGTGATGGGCTGCCCGTACGAAGGCGATATCCCGGCCTCCGCAGTGGTACCGGTTGCGGTCCGGCTCATCGAACTCGGGTGCCATGAAATCTCCCTTGGCGATACCATTGGTACCGGCACTCCCGGCAAAACCGGCGAACTCATCGAGACACTGGGAAGCCGCATCAACCGGAACCGGGTGGCCGTGCATTTTCATGACACCTATGGCCAGGCACTGGCGAATATTTATGCAGCCCTGCAGGCGGGAGTGTCCGTCATCGACAGTTCCGTGGCCGGGCTGGGAGGCTGCCCGTACGCACGCGGTGCCAGCGGCAATGTTGCGACGGAAGATGTGGTGTATATGCTGAATGGACTGGGGATCCGGCACGGGGTTGACCTGGCAAAACTGGTCCAAACGGGACGGAATATCTGTACAATCCTGAATCGTCCGGTAATGTCCAGGGTAAACCGGGCAATGCCGTGATGTTGAGGCGATGCAGAATGTACCCGGACCTTCGCCGGCCTGACTGAACCACATGGGAACCGACATGAAAACCGACAAACTTGCTACACTTGGCTTTGACGTCTATGGCACCCTGATCGACACACACGGGGTCATCGGTGAACTGGAAAAAATGATTGGCGCTGAACATGCGCCGGGTTTTTCCCAGGCCTGGCGAGAGAAACAGCTGGAATACACCTTCCGCCGGGGGGCCATGCGCAGGTATCTGGATTTCGGAATCTGTACCCGGCAGGCACTGGACCATACGGCGGAAACCCTGAAACATGCCCTGAGCGATGACCAGAAGGAGAAACTGATCGCCGCGTACGATACCCTGCCCGCTTTTGAGGATGCCGAGAGCGGACTGTCTGTCCTGCACGATGCGGGCCATGAATTGTTTGCATTTTCCAACGGCCAGGCTGAAGCGGTGGAAACCGTTCTGGAAAACGCCGGAATCCGGAAATATTTTGCCGGGGTCGTCAGTGTCGACGAGATCAACACATTCAAGCCGAATCCGGATGTCTACCATCATTTTCTCAAAACCACCCATTCCATCGCCGGGAACACCTGGCTGGTTTCCAGTAATGGGTTTGATGTCATCGGCGCAGTGGCCATTGGCATGCAGGCCGCCTGGATACGGCGTTCTGCTGCAGTGATTCTGGACCCCTGGGAATTTTCGCCAACGGTGATACTGGATTCACTGGACGGGCTGGCTGACTCCATTGCTTGCCGACAATCATGAAACCCACTCCAGCATGGTTGAATCAGCAGGATGAAGGCAATCTGCCCGGCATTCTGGGAATGGAATCCATTGAAATCGGCAGCGATTATTCCATCGTCGAAATGACCGTCCATACCCGGCACATGAACCTGAACACGTTCATTCATGGCGGCAGCGTAGTCGCCCTTGCGGATACGGCTGCCGGCTACGGCTGTTATTCAAACCTCCCCGAGGGGGCAGACGGGTTCACAACCATCGAACTCAAATGCAATTTCATTGGCAGTACACAATCCGGGGTCCTGCGCTCAACCGCCAGATGTATCCACCGGGGGAGAACCACCCAGGTCTGGGACGCGGATGTGGTGGATGTCCACCGCGGCAGAACCATCGGTGAGTTCCGCTGTACCCAACTGATTATCTACCCATCGCCATGAACCATACTGACCCCTGCGGCGGTGAACTGGTCCGCACAAAACTGCATGTGCGGGATATCCGTTGCGAAGGCTACCAGCGTTCCGACGGATTGTGGGATATCGAGGCAACCCTTACCGACACCAAAACCATCGGGTTTTTCAATCACGAACGAGGTGAAATCCCCCCCGGGGAACCCATTCACAGGATGATTCTTGTGGTCACCCTGGACCTGGACATGACCCTCGTTGATATCCGTGCACAGATGCCGTTCACCCCCTTTCAAATCTGTCCCCGGGCAACGGAACATCTGGCACGACTCACCGGTCTTCGGATACAACCCGGATGGATGCGGGAAGTGCGAAAGCGTATCCCGAATACGGACAGCTGCACCCACCTGACCGAATTGCTGGGCCCTGTCTTCACGACTGCCTACCAGACCATGCACCAGGCCCTTGAAAAACAGGAAAAAACCAAATCGGAGCGCAGTACGCCTCCCATCCTGGACCAGTGCCATGCCCTGGCCCGTGACAGTGCGGTGGTCAAGGTCATGTGGCCGCAGTTTCATGAACCCGGACAGGCCGGGGATTCCCGGGAGCCTGGATCATTGTGTGGCAGGCACCCTGCAAAGAACCCGTAAAACCACAATGAGCACCCATTCCCTGGAACCGGCGGGGATCAGTCCCGAAGCCAGGCAGTTTCTGAAACAGAACCTGCCGGTTGAACAGGACAATCCCCGAAAAAACATCGACACCGTGCGGCAGGAAACCCGGGATGCCTGCCAGAGCGCCATCGACCAGGTACTGGAACGTTTCCGCCCGGTCATTGACAATGTGGAGATCAGCGGAGTCCGGTGTTTGTCCATCTCTCCCGAAGCACCGCAGGGAACCCCCGGGGACACCCGGTTGCTGTATTTTTTTGGGGGAGGCTATTTCCAGGGCAGTCCTGAAGAAGACCTGCCGATTACCGTGACCCTGTCGCATCGGTTGAATATCACCGTGATTTCTCCCGATTACCGGCTGGCACCGGAAAACCCGTACCCGGCCGCCATCGAAGACGGCCAGGCGGTCTACCGGGACCTCCTTGGCGGGATGAATGTCCGCAATATTTTGCTGGCCGGTGAATCTGCAGGAGGCAACCTCGCCCTGCAGATCCTTCTTTGGATCAGGAAAAACAACCTGGCCATGCCCCAGGCCTGTGCACTGCTGTCTCCATGGGCGGATTTGACCAACCAGGGGGATTCCTTTGATTTCAATGACGGCCGGGACCCCACCCTGTCAACCGCTTACGCCGATATCGGCGCTGAACTGTTTGCGGGAAAACGGCCGGTTGACCACCCGGGCCTTTCACCGCTGCACGGACAATACGACGAGTCATTTCCACCGATGATGATCACCAGCGGGACCCGGGACCTGCTGCTGAGCACATGCGTTCGACTCGTATCCAGGATGCGAGCCTCCGGGGTTCAGGTTGATTTCCGTGTATGGGAGAACCTGTGGCATGTCTTTGAGTATTACCCGCAGATACCGGAAGCAGGCCAGTCCCTCCTGGAAATCTGTCAGTTTCTGGCCCGGCATTGCAATGGGAAGTCTGCAGCACGGTAATGCCGGACATCCGCACCCTTCGCTGTCCGTTGACTCATCCACGTGGTCATGAATGCGAAGGGACCCCGGTCTTCGTCGGCCTGGATGCCTGCGCTCATGATCGCCCTGTCCCTGCCTGTCCTGCATTCGGAAACCATGATGGCGGACGATAAAACACGCCATGAAACCAGGGTCCCTGCCGAGTGGGAGCCCCAGGAAGCCATTTGGCTGCAATGGCCCGGGAAATACGAAAAGGCCTTTGAAACCGCGTTCGGAAAAATGGCGGCTGTGATCATCGGTTATCAGAAACTGCACATCATTCATGACAGTGACAGGATTCGAAAGGATGCCGAAACCGCAATCCGGTCTGCAGGCGGCAACCCGGGCCATGACAATATCGTGTGGCACAAAATCCGCAATGACAGTGCGTGGATGCGGGACAACGGACCGGTCTATGTCGTCCAGGACGGGGAAATGCGCATTCAGAACTGGCAGTTCAATGCCTGGGGCGGAGCGTTTGGCCCGGAGATCCCGTTTATCCATGACAATGCCATCCCGGATGAAGTGGGAAAATTTCTGAATATGCCCGTGGACCCCGTGAACATCGTCCACGAACGGGGCAACCTGGAATTCAACGGGGTCGATACGGTGCTCCTGAACTGGAGCACTCTCGGGGACCCGAAAAGAAATCCCGGTTACGGTCGCGAACAGGCGAAGAGGGATTTGAAGAAGTACTTTGGCGTGCGCAAGGTGGTCTTTGTGCAGGGCGTGCCGGAAGGCGACTTGACCAATGGGCATATCGATGGCATTGCCCGGTTTATCAATCCAACCACCGTGGTCGTTCCCAGGTGTACGGAAGCTTCCCTGTGCAGACCGGGGGATGGAAAGGACGATAGAATATTCGACGACGCCGCACAGGCCATCAAAGAAGCCGGATTTGAGGTGATTCGACACCCCATTGAAGGGGTCGGTACCCACGAAGGGGTTGTGTATGACACCAACTACATGAACTGGATCGTCGGAAACGGATTTGTCATTGCCGTGGGGTTTGACAATCCGGATACGGATGCCAGCGCCAAACGGCGCATTGAATCCTACTTTCCGGGCCGGGACGTGCATATGATTGAAATGCTCGGTTCGTGGCACCAGGGTGGAGGGGCCCACTGCCACACCAATGACCAGCCCGCCTTTTCAACCATCCGTCCCCAATAGATTGTTCCGGGGGCCCCGCTTTTTCCGCCGCGGCCCCTTTTCCTTCCATCCGGCTCCGTCCTGCGGGTTCAGGTTGCCCTGCCCCAGAACAGCTTCCTCACCTTTTCACTGTTCACCCTCCCCGGCTCTTCAGCAAAACACAGCACGGGAACCAGTCTGGGGGTGGGGCCTGAAACCCGGGTCACCCGGTGCAGTGTCTGCCTGCCCCCGAATATCAACAGGGTCCCGGGCACAAAGAGCAGATTCCGAACGCCACTTCTTTTGCCATGCAACACATCGCTGACCCTGGATTTTTCGTTTTCCAACCCCCTGATCAAGGGGACATATTCGAACTCTCCACCCTGGTCGGGGGACTGGAGCATGAGGGTCACGGAGTACTCAGACTCATCGAAATGCCATCCATGCTCACCTCCGGCCACGAAAACGTTGATGGAACACGCCCCCATTGGATCCGCGAATCGATAAAAGGGGGATTTACCCAGTACCGCACCGATGAAATCCTTCAGGGGGTCCCAAAGATAGAGCTGGTTGAGCAGGGACCCGGGGTCCACCCGGTCATAGGGGATGGAACCCACCACGGTTCTTTCCAGGGTGTTTTCAACTGAACCGGAGCCTTTGCGGGAGTCGGCGGTGCCCAGGTAGGCATTGTGGGAATTGTCGCAAAAATAGGCACTGCCGATGCACCGGCCCGCTTCTTCGGCCAGGATATCCAACGCGGACGGAAGGATGAATTCCGGGAACTCACAGATGCCTGTTCGCAGATAGGCCTGCCGGCAATCGGCAATCAATTCATCTTTCAGGGATTCATCCGAACCATAAAACGGATATTTCCCGAGGTTGATCACTTCACTCATGGGCTCAACAGGATGACTCTTCGGAACCCCTGTTCTGTGTGGTCCACGATTCATCGGGGAGTACGGGCCCGGAAATGGCCCTGCCCGATCCCTCCTTCGACAAACGCACGCTCCCGGGTCCGGGTCCAATCCAGGCAGGTTTCATATCCTGCATCCCCCAGTATTTTGGTGAGTTCGTCCTTCAGTTCCCCCTCCACCCGTTTGACGGCACTGTGGGACAGGCGATGAATGTGTCCGGTCCGGTCAGAGAGGGAAATCTGTTCAAACCCGCTGTCTTCAAAAGCCGAGGCCAGTTTATGCTCATCGACAAAATAAAAATTCAGCCCCCGTTCCCGCAACAATCGGTCCCACCGCCGATAGGAAGCATTGTCTTTCAGCTTCAGCCATTCGCATCCGGCCACCACCGCTTTGGGCTTCAGCACCCTCCTGACTTCTCCCAAAAACGGTCGCAATTCCGGCAAGTGGCAGGTCACAGCCGTCAAATACACCAGGTCGAAGGTGGCATTTTCAAACGGCAGCGGCCCGGGTTCAATCTTCTTCAGGACGACCCGGCTTTCGAGGTGATGCTTCCGGACCAGTGCGGCCGCACGTTCCAGTACCTGGGGGTCAATGTCCACCCCTGTCACGGACTTTGCCAGATGGTTCCTGGCCAGGGCCACACTCGCCCCGCCCAGCCCGCATCCAAGGTCGAGGACGGATGTCCCCGACAGGTCGATCCCGTCGACGATGGAGGCCACTTCATCGTCTCCGCCTGCTGAAAGATAGCCCTCGCCATAAATCAGCTCCATGGTGGCGATATTTTGTGCGTTGTAGTTGTTCGACATGGTGATAAGATTTCAAAAATCCCCAATACCCCGGATCATAATGACAAGATGCAGAATATTCCATTAATCGGTTACGTTTATCCGCTGTCCGGAAAACCCGGCGATACGCTGGATTTCAAGATCAGCAGTGAACAGGACAAGGATATCACCGTCAGCATGGTCTGTGTTGTCTGTGCCGACCCGAACCCGGAGAGTCCAGGAATCATTGAACATCCTGTCCCCAGTTGTATTGATGGAAAATATCCTTCCCTGGATCAGCCAATCTGCCCGGGATCGTATGCCATGGCCCCGGTGAAGGATCGGTCCTTCGACGCGCATTCCTGCTCCTTCGTCATCAACCTGTGGCCGACACTGCGGTCGGACCGGACCCAGACCATCTTCCAGGTTAAGTGGGAAATGGACCCGGATGCAATTGCACTGTCCATCAATCCTGAAGGGTGCCTGACCCTTGTCCGCACCACTGCATGGGGCAACATGCCTGCCGAAAGCACCGGGAACCCGTTGACGCTGCGCCACTGGTACCGGGCCTACCTGGTCCGGGATTGCGGGAACCGCACACTGCGGTTCGGGGTCCTGGACCCGGGCACCGGGGAAATCAGCGAAAGTTCAGTGTCCACAGATGGCCGGCCCGGGACCCGGCAACCGCCGGATACCTTCGTTATAGCCGCTGCATTGTCTCCGAAGCCCTGCCTTCATTTCAATGGAAAACTGGAATCTCCAGCCATATTCGCAGAAAAGCTGAGCCCGCAGCAGGTCGCAGACCCATCGCTGTGGACCCGTCATTCCCTGGTATCCTGCTGGGATTTCAGCCGGGACATCCAGACCACGAAGATTGTGGATGTCGGCCCCGCCGACGCCCACGGGAAGCTGGTGAACCTCCCATCCCGGGGGAGGATGGGATCAAACTGGACAGGCAGGGAACGAAACTGGAATCACTGCCCACAACAGTATGGTGCCATTCATTTTCACGAAGACGACCTCTGTCAGTTTGACTGGACAACCACTTTCCGCTTCACCATTCCCAGTGACCTGAAATCCGGCATTTATGCCGCCAAGCTGAGATGCGGAGACAGTGAGGACAACATCCCGTTTTTTGTATGCGCACCGGCGAACGGGCCCGGGAAAAATCTGGGGGTATTGCTGCCCACGTTTACCTATGCGCTCTACGGCAATCATGCCCGGACGGATTACGAACCCGCCTGGCTCGATCATTTCAAACTCAGGAATGCCTACCCGTGGAACCCGGCGGAATATCCCCAATACGGTTTGTCCACCTACAATACCCACCGTGATGGCAGCGGTATTTGCCATGCGTCCTGCCAGCGCCCATTGATGACACTTAAATCCGGGTACATCACCTTCGGCAATACCACCTGTTCCGGGCTCAGGCATTTCCAGGCTGACTCGCATTTGATTGCCTGGCTGGAACAATACAATTTCGACTACGATATCCTGACCGACCAGGAACTCAACGATCAGGGCCTGGGGGCGATTGAACGCTATGGGACGATCATGACCGGTACCCACCCCGAATACCATACCCCCGGCATGCTCGATGCCCTCATGGACTACCGGCAATCCGGCGGAAACCTGGTGTATCCCGGTGGCAATGGATTTTACTGGAAAATTGCCGAACACGCCGAAAGCAGGGGCACCCTTGAAGTGCGGCGTGCCGAAGGCGGTATTCGTGCCTGGGCCGCCGAGCCCGGGGAATATTACCATGCCTTCGATGGGGAGTACGGAGGACTGTGGCGACGGAACAATCGCCCTCCGCAACAGCTCGCCGGTATCGGTTTCACCGCCCAGGGAAAATTCACCGGGTCCCACTACCGGCGTACCCGGGACAGTTATGATCATCCCGGCGTGAACCACCTGTTTGAAGGCATTGACGATGAAATACTGGGTGATTTCGGGCTTTGCGGTCACGGTGCTGCCGGGTTCGAACTGGACCGTGCGGACCCTGCGCTCGGAACCACTGAAAATACCGTCGTCCTGGCACGATCTGAAGCGCATGATGGGGATTTCATGGTGGTTCCTGAAGAATGCCTGACCCATCTCACCACCGTATCGGGAGAGCCGGCGGAACAACTGATCCGTGCGGACATGGTTTACCAGCAAAACCGGTCCGGATCCAAATTATTTTCTGTTGGCTCCATTACGTTCTGTGGTAGCCTTCTGGTCAATAATGGAGAAAACAATATCAGCCGATTATTGAAAAATGTGCTGCATGATTTTGAAGGCCCGTAATCCGTCTGTGGGCGCGATGGTGGCGTGCATGTCCTGTCATACCCCCGGGATAATCCCTGAAATAGCCCCTGACGTGGCCACCCTCATCCAACCTGAACAACGCGCGGGGCGTACAGCCGGGGGATAAAGTGATACTCGTTGAGCATCTTCCCCATGAACTCGATAGCGGAATCGCCAATCGGGCCAGTATCGGGTTGATTGTGCTGGCGACGGACTACACCATCGAATATGAATGGCGGCGGATCTTTCATGCCGTAAACGGTGCCGCCGTCTATCACAGCCGTATTCTGAATGATGACCATATCACCCCGGACAATCTCAGGGCGATGGCGCCCCGCATCACCGATTCCGCCTCCCTGATCACCCCCGACACCCCCCTGGATGTGGTGGCCTATGGCTGCACTTCCGCTTCCATGGCCATCGGCGAAGAGGCGGTGTTCGAGAAGATCGGAAAAGCGAAACCTGGTGCGCAATGCACCACCCCCATCACCGCCGCATTTGCGGCGTTCAAGGCATTCAACGCAAAACGGGTTGGTGTGTTGACCCCCTATCCTGCGGATGTCAATCGAATTGTTGCCGGGTATATGACCGGCAAGGGAATCGAGGTTCCCGTCTTCGGGTCGTTCAACGAAGACCTGGATACCCGGGTATCCCGCATCTGTGCGGCTTCCATTGAAAGCGGGGTCCGGGAACTGGTCCAACAAGCCTCCGTGGATGCCATATTCGTCTCGTGCACCTCGGTACGGCTTGTCGATGCCTGCAAGGAGATGGAAGACAATCTGGGGATTCCCCTCACCTCTTCCAACCATGCCATGGCCTGGCACGCCATGCGTCTGGCGGGAATTGAGGACAGATTGACTGAATTCGGATCATTGTACGGACTTTCCCTGTCACGGTCCTGAATGGAGTGGTCCGGCACATGAACCATTCAGCCAGGCGCCGGTTTATTTTTTTCGGGCCAGAAACAGGCCATCTCCCACCGCTACCATGGCAATGTCCACCCGATCATCCCTGGAAATCCGCCGGTTGATCATTCGGATCGCGGTGGTGCTTTCCTCGTTGTTTTCTTCATCAATGACGGCCCCTCCCCAGAAAACGTTGTCGACAACGATCAGGCCATTGCGCCGTACCAACCGGACGGCGCGCTCATAATATTCCCCATAGTTCACCTTGTCCGCATCAATAAAAACAAGGTCCACGTGACCTTCCAGTCCACTGGATATCAACGCATCCAGGGTATCCAGCGCGGGACCGATTCGCAATGTTATCTTTTCGGCCACCCCCGCCTGTTTCCAGAAGGGCTTTCCAATGTCCGTCCATTCGGTGCTGATGTCACAGGCAATCACCCTGCCATCTTCAGGCAGGGCCTGGGCCATGCACAAGGTACTGTATCCGGTGAATGTGCCGATCTCAATGACGGTCTTTGCGTTCACCAGCTGCACCAGCATTGCCATAAACTGGCCCTGGTCAGGGGAGATCTGCATCATCGCCATTTCCATTTTCCGGGTGGCTTCTCTCAACTGTTTGAGTGCGTCGGATTCCCGGACAGAAACCGATACCAGGTATTCATACAGTGAGGCTTCATGGTTCAACGGGTTTTTGGACATGGTCTTCCCTCCTACGTTCCAGTTGCGCTTGAGATCACGGTTTCCCCATGGGGGCCATCCACCACCAGTTCCATGTACGGAGAAACGGAATCCCCGGTCTCATGGACATCCACCACAGAACCGGCACCGATTGATTTCAGCGCATCTTCAAGCCATTGGCGGCGTGGATGGTGCAAATTGAAGGATTTGAAATGGCAATCCAGTTGGGACATCTGTTCAGATGGATGAAAGTCAACCAGCCATTCAATACAAAGAGGGATGAACCCGGCACCGGGCATTCGTCCGTCTTCCGTCAAAGCCACCTTCCACTTCAGATGATCCCGGCGTGCTTCCGCCACCGTGCCAAGGGGAAGGGTTGAATCCAGCAGCAGGGAGTCCAGGGAATCCGTATTGACCGCCCATGTCAGCAATTTCGGGCCGCCATCCAGGGTATTTCGGACATGGGGGTCATCCAGACCAAACCAGCGGGGAGAAGACGGTGCCTGCATTGCGGGATGGATTGCGATGACCTCCAGATAGACCCCCCTGCCAAGCGACATGACCTTGTTGCAGGTTCCCATCATGTCGTGGCAGCCCCCGTCCGGGATGGTGACCCCCATTTTTTCATGAATGTAGGCAGCCCCCTGCTCCAGGGTCTTTGCAGCGATTACAATATGGTCCAATCGGGTGGTCATGGGTGGGATCAGTGAACAATACCGAGTTCATACGGAATCTCTTCGGTCGCCCTGACCACCCTGTCTTCATAGAACAGGAAGGACTCCACCACGAAGAATGCACCGACCTGGCCGGGCAGAAAAACCTGAATTTCAAAATTAACCGCTGTATTGGGTTCAAAAATCCTGTCCGCATTCTTTTCCGATAACGGGTCGTAGACAAAATTTCCCACCCAGTCGGAAAAAAAGCCGATCCCCATTTCATATCCACCTATCCAGCCCCTGCTGTCCCACAATCCCTGCTCTTCGTAATACTGCTTTACCCGCCGATTGAGTTCGCACACCGGCAGATTGGGCCGCAGACAGTCATTGGCCACTTCCATGGCACCGACTGCACGCTCGGCCACATCCAGCACCCTGTGTGCCGGTTGTCCCACATGGAATGTCCTGGCTGCGTTGATATGATACCGCTTGTGCACCCCGGACAAATCCAGCGTCACGACTTCACCGTCCCGGATTTTTTTTCTCGTTGATACTCCATGGGTTGCACAGGTCTTCCTGCCCGAAAGCACCGGTATCATCATTGCGGGCAATTCGCCCCCCGCCGAGGCCATTGCCCGGATCACTTCCCCCTGCACCTCCAGTTCGGTTACCTCCGGGCGGATTGCCAGGCCTGCCGCCACCTGACCGATGGTGGCAATACGTGCCGCCTCTTCAAGGCAGGCCATTTCCGCCGGAGATTTTTTCCAGCGCACTTCCCGTAAAACATGGCTGCCATCCACCACTTTCGCCCCCCCACGCTCCATCCTGGACTGGAGTAACCCACTGACTGCGGGGTTGGGACGCATGGCCCGGTATTCAAGTCCCACGGTACCATTCAGCCATCCCTGTGCCTTGAGTTCATCGACAATAAACCGGGTACCATCCCGATAACTTTCCGGAGGAAAATAACGGACATCGCCATCCACTGAAAACATCCGGGTCAAAAAGGCCTCCCGTTCGGATTCAAAGTGGATGAATCCGTCATGGTCCACATGCACTGCAAAACCATTGGATGGCGGCCATTCCACCGGACTTTCCGTTTGATACCACATGCACTGGTAGCCGCTCAGGTAATACATGCTTTCCGGAGAGGTCAGGAACAGGCAATCCATTTCCTCTCTCGCCATCACGGCCCTGATCCGGGACAGGCGTTCATCGAATTCCTCTTTGGGAAATGCCGGCTCCCGGTCCGGCACGGCATCAAAATAAATTTCGTTTCTATACGGCATTTCGTATTATCAGCCTGAAAATGGCAGTGTAAACCGGCTCCCTGACTGTGTTGGACTGAAAAGGAAGCCCCAAAATGAATGCCCCGGGCCTATTGATCGGCAAAGGGCGGCAGAGTAAATTCCTAAATCGTTGGTTCTTTCATTTTAACCCATCCTGGCCCATTGGAGGAAACATGCGTTTACCGACCCCTGATCCGATCGCATCGGCATACCAGCGCGATGGCTTTTTCTTTCCCGTTGACGCCATGCCGGGAAACCAGGCCCGGGCGTATCGAAAGGAACTGGAGGAAATCGAGGACCGCGCTGCAAGAGAACCGGAACGGTACAATACGGCAATCTGGTTTACCAATGCCAATTTTGTCCTCCCATTTGTGGATGAAATCACCCGGCTCCCCACGATCCTTGACCCGGTCAAATCGATACTCGGGCCCAACATTCTGGTCTGGAATGCGAGTTTTTTCATAAAGGAACCCCGGACCCCGGACTTTGTCAGCTGGCACCAGGATCTCAAGTACTGGGGGCTCACCGGTGCCGAGGAAGTGACTGCGTGGGTCGCCTTGTCCCGGGCAGATGTTCAAAGCGGCTGCATGCGGTTCGTTGCCGGAAGCCATGAAACCGCTTTGCTGGATCACCGGGATACTTTTGCCGATGAAAATCTCCTCAGCCGGGGCCAGGAACTGGCCGTTGATGTGGATGAAAGCAAAACGGTGGATGTCGTGTTGAATCCCGGCCAGATGTCACTGCACCACGGACACACCTTTCATGCCTCCCATCCCAACCAGTCGGATGACCGGCGGATAGGCCTGACCATCCGCTACATCACGGCAGAAATGGCACAGCGTGACGGCATCCGGCCCTACGCCCACCTTGTCGCTGGAGAAGACCGTTGCGGAAACTTTCAGCTGTTGTCCGGACCAACCGAAATGATGACCCCCCATGATGTCGACCTCGCCGTTGAAAACATCACCATGGTGGAGAAGTTTTTTTATGAAGATACGGCGATGTCTGGCAAAACCCTGCGATAATACCCTTTTTCCCGATAACCAAACTCACAAATAAACCATATGAATGGTGCTGACCTAATCGCTGAAATACTGAAAAAGGAAGGCGTGGAATTCATCCCTGCATTTCCACACTCCGATATTCTGGACAGTGCAGCCAGAATCGGGATTCGACCGATCATCGTTCGCCAGGAACGTCAGGCCCTGCATATCGCCGATGGCTACTCCCGGATGAACGCAGGACGGAAGATTGGCTGCACCACCGTCCAATACGGCCCGGGATCCGAAAATGCCATGGGTGCGGTGGCCCAGTGCCACGCAGACAACGTTCCCGTTCTGCATCTGCCCGGGGGCTATCCCAGAGACGAAGCCCGGGTTGCGCCCAATTTCCTGGCATCCCGAAACATGCAGCATATCAACAAGTGGTGCGAAACGGTTCCGCACGCCGGACGCATCCCCCAGATGATGCAGAATGCATTTGCGATTCTGAGAAACGGCAGGCCCGGCCCGGTGACGCTGGAAGTCCCCATAGACATTTTCACCGGGGAAGTGGAGAGCAAACTGGCCGATGCCTACCAAGTCCAGTCCCGCTCGACCCCGGTGGCCGATATCAGCCAGATCAGCGAACTGGCCGGACTCCTGTTGAAGGCAAGCCATCCCCTGATTATTGCCGGCCAGGGGATTCTCTATGCCCAGGCATCGGAAGAACTGGTGCACCTTGCCGAACTCGCCAACATACCCGTCGCATCGACATTAAACGGGAAAAGTGCTTTCCCTGAAAATCATCCCCTTTCATTGGGCTGCGCCGGAGGCGCACGGCCGGACCCGGTGAATCACTTCCTCGACAAGGCTGATCTCATTATCGGCCTGGGTACCAGCTTTACCAGATCGGACTATATCACCCCGTTTCCGACCAGGGGAAAAACACTGGTCCAGCTGACCAATTATGAAGGCGATCTCTCCAAGGACTACCCGGTGGAACTGGGTATTCTCGGCGATGCAAAACCGACTCTGGCGGCCCTGGCCCGTATTCTTTCTTCCCATGCGGACAAACTGCGGAACCGCCGGCAGGAAATCACGTCGGAAGTAAGGGAGAAAAAAGCCCGGTTCATTGAACAATGGCTTCCTTTACTGTCCTCGGATGAAGAACCCATCAACCCGTATCGGGTAATCCGGGATCTTATGCATACCGTGGACCGCAGTAAAACCGTCATCACGCATGACGCCGGGTCCCCCCGGGACCAGTTGACCCCCTTTTGGGAATCCATTGTCCCGCATGGGTACATCGGTTGGGGCAAAACCACCCAGCTGGGGATGGGCCTGGGACTGGTCCAGGGTGCGAAACTGGCGAAACCGGACTGGTCCTGCTTAAACATCATGGGAGACGCTGCCATTGGAATGGTGGGGATGGACCTGGAAACCGGGGTGCGGTGCGGTATTCCGACATTGACCATCGTATTCAAAAACAGCGTGATGGGCGGGTATACCCACTACCATCCGGTAGCCACGGAAAAATACGATATCCATCAACTGGGCGGGGACTATGCCAGCCTTGCCATGGCTCTGGGGGCCTATGGAGAACGTGTGGAAAAAGTGGTGGAAATCATTCCTGCGATCAAACGGGGCCTGAACGAAAATGCCCGGGGGCGACCCGCTCTTATCGAGGTGATCACCAAAGAAGAACCCCGGATGGCGAAAAACCTGCCCGACCTGTCCTGACCGCCGGCACTTCGGGGCGTGAACATTGAACAAAAATACCCCAGCATCCGGGATATGCGCAAGGCGGCCCGGAAACGAATTCCCCGATTCGCATATGACTACCTGTCCGGTGGAATTGGGCTGCATGGCGCCCTGCAGAACAATCGGGATGCCCTGGACAACGTCATCATTGTTCCGAGGTACCTGGTTGACAATGCCGACCACCCCCAGACCCGCTGCACATTGCTCGGCAAGTCCTATGACTTTCCGTTTGGCGTCGCCCCGATTGGTCTGGGTGGCATTATCTGGCCCCGGGCCGCCCAACACCTGGCCTCGGCAGCGCACTCCCACAACATCCCGTTCTGCCTGAGCGGTTTTGCCACGGCCTCCATGGAAGAAATCGCAGGCATCGCGGGAGAAAATGCCTGGTATCAGCATTACATGTGTGCAGACGAAAAGCTGAACGAAATCCTGCTCCAGCGCGCCCTGGAGTGCGGATATGAAAACCTGGTCATCACCGTGGACATCCCAACCGTTACCCGGCGGGATCATGATATCCGTAACGGTTTGTCTGTGCCCCCCCGATTTAATCTGCGCACCCTGTGCGATGTCGCCCGCCGGCCCCGGTGGGCAATGGAAACCTTCCTGTCGGGCGTTCCCCGGTTTCAGAATTACATGGAATTTTTCCCGAAAAACGCGAATCTGGAGAAAATTGGCCTGTTTATCCAGGAAGTGATCGAGGGACATGTCTCCCTGGAGCGACTGAAACGTGTCCGCGACCAATGGCCCCACAATCTGATTGTCAAGGGGGTTCTGGACCCCGATGATGCCAGTGATTGCGTCAGGGTCGGAGTCGATGCCATGGTCGTTTCCAATCACGGCGGCCGGCAGCTGGATGCTGCGCCCTCGGCGATTGACTGTCTGCCCGCCATTCGGGGTACGGTTGGCCCTGATTTTCCCCTGATTGCAGACGGTGGAGTATTGACCGGCCTGGATATTGTCCGTTATCTCGGCAAGGGTGCTGATTTCGTTTTTGCAGGCCGGGCATTCATGTATGCGGTGGGTGCGATGGGCAAACCCGGTGCGGCCCATGTCATGAATGTCCTGTCTGAAGAATACCGCTGTACCATGGCCCAGGTCGGCTGTGGGAAGATTGCTGACCTGCCCGCTTTTCTGGAACCGGGATCCTGATGGACCGACCCTCTTCCCCTTGCGGGCCAATGGGGTGATCCGGCGATGCCTGGGAACATGCAGCGAATCCTGAAAACCTGAAAGTAAACAGGCCTCCCACCCAACCGGTCCTCGGAAACCCGCTGCATTCAGGCATTATTCCGAATACAGAATAACAGGCACACTCTTGATCATTTCCCAAATCAATGGTGGATATGCCACAGGGCGGCCATGCAGGGAAATTCCCGGAAATTTTCAATCGCCGGGCATCGGCAAACGAACATCTGGACTGGTCAACTGCACCCAGGGGAAAACCAGCCTTGCAGTCCCGGGATGGATGGTCTGTTCAGGGGGGCGGCAACTCCCCGCCCAAGGTGCAGGGACCCTTGTGCAGATACCGGGAATTTGGCAGAACCAGCGGTACCCATCAAAAAAGGCTGTGCCGATCTTACCTCGAACACAGCCTTCTCAAAACAACCGGATCCCAACCAGCCGGTACCCTCATGGCGTTCCGCGTGCCTATTGGCTGTCAGCGAAATTCCCAGGCAGGCCGATCCAATTCAGGCAACTGTCCTCACTGCAGACAAATGGGTACCCGCCGGAAAAATTACCGGACCACGGTGACGGAACATCCCGCATGACGGGCTACCCGGGCAGAATTGGGCCCGAGCAGAAAATCCGACAGTGAGGGGCGATGGGCACCCATGACAATGTGCTGAATATCCAGGTCATTGGCCGCTTCAACGATTTCCTTGTATACCGTTCCATGTTCCACAACCACACCCGCCTGCAATTCCTTGGGAATTTGTTGAATGGCGATTTCCTCCAGCTTCTTCGCTGCATCATCTTTCCAGTCCTTCAACGGGTATTCGATGGAACCTTCCATTTCACCGCGAATGGCATAACGCTGGTCAATGCCTGGACGAATGCCACCGATTACCGTCATCAGGTAGATTTTAGTCCCTTCAACACCGGTTGCCATGTCCACGGTTTTCTTGATGACACCTTCCCAGGATGGCTCATCGTCGAGGTCAATGGTTGCTAAATAGTTGGTCATTTTTTATTTCTCCTAATTAACGGTTCACGTTTTGCTGTCGTCAGGCATTGTAAAATCACGTGGGCTTGGCAACGTAATCAGATAGAGAATCCAGATCGTAAATCCAATCATCAGTATATTGATGATGGATACATCCAAGCTGAACGGTAATGATTTATCTGCCACTTCGATTGTGGGTATCAGGGACTGATGTACCGGGATTGCAGGGTCGATCCCCTCTCCGGAATCCAGCGCCGCCTGAATTGCCTGCACTGCATCCGCGCTCACCGGCAAGGCTGAACTGCCACCGGTACCCGCTGTGCCAGGTCCAACCTCGCCTGCGGCCTGGATGGTTTCAACCGGCCCGGCCAGAACGAACTGGGTACTGACGCTGGTAATGGGTTTGAATTGCTGGGAGTAGGTTCGTGCCGCAATGTTCGCAGGTCGAATAAAACTGAAGCTTGCCGTATGCCCCTCTTCTGACCACTCCCCCAGATCAACCAGTTTAAATGGTGCATTCTTAAGAGCAGTACCCACCGCACGGTCACCCTGGGCAGCCATGATAAATACGCCGTCATACTGGCCGCCGGCAAGACTCTCCAGCTGTGTCGAAATATCATCCGCAGAATTCGTGACTTCAATCCCGCCGGACAGTCCGAGAGAATCCAGCATCATGTTGAGCACAATGGCAGAACCCGAACCTTCTTCACCGGTGACTATTTTCTTCATCTCCGTGATGGAACTGGCACCCCCTGCGTTATTGGTAATCAAGTGACCGGCCTTGTGACCGAGTACTGCAAAGGCTTCCGCCCCGGACTTGGCAACCGGCCCACTGTCACCCAGTGAATAAAATGATTCCGCTCCCACGATGGCAACCCGGGCACTGCCATCCTGCAGGGATTCAAGCGGCGCCGCGGAATTTACAATTTCGAGGTCCTTGCCCAAAAAGCCGGCTCTGATCGCCCGAAGTGCTTTTGCGGTACTGCTGGTTCGCCCGACACTCGGGTCAGCGGCCACGATTATCGTTTCGGCACCGCTGCCTGCAGCCCCTTCGGGCAGCAGCCCTTTTTCGACCAGAAATGCAGTGGCAACCGAGGCGGCACTCTGCGCGTCCAGATCAACCGCCTTGTTCATCGCCTGCATATCCGCCGCGCTGATCACGCCTGCGAGCTTTTCAAACACGCCGGAAAGAGCGGGAATCTTTGCCAGGGCATCCGACCTGACAAGCGGGGCGGCTTCGTAGACAGGGAAAAACTTCAGGTTGTCTTCAAGCACAACCAGCCCGTACTCTGCGATCTGTCCATCTGTCATGAACAATTCGCCGACATCGGCGGTTCCTTCAAGCAATGACGAAACGATCTGGTCCTTACCTTCCGTAGTCGTTGAAAAAACATTCACGCTACTGTCATTGATCCCATATCGCCGGTTCATCTGCTGAAGACCGTCCGACGCGCGATCAACGAAATCATCGTCGACGGAATAGGTGACCGGATTGGCCAGTTTGGCAAGGTCTTCAAGCGTGCTGACCCCCAGTTCGGCGGCCCTTTCCGCCGTCATCACCATCGCATAGTCATTGGAAAACCCGAATTTCCCGGCCATCTCCAGACCCAGAGGCTTGAACAGTTCCTGTATGGTTGCAGTGGAGGCCTCTCCATCGCTGGTGGGCGCCTGGCCCAGATGGGACAAACTGGTGCCGTTGTATTCCGGATAGACATCCAGGGCATCCTGTTTGACCCCCTCCATCACCCTGCGCGTGGGTCCAAACGGAAGGCTCCTTTGTACCTCGATGCCTTCGTTTTCAGCCAACTGGGCGATCATCTCAGCAAGAATCAGGCTCTCGGAGAATGGCTTCGCACCCACTCTCAGGGTCCCCTTGTCTTCTGCACAACCAATGAGTGCGGCTGACAAACAGGCTACGAGCAAATATTTTGTAATTTTAGTAATCATGACTGGCCTCCTATGCTGCAGACTTGTCTGGTGCACTCTCGCTGCCTATTGGCCGCACCGTGGTATGGGATTCCTTCAGGAACGGGTCCTCACGAACCACCCTGAAAAATGCGACGAGTTGCATAATGATGATAAAGACAAACGGGACGGCCCCTGTGATTGCCATGGCTCTCGCCACAAAAACACTTTCCGTAATCAGCGTGGCAACGGTAATTCCTGCAATGATCAGCCCCCAGGTGATTTTGAGCTTGGTGACCGGGTTCAAGTTGCCATTGCTGGTCATCATGCTGATAACAAATGTACCGGAATCCGCGCTCGTTACGAGGAAAATGAAAATCAGGCACACTGCGAGGAAATTGAGAACCGCGGCACCGGGGAAATACTCAAAGAAAGCAAAAAGTGCTGCAGAGACATCGGAAAATACCTGGTCTGCGATACCACCCGCACCAAACAGTTCAATGTGAATGGCGGCACCGCCAAATGCGGCAAACCACAGCATGGACACAATGGTCGGTACACCGACCACGAAGATCACAAATTCACGTATGGTCCGCCCTCGACTTATCCGGGCAATGAATATTCCTACAAATGGTCCCCACGCCAGCCACCAGATCATATAGGTCAGCGTCCAGCCGTGAAACCAGTTCCAGGACCCCGCGGGCGTGTAGGCATAGGTTTTGAACGACAGTGGGATTAGCTGGATCAGATAATCACCAATGGCATATACAAATGATTGAAACAGATAGGCCGTCGGCCCGCCAAAAAGAACGACCAGCAGTATCAGCACTGCGGTCAGCATGTTGATATTGCTCAAAATCTTGATGCCCTTGTCGACACCGGTACAGGCAGAGAGCAGGAAACAGACGGTCATCACCGCAACAATGATCATGCTCATGGTCACGCTGTTTTCCGTACCAAAGACCGCATTCATGCCTGACCGTACCATGAGTGTTCCCATGGCCAGCGATCCGGCAAGGCCAAAGATAACCGCTATGACGGCCAGGATGTCTGCCGTATTCCCCATGTTATTGAGTGTGGCTCTGCCAAATATATTTTTAAATCCGACCTTTATGGGTGTGGAAATCATGGAAGGCAGGTCAAGGCGAAACGTAAAATAAGCGATGACCAGTCCACAACAACCATAAATCGCCCAAGCATGCAGGCCCCAGTGCAAATTGGTCAGTACCATTGCGTTGCGCGCGGTGATTGCCGTGCCTGGTTCGCCAACCGGCGGCGTCACAAAATGATAGATGGGTTCAGCAACCCCCCAGAAAAGCAGCCCGGACCCCATGCCTGCTGCAAAGAGCATGGCAACCCAGGAGGCGGTACTGAATTCCGGTTCCTCATCATCCTTACCCAGTTTTATATTTCCATATTTCGAAAATGCCATGACGGCCATGATCACGAGGAAGGCTGTACTGAGTAGCAGCACAAACCAGTCCAGTGCAGTTAGGGAATAATTTACCAGTCCCTGTGCGGCACCTGTCATGGAATCCGGGGAAACAACCCCCCAGATCGCAATGGCAGCACACAGTACCAGTGAGACAATCATTACAGTGTTCATAGTCGATTCTCCAAGGCTAAATCAATATTGGGTCTACGCAAGACCGGAATATAATTATGATTGTATCAATTTGGTCCAATCAGCCGAGATTATCAAGAAATAAATAATTATGATAAGCATAAATTATTTTTATGAATATAGGTTCATCCGATGAGCGTAATCCAGATAAATCTATACTGGATGATACCAGAAGACAGGCTGAAAATTCCGGCGACCGCCGCTGGAAAATCGCTCCTTTCCGTGGTATTTACGGGTATAATTTCCCGATCCACCCGGATGGGCCGTTAGCTCAGTTGGCAGAGCAGCTGACTCTTAATCAGCGGGTCGTAGGTTCGAGCCCTACACGGCCCACCACTTCATTCGCTGAAAAATATGCCTTAAATCACCTTGTATTCTGCCTCGCCCGGTTCCCCGTCAACAGTCCACCGACCTCAGAATGAAGTGTTCCGGCCCAGCCTCGTCATAGGCGGAAGGACAGGGATCATGCCCTGCAGGGAATATGGGGGAAGGAACGGGCCTGAATCTCACCTCGTTCCGGGGTCCGCGCTGGCGCGGGTCGGCAACCGGAACGGCTGACAGCAACGACTTTGTATAGTCATGGTGTGGGTCCTCGAAAACAGCCTCCCGTGGCCCGATTTCCACAATACGGCCCAGATACATCACGGCGACACGATGGCTGATGCGCTCGACCACGGCCATGTCGTGGCTAATGAAAAGAAGCGCAATACCCAAATCGGCCTGCAATTCCATCATCAGATTCAGCACCTGGGCCTGTACCGAAACATCCAGCGCGGAAACCGCCTCATCGGCAATGATGAGCCCGGGATTCAACGCCAGGGCACGGGCAATGGCAACCCGTTGGCGTTGCCCGCCGGAAAGCTCGTGCGGATATCGCTTCATGAAACTGCGGGGCAGTTCCACCCGGTCGAAAAGGGTTGCAACACGATCCACAAGTTCGGTTCCGCGAACAATGCCGTAGTTGCGCAGGGGTTCGGAAACCTGGTCAATCAGCCGGATTTGCGGATTGAGTGAGGCAAAAGGATCCTGGAACACCATCTGCATGTTACGTCGCGCAGCCCGCAGCTCGCGATCGTTCATCGCCATCACGTCATGCCCGTCCAACCTGACCTTTCCGCGCAGGGGTTGGTCCAGCCGCAGGATGGACCGTCCGCAGGAGGACTTTCCACAGCCGGATTCACCGACAAGGCCCAGGGTCTCCCCCTGCTTCAGCGTAAACGAGACATCCTCCACCGAATGCACATTGGCCACAACCTGCCTGAAAAAACCCTTGCGGATCGGGAAGCGCGTGGTCAGCCCTTTAACCTCCAGCAACACACGGTGTCTCGCGGTACTGGTCCCGGCGATCTTTTCAGGCTCACAACCACCCATGATTTTCATCAATCCAGGTCCCGACCGGCCCCGCATCTCGCCCAGTTTCGGCACCGAAGCCAGGAGGGACCGGGTGTAGTCGTGTTGCGGGTTTTCGAAAATCTCGAAAACCGTCCCCTCCTCAATCTGCCGACCGCGATACATGACACTCACCCGATCCGCGATCTGGGCAACCACAGCCATATCGTGGGTGATGAACAGTACCGCCGTGCCGCGTTCACGCTTCAGCCGGTCAATTAGTGCCAGTATCTCGGCCTGGACCGTCACATCAAGCGCCGTGGTCGGCTCATCACAGATCAAGAGCCGTGGCTCGCATGCCATGGCCATCGCGATCACCACCCGCTGGCGCATCCCGCCGGACAGTTCATGCGGATACTGCTTCAGCCGCTGCTCGGGCTCAGGAATCCGAACATCATGCAGGAGCGTCCGCGCTCTGTCCCGTGCCTGCGCTTCCTTCAGGCCGAGGTGAATCCTGAGCCCCTCGGTCAACTGACGTTCCACCGTGAACACCGGATTCAGGGCCGTCATCGGTTCCTGGAAGATCATCCCGATACGATGACCGCGAATCTGACGCATCAGTTGATCATTCGCTCTGCCAAGATCGATGTCACCTTCCAGGCCATGGTAGCGCAGGCAGCCGGAAGTAATCTTTCCGCCACCGAATTCAACAAGGCGTATCAGGCTGAGCGCGGATACCGACTTGCCCGAGCCGGACTCACCGACCACACACAGGGTTTCGCCGGACATGACCCGGAACGAGATATTCTCGACCCCCACGACGGCACCTGAGCCTGTCTCGAACTCCACACGCAGGTTGCTGACATCAACAAGCGGCTGACCCAACATACATTTCTCCAGCATCATGACTGCACTGATACGGGCAGGGACGCCCTGTAAGATGACCCTCCCCTGCCCCGAACTGGCAATTGTTCTTTGCCAGATCGATGCCGATAATGGTACTCTGTTTTATGGATATCTTTTGTTGTGATTTAATGCTTTTCACCCGAATGTCCATCTCCGGCCATCGGCATCATGATGATGACGTACAGCAGGCAAAGTGTCCATTCAATCCGGTTAACTGAATTAGACAATACCATGAAATATCTTGCGCTCTGCTTCACTGCTGCCACACTGGTACTGACACCGATGGCCATGGCCCAACCGGGTCGCGACGGACATGTCAACATCATTTACTGGCAGGCACCGTCCATCCTGAACCCGTTCCTTTCGGGTGGAACGAAGGACATTGAAAGCGCAAGCCTGATTATCGAGCCGCTGGCACGGTATGATGAAGGGGGCAACATGGTGCCTTGGCTTGCAACTGAAATTCCGACTCTCGCCAATGGTGGGATCAGCAAGGGCCTGACTTCCATCACCTGGCAACTGCGCGACGACATCCTGTGGTCCGATGGGACATCCCTGACCTCGGCCGATGTCAAGTTCACGGCGGATTACTGCATGCATCCCGAAGGCGGCTGTGCCCAGCTTGCCAACTTCTCAGGCGTCACCGGGGTTGAAGCAACGGATACGCATCGGGTTACAATCACGTTCGACGAGCCGACACCTTTTCCATACGGCCCATTCGTCGGCGCTGAAACTCCGATTATTCAGTCCGCACAGTTCGCCAACTGCCTGGGCGCGGCAGCGCCCAACTGCACCGAACAGAACTTCAATCCCATTGGAACCGGTCCGTTCAGGGTGGTGGAATTCCGCCCCAATGACGTGATCACCATGGAAGCCAATCCACATTACCGTGACCCGGACAAGCCGGCCTTCGCGACGCTGACCCTCAAAGGGGGTGGTGATGCCACCGCTGCAGCCCGTGCCGTGATGGAAACAGGCGAATTCGACTATGCCTGGAATCTGCAACTGGCACCGGATGTCATCGCTGAAATGGAAAAAGGCGGCAAGGGCCAGCCGGTCGCGGGCTTCGGCTCCTTGGTCGAACGGATCATGGTCAACCTCACCAACCCCGATCCCAACCTGGCCGAGGGAGAGCGCTCGACAACGAAACATTCACACCCGTTCCTTTCGGACATCAATGTCCGAAAGGCACTTTCCATGGCGATTGATCGCGCACTGCTGGTGGAAATCGGTTACGGCAAGGCTGGCAGACCGACCTGTAATGTGGTTCCGGCACCTGACCTCTACAACTCATCGGCCAACGACAGTTGTCTGACCCAGGATATTGCCGGCGCCAATGCGCTGCTCGACCAGTCCGAATGGGTGGATTCGAACGGCAATGGCATCCGCGACAGGGATGGCGTTGAACTGGACATCCTCTACCAGACATCAACCAACGCCGTGCGCCAGGACTTCCAGGTACTGATCAAGCAGTGGTGGTCTGAAATCGGTGTCGCGACAACGCTTCGCAATATCGATGCAGCGGTTTTCTTCGGCAGTGACCCGGGGTCACCCGACACCTATCAAAAATTCTATGCCGACGTTGAGATGTACACAAACAACTTCAACGGTACGGACCCGCAGTCCTACCTCGCCAACTGGCTCTGCTCGGTTATTCCACATCCCGACACCCAATGGCAGGGCGGCAATATGCCTCGCTACTGTAATCCGAAGTACGATGCGCTTCACAAGGAACTGACAACGACGGCAGAGATCAGCGAGCGGGCACGTATTGCCCGAGAGCTCAACGACATGCTGATGCAGGACATTGTGATGATTCCGCTTGTCCATCGGGGGCGACTCTCCACCCATGCCAACAGTCTTGGCGGTATCAAATTGAACGTGTGGGACAGCGAACTCTGGAACGCAGCCGACTGGTACCGTATCCGGTAGTGACATGAAGGTGCCCGACCACACCTTCTCCCGGCGGGTCCGGCCAGGGCCGGGCCTGATCCAACCCTGATCAAGACCCTCCGGATGGCCGCAACGGACAGAACACAGGAACGCGTCTACCGATGCTGACCTATACCCTTAGACGTCTCGTCCTGTCCATCCCGACACTGCTGTTCATTAGCCTCGTCATCTTTCTGCTGCTGGAACTTGCGCCAGGGGACCCGATGGCGCAGGTTCCGCTGACCGTGCCACCGGAGGTCAAGGAAAAAATGCGCGAGGCACTCGGAATCGGACAGCCTGTACACATCCGCTTCAGCAAGTGGCTGTACCAGTTTTTCCTGATTGAACCGATGGTCCTGGTGGATACGTTTCTTGGAACAACATTTTCCGAAGGCGCGCAACGTGTGATCTCATGGCAGACCCGTTCACCGGTCATGGATATCGTGGCGCAACGTCTTCCGCAGACACTCTGGGTTGTTGGTGTGGCCTATGTGGTCGCCGTGCTGATCGCATTACCGGTCGGCATCTACTCGGCCTATCGCCAGTATTCCGTCTTTGATCAGGCCGGCACATTCATCACGATGATCGGCTTTTCGGTCCCGCCCTTCTTTTCCGGGGTGCTTGTCATCGTGATCTTCTCGGTCCAACTCGGCTGGTTTCCCTCGATTTACAACACGACGCATGTTGTGAACGACTGGGACAGTTTCCTCGTCCAGTTGAAACAGATGGTGCTGCCGGTCATGGTACTGGCCCTGCAGATCACCTCGCAACTCAGCCGCTTCATGCGAGCTTCGGTACTCGACAATCTCAGCGAGGACTATGTCCGTACCGCCAGGGCCAAGGGGCTGTCCGAGCGTACGGTGGTCCTGGTTCATGTGCTGCGCAATTCGCTCATCCCGGTCATTACCGTCATTGCACTCGGTGTACCGGCAATTTTCGGGGGGGCGATTATCACCGAACAAATATTCAAGGTAAACGGAATCGGCCAGCTTCTTATCACGGCCATCCAGGCCAATGATCTTCCGATGGTCCAGACACTGACCTTCATCTTCGCCGTCCTGATTGTGCTTTTCAATCTTCTCGCCGATATCCTCTACGGCATCCTTGATCCACGAATCCGCTATGACTGAACAGACCATTGACCGTGGGACGGGAACCGAAATCAGCCGTTCGCAATGGTGGGATGTCTGGAAGCAGTTCAGAACACACCGGGGGGCGCTGGTGGGCATGATCGTCTTCACCTCGATCATTCTTACGGTACTGATCGGCCCCTTTGTCTACTGGAATGACCCGCAATTCGTGCCCGCGGGCCGTGATTTCATTACACTCCGGGACACGCGCCCGATCTATGTGGCACTGTGGGACGCCGGTGCAAAGATCAACTGGGCGCATCCACTCGGCACTGACAATCTGGGACGGGATATCCTTGCACGTCTGCTATCGGGCGGCCGCGTATCGGTCGCTGTCGGCCTGACAGCGATGCTGCTTAGTCTCGTCATCGGCACGGTTATCGGGGTGCTTGCGGGTTATTTCCGACGGCTCGACGGGCTGCTGATGCGTCTTACCGATCTCTTCCTTGCGCTGCCCCTGCTACCTCTCCTGCTGGTCGCTGTGCTGCTTTTCCGTGCTCCCCTGTCTGCCACCTTTGGACCCGAGGGGGGAATATTTGTCCTGGTCGTGACTCTGGTCGGTATCACGTCCTGGATGCAGACTGCGCGTATCGTTCGGGGTGATGTTCTGGCACTCAAGGAGCGTGAATTCGTACTGGCGGCACGGTCGATCGGCACCTCGCCACCATGGATGATCCTGCGGCACATCCTTCCCAACATCCTGTCACCCATCATGGTGTCGGCAACACTGGGCATTGCAACGGCCATCATTACCGAATCGGCACTTTCTTTCCTTGGCTTCGGTTTTCCACCGGACTTCCCGACCTGGGGCAAGCTGCTTTTCGATGCGGTCGACCGGATGGAGATCTACCCTGAGCGCGTGGTGTGGCCCGGTCTCGCAATCTCGCTGACCGTTCTTTCCGTGAATTACATCGGTGACGGCCTGAGAGATGCGCTTGATCCGAGAATCCGCAATCGCTGAAAACAGCAAACGCCGTGAGGGCCCGTCTCCACCCGATCATGCCACCGTGGACCCGGCCCGGCGAGCAGCCCTCATCACCGTTGAAAGTCGGCTTGCCGCATCCCGGTGTTTCGGTAAAATACCGTCTGCTCTTCGTAAAGAATACAGTCTTCTTACTGTTGAGTTTTCCAACATCATGAAAGTGAGAATCAAAAATATCCCTGCCATTCATGCCGCCCGGATTCGTCATGTTGGCCCTTACCAGGAAATCGGGCCCTGTTTCATGCGTCTCTTTCAATGGACCGCATCCATAGGCCTCCCCGGGTCGGGGGATCAGCCTGTCCCATGATAACCCTGAGATTGTCACACCGGAAAATCTTCGCCCGGATGCCTGTCTAGAACTGGAGACTGATGCCATTCCACCATGTGATTAACGAACTGAACCAAACAAAATGATTAAAATCAATTGTAGACTACATTCTCAGCAGAAAAATTCAGGCGAGCAAATACTAAAGACACGTTTTTCATCTGGCCAATAAATTCTGTCACAAACATCTGTTACCGAAATCTATGGAGACTCAATGCAAGCTGATAATCCGTTCAAGTAATGGGATAAATCTGCTCCATAGTAACGAATGAAGACGCTTTGCCCTGGTGAAAAAAGTGTGCCGCTACGACTTACCCGTGAGATGCTTCCCAAAACCTCATAACAAAAACCAAAACCACGACGTGCTGTACCCTACCCAATAGCAGATCGATTCCTACCCGGAAAGCTACCCACCATTTCGTGCATAACCGACCCCTTGTACAACAACATGGCAGGAAAGTTTCCATCAGGAAATCGATATCACCCTTATCTCAGGCAATAACCCGGTTGCGATCCACCACAATCTGCCTGAATGCCTCAACAAACCCGGAAATTTCATCCTCACCCACGGTCAACATCAGTGCCATGAAGCCTCTGCGTGCAATGTAGTAGCCCTGCTCAATCAAATCCAGAAATACCAGTTCCCGGATCCGGTCATCGGAGTCAACAAGATCGTCCTGGTTTCCGATCCGGTTTCTGGTTGCGTGCATTCCAATCAGCGATCCGGTGCCCGTAAACTGCAAACAGACCTGATGGTCCCGGGCAATCGTATTCAGCGTTCTTCTCAACGCCGCTCCTTTCGCGTTCAATTCATCCAGTAATTCATGGTCAAGCAACCTGGTCAGTGCGGCCACCCCTGCGGCCATTGTCAACACGTTATTATTAAAGGTTCCGGCATGGGGAATGGCATCGGACCGCCTCGGGTCAAAGATTTCCATGAATCTACCCGCTCCACCAAAAGCACCGAATGTCATGCCACCCCCGATATATTTTCCCAGGGTGGTCATATCCGGCATAATGCCCAACAGCCCCTGCGCGCCGTTCCGCGACAGTCTGGAGGTCATCACTTCATCAAAGATCAGAACCGACCCGGCTTCCTCGCTCCGGCTCCTTAACACCTGAAGGAATTCCCGGGACCCTGGAATACAGCCTGCAGAACCCTGGACCGGTTCCACCAGCACACAGGCGACCTCCTTTCCGTACTCGTCAAACAGCCGGCTTGCCATGCTCACATCGTTGTACTTGCCAACAAGGTATTCATAGGGTGCATTCAGCGGCATCCCGCCACCCCCGAAATAAAGCAGGCCGCCATGATATCCTCCGTCGAACACAATGACCTTTTTCCGGCCGGTCACATGGCGGGCAGTGGCGATGGCCATTAAATTCGCTTCCGTTCCAGAATTGGTAAACCGGACCTTGTCGATAGAGGGGAACCGGGCGCAAACCAGTTCAGCCAATCGGATTTCACTGGCAGTGTGACCGCTTGGATTGATCCCGTTATCCAGCGCAGCATCAATGGCGCTCCGGATTTCAGGGGGATTGTGACCAAACAATCCTGCCGTATACTCACCCAGCATATTGACATATTCATACCCGTCCGCGTCGGTTACGCGACAACCCTCAGCAGACACAATTCTCAACGGGAACGGGTTGTGGAACAACACGGTCCGGGTATTGCCCCCCGGCAGATAGTCCGTGGAAATCTCAAATGACTTGGCCGACTCCGGATGGTGATCAACATACCGTATTCTGGCGGCACGCAATGCCTCATCCAGCAGGTCTTCCGGTTCAATGGCTTTTTGTACAGTTGTCATCACAAACCTCCTGTTCAATGTTGGTTACGAACACATAACCTGTAAAATACCACTGTCCTGCATGGTTAAACCATACACAATCCCAACATTCCCTCCTTACCCTATTTCTGCAAATTCAAGACATGACAAACAAAACCGAACCCGATCTGGCCGGTATCGAACAGGCTGCCCGGACCATACGCCCTTACCTGGAACCCACTCCCCTGGTACGGTCAGAGCTGTTATCACAGGCCCTCAATGCGGACATATGGCTCAAGAATGAAACCGTCACACCCATCGCCTCCTTCAAACTTCGCGGAGCCCTGAATTCAGCGGTGGATGCCCATGAGCGGGGAATCAGCGGCCTGGTCACCTCGTCCACAGGGAATCATGGGCAGGGCGTTGCGTACGCAGCAAGGCTGCTGGACATGAAGGCCGACATCTTCCTGCCCAATCCGGCCAATCCGGTGAAAGCCCGGATGATTGAAGCATTCGGCGGAACCGTCCATGAGATCGGTGAGGATCTGGATGTCTCGAAATATGCGGCCATCGAGTATGCCAGGCGTCATGGCCTGACCTTTATCGACGATGGAAACGACATCAGGGTCATGGAAGGCGCAGGCACCATCGGGTATGAAATTACCCGGCAACTGCAGGATATCGATCTGGTCCTGATTCCCCTCGGCGGCGGCAATCTCGCGGGGGGATGCGCCGTGCCTGTCAAGTCCCTCCAACCAACGGCCCGGGTCATTACCGTACAGGCCAAAGGGTCTCCTGCGGTCACCCGGAGCTTTCATCAAAAACAGGCCGTCGAATGCGATGTCAACACGTTGGCCGACGGGCTGGTTACCCGCGTACCGCCTGCGCTGGCACTGAATATGCTTTGGAAAAATGTGGACGATGCCTGGCTGGCTTCCGATGACGAACTCCTTGCTGCCACACACGCCTTGATGCAAAGCGCACATGTCCTCGTGGAACCCGCCGGGGCGGCATCCCTGGCAGGGGCCTGCCGGCACAAGGGAATCATACGACACAAACGGGTCGTTTTGATCCTGACCGGCGTAGAGTCAGAGAGTGGCGCGCGCATCGGTAGGTGAAGGCTGTGCCTATTCCCGCCCTTTCGGTTATGCGGGTGGGTTCGCAATTCCACCATGAACCACGTTTCCACTCTCTGCTCACCGAACCCGGCGTGCCAATTTCCAGCACCGGGCTCTCCAGCCGAATCAGGTGTCTCGCTCACACCGCACCTGCCATCAGAGAAAGGAATATCGGACTCTGTGAAACCGTCCGTTCGTCGAATGGTGCACCCCATCCCACTGCTCCTGATCTCTTCTGACCGATACGCCGTCAGGCCTGTCAACGCCCCGACGACCGTGCGTCCCTCCCTGGTCGCACCGGCTTCGCTTATGCCTGTGATACTTCTGAACTCTTTGCATTAATGGTGGGTAATAGGCTAAGCCACTCCACCCGCCTTCGCTCTTCCGACATCCCTCCGAACCTGAGGTCCCTTTCCTCGACCGGCATTACCCGGCGTCTTCAGTACTACGAACCTCTCCGCCACCCTGCCGGCTCGGCCTGACCCTCGCGGGTTTCCGGTTGGTGTGTGCTGCACCACCGACAGGGCTTCCCGTGTTGCTACCATCCCCATCTTCCATGCGTGCTATCGTCAGTACCCCGGCGGAACCGGACGGTGCGTGGGTCGCTCGCTTCCCGTCTGGTGGCAACCTTCCCCGTATTAACGGCGGGTCGGCTTCCGCATTGCTTGTTTCGAGGCCTGCTCAACGTTTACTTCGCGTTATGGCCCGCATGGTCGCTGAACCGCCCAAGGCGGTCCTTCTGTCAGAGTGCTTCAGCCCATATCGTTGCCTTTATGGGCCGCTCCGACTGCTACCGGCTGGAGCGACAGTTGCCGGACGGGATTCGCACCCGCAAGGAAATGGCGCCTTTCCACGGCGCACGCCAATATCAGCAGCGAATTATTCAAGGAGGTGCTGGAAACCGAGCCCATCCTGTAATCCCCCTGGAAGCCGGATTTTCCGAACCACCGCCGGACCGGTCTTCTTGCCGATGCCCGAAGAGACTTCATGCGCCACTTCCGAAAGCCTGCTTGTCATGGGCCTCAATTTTCGGGACAATAGCCCGTCATCATATTTCAACATCACTCGTCAATCTCCCATCAAAGCATCATGACCGAATCTCCCAGACAAATTGTACAATTTCATCTTTCCAAAGGATTTATTGCAGCGCTCGATCAAAGCGGCGGAAGTACGCCCAAGGCCCTGAAAATGTACGGAGTGGATGAAACCGGGTATTCCGGGGATGATGCGATGTTCGACAAAGTGCATGAAATGCGCACACGCATTATGACCAACCCTCACTTCACCAGTGATCGTATTCTTGGCGCGATCCTGTTTGAAAACACCATGGACCGTCAAGTCGAAGGAAAACCGACAGCAAAATACCTGTGGGAAGAGAAGCAAATCCTCCCCATTCTAAAAGTCGACAAGGGCCTGGCAGAGGAAGTAAACGGGGTCCAGATGATGAAACCCATGCCTGACCTGGATGCCCTGCTGGACAAGGCACGGGCGAACGGGGTTTTTGGAACCAAAATGCGGTCCGTCATCAAAACCGACCATTACCAGGGGATTCATGCATTGGTGTCGCAGCAGTTTGAGGTTGGAAAACAGATCATGGAAAAAGGCCTGGTTCCGATCATTGAGCCCGAAGTGGATATCCACTCTCCCCAAAAAGCCGAAGCAGAAGTGATTTTGTGTGATGAACTGCTCTCAAACCTTTCAGAACTGGCTGGAAATCAGCGGGTGATTTTCAAGCTTACCCTGCCCGAAACCCCCAACTATTACCAGCCCTGCATCGAACACGCGAACGTACTCAAGGTGGTGGCCCTGTCCGGCGGGTACAGTCGCGAAGAAGCCAATCGGCGACTGGCGGAAAACGAAGGCATGATTGCCAGTTTTTCCCGGGCCCTGACCGAGGGCCTGACTGCCCAGCAATCGGACGAGGAGTTCAGCCGTACCCTGGACCGGTCCATTGAGACCATCGTCGAGGCGTCCCGTACTTAGGCGTTCGTCCGAAAATCGCATAAATTCCGATTTTCAAATCTATCGCCCCCCCCAGTGCTACATTGAGGCACCAGTGCCCCGTGCCTCAATGTACCCGGCCTGCCAAGGTGTGGTTATCACCGAAGTTGGCGGATTGAGGCGGAGGAAACCGGCCAAGCGTCATCCCGCTGGAAAGACAAGCCGATGAAATCTGAAAATTCATGAAACACCTCCGACGGCCCGGACTCTACGAAAACCTGCTGACCGAGGAACTGGTATCGGAAATTACCGCCCTCGAACAGGAAAACTGGAGCATCCGTACCGGTGCAACGGATCAAGCCATTCGTCCTGCATTGCTGGCACATCATATCTACTGCCATGTCCTCCGGACACTGGAGAGCATGCCAGGACCTGCAAAGGATCAGGTCAGACTGGTAAACCAGTTGATCGATGTGCTGCGTGAATACCGGACCACCAGCGAAGGGGAACGGATATCCGAAGCCATCAAACTGCTTCTTGAGGCCATTGAACCGGAAAACTCGTGGGTCAGCCCCCTGCCCCGCCCAACCCTTTCCATGCGTCGCACGGGTTTGCTGGTCAACGGCAGGGGAGATGTCCGGATTTCAAACGAAATTGTGAAAGAAATCCCCAGCGCAAACCGAATCGATCTGTTGTGCGCGTTCATTCGTTATTCCGGGCTGCGCCTGTTTCAGCACGAATTGGAAGAACGGAGGCGGAACGGAGCACAAGTGCGCGTCATCACCAGCGTATACACGGGGACCACCGAACGCCGTGCCCTCGACAAACTGGTGGAACTCGGCGCTGAGGTCAAGGTGTCATACGATACCAGCCGGACACGGCTCCATGCCAAGGCCTGGCTGTTTCATCGTGACAGCGGGCTTCACACGGCCTACATCGGATCCTCCAACCTCACCCATTCTGCCCAGGTGGATGGACTCGAATGGAATGTGCGGGTCAGTTCGGTGGAAAACTCCGAAGTCATCGAGCATTTTGAGGCAACGTTCGAACAGTATTGGCAGGAGCCTGAATTCGAAAAATATGATCCCGAACACGATTCGGAACGACTGGACCGCGCCCTGTGCAGACCGCAACCCGGCCATCCGGGGGAAACTCCCGAGACCTGGTTGTCTATTGATTTCGCTCCAAAACCCCACCAGGCGATTGCATTGGAGGCGCTCGAGTCCGAGCGGAACCGGGGATACCACCGCAATCTTGTCGTCGCCGCCACCGGCACCGGGAAAACCTGGATCGCGGCCTTCGATTTCATGCAGCTGCGCAGGAAGAACCCCGGCTACTCCCTGCTCTTTGTTGCCCACCGCGATGAAATACTCCGGCAAAGTCGAAAAGTATTCCAACTCGTCCTGCAGGAACCGGATTTTGGAGAACTGCTGGTCGGCGGCGAGCATCCAACGGTGGGCCACCATGTGTTCGCATCCGTACAGTCTCTGGCCAATCGTATGGATCGCCTGAAACCCGACGATTTCGATGTCATCATCGTGGACGAGTTTCACCATGCCGCCGCCAGCAGTTATGAACGCTTGTTAACTCACTTCCAGCCTGAAATTCTTTTGGGATTGACGGCAACCCCGGAACGGGCTGACGGCCAATCGATTCTGGTTTGGTTTGATGGCCGCATCGCTTACCAGTCACGGCTTTGGGATGCGCTGGACCAGGGGCTCCTGTGTCCTTTTCACTATTTCGGCATCAACGATCCGACGGACCTCGCCGGGGTGCGATTCCAGCGCGGAAAATATCTGCCCGGAGACCTGGACAATCTGCTGACCGGTGATGATATGCGGGCACGACGCATCCGTGATGCGGTTATGAAATACGTGACCGACCCGAACAGGATGAGAACCCTCGGATTCTGCGCCGGGATTGCCCATGCCCATTTCATGGCAGACAAATTCTGCCAATTTGGCTTTTCGGCCATTGCACTGGATGCCAACACCCCCACCCGGGACCGCATTGCCGCCAGGGAGCGATTGAGACGGGGGGAGATACGGGCCATCTTCACCGTGGACCTGTTCAACGAAGGCATCGACCTGCCCGAAGTCGATACCATCCTCCTGCTCAGGCCAACGGAAAGTGCAACCGTGTTTCTCCAGCAACTCGGACGGGGCCTGCGTTGGTGGCATGAAAAGCCAATCCTGACCGTCCTGGATTTTGTGGGGCAGGCAAGAAAAGAATACCGGTATGACATCCGCTATCGGGCATTGCTGGGGGGAACCCGACATCAGGTCCGGCAGGCCATCGATGCCGACTTTCCCATGCTCCCGCCTGGATGTGCCATCCGGCTCGACAGGATTGCGAAGAAAACGATACTCGACAACCTGAAACAGTCCATATTCAATGCCTGGGGATGGATGGTTGAGGAACTGCGAACCCTGGGCCCCGAAACCCGGCTGGCCGATTTCTTGCAGGAGACGAATGTGGACCTCGACGAGGTCTACCGTAAACCCCAGGCCGGCCACTGCTTTACAGAACTTCGCCGGCAGGCCGGCTTTGTCAGGGAACCGATTCCAGGACCGCACATTCCGGTGCAACGTGCCATCGGCCGACTGCTCCACGTGGACGATGCTGAACGCCTGGAAACATGGTTGAAGATTCTGAAAACCGACCATCCCCGTCCAATCTCCAGCCTGCAAGGGCAGGAGTATCGTTTGGGGCTGATGCTGTTTGCCATTCTGGGCGGAAAGGGCAACCCGATTTCCAATGCAGACCCATTGCTCCGATGCATTCACGATTCCGCGGAACTGCATCGGGAGTATTGCGACCTGCTGGAAATCCTCCTGGATCGAATACGCACGGTACCCTGGTCTCTCAATCCGTCATCAGTGGTCCCCCTGAAAAGCCATGCCACCTACACTCTGGGAGAAATCATGGCGGCCTACCATCGCACCAACAAAAAGGATGCCATCCATTTGCCCCAGACTGGAGTCCTGTGGGATGAATCGACACAAACGGACCTGCTCTTTGTCACCCTGGAAAAAACGGATAAACACTTCTCCCCGTCTACCCGTTACGCCGATTACCCAATCTCCCCTGTTTTGTTCCACTGGGAAACCCAGAACACCACCAGCCCAGACACCCCCGCCGGCCGACGATACATCCAGCATTCGACACAAGGGTCGAAAATCATCCTGTTCGTGCGCGAACGGAAAAAGGCGGCCGGGGGTAAAACGGTCCCGTACCATTGCCTAGGACCGGTTCATTATCAGGGCCATGAATCGGAACGACCCATGAAAATACGCTGGAAACTGGACCGTCCCATGCCAGGATGGTTGTACCAGGCCGGAAAAGTGGTCGCGGGATAAGACGGACTTCAGGCTCCTGCCTGCTACACTGCGGGGATAGACCCGGATTCCTTACCGTCGGTCCACTCGAAAGATTGTAGCCGATCGCAGGAAAAAGGTTGGCCGTCGATATTCATCATACCCAATCCACCGGGCAACCATGATAGGAAAATGCCGGTCAAGTGACTATTTCCGGGATTTCCCGTGTCCTTTTGCGGATGAACTCCTGCAATGCCTGATCCAGGGACGGGTCCATCGCAGGGGCTTCGTAACGATTCAGCCACTCCCGGGCCTTGTCAAGACCCACCACCGTTGAATCCTTGCTTCCGTCTTCCTCCCACTGCTCATAGGTCACATTGTTTTGCGACGGGAAGATAAACAGGTTGCTTTTTCGGGTATGGGCTTCTCCAAGGAAATGCCCCCCTGGTCCGACCTGTTTGACCGTCTCGAAAATTTCTTCCAGATCGTCGAAGGAATTTCCCTGGGCAAAGTGATAAAACGCATCCAGCTGTTCAAAGTCAATCAGTGTTTTGGCGTAGCTTTGGGTCAGCGAGCCTTCGATCAGGCCACCGGACATGGTCAGCCAGTTTGCTTCGGACAAAAAGCAGGGCATGATCCCCCACATGGAATCATAACCCGCCTGTATATCCACACACTTTGAGGTGGCCACATTCATGATCGCCCGGTGGGGCAGGCGGTATCTCCGGGCCATCTGGTTGGCCATGAACTGCACCATGGCGGAATCCGGTGAACCATGGACCGGGGCACCGGTGTTCAATGCAACCGTCATTGATGGCAGGCCAAACAACATCGGGCATCCCGGGCGTACGATCTGGGCAAATGCAATGGCAATCAGTGCTTCCGCCACCACCACACCAATGGTTCCGACATTGCTGGCCGGGGTGCTTGCCGCGGTCATGGAAAACGGGGAAACCAGTACGGCCTGGTTGTTTTGTGCATACACTTTCAGTGCATCCAGCATCGTCGAGTCCCAAACCAGGGGGGAATTGCCGTTGATCAGGGAACTGGTCACCGTGTTGTTGGTGGCAAACTCCTCGCCAAATACAATTTTCATCATCTCAATGGTATCTTCTGCCCGGTTTCGCGCTGTCACGTTCCCGACGATGGGTTTGTCTGAATACTTCAGGCCGCTGTATGCCATGTGCAGATGCCGGTAAGGGACCGGAATATCCACCGGTTCCACAATCGGCCCTCCGGCGATGTGCACGGAGGGCGCCATGTGATTCAGTTTTTGGAAGTTATTCAGGTCATCCAGCGTTGCATAACGACGTTCGCCCTCCATGTCCAGCACAAATGGCGGACCATACGAGGGGGCAATGACCGTATGTCCGTCACCCACCTTCACGGTGCGGTCCGGATTCCTGGCATGCTGAACATAGGAAGACGGTGCACGCCCGATCCATTCCATCAGTGAATCCCTGCCGATCCGGACTCGCTGTCCATGGATCTCGGCATCTGTCCTGCGCCAGAACTCCAGGGATTCCTCATCCCTGAAATCGCACCCGACCTGCTCGAGGACCCGCATGGCGAAGTCATGCACGAGCTCAATGCCTTCGTCGTTGAGCACCTCGTAGATGGGAATATTGCGAACCAGCGGTGGGTGGTGAACCGGCACCGCGTTTCGGATCTGTTCCCTTTTACGGTGTCTTCCGCCTTTTCGCCGTGGTTTTTCTTCAGATTTCATGGGTCGTCATTGATCGCTGGCAATCTTTCCGGTTTTGCCCGGGTCCTGTCCAACTGCCCTGCAACTGTACCGAAGGGACATATTGCGGGCAACCGAAAAAATCCGACGGCAGAGACAAACGGTTCCCGGATTCCAGCGCAACCTCTTCGTGGCCATCTTTTGGTGCCTCACAGGCCCGCGCAGTGAACCGGGAACACGACCCCTCCAGAGGGATTGTTCCCCTTGTGCAGGCCCGCAGGAACGCAAAAACCATCCCGGATGCCGGCATCCCTGTTTTGATCGTGCTGTTCCGGCCGTTTCCGGGTACCATGGGCTCCCGGCGCAGGGTTGTTCGGGGACAGCGCGATGGCAGGCTACTCTTTCGGGGTGGGAGAAGCATTCATTTTTCCCCTTAGCAGCGCTCCCCGGTACTCCTGTTTCCGGAAAGAACCCCCCCGGATATCGTCTTTCCCCTGTCAGATGCCTGTGGATAACTTTGTGGATTAAATTGAATATACTCCTGCAGAGCCATTCTGTCGAACCTGCACTCACTTTTTCAGGACTGTTCGTTATCTTTTTTTTGTATTATTATCAATGAGTTAGGTCTATAAAAACAGGATTTTTGATGTTTCGGTCTGTCCTGACAGCCAAGACCGGATCAAACCGATACTGTGCAAAACTTTTTTTAGACAGAAAAAACAACAACTTATAAGGGTAAATAAAATTGATGGAAGAAGAAGCGTCAACAAGTGAAGTTTTTCCCATGCCCTGCCCGCTGTGGCGCCGTTTCAGCGCCATGGCCTACGATGCAATTTTACTTTCATGCATTGTATTCATTGCCTGGCAGCCCGTCCCGCTCCTGCCTGAAATAATAAGCCCCAAAATCAGTCATGCTTTTCGGCTCGGGTACCTCATTTCGGTCTGTTTCCTGTTTTTCGGATGGTTCTGGTGCCACGGAGGCCAAACGCTGGGTATGCGGGCCTGGCGAATCAAGCTGGTCCGGATCCATACTCCGGATACAGGCCCGGTCACCTGGCGCATGGCGTGGATGAGATTCATCTCATCCATTTTGTCCTGGGCGGTCCTGGCCATCGGGTATTTCTGGTCGGTATTTCACCCAAACAAGCTGGCATGGCATGATATACTATCGCAGACAAAACTGGTGGTGATCGCTCCATCCCGTTCTCCGGGCCGTTGACGGCTTGCATTCATCTGCGGGCTTGCATTCATCCCTGTAAGAATCATGCATATCCGCTTTTGGTTCTTTTCCTGCAAGTACGATCAACGGATTCCATTAACAGACAGTCTCCCGTAACACCGGACAGCACGACCCGGGTAAAGGCACGACTCTTTCAGGTCCAAAACAATGGATTTAACAGAAAATTTTCTTAAACTGGTACAGATCATCTTCGTTGATCTGGTCCTGGCAGGTGACAATGCGATTGTCATTGGCCTCGTGGCGGCGAAATTCAGCAAGGACTTTCGACGCAAAGTCATCCTGTATGGAGTGGGGGTCGCGGTACTCCTTCGGATTGTATTTGCCTTGCTAACCGTCCAGCTGCTTGCCATCAAGGGATTGCTTCTTGTCGGGGGCGCACTGCTGTTGTGGATATGCTGGAAGTTATGGCAGGACCTCAGGGAAACCAGCAACCATGAAAAGATACACCAACGAACCGACAAGATACACGTCAGCAAAAACCCACCGTTGCGCACCGCTATCTTCCAGATCGCCATGGCGGATGTTTCCATGTCCCTGGACAATGTGCTTGCCGTAGCGGGCATTGCAGACGGGCACAATGGAATCCTGGTGTTTGGCCTGGCCCTGTCCGTGGTTTTCATGACCGTGGCCGCATCCATCATCTCCGAGACGTTACAGAAACACCGCTGGATCGGCTATGTTGGTCTGGCCATCATCTTCTATGTGGCAATACGGATGCTGTACGATGGCTATCAGCAATTGGCGCCCATGCTGTAGCCATCCGGTGGCCAAAGTACGCTCGGGGGACACCACCTTTAAAAAACACCCCTGTGCGGAAATAGTGCGTGTTTTACTGGAATTTCCCTCCTTGTGCGTCGGGTAGCGCGCAATGTGGATTCCATTGGGACATACGCTCACCCGGTGCCGGTTTTCCGGGACCGTTGTCATTGATCCCGGTGTCAGGGCCCGGGCTCAATCCGAGGAATACCAGCGAGGCGTTTTCTGCTTGCCGGGCTCTTGAGTGAAGGCCCGGCTATACCCGTCTTGCACACCTCCATGCAGTGGCGGCCAAAAGCCTTTAAGCATGGCAGGGATCAGGTTGCATGGTCCCGGTTCCCATCTCCCACGACAGGTTGCCGGGCCGGATTGGCGCGTCGCAGCATTTCAACCGCGGGCAATACTCCACCCTCCAGATATTTGAGAAAGGCCCCCCCTCCAGTGGAAATATAGGAGATGGATTCCGACAATCCGAACCGGTCCACCGCAGCCAGCGTATCGCCCCCCCCTGCGATGGAAAATCCATCCGACCCGGCAATGGCATTCCCCAATTCCCGGGTACCCGATGCAAACTGCTCGAATTCAAAGACACCCACGGGCCCATTCCAGACAACGGTGCCCGCTGAACTCACCATCTCGCAATACCGGCCCACCGTTGCCGGACCAATGTCCAGTATCATGTCGTCATCCGCCACCCCCGACACGGGTACGATTCTGGCATCTGTCTCACTGGAAAATGATTTGCCGACGACAACATCCGTTGGAATCGGGATCTCCCTTCCCCTGGCCCTGGCCGCATCGGCCAATGCCTTCGCCTGATCAACCAGACCAGGTTCGTACAAGGACCTGCCGACACCGTATCCCGCCGCCGCGATAAAGGTGTTCGCAATACCACCGCCTGGAATCAACCGGTCCACAACCTGGCTCAAGGCATTCAATACCGTCAGCTTGGTAGACACTTTGGCCCCTCCAACAATCGCAGTCATGGGACGTTCGGGTTCAGAAAGTGCCCTGTCCAGGGCACCCAGTTCCCGGGTTAACAGGGGGCCCGCACAGGCCATGGGAGCGTACAGCCCAACCCCATAGGTGGAAGCCTGCACACGATGAGCCGTTCCAAACGCATCCATGGCATAGACATCACACAAGGCGGCGTAAGACCTGGAAAGCCCGGCATCATTGGAACATTCTCCCTGGTTAAAGCGAACATTTTCCAGCAGTTCCACCTGACCACAGGCCAGGTCCGGCATGTTGTCCAGGTAACTGGAATTCAGTCTTACCGGCTGGCCCAGTGTGTGCGAAAGGTACTCTGCCACCGGGTCCAGCGAATACGCCGCATTGTGCTTTCCTTCTTCGGGCTGGCCCAAATGGGACATCAGCAGAACCCTGGCCCCTGCATCACGGGCCAGCCGGATGGTCGGCAACGAGGCCTCAATCCTGTTTGCGGAGACGATTCTTCCGTTCGCAACCGGAACATTCAGATCCTGCCGGATCAACACCCGCCTGCCAGACAGATCAAGGTCCGGGAGCTGCCGGATATTCATCGTTGCCAAATCATTGCAATGGACTCTGTCTGGCCAATCCCATGGCTGCCATCGGGAGCATCCGCCGGTTCCGGAAGATCCACATGCCCCGGTGACCACACAAAGGGTTCGCGAACAGACCGTCCACCCATATCGTGCAAGGCGCCGTATGCTTCACAATACGGCACAGGGGTCCGGACCAGCCGGAACCAGTCGGTCAGCCGGCATTCATCAGTGCGGTGGTGACATCCAGCATGCGGTTGGAGAACCCCCATTCATTGTCGTACCACGAACAGACCTTAACCAGTGTACCGCCGGTCACCCGGGTCATGCCGGCATCGACCGTGGACGAAACCGGGACATGGTTAAAATCCACCGAGACCAGCGGGGCATCACTGTAGTCCAGGACCTTACCGTCTGCAGAATCCTTGAGAATCTGATTGATTTCATCTGCCGATGTTTCCCGGGCAGCGACAAAGGTAAGATCCACTACGGATACATTGATCGTCGGCACCCGTACCGAAAACCCGTCCAGTTTTCCGTCCAGTTCCGGGATGACCAGGCCCACCGCCGCTGCCGCACCGGTATTCGTTGGAATCATTGAGCTTGTGGCCGACCGTGCCCGTCTCAGGTCGCTGTGATAGACATCGGTGAGCACCTGGTCATTGGTATAGGCATGTATGGTATTCATCAGGCCATGGACCACCCCCACCGAGTCATTGAGGGCCTTGACCAGCGGGGCCAGGCAATTCGTGGTGCAGGAGGCATTGGAGATGACCGTGTCGGTGGATTTCAAAATACCGTGATTGACACCATAGACAATCGTTGCATCCACATCCTTCCCTCCCGGTGCCGAAATGATAACTTTCCTGGCACCGGCAGCCAAATGTCTGCTGGCTTTCTCCTTTGAAGTGAAAAATCCCGTACTTTCATGGACCACATCAATGCCCAGTTCCCCCCAGGGCAGCCTGGAGGGGTCCCGTTCGGCAAAGACAGCAATCCGGTCTCCGTTCACAACGATATGATCATCCCTGGCTTCAACAGACCCCGGAAACCGGCCATGGGCCGTGTCATACCGTGTGAGATGCGCATTCGTATTGGCATCCCCCAGGTCATTGACGGCCACGATTTCTATTTCCTCGTTCCCGGATTCATATTTGGCGCGCAATATATTTCGACCAATGCGCCCATACCCATTTATTGCTACTTTAATTGTCATCATCCACACTCCAGATAAAATTTCTCGGCCCCGGGATACAGGATCATCATCCTGTCATCCCGACAACCGCCTTTACAACGTTTTCCACGGTAATTCCCAGGTAATTGAAGACGTCGTCTGCCGGGGCAGACTCTCCGAAAGTATGGATTCCCAGGACCTCACCCCCGGTTCCGGCGTATCGGAACCAGCCATCCGTCACCCCGGCTTCCACCACTACCCTGCGCGTGACACGGGCGGGCAACACGGATTCGCGGTAGTCCGGGCCCTGGGCATCAAACCGGTCCGTGCTGGGCATGGAAACCACCCTGACCGCAATCTCCGCCAATTGCCGTGCAGCTTCCATGGCCAGTGCGACTTCCGAACCGGTGGCAACAATAATCACATCGGGTTCCCCCTCGCAATCCCGCAACACATAACCACCACGGGATATGTTGTCGAGCTGGGACTGGTTTCTTTGCTGATGCGGCAGGTTCTGCCTTGAAAAAAACCAGGGAAAAGGGCTGATTTGAAGATTCGCAGGCCTGCTGCCAGGCAACAGCAGATTCAACGGCATCGCAGGGCCGCCATACGGACATTCCGGGAATCAATCGCAAAGTGGCCAGCTGCTCCACCGGCTGGTGAGTGGGCCCGTCTTCCCCCAGCCCCACCGAGTCGTGGGTAAAGACGAACAGCGATGGGATTTTCATCAGTGCAGCCATCCGCAGGGCATTGCGGGCATACTCGGAAAACATCAAAAATGTGGCACCATAGGGTTTGAATCCGCCATGCAGCGCAATCCCGTTGACAATGGCGGACATCGCGAATTCACGAACACCAAAATAGATATAATTGCCGGAGGCCTCGTCTTCGATGCTCCTCGAACCCGACCAATAGGTTAAATTGGAACCGGTCAAATCCGCAGAACCACCGATCAACTCGGGCAAATGCGGCCCCAGGTGTTCAATGGCGTTGAGCGAAGCCTTTCTCGAGGCGATGGTTTCCTGTTTTTGCGCTGTCTGGCCGGTGATTTGCTGACAGATTTCCTTCCAGTCCCCCGGAAGATTCCCGGATGTGCGTCGCGTGAACTCTGCAGCAAGGGCCGGAAATTCATCTTGGTACCGGTTGTACTTTTCCTGCCACAACCGTTCCGCCGCAGCCCCCCGGTTTTGTGCATCCCAGGCATCGTAGATGTCCTGGGGAATCTGAAATGGGGGATGCGTCCAATCGAGTTGCACCCGGGCCCGCTGCACCTCCTCCTCTCCCAGCGGTGCGCCGTGGCTTGCTTCCTTGCCCTGCTTGTTGGGCGAACCGTAACCAATCACGGTCCTGCAGCAGATAATCGTGGGTTTTTCCGTTTCAGCCCGGGCCGTTTCGATGGCCCGGTGCACCGCATCGGGGTCATGTCCATCGACATCGTCGAGGACCTGCCATCCGTAACTTTCAAAACGCATGGCCGTATTATCGGTAAACCAGCCCTCTACGGGCCCATCGATGGAAATCCCGTTGTCGTCATACACTGCCACCAGCTTTCCCAGTTTCAGCGTTCCCGCCAGGGAGCATCCTTCATGGGAGATCCCCTCCATCAAACAACCATCCCCGAGAAACACATAGGTAAAATGATCCACGATCTCGTGACCGGGGCGATTGAACTGGGCGGCCAGTGTTTTTTCGGCAATGGCCATACCAATCGCATTGCATAACCCCTGCCCTAGGGGGCCGGTGGTGGTTTCAATCCCCGGGGTATACCCGTATTCCGGATGCCCGGGTGTCTTCGAATGCAACTGTCTGAACCGTTTGATTTCCTCAATATCGAGATTGTAGCCAGTCAGGTGCAACAGCGAGTAGACCAGCATGGACCCATGTCCATTGGACAGTACAAAGCGGTCGCGATTCAGCCAATCGGGGTTGTCTGGATGATGGTTCAGAAAATCCGACCACAATACTTCCGCAATATCCGCCATCCCCATGGGTGCCCCGGGATGACCCGAATTGGCTTTTTGAACCGCATCCATGCTCAACGCACGAATCGCATTCGCTTTTGTTCTTCTGTTTACTTGAGACATGTCAACCGGTGAAAAGTGTTTGGATTAATTTGGGTTCAGCTTGTTTTCGCTCTTGGAAAAATGATAAAACGATTCGGTGCCTGGCAGGAAAACGGGTTGTCTTCAGTCTGAAAAATACGATATATCAGTATCTTGTGGTCTATACCCCGTTCAGGAACCTGTCACCATAATATAGCGGTTTTTTCCCGTTCTCCCAAGCCTAAATCAGCCAAATATCACGGAAAACTGTTCCGCAGTTTCCTGGTTGACGGACAGCATTTCCGGTTTGCAAACATCCCCCCGAACATCACAATTTGTACAGGAGGGGCATCCATCCACCTGAAACCAACTGCGGCCACCGGCACCCGCACCCCTAGTAGGGTGCAGACCGGGATATTTTACTGTTTGAATCGATCCAGTCTACCCACTGTTGGAGAAGTCGCTGGTTAACCGCTGCCACCACCGACCTCTTTCGGAGTTTCCCGCAGTCCAGTGGCAAACCGGAAAGCGATGTGGCCGCTCCCCCGGCCTCCAGCAAAATCAGGTAGCCTGCAGAAAAATCCCACAGTTTCTGCCCCCCGTGCAGATAGAGCTGGATTCTCCCTGCCGCCAGCCAGCACCACTCCAGAACGGACGAACCCAGATTCCGCTGTGAACGGTATGGAGGACACCATACCAATTGAGATGCCAGTTCACCCACCAGTCTTTTGTAATCGATATTGGCAATACAATCCGACAATTCTCCGGTATCCGGACAATGCAGAGGCAACCCGTTCAAACGGGAGCCCTTGCCCTGCTCGGCAGAAAAGCACTCCTCCCTGACCAGATCATAGACAACCGCAAGCACGGGAGACCCGCCGATCACGAGGGCGAGACTAATGCCGTAAAACAGAAATCCTGCAGCAAAATTGGTGGTCCCGTCCAATGGATCAAGTACCCAGAACCCCTCCTCACTGTTTTCACAAATCACTACCTGCTCACTGTGTGGCATTTCTTCGCCGATAAATCCAAACTGCGGCCACTTTGAATACAACGCATGTTTCAGGTAGTCCTGAATGGTTTGATCGACTTCCGTAACCAGACTGCCATCCAGCTTTTTCTGTGAAACCAGGCCATCTACCAGGGTTTCCGGAATAATTGTTGCGGACTGCTTGACCTCCCGAATGATTTCCTCAATCCGGGGAAACCCGGAATCGGCGCTTGGTGTATTGGTAGCCACGCTATGTTGATCAGCCCCGTCGTCAGCAAGACATTTCAGAACCGGAATGATCCGGGCTCTGCCCTGATTCGAATATACCCCAGCAGACCGGCATTGTCTAAAGAGAAGTTCGACACTGTTCAGCCATCCAGATGTGCCTTCCCGAGTCCCGGTGTTTTCACCGGCGGGCCATTGCTTTCAGGTTTTCCCGGAAAACATCCGACGTCCGCATCCGCTCACCGCTCGGAAATGGACGCATGGTGGACATTCCTGAAATCCTCCCGCAACTGCCCGACCAGTGCTGACTGACGGGCCAGGATATCCTTGATGTCCGAGGCCCCGTCAGACAATTGACACTCTACCCGTGACATGTGTTCAAGCTGCCGGACCACCTCCGGTATTCTTGCCTGTATGGAACAATGCCGGTCCCGTGGTACCGGGCCGGATGCACCATCTCCCTGCCTGCCGCTTTCGGGTGGGCCTTCCCCAGGCAGGCCCTCATCCGGTTCGAAGGCAGCCAGTCGATCACGGATGCTTTGCGTAAGGGCCCTCAAACCCTCAAGTTCCTGCCTCACCTCGGCCAGGGCCACTTCCAGCCGGCCCCGCCTCAGCGCAAACTCGTCCGCATAGTTCACCATATCGAAGCCCTCCCGGTGACCCATGCCTGGCGGACTATGAACCGGCACTCCATTTTCGCCATCGACCAACCTGTCTGCCGACGCTTCTTCCGGATTGAGCACACCGTCGGGGAGCAATAATTCAACAATCTTCGTGAGTGTCCTGACATGGTCCCTGCCTGCCCCGGGCATCAATCCCAGGTCGGACGCCAACCCATCATGCACCTCTTCCATTACATCCAGCAGACTGCTCCACGGAGCCCCGGACTTTTCCCCGGTACCGGCTTCGAGCAACTGTTCCACTGCACAACCCAGTCGAACGATCTCATCGTGCCCGCAGACGGAAGCCCTGCTCGTCAAGGTCTGAAACTCGCACCGGATATTCCCCAGTATTTCCGCAGAGATTCCATGGGTTCTCCATTGCACAAGCTGGGCTTTCACCCGGGTGAGCACGGCTTCGCCTTCCCCGGTAAAATCATCCGCTGGCTCCCGGCCAGGTCCTGCTTCCCCTTCCTGAACACAAGCCGGGGTTTCAGGGCAGGCATCCAGCGGGTCAATGCTCGCCGCCAGACTCTCCAGCATTTTCCGGGCTGATTCGGCCATGGCCCCGGGCCGGACCGGATCCAGTGATTCTGAACCAAGGCCAATGGCCACGGCGACCAGCGCTATTTTTTCCTTCTTTTCCCTGTCCAGGACAATCCCCTGCGCGCGGATGCGTGACAGCACCCGGGCGGCATTTTCCGACAGTTGGGCCATCCGGTCTTCGTTGGCGCCCCCAAACCACCCCGCAATGGTATTGAAATGCCCTTCAGTCTGCCGCAAGTCGTGCGGGGTCTCCCGGGAAGTGCCTGAATCTGCCAGCATCGCCCCGATGTCATCCAGCAGGGCTGCCCTTGCCCGGGAATATTCCGTGCTGTCCTGCCCCGTCCCTCCTTTTGTTTTACTCTCTTTTTCGTCCTGAACCGTCAACCGGCAAAGTTCCGATTCACATTTCGCTACGGATGCCAACCAGCGTTCGGTAATCCTGTCCGGGTCATCCAGGGCCTCCTTGAGCAATGAGACCGAAGACGCAATTCGGGTATCCCCCCCAGTCTGCACAAGCTGGACCGGGTCCGTATTCACGTTCCGTATCACGCTTCCAAGTGCACCAATCAGCCGTCCTGCCCGCCCGATGTCCGTCTCCCTGGACAATTGGTCCAGCGTATCGAGGTCCGCATAAAGGGTCCGGGTCGATTCCCCGTCAAGCTTTCCGGACAGGTACCGGTCCAGCCGGCTTTCCAGTCCGGAAAAGAAACCGGCTTCGATCTTTTTCGAAAATTCAACCATGGAAGCTGAAAGCTGTTCGAGCTGGTCCGGTTCGGAACACCCGGTTTCCTCCGGAAACCACTGATTGAGCCCAAAGGCGGTTTGGATGCGGCCAACACGCTCCGAACAGCACCGCCGGGCATCAGTGCTGCCGATAAAATAGAGCATTTTACGAAGCAGTTCATTCGTCGGGGTACCGTCCACATCGACCGGGGCGTCCTGCATCCGGATCATTTCCCTGTCAAGACGGGCGAACAGCACGTTCGTCCCGGAAACAGCGTCGACACGACATCCCCTGAGAGACTCCATGAATCCAGCGGCGACCCACCAGAACCGTTGATCGGTCTCCAAGCGGCTCACTCTTTGCATATGGCCCATGACCTGTGCCATTGCAGTGAGGGAATCGTCCTGTTCAGGACGCTTCAGTCGACTCAGCAATGCCTTTCGGTAGTACTTCCTCAAATTGGCAAGCACTGGGCTCCGGTCTTCACTGGACAATTCAGGCAGGCCCCGGGGAAGAAACTCCGGGTCGCACTCCAGCGGAGGATGAAACAGGTCATAAGCGGAAACGGGGTCCCCACCGGACATCTGCCGGACGGCGTTCATTTCATCCGCCAGAACAAGGGGAGACCGCGGAGACTGGTTTTCGATGGAGAACCGGTAATTCTGCAAGGCATCCAATCCCTTTTTCAGGCGTATCACCCCCTGGTCAAAATCCATGGCCAGGGGATTGTCCGCGATTTTCCCGCTGAGCAGCGCCAGGTCCCGGGCAAGAAGGCTGGCCGCGTCGAACCCAACCATTTCCAGCAGTCCCTGGATATGATGGAAACGGCTTGAAACCCGGCGCATGGTCCCGGCAGAACCGGAAGCTTCGGCTTCGCTCAGGGAGTCCTTGACCTGCAACAGGAACTGGGTAAGCGCGGATTCGACCCAGCGGTATAGCTGGGGACTGGATGAAGGAATGCTCATTGACTTGATCGAAATTGGGTTGTGCTTGGAATGTTCCAATGTCTGGAACATTGTTTGGAATAATATTTGGAATCCGGGCCAGACTGGCAGTACAGGCCGAAGCCGGGTTTCCGGGGTGCCCGGGCGATCAGCGTCAGGGAGATAGACCCGGCTATTCCCGAAGTTGAATTCACCCAATCAGTCATGCAACGGATCGTCGACTCCACCGCCGTGAACTTGCCTTGGCCTCATCGGACACTTCGGGTGCTCGGGAATATCCCTGTTTTCATCCGGGAATGATGTCACCATCTTGTCTCGAACAGAACTGTCCGGTCCCCCCCCTTCTGTGTGGTGATGGCAGGAGGGGTCGACCCGGTGCAAAAACCACGGCATACTCTTCTGGAACCATACCGGCATTCCCCAACCTGACCTATTGGGATGGAGGGGCAAACTTTGCAAAAATTTCTGCCCCGGTCAAATCACTTGTCTCGTTTGAAAAGCGATAAAAAGAGGGTTTTTCATCGATGAAGACCTGATGGGTAAGGACCGGCTCCTGATCGGTATCCAGCAGGCCCACCGGAATGAAATGCCGTCCGTCCTGTTTTATTCGATAAAAAAGGTGGCTTCCACATTGACTGCAGAAACCGCGTTCGGCCCATTCGGATGAATCAAATACCGATATGTATTCCTCTCCCTCAAACAGGACTTCGGAACCGCAATCGGTTGCTATCATCGGTCCTCCGCCCCATTTCCTGCACATGTTGCAATGACAGGCTCCCGCCTTTTTGCTCATTTTTTCTACTTGAAATCGTACGGAACCGCACAGGCAGCTTCCCGTTCCCCTATTTCTATCAGACATCTCATTTCGCCTAGTATTGGTCTGGTCCAGCCCAACCTGCCCAATGGGTGAGTCCGCACCTCCCGGGCAGCGGAATCATTGCTTTCCCTGGTCCTTCCAACCATCGAGAAAAGAACCGCCGTCGCCGGGCCCGGGAAGTTTTTCAACACGCTAGGAAGTCAAAAATCACCCATCACTCATCCAGCATTCTGGGACGGCTCGAATATACAACAATCCTGCCCGAAATGTTGGACTTTAATCCCCGTTTTCAACAAAAAATGATCCGCCATCCGTGGTTGCAGTGCATCGAATCGGCAACCGGGCTACTGGCCCCGGCCTTGGGTGTACTACAATCCAGTGCCATGAAACAGGAAAGCAGCACTTCCCGTTCTCCTCCTCCGGTGTCCAGCAGGGCTGCTGGTTTGATTTTTTCAAACCAATCGCTTACATTCAGATTTTGGACGACAACCAAGTTCATGATTTTTAATGAGTTTAGCAGCGGGTTCGCCGTGGGGAAGTCCGTTTTACCCTGTGCAGATCAACCTGTTTTTGTGTTCGGTGGAACCGGTCCCGGGATGAACCGGGCCACGGGGTGCCCCCGGGGGCCGGGCCTCTCTTTGCTGTTCGTAAGAGAGAATTCTGAATGAGAACTCATCGGCCGATAGCCGACCTGTTCAAATGGGCCCTGGTGACCTCCATCGTGGTTCATCTGTTTGTCGTGCTCGGGATTTCGTTTGCCTTGCCGGCGCTATTGGAACAAGCGGACAATCCACTGCCCCGGCCACCCATGAAAATCATACTGGTGCCCACGGTTTCAGAGGTTGAACCGGACGAGCACAACACCCTTGCCCAGGCCAACAGCCTGGGAGAGGAGGAGGCCGGCACCATGATTCTCAGCCCACCCACCCCCGTGTCCGTGGAAGAAATCCCTCCAGATGCCCAGTCTGGCCAGATTGACAATCTCCTGCACCGGGAATCTGCGGAATCCTCCCAAACAGTTCGTGAGCCCGGAACCGGGAACCCGGGCCTTAGCCGGGAACAACTGGTACAGGAAATCAATCTGGCCTATTTGAATGCACAGGCCAGACCCCGCCAGAAATATGTAAGCGCACGCTCAAGGGAAAGCCGGTACGCGGCGTATATTGAGCGGTGGAGACAACGGGTGGAAAGAGTCGGAAATCTGAATTACCCGAAGGCGGCAAAATCCCGAAAACTGGAAGGATCCCTGGTGCTGGATGTTGCCATCAACGCCGAAGGCGGTGTGGAAAATGTGCGCATACTCTCCTCATCCGGACACAAGATCCTGGACGATTCTGCGTTAAAAACAATCAATTTAGCCGCGCCGTTTGACCGATTCCCTGATATCATCCGGGTGGATACCGATGTGCTGCATATTGTCCGAACCTGGGAGTATCACCATAACAGCCTGACTTCCAGCAATCTCCGGGGGAGCCGGTAAATACACCGCCATGCCATCCAATCCGAACAAGGGGAATTATTTCGAAAACCAGTTCCTGGTGTCCACCCCGCAGCTGGATGATCCCAATTTCAGACAAACCGTCATCCTGATATGCAAGCATGACGATGAAGGCGCCATGGGGATCGTAGTCAACCGATTGAGCGGACACAGTGCCAAGGATATTTTCGAGCAGCTGGAGATTGTGATATCAAACGATGTGCACACGCAGATTCCGGTACACAACGGGGGGCCGGTCTTTCCGGAACTTGGACTCATTATACACACGGACAAGCCTTCAAACTGGGAGTCAACGGTAAGGATTGGCGATGGCCTGAGCCTGACCAGTTCCAAGGATATCCTTTGCGACATTGCCCGGGGTGAAGGCCCTGACCGGACATTGCTGAGCCTGGGATACGCCGGATGGGAACCGGGACAACTGGAACAGGAAATCTATCACAACTCCTGGTTCACGACCCCGGCGGACCATGACATCCTGTTCGCACAAGACGTGAACAGCAAGTGGGAAAAGGCAGCCAGCCTGATCGGAATCGACACCCGCAAATATTTTCACCAGATCGGTCATGCCTAGATAAATGGAACCGAAAACGGCCCCGTTTCAGAAAAAAAAAGACAGGCTTGCAAAAAGGGTTCTCGGATTTGACTATGGTTTGAAGCGAATCGGTACCGCTGCGGGCAATTCGGTTACGGGTACCTGCCAGGGATTGATGACAGTGTCCGCCAGGGATGGGGAACCGCACTGGCCTGTAATCGCCCGCCTGATTGATGAGTGGAAACCCGGACAACTGGTGGTTGGACTGCCCTTGTCCATGGATGGGGATGAAACGGACATGTCCAGGTCTGCCAGGGAATTTGGTGCGAGGCTGGCGGCAAAGAGCGGCCTTGGCGTGTGCTTTGTCGATGAACGACTGACCTCCATGACGGCGGACCACTTGCTGCAGGAATCCGGCAGACCAGGAAAGAGCCAGCGCAAACGCCATAAAACCGCCCGGGATAACCTGGCTGCGGAGTTGATTCTTCAGACCTATTTCGACGACAATCAGTAACCATGGGAACCGCCATCAACATTGAGCGAGTGATCAGGGAAATGGCGGAATCTATTGCCACTCTGGACCTGTTCAATCCCCTTTTGATCGGTATTCACACCGGAGGCGTATGGGTGGCCAGTCACTTGCAGCGGGAACTGAATATTTCCGGTCGGCTGGGCATGCTGGATATTTCCTTTTATCGCGACGACTTTACCCGGGTCGGCCTTCATCCTGAAGTCAAATCATCGGAACTTCCCGACCCGGTGGAGGGTCGCAATGTCATCCTTGTGGATGATGTTCTGTATTCCGGCCGGACCGTCCGGGCAGCCATGAATGAAATTTTCTCATATGGGCGGCCCTCAAGGGTGACCCTTGCGGTTCTCATAGAACGCCCGGGCAGGGAACTTCCCATCCAGCCCGATATCGTGGGCAGCCGCCTCGTCCTGGATGACCATGAACAGGCCAAACTGACGTACAGGAACGGCAGTTTGAAATTAAACATCATTCGACCCGGAAACACTCATGAGAGCCCCTGACAGCTCCATTCAGTTTGATGAAAACGGCAACCTCAAGCACTTCCTGACAATCAATGGGCTGACCCGAAAATCCCTGGTCAATATCCTCGATACGGCAGAATCATTCATCAATTTCGGCCAGAGGGAAATCAAAAAGGTCCCGTTGTTGCGTGGAAAAACCCTCGTCAATCTTTTTTTTGAGCCAAGCACCCGAACCCGGACAACGTTTGAAATCGCGGGCAAACGACTTTCAGCCGACGTGATCAACCTGAATGCATCGCGGATGTCCACCACAAAGGGAGAGTCCATTCTGGATACCGTGCGCACGCTCGAGGCCATGCATACCGATTTGTTCATCGTTCGTGACAAGGCCAGTGGCGCCGCCCACCTCATTGCCGCCCACCTGCCTGACAATATCAAGGTCATCAATGCAGGGGATGGGCGCCACTCGCACCCCACCCAGGCCATGCTCGACATGTTCACCATCCGCCAGAAGAAACGGGGCTTCTCCCGGTTAAAGGTCGCAATCGTCGGCGACATCCTGCACTCCAGGGTTGCCCGTTCCCAGATTCATGCGCTGAATATTCTGGGTGTCAACGAGGTCCGGGTGATCGGACCCAGAACGCTGATTCCCACGGAAATTGAAACCATGGGAGTCACCACCACAAGTGACCTCATTGGTGGACTGGATGGAATTGATGTCATCATCATGCTGCGGATCCAGCATGAGAGAATGGATGGACAATTGATCCCCAGTGAACAGGAGTATTTCCAACGATACGGGCTCACTGAAAAGAAGCTGCAGTTTGCCAATGAGGATGCCATCGTCATGCATCCCGGCCCCATCAATCGTGGACTGGAAATCGCCTCCAGCGTGGCGGATGGCTCCCGGTCCGTGATACTCAACCAGGTCACCAACGGGATTGCCGTTCGAATGTCCATCATGGCAAAACTGATGGGTGGACAGGAAAGACGGCTATGAAAACAGTGATTCGCAACGCACAGGTCATCGACCCTGGCAACGGAATTAACGGCATTCGAAATCTATACATCAACGGGAATAAAATTGCCGGCAGCGGGAGTAAACCGGCTGGTTTCACCGCCGACCGGGAAGTCAATGCTTCCGGGCAATACGTGCTTCCGGGGATTATCGACCTGTGTGTCAGACTGCGGGAACCGGGAGAAGAGCACAAGGCCACCATCAAAAGCGAAACCCGGGCGGCCGCCAGTGCCGGCATCACGAGAATGGTTTGCCCCCCGGATACGTTTCCGATTGTTGACACCCCCGCCATGGTACACATGATTATCAACCGTGCCCATGACCTGGGGTATGCCAGGGTGCATCCCCTGGGTGCGCTGACGGTTGGTCTCAAGGGCCAAAGACTGACCGACATGGCCATGTTGATGGATGCGGGATGTGTTGGCGTCAGCAACGCACAGGAGATCGTCAAAAATACCCTGGTGATGCGGCGTGCCATGCAGTACGCGTCGACCTATGATTTGCCGGTGTTTCTCACCCCGCGGGATGCCTGGCTCCAGGGAAACGGGGTTGTCCATGAAGGAGCAATCAGCACGCTCCTGGGATTGCCTGCCATCCCGGAAGCGGCTGAAACCGTCGGGGTTGCCCGGGACCTTGCCCTGATCGAAACCAGCGGTGCCCGGGCACACTTTGACCTGGTTTCCTGTGGACGGTCCGTGACCATGATCGCAGAAGCCCGGAACCGGGGGCTGCCGGTCACCGCCAGTGTGGCCATTCACCAGCTGCTTTTTTCGGAAAACGATATCGGTGCCTTTGATACGCAGTACAAGGTGATGCCACCATTACGAACCCGGCAGGACCGAGCCGAACTGATCCAGGGGGTGGCAAAAGGACATATCGCCGCCATCTGTTCCGACCACCAGCCCCATGGCGCAGATTCGAAACTGGCTCCATTCAGTGAGGCCGCTACCGGCATCGCCGGTACCGATACACTGCTGACCCTGACCATGAGCCTGGTCAGGGAGAAAAAACTGGACATGGAAACCGCGGTTTCCGCACTGACGGTCCACCCCGCGAGAATACTCGGCACCAATGCCGGTCATCTGGGTCCCGGCGCCCAGGCGGACCTGTGTCTGTACGATCCACAGAAAAACTGGCAACTCGATGAGCACACGATGCGAAGCAAAGGCCGAAACTCCCCCTTTTACGGGGCAAAATTAAAGGGGAAAGTGACCCAGACCATGCTTTCCGGGAAATGGGTATACCAGGAATAATCTCCTGGTACAGAAAGGACGCGCCCTGCTACCGGCAATATTACCATTATGTAATCACTTGTTCATCTTGTCGTCAGGATGATCCTGTTTCAATCCCCACATTAGTTTAATAATTTTCTGAAATCATGATGAACAACAAATTTATGCTGACGACCCTGAACCGGGGGGGGGACCACACACCGGCAATGGCGGCGTTCCTCCTTGCCGGGTTCGTCACCGCAGTCGCCCTGCTGACCATTTCCTCCGCGGCAACCTGGGCGAAAAGCGAACCGGCTCATGCCGCCGCGGACCTGACGCAGATCAACGTCAATGATGGCTTTGCCGAGCTGGTGAAAGCGGTGAAGCCCGCCGTGGTCAATATTTCAGTCACCGGCACGACCGTCGTAATGGGCCCGGAACAGCTCTTTGATTTCGAAAACCTTCCTCCACAGGTTGAGAAGTATTTCAAACGGTTTTTTGGGGACCAACTGAATCCAGGACAGAACAGAAACCAAAATCGGCCCATTGAAAGAAAATCCACTGCGGTAGGCTCGGGCTTCATTATTGACCCGGCCGGCCTGGTGGTCACGAATTACCACGTCATCAAGGATGCAGATGAAATCGAAGTGGTGTTTGACAATGGTACACGCGTTCCCGCTGCACTGAAGGGCACCGATCAAAAAACCGATCTGGCGCTGTTGGAAATCAAGACGGAACATGCGTTGCCCTACGTGGTTTTTGGGGACTCGGATCACGCAGAGGTGGGGGATTGGGTGATCGCCATCGGCAACCCGTTTGGCCTCGGCGGGACCACAACAAGCGGTATCATTTCAGCCCGTGGCCGGAATATCAACTCCGGCCCACTGGACGACTTCATACAGATTGATGCGCCGATCAACCGGGGAAATTCAGGGGGCCCTCTTTTCAATACCAAAGGCGAGGTCATTGGGGTAAACAGCGTCATTTTCTCTCCCAATGGCGGCAGTGTGGGCATTGGGTTTGCCATCCCTTCATCCATGGTGGGCAATGTGGTGACCCAGCTGGCGGAAAGCGGCACCGTCCAGCGTGGGTTTCTGGGCGTGGGTATCCAGTCGGTTACCGACGAAATTGCGAAAAGCCTGGGGCGCGAGGATTCGAGCGGCGCACTGGTTACCCAGGTCTATGAAAATACGCCGGCAGAACGCGCCGGGATCGAAGCGGGAGACATCATACTGTCCTTTGGCGGCGAACCCGTCGGGAAGATGCAGGACCTGCCCAAAATTGTGGCCCTGACGGAAAAAGATCGGAAGGTAACGGTTGAGGTCTGGAGAAACGATGCCATCATGGCGCTCAATGTCGTGGTCGGCAGCCACGAAGAATCCGAGTTGGCCCGAAGTGGTCACGAAGGAAAAAACCCGAAAAAAGCCCTGGGTCTGTATCTGGCAGGCATTGACAATGACTCCCTGCAGCAATTCGGGCTTGATGAAGACTCCACCGGCGTCATCATTGTCGAGGTGGACCCGGACAGCCAGGCTGAACAGCGCGGCCTCCGGGAAGGCGATATCATCAAGCGCGTGGGCAAAACAGATGTTTTCCAGCCCGAAGACGTCATTCAGGCCATCGACCTTTCCCGGGAAGACAACGAAGAATGGGTGCTGCTCCTCGTCGAACGGAACAAAAAGACGCGATTTATTGCCGTCCCCATGTCGGCATAATCTCTCGGGGACTGGCAAAGGAAGACGAACTTCAGGACTGCGGGTTTGTTCTGACCCGGACAGTGCGCGGGGCTGTTCACAATGTATGGGTTTTCCGGGTGAAGCGGGTATGCCAAAGCGGGGCAATGCCCGGGTGCATGCCTGCCGGACTCCACCGGTACAGGGTTCACTTGTTCCGTACCGTCAAAAAGAGGAATTCGGCTGTTGCAGAAATTCATCCTCTTCAACCGTCGACTGTCTTTCCAGGATTTGATTCCTGTGGGGAAACCGCCCAAAGCGTTCAATGATTTCCATGTGCCGGATGGCAAATTGAACCCATGCCCCGAACTTTTCCCTCTCTTCTTCCGGGGCCAGTTCACTTAACTTTCTGAACAGGGACACGCACCGGTATTGATCGTGAAGGTCTTCACTGTGTTCAAACGGCATGTAGGCAAAACCCCGATAGGCACGGTGCAGCTCCTGGTCCCATTTGTTCTCAATCATGGTATTCGCGAAACCAAGTGCCATGGAGTCGAATGCAAACGACTTTGCCGTCCCCCGGTACATATTTCTTGGAAACTGGTCCAGAGCAATAATCGATGCGAGCAACCCCGGTGGTGAGGCCTGCCATTCGCTCAACCTGCCGTCGGCAATTGCCAGGGTGATGGTTTCAAAGCGCTCTGTGATCTCACGATCAATATCCGGATTTTTACTCCACCACATCGGTTCCTTTTCGCCGCAGATTGTGAGTGTGCTGGAACTGTTGCCGAACCAGAAAACAAGGGTGCTTTGAATCGTTTCAGACATGACAGGAACCCGGATTGATCTGGCGGCAACTATACACTACCGGACAAAAGAACTATACAATCTGACTACATGAAACCAACCAGATAGGGGAATTATGGCACCAAGGCTGTTTCTGGCGCTCGTCGCACTGATCGCGGTCATGTGGTTCCTGGCCTGGTACCGGCGCGCTCCTCCGGAACGACGCAACAAGTCATTGATTACCGGATTGCTGTACGGCCTTGCGGCTGTACTGTTGCTGCTCGTCGTGACCGGCCGTATTCCCTGGCTGTTTGCCCTGTTCAGTGCCGCCATGCCCTGGATCAACCGGGCATTGACCGTGAAAAGAATCTGGAGCCAGTTCAGCCAGACCAAAGAAACGTTTACCGGCGGAAGCCGTCCACCTCCCCCGAACCAAACCATGTCCAAGGAGGAAGCGTATGAAATTCTTGGGCTTGAACCGGGTGCCAGCGAAGAAAGTATCATCGAGGCACATAAACAACTGATGCAAAAAATTCATCCGGACCGGGGCGGATCCGATTTTCTTGCAGCAAAGATCAACAAGGCCAAGGATACGCTGTTAACCGGTTAACTGGATTCCAGTATTGGGAGTGGTACCGGATGGTGATCAAGCTTCGGGAAAACTTCTCATCCCGGCGATGAGGTCTTCACGAAGGGAACATGCATCCAGTAGTTTTTCCTCGGCCATAAAGCATTGGCCCGCTCTTCAATGACTCCACATCGTTCCATCCGTTCATCGAACGGTTCATTCTCACCGGGAAGCAGGCCAGTATCCTGCATCCCGGCGGTCGGCGGCAGACAAGTTCTGATATCGCGCCTCAGTCATACGAAAGTCGTGCGCTCACCGGTTCGGCCATCCAGCTCGGCATCACCGCCCGTGCGGCAGCCAGTTCGTTCCGGTCATCTCGAGAAAGCTCGGGCAAAACCGCTTCGAGGCCATCCTCAACTTCGTGAGGACCCAGCCATGCCAACGCACGGATGATGTCTCCCGCCTTGCGGTGGGGCGCGGCGAGTTGCCAGCACGGAACGTGACGCAATTCGACGGGATGCCTACCGAAGTGCAGCCAGCGGCTGGGGCCGGATGTGAGATAAACCATGCGCACCGGGTTCTGGGTGGTCAATCCAAGACGGTTTGCTGCTGAACCGCCGCAGGGCACGATCGTCTCGCCCCATAACGCCGAGAGCGCAGTGACCACCTTGCCAAGGCTGGGTGCGCGAATGCCGAAACGGGTTTCGATGGACCGCATGTAGATACCCTGACAGATGCGCAACAGCTTGCCGGATCGAGCAAGCCGCGACAATGCCCGGCTGACTGCGGCCCGGTTGCCAAGATGAAGCAGCGCACCCGGACACAACGGCGTGGCCTCCGGGAGGGTTTCGGCATATTCCATGATCCGCTTGGGAAGTCCCCGCATGGTTTGGTATCTCCAGAATAATTTGTCAGAAATTCAAATGGAATACTATCTTTTTACAATGCGTACTGACGAAAACGCTTAATTGGGCTTAAATAAATATCCCATTGATTATAATGGAAATATTAGGGTTTCCACCTCTGCAGGCAAGCAAACGCTTAATTGGGCTTAAATAAATATCCCGTTGATTATAATAGAAATATTAGGATTTCTACCTCTGCAGGCAAGCAAACGCTTAATTGGGCTTAAACAAGCTCAGGCCCAAAATGGTATATAGTGTCTGGCATGAAAACCCCTTGATTTTGCGCGACCGGAGGAGTGAAAGCAATTTTGCAGGGTCCCTCCGGCGAATTGCGGAGGAGATTTTCGCTCAATGCCGCTTATTTTCGGCGGTTTGAGGCACGATTTGGCGGAATTTTACGCTCCAGGTCATAGGAGACCCTCCCCGTCGGTGCGGGGGCAGATCTGACCGGGTGAATAGGGCGTCAGGCAGCCAGGCGGTGTCTGTCACGATGCGTTTTCTCCGATTTCTGCAACATCCGGCCGAGTTGGTGCAGGTTGGCAGCAACGATGGCCAGCCCGACGGTTCTCTCGAACCCGTCGGCTCCTTTCGCCCGGACTCTGTCAAGTCCGTGATGCTCCAGGTGATTGATTGCTGACTCCACGGCGGGGTGCTGTTTCCGTGCCCGGGAAAAGTTTTCTTCGGACTCCCGTTCCTGGTCCGCGGCATTCAGTCGGCCCTTTTTCGGCAAGGCCACCATGTCAAGCAGATTCTCCAGACGCCTGCGATTCTCCGGGCTGTGAAAGCCCCGGTCAAAGCTGCACTCCTGCAGGTCCGGGTGCATCTCCTGGCAGGACTCAATCAGGGGAACCGCTACATCCACATCCCCGCCTTGCCACATGATCTGATAATCCAGCACAAACTGGTGCTGGTCCTCGACAATGGCCAGGGGAACTCCGAGTTCCACCGGACGCCCCGCCTTGCCTTTCGATATCCACCGGGTATGCTCCTCGAATACCGAAAAGATTTTCTCGGAATGCTCAATCACTTCGCCCTGCAACACCCGGCGGTCGATCTGGTCGGTGAATAGGTGGATATGCTTCAGATAATGGCGGATCTTCTCCATCCAGGCGGTGGATGCCCCGGCTTCCTTCAGGGCAACCAGAGATAACTCCGCTTTCCCGGCCATCTTCCGGCAGATCTTCAGATACTCCGACACCTGATCCGGTCGCTTCGTCCAAAGCCGGGCTGTGGCGACTCGATTGAACCGCTTGCGCACCTGTTTGGTCAGGTGCCGGTGCTGCCGCCAGCCTTTCACATCATGCAATTCACAAGCCTTGCCGGTTTCGCGGATCAGGCAACGAGTGGAATCCAATAGGAGGTTGAAATCAGTCGGGTAGTGGACGTCCGTCTCCACCACGAAACTATCACATCGCCCGGCCAACGTTTCTCCAGGCTTTTTTTTTGCGACCGTATGCCCCGTGGAAACCACCAGTCGGTTGACCTCACGCAGCAGTTCCGGAGTCAGCAGGGCCACATTGTCCACGATCCGGGCCCGGACGTAGTAGGTATTGTCGATGCCGTCCATACCATGACCCAACATCTTGCGTATCGTTCGGTGCTCGTTGGCCAGATCATGCAGACGGTCGAAATCGCAGTTCAGTCCTTCCTTGAGAATGCCCAATACCAGAATCCGCCACATCTCCATTCCCGGACGCCCAACGGTGCGGTCGGTATCCGGTCGGATATGGGCTTCGAGCAACTCGAACAGCTCCTTGCGGGTATCCGGGTCGGTATAGATCAGTTGAAGGCCCTTCAACAGGGCCGGAATGTCGTCCCGGGACTTTTCGTCGAGGGCGATCTGTTCAATCGGGACGGAACCCAGAGGGGATTGGAGATCGATGACCGTTCTCATGCTGTACAATGCCTCGAAGATTTGCCGTAAATGGCGGTTTCAGGGGGTTTTCCCTTCGGATTGTACTATATTCGCGAAATCTTCGCCACAAAAAAACGGGTAGTTATTCAAATAAATCAATCGTTTATGGGGTTTTCTGACAAGCACTATATAACGAGCGAAACGCCGGGAAACACTGCCCTGCTCATCTAACTTGATCAAACTAGCATCAACTGTTGTAGCAATTATCTGTGAGACGACTGCACTTTTGTTCTTGTATAGTCCGAAACGCTCACGCAACGATGAGTTGGTCATTCGCTGTGATGTAACCCATTTCAAGGCGCAGTGTTGATAACATGCCCGGATACGTTCTCTACGATCCATTTCCTTGAAGTCTTTGAAACCATGGATAGTGACCACTTTGGGATAGGCTGTAGTGGCACGCTTCGCGGATGATAACTTCACGAAGACAGCGACCCGCGGTACATACGCGAGCAGAAATCTATCCGAACCGACCCGATCGATTTAGACCCCGTGCACCATGTTACCCTCGGTGCGGCGGACCCGACCTGAGCATTACGCTTGGTGCGAAAGATCTTGAATGGTGGCCAGGGGCGGAATCGAACCACCGACACGAGGATTTTCAGTCCACTGCTCTACCGACTGAGCTACCTGGCCTTATAATGAAGAAGGAAGCTGCGGATTAAAGAACACGAACGCCCATTAGTCAAGGACTTTACGACCGTCCAACAGATTCAACCGCCGGAGGATACCGCTACCTGCCCTGCGGGTTTGATTTCCCCCTGGGACAAGACAAAATCCAGAAAAACCTGCGCGGTGACTGACAACCGTTTGCCCCGGCGATAGACCACATACCATTTTCGCATGATTGGAAAATGTTCCACATTGAGCGCAACCAGGCGTCCTGCTTCAAGTTCCAGGTCCACGGTGTGCGAGGAGACAACGGCCAGTCCCAATCCGGCCTCTACACTTTGCTTGATGGTTTCATTGCTGGACAGTTGCACCCCGGGGTTGGGGATTACACCATGCTCGTCAAAAATACGTTTCATGGCTATACGCGTACCGGACCCAGGCTCACGCATGACAAACGTTTCTTCTGACATCCGGGTAATGGGAATATTTTTCCGCTGTGCCAGTGGATGTCCGGGGGCCGCAATGATGATCAGCGGATTTTCCATGAACGCACACGCCTCCACATCCAGTTCCTCGGGGGGTTGCCCCATCAGCACAAGATCCGGTTCGTTGGCTTCCAGCCGCCTGATCAATTTTTTCCGGTTGATCACTTCCAGGCTGATGTCCACCGATTTGTATCTTTTGCAAAATTCCGAGAGCAGGCGGGTGGCAAAATAGTTGACGGTCGAGGCAATGCACAATTTCAACTGCCCCCCCTCTATGCCCCGCAGGCAATTGATGTCGTTCTCAATCTCGACCAGTTGGGCCATCATCCTGCGGCTGTGCTGCACCATGACCTGGCCCGCTTCCGTGAGGTATACTTTCTTGCCCAACTGTTCGAATAATGAGAAATCAACCATGGATTCCAGCTGTTTGACCTGCATGGAAACGGCTGGCTGGGTGAGATGCAATTCTTCGGCAGCCCGGGTAAAACTCAAACGTCGCGCCACAGACTCAAATACCTGTAACTGACGCATTGTGATGTGCAACGGCATAAACTAAACTCCAACTGGTTGTTCTGTGGTATAAATAAACAATTATACCATTTTATATTACTATTAAGTTTACCTTATATAATATTTTTTACCTCAACCACCGAAAAATTGCCTATCCACCTTGCTTCCCCAGGCCTGTAAATGTCCCAGTCCCACCCCGTTATTGTTGTAACCGGTTCATCCGGTTCCGGCACAACCACGGTAAAAAGTACCTTTGAACATTTGTTTTTACGGTACAAGATCAATGCGGCCTATATCAGCGGAGACAGTTTTCATCGACATACCCACGAGGAATTTTCCCACGCAGTGCAGGAGGCCGAGAAGAAGGGTGACCCCTATTTCAGTCACTTCGGACCCGCCTCCAACAACTTCCACGAACTGGAAAGCCTGTTCAGGTCCTATGGACGGGATGGAACGGGCCACTACCGACACTATATCCACAGCAAAAAGGAACTCAAGCTGTACAGAAACCGGTTTTCACAGAAAATGAAGGTCGGGCAATTCTCCCCCTACGCGCCCATTCCCGACAACACGGATTTGTTGTTCTACGAAGGCCTGCACGGCATGGTCAAGGGTGAAGGGTACGATGTCACCCAGCATGTCGATCTCGCGCTGGGTGTCGTCCCGGTGGTCAACCTGGAATGGATCCAGAAAATTCACCGTGACCGGATGGAGCGGGGCTACAGCAAGGAAGAAGTCATCGATACCATCCTGAGGAGAATGCCCGATTATGTCAAACACATCACCCCCCAGTTTTCACTCACCGACATCAATTTTCAGCGGGTTGCGACGGTAGACACCTCCAACCCGTTTATCGCCCGGGACATTCCCACCCTGGATGAAAGTTTCGTTGTCATCCGATTCAAGAACCCCAACAAGTGGAAACCGGATTTCACCAACCTGCAATCCATGATCCACGATTCCTTCATGTCAAGGCGAAACACGCTGGTAGTTCCCGGGGGGAAAATGGGCATGGCCATGGAGATCATCGTTGGCCCGATCATTGAACAACTGTTAAGTCGGCGCAGGGAATAGGCCCTCTATCGGGACAGCGAATCCAAAAATCCTGGCCAATTGAAATGGGGTCCGGGGTCGGTTTTCCTTCCCGGCGAGATATCACAATGACCGACAATATTGCCAATACGGATGGCGGGAAATGCGTCCTGTAAAACCAGGGTCAACCGACACAGGACCGCGTACTGTATCTCTTCAAACTTCTCTTCATCACATCCTTCCAGTTCAATACCGATTGAAAAGTCGTTGACTCTTTTTCGTCCCCGGAACTCGGATTCCCCGGCATGCCAGGCCCGGTCCCCGGAAGCGACAAACTGGAGGAGTTCGCCGTCTCGCCTGATGTAGAAATGGGAAGAGACCCGGTTGTGTGCGATCTCGCGGAAATACGCGTGTTCTTCCGGGTCCAGCTGATTGGTAAAGAGGGCTTCAACATACCTGTTCCCATAACACCCGGGGGGCAGGCTGATGGCATGAATCACCAGTACATCGATTTCAATCCCCGACGGACGCTGATCGAAATTGGGAGACGCAATGAAAGTTGCCCCCTCGACCATCCCGGTCTCCGGGCGATATGTCAGTGTGTCATTCAGTCGCTTTGCCAAAGGCCCAAACCGATCTGATGTTTGGTGAGCCGGGACGGTACCAGCGAAAAATTGGATTTCAGGGCCTCCCCCATTGCCACGATCTGTGCAATATCGCCCTGCTTCAATTCGAGTTCCAGTTCAAACAGCGCATGCTCCCGGTCATTGGCTGTGATGACTCCTTGATCCGCAACCAGTTCGATGTGTGTTTCCCCGATTTCCAGGTCCATGATTCTGCGCTGCATATCGACTCGAACCCGGGGAATCAGGGCTTCATTCGGGTCCACCAGCCCGAGAAGCGCATCCTTCAGCTCACTTTCAGGGACCTGGGAAACATTGTCGAGCCAGCCGTCAATGACGGTTTCATATTCCTGATGCCGGAACAGGCCACCACTGGTTTCACCGGCCGATTTGAATGCTGCCCGAAAAACACGGCCTTCCAGGCGGGCCCGGAAGGAGCATTTTGCCTTTCTCAGGGAATCGTCCCGGGTGTCATAGTAAATGGCCAGAAACCTGACCGCAGGCAGTGGACTGCCTGTGGAGTGCTGCCGCACGTACAGGGATTCAAGCACATCGTCCAATACTTCCGGGCGAGGTGCCGTCAGTTTCAGTTCCTGTTCGAGCATAATACGACCAACCTGTTGTGAACAATATCGTTCTGTTTTCGTTGTGGGGTCCCCTGCCCGGATCTTGACGGTGCCCCATCCTCCAATCCGCCTTCGTTAAAGGACGCTCGGTCCGGTCCAGCCCGGCACCGGGATAGCCGCTTTGCCTGCATTGGCCGGGAAGCGAATTTAACACCAATCCCAGCCCTGGGATCAAGTTTCCCCGCACACCCGGACGGACAGGTTCTGCCTTTGCGTTATCGAATCCTTTCCACCTTGATGTGAACAATCGCACGTTCCGTGCGTTCTTCCACGCTGAACCGATAGCCCTGCTCGACCATGGACTCCCCTTGCTCCGGGATATGTCCGAGTTGCTCCATGATCAGCCCGCCAATGGTGCGGGCGGTTTTGGTATTCAGATTGATTTCCAGCAGATCATTGACTTCCGACACGGAAATCCGCGAATCCAACCGGTAGTTGTCCTCATCAATGGTCTGGAAAGTACGCTTTCTGCGTGGCAGGTATTCTTCAAAATCATATCCCACATCGATATCTCCCACCACTTCCTCAACGATATCCTCCATGGTAATAATACCCACTGCAGAACCGAATTCATCCACCACCACGGCCATATGATCTTCCCGCTGGCGAAGGATGGGCAACAGTTCATCAATGGTCTGGAATTGCAACACATACTGCGCCGGTTTCACCAGTTCGGTGAGGGTCTTGCCGGCAATCGACTTGTCCATCATGTCCCAGGTCGTCAACGTGACGATGCCGATAATGTTGCTGGTATTGCCCTTGTAAACCGGCAGACGGTTGTACCCCTTCCTGCGCACCGTGGCCACCGCACGCAATATCCCCCTGTTGTAGGCAATCGCAGTGACCTCCGCAATGGGAATCATGGCTTCTCCCACGGTAGTATCCCCGAAGCGAATCACGCGGCGGATCCGGCCCCGGTCAAACGCATCCACGGACGACGTGCGCTCGGTCATGTCCACAATGGACCGGATTTGCTCCCGGGTCATAAACAGGTTTTGTTCCACTTTCCCCCCACCCAGCATTTTTGCCAGGTACCGGGCGATACGCGAAAAGACAAAGATCAGCGGGTAGAACAGAACCGAAAACAGTTTCAGCGGATAGATCGCAAGCGGGGCAATCTGATCGGATTTTTGCTGGAAAATGCTCTTCGGAACAATTTCCCCCAGGACCAGCAATATTGGCGTGAACACAAGAAAGGCATACCAGTCGCCATTTTCACCAAACAGGTTGACGAATATCACGGTACCGATGGTGGTCATCGCCACGGTGGCCACATTGGTCCCCACCAGTGTGGTCCCCAACATCACATCCGGGGTCTTGTACAGTTCCAGCACCTCCCTGGCCCCGCGGTTGCCCTGGTTGGCCTTGGCGGTCAGTTTCACCTTGTCAGAATTCACCAGGGCGATTTCGGAACCCGAAAAAAACCCTTTCAGCAGTAAAAGGACAACCAGCAGCAAAATGATTCCGAGAATGGTCATGGTGCACGCCCCGTCCGGTCGGATGCTTCCTCGGACTCCACTTCCAGATCGTTGTCGATATCTTCCGGGATCTCCGCATACTCTTCCCGGCTATCCGCCCGGGGGTCTGTCCTTTGGTCTTCACCGGAAACCAGAATTTCCTGTGCCTGCAGAAATTCCTGCTCGTCGAATCCCTTGGCCACTCTTACCTTTGCAATCCGATGATCATCCATCTCCAGGATCTGGATGATGATATCCTCGCTTTCCACCATATCCCCTTCCCTTGGCAATCGGTCCAGCCAGCGAAAGGCGAAGCCTGCAATGGTGGTCATTCTCGGGTCCTCGATACCAAAATTGGTCAGGTTATTGAAGTCATTGAGCTTCATATCCCCGGGAACTTCATAGATATTGTAGTCTTTTTCCTCGTAGTAACCGGCAGTGGCTTTCGAACCACCACTGATATCACCAAAAATGAAATTCAGTACGCCCCGCATCGTGATGAATCCCTCTACACCACCAAACTCGTTCAGGCAGGCAGCGGCCCGGACCTGGTATGTCTGAAAGAAATCGAACATTTCATCCACTTTTTTCGTCAGGGGAACCACCACCGGGGGATGCATGATATCTTCCGGGCGGAGATCGGCAAGTTCCACATTGTCCAGAACCAGGCGCAGAACATCTTCGGCATGAACAAACCCCACCAGGTTGTCCCGATGGGTTTTGAAAACGGGTACCCTGGGATGACGGTAGGCAATAAATTTTTCCACCATCTCCGGGACGCTCATCTCCACGTTCAAAAAGGCCATCTGGGTCCGTGGCGTCATCATTTCCACAATTTCGGTTTCATTGGCCTCCAGGAGGTTGTAGATCAGCGCGCGTTCGGTCGCATCCAGCACCCCCTCTTCCGATACCTGCTCGACAAGGGTGAGAAATTCGTCCATCTGGAGAATGTTGTCTGCTGTCTTGATTTCTCCCACGACCCAGGTGGTAATACGGTCTGCAACCCCCCGTATTATCCAGCGAACCGGGGCAATGAGCCGGATCCAGAGCCACAACGGGCGGGCGACGATTCCAGTGCTGTACCGGACCGGATTCGATACTGCAATGGTTTTGGGGGTCACCTCCCCCAGCAACAGGAACACCGGAACCATGACAATGAGATTGATCCACACGACCTGATCCACGGGATACAGCGTAAGCAGAATCAGGGTCATATTGGCCGCTGCAGCGATATTGACCAGTTCGTTGCCACTCAATATGGAGATAATCAACCGCCTGGGCTGATCCAGCAACTCATGGATCGTTTCGGAACGGGGGTTTTGCTCCCTGCGCAATTGCTGCAGGTCTAAACGGGAAAGAGAAAAGAGAGCGGTTTCAGAGCTGGAAAAGAATGCGGAGCATGTGAGCAGGCACAACTGCACCCCAAGCCGGACAATCATGTCCGGTTCGGAAAGTACGGCGGTGTCGAAGGCGAAGTATTCGACCACGCACTGCCAGTACTGGTTTGCAAATTGCAGCAGCTGTTCCATCTGTATTTTGGTGGTATAAGTGGTCGGGGGGGTGCTCGCTCATTTAACAGCTTGCTCCTCAAGATTGAATTATCCTTAATATTACCCAATATAGGCTTGATTTCAATAGAAAAGTCGATGTATTTTTAGCTTTACCCCGATACCATATTGATGTTTAATCATTATTTGCTGTAATATCAACCGTTTAGCAGAAAACCTGGAAAAATGTCCAACATCGCACAACTCAAAACACAAAAAGATCGGACGGAATCCACAGAACCGCCGGTATCCGGCCCCATTGACCTGGATTCGCCGGAACTTTACCTGAATCGCGAATTGACCTGGTTGCAGTTCAACCGACGGGTACTTCACGAGGGCACCATCCCGGAGAATCCGCTGCTGGAACGACTCAAGTTTTTTGCGATCTTCTCATCCAATATCGATGAGTTTTTCATGAAGCGCATAGGCGGGCTCAAAATACAGGTGGCAACCGGGGTTTCCACGCTTTCGGTGGATGGACACACGCCCAGTCAACAGCTCGCCGCAGCCCAGGCAATGGTCACGGAAATCGAAAACGAACGGGACCGGTGTTTGCCCGACCTGCTGGCGCAACTGGAAGAAAACGGCATTTGCATACTGAAATACAACCAGCTGGATAAAAAAGAGAAAGAGGAAATCCGCCAGTACTATATCGACAATATCTTTGCCCTGGTCACCCCACAGGTCATCGACCCGGCCCACCCCTTTCCGTTTATCTCCAACCTTTCCCTGAACATTCAGGTCACGATCCAGCCGGATACGGAAGAAGGAGAACCGATACTGGCACGGATCAAGGTACCGGTGGGAACCGGTATTTCGCGTTTTATTCAAATCACGGGAAGCCACCACTTCGTGACCCTGGAAGATGTCATGGCCAATAACCTGGATTTGCTGTTCCCGGATGTGAAAATCATTACGCACGACTTTTTCTTCGTGGTCCGTAACGCGGCTTCAGAACGCGAGGAATCCGGTGCCAACGACCTGATGGAGATGATTGAACTGGAATTGCGTGACCGGCGGATCGCACCCACCGTCCGCCTGGTGGTCAATACCGGCATGGACGAGTTCAGGGAAGGCCTGCTGGCTGCGGAACTGGGACTGGACCCGGACCAGGATGTGTTCGAGCGCGAAGGCCTGATGATGCAGAAGGAGTTGATGCAGCTTGCCATGCTGCCCATCCCCGAATTACAGGCCCCTCCCCATTTCCCGGTCAACCATTATCGGTTGCAGGAAAGACAGCGCAGCATCTTTCATATTCTTCGCGAGGCGGAATCCATACTCCTGCAACACCCCTATGAATCGTTTACCACCTCCGTGGTCCGGTTCATTGAGGAGGCCGTCCGGGACCCAAAGGTCCGGGCAATCAAAATGTCCCTGTATCGCACCAATCGGGAAACCCGGATTGTGGACCTGTTGATTGAAGCCGCACAAAATGGCAAGCAGGTCACCGTGGTTGTGGAACTGAAGGCGAAATTCGACGAAGCCGCCAACATCGAATGGGCGGAACGCATGGAGCAGGCGGGCATACATGTGACGTACGGCGTGATTGGGCTGAAAACCCATTGCAAGGTGATTATGGTGGTCAGGCAGGATTACAGCGGGATACGGCGATATGTCCACATTGGCACCGGAAACTATCATGGCGGCACCGCAAGACAGTACACCGACCTGGGACTGATCACCTGTGATGAAGAGATCGGTCACGATGTCACCGAATTGTTCAACTATCTCACCACGGGATACACGCCAAAGCGAAATTACAAAAAGATATTGCCGGCTCCCAAGCATCTGAAGCGCCGGTTGCTGGAGAATATCAAACGGGAAATTGGATCCCACACCAAGCAGAATCCCGGGTTGATTCAGTTCAAGGTCAATGCATTGGAAGACAGGGATCTTGTGAAGGCACTCTACCAGGCCTCCCAGGCCGGGGTAACCGTTGACCTGATTGTGCGGGACACCTGTCGGCTCCGACCCGGATTAACCGGTGTTTCCGACCACATCACCGTGACCAGTATTGTGGGGCACTTCCTTGAACACAGCCGTATCTTTTATTTCAGGAATGGAGGCCATGAAGAATATCTCATCGGTTCCGCGGATTTAATGCAAAGAAACCTGGAAAGCCGGGTGGAAGTGGTGACTCCGATCACACCCAGGCACCTCCAAGAAGAGCTGCGACTCGTGTTGAACACGTTGCTGGATGACAGCACCAATACCTGGGAAATGCAATCCGATGGCTCCTACGTCAAACGCAAACCCAAATCGGGAAAAGCATTGGGATGCCAGCATAAAATGATTGAATATGCCCAGGCACGACTGAAAGCCAAGCGACACAAGAAATTGCTGCGCACCAATATCTCGAGAAAACGCCATTGACCCGGGATGGGGCCCGGATGGCCGGTCCTCACCAGTTTGCAATCTGGTGCGTTCCGATCCCCTGATCTTCCAGCATGATCGGAATTCCCTCTTCAACGCGATAAACCATATTCCGGTTACTGGTAATCAGTGCTTCCGTCAGGGGTTCCCTGAGCAGGTTCCCGTCCATGGTTTTGATTTTTCCTTCCCTGATCAGGTCATTCATCCGTTTGAGTTTTTTTTCGCTGAGCCGGTTCACCGGAAGTTTGGTCACCGGGCAAACCAGCACCTCAAGCAGTTTTCTATGGATGGGCATGGAATGGTGTTCGGTTTTACCGGAAAGGCTGGGTCAGCAGTTTATCCCATCTTCCTTCATTCAGCCCCCGGAATTCACGGAGACCGATTTCCATTTGTTCATGGCCAGCCCCCGGCTGCTCGACATAGCTCCCGAATATTTTATCCCAGACAGACAGGCAAAACCCGAAATTGAACTGATGCTCACTGCTGTGGACCGAATGATGCACCCGATGCATGTCCGGGGTAACCACCACAGACCGTAAATATTTGTCCACGGACCGTGGCAGTCGAATATTGCTGTGATTAAACATTGCACTGCTGTTGAGTATGATCTCAAAAGCGATCACGGAGACAATGGGGGCACCCAAAAGGAGGATAACGACTGCCTTGATGAACATGGAAACCACGATTTCCACCGGGTGAAATCTCAATGCCGTCGTCACATCAAACTCCAGGTCCGTATGGTGCATCCGGTGTACCCGCCACAGCGGCGTGATCAGGTGAAACAGCCGGTGTTGCCAGTAAATCGCAGCATCCAGCACAAGCAGGGAAAGGAGAACGGACAGCCACAGCGGCATTTTCAACCAGACAAACAGGCCAAACTGATGTTCGAGGGAAAAGTATGCCGTGGTCACCGCCGTTAATGGCAGCAGGGAAAGCACCACGACATTGATCAGAAAAATCCCGAAATTCGGTGGCCACCGGAGCCTCCTCGCAATATTCCGGCGTCTCGGCATCCCCCATTCCCAGGCCACCAGCAGCATCAGCACGACGAGGAAACAGGACAGGCGAAGAACCCACTCATGGTCCCACTGATAATCCCATTCCCGTCCGCCGGAAAATATCAACACGGCCATGGCACAGAACAGGCCGACAACCAGACCATACCCCGTTTTATTCAGCATTGATCATTCCCGCTCAACGTAGAATCGAGTCCACTTCAATACCATCTCAATACCACCTCGATGTCTTGTTGGTTTCGACAAACTCCCTGACCATCTCTCCATACAGGTCCATTGCCAGCCGGGTCCGGGGACCCCCTCCATTTTCGAAATGCAGGCGCTGCCCATTCATGAGTTGCAACCGGGCCACCGGCATGACCTCCCGGGTCGCGCTGGTAATGAAACACTCGGTGGCATGCTCCAGTTCTTCGTAATGAACCGGTCTCAACGCCACCCGGACCCCTGCTTTTCCATACAGGTCGATGAGCGTCCGCCTCGTCAATCCATTGAGATTGCCGTCTTCCGGGGTCACCACCTTGTTGTCCAGTACAAACCAGCAATTGCTGTTGGAACATTCGGTCACCTGCTCACCCGCATCCAGCATCAGGCAATCGTCGGCACCCAGTTTCCTGGCTTCGGACAAGGCAATGATGTTGTTCAGGTAATTCCCGCTCTTGATGTTGGGGTTCAGGCTGTGGATGCTGTTTCTTCTCAACTCCGGAACCGCGAGAGTGATCCCCTTGTCGTAATATTCCTGATTTCTGCCGGGGGTGGCCTTGACAATGACAATGAGCGTCGACCCGTGTGACACGTCCGGATTCAGGTCAATGGGCCCGACCCCCCGGGTGATCTGGTACCGCACATAGATGTCCTCGCCGGCATCCGGCTGGGCCGCCATTGCCGTCTTGTACGTTGCCGCACCAATATCCTCCCGACTGTACGGAATTTCCATGCCCGCCAGCTTCGCGGAATTCAGCAGACGATGAAAATGCTCGTCAAAAAGAAATGGAATGCCGCGATAGGTTCGAAAAACCTCGTACACCGAATCTCCATAGAGAAACCCCCGGTCCAGCACCGGAATCCTGGCGTCCGCCAGGTCGGTGATGACGCCGTTTACATACCCAACGGACCGGACCATGCCTGTCTCTCGAATTGTCGGGCCGGATTGGCGGGCTGCATCCGGGAATGGATTCTGCCGTGGTCACCGGGGTCATGGCGCAGCCCGGGGTCTCTCGCTACGGGATGAACCAGCCTGAGTGCCTGCTCAACCACCTCAATCCCCGCATTTTTCCTGCTGCCGTGTTCTGACAGGTAACGCCTCCAGGACCTTGCCCCGCCCTGACCATAAAACACACCGAACATGTGCCGGGTCATATGGCGCAGGAAAACCCCCTTTTGCAACTGGGACTCAATATAAGGCAGATACGACTTTACAATATTCACCCGGGCCGGGAAATCCGCCGCCGCATCCCGCGGGTGCCCGGGTGAATCACCGTAAAAGGCGTCCTCCACGGTTTTCAGGGTCCACGGGTTTCGATACGCCTCTCTGCCAATCATCACCCCATCCACTTTTTCCAGGTGCAGGGCCATTTCATCCACCGATGAGATGCCCCCGTTGATGACAATGCGAAGATGCGGAAAATCCTGTTTCAACCGGTAGACGCGATCATAGTGCAGGGGAGGAATGGTTCTGTTTTCTTTCGGGTTCAAACCATTCAGCCAGGCTTTTCGTGCATGGACAATGAATTTCCTGCATCCGGCGGCAGAAACCAGTTCAACAAAGCGGCACAGGTGCGCATAATGGTCCAGGTCATCAATACCAAGACGGGTTTTGACGGAAACCGGAACCGAAACATTTTCAGCCATTGCCGCCACACATTGTGCAACCAGCCGGGGGCTGGCCATCAGACAGGCGCCAAACCGGGCATTTTTTACCCGGTCGCTGGGGCAGCCTATATTCAGATTAATCTCATCGTAGCCATATTCCACGCCTATTCGCGAACCCATGGCCAGCTCATTGGGATGGCTCCCGCCGAGCTGCAGTGCCAGGGGACGTTCGGAGCCATCAAAACCCAACAACCGGTCCCGGTCACCGTGTAGAATCGACCCCACTACGATCATTTCGGTATACAGGCGGAATCGGGGTGAAAACAAACGCAGAAATGCCCGGCAATGCCGATCGGTGGTATCCAGCATGGGGGCGACTGAAAACTCTTTCTCCATAGACCTGCCAATGAATGCGAATCAGGGCATTTTACCATTCCAGGCCCTGAAGACACGGATCTTTTGGCCAATTATTTGAACAGTTGATTTATCATCCCTCACCTCCACATTGATAACCAATCAGGAATCACGAGAAAATTCATGTCTGGAAATGTTGCCATGGCCCTGGAAGCCCTGGTCAGAAAGGGGGCCGAATCCCATCTGGCGCAGTTACAAAGGGGGCTGGAGAAGGAAAGCCTGCGGGTGGACACGACGGGCCTGCTCGCACAAACCCCTCACCCCCGCACACTCGGGTCCACCCTGACCCACCCATCCATTACCACCGACTATTCCGAGTCCCTGCTTGAATTTGTCACCGGCGTCCACACCGATATTCAGGGCCTGCTGAATGAAATGCACGATATCCATCACTTTGTCTACCGGCATATCGGCAATGAAAAACTCTGGGTAAACAGCATGCCGTGTATCGTTGAAAGCGAAGAGAAGATACCCATCGCACGGTACGGGACCTCCAACATTGCGAAGATGAAAGAAACCTATCGCCGGGGGCTCAGCCATCGGTACGGTTCTCTCATGCAGGCCATTGCCGGCATTCATTTCAATTTTTCCCTGCCCGATTCCTTCTGGGAAGCCTGCCTGGATGCCAACGACGATGAGCAGATGCGAGATGGCAAGTCGGATCGCTATTTTGCGTTAATTCGCAACTTTCATCGCCATTCCTGGCTGAGCAGCTACCTGTTCGGGGCCTCCCCGGCGGTTTGTCGGACATTCCTGGTCGGCCGGGAGCACAAGCTCGAAGATTTCGATGCCCACAGTTTTTATGCCCCGGATGCCACTTCGCTGCGACTCAGCGGACTGGGATATACCAATGAAGCACAGGACCAGGTCGGCATCAGCTATGCCGGGATCCGGGAATTTACCAACTCTCTTCGCCATGCCATCCAGACCCCGCACCACGAATACGAAAAGATCGGCGTCAGGGTGAATGGCGAATACCGGCAGCTCAATGCGAACCTCCTGCAGATTGAAAATGAATTCTATTCGTCCATACGGCCCAAGAGAGTGGCTGCTTCGGGAGAAAGTCCCTCCCGTGCCCTGCTGCAACGCGGTGTCGAATACGTCGAAGTACGCAGTGTCGACCTGAACCCGTTTGAACCCATCGGCATACACGCCGATTGTGTGCGGTTTTTCGATATGTTTCTGTTGTACTGCATGCTCTCGGAAAGCAGGGAGATGAGTCAGAAAGAATTCCTGCTCACCCGGGAAAACCAGAAGACCATGGTCATGGCGGGCAGAAACTGCGATGCCAGGATTCTCAAATCCGACGAAAGTATCCGTGCCAGAGATGAAATGGTCTCCATACTTGATGGCATGCAGCCCATCGCGACACTGCTTGATCAGGTCAACGGGTCTGACGACTACCGGACCACCATGGAAAAACAGCGGGCCAAGGTCCAGGACCCCGGCTTGACTCCTTCGGCCAGAATCATCCAGGGCATGGTTGAAGACAATCTTTCGTTTTATGAATTTTCCATGCAGGCCTCCGTCCGCTCGGAACAAATATTCAAGCAGAGTACCCTGGACCCGGAAGTGAATGCCCGGTATGAAACACTGGCCCGGGAATCCCATCTAAAACGACAGGAAATCGAAAACAGCGACACACTTTCCTTTGAAGCATTTTTGGATGACTATTTTCAACGCCAAAATGGTTGACGGCCCATCCGTCAACCACCCATCCTGTCCGCTGGTCCGCACGTTTCGGGGCACTTGACCGGTTGGGGAAACCGGGGGTGCGTTATTCACCCGGGGCGAGTGCCCCTTGAGAGAAACCGGAAAATATTCGGCAAATCGCCCCAAAGTATCCGGGTTATATCTCCATATAGGTATTTCCAGGTTTTACTCCAACTCTTGATAATCAACTCTGCTGGAATCAGCCCCATTTTTAACCCCTACATTTTCAGGAAACACCATGAACGACGATCGACAACCCGATTTCAAAACCAGAGAGGTCCACGCTGGTGTACGGCCAGACCCGGTAACCGGAGCAATTCTTACGCCCATTTACCAATCCACGACGTATGTTCAGGAATCCGTCAACAAGTACATGGAAAAGGGGTATTCCTACAGCCGCTCGGGGAACCCCACGGTAACGGCGCTGGAAGATCGTATCACCGCTCTGGAAGGCGGTGCGGGCAGCGCCTGTTTTGCCACCGGCATGGCGGCAACCAGCGCAACCATGATGGCCCTGCTCAATGCCGGTGAACATGCCGTTCTGTCCGATGTGGTGTATGGCGGTACCCACAGACTGTCCACCAAGGTACTCTCCAGATTCGGCATTGAGTACAGTTTTGTCGACACCTCGAATGCACAGAATGTCAAGGAGGCCATTCAGGACAACACAAGACTGATTTTTACGGAAACTCCAGCCAATCCGACCCTGAAGCTGACCGATATCGCCGCGGTTTCCGAAATTGCCCAGGCCCGTGAAATTCCCCATGTCGTCGACAACACATTTTTGACTCCCTATTACCAGCGGCCCTTGGAACTCGGGGCAGACGTTTCCCTCCACAGCACCACCAAATTCATGGAAGGACACAATGTGTCCGTAGGCGGGTCCATTACGGCGAAAGAGGAACAGATGCTGGAAGACATCAAGTTTGTACGCAACTGCCTGGGTTCCAACATGTCCCCCCAGGTCGCATTCTATACATTACAGGGATGCAAAACCATGAGTACACGGATCGAAGCACAATCCGCAAATGCCCGCAAGGTGGCCGAATTTCTGGAGACCCACTCCATGGTAGAGCGGGTGGCCTATCCCGGCCTGGATTCATTCCCGCAAAAAGAACTGGCAGACAGGCAGGCAAGCGGTCATGGGTCCATGCTCTGGTTTGAAGTCAAGGGGGGAGTGGAATCCGGCAAAAAACTGATGGATACCCTGCAATTGTGGAGTCTGGCCGAGAATCTCGGTTCCGTTGAATCCCTGGTGACGCATTCCGTGACCATGACCCATGCGGACATGCCCCGCGAAGAGCGAATGGCAGCCGGAATCACAGACGGACTCGTGCGTTTGTCTGCCGGGCTGGAATCAGCCGATGATCTGATTATTGACCTCAAGCAGGCACTGGACGGGCTGTAACCGGCGGCTTGGAGCGGCAAAATTCAGCCGCCACTTTGATGAAGTGACTGTCTCCTGCCAGCAATGATTGTTTCCAACTGGAGGGGAAAGGGGCCCGATAAGGCAATCCCCAGGTAGATTCCACCAGACACTATCCGCCTGGTACAGGAACAGAACGATACCCGTGCTGGCCCCGGTTTGTTGCCGGGAAATTGGTTCCCGACAGACTTTCATTTCTCATTGCACAAACTGATATACTCCAGGCCAGCGCCCTCGTAGCTCAGGGGATAGAGCGATCGCCTCCTGATTGATGAAATACGGGCACCGGAGCAGGAAACTCTCCGTGTGAATCTGCTCAAATTCGGTGAACCCTTCCCGACCCTGTCGGTGGCAATACCGAGCCAAGCCTGGGAATACCAGGAAGGTGTAGAGACTTGACGGGCAGCACCTACGGGATTGACCAGGGTGAAGAGAAAGTCCAGGCCACAAACTGAACAGGTAGCGAAAGCTATAGTGGTATGAAGCGATAGGTCGCAGGTTCGAATCCTGCCGAGGGCGCCAACACAACGTATTCGGACCTTTTCGATGTTACCAATTTGCGTAGATGTTTTTCTGCCGCGAATTCTACTTGCAAGTTTGGGGGCATGCGAATGAGGCTGTGAGCAGCATGTTTCTGATAGTGAACAACATGCATTAAATAAGTTTGCTAATAATAAATTTTTGCGTCAACCGGCATCACTGAACCGCAACCGCTTGCGGGTAGATGACGGAATTGCGCAAGACGGTCGCAGGGGGGTAAAAATCGACTGCTTTGGCGACATCCATATTCACCATAAAATTGAAACGTTTGAGTGTTTCAATGGGAATATCCCTGGCGGGGGTGCCCCGCAGGATTTGCGCCGCCTTGAATCCCGCAAAATTGCCGACCAAATAGTATTTGCTGACCAGGCCGACCAATGCGTGACCGGATTTGACCGGCCCCTCGGTAGCCGAAAAAATAGGCAACCCCAATTCCCGGGCAAGATCCGCCAGCAACGCCCCATTCGAAATCATGTAGGAATCCGAGGGCAAATAGAAAATATCCACCCCGGTTTTCACTGCCTGATCGACATACGAGGTCAATTGTGGCAACAGGGGCTGGCTGCTGTCGATCGCAAACCGGGTCAGTTTGAATTGTCCTGACTCTTCCAGGGTCGATTGAAGCTTGCTCACCTGCAATTGCGAGTTTTTTTCTTCCTGGTTAAAAAAAACAGCAATATGCGAAAATTCGCCCAGGTCCGCGATCGCATTGAGCTGTGTGGTCAACGGCACCAGGTGAGAGGCCCCGGTCAAATTGCGGTGGTGTTCCTCGAACTGGGTGACCAGGCCGGCACCGATTGGGTCCGAAACAATATTGAAGACCAAAGGGATATCACCCAGGTTGTCGCCCGCGGCCTGCGAACCCGCCACGGACAGCGACACGGTTGTCCCAAACGTATAAACCAAATCGGGTTGCTGCTGCCTGATTTGTTCAACAAAGCCCGGCACCACGGTTTTGTCCTTGTTGGCATTGGCGATCACGAACTCGATGTTCAGGTCTTTTTGTGACTGCAGGTAATCCATAAAACCCTGTTCCGCATCGGTTTCACCGCGCCATAAAACCATAAACACGGTTTTCTGGTCCGCAAAACTGACCGTGGAAACCAGCAACAGCAACCAGATGACCACCCTGCTCATGATGTGACCTCCACGGCTTTTCGGGGAAAAAGAGTCACAGCGGCCAGGAATGTCAACATGATGACCGCATTGATAAACAAAAATCCCGCAAACCACAAAAATGCCACATTGAAACCCAGGGCGGCAATCAACAACGCCGCCAGTATCGGTCCCGCAATATTGCCCACACGCTCTGTCATGCGGTAAATACCGATCACCTTGCCCATCGACAACCGAACATCATCCTGCATCAGTTCAGTCAGCAACGAAATTTGAGGCGCTACCCCGATGGCATGCCCAATTCCAATGAGCATGATCGCGAGCAATACCCCGTGTATGCTTGGAATCAGGTACAGGGCGACCAGGGCAATGCCGGCCATCAGGCCTCCCAGACAGATGAACAGTTTCTTTTGGTTGTAATGATCCACGATCCGGGCACTCAGGGGAGTGACCAGAATGATCGCCAACCCATAGGCCATCAGAATACGGCCAGTGGAAGATTGCGATTCAGCCAGGTTCAGCTGCATGTATAAAGGCACGGCGTAATACAGAAAACCGGTCAAGGTGATTTTTGCGGGGATGGCGGAAAACAGGGTGATGGCGATGAAATACCGATTTTTCATCAGTATTGTAAAATCCCGCCAGGCCAGCTTGGTCGGCGGCGTATCGGATTTCTCCTTGTTCGTGAAGAACTGTGCGACAAATAACGCAGAAACGAGGGACATGGCAGCCGACAAATAAAACGTGGCATCAAAGCCGATACGATCCGCCAAAATTCCACCAATGGCTGCCCCACACAGCAACCCGGAGAAAAACCCGGATAAAAAGGTCGCCATTCCCTTGGTTCGGTTGGATGAATCGGTGTTGTCCGTAACCAGGCCCTGCGCGGTGATAAAAACGATGGCATAACCAATCGCGGTAAAACAGCGGACCACCAGCAGGTGGTAAAAGTTGTCCACAAAACCACTGGCGGCCAAGCCGACTGCGGTAAGCAGGGCCCCGATGATAAATGCCTTTCGCCGACCCACATTGTCTGACCACTGGCCCGCCATCGGCAATGACAGGGCCCAGATCGCCATAAAAGCGGAAATCGGCAGGCTGATGACCATCGATTTGCTTAACCCGGCGATGGGTTCATACATCGATTCCACATAAATCGGAAAAAACGACAGGGACATGGATTCGGAAAACACCAGCAGAAACAGGGGCGGGCGAACAAAGTTCAGACTGCTGCTTTTCAGCACCCTGGTTTTTCCGGTTTTATCCTCTGTCCCGGTGACCCGGCTTCGAAGGTTGCCCAGTAACTGATTCAATTTATGACCGAGCATGCCCACTTCATCCTTGAAACTGATATCCATAACCTGGCTGAAGTCACCACGAATGGCTTTTTGGATGATCCGCTGCAGGGAGGTCATCGGCGTGGTGATGGTATAACTGACGATAAACAGGATCAGCTCTCCCGCCAAAAGCCCTGCCACCGCGATCACCGCCAGAATGTCAAAGGAGATTTCTTTCAGGCTTTCTTCCATCACCAGTGGATCGATGCCAATCACCACATCCGCAAGCCCCTCACCCTGATAGAGGATGGGATAACGATATAGATTGAATTGCTCCTCCAACGGTTTGGACGAAGGAATGTCGCCGCTTTGATACCGTAACTGACCATCGCTCATTTGAAGTGCGATCAACTGTAAATCGGGCTGGGTGGACTGCAGGGCCTGAAACTCCTGCTCCAACCCCCGAATGCGATCAAACGGCACGCCTATCTCCAGGAGATAATCGATATTCTCAGCAATCTGGCTGGAAATCTCCAATGCCTTTTTTTCTTCCTGCGGCCTGAGTTCCTGCTTGAAAACATCCAGCTGCAACCAGGCACTCACTACCGTTGCGACAATAATCAACGTAAGCGTGGTTCCCAGAATCAACCAATTTCCCTTGGCCTTTACATCTTCTGCCTTCTCCTGCTCCGGAATCGATTTCCCCTGATACAGCTTTTGCAGGGCCACCACCTGTTGTTCCGTTTGGGTGGCGGCTGTTTTTCGCGTCAACCTTGATTTCTGACCATCCTGGAGTTGCGAAAGCGATGTCAGCATGCGGGAAAGACTGCGCAGGGTCGGACGCAAAATGAGATAGATAATCAGCAGACCCGCCAAAATGGCCACACCAATGACCATCCCGGCATACTGGGCTAGCCTTTCGGTCACACTGCGCTGGAAAGCACTGTATTCCGATTGGTCATAAAAAAGAATCAGGTGTCCTTCGGTCTGGTCAAAGCTGTTTGTCAGCGCCATGCTGAATACCAGCTGGTCATCCAGCTCAACCGCTTCTCCCGACACCGGGGCCTGCTGCCACTGAAGCAGGACTTTTCTCGCCAACTCCGTATCCCCTTGCTCAAACAGCACTTCAGACTGGTTGTTGACAACAATCACCGCATTGATGAACTCATCCGACTCCAGAGCCTGGGTCAGCAAGGCCCCGATTTGAGTCTGCTCATTCAGCTTCAGCCCCAGTCCCAACCCATATTCCACCGCAAACCGGGTATCGTCAAGCACGATTTGCACGCGATTCTGAAGTAGCTGGCGGTAGTTTTTCTGGAAGGTGGAATAGTTTAAAAATGAACTCAAAGCGACCGAAAAGACCAGAACCACGGCAAGTGCAAGTGCAAGTTTATTGATCAGTCGATTCTGGAATTTTACGTGGGTCATAGGCTCAACCTGTACTTGGTTTTTTAAAGATGCGATGGATGCTGTTTGAGCACAATACTGTATCTATATGACATGAAGCTGTATGACATGGACTATATGATGGTCTGGTTTGGGGGGCGCCATAAGGCTTGACCGAATACTTTTCAGTAGCGTCCTCGCTCTTTTCTTTTCAAACCAACAGGACATCACCATCCAAGTACCTGATTCAAGAAAATGAACGCATTCAACCTGGTATCGCGACCCCATCACAATACCCATGTGCTCCAGGTACTCAAACCAGTCCATCAACAGAAGGACCAAATATCAACAGGACCCCTTTTGCGGATTTGTCCTGTAGAATCCTGCTGCCATCACCAGAATATCGTTTCCTGTGCCGGATAAAACATCAAAGTAAGTTTCCTGGTCACTGATCGATACACGCTGGCCCTGAACGAGGGGTACTGCGCCGAAGGAAATCATGGATAGGCATCTGAACTTGAGTGCCGACTACACTTGAATTTTATTTGCAGGGTTTGATTCTATCCAGATGTACTTCAGATATCAATGAATTATATTAAATGAGAATCTGGACAGATAGCGGCCTGATCCGGGTTCATCCCTTTGGATGGGGTTGGTTGATGTCGGGTCGTCCTGAAACAGGATATCCGTATCCACAGGGGACCCATCGTCTTCAAAAACAGGGGGCTGTCATGTTATTTGCGTTGCTCCCGCGCCCGATTCGACCGCGGAACACGAATCCAGCGAAAACAGTCCCGCTGTTGTGATGAGACCGGATTCAGGGTTGCAACCTGCCCCGATGCCCGAACAGAATACGGTTGTGGCGGGCATATCCTACAAGCTGGACAAAAAGCGGCATCCACCACCGTATGGGTCGCAACACTCCAGTAGATGCCGGTTTTGGCCTGTTCCCGTGGTCCCGGGAACGGATTTTCCACTGCGGAAACCGGCCACCCCGCCATCACCACTCAAATGACCGTTTAATTGGGTTGGCGCGTTTGCATTGATTGGCCTATGTTTTATACTCATTGTAATCTGAAATGAGGAACAGGGGCCCGTGAGGGCGGAGAGTTTCGTGAGTGCAGACAAACCGTCACAGACAATATTATGACCTTTCGTATTAAACTGATAATCTCCCTGGTTGGTCTGGCCATCATCCCCTTGATTTTCGTCTCCCTGGTTCAGTTTAACTTTTCATCCAATGAAATCAAAAAACAGACCCGGGCCGAAGCACAAACGATTGTTACAAAAATCGACTATGAACTCCAGCAGTTGTATCGACACGCTATATTTACCCTACGTGGCATCAGTGAACTGGATGCCATCGAGTCCAATCTCACTCCCTTCCCTTCAGACACCCTGCGAAATGACATTGAAGCCCTGCTCGACAGGTCGTTGAGTATCACTCCATTGTTTGCGTCCTACCAGATTGTGGATAGCAATGGAAACCAGCTCTATAAATCCTATCGAGACAAATCCATCAAGATCAAGTATCTCCAGAACCTGCATGATCGCACCTATTTCAGTCAGGCGATGAAAACAGGGAAAGGGGTCATTTCTGAAATTATTATTGCCCGGACAACCAAGAAACCCATTGTTATCCTCGGCCACCCGATACTGGACAAGGAAGGGAAACCTCTGGGCGTGGTATCCGGGGTAATCGATTTCCAGGAAATTATCAACCTTATCAAGGCTTTGAAGGTATCCGAAGGCGCCTATCCCTTTATTACCTCAAAAAATGGACTGATTCTTGCCCATACCAACAATGACATGGTCGCCAAAAAGAATATTTTTGAGATAGCCATTTTTTCCCCTGAAGACAGGGAGACCGTCACCACTGCCAGTGAAGGGTTTGTCAGCTATACCTACCACCCGGTTTTTGACAGCCCCCATGCACAACCGGATTCCATTTCATTGGAACATTTTCTCTATTTCCTGAAAAGTGAATCGGATCATTCGGTCATCTATTACTCCATCCCGAAATCCGATTTCTTCCAGACGATCGACAAAATAAAAATAGTGATTGGTTCCGTCGTGGTGATTGTTTCCATTCTGTTTGTACTGATCGCTGTCTTTGTTTCAAGAAAAATTGAAGATGCGCTGGAAGAAGTTCGGCTGGCCAATATCAAGACAGAAGAGAAAAACAAGGAACTCCATACCCTGGCGAACAAGCTCGCAAAGTACCTGTCACCGCAACTCTACCAGTCCATTTTCTCGGGGAAAAAGGATGTCAAGCTGGAAACCTACCGCAAAAAATTAACCGTCTTTTTCTCGGATATTGAGAATTTCTCATCCATAACAGACAGTATGCAGTCTGAATCACTGTCTGATTTATTAAACGAATATCTCAATGAAATGTCCCGTATTGCGATTAAACACGGAGGAACCATCGACAAGTATATCGGCGATGCCATCATGATCTTTTTTGGTGACCCGGAAACAAAGGGCGAAAAAGAAGATGCCTACCATTGCATTGCCATGGCCATTGAAATGCGCGAAGCCATGAACCATCTTCAGGGATTATGGACCTCCAAGGGCATTACCACTCCTCTTCGAATCAGAATTGGAGTGCATTCCGGCTATTGCACGATTGGCAACTTCGGTTCTGAAGAGCGCCTGGATTATACGATTGTGGGGGGATCGGTGAATCTGGCCAGCAGGCTCGAGTCACATGCCAATGTCGACTCAATCCTCATTTCCCACGAGACATACGGCCTGATCAAGGACCGTATTCTTTGTAAACTGCGGGGAGAGATCACGGTAAAGGGCATCGCGTACCCGGTGAGAACCTACGAGGTCATCGACTTCATAGAGGGGGCCCGGGACCACCAGAACTATACCGTGAACAACAAAAGACTGCGGTTATCCATCAACATCGGCTCTCGTGCCGACAAGGACAAGGTGATCTCTGAACTGAATGAAACCATTGCCCGGATCAAGCATTCGTGAACAGGTCGCTGTGCCGGGCCTTTCTCCATGGAGAAAGGCCCGGCACAGCGGACAACCATACGGGCTGCCCTAAATGCCCAGTTCAGACAGTTTTTCCCTGCTCGGCACGCCTTCTTCTGACCAGCCGCGAAATCGGTAATATTCCGGCAGCATCACTCCGATTTCCGCTACACCGCCCTTGTTGAATCCCTCTGGCGCAGGGTCTTCAAGCATTCGGGGCGGCAGGGTATCGTCTTTCCTTCCCAGGCCGGCCTTCAGGTTAAACAGCTTTTCAAGATTCCAGATCCGTTCACCGGTCAGGCGAAGCCTTTCCACATCCCATTCACCGGGCAAATCCGCATTGATCATCCTTGCAAAATCCTCGTATCCCCAGGTCCCGGTGGTGAACAGGCAAAGCCCGGATGAATCCACCATGGAAACAAAGTTCTGGGTGACTGCACAGGCTTCGGCCTTGCCCCGGGTACCCGGATCTTCATAATCTTCCGCAAATGTATCGTGACGCAGATGGCATGCACCGCGATTGCTGGTGGCATACCCCAGACCCATGCCCTGCATGGCGCGTCCGTCATAGCCCGCAAATTCCTGCCCCTTGGCCACCATGGCCAACTCTGGATGGCCATATTTCTCGCACAGCAATTTCGAACCCAATCCCAGCTCCTTCCCGAATCCTTCATATTTCCCCGTCTTTTCCGACATCACCACCAGTGCTTCAGCGCTGCCAAAACGAAGATCTATTCCATCCGTCTGCCGGGAGGTGATCACCCCCATTTCATACAGCTCCATTGCGGCCGCCAGGGTGACGCCAAAAGAGATGGGGTCCATTCCATGTTCATTCATCATGAACCCGGCAAAAGTCAGTGCGTCCAGGTCGTCGACCCCCACAACCGGTCCAAAGGCGAAGGCCGTTTCATATTCCAGCCCCCCCGAAGCCACATGGTATTCCGGGCGGTCCCGAACGCTGAAATGCCCGGGGTCGATCTTTGAAATCCGCCCGCAGCCAATGGTGCAGCCAAAGCAGGCCGCATTTCGAATCAGGTTGGTATGCCCGTTTCGATGTTGTATGGTGACTGATTTATGATTGATTTTCCCGGCACCGTCAAATTTAACCTTGCGAAAATTTTCCGTGGGCAAGCCGCCGAATTCCTGCATGCTGTCCAGCATGGCATGGGTTCCGTAACGCATCAAGCCCCGTCGATTGCTGCTCCCATGCAATACGGCATTCACTTCCTTCACCACTTTCATGAATTCATCCGGGTGATCATCCCGAACACCAATGGTCCCCCGGGCAGCAATCGCTTTGAGGTTCTTGCTGCCCATCACCGCCCCCACGCCGGAACGCCCCGCTGCCCGGTGCAAATCATTGACCACACAGGCGAAACGGACCTGGTTTTCCCCGGATACCCCGATCGCCGCCACCTTGATCTGGGGGTCCTGGTGTTTCGTGTGCAACCATTCGTCGGTATACCAGACCGTTTTCCCCCAGATTTCATCCGCCGGCAGAATCTCCACTTTATCGTCACAGATATTGAGATAGACCGGTGTTTCGGACCTGCCCCGGATGATGAGCAGGTCATACCCTGCAAATTTGAGTTCTGCACCAAATTTCCCGCCGGAATTGGAACAGGCAATGGCTCCTGTCAGGGGGCCTTTGGTGACCACGGCATATCGACCACTGGTGGAGGCCATGGTGCCCCCCAGCGGTCCGGTGGCAAAAATCAGCACATTGTCCGGGCCAAGGGGGTCCACTGCAGGATCCATTTCCTCGCTGAGATACTTCGTTCCCAGCCCCCTGGAACCCAGGTAGGCATTGGCCCACTCCATATTCAGCGGCTCAATGGAAGTGGTTCCGGCGCTCAGGTCCACACGCAATACTTTCTTTTGCCAACTCATAATCGTTCTCCATCTTGAACAGGAATTATTTTTGATACCGATATCATCCTAAAATTCAGAAATTTATTCCAGTACCCGACCCTTACCATATCCATAAAATCATCGGTACCGACACCCCTACGATCACAACATCCAGCGGCAATCCCATCCGCCAGTAATCCCCAAACTGGTAGCCGCCCGGCCCCATCACCAGGGTGTTGGACTGATGCCCGATGGGAGTCAGGTACGGGGAAGCAGCACCCACCGCCACGGCCATGAGCAACGGGTCTGCGGACATGTCCATGATTTCTGCCAGACTGATTGCCAACGGCGCCATGAGAACGGCGGTAGGAGAATTGTGGATCAAATCAGACAGGATCATGGAAATCACCACCAGCATACCGACCAGGACCCACAACGGCGCATCCAGGGCAACATAATAAATGCTCTGGGAGATCAGTTCTGTCGTGCCGGTTGAATGCAGCGATTCGCCAATGGGAATCAGGCATCCAAGGAGAACGATCACCGGCCATTCAATACTGCGGTAGGCATCCCGCAGGGAAATGGCCTTCATCAATACCAAAACCAGACAACAGGTTGCAAAAGCAAGGGGAACCGTCAAAAGACCGAACGCCGCCGCAAGAATACCGCTGACAAACACGGCCGGGATCAGGTACGCGCTGCTGCGCAGCCGCCGCTTGTGCGCTTTTCGGGTCAGCACCATGCAACCCAATGCCTTGACGGCCTGCCCCAGGGTCTTGTCCACACCCTGCAGCAACAGCACGTCTCCGGTTTGGAACCGGACCTGTCCCAACCTGAACATGGGCGTACCGCCCTGCCGGGAGACCCCCAGCAGATTGATTCCGTAGCGGGCATGCAGCTGCAGGTCACGCATGGGAGACCCCTCCATCACGGAGTTGGGCATCACCAGCACTTCCATCACCCGGAGTTCCTCGGACTGCAGCATTTCACGGGTCATGACATTGTCTCCAATCTGGACGAGGCCCGGGGATGCAAACAGCGGCTGGAAGGACTCGGAATCCCCCTGCAAAATCAGAATATCCTCCTCAAGGATTTTTTCGGCGGTGGAGGGAGCCAGTCGGTTCCGTTTGTGCCGGATAATCGCCATCACCGTGATTTCGTTTTCACAGACCTGTTCCAGGTCTCCCACCGTGGACCCGACCAGCGAGGAACCGGATGCCACCTTCACCTCGGAAATGTAGCGGGAGATATGGAAACGGTCCGTTGATTCTTCGGTGTCCTTGGAGGGGATCAACCTCCACCCTATGAAAATAATGAAGAGAAACCCGACCACCGCCACCGCCAGACCCACCGGCGTGAAATCGAACATCCCGAAGGGCTCGCCCAGACTTTCCTGGCGGATCGCGGCAATAATGATATTGGGGGGGGTGCCGATGAGGGTAATCAGGCCACCGAGCAGGCTGGCGAAAGACAATGGCATCAGGATCGTGGAAACGGGCCGCCCGGCTTTCTTGGCATCACGGATACTTACGGGGAGCATCAACGCCAATGCACCCACGTTGTTCATGAACGCTGACAGCATCCCGACTACCCCGCAATTGGCCGCAATCTGACCCGTGGAACTGCGCTTGGTACCATCCAGGAATCGCAGCAACACTTCAACCAGGCCGGAATTCTGCAATGCCCGGCTGATAACCAGGACGCAGGCTACCGTGATGACCGCGGGATGGGAAAAACCGGTAAACGCCCTGTCCGGCTCCACAATTCCAAGATAAACCGCTGCCATCAACGCCATCCCTGCGACGACATCGTATCGCCAGCGATTCCAGATAAACAGGACAATAACCGCTCCAAGAAGAGCAAAAAGACTGATTTGATCGGCATCCATGCGGTGATTCTTACATAATTTCGCCGTTCAAAGTAGCGGATATATTCCTGCCCGGGATAAATTTAAAATATAAGACCCCATCGGGACCGGCGGCCTACAGGCATCCCGTGGCGGATTGTAGAACAACAGGGCAACCATGGACGGGTAGCCATCACGAAGGTGCAACGGCCCCTTTTCTACCCTTTCCCTGTCCAGTCCGCAACGCTCTAGACCTCCCCGAACAAAAAGAACTGCCCAGCGCTGTAAACCCCTGCCCGGTTTTCACGGATTCCCGCTTCAGGGTCTGCTACCAGCAGATTGGCCAACTCGTAAAAAACGGAACGAACAATCTTCGCTTTCAACCCGTCTCTAACCATGACATAGGGCGATGGCTCCTGGTTTTCCGGGTCCACGGTAACGATTATCGGGTGATCCGCATCCGCCAGTACGACCTCATCCATGTTGGTCCGGAAAAACAGTTCCTGGTCCTTCCCGTTTCCCCGCACCTGGAGTTCCACTGCGGTAAACGGGGCATCTTCAACCTGAATCCGGTATTTTACGGGCGGGGTAACCAGGTAGTATTCCCTGCCTTCAAGGCGCAAGACAGTTGAAAACAGTTTTGAGATACGATGCCGCTGGATCGGGGAATCCTGATAAAACCACTTTCCCCGGTGATCGATTCTCAGTCCGATATCAACGGATTTGGCCGGATGCCATTTCTCTACGGGTGGAAGTCTGAAGGCATCCAGTTCGTTGAACAGATCCTTGATGTTCAGTACGGAACTCAACGATTTTTATTGGGCGATTTTTATTGGGCGGGAATGCGCAGCCTGGCCCGGTGGCCCGGGAATGAATTACTGGGCATTGTTGGCACTGAGTGCGCTGCCCAACAGTTTTGCCGTAACATCCACCACGGAGATCACTTCATCATATTGCATTCGGGTTGGGCCAATGACCCCCAGCATCCCCACCTTTTTGTGGTCCATTTCATAGGGAGCCACGATCACGCTGCAATCCTTGAATGGCTCATATCCCGATTCCTCGCCAATAAATATATTGACCCCCTCGGCGAACATGCTTTTTTGCAACAGATCAAACAGCACCTGCTTGGTCTTGAACATGTCAAACAATTTACGCAACTTGCTGAGTTCCAACAACTCCGGGATGGACAGTAAATTGTTTTCACCACTGACCAGTACGCTTTCGGTGGCCTGGAAATCATCGTCGAAAAGCTGGCCGGCCATCTTGACGGCGGTACGCATTTCCCGGTGCATGCTCCGGTGGTCCCGACGCATATGCCTCAGCAACTCCTCCCGCACCCTCTTGAGGGACCTGGTGCTGTACTCTACATTGAAATAATTGGCCGCCTCGGTGAGTTCGGATTCGGTATATTCACGATGGGCAGTGAGAACCTTGTTCTGGACCTGTCCATCATTCGTCACCAGGATCGCGAGAACGCGCTGATCAGACAATCTCAGAAACTCAATCTGCTTGATCTGCACAGCGCCCATGTCCGGCATGGATACAATGCCGGCAAATGAAGTGATTTGAGACAGCATTTCAGTGGCTCCGTACAGAATGCTGTTGATGCTGTTCACACTGTTCGGATCCGAGATATCACTGAATCTTTCCGTCATTGCACTCAGGGAGTGACTGTCCATCGGCCCGATTTTCAACAAACCGTTGATAAAAACCCGATAACCCTTGATGGTCGGCACCCGGCCGGCTGAAGTGTGGGGAGCGTGAATCAATCCATAGTCCTCCAGATCCGCCATGACATTGCGGATGGTTGCCGGACTGAGCGAAAGTTCCATTTCCTTTGCCAGAGTACGGGACCCGATGGGAGTACCTTCTTCGATATGACGACGAATCAGTCCCTTGAGAACCAATTGGGCCCGTTCACTCAGCCCCAGATCTTTTGCTTCAGTCATTCAAACTCGGCGATGGGTGGGTAGTACTGAAAAACTGTGAATACCATGCGAACGCTACCAATCCAGCCGCCATTCTGTCAAGATTCTTATGAATTTTATTCGGCAGATACAACCTAATGTATAATGCCCCTTTTGATCTGTGCAGCAATGGTGAAAATCTCTAAAGTCGGTCTTTTCGGAAAATTCAACGACAACAGTGTGGCAGATGCCATTACCGAGGTGAAGAATTTCCTGGAAAGAAAACAGCTGTCTGTGCTCCTTGGCAATACCACCGCAGACAAGATCCAGGGAGACCGCATAGACAACTACGACGGCCCGCTGGGAGAACTGATTGATCTGGCCATTGTGGTGGGAGGAGATGGCACCATGTTAAACGCCGCCCGCCTCCTGTCAGATCATGCCATTCCCGCCATCGGTGTGAATCTTGGCCGCCTGGGATTCCTGACCGATATCAGTTTACACGAACTGGAACCGAGTTTAACCGCCGTCCTGGAAGGAAAGTGTTACGTGGAACTCAGGACGATGCTGCAATGCCGGGTGCTGGAGGAACGAAAGGAGATGTTTTCCGGTATTTCCCTGAACGACATCGTGATCTCCAAAGGCAATTCCGGACGTTTGATCGAATTTGAAACCCGCGTCAACCGCCAGTACATTGCCCATACCCGCAGTGATGGACTCATTCTTTCCACCCCGACCGGGTCCACGGCGTATGCCCTGTCCGCAGGGGGGCCCATCATTTCTCCGGGATTGCCGGTCATCAGCATGGCCCCCATTTGCCCGCATACCCTGAGCAACCGGCCCATCATTCTCAATGAAAACGACGAGGTAGTGATCTCTGCCCTGAAAGTCCGGGAATCCAACGCCAACCTGATCCTGGATGGTGTCATCAGTTATCACCTGAACGGCAGGGAAACCATCACGGTACAACGGGCACCCAAAAAGTTGCGAATGATGCACATGGAAGGGTTCAACTACTTCGAAACTCTTCGCTCAAAACTCGGCTGGACCGGTTGAGCAGGCCTTCCCAACCCCCTGCGCATACCCCGGACATGATTGACTGGCTTGAAATAAGGCAATTTGCCATTGCCGAACACGTTGAACTGGAGTTCGATGACGGTTTTACAACGATTACAGGAGAAACCGGTTCGGGGAAATCCATCCTGATCGATGCCATCGGGATTCTTCTTGGCCACCGGTCGGATACGAGTTATCTCCGGCACAACCATGACACGGCTGAGATTCAGGCCGGATTTTCCCTGACCCCGGGCCATCCCGCTTCAGCGTGGCTGGACGAACAGGGACTGAACAATGAACAGGAGTGCATACTCCGTCGTATTCTCCGCAGAGGAAAACCCAGCAGAAATTATATCAATGGTCATGCGGTCACGGTTTCACAGCTCAGGGAGATTGGCCGGGAACTGGTGGATATACACGGCCAGAACAAACATCATTCCCTGCTCAGGAAACCCGTGCAGCTCAATCTGGTGGACAGCGCATCCGGAAATGATGCATTGCTGATCGACCTGCAGGAGTGCTACCGGGCCCTGAACGACATTGCGGCCCGGATTGACCTGTACCAGGACCAGAGCCAGACCGCCCGGCAACGGGCTGATTTGCTGAAATTCCAGATTGAGGAACTCAATGAACTCTCCCCCCGGGCCGACGAGTGGCCGGTTCTTGAAAACCGGCACAAAAAGCTGAATCACCTCCAGGAACTGCTCAGTGGCGCCCGGTCCGCCGCCAGTGCCCTGGTTGAGGATGACCAGGACAACGTGGCATCACGATTGGCACGAACCACCCAGCAGCTCGAAGTGTTGTCCGGATTTGATGACAGCCTGAGGCCCGTGGTACAGATGGTGGAAGAAGCCAGGATTCTCGTTGAAGAAGCGGCCAGCCAGCTGAGTCCGGTCTATCAGGACAGCGACGTTGACCCGGATGAAATCGCCGGAATAGAGAAGAGAATGTCTCTTTATCATTTCCTGTCCCGAAAACACCGCGTCCATCCCGGAGAATTGTCCGCTCACCTGGACGACATGAAAGAGGAACTGGAGAGATTGACAGACCCTGAAAGTGAATTGACGCGATTAACGAAGCGGTATCAATCCGAGTCCCGGAAATACAGGGCCATCGCTGACAAGATTACTGCAAATCGCAAACGAACATCCCGCCATCTCGGCCAGGCGGTTACTTCCATCCTCCAGGAACTGGGCATGGCAGGGGGGAAATTTGAAATTCTCCTGCTGCCCGCCGACCCGGACCGTTTTACACGATATGGCAATGAAACAGTGGAATTTGTCGTTTCCACCAACCCGGGGCAACCGCTGCAGCCCCTGCGCAAGGTCGCATCCGGGGGTGAACTGTCCCGAATGTCCCTGGGCATTCAGGTGGTTCTCGCCAACAAAGCCCGGGTGCCTACACTGATATTCGATGAAGTCGATGTTGGCATCGGCGGAGAAGTGGCCCATGTCGTAGGGCAAAAGCTGAAGGAACTGGGGAAATCGGCACAGGTGATCTGCATCACGCACCTGTTTCAGATAGCGGCCCGGGGAGATTCCCATTTCTGCGTGGTCAAGCAGGGAAACAAACAGGTCGAGACCCAGGTCCGACAACTGTCGGAAGAACAGCGGATCGAAGAAATTGCACGCATGACCGTCGGTGAAAAAATTACCGCCCAGTCACTGGCACAGGCCAGGGAGATGCTTGAACCATTATGACCGGAACCGCCCATACAGTACGAGACCGCATTCGCCCTGCCCGCCTGGAGGATGTCAACGAAATCTTCCGGCTGTTACAATTCTACAGCAACCGTGGTATCCTTTTGCCCCGTCCTGAAAGCGATATCTACCATTCTCTGCGGGACTTCTATGTCGTCAAGGCCCATGGCCGGGTGATCGCCTGTGCGGCATTGCTGATTTACACCAAAGAGCTGGGCGAAGTACGAAGTCTGGCGGTGGACCCGCAATACCAGAACCGGGGGCTTGGATACAAGCTGGTCAATCAACTCGAGGAGGATGCCCGGGGCATTGGCCTGACCAAACTCATGGCGCTGACCTACGTGGTGGATTTTTTTGAAAAGCTTGGCTTCACGGTGGTGGAAATGAACCAATTGCCTGAAAAGGTATGGGGAGCCTGCATCAATTGCCCCAAATTTCAGCGCTGCGATGAAATAGCGGTATTGAAATATTTAATTTAAAATCGCACCTGCGGCTCATCCACTCTCAACCATTCCCAAACAAACCGATGCTCATCATGTTCATCCCGCGTCAAGATAAATGGATTGCTCATGGCCTGTTGACGGCTTTGAAAAATCATTCGATGTTGGTTGCAGTGCTGACTCTCAGCCTGTTTCTGGGCGGATGCATCTACAAACCAGATCTCCAGCAGGGCAATGAAATCACACCGGAAATGGTCGCCCAGCTTGAAATCGGCATGACCAAACGGGAGGTCATCCGGGTGGTGGGCACCCCTTTGATCACCGACCCCTTCCACAAGAACCGCTGGGACTATTACCATGCCATACTGGACGGGAAAACGGGGGAAGTCACTTCCCAGCAGGTCACACTGTTGTTTACGGAAGATATTTTGAGCGCTGTCAAGCAGAAATAAAACCGGGCACCGGCACCGCCCCGGTCCCTGTGCGTGTTTTTCCGTTGCAGGCGTTTCGTCCCCGGTTGCTATGGATTGGCCACCGCGATAATGGCCATGCAGTCACCCATTTTTACGAGCCCGGGAAAATGACGACCGGCCAGCACCCCCCCGCGCTGTGCGCGGTACTCAACGGGGGCAACGCCAGTACGATCCGGCATCCAGACCCGGGCAACCACATCGCCTTTGGCCAGGGGAGCGCCAAGGTCTGCGGCCGGCTCGATGAGGCCCTCATGTTCGCTGATGACAAAACAGTCACTGTCCGGCATTTCCATTTCAACCGTTGGACCCAGTAAGAGTTGCCCATCCAGTATTCCGACGTGAACCAGAACATTGTGCACCCCTTTTTTTGCGATGGCCACGGATTTTGTCGTCGTGGTTCCTCCACCACCGAGTTCCGTGGATATGAATGTCTTGCCCTGATTTTCCACCGCGGTGTCATACATTCCCGTATCATCAATTTCACGAAAATGCATGGAATAGGGCGCATTGAAGGCTCTCATCACCTCAACACATGCTTTTTGCTGGTCCTTGTCTGCCAGCACATGAGCCGCCGCGAGGGGTAAAAACTCAAGTGTTTTCCCCCCCGAATGGATGTCGACCACGACATCCGCCATGGGAACCAGCGTGCGCATGAAATAGTCGGCTATTTTTTCGGTAACGGTTCCACCGGGATTGCCGGGAAATACGCGGTTCATGTTTCCGTCGTCAATGGGGGAATTTCTCCATCCCGCACGGAAAGCAGGATAATTGAAGGCCGGGACGATGATGACACGCCCTGCAAGGTCCCCGGGGTCCAGGTGCAAGGCCAGATTCTGCAGCGCCACCGGGCCTTCATATTCATCACCATGATTCGCCCCGGTCAGCAACGCTGTGGGGCCCACACCGTTTCGTATCACACAGATGGGAATCATCAGCGACCCCCAGGCAGAATCATTTCTGCTGTATGGCAGTCGCAGAAAACCGTGATGTGCGCCATCGCGGTCAAAGGGAATGGTTGATGTGATGGGATTGTCTTGCATCATGGCCGGTACCTCTTTCACCAGAATAATTCGGATTCAATCAATGACAATTAAGTCGCGTTCCACGTCGCACAGCCTCTCGCCACCCCGGTCGGTCACCACAAATGACTCGGAAACCGCGCAACCGAAATGGTCCAGCCAGACTCCGGACTGAAAGTGGAAACACATGCCTGCCTGCAATTCCGTTCGGTCTTCCGGTCGCAGGCTGCATGTCCGTTCTCCCCAGTCCGGCGGATAACCCACTCCCACCGGGTATCCAACCCGACTCTCTTTTGTGATTCCGTTTCGGTTCAGCACGGCTTGCCAGACCGCTTCAACGGATTCGCAGGTATTGCCCGGTTTCGCCTGTTCGAGGCCTGCATCCACGCCTTCAACAATTACCCGGGCCAGTTTCCTTATTTTATCAGGGGCCTGGCCGATGTGTACCGTCCGGGCCAGCGGTACATTGTATCGCCGTCTAACTCCAGCGATTTCCAGCATGACCAGAGCGTTGTCCGGCAACGGAGCATCCGTCCAGGTCAAATGCGGCGTACTCGTTCCTTCATTGACCTGAAGGAGCGGGCAAAATGAGGAATAATCCCCGCCGAAGCCCTCCACGCCAGATGCCTGGGTTCGATAGATTTCAGCGATCACTTCGTTTTGGGGAACCCCGGCACGTATACGGGCAATCGCTGCGTTCATCATCCGGGTACTGATTTTCCCTGCAACACGCATCAACTCCACTTCCTTGTCGGACTTGACCAATCGTGCCCAGTTGACCAGGTCCCCGTTGTTCGTGATGCCGGCATCCGGCAGCGTACCGGCCAGGGTTGCATGACATCGAGCGGTAAAGTAGTGGGCATCCATTTCAACCCCGATCCGGGAGTTCCCCCAGCCCCGCGACCGGATGAAACCCGCCAATTCCTCATACGGGTGGTTGAGAGGGTTCTGCACCAGGCTTTCGGAAAATGGAAGGATGTGGTCATTCGGCAGGTACGTGGTGACCTCCGCGGCCCTGGCATCCTGGGCACGGCCAAACCAAAAAGGCGATTCTTCCTGCAAATGCACGAGTACACACTGGGGAACATAGAATGACCATCCGTCATACCCGGTCAGCCAGCACATATTACTGGGGTCCTGGCTGATGATCAGGTCATAACCGGCCCGTTCCATGCGCTGTCTGACATCCTGCACACGGGCGGCGTATTCCTCGCTGGGGAAGACTTTTTCAAATAGGGGGGGAAGGGTATTCATGATCAGGTATCAATACTCAGGAATTAATGGTCAGGCCCACTGAATGTGCTTCCGCCCGTTTGCTGGCAAACGCTGCCACCGCGGTATCCTGCACACCGGTACCGGTCAGGTCGCAAATGGTGATTTCTTCTGGAGTCTGCCGTCCCGGGGCACTGCCGGCAACGATATCCCCCAGTTCCGGATACACGGTTTTTTTATTTACGGTTCCGGATTCAATGGCATGGTGAAGCTCCCCCAGTTTTTCGGTTTGTGACTGCCGGTCGGGCACATAAATATCTGTCCTCGACAGGCACCCGGGATCCAGCTCGTTCTTGTGCGCCTGATCAGAACCCATCGCGGTAATGTGCTGGCCGGGCCGCAACCAGTCACTCATTACCAGCGGGGTTGCGGAAGGGGTGGTGGTGACGACCACCTGGGAGAGGACAACCGCCTCCTCCAGGTCAGGGGCCGCTTTCACGGTAATCCCCAGTTTTTCTGACAGTTCACGGGCGGCCGCTTCCGCTTTTGGAAAATCTCTCGCCCAGATCCTTGCCAACCGGATTCGACGGACCAGGCACAGGGCTTCAAGCTGCAGGCGGGATTGCTGGCCGGCTCCAAGGATACACGCCTGCTCCACATCGGCTGGAGCAAGATGGCCCGCGGCCACCGCCCCCGCAGCCGCTGTACGCACGTCCGTCAGATAACCGTTGTCCAGCAAAACGGCCTGCAGCATCCCGGTACGGACCGAAAACAGCACCATCAGGCCCGTCGTGCTTGGCAGGCCCTGTTTCGGGTTGTCGAAAAATCCCGGGGATATTTTGATTGCAAAGCTGTCGAATCCCGGGACATAGGCGGTTTTTACATCCACTTCACCGTTGAATTCCCGGATGGCCATGGAAAGAATGGGGGGCATGACCACCTTGCCCCCTGACAGCGCGGCAAAAGCCGATTCAATACAGTGAATCGTCTCCCCATCCAGGCGGACAATTTTACGGAGTTCCTTTTCGGTCAGAATCTTTAATCCGGGCATGGGTAAATTCAGGCTTCTGGAAAATCAATGTTTTCACCGGAGATGATCCGATGGTGTAGGTTCATATCTATATTCCCGCCACTGGTGAGCACAGCCACCGGAGCATGACTCTTTATTTTACCGGAAAGCAGGGCTGCAATGCCCACGGAACCGGAACCCTCCAGAATCTGTCGTTCTGACCAATAGGCGTGGCGGATCGCTTCGGCAATCTCGCCCTCGGAAACCACAATCAACTCATCAACCAGCTTTTGTACAATTGAAAACGTCAACCGGTTGTCCAGACCGATGCCTCCTCCCAGGGAATCCGCAATGGTCGGCAGTTCCTCAACTTCCACGGGGTGTCCGGATCGGATGCTCTCATACATAGCGGCTCCACGTTCCATGGAGACACCGATCACCCGGATCTCCGGTTGTGCGGCTTTCAGCGCAATGGCCATCCCGGAAATCAATCCTCCACCCGATACCGGAACCAGCACAGTCCGGAATTGCGAATTCTGCCCCAACAGTTCCAGTCCAAGAGTGCCCTGCCCCGTGATAATGTCAAAATGGTCAAACGGCGGGAGCACCGTCATGTGCTCCTCCCTGACCAGGCGGTCCACCTCCACCTGGGCCTCATCCTGGGAATCTCCCACGATGCGCACTTCGGCACCCTGCAATGCAATGCCGTCTATCTTGTTCTGCGGCACGAGGCTCGACATACAGATTATGCAGCGAATGCCTGCCTGACGTGCGGCATAGGCCAGCCCACGACCATGATTGCCCGTTGATACGCCAACAACCCCCCGGGCCCGTTGCTCCCTGGAGAGATTCAACACGGCATGGGTCGCACCGCGCAACTTGAAACTCCCGGTAGTCTGGTGGTGTTCAAGCTTGAGAAATACCGGCACGCCGGATAACTCGCCAAGGGTCTGAGAGGGCACAACCGGAGTCGTCAGAACCCTGGGGGCAATCTGGCGCCTTGCCCGCCGGATGTCTACAATGGTCGGCCAGTCCGGCCTCAATGCTTTCTGGTTCACTGTGCTGGATCAGGCTGAATGGCCGGGTTTTTCATCCTGTTGATGATCAAATATTGAGGTATATCCTTCCGACCAGTCCGGGGGAAGAGGAACCATCATTTCTTCATGGTGCGCAAATTCGGATTGCACACCGCGTACGAGACGGCCATAGTTTACACTGGGATAGGCAGGTGGAGTATACGGAATCGCGTCTGCGGCACTGTAGGTGACGACAAACGCCGGCCTCCCCAGTGCACTCATATTGCGGGCAGATCCATGGATGGTGCGGCTGTGGTGAACGGAAAGGGAACCCGGCGGACCCAGCATGGACACTGCCTTGTCCAGCGCAACCTCCCCCAGGTCCTGATCGGAAATGGCACCCGTCCAGTTTCCCCGGGTGTCGTAGTGCGAAAATATCGGCCCCTGATGGCTCTTTGGAATCACCTGCAGCGGGCCCTGCCCAGGCCCGGTGGCCTCCAGCATCAGCAGAAACTGCATCGTACCGGCATGGGTGTGGGGATAAAACACAATATCCTGATGCCATTTGACTTCCGCTCCCCCACCGGCCCATTTGAAATTCATCATCAGTTCCCGGAACCTGACATTGGGACCCAGCAAGTCCGCTGCAATGTCGGGAATGATGGATTTCGAACACAGGTCCCAGAATACCGGGGCAAATTCATCCAGATAGGCAATCCGCCGCAACCGGGGATTTTCGGAACTGTGGTCCCGTTCAATGTCCACCTTCCGGGTGGACTGCCTGCAGTCCCTTGTCTGCTCGACAACCTCCGCCAGGGCACTTCGAAGCGGACCGAGCCATTCATCGCCAATCAGTCCGGGAAATGCGAGATATCCCTGCCGGTAATAGAATTTTCTTTGTTCCCGGGTCAAAATGGATGGCGGGCGGGACAGGATACTGTCGAGTTTCATGGCAACCCCCTGGCCGATACGCCATGATCGGGGATGGGGCCCGGCCTGCGCAGCAGTCGGCCAAATCCCTTGATGGACAATTCATGCCCTGCCCATCGCAACGCCTGCCAACACAATGCCTGATTGGCCGTTACCACGGGTTTGCCGATTGCCTGTTCGATGGAATCCACGACCTCCACCGCCCGGATGGCAGTGCAGGATATGAACAGTGCATCCGCTTCGGGGCGATCCGCCTCGAGCGCCGCGTGATAAATGGCCCGGGGTGGAGTTCTCGCCATGGCATCGTTGTCGGCAAACTGAAAACTTGTGAAGGCGGCAATGCCCAGTCCGCTGTTTTTGATGTAATGGGAAATGGGGGCGTTGACTTCGTCGGTATACGGGGTCAGCACGGCGATATTCCCGGCGCCCAGCAGGCGCAATGCGGCCAGGGACGCGGTAATGGGGGTGGTCACAGGTATCCCCGGACGGGCACTGCGAATCCGCCCCGCAACGGCGTCGTACCCCAGTACAACCGTCCCCGAGGTGCAGCTGTAAGCCACCACGTCAAGCCGGGACCCTGGAATCAAAAGGGAAGCGGCGTGGGCCAGTTCCGGCTCCATGGCACGAAGATTGGCGACCGAGCACCGCTGTGCATTCGGCACCCGGGAAACAAATACGGCAATCTCATCGCTTGTGCACATTTGATCGAAATCCCGTTCCGTTGCCAGATCATTGGACAGGGCAATCAAACCGATTCGATAGCGTCCGGGGCCCTCGTCCAGTTCAACATCCGCCTGTACGGCCAGTGACTGGAATCCATCCGGTTCCCGGCTCTGATCAATATTCATGTCCTGTTGTCTGCTCAATTCGTGGTTTGTGGACCGGAAACCAGGAGAACACCGTCAGCCGATGAAATGCAAATCCCCAGCATTCCCTGTTCTGCACCGTGTCATGGGGCAAACCAGGGTTCCCGCTGGCATCCATGACCCGATTCACAATCCCATCATCGAGTTTCGTCCCGCAGCGGGAAAGTTTTCGGGCCGGGTTGGCAAGTCATACACCGGATTGTCCTGATACAGCAATTCTCGAACCATCGTTATATAAGACTCTCTCGCGAATTACAATGAATCCGGGGGGATGGTTTCCAGTCGTGCGCCAACCGGTACGGATACCCGGTTGCCCCAAAGACATGGTATGGTGAGAATACCCAAGACAATCCACCCTTTGGTGGAACCGAAATGTTTACAATCCGATGACGGACAGGATCCTGAGAGAACGAGACCCATGAACATCAAAACCAAGCGGGAAGCTGCGATTCGGACATGCGTCAACCAGACACGTGACTTCCTGTCAGAAGGAGCCACCATAGACTCCCTGAACCGGGTAAAGGAAGCGTTGATGAATCTGTGCGCACAATCCCATTTATTCCCCCGGAGTGATTTTCCCGTGCCGGACAAAAGACAGAAAGAACGATGTTTCCTCATTCATGAAGACGATAACGGGGACTTCGCGCTGTACGTCAATTCCGCGCTGCCCACCCAGACCTATCGGCCCCATAACCACGGAGGCTCCTGGGCGGTCATCGCCGCGGTTGAAGGAGAAGAAAAACACGGGCTGTATCAGGAAGTCACCCCGGATACCGTAAAACTGGTCAATGAAATGGTGGTTAAACCGGGAACCGCGGTATCCATGCTGGAAGATGGCATTCATTCCATTTGCGCCCAGGGGGACCAGCCGCTGTTGCATCTTCATTTTTATGGGAAATCCTTTGCCAGGCAGGGAGAAAGGACGGAATACGATCTTGAACTCGGCATTGCTGAACACCTGATCATGGGTGAGCTGGACTACATTGAAGATGCCCGGTAAACCACATTACCGAAACGATTCCGGAGCGTTTTCTCCAATAGAACCTCAATGAGAAATCAACGATAACAACAGATGGCAAGAAAACAAAAAAAGTCCGTGGAACAGTATGCGCACACGGAGAAGAAGCGGATCAATAACCCACCGGTGGGTCTGGTCACACCACAAACCGACCCTGATCACGGCACCAGAAAGGAATACGAGTACGACCCGCATCTTGACCCGAAACTGCAGTGGACCGGCAAGGCCGAACAGTCATGTTTTAATGTGCCGACCGTAAGTCTGCATGTCCATGAGCGTATTGATCCGAAAACCATCCTTGAAGCCGTCAGGAAAGTGCTTGGAGACCGCCGTCAGGAAAGCCTTTTTGACAATCACAAGCCCCTTCGTGAAGCCGTTGAGTTCTACAAACACAAGGATAACTGGAGCAATCGGTTCATTGCCGGTGACAGCTTGCTGGTAATGAACTCTCTACTGGAAAAGGAAGCCATGGCCGGCAAAGTGCAAATGGTTTACTTTGATCCGCCTTATGGCATCAAGTATGGCAGCAATTTCCAACCATTCGTCAATCAGAACCAGGTCAAGGACGGTAAGGATGAAGACCTGTCTGGTGAACCGGAGATGATCAAGGCTTTTCGGGATACCTGGGAACTGGGAATTCACTCCTACCTGTCCCACCTGCGTGACCGCCTGCTCCTGGTTCGGGAGCTACTGGATGAAAGCGGCAGTGTATTGGTGCAGATAGGCGATGAGAATGTACATCGTGTGAGCATGATACTGGATGAGGTTTTCGGAGCAGGGAATCGACTGGCAACCATAAGCTTTGCGACCACCAGTGGAAGTTCCACGGCATATCTGCCCCAAGTCGCGGATTACCTGCTCTGGTATGTGAAAGATACTAATAAAGCTAAGTATCGGCAGCTGTACGAACCCCTCACCCGTACCGAAACTATCGATTACTTTAGTTCATATGTCATGGTTGAGCTTGCCGATGGCAGTTGTCGCAAATTAACCGGTGAAGAACGGTTTGACCCGGACCGGTATCTGCCGGAAGGTGCACGAATTTATCAACGTACCGGGTTGGATTCTCAAGGGGTTTCTACGACTGGCCGCTCTGAACCTTACGAATATGACGGCAGAACCTTTCGTTGCTCGAAAAACCGGCACTGGTCCATTTCAAAAGAAGGGATGGACCGACTGGCTGAACAGGGACGGCTTGAAGCCTTGAGCGGGCAAAGCTCATTGAGGTGGAAAAAATACGAAGATGAAGTGCCTGGTCGACGCATTCATAATATCTGGCCAGCACAGATGTACCCCAGCAAGAAGAAGTACGTGGTTGAAACCGCGACCAAGGCGATACAACGGTGTATCCTCATGACCACTGATCCGGGAGACCTGGTCCTCGATATTACCTGCGGCAGTGGCGCCACCGCTTTTGTGGCCGAGCAATGGGGACGACGCTGGATAACCTGCGATACCTCCCGCGTGGCGCTGGCGCTGGCCCGGCAACGGTTAATGACCGCCAGTTTTGAGTATTACCAATTGGCACACCCGGATGAGGGGATCGGCAGTGGCCTGAAATACAAAACCGTATCCAAAGTATCGCCCAGTATTTTAGCCGGTGATCAACAGGACGCAGAGGTCCTGTATGACCAGCCTTTCGTGGAAAAGGGCAAGGCACGCATTACCGGCCCTTTTACGGTGGAAGCGGTCCCCGCCCCCTATGTAAAAAGCATGGATGAGATGGACAACCAAGCAGAGCAGGAGAACGCAGCCGATTTGACCATCGCCCGGACAGGTGAAACCGTGCGCCAAAGCGACCTGCGCGATGAACTGCTACACTGTGGCGTACGTGCCAAAAACGGCCAGCAAATCATGTTCAGCCGGGTCGAGGTTCTGTCCGGAACAAGATACCTGCAGGCAGAAGCCGAAACCCGACCGGCCAGCCCTGACAGCAACCCTGTCAGGGAAATCCCGGTCACGGCGAATACGCCTCTGCGGACCGTGATTTCCTTTGGCCCGGAACACGCACCGCTGGAACCCCGCCAGGTTGAGCTGGCACTGGACGAAGCCGGAAGACTGCGTCCCAAACCCCAGATCATACTGTTCGCCGCCTTTCAGTTTGACCCGGAAGCGGCCAAGGATATTGATGAAACCAACTGGCCCGGGGTTACCCTGCTCAAGGTGCAAATGAACGCCGACCTGCAGACCGGCGACCTGAAAAGGAAACGTGCCAGCAACGAAAGTTTCTGGTTGGTGGGTCAGCCTGATGTGAATCTGTATCCAATCCATCGGGGTGAAGCCACCGGGAAATGGCAGGTCGAGGTCAGGGGATTCGACTACTTTAACACCAGGACCGGTAAAGTCGAATCCGGTGGTGAAAATGAAATCGCAGTGTGGATGCTTGATACCGACTACGATGGACGTAGCCTGTACCCAAAGCAGGTGTTTTTTCCAATGGCCGGTCCGAAAGATGGCTGGGACACCCTGGCCCGCAACCTCAAAGCAGAAATCGATGAAGAGATGATTGAGGCCTATCGGGGGAACCTGTCCCTGCCCTTTGAACTGGGTGACAATAAACGCATCGCCGTTAAAATCGTAGATAACCGGGGCATTGAAAGTTTACGAGTGGTCGATCGATATAAATAAACGGGGGAAGACTGTGATCAAGCAACTGCAACTTCGCAATTTCAGAATTTTTGATGAGGAGGTGACCATCCGGTTTCGTCCAATCACCTTGTTGATTGGGAAAAACAATGCCGGAAAGTCCTCAATCATCCAGTTCTTGTTGATGTTGCAGCAGTCGATTGGGTTAAACAGCAAGGCATTTCTGGACTCAAGAGGCGAGAAAGTCGATCTGGGTACATTTTACGGGCTGAAAAACAGTAATTCCCTCAAACGTTTCCTGGATTTTTCTTTGCATGTGCAGGAGAACAGCAGTCCAAGGAGTCAACTGGGAGCCTATCTGCAAGAAAAGGGTATCAAATTTTATGAGCACCCTCTCGAATACCAGATCGCCGCCAAGATCTTATACAACAAGCAGAACCTTTTCCAAGGCAAAGATTGGAAGCTCACATTGTTGTCCAACCATCAAACCATTTTGCAACGTCCCACCCCGATTACTGAAAACAGCCAGTTCCTGCAGACTAGTGGAGAATATTCAGTGGAATCTTCAGACTCAAATCCTGAAGAAATCAGGGAAAACCAGGCAGAACAATGCTGCCTGGAGTCAATCGCGCAGACAATCAGAACAATGGAACATATTGGACCGAACAGAAGGATGATGCCAAGAACCATCGATACCGGTGAAAACATACCCTCTCATCATGTCGGGAGAAGCGGAGAATATGCACTGCATCACTTATGGAAACTGTCGAAAAACCACCACGGTCGGTCTGAATTGATTTACCCTCATTTGAAAAAAATTGTGGATATCCAGAATATTACTTTTTCAGAGAAGGGAGATTTAGCCCAATGCGAGGCACAGAATGTGAAAACACGGGCACGTACCAATATTGCGAATTTTGGCTTCGGTACCAGTGAGAGCCTGCCAATTATAGTACAAGGCGCAATGATGGCCCCCAGAACTACTCTCCTGGTAGAACAGCCGGAAGCCCAGATTCATCCCTCAGCCCAGCTGGAACTGGGCAGTTTCTTTGTTGATTTATGGAAACAGCGCAAGGTCCATTCCATCATAGAAACACACAGTGCCAATATCCTGTTGAGGTTGCAAAGATCCATTGCAAGAGGGGATTTGAATGCGGATGACGTGTCTGTCGTGTTTTTTGATGTCGAGAATGAAAAATCGGTCGTGAACAATTTGGAAATCAATGAAGATGGTTCCATAGAAGACGGATTACCCATGGAATTTTTTCATCAGGATATCTGGGAAGCCATGGACCTGGAGGTTGGAGAGTGAATGGGCTGACATGTGACTACATTGCGATTGATACAAATGTTTTTCTCCATCTGACCAATGAAAAATTTAATTCGGATAGACATATACACAAACTATTACAGGTGCCGAAAGAAGGAGAGAACAAGATACATCTTCTGGTCGATACCAACGGGGAAATTTTTTCTGAATACGGTCGCCATTTGTTGAAAGAAGAGTTTCTTCAATCCCGACAACGCAAAAATGAAGCCCAGATCATAAAGTATTGGTTGAGATTTGCGCCCAGAAAACCGATTTCAGTCCATAAAACCGACCAACTGTGGTCTGCAATTTTCAGTATTATCCCGGAGGCCAAGGAAGAGGTTGACAGAATATTTGTTTATGTGGCCTTCCAAACAGGACGCATATTGATCAGCAATGATCGCAAACACATTGTAAGCCGTCGAGGCCAACTGAAATCATGCTACAGGAATGGTTTCTGTAGCAACGGTGCAGATGTGATGGATTCCCAAGAGGCCTACAACCGAATCCAGAACACCGGGACTTCCAATTAAGGACCATGTCGAAAAGGCAAAATAATGCTAGCATACCGGGGTCTCAAAAAATGCGGAGTACATTCTGCAACATAGGGGGTAAGCCAATATGGGAACAGTGAAGATTACGCTGAATTATCGGTCAACGAACACAGAAAGCGGCCTGATCAGCGCGGACTTTCTCTACCACCAGGCAGGACTGGATCCAGAAAGCAGTCAATGGCTCTATCTGAACAGGGACCACGATGTCGACATCCCGCTCCTGCCGAATGACCACCTCATCATCCGTGGTGGAGAGATCATCTTTGCAGATGAGGCCAGCTTTGATATTGGCGAAAACCCCAGGATCAAAAACCCCATTTGTTTTCAGTTCAATGACAAGCGGATGGAAGCGGATAAAGCCAAGTTGACTGGCCATAAACTTCGAAAACTGGATACGAAACTTGATGCCAGCAAGCTGTTTGCCGATTTGAGCGGGCAGGCAGATGCCTTGGTCCAGGATGACTGGGTATTGGTGGTGCAGGAAAAGGACTGCTATTTTACCATTCCCGCAGGGAATGACGAAACAATTGACATTGAAGAATGCGCGCGAGCAGACCGAAGACCACCCAAAGGCCAAAAGTGGTACAAGATCAAAATCGATGGTGACAAGTATAAGGTGGACCAGTCATCATTGACTGGTCAAGAGATACTTGGGCTAGTGCAAAAAAATTATCAGGAATGGACGTTGAATCAAAAATTGTATGGCGGCCGACGCAAACCGATTGAGGAAGAACAGACGGTAGATTTTTCACAACCGGGCATTGAGCGATTTGAGACAGTACAAAAACAAGCTCAACAGGGCACTTGCTTGTAATGATTCTTCCTGATGAAGATACGGATTTTCTCAATGCTCAGTATAATTCCCGATGGGAAGAATTGTCGGAGGGAAATACCCACGGCCTGTTGATCAGGGACTACCCACTGCCTGAAGGGTATACCCCGAAGAATTCCAGTTTAATGTTGCTGATTCCAGACAGCTATCCGGGTGCAATGATTGACATGTTCTATTTTGACCCGCCGGTCCAGAGGGAGGACGGGGCCGAAATTGAAAGATTATTAGATGAAATTCACTTTGGCCGACAATGGCAAAGATGGTCGAGGCATTATGACTGGCGACCCGGAATCGACAACATGTCAACACACATCACCTATGTATCCAATCAACTCAGGTCTGAGATCAATAACGGATAGTCCCATTCTGTGAATCACTCACTGGTACTTTCAGAAAGTCAGCATCAGAGACTCTCTGAACATCTTCATCCCGGGGATGGCCTTGAATCCGCTGCCATTATTCTCTGCCATCATGGTCGGGGGGGAGAAGGTCAACTGCGGTTAATCGCCAATGATTTCATCCTGATTCCCGCGGATGCCTGTGAGAAGAGGACAGCCACCAGATTGATCTGGCCTTTTGCTGATTACCTTCCGCCAGACAAAATCACCGAAATCGACCAGAACGGCTTGTCTGTCATGACCATTCACAGTCATCCAGGTGGCATGGACCGATTTTCACGGGTCGACAATTCAAACGACAAGTCCCTGTTTCATTCAGTATGCAACTGGTTTGATGACGACAGGCCAAATGGGTCAGCAATCATACTGCCAGACGGGAAAATCGTCGCCCGTCTGGTGACAGTGGATGGCCGGTTTATCCCTATACACAGTGTAACGGCAGTGGGCGAAAATATCCGAATCTGGAAACAGTCAAGGAAAAGCCCGGCTTCGTTGCCTGCGGGATTGCGCGTTGCCCAGACCTTTGGCAAGGGAACTTTCGATCTGCTGCGCAATTTGCGCGTGGGGGTGGTCGGTTGTTCGGGCACCGGGAGCATTGTCAGTGAACTGCTCGCACGCAACTGCATTGGCACACTGATTCTGGCAGACCCGGATTACGTTGAAGAAAAAAACCTCAACCGTATACTCAATGCCACGAAAACCGATGCTAAAAACAAGACTCCCAAAGCATCAATGCTTAAACGGGCGATTGCAAAAATGGGCACAGGCGTACAGGTTGAAGCGTATCAGACACATACCTCCGACAAGGCTCTTATCGAAGTGCTGATAAGTTGCGATGTGATATTCGGGTGTGTTGACTCAGCCGAAGGCAGATACCATATTGAATGTATTGCCTCAGCCTACTGGTTGCCGTATTTTGATGTTGGCGTCAATCTTGAAGCCAACTTGGAAGGAAGGATTTTGCAGGCCGATGCTGTTGCCCACTATATGCACCCGGAAACCACCAGTCTGATGTCTCGTGGCGGCTACACCAGCAATCAGGTTACCGCTGAAACCTGGTATCGCACCGACAGAAAATACTATGAAACACAAAGAGACGCCGGGTATCTGGCAGCAGTGGGAGAGGACCAGCCAGCCGTTATGTCAGTGAATATGCAGGCAGCGTGCATGGCCTTTAATGATTTTCTGGCTCGGCTGCATGGATTTCGTCTTGATTGCAATGATGATTTTACGACACAGCGTTTCAGACTGGTACATGGGCATTACAGCCATGCTGCATCAGAAGAGCAGGCACCCTCTGTTTTTGATCCGTACAGTGGTATGGGAGACCACAGTTTTTTGATTCGAAAGCTAAAACATGATGTTGACTGAACTGGTCAACTTTCGGGAAAGATGGCGAAAATATCGAACTCGCTGGGTCGCTGATTTGCCGGAAAAGCCTGAACGGAACACCGCTTATGTGATTGGCGGGCGCAAGTACCCGTACTATGCTGCAATCACCTGCCCACGAAAAAAGTGCAGAATTATTGTTCACCTTGAAGTTTCTGCGGAGTTCAAAAAAAGATGGAAGCTGATTGAACACGATGATGGAAGCATTTCACTGTCACCGTCCATACGTGTTACCAAAGCTCCGTGTCGCTGCCACTATTTTCTCAAGAAAGGAAAAATAACCTGGGCAGAACCCCCTGTGTTCTTTGTTCCAGCGGAAAACCGTCGATCCTGACAGCAACCGACTTGTCCTGTTCCGATATACAATGAATCAAACTATCCCCAAACTCATTATCAATAGCCCTTATACAGAACCGGAAAAACATTGGTTGTACGATCGGGAAACCCGTGAGTTTCGAATAAAAAACACTCGCCGGCCGGCCGGTTATATTCAGGCAACACCCGATTCCCGTGCGTTTGATGACCCTGGCATACCGATTGAAATAGAACTTGTCAATAAAATACGGTCCAGAGTAAAGGCATGGAGGCAGTCCGGCTATATCGGCGTTACCGGTACCACAAGACGGTTGCTGGAACACTGGCATGACGAACAGGAACGACGGGACAACCGATTTTTCTTTTGCCAGATAGAAGCGATAGAAACACTGATCTGGTTGACCGAAGCCCCCGCGGCCGATAGAACGGGAATTACGATTGAGGGCGATGGCGGCCAGTTTGAACGTTGGTGCAGCAAAATGGCCACCGGCTCAGGCAAGACGGTTATCATGGCCATGCTGATTGCCTGGAATTTCTTGAATAAAATCACCAACTCTGCAGACCCTCGCTTTAGCAGGAATACGCTGGTGGTAGCGCCAGGCCTAACGGTAAGAAGCCGTCTGCAGGTTTTGTTGCCCGCACATCCTGAAAACTATTATGAAGCGTTCAATATCGTACCAACATCCCTCATGGACAAGTTACGTCAGGGCAAGGTGTTGGTCCGGAACTGGCATGAACTGGCATGGGACACACAGGAAAAACTGGATGCGAAGGTAAAACGGGGATACTTGCGCTCGGTAGACAAGCGAAAACGTACCGAAATCAGTGCTGAGGTGTATGCCCAACAAGTACTGGGGGAAATGGCAAATGCTCGCAATATCCTCGTGATCAACGATGAAGCACATCATGCCTGGCGAATCAATCCGCAAGCCACCAACAAGTATACACGGACGGGTTCAACCAAAGACAGCGCCGAAGAAGCCACCGTATGGGTCGGTGGCCTGGATAGAATTCATGCACAAAGAGGTATTCTGCACTGCTACGATCTTTCTGCCACTCCATTCTCGCCGTCAGGAAAAAAATCAGCAGAAGAAACTTTATTCAACTGGATTGTGTCTGACTTTGGGCTGAATGACGCCATTGAATCAGGCTTGGTGAAAACGCCCCGGGTAGTAGTTCGGGATGACAGTCATGTTCAAAGCAAAGAACTGAAATCCAGGCTTTATCATATTTATGCTGATGAAGAGGTCAGGGATGATATTAACCGCAAAGCGAAAGAAACGGACCCACTCCCTGACCTGTTGCTGAACGCCTATTACCTTCTGGGTCAGGATTGGAAACAGACTCGAAATAAATGGCTTGAGCAAGGACACCCTGTGCCGCCCGTGATGATCACGGTTGCCAACAGAATTGAAACCTCGGCGCGTATCAAGCATGCGTTTGATCACAAGAAAATACTTATCTCCGAGTTGTGTGATCCAGACAAAACCCTGCAAATCGACAGTAAAGTGCTCCATGAAGCCGAATCTGAAACCGAACCAATGTATATTGGTAGCACCAGCGGTGACGGTCGCGTGAAAGCCAAGCCCAAGTTGACTAAAAAAGAACAAGCTGAACAGTTGCGTCAAATGGTGGATACAGTGGGACGGGTCGGCGAACTGGGCGAACAGATTCACAACATCATTTCTGTAGGCATGCTTTCCGAAGGATGGGATGCCAGGACAGTGACCCATATCATGGGAATCAGAGCATTTTCCAGTCAGTTGTTGTGTGAACAGGTGGTTGGACGAGGCCTGCGAAGGATCAGTTATGACATGAATGATGAAGGGTTATTTGAACCTGAATACGTCAATATATTCGGCGTTCCCTTTACATTTTTACCCCATGAAGGCAATGGGTCGGTACCCGCACCGCCCTTGCCGAAAACCAGAATTGAGCCGGTAAGAGCAAAACTGGCCCACGAAATCGTCTGGCCCAATATCCTTCGTATTGATCATCAATACCAGTCACGACTTACTCTGGACTGGGATAAAGTCCAGCCACTGGAAATTGACCCTCTCGACTACATTACCCAGGCACAGTTGACTGCCATCGTTGATGGCAAACCGAACGACAAAGTGTACGCAGGGATTACCCTGAAGGAAAATACCAGACTGCAAACAGTGGTGTTTCATGTCGCATCCACGATTTACAACCACGAAAAACCACAGTGGAAAGGCAACAAAGAGTCCTTTCTTATCCAGATTGTCAGGCTGACTGAACAGTTCCTCAACTCAGAAAAAATTGTTACCAAGAATGGTTTTCCGCATCCCAATGAAGCTAAAAGAAGGATACTGCTCATCCTCAACATGAATAAAATCATTCAGCACATCTGGTCAGCGATACGATCGAAAAACACCGAGAAACTGGTCCCTGTGTTTGACAAAGAAAAACCAATCAAATCAACTTCGGATATGAGGCCCTGGTTTACCAGCAAACCCTGCGAGAAGCTTGAAAAATCTCATATCAGCCATTGCGTGTATGACAGCGGTTGGGAAGGAACGGAAGCCAACTTCATGGAAAAATCCAAGTTGGTTGCGTCTTTTGCCAAGAACGACCATTTGGGATTTTCTGTTTTGTATAATTACAATGGCGTTGTTCGAAAATACTACCCGGATTTTCTGATAAGACTGGCCAATGGCGACTACATGGTACTTGAAGTCAAGGGTCAGGATAATCAGAAGAATCAGACTAAGCGAGAATACTTAAATAAATGGATAAAAGCTGTAAATGGACAGGGAGGCTTTGGTCAATGGCATTTTATCGTTTCATTTCATCCATCAGACCTGGAAAGCAAAATACGGAACTGCATGGCACATTCATCGGCACCTGTCGTAAATGGTGCAGATTAAAGATCGCTGATGTCTTTTCGAGTTGGACATAACCAGAGCCGCCGGCACGCACAACAACGTTTACGGATGACTTCCATGTCTGGATGCTTGATGCATGGGTGCAAAACACCTACAGAATACGACCAACTCACTTTCTCATCTCATATGGCCAACATACTCTCTTACCGGGTTATCGGGAAAGCTTGACCCTTTACCCGTCAGTAATCTGTCAACCACAATGAGCACACTAAAACCAAATCCGGTTCAGCGGTACATTGCCACCGTTCACAGTTTTTCTCGACACTGCATGGGGTCCCACCTAAGCCGATAACATAAGATATTTTTCAACAATCACTTAAAAATCCAAACTTGTGGATTTCACTACTGACCCTCTTCTGCCTCTCAAAACAGCCCCGCCGAAGATTGCCCTGGAAGAAATCAGGTCGGTTCTGGCGCAGCAGTATTCCCTGGATGGCGAACTGAAACCCCTCGGGGGAGAATGTGATCAAAACCTGCTCCTTGAGAACGAGGCATCCCGGTACCTGGTAAAAATCGTCAATGCTTCCGTGCCCGATGGGTTGCTGGATCTGCAAACCCGGGCTTTGCTCCACATTGCGAATGGATACCGGGTCCCTCCCGTACAGAAACTCATTGCAGCCACCGATGGAAGGAGCTGGGTTTCCGGTAAGGACCAATGCGAAGAAAAATATCGCCTCAGGGTCTTTGATTATCTGGATGGTGTGGCGTTCTTTGAAACACCGGAAGACCCCCGGCTAATGAGGAATCTTGGCCGGTCGCTGGCCAGGCTTGATCTGTCGTTGAGAGGCTTCTTTCATTCTTCAGCAAAGTATATTTTTGCCTGGGATGTTCAAGGCGTGGACCAGATCTCCGGGCTGGCCGCATACGTGGACGATGACAGATCAAGGGTGGCCATTGAACACTTTCTTGAGCATTTTACCGCCCGCATCAAGCCCGTGCTGCCCCGTTGCCGTGCCCAGATTATTCACAACGATGTTTCATTTCATAACGTCCTGACGGACCCCGAAAATTCTGTCCGGATTGCCGGAATTTTTGATTTTGGGGACATGATTTTCGCACCGCTGATTCAGGAACTGGGGATCACTGCGGCCGAAGTGCCCGGAAGATGCACAGACCCATTGTCCCGGTGTGCTGAAATTGTTTCCGGCTATCATTCAATCGTTCCACTGGAGGACCTGGAATTCGAACTGTTACCCGCGATGATGACTGCCCGACTGGTGCAGAATCTGCTGATCAGCCATTGGTCGAGGAAGGAACTCCCGTGGAGCGACCGCCGATCCCATCTGGACGGTTGGGATGAAAAGGCACTGGCCATGTTCCGGCTGATGCAATCGACTGACCCCAGGGAACTGGTTTCCCGACTCAAGGCCGCCTGCGGTTGCCCTGAAGGGGGTATCCAGGAGGCTGGCTTACCCGAATCTACCCGGTCCCTACTCGCCCGACGAGAGAAGTACCTGGGAAACGGACGGTATATCGCGTATAAAAAGCCCCTCAATCTTGTCAGGGGAGAAGGGGTCTGGCTGCATGATCACAACGGAATGGCATATCTGGATGCCTACAACAATGTCCCCCATGTCGGCCATTGCCATCCCAGGGTGGTGGCCGCAGTAGCAAAACAAACCGCCGCACTCAATGTCAATACACGCTATCTCTACGGCACATTGACGGATTACGCGGAACAGATTGCGCAGACCCTTCCCCCGGGGCTGGATACCTGCTATTTCGTCTCATCCGGCAGTGAGGCCAATGATCTGGCATGGCGCCTGGCCAAGAACTGGACCGGCAACGATGGCGGGCTGGTATTGTCGAACGCCTACCATGGCATCACAGATGCCGTATACGATTTGTCTCCGGCGGAAAAATACAATCCTGATGACATCAAATCCCACATCGCCGAACTGGACGCACCGGATGATTTCAGGGGTCCGTGGAAACGGGACAACCCGGAACGGGGCATTCTGTACGCACGGTCCTGTGAAGCCGCGATCGCCCGACTGGCTGCCCGGGGACACCGGCCCGCTGCTTTTTTCATGGATATGATCATGAGCAGCAACGGGATCATGCTGCCGCCTGCCGGGTACCTGGAAGAGGTATACAGGCTGGTCCGCGCAGCGGGGGGATTGTGTGTTGCCGATGAGGTTCAGTCCGGCTTCGGTCGGTTGGGCAAATCAATGTGGGGGTTTGAACTGGCTGACATTACACCGGATATCGTGACCTTTGGGAAATCCATTGCCGGCGGCTATCCCATGGGCCTGGTCGTAACCCGACGGGAAATTTCCGAAAAGCTGGAGAAAACCTGTCAGTTTTTCAGCACGACCGGGGGCAACCCCGTTGCCTGTGCCGCCGCCAGTGCGGTCCTGAACATCGTTATCGATGATAACCTGGTGCAGCATGCTGACCAGACGGGTCGCATGCTGATGCGCGGTATCCGGGATCTGGCCGAACAATCCCCCATCATCGGGGACGTTCGAGGCGGGGGCCTGTTCATTGGGGTGGATATCATCAAGGACCCGGTGACCCTGGAACCGGACCCGGCACAGGCGAGCGACCTTGTCAACGCCCTTCGTGACCGTGGTGTGCTGGTCGGGCTGGATGGAGTGAAACACAATGTATTGAAGGTTCGCCCTCCAATGGTGTTTCGTGCACAACATGTTCAACTGTTCCTAGACAGGCTGCAAAGCGCTTTACACTGACTGACTGCGCTGTCTTCCAGAATCAGCGAAACCAATCGGGGCACCTGGGCCGGTATCAGGCATCTGGATCAGTAATCAATCGGTTCGGTTACGATAACCCGTCTACCGTGGAGACCGGGGTGTTTTTCGGGAAGTGGGGGGACCGGCCGTACCGGCGGATCTTCCGGGGAGTTCATTCGGACATCCCCTGCGGGATGCGCGAGTGCTGAATTCAGCACCGGCCGGTCCCCGGTTTTTCCGGACTGCGGGGCCAATGCACCACCGTATGAGTCAATGCCAAAGCCGTCCGACCGGATCATGTTATGCAAAACCGAAGCAGGATCATGCCCCCTACCCCGAGCAATACCATGCCCATGGTCTTCTTCAAAAGTGGGGCAGGCACCCGGTGCACGGCCCCTGCTCCGATGAAAGCTCCTCCGGCCAGAACGACACCGATTGCCAATCCCAGGTTGAGATTCACTTCCCCATGGATCAGGTTTCCTGCAGTCGCCGTCAAGGCGATGGGAACCTGGATGACCTGGGACAAACCGATGCTGGTCAAGACCGGCACCCGGCGCCAAATCAGGAGCGGCACCAGCAGCACAGGGCCTCCCGTACCGGTCAGCGAGGAGCCGATTCCGGTAATGAATCCGAACAGGGACAGCGATGCGGCGGTCGGCAGGCTGGAATGGTGCGTTCTGTGCGACCCCCCCAATGCATGCATTCCACAGAACAGAACCAGGCAGGCAATGGCGAATTCGAGAATCACCGAAGGAAAAAGCGGCAACAGGTAAGCTCCCAGATAAGCACCCGGTATGGCACTGGCGCACAAGGCAGTCGCCGGTTTCCAGTTCATGGTGCCATGTCGTGCGAAAACCACCGCAGCGACCGCCCCGGGAAAGAGATAGGCAAACATGCAGGCCGGAATCGCGGCATGGACCGATTCTCCATCCAGATAGGCCAGCGCAGGCACCAGCAATACCCCCCCAACTCCCACACTGCCGATGAGCATTCCGACCACAAGAACCGTCAGTATCAGGATTGGGGAAAGCAGCATAGCGGCCTTTATTTCATGGGTGCTGGAAAATTGCCGTTCGGTGAGCCATGCCGGCCCGGGACCGGAACCAGGGGCTACCGGTAGCTGGCCAGATACGCCGATCCTAGTTCTGCGGACACCCGGGCAAAGTGGGGTGCCAGTTCCCGGGGTTCAGGCGCTTCAATATGGCTTCCGATCCAGGCAAGCAGCGCCAGTCTGCGCAACATGATAAAGGTATCGATTTCACCGGCATCGAACTCGGGCAGGTCCCGAATCCTCCGGTATCCCCGGGTCCAGGACGCTTTCAATGCCGGCACCTGGATATGATCTTCCATAAAACTGATACTGGCGGCGAAATCATACAGATACCACCCCAGTCCACAATCGTCAAAATCGATTAACCGGGTACCTGCCCGGTCAATCAGGAGATTGGCAAGGCGCATATCAGCATGGATCAATCCATATCTGTCCGCTCCAGTGCCGAAATCCGTCAACCGGGCGGTCACCGTGTTTTCCACCTGCTCCAGAACCTCCCGGATTTCAGGTGTGACATTGGGCCCATCCCGCCAGTTTCCCCAGGTAGGGTGGTTCCCAAACACCGTGTCGAGATTCCAGACCAGTCTCTCAAAGGGCTCGGGCCGCGGCCACTGCATGGAATGCAAATGCATGGTGGCTGCAATTTGCCCGAGTTCTTCAAATGAGCGAACCAGGCCCTGCCCTTCACCGGGTTCTTTTCCTTCGACAAAATGAAACATCACCATATAGCGCGGATTGGGCAACCCGTCAACCATACCGGATTGAATAGGGTCCCCATTGCGCCCAATATAAAAGTCCGGCGTGATCACCCTTCCTTCCCGGGCGAGCGCCCTTGACCACTCCAGTTCACATTCAATCGCCCTGTGTGAATGGTAGTTCTCCCGATGAATCCTCAAAATGGATTTCCAGTGGCTGCCTTCAACCAGGTACGTCACATTTTCCGACACGTTGATCAGTTTCGCACTGGCGTCATCCGGAACGTCCCACAGGGAAAGGGATTGGTTCGCCAGTATTTCCAGATGCCCGAGAAGAACATCCATGGAGATGCCGCTATCTGCCATTTTCTCTCCTGAATTCTGTTGTGTTGGTGGTGCAATGACCCAAAAAGATACCATTTTGTACCCTCTTGAGCAGGTTCAGCCGGTCATTGGTCACCCCTCGCATCACCTGACCTGCCCAATCCGCCCCTGTCCACGTTGCGGGATCAATTTCCCCGGGTTTCCGGCGGCCTGTTATCCAGCTTCATATCCAGCCAATCCCGGGCTGTCAGGTAGCGGCCAATCATGGGGATAAACCAGCGCTGGTCACCATTGTAGAACCTGCTTTGCGGAAATACTCCGTCGAACGGGCTGCTGTAAAGCCGGCTGGAAACGATCTTCCTGGCCACCTGGGTCCCCAGGTAAGTCATATTTGCAACCCCTGAACCGTTGCAGCCCAGGGCATAGTACAGTCCATCGAGCCGGCCATTGTGAAGCTCCTCATCCAGTGTCAGGGCCACATTGCCGGTCCAGGCATGGGTGATTTTTGTTTCCCGCAATGGTGGAAACCGCTTGATCATCAGGTCAAAAAGAAACGGGGCCATCTCATCCGGCTCGATGTCCACCCATTTTACCCGGCTGCCAAAAATCAGCCGCCTGTTGCCCGCGGGCCCGGACAAGCGGAAAAAAGGAGCGATTCGGGTGCTCTCGGCGAAACCATAATTTTCCGGACTCAGTGCTTCCGCGGCTTCTTCGTCCAGGATTTCTGTCGCAATAATATAGGCACGTATCGGGACTACCCGGCGCCTGAACTGGGGGGTTACCTCCGAGGTATAACCATTGGTCGCGACAATAACGTGATTCGCCCACAGGGAACCGCGACTGGTTTGCAGCTGCCAGCCGGATCGGCTTTCCTGGATTTTCTCGACCTTTGCATGGGCACATATGGTGACCTGGTGTCGCCTTTCCACCGCATCGAGCAAACCGCCGAAATACAGGGCAGGATGCAAATGCCCTCCCTGGTCCGTCAACAATCCGCCATGATAATAATGGCTGCCAATCCCATGCCGGATGGAAACTTCGTCGAGAATCCGGGAATGAATACCCGCTGGCCTGGAGCCAACGGTCAGTTTCTTTTTCATCCCCGCCAGATGTTTTCGGGTACAGGCAAGCTTGAGAAAACCGGTGGGACACCACTGACAGTCAATTTTTTCCTCCTGAATAATGGATTCAACCAGCTGCAGGCCCTCATTGGCGGCGATGACCATTTCATCGAAATGACGTTCTGTCGGCAGTGAAGTAACCAGGGGCACCTTGACCCCGCCCGGCCCGGCAACGATGCCGCCGGATCGGGTCGAGGCATGATCTCCAGGGTTTCCGCTATCCACAACGCAGCATTCCACGCCCTGTTTTCCCAATTCAAGCGCGGCGGAAAGGCCCGTATACCCGCCACCGATGATGGCGACAGCCGGGGTATTCGGCAAATCCTTTTTTGGATAGTTGGCCGGATTAAATGCCTCCCACCAAAATGGCCTGGACTTAAACTCCCGATGGAAGATGCCTTTCCGGCTTCCCATTACCGATCCTGTACCCGTTGAAGGAGAACATCAGCAACCGTTCGATTGGCAACCGCAATACGGCGATCAGCCATCATAAACACCGAACCTCGTTTTGTGGAACACCGGTACCGCATCAGGTTGTCTGTTGATCGACTGGGGTATGCAACACCCGGAATGTTTGTTGATTTGCCATCTCTTTGCTGTCTATCCAATCCTGCCGTGGTCGAACACGGCAGTCCTTGTCCGGCTTCCGAGTTGAGACCGGTTGCTGACCAATAGTTTGCCAGAATAATGGATTACCCTTCCAACCTCAAGGGTCAGGGTTGTTCAGTGTTGGCAGCAAATAGAACGGTTCGCCATTGCGCAGACGGGTGGCATGAAGTATTCTGGAACGGGGGCGTGGCCTCAGCCAATTGATAACGACCCCCACTCCCAAAAGCAGAGTGGATGAATCCATCCAGCGAACCGTTTCCCAATCAGTTCGTTGCACGCTGATTCAAGCCCGACAGAAAACTGATAGAGAGAGAAAAATGAAATTTCAGCTGGCCTACAATATGGAACGCAACAACAGCACAATCCCGACCGAGGATGTGATGCGCCATTCACTGGAGATCATCCAGATGGCAGAGCGCGGGGGGTTCCATATTGTCTGGGCGGCGGAGCACCATGGATTGGAAATGAATATCGCACCCAATCCTTTTCTGACACTGACGTGGTGGGCGAGCCACACGGATGTGATACGCCTGGGAACAGCCGTTGCGGTTGCCGCGTACTGGAATCCGATCAATCTGGCCGGCGAGGCGGCCTTTTTGGATGTGATCAGCAATGGCCGCCTGGAATTTGGGCTCGGTTCGGGGGCATACCAACGGGAATTCGACCGAATGCACCCCGGCCTCAAACAGCAGGATGCGTATCGTTACATGCAGGAAATGCTGCCGGTGGTCAAAGCACTTTGGGAGGGTGACCACGAGCACAGGGGCGAATTCTGGTCCTTTCCGGCCACCACATCGGTCCCCAAACCCCTGCAAAAACCCCATCCCCCCGTCTGGATAGCGGCCAGGTCCCCCATTACATTTGACTATGCGGTGGCAAACGGCTGCAACATTTTGTGCTGGCCCATGTCCCGCCCCATCGAAGAAGCCCGTCTTTACAAAACCCAGCTTGAGGAATCCATTGCCAAAGTACCCGGGAGCACCCGGCCGATTTTTGCAATGATGCGGCATACCGCGCTCTACGAAAACCCGTCAGGACGGGATTCCGCAGTCAGGGCGCTCCAGTACCATATGGGACTGTTCGAGAACCTGTTTCGAAACCTCGACGATGTCATCAATGGGTTCCCGAAACGAATCCCTCTTGAGGACCTGGTGGAGCGTGAGCAATATGATCCGCATATGCTGGAGGAAAACCTGATGTTCGGGTCCCCGGACCAGATCATTGCCAAGTTGAAACGGATGGAAGAACTGGGTGTCGATGAATTCATCTATCTCGCAAGTATGGGCCAAAGCCAGGCAGAACAAAAAAAATCACTGGAACTGTTCTGCAACGAAGTCATCCCGGCATTCAGATAACATCACTGCCATGTCCCGGTCGTCCCATGGCATCGCCTACCAGATGGCTGGACCGGATAATGCACCGGTCATCGCGTTAATCCACGGAATCGGGATGAATCGCCATATCTGGAGGGATTACGAGCCCGTACTGGCCCAGCACTATCGCGTATTCAGCTACGACCTGCCGGGTCACGGAGAAAGTGCTCCGCCTTCTGACCCACTATCGCTGAACCTGCTTGCAAACCAGTTCAGGAACCTGATGGATGAGCTTGATGTACATCGCTGCACGGTCATCGGATTTTCAATGGGGGGAATGATCAACCGTCGATTCGCCATGGACTATCCGGAACGCACCGATGCCCTCGTCATCCTCAATTCCCCCCACGAACGAAGTCCCGAAGCACAACAACTGGTGGAGGACCGGGTCGCACGCACTGTCGAAGGCGGATCTGCTGCAACGATGCAGACCTCCCTGGAACGATGGTTTACGCCTGAATTCCTGTCTACCGGGGCTGAAACCGTCGATGAAGTCCGCAAATGGGTACTGGGCACCGATCCAGCCGCTTTCGCGCAGAGTCGGCAGATCCTGGCTGCCGGTGTCAGGGAACTGGTCCGGCCGGAGCCGCCGATTTCCGTCCCCACTTTGGTCATCACCTGCGAAAATGATCGCGGCAGCACCCCTGGGATGGCCCAGGATATCGCTTCGGACATCGCGGATGCCAACATCCTGGTTGTACCCGGACTTCAGCATCTGGGCCTGCTGGAACAGCCTGCACGGTTTCTCGGGCCCATGCTGAAATTTTTGCAGAAGTGTTAAGCTAAGCCCTGTTTGCCATCAAGTTTTTTCAGTGCCCGATATGAAACAGTTGTCCGGCGGCCAGGCCGCTGTCAAGTCGCTGCAGACCGAAAATACAAAACATGTCTTCGGCCTGATCGGTTCGGCTACCATGGAGATGTTCGACGCCCTGTATGATGCCCGGGATATCCGGTTCATCGGCGTTCACGACGAACGCACCGGCACCCACATGGCGGACGGCTACGCCCGTGCCTCCGGCCATCCCGGGGTCATTATCGCTGGACAAAATGGTCCCGGTGCCACCAATCTCGTGACTGGACTGGCGCAGGCCCGAGCAGCCTTTTCGCCTGTGATTTCCATTGCCGGTTCGCTGTCTTCAGAACATATCTACCGGGATGCATTCCAGGAAGTCGACCAGCAATCGCTGTTTTTGCCCGTGACCAAAAAAACCTGGACGGTTACCCGGACCACCCGCATACCGGAAATGTTTCGCGAGGCTTTTCGCCTCGCAATGACCCCCCGCCGCGGCCCGGTACAGCTTAATCTGCCGAGAGATGTTCTGGCCGATGTCGCGGAGTTTCCCCCATTCCAATCGCCCCAGAGGTACCGGTCACAAAGTGTACCGAGCGCATCGGCTGATGAAATCAGGCAGGCCGCCGAGATGCTCCGCCATGCAACAAGGCCGGTGATAATTGCCGGTGGGGGAATTAAAAATACCGGGGGATCTGAAGCCACCCTTGCCTTGGCGGAAACCCTGAATATACCGATCGCGACCGCACCGGGGCATGGAGATGCCATTCCGTTTGGGCATCGCCTGAACGCCGGACAAATGGGGCCGAGAGGCAATCCGGTTGCATCCCAACTGGCAAAGGAAGCGGACGTGATTCTGGCACTGGGCACACGATTGGGATTCAACTCCACCTTCTATTCCTACGACCATATCAACGAACAGGCGAAAATCATTCAAGTCGAACTTGAGCCCACCGCAATCGGGCGCTATTTCCCCGTCGCACTGGGTATCTGGGCGGACGCCTCTTCCGCGGCAATACAGTTATCCCGGACTCTGGAAGATATGGACCTGCTGGACGACGTGACGGAATGGACTGAAAATTTTGTACACCGCCGGGCGGCCTATCTCGACAAACGGGATGAGGACGCGGCAATGGATATTCATCCGATCCAGCCCTCAGCGCTTTACAAAATACTTCGCAATGTGCTGCCGAAGAACACGGCTGTGACCATGGATGCGGGAACCTTGTGTCTGCAGGCAACGGATGCCCTGAATTACTGGGCACCCCAATCACTGTTTACCCCCCTGGATTTCGGTCTGGTGGGGTTCTCTTTTGCCTGCGGTCTCGGGGTAAAGCTCTCACGACCCGACTGCCCGGTAGTAAGCCTGATGGGAGATGGCGGGTTCGGCATGACGCTGTCCGAATTAAGCACTGCGGTCGATCACAATATCCCTACCGTCACAATCGTCATGAACAATCAGTGCTGGGGAGCCGAAAAGGCGTATCAGCGTGATTTTTTTGGTGGGCGATATATCGGTGCCGATATCAGCAGCCCGCCTTTTGACAAGGTCGCCGAACTCTACGGAGCTGCCGGTTACCGTGTGGAAGCCGTGGAGCACATTGCCGATGCGGTGGAGTCTGCGTTACATTGCGGCAAACCCGCAGTGGTGGATGTGGCCATTGATCCCAATGCCCTTTACAGTTTTCGACGTGATTCGTTTCAGCATCGGGGCGGATAGAAGGGAAGCTACCGATATAGCCTGCCATGTCTGCAACAACTTTCAAGGATGCTCGGCCGGAAGCCGTCGGCGGGTGACATCGGTCATTCATCGCTATCCCCCTGACATGGCATGGCTTTTATTTGGCAAAGATATTCTTTGCCTGCGACAATGGATTCCTGGAATGCAGGATGGGTCCGACGACGTGCAATCATCCAATGACCAACCCGTAGCGGGGGAATACTCAAACAGGATGAATCGGATTGCCGGAAAGGTGTGTGGAGGGATTTCCATTGACATCAACGGGAATGGACCCGTTCAGAGTCACTCGATAGAATTCCCGGTCGAAATCAGTCTGATAAACATCACGGATAGCCAGGTGCTGGGTTGCCCGGTTGTCCCAGAATGCAATGCTGCCCTCTTCCCACCTGAACCGGACGGTATAATCGGCACGAATGCTATGCTCCCATAAGAAATCAAGAAGCACATCGCTTTCGGCGCGGGTCAGCCCGATGATGTTTTTCACAAATCCCGGATTGGTGTACAAGACATGCTCTCCGGTTTCAGGGTGTACGGTTACCAATGGGTGTTCGGTCATTACCGGATTTTTCCTGACCATGGCATTGTACGCATCCGCCGTTTCACCCTCGCCACCCTCCGCTTCCTCGAACCGGTGCACCGCCCGCAACGTCGACAAAAATTTTTGTATCGCAGGGGACAACCCCTGATAGGCAGCCACCATATTGGTCCACATGGTATCACCGCCGTAAGGAGGCACCACGACCGCCCGAAGGATCGAGCCATAGGGTGGATTGACTGCCGCCGTCACATCGGTATGCCAATCCGTCCATACCCGCATTGCGGATGGGCGTGCCGCCAATGCAGCACGATGTTTTGTGACGGGATAAATTTCAGGATAATCGGCATCCACATCGCTATCAAAAACCGCATGGGCAGGCGTTGGTTCGCCAAACCGACGAGCAAACTCAATGTGCTGGCCATGATTCAGGTGCTGGTTGCGAAAGAAAATGACTTTCCACTGCAACAATGCCTCGCGAATCAGGCGTACTGTGTTCGCCGACAGTGTCTGGGTGAGATCGACCCCATGAATCTCCGCACCAATGGAAACCGTCATCGGGTTTACGGTCACCCGGCCTGGTTCTGACCGCATTTTATTTTGGGTAGATCGGGCCATGGAAGCATCCTCCAATGGTTGGACTAACTGGTCAACAAGGATTTAATTCGATAATTTCTGTCATGGGAGCATGGCACTTCTTTTGGGACCCTGGACGCAATTCCCACGCACCTCGACATCACCGGCCGGCCTGGCATTCCAGTGGATGCGTCCATGGATAGCAGATACAGAGTGGGCCCATCGCGTTGGAATCGGGCAATCATTCTGCGCGCGAAAAAACTTCCAGGATACAATCATGTGCCAACATGTTTATGATATTCTTTGTCCAACTGGTCATGCCTGTTTTCTGTTTTCAGGCTCACACCACCAAAATACGCCAGCGAAAATCATAGGGCGGAGATTTCAGATTGTCAATATCAGAGATTTGGATGCAAATAACCGCTGGATATCAGGCGGCCACTCCACTGTAAGACCGTAAACTTGATTTATGAATAAGAAAATCCCCCTCCATATGGCCGCTGTTCAATTGGTCAGGCATGGGGGACTCGAAGCCCTTTGCTACCGGGAAGATGTCCCCACTCCAGTTGCGGGGAATGGAGAAGTTCTGATCAAGGTTGCCGCTGCCGGCATCAATAATACCGATATCAACACGCGCATCGGCTGGTACTCGAAAGAGGTCCGGGACAGTACCAGCACGGGAGGGGAAACCGGGTTTGGACTGCTTGATGATGAAGATGCCGCCTGGTCCGATGTGCCCATCGCCTTTCCCCGTATTCAGGGTGCTGACTGCTGCGGAGTCATTGTAGAGACTGGACAAGGAGTTCATCCCGCAAGGGTCGGTGAGCGCGTAATCGTACGAAGCATGATGCACAGCGTTGACAGTCCTCCCTTTGAATGCCAAACATTCGGCTCGGAGTGCGACGGGGCATTCGCCCAGTACACAAAGGCCCCTTCTGTGGAAACCCACAAAGTGGACTGTTCCTGGTCGGATGCGGAACTGGCCTCCATCCCATGTGCCTACTCAACCGCAGAAAACATGTTGCACCGGGCGTCAGTGGGACCCGAACGCATACTGATCACGGGAGCTTCCGGTGGGGTTGGGTCTGCAGCTGTTCAGCTTGCCAAACGCAGGGGAGCCCATGTGACTGCCATCGCCAGCGTATCCAAAACAGACAGCCTGCTCACAATCGGCGCCGACGAAGTGATCGACAGGAATACCACTGTTACGGATGCCTTTGGAACGGACCATTTTGATGTGGTGATTGATCTGGTTGCAGGACCGGCATGGCCGTCTCTGCTTGAGGTGCTGAAAAGGGGCGGACGGTATGCCGCCGCAGGTGCGATTGCCGGACCATTGGTTGAACTCGATGTCCGCACTCTTTATCTCAAGGACCTGACACTGATCGGCTGTACATTCCAGGAGAATGTCGTATTTGAAAATCTTGTTCGCTACATTGAGCGCGGCGAAATTCGTCCCATCGTGGCCAAGACGTTTCCATTGAGTGATATCCGCAAGGCCCAGGTCGAATTTCTGGAAAAGAAATTTACCGGAAAACTCGTTCTTCTCCCTCCGGCCTGAATCGAACCCGGAACAGACCATTCCATTCGCTACAAAAGCCGGAAGTCATACCGATCATCGTGGCTGGAACCATGATGCCGGACCCCGTCGGTCCCCTCAACGATCCAAAATCAAACTCATCGATTTCCCAAAGAATACGCTGTCGTCTTCGGCCAAACGTTCCAGTACGTCGAAGTGGTCGGCTTCGGGGACATCGTAACGCTCCATGGAACGTTCTGAAGTCGCGTACTGCGCGGCATACTGGTTGGACTGACGCAAAAATTCTGCGGTCTCACCGCCCCCCACTGCAATCAGTTGCGGGGCGTTTGTTACCGGAGGCTGAAAAACCGGGCTTTGCTCGATGGCTTCCGCTATATCCATCCGGGGACCCTGATTGAGCGAGGTATGCACCAAGGGTTCCAGTTCAAATACGCCGGAAACCGGAATTCCCCCACGCACAAGCCCCGTCGGCAATGCCGCATTGAATGCAGGCCAGTCCGTGGCCATCATCATCGCTGTCAGATGGCCACCAGCGGAATGCCCCATCACAAACAGCCTGTCCCTTGAAAAACCAAGGCCAGATGCGTTCAGCCAGGTCCATGCCACCGCCTTCCTGATTTGTGGTGGAATCTCGCCAATCCGTACAGATGGCGTAAGGCTGTAATTCAGGATGGCCACGGAAACACCGTTCCTGACAAAGGCTTCCGCAACAAAGCTGTACAGGTTTTTATCCCCGCGCTGCCAATACCCGCCATGGATATACATGACCACGGGGCCGTCCGGGTCGCCACCGGGAAAAAAATCCAGTTTCTCCCGCTCCCCCTCGCCATAGGCAAGATCCGTTCTCGCCCCGGAACGAAGACGGTATGCTTCACTGCGGACCCTCCAGCCTTCTGCCATATCCGCAAAATCCGGGCCTCTGCGGGCAACCAGGTTATATTCCGCCTCAAGGGCCTCGGCGCTCATGCCGTTATATACATGCACGGTGTCTCTCCACTGGAAGCAAGGGCTGCGGTTTGCGTTACAGCGACAGGGCAATGCCTTGTCGGTATTCGACGGTCATCATTCGGGACCCAATGCAATCTGTTTGCCCGCATAAAGTCAGTGGTCCCCATGGGGAAACCTGCCGGTGTCCATGTGGTTCTATCCTGGTATATCCTGACAGGCGAAACCGGGTCACCAACTGGCCCAATGACGACAGGTCCGGAAGCATACCACAGGGGTCCCGGACTCTTCGCCTTTCGATGGCCGATCTGACACAAGTCGGCAGAACCCGGAAGCCATCTGTTGCTTTCTACGGGTCCGGCATCCGCCTGCCTGCATAAAGTGCCCGGGATTTTCCAATGACGGCGTCATGGCGGTCCCTGTTTACGGAAAACAGGCGGAGTAAATGAACACAGCCCCACCGTGCGGTATGTTAAAATCCCGCGCGGTACAGGGAACCTTGCCGGCCCTTGCCCTGAAAATGAAACGGTTCCAACCCTCTCCGGAATGAGTACGGAATGAGTATTGAATGAGTATTGAATCCCTATGGCAGTAAGAGAAATACTGCAGATCGGTCATCCGGTTCTTGCGACCCGGGCCCGGGAAGTGGATGAAAGCAGCATCCGTTCGCTGCAAGTACAGAACTGGATTGATGATATGGTTGACACCATGAGAGCAGCCAATGGTGCAGGGATTGCGGCCAATCAGGTTGGTATTCCCTATCGACTGTTTGTCGTTGAAGTCGAAAACAATCCGAGATACCCCTATAAACCTGTCACCCCATTGACAATCCTCATCAACCCGTCAATCAGGGTTCTCTCCGACAACACTTTTGAATCCAATGAGGGTTGTCTGTCCGTGCCCAATCTCCGTGCCAACGTCACCCGGTATCTCGAAATCGCTGTCTCTGGATTTGACCGCAAAGGTGAACATCAATCGTTTGAAGTCCGTGGCTATTCAGCCTGCACATGGCAACATGAAAATGACCATCTTGATGGTATTTTGTTTCCGCACAGAGTCACTGACCCAACGTCTTTTTGCTCATGGTCGGTATTTCAGGAGTTTCGCCAGGCCGAATTTTCCGAACAGGTCTGTCAGCTTGTCCAGAAATGGGGGAGCTGACCGCTGTTTTTCCCTGGCCTTGGTTGAAAACCGCATTTGTCCCGCTTTTTCTTCATGGGCAAAATGCCCCAACCCCTGTTTTCAATGACTTCCGGGTCCCTCGTCTGGAAAGGAGCTTCAATCATTGCCGAATCCGGCATTCATGCATTTTCAAAGAGCATCCGCGATCCGGCAAACCGTGAGCCGTGACCCGCCCGGGGTCATATCCTGTAGAATCACTCCATCTTCGGAAAGTCATCAAGCACCCCGTTCACCCTGACCCGTTTTCGAATCGAACATGAACTCATCCACCCAATTCCTGTATCTGTCACGGGAAACCCTTGAATCGTTAAACATCACTACCGATGAAGTCATCGCGTGCATGGAACACCTGATGCGCGGCCTGAAACAGTCCCGGGTGTGGCATGCGCCGAAATCGGTGATTCAGCCGGACGACGACAGATATATGATGTCGACACTGTCCGCTGCACAGGACCCTCCCTATCTGGCAGTCAAGTCTGTAGTACTGAATCCGCACAATACAGACAGGGGACTGCCACAAATAAATGGACTGATTATGGTGCTGGACAGCGAAACGGGTATCCCGGTCGCGGTGGTTGACGGCAACTGGATAACCGCTATTCGTACCGCCGGTGCCAGTGCCGTAGCCGCCCGTCGTTTGGCACGCCCGGATTCCGAAGTCATGGCGTTTGTCGGCTGCGGCGTACAGGCCCACAGCCACCTGAAACTGTTTGCTGACCTGTTTTCATTGAAAGAAATTCGTGCTTTTGGCCGGGGCCGTGCCAACCGGGATGCATTGTGTCGTACAGCACAGGAGATGGGGCTTGAGACGGTGGCAAGCACGACCGCGCATGCGGCTGTGGATAACGCCGACATCGTTGTCTCATCGGTTACGATCACGGCAAAAATCGATCCATTTATTGACCCGCACTGGTTGAGGCCCGGTGCATTCATTTCTTCCACGGATATGGCGATTCCCTGGATGCAGGAGGGAATGTCAGCATTTGACCGGATCATTATTGATGACCGGGAGCAGGAATCCTCCATGCCGAATCCGATGGTGGATATCCGTCTTGTCAGCGGAGATATAGCAGAACTGGTCAATGGTGAGGCAGTCGGCCGTACCAGGGAGAAACAGCGTACCGCGTTTATCTTCCGTGGGCTCGCGCTGGGGGATCTGGCATTGGCCGGTCTTTCGGTAGACAAGGCCCGGGCCAATTCGACAGGAGAAGTTCTTGGGGCATCTTGCCAAGTGTTGCCGATTACAAGAGCGTCCTCATAAGAGAGAAAACCGGATTGCACTCTCCCAATATCCGGTACATCCCCATCGACATGTCCGGTAAAAGCTGCCGTGGAATTGCGGGGACAGAGAGAGGGTCTCCCGTATCCCGTATGCCTTCGGGTCTGGTATGATTACTGAACGATATCCATTCCGTGGCATAATCGGGCCAAATCGTCCAAAGGGCTGCCTCACCGCCTAAGAACCGGGGTCGGGGAACGGGAGTAACCGAACCGGGAGCATCAGACGGACTGGATGACAGCCTGGCAGGCTCCTGTTTTAGCCAAAAAGGTGACCGTACCTGCTGGCCATTTTGATCGACATGGAAGCCTGGGCCAATCACAACTCATTGCCATGTAAAGGCAGGTTTCCGTCCGGGATGGGCAATGCCTCCAATGACGGAACCGTGGCCAGATTATGCGGACATCCCCGGCCAGGCCACATTCTTCAGCTTCCAGATTCGTTGGGCGACTCACTCTTTTCTTGAAGAGAGTGAAAAATAAAACACAAAAAAACAATGAAATACATCAATTATATAATGTATAAAATGATTCAAATCAAAAACGCAGCAGGTGGATCCTTCAGAATATTGACTCTAACTTTCAAGGTGGGCATACTGGTATGGGTATTCCGCCCTAAAGTGGGTATCAAATACCAACCACTAACTGGAGTTGTTTATGTCGAATAAGATACTGGTAGCATTAGACGGTAGCGATGGAGGCAAGCGAGCATTGCAGGCTGCCGCCGCCTACGCCAAATTAACATCCTCTGATCTGGTTTTGACTTATGTCATCGACTGGTCGCCATATAGCTTTCACACCCCCGAAGAACTGGAAGAACGGCATAAGCGCCGTGAATCGGAAATTCAAAGGGCGAATGACTTGATTCTTGATACGGAAGCGGGATCCCTGAAGGACTCAGGATTAGTTGTAGAAACGGTAGTGCGTCACGGAAAAATAGCCGAAACACTCAATGAACTGGCCGATGAATACGGTGTGTCCCAAGTCTATATCGGCCGTCTCGGTGAATCCCGTGTACATTCCATGATTTTTGGGAGTGTGACGGCTGCACTGGTGCAATCATCCACTGTTCCTGTGACGGTAGTCCCCTAGAAGCTTGTCCGAGAACAGCATAAATTCGGAATTTTTAAAATAGATAAACATTGACATAATCAAATAATTAAAAAAACAAATTTTTGAAAATAATGATCTCTCGGACAGCCTCCCAGTCAACCAGCTGGAAATATCAAGAACTACTTAAATAAAGAATAAAGAGGAAAAGATAATGAAACGAATCTATTTTTTGCTGGGGTTGTTCCTGTATTCAATTACAAGCGCCCATGCGGGCATCGACGAGGCCATTAATGCGGCAACGGCCCCGATCGCTTCTTTGATCGGAACAATCGTATTTTTTAAAATCCCTATTTTTGGAGCACAGTTGCCAGTGGTTGTTCTATGGCTGGTTGCCGGTGCGGTATTTTTTACCGTTTATATGGGGTTCATTAATATACGGGGATTCAAGCATGCCATCTCATTAATCAAGGGGGACTATTCCGACCCGAACAGCCATGGTGAGGTTTCGCACTTCCAGGCGCTGGCCACCGCAGTATCCGGTACGGTTGGGATCGGTAACATTGGTGGTGTCGCTGTAGCCGTCACAGTGGGCGGACCAGGCGCAACCTTCTGGCTGATCCTGGCTGGTTTCCTTGGCATGTCTACAAAATTCGTGGAATGTACGCTGGGGGTAAAGTACAGGAAGGAATTTGAAGACGGCCACGTCTCGGGTGGTCCCATGTATTACCTGAGGCAGGGATTCAAAGACCGTGACATGGAAGGCTTTGGCAAGTTTATGGGGACCCTGTACGCCATTGGCATCTTTATCGGGGCATTGGGTATCGGCAATATGTTCCAGTCCAACCAGGCATATGTGCAGCTCAATAACGTATCCGGCGGTGCCCTGGATGGGCTGGGGTGGCTGGTCGGACTGATTTTGGCCGCCGTTGTCTTTTCAGTCATCGTAGGCGGCATCAAGTCAATCGCGAAAGTAACCGAAAAGATCGTTCCGTTTATGGCTGTGTTCTACTGCCTGTTTGCGATCATCGTCATTCTCATGAATGCCAACACCATTCCCCAGGTCATTGCCAATATCTTTACGGGTGCTTTCACCGGTGAAGGGGTAGCAGGCGGAGCCCTGGGAGCGATGATTATCGGTTTCCAGCGGGCGGTGTTTTCAAACGAAGCCGGTATCGGATCTGCATCCATCGCGCACTCCGCTGTGAAAACCAACGAACCCATTACTGAAGGCGTTGTATCACTGCTGGAACCTTTCATTGACACGATCATTATCTGTACGATCACCGCACTGGTTATCGGCACTGCCCAGGTAGCTGAACCCGGTTTCGCCGGAGATGCACAGGGAGTGGCCATGACTTCTGCCGCCTTCGAGCGTGAGTTTTCCTGGTTCCCCATCCCTCTGGCTTTTGCTGCATTGCTGTTTGCATTCTCTACCATGATTTCATGGTCCTACTACGGGTTGAAAGGATGGACCTACATGTTTGGTGAAGGAGAGAGGGGCCAGACCATATACAAACTGATGTTCTGTGCTTTCGTCGCCCTGGGTTGCGTGGTTCAGCTGGGACCCATCCTTGACATTTCGGATGCCCTGGTATTCCTGATCTGTGTTCCCAACATCCTGGGCCTGTACTTCCTTGCCCCCATAGTCAAACGGGATATGCAGTCCTATTTCGCAAGGATCGAGAGTGGGGAAATCAAAAAATACAAATAACCGATTAGATACCGGATATTTTTACATTCCATCCAAGGCCGCATTCAACATGCGGCCTTTTTTTTCGCCCAACGAATCAACCGGGAGTCGGCATCTGCCAGGAGGGAGACAGCGGAAACCGTTTGGTTTCTGACAACCGACAGGAATACCGGCCAGCAGACACCACAGTTTTACAGGAAGTTGTCCTTCCTTTCTTCTCCTGTCGTCTTTGAATACTCATCCAGCCAGCAGAAGGTGTTAACCAGCTTCATCTGCTCGACGGTGCCACACGGAATTTCCAGCAGCCTCGGGCTCACCACCACAACGGCCAGGCATTGTGCGCGGGAAACCGCAACATTCAGGCGGTTCTTGCTGTACAGGAATTCAATGTGGCGCGGCAGGTCTTCAGCGCTGGATGTCACCATGGAAATCAGAACCACGGGAGCTTCCTGCCCTTGAAACTTGTCAACAGTGCCAACCCTGGCGTAATCCGGCAGGATGGAGCGCAGATAATTCACCTGCACATTGTAGGGAGTCACCACCAGAATGTCCTCTTCGGTGATTGGCCGCACACTGCTGTCCTGGTCTGTAAACCCGGACCCAAGCAAGGCGTGATATTTGGCTTTGATGATCTCGCCCTCTTCCACGCTCTTTTGGGAGCAACCATCATGCTCGGCAGGGATCACCACAATGCCTTCATTGGGCAGATCAACATCCTGAAGGTCCAGACTCCGCCCGGTAGTGCTTTCATGGGCAGTCAAACGCCCATCATAAAAGGCATCAGAAATAAATTGGCAGATACTCGGACGCATGCGCCATGTCTGGCCAAGAAAGATACCGCGCTCTGCAGGGATGGTGGAATGATCCCCCAGCAAAAACTCCAGTACTGACAATCCGGCTTCCCCGGGATGCGTGCCTTGAACGGGCTGGCCCAGCTGCATCTGGTCCCCTACCAGAATGATGTTCCGGGTGGCCGTTGCCATGGCAACGACATTGGCGGTCGCAACCTGTCCGGCCTCATCAATGAACAGATAATCCAGTTGGCCATGAAAATGCGAACTGGAAAAGGCCCACGCTGTCCCGGCAAACAGGTCAGCGTCACGCTTCATATTCTCGGTCCTGGTTTCTGATTGGATAAACCGGCCATCAAAAACCGTCTCAACATTGCCCCGGCTGGCTTTTTTGATGCCCTGGAACTGCACGCCTTGTTCGATGGCGACGTTTTCGACCTTTTTCAGTAAATTATGAATGGCCTTGTGCGAGTTGGAGGTAATGCCGATCTTTTGGCCACGTTTGATCAACTCCACAATGATGTGGCTGCTGGTGTAGGTTTTACCTGCGCCGGGTGGGCCCTGGATAAAGAGATAACTGTTCTCCAGCCCGGCGATGGCTTCCAATGCATCCCGCTGCAGGTCCTGTGAGGCAATCACCCTTTCGCCCGGTTGCCTGCCCTGAATACGCGGCAGATTGCGGGCCAAAAGTTCTGTGGCGGCATGTATGGTTTCCGGTGCTTCCAGCACATGGTCAGCATAGCGGTAAATCGCCGCGCGGATGATCCGGCTGTCAACGGGTCCCGGCGGGCCAATGGACAGGCTTTCCGGCAACGGATCTCTGTTGGCCCCGCGCTTGATTCTGACGATGCAGGCATTCTCATCAATCCCGGCAATGGTGCCTACGCTTTCCATGACGGCGATGTTGATGGCCGGTGTGCCGACCTTCAGCTTGTATTCCTGTGACGGGAAGCGATAGGTGTAAATCAGGGAACGCTTTTCGGGTTCGGGAACACCAATCCGGTGCAAGCCACCCAGACATTCCGTGTCGTCAATCAGTTCATCCTCAAACTTCTCCTGACGCTCAAAGCTGGCCCACCATTGCGGCTTGGCTTCCCGGTTGTGAAACTCCAGCAAATGGGGCAGGCGCTCATTGACTGGAGACGGGTCTTCGCCAGTCACACCCAATCGAATCTGATACTTCTCATATTCGATTTCCCAGTCCTTGCGCTGCAACGCTTCTTCCTCAACCTCTTCAGGCAAACCTTTAAACCACGGTGCATCATCGGGCCTGAGGAGAAGCAGCCAGTCGCGGAGCAAGTGGGTGGAGACACAGTCCACCTCGTTATAATCGGCAATCTCCTGCAGCAATGTATCGGCACGGGTTTCACGCCATTCGTTGTAGACGGCGATGCTGTCAGCTGCCGTTGCCACCGCATTGGCCCGCTTATCCATGTAGAAGGTCTCTAAATTCTTAATGGAATACCCGGATTCAGAGGTGCGAATGCTCTCACGCACCACCAGATACAGATCGATGAATTTTTGATTGCGGAGCAGATTGTCCAACTGCTCTTCACAGACCGCATAACGACAGGCCAGCCTTTTGAGCGCAGTGGTTTCATAGTGATTATAGTGGTAGACATGGGCGTGTGGATGCACCGCCAGGTGATCGGCTAAAAAGCCCATGAAACGTTTGAAGGTTTCTTTTTCTTCTTCATGGTCGTGGGCCCAGAACGGCTTGAACAACTTTTCACCATCATTGGAATAATACACCCCAAACAGATATTCCAGGCCATTGGGATATAGCGGATCGCCCTCCATGTCGAAAAACAGATCGCCATCATCCGGCACAGGCAGACGGGTGAAGCCTTTGCCCGGCAGGAAGGGAATAATCTCGTACCGGTCTTCCCCTGTGGTCGCTTTGTGATTTTGCAGGACCGCCTGTGAACGCAGGCGCAGGAACACATCATGGTTGAGACTGGGGGTCTTGGTGTCCGGCGTGGTCGCTGCCAGGTCCGCCACGGTATGAATCCCGGCTTTCCGCAGCTTATCCATCTGTGAACGCCGGATATTGGCCACAAGACTCAAATGATCATCTTCCTCCCATCGTGCCTTACAACCATCCCGCCATTGGCAAAAATTACAGTGACTGCATGGCTCGGGGCAAGAATCTGCAGGCAAGCGCTGGAGATAGTTTTCAAAGCGGCCTTTCGCGCAGGTATAGTAATAGAGGAAGTCATCCACACGGAAACTGTGTTTTTCGTGATCGCCTAAAAACAGGTGCATGTTGGCCGGACGAAAGCCTTGCAAGTCTGCCAGCAACTCGGAATAAACACACAGTTGCATGATGTGTTTGGGGGCAGGCGTCCGTGCCAGTTTGGTATCCAGCACCTCATAACTGAAATCACCCAGGCCGGAAGGTGTGTCGCATTTAATCAGAAAATCAGCATCGCCCCGCCAGGGCGCAGCAAAGAACGCCGCCTGGTAGATGATGTCCGCGCCGGATTTCATGGCATCAAGCGTTCGCGCAGCCCGATCCTGGAAATTGCGGCCTTTGGGAATTTCAACGACGATTTTGCCTTCATCCTTCAGGCGCTGGAGGTAGGCAGCCTCATGCTCCCAGCCTTTCTTCTGCAGCAGCTGACCCACCGTGCTGGCCTCCGTCCTGTCCAGGTCCTCACTCAGTGCCTTGACGTCAAGAAAGCTGGCATAGTGGCACCCCAAAAAGGTGACCAGGTCCGATGGTGAGTAGAGGACCTGATCGTTACCGTATTGCTGCATATTATTTTACAAAAACGCCATTACTGCATGGTTATGTCGGCACCCGGAACATTCCGTGCCCTGTCGATACTGTTGAAGAAGATGCCGGGATTGATCTCGAAGCCCCTCAGCAGAAAATCAATACGCTTTGAAAATGAACTGGCAGCGATTCGTGGCAAGATGGACCGCCTTCTGAAGGAGGGAGCCGCATGGGCAAAAAGAAATCACAAGGCCTGGCTGTTCGCAATCGCATCGCTGAATTCCTGGTCTTTACCCGGCAGGCCGGAGAAGAAGGAATGGAAGTTCGGTATGGGGAAGAGTCCATTTGGTCAAGTCAAAAGCTGATGGCCGAGTTATTCAATGTGTACGTCCGCACATCAGCGAGCATTTAGTAAATCTTTGATTCTGGTGAGTTAGATGCGAATTCGGTTATCCGGAAATTCCGGACAACTGCTTCTGATGGAAAAGCCATCACACTGAGTATAACGAAAAACAGGTTGCAACGCCTTGTGCCGGTTTGATTTCCGCTCTCACTGAAGCCGCAATCGGAGCGATGAAAGTACGGTACATATCGCCAGTTCTAATCCCGCTTTGGGTTTCATTGGAACCCAGAATTATTTGGCATTTCTGGCAGATTGAATATCGCGTATTTCTTGCGGCCAGGTTGATTTAATATAGTTGAGTATTGAAATTATCTCGTTGTCGCTGAGTATATCTTCGTAAGCCGGCATACCACTATTTGGGTTTTCGTAGTCAAACTGTTCGGCTATGCCCTTGCCACCAAGTTTTGTATAGTTGAATAAGGTCTCATCATCATGATGCCAGGTATGGCCTGTTTCATCATGAGGCGGAGCGGGAAATCCACCTTCAGGGATTGGCGTCCTCCAGTTTGGCTGACCTTCCAGATTTTTCCCATGACAACTTGCACAGTGTTGTTGGTACAGTTTCTCACCCGTGGAGATAGACAGTATTTTTTCGCTTGAAACAAGAACGGTGGTTGGCGTATCGGGTATAAAAATAACAACGCCGCCAACGCACACAATCAGAAGAAGCGCTATCAAGGCGACCATGTTTTTGTTCCCTTTTTTGTGAAATATCTTCATTTCCAGAGTTCCTGGTCTCAGATTTTGATCCGCCGCACCGTTAACTGCAACCTTCCCAATCGTAATCAACCGTCATGTGTCGGGAAATCGACCGCGATCTTTTCACCTGTTGCATCAGCGATAATTTCCAATGCGTTGAGCGGGTGCCAAAAGAAAATTTCGATTGGATCAGGGGTTACGAGAGGCATGCTCATGGCAACCCTTTTTCCGTTCACCCCGGAAAGTTCGGGTGAAAATACCCGGTCTGTTGCAACATTGCCAATGCACCGCTGAAGCCTGCTTCATGGCATTGTCAAACCGAACCCTCACGCGCCGCCCCTTTTTGGCCCAAATGGTTGGGCCGGGGTGGAGCCGTTAATCTCCCAAAGCGACGCTGAGCTTTTACCTGGCAAAAGATCAGGGTTGACTGGTTCTGCTCGTAACCGCATGACATCCTCTGCAAACGCCAGACAAGGCGTGCCAGGAATCGCCGCGGTGGAAACTGGCAAATAGCGACGTGTAATCATGAATGGATCTCCGGTAAAGTGAGAACACTGGTCAGAACAGCAGTGATGGAAAGCACGAGAACCACCAGCAGAATCTCAATGCGGACTGACTGGTTAAAATGTTTAAGCGCAGAGGCATCTCCTGCTCTGAGGGCAGGAACAAACCGTAGCTTGTTGGCAGCCGCCAATCCCAGCAAGCCAGCTACGGTTGCGACTTTAACAAGAAGTGTCTGGCCGTATCCTGTGGTAAATAAATTCTGGAAAGAACCGACCAACTGACAAGCAAACCATCCGCCTGCGATCAGTAATGTGGGCACGAAAATCGCTGCTGACCTGCCAAATCGATGAGCGATCTCTCCAGTTGTTGCAATCATTGAAGGATTTGAGCTCAATTGATACAGAGGAAACAAAATTCCGGCCCAAAGGGCAATTCCAACCAAATGGATTAGAAGCAAAAACCGGAAAAAAAAGTTCGAGACCTCGGTTACATGACCAATTTGAGTGAATGCCCCCAGTACAATCAAACAGCCAATAGCCGTTATGCTCTTGCCCGGTCTGCCAGTAAAAAGCCCAACCAATATCAGCAACAACCCCAGAACACGCAAAACCAATACGGTCCCAACTGGAGTTTGCCAAAGAATGCCAAGCATTTCTCCATCGAATACACTTGCTGCTTCACCGGTCAAGCTTGCTGCAGCTGCGGCATGGCCCGCCGCTGCAGCAACCAACCCAGAAACAGCAAATAAACCCGTTATCCGCCGACCCGGGAAACTTGATTTTGCTTTACTGGTTTCAAAAAATATCGAGTAGAAAACTGTGCCGGAAGCAAACAGTGCACCGATGTAGAACATGAGTTTTGATGTGATTGAAAAGAAGCTCCAAATGTCCATGCGAAACTATTCCATTACGGTAAATGTGAATTTACCCTGAATGGGATGGCCATCCTGTCCAAGAGCACGCCAGGATATGGTGTAAATTCCAGTTCCCATTGGTTCAATTGGTAATGTGAACTCTTTTTCGAACCCCTTATATTTGGAAATATCGAGTTCAAGAGCTTTATGGTCTTCGTGTTGCATTTCAACTTTAGTCAAACGAATTTTTTTGTCCGCATGGATAGAAACTGATTCAGGGACGTCATCCAACACCGCTTCATTTTCAGGTATGGTCATTTCGAGATCGGAATGTGCGAATGCCTGCGAAGTCAGAATAGCCGGAAACACGACTATCATGATCAAATTAAAAATTCGATTCATCCTTGTTCCTTTCGCAGCTTGGTGGATTTAGTGGATTCCATTTGCCCGCTGAAGCTCTCGAACATAGGTTATAACGGTGGATACGTCGGCCCGGGTCAGCCCTTCAATCGGTGGCATATTACCAAATGGCCAGTGGTGAGCACGAACGCCAAGCGCAGCCGCACGCTGAAAGCTCTCATCCCCGTGGTGAGACGGTTCATAGATTTTGTGTATCAGGGGTGGAGCCACGCCCTCTTGTCCCGCCGCGTTTCGGCCATGACATGAAGCACATTGTTCTTCAAAAATGCGCTTCCCAAGCTTCCCTGATGAAGACAAAGTATCCGGTACAGATACCAGTACCATTGCAGATGTCCCGTTATTCTCAGTGATGACGGGTTGCTTTGGGTTTTGCCACATAAAAATACCAAGCGAAACCATTCCAACCACCACGATACCAATTACGGCTTTGATATTCATTTCTTCTCCTAATGGCATGTTTTCCCCAGCGCTTTGAGACGCCAGTAGTTGTAGGGGAGCGGTGTAATGAAACCGACAGACAACATGATCGGGATGACCCACCATGTCAGCTTTGCACCGCCGGTCAGCCACACATCCACAACATTCATGGCCACCTCCATTGAGATCATGGAAATGAGGGACATACCAATTGCGGTTTTGAAGGCCAGCCGAAATGCCATCTGACGCGAAAGGATGACCGTTTCCAGTGCGATAGAGGTTAAAAGCCCGTTGATTATCGCCAGGATCATGATCGCCAGAGTCGACCATGGGATGCCGGTAAACTGAAAAAATGCAATCGTTCCCAGATCTCCCATGGCGCATCCGAGCAGACACCAGGCGGTGTTTTTCGATGCGGTCCGCCAAGTGTGTGGGCACCTCCAGTCGATCAAGATTGCTTCAGTCATTGAGGCCATAAATGTATCCCTTGCGTTTGTTTCTCAAACAGAATAATCTTTCCAGTAACTGGAAAGTCAAGATGAATATATCAAGTGCATCAAAAATTGTCCGGCTACCGGTCAAAACAGTGCGGTATTACGCTGATATCGGGTTGGTAGAGCCTGCATCACGCACTGAAGCGGGATACAGACACTACGATGATGCCTCCCTTCGAAAACTGATTTTTGTCAGGCGCGCTCGTGAATTCGGATTTTCGATTGATGAATGCCGAGAACTTTTAGGCCTGTACGCTGACGAAAAGCGTTTCAGTGCGGACGTGAAGAAAATTGCCTCGAAAAGATTGGTAGAGATTGAAGAAAAACAGCGAGAATTGCAGTGTTTGCATGATGAATTGGCGCATCTTGTCAAGAATTGCCGAGGTGATGACCGGCCAGATTGTCCAATTATTGATTCATTACTGGAAAAATTATAAATCGTGTCTGGCAGAGAGTGGCCTCCGAGCCACTGACCGAACGGTTTGGCCTGCTCACAATGCGATATCTGGGCTGTTTGATACCACCAGGCAGACTGCCCGCCTTCATCTGAAAAATATATTGGAAGACAGGGAGCTACTGGACGATTCAGTTGTCAAGGATTCGTTGACAACTGCCTCAGACGAAAAGCAGTACCCGACCAACATGCATGATCCGGATGCCATGTTTGCTGTTGGCTTCCGCGTCCGTGCCCCCCGTGGTACGCAATTCCGTCGCGGGACCAATACGGTATTGAAAGAACATCGTGTTCAGGGCTTTGCCATGGACGATGCTCGCCTCAAGCAATCTGAAAAGCGGGATTATTTCGTTGGGTGGCTGGCTCGTATCCGTGATATCCGGGCACCTGAGAAACGCTTCTATCCAAAAGTGAAAGATCTGTACTCCACCGCTGTTGACTACGACCGGTCATCCGAGCCAGCACAGTTCTTTATTTTATGAGCACAATCGGTCCCATTTCGGCTGGAAGCTCAGATTAGGGGCAATACTGTTGCTTTAAGGAAATATTTATGTTTGAATCCTCCTCATTCGGTTTTACATGGGGAGGATAGTCATGGCCCGAACGCAGGCCACGCTTCCAGGTGGTGCGCGTCTTTCCGACTATATGAGTGTCAATGTAATCTCGCGGTTTTATCCGCGTGAGGTGGTCTGTTCGGCGTTAAGTTCTGGAGGACAGGAAAGTCGCCGTCGGCGGGATTTGCCTGCGGAGGTGATGGTGTATTACGTCATCGTGATGGCCCTGTTTCGTTCGGTATCGACTCGGGAGGTCTTGCGTTGTCTGGTTGATGGTTTGCGTTGGAGTTGTGCGGACCTGCCGATGCGGGTTTCGGGGAAGTCATCGATTTCCCGGGCCCGGTCCCGTCTGGGGACGGCACCGTTTTCCGCCTTGCGGGAGCGTTGCGTGGTTCCGTTGGCCACCCGCGAAACCGTTGGATCATGGTATCGGGGATGGCGCCTGGTGGCCTTTGACGGTTCGACACTGAATTTGCCGGATGAAGTACGCAACCGGGAGGTATTCGGGTTGCCGGCATCCAGTCGCGGCGATTCGGCGTTTCCCCAGGCCCGGGTCACGATGATGGTGGAACTGGGCACCCGGGCTGCTCTGGCCTGGACGGCGGGTCCGTTTCGTGAGAGCGAAGCGGAACAGGCGGAGCGTCTGCTCGACGAATTCTCTCCGGGCATGCTGGTGCTGGCAGACCGCTATTACTGTGGTTTTCCGTTGTGGAGCCGTGCCGCCGAGACCGGTGCCGACCTGTTGTGGCGGCTCAAGGGAAATCATGCCTTTCCAGTGCACGAAGCCCTGGCGGATGGATCGTGGCGAAGCGTGATCCGCGGCAGTGGTCGGGACCGCCGAAAAAGCACCGGGGAGCGCCCGATCCGAATCATCGCCTATCGGTTCGATGGGAGGGATGAAATCTACCGGTTGGCCACCACGATCCTGGACCCGGAACAGGCCCCGGCCGAAGAACTGGCTGCGCTGTATCACGAACGATGGGAAATCGAGACCACCTACGACGAAATCAAAACCCATCTTCTAGGACCCGGAGCGATCCTGAGAAGCAAAACCCCGGAACTTGTCTACCAGGAAATCGACGGCCTGATGTTGGCCCACTACGCGGTTCGACGGCTGATTCATGAAGCCGCCGGAACGGCGCGGGAAGATCCCGACCGACTATCCTTCGTACATGCCACACGGGTCATGCGCCGCCGGATCATACAACCCGGTGGTTTCCCCCCCAGAGCATCAGACGGATCATCTGATCCGTGAAATCCTGGAAGAACGGACCGTCTCAAGCCGCGGACAGAAAAAACCCCGTGGCGTGAAAAGAAAAATGAGCAATTATCCATTGCGAAAACGGGGACCGCTGTCACGGGAAATACAGCTATGGGACCCGGAAATTATTCGAATATCTGCTTAAAGCAACAGTATTGAGATTAGGGGGAAACCGGGTGTTTTATAGAGGCGAAGTCCGTTGAAAACCGCAAAAAAGCCCGCAAACCCCGAGCTTTTGAGGCCATGCCATCCAAGGCATATCAACGTTCGTTTGCAGTCAATGGCGGAGAGGGCGGGATTCGAACCCGCGATACGCTATTAACGTATACACACTTTCCAGGCGTGCTCTTTAAACCACTCAGACACCTCTCCGGTTTCAATGCTCTTGAAATTCCGTGATCCCTCGGCAATGGCGGCGAAGGGTAATACAAGACAACCGGAATAACAAGATAATCGAGATTGCCTGGCGCATCCGGCTCCGCAGGAGACGCCATTGACGGCAATCCGGTATCCGATACACTGCAACCGGAAATCCAAATATGGTATCTTTGTTCCTGTTCTTCATTTGTAATCCCTGATCAATCCGCATGCCGTCCATACAGTGGGATCATCCAAGAGTCACCTCCCAGCTTTTCGGGCATCCCATGACATGGCTTGCGATTACCTTGGTAATTGTGCTGGTTTCCTATATCTGGATGAATCCGGATACCCCTCAAAATCCAACGGAATCCGCAGGAATGCTGTCTTCTGAAAACAGCGTGGATTCTCCCACGCAAACGGTGTCAACCATCAAGCAGGAGACCATGACAATCACCAGGGATTCCGATGCTCCGCGTGCCAGGAAATTTCTGATTACGGAAAGCCAGGAAAACAGGATCGACCCGTTGTTTGCATCCGCCGTGAAAAACTATAACCAGGGAAAATACCTATACCCTGAAGACCAGAATGCATGGAGCGACTACCAGCAAATCCTGGAAATTGATCCCCAGAACAACCGGGCCAAATCCGGTCTGTTAACCATCAAAAACCTGTTTATCGACAATGTTCAAACGGCAATCGAAGCGGGAGATTTTGAAAGCGCCGAACATTGGCTGGTACAACTCGATACAATACAGCCCGGAGACCCGTTTCAGGCCAACACCCGAAACCGGATCAAAACGCAGGCCAAAATAATCCAGACCGACCCGTAAGAGGGAAATATTCAGGCAGGCCAATACCCCTTTCCCATCCCACCGGGATGACGAAGGGCACCGGAGCCATTTTAACTTGAACCATTTTAACCTCGCACCCCCACCCACCGGCATCCCGGGCATACAGCAAAACGAACCTGCACAGACTCCAATAGAAATTCGCCTTCAGACGGTTAACCGGTCACCACAATGGATTCTGCCGCGATGCCGTACTCGGTAGTAAACCGGCCAGCGGGAATTCAATCCGTTTGTGCCATCAAAAGGGAATGTCGTCATCAAAATCGTCGACATCCCCTCCATAATCTCCCTGGCTTTCCTGTTGTTTTGCCGGCGGGGATGGGGATTGATTGAAACCGGAAGCGGCTACTGCCCCGGAACCGGCGGAAGCAGCTACCACGCCGGAACCGCCTCCCCTGCCACCCAGCATCTGCATATCGTTGGCCACTATTTCAGTCGTGTACCGGTCCTGACCGCTCTGGTCCTGCCATTTACGTGTCTGAATACGTCCTTCAACATAAATCTGGGACCCTTTTTTGAGGTACTCCCCCACTATTTCCGCAAGACGCCCGAAAAACACTACCCGGTGCCATTCCGTCCTTTCCTGCAGTTCCCCGGTTTGCTTGTCCTTCCAGGAATCACTGGTGGCGATCGCGACATTGGCTACTGCAGCCCCGCCCTGGGTATAGCGTATTTCCGGGTCACGTCCCAAATTACCAACCAGTATCGCCTTGTTAACGCCTCTTGCCATGTCAACCCCCCAGGTCTGTATTCGTTGATTCAGTTCGGTATCATTGCGGAGTGCTTCATTCACTTCCAGTAAAACCGCTGTTTCACCATTCATTGTGCTTGTCTCCCAATTCCCTTGGGTGCCCTATTCTAGCAATGAGCGCACGTTTCTGCGAGGCATTCGGATCGATTGCTGGAATTTATTCTTCGGTGAAAGTCCCCCGAAATCCACCCAGGGCAATCGTGGACCCCAGCCAGACTGTGATGGCCAGAACACAAAACACCAGCACCCCGGCATGCCCGTACTGGCCGTTCAGCCAGCCTCCCCCCGCGCCACCCAGAAAGATTCCGGCAAACTGGAAAGTATTGTAAATTCCCATGGCCGCTCCCCGTTGATTCCGGGGCGCGACCTGGGAGACGATGGACGGCAACAGGGATTCCAGTGCATTAAAGGCGCTGAAAAACAAGGCTGCCGCAACCATAACGGCGAACAATGTGGAATGGTATGCAAAAAACATCCCACAGGTGGCCATCAGGAGAACACCGATGGCAGCCCGATAGGTACTCTTCAGCCATCGCTCCTTGGAACCCGCCATCACAAACGGGGCCATCCCGGCCACGGAGACTCCCAGCACGACGAGATACAACTTCCAGTGGCCGGATAATTCAAACCCGCTTTTCTCCCTGAACAGGGTAGGCAACAACAGAAACAGCGCGGTCAGGACCAGGTGCAGGATCAGTATGCCAAGGTTCAGTTGCAGCAACTGCGGATTGCCAAGCAACCGCCTGAACTGGCCGGCAGACAGCGCTGCACCGATCTGCCGGTCAGCCGGCTCAGCGTCCGGAACCACTTTCGCGAGAACAACAACAGCGGAAACGGACAACACGGCGACCATCCAGAACAATCCGGGCACCCCGATATATCCCTGAATGACCGGCGCCAGGATCAATGAGGCCATAAAAGCCACGCCAATGGATATCCCGATAATGGCCATGGATTTTGTACGTTGATCGTTTCGTGTCAGATCGGCATTGAGGGCCAGAACAGCCGCGGAAATGGCCCCCGCACCCTGGATCGCCCGGCCGGCTACCAGCCCCGCCATGGAATCCGCCAGGGCCGCCACCACACTGCCGATGCCAAAAATGATCAACCCCATGGCAATGATGTATTTTCGGTTGTACCGGTCAGACAGCATGCCGAACGGGATCTGGAATACTGCCTGGGTAAATCCGTATATCCCCAGGGCGAGGCCAATTACAAACGGGGTGGCCCCGCTTAACCCTTCAGCATACAGGCTGAGCACGGGGAGGATCATGAAAACCCCGAACATTCTGAGAAAATAAATCCCCGCCAGGGAAAAGACCGCTTTTCGCTCACAGGGTGTAAACGGATTGGTTGGGAGATACGTTCTCACGGATATTGCGTTGTATACAAAATAAAATGAAAGATAGGGTTCCGTTCGGCCCGACAGGAAAACCATGGACGGGTCAAACTGAATTCAACAGCGATATCCAAACAGGCGTGTCCCGGACTCCATCCAGGCCCAATCCCTGTCCGTATTTCGGACATGAAATTTCCACACCTTTGGGTTGTCGATACCTTGAAAAAACGCGTATAGTATCAGGTTTATTTTGTTAATTTGCTTTCTTGTGACCACAGACGCCATCCAGATACGGGGGGCCAGAACCCATAACCTGCAATCCATTGATCTGGATCTTCCAAGAGACCGGTTAATCGTCATAACCGGCCTGTCCGGGTCCGGAAAGTCTTCATTGGCTTTTGACACCGTTTATGCTGAAGGCCAGCGTCGCTATGTCGAATCCCTGTCGACGTATGCCCGCCAGTTCCTTTCCATGATGGAAAAACCGGATGTTGACATGATCGAAGGATTGTCTCCTGCGATCAGCATTGAGCAAAAATCTTCTTCGCACAACCCCCGGTCCACGGTCGGCACGGTCACCGAAGTATATGATTATATAAGATTGCTGTTCGCCCGTATCGGCGACCCGAGATGTCCGGAACACCGTGTGACACTGGAAGCCCAGACAGTCAGCCAGATGGTCGACCAGGTGATGGTTCAGCCGGAGGGTACGCGGATCATGCTCCTGGCCCCCATGGTGGACCATCGCAAAGGTGAATTTCAACAGATGCTCGGAGAACTGCATTCCCAGGGTTTCATCCGAGCAATTATTGACGGAAAAGTCACCGAACTGGGGGATGCACCCAAACTGGACAAGAAATCCAAACACAGCATTGATGTCATCGTTGATCGGCTGGTTGTAAATCAAAACAATCAGCAGCGGTTGTCAGAATCCTTTGAAACTGCTTTGGCACTCGCCGATGGAACCGCAAAAATCGGTATACTGGATGAAAACAGGGAATTGACCGACACGCTGTTGTTTTCCAGTAAATTTTCCTGCCCGTTTTGCGGGTACAGCCTGGATAAACTCGAACCCAGGTTGTTTTCTTTCAATAATCCCGCCGGTGCCTGTGAGGGTTGCGACGGTCTCGGTGTCCGCCAGTTTTTTGATCCTGAACGCATGGTTCAGCATCCCGGACTTTCCCTTTCCGAAGGCGCACTGCCCGGATGGGACCGGAGAAGCTCGTACTATTACTCCCAGCTCACCGGGGTTGCCAAACACTATGGCTTCGATATCAACACATCCTTTGAAAACCTGTCAAAGAAGCACCAGGACATCATATTTTACGGCAGCGGGGACGAATACATTGATTTCGTCTACCAGCGCCCAGGCCGGCGATTTGAAAAAAGACATCGATTCGAAGGAGTGATCAACAACTATCATCGCCGATATCGCGAAACCGATTCTTCGGTAGCACGGGAGGTATTGGCAAAATACATGAGCAGTGCGGTGTGCAGCAGTTGCAACGGCAGCCGACTGAAGCGGTCTGCGCGAAATGTCTTCATTCAGGAAGAAACCATACAGGGGCTGACCAGCCTGCCCATTGACAGGACCCTGGAATTTTTTGATTGTATTGAGTTGACGGGGCGTCGGGCCGAGATTGCTGAAAAAATCGTATTGGAAATCAAGGCCCGGCTCAGATTCCTGATCAATGTCGGATTGAACTATCTATCCCTTGCCCGGTCCGCCGAAACACTATCCGGCGGAGAAGCCCAGCGAATCCGTCTTGCTTCCCAGATCGGATCCGGCCTGGTTGGGGTCATGTACGTTTTGGATGAACCGTCTATCGGACTGCACCAGCGTGACAACGCCCGATTGCTGAAAACCCTGTTTCATCTCCGGGACCTTGGAAATACCGTGATTGTTGTCGAGCATGACGAAGAGGCCATTCGCAGTGCCGATCATGTCGTGGATATTGGACCCGGGGCTGGAAAACATGGTGGCAAAATTGTTGCCCAGGGTATACCGCTGAAAATATGCCAGAATGAGTCTTCCATTACCGGGCGGTACCTGAGCGGGAAAGAACGCATTGAGGTACCGGAAACCCGCGTCAAGAGAAGTGCAAAACGGACCCTGAAGATTTTCGGGGCATGCGGCAACAACCTCCGGGGTATCAACGCTGAAATTCCGGTTGGGCTATTCACCTGTATCACCGGGGTTTCCGGTTCCGGAAAATCCACACTGATCAATGGAACGCTTTATCCTGCCGTGGCAGAGAAACTCAACCTGCGGCGTGACAAGCCCCACCCATACCAATCCATCCATGGGCTGGATCATTTTGATAAAATCATCTCCATCGACCAAAGCCCCATCGGCAGAACCCCCAGATCAAATCCCGCAACCTATACCGGACTGTTTACACCTATCAGGGACTTGTTTTCCAATACCCCGGAATCCAGGGCCAGAGGGTACAAACCCGGCCGATTTTCTTTCAATGTCAAGGGGGGAAGATGTGAGGCCTGCCAGGGGGACGGAATGATCCGGGTGGAAATGCACTTCCTGCCGGACATGTATGTTCCCTGCGATGTCTGCAAGAGTGACCGCTATAACCGCGAGACCCTGGATATCCGGTACAAGGGAAAAAACATCAGCGAAGTGCTGCAGATGACCATTGAAGAAAGCGCTGTCTTTTTCTCTGCAATTCCGGTCATCCGGCGAAAAATAGACACCCTGATGGATGTTGGTCTCGGGTACATCACATTGGGGCAAAGTGCCATCACCCTGTCCGGCGGAGAGGCACAGCGCGTAAAACTGTCCCGGGAGCTTTCAAAAAGGGATACGGGACGGACCTTGTACGTACTGGATGAACCGACAACCGGACTGCACTTCCATGATATCAAACAGTTGCTGAGCGTACTTCATCGTCTGCGCAACCATGGCAACACCGTACTCGTCATCGAACACAACCTGGATGTCATTAAAACTGCGGACTGGGTCATTGACCTGGGGCCGGAAGGCGGCGACGGAGGCGGAGAAATTGTGGCTGCCGGGACCCCCGAACAGATTGCCGGAACAAAACATTCATTCACCGGCCAGCATCTGCTGCCGGCCCTCAACACCATCCACAAAATCCACCGCATGGACCGGCCGTCGCCAGACCCGTTCCTGACGTATCAGGCGCAATGAAATGGAGGTCCCCGGACCGTTGTCCCGGGGAGCATCCACAAACCGCCCGGATTGATGTGAAGGAAATGGTCGGGCCGGTTGATCAGGAATGCATCCTGCTCACAGAGAAAACATTCCGGACCGTATTCAGGCGATTCAAGACCTGGTTGGGCCTCAGGGAATCCGGGACTTCGAGCTGTAATACGATCCTCGTAATCTGCTCGTCATCGGTTTCCATGTTCACTTTCAGGACCTCAATCTTGCTTGATTTGATCACCTCGGTAATGTCATGCAACAGTCCCGCCCGGTGGTAAGCGGTGGCCCTGAGACTGAGTGTATAGGATGAATACCCATCACTGTTCCAGCTCACGTCAATCAGACGGTCCAGGAGTCTCTTGTCGAGATTTCTGACATTGATACAGTTTTTCCGGTGAATGGTGATTCCCCGTCCCGCAGTAATGTACCCCACAATGCGGTCTCCCGGCACCGGTTGGCAACAACTGGCAATGCTGGTCAGCAGGTTGCCAACTCCAAGAACGGTCAGGTCGCTTTTGCGCTGGCCGGTCTTTGAAAGCCGGGTACTGGGAACAAGCGCATCTGCCCCATCGACCTGGTTTTCCCTGAAGGGGTAAAGCGCCTTGGACAGTTTATAGTCATTGGACCCGATGGCGGCAAGCAGGTCATTCGTGGTTTGATAATGGGTATGCTGGTTTATTTTTTCATAGGACAGTTCTTCCATGCCCAACCGCCGCAGTTCCCGATCGAGCATATTTCTGCCCTGTGACAAATAGTGCTCAAAATCATTGTGCTTGAACCAGTGCTGTATTCGGCTTCTCGCCCTGCTGGAGCAGACATAGCCGTTTTCATCCCTGATCCAGTCCCTGCTTGGCCCCCCCTGCTTCACCATCTGAATCTGGACCTGATCACCCGTTACCAGTCTGGTATTCAGCGAGACCATTTTCCCGTTGATATAGGCTCCCCGGGTACGATGTCCGACTTCCGTATGGATGGCATAGGCAAAATCAATGGGCGTCGATCCGTTGGGAAGATCGATCACAGACCCTTTTGGGGTGAAAACAAATACTCTGGCGTCATGCTCCAGATGGCCTTCTTCAGTTTTTTCATCCTCCGCCGAGGCCAATACCTCGTCCTTCCATTCCAGCAATTGCCTCAACCAGACCACTTTCGAATCGATATTGCTGTCCTGTTCCGCGTTTTCCTTGTAACGCCAGTGCGCGGCATACCCCAGTTCGCTCTCCCTGTGCATTTCATGGGTCCGTATCTGCACTTCCATGGTTTTGTTTTCCGGTGCCGCAATCACCACATGGATTGACTGGTAGCCGTTGCGCTTGGGCGTCGCGATATAATCCACGAATTCCGAAGGATAGTGCTGCCAGTTTGTATTGACAACATTCAGCGAGGCATAACAGGCCTCGACATCGTCGACCAGAATCCGGACAGCGTGGATATCCCATATGTCCTTGAATTCAAGATGCTTGCCCTGCATTTTTTTCCAGATGCTGAATATATGCTTCGGCCGGCCATGTATTTCCGCGTCAATATTGGCCTTGTGAAGCAGGGAGGACAACTGGTCAATGAAGGACTGGATATAGGCTTCACGAACATTTCTTTTTTCGTTCAGTTCGGCTGCCAGCAACCGATAGGTTTCCGGATTCAGGTATCGAAATGCAAGATCTTCCATTTCCCATTTCAAATCCCAAAGCCCCAGTCGATTGGCCAACGGGGCATAGACCCGCTGGGTCAACCGCGCCTGGATTTTTCGAAAAGGCTCTTCGTGATAGTGCAATGACCTTAGCCTGTAAACCTGGATGGCAAGGCCGATGACCACCACCCGCGCATCATCCACCATGGAAATCAGCATTCTGCGAATATTTTCATCACTGGACTGATGCCTTGCTTTTCCGGCGGTGTTGCGGATCAGCAGTGCGGGCAACTGGTCAAGCCGGCTGACTTTGCGATACAGTTCATAGGCCTTGCTGCTCAAATTTTCCTCAATCAACCGTTCCTGGGCATTCGACAAGGGCCTGCGCTCCCGGAGACTGGACAATCCTGCATGAAGAATGCCTGTCATTTGTGCGTCGGCATCCAGGCCCAGTCCAGCGAACATCGCCATCAATCCGTCCTCCGACTCCCTGGTCTTCTCCACACATTCCGGACAGACGGATTCCAGCAGGACAATACCCTGCTCAAACATGGAGCTTTCCCGAACGTTTTGAATCAAGGACATGTGCTTCCCGGTTTTTCCTGAATACCCGAACCATCTTCAGGACAAATGGATTTTCAACCGTCTGGTATGGGCACCCCGGCGATGCTCAAAAACAAATATCCCCTGCCAGGTTCCCAGGCACAGCGTAAAATTCTCTACAGGAATCGACAGAGAGCTTTCCGTCAACATGGCCTTGATATGAGCCGGCATGTCATCCGGGCCTTCCAGGGTATGGGAATACAATGGATCATTTTCCGGTACCAGCCTGTTCAGCCAGTTTTCCAGGTCGCTTCGGGCAGTGGGGTCCGCATTTTCCTGAATCAACAGGCTCGCCGAAGTGTGTTGCAGAAACAATGTGCACAGACCATCCCGGTTGCTGCGCCTCGACACCAGGTCCTGTACCGGGTCCGTAATTTCAACCAGACCCGGCCCGTTCGTCGGTATATGCAAACTTTCGATCATCTTTCAGAGAAAGGACTGTTTACCCCCGGGGATGATGGATGGAATGGATGTTTTTCAGCCGGGCCTGGGCAACGTACGTATAAATCTGGGTTGTCGACAAACTGGAATGACCCAACAGCATCTGTACACTCCGCAAATCCGCACCGTTGTTCAGCAAATGGGTTGCAAATGCGTGCCTGAGTGTGTGTGGCGACAAGGAACTGCTGATACCCGCCAACACCGCATACCGCTTCAGGTTTTGCCAATATCCCTGACGGCTCATTGCCGTCCCCCGCTTGCTGACGAACACGGCACTGCTTTGCATCTCACCGAGTATATCAGGTCTGGACTCCTTCAGGTATCGAGTCACCCAGTCACTGGCATCCTCCCCCAACGGCACGATTCTCTCCTTGTTTCCCTTGCCGATAATTCGGCAGGCCCCCAGGGTGGTATCAATATCGCTCATTGGCAGCCCAACCAGTTCCGATACACGCATCCCCGTCGCATACAGTACCTCCATCATCGCCCGGTCCCTGAGGCCGAGTGAAGTCCCGGTATCCGGGGCCATCAGCAACTTCCCAACCTCCTGCTCGGACAGCGTCTTGGGCAGGGATTTTCCAATCCCCGGGGACACTATATTGGCGCAGGGGTCATGATCCAGTTCATTTTCCTGGACCAGGTAGCGAAAAAATCGCCTGAGTGTTGACAACGACCTGGCCGCACTGCGATTCGAGTAGGTGATCGCCCTGTATGAAATATAGTCTGAAATCAGCTCAGGCCCAATCTCCCGGGAACCCAGTTCCCGGATTCCCGCCCAGTTGAAAAACTGCATCAGATCCGTCCGGTATGCAGACAGGGTGTTGTCGCTCAGCCCGGATTCCATCCAGATAAAATCCAGAAACTGGTCAATGACCGACGGGGCAGGTACTTCCGGCTCCTTTTCTGTTTCCAAATGACCCTGACCTATTGCGTTCTGGCCTGGTTCGATTCGAGCAACCAAACCCCCTGTAATTTCTGCCTGAGCTGCACCTTTCGATTTTCGTCCGTTGTTCGCTTCAGCAGGTCTTCGAAAATTGCCCGGGAATCTGAAACATGCTTTGCAGAAAGCAGGGATTCGGCGGCCTGAAATCGCGCTGCCTTCCCCCATTCGTCAAATCCATTGCCCTTTTGCAATGCTGAATACAGATAGTAATCCGCTGCCCTGGTAAATTGCCGGGTGGCCTGGTAGGACTGCGCAATCCAATAGGAAACCTCTCGCTTTTGCCTCACCGAAATGGTGCGCCTGTCGACCTCAAGAAGCAGTTCAAGGGCCAGCTCATGCTGCTGTATCGCCTGCAGATCGAATATGGGCTGCAATATTTGATCGGTTTCCTCCTGGGTCAGCCTGTCATACGATGCAATCAATGTTTTCAAGTCCCGGGAACCCTGTTCGTAGTTCCCCGCAATAATGGAAACCCTTGATCGGTGTAACAGCCAATCCGGCATGGATATCTTCTGTGGGATCTCTGTCAACCGCTGGTTGACCATCGCCGCGAGTTGCACATCTCCTTTTCCCAGCGCAAGGTTTGAGAGTTCAAGGCCGGTATCCCCCCCTATCCGCAGCTCCCCAAACGGCTTTCCTACCCCATACAGCCGGGAGACAATTTCCGTCCTGTCTGACTGGATCAGGGTATCAACATACAGATCATTCAGTTCCAGCCCGGGGCCTGGACTGGAAACGGTGTCGATGAGGTAGCCATATATTGATTTTTTTCGTGTCAGCAGGTCCGGGGGAAGATGGACGGCATGCTGGAGCAGTTGAACATGGTCCCCCACCAGCAATCCTGACAGATTTGCCTCTTCCAGCGCGACTGCCTGGTATGCGTTCACCAGGTCCGTGCTGTGGTAACGGGGATAAAGATCATTCCAGGACTTCTGTTCCGGAAAACGGCCAGTCGTCGCCATGAACTGCTCCAGGGCTTCAACACTCAAATCCGGTTTGCCCAGATCGTCCGTCGCAAAAGCAATCACGGACAGGATCTCGCCAATCATCCGTTTCGACGGTACCAGTTCTGACTGCACCTCTGCCAGGAGGGCTTTCGCCCGCACGATCGCCTGTTCCGGTGTCATTGAACCGTTGCTCAGACGGGCATAAATCCGAAGGAGCCTGGAGGCGGGCTGGTCCAGGGGGGCGAGAAGATTCACGGCGGCATCCGCGTCCCCCAGTTTCAGTAAAATCCGTGCACTCAACAAGAGCCAGTCTTCTTCCTGGGAACGATAATCCAGTTGATAATTTCGCATGGCGACACTGGCTTCGTACAACAAATCATCGGCCAGGTAACTTTCGACAAGCATTTTTCGCAGCTTTCTTTTTACAAATTCGGAAATACCGCTGGACAGGAGATGCCTGCGCAGGAGCGCCCGCGCCCGTTTCCCCTGTTTCAACTGATTGAATGCGGTGACAGCCTGGATGTCTGCCTCGGTTCGGATCGCCGCCGGGAAATCTGCAGGAACCTGCCGGGTCCGGTCATACAGGGTCTCCCAGTACTCCCTGGTTTTGTAGAGCGTCCATATCTGGCGCTCCCAGTCAAACCATTCCTGGGTAGGCAGCATTGGAGGCCCATCGTTTTCCAGAATGGACTGGGCCAGGTCCAGCACATTGGCCCGGATCAGAATACGAACCCGCTGCAGTTCCATGCTGAACAGCCGCTGACGTTCATTCTCCAACCCGGGGGACTCCGATTCCCCCCGGCTCACCGAATGGCCGCCCACCAACAACAGTCCCAACAAAAAACGGGCCATAATCTGGCCCGTTTTAAGCGTATTTGAAAACAACGTCCGTTCCTTTTGCTAGCGGCGTACCTTTTCCTTGATTCGTGCCGCCTTTCCGGACCGGTCGCGCAGGTAATACAGTTTTGCACGCCTGACATCTCCGCGACGCACCACACTGATCTGTGCAATCAAGGGACTGTGTGTCTGAAATACCCGCTCGACGCCTTCCCCGCTGGCAACTTTCCGGACCGTGAAAGACGAATTCAGCCCCCGGTTCTTTTTGGCAATCACCACCCCTTCATAGGCCTGCAGGCGTTCACGGTTGCCTTCTTTTACCCGAACCTGCACCTTAACCTGATCACCGGGGTTGAAATCAGGAATATTTTCCTTCATTTGTTCCGCTTCAAGTTGATCAATGATATTAGACATCTTTTTGCTCCCGTTTAAATTCTTTCAATAGTTTTTTACTCTGCTCTTTATCCAAACCGATTTTTCCGAAATCAGCCTTCTCCAACAAATCAGGTCGGCTATGGATGGTTTTTTTCAGCGATTGCTGAAACCTCCATTGCCGTATTTTCTCATGATCGCCCGTTAGCAGTACAGCGGGCACATCATGGCCTTCAAACCGTTCCGGCCGCGTAAAGTGCGGACAATCCAACAGGCCATTGGAAAACGAATCCTGTCTGGCCGACTCTTCGTTCCCGAGTACCCCGGGAAGTAACCTCGCAATCGCCTCAATGAGCACCATTGCAGCGAGTTCACCACCAGAAAGCACATAGTTGCCAATGGATATCTCCCTGTCTACCCTGGTTTCTATCACTCTTTCATCGATCCCTTCATAGCGCCCCGCTACCAGCGTCATCGCCGGCTTTGACGACAACTCCTCTACCAGGCCTTGGGTGAGCAGCTCTCCCTGGGGGGAAAGATACAACACGGGTCCGGCATGGTTCGCGATTGCGGTATCAATACAACGGCACAATGGTTCCGGTTTCATCACCATGCCGGGGCCACCACCGTACGGCCTGTCATCCACCACCCGGTGTTTGTCTTCGGTAAAATCCCTGGGGTCCAGCAGGTGTATGTCTAACGCTTTTTTTTCAATGGCCCGTTTGTTGATTCCAGACCCGGTAACGATATCAAACATGCCTGGAAATATCGAAATAACACTTATTTCCATAGTTTCGATCCACCTGGCACGCTATGTGCCCGTTACACCGGTTTCAGCGCCCTTAAAATCAGTCACCGTGGTCCCAGTCAACAATCAGCCTGTTGTGGTCAAGATCAACCTCCACAATGGCAGACCTGATCCAGGGAATCAGCAATTCCCGGGCCGGGTTCCGATCCCCCGGCGGAACAATGACCAGCACATCATTCGCCCCGGTTTCAAACAATGACCGCACCCGTCCCAGCCCGACACCCTCCAGATTCTCTACCGACAGCCCAATCAATTCATGCCAGTAAAATTCACCTTCCGGCAGGTCATCCAGTTGAAACCGGTGGATGCCCAGTCCATTGTCCAAAAGGAACTGGCTGTCCTCCCGGCTATTGTATCCCGCAAATTTCACAACGACGCCTTTGGGGCGGCTCCTGTAGTCCTCCACCGCAACCCGGGTCGTAGGCTCATTCCCCGTCAATTTTCCTGCAACCAGGTGATCATACCGAAAGATCCGGTCCCGGGGACGGGTATAGGATTTCACTTTCAACCACCCCTTTATTCCATAATGACCGGTAATCTTTCCTAAAACTACGATCTTTTTCTCTTCCCCCCGAGTATCCACCATTCATGCAAGGGACATGAACCGATGGTTATGCCGTTTCCTGGGCTTTTGCCTGCTTGTACAGCTGTTTCACCCGCTCACTGGGCCTGGCCCCCTGTCCTATCCAGTGACTCATGCGTTCTGTATCCAGGCGCAGGGATTCTTCCTTGTCGTTGGCCAGGGGATTATAAAAACCGATTCTTTCAATAAAACGGCCTGTGGTAGACCGACGTTGATCTGCTACCAGAATGGAATAAAATGGGCGTTGCTTGGATCCGCCTCTTGATAAACGTATGGTTACCATAATAGGGTCTTTTTCCTGTTAAAATTCACCTGTGTCAAAGGCGCACGATTCTAACACAACTGGAAAATCATAAAAAAGTATTAATCCCCCTCCATTGCATTGAAAAAACACAGAATCCTGGATGCCCGGGTGAATGCCATGGATGAACGCCGTGGAATGCACGGCTCTATGCCGGATTTTGGGGGTTCCAGGCACTTCAACACCGATTTTGGGAAATTGTTTCCGCCAGGCAACGGGCTCCGGACGCTTTCCCCGGCCCGGAGAAATGAAAACGGGACGGGAGGAGAGGCCCTCGCTGTCCATTGCCGAACCACAACCCGCCGATATGTCCATCTAAATTGAACAATCCAGTCTACACCGTCAAGCAGTTAAACAGTGGAATCCGTGATTTCCTGGAGAAAAATTATCGACAAGTCTGGGTCGATGGGGAAATCTCGGGATTGGCAACACCACCATCAGGCCATCTCTACTTTTCCCTGAGGGAAGGAAACTCGGTCATTCGATGTGCCTATTTCAGAAACAGGCAGATGCACAGAAACCTGACACCGGCTGAAGGAATGCAGGTATTGGTCAGGGGTCAGGTATCCTATTATGAACCCCGGGGGGACCTTCAGCTGATTGTCCACCACATGGAAGACTCGGGAGAAGGAGTCCTGCAACGGGCATTTGAACAGTTAAAACGGAAACTGGCCGCAGAGGGACTGTTTGATCCGCAAAACAAGCAGCCGATTCCCAAATACCCCGGCACGGTGGGCATTGTGACATCGGAAACCGGCGCGGCCCTGCACGATATCGTTGTCACATTAAACCGGCGATACCCCGTCGCACGCGTCATCGTTTACCCGACCCTTGTTCAGGGTGCTGACGCGCCTGTATCCATTATTCAGGCCATCAACCAGGCCGAAGAGCACAAGCAGACCGATGTGCTGATCATCGCCAGGGGAGGCGGGTCCCTGGAAGACCTCCAGGCGTTTAACCACGAAGATGTTTGCCGAAGAATTTCAGCGTGTTCGATGGTTACCATCAGCGCCATCGGTCACGAAGTCGATTTTACAATCTGTGATTTTGTTGCAGACCAGCGGGCCCCGACTCCCACCGCTGCCGCTGAACTCGCCACCCCGGACATCCGCCAGGTCCACCAGGCACTCCAGGACTCGAAATCCAGGATCAGCAGATGTCTGAAAACCATGATGCGGGACACCCAGCAGATGCTGGACCTGACCACTTCAAGATTGACTCACCCGGAATCGAAAATAGCCGCATACCAGGCCGAGTTTCACACGTACCGGAAATATTTAAATTACAATATACAGGGGGTTATTTCTTCTTTTCAGAACAAACTGGAGCAATGCTCTACCCGGATGCAGACCCACTCTCCCTGGTTTTACCTGCGGCTCAGGGCACCGCAGCTTCAGTCAAACGTCCATTCGCTGCTGTCTTTAACCAGAAATTATCTTCAAAACCAACAACAGGCAATCCAGCAGAAACGGGAGATCATCCAGTTAATGAGTCCCGATCATACGGTCCAGCGCGGATATGCCATCGTTCAGGATGAAAAGAAACAGATTGTCACCGATGCCGACAAAACCCAATCCGGCGACATTCTGAAGATCAGAGTTTCCCGGGGACACTTCACTGCAATCGTAAACAAATGAAACGCGCCTGGACACAATTTGCCTGCATACTGTGCTGTTGCCTGGTCTACAGCTTTCCCGGATTGGCTGCACTGCCGAAAAACAACCCTGTTCCCGGCGGGGTCCTGGTGATTGCTCTTGGAAAGAAAAGTGAACCCAGACCCATTATCAGATTCGGTGACCGGCCCGTGTACATCGCACGGGGAGAAACCCACTGGACAGCAATCGTCGGTCTGCCCCAGGATATCCTGCCTGGGAAATACATACTGACCTTCAAGGATGCAATCAATCGGAAAACCAAGAAAACCTTTCGGGTTCAATCCCTGCCTGCCGACTTGCGCCAGCGGATTGTGGTGCTGCCAAAAAACCTGGATCTTCTGGAATTCCACCCCCATGAACCGTCCACCCTGGATATCCTGTGGAACGAACGTGACAGCCAGGAACATGCGGAACCTCCCGGATATGAATACCGGCAAATCATATCCTCGGGCAGCTATATCCCATACGGATGGATCGTCAGCAGCAGGTCCCCGGACATCCTCATTGAGCACTCCTGGATTACGTATATTACCGAACCGGATACCCTGGTTTACTCTCCTTCAGCGGCATTGGTGGAACAGACATTTCTTTCCGCCAATTCCGGCATGACGGTCATTTTGAATCATGGCAATGGCATGAAGTCAGTCATCAGCAACCTGAACAGTACCCGTCTCAAGCCTGGAGAAACCATCGACCCGGGAAGCGTAATCGGTACGGTAAACCATATTGAAGCCCTCTCCATCGGCCGGGTGGACTGGCTGGTTGCCCTGAATGGTTACGGGATCAACCCACTACAGTTTACGGCTTCGCCCTGACTTTCCCGGGGATGTTTTTTTTGTCTGTGTTTTCTTCCTGAATGGGTTTTTGCCTGATCGGGGAATCATTCGCAACGGTGTCCCGGTTAACCGGTATTTTCTGGAAAAAAACCTGGAAAGGTATTTCAGGTAGGAGGCAGGCAGGGTTTGGGCCAGGTTTCCATGGACCACGATAACCGGGGGATTTTTACCGGCCTGATGCGTAAATTTCAATCGTACAGGGCGCTTGTTGTGGGCAGGAGGCGGGGTCAGGTCCACAGCTTCCTGCAATGTCCGGTTCAAACTTGATGTTGCGATTTCGACCATCGCCGAATCGTAGGCCCGTTTCACCGCAGGCAACACCTGGTGGCAGTTGGACCCGTGAAGCGCAGAGATATAGATGGATTCAAAATCGCAGAGAAAGGACAGCCTTGATTGCATGCTTCGGGTTATCCTGTTCTTCTGCTTTGTCTCCAGTCCATCCCATTTATTGACGACGACCACCATTGAGCGCCCAAGATCGTAGACCATCCCGGCAATCGCGGCATCCTGAAAACTGACCTCGGATGATGCATTTAGCACCAGCAACACGACATGGCTCTTTTCAATTGCCTGGAGAGTTTTCACGACGGAAAAGAGCTCAATGCCCTTCTCCACCCTGGATTTTTTCCTGACCCCTGCCGTGTCCATGATTTCATAGTCCTCTCCCCGAAATTTGACCGGTATCGAAACGCTGTCCCGGGTGGTTCCCGGGATATCGCTGACGATCATCCGGTGCGCCCCTGCAAGCTGGTTTGTCAGCGTGGATTTCCCGACATTGGGCCGGCCCACGATGGCCACCCTCGGCACCCCGTCATCGGCGTCAACCAGCACCTCCTTGAAGTCTTTCAGGGCTTCTCCCAATAGCTTCACAATCCCGTCCCCCCGCTTCGCGGAAACCGGGAACGGCACCCCCATACCGAGTTCAGCAAATTCCGAAGCCACCAGGTCCGGCACTTTTCCCTCTGCCTTGTTCACCAGCAGAATGATCTTTCGGTTACTTTTCCTCAGGTGCATGGCTATTTCCCTGTCCTGGAGAACCACGCCCTGCAGGGCATCGACCATAAAAAATACCGTGTCGGCTTCTTCAACAACCTGGTCGACCTGCTGTCTCACCAGATCGGAAAAATCGGAAGTTTCGGCTTCCAGTCCACCGGTATCCACCACCAGAAAGGGCTTGTCTCCCATCCGTGCGCGGGCATATAACCGGTCCCGGGTCACACCGGGTTGATCCCCCACCAGGGCGTCCCTGGACCGGGTCAGTTTATTGAACAACGTGGATTTGCCTACATTGGGCCGTCCAATGAGGGCGATTACGGGCAACATTGTCCCCATTCCTGCCTCAGAAGTATTCACAAGGAGTGGCTTGACCGGACAGGGTCCGGGTATCCGCGGCAGGTTTCATCCCTGCGGGCCGCCGCCCTAAAGCGACAATGCTGCGATATTACCTGTCGAGGAAAAAATCGCGAAGTTCGACCCGTTGTTAATGATGCCTACAATGGCACCGCTCACGATTTTCCTGGTTTCGACCAGCTCGCCATTGTCCGGATCCAGGGTATGGATGCGCCCCCTTGAGTCCCCGATCACCACCCGGTTATCCAAGACAATTGGCTGACTGATGCCGTGCCCGCGAAAAGCGCGCTGCTCCCACAGTACCGACCCATCCTGCCTGTTCAGTGCAACGAGATCACCCAACTCCCCGGTAATGTACAATGTTTCTCCATCGATCGCCATGGGAAGCCGGGTGGACAGGCCGGTTTTCCATATGGAAGCGGCATCGCTTAACTGGATCGCCACCACATTTCCCTGATAGGCAGCGGTGTATACCGTCGCGCCCTGAACAATGGGGGGCGTATCGGAATCCGTCAACCTTTCCAGCTCATTTTGTCCCTGCAGATAAGAGATCTCGGTTTCCCAGTAATCGCGGCCGCTAATCACATTGTTGGCGATTATTTTTCCATTGGACAAACCGATCAGGACGGCGTCCCCGACAATCACGGGAACAGAATCCCCATGCATGCTCAGGCCCGGTACGGTTTTTTGTACCTGCCACACGATTTCACCATTTCTGTTGTCAAGCCCGATCACCAGCCCATCGGCAGTTCGGATGACCACCCTTCCCCGGCCCACCACTGGAACGGCTGAAATCTGGCGCTTGATGGACACTTCCCAGTCGATGGAACCATCGCTGGCGTTCAGGGCCGTAAGGTCGCCATTGTCATGGGCAACCGCCACCAGGCCATCGTTCACCCCAATTGCAGAATACACTGGTTTTCCCAGCCTTTGGCGCCAGATCAATTTACCGGTATCGGCCTGGAACCTTGAAACCTCCCCATTCCTGCTGGCAATATAGATTCCATCTTCGAAATAGGCCGGCTTCAGTATTGCAAAACCGATTTTCGAACCACTGCCCACATCTTTCTTCCACAGCGTCTGGATTTCTCTTACACCACTGCCTTTAGGCAATGATTTCGGCGCTACCGGCTCCTGGTATACATCCCACAGTGTTTCCTTTTTGACTTTGTTCTTGCAGCCGGAAACCAGTGCCAGCACCACAAAAAACAGAACAAGATACTTTTGCAATTATATTTCTCCGATATTTTCCAGTTTTAACTGCACCAGGGCGGTATTTCCGGCCCCCAGAGATAATAACTTCAGTGATTGTGAATAGGCCTCCTTGGCCAACCGCCTGTCACCCTGCCGGCCACGCTGGAGATAGGCATCTCCCTGTAACTCGTGGTATCTTGATGAGAAGCTGCTTTCCCGGTTTCCATGTTCCAGGATTTCCAGCGCCCGGTCCGGGTCATTGCTGGCAAGCAGCACCGATACCAGCCGAAGCCTTGCGACATGCTTCATACTGGCATCCTCCGTATTGGACACCACCCAGGACAGTTCGGAAGCCGCGGATTCCAGATCGTCCTCCTCCACAAATTGCCTGGCGAGCAGCAGTCCTGCCAACACGGCATACGGCGTATCCCTGAAGTCCTGTTTCAGGGTAGCGACAATCCCCCGGGTGGTCTCAATTGGCGCATCCACATCGACACTCTCGAACAGTTCAGAGGCCGCTTCACCCTGGGATTGCTGATAATGACCCCAATAGTTGAACCCAACGATACCTGCCAGACCGAGAAGAATGCCCGCCGTCAGAGACTTCCCGTATTCCTCCCACAGTACCTTTGCTCTGGCTACATCATCATCTTCTGCAAATTTCGGTAATTTCGGTAATTTCTCTTCAGCCATTTCAGATCAAGCCCATCATCGGATCGTTGTAATTCTATCTTATATTGGATTCACACCATTGAACCAGGCCTGAACCTGGCAGTTCCAGCGGGTCGCTCCCCTTACGCATAAATTTGACCTGGACAACCCCTTTCTCCAGTTCCGTCTCCCCCACTATGATGCAGATTTCAGCGCCTGACTGATCAGCCCGTTTCAGCCGGGTTTTCAGTTTTCCTCCGCCACAGTGGTCAACCACGACAAATCCAGCATCGCGCAACGCTTCAGAAATACCGACTGTACCGGAACTTTCCACTCCGGTAATGTCGATAACATATATCGAATAACCGGGGGTTCCCCCGCCCTTCCCCTGTGCAGTCACGAGCTCAGCCAATCGTTCCATGCCCATTGCAAAACCAATGGCCGGCACCGGTTTTCCACCCCGATTTTCTACCAGAGAGTCATATCTGCCCCCCGCACACACGGTATTTTGTGCGCCCAGCTGTTTCGTGGTCCACTCAAATACGGTACTGGTGTAGTAGTCCAGTCCTCGCACCAGTCTCGTGTTGATACTGAAATTTATCGATGACTTCCCAAGGGATTCACAAAGCCTCTCGAAATGCTTTTTCTCCTCCACCTGTATGAAGTCCAGTATACTTGGAGCATTCGAAATCAGTTCCTGAAGGTCCGGGTTTTTGCTGTCCAGAATTCTGAGCGGGTTCCTGTCCAGCCGGCGCAGGCTGTCTTTATCCAGTTGGTCCAGGTTTTTCCTCAGAAACTGCTGAAGCGAATTCCGGTAGGCCAGCCTTGACTGGCTGGAGCCGAGAGTATTGATTTCAAGCTGTATTCCATCAATTTCCAACTCTTTCCATATCCGTTCACCTGCACGAATAATTTCCGCATCAATATCCGGACCAGGCCACCCGAATGCCTCAATGCCAAACTGGTGAAACTGGCGGTATCGGCCCTTTTGCGGCCTTTCCCGTCGAAACATCGGTCCCATATACCAGAATCTTCGCTGTTGATTGTGCAGCAGCCCATGTTGGATACAGGCCCTGACCGTACTGGCGGTGGCTTCCGGTCTGAGTGATAGACGTTCCTCGCCACTGTCCGTGAACGTATACATTTCCTTGTCGACAATATCGGTTTGATCGCCAATGGACTGCGTAAACAGGGCCGTTTTTTCAAGCAGCGGCGTTCGAATTTCCTGGTAGCCATATTGCCATCCGACTGCCCTGAGAGTCGACTCCAGGCGGTGCCAAAGCCCCATGTTCTCAGGCAACAGATCGTTCATGCCGCGAACGGCCTGAATACGATCACTCATTGGTTTCTGCCACCGGTTCGGTGGTATTGCGGCCGGGGAACTCCCCCACAACAATCTGGACGAACGATTCACCTTCGTTCGCTTCGAACTGGACCGATTGCCCGAGGTAGACCACACTTGCGCTGTCCGCTTCGCCCAGGTAAACCCAAAACGGCGCTTTTCCATTGATGATCAGGGGTTCGCCGGGTTCAACGTCTCGAAAAACAAGCTTGGTCCCGTCCCGTTCCCTGACATCCAGCCACATCGGTTTCTCCACGTGGACCACAATCTGGTTTTCGGAAGTCGGGTCCATGACCGTACCAAGGCTCGATTCCAGACCGGTTTCCGGTTCCCCGGCTTCAACGGTTTCGTCGACGGCGCCCGCTGAAGGAAGGGGTTCCTCCGCGGCTTCCGGGAGTGCAGCCACTTCCCCGGGCCGGCTTCCGTCTTCCTCCGCAGCTTCCGGTTCCCCGGCTTCAACGGTTTCACCGACGGTTCCGGCGGAAGGAGGGGGTTCCTCCACGGCTTCCGGGAGTGCAGCCACTTCCTCCGCAGATTCCGATTCCCCGGCTTCAACGGTTTCGCCCACGGTGCCTCCTGCTGAAGGAAGGAGTTCCTCCGCGGCTTCCGGGAGTGCAGCCGCTTCCCCGGGCCGACTTCCGTCTTCCTCTGCAGCTTCCGGTTCCCCGGCTTCAACGGTTTCGTCGACGGCGCCCGCTGAAGGAAGGGATTCCTCCGTAGCTTCCGGGAGCGCAGCCACTTCCTCCGCGGATTCCGGGTTCGCATTATCCGATTCCCGTGCAACGGTTTCAGCTTCTTCAGTGCCTGGTACCATGACTTCCGGGTTCACAACCGGGTCCGAAGATTCGTCCTGGCTGCTGGAAAGCAGGCCTGGGTCAGTGGATTCTCCGGCAGAATCGGCCCTGGATGGTACGGACTCCTGATTGACGGAACCCTGGTCGATATTTTCCACATGATCCGCCAGAACCGGCTCGCTGCCATCCGGGGAGGGTTGTGCGGTCGGTGAGGCCGGGTTTTCAGGTAAATTCAGCGTTGAATCATCACTTTTTTGCTCATCACCGGCCTCTGATTCTTCTGAAAAATCGTGTTCCGACAACACGCTCAGCGAGAGATTCTGGGTATCCAGCTGGCTGCTGTCCCCGGCAACCCCCTGTTCTGTATTGTCCTCGGAATCAATCACCACCAGTTGAGGGTCGGAAGTCTCATCCAGCCGCTGGGTTAGCAGTACATTTTCCGGGGTTTGCCAATACCAGATTACTCCCAGAAAAAGCACCGAAAGCGCAAAAAAAACAACCGCAGATTTCTTTCGCAGTTTTTCCTGAAGATGGTGAACACTCCGGTGATTGGGCTTCAGTACAATGTTTGACAGCGGGGGGTGACGGCTTTTCTTGTATACATCAATTTCCTTGGTGACATCCACCCCGAGCAGGTTTCCGTAACTTCTCCAGTAGCCAATAATGTAGGGCGCCTCGGGCAGGGAATCAAAATCATCCTGCTCAATCGCCTCGACCTGGGCCACTGACAACAGCAGTTCATCCGCAACATCCTTTAGGTCCCAGCCAAGTTTTCTTCTTTTTTCCCTGAATAAGGATCCGGGGGTTGGCATGACAAATTCTGTTTGCTCCATGATCTTTGGTCGCTATGGCTTCAACAGGTCGGATTGATGATCAAACCCTGGCCGTTGTGCACTCCTGTACGGCATGGGTGGTCAGAATCCGTATCCGGAAATTCCGCTTTGATTTTGAATGCAGGCCGGGACAGGCCTGCCGATAAAGCACCGGCATCACAGTCGGTTTCCCGCCCCGCCTGTGTGGGCAAACCGGCACACAGGAGGACCGGGGTGCCCGGGCGCAAACCCGGGTCCACGCGAAAAACTTCCAACGCACCCGGTGCCGGTTTCCTTCCTGCGGGGGCATACCGACTGGCTTTTGGGCCCATACATCTCCCGCCGACAGACAACCGGGGACCTGAAAACAGGGAATACAGGTTTGGAACCATCGGTGCCATCAGGACAATGTCACCCGTTGTCGCTGGAGCCGCTGCGACCGGTTGGTTCGATCCAGAAAATCTCCCGCAAGCTGCCCACAGGCGGCATCAATGTCATCTCCCCTGGTTTTTCTTGTTATGGTCAGGATGTTCCGTGACATCAGCACATCCCTGAATCGATGAATGGAATTCATGTCTGACCCCTCAAGCCGGGTGCCCGGAAATGTATTGAAAGGGATGAGATTCACTTTTGCCGGCACACCTGCCAGCACCCTGGAAAGCTGTCTCGCCTGGGCCAGGCTGTCGTTCACACCTTTGAGCATGACATATTCAAAGGTGATTCTCTGCCTGTTCTTTTCGCCCACGTAGGCTGTGCAACTCTCAAGAAGTTCACGGATTGGATATTTTTTATTCAGCGGCACCAGCTTGTTTCGCAGTTCATCATCCGGAGCATGCAGGGACACGGCCAGACTGACCGGGCATTCCTGTCGAAGCCGGTCAATGAATGGAACCATCCCCGCCGTACTGAGCGTCACCCTTCGCCTCGACAGGCCGAATGAAAAGTCATCCATCATCAATTTCATGGCCGATACCACATTTTCAAAATTCAGCAACGGTTCTCCCATGCCCATCATGACCACATTGGTCACCGGTCTGCGCTGCCCGGACTCGTCATGGGATGAAATTCCATGTTCCCTGCTTTCCGTTTTCTCCAGAACATTGTTGGCAATCCAGACCTGTGAAATAATCTCATCAACACTCAGGTTGCGGTTGAACCCCTGTTGAGCGGTGGAGCAGAACGTACAGTTTAGTCCACATCCTACCTGGGAAGACACACACAGGGTACCACGGCTGCTTTCGGGAATATAAACCGTTTCGATACAATTGTGGTCCTGGAGCCGGAGCAGCCATTTCACGGTTCCATCACGGGATTGCTGTTGACTGACAATTTCCGGAAGATTCAGATTCGTACTCTGGTTCAACTTCTCCCGCAATCCCTTGCTGAGATCTGTCATCCTCCCAAAATCGGTCATATTGCGCTGGTAAACCCACTGCAGCAGCTGGTTGGCCCGAAATCGCTTTTCCCCGATCCCATGGAAGAATGATTCCATTGCGCTACGGTCCAGGGAAAACAGGTTTGTGGTGGATTCAGACACTGTCGTGCTTCCCCTCAACGGGTCCTTGGGCAAATATCGTTTTCTTCGAAGAAAAATGATATCTCCACCGCCGCGGTCTCGGATGCATCCGAACCATGTACCGCGTTTTCTTCAACATTGGCAGCAAAATCCGCACGAATGGTTCCGGCCTCCGCATCCGCCGGATTGGTTGCTCCCATCACCTCCCGGTTCCTGGAGATTGCATTTTCTCCCTCCAGCACCTGCACCATGACCGGTCCCGAAGTCATGAAACGGACCAGATCATTGTAAAAAGGACGCTCCTTGTGCACGGCATAAAATCCTTCCGCCTGTTCCCGGGTCATATGCAGCATTCGTGATGCCACGATGGTCAATCCTGCTTCCTCGAATCGCTGATAAATTCTCCCAATACTATTGCCGGCCACTGCGTCGGGCTTGACAATGGAAAATGTTCGCTCAATCGCCATAATTTTCTCCAGTTGTATATTATAGTTCATCCGGCAGCAACGAATACCTGCTTCCATTCCCCGCCGGTCCGCCGCCGTGTCTGTGCATCAAAATCCCACACTGCCAATCCTGGCGGAATTTCAGAGAATTTCCTGGTAAATCTCTAATTCAAAATCATTTTTCGGATAAAACAAACCTGTTGAATCCCGGGTGAACGGCTCATGGACAACCCGTCAGTTACCCCGTCTTCCGAACCAAAAACTGCGAGCCAATTGTACATTCGCAACCGTGGTCAGGCCAGCAGGGTATTCTCGCCAACCCCGGTTATTTTAACATCCAGCCACTGGGATTCCGGCCTGGAATCACATTTTATCTTCACCGGGAAATAATTGTCTGCCCTGGAAAAAACCAGGTAAGGGCGGTTTGCAGGGGCGTGGCAGTTTTCCAGCAGTACGCGTTTTGTTTCCCCGACCTGTCGATGCGCCACCCGGTGCCAGACCTTCCGGCCCGCCCTGCGTGCTGCATCCGCGCGCTGTTGGCGAATGCCTTTTGGCACCTGGTCAGGAATACGGGCTGCGGGTGTACCGGGCCTGGATGAATAGGTGAAAACATGGGGATAGGCAATTTCCAGTTCTTCGATTGCGGCCAGGGTGTCATCAAAATGGGCATCGGACTCGGTAGGAAAACCCGCAAGAATATCCGCACTCAACACCAGGTCGGGCAGCGCTGAACGCAAGGCGGTTATACGATCGTAAACAAGTTCCCGCCGGGCCCTTCTTTTCATTCTTTTCAGGATGAGCGTGTTGGCACTTTGCAGGGACAGGTGCAGGTGCGGGCAGATATTGGGGGACTGACGCAGCAATTCAACAAACTCATCGGTAATGTGGGCCGGGTCAATGGAACTCAACCGTATCCGGTAATCCCCTTCCAGACCCGCCAGGGCACGGATCAATCCGGTGAGATGTACACTCGAATCACTGACATCCATTCCATAGGATCCAATATCCACCCCGCACAACACGATTTCTCCATACCCATTGATCAACAGGCGCTCGCACTGACTCCTGATCGATGCGGGTGGGAAGGAACGACTTGGCCCCCTGGCAACATGGATGATGCAAAAAGTGCAGCCCTGATCACAACCCTGCTGGATTTGAACAAATGCCCTGGATTTTCCCTGGTATCCCTTGAGCAACTGTTCCGGCAGGCTGATTTCCCGGTCAATGTCACGCAACAATACGGAAGGCAGCCGGTCCCTGCACAAATCCTCCACCAGGGCCGGGATATCGAGTTTTTGACTGTTCCCGACGACGAGGTCGACCCCGGGGATTTGCGCACAGGCATCCGGGTCCATTTGTGCATAACAGCCAGTCACTACAATCCTGGCCCGGGGATTTTGCCGAATCGCCCTGCGAATCAGCTGCCTGGCCTGTCGGTCTGCTTCGGCTGTGACCGTACAGGTGTTGATAATAAACAGGTCCGCATCCTTCACCGACTGGACCCGTTGAACGGCATTGCGTTCCAGTTTCTCGGCAATCAACTCGGATTCAAACGCATTCACCTTGCATCCCATTGTGGCGACTACCACGCTGGATGCAGAAGAATGTTTTGCGGGGGGTCTAACCAATACGGAATTCATCAGCCATCTTTCCAGACATCCCTTCCCGCCTTGCAGCGGCGGCGACTAAACCGGCGTGTAACCGGCCCCGTTCAGTAAACGGTGAAACTCTCTCCGCAACCACACTGGTCCGTAACATTCGGGTTGCTGAAATGAAATGCCGCGGTCAACCCGTCCTCCCTGTAATCCACTTCAATGCCTTCCAGGTATTGCAGGTACTCTTCCTTGACGACAACCTTGACACCGTGACTTTCAAATACCCGGTCATCCTCATTGATTTGCCGGGCATAATCCATCTGGTATGCAAACCCGGAACAACCGGACTTCTTGATGCCCAGTCGCAATCCTTCTCCGACTCCCTTTGACAACAGGTGTGCGCTGACTCGACTGGCCGCGGATTGTGTTAACGTGACAGGCATGATTTCGATGTAAGAAATTGATATGTTATGCTATTTTTGAGATATCAGCGAAAAGACACTTCGGACTTCGGTTCCCGCCCTGCATTATAACACAGGGTATCGTAAGCACGATATCCCGTTTCAACCGAACCGGGAAACAACACATGCCTTGTTCCCGTTAGTATGGGGGTTGAATCAGGATATTCAACCGTCACAATGATAACCGGTCCAGCGGTCACGTTCGCCGGGGAATGTCCCGGTTTCCATACCCGGCATTGCCCCCGGTGAAGCCGTCCCTGGCCCTGCCCGGGGCCAATCTGCTCACCAATCCGTAAAACCAGTCTCCACACAGACATACTCCCCGGTTTCAATTCCATTGAAACGGGTCGTTGTTGCCGAACCATATGCCCCCATCAGTCCGAACTCGATGCCATCCCCCGGTTGAATGTCCACGGGCAGGGAAAACGGCACGGACAGACGGTCCAAAGGGTCGCAGGTTGGACCAAAAACAGTTCTGGGTGCCCGATGGGAAGTCAACACCCGGCCCTCTCTCCATGTACGGATGGGCAGGGGAGTTTTCATGATCGTCTGTTCCTGGAACCCACCATATACCCCGTCGTTAATAAAGACATCACCGTCCTGTCTTACATGGATCACTTCGGCAACCAGTGAAACGGAGGATGCGACCAGGGCCCGGCCCGGCTCACAGATCAGTTCCGGCCTGGCTCCGGGAAAATACCCGTCCAGTCCCTGGCCAATCGCCGTGAAAAAATCTTCAACCCGGCGCACACTGCCGGGCTCATACGCAACCGGGAACCCGCCCCCCACGTTCAGGCGATACAGCACAACCTGGGCTTTTTCGGCAATTTCCGAGGCGGCGATGATATGGTCGACATAGGCCAGGGGGTCGGTACACTGGGACCCCGGGTGAAATGCGAGTGACGTTCGGGCACCCTTTTGTTTTGCCCGTTCAAGCAACACTGCGGCGTCTTCCGGAGCGGACCCGAATTTGCTGCCAAAATCGTAGATGGCGTCACGGTGGTCCAGCTTGAACCGAACGGTAATCTCCATACCATCGCCATGGGAAAGAACCGAATTCAAACCGGCCATGTCATCCACCACATAGGAGCGGATTCCGTATCTTTCATGCGCCATGGCGGTGGCGTTTGCCGAGCGTACCGGATTGTTGTAATGCAGGCGGGCAAACGGAAACCTCTGGCGAACCAGTTCAATTTCACCCAAAGAAGCCACGTCAAACGTGTGCACACCGGCTTCCCACAATGCGTCCAATACGAGTGGATGTGGATTGGCCTTCACGGCATAGGACACTTCACCCGGGAAAAGCCCTTGGAATTTCCGGGCTGTCCGGGCGAGCTGTTCTGCTGAAAACAGGTAGCACGACCGATCAAGATCATTGCGGACCAGGTAGTCCCGGGTATCCCGGTAAACCGGAACATCAGGGCTCCGGTCCCATTCCTGATTGAACGATATGTTTTGCATGGCCAACACCGTGGTAACGAACCTCGAAACCATTATGCAGCACTTAAATTAAACATAATAGATGCATTTTATGTTAATTTGACTGTATTTATTTTCATATTGTAATGCTTGCTGAACATATTGCATAATACTGGCATGAAGGAACAAGACAAACGATTGCTGTCTTTACTCAGGCAGAATGCGAGAATGTCAGTCACTGACCTGTCGAGACGGCTGGGGGTATCCCGAACCACGGTACAACAGCGATTATCCCGGCTTGAAGAAAGCGGGGCCATCGGTGGATACACACTGCGGCCGGGGCCCGCTTTGGCCCAATCCAGAATCCAGGCCCATGTCAATCTGAGAACCGAACCCAGGTCGAATCAGGATATCGTCCGTGCACTGGAGAAAATCACCGTTATCGATACTCTCTACACGGTCAGCGGGAAAATTGATTTGATCGCAATTATCAGTGTTGATTCCGCGATGGCTCTGGACCAGACCCTGGACCGGGTCAGCCTCATCCCGGGTATTATTTCCACCGAAACCGCCGTCATACTCAACACCAGATTTGACCGTCATTAACCAGGTTCTGACAACTCGACCCGGGTTTCAATGGATCAAGGAGGCTGGGGGATCTTCGGTCTGCCCGATTGACTGTACGAAACCGGGGACCCGAAACCCGTTGCAGTGCCAGTCCCTGTGAATTCCGTGTGGGGTCGCCGGTATCGCCGTGTACCGTCCCCGTTATTCATCCCGGGATGATCGTATTTTCCGGACAATTTTTTCCATTCCCGGATCCGGGGGCCGGATGTGATGGCAAAGCCAGTCGCTCAACAGCGGATCCTCCGTTTTCATCAACCGGTCCAGCAGGCTTTTCTCTTCCCCGGACAGGGTTTCGTAGTGCGCGGAAATAAAACCGCCCAGCAACATGTCCAGTTCCCGGGTTCCCCGCCGGCTGCGCCAGAGCACCTTTCTCTTTTGCAGAGCGTTTTCCATGTGGCTCACTCCGGACCGTTCCCTTTTCCCCGGATCATTTCCTCCGGGCGATGCTCTTCTTTATTTCTGCAATCGCTTTCGCCGGATTCAGGCTCTTGGGACAGGTCTTTGTACAGTTCATGATGGTATGACAGCGATACAGCTTGAACGTATCATCGAGCTCATCGAGACGTTCACCGGTGGCATCGTCCCGGCTGTCCGCAATCCACCGGTAGGATTGCAGCAATGCAGCGGGACCAAGATAACGGTCGCTGTTCCACCAGTAGCTCGGGCAGCTTGTGGAACAGCACGCACACAAAATGCATTCGTACAACCCATCCAGTTTGCTCCGGTCTTCTTCAGACTGCAACCGTTCCCGGTCCGGAGCCGGGGCATCAGACTGCAACCAGGGCTTGATGGACGCATATTGCGCATAAAAGTTGCTCATGTCCGGAACCAGGTCCTTGACCACGGCCATATGGGGCAGTGGATAAATATTGATGTCCCCCTGGATATCCTCTGCCGCCATGGTACAGGCCAGGGTATTGACACCGTCAATGTTCATGGCACAGGACCCGCAAATGCCTTCCCGGCAGGAACGGCGAAACGTCAGCGTGCTGTCAATCACATTTTTAATTCGAATCAGTATGTCCAGCACCATGGGTCCGCAGGCATCCAGGTCTACCCGGTAGACATCCAGCCTGGGGTTCTCTGCGCTGTCGGGATTCCACCGGTACACCTTGATGGTGCGCAGCCGACCTGCACTGGTATCCGTATGTTCCTTTCCTTTTGTAATACGGGAATTTACGGGGAGTCTGAATTCTGCCATTAGTAAACCCGCTCTTTCGGTTCAATGTATTTCACTTCATCGGTCAGGGTATAGCTGTGAACCGGCCTGTAGTCGATACGGGGCACATCCCCCACTGCGTCCTGCCATGCGAGGGTATGCTTCATCCAGTTCCTGTCATCCCGGTCAGTATAGTCTTCCCTGGCATGGGCTCCCCGGCTTTCCTTCCGGTTTTCTGCGGAGTGTATGGTGACCATTGCCTGTCGAAGCAGGTTGTCCAGTTCCAGGGTTTCCACCAGGTCCGAATTCCAGATCATCGACCGGTCGGTGATCCCGACATGGGCAAAATCCCTGCACACTTCCGCAAGTTTCCCCATCCCTTCCCGCATGACCTCTTCGGTTCGGAAAACAGCACAATAATTCTGCATGGTTTTCTGCATTTCAAGTCGAATCTGCGCCGTTGGGATATCCCCCCTGGAATTTCGAATCCGGTCAAAACGGTCCAGGATTTCGGTCCCGGACTGACTGGACAGCCGGATTTTTTTACTTCCCGGCTTAATAATATCCCGGGCCCGGTGGGCAACCGCCCTGCCAAAAACCACCAGGTCAAGCAGGGAATTCGATCCCAGCCTGTTTGCCCCATGGACGGAAACACACGCGGCTTCGCCAATGGCCATCAATCCGGGAACGACATGCTCCGGATCACCCCCCTGCAGCGTCACGACCTCTCCATGGATATTGGTCTGTACACCTCCCATGTTGTAGTGAACGGTGGGCAATACCGGAATGGGTTCCTTGGTCACATCCACTGCAGCGAAAATCCTTGCCAGTTCAGAGATGCCCGGAAGTCGTTCAGCCAACACTTCCGGACCCAGATGCTCAAGGTGCAGATTGATGTGGTCCTTCTCTTTCCCAACACCCAGACCACTTCTTATTTCCATGGTCATGGAACGGCTGACCACATCCCGGGACGCGAGTTCCTTGGCATTCGGCGCATAGCGCTCCATGAATCGCTCCCCCTTGGAGTTGGTCAGGAATCCTCCTTCCCCCCGGGCCCCTTCTGTAATCAGGCACCCGACGCCATAAATGCCGGTAGGGTGAAACTGGACAAACTCCATGTCCTGCAGGGGCAGTCCGGCACGCAATACCATGCCGCCTCCGTCCCCCGTGCAGCTGTGTGCGGACGTCGCTGAAAAATAGGCACGTCCATAGCCGCCGGTTGCCAGAACGACGATCCTTGCAGCGAACCGGTGCAATTCTCCTTTTTCGAGGTCCCAGGCCATCACCCCCCTGCACTCCCCGGCCTCCATGATCAGGTCCAGTGCAAAGTATTCAATGAAAAATTCTGCCTTGTGCTTCAGCGACTGCTGGTACAGGGTGTGCAGTATCGCATGCCCTGTGCGGTCCGCCGCCGCGCAGGTCCGCTGTGCCTGTCCTTCCCCGAACCGTGTTGTCATGCCCCCAAAAGCCCGCTGGTAAATCTTGCCGTCCGCAGTACGTGAAAACGGCACCCCATAATGCTCCAGCTCAATCACCGCATCCGCGGCTTCCTTGCACATATACTCGATGGCATCCTGGTCTCCCAGCCAATCCGAACCCTTCACCGTATCGTACATGTGCCAACGCCAGTCATCTTCTCCCATGTTGCCAAGGGCGGCACTCATCCCTCCCTGTGCGGCAACCGTATGGCTTCTTGTGGGAAACAGCTTGGTGATACACGCCGTTTTCAGTCCTTCCACCGCCATGCCGAAAGTCGCCCGCAGTCCTGCTCCCCCTGCACCGACTACGACCACGTCATACTGGTGATCAATCAATTTGTAGGATTCTGCCAATTCACCTCTCCAGATCTAGATTGTAGTGGCCGGGTGGATCACGACAGGGCAATGCGCAGTATTGCAAAGATGCCTGCCAACCCGGATACCAGAAGAACCGCCTTTGTGACCAGCAGGCAGCACAATCGCAGGCCGGAGCGGTGAACATAATCCTCAATGATGACCTGCATGCCCAGCTGGCCATGATAAAACATGAACCCCAGGTACAATACAAGCAACACCGCCACGTGGGGTTGCGCGATCCATGTTCTCACCGTCTCAAGGTCTTCCCCCATATGCCCAACAATGGAAAACATGAACCAGACCGCCAGCGGTATCAGTGCCAGCGCGGTCATCCGCTGTAACCACCAGTGATGCGAACCTTCTCCGGAAGCGCCCAGACCCTTCACGCTGGCAAGGGGATTTTTCATGCCCCGGCCAACCATACCAGTGCGGTGAGCAGGACTGCGCCGGCGAGCACTCCCTTTCCCGACCAATAGACCTGGTCCAGTTCAAAACCATATCCACAATCCCAGACAAGATGCCGGATTCCGTTAAACAGGTGATAACTGGTGCACAGTGTCCAGAAAATCATCAGTATTTTCCCAATGGCGGAATTCAGGAATCCATGCAGACAGTGGTAGGCCGCAGAACCGGTCATAATACTCCATATCCATCCTGCAATAATGACCGCACCCAATGTAATCACCATGCCCGTTCCCCGGTGCAATATGGACAACACCGAGGTGATCTGGGGTTTATAAACCTGCAAATGAGGTGACAGCGGTCGGTTTATTTCTGGCAAATGCGTCTCCAGGGATGTATGTTTGTACCAGTTATGTCAATCAGGCCAGTTGGGCCAGCCCGAAAATCGTTTGCAAGCCGATCTGCATTCCATGACCGGGAAATTTTTGGTTGCCCGGGCGAATGACCTCCCAAAATACTAGAAATCAGAGCAGCGACCGTTCACTTCCCAATCACCATAGCGAGTGGGTTCCGGGCCCGCCGGGCCGCCAATTTCCCCGGGTCCGGACCCCGGTTGCGGTTGCACGCCGGTCGCGGTCGCATGGGCGCTCTTGTCATCCGGCCGTTCATGCGTTTCACCAGGCTGAAGCGGCAAAGCCTGGGGGAGAATCGGTTTCTTGTTTGTCAATTGAAAATCCTCTGCTCCGGTTGTCTAACAGGATACGCCCTATTATAGTTGAAGTTCAACCTTTATGACCTCATCTATAGACCCGGGTACATGGGAAAATATACCGGAAGAAAACCATACATTTGCCGATTATGAACAAAGAGTCTCACACAGAAGCCCCGGCCCACCCGTTTATCCGGCTGCCGGAGATGGACCTGGCCAATTTTATTTCCACCCCGTCGAATCAAACCGGCTTCATTGATCTGTCCCACCTCCGCCTGCTTCGGGTCAGCGGCGAGGATGCGGAAACATTTCTCCAAAGCCAGTTCAGCAACGATCTATACAGCCTGCCAGACGGGAAAGCGCAAATGCATGCGTATTGCAACCCAAAAGGCAGGGCATTTGCCATCCTCCAATTGCTGCAAAACCGCGATGCGTTCTGGATCCTGCTTCCCGCCAGCATGGCAGACCCGTTTATGGGGAGGCTGAAAATGTTTGTGATGCGGGCGAAAGTTGAAATTGAAACCGATCCCGACCGGTTTGCGCTGGGCATTGCGGGGATTGAAGACCCATCCATGATTCCGTCGATAATCCCGTCGATTCTTCCGGAAACCCAATCTGTTTTTCAATACTCCCCCCTCAGGCACCTCATCATCGCAACCACCCCGACCATGACGAACCCTGAAATCCGCCCAAATACCAGGACCTACCACAGCGACCTGTGGCGCTGGCTGGACATCCGGGAGGGAATCCCCCAAGTTTACACCACCACCTCCGAGTCCTTTATACCGCAAAACATCAATCTTGACCTGATTGATGGAATCAGTTTCAAAAAGGGATGCTATCCCGGCCAGGAAATCATTGCCCGCATCAAATACCTTGGAAAACCGAAGCACAGAATGATTGCCGGGCGCGTCGAATCCGATGAGCCGATCCGGGAAGGGGCAGCAATCCATGCTCCTGAAAGACCCGGTCAAAAAGCCGGGCTGGTGGTTGATGCGGTCCAGACAGGAACCCGCTGCCATGAGGTCAGTGCCATGGTGCCGGTGGCGGCCGTGGCGGATGGCTGCCTGTCCCTCCACTGCGCTTCAGGACCACCGCTTCAGAGGATTCCGATTCCTTATGCCATTTTGTAATGCCATGCCCACCGAACAGCCAGCCTGTTCGCGCTGGCATTGGGTGAGGGATGGAATTCAGTATTCGATGACCTGGTAGAAGATTTCCCCTTCCTTGATTAGGCCCAGTTCAGACCGGGCAATGGTTTCCAGGGTTTCGCCGTTTTCCTTGAGGTCAATGACCTCGGCAATCAGGCGCTGGGTCCTGTGTTCCAGTTCGGCATTCTCCAGCCGGGTCTGTTCCGTAACCTCCTTGAGGCGATATAAATCGAATACATTCTTGTCGCCCAGCCACAAGGCGTACTGGGTTCCGGCAAAAAGTGCCACGAGAAGAATATGGAGTAATTTCATACCCATGCCCATTGCCCTGTCCGCATCGTATTTACCGGTCCAAGTGGGAAAACACCTCTCTTCCCGCATACACCGCATTGTCCCCCAGCATCTGCTCTATTTTCAAGAGTCGATTATACTTGGAAATCCGTTCTGACCGACACAGGGACCCGGTTTTGATCTGACCGGCGGCGGTGGCGACTGCCAGGTCAGCGATGGTGGTGTCTTCCGTCTCGCCGGAACGGTGGGATACGGTTGTCCCATATCCCGCCTGCTGTGCCGTTTTCATGGTATCGAACGTCTCGGAAAGCGTTCCAATCTGGTTAAGCTTGATCAAAATGGAATTCGCTATCTCCCGGTCAATGCCCTGCTGCAGCAACCTTGTATTGGTGACAAACAGGTCATCCCCCGTTAACTGGACCTGGCTGCCGATTCTTTTTGTCAACTCTGCCCAGCCATCCCAGTCCTTTTCGCCCATGCCATCCTCTATACTGATGATGGGATATTTGCCGACCCATGCCTGCAGATAATCCGAAAACCCGGCTGAATCCAGTCTGAGACCTTCTGCCTGGAGGCAGTATTTCCCATCCTCAAAAAATTCGGAACTGGCGACGTCAATTCCGATCATGACTTCATCCCCCGGTCGATAGCCCGCTTTTTCAATGGCCTGCATGATGAACCCCATTCCTTCCTCATTGGACCTGCATTCCGGCGCAAACCCGCCTTCATCCCCTACCCCGGTGCTGAACCCCCGGGACAGCAGAACCGACCGCAGAGAATGAAAAATCTCAACACCGCACCTCAGCGCTTCCCGGTATTCTGAAAAACCAAGCGGCAAAATCATGAACTCCTGAAAATCAATGGCGTTGTCCGCATGGGCCCCGCCATTGATGATATTCATCTGCGGGACCGGAAGGGTATATGACCGGCTGCCGTAAATCGTACCGAGATGCTGGTACAGGGGTTCGCTCTTGCTGTTGGCCGCGGCATGTGCCGCAGCCAGGGATACACCCAAAATCGCATTCGCACCCAGGTTGGTTTTCTTGTCTGTGCCATCCAGTTCGATCAACAATTCATCAATCCTCCGCTGATCATGACTGTCCTGACCGCAAATCGCCTTGCGAATGATGGTATTGGCGTTGCAGACCGCCTGGCCCACTCCCTTGCCCCCATAGCGGGTTTCGTCCCGGTCCCGCAGTTCCAGTGCCTCAAGGGTACCCGTTGATGCGCCTGAAGGCACTGCGGCATGGCCGGTCACACCGCTATTGAGAGCCAGTTCTACGGCTACTGTTGGATTCCCCCGGGAATCCAGCACTTCCATGGCCACTAAATTTTTGATTGCTGCAGAATGTTCTGACATGGTTTACCTTTCTCTTTCGGACAAGTTGGTCATTGACAACCCGAACCATACCGCATATCCATGGGTCGGTTGATCAGAATTTCATCGGCCAGTGATCAGCTTTGTTGATCAGAACCCATTCAAGAGGCCCCATGGGTGCTCCGGTGAATTTCCAGTAACCGGGACAGCAGGGACTCCATGCGGTGAAGGGGCCAGGCGTTGGGACCATCGCTGAAAGCCTGGTCCGGATTCGGGTGGGTTTCCATAAAAACGCCATCGACCCCGACCGCAACGGCTGCACGGGAAAGAACGGGGACAAACTCCCTCTGACCCCCTGATTTGCCCTGACCGGCCCCGGGCAGCTGCACCGAATGGGTGGCATCAAAAACCACGGGGCAAGCCGTTGATTTCATGATCTCCAGACTGCGCATGTCCACCACCAGATTATTGTAGCCAAAACTCGAACCGCGTTCGCAGACCAGTACGGTTGCATCGGCATTGGCGTCTTTCGCCTTGTCGACGACATGCTGCATTTCATGAGGAGAAAGAAATTGCCCCTTTTTGATATTCACCGGCTTGCCGGATCGTGCAGCCGCCTGGATCAAGTCCGTCTGTCGGCACAGAAAGGCAGGGGTCTGCAGGACATCCACCGTCTCGGACGCCTGGTGCACATCCTCAATGCTGTGGACATCCGTCAACACGGGGACGCCAACCTGATTTCTGACCTTCGCCAGTATTTCCAGTCCCCGTTCACGCCCGGGTCCCCGAGGAGACCGGGAGGATGTTCGATTGGCCTTGTCGAACGAGGATTTATAGACAAAAGGGATTCCGAGTCTCGCGGTAACCTCCTTCAGGTGGGCCGCCGTCGAAAGGGCCATTTCTTCGGATTCCACCACGCAGGGGCCCGCGATAAGAAAGAATGGCGATTGCCGGTTGATCCTGAAAGCTGGAATTTCCATGGCCGTGATTATAATTGAGATTCCAGCAGAGCCGTTACCCCGTGAACAAAATTAATTCAGGAACGGCCAGTGCCTGCCCGTTGAAATTCAAGACCTGCCTTCACATAATTTGTAAACATGACATGACCATCCCGGGGGGTGGATGTGAATTCCGGGTGAAACTGGCAGGCGATAAACCAGGGATGATCCTTAAGCTCTATGATTTCCACCAGACCATTGGACGTCAATCCGGAAAAAACAAGGCCGCAATCCTCCATTTTCTTCATATACCGGTTATTGAATTCATACCGGTGCCGATGTCGCTCACGAATCACGTCGGAGCCGCAGATCGCGCTGTACCGGCTCCCTTTTTTCAAGTGAATATCCTGTGCGCCAAGTCTCATGGTACCGCCCAGATCGGTATTCTCATCGCGCAACTCCACTGAACCGTCGTCCCGGGTCCACTCGGTAATCAGTGCGATGACAGGGTGGGGGGAATTCTTGTCGAATTCCGTGCTGTTGGCATTTCCCAGCCCCACCACATTCCTTGCAAATTCAATGGTTGCAACCTGCATGCCCAGACAAATCCCCAGGTACGGAATCCGGTTGACCCTTGCATATTCCGCCGCCTGGATCATGCCCTCGATGCCACGCTCGCCGAATCCCCCGGGCACCAGAATCGCATCCGCCCCTGCCAGCATACCCGTGCCCTGTTCTTCTATTTCCGTGGAATCGACATACTGAATGTTGATGGCGGTTCGTGTTTGTATTCCGGCATGTATCAATGCTTCAGACAGTGATTTGTATGATTCAGTCAGACTGACATACTTCCCGACCATGGCAATCTCGATGGCATGGTCGGGGTTGACCCTGTTTTCCAGAACGCGGTCCCATTCCGACAGGTCCGGTGGTCCCGCTGCAATATGAAGATGATCGGTCACGATCTGGTCCAGCCTTTGTTCCACATACAATTTCGGTATTTCATAGATGCTGTCCACATCGATACCGGAAATAACGGCTTCTTCCTCAACATTGGTAAACAGTGCAATTTTCTTTCTCGCTGCATCCGGCAGGGCCTCTTTTGCCCTGCACAGCAGGATGTCCGGTTGCAAACCAATCGACCTCATTTCCTTTACCGAATGCTGGGTAGGCTTGGTTTTGATTTCTCCGGCAACATGAAGTGCCGGAACCAGGGTCAGGTGCATAAACAGGGTATTCTTTTTTCCCAGTTCTATCCGCATCTGCCGTATGGCTTCAAGAAAAGGGAGCGATTCAATGTCACCCACCGTGCCTCCAATTTCAACCAGGGCAACCTCGGCATCTCTGGCCCCCGCTATCACAGAGTCCTTGATTTCATCGGTGATATGGGGAATAACCTGTACCGTCCCACCCAGATAGTCACCCCGACGTTCCTTGCGAATCACCCTTTCATAGACCTGCCCGGTGGTGAAGTTATTGTCCTTGTACATGGTCGTACGCACAAACCTTTCATAGTGACCAAGGTCCAGGTCGGTTTCGGCGCCATCTTCCGTTACAAACACCTCGCCATGCTGAAACGGGCTCATGGTACCTGGATCAACATTGATATATGGGTCGAGTTTGAGAAGCGTGACCCGGATGCCCCTGGCCTCAAGGATGCTGCCAAGTGAGGCGGAGGCGATGCCCTTACCCAATGAAGAGACCACACCGCCGGTGATAAAGACAAACTTAGTCATCCGGGGAATTCAGCATCCGTACCCGAACACCTGCCATACGCCAGAAATTCCAAAGTCTCCATCTTATCTGCAGAAATATGAATCGGGTATCACCAGATATCGTAGTGGTTGGGGAAACACACAAGCAGTTTCCAGACGGGAGGAAAGCGTATCAAATTCAGAACAAAGTCTCAATCTTCCAGCCTGGTAAATACAGGAGAAATCCCGGGATGTTCATTCCGGGAAATAAAATGGTGCGTCGCACCAATGCCATGCACCCAGGCAATTTCGTCATCCACAACCAGGTAGGGCAAACAGTCCCGCTCCCAGGGTGGCACCCTCCTGGTCTGGAACAGTTTCTTCATCGAAGACCGGTGTTTTCTATTCGGCAACCGGATTTTCTCTCCCCCCCTTCTCCACATCCAATACCCGGACCTGCCTCGTAACCGGTCCGGGTCCAGACCTTCTCCAGCGGCCCTGCGCATGTCAATGGCGATTCCCAGTTGACGGATTTCCACGGCCTTCCCCTGCCATTTCAGGGATTCCAGGTTTCCCGGCCTGACATCCCTGCGCAAAAACAGCCGGTCGCCGAATTGCTGGATGACCGCCTGTCCGCGATACAGCACAAACCGGCGAAACCGTTTGTGAAGAATTCCGTTGCAGATCGAATCAAACTGGATTTGCGATGGCAATGACAACCCCGCATGGTGTATCCATGCCCGCAATAAATCAGCCAGTTCAAATAGATAGAGATTCCCCGGTTCCGGAAGATTCAATGGGTCGGCGAGACAAAATACCGTTCGTCCTGCAGGACAGCGGTACTGATCGAGCAGGGCATCACTTCGCTTCCGGCCCTGGTGGACAACCTTGCGGATGCAGTGCGCTCCACGGCCCATTTCAGTGACTGCTTCGGGCCATTGCTGCACCACCAGCGGCAAAACTTCCTGCCGGATATAGTTCCGGTAATACCGGGTGTCATGATTCGAAGGATCGTCAATCCACGGCAGACGATTTTGCTCGGCGTACCGCTGTAATTGCGCCTGTGGAAATGGGAGCAACGGTCGAATCAGCCGTGTTTCAGAGTGATACAACAGGGGCCGGTCAGGGGATATTCCCGCCAACTGCGCAAAATCCTTTCCCTGGAAAAGACCCAGCAAAAAGGTTTCTGCCTGGTCATTGGCGTGGTGGGCCGTAACCACAACCTGTCCGGGTTCGGAAATGGAGTCCAGCCAACGATACCTGGCCGTGCGGGCGGTCGCTTCAAAACTGGCGCCCGGTGCGTTTTCAATGACTTTTCGGCAGGCCACATATTCCACGTTGTAGGACGCACACCAGGCGGCGCATTGATCTGCCCACTGCCCGGACCGGTCATTCAAACCATGATCAAAGTGAGCCGCTGTAATGCGTATGTCGGCAGTTTTTCGGACCTCAACCAAACCATCGAGCAGCACCTGGGAATCGCGGCCACCACTGTAGGCCAGTACAATCTCGGCATTTTCTGCCAACCCAAAATCCCGAAACAGGATGCGGGACAATGCCTGAACGGAAAAATCAGGGTGGTCGATCAATCCTTGGTTTCAAACTTTCCAAAGCTGACCAGTCGGTGATAGCGATTCCTGAGCAACTCCTCCACCGTAACCCCTCTGGAGTGTTCGAGGAAATCAACAATCCGCGCCTTGACTGATTCAGCAGCTTCATCATAATCCCGGTGTGCGCCACCCAGGGGCTCCGCGATGACTTCATCAACCAGACCCAGCTTTGACAATTCCTTTGTGGTCACCCCCATGGCTTCCGCCGCTTCGGTGGCTTTGTCCGAGCTTTTCCAGAGTATCGATGCACACCCTTCGGGGGAGATCACTGAATACGTCGAATATTCAAGCATGACCAGTTTGTCGCATACGCCGATGGCAAGCGCTCCCCCTGACCCGCCTTCGCCAATCACCGTGGAGATGATTGGCGTTTTCAAGCTGGCCATGACTTCCAGAGACTGTGCAATCGCCTGGCTTTGGCCCCGTTCTTCGGCGCACACGCCCGGATAGGCTCCAGGGGTGTCGATAAACGTAACCACGGGCAGGGCGAATCTTTCCGCCAACCGCATGATCCGCTGGGCCTTGCGATATCCCTCCGGCCTGGGCATACCGAAATTTCTTCTTGTTCGCTCCCGGGTATCCCTGCCTTTCTGGTGGCCAACAACCGCCACCCTGTGCCCATCAATCCAGGCCAGTCCTGCAATCATGGACGGATCATCGGAAAACATGCGGTCGCCATGCAATTCCTGAAACCCCGTACAGATCCTCTCAATATAATCCAGCGTATAGGGCCGCAACGGGTGTCGCGCCAACTGGGTAATCTGCCAGGCACCCAGTTTCGAAAACACCTCTTTGGTCAACTCCCGATTGCGCAGATTGAGCTTCGAAATCTCGTCCTCAAGATCCAGGTCACTGCTGCCGCTGACACGTTCCAGCTCTGCAATTTTTTCCCGCAGCTCCGCGATGGGTTTTTCGAATTCCAGGTAATCCAGGCTCATCATGATTCATGATTGGGGTAAACGCCATTTGGATTTTAAACCATTTTCAATGCCAAACTGTATTTTCCGTGATTTATTTCAGGCCTGGCCCCAGGTACGGATGATTTCCGGCTCCTGCCGCGATTCACACTGGTCTGTTCTTTCGGCAACCGTGACGCTGCTTCGGGCCGAAACGGGATTTATTTTGAATACAGGGCGGAATCCAGTTGTTACAATAGCCGTCCAATCCAAATTTCCATCGCACCGATCACCATGACCATCCATGAAGGCGGGAAAGCCCCCGCATTTACACTGAAAGACCAGAACGACAACGAGGTCTCACTGGAAGATTTCCAGGGCAGGAATATTGTCATCTATTTTTATCCCAAAGATGATACCCCCGGATGCACCAAGGAGGCCTGCGGGTTTCGTGACCTGTGGTCAGAGATTGAAAAATCCGGCGCGGTTGTGCTGGGTGTCTCGCCGGATGGGGCCGAATCCCACATCAGGTTCATCGGCAAGTACCAATTGCCGTTTACCCTGCTTTCGGACCCGGATCGAACCATGATGGCCCGCTATGGAGCATATGGTGAAAAGATGATGTACGGGAAGAAAGTCATGGGAATCATCCGTTCCACCGTGTGGGTTGGCCCGGACGGCAACGTCAAAAAACACTGGAGAAGGGTCCCGAAAGCCGCAGACCATCCAGCAAAAGTCCTGCAGGCGATACAGGGCGCCTGACCCACACCCGTTATCCGGTTTTCTCCAGTATTTCAAGGAAACCACTCAGGGCGTGAAGGATGGTCTCGCTTCGGACCCGGTCCCGGTCACCGTCAAAGACGACCCGCTCGGAAACCAGGACTCCCGGACCGGCCCAGCCAAAACAAACGGTGCCCACCGGTTTTTCCCTGGAACCACCCCCTGGGCCCGCTATCCCTGTCACCGACAGTGCAAATTCCGAGCCCGCCGATTGCCGCCCCCCCAGGGCCATGGATTCAGCCACCTCAATACTGACCGCACCATGTTCGCGGAGCAAACCCCGGGGAACATGGACCATGCTGGATTTCGCATCATTGCTATAGGTCACATATCCCCTTTGAAACCAGTTTGAACTCCCGGCAACCGCCGTGATGGCATAGGAAATGCCACCGCCTGTACAGGATTCCACCGTGCAGACGGTCTGGTTTCGGGAGGTCAGGATATCGCCAATTTCCATACAAACCCGATGCACCGTGTTTTGCGGTTTCAATGTCGTCATTGCGGTTGCACCGGCCGAATCACTGACTGTTGTACTGCCTCACGAAATTCCAGGGGACTGCCGATCACCGTGAAAGGGGCCCCGGGAATCGTATCGGACCGGGTCTCGCCCTGTATTCCGGGGAGTTGCACCAGTATTTCACCTCCGCGATCAACAATAGTCGACGCATAGTACTCCCGCATGTGCTCCAGCGTCAGGCTGTTTACGGCTTTGACAAATTTTTCCCGACTCTCAAAAGCCCACTCCTCCTTATCGATTTCTCTCCAATACCGTCTCGAACGGTCTGACAAATTCTTGTCCTGTCCCAGGACTTTGACGATCAGGCCGGCCTTGACCTGTTCGTATTTTTGCTGGTCCATCCTCCGTAGTATCTGATTGAAGTCCGCAATAAACCCATCGTACAGCCCATTGAGTTCAAGCGGTGAATACAGCGAGCTTTGCACGGAAAAAACCAGCCCCGGCGTATCATCGATGGAAATCGTATGGGAATGCACCAGATAACCGGCCTGTTGGTTGGTTCTGAGTTGGGTATAAAAGTCGGATTCCAACAAGTTCCGGAGAAGAGCAAGCCGGGCCCGTTCTTCCCTGGAGTCGTCCTGTCCCTGAAAGTAGGCCAACAGTGCAGAGTCGGAATGATCCGCAAAAAGTGTCCGTAGAAACCGGGCTTTGCGGTCAAGCACACGGATTCCTGGCCGGTCGACATGGTCTATCCGGTCACTTTTGTCCAATAACGCATCCAGAATCCGGGTTCTCTCCCTTGTCTTGGCCACACTCACATCTCCATGTGACAAAACCGTGACTTTCACTTTTTCAAACAACCGGAATACAAAATGGATCACATCATCCACCTGCAGGTCCTCCAGAGCCGCGATTCGTTCCTCTTCCGTCCAGTAAGGGTTCAATAACAATCGGTACACCTCGTGCACGGCCTGCGATGCCGGGGATTCCTTGTTCACATTGTTCAGTTCCCTGAGCAAGGCGGCCTTTTCCACCAGAAATCGATTTTCATCTCGTTCCAGGTTCGCCATGGCCCCGATGATGACGCTCAGGAGTTCGGACTGCTTGTCCTCAAAACCACTCATTCTCATCGAAATACCCCGGCCATGTCGATAAAGGTCATAGTGGATCTCGGCAAGATAAGCCGGGTAAATCACATGCTTCAACTGACTGTTCACCATGCGAACATACAATTCGGTCAGCACCCAATCCCTTGGACCTGCATTCACCACCGGCGACATGATATTGAAATAGAAATTGGCCCTGGGCGCACCGAACTCCCCGTCGAGCCGATACCAGACCTCTGTCCCGGAATCGGTATGAATTGCTTCCGGTGCATCCGCCGGTGCATCCGACTCCAGCAATTCCAGCCGTTCAGGAATATAGGGGTTGGCCTCGGGCAACTTGAGCCTGGGGTCGATCCCGGTATTTTCCCATCTTGCCGTGGTGGCGGGGTTCATGGGTAACAGTGCATAGTCCACCCCGTAGTATTTGGTCTTGCGGTCTGTTTCCAGCGTCTGACCGGTAACATGAATATTGACGTTTTTCGGATTCAGGAATTCAAGCAACTGTTCGATTCTTTGGGGGTCGAATCCTGTCATCATATAGGGGCCCTGCAAAACATCTTCTGCTCGATATACCTGCAATCGGTGGGCGAGGGATTGCGCCAGCCGTCCTGCCTCCATTTCGGGGGCAAACCGGAAAGCCATCTTCGCAAGCTTGCTCTGCTCGGTATATCGCCATTCATGAATCCCGGTTTTTATCAGCTTCAACCCCGAGAACAGGATTGCTCCGATTTCAGGGATCTTCTCCAGACCGGCTTCGGTCAACTGGATCCGAACAGAAAACTCTCCCTGAACCCTGTCCATGAAACCCACCCCAGCGCTCAGTCCCTCTGCCCAGCCAAGTTCCTTGATGACGGAATACACGGAGCCTTCCGCCTCGTGACCCAGCAACTCTGCAATGTAACTGAGGGGTTTGGACGGGTACTCGTCAAGGGTAGAAGGAATCGAAAACGCAAACCGGACACTGTTTTGTTCGATTTCCGGAATGGTGTTCAGTCGGGCAGGGGTCAATTCTGCGTTCATGTACGCCTCGGAGATACGCTGCGGCTGAATACCCCTATCCGGTATTTGAGTGAACCTGCTCACCACCAGGCTTTCCAGTTCATCCAGGGATTCCCGGCCAACGACGGCCAAAGCCATTATGTTTGAAGAATAGTGTTGCTCATAAAACTCGATCAATTTGTCCCGCGCCTTCACCCCGTCCCGGTCCCGCAACGTCTTCAGGGACCCAACCGCAAATCGGGACCTTGGATGGGCGGGATTCAACCATTGTTTTTCTGCATCCCACAGGCGCCGTCTTTCATTTTTTTTGCGGGCTTGATATTCGGAATGCACAACAGCCCGTTCCCGATCGACATAGACCTCGTCAAAGGTCGGATCGATAAAAAATCGGGAAAACCGGTCCAGTGCAGGTTCGAGAAACTCCACGGCAATATTAAAATAGTAATTGGTATGCTCAAAGGACGTATAGGCATTGTGGTTACCGCCGTGGGTATCAATAAACTCCTGAAAACCTCTCGCCTCAGGATATTTGTCGGTTCCCAGAAACAACATGTGTTCCAGAAAGTGTGCCAGTCCCTGCCAGTCATCGGGGTCGGAGCCATTGCCTGTGCGGACATCCAGTGCCGCCGCAGCCTGGTCGGTATCGCGGTCCGAGATCAGCAAAACCTTCAGCCGGTTATCGAGTTCGAGATATCGATAGGATTTATCATCCACCGGACTTTTCACAACGGTCTCCCCGGCTCCGGCAGTGGCCACCAGGAATAAAGTAAAAACGATGGACCATCCAACCACTGTTTTCACTGTCCAATTTTTCAAACAGGCAGGTCCGGACCGGAGATGGCTGAGTGTCCGTTGCTGATCATTCATCAATATCGTTCCCGTCTCTCATATCGCATTCTGTTCTACAGGGCCTCCTTTCGACACCATCACGTCGGGAGTTTGCCCATCGTATCAAACCGCGATTAACGGCGGCTGAAGGGAACTGTAAGACTGTCCGATTCGACAACCCCTTGGTGGCGATCATATCATCATCCCCATTGCCTTCAGACAAGGAGAAACCGGGGACCCCCTCTGCCATCCTTCTCTCCAGGCAGGCAATGGGGGTCGTTTCATGTTTCATGCAAGCCATTAAGCGGCATTTACCAGCGCAACGAGTTGGTTGGCACATCGCTCCAGATCCACTCTGGGAGAGCACCCAAACCCCAATACCAGGCCATTGCGGCGCTCACTGTCATGCTTGTGGTGTATATAATAACTCGACAACGGGTGGGCAATGATTCCTATCTCGGCGAGTGTTTCGCTGAGCGCATGGTCTTTGATACGGGCCGGCAGGTTCAATACCAGATACGGCCCGCCCACCCCGGTCCCGGTGATGGTCATTTCACCGGCAAGATGACGATTCAGGAATTGCACCAGAAACTGCTCACGCCGGTAATAGGTTTTCCGCATAGTCCTGATATAGGCCATGAAGTGCCCTGCCGAAATAAACTCGGCCAAGGCAGGTTGCAAGACAGCCGATACCGATTGTTCCGCCTGGGCCATGTTTTCTGCCGCATTGACGAGATTTTCGGGGACGACCAGATAAGCAATTCTCAAGGAAGGAAACAAGGTCAGGCTGTATCCGCCCATGTATATCACTCTCTGGTCCATGTCCATGGATTGAATGGGGGGAGGCGCCTGCCCGGTGAAACTGAATTCACAGCCGAAATCGTCTTCGAGTATCCATGCATTGTTTGCTGAAGCCCAGTTCAGCATTTCCAATCGCCGGGGCAGCGACATGGCATTCCCCAGGGGATAGTGACTGGAGGGGACAACATAGGCCAATTTCACCTTCTCCTTGAACCGGTAGGCCTCATCCACGACAACACCCTGGTCATCCACCGATACCGAACAGGTATTGACGCCTGCGGTTCGAAATGCATTGTGGCGCGCATGCAAACCCGGTTCTCCAAACCAGATACATTCGTCCCGGTCCAGCAAAAGAAACACCATTCTCCTGATTGCCTGTTCCGAACTTCCAACAATGATGACCTGGCTCGGATCACAATTCAGACCTCGGAAATGATGCAGGTTTCGTGCAATCGCGTCCTTCAAGGGTGCGAATCCAGCAGCATCTCCATAATCCATCGCCGCATGGTCCCTGCGGACCAGGGTTTTCTTGAGAATTCTGGACCACTTCAAAAATGGGAATAAAGTGAAATCCGGCAATGCCGGGTTAAAGGGCAAGACTTCCGGGGCGGTATGGCTAAGAGGAATGGATAAAAACTGTCTGCCCCGTTCAGAGATAATCGGGGGTTTGCGGATGGCATGGCCCCCACGTTTTCTTCCCAATGCCATCCTGGTCGCCCGTTCCAGGGAAATGGCCTTCACAACCGGATGATCGATAACAAACGTTCCCTGGCCACGGGACGAGGACAAATAGGATTCCGCAATCAACTGTTCGTACACATCCCGAATGGTTGTCCGGGAAATGGTTAAGGCATCCGCCAATTCACGGGTAGAGGGCAGACGGGTTCCGATGGTCAGTTCCCCGGTCAGTATCAGTTCGCGAATCTGTTTGCACAGTTGTCTGCAAATGGTTTCCGGACCCCCTCTATGGACCGTGACACCATGTAATTTCATTGTCGCAGCGGGCAGCATGTTCTCAGTATAACCATAAGATTGGGCTTCTCATTTTCATCCAAAATGGGTCTACCTATCAACCTAATATCCGGTAATAATCCTTCGGGACCATGCAGTGAACAATAAAACATGAAAGTGGTGACCTACAATATCCGCTTTGGAGTGGGACGGGATCAATGTTGCAACCTTGAGCGCATTGCCAGGGAGGTTCACGGTGCGGACATTATCGGACTGCAGGAAGTGGAGCGGTTCTGGCGTCGCACCGGAATGGTGGATCAACCCCAGGTGCTGGGCGACCTGCTGAAGGAATATTACTGGTCTTACTGTCCTGCCGTGGACCTGGATGCCAGCACAAAGGGCGAGGGTGGGGCGATATCAAATCGCCGTCGGCAATTCGGCCCCATGCTGTTGTCCCGCTGGCCCATTCTGTCCGCTCGCCCACTGGTGCTTCCACACCTGGGTGCGGTGCACCTTTTCAGTATGAATACGGGGGCTCTGGAGGCCGTGATTGATACACCTTGTGGCGTTATGCGGGTCTGCTCGCTTCATCTGTCGTCCATATCCACCCAAGAGCGGTTGATGCAAATCGACACCTTGCTGGAAATGCATCAATGCACTGAACCTTTCCGAAATCTCATGATAACAGGCACGGATGACCGGAAATACCCCGGAGAGGCAGAACATTGTGTGCAGATGGACTGGAACAATGGCGAACCCCCTTTGCCGGTTCCCTCCCACTCGATATTCATGGGCGATTTCAATTGTACCGAAGAAAGCCGGGAATACACCCGGTTTCTGGGTGAAGCCGATCCGGTTTATGGTCGAGGCATTCATCCCCACAGCCTTGTGGACAGTTGGAGTGTCGCCCAGGAGACCATTGGGGAACCGACTTCCTGGTGGCCGGACCCCCCGGACCGACTGCCTGGACATCCACTGAGACTGGACTACTGTTTTGTCAATACCGAACTCGCTCCGAAGGTCAAGCGGTGTTGGGTGGATGTCGAGGCGGTGGGCTCAGACCACAAGCCGTATTGGGTGGAATTCGATGAATAACCCCGTATGGCAGGGATGGCCGGTTGCATTCAGGCCGACAAAGGCCTGTGAACCAGCCCAAAACAGACGGCATGACGGACGATGTACAATTCCGGTATCCACCCTCCGAACTCAGCTGATGGGATGATGCGTTGGAGAATGGAAAACGATAAATTCTATTGGGCCCGAATGCCTTCATTCAATTTACGCAAATCAAACAATTTCAATGGGAGAACAATGAAATGAAAAACGACAACAGCAGTAAAACCGATGGCAGGGCCGCCTTGCCACATGAACTCAATTTCAAGGACCTGGACCGCAGCGACCAGGCCCGGGTAGAACGGGCCGTCCGAAAAGGATACAGCCGTCGGGAAGCGCTTAAAATCATGATGGCAACCGGGGTCACCCTGGCCGCTGCCCAGAATGTTTTTACCACGGGAAAAACGGCTATGGCGCAGACTCCCCGGAAAGGGGGAACGGTGAGGATGTCCGCTGCACTGCACGGACCGGATGATCAACTGGACCCGACGCTGTTTACATCTGCCATCGATTATAGCCGGGGGAGAGCACACTATAACGCCCTGTGCCAGCTCGATGGCAACCTGGTGCCACAACCCGAATTGGCGGAAACCTTTGAGCCGAATTCCAATGCTACCGAATGGACCTTCAAGCTTCGCAAGGATGTCCATTTTCACGATGGGTCCGCGTTTACGGCGGATGACGTGATCTGGAGCATGAACCGCCACCTGGGCGATGAGTCCACTTCCGTCGTCAAGGATGTCCTGAGTTCAGTGGAAGAATGGAAAAAAATGGGCAGTCATGAAGTCAAGGCAATCCTAAATTCACCCAATGCGGACCTGCCTGCATTGCTGGGCATCTTTCAGGCGAAGATCATCAAGAACGGAACCACCGGGGACGGCAACGGGACCGGTCCATTTGTGATGGAGTTGTTTGAGCCCGGAGTGAAATCCGTCAGCGTACGCAACGAAAATTACTGGAGAGAAACGGCGAATCTCGATGCCCTGGAAATTACCGCCATCACAGACCCGATTGCACGCGTGAACGCCCTGATTTCCGGTGATGTCCAACTGGCAATCGATATTGACCCCAAGGCCATCCAGCAAATCGAGGATGCAGACGGGGTTCACCTGAACTCATTGCCGGCGGGGGCCTACAACGGAATTTGTGCCCTGACCAACACCCTGCCTGGCAGCAATCCTGATTTTGTCAAGGGGATGCAATACATCCAGGACCGGGAGCGCATCGTTTCCAAGGTCCTGAAAGGGCACGGTTCCGTGGGCAATGACCAACCCATCATGAGCGCCTACGGACCCGATTGGTGCAGCGAATTGCCACAGCGGGAATTTGATCCGGACAAGGCGAAGTATCACTTCGAAAAATCCGGAGTGACCAGCGCCCAGGTCTTTGTTGCCCCCGTAGGGGCCGGGGTTGAGGACACTTGCCTGCTGACCCAGGTGAATTGCCTGAAAATCGGATTCGACCTGCAGATCAAAAAGGTCCCTGCGGATGGCTACTGGGGCTCCATCTGGAGGGTCGAGCCGCTGAATGTAACCAGTTGGAATATGCGTCCAACCGCCAACTCCATGCTGTCGATTGCCTTCGCCCCCGGTGCCGCATGGAATGACACCTACTGGGATAACGAGCGCATGGGCGAACTGCTGAAATTGTCCCGGGCCGAAATTGACCCCGCCAGACGTCACGAAATGTATTGTGAAATGCAGACACTGGTTCACAATGAATCCGGCATGGTGATTCCCGCTCATATCAATCTCATTGATGGCGTCAGTGACCGGGTCATGGGGGTGCCTTCCAACCCGCTTGGAAGTCTGGGTGCGTCGGAATTCCCCGAGTTTATCTGGCTGGTGTCCTGAACCTGCGATTCCGACAACATAAACGGAAAAAGCCTGCATTGGAGGATGCAGGCTTTTTTTGAGCCTTCGGTCAGGCAACTCCACAGTTTTGCCCGCCGGCATGTGCCGGAAATCATATCCTGATTCCCCTCTTTCCGCTTTTGGGCCATGGAGATAAACCCCGTCATGGTAGCTGGAATGTTCCGGCGGTTTCTTCCTCAACTGGACGGGGGATGCGAAACCGGGCATGGTTCTGAAGCAGCCTGACAGGGTGGAAGATACGGACTCAGCAGCCGGGAACAATACATCCCGGGTCCCGGATTTCTCAAACCAGCAACCTCAGGCGCAGCTGATACACTATTGCGACTTATCTGGTTTTCTGACAAGCACTGAATATATAATCCCCATACTGTTCATGGACATTTTTTCCAGTACATGGATCTCATTCAAATTGGGGTGTGGCCAAGTGGTCTAAGGCACCGGATTCTGATTCCGGCATTCGGAGGTTCGAATCCTCCCACCCCAGCCACCGCCGGGTCTCGCCGCGGACAACATGGTTGGACAACATGATTGAGGGAGTTCTGGCCGCCCGGGGGATGGCTGGTTATTGCCGACCACTTTGGAATCCTTGTCCGGCAGTGAAAGCCTGTGCGCTGTATGGGCAGTGGCGTCCCCAAGGGGATTCGAACCCCTGTTGCCGCCGTGAAAGGGCGGTGTCCTAGGCCAACTAGACGATGGGGACAATAGATTTCTACTGTCGTTGATCTTCACGTACCCTGCCCCCCTGTAAAGAGAAACTGGTGGAGCCAGGCGGGTTCGAACCGCCGACCTCAACACTGCCAGTGTTGCGCTCTCCCAGCTGAGCTATGGCCCCGAAGAGGATGCGTATTCTAAAGTCTGCTATGGACGCAATCAAGCCCTATTTTCAACTTCTTTTCCTGAAGAATTTGACCGCCTTATCAATACGTTCCAGCGTCCTGGGTTTACCCACCCATTCTACCGTGATGTCTATGGAAGGTGTGTTTGCTGTTCCGGATACAGCAATCCGCAAAGGCTGGGCGAGTTGTGGAAACCGAATGCCCATTTCCTTGACGGTATTCCTCATCGTCCGGTTTATCTCCTCCCTGGTCCACCTTTCCAGGGATTTCAGCTTCAATCCGGCCATTTCAAGGAGCCCTGCGGACTCCGTATCAATAAATTTTTTTACGGAATCAGGGTCATAGCCATCGATGTCCCGGTAGAGATAGAGGATCTTGTCCGCCATCTCTTCAAGAGTTTGCACCCGCTCTTTCATCACGGCCACGACGGTTTTGATATCGGGTCCGGAACCCAGTCCAATGCCCCGTCGATTCAATCGCCTGGCCATTTCCCTGCCGAGTATCGATGGGTCTGCCCGCATCATGTACTGCTGATTGACCCACAGCATTTTTCCCATATCAAACGTAGCGGGCGATTTATTGATATCCTGAATATCGAAAAGCTCAATCATCTCATCCATATCAAATATTTCCTGGTCACCATGGGACCACCCCAGCCGAACCAGGTAATTGAGCAGAGCCTCCGGCAGTATCCCCATTTTACGAAACTCCAGCACACTCACCGCACCGTGACGTTTGGACAGGCGTTGCCCGTCCTGCCCAAGAATAAGCGGGACATGGGCAAATACAGGCAGCCTGGCGCCCAGCGCCCTGAATATATTGATCTGTCTTGGCGTATTGTTGAGATGATCTTCGCCACGAACCACATGGCTGACATTCATATCGATGTCATCGACCACCACCGTCAGGTTGTAGGTCGGCGTGCCATCCGTTCTGGCGATTACCAGATCATCCAGTTCATCATTCCGGAACACCACATGGCCGCGAACCACATCGTCAAACTCTACCGTTCCTTCCCGGGGATTTCGAAACCGGATGACCGCATTCTCTCCCGTTTCCGGTTTCCGGCGCAGATTCCGACAACAACCGTCGTACCGGGGTTTTTCGCCATGCTCCCGCTGATGAGCACGCAATGCATCCAGCCGGTCCTTGCTGCAAAAACAATAATAGGCATGATCCTGCGCCAGCAGTTCCCGGAGGATTTCCTCATACCGGTCCAACCGTCTGGTCTGATAAAAGGGGCCCGTCTTCCAGGTCAAACCCAGCCATTTCATTGCATCCAGAATCACACCAACCGCCTGCTGGGTAGAGCGCACCCGATCCGTGTCCTCGATCCGTAAAATCATCTCCCCACCCGTTTTGTGCGCATACAGCCAATTGAACAATGCAGTGCGTGCACCCCCGATATGCAAATAGCCTGTCGGACTGGGGGGGAATCGCGTAATGGCTGGCATACGTCCGTATTTCCGGTCGGTTGATAGGGTACCCTGCGGATTTTACTATATCGCAGGTGAGTTTTGTTGTTCACCCGCATGGAAGGTTTTTTCGTACCGTGATCGGACCGCATGGGAGTGTTTCATTGCATTTTCCGGATTCGCGCAGCATGGGCTCCCAAAACCGATTCGGTTCGTTGCCTGTCCACAACCCGTTTCCATGGGCACCCTCCGGGGGCTGATCACCCGGTACTGAAATCCGGATTACCGGATTGCGGGTCAAGGAGACTACTTCCGCCGAAGGGCCGGATATTCTCCGAAAATCCGGCATCGGGCAATCTGCCACAACCGGGTGATGCACCGCTCCATGCGATGTGCGCTGGTGGACAGGATGCGAACCATCACTCCGCATTGATTTGGCAACCGGGACACCCCGGCATACCCGTCAGCACTTTCATCCATCCCCGTTCGCAACCGGTATGACAGGTCGTTCAGGGAAATGGAACGGGAAAGAACGAGAAAGGTGGACTGGATCCTGTGTTTCCCCATGATGCCCGGTTCTTCGCGGACAAAATCCTCTCCGGATACCTGGTACCGGTCAAGACACTGGAGACCACCCGCCAGGTTCTCCACACGAATCTCACTGAAATAGGATCTGAAGACCGCTTCACTCCCATCGGGATCATGATGCATGAACCCGTCAGCCAGTATGACCGTCGAATCGGGATGCTGCTGAACATGTACCGTGGAGCGCAGGTCGGACTGGGGAAACAGAATCATCGGGTTGACCAGATATTCCAGGTAACTGTCTTCTTCGGCCCGGATGGTCATCTTGTGGTGGGCGCATCCATTGTCCATGCGATGGGCGATGGTGGAGGCCTGGGTGGTGATATGAGACTGGGACCCGGGCAAACCATGCAATTCGCCGGACAGGCGATCGTGTTCAAAAATACCCCCCGAACTGGACTGCAGGTAAACCGTCGCCAATCCCGCCGGATTGACATCCATATACTGGGCACGACACACATGGAATGGATAGCGACCAAACTGGTTGCGGACAAAGGTCTGTTTGTCCGGAGCTCTGCTGAACTGCAGCTGCAGGTCCGCAGAACGCGCTGCGGGTTCCAGGGGAACGGTATCAGGCAAAGAGGACATCATGCACCAACCGGTCCATGACCTGTTCGATTCCCTCCCCGGTTGCACAGTTGGTTAACAGAACCGGCTTGCCGCCGCGTACTGCCGTTCCCTCCCGGACCATTCGGTCCAGGTCGGCACCGACATAGGGGGCAAGATCCGTCTTGTTGATGATCAGCAAATCTGACCGCACAACCCCCGGGCCTTTTTTTCTGGGGATATCATCCCCATCCGCCGCGTCAATGACAAACAACCAGTAATCCACCAGGTCCAGCGAAAACGTGGAGGCCAGATTGTCCCCGCCGCTCTCGATGATCACGGCGGCAATATCGGGATAGGACAGGACCAATTGGTCCGCGGTCTGGATATTCAATGTCGGATCTTCCCGGATTGCCGTGTGGGGACATGCACCGGTCTCAACCGCCTGAACCCGTTCCGGATCAATCAATCCACTTCGTTGAATTCTCTTTGCATCTTCCTGGGTGACCAGATCATTGGTGACGATGGCCAACTCCATGTTTCTGGATTCAAAAACCGGAATCAACCGTTCAATCAGGGCGGTTTTTCCAGAGCCGACCGGTCCACCGATACCAATCCGGGCAGGAGAGGGGGTCATGGACGAAACCCTGCTTATCTCAGCATGTAGCGCTGTGCCAGCGGCAACTTGTCCGCCGGTTCACAATAGGCCTTTTTTTCCTCCACAAACACATCAAAGGTCTGGGAGTCGACAGAGATCTCCGGGCACCGGGAATTGTGCAGCATATGCTGTTTCCCCAGTTTTCGGGTTCCCCGGGTGGGAACCAGCCGCTTGGTCAGTGCAAGCTTTTCCTGCAACCCGGCTTCAATGGCCCGGGGATTGACAAACGACACGCTCAGTGCTTTTTGCGCCGAGCCAAATGCTCCCCATTGCGGCCGCATGGCCAGGGGTTCGCAGGTCATCAGGGATGCGGCACTGTCCCCCATGGCCGACCAGGCGATAAAACCACCCTTGACCACCAGTTCCGGCTTGATCCCAAAGAATCCCGGGCGCCACAGCACCACATCCGCAAGCTTGCCCGGTTCAAGCGAGCCCACATACTGGTCGATGCCGAAAGTTCTTGCCGCATTGATCGTGTACTTGGCAATAAACCGTTTGATGCGCTCGTTGTCCCCCCGTCCGGTGGTTTCGGTATCCAGCCGGCCCCGCTGGTCTTTCATTTTCGATGCGAGTTGCCAGGTTCGGCAAATCACTTCGTTGATCCGCCCCATCCCCTGGCTGTCTGAACCCAGCATTGAAATGGCACCCATGTCATGCAGTATATCCTCCGCGGCGATGCTCTGGGGACGGATCCGGCTTTCGGCAAACGCGACATCTTCCGGAATGGACGGGCTCAAGTGATGACACACCATGGTCATATCGAGATGCTCGTCAAAGGTGTTCACCGTATACGGATTGGTGGGATTGGTTGAAGACGGCAAACAGTTCGGAATCCCCGCCACCCGGATAATATCCGGCGCGTGGCCGCCTCCTGCCCCTTCCGTGTGGTACATGTGGATGGTCCGACCATCAATGGCGGCCAGTGTATCCTCAACAAAACCGCTTTCATTCAATGTATCGGTATGCAACTGCACCTGGAAGTCCATCTCATCGGCGACGGATAAACAGGTATCGATAACGCTGGGCATGGCCCCCCAGTCTTCGTGTATCTTGAGACCGAAACACCCCCCTTCGATCTGGTCATACAGGGATTGCGGCTTGGAGGTGTTTCCACGACCGAGAAAACCGAAATTAATCGGCCAATGTTCTGCAGCCTGCAACATTTTGCCCACGTTCCAGGCTCCTCCGCAATCAATCCCCACGGTAATGGGGCCCAGCGAACCACCCAACATCGTCGTGATTCCGGAACTGATCGCATGCTCGCAAAGTTGCGCGCTGTCGAAATGCACATGCACATCGATTCCACCTGGCGTTGCAATCAGGCCTTCCGCATCCCGTACCGTGGTCGCTGCGCCACAGATCAGGTTGCTGTCCACACCATCCATGGTAGCCGGGTTGCCCGCCTTGCCCACCGCCACGATCCGGCCATCCTTGATGCCGATGTCCCCCTTGACAATACCGAGCACCGGATCCATCACCAGGGCATTACACAACAGCATGTCCAGCGCACCCATGGCACTGTCATACCCTGGAGCCAGGCCGAGACCGTCTCTCAGGGTCTTGCCCCCGCCATGCAAACATTCATCTCCCGGCACCGCGTGGTCGTGTTCAACTTCCGCCAAAAGGGACGTGTCACCCAGTCGGACGGCATCCCCCGTGGTGGGCCCATACATCTGGGCGTATTCTTTTCTTGTCAGTATGGCCATGATTACGCTCCCTTGAACTGGCGTTGGCGGGCACGGCGCAGGGCATCCGCCTTGCGAATCTCACTGGTTGCCGAACCGTTCGTCAGGTTGTTCAGCCCGTACAGTTCCCGGGTGCCGCCAAACTCAGTTAATGGAACCTCCCTGGATTCACCTGGCTGAAACCGCACTGACGTTCCCGCAGGAATATCCAGGTGCATGCCAAATGCCATCTCCCGATCAAATTCAAGGGCACGATTGGTTTCGAAAAAGTGGTAGTGACTGCCGACCTGCACCGGGCGGTCCCCGGTATTCACCACCTGGATGGATGATTTCTTACGATCGACATTGATTTCAATCGTGCCTTCAGATGCCAGCACCTCACCGGGAATCACGTGTTCAGAAGCCCGGGCCGACTGCTTTCCAGGCCGAATCGGATCGTGGACGGTGACCAGTTTCGTCCCATCCGGAAACGTGCCTTCTACCTGGATCATGGGAATCAGCTCCGCAACACCCGGCATGACATCATCCGTGGTCAGCAATGTTGATCCATGGGAAATCAACTCGGCAACCGACCGCCCTTCCCGGGCCCCTTCAAGAATTTCATCACTGATATAGGCAACCGTTTCCGGGTGATTGAGTGCGAGTCCCTTTGCCCGGTGTTTCCGCGCCAGTTCCGCCGCGGTAAAAATGGTCAGCCTTTCCATTTCGGTGGGGGTTAATAACATGTTATTCCTCCTTTGGTCAGTGATACCAGATCAGTTAATAAACAGTCGATGGGACATGGTCTCATGCCGCATCATCGCGATTTCCTGCTGGGGAGCGAAAGTCGAAAGCGAATCCAGGCCCTCAGGCGGTCTCGACAGAATGCCGGCTGCAACCGAACGGGTATTGGTGAGGATGGTTTGCGCACCGATATGCCCGATGAGGCCCAGGCGCAGTGCAGCCCCTGCCAGTCCCACACAAAACATGTGCGCCGACATCATTTCAATGGAAGATGCCGTGAGCCCGGATTGTGTCCAGGTCAACCCCTGGACAACGCTGTGATGCCCCACCGCCCCGGAGTCATTGATCCTCTGCTGGTACCCCTGCGCACCCCTCGTTTTCAACTTGACATGAACCCCCAGCAGGGCTTTCCCGGTCCGGCAGGAGGCCGTGCGAGCTTCCTCGCAGAGCGATTGGGCATCGACCAGTAAATCAACCTGGGTCAGGCGGTCCAGGTCATTGGCCGCCTGGCTCGCCGCAACCAAAACAGGTCGATCGAAACGGGCCCATCGGAAACGCAGCTGTGCCTGGACAAAGGCTTCCACTTCACTGTGGGTATGCACCAGTTGGTCCTGGACCAGGGCTTCCAATCCAAAGGAGGAGGCAGTGGTCCCACCCGGGAAAAAACTGTCTGCATGCTGCAGTACCGATAACATGGATTGCGGGTCGGCCATCATCCGTTTAAGCATTGGACCCGCTTTGCATCCAGAAATGGCCGCAGGCGGTTCAGATAGTTGGACTCAGGCCCTTCCAGAGCGACATGCAACTCGTCCCCATGGAATCTGACCCTCCAGTGAAGATTGCCCGCAAAGTAACCCAGTTCCACCGCATCCGCCAGGGACCCGGGCAGCAATCGCAACCAGTGCTCTTCCGCCATCTTGACGACCACAGCGCGGTGGCTTTCCAGGACAAGCACCGCGCCATCCGACAGGTGCTGATTCCTGGGAAGTGCAATCAGGTACTCCTGGTTGGTTTGTGAGTGGGCCCGCAAGCGGTGTCTCAGTGTGTCCTCGCGTTGCAGGACGATATAGTCAACTGCCAAGCGATGTTGCAGATGATGCAACTGTTCGGCCTTGTCCTCATCGCTCGCGTAGCCGAGGACACGGGTTAGCGTTTCCGGCATGGCGAATTAAAAATAAACGGGAGTATGGCGCCGCAGGGCCACACTCCCTGTTTACATGACAAGAAAAAGATCAGCCTCCCAGGGCTTCTCCGACCAATGCACAATCGGTGCCTTTGTCGTAGTCACCACGATTGGTGATAAACCCGAATTTAATCCACCAGTCATTCGTCAGTTCCCAGTGCTCCTTGAGCTGGCCGTTTTTCTGGCCAAAAGGCGGGTCACCGTCGGCAACGCCACAGAAGCGCGCCGTGTCTTCCAGGCTGTAGATGTACAGTTCACCGTCTGCCGGATCATTGTTGGCGGCATCCCGTGTCAACGAACCGTTTCCAAGAATGGCCGAGACATCTTCCACGGAAAATCCCACGGCATCGGCAATGATCTGATTGGATTCTTCTGAATTGCCTCTCCAGTGTTCCACACCGGCGTAGATGGCCTGCAGGGTCTTTACCGCAGTGGCCCGATTATTCTCCAGAAAATCACCGGACATGTAGATCGCATCGGCAATCAGTGCGGTTCCCAGCCAGTAATCGTCAAAAGAATACGCCACCATTCGCGACCCTTCCAGGTCCTGCAGAACCTGGTGGTTAAATGGAGACCAAAGTTCAGCGGCGGCCACCTGCCCACTGATCATCGCAGCGGCCGCATCCCCTGCAATCAAGTTCACCATCTGGACATCCTCATGGCTGACGCCATTTTGTTGAAGCCAGATACCCATCATGATATGGGACAGTCCCCCTTCGAGTATCGCGACCTGCTTGCCCTTCAGGTCCGCGGGTTCCTTGATATCAGGATGCACGATAATCATGTCGGACCCATGCGCAAGGTTTGACAGATTCACCAGTTTGAATCCCATATCTTCCGCCGCCGCAATGGGACCAAACTCAATGGTGCTGAACACCACATCCAGCTGGTTTGTCGACAACAGGCTGAACAACTGCACGGGATCTTCTATGATGGTGTTTTCAAATTTCAAATCCGTCAGATTATTCGCCTCAGCGACATAATGAAATCCATACCCTGGCCAGCTGAAATGTCCGACACGTACCGTATCCGCGGCATTTGCACTGTATGGAGCTAACAGAAATACTCCCAGCAAACTGGTCGCAAAAAACAACCGCATTTGGAGCCAGATGGATTGCCTTCCGGCGTTTCGGTTTTGTATAGTCATTTTTTATCTCCGGTATAGTTAAATAGTAGTGGGGAGGGACCGTTAACTTATGCGCCCCTGTATCTCCTCCCGCATCATCTGGTAGAGACGCTTTTCCATATCCACATATCCTGGTGCAGAAAGCAGATCTTCTTTCCTTGGGAATCTTTTTCCACCCTTGAACTCCATGGGTATATCGGCTTTGATCTTTCCCGGCTGTCGGGTAAAAAACAAAATGCGGTCCGCAAGGTAGATCGCTTCTTGAATATCATGGGTAACGAGAATGACGGTTTTATTCTCGCTTTCTATAATTTCGATGATCATCTCTTCCATTTCCCAGGTGACCTGGGCATCCAGGGCACCAAAGGGTTCATCCAGCAGCAGCAGTTGGGGGTTTTGCGCAAGAGCCCGGGCAATGGCGACCCGCTGTTTCATTCCGCCCGACAATTGCACCGGATACGAATCCGCAAATTCATCCAGGTGGACCAGCTTCAGGAATTTTTCCGCCCGTTCCCTTCTTTCGCCCTTGGGCACACCCTGGATTTCCATCCCATGTTCGACATTCTTGATTACATTGAGCCAGGGAAATGACGTATAGGCCTGAAACACCATGCCTCGCTCCGGGCCCGGCCCAAGAATGGGCTGGCCATAGACCTGTATACTCCCTCTGGTTGGATATTCGAGACCCGCAATCAGCCGCAGCAATGTGGTTTTGCCACAACCGGATGGGCCAATCAGCGCCGTAACCATATTTTCCTGTATGTCCAGCGACACGTCATCCAACGCGATAATTTTACCACCCACATATTCCTTGGAAACCCGGTTTGCCCGGGTCGGTGGCTCACCCGCCGCCCGCCCTTGTTCAAGAGCGGTACCCCGGGAAAGCTTGTCTTTTCTTGAATAATTCAAACCGATTTTTCCCTAATGCCTGGCATATTGATGGGGAAACAGGAATCGCGCTGCCAGCCTGAATGAAATGTCGGTCAGCACACCAAGAATCCCAATGGTAAGAATCCCCCCCATAATGATATCCACATGCAGAAATCGTGCCGCCCGCATCATAACCGCACCGATCCCATCGGTGGCTGCCACAATCTCGGCGATCACCAGATACGTCCACGATACGGCAATCATATTGCGCATGGAATCCAGAATCTGGGGGGCCGCTGCCGGAAACGCGACTTTAAGAACTATGTGTCGGCGACTTGCGCCCATTGTCTGCGCGGACTCGATCAATTCCTTGGGTACGGACAGCACGTTGTCCAGAATAAGAGCGATCAAAAAGAACACACAGCCCAGAAAAAGCAGTGCCATCTTGGCGAAATCCGTGGGACCGAAGTAAACCAGCAACAGGGGCACGAATGACGCAGCGGGAAGATAACGCAGTCCACCAACGGTCGGGTTGATGAGTGCGCGCAGCTTGATGAAACAGCCCATCAACAAACCCAGAGGAACCGCAATCAGGCAGGCCACCGTGAAACTGAGGTAAATCCGGTAGACGCTTTTGCCAATATCTGCAAAATAACCCTTGTCCCGAATTAATCCGTAAATTTTCCCGACAACCTGTTCAACACTCGGCAGGAATTTCTGTTGGGATTCGGGGGTCAGATAGTGGCAAATTTCCCAGATTCCAAAAAATGCAACCACCCCCAGCAAACCGAGAATCAAACTCTCGTTTCTTCCTACCGACCCGCGAACCTCCAGGAATCGTTCTTTCGGCGGCTTGTAAAGCGGTGCTTTTTCCAACGTTCCGCTCGGGCCTGGAGGAGCCGGTTCGGAATGCAAAATATTATCTGATTGGTTCTCAGCCATCATCTCGTACCTTCAGTCACTGCCTGCCAGGGTCCATTGCCTCCGGTTCCCGGATGGGCGGTGGAACAGGCGATGCCGTGCATCGTTATCTGGAGGCGGATTTTCTCTCTCTGCGCCCATTTTTTGCTTTTCCACTGTGATCTCCATTGCCCGCAATCAAGGGCTTTTCCCACTTGAACAGGCTTTTGTACAAACCCAGTCCAACCATGGGTTCTACCGAACAGATCATCTGCGAACCATAGCAGTGTTTATCCAGAAAATCCCGCAGTTCTTCGGGTGTCTGGCAAACCACTTCCGCCAGCAGATCAAACCTTGCCGCCACACGCATGGCATACACCACCTCGTGGCAATCTCGAAAATACCCGGCCACCTCGTCGGCACTGACCCCCTGGGCCACCTTGATTCCGAGCATCGCCCAAGCCGTATAACCAAGTGCCAGTGGGTTCACTACCGTTATAAAATGGATGAGGTTGGCGTTTCTCATGCGCGCGACCCTTGACCGGACTGTGGCCTCGGATATACCCAGCTTCTGCGCAATGGAGGAAAAGGCAGCCCGGCCATCTTCCTGCAGCATGGAAACGATCTCCAGACTCAAGCCCTCTATATGAGTATTGGAGGAATAAGTGACCGCGTCATCCTGGACTTTTGCGAACCGCATTTGCCGACCCCCCATTAATGGCGCCTGGTCTGCAGTGGTTGAATCGTGAAGACCCGATTCACTGGTTTCCGATGCAGAATTTCTCTGGTTCGGTTTCAATTGGCGCACTCAGTTCTCGGGGGACAATTTGTATTTTAAAATTACGAATTGCATAACTTTCCAAAATAATACCTAATATACCATGACTGAAATCTAATTATTAATACGAAATGCGTTAATATTATAGATTGTTACTACGATCTACAGAATAAACCTGATCGAATCCACAGGAACCCAATGGAAAATCGCGGAAAATAACGGCGATTTGCAGCATCATTGTAGTCCTCTGTTCATCGTTGAACATAGCAATAAATTCGAATTACATCAAGTAATTCCATATTTTTTACGAAAAAACGAAAATATATGAGAATTTTTTTACTATTTTGAATATTTTATGACAAATATTGACGGGATTCGAATTATCCATTAGACTTTTGCATTATGGTTGAGTGTTATCCGAAGAGAGATCATAAATGGGAGCAGACAAATCCGGGGGCACCCGTGCCTGCTCTTTAGCCCTGCACATACAATGAGGTAAACCACATGGCCTTATTACAGATGGAACAATGGTACGACCTGGCGCGTGAAACCAACTGGACTCCCCGGTATGTCTCGGAAGACGAACTCTATCCTGCTCCCATGTCCAATGACTTCGGCATCCCCGTCGAAAAATGGGAATCCTTTGATGAACCCTACAAGGTCACGTACCGGGACTATGTCAAGTCTCAGCGGGACAAGGATATCGGGGCCTATTCGGTCAAGGCCGCGCTGGCCCGCTCCGATTTTTTCAGAAAAGCGTCCCCTCATTGGAAAGCCCTGCTGGCCCTCCATTTCAGCGCGGTCTGCTGGGCGGAATTCCATTCCGCTTCAGCCTTTGCCCGAATGACGCGATTTTCCCGCAGCCCCGGTATGCGCAATATGGCAACGTTCGGAACCCTGGATGAAATCCGACACGGCCAGATACAGATTTATTTTGCGTATGAATTCCTGAAACACGATGCGGTGTTTGACTGGTGCCACAAATCATCCAAAACTGAAAACTGGATCATCATCAGTCTGCGACACGCGCTGGATGATATTGCCCACACGAGAGACGCGACCAGTACGGCCATCATGCTGAACATGGGTCTGGAGCAGGCTTTTACCAACCTGCAGTTCGTTGCCCTCTCTGCAGATGCCGCCAAATGTGGAGACCACACGTTTGCAACCATGTTGCAAAGCATCCAAACCGACGAAGCACGCCATGCCCAAATCGGCGAGCCCATGGTGCGTATCATGGTGGAGAACGGGAAAAAGAAAGAAGCACAGCAGATGGTTGAAATTGCCTTTTGGCGCATGTGGAAACAATTTTCCGCATTGAGTGGTATCGGCATGGATTACTATACGCCGCTGGAGCATCGTGAGAGTTCGCTGAAAGATTTTATGGACGAATGGGTCATTGGCCAGTTTGGCAGAACCGTGGAAGCGCTTGGTCTGGACCTGCCCTGGTACTGGGACATTCTGAAGCATGACATCTCAACCTTCCATCATGCCAACCAGATCGGAGTGTATGTCTATCGTGCCACCGAGTGGTGGCGACCCATCGCGGGGACCTCCCCAGACGAAAGAGCATGGCTTGAAGAGAAATACCCGGGATGGAATGAAACCTATGGAAAGTGCTGGGATACCATTGCAGAAAACATTCGACATGGAAACTACGACAAAACCGTCCCGATCGCCCCGCCCCTGATCTGTAACATGTGTGGACTGGAAGTCACCGGAACCGCTGGTGACCACTGGCAGCCGATCAACTATCACGTTGACATTGGTGAGCGCCGGTACCATTTCTGCTCGAAACCCTGCAAATGGATATTTGAACTTGAACCGGAACGATACAAAGGGCACAAGAGCATCATTGACCGTGTGTTTGATGGAACCATCGGCCCTGAACCGGATGACTTTTACGAGTACATGGGACAAAGTCCCGCCGAGCGTGGTGTGGATGGCTATGACTACCAGTGGATAGATGGATACGACGATATTCCCGGGGATGGCCTGAAGCGGGCAGTCGGTTAGGCCGTACTGCATCCCGAATTCTTCCGTACTAGCAGAGAACAAATCCTATGGCTGATTTTCCCCTCGCCGTAAATGTACAGGGCGACTATGGCTATAAAGTGGTGGTGGTTGACGAAAACTGTACGATTGATGAGGTCATCAAAACGGCGGTGGATCAAATTGTGAGCGTTCTGGTTGCTCCCTTCCCGGCAGGGACGGTATTGCGTGCGCGGGTGCATGGCACAATGCAACCGCTGGATGGCAACCTGACCGTGAGGGAGGCCGGCTTTATTCAAATGGAAGCCCTCCAGATCTATGTGGAAGCATAGCGGTGAACACGAAACTGGAATATCAGAAGGTCTGTGACCTTGATGAACTCTGGGAAGGAGAAATGGAGTGCTTCGAGGTCGGGAGCGAAGCCGTTCTGATTGTCCATGCCAGTGAAGGCGAAGTCCGCGCCTATGACCCGGCCTGTCCGCACCAGGGGCATTCATTGATTGATGGAGACCTGGAAGACTGTGTATTGACGTGCGGTGCACATCTATGGCAATTCGATGCGATAACGGGCAAGGGAATCAACCCCACCGATACCGCGCTGGTCAGTTATCCGGTCAAGACAGAAGAGGGCGCGGTCTGGGTCGCCTTCCCCCCATAAAAGCGCAGAAAAAGCAGAGACAAGATCATGGCCAATTCTCAATCCAACCGATTCGTGGGACCCGTCATCAAAAATGGGGACATTGGAGATGCCATCATGGAAGCGGTTTACGAAGACAATCCAGGAAGGAAGATTGAAATGGAAGAACACGCTTCCTACGTGCGGATCAAGGTGCAAAGGGAGTGTGTCATCCGGTTCGACACGGTCTCTGACATGCTCGGCAGAGAGGTCACCCGCAGTGACATTGAAGCCAACATGCCCGCCCTGGAAGGATTCATTCGTGTCGATTCACAGAAGATGAGATTTCTGGCTTCTGCAGACTAAAGAGGGAACGGCCATCCAGTCGCAATGAAGATGAAACCCTGAATAACGGCAACGATCATGACTGCAAAATTGAGTGGAATGAAAACCTGGAGCAAGCTGGCGAAAAACAGGCGCCGCCCCAGTGAATACGAAATCGTAACGACCAATCTGCAAACCCGAAACCGGCATCGGGAACAGGCCTACGAATTGTCCCCTGCTCCGGACCTGGCAATGAATGCCTGGTACAAGAGGCATGTCTTCGACAGCCCACTGCAGCATGACGACTGGGAAGAATTTCGAGACCCGGACTCACTGATCTACCGGGTATATACCCGGGACCAGGACGGGCAGGAAGAATATATCCATGGCTTGCTGAACGAGCACAATGAAATCGGGCATGACGATGACCTGTCTTCAGAATGGCTGGACACCCTGGAAAAGTTATACACCCCCAGAAGATACCTGCAGACGGCGCTCCAGATGGGGGCCGCCTACCTGTTGCAAATCGCACCGGCAAGCACCATAACGGCTTGCGGCGGTTTCCAGGAAGGCGATGAATTCCGTTGGCTCCAACACGTCGTCTATCGCACCCGTGAACTCCAGATGGCCCATCCTGACCGGGGATTCGGTACCCGGGAACGGCACCACTGGGAGAACGAACCGGCCTGGCAGGGTTTGCGGGAATTAATGGAAAGGGCACTGGTGGCCTACGACTGGGGTGAGAGTTTTGTGGCCATTAATCTGGTCGCCAAAGTCGCGGCCGATGAGACTTTGAGGGAACTTTCGTCAACGGCCCGAAGGTTCCGCGATCCGCTGCTGGCTTCGCTGGCAGACAACCAGCTCCGGGACAGTGACCGCTCGCGCCGGTGGAGTGCGGGACTGGTGAAATTCTGCACCGATGCAAAAGAAGAAAACAAGCGCGTTATCCGGGACTGGATACACCAGTGGACACCCCTGGCCTGCACGGCGATCACCACCTATTGCGGGGCATTGCCTGAAAGCGAAAATTCAGCACAATCCGCCATCTCCCGAATGCAGGCCTACCATCGCAGCCTGGAAATGTAGGGCGATAGAGTATTGATTTCCATACGATATAGACCATGCCCTTGTCCTGTTTCCATTAAGGTACCCGTCAAGGTCAAGCGGTATGGTCCGTATCCGGGCCACCATGGTTTCAGCCATGCGCGCGGTGGTGCCCATGGGGAACACCGGGTTCCTGCCAATAGCCCAAAGAATGACGACAGTCCCCTGCATGGCCCAGCCGGCAACGATGTTTCACATTCCAGGACATCCCCCGTGGCGGATTGCAACCATTCAGCAGAACAGGCGAACCCTGACCATTTTGCGAACCGACGGCTCATCATATAAAAATATGGCGAAGAAACACACCGATCCGGTCAGGACACCGGAGTGGAAATGGAAAGAGGATGTCCCATTCAGCCAAACGGTCACGGTGGGCGACCAGGTTTTCATCAGCGGCCAACAAACGCTGGATCATGTCGGGGCAGTGTGTAATCCGGGTGATATCGCCGCACAGACCCGCAATGTATTTGAAAACATGAAGAGCGCCCTGGCCGAGCTGGATATGGAGCTGGGTGACCTGGTGCGATTAAACACCTATTATGTTTTCGACGGAGAGGACGCGGACAGTACCCGGTACTGGGAGGATATGACCCGGGTGCGGCTCAACTACTTTCCGGACCCTGGACCCGCTGCCACCGCAGTGCGTATCAAGGGCATGCCCTATGAAGGCCAGCTGATCCAGATTGAAGGCATCGCACTGCGGGGAGAATCCCGGCGAAACCGCCAACGCATCATGCCCGCCGGGAGCTGGGACTGGAGTATCCCGGTACCCCTGTCCCAGGGCTGGAAAATCGGTCATCGCATTTTTGTTGGTGGCCAGATATCGGCGGATGACAAAGGCCGGTCGGTGCATGTCGGCGACCTGGATGCCCAGACACGGAACATTTACGGATATATTGGCCGGATACTGTCGGATGCCGGCTCGTCTTTCGAAGACATCGTGCATATCAAGGTATGTTTTAAACAAAACAGCAACGACCCGGCAACCGGCCAGGCATTTGTCGACCGGATCATGGACATAACGAAAGAATACCTTGACGGTTCTGCCCCCGTACTGACGGCATTTGCCGTGGATTTGCTGTACCCGGGCCTGGACCTCGAAATCGACGCCATGGCCATCGTCGACCCGGACCGGACCATTCTGACTCCGGCAACCCTTGGAGGCCGTTATCAACCGTCCGTTTTTTCAGATGGAATCAATGCCGGCGGAGAAATCCACATTGCCGGGCAAACCGCCCTTGGTGAGGATGGGTCCGTATTGTCACCGGGGGATGTCAATGCCCAGGCCAAAGTGGTATTTGAGCGTTTGCAAACCGTTCTGGCAGAAACGGAGTCCTGTTTGAACGATGTTGTAAAATTGAACCTGTTTATCGTTGGCGAAGACCACGAAATCAAAAGTGCTTTTCACAGGGTCTGCCGGACCTGGGCAGAAATCTGCCCGGATGGACACCCTGCCATGACCACGGTACGGGTACACGAACTCCCACGACCCGGCCTTCTGATTCAAGCGGATTGTATCGCCCTGAAACAGGCTCCCGCCAATCCATACAATCACTCTTAAAACAACTGGAGAATATTATGATCAGCAATCCCATCCCATGGCCCAATGATGCCAAAGTTGCCTGCGCCATCACCTTCGACATTGATACTGACAGTATTTTGCATCTCGAGCACCGAGAACGCGCTCCCACCATGCTTTCCACCATGTCCTGGTTGAAATATGATGAAGTTGCGATCCCCAGGCTGGTGGAACTCTATGCCCGCTATGAGATCAAGCAGACTTTCTTTTATCCCGCCTGGTGCATGGAACGCTACCCGCATCTGGTCGATGTCATTCTCAAGGGGGGTCATGAAATCGCAGCCCACGGCTATTTGCATGAAAACCCGAACAAACTCAGTCCGGAAGATGAACTGTACTGGTTCGAACGGCAGATAGCGGTGATCGAAAAAATGACCGGCAAACGCCCAAGGGGCTGGCGTGCGCCACTCTACAATTTCTCCAGACACTCCATCGACTACATGATCGACCAGGGTTTTATCTACGACGCCAGCCTGATGGGGGACGATATTCCCTACATACTAAAAACCAAAACAGGATCGGTGATCGAGTTGCCCAGTCAATGGGCAATGGATGACTGGCCCCACTACACCCACGCCCCGGATATGCATTACATGATGCCCATCAAATCACCGGATGAAGCCATGAATGTTTTCATGTCCGAATTTGAGGCGATGTACCGAAACAACGGACTATGGGTGACGGTATGGCATCCATTTGTCTCCGGCCGCCTTGCAAGATGCGAACGCATCGGCCAGATGATAGAGGAAATGCAGAACCGGGGGGATGTCTGGTTTGCCACCATGGAAGAAATCGCGACGCATGTCCAGCACTGCATTGACGATGGGTCATGGACTCCAAGAGTAGACCATCTTCCCTATTACGACGGCCCCATCCCGGAACTCAACGACGCAAACCTGGCCTAGGACAGCTCCCGGGCAACCACGGGTCTGCAGGACAATCCCCGTGGTTGCATGACAGCGGCCAGTCAGACGCTTTGCCGGGTTCCCCCCGACTTTGCGTCTGTTTCCGGGACACCGGAAACCCGTTGAACCCGGTCCATGCATTAACCGCCCATGCGTTAACCGCGCAGGTCTGACCTGCGGATACCCTGGTCCACGAACTCGCCTCGCTGTTTTGCCATGGATGCCATCAATCTGAGCACGATACAGGCCGCCAACTTTGCAGTGGTCCCGCTAACATCAAAGACCGGTGCGAGCTCTGAAATTTCAATCAGGCTGACGGACCCCCTGTGGCCAAGCAACGTGGCGGTTTGCATCATTTCCCTGGATTCAAATCCACCGGGCTCGGCTGCCGTGACTCCAGGGGCCGCGGAAGCATCCAGGATGTTCATGTTGAAGCTCAGGTACTGGGCATCCGTACCGTTCCATACCTGGTCTGCCGCTTCATTCACTGCGGATTGAATGCCCATCTCCAGGACATCGTCCATGGAGTGAAACCGGATTCCCCGTTCCCTGGCCAGTTCGACGTGATCTTTGGGGTTCATGGAATTGCGCGCGCCGACATGAGCCATGTTGGCGGGATGGACATTGGGCAATTCACTCACCCTTGCAAAAGTACAGGGCGCAGCCATTTTCTCTCCCGCCCAGGAATTCGCCATTTCCAAATGGGCACCGAAATGCATATAACCCATTTTCCTGTCTTCACCGATATGGTCAGACAATGCCTTCGCGGCGGAAATGGAGATGGAACGGTCGCCGCCACAAATGATCGGGGTGACCCCTGAGGCCAGTACGGTCCGTACCGCCCGGTAGATTCGGTCATGGGCAAGTTCGGGCATGACTTTGGGCACCCGGACATTGCCGCAGTCCACACTGCTCCCTTCCAGGTCAACCTGGTACTCAAACCAGTACGGAAAATATTCGTGACTGGCAACACGGAAGGCCTGGGGGCCCTCTTCCGACCCGGGTTTTCCAACATTCCCTTCATCATAGGGTATCCCCATAAATGCAAACCGTGCACCACTGTTTTTCAGAGCATCGGTTTCCATGTCAATTTGCGGGGAACGCAAAAACGTGACCACCCCAAGGGACCTGAAATTTCCAGCTTCGCCCAGTGGAGAAAAAAGATGTTCGAAATTTTTTGCAGGGTTCATTGAATCAGCTCCCGTTGTAAGTGGTTCTTGTCCGTTTCAGTCGGTTCAGAGTCAGGGGGCTTTGCCCTGATCACGCAAGGTTTTTGCCCGGCTGCCGAGGTATTGGTACACCATGCAGCAAGCCAGTTTGATACTCATGTCGCTGACATCAAAATGGGGCGTCAGTTCCGATATTTCGAATATGTCTGCACCATACGTGCCGGCAATGCGCGCATGCTTTATGGCCTCTCTGGAGGTGAGGCCGAATGTTTCCGGTGCCGTGGTGCCAGGCATGCAACTGGCGTCCAGTGAATCCGTATCCCAGGACCAGTAAACGGCATCCGTACCATCCCAGGCAAGATCGAAAATTTCCCGGGTACATACTTCAATACCACGGTCCGCCACTTCCTGCATGGGCACCATGCGGACGTTGTTGTCAACCCAGAAATCCACCCAGTCCTTGGGATTCAAGCCGTTGCGGGAACACATATGCGCCATGTTCCGGCCATTGCAATTGGGCAAATCAAACGCCCGGGCCGGTCCCGAACAATTGGTATAGGGAGAACCCTCCCAGTCAGGGGCCGAATCCAGATGACAATCCACATGGAGATAGCCAATGGTTCCGTTCCGGTGAAAATCAGACAAGGCCCTGGAACCGGGTATCGGCACAGAGTGGTCTCCACCACAAAGGATGACCTTGGCACCCCCTTCGAGACATTCCGTGACATACTGGTAAATATATTCATGGCTACGCTCATTGTTTCCGGGAACAATGGGTATGTCACCGCAATCCACCGGCCTGAAAAAAGTCATCAAATCGACATCGAACTCGAACATATAAGGAGAATACTGTGTGGAAGCTTCACGAATTCCAGAAGGCCCCTGGGAGGTTCCAGCCCGTACCATTTGACCCTGGTCCCAGGGCACACCGAGAAAACAGATCGTGGCACCCATTTCCCGGATGGCATTGCGGTCCGGCGGACAATACGGTGCTCCCATAAAAGTCGAAAGACCCCGTGACTTGAATGCCCCGTTATGGCGGATTGGTGAGTGTATATGGTCATCTTTCCCGCTTTGGGCGGCCGGACCCCGGTGCTGGTGGGGAACAAATTCCCAGGTATACGGGCCGTTGTTGCTCATAAATACTCCTGTTGTCGAGGTTGTAATGTCAGTTTGATGGCTGCACGCTCCGGTCCCCGACCCCGGGGACCCCCGGATGGGAAAGTACAGCCCGCGGAAACCACGGTCTGTTCATACCACCACCGTTGCGCAACGGACAGTGCATGCATGGCGGGAAATGGAACATTTCGTCGGACCCGGACACCCCATGCAACGACAATCTAGCGTTGCCGGTCCGGAACCGATGCGTCCAAAACCGGGGCTTTGTGGCGTATTCCCGTGCCGGTCCGCGTCTTGCGGTGCCGGTTAATCCAGTCCAGCCACCTGTCAACCCCTTCCCCGGTTGTGGCAGACAGCTGAATGATTTCAATATCCGGATTGATCCTCCGGGCATATTCGATGCATCGCTTGACATCGAATTCCAGGTAAGGCAACAGATCGATCTTGTTTAAAATCATGAGATCGGAAACGGCAAACATGTCCGGGTATTTCAGTGGCTTGTCCTCCCCCTCGGTGACCGCAAGGATGGCAACCTTGTGATCTTCTCCCAGGTCAAAACTGGCCGGACAGACCAGATTCCCGACATTTTCAACAAACAACACGCTTCCGGTCTCCAGAGCCAGTTTTTCCAGGGCATGGCCCACCATGTGGGCATCGAGGTGACAACCCCGTCCGGTATTGATCTGAATCGCCGTGGCACCGGTTTCCCGTATTCGCTCTGCATCATGGACCGTTTCCTGGTCCCCCTCAATAACGGCCACGGCCACATCGTCCATAAGGGCGCGGATCGTTGTGGTTAACAGGGTGGTTTTACCCGACCCTGGACTGGATACCAGATTGAGCGCCAGAATCTCCTTTCCGGTGAGATATTGCCGGTTGCTTTCTGCGTAACCATCGTTCTTGGACAAAATGTTCCGCTCAATCCGCACCATTTCGGTTTGGCTGAGCCCGGCCACATGACCCTGGGCCGGACCGGTCCCAAAATGCAGGTCAGACTGCCGGTGCCGATGACCCCCGTGGTCTTTCGAACCGGCATGTCCGTGGCGATGCCCATGAAGATTCCCGTGAGAATGCTCGTGAGAATGCTCGTGGTCGGCAGGATGGTCATGACGGTGAACAGGACCAAGGTGGGCCGGATTCTCTATGCGTGTTTCGCCATTCCCACATCCGCAGATATTGCACATTTTCGACTCCCCTGTTGAACACTGAACTCTTCGGCTGGAATCCTGGTTTATTCCGGTATCAATGAACAAATAAACCATGATATTCTGTTTGGATACGATAACAAGTGTATTGGCACTTGTTATCGATGTCAAACTTCAAACCGTTGAATATTACGAACCCATGTATATTTCTCTTAAAATACAGAATAATAAGTTTATTATCAGAGATATTTTTACGAACTTCGTAATTTGACCTGTCCGGAGCAATGCATGAAAAAACAGAAAACCCCTGTGCGGCCCCGGCCCATCGCCCGCACACGCAAAGAGAAGAAATCCGAGAAAAGCATTGCCAAACTGGTTCCACGCACCCTTCTTTCCGACCCGTTCAACCGGGAAATCATCAAAAGACTCCAGGAAGATGGCAGGCTGCCCTACTCCACCATCGCCCGTGAACTCGATGCCTCAGAAGGAACGATACGCAACCGGGTAAACCAGATGGTGGATGCCGGGGCACTGCGCATCGTCGCAGTGGCTGACCCCATGGCACTGGATCATGCCGGCTATGCGTTTATCGGGTTGACACTGGCCGCAGGGGCAGAGCCCAGAGTGGTGGCCAAACCGTTTGTGGACCGTGAAGAGGTTTTATTTGTTCTGTTTGCCGGCGGACACTACGACCTGTTGATAGAAGTACTGTGCAAGACCTATGAGGACCTGAGAGATTTCATTCTTGAAATGTGCTACGGCCAGGCGGATATCAACAGCGTTGTGCCCATGATCGGGCTTGAAGTATTCAAATATCAGCTCAAATGGGATTATCAGCAGTGGTCCTGAACCGGGAAAGGGAAAGCCCGGGCCATTTCCCGGTTTCGACCCGCCCAGACTGAACATCGGTTCCATCGGAACTGGATCGGAACTGGGCGAACCGATGACGGCCCCGTCTTCGGAAAAGCGAAACCCGGCCCTGTCGGGATGGCTGAAACAGGACATGCAGGGGCTCATCCGGAGCATACTCCAGAGTCGGACCGGGTCAACGCAAAGACGCCTTTACCGTGATGCGCGACATCCGGGGACTACACGGGGCAACCCGACAGGGTTTCAACCGGGGAAAGTCCGTGGTCCGTGCATGACCCGGTGGTTCAACCCTGGGATGACCTATTTATTTTGCAGACAACGGGCCCGGTGACCCAGTTTTCCTTCTGTCGTCAATGTCCCCAGCACATCCAGCACAATTCTGCACGCAAGCTGGGATGTATTCTGATTGACATCGTAGGGTGGCGCAACTTCCACAACTTCCATCCCGCACAGCCCCTCCCGGGCAATCAGTCGCACCAGTTCCAATGCTTCCCGGGGCATCAATCCACCGGGTTCGGGTGACCCGGTGCCCGGCGCAAAACCCGGATCAATGGAATCGATGTCAAATGAAAGATAGACGGCTTTCGCATTTTTCCAGGCAAGGTCCAACGCCATTTCCGCTGCTTTCTTGATCCCCAACTCTTCGATATCGGTCATCGTCATCACGCTCGAACCCCGTTCCCGTGCAATCGCAGACCCGGGTCTTGAACCGTACCAGCCACCAATCCCCATTTGCACCAGATTCTTGGGGGGGCAGTTGGAAAGACCCACATCGTGCATGTGACTGTGGGAATGATGGGAAGTCGAGGCATCTCTCCCTTCGTGCCCATGGCCATTCGAAGTCCAGAACCAGGGGGTGGTGTGCATCCGCTCGTCCATGTCCATTTCCTGCATGTCAATATGACGGTCGATGTGGATAATTCCGACATTGCCATCAATATGGGGGGCTATTCCACGCACATTGGGGTATCCAAGACTGTGGTCTCCTCCCATCAAGATGGGGAATACGCCGGAGGTATAAATATGTGAAACCGCTTTGGATACCTGATCGAATGTTTTTTCGATATTCCCGGGAATCACAAAGATATCTCCCGCGTCGCACAGGTCCAGTTCTTCCTGAATATCCACCGCTCCATCCACCGAGTATCCATCATACAGGGCTGAAATCTGGCGCACGGCCTGGGGACCGAACCGGGCACCCGGACGATAGGTTGTCCCGGTATCAAACGGGATTCCAACATAGGCCGCTTCGTATTCACCCACTCTGCGGATGTCTTCGCAATAGGGTGCCTTCATGAAGGTGTTGATTCCGGCAAATGCCGGTTGATGGCCTCGACTGAACAGCGAGATCGTTCTGTCGTGTATGGAATCCGCCGCCTCCAGACCCAATTCCAGACCACGTTCAATCTCCTGCTGCTGCTTGGTCTGGGAAATTCCTTCCAGTCTTTTCAGATTGCGGTTTCCACGCAGTTCACCCGTTTTTTTGTCAGGCATAATACCCCTCTTCAAGATTCGATTCAGTGAACGTATTCACCAGCAACGCGGTATCCAGGAATCAGACTCATTCAGCACCGAGTCGGCCGATCCACTTGTTCGACATATACCGGTCACCGACTCCATCCGCCTTCAACGCCTCCAGGATGGATGAATCCAGCCCCACATCAGAGCCCGCCTTGTCACCCATCACCCCGGCTTCGATGTAAATATCCCCGAAAAGGTCCCAGGTTTCAAGGACGTATCCGGGAGCACAGTCCGGGGCACCACCAAACAATTCATTGCCCCAACCACTGGGTTCCGGTGGAGCGGGATCAATATTTTCCGGCATGCTCGCACACAGCGGGGCCCCCCCTGCTCCAAATGCCCCGAGATTTTGGCTAAGGTTCAGCATGACCGCCCCGTTTTGAGTTAACCTGACATCGCTGACCGGCCAATCCAGTCCCCTGGCGATGATTTCATTTCCTTCCTCGGGATTTTCCTTCCACCAATCCACCGCTTCAAACCAGGCCCGCAACAATTCCTTCGCTGTCTCCGGGTTTTCGCTCAGCCATTGAGTGTTACAGGCGATGGATTCCGATATCAGCCCCCGTTCCCAGGTCTTGTCCGACCGGCTGGTTTTCAATACATGGGAACCAGGCCTGTCCAGGGATTGTTTTGAGAATGGGATATAGTTGACATCAATATCCAGTGCACCACTGACAAAAGCGGCAGCACTGTCCTGGGGAAGCAGGATGCTGTGGGACAACTGGTCATACGCAATTCCGGCCTTTTTCAGCGTCAGCAGCATCCACATGTGATTGAGAAAAGCGTAATCCGCCCCGTAGTTTTTCCCGGGGAAATCATCCACCGAAGCAATGCCTTCAGAAACCACCATTTCATCCAGACCATAGGACATTGCCGGAATCGCGATCACCTTGACCGGAACATCCGCAGCGACCGCGACGACAAGGGAATCCAGGGTATTCATCATGCACTGCAATTCTGTACCGGATATCGCAGCATTTTTGGCGGTAATGTCTTCGATGATCTGTACCTGAAGATCCACTCCCTTCGCCAACCCCTTTTCCTGAACAATATACCAGGGGGCATAGGGAGAAAACGAAATGATGGCGATGTTTACCTTTTCATTCGCAAAGACGCTACCGGGTTGGACGGTGATGACCAACATCATCACAAATAAACAGAAATTACACAGTTTTTTCATAGCTACCTCCGGTTTTCAACATGATAATGGCACCACGAGTGCTCGAATCTGATTCAGCAACTGCTCTCATCCCCTTATGGTCCCTTTCGATGACAAAGTGTCTACACATCACAACCGGGCCGCTTTCAACTGAATCAAGGCCACACCCATTCTGTCTGGTATACTTAATCACAGATGGACAGGGGGAATAAACCCCTTTTTTTGCATTTATAACATAGACTTCATCAATGTTTACTCCATATACTGGGAATACGCCATACGGGACGGTCTGCGATACAGATTGAAGGGTGCCAAAAAATTATGACGATTACACGCACCAAATTCGCCCGGTCCCTTGACTGGAATCTGCTAAAGACTTTCAATGAAATTGCCCAGGCCCAAGGGGTGACAGCCGCTTCCATCGCCCTGTCACGAAAGCAATCCACCATCAGCCATTCCCTGAAAAAGCTTGAGAATGAGCTTGGAGTCCGGCTTTGTATTCGGGGTCCGGCCGGTTTCAAGCTGACGGACGAAGGCCAGATCCTGATCGAATACTGCAACAGCATTTACGGTAAAGTGGATGAAATTCCGAACAAGCTGGACAACCTCTCGGAAGAACTTCATGGGCAGTTGAAAATCCAGATGATCAGCAACCTTGTAAGCCCGGAACTGGATGAAATTTTCAGTCGCTACATTCGCCACTATCCCTACATTGAACTGGACATCGATATTGTTCCCTGGGAGGGGATTTCAACAGCCATCCTGAGAAACAATATTGACATTGGCATTGCGCCCGTAAATACCCGGCACAAGGAATTGAACTACAACCACCTGTTCAGGGAAAAGCATCGGGTCTATTGCAATTCGGATCATCCTCTTTTTGGGAAAACCGAAAATAATTTCATGGCACTGTCCAAGGAGAAATTTGTTCTCACGGGGAATGACGAACCCGCACAACTTACCAAATTCCGTCTGAGGTACAATCTGGGTCACCACACCGGCGGGATTTCCTCCAGCCTGGAAGAAGCGAAACGTCTAACCCTTTCGGGTGCCGGAATCTGTTTTCTCCCCGAAGGGTTCACAGAAAGAGAAGTGCGGCAAAATGTACTGTGGCCGATCACCAGGGTGCTGGACGCACTCACGCTGGATATCTTCATCATTACCCACCCGCAAATACCGGAACGTCTGGCCCTGCAGTATTTTCTCGATGAAGTCGTGAGACCCGGGAACAAACCATCTGATGAGATGGCCCGGACCGTGCAAACCGGATCAGAAAACCGGGGGCCGTACCGGCCAAAAGCGCTTTGATGCGCTGATTTTCTGTACAATCGGGCAAGTCACCCCTGGTCCTTGTTTCAGAAACAGGCTGATCGCCATGCGAATTGCAGACCACTGGTTTGAGAGAAAACAGGTCGATGAAGAAATTACGTTGCTGTGGGAGCCCATGGTGGACCCGGTATTGCGTTGCAATATCTGGCATGTGCGGGGCCGGGACCGGGATTTGCTTGTTGATACCGGCCTGGGAATTTGCAGCCTGAGAGAAGCAGCACGTGACCTTCTTCAAAAAGACGTCATCGCTTTGGCAACACACAGTCACATGGATCATATGGGTGGCCTGCATGAGTTCAATGTCCGAATCGGCCACCCCGAAGAACAACACGCAATGGCTCGCCCCGTGGCTTTCGGGTCACTGTCAGCGAAGGATTACGACCCCTCGTTTCTTCAATACATGACCGAGGTCGGTTATCCCCTGAAAGAGGAACTGGTAACGGCCTATCCATGGCAGGGGTATGATCCGTCCCGCTACACGGTACAGCCGGCGGCACCGACATGGCTGGTGGAAGAAGGCGATGTCGTTGATCTGGGCAATCGTGTCTTTGAGGTACTGCATCTGCCAGGACACTCCCCGGGGAGTATCGGGTTGTGGGAACCATCCACCGGCATTCTTTTTTCAGGAGATGCGGTCTATGACGGCCCCCTGCTTGATGGGCTTGAAGATTCCAGTATTTCGGAATACATAAAAACCATGGAACGACTGAAGTCACTGCCAGTCAAGGTCGTTCACGCGGGCCATGACCCCAGTTTTAACCGAAGGCGCCTGCTTGAGATTATTGAATCGTACCTGGAAAGCAGACCGGGTTAACCAGACGGCCTGCAACGCCCCCCATTCCAGGGGTTGTCAGGCACCGGGAAAAGGGCACTGCAACGGGTAAATCCATCCCCGTTGCAATGCCATGATCTTGACCGGAAAGGACCGGCCATACCTCCCGTCAGTACAGTCTGAGGTATTCCTGTACCTCCCAGTCGGTCACCGTCTGGTGATAACGCTCCCATTCATCAGTCTTGTATGCAAGGATTGAATTCAGCAGGGTTTTACCCAGAACCTTCTCTGCCAATTCACTTTGGCCCAGCTGTTCCGTCGCTTCAAGCAGGTTTCTCGGCAGGCGGGTCAACGAACGCTTTTTCTTCTCTTCTTCATCCATGACATACAAATCTTCATCCAGGGACGGGCCCGGGTCGATCTTGTTGACCAGTCCCTCTACCGATGCTGCCAGCATCATACCCAGACCCAGGTACACGTTCATACACAGGTCAGCCGCCCTGTTTTCAATGGCGAACCGGGCCTGGGGAAGACGCAACATCGCCGAGCGGTTGTTTTGGCCATATGCCATGTGCGTGGGCGCCCAGGTGAAGGTGCCACCTTCGAATCCACCAACCCTTGGCACCAGCCCATTGTAGGAATTCACGGTGCAGCAAGCGATGGCAGTAATGGCCGCACCGTGCTTTAAAATTCCACCCAGCGCATGAAACACCTCTTCACTCCATTCCCCATTTTCGCCTTCATAAATATTCACACCCAAATTATCCGTTCGTTGAACCGACGTATTCATATGGGCACCGGAACGCCAGTCCCCGGTGGTGGGTTTGGGCATGAAAGTAGCGAACATGCCGTGTTTCTTGGCAATCTCCTTGATCAGCACACGCAGGAAGACCAATCGGTCGGCCATGTCCAAAACGTCGGTATAATGGAAATCCAGCTCGAATTGGGAGTACGCACCTTCTGCCACCACATCGTGCATATTCCAGCCCAGATCCTCGACAATATCGATCAGTTCCCCCAGGAATGCCATGGAATCCGCCGTGTATTCCACATCATACCCAAAGGCCTGCCGGCGGGGTCGCAGTCCCTGTCCTGGCAACGGATCATCATCGAATGCCTTGACAGGCTGACCATTTTCATCCCAGGTCATAACGATAAATTCAGGTTCGATCCCGGCGTACATCGCATAGCCCTGCTCTGCAGCATCCCGCACCGCCCGTTTGAGCGTCTGTCGCGGACACAGATTGTACGGTTTTCCTTCCCACCACAAATCGGCAAATACCCATGCAATGGTTCTGTCCCAGGGACAGATCACCAGACTGTCCAGGTCGGGCAGAGAAATCTGGTCTGAATCCGCCGGCCCAAGATCCGGTACGAATGAAACCGAATGAACCGCAAACTGAGGCCCTTTCCCCATGCACAGCAATTCGAAATCACTCATGGGTACGGGCTTGGTCTTGGGAATGCCGTGCATGTCGATCCAGCAAGAGAAAATATACTTGACTCCGGCCTCTTCAAGTTTCTTTTTTTCCCGGGCTACACGTTTTGGATCCGGAAGCGCATCCTCGTAATTTTCGTGGTAAATATTGCTCATTCAACTTTTCTCTGGATTGAAGGTTTGTAATGGATTCAGGGGTGGTCAGCGAACTCCCGAAAGCCTGTCGTTTCGGCGAAAATGTTTTATCCCGGTACCTGTGTTTGGACAGTCATGACTTCAAAACGGGAGATTGGGGATGACACTGGAAGATATTTTCAAACTTCATATCGAACTTCCGGTCATCACCCGGCCAAGCCGGTTTTCAAGAAGTACCATTCCCGATTTTTCCCAACAAGAACAAAACGTCTTTCACCAATATTCTAGAGCATCCCGCTCTGACCAATTTTCCTGTGCACGCAGTAATATATCTCTATGTTATGAATAATTCAATTAATTAATTGAATTATTACTGATAAATTAATATTTGTATATTTTATTGATTATTACATAAATTTGAATTGCCGGCCTGGGGGATTTCAAGTGTGCCCTGTGCTCGGTCCGGCACCCACCAATCCAGGAGACTGTGGCCCGGCAGGGATTTGGGCATGCCGCAACGCCTTCACGGTGTGAAGCGGTAAACTGTGGGCAATAGTGCAGAATCTGTGATGGATGAATCGGTGTGGTGGTAGATATTGACGCGGCCGGTGCCGCAGTCTCCATATTCGTCGCAGGCGAGGACACCGGTGATGCCCTGAAAACCGGAAGTTGCCCCGATTTCCCTGCGCAGCGCAGCACGGTCCACCTGCAGTTTCCCATCGTCCTCAACTCCCACGGCCTGAATGGCACTGAGCAGCAGCGTGATCGAATCGTACGCATGCGCCCAGTAAGGACTGGTGGGATGTCCATTGTTCACAGCGTCCAACACGGCGAGAACCGTCTCCGCGTTCTTGCCGGTTGCACCATTGATGCCGGATCGGTGGGTGGTTGCCGGCCCCGCAAAATAGATACCCTCCGACAACGCGGCGCCGAGAAACGCCGATACCAAAAGGGCCGAGTCGGCGATCAGCGTTGCACCTCGCAGGCCTTCCACCGTCTGTGCCTGCTGGACAAACGCCAGACCCTCCGACTCGAAGAGCGGGAAGAAAATACCGTCTGGTACGGCTGCCGCAAATTCCGCAAGGATATCCGTCATGTCCGTGTCACCCTTCTCAATTCTGGCGGCAACTGCAATCTCTCCACCAAGTGCGCGGAATGCATTTGCGAATGCAGCGGCACTGCCGGCAGAGTACGGGTCACCATCGTCCAGGGATACCATGCGCCGCAGACCCAATTCAACGTAAGCGAATTCAGCAGCGGCCTGAGCATGATAAAGGCCATTGTTCGCGATGCGGAAATAACCAGGGTAATAGTGGGAACCCGCCTTGCCGGCGAGATCGGACGTGAGCACTGGGGACACATTGGCTGGCGAAACCATCACCAACCCGGCAGCACTGAGCACCGGCGAAGCTCCCACTGCCGCGCCCGAACACAACGTCCCGATGACACCGAGAATGTTCGGGTCGGCGATGATCTGCTCGGCACCAGCGCGCCCACCCTCCGGGGAACACCCGGTATCAATCGGCGCGCCGAGCTCGATCTTGTGGCCATGGATACTGCCGAAATCCCGGACCGCGATCTCGGTGCTGTATCGCAACCACCGGGTGATCGAGGGTATCACTGAAAGGGCCATCAACGAACGTATCTGTATCGCTTCACCTGGACCTGCCTGGACGGCACCGAGGGGCTCATCCGCGCTTGCGGACGCTGCCAGGAAAACTGCCAACAGCACGGCGTGCAGTTTTCCGATTGCACCCCCTATTTGGCAAAATTTTTCTGCTTGAATCATACCCCGACTGAGAACTTGTAATACCCTGGTACCCAGGCTGGCGTATGCAGCCAATACACGAGACCTCTTCCCCTGGTTGAAACGCCCCCCTTCTCTGTGAGCAGCTTCCTGACGCGAGTATAGCAAACCAATCCGTTTCCAATCCTTTGGAATCCGAACAGGGATCGCTGTACAACAGCAGGAAAGCTTTCCACCCGCTCCAGCGCACTGGAATACCCATCACCTCCCCGCTGGTCCCTGGCACAGCCGTACCCACCCCTTGGTTCCTGTCCCGACTGAAACAGGTTTTTACCCCTCATTGTCGGGGCTGGGGTCCAGCGGATTGTGGCAGGCCACCGCATGTTCCGTTGAAATTTCTCTCATTCGGGGAGGTTGACTGGCACAGCGATTGAGGGCCCGTGGACAACGGCTCTCAAATGCACACCCCGGGGGAGGCGATATCGGAGAAGGAATCTCCCCCTCGAGAAGCTGGCGAGGGCGTTTGCGTTCGACAACCGGGTCGGGTATCGGCACAGAGGATATGAGCGCACGGGAATACGGGTGAAGCGGTTTGCAAACCAACCTGTCTGATGGCGCGACTTCTGCCATGCGCCCGAAATACATGACGAGGGCACGGTCGGCAAGATGCTTCACTAGGCTCAGGTCATGCGTGATGAGAATAAGAGACAACCCAAACTCGTTCTTCAATTCCCGCAGCAGGTTCACGACTTGTGCCCGAACGGACACATCCAGGGCAGCAACGGGTTCGTCACAGATGATCAGCTTTGGCTTCAATACAAGCGCCCGGGCGATTCCAACCCGTTGACACTGGCCGCCGGAAAATTCGTGGGGGTAGCGATTAACCAAATTGGGAAGTAATCCGACTCTTTCCATCACAGTCCCCACCTGGTGTGTTACTTCTGATGATGACAGGCTGGGGTGATGGGTCTGCAACGGCTCACCAATGATCCTGCCCACGGTCATCCGTGGATTCAGTGCTGACAGGGGGTTCTGAAAAATCATTGTCATGTCACCACGAATGGCATACCGCGACCGCTGGCTTACCGTGGCGAGGTCTTTCCCTTTCCAATAGATTTTTCCAAAGGTCGGGTTCACGGTCCCGACGATTGACCGTGCAAGTGTTGTCTTTCCCGAACCGCTTTCACCAACAATACCCAGAGACTCCCGTTCTTTCAAACAAAAGGAAACCCCGTCTACGGCGGACAGTATCCGGGGCGCAGACCACGGCCAGCTCCCCTGTCCGGGAACGGTAAAGTCTACCTTGAGATCCTCCACTTTCAGCAGCGGCTTCACGGCCGGCCGTCTCCGCACTTTTTGAAGCAGGCCCATGATCGCGGGCCGGACCGGCTGATACCCGGAATCCGGGTGGAACATTCCTGGTCCCCAAGCGGGCAGCGGGGATGGAAAGGACAGCCTTCCAACAGGGGGCCCAGCATGTTCGGCGGGTTTCCGGAGATTGAATGCAGCTCGGAGACGTCACGGTCCAGGCGGGGAACCGCTTCAAGAAGCGCGGCAGTATAAGGGTGAACCGGAGCAGCAAATATATCTTCGGTCGGTGCGGTTTCCATCACCCTCCCGCCATACATCACCATGACCCGGTCACTGCATCCTGCCACCAAACCAAGATCATGGGTAATCAGCAAAATGGTCATGTCATACGCCTGTCGAATGGACTTCAGCAACTCAACAATTTGTGACTGCATGGTGACATCAAGTGCGGTAGTCGGTTCGTCAGCAATCAGTATTCTGGGTCGACAAAGCAGCGACATGGCTATCATGATACGTTGACGCATCCCCCCTGAACATTCATGCGGAAACTGGTCAAACCGGGTTTCCGCGTCCGCTATGTTGACCGATTTCAACATTTCAATGCACTGAAAGCGTGCTTCGGATCTTGACAGTTTTTGATGCAACCGGAGTACTTCTGTCATCTGGCTTGAAATTCGTTTGTACGGATTCAGCGAGGTCATCGGGTTCTGGAAGATCATCGCGATATCTCTGGCCCGGACCTGGGCCATTGAGGCCTCGCAAAGACCCAGGATTTCTTTCCCGTCAAACTGGATCGAACCCGCCGCGTATGCACTTCGGGCAAGCAGCCCCATGATCGCAAACGCAGTCTGGCTCTTGCCCGAACCGCTTTCCCCGACGATAGCGAGTATTTCTCCCCTTCGCAGACTGAAACTGATGTCGTTGACGGCGTGTACAGGGCCATCTGCAGTCGAAAAGGTAACCGAGAGATTTCGGGTCTGCAGCAGGTCCACTTACCGATCATCCTTGGGGTCCAGTGCATCACGCAAACCGTCCCCAACAAAGAAAAATCCCAAAAGCGTGCTGATGAAGAAGAACAGCGGAAAACCGATTTGCCATAGAGTGCCGTACTGCATTTGAGAGGCACCGCTGTTGATCAGTGCTCCCAGGGAGGTATTTGGTTCCTGGACTCCCAGCCCGAGAAAACTGATGAAACTTTCATACAAAATCATGTTGGGAACCAACAGCGTCGCATAGACAATCACGACCCCCAGAAGATTCGGAATGATATGACGCCATATGATAATCAGCGGTGAAATTCCTGTGACCACGGCATGTTCCACGAACTCTTCCTGCTTAAGACTCATGGTCTGGCCACGGACGATTCGCGCCATATCCAGCCATGAAACCAGCCCTATTCCGATAAACAGGAGAATCACTGACCGTCCAAAAACCATCAACAGCAAAATCAGTACAAACATGAATGGAATGGACATCAATATATCAACGATTCGCATCATGATACTGTCCGTAACCCCACCAATGTATCCGGACACGGTGCCATAGAATGTCCCCACGATCACGGCAACCAGCGCACCGAACACACCTACCATCAATGAAACACGGGCTCCCATTGCAGTGCGAACAAAAATGTCTCTCCCCAATTCATCGGTGCCGAAAAAATGCCCCATCTCCAATGAGGGGCGCCCTTTCAATTGAACATCCCCAAGTACATTCCAATCGATCGATTCTCCTGACCATCCACTTGAAACCGGTGCAAACAGTGCGTAGAGACAGATCAGTACGAGAAGAACCGTACTTCCGATTGCAGCATGATTGCGCATGAACCGGGCCCGGGAATCCTGCCAGAGTGATCGCCCATCAGACGAAGTCACTCTGCTTGCGGCATCGACACGCGCCTGGACGGGAAAAATCATTCTGCTTTCTGATTGCCCATCAATAGCGGATCCGGGGGTCTATCCAGGCATAGAGCACATCCACAACCAGGTTGAACGTGACCGTCAGACAACCGGTAAGAATGGTGATTCCCATTATGAGTGGATAGTCACGATTGATGGCTGCATTCACAAAAAACTGTCCGATTCCCCCTGTCGAAAAATACATGTCAATGACCACGGAACCGGTAATCATGCCGACAAAGGTCGGGCCGAGATAGGAAACCACCGGAAGCATGGCCGGCTTCAGGGCATGAAAGAATATGACCTGGCCAAACCCCAGGCCCTTGGCACGGGCCGTAAGGATAAAGTCGGCATTGAGCACCTCCAGCATTGATGACCGGGTGATACGGGCAATGGATGCCATAAAACTGGTGGAAAGTGCAATGACCGGCATGATCAGGTAAGGAAGCTGGCCACCTTGCCAGCCACCTCCTGGCAACCAGCCCAGCCAAAGCGTGAAGACCAGAACCAGTATCGGAGCCATCACAAAATTGGGCAATGCCTGGGCACCGATCGAGACACCGACTGCCAGGTAGTCCAGCCAGGTATTTTGCCGAATAGCCGCCGCGACACCGAGAGTCACTCCGACCAGTACGCTGACCAGAAAAGCCAGGAAACCGTAGGTCAGTGTGACCGGAAAACCCTGCAGGATAATGTCGGTGACCGTGCGGTCCTGGTAGGCAAACGATGGGCCAAAATCAAATTCAGTGATAATCCGCCAGACATAGCCCAGTATCTGTTCCGCAAGCGGCCGGTCCAAACCATATCGGGCTTCAATGTTCGCAAGCACATCGGGTGGCAGGGGTCGTTCTCCAACAAAAGGGCTGCCTGGAGCCGCTACAATGAGCAGGTAAGAAAAGATGACCAGGGCTAAAATGGTCGGAATACCGACCAGAATACGTCGAATAATGTAGGCAATCATACCCTAATTCATAGAACTGTATTCCTTCGTCCGGTAAAGATCTTTCGAATACCACTGCTTCTGGACATTGTCATATGGCCACCCCTTTATATCGGGTTTCAGCATGAACACACTGGAATAATGATAGACAGGAATGATAGCCATTTCATCTGCCAGGATGGTTTCGACTTCACTGTAATGGGATTGAGGATCCACCTGTTTCTTGGCTTCCTCCATCAGATGATCCACTTGGGAATTGGAAAATCGCCCGCTGTTAACCGTATTGCCACTGGTCATGACATCGAGAAATGTCGAGGCCTCATTGTAATCGCCACACCAGCCTGCCCGGGCCAGATCAAATTGCTGGCTGGAACGAATATCCAGGTAGGTTTTCCATTCATAATTGACCAACTCGACCTCAATTCCCAGTTTTTGTTTCCACATCTGGGCAACAACCGTCGCAATCAGTTTATGGGCTTCTGATGTGTTATAAATAAACCTGAACTTGAGATTGGATTCCCTGCCATATCCGGCTTCCTGCATCAGGCTTTTCGCTATGGAATCCCGGTCTGCCTGGGATAGTTTGAGATAGTCTATCTCCGGCATCTTGAACCCCGCAGTGGCCCAGTGCGTGAAGTTGTAGGCGGGATACTGCCCTCCCTTGAGTACGCTTTTGACGATCACATCCCGATCAACGGCATAGGACAGTGCCTTCCTGACACGTGGGTCCCGCAGTGCAGGATGTCCGGAATCCGTATGGTTGATTGCAAAATAGTAACTACAAAGGATCGGCACCGATTTGGCTTCATCAGGGTAGGAGGCGGCCAGATTTGGATACTGGCCGGACGGCACCCCGGTCATATCCAGTTCACCCGCCAAATATCGGGTCAGGGCCAAATTCTCGTCATTGACCACCTTTCCGGTCACTCGTTCTATGAATGTCGCCTTGTTGTTCCAGTAGTAGGGATTCCGTTCACGGGTATGGTATTCCTTCGGCACATGTTCGGTCAGGGCATAAGCACCATTCGAAACGATGTTTTCAGGCCGGGTCCAAGCGGTCCCGTACTTCTCAATTGTGGCGCGATGGGTTGGGAAAAAGGTGGCATAGGTCGTCATTTCCGGAAAATAGGGCAATGGCTGTTCCAGATAAACCTCCAGTATATAGTCATCGACTGCAGTGACTCCAAGGTCCGTCGGTGCCCTTTCCCCGGCGATGATTTCCGAAGCATTTGAAATCATGCTGAGTCCAACGTACCAGGCATAGGGTGATGCCGTTGCCGGATCGACTGCCCGTCGCCAGGCATAGACAAAATCATGCGCTGTCAGGGGGTCTCCATTCGACCATTTGGCCGTGTCACGCAGGTGAAAGGTATAGGTTCTGTTTGCGTTGGAAATGACATGCCTTTCCGCCACTCCAGGGACCAGATTGCCTTTTTCGTCCTGATTGTACAGGCCTTCAAACAAATCCCGGAGAACATCGAACCCTTCAGAATCCTGATTCAACTGTGGGTCCAGAGTTGGGAACTCGTCCAGCATGCGATAGGAAAATACCTGGTGGTCCGAAAGTTCCTCACCGGTTTCTGGATGGAATGAATCCGCCTGGAGAGTACCAACAGAAATTCCGACCATCATGCAAAAAAATCGAAACGAGGAAATCATATGGCGAGGCAAGCAATACATGGACGATCAAAATCCTCACTGATTAGGGTGGTAAACCGGGAACGATATGAGTATATCCCACCCCTACGCCAGTTTGAAGTGCACACCCATTGTAGGGTGTGTTCTTGTGTTCTCTACAAAATATTGGGATCCATGAAGAAATGAAATTATAGAATATATTTTATATTCAAGCCATTAAATGGTGCCGGAAAGAGGAGTCGAACCTCCGACCTACTGATTACGAATTATGTACGAATAGGTCCGATTCCTGTACGCCCCATTGGTTGATGACCGGTCCAGGGAGGGTCGCCTGGGTGCCTCGTGTGGGCGCCCCGCATCGTTGCCAAATGCTCAGTCTATTATTTATTAATAGGTTTCGGCACGGCTATGAGCATGAGTACCACGATGAAAGTCATCAGTGCGTATTCCTCCAAGGGAGGAACGACGAAAACGACGACAGTTGCCAATCTGGGCGGTCTCCTGGTTGATCTTGGTTTCCGCACCCTCCTCATTGATGCGGACAACACTCAACCTTCCCTGTCTTCCTATTACCCGTTGACCCATCAGGCTCCTGACGGTCTTGTCAGGCTCATCAAGTCGAGGGAAATCGTGGACGACCTGCTCTCTCATACCGTCATCGAGGGATTGGACATCGTTTATGCGGACGACCATAAAAAGGAACTGTCATCTTTCATCAATGATGCCGCGGATGGCCGCCTTCGCATAAAACGGGCGATCAAGGAGTTCCAGGACCACTGTCCGGACAAATACGATTTCATTCTCATTGATACACGAGGCGCGAAGGGTGTGCTGGTGGATTCGGCACTCATTGCAAGCGATATCATATTTTCTCCCATTCCCCCTGACAAGATATCCGCCACGGAATTTCATCGCGGAACGGTAAGGCGCCATCGTTCGATCGCCGACTCGGTCCGGTTCATGAATATGGAGATTGGGCCAATTTTCGCGTTTCTGTGCCGCGTCGAGCGGACCCGGGACGCACAGGCCATTACGGAGGGAATCCGGCATTTATCCGAAGATATCGACGATATCTATCTTCTGGATACCGAAATTCCGCACTCCACTGCGTATAAATCTGCGGCCACTTCACAAACCCCCATTCATCGGTTTGACAAAGGCAAGTACAAACGGATCCGAAACGGAGCGGATACCATGAACCAGCTGTGGCAGGAAATCATGGATTTATATCAATCCTTAAACCCGATTGCCGTACTGCCTGTTCCAGGAAGGGAGGTGTCCCATGGCGAATAAACAGTCCGGCCCACAGGCGATTGCGAAACTGTTGAAGGCGGAACGATTTGAATCCACCGGAAATTCCCGGGTGGTTGAAGACCCGGCGGAACCCACATTGATGATATTGCCGCTGCAGTCCATCGAGCCCAGTACGCACAATCCCAGGTCTTCCCGCAATGCCCGTTTCGATGAAATCAAGGAATCCATTACCAACCTCGGCGGCTTGATTACCACCCTGACGGTCACGAGGATGCCGGGTGAAGAGGTGTATCGGCTGGATGCGGGGGGCAATACCCGCCTGGCGGCCATCAAGGCCGCCTATGAGGAGACCGGCGATGAACGGCTTGGGACCCTCACGGTGCTGTTCAAACCCTATGGTGGCGAAACCGCCATCCTGGTGAATCATCTCATTGAAAACAGCCTGCGCAGCGACAATACGTTTATTGAGAAGGCGGTTGCCATCCAGCAGACCATGGATCTGCTGGTCAAGGAAAAGGAGATTGCGGACCCTGAAAGGATATCGCCAAGAAAATGGATTGCCATGATCGGTGAAGACTACGGCTACCCGATACACAGGTCTGCCTTCCTTGGCTATCAATATGCACTGACGCGGTTGGCTGAGACAATTCCGAATGCGCTGAATTCGGGAATGGGAAAACCGACCGTGCTCCGTATTCAGCGCATGGAAAACACCTATCGAAAATATTGTGAAGAGCATGCGCTGACGGGTGAACAGTTCGAGATTGTTTTTGAACAGGCCCTCTCGGGTTGCGACACTGACCATCTGTTCGATGTAAACCAGTTTGAACATGCCCTGCTGGACGAGATCAGCCACCATACCGGGAATGATGCCGATTCCATCGCACTGGAAATGCCCGGCGCAACCACACCGGTTGCGGGGAATGTACAGACAGATTCCGGTTCGGCGTATCCACCCATCCCGTCGGAGCAGGATGAAGCCGCCGCCCACCCGGGGCTTCCCGGGCCAACTCCGCCCGGACAGGCCGGTCAAGGGGAAATCAGTTCCGAAGAGACCGTCCGGCCGTCCAGCATTGCGACACCGATCGGGCTGGCTCTGGTCAAGCGCGAAATTTACCAGGCGGCCCGTGATTTTGCCAAACCGTTCGAGTTGTACGACCTGGTTACGGCCACGGAGTTTGGGTACGGGTTTTACATCGAGTATCCGCCAAAGCGACTGGGAAACGATTATCAGTCGGCCTGCTGGTGGTTTCTGCTGCATCTTTCAGAAATATTGCTGCAAAGAGACCCTTTTTTGTGGCTGTCTCAGGATTCACTGTTCGGGGTCCTGCTGAAACAGTTTTCAACCGAAGGCAAGGCGGGGCTTTTCAGTAAATTCAGCCCCATTGTCGGCCATCCCGCCGACATTGGGGAATGGGTCCCCGGTCTGCTGACCCACCCGGATGGAGCCATGGACAGCCTGTCGAGGTTGCTTGTACAGGTACATCGGGTTCGACAGGAAGAGCAGGAATCCGGCAATGGGTAATACGGGGATGGCGGCGGACAACTTCCTGAACGATACGAACAGCACCCTTGCCGGGATGCTGCTGTTCAGCATGAAACAGGCGGCATTGGCCGATAACGATGCGCTCAGGAAGATCGGATTTACGCCGGAATTGATCCGACTGCTCCAAACCATGGAGATGGAGGACATTGCCGAGTATGCCCGGTATGGGTCCCGGTATCTGCACATTTCCATTGACCCGAAGCGATTTGAGCAGATTCACCATATCATCCATGCCAGCGCCCAGGAGCGGCAATTGATCAATAACCTGATAAGGGCCCATATTTCCTACCAGTTTCTGCGCGACCAGTTTGGCATGACATCCAATGAAATTCGCGTTCGCAAGACCCGGCTCAGGATGGCCACCAAAGCCGGCCGCGGCAAGGCGCTGACCGACCGGGAAATCGCGACCATTTACCAGTCCTTCAAGAAAAAAAGCGTAATGGCGGCATCGAGGAGCCTCGCTCACTGGTATCCGGAACTGATTCTCGCCATCTTCCAGATAACCGGCATTGATGCCGGAAAGATCGCCGGTCTGATCAGTGCGCAGGAGGCAGAAAATCGATTATGAACGACATGTCCAATGACCAGCTGGTATTGATTGGGGATCACCATGAATCCATTCCTGTACTGCTGGTTGCGGACCCGGACCTGTCCAGCAACGACAAAATACTGTGGCAGGTATTGAGAATATCCATTCAACGGAACCAGGGGCACATCACCATGCCCGCACAAAGTGACATGGCGGCCATGATGGGGGTAACGAAGAAAACAGTGATTGCATCGATGAGTACGCTGCGGGTGACCCGCTGGTTGTCGGTTCAGCATCAATTCGATGAAGCCGGCAGGCAGATCAGAAACATTTATGCGATCCATACCCGACCCGCCAGTCTCAGCGATGCGATCGCGTTGGATGACCACTACCCCGTCTTGTTGAGCAAGTGTGCCAGCGAAGGCCAGGGACGAACCAGTCATCTGGCTGAGCAGGCCTTGAACGACCTGCATATGAACTCCCCTTTTTCACCTTCACGGCTTTTGGCCGACCAGGATGAATATGATGCGGCACTGAAGGCATACGGAAAAGCAGCTCCCATTTCATCCGAGGTCAGGCATCCGGTTTCTTTTTTCGGCAGAACCCGGATCCGCTTTGGCCCGAATTGTGAAATTGGCCACACTGTGGCCAGTTTGGATTCGGGGGGGAAAACAGCGAAAAATGGCGTAAACACTAGGGGTGTAATTTTTACACCCCTAACAAACACTGGGGGTGTAAAAATTACACCCCCCCAAAATGGCGTAAACATTAGGGGTGTAAAAATTACACCCCTAGAAAATACTGGGGGTGTAAAAATTACACCCCGTAGTAGTAGTAGTAATTATAAAAAGATTACTACTACTACCACTGATACAGAGATTAATATTGATACAAATGAAGAGCTATACAAGGGACTATTAACCTTATCGGAAAAGGAGAAGCGGTCTCTTTGGATTTACCTGGAAAAAATTTCCGCTATCGAGAGACAGGCCTTCTGGGATGAATTCACGGGAACCGTGGTCAGGAAGGCGGAAACCGCCTTCCCGATTCACAACAAGGTCACGTACTTTCGAGGGATGGTCCAGAAGTGGCAGAACGGGGAGTTCAACTACACTGGGGCATCGGATTGGGTCGCGGAGCGGCGGAAGAACCAGTCGACCCTGAAGGCTACAGAGAAAGCATCCAAACAGGCAGTGCTGGAACGGGCCGCCAAACTGATCCCCCCGGGGAAAGAGTCGGCACTGTGCCGTAAAGTCTCCCAATTGGCGGAAAAACACAGCAAGCGGAACACCCGGGATGAATAGTGGGGCAGGGATCATTTCCTGGAAAACCGGGTGGCCTCAGTGAGGCCACTTTTAAAATCCGGAGTTTTGGCCACACTGTGGCCACTTTGTGAATGGAAACGGATGGAGAGGAGAGGATGAGCCTGTTTATTTGCGAAAAACCTTCACAAGCCAGGGATATCGCAGCGGTCATGGGCATTCAGTCGAAAGGAGAGGGGTATATCCAGGCAGGTGGGCATGAAGTCACCTGGTGCATCGGGCATTTACTGGAAATGGATGATCCGGAGTCGTATGACGATGCCTGGAAGAAATGGCGGATTGAGGATTTGCCCATGGTCCCCAACCCGTGGAGCCTGCACGTCAGGAAGACCGTTTCGAAACAGTATCAAGTCGTGGCCTCGCTGGTCCAAAAAGCGGCAGTCATCGTGGTTGCCACCGATGCGGACCGGGAAGGGGAAAGCATTGCCCGTGAAATGATTGAGCGGCTCCATTTCACGGGCAATGTCCAGAGACTGTGGCTAAGTGCCCTGGACCGGGCATCCATTTCCAAGGCACTGTCCGCGATCCAGTGCGGTTCGACAACGGAACCCCTGTATTATGCGGCACAGGCTCGACAGCGGGCGGACTGGCTGGTGGGCATGAACATGACCCGGGCCTACACGCTACTCGGGCGCCGAACGGGACTGGATGCCGTTTTGTCGGTGGGACGGGTACAAACGCCGACGCTTGCCCTGATTGTGGATCGGGACCGGACCATCGAAAACTTTGTTTCCGTTCCGTACTTCGTGAACTGGATTGAAGTGGAGGCCAAGGGCCGGTCATTCCGGTCGATTTTGGTAACCAGGGGCAACCCGGTCAGGACGGGTTTTGATCCGGAGGGCCGGTGCATCGATGAGGCCGTGGCACGCACCCTGGCAGAAAAAAGCCAGGGCACAGCGACGGTCAGGCGGGCGGATTATGATCAGAAAACCTCCCGGGCACCACTGCCTTTTTCCCTGTCTGCCCTGCAGCAGGCCTGCAGCAAACACTGGGGATATGGCGCCAAGGAGGTGCTGGACATTGCCCAGGCACTGTACGAAACCCACAAACTGACCACCTATCCCCGTTCGGATTGCCGGTATCTGCCTCAGGATCAGTTTGAGGAGTCCGGGCCAATCCTGGATTCGATCCGGAACAACGGCCTGTTCGATGCCCGTATCCTGGACCAGATGGACCCTTCACGGAAATCCAGGGCATGGAATGATCGCAGGGTGACAGCCCACCATGCGATCATTCCAACAGCCACTGGCCTCAGTGAGGCCACCCTGAAAGAAAGGGAAGTCAAGGTGTACCGGCTGATCTGCCAGCACTTCGTGGCCCAGTTCCTGCCGGATTACCGCTACCTTCAATCCACTGTTTTGCTGAGTACGGCACAACTGGATTACCGGGCGACGGGGCGGTCCCCGATCGCCCCGGGCTGGAAACAGATCTTTGCCCATCCCCAGGGCCGCGCAGACGAACCGCTGCAAAAGCTTCCGAAAGTGCAGGTTGGGGACTCGTTGACCATTTTGGAATCGGGCGTTGACTCCAAACAAACGACCCCACCGAAACCTTTTGAGGAAGGAACCCTGATTGCGGCAATGTCCAATATCCAGCAGTTCGTCCGCGATCCGGAACTGAAGAAAATCCTGAAGGAGACCGAAGGGATCGGCACGGAGGCGACCCGGGCTTCGATCATTGAAACACTGTACCAGCGGAAGTTCATTGAAAAACGGAAAAAACAGGTGGTCTCTACCCCGCTCGGCCGGGACCTGGTGGACCTGTTGCCCACTGAACTCAAGGACCCGGGGACCACGGCGCTCATGGAAAGAATGTTGGGGCAAATTGCCCAGGGGAACGGGACCCTGGAGGACTACCTGCACAGACAGACCGTCTGGCTGACCGCGTTGACGGACAAGGTGAAGCGCCAATACGGCGAGTTGCCCGGGGTTCCGCGGTCAGCGGCGGATTCACGGTCCCTGGGCGACTGTCCGCAGTGTGGAAAACCGCTGTGGGAACGTCGAAGCCGGTATGGGAAATTTATCGGTTGTTCCGGTTTTCCAGACTGCAAGTATATTGCCAGGAAAAAGAAGAGGAAAAGAAAATGATGTTCATTCTGGCCACAGTGTGGCCACTTTCAAAATCCGGAGTTTTGGCCACAGTGTGGCCACTTTCAAAATCCGGATTTTTGGCCACAGTGTGGCCACTTTGTGGATGGAAACCGGAACTTCCATTTATGGGTCAGTATTCATGAGTCTCAAGAACGAGTTCAGGGGGACAGCCACGGTAACCCTGCATACCAATTTTGCCAATCGCGCCCTCCGGGGACGCATGCCAAAACCCGACAAACCGCCGATTCCTTCCCTGTACCAGTTCAATACACTGGCCCGGACTATCTTCAAATCGTGTCAGCTGGACGATCCGTTTGCTTGGTTTGCCCTGGGCCAGATAGAGGATAAACTGGAAGAAGTCGAACAGCAGCTGAAAAAGATTTCGATGGAACTGGATCAGGTATTACGGATCAATGACGATCGGATCCAGATCGAGAATGCGGTCTCGCTGAAGCCGACCGAACATACCGTCAATGTGTCCCATTATGGATTCCGGCTGCTGGACATGATCGTGTTGTATGACCGGGTATGCTGCGATGGGTTCAATGCCATCCATCGTGGACGTATTCCAACCAAAAGGGGCTATGATCTCATGGACCTGGGAGCCAACGTGCTTCGCAGTGCGGCCAGTGTCGGCGATGGCTATGTGTTTACGGGGAGCACCCGAAAAGACCTGGAGCAGGGCAACCAAAAAGCCCGGAGGGCGATCAAGCGGCTGGTGGCCTCCCAGTTTATAGACCAGACAAAGTTCAACGGATTTGAGGATATGTGCCGGTTTTTTGCAGCATACCAACCAAAAACCACCTATGGACCCCCGGCGGGACCCTTTCAGGGTCCTGAGACGGATGCACCAGAGGAGAAACCCATGGATTTGGGGGGGCAGCAGAATGATTGATATCAAAGTGGCCTCATTGAGGCCACTTTTAAAATCTGGTCCAGTTGAAGCCGATACCGGTGGATTGCCGCAAAATTGGGACCGGTTGCCCCCCTGGGTAACGCAGGGGGGCCGGGTAACGATGCTTGGGCCCTTTAAGGGTAAGGGATGAGATGCCGGTTCCGACGATGAAACATCGTGAACTGGTTGTCCGGTTGACGGAATTGGAAAGTGGCCTCAGTGAGGCCAAAATTTGCCAGGAGGAGGTGGTCGGTGCATCAAAGCAGCTTTCGCCGGTCTGTGAGTACGCCAATATTGCGGTTCAGGTCCGTGGAAAACGACGGTACCTGCATTGGCGGCAACGCTATTATCGACGAACCTACTTTCGCCTGGAGGATGAACACGGGGCCTATATGCTCGCTCACTTTGCCGATTGCAGGGATCGCATCCTGATGCTGGAACAGGCACGCATGGTATCCAATTACCGGCACCAGACGGCCGTGTATGAACTCGACCAGCTGATACAGCTGAAAACACAATTCACGGTCTGGCGCCGGTTGAGGGACGGCACATGAAACCGGTGCTGCGATACTTCGGATCGAAATTCAAGGTGGCGGGAAAAATCATTCCGGTCATGGGACCGCACACCGTTTACTGCGAACCGTTTGGGGGGTCCGGCGGGGTGATGCTGAACAAGTATCCGGTTCCGATCGAGATCTACAACGAACTCCACCCGCGTATCTTCAACCTTATGTGCGTGCTCAAATCCCGGGACCAGGTGGAGGAACTGTGTCACCGGGTTGACAGGGCTGCCTGGTGCCGGGAGAACTGGGACCAGGCATATACCCGGGTTCCGGATCCCGTCGAGGATGCGGTGAATGTCCTCATCCGGTCCTGGATGTCCTTTTCACCGGTCGGAATTTTCCGGGACAACTCCGGCTACCGGACCGGTGCCTACGACCGGGACAATCTGCTCAATGGACACCAGAAGATCTGGCGAAAGCTGCCCCGGCGAATCCGCCGGGTCCACGAACGGGTCAAGCGCTGGGAAATGTCCCGGTCCCAGGCGATTGAGACGCTGGAGCGGGTGGACCGGCGGTTCGGCAGTGCGGTGCTCTACTATGTCGACCCACCGTACCTGCACAGCACGCGGGTAGCGAAGCAGGGGTATGGCAACGAGATGAGCATTGAGGACCATGCGTCCCTGTTAACGGCCCTGCAGCGGGTCCGGGGACGGGTCCTGCTGTCAGGCTACCGAAACTCGCTGTACGAGACGATCCTCTCGACCCCGGACTGGTTTATCCATGAATACCGATCCTGTGCGGCCGGCAAGAAGGGCGGGGTAGGCCGGGAGGAGGTCTTGTGGACGAATTATCATCCGGTCGAGTTGCCGACGCAAACCGACTTGTTTTCTTTCAATCATCACGTTTTACAGGAGATGGCATTATGAGTTCTACAGAAACAGGCTACATTCATTCCACCAATTTCAATACCCGGACCGTGCAGGGCAATCCGCGCAAGGTAATGAACGCCCGGGTATTGTTCCAGCGCTCAAGATATGACGAAGAGACCAGGGAATACGTCGACACCGGTTCGGTCTGGGCGGATTTGAGCATCTGGGGCAGCCGGGCCGAGGCCCTGGAAGGCGTGCTGAAACCCGGGGCGTCCGTGATGGCCATGGGGACGTTCCATCAGCGGAAATGGACGCACAAGGAGACCGGCGAAGAGCGGACTGGCATGGGGTTTCGGGCCGAAGAGGTGGCGATTCTGCCGCGGTGCATTGACCGCATCGACTACAAGGAGCGTCAGAACAGCCGGGAGGAGGCGCCGGCCGGGGAATCGGACTGAGGCATTCTTTGACTGGCCTCAGTGAGGCCAGTCGGTTTTGCCGTCCAGAAGAGGCGATTCCTCCGGGTTTTAAAAGTGGCCACAGTGTGGCCAATACCGAAATCCGGGATATTTCGGGTTTTTTGTGTTCCAGGCTTGGCCTGAGTCCGTATTTGCTTTACAGTGCTCTCATTATGCCTGCCAGAGCTTATCTGGCGAAATCGGAATCGTAGGCACACCCCAGCCGCAAGGATGGGTACTCCGAAAGGCTTCACGGCCTGTGTCATTTTGAACCCGACGGGGATATTTTCCCGTTGGGGAGGTATGCCTATCAATTAATTTTCAATAGGTATATCATGATGAAAATTCAAACTTTAACAAAAGATGTGCAAGAGGCAAAACTGATGGATGCCGAGATTTCCAAAACCGAAGCGGAAACCGATAAGGTGAAAGCGGAGACGAAGAAATTGTACGCAGACGAGGATGCCCGAATCATCGAGATGCAAAAGATACATGCCGAGATAAGCAAGATGAATGCAGAAGCTGCCCTGGTTCACAGACGAAGGGACTGGTATCCGTTAGCTGCAGGGTCAGCTGCGACGCTTGCCATTATCGGAGTAATCAAGCTTTTTATGTAATCCGAATACCCCGCTTTCAGCGGGGTATTTTTTTGCTTTCTGGATTCCTACCCATCAACCCGATGGAAGGTCGATTTCATCGGAACTGTCCGTTCCCTGATCGACACTGGCCTCACTGAGGCCAGTCACAAAAAGAAGAATTGCTGGCGTAGAGAACGAATGATCTATCCGGTTTATGGTTCACAGAAGTGGTCCATTGCCATCTACATGGTGGTCATCAGCTTGAAAGAGGTGTCCAATTTGAAATTTCACAGGGGGTTGTGGCACAATGTGTTGAAAGCCCTGCGACCATCTACACCGATGAACACAGGGGTTACTTGACACTTGAATCTGGAGATTACAATCATGAATCGGTCAAGCACTCGGTTTCCGAGTACGTCAATGGAATGGCACACACAAACGGCATTGAGTCGTTTTGGGTGTTACTCAAACGCGGTTATCACGGCACCTATCACCACATGAGCGAAAAGCATCTTGCGCGTTACGTGCAGGAATTTGCCGGATGCTTCAACATGCAAGAACTGGATGCTCACGTCCAGATGTCGGATGTCGTCAAAGGGCTGTCCGGTCAACGACTTCGGTGCAAGGGCTTGCTAGCATGACATCTACTATGAATGCAATAGATTTGTTCTGCGGGTCCGGCGGAATGAGTGCAGGTTTTATTGACGCAGGAATTGACGTTGTTGCCGCATACGATAACTGGGATATTGCTATCGACACTTATCGGAGAAACATTTCTGACCATGCGTATACATCTGATCTTGCTGATGTTAAAAAAGCAGTTAAGGAAATATCTCACCATCGTCCCGATATCATTGCAGGAGGCCCACCATGCCAGGATTTCTCCACTGCGGGGAAACGCGTGGAAGGTAAGAGAGCAAACTTAACAACTGTATTCGGGCAAATCATCTTACAATGCAAGCCACCGTATTTCTTGATGGAAAATGTGCCTCAGGTAAGATTGAGTTGGACCTATAAGGAAACAAGGGATGCGTTAAAAAAAGAGGGGTATGAAATTTCAGAAATTATCTTGGATGCCTGTCATTGTGGTGTCCCACAATCAAGAAAAAGATTTTTTGCGTTCGGTGCTTTAGCTCACTGTGCGGCAACATCATTTATTCGTTCGGTTGAGGGCAGAGTGTCCGAACGTAAAATGACCGTAAAGGAATATCTTGGAGATCAGATAGACATTGAGTATTACTACCGACACCCCAGAAATTATTCACGAAGGTCTGTTTTTTCTGTCAATGAACCATCCCCTACAGTAAGAGGAGTTAACAGACCCGTTCCTCCAAATTATAAAGGCAATCACCTTGATACTGTTTCTCCGTCAACTGTCAGAGCGTTGACATCATTTGAACGTAGCAGAATACAAACCTTTCCAGAATCTTGGGATTGGAATGCCGGAGATAGAAATACCAAGGTTGAGTTGCAGATAGGAAATGCGGTGCCCGTCAACCTTGCGTCATTCATCGCTACAGGGATTCTCGATGCCACAACATAACGCCCCGGGTCTATACGGAATAACCGAAGAAAATTCCAGCAGGTACGGCCAAGAGTTGTGGGGCAAAAACCAATTCAATTCAACCTTCCCACTGTCTTTGTGTCTTTATATGCGGGATAAAGGTATTGACCCGGTTTCGGTCAAGTTGGAAAATGGAGAAACAATCGCAAAGGAAAGTCAGTGGGAAATGTCTGATATTATTGGGAAAACAAATAATAATATCCGTTACCATTTTGAGAAATCGTTTGACCCCTACATAGATTATTCACGTAATGAAGGCGATAAAATTGACTTGGTTATTTCATGTGATGGAGTGGACACAATCCCATTGGAAGTCAAGCTCACTGTAGTTCCAGACAGCACTACCTGCAATGGCCCCGAACCGAACTGGGCACCTGAAATTGTCATACGACCGGTGAGTTCTGCTCATGCAATGATGGGTGTTGCAAAAAGCTTATTACTCCCATCAAATACGACTCTCAAGAATGCAGTGGTCAAGGCTTTAAGACCGGCATACAATCTCATTAAATCATGGGACAACTTAACTGAAGTTTCTAGCCATGCGGAAGAGATTCACAAGTCATTGAAAAGGGTTTTAATGATGACAGAGGACATACAAAAACCATTTTTGTTACAACCGATCTGGCGCACTAAAGGACAATCCCTTGAACTATGCGAACAATGTTTCGATGTTTTTGTTTGGTCTGATGTGGCTCTCATGCACATCCCTGTACAAGAATGCTCTAAGGAACCGGCACAAGGGCGTAATATGACAAGGATGTTGAGAGAGGTTGCCCGACACGTTAGAAGTTTGTACGACATTATGCAGACGGGAGATTATGATTATTCTGACGTATATAAGGGGATGTCACTTGGATTGCAGACAGATAAATCATTTGCCATAAGTGGTAAAAGGACCTTCAATTATTTGAAACACCATAGATTGGAGAAACCGGTTTTACCGCGAAGCGTGTTATACAATTTAATACTGAAAGGTGGGGAATCAGTATTAAAACCAGAACGAAGATTCGATGCAGCTGTTCAAGCCCATATGACCAGCAGATCACCTGATAAATGACCAACAAGCAAGAACCCAAAGGTCGGTCCATCACCCGCAAGGTTGAGATTGATGCATCGGCATCAGAGATCGCCTAGGCGATCTTCCGTGCAGCCAATTCACCACTTCACCACAGGGGGCCTGCTGGATTTCTGATTGTACTATACCCAGGCCGCCGCGTAGCGTCCGCCGCGGTGACATGAAGGGTAAAAAGCGGACAATTCCCTTAAATTAGGATCAAGAATGGCCATAGATTTTTATGACTTCTTTAGCAGCTGTGGGGGTACAAGTTATGGAATGCAGCGGGCAGGGATGACTGTTCGTTTCGGCCTTGATGTTGATCCCGATGTAAAATTAACATGGGAAGCAAACTATAAAAAGGCTGAGTTTCTTTGCAAAGATATCCGTCAAGTATCGGTTGATGATGTTGCTCCATATATCAAAAGGCGGGATAGATGCCCTTTGTTTTTTGGAGCATGCGCGCCATGCCAGCCGTTTTCAAGGCAAAATCGTATTAGGAATGATGAAGATGGAAGACGTGATCTTCTGAAAGAGTTTCACCGGTTTGTCAGTGCTTATCTGCCAGAATATATATTTGTTGAGAATGTACCGGGAATGCAAACAGTCAGTTCGGATATTGGGCCATTTGCAAATTTTACCCAATTGCTTGACGATTTGAATTATTTTTACGATTTTAAAATTGTAATGGCATATCATTATGGAGTACCACAAAGGCGACGAAGACTGGTTCTAATAGCAAGTCGGCTTGGTCCGATTAAGATTCCGCAACCGACTCACGGGCCAGGAACCGCTCAGCCAAATTTGCCTACAGTTTGGGAATGGATTTCACACCTGCCCTCCATAAACGCTGGCGAGACTCATCCAGAGATAGCCAACCACCGTGCGGCTTGTCTTTCACCTTTGAATTTACGGCGGATTGCTGCAACACCACCTGGGGGCAGCAGGAGGGACTGGCCGGAGGAACTTAAATTATCGTGTCATCGGAGACATTCAGGATATACGGATGTTTATGGGAGAATGATAAAAAGTCAGCCAGCCCCTGCATTGACGACGCGATGCACGAGTCTTTCAAATGGTCGTTTTGGACATCCTGAACAAAACAGGGCAATCAGTGTACGGGAAGCGGCCTGCATTCAAACATTCCCGATGGAATTCACTTTTCACGGTAGTCTCAACTCGATGTCACGACAAGTCGGAAATGCCGTCCCTGTTGCAATGGCCAAGGTCTTTGGGGACTCAATTATCAGACATTATCTTTCATGCAGGAAATCTGAAGCAGCGTAGTATCGTGGCAAAATTCCAAGTCAGGGCTAGAACCGTTGACATGCTGGGCCGTCAGCAAATCGCAGGAATACCTACGGCAATTAGTGAGCTTTTCAAAAATGCACACGATGCCTATGCCCGGAATGTCGAGGTCGACCACTTCCGCGAAGACAGACTTTTTATTTTGCGTGACGACGGCCTTGGCATGACGCGCGAGGAGTTTGAGCAGCGTTGGCTGACTCTGGGCACGGAAAGCAAAACTGGGCTTGGAATGTTGGAACTTCCGCCGAGTGATCCCGATCAACCGAAGCGCCCCGTACTGGGCGAAAAAGGAATTGGGAGACTTGCGATAGCAATCATCGGTTCACAAGTGCTTGTGTTGTCAAGAGCGAAAGTCAATGGTAAGGCGAGCGACAAAATGATTGCGGCGTACCTTCACTGGGGACTTTTCGAACTTCCCGGGTTGAACCTGGAAGATGTCAGTATTCCCGTGCGGGAGTTTGAAGGTGGAACTTTGCCGGGCGAAGATGATGTCAAGGAAATGGTCGCCGAAGTTTCCTCCACACTGAAGACCTTTGCTTCGTCAACGGACAAAAAGCGGATCAATGAGATCCGAAGCGAAATGAAGGAATTCAGCGTGGATCCCCTGGAATATTCCAGGCACTTGAGCGAACCATCGCTAAGTGGCTCCGGGTGTGGGACACAATTTTATATCGTTCCCTCAGACAGAATTCTCGATGACGATATTGACGATCGGGGTGCCGAAAATAAGGCCACGCGCTTTGAGAAGCACTTGATCGGCTTTACCAATACGATGATTCCAGATCGCCATACCCCTCCGATGGTTGCCCGGTTTCGCGACCACAGGGATTTGGGTGAACCCGATGAATTGATCAGCGAACGGGCGTTTTTCACACCTGAGGAGTTTGAGAAAGTAGATCATCATTTCAGAGGCCGTTTTGACCAGTATGGACAGTTTCGTGGTGTCGTCGGTATCTACCAGATGAAGCCGGAAAACTATGTTTTGAACTGGAGTGAGTCAGATGGGAAGCCAACTCAGTGCGGGCCATTCAGCCTTTCATTTGCATATATGCAAGGTCAGCCCCGAGAGTCATTGGTCCCTCCAGAGGAGCATGGAAAACTCAGGCGAAAGCTTGACCGGTATGGAGGTCTGTACGTTTACCGGGACGGGATCCGCATCCAGCCATATGGAGATTCTGATTATGACTGGCTTGATATTGAACGAAACAGGACACTCGGAGCAGGCTACTACTTTTACTCATACCGTCGCATGTTTGGTTCTATTGAACTTGATCATGCTGGAAACCGGAGCCTTGTTGAGAAGGCAGGTCGTGAAGGCTTTCGAGAAAACAAGGCCTACCGCCAATTACGGTCAATTCTCATGAATTTTTTCCTGCAGACAGCAGGGGATTTTTTTCGGGAAGAAGGAAAACATGCTGACATCCACGTTACGGAAAAAGACAAATTGAACCGCAATGAAGAAATCAGGCGAAAACAGAAAAAGCAGGCTCGAGGAAAAAAGTTACAGTTTCAAAAAGATCTACAGCAAGCATTTACAAGCATTGATGAATTAGCGCCTGCAGCAAAGGCTAAAGAAATTCTGCGAACAGTTCGACACAATGCAAAAAAAGTCTTGGCGAGCAACAGACCCAAACGGAACAAGGCATGGGCACTTATGAGAAATGAGAGACAAGCCCGCGAGCAACTACACGGGTTGCAGAAAGAACTTGCCGTGACAAAGCCCAGGGGAGTTGGGTTCTCACGAAAACTCATGAATGAATGGAGTTCATACCAAGCTCAATTAGAGAAGCTGAATTTAGAAATCTTTGGTCCGACTGAAAAAGAAATCGAAGCCTTTATTTCCAATATTGCCAAAGATGCCGGGGTTCCCCTAGATGATGTCACCCGCCTGAATGTAGTGGTATCGAAGGAAGGAGATAGTGCACGGAAAAGAATGCGCCAACTTCGTGCTGAAGTGAGTACACTGGTAAAAAGTATTGTTGCGACTGTCAAAGAAGAAACGGACAACAGTGTTGGAACAGTCAGCCAGACCATAGATGATCTTATGGATGAAATGGAGAATATGAAACGGGAAGCTGGACGCATAACCGAGTTAACCAAAGCAAGAGAGGAATTTGTGGAACAGATCATGTCGGTGTACGAAAGCGAAAGTCAAAAACTACGACGTTTGCACATTCAATTGAACTTGGTGAATACGATCTGGGACCATGATGGTTATGACAGCAGTGAATTAGCTGAAGCTTTGGAAGAAGAGCTGGAAGAACTAAGGGAGCAGCGTGACACTAACCATGAGCTGGTCCAGATTGGCATGGCAATAAAAACAATTAGTCATGAATTTGACCAAACAATTGGGTCGCTCCGTGACGGACTAAGAAAACTAAAGGCTTGGTCAGATGCAAATCCCGAGTTGAGTGGTTTGTATCAGAATATACGCACAAACTTCGATCATTTAGATGAGTACCTCACATTGTTCACACCGCTGGACCGGCGTCTTCATCGAACACGTATCAACGTGACCGGAAAACAAATCTTTGGCTTCCTTGACAAGTTGTTCCAGACGCGTTTAAGCAGGCACAAGATTACCCTAGCAGCAACAAAAAAATTTCTTCAAGCCGCAAGGCTGGGCTATCCGTCTTCACTTTACCCCCCTTTTATTAACCTGGCGGACAATGCAATCTTCTGGGTGCAAAGAAACCATGATCGACCACGAAAGATCACTCTGGATGCTGAGGGAGAAGACCTGCTGGTCCGAGACAACGGGCCCGGTGTCAGTATGCGGGACCGGGAAAATATATTTGTGATGAATTTCTCAAGAAAACCGGGAGGACGCGGCATGGGCTTGCCGATTTCATGTGAGGCGTTATCCCAGATCGGATTGAAGTTGACGTTAGACTATCCGACTACCCGTTCAAAAGAAGAGGGTGCTATTTTCAGGATTTCCCCAGACAGCAATGAAGACACTAATCAGGAGGCAGGATGACGACAGTCAACGCGTTCGATTTTGACGAATTGAGACTTAACGCAGCGAAGATGTTCGCCCAGTCTATGATTTTCGTCGATGATCAGGCAATCCAGGGCCAGAAGTCTGATTCGGTTGGCTCTCTTGCTCGGCCCAAAGGGGGAGTGACCGCACTAAATCCATCTAGCGGTACGCGAGATGGACAAGACGAGACCAGAAACACCAATGTATACACATTCGATGCTAAATCACTGATCGATGGGGCGATGGACTTGGGCTTGATATGTTCTGTTTTGCGACCGGAGAAAGGAGACAACTTCAAGGACCGAGTCGTTACAGCAGCCCGTGTCTCGGATATCGTCTGCCTGGACTGGGAAATCTACGATGATAGTGGTGAAGCTGCTTCGAAGATTATTGGTGGTATTCTCCAAGAAGACAACCAACAAAATGGCAGACTCAGACTCATAGCTATTTATACTGGGGATGTAACGAACAGGGACACTATAATAGGTACGATTCGTGCAGAAATTCCAGAAAACATCTGGGAAACACAGGGTTTTAGGGAGAAATCCTTCGAGATAGAAAGCAAACGTGGAGTCCGGATTGTGTGCCTGTTCAAGAAGCATGGCGTAAGACTTGACTCCAGTGTGAATGGTAACCAGGTTAGTGAAGCTGAGTTACCACAACGCTTGCAGTCAGAATTTTCCAAGCTTTCAGAGGGGCTGTTGTCCAATGCCGCACTTGCAACGATCGCATCCATTCGTAATTCGACTCATCATGTATTGTCAAAGTTTGCTGGTCAGATGGATGGGCCATTTTTCCATCATCGTGCATTGATCGACAACCCAGAAGATGCGGAAGAATATGCCGTCAATATCATCTTAAGTGAGCTTAAAGGGGCTGTCGACAAACAAGGGATAGGCAAGGACCATACCGGTCCTCAGGCAATTGCAGCCAGAATCCAGGAATTGGCAGCAGGTTTTGGAGACGCTGGAACGTTGAAATTTCATTATGGAGGAAGTGCAAACCCTAAAACTCATGATTTAGATGTGGATCATGTCATACAGATAGCTTCAGATGGATTGGATAATGATAGTCTCTCAATCCTAAAAAGCACGATGAAAGAACCTCCAGGGAATAAGGTCTTCAAGAAAAGTTTTTCTTCCTTATTCGCTGACAACTTGCAAAACACATCTTCTCAGATGAATCAATTTGCAGCTCTCACTGGTGTTCAGACCTATCCAGGAAGCTATCTGTGTCAGCTAGACACGTGGTTTCCAAAACTCGGGCTGGGAACGATTGTTCAGAAGTGTAACGATGAGTCTTATCTTCTGTGCCTGCAGGCAAGTTGTGATTCGGTGCGAATAAAGGATGTGGGAAATTTTTTATTTGTTAGGCTAGAAAAAAAAGACGAGAACCCAGATCATGTTGTGCCGATTCCACGTGATAACGCAGAAGGATTTGATTACATCGGCCTCAAAATCGCAAGCGAGTCTTACAGAGCTACATGCACGATAAAATTTTCAGCGTGCCAAAACACGCAGACAGTGAATGCCAAAAAAAGTGAGGATAAACCAGGTTTTTTCTTTAAAGATAGAAAAAGCAAGAAATATCTTTGGGTAGCAGATTTGAAGCGCCGGCGTGCTTTGCGCATAGCTCAGAACCTGGGACAACAAATGGGACGGCTAGGATTTGATGAATTTGAACCATACCGTAACTAGTACATAACAATAATTCCTAACCAAGGAAATGCGTTACAGGCAACGGGCAATCTCAGAAAGATTGTGAAAAAGTTTTTTCGCTAACACGATTTCATCGGGATCATCCGTTCCCTGATTGACATTGGCCACAGTGTGGCCACTTTTAAAATCAGGAATATTCCGTCCTTTTCGGCAGAAAACCCGTTTATTTCCCGGTTTTTTCACTTTTCAGGCTTGGCCTGAATCAATCTTTGCTTTACAGTGTCCTCATTATGCCTGCCAGAGCTTATCTGGTGAATCGGAATCGTAGGCACACCCCATCCTTGTGATGGGTACTCCGAACAGCCTCACGGCTGGTGTCATTTTAAACCCGACGGGGATATGTGTCCCCCGTTGGGGAGGCATGTCTCCATTTTTTTAATGTTGTATTTTTTGGAGGTTATCATGTCAATTCCAAACATAGTTCAATCTACTTTTATCAATCTTCACATCTTCGGAATCGGTTTTCTGAACCGTGTCCGCATGGTCAACCCCAAGCATGGGGAGCCATTCATGGCGGTGACCGTCGGACTCCAGGAAGGTGAAGTCGTTGATGGAGACTATTCCAAGGTGACAACCACGTATGTGGATTGTCGCGTATCCGGTTCACGGGCGTTTGAGATCCTGAACGACCTCGTCCTCAAGGATGAAGTTGACCAGGCCAACACGACGGTCCGTGCCGTAGTCAAGACCGCCGGTCTTGCCGCGGATACGTTTACTTACGCCAGGGGCCCCAAAGCGGGGCAGACCGGTGTGTCGTTGAAAGGGCGCCTGTTGCATATCAAGCGCCTGTACATCAACGGCAGCGAGTGTGATTTGTCCGCCTATCAGGATGCTGATGCGGCGGATAGCGCACCGGACGGCGATGCGAGGCCTGCGGCGGATACCGGTGTATCGGCCGGGCCGGCGTAAGAAGCTGGATGCGTCAAGGTTAGCTTTAGCTGGAAAGCGAAAAGGGGGGGGTCACCCCCCTTCTCGCTTTATTCACTCAGGAGCCAACTGGCTTCAGAACGATCATTTTCGTGCCAAAAGAAATGCAAATGATCAGTTCTAGCAAAGGGCCTGGCAGTCTCAACCAGTGACTGCCAGGAATCCCTTGTCTTGCAGATACTTGCTGGGGTTATCCGGACAACCGGATACTCCCAGCAAGTATCTGCCTGCCTTAACACAAACCGGACGCTGGCTTCGGGAAATGCCAGTCCCTTAGTGCGGTTCATGCCCGTGCCCATAGGTTGTATTGATCACTGACTGAATGTTGCTGCAGATTCTTGTATGACGACGATGAAAATGAAATCCCGCTTCGGCGGGATTTTTTCATTTTAGGATAATATTTGTTGACTGATGCAGTAATTTAGTACGAAAAACCATTATTGATTCAAAATTTAATATCCCTGTCTACGAAAAATTCTAAATTTCGAATTTAGAATTCTTTGTAGATTTTTCCTGAAAAAGGCATAGTATGGGTAACCCTCTGCATTCCCAAAGACAGATGGTTGATGAAGTCCCTGCTTGCCGGATTGGCCCTTGCGCTGGCCCTGATGCCGTACCCGGCATTCGCCCTGGATGAATACCGGGTGGGCCGGTATGTCACCCAGACCACGACCGCCGGACAAATCCAGTTGAAGCCCCTGACCGAGGTCGTGTCCTTCGACCCGGAAAGCCAGACGGTCGGCATGGCGATGCGGGAGCTTCTGAGCGGAACCGGGTACTCGCTGTACACCCAGACCGCGTTGCCGGGATTTGACTATATGCCGTTGCCCCGGGTGCATCAACAGTTCCGGTTGATGCAGGTCATTGAAATCCTGCGCGCCCTCGCGGGACCCGCCTACCAGATCATCATTATTGAACCGGTGCGGCAGATTGCCTTTTGCTTCGGTCCGGACTGCCAGTCCCCGGCGCAGGGCAACGGATGAACGGTCTCCGTCAAATCGGCCGCGTCGTCCTGGTGGGGGCCCTGGCCGGACTCCTTTCCGGCTGCCTGCTGCCGGGTTTCGGGTCAAGGGACCGCAACCCTCCAAACCCGGACGGGGTCCGGGAGGGAGCGGGATATCCCGATTATGTCCAGGTCGTCGGCATGGACTACGTTCCCGCCGACTTCCCGAAAATGGAAGGAAAGGACCGGTTGCAGGAGGAAACGGACGAAAGGGCCGTTTCCAACCCTCCGTCCCTGGACAAGGTGCCGTTGCAGGAGCTGATCGATGCCCTGCACAACCGGCTGTCCGCCCGGGACCCTTCGGATTCATCGAATGCCCGGATTCTGGCCAACCTGAAAAACATCGAAACGAAACTGGCCCGCATTGAGGGCCAGCTGGCCCGGAACGATTCCGGCGCGGAGCCGGGACAGCCGTCCGGACAGACGCCTTCCTCCGTAACACCGGTCGCCCTGTACGACGACCCGGGCCTTGCCGCCGCGGCCGCACCGGTATTGCCGACCCCCGGGACGGTTTCCCCGGATGTTCCGGATGTTCAATGGCTGTTCCGGAAAGATCCCGGCTATACCGTCCAGCTGGTTTCCATGCACCGGCATGACTCCGTGGTCCGCTTCCTCAAGGACCACCGGTTGAGCGAACAGGATGCCCGCATCTTCCTGTGGGTGAACGGAGACGGGGTGGGCTGGCACTTTGGGCTGTTCGGACGGTTTGATTCCGACCAGCTCGCCAGGCAGGCCGTTGACGAGCAGCTGAACGGGTTGGCCGGCCAGGCCCGGATCCGCAGACTGGACGAGATCCGGCAGATGGTGTGCCGGTCCCGCAAACACCTGGAACCCCCGTCACCGGAACTGGAGTCGGCCTGTACCGGCCGGACGGAATCCGCATGATCCCGGTCCTGCTCGTTCTCGCCGGACTGCTGGTCCCTGGCGTGTCCCCCGGACAGTCGCCCCCGGCGGAACCTGAAAACGGCCCGTACTTTTTCCAGCCCCTGTCCATTGTCGGGACCGACCCGGACAGGTGGGGACTGGATGAAGACGACTGGCACAAATACCAATCGCTGATGCAGGGCGAAGCCGGGCTGTACTACGCCCACCTGGAACCGTCCTGGATCCTCGCCATGTACGAGCCGGAGGCCGCCCGGCGGGAACAGTACCTGGCCCTGGCGGTACAGCGCGACCGCAACCGGAACCGACGGCTGCTGGACTTCAACCGGGAATTCATCCGCGTCCGCGACCGGCTTTTCCCGGATGATGCAATGATTGATGAGGATCTGTTTCAGCACCGCATGGCGGTTCTGGGTGGGCGTAGTACAGCCCGGCTTCGCCCTGCACCGGCCGGCCATCCCGGCCGGGTCCGGGCCTGGGTCAACGTGTTTGACTGCAGCGAATGCGTGGACCGCATCCGGCACCTGGTCCGGACCGGCAAACCGGTTGATATCTTTTTCCTGGATGCCCGGTCGGAAAACGAAATCCAGCAATGGGCCCGGCGCATGGCGCTGCCCGTCGACCAGGTGAACAGCGGCCGGATCACCCTGAACTTCGACGACGGATCCTACCGTCATTTCAACACCCGCACCGTGCCCTGGATCGTGGAACCACAATGAAGGCACTGTGCACAGTCTCCCTGATCGCCGCGCTCCTTGCCGGGACGGCGGCCCATGGCGAAGTGCCCGATGCGTACCGCCGCATTGCGCCGCAGTACGGCATTCCGGCCGTTGTCCTGTACGCCATCGCCCTGTGTGAATCGGGTCGACGGATCGGGGTCGGATTCCGGCCCTGGCCCTGGACCCTGAACATCAATGGACAGGGCCGGGTTTTTGAAGACAAGCCGCGCGCCGTCCAGGCGGCGGCAGACGCCATTGACCGCGGGTCCACGGTGGACCTCGGCATCATGCAGGTCAACTGGCACTATCACGGGCACCGCTTCGGCGGCATTGCCGAGGCCCTGGACCCGTATGCCAACCTGAGAGCGGGAGCGGCCATTCTGCGGGAATATTCCCGTGAACACGGCAGCCTGTGGCAGGGAATCGGCTACTATCATTCGGGGACGCCGGAACGGGCAAACGCCTACCAGGCCCGATGCGCCCGGATACTGGTCGACACCCTGGACCGGCAGGCCGGAGGGATGCGAAATGGGTAGCCGGATACCGGCCCGAAGCCGGGACCGGTTCGACCGGCTCTGGCCCCCGGATGATGGACAGACCCGGTTGTCCGATCCCTGCAGGGACTGGTACGAACAGACCATTCATCTCGCCCGGAAAAACCTGGCCGGACAAATTACGCTGTTTTACCGGCCCTTCCGCTGCCACTACACCGACCCGGAGGCCGGGTGTGGAGAATTTGAACACATTGAACTCGAGATGGCCGGGAACAACGATCCGGTGTTTGTCCATGTGACGTTCGTGGCCGTCGGCACCGCCCGGTACCGGCCCTTCAAAAAGTCGGGGCATGGGTATGCGGCGGTCTGCCTGCTTCCGGACCTGGCCGAAGCCATGCACATCATGGGGCTACTGCAGACCCATCTGGATGCGAACGTCTTCGAGTTCGGCCTCACTCACCACGGCCAGGACCCGGACGTTGTCCTTCTCGCTTGGCGCCAGCGGGCCGGAGGGATGCGAAATGGGTAGCCGGATGCCGGCCCGGAGCCTGGACCGGTTCGACCGGACCCGGTTGCCGGATGATGGACAGACCCGGCTGTCCGATCCCTGCAGGGACTGGTGCGAACAGGCCATCCATCTCGTCCGGGAAAACCTGGCCGGACAAATTACGTTGTTTTACCGGCCCTTCCGCTTCCGCTACACCGACCCGGAGGCCGGGTATGGAGAATTTGAGCACATTGAACTCGAGATGGCCGGGGACAACGATCCGGGGTTTGTCCATGTGACGTTCGTAGCCGTCGGCACCGCCCGGTACCAGCCCTTCAAAAAGTCGGGGCACGGGTATGCGGCGGTCTGCCTGCTTCCGGACCTGGCCGAAGCCATGCACATCATGGGGCTGCTGCAGGCCCACCTGGATGCCGAGATCCGGGCACAGGGAGGGGGCCAGGACGGCAACCCGGTGAGAATGAACGGGAGATGGGATTCATGAGCGTCCACTGCCTGCGTCTTTGGCTTGTCTGCTTCGCCCTGGTCCCGGCGACCTCTGTACCGGGCGCGCCGCTGGTGCTCGGCGGGGATGACACGGCCCGGGATATTTCCGCCTATATCGGGCGCATCCAGGTTCGCCTGGACGAGGCGGAAAGAGACCGTCCGCCGCCTCCGCCTGCGCCGGCAGGCGATGTCCTGTCGGCCCTGGAAAATGCTTCATTTCCGGTGAAGCCGGGTGCCCTGGCATTCCAGGGAAACCGCCGGACCCTGCCCGTTGACACGTACCGGGTCCAATCGTCCGGTTTGCCCGATCTCTGCGTGATCGGGACCGATGACTACTCGGTGGTCTGGCTCTCGAAAGTGCTGCGCAGCCACCGGACCCTCCGGCTCTGCCTGGTGGTGGAAGTCGAGGACCCCGGGACGCTGGCGCGGTGGCGCGAGACCCTGGCCCGGAACCGGATCCGGCTCTTTCCGGTCAGCGGCGATGTGCTGCACGCCCAGCATGGCGTCTCGTTCTATCCGGTGCTGCTGAGGTCCGGCGATGGCGGTTAAACGATACATCCTCGAAGCCGCGCTGCGGCCCATCGTCGAATTCCAGTCGGCCCTGCTGGCCGGATTGATGGCGGGCCTGGTCTGGCTTTTCCAGGTCTACCTGTTCATGCCCCCCGTCCTGGCCTCGGCCACCGCCGGGGTCTTCGGCCTGTATGCCGCCTGGCGCCTGCGGGACGCCTTGCGCTTGCGCTACTACCAGAAACACCTGTCGGTCCTGCCCCGCTATTTTCTCAGGCGCTCGAAAATTCCGGTCTCCCGCCAGGCCCTGTTCATTGGCAAGGGCTTCGCCTGGCGGCAGCGGCATACCCAGCGCCTGCGGGATTCCATGCTGCCGCACAATGACCGTTTTCTGGAGGATTCGTGGCTGTACCGGGCGGCCAGGCGGACCGAACGCAGGATTGAAAACGTCCCGGGCTGCGGGGGACTCTTCCGCCTGCTCGGCTCCCAGAGCCGTTTCAACCCGGTGCGCAAAAAGCCGGAGGTCGGCGGAAATCCCGCCCTGCATGCCGTGGGGCTGCTGGAGAAGGAGCGCGATATCTACCTGCCGATTGCGGAACGGGTCGGACATACCCTGGTGCTGGGGACCACGCGGGTGGGCAAGACCCGGCTCGCGGAAATCCTGATTACCCAGGATATCCGGCGCGGCGACACGGTGATCGTCATCGACCCCAAGGGGGATGCCGACCTGCTCGAATGCTGTTATGCCGCCGCCCGCCAGGCCGGCCGGCTCGATGATTTCAGCATCTTCCACCTGGCCTATCCGGAAGTGTCCGCCCGCTACAATCCCATCGGCAGCTATAGCCGCATTACGGAAGTGGCCACGCGCATTGCCAATTCGCTGCCCTCGGAGGGCAACTCGTCCGCGTTCAAGGAATTTGGCTGGCGGTTTACCAACATCATTGCCCGGGCCCTGCATGTCCTCGGTGAAAAACCGACCTATGCGAATATCCTCAAGCACGTCTCCAACATCGACAGCCTGTTCCGCAGATACGGGGAACATTTCCTGCGCCTTCACCAGATCCCCGACTGGAAGAAGCGGGTGGATGACCTGGCCCGGGCCCTGTCCCAGGGGAATGACCGGCCGGCGAACGTGCCGGCCAGGATGAAGGAGGAACAGGGCAAGGACCTCCACACGGTGGCCTTTGCCCGGGTCATCCGGCAGGTGATGGCGGAAGACCAGATCGATGACCCGGTTTCAGAAGGACTGCTGACCGCGTTCTATTACGACAAGACCTATTTCGACAAGATCGTCTCCAGTCTCGGTCCTTTCCTGGAAAAGCTGACCACCGGGGAGGTCGCAGCGCTGTTTTCCCCGGATTACGACGATGTGGCGGGGGACGACCGCCCCATTTTCAGCTGGAAGCAGGTGATCCGGCAAAAGGGGATTGTCTACGTCGGCCTGTCGGCCCTGCAGGATGTCACGGTCTCCTCGGCCGTGGGCGCGGCCATGTTTTCCGACCTGACTTCGGTGGCGGGAGACCTGTATGCCCATGACGATACGACGCCGGGGGCGGAACAGAACGGGAAAGTCTCGATTCATGCCGATGAATTCAATGAACTGATCGGACCGGATTTCATTCCCATGCTGAACAAGGCGGGCGGGGCCGGGTTCCAGGTCACGGCCTACACGCAGACGATGTCGGACATCGAAAGCCGTCTCGGTGACCGCGCCAAGGCGGAAGTGGTCCTGGGCAACCTGAATACGCTGATCATGCTGCGCGTGCTCAAGGAAGACACCGCGCGGGTGCTGACCGACCGGCTGAACGAGGTCCAGGTCCAGCAGATCATGACCGAATCCGGCGCCACGTCCTCGTCGGACCCGGATTCGGACCAGCACTTCACGTCGAACGTCCGCGACCGGGTGAGCACCGTGGATGCCCGGATCATCAAGCCGTCGGATGTCAACCACCTACCCAAAGGCCAGTGTTTTGCACTGGTGGAGGGGTCGCAGCTGTACAAGGTGCGGATGCCCCTGCCGGCGAAGGATCCGACCCCGGTTCCCCACAGCATTGCCGAGCTGACCCGGCACATGCGCCGGGACTACCGCCGCGGGACGGCACAATGGACCCAGGATACCTGGTTCCAGAACCAGGTCATGGTTCCCTATCCGGGGGACCTGCCGGCGGATGCACAGAAAATGATTGCAGGAGGGAAGGCCGATGAGCCAGTCGAACAGGCCGCAGCCTGAGCGGCGGCGGACCGATTCCGCGGCGTTGCGCATCCTCTCCAGTCCCGTTGCCGGGCTGGGGTTCCTGCTGGCCTCCCTGGTGGTTTCCATTGTGCTGGAACTGGCCGGCATGCTGCTGTGGGGAACGGGCCAGTACTGGTGGTGGCCCGGGGCCGGCGCGCGCCACAGCGAACTCATCCTGCACGAGGAACTGGAATACCTTTCGATGGACCTGAGAGCCGGGTTGCCCGGGCTCCCCACGTTTTCCGAATTCGGGATATTCCTGTCCAACCAGCTGTATTACTTCGTCTTCCAGTGGACGGGAATCGAGGCTGCCCTGCAGGAAATGATCGCCTTTCAGCTGGCCAGCCAATACGTCCTCGCGGCACTGAATGCGGCCCAGATCTTCGTCATCCGGCTGACCATCACGATCCTCGCCGTTCCGCTGTTCGCCCTGTTCCTGGTCTGGGGCTTTACCGAAGGACTGATCCGGCGGGATTTGCGGCGCTACGGCGGGGATATCGAGCGGGCCTACGTGTTCCATCATGTCAAGCGGCATGCCGGGACCCTCATCTCGCTGATGTTCCTGCTGTATCTTACCCTGCCCTTCTCCATTCACCCGACGATGGTCTTTTTGCCGACGGCCATCGCCTTTGCCCTCCTGATCATGGCGACCAGCGCCACGTTCATCAAGCAGATATGAACGGGAAGACTCAAAAACTCTCCCTGGCAGGCTGTGCGGTCCTGGTTCTGGTCCTGGTCCAGCCCGGCCCGGTCCGTGGGGAAGACGACCGCGCGATCCTGGCCCGCCTGAACCAGGAACTGGCCGCCATGGAACCGCTGATTGCGGCGGCGGAACGGGCTCCCCGGGCCCCCGGTTCAAGACTGACGTTCCACTACGGGGCGCTTCGCAATGACCTGGAGAAGATCCGCCAGGGCATTCGCGAATACATCCAGCTGGACACCGCGCTGCCGCGAACGAAACCCATTCTGCCGTTGGAGGGAGACTATGCGCACTGACCGGCCGGGTTTCCCGGACACCGCGGAATTCCCCGTCCCCCGGTCGCAGTCGGCCGGGAACACCGCCTTCGAGCCGGCCGACTTCGGCCGGGCCGCCGGGTTTGAGGCGAACGAACTGCTGGGGCTGATTTCCGTGGCCCTGGTCACCATTGTGCTGGTCTGGGCGGCGTGGGCGCTGTTCTCCGTGACCCTGAACAGCATTGCCCAGGCCCGGTACGGCACCTGGATCGCCATGCTCTGTGCCATCGCCTTGATTGTCACCCTGATGTTTGTGTTTATTTTCTGAAAAAGAGGACGCTGCCATGATCCCCATTCCCCATCCCCCACCCACGCAGTCGCGGTTTCCGGACCGTACGACAAGAGCCGGCCTTTGGCTCGCGGGCCTGTTCATGGCGATCGCCGCCGGCTGGCTGGGGATGCCGATGGAGGCGGCGGCACAAATCAACCTGCCCACCCTCGGCGGGAATGTCGCCGATGAAAACGACATTATCGAAACCGCGAAATCCTATTTCAGCGCGATCCTCGAGCTCGTGATCTACATCCTGTATGCCGTCGTCTTCATCGGCGGCAGCTATATCATCATCTCGGCCTTTCTCGAAGCGAAAAACAGCAAGGCCGGGTGGGGAGGCTTCATGCTGACCTTCGTCATGACCATCGCCGGGGTCGCCCTGTCGGTGTACTTCCTGTCGCTGGGGCTGACGGCCCTGGAAAACATCTCCTGATCCGCATCCCATGGCCCTGGCCCCCCTTCCCGACACGATCCGCATCAATCACAAGCCCATTGTGCTGTACGGGCTGAACGGGACCGAGCTGTCCACGACCGCGGGGCTGGCCGGGCTGCTCGGGATGGTCCTGGGACTGCTGACCGCGGTCATCACCGGGGCGGTCTCGCTCTTTCTCATCTTCGCCCTGCTGTGGACCATTGTGCTGTCGTGGGGAATCGGAGACTGGGTCCGCAATGAAAAACGGCAGAAGCCGGAAGGCTATTACGCCCAGCAGCTGTGCCGGGTCCGCAATCATCCGGCCCATGGACTGGTCCGGGAAAGCGCACGATTCGATTACCTGCGTCATCTGCACGGAACCGGGACCTCGTCCGAAAAGGGGTCCGGCCGATGAAAATGATTTCCCAGACCAACAACATCCGGAGCATCAACCGGGGGCTGATGGGGATCATCGCGATCCTGGCGCTGGGATATACCGGCCTCGGCCTCGCGATTTATTCCCTGACCGGGAGTATCACGGTCTATCTTCCCCCGGATATTTCCGCCGGCGCCACCGTGGAGGCGAACCAGCCGCCGAAGACGACGGTGTACGGCTTTGCCAACTACATCTACCAGTACCTGAACACCTGGCAGGATGGGGCCAGGGACTACCCGGAGCGCATCAACAACAGCCGTTTCTATGTCACCGCCCGGTTCCACGACGAACTGCAGGCGGACCATGACCGGTTGCGGGACCGCAACGGCCTCAACGAGCTCGTGGGGCGGCGGCGGGAACTCGACCTGGATGAAAATTTTCATTTTGATCCCGACCAGGTCGAAATCCTCGGCGACGGGCGATGGCGGGTCCTTCTCCGCTACCGCATGCTGGAGCATGTCGGCCAGGCCGAGGTCAAGAATACCGGGATTGCCGTACCGCTGATCGTCGCCAGAACCGCCTCCGACCCCGTGTCCAACCAGTGGGGGCTGCGGATCGCCGGCATGGCGGGCCGCATCGAACGGATCGGGGAGGCGGACCAGTGAACCCCGGGGCGAACCTCTCCGGAGTGCTGGCCGGAGTGCTGGCCATGGGCATCTGGCTGGGGTCTGCAGGGGTCCAGGCGCAATCGGAAATCGCCACCGACTTCGGCCTCGCGTCCCCCGGCCCGACATCCCGGGCCGAACAGGTGGTGGTCTGGCACGGGGATCCCATCGAGATCGTCCTGTCGCCGGGACAGGAACGGCGCATTGAATTCGACAGCGCCGTGGAAATCGGCCTGGAACCGCGGCAGGCCGACCAGTTCGTCATTGAAATTTATGACCGGACCGTGCTGATTACCCCGAACCCCTCGGCCACCGATACCCGGGTGGTGGTGGGCCAGCTGTCCGGAACGCTCCGGTTTCCGCTGGACCTGAAGCTGATCGACCGGCCCATCCCCCTCGGCCCCGTGCGTGTCATCGCGCAGGGGGCCGGGGGGAAGGAGGACCCCCCTTCCGGCACCGCCGTACACACCACCACGGCGCCCTGGGGTCCCACCCGGGCGCGGACGGGCTACATCGATCTCGTGCGCTTTGCGGCCCAGCAGTTCTATTCTCCCGAACGGCTGATCGACGTGCCGACCGGAGCGAAGCCGGTTGCCGTGACCGGCCGGCCGGTCCGGCTGGTCCGGTACCGGAGCGTAAAGACCATCCCCCTGGCATCCTGGCAGGTGGACCGGCAGTTTGTGACCGCGGTGCTGGTCCGGAATACCCTGGACGACCGGGTCACCCTGGATCCCCGGCAGCTGGTGGGACGATGGCTCGCCTCGACGTTTTATCACCATCGCCTGGCCCCGGCCGGGACCCGGGGGGATCGGTCCATGGCCTTCCTGGTTTCTGCAATCCCGTTTGAAAATGCGCTCGGCCTGCGGGTTCCCCAAACCGGCAGGGTGGAACCCGTCCAGGCCGCCCGGGGAGGCCGGCAGTGAAACGCAACCGCCTGGTGGTCCTCATCCTCCTCGCCCTCATCGGCGGGCTCGTCCTGTTCGGCGCGAAGCAGTGCGGCCGCCTTCCGGAACCCGAACAGCCGGCCGAGACGTCGATCGGTACGGAAGACACCACCGTGGAGACGCTGTCGTCGCTGTCGGCCCAGTTCGATGAAGCCTCGAAATCCCTGTCCCGGATGATGACCGGGGCCATGGAACGGATTTCGGTGCTGGAGGAAAAGCAGGCCGAGGACCCCGGGGCGGAGATCCTGGAACAGGTGGCCGAACAGATGAATGCGATGACCACCCGCTCTCTCGACCGGATTGATGAGATCGAGTCGCGGCTGGGAAAGCTGGACGATCCGTCGGCCGACCAGGACCCGGAGTATGCGGTCGGCAGCCGGTCGGCCTGTGTTCCCCGCAGTGACGGCCGTTGCTGGGTGACCCCGTCCGGTGCGGGGACCGGGATCGGGACCGGGGACCGGTCCGCGGCAGGCAGGTCCGGTCCGCTGCTGGAGGGTGCCCGGGACCTGCTCGACCCGAACGTGAACAATGACCGCCTGCATCAACGGCCCCAGCAGGCGGACGGCAGCGGGGAAGACGGGGGGCCCGTTCCGGTGATGACGGTACCGGTCAATGCCACCTTGCTGGATGCGACCGCGATGACGGCCCTGATTGGCCGCATTCCGATCCGCGGCGCCGTGCGCAATCCCATGCCGTTCAAGGTGATCACCGGGGCGGACAACCTGGCGGCAAACCGGATCTACATCCAGGGGCTGGAACATGCGGTCTGGAGCGGGGTGGCGGTCGGCGATGGCGCCCTCAAATGCGTCCGGGGAGTACTGCATTCTGTCACCTTCGTCTTCCGCGACGGCACGATCCAGACCGTGCAGGCGCCGCCCGGCGGCAATGCGGCCGAGCTCGATGCCGGTCTTGGCTGGATTGCCGACGAGCAGGGGTTTGGCTGTATTCCCGGGGAAGTCGTTTCCAATGCCAACGAAGTGCTGACCCGGCTGTTTCTGGCGAGCACGGCCAGCGGCTATGCCGAGGCGTTCGCCGAGAACGAGGTCACGCGCACGGCCCAGGGCAGCGAGGTGACCAGCGTGCTGACCGGGAATGCCGGGGATTTCGCCCTCGGCAAGGGCGTGGCCAGCGGGTTCAACGAGTGGGCGAACTACGTGGCGGAACGCGCACAGGATGTCTTTGATGCCGTGGTGGTCGACCCGGGACAGGAGCTGGTGCTCAACATTTCCCGGCAGATCGCCATCGATTACGACCCGGTTGGCCGGCAGGTCAACCACTTCGTTGCCGGAGGCGTTGATGACCTGGATTGATCTTCACCCAAAAATGATGCGCGCAATGGTGCTCGCAATGGCCCTCGTGCTCGCCGGGTGTGCCGGCCAGTCGGCCCAGCGGATTTTCGAGTCCGAAGAGCCGTCCCTGAAAAGCCGGTACGGACGGACACTGGCAGAGGACCGATCGATAACGGGGTTTTCGGCGGGGCGGGACGAGGGCTATGTGCGGGATGCCGAAAAGGAACTCGACGTGCTCTTTCCCGAGTTGCCGAATCCGAGGCTGACCCTGTTCGTATTTCCCCACATCACGCCGGGAGGGGCGCCGATTCCGGGATATACCACGGCCTTCTACCTGTACGATCACCAGCGCATTTTCGCGCTGCCCGGGGAGGTCGCCCCGTGACCGCGTCGACGCCGGCGGCCGGGAGCCGTCCACCAACCGGGGAGCGGCCCGTCAACGGGCCGGCGGGCGTGGATCCGAAGGACCCGCACCGGGTCCATTCCACGGAAGCCCTCTCGTTCTGGCAAAAACTGATGCAGACAATGGGATTGGTGAGCCTGGAGGGAAGCCGGGCGACGGAGTCGGACGCCCGCAGGCAGTACGCGCGACCGCGGTCGTTCGCGGACTTCATGACGATCAAGCACTACAGCCGGGAGACCGGCTGCTACCTTCATCCGGATGAGCGGACCCTGGGAAAGATCCTGATGACCCAGCCGATCAATTCGGAAGCCCGGCCGGAAGAACAGCTGGAACAGATGCTCGATGACCTGGAAAATGGCTTCCGCCATATTCCGGAATACGACGACAATCCATTTGTCGTCCAGATTTATGCACAGGATGAACCCCTCGCCGCCCTGGCGCAGTCCCTGCGAAACTATATCGCCCGGAACAACGAGGACATGGATGCGTACGCCGAACACTACCTGGAACTGCAGAACAGCCACTATGAATCCATCGGCAAGCGCGGCGGCATCTTTACCGATTCCACCGCCGGGGTGCGCTGGGGCGGCAAGAATCGCCGGACCCGCCTGTGTATCTACCGGCGCTATGATTCCCTGACCACCCGGGACCAGGCGGGGCGGTATGCCCATGACGACTTCAACCGGGTCATTGCCGGAATCGTGTCCGGGCTGGAAGCCGCCAGCGTCAAGGTCGATGAAGTCGGGCCGGCCGAGGCCTACCAGTGGCTGTTTTCCTGGATCAATCCGAAACCGTTCGAGTTTGAGGGGGCGCTGGCCTTTTTCCGGGACTTTCCGATCCGCGACGAGGACATCCCCGAGGAGTACGATATCGGCCAGGGGTGCGTGCGGCACTGCCCCGGGGCCGATGCCGAACACGGGACCTGGGAATTCAACGGCCTCCCGCACCGGTATCTGCCCATTGTCGGGGTGCGGTCCGAACCGCGGACCGGGGTATTGACCACGGAAAACGAACAGGCCCGGAAGAAGTCCGCCGCCCTGATCGACCAGTTGCCCGGCGGGGCGGTCTTCCAGATGACCATCATTTTCAAGCCCCAGGACACCATCGGTGCAGAGCTCGATATCATCCTGAAGCAATCCCGGTCCGGTGCGCATTCCGCCATGGTGACCCGGGAAGACATCGAAAATGTCAAGCACCACATGGCCCTGGAGCACCGGCTGTATCCGACCACCATGGGGATCTACCTGCGTTCCGACACCCTCGAGGCGCTGTCCCGGCAGACCACCTCGGTCATTTACCTGCTGCAGTCCCACGGCATGGATGCCGTGCTGGCGGAACATGACCTGATGCCGCTGGAGGCCTACGTGCGGAACCTGCCCATGGCCTACCGGCCGGAATACGACGAGTACCTGATGCGTCAGCGGAAACACTGGATCCGCTGGATGCTGGCCCTTTCGCCCCTGTGGGGACAGGGCACCGGGACCGGCAATCCCTGCTTCGGCTTCTTCAACCGCGCCGGGGTGCCGGTGCTGGTGGACCCGTTCAACCTGGCGGACCGGGAGCAATCCGGCCACATGCTGCTGTTCGGGCCCACCGGGTCCGGCAAGTCGGCGACGCTGAATTACCTGATCATGCAGGTGATGGCCACCCACAATCCGTATATCTACGTGATCGATGTGGGGGATTCCTACCGACTGATCGGGGAATACCTGAAACGGCACGGCAAGACCGTGAACTACGTCAATCTCGATGCCGTCAACCATCCGCTGCCGCCCTTTGCGAATGCCGACCGGCTGCTGGATGCCGAGACCGGCACGGATACCCGGGATTACCTGTCGGAAATGGTGGCCGCCGCCAAGCTCATCATTACCGGGGGGGAACAGCGGGAGATGGAGGAATTCCGGCGTCATGACCTGACGATCATCCAGTCCGCCATCCTCTTCTCGGCCCGGCAGTGCCGGGCGCAGGGACGGCAGATGATGATCAGTGATTTTGTCCGGGCCCTGGGCATGATGATGGAGGGACAGCGGGCCGACGGCCTGCCGCATTATGACGATCCGGCGCGCCGGGGACGGATTTCGCAGATGCACGATTCCGCGAAGTACTTTACCACCGGGTTTCGCAAGGCCCTGTTCGACAGCCCCGGCGAACTGTGGCCAACGGCGGACCTGACCATCGTCGAGATGGGAAGGATCGCAACCAGCGATGAATACCGGGATGTCATGGCCCTGGCCTACATCGGCCTCATGAACCAGATCCAGTCCGATGCCGAAAGACGGCGCTCCGGCAGCCGTTTTTCCTGGGTCCTGAACGATGAGGCCCACGTGACGACGACCAATCCGCTGCTCTCGGACTATCTCGTCAAGGGCTCGAAAATGTGGAGGAAATGGGGATTGTGGATGTGCCTGGCGACGCAGAACCTGAAAGACTTTCCGGATGCCTCGGAGAAGATCCTCAATATGTGCGAATGGTGGATGTGCCTGCAGATGCCGATCGCGGAAATTGACGACATTGCCCGGTTCAAGCGGGTCTCCGATGAAGAACGGCGGCTCATGGAAAGCACGCGCAAGGAGCCGGGCAAGTATGTCGAGGGCGTGCTGATGTCCGGCAAGCTGAATCCCACCCTGTTCCGGGTGGTTTCGCCGCCCATTGCCATGGCCCTGGCGCAGACCGAGCAGGAGGAACGGGCCAGGCGGTTCCGGATGATGGAAGAGGCGGGGCTGACCGATGAAATCGAGGGCGTCCGGCTGATCGCCGAACAGATGATGCAGCGCAGGGCCGGCGCATGAGGAGGTTCGCATCAATCAGGATCCTGCCCGCACTGCTGGGGATGGCGGTGGCACCGGGTGCCGGGGACGCCCAGGGCATTCACCAGATCGACATCTACACCCTGGAATCGATTTACCCGGCCCGCAAATTCGAGACCTACCGGGACCTGCCGGGGTTTCCGCCGTTCCGGGTCATTGACGTCGGCCATATCGAGCAGCTGGAGGAGCAGTTGAGCGAGGGGCTGCCCGCCTCGGAGGAAGAGGCCAGCCGGCTCGCGAAACAGCGGTTGGCGACCCACCGGCAGCCCCTGGTGCGGGCCTGGAAGCATCACATGGTGCTGCGGCGGCTGGGGGTCACGCAATTGCCCGTAATCGTGTTTAACCGCAACGAGGCCCTGTGGGTCGGGGGAAGGCTGGATCGTGCGATGGCGGCGTTTATACGGTACCAGGAGGGGATCACAGAATGAGTAGACCGGGAGGCCAGGCACTTCGGAGCGGAACCGGGGCCGGCATCGTCCTCGCCGGGGTGCTGGCCGCGGCGCCGGTCCAGGCCCAGGACGGGGAAACGTTTACCAGTGCGGACATCCTGCAGGCCGCCATCGCCGGTGCCTCGGAAAACTGCCTGGACTATTGCATCACCGGGATCTGTTTCTGGCTGAAATGCAAGTGGTCCGGCTGCAAGATCAGGACCACTCCGCAAATCGAGCACTTCCTGCCGGACCTGGTGGTGACGGCACACAAGAGTCCCGGGGATCTCCCCTGGACGGAAGCCGCCGCGCTGTACGGGGCGGCAGCCGAGGCCGCTGCCAGCCAGTTGTCCGGAACCGGTCTTGCCGGCGGCGGCTCCCGGCACGTCACGGGGACCCACGGGTCCGGGGACGGGGAGACGGCCCGGGCCGGGCACGAAAACCTGCTGTTCCGGGATGTGTCGGTGATCGGCAGCCCGGTGGTGGCGGCGTTTTCCCGGCAAAACCGGATCGGATCCCATTCCGGGTACCTGTGCCGGACGCCGGTGCGGCCGATGATGCCCTATTTCCTGTCCGAGCTCGACCACCTCGTCTGGCGGGGCGGCGCATTGAGCGGCCCCGAAGTGCTGTACCCGGCGAGTTTCATTCCGGGCCGGCGCGAGGTCGGCCGGGGCGCGTTCAGGAGCTGGGGGCCGGTGCATCCCCGGACCGGGTTCCTCCACGCCAACGAGGAACCGAAGGGGGCGGCGGTGATGGCCCAGCGGGGAATGGATATCGCCACCCGGCACGGCCAGCCGCATGTCTACCAGCCCGCCCCGGTGGATTCGTCGAACGAAAACATTGACAAGTGGCAAATGGTGTCACCGGTCGCCGAGAGCCGGTGCGCCGCGTTTGGCACGGACCCGCAATATGGCCTCAACCGCGCCTCGACGGGCAACTATGGCTGGCTGTACTGGGGACAGCACGAGTGCTGCATCCGCCGCTCGGGCAGGTTCCTCGGGTCCGTCGATACCAGCCGGGTCTGCCTGAATTAGGGGGGAGGAAACGATGCCAAGAAAACGATTGCTGCCGATCTGCGTGCTGGCCCTGGCCATCGGCCTGTCCTCGACAACGCCTGGCAGTGCCCAGGAATCCGGCGAACTCGCCAACGACACGTTCTACTACCAGATCGGCGGACACCGGGCCTCCCGGGCCCCGACCTCGTATTCCCGGACCGTGGTGATCGGCGGGTCGGCCAGCATTTCGTCCAACCTGTCGTGCGGCAGCTTTGACCTCGACAACAACCTCAAGCGGTTGTTTGAGAACATCAGCCGCGGGGCCGACCGGGCCGTTGATGCGCTGGTGTACGCGGCCCAGGGCGCGGTCGCATCCCTGCCCTTCTACGTGCTGCGCCGGGCCGACCCGAACCTGGCGAACATGCTGGAGAATGCGATGGCCCGGTACGAGGACTACATCAAGCTGTCGGTCCGCTCCTGCAGGGAGGCGCAGCGGATGATCCAGGAAGGCGAAAATCCGTATGCCGACTGGGTGAAGGTCGGCACCGCAGGGGCCTGGAAGGACGGGGCGGAGGCGGCCTCGGGTGACAGCGGCGTCAGCGTGACCGAAACGCACGAGGAAATCCTTGATGGGGAAGGACTGTGCATCCGCTGGATTGACGATGAAAAAAGGGCCTGTGAAGAGGGGCCGCCCATCCAGGTCATCCGCGAGGTCACCGAACGGGGCCACGTCCTGACGACCGAAAGCGCGGGGACGACGAACGGGGACATCGGCAGCGCGGATGCGCGCCTGGTCTCGGTGTTTCCGGAACCGGAGGACGCGTCCGCCTGGATGGTCCAGGTGCTCGGCGATCTCACCATTGACAACCGCCCGGGGGGCGTGCCGTCGGGAACCCCGGGATACGGGGTCGGGGCCTCCCTGAGCGAGACCGCACAGGAATACATTCTCACCCTGACCCGGGTGGTGAACGACAATGCGCTGGACGAAGCCCGCAGCGACGAGCTGTCCATCCCCGGCCTTGAGATCAACCCCACCCTGATCCGGGCCCTGCAGCGGCAGCCCGACACCCTGCGCAGCCGGATGATCAGCAAGATCGGGACCGAGATGGCACTGCTGCGGACCATGGAGCGCATCAACATCGCCCGCGACCTGCTGTTGACCGGTTCGCGGGATCCCCATGTGATCAACACCCCGGCCTTTGCCAGCATCAATGAGATCTACCTGCCCCTGTTGAAGGCCGAGTACGAGCTGCTGAAGGACCAGTACGAAGCGAAGGACTACGTGGCCCGCTCGACGATGGCCATGATCCTGGAGGAGTACGCCCGGGAGCAGCGCCGGATTCCTGCCAAATCCGGCACGCAGGTGCCGGCGGGACGGATTGAAAACGGAGCCCTGATCGAATGAATCCTTTCCGCCCGACAGGAGAAAGAAAACACGGTCCGCAGGCCCGGCCCAGGGGCTGGATCCGGCGGATTCTCCGGATCAGTGCGGCCGTGGCCGGGGTTATCGTGGCCGGGATGCTGCTCAGTCCCTGGCTGTTGCCCCTGGCCGATGGGCCGGTGGCGGCCTATTTCCGGGATCCCGGACAGGGCGGGCTGTGGGCCCTGCGCGGGGTGCTCTATGCCATCGGCATCGGCTTCGTTCCCGTCCTGATCTGGCCGGACCCGGCCAGGCGGCCGCGCGGACGGGCCCGGTCCGCCCAACTCACGGTGCTCGGGGTGGCGATGGCGCTGGAAGGATTGTTTGTCCAGGGCGGACTGGCCGCCCTGTTGAACTGGAGGACGTGACGCCATGGTCGTGGATACCTACCTGGAACTGTTTACCACGCTGTACGGCTGGATGCTGTACAACCTGCTCTACGACGTGCTCGTCAACACCGGGCTGGTGTTCATTCCGCTGATGTTCCTGGTCGTCGGCTACTGGAAAGAGGCCAGCACCAACTCGAAGGGCGTTCCGGCGGCCGAGCTCTCGATCAAGAACATCCTGTGGGATACCGTGATCATCATGATGGTCGCGGCCATCTTCTTCGTGCCGTCGATCCCGGTTGCGCCGAGCCAGGTCCAGTATACGCCGCTGTCGCCCGAGGACAGCAGTCCGGGAACGACGGTGTCGGCAGCAGCGTCCGGCACCTCGTACGACCAGACCCTGGGGGCGATTGCCACGGCCACGCCCCGCATCCCCATGTGGTGGCTGCTGCTGCACCGGATCGCGGCCGGGATCAACCACAGCATCATCGGTTCGCTGCCGTCCCGGACCGATATCGATGTGGCCCGGCAGCAGATCGCGGCGGCGAGCATCCAGGACCCGAAACTGGCCCAGCAGCTCCCCGCCTTCATCAGCAGCTGCTTCAATCCAGCGCGGAACAAGTTCACGAAGTACCTCCGCAGCGATACCATCCCGCCGCCGGGGGAGGTTCTGCTGGGCGAACACGGGGATGTCGACTGGATCGGCTCCCGGGTGCTGCTGGGCACCCCGGGAATGTATGCCCCGTGCCACGAGGTGAACCTGTGCGGCGACACGCTGACGGCGGGGTATCCCATCCGCGGGCTGCCGGACGGCCAGGATACGACCTGCAATGTCTGGTGGGAGTCGCTGCGCACGGACCTGCTGGCGCAAAGCGAGCCGGACCTGTGGGACGCCCTGAGGGACAATGCACGGAGCCTGGCCGGGGTGAGCGAGGCCGAACTCGAGGACGCCCGCATCCAGGCGGTGCTAAACGGCTACACGCGCTCCACCGGCCAGCTTAGCGGCGGCAACATCGAGTACCACGGAGAACAGGGGGTGGTGGACACCGTGGGCGGGGGGATTTCCCACCTGATGAAGAGCCTCTTTTCGGAGTGGGGAGCCACCGTTGAATCCGCCAAGGCGGCCACCAAGATGCACGTGGTGAAGCTCGCGCTGCCGATGGTCCAGGCGCTACTGCTGATGGTGGTGTACATGTTCCTGCCGGTCTTCATCGTCTTCGGCCGGTTTGAGATCGGCAACATGGTGACGCTGTCCCTGGTGGTGTTTGCGATCAAGTTCCTGACCGCGATCTGGGCCATTGCCGGCTGGGTGGAATTCAGCCTGTACGACGCCCTGTACCCCAACGGCACGCTCCTGGGGGCCCTGGTGTCCTTCGGCAACGAGGAAGAGTTCGTGCGCTCGCGGGTGCTGTCCGTGTGCACCGCGTCGCTGTGGCTGTTGATGCCGGCGGTGTTCTTTTATGGGCTGGTTTGGTCCGGAGCCAAGGGGGGGCGTGCACTTGGTGGTGCCCTGGGTGAGGGCGGAAAAGCACCCGACAGTGCGGGGTCGGCTTCCGGGAAGGCCGCCGAAGCGGGGATCAACAAGGTGACATCCGCCGGGACCGGGGGGATGAAGAAATGAGGTTTAACGAGTCGGCAAGCGGGTTAAGTGATATCGTAGTATATCCAGTCGTCGAGCACCTCACGAGGAGTCGGGAAATACCCGTACGCCTCCTTTTCCATTTCCTCATCGGTTTTTTCAGGCGCACGCGCCTCGCTGGCAGCCGCCAGCAGGGCTGGCGCCAGGAAGTCGACGACGTCGCAGAACAGATGGATTCCCCGTTCGACGAGCACCCCCATGCCAAAGCGGATTTTCATCCAGAGGCTGGTTTTAAAAAGGAGGGGAGCTGCGATGGAACCGCCCTGGTTCCGGGGTGTACAGCGTTTGGAAAATTGCATAGGGGCGGGAGTTTACCACAGAAAGCTGAAAGAAAGCTGAATCATTGCCGACTTCATCCGGGGCCGGCACCGGAGAGCCGGGCTTCCGGAAGCCCGGAGATTCCGTCCCTGATTCCATCGGCCGGCCTGTCCAGGCCGTTGGGGGGGAGTTGGTGGCTCGGTCGTAGGCACAGGCGGTACCGCCTACCGATGCCACCGATGGCGGTACCGCCCTGAGTTCGGTGTGTACAACGGATAAAAAATCGAATGCTGGAGCAAGTCTATCACATCCATCTGAAAGAAAACTGAACCAATTGCATTGTCAATCAAGCGGAGAACCAAGATGAACCAACCTGATCCTTTCAACCTGGAAGACTACGGGGAACTGCCCATCCGCACGGTATGGCACGGCACGTATTTCGTGTCCGAGGACGGGTATTCGGCCGAGGTCTCCGTGGGCTGCAGGCGCGCGCTCTATACGCGCAAGGGGATTGAGTACCTCATCATCAAGCTGCGGGCGCGCAAGCAGAATACCGAGGTCCTGGAGAAGCTGCACCAGGTCCTCGTTCTGTACAACCGGAGAATGTCCCTGTGACGTTTCCATTCCAACCCAACCGGAGAATCCCATGAAAGTTCCCTTTACACTACCAAAGATCGGCCAGCAATCGCTGCTGGTCGCCATTTTACTTGTCAGCTGCACCGGCCTTTTGGTCACTCTGAGCGCCGGGGCCCAGTACACGGCCCCGTCCATCGAGCAGGACCGCCGGGAAGCAACCGAAATCGCAGTCGGATTCGTCGAGGCGGTCAAGGACCGGATCGACGGGGACAAGACGCTCACCAACCGGCTCGACAAGGAGGAGTTCGAGCACTTCCGGCGCTGGGTCGGCGGGCATGGCAATTCCATGCCGGCCGGGGTCACCCAGGACCTGACCGTCTATATCGTCGCGCTCTTCAACCGGGAATTCGGGCTGGTCGACGGCGTCGGGCTGGCGGAAGTCAGCAACACCCTCGGCACCGCGGTCTACCGGTTCGGACAACGGGACTGCACGCTGTTTCTCAACAAGCTGAAAGAGGGATGGCGGGTGACCTCCACGAACTGCCGACTGAATTACTGAGGATCCGGAAGATGACTGTCCAGCCCCGGCATTGGCGGAACCGGTTCATCCTGGCTGGATGGCTGGTGACCGGATCGCTCGCGATCGGCGGGTCCGCCTGTGCCGGGACACCACCCGGGATTGATGTCCTGGCCGGGTCCGGTCATTTCCAGGCGCTGGTCGGGCACATCAACCAGTACAGTGCCCGGGTCAATGCCCACTTTCTCCGGATGGCGGACGCCGACCTGTCCTCACGCATCCCTGAGAACCCGCCACCGGCGGGTCCGGATGAATCCGTGGAAGACCTGCTGGCTACGCTGCAGGCGGAAGTGGCGGCCCTGGAGGCCGGGCTGCCGCAAACCGGGGATCCGGTTCCGATCCCAGTTCCTTCAGCCGTGGTGGCCGACGACGGGTCAGTGCAGGAAGCCCGGGCCCGGCCACCCGTTCTGGAAGAGAGGATGCCAATGGTGGATGACCACTGCCAGGGACACCACATCGTGCCGGCCACGGTGGTGGCCAACGTGATCCGGATTCTCGCCGAGTGCGATCTCCGGCTGGGCCGGTGGCCCACCGAACGGCCGGGCTTCTACCGGGACTACCGCATTCCCGCCGCCATCGCCCTGCCGGCACCGGGGGGCGTGGCGCAGCTGCTGGAAGTGGTGGAAACCCACTTCGGCATGCAGGGCCGTCCCAACCGGGCCACCCGTAGCATCGACTTCACCTATGTAGGCATCCCCCATGTTCCGTAAAACGATCCTCTTCCCCCTGGCCGTCCTGGTTGCGCTGAGCGGCTGTTCCCTTCTTCCCCAAAAGCCGGAAGAGGTGGCCGGGGAGGCCCGGAGCAAGCTCGACACCATTGTCGCCGAAGCGAAGGAGGCGCAATCGGAATCCGACCGAAACCGTCCCGTTGCACCGACCTATGAACCCGTGAGCACGCCGGTCCAGGCGGTGTGGCTGGCCGCGCCCGTCGAAGCCTACTATGGCGGACTGGATGCCCGGGACGTGGTCCGTCTCATCCTCGAGGGCCACCCGGTGCAGTTCCGGCTGTTCCGGAACCGCACGACGACGGTGACGCCCCCGCATGCGGCGGTGACGATCCAGGAACATCTCGATGCGATCACGGCCCAGGCGAACTGGGCGTACGAGATCGTCGACGGCGTGGTGATTGTCACCGACTGGCAGTCCGTGGTGATCCCGATTGCCTCGCTGGTGGGGGAAGCGAGCGCGATCCTGAAGACCAGCCCGGGCGCCGCCCTGGCTGAAACGGACAACAGCCTGTCCATCCGTACGGACGCCTACCAGGAACTGGAGGAGATGGTGGGCGAAATCCTCGGGGTCCCGCGCACGGCCACCGCCGCGAACCCGGACTCCACGCCCCTGTTTTTCGATCCCGAGGGCAATATCCTCCCCCTGCCGGTCCCGGAAACCCCGGTCATGGAAACGGAGCCGGAAGCCAGCTTTGCGGTCTCGCGCTCCGCGAACCTGCTGTTCGTCTCGGCCACCCCCGACAAGGTCCGGGAAATCCACCGCGTGATCGAGGCCTTCAATGCCAGCGTCAGCAAGCGGGTGATTATCGACATTACGGTCTACGATGTCTCGCTCACCGGTTCGCACAAACGGTCCCTGGACGTGAACCTGCTGCGCGAAGCCTCCAATGTCGTCCAGATCACCAACACCCAGGGGGTCGCTCCCGGCCCGGCCGCCGACACGCTGTCCCTGGGGTATTCCGGCGTGTCGAGCGATTTTACCTGGGGGCTGGTGCTGTCCTGGCTGGAAACCCAGGGAACCGTCATCGACAGCATCCAGCGGCGGTTCGATGCCCTGAACAACCATGCCGTCACCTTCGCCGACACCCGGGAAATCGAATATATCCGGGAACGGTCGCTGGCGACCCAGACCCTGGAGGGCGGCGGGACCCTGATCACGCCCGAGATCGAGATTGATACGCGGGTCGTCGGCCGCACCTTCCAGCTGCTGCCGACGATTGCCCGCGACCGCATCAATATCCAGCTCGCGATCAACAACCGGACCATCGTCAACCGCACGGATTACGGCGATGCCCTGCTGTCCGGCGCCCTGTTCAACATCGGCAATGCGGACCGCATGATTCCGCTGTCCCTGGGAGACGGGGAAACGCGGCTGCTGACCTATTTCACGGCGGAAAAACGGCAGAACCAGCTCGACCAGAACCGCTTGCTGCCCCTGATCGGCGATGGGGTGGACAACACGTCGGACCGGGTCGAGACGGTCATCGTCATCCGCGCACAAATCGCCGGGTAGTCCCATGTTCAACGAGATCACGGAATCCATCGACGGCCACTCCTTCACCCTGGCGTACAACGCCCGGCAGGTCAGCGTGGAACGGCCGACCCCGCGGGGGCTGCATTCCCGGCACCTTCGCCGGGTGGCGAAGATGCACCAGGCCAGGTACGGCATCCTGGTCCGGGAAGACGACCATGACGTCTGGTTCCTGGGCCGCTCGAAAGCGGTCTCCTTCCAGACGCAGCTGGAAGCGTGGCTGCGCACGCAGGACTTCGGCAAGGATCCGTTTGTGCTGGTGATCACCCTCGATCATGCCGTCTATTTTGCCGAGGTTGACGATGGATACATCGACCGCGAAACGGTGCTGGTCGAAGAGGCCGCCCTGGAAAACCTGGAGATGCTGGCCAATGCGGCGACCCCCATGCGCCGGTTCGCCGGGGGCCGGGGAACCCTGCAGCTGAAAGGCTATGGACTGGAGGGCCCTGCCCCCGTGCGGGTCACCCGGGCCGGGGCCCATCGCTACCGGCTCCTCTTCGGGCTCCTGGCCCGGCAGGGACTGTACCATCCCGGCCAGGCCTGGTTCCTGGCCGCGGTCCTGGTGCCGTTGCTGGCCGCCGGCCTCGGCTACCAGCACTACCAGGACCGGCTGGCCCGGATCGCCCAGGAGCTGGTGCGCAAGCAGCAACAGATGCAGGACCAGGCCGGGGTGCCGGTGCTCCGGAAAACCGACTTTTCCGCGGCCCCCAAGGTCGTTGAGCTCAGCGATCATTTCATCCTCGCGGAACAATTCTATTCCAGCGGGCTGACGTCCCTGCAGGTGACCCGGTCCGTGACCATTGCCGGGGCCACCCCGGCGTATCCGCAACAGCCGGTCCGGATGGCCGCCGCCGGGCCGTGGACCCTGGACCTGGCAGCGGGCGGCGGCTGGACGCTGTCCCGGGAACTCGAGACCCCCGGGGACCTCCGCTCCCCGGAAAAATTCGGGCGCTTTGGGATGCTTTCGCACATCCATGCGCTCGCGGCCCATTCCCATGCCGCCCTGGCCTTGGCCGGAGTCACTCCGCGCCCGGGCGGGATGCAGATCGAATTCACGTTGCGCCTGTTCCATCCCCGGGCCTCCCACCTGCGAAGCCTGGGGCGGATGCTGGCGGACCGGCCGTACGAACTGGTCGCAGCGCAATGCGACTTTGCGGACTGGGAACCGAAACAATGCGACCTGCAGTTCATTGCAGGCACCGTGGAGAAAGACACCTGATGCGAACAATCAAGACATGGATCCTGCTCAGCCTGCTGATCGGCGGATTTCCGGAACGGGGGGCCGCCCAGGGCACTCCCCCGCAACCCCCCCTGCCCCCCGCCGATGCCGTGCAAAAAGACCTGGGAAGACAGAAAGCGGTCCTGGTCCAGATCGAGGAACTGCTGCGGCTGATGGGAGTGGTCTCCCGCTATCCGCCCTCGGTGGTCGCGGTGCTGATGGATTCCGGGCTGGACAATCCGGCCCGGCTTCGCAAGGCGCTGCGGCTCCTGCACAACACGCCCGACGACACCGAAACCGGGGCGGACCCCCTGCCCCCGGCTCCGGCCAGTCCAGAAAGCCCGGAGCCCGGGAGTGCCGGGGAACCCGAAATCGAGGCGGGTCCGGAGCCGGTCCGGCTGGCGTCGAAACACCTGGTGTTTGTCAGCCTCCCGGATGACCGCAACCCGGGAGTGGTCTCCCTGCTGATCCGGGGAAAGGCAATTTTCCTGACCATCGGCGAGGACCTGGAGATCGACCGGAAGCCCTATACCCTGCAGCGCATCTACAAGGATGACCTGGGGAACATCGTGGTCGTGTTCGAACAGGGAAACCGGTCGATCCCGCTTACCTGGAGGACGGGATGATGCCGCCCTTCCAGAAAGAGGACATGACCACGGTTCCCGCCATTGTCGGGTTGCTGGAAGCGAACCGGCAGTCCCTGAAGGCCCTGGTCACCCACACGGGGCACATCTATCTCGTCGAAAGCGCCTGCCATCCCCGGGCCCTGCGCGAGCTGGTCAGGGAGGTCGGGGAGGTGTTTGGAGAGGTCACGCAATCGGCCATCACTCCCATGGAGTTCGACAAGTGGGAACACCAGCGGATCGACGAGCAACGCCATCCGGTCACGCAGCAGGCGGTCGAGTCCAACAACACCATCGACTACATCTTCAGCAATGCCATCGAGCGCTGGGCGAGCGATGTGTATTTCCTGATCAAGCGCGATGAAACCCGCCTCGAGTACAAGAGCTACGGGGTGAAATTCCAGGTCGACACCTTTTCCAGGGACCGGGGCTGGGCGCTGGCCAATATTCTCTGGTCGTCGGTTTCCGGGCAGTACGACAAGAGCCTGCCCTGCGACATTTCCCTGAACCACCGGCACGACGGCCGGCTGTACCGGATCCGGGCCAACAGCGTGCCGACCAGCGAAGGGGGCAATACCATCGCCTGCCGGATCCGCGACCCGAAACAGGTGCTGTCGCTGGCCTCGCTGGGATACTCCGAGCAGCAGGTCCGCCACATCCGCGATATCTGCATGGCGCCGGGCGGACTGGTCCTGTTCACCGGGCCCACCAACAGCGGCAAATCGACCTCGGTGACCTCGATGATGGCGGATACGCCGCGCTCGGAACACATGATTGAAGTGGCGGACCCGGTGGAGGTCGAGCTCGACCATTGCACGCACATGGAGATTGACCGGTACCACCACGACCACGAGGAAATCTTCAGCCGTACGCTGGCGTCGCTGGTGCGCCAGAATCCGGATGTCCTGGTCCTCGGGGAGATCCGGGATGGACAGACCGCGGAAGCCGCGGTCAACATGGCCATCCAGGGCAAGCGCGTGCTGTCGACGCTGCATTCCACCACGGCCGCCAGTGTCTTTACCCGGTTGTCCGGGCTGGGGGTTCCCGACCATGTCCTTGCACTGCCCGAATTCATGGCCGGGGTCGTCTCCCAGAGCCTGGTGCCGGTCCCCTGTGCCGACTGTTCCCTGGATTACAAAGCGGCCCTGGCGGTGTACTCCGACTGGCAGATGTCGCACATCGCCGCCACCGTGGAGACCCACGGGCTGCGCTTCGCCCATCCCGACGGCTGCGACCGCTGCCTGAACGGCATTACCGGCCAGACCCTGGTGGCCGAAGTCTTTCCGCTGATCAAGGATTCGGGACCGGTCTTCGAGATGATCAATGAAAAGAAATTCTATGCCCTGCCGGCCTACATGGCCGAACATCACGGGGTGATCGGCAAGCGCCAGCACGCGCGGATCAAGGTCCAGGAGGGCCGTATTGATCCGATTGCGACCCTGCGCATCGTCGGCTCCCTCGGTGCCGCCATGGAGCCGACGCCCCGGGACCCGGGCCTGCGCTTCATGACCCCGAAAGAACCGGACCCGGTGCGGGAAAACGGGGGGAGGATTCCCCGGTGAAACGTTCCGGACTGCTGCACAAGCTGGTGAACGTGTACAACGTGCAAAACCGTTTTCCGCGGGCCGACCGGGTGATGTTCTATCGCATCCTCGAATACCAGATCAAGGCCGGGGCATCCATGAAAACGATTTTCCGGCTGCTGCGCGATGACCTGAAAATCACGCCGGAAATCACCCGGATTGCCAGCCAGGTCTCCCAGGCCCTGGCCGAGGGACGGGCGGCGGCGGAAGGAATGCTGGAAAGCAATTTCTTTCCGCCGGAAGACATCGGCCTGCTGCTGGTCGCAGAGCGGCGCGATGCGATGCCCACCGTGCTGGACCAGCTGGCCACCCGCACCCGGGACAACCTCACCTTCTTCGGGGAGGCCGTCCGGCCCAACCTCTATTACGGGGTCATTCTCGCGGTCCTGCTGTTTCTGGCCTCGAAAATCACCGACTACGAAGACCTCCTGGGATCGTTCACCGACCTGTCCGCCAACCCGGCCTGGGAGCTGAGCATCTGGGTCAACACCTGGGGCCTGGTCGCCGGGACGGGGCTGGCGGTCGGAACCGGGGTGATCTGGTACGGCAAGGCCCACTGGTACGGGCCCCTGCGGAAGTTCCTGCCGTTTTTTGACCGGGATGCGCGGTTGCAGTACGGCATCCGCTTCTGTGGCCTGTCCCGGATCATGTCGCACCTGGGGGCCTCGTACGATGACACGTTGACCGCCTCCCTGCGGGCCTTTGGCAGTTCCCGCTTCATGATCCGGGGGCTGTCGGAGATGCAGCGCCTGTACAGCCGGGGCGGCATGCCGTTTGACCAGGCCCTGTCCCGGACCATTCTGGACGCGCGCATGGCCGCCGCCCTGGGAGCCCTGGCCCTGGGGGGAGACCGCCAGACCCAGGCCCGGGCGTTTGCCATGCTCGAACAGATGCAAACGGAAATCTGCCGGAAACGGTATGCCCAGGCCCGGACCATCACCCAGATCCTGCTTTTGAGCGCCGTCGCCTACACCCTGTTGTCGATGGTGCTGGGCATGTATGAAATCTATAACCTTTAAAACCTTTAACTGGAGAGTTGACTGATGAAGAAGAAACCCAGAAACCCGGAAAGCGGGTTCACATTGATTGAGTTGTCCGTGGCCCTGGTGGTCATCGGCATTGTGGCCATTTTCCTGGCCCCCAAGATTACCAACATTTTCGGGAAAACGCAGATCGAACTGGCGAACCAGGAATTGATCAGCCTGGTGACGGCCGCCGTCTCCTACCGCAACCTGAACGGGAACTATGCCGGACTGGGCACCAGTGCGACCACCGCCGCCCAGGGGCTGGGGGTCCTGGCGAACAACGGCTATTACATTGCCCCCTTTACCGGCAACGGGAACTCTGAAAACGCGTACGGGGCGGTCACCTCGCTGGTCGAGGATGCGGCCCCGGCGACCGCGACGCTGACCTATACCACGGACGAGGCGGCGCAGTGCAACCAGCTGATTGACCGGGTCGAGGACATGGGAGATGTCGGCACGCCGTCGTGCGCGACGACCGTACTGACCGTACCGCTGAACTGACGGATGTCGCTGAGCGAAATCACCGTCGTTTTCGCCGTGATCGCCCTGCTGGGGTTCGCGGGGGTGGAGCGCTGGACCGCGGCCACCCGCACCGCGGCCTTCGAGAGCGACCTGAAGGAACTGGCGGTGGCCGCCCAGGCGTACCACCGCGTGCACTGTGGGGACGCCGGTTTCGGGGTGGACCGCACGGCGGCCGAGGTCGGGGCCGACCTCGGTTCGGGCCAGGACTGGACCGTGGCCTGGCCGGGGCCGGCCGATCATCCGGTGCTGCGGTATGGCGGCACGAACAAGCACCGCCAGCGGTTTTTGCTGGCCAGGGGCGGGGTCCAGGCCGGCACAAAGGTGGAAATCCGCCCGGTGGTGCCGTCCATTCCGGGGAACCGGGACCAGGCCCGGATCCGGAGAATACTATGGGGGAACACGAAATGTTGAATCATCGAAACCGGCAAGGTGGATTTACCTTGATGGAACTCACCGTCGTGCTGGCGGTGATTGGCATCGCGACCATCGCGTTCATGCAATGGCAGACCCAGAAACTGCACAACCGGGAAATCGAGCGGCGGATCCTGGATTTGACGACGGTCGTGGAACAGCAATACCGCAGCTGGGCCAATACGGGGGCCTGGGAGCTGACGGAGGCAGACCTGGACCATGACCGGCGGCTGTGGGCGGTTATCCTGGTCCTGGATGACTCCAACCCGGACCACCTGGGGGTGACCGCCCAGGTCCCGGCCCGGCTGGGTGATCAGGCCACACTGCAGGCCATTGCCGCCCCGTTCAATGCCGCGGTGGACGAGACCGCCGATACGGTCACCCTGACCATCCAGGTCCCGGCACAGACCAGTATCGGGGATTCCATGCTGGACCTGGACGGCGCAAACCAGATGCGGGGAAACATTGAGTTTGTCAATCCCCGAGATATTGTGGGTGCCGACCGTATCGATTCCCAGTCCGTCGAAACGGACGAGGTGGACATCGGGGGGACAGTGATTGACAGTCCCATCGCCTTGCTGCTGAAGACGGTGTCCGAGCAGGATTGTACCCATGGGATCAACATCAACAACGACGTGGTGTCCTGCGTTGCTGCACCGGTTACTCCTCCCCCCACTCCGTCAAACTGTACCACTTCCGGAGGAACCCTCGTCGCACCCGGAACAACGCAGTCCGTGTCCGGGTCCTGTTCCGGCGCGGGCTGCATCCCGGGTGTCTGTTCTTCGCAGACTGCTGGAGTCAGACCGGGGTCAGCTGGCCGGAGTCGAAGATGCCTTTCCACGGGCAACTGGTCCGCCTGGACCGCAGGCCCTCGCCCCTCGTGCCATGTAAACGGATGCGAGCCCGGCAATTCCCTCGCCTGTGGCGGCGGGCCCAGATGAACAGGGACCCGGGTCCGGCCGGCGTTGCCGGCAAGGAAGTTTCGTACCTGGCCTAACCGGAGAAAAAAATGAACCCAACCAAAATCCAATACAAAATTCCCGACCCCCGTCCGTCCCGGTTTGACCAGGGGGTTGCCCAGGGTCTCCTGGGCAACTGGTCCGAAGCCATCCCGAATTTTGACCGGGCCATCGCCCTCGATGCGGAGAATGCCCGGGCCTACCGGTATCGCGGAGTTGCGAAAACGATGCTGGAGGATTATTCCGGGGCCATCCGGGACCTGGACCAGGCCATTGCCCTGGACCCGGGTCATGCGGAGGCCTGGCTGGACCGGGGGGTTACCCGATGCGATCAGGGCCGGCATGAGGAAGCCATCCGGGACTTTGACCAGGCCATTGTCCTAGAACCGGATCATGCCGGAGCCTGGCACTGCCGGGGGGTTGCCCGGAACCACCTGGGCCGGGATGCCGAGGCCATCGGGGATTTTGACCAGGCGATTGGGCTGGAGCCGGACAATTCGTACCTCTGGTCCTTGCGCGGGGCCGCGAAAGGCCGCCTGGGCCGGCACGAGGAAGCTATCGGGGACCTTGACCAGGCGATTGGGCTGGAGCCGGACAATTCGTACCTCTGGTCCTTGCGCGGGGCCGCGAAAGGCCGCCTGGGCCGGCACGAGGAAGCTATCGGGGACCTTGACCAGGCGATTGCCCTCAATCCGGAGAAGGCGGGGGATTGGTTTGATCGCGGGATGGCCCGCTTTGCACTGGAGCAGTATGCCGAAGCCATCGGGGATTTTGGACAGGCGATCCAACTCCAGCCCGAAGATCCGGATGCCTGGTACCATCGCGGAGCCGCGAAAATGGGGCTGGGGGATTATTCCGGAGCCTTCGAGGATCTGGGTCACGCCTACCAGCTCGACCCTGATCTCACGAATATCCGGGTTTGATCCGGAGTTCCGATTTTCCCCTTGTGCGGTCTTTGGACTTCTTTTCCCCAGGTTTATCCCCCGTTTCTGTGGATATGTCGGTCTCCATGGAAGATAGAGTGGTTAGGTTGGGGCCAGGACAGGGAGTCGACGGCCTGCTGGGGTTCGTGGGGATGGCCCATAGATGGCATTGATCCTATTGTTCTCTTTCAACCCGGCTAAACTGGGTATAGGTCCAAATTGCGATACGGTGCCAGTTGGGCAACCAGCCACAAAATAGCCCATATTGCCCGCTTCGGGTCGATTTTCTGCAACCAAAGCGGCCTGAAAACGGGCTCGACGCGTAGTTACCCCCGTAAACTCTCCAGATTTTAGTCTGAGTGTCCGTTTAACCCTGGTCAATGTCCACCCGATAGGGTGACTCCAGTTTTTTCTTCCGTAGACCTGTCCAGTCGTTCCGGGTCAGGATGTGGATTGCCGTCGAAGGCGGGAAATCTCCATGCCCGCGTTTTATTCCCCTGCAGAATCCTGAAGACGCTGCAATTCCTGAGCAAGACTCCTATTCACCACAAATTGCTCGACTTCGGCTGAGGATGGCATACAGTCTAAGCCTATTGGACTTTCTAATGAATCAGGAACCACCCTATAGCTGGGTTGACTCCACCATCCTTCCAGACTGCTCTGCAGTGCTATGTATGTGCAATCGGTAGAGTCTCCGTCTGGTGGTAGTGCTACCGGAATCAGTACGTAGTCAGACTGGTTCTCCCTATCTTGAGGTCCAATCCTATCTTCAATCTGTGCATAATAGCTAGAATAGTCAGACTGGTTTTGGCTAACCTTATACCCATCTACAACAGCAGATTCAAGTATCTCTCTGTTTCCGAATATAAGCTTCGATGGGACTGTGTAGTACTTTGTGAGCCCGCTAAATTCATAGGCTATACCGGGTACATCTTGAGTAAATCCTTCGCTGATCACACAGAGCATAACACCTGCTGTCACGAGAGGCTTTAGTACGGTAAACATTGTTGGGTTCTCCACACCCCAAAAGATAGCACACCAGTCCACAGCCATACAAAATAGCGGTCCAATAGCGGTGGCAATAATCCTGTTAGCCCGGATCATGCATAAAAAGGAGAATTAGAAGAGAGTGAGATAGGGCGGCGGACGGCCACCAATCAGTGGTGTAACTGTCGGCCAGAAAATGTATTGAATTTCATGTCAATCTCCAGGTTGCTGAAGTATGGCAATCCGGCCTTTCTCTGAATATGGCTACGCTAACCAACGCCTTCATTCCATTCCAGCTCTCTATAGTAACGGAAGGGACATGCTGTTCTTGCTACTCAAGGTCTGTAGACTCATAAGAGTCATTCTCAGAGAGTTGCTTTCTGAATCTAGAATTGAAGAGCGTGAGGGACGTGTGGGAGGAAAAGAGCTTAGAAAACCAAGTCTTGAGATCACACAAATCCTTGCGGACAATATCCGCACCTTCAGAAAAGCGAAAAATCTCTCTCAAGAAGAATTCGCCGAGATGTGTGGTTTCCACCGAACCTATGTGGGATCGGTGGAGAGAGGGGAACGCAACGTTACCCTCAGCACAATAGAAAACTTCGCTTCCGCTCTTGATGTCAGTACTCCAGAACTTCTGACAAAAAGGGCATTGCATGAAAACAACGAATGATGATCGGCTGCAACGATATGTAGAAACCATTCGCAATAGTGGATTGACGATTTACGACAGTATCGGTATCGACGACCCTTCTCTTTGGATTCCAACTCCCGATCTCGAATTATTGCTGAACAAAGGACTTGTTGGGGTTTCACTGGCCAATTTAGCAATACGGACCAGATCGAAGGTTGCGAAAGAATATGTCTGCAAAGCTCTCGGATATCGAGTACCGTCGGGTTTCAAGAAAACCCAACCCAGATTTCCAGGACAGAATTTTGACACTTATGTGCAGAAATCAGACAACCTGCAAGTCTGGAATGAAAAAATAGTGCGCACCCGGCGTTATGTAATCATTCGTCTTGGTGAACATGATCAAATTTCCAGAGTCAGGGTAGTCACCGGAGATGTTCTGGAAAAATTGGATACCACTGGTACCTTGACACAAAAGTTCCAAGCGAGACTGACAATTGGTTCAAAGAAAACGGAGCTTATTTCTGAAGAAGACACAGACCCTATAAGGGTATTCGTCAGTGGTGGAATCAATTTGAGTTCGGAAAAAACGGTAGATTTCCCTCAAGCAGGCCGATTACTCCCGCTCCGTGAGATTTACCTGCGGCTACAAAAACTCATAGGGGCAAGGTTTGCGGATGCTGGCATTGACCAGGAGCGCAATCGGGGCTTTGAATTACACAGGCTGGTGTGTCAATGTCTGGGATATCGAGATTATCGGGATGATGGCCAGTTCCCGGATGTCAATCATCAACTGCTCGAAGTAAAGCTACAAACTTCTCCAACAATTGATCTGGGACTCGTATGCCCCAACAGTGAGGAAGTCCTGCATGGTCTGAAGGTCGCAGGACAAGAGATTCGACATTGCGATGTAAGATATGCGTTGTTCTATGCGGAAACGGATGGGGCATATGTGACATTGACACACCTGTTCCTGACGACTGGCAAAGACTTCTTCAGCCGATTCCAACAATTTCAGGGAAATATCAGGAACAGAAAACTGCAGATTCCTCTACCGGCCGACTTTTTCGATGGGTAGGCCGAATGCCGCCCAAACCATGGCATCCAGTTCCTTCTGAATCCCATCGGATTCGTTGGACGGGGTACATTCATAAGCCTGTTTGGCCAAGGAGATAATGGATTTACCAATGTGAGAGACAGGGTCGGGAAGCGGAAATTTCTCAACATATTGCGTGATGAAACGACGCCGACCGGCATATAGCTTGTTATGAAAACAATAATCGTAGAATTGCTCAATGAATGTGGAATTGCCCACAGCAGCGGCCAGCCATAGCAGGTCCGTCTGGTTCGGGTCCCGGCAAATGAGCCAATAGCAGTCTCCGTTGACAACGGAGCCATTATGGTCAATCCAGAATGCAGGTTTTTCGGCAATATCCCGAAATACCAGTTTGGTTTGGCTCCAGGCTGCGGGGTCCTGTGGTACCCAGATTTCATACCATTCCCTGCCTGCCTCAATGACATATTTTCGGTCATTCAGCGTTATCTGGTGGTGTTCCAAATATTTTCTGCTACGCGGATAATCGGAAAGGTCGACCGCACAGCGACGACCCTGTACGGTTTTGTGTGGATAAAGGATTTGCCTTGGCAATTCCGACTCTAGTGGTTTGAAACGCCGTGCAACGTGATGTGTGACTACAGGCCTAAGCAACTCAGGCAATTCCGACTCATCCATGTCAAGCCAATCGGTACGGATGAATACCTTGTCGGCACAGGTCTTGACTCCGACACGAATCTTACCGATGTCCTTGAAAATTCCCCAGCTATGTGACTCAACCGTATTCAGCCAGGAAGTCACTCCTTCTGTGGCGATGCGCCAAACACCATCACATGTACCGCTGGTATCAAGCTTCCCATGCAATACCTGGAAAGTTCGCCCATCCTCAATCTGGATTGACCCCTCGTCTTCCAGTGCCTGAACCAAGGTTGTGGCATACCTGAGTGCAGGGTCTTTGGTCTGATAAATTGATGTGAAAGCCGGAACTTCGGGAGTTTTCCCATTTTTACCTTCGACCAGTAGTACGGCTGGCAGTACGGCAGCGTCGAAGATTTTGGTGTCACCCAAATCCCAGGTGTGCCGTACATTAAAGTGGTCCAGAAGGGCCTGCCGAACAGGAGCCCCGGACCTAGTGGTCATGAAACGATTGGAGACAATGATTCCCGCAATGCCCCGTGGTTTGAGGACTCTTGCCATAGCAAGAATGAAGGCATAGTAGAGGTCTACACGTCCGCTCAGGCCGAACTGTTTGGCAAGAAGTCGTGCCTGGGTGGCCCCCATGATCTGAGTGCGCACGTACGGTGGATTAGCAATGATCAGGTCGAAAGGTTTGGAGACGGAGGTGCAAAACAGGTTCCTGTTGCCGTTTTCATCAAAACACTCCAAAACAAATTCCAGGAAATTGTCAACCACAAAATGGACTACCGCCTTGGGGAAAAGCTTCTTGATCCGTGTCTTGGCAACTGCAAGCACATTGGGGTCAGTATCAAACCCGTAAACCTCAATTCTTGGTTGTACTCCAGCAGGTAAGTAGCCTAGCAGGCTGACCAGGAGTTCTCCGTCCCCAACAGCAGGATCAAGGATACGAATTGTGCGACCGGACGAAATATTGTCGGTGGTTATTACAATTTTCTGAGCAACAAAGTCAGCCAGGGATTTCGGCGTATAAGTTGCTCCGCTAGACTTTTCCTCCGATACGATATTGTACCGTTTGGCAGTCCGCCCCCCGATAGAAGATAACATTCAGATGATGGTAATCACTTTAAAACAACATTCCCCGGCGACTGCTTGAATGGTTTTTTTCAGGACCGACTGTATATTGTTAGGCATCGTCGAATATGTCTTTGATTGCTTTTGGTTCTATAGCGGGGATACCTACTGATCCGTAGAAGCTCGTAAAGCACGCCTGTAATGCTTCGGCATAGGGAGGTACGAGGGTGGCGACCCTGCGATAGTCTTTTTTTATTGAATCAAACGACAAGCTTTCAACTTGCAGAAAATCGCAGTAAAGATGTGGGATATCGAGAAACTTTGGTAGATACCAATGGCGACCTGCCGGCGTTTTTCGAGTTTGTGCTGGTGACCGAGCCCATTCTCCAAGTTTTTGGTTTTGTTTCTGCTTCGCTTTATTAATTTCATCGCCAAGCACATCTGCTATTGGCTCTGTCTTGACTGTCAATATATGCTCGGCTTTGGGTTCACTCCGGTTATTTTGTAGAAATAAATGACAATGTGGAGTCAATATTACCTTAAAATTTTTCGCAGACTCTTTGTCAATAAGTATGTCGCCAAGACTAAAGTAATCGTGTTCCAACGCGGGATAATAATAGTACTCAAAGCCATACCGGCTATTGAGCGCCTCATATTTTGGCAGAATCAGATCGTTAAGTGTTATGGCTGCCCTCCGCCGAATAATCCTCTCAATCAAATCTTTATCCGTTTGTACACTAGCACTTAGTGCCCCCCAGTTTTTATCTATAAATCCCCAAAGAAAATTGCCAGCCACAGAGTCTAGCTCGTCATGGAGCTTTCTGGCTGTTTGAGGAATTCCAGTCTGCAACATAGCCTGTATCTGGTTTTCAAGATCGCTGGCATTACCCTTGTCCGCCCACTTGACAAACGGTGATTCCTGAAAATTCTCTGGACAAACACCACTGCTCATCACAATAAGCGGGCAGAACTTTCCCTGACGATATTTATTAATCATATCCAGTACCGCTGCATCGAGATCCTTGTGAGCACCTCTATATGTATCGGAAATGACGAGGTCGTAACGGGTTAACGGATCGTTTGCGGCTCTTAACCCGCTCTCAAACGTATCTTTTGGGTCGATGTTTACCTCGTACCCTTGTGATTCAAAAGTACTTGGCAAATCTCGGGTAAATTGTTCCATGTCTTCTTTGTAATCTTCAACCAATAGCACTTGTAGCTTCATTTCATCACCTCATAAACCCACTCGTCTTTCAAATTTCGCCTCAAAGCATGCTCCCGGTAATTTGCAATCATCTCGGAGTACAAGTTTCCCATAGGGCTCGATTATTTGTCGGGCTATGTACAACCCAAGACCCATGCCGTTTGGTTTAGTTGTGAAATACGGCTCAAATGCTCGATTCGCGTCCTGCGCGTGGATACCCGGACCGTCATCTGAATACAGAATACGGAAACCCGCCTTAATTGATCTTAGATCGATGCTGATTTTTCCTCCTTTACCATCGCCGTGATGCCGCGTGAGCCAATAAATACTGTTATCTATTAAATTTGCAAGAATCTGCCCAACGTTGGATCTTGCCGTATAGACGATCAGGGGATTCTTAGGTTTCCTAACTTCAACTTGCACATGCTGCTTTTCGATCAAATTTTTGAACAGGTTGATATTGCCTGCAATTTCTTCGGCAACGTCAAACGATGTCGCCCGGCCTCTCTTGCCCGCTGTCTTCGGGTCCAATCTCCCACGGAGATTGGATACTTGTTCAGACCAACTCAGGATAGATTGAATGCTCTTTGCTATCTTTTCTGAAACATCTGCCTCAAACTCATACTTGTTGAGGAGTCTTTCGAGAAATGTTATTTCTCGGTTGATGCGGCCGATTGGGGCACCGATTTCATGAATCACTAAATCTACTAGTTGGCCAAGTCCAGCTGCCAAGAGAACACGAGAGTAATACGCCTGTAGCTTCTCGACACCTTCCCGAATTTCCCGATCTTTCTCTATAACAAGAGTGGTGACAGGATGCTTTTTTCCAAGTTGCGTTTTTGTTTCTTCAACGATGTGCGACATGGCGAATGCCTCAAACAATGTCGTCGTAGATTCAGGTTTTGCTTCATCCCGAGGTCTTAGCCGATAACGATCTTCTTCGCAAAGCGATAGAACGCGAGTTACCCACTTGATTAACTCCTCATATTCAAGGTTGTGGACCAACCCCTCTCGAGTAGTCCTGTCGATTAGTTTCGGATTTATCTCTCTGGAAGTTTTGATTGACGCAATAACTTGGTTTTTTGCTAGGTGTTTAGTGGGATTCTGACGACTGCGGTTGTCTAACCCCAACCAATCATCCCCTTGTTCACCATATGGATGCACTCGAAAGCCATCTCTATAAATACTTACACCACAATAGGTATTCAGGATTCTTCGAACTTCCGTGATGTTTATGTCAAATTTTGCCATGTATGGAGATAGTCCAGGTCTATCTCTATCCCACGCCCTGATGTCAAACTCGAACGCCCCACAGCCTACCCCCTCTTCTTTGTCACCAACTGGATGTGCTTCATACGTCTTGTGGTCTTTGTTGTCGACCTTAAGTGTGGCGGTGACGTTACCTTCAGTGCTCAAGGCCCCGGCAAGCTGGTACTTTGGCATTTCTGTTAGGGCATGCGGTCCGACTCCCCCTGTGAATTGTGGGAAATCAGGTATAGTGAGGTTGATTCCGAATCCTCCGATTTCATCAAACGGTGAAATCAATCGGGATAGTCGATCATGCAAATTCTGGAAGTCATCCTCCTTCCAGTGTTTCTTCTTTTCGACACCTTCGATTGTCAACACTGTTCCATGGTCTAGTTCTTTGAAGTTGGTTTCGTCGTATGTGATGTTGATTTCATCCAAATAAGACTCATCATCGAATGCACTCCATTCCAGCAATACGGTCACCCCGGTCTCACTATTCATTTTTTTTGTTTCTAGAAATAGCGCCTCACCCAACCGAGCAGCGGCAAACCTGCCAACTCCTTTCGCACCTTGGTAAAAACGATTACCAGGCGACCTTTCGTTTTTTTTCTTTAGTACCGTCCCTGGCTCGAACCACCCATTTTCAACCGTTTCTAGATCCATTCCGTGTCCATTGTCTTTGATTTGAATACTCTCATATCGGCGATAATCGTTCATTTTGAATGCAACAGTGACCTCCGAGGCGTCTGCATCGTATGCGTTCTTCACCAATTCGACGACAGCTACCCTTTCGTCACTAATCAGTTCATCTCCCAGAAGAGAGATTAGTCTGGCCCTAGGCCGCATCTTCATTGTTCCGCTTGCCGGTCTAGACACGTCTTCCTCGCAAATTGCTATTCATTTTTCTTCGGAATGTCAGATGGATACAGCATTATCTGAACTGAAATATGGTTGATTGTTTTCTGCCGTACGTATTCTCGCAATATGACAGCGTGTATTTTTAAGGTTCGAAAGACTATTCACTATCGTGAATCAATCGCTTCCAACCACGACTGAATTTGCTCCAGCGACCCCACTCTCTCCTTTAGGGTTCTCACAATATCAATACCCGCGATAACAACTACTGGGTGTTGATCAACTTTAACTTCTTTATACGCTTGGGCTGCGAGGTATGAAGTGGTAACAAGTATTCCGAATTGACGATGTTTCAGCCTTGAAATTAGTCTCGAGATTTCTCTGACTCCAACTCCATTGTCCCGATGATTACATTTGGCTTCAAGTGCAAATTCGATCTCTATAGAACTAGCCTGTGAGCCCATTCTGTAAGTTCCCACGGCATCTCTACCACCATCCCTCCATGGTGGTGTCAGTTCCCATCCGTCAATCGACGGCATCATTAGTTTAGCTATCTCCATTGCACATCGCTCGAAATCATGTGGGCCATCTGCGTATGAATCGCAGATGGTTTCCAAGATTTTCAAATCAGAAACTTTAGTCGGTAGCTGCTGTTCCTTGGTTCTTGTGGTTTTACTTCTAGGTGCACATAGAGGGGAGTACTTGCGGTATTGAACCCATTTTAGCCATGGTGTGGGGACATGCCTAGAATCTATTGCAGCCCCCTGCTTTATATCGTTGATCCATTTTCTCGAGACGACAGGTACATCCAGAATAGTAAATTGTGCTCGGTAGTTCTGGAATCGCTCTTGCTCCGGGTCTTTGGACCTCCAAATTGCCACCAAGTCAGTATCAGGGTTTTCGGTTACACATCCCGGGACAGCGAGCCCCAGAAACCGTTGGTCGCGGTAAACCCCCGTTCTCCCGAATAAGAGGATTGGAGGAAAAGTGCGTACTGATGGATCATGGGCAGCGTCGAAGAGATTTCGGAGTATCCAGTTGCCTTGACGAGGTGTATCATGAATTTCTCTATTTTTCTTGTTGTCGCCATAATATGTGAATATTCCGCTTGATCGGTCCAGCTTGTCTGGCCAGTCAATATCCGAAAAACTGGACAACAGGACGAGTAGCTTCAAAGTATTGACGCTTGGTCCCTTCCCTAGGTATCTGAAACCGCCGCCTCTACAGACACCCAGCAGGGCAGGTAAAGGGTCATCAGATGCGTTGCCGGCCCGAGACCCAGCATATACATGATCCACAATCAGGTCGACGCTTTCAAGGTTTTGCATTATCCGGTGGTAGCTTCGGTGAAGTGTCTCTGGGACATGTACTTGAAGAGTTGTTCCATAACAGGTGGACAAATGCCGTTTCCGCAAAGTCTAATTTTATCTCTGCGCGTCCCCTGAATGATCCTGTGCGTCGCTGGCGCACCCATTGCTTTTATAAGTTCGCGCGGCTGCAGCATACGCAACATGGGCTCTCCTGAATCCCAGGTTATTAGCCCAAATCGGTCCAACGTTGTGATGGTGCGTAATGGTGAGTTAAGAGGCTGCCAACCACCAGCATAGTCGGAACCGTAGTATACAATTATGAAATCGACACCTTTGCCGAGCACACTGATGCCTCTTTCTACGCGTTCAATAGTTGCCTTCGCCCTTCGAGGAGAATGCAGTGGACGACTTTTGTATCTACCACTCCAATCGATAATGGAACGCGCTGTTCTTGTCTTCCTGCGCTGTCTTCCCATAAAGTAGTCGTTTGATACTTTTGTCCCTTTACGATCGCCGATTAAAAACATGCGCTTTCGCGATTGTGCAACCCCAAAATCTGCCGCATTGAGAAACAGTTCGCTAACAGCGTACCCTCGGTTTTCAAATTCACGAATGAACTCTTCATGCCTGTGCCATTGCTTTATTCGTCGAACATTCTCAACAACAACCCAACGAGAACCCATTGCATCAATCCACGGAAGTACATTGATTGTGGTTTCCCTGCTTCGTTCGCAGCCAAGCTTCGACCCTCGGGCAATCGAGTGTGATGTACACTCGGGCGAAGTCAAAAGTACATCAGGTTTGTATTGCGATGCCAATAGCGATGGATCAAGGCTTTCGATAGAGGCGCAAACAACATCAGCAGATGGAAAATTCTCCTGATATGTGTCGGTCGCCAATTTCCAGGAATCCACGGCCAGCAATGGCTCTCCACCGCCCTTGATAGCACCTAACGCTCCGAATCCACCGCCGCAATAAAGATCGACGAAAGTCAGCCTAGTGGCGTTTTTCACGAGATTTTTTGCATAAACTTGCGAGGTTTTAAATTTAGTCCAATCATTATTTAATCAATTTGTGCCTAATGTATGCTAGCCTGGATAATTCATCATCAGCAATTTCCGGTCGAACTGTAGCAAAGAAAGATATTTCAGGCCGAACACCGCCAGACCCGACATCCTGATCCGACATCCTGATGTCCGACAGGACAGGGTGAACTTGCGGGTGCTCCCGGGACCGGCAGCTCCCTTGAATTCAGCTCGTATCGCTTGCAGTAACTCCCGTACCGACAGGTGCTTTCGACTTGATGCTTCTTCATCCAACTTCACCCCGATTATGAAATTGGAACTGTATATTAACGTATCTCCAGAAAAAGTCTACAATAAACTTCTTTCAAACCCCTTGATTCTATTGATTTCTATATCCTGCCGGGAATTGTTGCATGCTGGGTGTTACACATCGGAGAGACTAGAATGAAAGGCCAACAAAATCTCAGTGCTGGTTTTTGGGTCAATGCCATACGCCTAGTTTTCAGGGAAACATCAAAATGATGTCTGATTGGGAGATAAATTTCCATCTCGGTTGGATTGTTCTCATAGTTCTGGAAAGACGGGTTCAGACCAACCAAAAAACGAAAAAATTCACAACATGAAGGGCGGTTTGCCCTGCAGCGATGGGTTTTGAGGGGTTGACCGGAGGACTGTCGACCCCGGGCTGGGTCGTGGTCATGGGGTTCGTGGGGATGGCCGTGGGCAGTTTCCTGAATGTAGTCATCCTGCGGTGGCCACTGCCGGGTGAACCGGCTGGTGAGAGGCCCCTTGGCCTGCTTCGTCCCGGGTCACATTGTCCGGCCTGCAAGACCCCGATCCGGGCCTGGCAGAATATCCCTGTCCTCAGTTTTCTACTGCTCCGCGGACAGTGTCGGCACTGCGGGGTTCGTATCGGGCTTCGCTATCCCCTGGTGGAAGGGCTGAGCGGCCTTCTCAGCGCCGTGGTGATTGGGGTCCTGGGACCGACCTGGCAGGGGCTGGTCGGCCTGCTGCTCACCTGGGGGTTCATCACCCTCAGCGTGATCGATATCGACCACCGACTGCTGCCCGACCGCCTGGTGTTGCCCGGATTGTGGCTTGGCCTGGGGGCCAGTCTGGTCCCCGTGTTTGCCACCCCGTCCGACGCCATTCTCGGTGCGTTCATCGGCTACCTGGTCTTGTGGTCGGTTTATCAGGTGTTCCGGCGGTTCACCGGCAAGGAAGGGATGGGCTATGGTGATTTCAAGTTGCTGGCACTGATCGGTGCCTGGCTGGGCTGGCAGTCGCTGCCGCTGGTCCTCTTGCTGTCTGGAGCGGCGGGCGCCGGGTTTTTATGGGTGGGGTCGGTCCTGCGGGGGACCCCCCCGGGACCAACGGTTCTCCCGTTTGGTCCTTTCCTCGCGATGGCAGGATGGGTGGTCATGCTCTATTGATCACGGCGGGCGGACGTTATTAATTACCGAAAATCCTGATCAGGTTGTGTGGTACTCTCGCGAACATCAGTAACAGCCATTCGATTTTCTGAAATACTTTTTGGCTTTGATGACGGCTGGTTGCAGAAACTAAAATCACATTAAAGGCTAGAGAAGAAATGCACAAGGATACAGCAACGTTCCGCATAGCTTCCCTTCAAGAGGCAGAGAAGTTCTCGGAACACCTCAGCCGTTACGAAGAATCAGCTTCCCCACCATATGATGTTCGCGACCACCTTCAAAATATCTACAAGTACTCGCGTGTTCACTCAGAGGATGACCGTATCAATGGAAAGCTATTGAACGCATATGTCGATCTTGAATTGACCTATTCGTTCATGATGAAGGACTTTCTATTCGCCGGAGACACATATGGTCGATTGCACGATATAGGAAAAACTGGGTTGGATTCAGTGCTCGACGACTTCGAGTTGTTCTCCGGGAAAATGGATATTCTCTATTCTTTATCAGCTCTCTCTTTCCGAATTCGTGCCTTTTGGGACAAGTACATGGGAGTGTTGTTTCTGCTCTATGAGAATCAAAAGTATGAACAATACATCAAGGCACGAAGCAGAAAGGCATTCTTTATTCGGCACGCTCGGGAATGGCCGGAAATTTCGATTCATCTACGAAAGTGTCTGACCAATATCGTAAAAATGGGGCTAATACATTCGGGGAAAAGGGAGGCAGCGAAAGAAATTGATGATGGAAAGCTATATGTTCCGTTTCCAGATCCATTTTTGAAGATATTTAACAGAATTATTGAAATAGTGGATATCATCCGAACACCCGAAGCACACGGTGCTGGATTTTTGAGAAAATGGACATTAGTCAATCTGCCTATAAACAAATCAAGAGATTTTGCTCTGATGAACAACTTGAATCACGTCAACGAGTTCATGCAAGCATTGCGGCGAACAATTGCGGAATTTGCCGCTCAGAGTTCATCGCCTCAGCGATGACGCATCCTATCTTCTGATCAGTTACGGTAGGGCTGGCAATTCGTAGATTTTGCAAAAATTTGACGCACACCCAGAAGCCAATGCTTGGTACTATCGCGAGATGACGAAAAAGTTCCAGAGCCGACTAGCCCCCTGCGACCCCGGACACGCCTACCGAATGGTTACAAACGGGACTTGTGGATAACACTATGGGTTTATTTTTGTTTTGAAAGTAATATCATGAACGCATTACCTAAAGTCGGGAGCGTTGGATCAACTCTCCCACAGTGAATTAACCGTGGGCAAATCGGAGATCATCATGAAAAACGATATACAAGAACCAGTCCCAAATCCCCTTCTGACGCGGAGGGCATCCCTTTTGGCCCTTATGATCGCCCCGGGCGCAGTCGGCGCTGGGCTGATTAACAGGCCAGCACTGGCCGATGAGCGTGAACAACTTGCGGCTTTTCGCAAAATAAGGCCAGACACATGGGCCACCCTATACGAAGACCCACCGGATATGAGTGCTTTCGGAGAGGCGTATCGCGACCCATCTCACGACAATATGATGGAAGTAGCAAAAGTCATAACTGATCCAGACAATCAGTTAGTAGATGAAGAAGAGAAGAATACCCTGACTCAACTCATCGATAATTTGTTTGACAGCCATCACAATTCTCTGGAGAAAATCCGTGAAGGCATTAGTGAGGTCGTAGATAACATAAATGAGGGTGTGAACAGAGTTACAGATGCTATTGGGGTCATAGCATTGGGTGCTTTGGAGGCTGTCCAAAATCTCAATCTGGATGGTATACGCGAGTGGGTAGCCAAGCATATTTATACTGCCATAGAAGGGATTCTTACCATGGGTTCTTTGCTCACGATCGCTGGTCAAACTCCAATCAAACATCCGCTAGTTCTCGTGGTAGGCGCATTTGTCTACGCTGCAGCAATTCCCATCGAGTCACGATGCTGACCAGTGTGCGCTGTTTTTTGAATATAATGAAGTGGCCGATCTATAACCCTGAACCTGGAAGGATTACCACTAAAGAATTTTCCGAGCCCTTTCCCGACTATCCTGACGACGCATCGAAATCGGACCGCGCCAAACGCGTCCAGAAAAGGCCTAGAACTCGGGTTTGCGCTTCTCCGACCGATAGCGGCGAACCGGAAACTCTTTGGTCTCAAAGTTCACCCGCAACACCCGGTGCACTTGAACACTGTCCGGTACTACGCGGAGACAGGACTCCCGCCGATCAGTGTCGAAACCTTCCCAGTTCAGGTTTGTCTCTTTCACGAAGCTTGCAACGCGTGGAGACCAGGATGGGGCCTCTCCATCCATTTCGTTTGATTCGGTAGGAATTGGTGGAACCTTTTCAAGAACGGCGTAATCTTCCTCCCACCCGTCTTCGCCGAACTGCCCTACCGTTACATCAATCTTCGTCCCCTTGGGGAAGTCCATGGCCTCGACACGTGCAGCCTTGTGGAACAGAACGACATTTAGGATGTTGTCTGCCGTTTGGATCGAAGGGTAGATGATACCGTCGATTCGAACAGATAACTCGGTCGCCAAGAAATCCGCAATTGCCTGGGTCACCAGATACTCGAATAGCTCGTCATCCGGCATAACAGGTTGCGTGATTCTGCCGCTGAGTAAGCGTAGAAATGAAGCGCGCTCCATCCGGTCTGCCGATCTGCAGTCAAAAACGCTTCCACTGACATCGACATCACTTAGTGCTGTCAAGTCGAGCAAGCGCAAATCTCGGATGATCTCGAAACACGCAACCGCTACTTGACTTCCAACCGGCGGACGAACTTCCGCAATCGCCGCGCGCACATCATTTGCGCCATAGAAAACCGAGATGCCCTGCGCATTCATCCGTCCCGCTGATGATGACTTCACAGGGGGTGAGCCTAGTTGGGTATCCGGCCTGCACAAGGCCACCTCGAGCTTTTTCTCGGATTGGAACACGCGAGCCCGATAAACCGTCCTGAACTCTGTTTCCGGCCCGGCATCAATCACCAGCGGACGGTTATCGCGTGTTCGCATTTCCTGAATGCCGGCAAAAGTTACTGATAGATGGTTAGCAGCCTCACGGCTGAAGAAACGTGCTTCTGTCTTCAGTGATCGTTCGAAGCTGTCCCATTTTTCACGCCAAGCACCTGCGTCTATACCCTTTTTTTCGTAATAGCTCTCATCGGAAAATTCAGTTTCCTCGCCCATTTTCGCGCTTTCAAAATCATAATGCTCATCACCGAGTATCTTCTGGACATCCGCTGCGGAGGTCTCTGGAATGCCGGCGGCACTCATAATCGCGTAGACAACTGGTTCACCGTCGCGCTCCCAATAATAATTAAATTCTGAGTCAGCCAAGAGCCTGTACTGGTCGCTGTCCGGCTCGTCAGAGGTCCTAACGTAGTGTTGCTTGAATGCGAGTTCCACGCGGGTGGCCAGTTCACCCACGGAATAAGTTTGACCCGTCTTGCCGCAATAACTGCACTTGACCCGGTTGCCATGCACCGAAATTTCATGGCTGAAATACTCTTCCTCAACGCAGGAAGAGCAGATTGCTTTTTCCAGATCGGGCCTGACCTCGGAAATTTCTGTTTTGGTTGCCACGCCGTCAGTCAGAGATTTGTCAACCACCAGAGTAATGGCTTTTGGACTATTTCGCCTCGAAGCCAGCGGCTTCCAGATTTTCGACGGTCTTTCGAGTATCGAATAAGGAAATACTCATGCAGAAAAGTCTACTATAAACTGGCCCTTTCGGATAAGCCCATTTCGTTAATCCCTTCCCTTATTTTTCCTTTGCTGTTTCCTTTTGGGCAGTCGATGATGAAAGAAGGTGATGGGAACTCAAGCACCCAGCGCCCGATTCAGGGTCATTCGAGTGACCCCGAAATGTCTGGCTACTTCGGTCTTGGTCATTTGAGGGTCCGTCAGCATGGCCTTAGCCTTGCGAATCTGGTCCGCATCCAGTTTGCGGGGACGGCCCCCCTTACGGCCCCGGGCCCTGGCCGCGGCCAGGCCCGCTTTGGTGCGTTCCTGGATGAGCGCCCGTTCAAATTCCGACAACGCGGCAAAAATATGGAAAATCAGTTTGCCGCTGGCACTGGTAGTGTCAATGGCCTCTCTCAGGGAGCGGAACCCCACGCCGGCATCATTCAGCTCATTCAAAATGGTGACCAGGTCCTTCAGACTGCGTCCCAGCCGGTCCAGACGCCAGACCACCAGGGTATCCCCCTCCCGAATCGCATCCAGGCACCGGGCCAATTCCGGACGGGACCGGGAGGCCCCTGAACCGGATTCCTGGTAAATGCGTTCGCAGTGGGCCCCCTGCAATGCGTCCATCTGGAGCGCGGTATCCTGTTCGCTGGTGGATACCCGGGCATAGCCGATGATCATGAATCTGTCCCAAGTAGCGTGTCAGTCATTGTTTGCTTTCTGCTATGGAACGAGAGGCCCGAATCGAGGAGACGGCGTTCTCCTGCATTTGGTCGGTGATGTAGGACATTAGGCTCGGGATGCCCGGTTCGTAGTAAGCTCCGCTCACTTGCCAGACATAGCCGAGGTGGGAAAGCTGTTCGACTTTTTCCATGATCCGTTCATTCGTGACCGGTTCATCGCCCGCCAGGCCTCTTTCAATCGCTTCCTCCAACGTGTTTTCATGCAGAATCGGTGAGCCAGACTGGAGAAAAACTTCGGCAACACTCTCGGTCACCGGCAGCAAACTCATTCTGTCCAGCTCATTGAACCGGACCTGATACATGACGTTGCGTTCATTTATCACTGCAGCTTCCACTTCTTTGACCTGCGCCAAGGTGATCTCTGTTTCGTTGGTTTCATCCAGTCTTCGGGCCAGACAATCGCCCCAGACTTGGGTGAAAAAGGGATAGCAGTCGGTTTGCTCAACGATGTTCTCCAGGACACCGGGAGCAAAGGTGATGCCGGCTTCCTGCAATGGGATGCTGATCGCCTGACCAGCCTCATCCGGTGACAAGCGTCCCAGGGGAATGATTTCGCTGCGTTCCCAGAACGAGGCATTGGCTTCGCTCAGGGTGGCTCCAAGATTCGGCGTGCCAGCCAGCACGAGCAGGAATGGACAGCCATCTGACCGTACGGTCTGGCTGGAATTCAACAGCGATTCGACCATCGACGGCTTCAGCCGGTGGGCTTCGTCAATGATCAGGATAAAAGGCTTGCGTTTGCACTTCTCCCTTATCTGGTGTTCTGTGATTGACGGAGAACCGGTTAAATCCATTTCAATACCCGCTGAGGCGGCCCAGGCTCCGACCGAGCCGGTCAGCTTTTTAAACCGGTCCTTGAGTTTCTTCGGACCGCTCAGCAGATGGGTAAACTCGGTCTCCGTAGCTATATTGTTCGGCGTTACCCACAGGATATCCAGCCTGTCCCCTTCTTCCTGACGGGTCGTGGTTTGCAGATAACGAAGCAGGGCAGTCTTACCGTTGCCCCGAGGGCCGTAGAGAATCAGGTCCCGACTGACGGAGTTCCGGCTTATGAGGACTTCGACACAATCCCGGAAATATTCCTGTTCCTGCTTGCGGCCAGCCAGATACGGCGGTACCGCACCGGTGCCCGGCGTAAACAGGTGTTTCAAATTAGCGGTACTCATTCTCTCGCTTTTGTTGATCCGGTTCAGTCTTTTTCCCTCTGGTTTGAGGTAGTGAATATTCCTGTATGAAGGACATCAGGCTTGGGATGCCGGGCTCGTAAACGTACCCCCCCGGGGCATGGATGCGCCAGACATAGCCCAAGTGAGAGAGTTGTTTTAACTTTTCCCGGATACCTGGCCCGGTGATGGGTTCATCGCCGGGCATTCCCCGCGCAATCGCTTCCTTCAGACCGCGTTCATGCAAAGGCGCCTCGCCACCTCGGATAAACGCATTGGCGGTGCTTTCAGCGACTGACAACAATCCCGCCTCTTCGATCTCATCACGTCGGGTATCATACATTTCCCGGCGCTTGCCGATGACCTCTCCCTCAATGTCCCTGGCATGTTGCCGAGTCACGGTTGTCTCTCCGGTTTGGTCCAACCTTCGTGCCAGGCAATCGCCCCAGAGCTGGGTGAAAAAGGGGTAGCAGTGGGTCTGCTCCACGATGTGCTCCATGACACCGGGTGCAAAAGTGATGCCCGCTGCCTGCAACGGCACGGCAAGTGCCTGGCTGGCTTCTTCCGGTGACAGGCGTCCCAGGGGAACGATTTCGCTACGGTCCCAGAACGAGGCATTGGCCTGCCTCAACGTGGCCCTGAGGTTTGGTGTGCCGGCCAGCACCAGCAGAAACGGACAACCTTCCAATCGGACGGTCTGACTGGCGTTCAACAGCGATTCAGCTATCGCTGGCATCAATCGGTGCGCTTCGTCTATGATCAGGATAAACGGCTTGTTCCCACTTCGCTCCTGAAGGAGTTTTCGGATAGTCACAGAGGCCAGGGACAAATCCACTTCCGTTTTGGCTTGAAAGAGTCCTCCGACCCCTCCGGAGACCTCCACTGACTTGAACCGCTTGCGTACTGTCTGATGGTCCTCCATCAGGCGGCCAGACAGTGCATCCAGGGTTCTCAGTTCATCTGGTGTGACCCGTAGAATGTCCAGCTTCGAGGCTTCTTGTCGGCGGGTCTCTTTTTGCAGATAACGCAGCAGAGCGGTCTTGCCGTTGCCCCGGGGGCCGTAGAGAATAAGGTTCTGATGGGTGGGTTTCCTGTTTTTTAGGATGTCGACACAATCCTGGAAATAGGCCTGCTCCTTCTTGCGGCCGGCCAGGTAGGGCGGCACATTGCCATCACCCGGCACAAACAGATGTTTCAAATTAGCGGTGCTCATTTTCTCTCTTTTGTCCATCCGGTGCTATTGTTCATACTTTTGATTGGAGCGGAACGATTTCGGGAAGCTACCGATCATGTAACAATAACTGGCCTTATCTATACATAGATTATTATACGGGTTTTTATACGCTGATGGGGCGCTTTTGACCAGAAAATCTGTCCCGGTGCGCAATGTATCAAAATCGATGGTTTTTGTTACAGCCCAAAACCCGCAGTAAACGCCTATTAGACTACAGAGGATTGGACGGGCAGGACGGGGCAGATTGAGAGTCGAACTTGGGGGAACAATACTGATAACGACTGTTTACACAATGCCCAGACAATAGTCACATTTCCATGTCGGTATCATGCACTTTGGGTTTGACTCGCCACTGTTCGACTTGTTCGGTCACAGACGGCCGAGGCTTGTGATGCAACTGTGCCTGGCTAATGACGTAGGATAACAGACTCGGGATGCCCGGTTCGTAACCGCCCTCCTTGGATTGCCAGACATAACCCAAGTGGGAGAGTTGTTTTAACTTTTCCCGGATAGATTGATCGGTGATCGATCCCTCGTCGGCCATCCCCTGTGCAATCGCCTCCTTCAGACCGCGTTCATACAAATGGACCTCACCACCTTGCACAAACGCCTCCGCGACGCTTTCAGCAACGGACAACAGCCCCATATCGTTTATTTCATTACGCCGAACCTGATACATGGCGTTGTACTTGTCGGTCACGGCCACCTGCACGGTCTTGACCGTCTCCATAAAGATCATCTGTTCCCCTGTCTGCTGCAGTCGTTGGGCGATACAGTTTCCCCAGACCTGGGTGAAAAAGGGATAACAGTGGGTCTGTTCCACGATATGCTCAATGACACCGGGGGCAAAGGTGACCCCGGCTTCCTGGAGCGGGATGGTGAGTGCCTGCTGGGTCTCTTCCGGTGACAGGCGGCCCAACCGAACGATTTCGCTGCGGTCCCAGAAGGACGCGTTGGCCTGCCCCAGTGTGGCCCTGAGATTCGGTGTGCCGGCCAGCACCAGCAGGAACGGATTGCCTGCGTTGCGGACGGACTGACTGGCATTGAGCAATTCCTCTCCCATCTGCGGGCCCAGCCGGTGCGCTTCGTCAATCATCAGAATCAGCGGTTGATGCTGACACCGCGCCTGCAGCAGGTCACCGAGCGTCAGGGTTCGTCTGGACAAGTCGATTTGGGTATCGGCCGTGACGATACCGAAATTAAACGAAAAACCCGCCGATTGGATCTTGCTTCGAAGCGTCGAATAATCCCCAATAATAAGATCAACCAGCTTTCCCGGATTGGCCAGTTCTTTCGGTGTTGCCCATAGAATGCCCAGGCTTGACCCTTCTTTTTGGCGGGTCTTTGTTTGCAGATGACGGAGCAGGGCGGTCTTGCCGTTGCCTCGGGGACCGTAGAGAATCAGGTTCTGGGGGGCAGGCCTTTTGGTTTTCAGGACATCGACACAATCCTGAAAATAAGCCTGTTCCTCCTTGCGGCCGGCCAGATAAGGCGGCACATTGCCATCACCGGGCACAAACAGATGCTTCAAATCAGGTGTACTCATGCCACATTCTCTCCCAAGACAGATCATCCTGCCTCAAATCCATAGCGTTGTCAAAAATCAGATGTTGCCGCCGCCTTACTGATGTAACAAAGACAATGGTTTTTATTACATCCGTTTAAATCGGGAAATGATGTCCCAAATCCACAGGGTATGCGTGGCCCCGATGAATCGACCCGATGCCCCCTTTGTGCCCACACGTTCCGGTGTTGCACTTCGGACTGGAGGTGGGGATTGCAACTGGACAGATACAAACGATAGAATTTTGGCCATACAACACCAGACAGGAGTTAAAGAATGAAGACTGAAAAAGCAGCCCCCAAGTCGAAGATACTCCATCGTGGCTATCAACCAAAGGTCTCCTACTCACCTCACCTCACCCCACCATCTCCACCAAATAAGGGTAGTGCAGTGTATCGGCCACAGAACTTTAGTGGTGGAAAAGGACAAACTCCCGGACGACGGGCAAGCTGACCCGGACGAATTCGAAGCAACTTGGCTGAAATCAATCGGCATTATTCGATCACCGATGTAACCTGCTCGGTGGCCTGGGCGGTTCCCTGATTAATCGGCCAGCTCTAGCCGTTTTTCGATGCGCCCCATACGCTGGTTAATGCGGTCAATGGCGACTTGTTGCCGCGCGCCGGTTGAATAATGATCGCCGATGCAGGATAGAACGGTGCCCATGCTGTTTTCCAATTCTGAAACGCGCATTTTCAGTTCCTCAATTTCGTTTGTCAGATTTTGGATATCGCCTCGGATTGCCTTCAGGTGTTCCAGTACCAGATTTTCAATTTTTTCGTTCATTTGTCCGCCTCTGTGTAAGGTGATTTACTGTCCGATACGCTTTCTGGCCCGCGATAGGGCAACTCGGCATCTGGTACTACAGGTGACGGCCCCGCACCGCTTGTCCATGTCCACACCACAAACAGCACAATCATTGTGCCGATAGCTGGCCCACTGATTGCCCAATCCGCGTTTCACGATCGCGCGATCTTCTTCCCTTGTTCGTGTGTGTTGGCGCATGGCCTAATGTAACACTTATTCGGGATCCGGTGTAAGTGTTACATTATCGCGCCTTTGGACATTTCGATGTACACCTCCGTTCAATGAGGTCAATCAAGGGACTTTCTCATGCGCTTTTCTCTGTCCGTCAATGGGTATTTGCCGTCAATTGTCCATCTGAAATGTTTCGCGTCCAAGTCCTTTTTCAGTTGTTCCGTATAATCCTTATTGCGTTGGTATTCTTCCGTAGTCACCGCCTCCCATGACGGCTTATTGTCGAACATTTCGCTGCCGTACCCTACCTGATTGGTTCCGATGTCAGAACAAGGGATATCGGGGTCCATGACCGGTACCGGAATGGTGTATTGACCTGGTGATTATGAATCCTCCCTTTACGCGCCCCACCAATCACGAAAGCACGGAAGTGCCGGTGCCTTCCTTTGCGGGGTTCCAGACCACAAAAGATGAACAGCGGGCGATGTCCGGACGTCTGAATACCATTCGCAAGGTTCTTGTGAATCCTGCTGGTCATGGGAATGCGGGTCTGGCATCGAATTTTATTGACCTTGCGGATGTCAAGGTCAAGCCCGGTGGGACGATTGCCCTGGTGCTTCCCATTGCCGTGGTCCAGGGTGCAGCCTGGAAGCCGGCCCGGGACCTGTTGCTTGCCCGGTATTGCCGCATAACGGTGATTACCATCGCTACCTCGGGCAGCACCGATGTCGCGTGACTGACTGGACTTGTCGCCACCGCACAACAGGATAATACGTTTGCCATCACGAATCGAAAAGTATAGCCGGTAGCCAGGACCCGCGAAAACTCTCATTTCACTCACGTCTGGCCGACCGGCTTGATGTCCCCAAGATTGCCAGCAACCGCTCGATCCAACCGTCGAGCGATCGCTCTTGCCGCCTGGCGGTCACGGATGCGAGACAACCAGCGATTGAAATCACCAGTGGTAACGATGTGATAGCGCATGCGTGCAGTGTAGCTTGCGGGCTACACCAAGGCAAGACGGCATGAATTGAGCTGATACTTAATAAAGACCGCTTTGGTGGAATTTCCAAAAGTTTCCTTTGTGAAAACTCTTTATTCCATGGTTAGAAATCGTTGGTTTTTGTTGCGTCATCTGATTCCTGTCCCAGAGGTTAAATGAGTCAATCCTTGATTTTACAACTTGTCCCAGTTAATGAATGAAAATAGTGATTTTTTAAGCACTTCCTTGAAAGGAGTTGGTTGGCAATACCTGATTCGGTTGTTTTGTTTTCCCCATGCATGAATTACAATGCAATTCTTGCCATAGAGAGGAAACCGAATTGTGACAGCCAATCAGCTCGTACCCTCGCGCATCGACGACGGAGCGGTCAAGGCAGATGGATCGGCTGTTCTGTCCCCGCGGAACTCATGGAGAACCGATATGCGGACGATTGAATGCGCGTGACCGTTCAAGAGAACAAGAGAGACGACAACCCGATGAGGTCAGCATGACCGGTGGCCCGCGAACCAGCGAGGTTGCGTTCAACGGCGTGCTGGCGGAAGTGCTCCGGAGAAAGCACCCACTGTGGAAGGACCATCTCGGCGTGGAACAGACCGGGGTCTTCCCGGAACAACCCGGGCTGCGGCCGGACATTCTTGTCCGTCCTCCCAATGCACAACCCGTCGTGGTGGAAACGGAGTATGCACCGGCCCACACCGTGGAACAGGACGCCTGTGCCCGGCTCGGCCTGGTGACGGGAAGCGCAGCCGATCCCATTGAACAGGCAATCGCCATTCGTGTTCCCACTGCATTGCGGCAGGGTCAGGCAGACCTGCCGGACCGTATTGTGACCGCGGAATTTGATTACTGCATTTTTTCAGGAGATCCGTCCTCGCCGGACCGTTGGCCCACAACCGGCTGGCTTACCGGGACGGTTGATGACATCGTACGCTGTATTGAGCATGCCATGGTCTCGCAGCGCCTTGTCGACGAGAGCATCACGGTGCTGGAAAGGGGGGTCCGGGTTGCAACCCAGGCGATACGGGATGCCGTGGAAACCGGTTTTACCGATACCGACAGGAATCTGGGGCGCGTACTGAATCAGAACAGTGGGGAGCAGACGGACCGCATGGCGATGACCATCATTGCCAATGCCCTGACCTTTCACACAATGATTGCCGGGACGCGCGGCATTCCGTCGATTGATCAGTTGAATAAGGACAAGACGGTTACACTGAAAAGAGGACTGTTGAGGACCTGGGAGCGAATCCTGGAGGAAATCAACTACTGGCCGATCTTCAAGGTCGCATCAGACTTGCTGGTGACAATTCGTGTTCCCACAGCAAGTCGGGTATTGAGGGCCCTTGTGGGGGCTGCGGAGCGTCTCGCAGAGCTGGGGGTGACCACACGTCATGACCTGTCGGGCCGCATGTTCCAGAGCCTGATTGTGGACCGGAAGTTCCTGGCAACGTTCTACACCCTGCCGACCAGTGCGACATTGCTGGCGGAGCTCGCGGTACGACGTCTGCGGTTCGAGTGGGAGGACCTTGCCGGTTATCCCGACTTGCGCATCGCCGACCTTTCCTGTGGAACCGGAACGCTGCTTTCTGCAGCCTATAATACGGTGCTGAGTCGATACCGCTATGCGGGGGGAGACGACAGCGAGGTTCATCGAAAGATGATGGAGCTCGCCATCATTGCGGCGGACATCATGCCTGCGGCCGCCCATCTTTGTGCGTCTCAGTTGTCGAGCATCCATCCAAGAGTACTCTTCGACAATACCCGGGTCTACACCATGCCCTATGGGGTTGAGCTAATGAAGGGGGGAGGGACGGCCATTGGCTCCCTGGACCTGATTCCGGCGCAGCAGACAAAATCGTTGTTTCCGACAGGGCAGCGTCAAGCCAGGGGGGGTGGCGACGAAGCGGTTCAGGATCTCAGGTTACCGCATCATTCTGTTGACCTCGTGATTATGAATCCTCCCTTTACGCGTCCCACCAATCACGAGAGCACGGAAGTGCCGGTGCCTTCCTTTGCGGGGTTCCAGACCACGAAAGATGAACAGCGGGCGATGTCCGGACGTCTGAATACCATTCGGAAGGCTCTTGTGAATCCTGCTGGTCATGGGAATGCGGGTCTGGCATCGAATTTTATTGACCTTGCGGATGTCAAGGTCAAGCCCGGTGGGATGATTGCCCTGGTGCTTCCCATTGCCGTGGTCCAGGGTGCAGCCTGGAAGCCGGCCCGGGACCTGTTGCTTGCCCGGTATCGCCGCATAACGGTGATTACCATCGCTACCTCGGGCAGTACCGATCGCGCGTTTTCCGCAGATACGAATATGGCTGAGGCACTGATTCTGGGCACGAAGTGCGACCCGCTGTCCCATCGCAATGAGGAAGCATTGTTCGTAAACCTTAAGCGGCGGCCAGCCACATTGCTGGAGGCTGCAGAGGTGTCCAAGCTGATAGCACGACTACCCACCGATTCCAGAACCGGTCATCTTCGCGCGGGGGACCAGGCTATCGGAAGCTATATCCGGGCATCATTGAATGAGGGGGGGTGCGCCTCGCTGAGGGAATCTGCCATTGCAGATACCATGCTCGGTCTGTCCCGGGGCAGGCTGGGGATGCCCCGTTATCGCCCCGATCATTCAATACCCATTGTGCCTCTCGAAGAGCTGGGAGAACGGGGGTTGTTGCATCGTGATGTCGGAACACTGAAAGCTGAGCAGCCTCCCTATCGAAGCCCGTTCAGGATTATTCCAATCAGTACGGCTCCCAGTTATCCGGTCCTGTGGGGACACGATGCCAAACGCGAGCGATGTCTGATCGTGCAACCGGACTGCCAGGGCGAGGTTCGGCCAGGATGCGATGATCGGGCGGTGACCGTGTGGGAGACCGCTACCCGATTGCATTTCAATCTGGATTTCCAAATCAATTCCCAGAGCCTGGCGGCGTGTTGCACGCCGGGGCCAGTCGTGGGCGGCACTGCCTGGCCTAACTTTCGCCTGAGAAACGAAAGGTGGGAAAGCGCCATTGTTTTGTGGGCAAATTCCACATTGGGGTTGATGAGTTTTTGGTGGGCGGGGTCGCTTCAGCAACAGGGCCGGAGCAGATTAACCATCAGTGCATTGCCTGGGCTGAAGGTATTGGACCCGAGAGCTTTGTCGAAGAAACAACTGAACCGTGCGGATGAAATTTTCAGACGATTTGAGGGCCGGCCATTTTTGCCGGCAAACGAAGCCTATCATGATGAGGTGCGGACCGATCTGGACCGTGCGGTTCTGATGGATATTCTGGGTTATCCCGAGGACCTGCTGGCGCCATTTCAGAACCTCCGTTTGCAATGGTGCAATGAACCCTCTGTCCATGGGGGAAAGGACACAAGGCCCTGACGGATTTTCCAGATCAAGCTGTATAGAAAACATTTCTTATCGAATTCGTCCATGTTTCGATTCCGGCTGGTCGCGACTGAAGGTGGGGGCGGACCATCCCATTAACTTGGGCTAACGCCAGACCATAAACCCGCTGTCGCAATGGGTTTAACTGGGAATGATGAACATAGCACTGTCCCATTCATCCGAGCCCTGACCGACACTGGCCACAGTGTGGCCACTTTCAAAAACCGGAATATTCCGTTCTTTCCGGCAGAAAACCCGGTTATTTCCGGGTTTTTTCGGTTTCCAGGCTTGGCCTGAATAAATCTTTGCTTTACAGTCCTCTCATTATGCCCGCCAGAGCTTATCTGGCAACCTGGAATCGTAGGCACACCCCATCCTTGTGATGGGTACTCCAACAGCCTCACGGCTGGTGTCATTTTGAACCCGCTGGGGATAGGTTTCCCGGTGGGGAGGCATGTCTTCAGTTATTTTTTTACCCTATCGGGATATCCATCCCGGCAGGGGCGTGATATCCCGTATTTCTGGAGATATCACCATGTCAAAAAGCAAATCAAGACTGGATCATGTTTGTCAAAGCATCACCAACAATATCATCGCTGCCATTGCAGCTGGCGTCGGACAGTGGAAAACCCCATGGTCCGCGGTACTCTCAGGTGCCCCGGCCAATGTGGTGACCGGCCACTTCTACCGGGGCATCAATGTGCTTTCATTAGCACTGGCTTCGAAGAAGCTGGGTTACTCGACTCATTTTTGGGCCGGGTTCAGCCAGTGGAAAGCAGCCGGTTGCAAGGTTCGTTCAGGCGAGCGCGGCACGCAGGTGCTGTATGCCCGCCCGGTCGAGGTCAAAGACGAGAATGATGAAGTAGTGTCCACCTGGTGGAGCATTCATTATTCTCATGTCTTCAATCTGGATCAGGTTGAAGGCTGGCAAGCCTCTGAAGCGATTGTGAAGGCGGTAGCTGCGAGAGCGGATCAACCGGGTCCTGGACTCAATGATCACCGAATCGAGCAGGTCGAACACTTGGTCCGGTGTACCGGAGCAGAGGTTCGTACCGCGGGGAAAGCGTATTACAACGTAGGAGGGGATTATATCGGAATGCCTCCGATAGAAGCCTTCAATCGGAAAGACCCTGAGAATGGACTGACCGACTATTATTCGACGTTGTTGCACGAGTTGACCCACTGGACAGGCTCTTCCAGCCGATGTAATCGGCAGTTGGGTCTGCGCGGTACCCGGGACTATGCTTTCGAGGAACTCGTGGCGGAGTTGGGCAGTGCATTCTTGTGCGCTTCCCATGGTGTTGAACAGACACCACGGGAAGACCATGCGCAGTATATTGCGTATTGGGTGAAGCAGCTTGAGGAAGACAACCGCGCGATCATCAAAGCGGCACGTCTGGCTCAGGAGAGTGCAGAATTTCTGATGGGCCTCGTTGACGAGGCTGAAAGGAAACAGGCTGCCTGAGATTGCTTTGTTTAGAAATCCCCCGCATTGACGGGGGATTTTTTTTGTCAACAGCAAACCTGGAACAACCGGAAAATGGTTGAGACAAAAGATTGTGAAATAGACCCTGTGGCAATCCGTTTGCGGATTCGGACGAAACCTTGGGTCACAAAGGGAATAAATGGGAAAGGGCCAGGAAGGGAATGGGATTTTCAATGGCAGGGGCCTATCCCAAAGGGCCCAGTTACGAATTCCCCCGAAAAGGGCCTTCATTTTCAGCTGTTTTGACATCCGCAATGCCGGATTTCCGGCAGTTATCGTCAGGTTTTTCCTGTTGCAAGATCATGCGACCTTGGCCTGAACCCGTCTTTTCGGTATAGTGAGTTCATTATGCCCGCCAGAGCTTATCTGGCGAATCGGAATCGTAGGCACACCCCAGCCGTAAGGATGGGTACTCCGAAAGGCTTCACGGCCTGTGTCATTTTGAACCCGACGGGGACATTGTTCCCTGTTGGGGAGGCATGTCTCCATTTTTTTAATGTTGTATTTTTTGGAGGTTATCATGCTAATACACCTACAATATGATTCATATGAGGTGGGAAACAAGTTGAAAGAAGAGTACAAACTGGACGATCCCGTGATCAAGGGGATCATGGCAGCAAACATGGCTTCGCATGAAGCCGTAGTCACTGCTATCAACCAGGGGCTGGACGAGATGGAGAAGCGAGTCGCCACAAAAGGGGACATCGGTGACCTGAAAGGGGACATCGGTAGCCTGAAATGGCAAGTCGCAACATTCGGGCTTGCCATGCTGGGAGTCATGATCGCTTCCATGTGGGCTTTTTTGCAGTACGTGTCATCGCTTGCCTGAGTTCGGTTCCTGAGTTCTGCTTTCAACCCCTTAAAAACCCCGCTTCGGCGGGGTTTTTTTCGTAGTCGTAAGCAGGCCGGCGACTTGCTGTCTTGATCCCCACCAACCCGGTCAAGAGGGCACGCCAGGTGCACCTGCGTACCATCTGTCATCCGGTCATTGGAATGATCCCATTAGCTCAGCCACCGGGAACCCGAAATGTGCTTCACTCGATCAGTTGTGCAGGCGTTGTCTGGATACAACACAAAAATAATCGTAACCAGAGAAAAATATTATGCGACTGAATGAATTACTGGACATTTACTGTTCGGTCCGAATACTGCGTCCGAAAACAGAATCGGTCTATCGAACCACCAGCAAGATGTTTGTTGCGGATACGGGGGTCTGTGAACTGGATGAATTGAATGAAGCGGTCTTTATCCGATGGCGCGAGCAGGTATTGGCCCGCGCTCGTGAAACCACCTGGAATTCCTATCGCCGGAGCTTCCGGGTATTCATGAAGTTCGCCGTCAAACGAAAATTGATGTCCATCAATCCCATGGAAGAGGTAGCCCCGGCCACGGTTCCGAACCTGAAGAAAAAGACCGTGGACGTGAAATCCCTGTCGAGAATAATTGACGGCCTTGCCAAACCCGATTGCCCCATAAAGAACGGATGGTTCTGGTCCATCTGCATCAAGACGCTGTTCTATACGGGGATGCGCCGACGCCAACTGGTGGGGCTGCGCTGGAAAGACATTGATTTCCAGAAAAACCTGATTCACCTGGCTGCAACGACCAGCAAGACGAAACGCTCCTGGGACGTCCCCCTGGATGACCGGTTGTATGATGATCTGGTCCATTTGAAACAGGAAACAGTCCTCATGCTGGGACCCCGGGAAGACCTGTCGGAGCACCAGGTGTTTTGTGTGCAGCGGTTTGATGACCGGAATCGGTTCGCCAATGACCGGCTAACCGGGGGGCAACTCACGGGCATCTTGCGGACAATCGGCAAACACTATTCCGTGGCCCTTTCTCCCCACCGGTTGCGTCATACCTTCGGGACCGAAGTGGCCAATGCGATGTCCCAGCATGAGGACATCCCCTTCGGGATCCGGGCCCTGCAGCACCAACTGGGCCATACCGATATTTCCACGACGCTGGGATATATCCAGCCCAAACCGGAACAGCAACGGCAAATCGTGAGATCCCTGAAAACGATCTGAGTGACAGCCCCCTGCATTTACCGATCCTCCAGCAGGGTCAGGTGCTGATTAATGACCGGGGCCTCGTTCTTTTTGAACACCTCGTCCACGGGAATCAACCAGCCTTTCAGGGTACTGATATTTCGCCTGCCCTGCACCCGGACGGTGTGCCAGTTTTCTCCCTTTTTGTTTTTTATGTTGATGCGTAATTTCTGAAACGCAGACTGGACCTTGTTCCAGTCTTCATTGGCGGATTGACCGTAGGTTTTGAAGATAACCGGGGAGACCAGGAAAACCCCGTCCTTGAGAATGTGAACCGGATATTCGCTCCCATTGTAGCGGATTTTTCCGGTTTGAATCCCGTTGCGCAGCCAGAACAAAAATTCAGTTCCAGGGTCCCGTTCCCCTGAATAATTGGGTGGAGGACCGGCCTTGTTGTCGATTGTCCTGGCAGAGTCGGTTGAAACATTTTTGTCTGTTTGGTCTACAACAAACAATGAAGAAAGGTCAACCTCATTCCCGGGCGTTTGAGTTGGAGTGGCCGGGTCACTGCCATTGTCCTGAGAATCCTTAGTCTGTTGCAAGGCGGCTTTAACCGGTGGTTCTCCGGCTGCGTCAGCATCGGCTTTGACAACATGGATGTGTCCTTTGAAGGGGTCAATTTCATTGCCATCAGTCCAAAGAAATGATTTGTTCACCTTCAACAGGCTGAAGGCCTCCGGCTTCCAGTCGTCCAGTTCGATGGCGGCCTGCCAGATGGCTTTCCCGCGGTTTGGCACGATGATCCCGGATTCAACCAGAATATCGAACAGTCGATTGTTCTGAGCGGGAATACCGGTATGCCCCTCGGATTCAAGCTGTGCACGCAGTTCATCGACAAACCGTTTGGACATCACCCAGCAGAACTGTCCGTCAAACCAGCCCATCGCTCCTCGCGAATTGAACGTCGTAGTCGCCTCGGCGGCCAAAACCTTCATTGCACGTTTGATTTTTTCCGGGAGCGGTGTTTTTGACAATACGGCTCCGGCTTGGGGAGTGTTCTCTGCTCCAAGCGACCGAGATACCGAAGTCTGGTCCGCCAGGGCGACGATCTTGCTTACCTGCGGACTCTCATCGTGATTCCCGTTCAGAAACTGCAGGCATTCGTACAGAATGTCGGTGTCCGATGCAATCCATTGCAATCCGTCCGGAGGCACGAATCTTTGCAGAAAAACCGGGGCAGCCAGATTGTGCAAGGAGTATTTTCGTTCTTTTCGATACCGGAAGGTATAGAATTTTGCCGTTCGATCCTTGTTTTTCTGAAACCGCTTCCGCCCCTTCTGCCCGGAGATTCGCATCGGACCCTCGTATGGATTCCAGAGACCGATTTCATGGCCTTTTCGATCATACAGCATGATATCCATATCCACGACTGGCTTGCCGACATCGTGGGCAAGAGCTGCTACAAACACTGCGTAGGTATAGATATCCGCCTTGAGGCGAATTACTTCGGGTGACTCACCAACAGGAAGTTGTAACCCTCCCCGAATTCTCAGTGCATAAATCACCACATCCAGAATGTGTACAAGCAGTCCACCTGAATGTGCATGGTGATGATATTCGGATCCGGGCAGTAGCTGTACATGTTCAGCTACTCTTTCCAGGGCGGGACGATACAGCAATTCGAAAGAACCGTGGCTTACCCCGGTAAGTTTATAGATTGCAGACACCCGCTCCGGGTGACTGGAAGCAAGAAGTTCTTGACCGCTTTGAATGCGTGGTCCTGGAGCGGGGGATTTCCTGAACCATTCAGACATCTGCATGGGTTGTCACCAGGGTAAAATTGGCTGACATGAAAGGATGGACTGCCCCGTAAACCCTTTCAGCAGGTCGGTGAATGCAAATGGGGATGGTGGCACGTATGTGGCTTCATGTATATGTATTGAAAACGTCTCCATCATACACAAGAAAGTTGGTGTGGGTACAGCTAAAGAGTTGTCAGTTGTCCAACGGAAGATGGGCCTGAACGATAAGTCATATTTCAGTAACCGAGACACTATCTTGGCGGTCTACCTGATACAAGGAGACCATCCATTCCCTGATTGACATTGGCCACAGTGTGGCCACTTTTAAAAACCGGGATATTCCGTTCTTTCCGGCAGAAACCTGTTTATTTCCGGGTTTTTTCGGTTTCCAAGCTTGGCCTGAGTCCGTATTTGCTTTACAGTACACTCATTATGCCTGCCAGAGCTTATCTGGCGAATCGGAATCGTAGGCACACCCCAGCCGTAAGGATGGGTACTCCGAAAGGCTTCACGGCCTGTGTCATTTTGAACCCGACGGGGACATTGTTCCCTGTTGGGGAGGTCTGTCTCCATTTTTTATGTTGTATTCTTTAAGGAGACAAATCATGTTACAAACCAAATCAGGGCCGGATAACGGCTCTGGCAACGACGGGCTGAACGCAGCCCAGAAACTGGAGGTCAGGGATTTGGTCGAGGTGGAGGTTGAGAAAAGCGAAGACCGCGTGTTGCGCGCAATCGCAGATCTCAAAGGTGACCTGAACAAGCGCCTGGACCGAATGGACGGACGCTTGGACGACCTGGCAAAGGTTAAAGGGGCGGTATACGTAATTATCGCGCTCCTGGCTGCTCTTCTGGGAAGCGGCTTCATCACCTAGTGGCTGTCTCGCATGGCTGCCTGATCACCCGATGGACCTTCCCCGGTGTCGCTGTCAATCCTTAAAAGACCCGCTTATGCGGGTCTTTTTTTGGTACGGTCCCGGACCGGCGCTGACCACAGTGTGATCAGCCACAAAAACCGGGATATTCCGTTCTTTCCGGCTTTCTGCTTGGTTCCCGCCGAACCGCCCTGCCAGCCGGTCAGGGCCAGCCACTGCCTCCGCAGGTGACCACATGACGCAGTCCCCGGGGCCGCAAGACGATGAACTCCCGGACACCGCATCCCACCGTGGATGCTACATCGGTTGATCAGGCGACCCTCCACCTCCGCCAGACTGAACTCGACGGGCTTCTCCAGGAAAAATCAAACAACATTGGCGTGGGATCGTCCTGAATGGCCTACAACGCAGCAGGTCCTTGATTGTGTTCAGAAAATCAGGTAATCTGCAACGCACTGGTTCTGAGCATTTCGCAACTGCCCACTTTTGATAAAATAAATGGTGCCGGAAAGAGGAGTCGAACCTCCGACCTACTGATTACGAATCAGTTGCTCTACCAACTGAGCTATTCCGGCAACACAGGGAAGCACCGAAGTATAGGGGCACAACCTTGATTGGTCTATCTTATCGGCTCATTTTACAGGTGATCAATTCCCCTATGCATACGAAACAGAAAATAGGGTGATTCACTTGACCAATCCGAAAATGCACATTGGTCATTCCCTTTGCAGATACCTTTCATCCGGCACATCTGGTTGCTCCGGATACTCAGGAAATATTCCGTAACTTGGCGGGCAGGGGAAAGGAAATATTCTCCGCCGGGCCTTCCAGTTCAATCGCGGTCACCCGACCTTCATTCAATCTTTCAATGACCTGGGCGACCAGGGATTCCGGTGCAGACGCCCCCGCTGTGACTCCTACGCAGGTTTTGCCATCCAACCAGCATTCCTCAATTTCATCCGGTCCGTCTACCAGGTAGGCCGGTACATTTCTTACTTCTGCAACTTCTTTTAATCGGTTGGAGTTTGAGCTGTTCGGGGACCCGACCACAAAGACAATATCACACTTTTCTACCAGCTTTTTAATCGCGTCCTGCCGGTTTTGCGTGGCGTAACAGATATCGTCCTTACGAGGACCTTCTATTTTTGGGAACCGTGCCCGCAGTGCACTCACTATTTTCATTGTGTCATCCATCGACAATGTGGTCTGGGTGACATAGGCCAGTTTCCCAGGATCCTGTATTTCCAGCTTCTCAATGTCTTGAATTTTTTCAATTAAATGGATTCCATCATCCGCCTGACCCATGGTTCCCTCCACCTCCGGATGTCCAGCATGCCCAATTAAGAGTATATCAAGCCCCTGGTTCCGGTATTTTCGAACCTCACTATGCACCTTGGTGACCAGCGGACAGGTTGCATCAAACACACTCAGACCTCGTTTTTCAGCATCTGACCGAACAGATTGGGATACTCCGTGGGCACTGAACACAACCGTGGATTTCTCCGGAATTTCATCCAACTCATCGACGAATATTGCTCCCTTTTTCCTGAGGCCATCCACCACAAACTGATTGTGCACCACCTCGTGCCGGACATATATGGGCGCACCATATTTCTCCAGAGCCCTTTCAACGATTTCTATGGCCCTATCAACCCCGGCGCAAAACCCCCGGGGATTTGCCAGTACTACCTGCATGTTTGCTTCCAAGTTATGAATTCTCCCTGTTTAGTGTACACCCTGTCGACATGGTTTTTTCAATGGCTTTTCGTCCGGTCCTGTCTCCCCCTGCCCATTCCCAGGCTATCGGCAATAAACAGGATTGCACCTACGGTAATGGCGGAATCCGCGATGTTGAACGCCGGAAAATACCAGTATTCATAGTGAAACGAGATGAAATCGATGACATATTGATACCGCAGTCGATCAATGAGGTTTCCCACGGCACCCGCCAGTATCAATACAAGGGCCCAGGCCAACAGACGGTTGTCCATGAAACACCGCCAAAGCCAGATGACAAGGACCATTGAAACAACCCCCGCCAGGACGGAAAAATAATAATGCTGGTCACCTCCCGCTTCATTTAAAAAACCGAAAGCGGCACCACGATTAACCACCAGTGTCCATTGCAGGAAAGGCAATACATCAATGGGGAGGGTTCCCTGCAGATTCTGGTAGGCAATATATTTTGTTCCTTGATCAACAGCGATGATCATGACTACAACCGCAAGATACCCACAGAACCTTGGCAACGATTTATCCATTACTGCGTTGCTGGCACAAGATTTTTCGGGCACGGCCGCAGTCTTTTGTAATTTGAGCTTTCAGGTCATCAAAAGAATGGAATTTTTTCTCATCCCGTATTTTATGCACAAATTCCACACAGATTCTGTTTCCGTAAATCTCGGATTTGAAATCAAACAGGTGGACCTCCAGCAAGGTCTTCAAACCATCCACGGTCGGGCGTTTTCCCAGATTGGCAACCCCATGCACCGTATTGTTCAGAACTGCACCAACCACTCTCACCGCGAATACTCCCGTCATCGGCAATTTATGGCTGACGGGTAGATTCAATGTCGGAAAACCCCACTGCCGGCCCCGTTTATCTCCGTGCGTTACCCGTCCCACCATATGCATATTTCGTCCAAGCAGATTTCTTACCGTCTTCAAATCGCCCTGTCTGAGGTGCTCACGCACCCGGGTACTGCTGACCCTTGCGTCATTCATAGTCACCGTCTGGAAGTTTTCAACCTCAAAGCCTTCGGCCTCTCCTCGCTTTTTTAACAACGAAAAGTCCCCTTTTCGGCCTTGTCCAAACCTGAAATCATCCCCCACCAGAACATGTTTGACCTTGAGTTTCTGAAGCAAAAACTCATCAATGAAACTCGTTGCACTCGTCTGGGCAAGACGCCGGTTAAACGGCAATACCAGCATGACATCAATGCCCTGTTCCTTGAGAATAAAATAACGGGTACCCACGGATGTAATTCTGGGAGCTGCCCGGTCCCCCTGAAAATATTCATCCGGGCCCGGCTCAAATGTCATCACCACGGTAGGCAGCTGTAAACGGTTGCCAGCGGACACCAGCTGGTTTATGATTTTCTGATGACCGAGATGGACACCATCAAAGTTTCCAATGGTCAGCACACACCCGTCCACCGGGAGCCTGCAACTGTTGATTGACCGTACAATCTTCATAACTCGGCAACTTTACTGGATTTCATCATTGCCCCGGGCTTGATTCCCAGAAGCAACAATGCACAAAAATACAGGATTCCACCACCCGCCGTCAGTGCGATCAACTTGATGACTCGTTGCCATATCGATTGCAGTATCCATTCTTCTGCGGGCCCCACAAACCACCAAAGTACCATTCCCATGAATGCTGAACTGATGGATACCTTGAATAGAAATGACAACCATCCCGGGTCGGGAGTATAAACATTTTCCCTGCGCAGAATGATATACAGCAATCCTGAATTGACGACCGCAGCCAAAGAGGTGGAAAGCGCCAGTCCAACATGCTTCAAGGGAAAGACCAGCAACAAACAAAAAACAATGTTGACCAGCATGGAAATCATGGCAATCCGAACGGGTGTGCGGGTGTTTTCCCGGGCATAAAATCCCGGAGCCAACACCTTAACCAGCACCATGGGCGTAAGCCCCAGCGCATAGGCCACCAGGCTTGCAGCCGTTTTATGCACGCCATTGACCGTGAAATCGCCATGGAAATAGATGGTTGCAATGGTTGGAGTGGCCAGCAGCACGATTCCGACCGTAGCGGGAATGCATATCAATACTACCCAGCGTACCGCCCAATCCAGTGTGCTGGAAAAATTCTGAATGGACTTTTTTGAGTATTTTTTCGACAGGTCCGGCAGGATTACAGTGCTCAGCGCAATCCCGAATACTCCCAGCGGAAACTCAACGATCCGGTCCGCATAATACAGCCAGGAAATACTTCCGGTCACCAGAAAAGAAGCCAGTATGGTATTCACGATGACGTTAATCTGGGCCACCGATACACCGAGAACGGCTGGCAGGGTTAACCTGAAGACGCGTTTTGTGCCATCAATGGCCACTTCATCCCCCTTCCGCTTGAGCACCCTGGGTTTGATGGAAAGCTTTTCTTTTCTAAGAAAAGGAATCTGGAAAAGCAATTGAACCAGGCCGGCAGCGATCACACCCCAAGACAGGGCGATGGGAGAATCATCGAACCGGGGTACCAGCAATATGGCCGCGCTGATCAGGCTCAGATTCAGCAGGATTGGTGTGGCGGCGGGCGCTGCAAACCTTCCACAGCTGTTCAACATGGCACTCGCCAGGGCAACGAGCGAAATAAAAAACAGATAGGGAAAGGTGATTCTCGTCGCTTGGACTGCGAGATCAAATTTTTCAGGTTGACCGATAAATCCCGCAGCGAGCATCATCACCATCAGTGGAGAAAACAACACCCCCAGCGCGCAGAAAACCAGCAGTACCAGTGCAAACCTGCCGGTCAGTATCTGTAAGAATGCATTCGTTTCTTCCCGGGAGTGGTTCACCCTGTAATCCGTGAAAACCGGGATAAAAGCGAGAGAAAACGCCCCCTCACCAAAAATCCTCCGGAAGAAGTTCGGTATTCTGAATGCAATAAAGAATACATCCGCCGCTGCCTTGTCACCAAGAATATTGGCAAAGATGACATCCCGCACCAATCCCGAAATTCGGGACAGCAGAGTCATCGAACCTGCAGCAGAGGTGGATTTAATTAATTCGACCGACATTTTGGCATGAAATTGTCCAGGACCAACAATAACGTCTATTCAGGGTTGACATTCGGCGCAAAATTTAAGATATTCCCGCGTCCCTTTACTGACCCGATGAATTGAGGAATACCCTTGGCAAATTCACCCCAGGCAAGAAAACGAGCGAGACAGCACAACAAGCGCCGGATCCACAACATGAGCCAACGCTCTGCCATGCGTTCGTCTATCAAAAAAATGCTGAAACTCGTAGCGAACAAGGACGAAGAAAACGCCACTGCAGCGTACCGGGATGCCGTCTCCAAGATTGATCGTGCCAAAACCCGCGGATTGCACCACAAAAATCGTGCAGCCCGGTTAAAAAGCCGACTCAATAATCGGCTTCGAACGATCGCCTCATAGCATTGCCACATCGGCAATTTAACCCGTAATCGCGATATTATCGCGATGAATTAACTCGCTTTCCCCGCAATACCCGAGAACCGATTCGATCTGCTTGCTGGATTTGCCAATAATCCTGACTGTTTCGTCGACATTGTAGTTGACCAGGCCCTGCGCAATTTCATTGCCGTTCCGATCAACACAGATCACAATTTCTCCCCGGGTGAACGAACCTTCAACCGAGGTCACTCCGATAGGCAGCAAGCTGCTTCCGGATTCCCTTAACACGGTGACCGCTCCATCATCCAGCACAAGCCTCCCCGTTCCACGAAGTTGACCCGCCAACCACTGTTTGCGTGCCGTCATCCGATTGCTGCCCGGTGTCAGAAAGGTGCCCAGTTCTTCCCCGTTCCTCAATCGAATCAATACCTCCTCTTCCCGTCCTGACACAATGGCTGTGGCCGCTCCGGAACCGGACGCCTTTTGCGCAGCCCTGATTTTCGTGAGCATACCGCCACGGCCCAGTCTACCGGGTGACCCGGCGCTGTCTATCAGTTTCGGATCGTCAGCGCTGGCGTATCGGATGAGACGGGCAGAGCTGTCACTCCTTGGGTCCCGGTCAAAAAGGCCATCCTGGTCGGTCAGGATCACCAGGCACTCGGCTTCCACCAGGTTGGCCGCCAATGCCGCCAGGGTATCGTTATCACCAAACCGGATTTCCTCGTTGACCACCGCATCATTTTCATTCACGATCGGAACCACCCCTAACCCCAACAGCTCCCGGAGCGTGTTTCGGGCATTCAAATATCGCTGACGGCTGGCCAGGTCCGCGTGAGTCAATAAAATTTGTGCCGTGAGCACATTTTGCGAACTGAAAGCCGTTTCGTAACTTTGGACCAGAACCATTTGTCCAACGGCAGCAGCCGTCTGAACATGATGTACTTCATTCGGTCTGCTGTCCCATCCCAATCTTCGCATCCCTTCCCCGACCGACCCGGAGGAAACCAGGACCATATCGACCCCCTGCGCTTTTAGCAGAGAGATTTGTCTGACCCAGGACACAATGGATGACTGGTTTAGCCCAACCCTCGAATCCGTCAATAACGTGGTTCCAATCTTAACCACCCACCGACTGGAATGAACCAGCGCAGACCGTGCGTTCATCCCTCTCCTTCCGAACCGAATCCTTCACTTTCCATGACAGCCCTGCGTTGTGCATCCCTCTCCATCAATTCTTCCATAAGATCGTTGACCAGTTGCGCGCAACCGGCACCCGTTACTGCGGAAATCAGGTACACAGGGCCCTCCCAATCAAGGTCATTGACCAGGCGATTTTTGATATCAGATGCCTGGTCAGCGGCAATAGTATCTGTTTTGTTCAATACCAGCCACCTTGTTTTTTTTGAAAGCAGTGGGTCGAAATTCACCATCTCGGATTCGATCTCACGCACAGCGCTCGCCAAATTCTTTTCATCCACCGGTGCAATATCCACGAAATGAAGCAGTATCCGGGTTCGCTTCAGATGTTTCAAAAAGTGGATGCCCAGACCTGTCCCCTGGGCCGCCCCTTTAATAAGGCCGGGGAGGTCGGCCAGGGTAAACCCATTCGAGTGCCCGACATCAACTACTCCAAGTTGCGGGTACAGGGTTGTAAACGGGTAATCTGCAATCCTGGGGCGGGCGTGTGAAACTGCACTGAGAAAAGTGGATTTTCCAGCATTGGGCAACCCCAGCAGCCCCACATCTGCAAGGACCTTGAGTTCCAGCCTGATCAGCCTCTCATCCCCCGGCTTTCCCGCTGTAGTCCGTCGTGGTGCCCGATTGGTACTGGTTTTAAAAGTGGCATTTCCAAGACCGTGCCGTCCTCCCCTGGCAACCAGTAAAGGGTTGCCAATGCGGACAACATCGCCGATCAACTCTTCGGTATCCGCATCACGAACAACCGTTCCGAGGGGAACATCAATCACCAGGTCTTCCCCCTTTTTTCCAAACCGGTCCCGGCCCGATCCTCCTTCACCATTTTTTGCACGGTAAAGACGGGTGAATCGAAAATCAGCCAGCGTATTCAAACCGCTCTTTGCGGAAAGGTAAATACTGCCGCCATCACCACCATCCCCGCCATCCGGACCTCCCTTTGGCCGGTATTTTTCCCTCAGAAAACTCAGGCAGCCATTGCCACCTTTCCCTGCAACCACCCTGATAGTCGCTTCATCGACAAATTTCATTGGACCAGACCAAATTTATCTTGAATCATTGACACCCCGGAAACAAAAAACCCCGCCTTGTCACCAAAGCAGGGTTCCCTTGTCCATCGAAATCCTGATTTTTTACACCGCGACAATACTGACTGTTTTTCGTTTCTTTGGGCCTTTTGTTTCAAACAATACTTTGCCTGATGCCGTTGCATACAACGTGAAATCCTTTCCAAGCCGTGCGTTTTTTCCAGGGTGAAAGGTGCTTCCCCGTTGTCTGACGATAATATTTCCCGCCTGAACCTGCTCTCCGCCATACCGTTTTACACCCAGTCTCTTGGATACGGAATCGCGACCGTTCCTCGAACTGCCACCTGCTTTTTTATGTGCCATGGATTACCTCCCAATCAATCGAATATTCAGGATTCCCCGGTACCTGCTTTTTCGGTTTCTTCAAAGCGGTCTTTCTCCTGCCCGGCCTCATCGATGGAGGAATCCAGATTCAGGCTGTCGCCCTGCACCGACTCTTCGGAACCGATTTCTGCTATCGCCCCCTCCCCGACTGCCTTGACGGGCATTTGCGTGTCACCAATCCCCGTAATCTGGATTTCCGTAAAATCCTGACGATGCCCCTGGGTCCGGCGATAGTTTTTGCGCCGCTTCATTTTGAACACCTTTATCTTACCAGCTTTGCCATGAGCAATCACGGTAGCGGTCACCGGGCTGTCGTTCGCAGCAGGTCCGGTTGCAATGTTTTCACCATCCGCCACCATTAATACACGGTCCATGTTGACGGATGCCCCCGCTTCTGCGGAAAGTTTTTCGACCTTCAATCTATCCCCAATACCAACCTTGTATTGTTTGCCGCCAGTTTCTATTACTGCATACATTTTCTGAATTCACTTACATTTAATGGCCAATCCAATGAGACCCGATATCCCGGAATCATGCAGTTTACCGCAATTTCAGGGACGCCGGATTCTATCCGCTCGATGCTTCAAGGTCAAATGATTCGTGATAAAAACCTGCCTGGAATCCAATCCACTCCGGGTACTGAATAAAACTGAACTTTCTTTGTTGATATTTTCCCAATTAATGGTATACAAGAACCTGGATAACCAACCATCAGGAATTCCCGGATCAATTCAAGTTTTTCCGGATACGCATCAAGATTATGTCCAACCCCAAACTGCAAGAATCCCACGTCAGCGGAGAACCGTGTCAGGGCCTGAACCCGAAATCCCTGCTCGACTCCGCCATTGACCTGGTGAACGGTGACCTGGAAAAGGTCAACGACACCATTCAGGAAAGACTGCAGTCAGACATCGTCCTGATCAATACCCTGAGTACGTACATTCTCAACAGCGGCGGTAAAAAACTGCGCCCCCTCATCCTCCTGCTTGCCAGCCGCTGCTGCGGTTACAGCGGGAAAGATCACATTCTGCTGGCGGCCGTCATTGAATTTATTCATACCGCCACATTGCTGCACGATGATGTCGTAGACGTATCCGCCACACGAAGAGGACAGGCCACCGCCAATCAGGTCTGGGGCAATGGAGCCAGCATCCTGGTTGGTGACTTCCTTTACTCCCGATCATTCGAGATGATGGTGGAAACGCGAAATATGAATGTATTGTCTGTCCTCGCAGGAACCACCAATGCCATCGCAGAAGGCGAAGTCCTGCAGCTTCTCAATGCACATTCTACACAGATCACTGAAGATCAGTACACAGACACCATTCACCGCAAGACTGCCAAGCTGTTTGAATCGGCCGCCCGGCTAGGCGGCGTGATCGCCAATGCAGACAACGACAGGTGCCGGCAATTGGCCCAGTACGGAAAGTATCTGGGAACCGCATTCCAATTGATCGACGATATTCTCGATTACAATGCAAAAAGTGAAGACATTGGGAAGGATATCGGGGATGACCTGGCAGAAGGCACCCCGACCCTGCCCCTCATTTATGCCCTGGAGCATGGAACCGGAAATCAGAAACAACTCATTCGCAAGGCGATTGAAGAGGGGGACCGGACCAAGATCGCCGATATTCTTGAAATTGTTCAAACCACCGGTGCGTTACAGTACACCTCCGATTGCGCCCGGAACCAGGCAAGACGGGCTGTCCAGTCACTGGCAGACCTTCCAGACAATGAATTTCGGGATGCGCTGATTCATCTGGCTGAGTTTTCCGTGATCCGGAATCATTGAATCGGGACGATTCCCCCCGGATTACCCAAAAGACGGGGCGCCTGAATGCCCTCAAACAGGTCTCTTTTCCCATAATTCGATGAACTCCCTGCTTGCTGAAACGTAGTCCCGGGACCGGGTGATGGCAGAGATCATTGCAATGGACCCCACTCCCGTATCCATCAACATCCTTGAACGCTCCATATCGATTCCTCCGACCGCCACCAGTGGCCACCGCTGTTCCAGAAAATCGACCCAAAACCTGACCTTGTCCACCCCCTGGGGGGCAAACTCCATTCGCTTGCTGGTGGATTCGAAAACCGGTCCAACCGCAATGTAACTGGGGTCGATATTGATTGCAGCCGCCATCTCGCAGAAACCGTGAACGGAAACACCCAGCCTCACCCCGGCTCGTGCAATGCTCTCGATATCTGCCGACCGAAGATCTTCCTGGCCAAGGTGGACACCATACGCATGGTGCCGGATCGCCAGTTGCCAGTGATCATTGATAAACAACCGGGCACCAAACTGATTCGCCAGCTCGACAGCGGTTGTGATTTCCTTTTCCCAACCCCCCGGGTCCCCGGTCTTCATGCGCAACTGTATTGTCCGTATTCCCGTTTCAAGCAACCTTCTGACCCAGTCCGCACTGTCGACCACGGGATACACACCCAGGCGATGGCAGCCACATCGCAATACTGCGTTTTCCATGGGAGTGGGTTGACTGCCATACCGGACAACCGGAAAGCTCCGATAGCTTGTTGGCCATGCGCTGACTCCCTGAAAACGCATCCCACCGAGCCCGTAACTGTTTTCAATATTCCTGGAAACCACTGCCCGGCCAAGGACCACTGCATCCCGAACCCCATCTCCCCGGGCCATTGCCGCGGCCACTGCGGATGCAAAGGTACAGCCCGTCCCCCTGACACGATGGCCGTTTCCGATTCGATCAGTGATCACCCAGAAATGCTCAGTATGAGTATAGAAAAGATCCCGGCATTCGGTTGGAGAGGCGCCCTCATGTCCCCCTTTTATCACCACATTTTCAATCCCCATTTCCACCAGGCAATCCGCCGCCTGGATCATGCTCCTGTGGTCGGTAATGGAAATCCCCGTGATCAGGGATGCTTCCGGGATATTGGGAGTGAACAGTGTGATTTTTCCTTTCAGTATTCTCATTCCGTGACGAATATCCTCAACGCGAAGAAACGATGTGCCACTCGAACTGGACAAAACCGGATCCCATATCAATATCTGTCCACGGTCCAGTCGTTGTTGAAGCAAGACAAATTGCGCGAGGTAGCCCAACAACCCGGCTTTGATCACTCCTGGGGAAAATTCCGTGAAAACGCTGTCGAGCTGAGCACCGAACACGGTATCGCAAACCGGGGTGAAACGGGTGACGCCATCGCTGTTTTGTGCCGTAACAACACTTGCAATCGGACAACAGTGAACACCCAGGGCATGCAGGACACGGTTGTCCAGATATACTCCGGCTCCGGAAGATGGATCGGTACCCCCAATACTCAGTACCGCGGGTCTGGTATCCTTACTGTCCAAACTTCAGCACAACGCAAAGCACGGCTTCATCCGTCCCGAACAAAGCCCCCGGCCGCCAGTTTGGCCATGACCACAGCGGTGTTCATGCGGCCTGTCCCGGATACCTACCTGTCACTGGCAGGAAAAGCCACAAACTGTCCATTAAACGGCCTTGTATATCTCACTGCCCCCATCCAGAAATTCCTTTGACTTTTTTCTCATTTCATCGTCAATCTTGAGTTTCTGCTGGCTATACGTGTCTTTCACTTCCTGGGAAATTTTCATCGAACAGAATTTTGGACCGCACATGGAACAAAAATGGGCGACCTTGGCCGAAGCCTTGGGCAGGGTTTCATCATGAAAGGCCCTTGCAGTATCCGGGTCCAGACCAATGTTGAACTGGTCGGTCCAGCGAAATTCAAACCGCGCCTTTGACATCGCATCATCCCGAATCTGTGCACCGGGATGCCCCTTCGCCAGGTCCGCAGCATGGGCGGCAATCTTGTACGTGATAATGCCGGTTTTCACATCATCCTTATTTGGCAACCCGAGATGCTCTTTGGGGGTTACATAACACAGCATCGCCGTACCAAACCATCCAATCATGGCTGCACCGATTCCCGAAGTAATATGGTCATAGCCCGGTGCGATGTCCGTTACCAGCGGTCCCAGGGTGTAAAATGGCGCCTCATGGCAAACTTCGATTTGCTTGTCCATGTTCTCTTTTATCTTGTGCATGGGGACATGTCCGGGACCCTCAATCATCACCTGAACATCATGCTTCCAGGCAATTTCGGTCAGTTCCCCCAGCGTTTCAAGCTCAGCAAACTGGGCCGCATCATTGGCATCCGCAACACATCCCGGCCGCAATCCATCTCCCAGGGAAAATGACACGTCATAGGATTTCATGATCTCGCAGATTTCCTCAAAATGGGTATAGAGAAAATTGTCTTCGTGATGGGCCAGGCACCATTTCGCCATAATTGACCCTCCCCGGGAAACAATACCTGTAACCCGGTCCACGGTGAGGGGAATGTGATGAAGCCGGACACCGGCATGCAGGGTAAAATAATCCACTCCCTGCTCTGCCTGTTCAATCAGGGTATCGCGCATCAGTTCCCAGGTGAGATTTTCGGCAACTCCCTTGCATTTCTCCAGTGCCTGGTAAACCGGAACAGTGCCGATGGGAACCGGAGAGTTGCGGATGATCCATTCCCGGGTTTCATGAATATTCTTGCCGGTGGACAGGTCCATGGTGGTATCCCCGCCCCAACGAATCCCCCAAACCAGTTTTTCCACTTCTTCCTCAATGGACGACCCCAAAGCTGAATTGCCGATATTGGCATTAATCTTGACCAGAAAATTGCGCCCGATGATCATGGGTTCCGTTTCCGGATGATTGATATTTGCGGGAATGATGGCACGCCCTTCTGCCACTTCCTTTCGCACGAATTCCGGGGTAATTTCCGGTGGTAATCCTTTTCGCTGTTCCGGGTTCAGTGTCGCACGACCCATGTTCTCGCGAATCGCAATGAACTCCATTTCCGGGGTGATCATTCCCTGGCGTGCATAATGCATCTGAGTCACATTGCCGCCAGGCTTTGCCCTCCTTGGCAGTGACCGATTGTTGTAGACAGCCAGGCGTTTGAGGTTCACTTCCCTTTGACGCGTGAAATCAGAACTGAAATTTGCCAGTTTCTCGGTATCCCCTCTCTCTTCAATCCAGGGAGTCCTCAATCGTTCCAACCCCTGTTCAAGATCAATCTGCACATCCGGGTCTGTGTAGGGACCAGAGGTATCATAGACATTGACCGGATTGTTGATTTCAATGGATTCCCTGCCGTCCAGCCCCTTGACCGGCGTGGGATCAAGCTTGATTCGGCGCATGGGAACACGGATATCCGGACGACTTCCGGTCACGTGGAATTTGGAAGATCCAGGCAGGGGATCAGTGGTGATACCGCTTCGACCAGCAGTATCAAATTTTTTTTGCACGGGGTTTTTCATAAAATCTCCCAAACATTGAGGGCAGTTAACCAGGCGGTAGTAATCGTTTTAGAACCAATGCCTGCCGGGAGACCAGAGACGATAATGAAACGTTATCGTTACTTGTTTCCTACGAAGGTGTTAACCTCTTCAGGTTCTACGGGTTTCATCTCAGCCCTTGGGCACCCCGACAAGTTGCACATAGTGTATCAGAGCGAATTTGAATTGTCTTTCTTTTGCCCTGTCATTTTCCAGGAACACATGATCCGCCCGGTTTCGTATTGATGGTGCCGCCGGGCAATCCACCGTGTGTAACTGCCGTCTTGTGTATGCGCAACCAGCACAGGGCCTCACAATACAGATTACCCAGCCAGTAAAATCCTGTAACGGCCCCGGATTCTGGCGTCAATTTCCGGGTCGAGGTATTGTGGATGAGGCGTACTCAGTATCTCCCTGGCCCTGACGTGGGCGCGCTGCCACATATCCTTTGCACCCTGCTCCTCCCAGGTTCTGGGGTCGTCCCGATCGGCCAGTTTGGGGTAGAAGTGTTCCTTTTGCATCGCATCCATGGTGTGGTTTCCCCCCAGGAAGTGACCTTCCCCGGTAATAGCTTCCCGGATGGCTTCGAATCCCAGTGTCTGTTCAGTCACTTCTACGCCACGGATGACCCGATAGACATGTGACAGCATTTCATCATCAATGACAAACGCTTCGAAAGACACCCCCAGCAAACTCGCCATCATTCCCGATGATTCGTACACCATATTCGCGCCGGACAACCCGATTGCAAGAGATGAAATCGCTTTTTCCATCCCCATCTGTGCGTCCACTGCCTTGGCATCTGCCATACTCGAAGCCACGCCTGAAGGCAGCCCCAACCAATTTGACAATTGAGCGGACGCCGCATTCAGCAGGGTAATTTCACCCCCTCCTCCTGCAAACGCTCCCGTGCGCAAATCAATCACAAAAGGCCAATTGGAAAATATCATCGGATAACCCGGATTAAACACGTTCACCATCACCAATGCGGCCAGTGTTTCAGCCAGCGTCGATGCCAGCATGCCAGCAATGGTGGCCGGAGACGTCGCACCGGACTGGGCCGCAATGATATTGTTCAACGGCATTCCCCTGTTCATGGCTGCCAGGGCAACCTGCACCGCGTCCTCCCCGTATCGCAATGGTGAAATCACCGGACTGATATGCGCCTTGCAAAAAGGCCTTTCCCTGAACTTTCCTTCCCCTCCCAATGCCAGGTCAAACATGTCAACAATGGGGTCAACATGCTCGGCCACGAAAAAGCTGGTGCCGATGGGCTTGGTGGTTCCCTTCAGCAGGGCATAGGCCGTATTCACGTCCAGGTCGGTATTGTCCGGCACATCCGTGGCCACGCAGCACCGCGTAAACCAGGCGACATTCTTCAATGAATCGATCAGCCGGGCAAAATCATACAAATCCCGCAAAGTCGACGGACGGTAGGTTCCGGTATCGAGGTCCAGGGTTTGTACCGCTGCCCCGCCCGTCCCGAAATACACCCTGTCATGACCGACTTCAAAATCATGTTTGGCATCCCGGCCGTAAAACACGAACGCCTTTGAGGCCACAGCAATGATGTCTTCCACCATGGCCCGGGGGAAACAGAGTCTTCCGAGGCCATTCACGGTGGCCCCGGACCGAACGGCCTGCTCACACAGGGCGGGGGGAGAATCGGCCATCCCCAGTTCTTCCAGAATACGCAATGCGGTATCGTAAATCGCGTTGATATCCGCTGGACTCAGGGGTCGGTACTGGCCTCCAACCTGTCCGGGGGGACAGGGATCATATTCCGGTGGTTTGCTGCGCAGCGCATGCATGGCCTCACGACTGCGGGTTCCCCCCCGTCTCGTTCTTTTTCGTTTGCTCCCCACTCTCCTAAACACGCACCCGTGTATTGTCCGGGTCATATAAGCAGGGGGGCACCACCACCGCCGCATAGCGGTCCCCCAGAATGCCGATTTCCAGCTCCGTTCCCATCTTCGCATGGTCCGGCTCGATAAATGCCAATGCGATATTCCTGTTAACCCGATGACCATATCCGGATGAAGTCACCGAACCGATTTGCCTGCCCGCTTTAAAGACCGGGTCACCGCCATGAGCACAGGCGATATCACAGTCAACCACCATGGACACCATTCGTTTTCGATGGCCCCGAGACCGTTGTTTCAACAGGCTCTCCTTGCCAACGAAATGTGGTTTGTCCGGTTTTACAAATCGCTCCAATCCGGTCTCCAGGGGATTGTATTCGCAGATCAGGTCGGCTTTCCAATGCAGATAACCCTTTTCAATACGCATGGATTCCGTAGCGTACAACCCGAAATACCCCAACCCAAATGCCTTTCCCGCCTGGTCCAGTATTTTCCAGACGAGATACAGTTGTTCATTGGGTACATGGAGTTCATAGGCCAGTTCCCCGGAAAAACTGACGCTCATGGCCAACACTTCGGCATGGCCAATAAACATGGATTTGGCCCGCATCCAGGGAAAAGCCTCTTTTGACCAGTCGCAACGCGGAGAAACAGACTGCAACAGGTCCCGTGATTTCGGACCAGCGACCACCACTGTGGTATGGCTCCCCGCCATTTCTGAAATGGACACTGTATCCGGTTTGTAACGATTCAACCAATCCCGGTCATGCCATTCTGCGGCGGCAGCTGAACCATACCAGTAGTGATCCTCATCCAGTTTTACCAGGGTTGCTTCCGCCCATACGCTGCCCTTTTCCGTCAGCAGGTAACACAATCTCACCTTGCCGGGAAATTCAGGCATGGCACCACAAATCATCGTATTGAGGAAATCGCCCGCACCGGGGCCCTTGATCTCATAGCGGTTAAACCCGGAAACCTCCATCATGCCCACTCCCGTGACCAGTGTCCTGATCTCATCGGCAATCACCGGTTCTGTGGGCGTAAAGCGGTAGCTGTGTTCATGGATGAAATCCTGGTCGGGCTTGAAAAACAGTGCCCGTTCCCAGCCAGCCACCACCCCCCATTCACAGTTCAACTGATCCAGTACCGCAAATAAAGGGGTCGTTCTCGCAAGCCGTGCGGCCGGACGATGTTCATGGGGAAGAGGATAGTGAAATTCATTCCGGTAATCCTCAATCGCCTTGAGGCAGGTATGCTCGGTATTCGCATACTGGCTGAAACGTCTGGGGTCCAGGTACCAGACATCCCATTCACACTCTCCGTGTACCATTGTCTCAGCCAGGATTTTCCCCAGGCCGCCGCCTTCCCCTATTCCCGCTCTCAACCCGAGACAGGCAAAGGCATTCGGCACACCGGGGACAGGGCCCACCAGCGGGGCACCGTCTATGGTGTAGGTGATCGGACCATTGACCACCGTGTGGATTCCGGCTTGGGTCAGACAGGGAAGGCACTCAAAGATGGTTTCCATGTTGTCAAGGCAACGGTCCAGGTCAGAACGGCACAGTGACTTCGTGAAATGGGGATCAATGCCATCCATGCCAAAGGGCTTGCAGTCCTGCTCGTAAACTCCCACCAGCAATCCGGTCTTTTCCTGCCGGGAATAAAAATCACCTCCGGGGTCACGGATAATAGGCACCCGGAAATCAAGTGCTTCGAGCTGTTGAATGCTCTCGGTCAGAAAATACATGTGCTCCATGGAGGTCACCGGATGGATTACACCGAACATTTCGCCCACTTCGTTTGCCCGGTACCCGCTGGCATTGACCACCATTTCACAGGTGATATCCCCTTTTTCAGTGTGGACGATGAACTCGCCGCCGGCCTTGCGCGTGATCTGCTTGACCGGGTTAAATCGCTGAACTTCCGCACCGGATTGCCTCGCCTGTCTTGCCAGGGAAAAACACAGCTGGGCGGGGTCGATGTCTCCATCCAGCGGGTCCCACCATGCCCCCAGAAGGTCATCGGTTTTCATCAGCGGGTGACGTTTTCGGGCTTCTTTCGCGTCGATGTACTCCATCTCCACTCCCATCCCGCCGGCAACCCCTATATGATGTTTGTAAATATCGACATGCTCCGGTTTGCGTGCCAGGCGCATCCCCCCTGTGATGTGGTAATTGATGGGAAAATCCTCGTCTGCCGCCAGTTCCCGGTATAAATCAATGCTGCAACGCTTGAGGGCGAACATGGCCTGGTTGGCTCCAAACTGGGTCACCTGGGCCGCAGCATGCCAGGTTGACCCGGAGGTCAATTCGTCGCGCTCCACCAGGACTACATCGCTCCAGCCTTCCCTGGTAAGGTGATAAAGGGTTGAACAGCCTGCAATTCCGCCACCTATCACCACGACGCGCGCACTGTTTTTCATTTAACTGCTCCTGAATTGTAAATACAATTGCCTGGATTCCGGGTGCATCACCCCATGGACCGGGGCGACTGAGATGGGGGCTGTCTGTGGTTGCCGTACATTCAACCCGGCGGCAACCCATTGGCCATGTACCTTGATGAATCCGGTAAGATTTTAGGTTCAGAATCCACCTGGTGATTCCGGCAGCACGCTAGAAATAGTAACTTTCCGTTTCTTTGCACAGGACAAGGTTGGAATGGGCGCGCAACACCCGTGCTGCATCCAGCTTGACCTGTGCATCGGGTTTCATCACATCATGGTGTACCATGAGTATGGTAGTCGTTGGAAGCTGGGAGGCAATCTGGCCGACATCATCAACGCTCAAATGTCCCCATCCCCGTTTGGTTTTAATCTGTTCAGAGGAATAGGAACTGTCGAGAAGAAGATACCGGGTATCCTTGGCAAACCTGATAAGCTCGGCGAATGGCTCTGGATGAATATTCTCCACGTCTGTCATGACGGTCACATCAACCGAATGGTTATAGACCCGGTACCCGGTATTTCCCCCGGGATGTTCCAATAACATGGTTCTGCATTGGAGACCCTCTCCCAGCGGGAAGTTCTCCCCGGGATTGAATTCCTTGAATTTGACGGTGGAACTGACTACATCCAGCCTCACGGGGAACAACGGTGGAGCAAAAAAACGGTCAAGGGACTCCCTGCCACGGCCACCCGCCAGATTGGGCAAATGGCAGGTAACCTGAAACTGATCACTGTAAATGGGCCTGAAGAATGGCAACCCCATCAAATGATCCACATGATAATGCCCGATAAGCAGTGTAATCGGCGGGCTTTGTTCTTTAGAGACAATGTGTTCTCCCAACGGTGCAAGGCCGCTTCCTGCGTCAAAGATGACGGTCTGGGAAGGGAGGGACAACTCAATACAGATCGTCGCGTGGCCCATTTCATTGAATTCAGGGCCGGATGCGGGAACACCGCCCCGGCTTCCCCAGATTTTCAGATAACTATCCATCAGGAAATCGTTGTAAAACTTTTTGGTTCATTGAATGTGCTTTACTCCCAGGCTCATATCTTAAACAAACTTTGAGTTCAAATGTAGGCAATGAGAGGGTTTTGCATCGGACGTGTTCTGTGGTTTCAGCAGGGATTTTACCCCCCTCACATCCCTCCAGCCCATTGCACAGGGCCGTATTTTCCCGTGATTGCCGGTCTGAACCGGTTTTTTCCGGATTCCCGGCTCATTTCAGCCATGTCTTTCGCCTTTGGATGGCCGGTTTCCGGTATTTTGGCCCCTTCCACTGTCCTGCTTTGGAAAATTCAAGAAATCAAGCGGCCGTTTCACCTGAAAAACCATTCCAGCCATGCACGAGTAAAATCTCCGGACAAGCTCCATTGTATGACAGGCGAATCCAGTGAGCACAGGAGGGCCTGCGGTCGGTACAGGCCCCTGGTGGGAAGCCGGGCGAATGGACCCACCTGTGAAGTGGGCATTGGGAAATCCCTGTCCTTCCCAATGCTTGATTTGATAGATTTATCAGGCATAGTGTAGAGAACAAAAACAGTACGATGCCAGAAAATACAACGCGAACCCGGAATCTCAGGCGCCTGCTTGCACCCCGGCATATTGCTTTCATTGGAGGAGCCGATGCAGACTACTCAGCCAGACAGTGTGCCCGGAGATTCAATGGAAAGATATGGGGTGTCAATCCAAACAGGGAACATATGGGGGGACAACCCTGTTATGCCTCGGTACATGATCTGCCCGAGGCACCCGATGCAGTCTTCCTGGCAATCCCCCGTTCCAGAGCAGTCCCGGTAATCCGGGCATTGAAAGACAGGGGTGCTGCCGGGGTGGTTTGTTTCACCGCCGGGTATGGAGAAACCGGTGACGAAGGCAAAAAAGCCGAACTGGAACTGGTGGACGCGGCCGGGGATATGGCGCTGGTCGGACCCAACTGCTACGGGCTGATCAATTTTATCCACGATGCCATATTATGGCCCTTTGGAGCCGGATCATATCGTTGCGAAAAAGGGGTTGCCTTGATCATGCAAAGTGGCATGATCACGGCAGATATGGTCATGAACCAGCGTTCGGTACCCCTGGCTTGTGTGATCTCTGCGGGCAACCAGGCCATGCTGGCTGTTGAGGATTATATTGAGGTACTGACGGATGATCCCAACATTACCGCTTTCGGCATCTACCTGGAAGGTATCCGGGATATCGAACGATTTTCCCGTGCAGCCTTGAAAGCACTGCAGGCTGAAAAACCCATCGTATTGCTCAAGGCAGGCAGTTCTTCAATCGGTTCACGCCTGGCGGTAAGTCACACCGGGTCACTTTCCGGTTCGGACGAAGCCCACCGGGCCCTGTTCGACCGGCTTGGAATTGTCCGGGTCTATTCCCCGGAAGTGATGCTGGAGACCCTTAAATTCATGACGATTTCCGGGATACCCCGGGGAAACCGTATTGCGGCCTTTACGTGCTCAGGCGGTGAGGCCCTGATGGTAGCGGATTATTGTGAGCGAGTGGGCCTGGTATTGTCCCAGCCATCCGATCCTGTACGACGGGAACTGAAGTCATTGCTCCCGGATATTGCCACCATCTCCAATCCCCTGGATTACACCACGCCCCTGTGGGGCAACCAGGAGATGATGCCCAAGGTTTTTTCTGCTGCGCTGAAAACCTCATTCGATGCGGCCATTTTCATTCAGGATTATCCTCCTGAAGAATTTGAGGCGGACAATGCTTTTTACCGCGCAGATGGAATCTCCTATATGGAATCGGTCAGGGCCGCGAAAATACCGGGGGCGATCTGCAGCGAACTGGCAGAGAATTTTGACCGGGAATCCAGGGAAATGTACGCCAATGGCGGGATCACCCCGTTGCAGGGCATCGACCGTGGGCTCGATGCCCTGGGTCATGCAGTCCGTTACGCAAGGAACCGAAGCCGATTGATACGTGATCCGGATATGTGCCGTTTTTCCATGATTGAAACCCCTGGAAATGCGGTGGAGGCATCGTTGCGTTTATTGAACGAGTGGGAGAGCAAGCAATGGCTGAGCGCTTCGGGGATACCCGTTCCAACCGGTCGGCTTGTTTCCCTGGGCGACCGTCAGGCCATTGAAGAAGCCGCGGATGAAATCGGTTTTCCGGTTATCATCAAGCTGGTTGCGGAAGACCTGGCGCATAAAACAGAACTTGGCGTTGTTTCCGGCAGCCTGGCCTGCCGGCAGGATATCGTCGGAGCCATGGCAACCATCCAGGCGTCCATCGATTCTCACCCTGTCAACGACATCAGGGGAATCCTGGTCGAGTCCATGATCCGGGACCCCATTCACGAACTCCTCATCGGCGTTCAGCGTGACCCCCAGTTCGGATTGGTCATGGTAATTGCCGGTGGCGGCATTCTGGCAGAACTGTACAGGGACTCCCAAACACTGCTGTTGCCGACCAACATCGAATCCATCCAGCATGGTTTGGCGCAATTGCAGTGTTTTCCATTGTTAACCGGCTTTCGGGGCCGTCGGCAATGTGACCTGGACAAATTGGCGGCCACTATTCTGGAATTGGCTGAATTCTCTCAGGCCCATGCCGATATCCTGGTGGAAATGGAGGTCAACCCGCTCATGGTGCTGGCGGGAGGTGCCGTTGCAGCAGATGCCCTGATCCGGGTGGTCGCCGGTCCGGATTAGGCCAATGCGGTGTCCACCTTTCCCGGTGGCACCCCGGCCGCCGGATATCACACGGCACATACTGTGTGGGGAGCCGGGCGGTTTTACGCGAAACCCCTGTTCACCCCTGGTTGCACGTCCGAACCTGCCAAGTGAAGAGGCGAAGCCAGTGACAGTCGATTACCGGGCCCGAAGACCCGGCAATCCAATCAACAGAAACTAGCTTCCACCGGATTGATAATAATCGTCTTCTTCTTTCATGGCAGCTGCCTCCTTCTTCAACTGCGACACATGCCATGCGATCCAGTAGACGAGTCCGGCGATAACTAAAAACCCCTCCGATCCAACAAACGGGTAAATCGGGCCGATGTCTGCAATTACACCAGCCCAATCTGTAAAAGATCCAGTTGTCATTTTCATTTACCTCCTGATGAGTTATGAATTCTGCCTTTCAGCATCAATAATCGCCTGTTCTTCCGCATCAATGAGCGATTGGGCTCTCGTATCAAGGCCCGCAATCTCGATGGAACGGGGAATTCGCAGCATCCCGGCTGAATTCAGGATTTTCGCGATGATCCAGCCCGGCAGAAATCCCAGCAGACCAAACATGATGAGCGCACCCACAAACTGGCCAAACGGGTTAATGGTGGCATAGGTCGGGTCGGGTGAGGAAGGATATCCCCAGAGCATGAACCCGGCAACTACGACACCAAAGAATCCCGCGTAACCATGTACTGCAACGGCCCCGACCGCATCATCAATCTTGAAACGCCGCTCTACATAGTAATGCAGCTTGTACATCACAATGACCCCGGCAATCGCAATGAACATCGACTGGATCGGATGATAGAGATCATTGCCGGCAGACGCCGCAATGATTCCGGCCAGCCCGGATGAATAGGTCCAGAATGCATCGCCTTTTGATACCCAGTAACCCGCCAGCAAACCGCCGGCAAGCGACATCAGGAAGTTGAATGTAATCGCACTCAGGGTAGTCGGTGCAAGGTAAATATTCGTGGCAGAGTAAAAAACCTCATCCCCGGCCTGAATATCCCAGATTGGAATATTGCATGCCACATAGAATCCCCAGAAACCGGTATAGATCAGAAACAATCCGATGGCCACCAGCCAGGGATTTCTTGGATTGATATTACGGGGGGTTCCGTCGGCCGCGAACTTTCCGATTCGGGGCCCAAGGACAACCAATATGCCCAGCGCGAATCCACCCGCAATGGCGTGAATCACACCGGATGCATAGGCATCGTGATAGCCGAGTAACTGCACCATCCAGCCGGCTGAATGCCATCCCCAGGATGCATCAATGATCCAGAAAACAGATCCGATGGCAACGGCAAGAATCCAAAAGCCCCCCGATTGAATTCTTTCAATCACTGAACCTGAAACAATGGAAGCCGCCGTCCAGGAAAACAACAGAAACGCGGCCCAGAATACCCCATTGATTCTTTCCCAGCCATCTGCACCGGCTCCCATGTGTGCGGCCATCAATTCACTCCACGGTACCGCATGGGGGGATTCCACCAAACCGCCTGTGATGCCAGGACCATTTGGAAAGGCAAAGTATATCCACCAGCCAAAGAAGAAAAACGTAATGGTGACCAAAGGAATCAACATTGTGTTCTTCATCAATGTATGCAGATGGTTTTTTCTTCGGGAAGCACCCACCTCGTACATACAGAACCCGATGTGGATCAGAAACATCAATACAACGGTGAGCCAATAATAGAACTCGGTAAAAATTACAACAAACGCAGACAATTGATCGCTCATATATAACTCTCCTAAACAATGATTACATCATTTGTTAAAATTATAATTCACTCTATCTTCGACGGTATCTTATGACGATTGTTATGGCAAAGATAGAGTACACACGCCCAGTATGATACTACCACAGGGATATTCTCCCTGTCCAAAACCAGGGATAACCCGAAATTAAGGCTACTTTCAAAATCGAAACTGATTTAACAAATTATTTTTATAACTTTTTGATATTAATATTCTTTTATTTCAATATTCCGCTGCAGCACTGACCGTCTTCTTCCTGGTGATGGCATCTGGTTGCCTCCCATGGCGAAAAGGGCGGGTCAACACGACAACGGGTTTCGGGGCCTCGGTCTCATCCAGTCAGCCGGCCAGAGGAAAGATTCCCCGCAACCCCCGAACCCATTGGAAATCAGGTCATACTGCGAGAATCGGGCTAAAAAACCGTGCCATCAATCAAGAGCCTGAGCGGCGGCGCTCCATTGGCCCGGAACTGATTGGCCAGTTCCCGTCCCGCAAACCATGTCCCGCCCTGAAGAACCGCCCCCAGAGGCAGTTGTTTCTCCGACAATGCAAGGGACCTGCGCAGCCGGAGCGCAAGCAGGTCAAGCAGGTAGATGGTCAATGCCCGCCACTCTACCACGGCTTCAGAATCCAGAGCCAATGTCGAAAACATCAATGCCTCATCCAGGGGTTGGAGTGCGCCGGTATCAAGAAGCAGCCCCCCATTGCGATATTCCGGCAATGCAGTCAAGTCATCCAGGCGCTCCACCTTGACACCTGCCCACTGAACGGGCTCGATCAGTGAATAAGTCAGCCATTGGGAAAGCTTGTGAAAAGGCACAATGCCACTTGTCGGGTCATCGGATTCCAACAAGGAATGGTACCCGCAATCACCCAGGTTGATGCCTTGACAATGGTATCCCCGGGGCCATATTTCCCCGAATCGTCCAAGGACCAACTCCAGGATGTCGCTGGCCCCGATGGTGGGTTCCCCATGCAAACCCGGTTTCGCCACAGTGAGAATTTCATCCATCAGGCACCCTGGACGATGATAACCGGCCCCTCCAGTACCCTGGCCCGCTGCCCGATCATCCAGCGCCGAAGCAAGACCATGCAACAATTCCAACCGCCCCTCCACGCCAACCAGATGATTTTCTGCCGAGTGTTGGAATGCATGGCTCAACCCCTGTGCGGTCAAGGAGAACAAACGGTCTGCCGTAACCAGCCACCCCAGGTTCGGGTCGTATTTTGCAAGATGGTTGAAAAACAATTCAATGCTTGCGGCGGCCAATCCTTCTGATCGGGACAAAACGGACCCGGTCACCGGGTCCAGAAACCGCCACTGCTGGCCCGCACCGGCATCCAACAGGACACTGACAAACACCAGATCAATGGCTGACCGCGCCAGATTTTCCGGATCGCCCTGAAAATCACCGGTGTAGTGATGCCAGAGATTTTTTCCGGAAAGCTCGAAATGGCGCCAGCGACTGTGCAGCGGGATCTCCAGGTCTGGATAATTCCGTTTGCAGGTGTGCTGAACCATCCGAACGCATTGATCAAATTTCTCATCGTTGATACTGAACCAGTTGGCCCGCCCGGAAACTGCAATCTCACCAATTTGCGTACAACGCCGGCGGACCGCGCCAGCGGACATGACTGAATCAAATTCGCCGAAATCCAGGATCGTCAAAATTTACCCTCCGCACCGGGATGGCAGGAATATCCGCGTCTCATGCAGGATAAAGTGAAATTGAATAGACGGAATCATATCGCCCTGTAAGCGGAATCCGGTCGGCGAAACCACTCACTGGTCCGGCCATCTCCAGGCCGCCGGCATCGAATTCTCCCGGTATACCCCCATCCATGCCCCCCATCCAGGGGTGGTCCTTGCAATCCACGGACCTGAACCAGCAGGAGACCGGTTCAACGCCGCTATTTCGCTTCCGCAATTTTGTCCTGGGTCCGAAGCACAAAATCCGATGCATCGTGGCGCTCATGGAGTTGATCCTCAAGGGGTCCGTTGATCCGGTTGACCCTGCGCCCGCGGACCACGGCATCACGTGCCGCGATCTCCTCATGCCAGCGCACAACGTTCGTATACTCCTTCGCTGCGAGGAACTCGGCCGCGTCATAGATCTTCCCCGTCGTCAGTACGCCATACCACGGCCAGACCGCCATGTCCGCGATGGTATAGGCATCCCCCGCCACATAACGCGTTTCGGCCAGCCGTTTGTCGAGGACATCAAGCTGCCGCTTGACTTCCATGGCGAAACGATCAATCGGATACTCCATCTTGTAGGGCGCATAGGAATAGAAATGACCAAAACCCCCGCCCAGATACGGCGCAGACCCCATCTGCCAGAACAGCCACGACAGGCACTCGGCCCGGGCAGATGGATCTTCCGGAATGAACGCCCCAAACTTCTCGGCCAGATAGAGCAGGATTGCACCCGATTCGAACACCCGGGTCGGCACGGGAAGCGAGTAATCCACCAGTGCCGGGATTTTGGAGTTCGGGTTGATGGCGACAAACCCGGACCCGAACTGATCACCCTCACTGATGTTAACGACATAGGCATCGTATTCGGCGCCGCCGTGTCCGGCTGCCAGCAGCTCCTCAAGCATAACGGCAACCTTTACGCCATTCGGAGTTGCCAGGGAATAGAGCTGGAGCGGGTGCCTGCCCCGGGGCAGCTCGACCTCATGCGTCGCACCGGAAACCGGGCGGTTGATGGAGGCGAACTCACCGCCATTCCCGGTTTCCCATTTCCAGACTTTCGGGGGTTCGTAGGGTGGAACTTGAGTCATGGTCAATGCCGCTTTCTGTTTTCCTTTCTGTTTTCCTTTCTGTTTTCTTGGGAACCTACACCAAATGCCCGTGAAATTCCATCGCATTCAACTGCCGAATCCGCACCGCCCGGCCCGGCTCCTTTTCCTCGCAGGCAACGTTCCGGCGAATGGAATTCTAGTACTCGTCCAGACTTCGCCCCGGTTTCTTCGTTAAATCATCCTGTGATGGCAGTTGCCCATCGGTAAAATATCCTGCCGATTTCTTTGCATCCATTTCCACCTGCGCATCTTCAGGAATGTAGTCTTCCGGTATGGCAATCCGGTCCCCGATTTTGATTCCCTGATTGACAATGGCATCATACTTCAGGTTGCTCATGGAAACAAAACGATCAATCCGAGTGATCCCGAACCAGTTCAGCACATCGGGCATCAATTCCTGAAAACGCATATCCTGCACCCCTGCAACACACTCGGTCCGCTCAAAATAATGCTCTGCAGTATCCCCGCCCTGCTGCCGCTTGCGTGCATTGTAGACCAGGAATTTGGTGACCTCACCCAGCGCCCTTCCCTCCTTTCGATTGTAGACAATCAGGCCAACTCCGCCGTGTTGCGCGGTTTCAATGGCATCCTTAATGCCGTAGACCAGGTACGGCCGGCATGTACAGATATCAGAACCAAACACATCCGACCCATTGCACTCGTCATGCACCCGACAGGAGAGAGCACGGTCCGGGTCGGAAATTCGTTCCATGTCACCGAATACATAGGCCGTAATGCCACCGATTGGCGGCAGGAAGATATGCAAATCGGGACGCGTAACCAGTTCAGAATACATCCCCCCGGTCTGTTCGAACAACGACCGTCTCAAAGAATGCTCATCCGTATTGAACCGCTCAGCAATGCCCGGCAAATACCAGACAGGCTCAATCGCAATTTTGGTCACATTCACTTCGCCGGTTGCAAGCAAAACCTCGCCATCAGAGACCAAAGGACGGCCATCGATACCACTTGCCATTTCAGGCACCGTCAACCTTGCCCGGGTAACCGCAATGGTCGGGCGCACATCCACACCCTGTTCAATATGACCGGAAAAAACCTGTCCTGCAATATGCCCCCATGGATCGATGGACACAATTCTGGCCGGATCCCTCCATTGCGGAAAAGGACCAATCATCATGGCCGGAGCGGTATTGGTCAGGTCCGGCTTGTGCAATGGGTCGAGATTGCCTGCCGCCACTGCCAGGGCCCGGTATACTGAATAAGACCCCGAATAGGAGCCGATGGCATTTCTCTCTCCCGACCCTGCCGGCGTAGCCACAATGGGCCCGCGGCGGATCGCGTCACGGGCGCCCCACCGCACGGCAACGGGGGTCTGGTCCCCCGTAGGATGAGAGGTCAGGGTAATGTGTCGCGGCGTATGAACCATTGCGGGTTATCCATTCAAAACCAACACCTGTGTTTCATAAAGAGTTCCCATACAAGTTTACACCGGTTTACCCACCGCCGCCCTGTCTTTTGCATCCAGATCGTATTCAACGGTATCAGCCCCCGATTTCCGGAAAACAGTCCCGGGCCTTAAACGTTTTGAAGCTGGCCAGCGTCTGAGCGTTGCATTGTCTTTGTATCTTGGACCCCGGCACCACACAGGAGGACATTTTATATCGCCGGTACATCTCTTTTGTGACATCGTTGTCCTCAATGCAAACTGCTGCAATACCGGCGATGACCCCGCCCTGCATGGTCACCAGGTCGATGCCGGCTGTCATGGTTCCACCAGTTTCAATCCACTGGTCTACCAGCAGCACACGGGTGCCTTTTTGGAACGCGGGCTTTCGCATTTCCATTTCCTGTGTACGACCCGAATAGTTGGTCATGGCAACGGCATCGTGGTCCACCGGAATCTTGCCTCCTTTCCTGATCGTCAAAAAACCCTTTCCCAGCCGCGTAGCCATGCCGGCCCCGAGTACAAATCCCGCTGCATCAAACCCGGCCACCACATCGATCCCATCCCCCGAAAACGGTTCAAGGAGGTCATCCAGCATGGCATGGAATGACCTGGCATTGATGTAAGCCGATGACGGATCCAGCCACGCATATTTCTCCCCCCGGGAACGAGGTGCCATCAACGACAAATACCATCGGTTTTCACGGTCCGCCTTATTCATAGTCTGCCTCATTTCTCAAAAAATTATTTTTGGGCCTTTCCCTGCCGGGTACTGTTTTCCAACCGTGCATCCATTTTCCGGCCTGCATGGATTCCGGAGCCGGGTCCGCCCGGTCGGATATTCAATCCGGCCAGTGAGAATTCACATGGCCCGGCCCGCCTGGACCCATTGATCCAACCGAACTTCCAGGCACCCGGAACCGGGGCGGCCGTGCCGCCAGAAATCAGGTCCCCGGCATCCGGTGCTACCACCCGCCCACTTTTTCCAAACCCGAATTCCCCGGAAAGATCATTCCGAACGGCATGGATCGAACCGGCATTCAGATTGGCAGGCGCAGAGTCGCACAAAGTCAAAACCCCTGGCCGTTGAGTGGGGTCACCGGAATCCATACCAACGGTCATTGCCCCGGTCCGGCCTCATTTTCCCTGGAAATCGAAACCCGGTGTGCGATGGAAATCAATCTTTGCAACCGGGCGGGGTCGATATTGTAGAAATCGCCGGGATGATTGATTCCGGTGGCAACCAGAATCGCGTCCACCATCTTGCCGTAGTCACCGATATTGTCCGGGGTAACCCCGGAGGCTACCGCCAGGGGGATGTCTCCACAACCCCGGCGGAAAGCCTCGATTTTCGAAAGGGCTGCCGGTTTGCCCGTGGCAACCCCCGACGTCGTCACCGAATCCATGTACCGGCTTGCGATTCGGGCTGACAACCCATACTTCATCGCCTCGACTTCCCGCTGTTTCTTGAACGCCGTCCCACCGAAATAAAGCCCGTCCCATCCACTCGATTCCCGTATTGCGGCAATGTCGTCGGCTTCTTTCTGCTGATCAGCACATTCGTCTATCCGAGCATCATCCGCCCAGTAGGCATCGACTTTCACTCCCTGCGCGGACAACCCGCCCAAAACGGGGAAAGCATCCCGGCCGGTAACGCCAAGGAAATTAACCCCGAACCAAAGAGCCGGAAAGCGCTGCCTGACCTGCTGGACAATCGGCAGTAACTGTGGATAGGGAAAATCGTGGTTGATCAGAAAGACTCCCGGCACGCCTTCAGTGGCGGCAATCATGATATTGCGCGCTGTTTGCTCAAAATCGAGCACATGAATGACCGGCAATATGACCACCCCCGGGGTCTTGAAAAATTTTTTGAATTCAGTTCTGTCCATCATTTATCCTGCTCCAAAAGGACGATTCGGCCGACTCAATGGCTGGTTGGCCCATATCACCCACAATCCCATTATTCATGACCGGGCCCATTTTGCACGGGAATCATTGCCAAGAAAATACCCGTTATTCATAAATTTTCCATAATCGGCAGCCCGTCGGTGAATCCTGACAATCCGTTGACGACAATCTCTCCCGTCTTCAGGTGATTTACTCCCTGGCCGGTATCCGTCATTTTCTGTACAGCAGATTCCGATACCCATCCGGGCTGACCGGACCGCCCGGAATGGACGGCACCCCCGTCCAGGGGATGGGTGCTCCAACGGGCTTACGGCGGGGACCATTTCATTCTTTCATGGGTCCATCCTGTCCGCATGGCGGGATGGTCCGCCTGTTTATTCCTGGTCCAATCAGGGATATCATCCTTAAAATGAAATTCTGGCTGGAAAAATGCAACCGGCTGGACCTGGCTGGACCCGTACACAGACTTCCAAAACCAAGGCGGAAACTGAACCGTGACAACCCGGACACCGACCCTCGAATCACCGGGATGTACAAGAGGAATGCAGAAGCTGCTACCATTCGAAAAACCGGATTTCCGGTATCCCCTCGATCCGGGGCCGGGGTCAACAGGACAGGTTCCACTGCATTGTTCAGAAGATCAATCTCTCCTTGTGAGAACAAATCGACCGATACCCGCGACAAACCAAAAACAGTGTTCAATCCCAACGAAACCGTGAAAAATGGTAGATGTTTTAATTCCCAGACAGTAAACTGCCCCGGTTGACTGTTTTCCTGCACCCCTCCTGACTTAATTTTCAAAAACAAAACCTTTCGGAGAATCAACCCATGACCAAAGAACAAAAATTAAAAGACACCGGAACCACCCGCAGAAAATTTTTGAAAGGCGCCGTCGCTACGGGTGCGACCCTGTTCGCGCCGTATATTCACACGGCCAGGGCCGACACCATAGAACTGAATATTCTCTCCTGGTACGGGTTGGCAGAACCCGATATGGTGGAGGAATTTGAAGCCGCAAACAATGTTAAATTCAAACCAAAATACTACGCCGGTGGTGACAATATGCTGGCCGCGCTGTCGCAATCGCCTCCCGGGACGTTCGATATCATCCATACCGATGCGGAATATGCCCGGATACTGATAGACCGGGGCGATCTGGTGGATGAACTGAACCCGGCAGACTATCCGTTTGACGAGATGCTACATGAGGATTTCACTCAATTTCCCGGACACTGGAAGGACGGCAAGCTGTACTCCGTCATTACCCGCTTCGGCCATCTTGGCGTGTCCTACAACAGCGATACCTTTACTGCCGAAGAAGCCATGACCTACAACGTCTACTGGGACCCGAAAGCCCAGGGGAGCGTTGGTCATTTTGACTGGCATCTGCCGAATCTGGGACAGGTCAGCCTGGTAAACGGGAACACGAACCCGAGCCCATTCGATATTTCTGCCGGCACCTGGAGCGAGGTGCAGGAAAAAACGCTCAGCCTCAAACCCCAGGTAAAGGGGTTTTTCGATTACGGCGGTACATTTTCATCGCTGAAAAATGCCGAAATATCGCTTTGCGCGGGCATTGGAGACTGGGTAACCGGTGTGCTGGAAAAAGACGGCGCACCCGTCAGTTCCGTGGTCCCTGATGAAGGCGGAATACAATGGACTGAATCCTATTCCATTGTTTCGACATCCGGAAAAAAGGATATCGCCAACAAGTATATTCAGTACACGCTCAGCCCTGAAGGACAGGTTCGGTCAGCCAATATGAAAGCCTATCCGGGGTTTTGTGTAACCGAGTCGGGCATGGCTGCCTTACAGAAAGAGACACCGGAGGAAGCCAGCCGCACCGGACAGATTCCGGGGATGGCCAACAACCCCATTACACTGATCAACCAGGGCCGTATTCACTACCGTGATACCCCAAGACAGCAAAGCCTTGAAGACTGGAATGAGTTTTGGTCGGAGTACAAGAACGCATAACCTGCCCGGGGCTCGACACGCCCTTCGGATTCTCGCAGGGCGTGTCCACAAAGGCGGGACCGCGTATCAGTGAGTTGATCCAGCCTCCACAGCCCTGGTGACTCCTGTGCCACCCCGGTGCAGCAACGCGATGGACAAAATCCATCCGCGGGTAAACTGGTACGCAATCGCCTGGCGTGCTCCCATCGTGGTATGGCAGCTGCTGTTTTTTGTGGTACCCCTGCTCTTTCTGGTCTACCTCAGTTTCTGGCTGGTACAGAATTACGTCATGGTCCCCGCTTTTGACACCGAGAACTGGACCAGGATGTTTTCCAAAAGCTATTTCCGGGATGCCTATTGGAGAACCCTGGGACTGGCTTTGGTGGCCGCAGTCATCGGCACCGCGCTGGCTTTTCCCGCCGCCTACGCCCTGTCGTTCAAGGTTTCCGACAAGGTCCGGCGCTGGGCGATCTTTTTCCTGATCATCCCATTCTTCACCAGTTATCTGGTGCGGGTGTATGCCTGGCAGGTGATCATTGCAGAACATGGCGTGATCAACGCCGCGCTGTCCTATATCGGAATGGGTCCGTTCGAGATGCTCAGTACTCCCGTGGGCACCATGGTGGGATACATGACACTGGCTCTGCCTCTCATCGTCATTCTGCAGACCCTGTCCCTGTCAAGTATTGAACGCAGTCTGGTGGACGCCGCACACAATCTCGGGTGCGGCAGAATCCGCACCGTGTTCACGATCATTTGCCCCCTTGCAAAGGGGGGAATCATCATTGGGGCCGTATTTTGCTTTATCCTGACGTTTGGTGATTTTGTCAGCCCTTTCTATCTTGGCGGGTCGAAACCGCCTACCCTGTCCATATTAATCATTGACACCACCAAATCCGGACAACAGTGGCCCCGGGCGGCGGTGGTCGCCCTGACCATGATTGCAACCCTGCTGGCGGTGGCCTTTGCTGCGATCAAACTGGCCTACCGGAAACAATCATGAAAACGGACAGGGCGATCACCTGGTGCCTGCGGCTGTATGTGGTCATCGTTTTCGTATTCATTTTTGCACCCATCCTCGCCAGTTTTGTTTTCTCATTCAACTCAGACCGCTTTCCTTCCCTTCCCCTGGGAGAGTTTACATATCACTGGTACCAGACCATCTGGGCCGATTCTGACATCTGGGATGCGGCCAAAGTGAGCATCCTGGTGGCTGTCAGCACATCCATAATCGCTACTTTCCTCGGATTCTGTACCGCATACACCGATTTTCGTTACCAGTTCAAGGGCAAGAATCTCTACCTCGGCCTGGCACTGCTGCCCCCCACCATCCCGTTGGTCATTATGGGGCTGGTCATGCTTGCGTGGCTGTCGCGGACCGGCATGTCCGGACGCATCGGCTCCATCATCATTGCCCATACGGTGATTTGCGCTCCCTTTGCCATGGCCGTCATCCGCCTGCGGCTGCAGCAAATGGATACCAGCCTGGAGTCCGCAGCCTGGAACCTGGGCGCATCGGAATGGAAAGCCATGCGGGAAGTGATTATTCCGTTTGCCCGGCCTGCAATTGTTTCGGCACTTTGCCTGACCGCAGCCGTTTCATTCGATGAGTTCCTGATTGCCTGGTTCGTTTCCGGCCTGAACAAGTCGATCCCGGTCATTGTCCTTGAGGTACTCCAGGGCCAGGTTGATCCACAAATCAATGCCATCGGTTCATTTGTATTCCTGGTTTCAATGACCCTGGTTGTCATCGCCCAGGTACTGTTGTTGACCCGTCAGCGACGACGGCAGGGGGGTTCATGAACGAACCATTGGTAGAGTTCAACCGCGTAGCGAAACATTTCGGCGATTTTACCGCGGTCAAAAACTTCGACCTGAAAATCTACAAGGGTGAATTCCTGGCCCTGATGGGCCCATCAGGGTGCGGGAAAACCACCACCCTCAGAATGCTCGCCGGCCTGGAAAAGCCAACCCATGGGACAATCCGGCTTTCCGGACAGGTGATGAATGACCTCAAACCAAATGAACGGGAAACTCCCATGGTGTGGCAGTCCCTGGCCCTGTTCCCCTTTCTCAACGTGCGCAAAAATGTGGAGTTCGGGTTGAAGATGCGCGGCATCAAGCCCGACATACGCCGTGCCAGGGCGATGGAATGGCTGGAAAGAATGGAGATTGCGGAGTTTTCCGAACGGGATATCTACCAGCTTTCAGGAGGACAACGACAGCGGGTTGCCCTCGCACGGGCCCTGGTCATAGAACCGGAAATCCTGTTGCTCGACGAACCCCTTTCTGCCCTGGACGCCCATCTGGTGATTCGCATGCAGGGTGAACTGACGCGGTTGCAACGCGAACTCGGCATCACCTTCGTCTATGTCACCCATTCCCAATCGGAAGCATTTGCCATGGCCGACCGTGTGGTCATTATGGGCGAAGGAGAAATCAGCCAGATTGGTGCCCCCAAGGATATTTATCGGGCGCCTGCCAACCGGTTCATCGCGGAATTTGTTGGTCGAAACAATATTGTCTCCGGTGAAATTGAAACAGTCAGTGATCAGGAGGTGACCATCAATACCGTATCCAACCGTTTCTCGGTGGGCATTCAGCCGGAGCATGCCCTCCAACCCGGAGAAAACGCCACCTTTGTAATCAGCGCCGATCTTGTCAGTCTGTCTGCGGACAAATCCGAAGCAGACAATACAATCCCCTGCAGGCTTATTTCAGAAGCGTTTCTGGGCTCTTTTGTCACCCTGTATCTGGAGGCCAGGGACGGAACAGAGTTCAAGGCGGAAGTCCAGCAACGCGAGCTTGAGCAACTCAGCCTCCGGTCCGGTGATACACTGTGGGTAAGCTGGTCGGCCGCACACAGCCATTTATTGCCCTAGCGGGAGTTTCCCGCGTTCAGTGGGAAAATTCTGCTAGGCCTCGACATTACCGGCCACATCCTCGAACCAGATATCGGGGTTCTCATGGATAAATTTCGCCATCAACCGTTTACATTCATGATCGTCCGCCAGCACCACCTCTACCCCGTTTTTTCGAAGAAAAGCGATGTTTCCCGGGAAGTTCTCATCTTCACCTACCACCACTCGCTGGATACCAAAATGGAGTATTGCCCCCGTACACATCATGCATGGACTCAAGGTGGTATACAGGTCAACATCTCCATAATCATCCTGCATTCCCGCGGCCCGCAAACAATCGGTTTCACCGTGCATGACCGGGTCTCCTTCCTGTACACGTTTATTCCGTCCGCGGGCAATCACTTTCCCGTTCCTGACCATCACCGCCCCCACCGGCACCCCGCCTTCTTCATACCCCTCCAGTGCCTCCCTGTACGCCTCGCTCAACAGGATTCTGTCCGAATGATTCATCACCAGTTCAACTGTTCACCAGTGCGCTGCATTCATCCATTGGCAGAAATACAACCGGCACGTTTTTCCCACTGAGATAATCCAGCCCCTGATTGCGGTGTTCCGGCAATCCGATGACCACCGAGCCAATGGAAAACTGCACAATCGCTCCTGCCACCAACATGTCGGGATAACGTGTTGTATACAACGTCAACGCCTGCTGATCGTTCCTTCGGCCTGCCTTGCGAATACAATCCATTTCCGCTACGGCAATGGGATCATTTAACTGCATGCTCCGGTTATGACTCCTGGCAACGACCCTGCCCGCCTTGGCCAATACCGCACCCTGGCGATTGCCGCCGGTACCGGGACCTTGTACGGCTTCATTAATGGCCATTGCAAGAAATTCCCTGTGTAACAATTCGGATTGACCTGTGTGATAATGCGCTATTGATTTGTAGAGCGAATACTCCTGTCCCAGTGTACCGCAAGCTTCCTGATATACAAAAACCGGAATAATACATGAATGTTACCGTTGTAGAACATCCCCTTATCCAGCATAAATTAACCTTGATGCGACGCAAGGAAACCTCCACCAGTCATTTTCGTCAGTTGGTGAATGAAATTGCGATGCTCCTTGGTTACGAGGTCTTGACAGACCTTGTATTGACAACCCGGAAGATTGAAACCCCTCTTGAATCCATGGAAGCCCCGGTCCTGGCCGGAAAAAAGCTCTGTTTTGTTTCTATCCTTCGTGCCGGAAACGGTCTGCTGGATGGTTTGCTCGCACTCATGCCTTCTGCCCGGGTGGGACATGTCGGGCTATACCGGGAACCGAGTACCCTGGTAGCCGTAGAGTATTATTACAAGGTGCCCCTGGATATTGGTGAACGACTTGCAGTGGTTGTCGACCCCATGCTGGCGACAGCAAATTCTGCTATCGCCGCAATTGACAGACTGAAACAGGGGGGGGCACGAAAAATCAAGTTTGTCTGCCTGCTCGCCTCCCCCGAAGGCGTGGATGCCTTCAATAAAGCCCATCCGGACGTTCCGGTCTATACCGCGGCCATTGACCGGGAACTCAACAGCCACGGCTATATTCTCCCTGGCCTGGGCGACGCGGGAGACCGGATCTACGGAACAAGATAACGCGGTGTCGCCTAACCCGCTGTATTCTTTGGCGTTACCTCGTACCCGGGTTCTTCGGGTTCATCATCCAGAATTTCCGCGGGAAACCCCGGTGCCCGGATATCCAGACCCGTCCGTTCTTCCAGACGGCGGATGATGTTGGGGGAGTATTCCCGGCTGCCGTATTTTGTCCGGCCATCTTCAAAGATCTGCTCCATAATGGGTGCGAGTTCCAGCGGAACGTTACTGCGTTTTGCCACTTCTCCAAACAAACCAATGTCCTTGCACACCAGGTCCATGGTGAAATTAATGTCCCGGCTGCCGTTCAGGATAACCTGACTTTCCGTCTCATGCACAAAAGAATTTCCGGATGAAATTCGAATGGCTTCATAGACGGTGTTCATATCCATATCTGCCGCTTTTGAAGTCACCAGCGCTTCGCACAACGTCAGCAGGTTGGCGGTGGCCAGGTAATTCGTGACCACCTTGAGCACCGAAGCCGAGCCCAACGGCCCTGTATGCAGTATCCGCCGGCCCATGGTGGTCAGCACAGGCAACATGCGCTCAAAGGTATCGCGCTCACACCCTGCGAAAATGGCAATATTACCGGTGGCCGCTCGGTGACAGCCGCCCGATACCGGACAATCCACCGGCACCGCGCCGGTGCGCTTCACCAACCCCCCCAGTCGATGTACCTCAGCTTCATCGGTCGTGCTCATTTCTGCCCATATTTTTCCCTCAGTCAGTCCCTGAAGTGCACCATCCTCCCCGGCTTCCATCACAGCTGAACTGGCTGCGGGGCTCGGCAAACAAGTAATCAGAATATCCACATTTTCTGCCATGATCCGGGGGTTTTTTCCCCGCTTTGCACCACGCTCCACGAAGGGCCACACCAACTCCTCATCCAGATCCCGAACAGTCAAATCGATGCCGTTGCGAAGTAAACTGCCCGCCAGTTTTCCGCCCACATTCCCCAAACCAATAAATCCGACTCTGCTCATGGCTTCTCCCAATAATGCTGTAATGAACCACAGAAGTGTTTCCCGGATTATTTCTTAGTTTGCATCGGGAATCCAATGGTTTTGTCTGCATGGTTAATGTAGTCTTGGAAAAAATAAATTGGATAAGACGACAGAGTATCCCGATGAAGAGAATTTGCGTTTATTGCGGGTCCAAACCCGGTCATGATCCGGCATACCTGCAGTCCGCAACGATGCTCGGTGAAGCCATGGCACGTCGCGGACTGGGTCTGGTATATGGTGGCGCCAGCATCGGGCTGATGGGCAGGATCGCTGACACCATGATTGAACATGGCGGGGAAACCATCGGGGTGATCCCCGGTTCCCTGTTTAAAAACGAGGTGGCCCACCCCGGGTTGTCAGAGCTCATTACCGTGGACAGCATGCACCTGCGCAAGGAAAAGATGGCGTCTCTTGCAGACGGATTTGTTGCCTTGCCAGGGGGCTTCGGCACTCTTGAGGAAGTGTTTGAAGCCATCACCTGGACACAGATCAGAGTCCATGCAAAACCAGTGGGCCTGCTCAACACATCGGGGTACTACGATCCTCTTTCAGGGTTTATTGACCATGCCGTCAGCCAGGGTTTTATCAAGCGCAAACATCAGTTGCTCTATACCATGGCATCCGACCCGGATGTGCTCATGGATCAAATGGAAAACATGGTGGTCAGGATATAAGCCCACAAGAACCCATGTTCCGTTTCGAACGTTTTGTCCTGATATCATACAACGGTTCTATCCGAAGGACTTTATCCAGGCCCGCCGCGAACGGGCATTCTTCGGTGTCAGGAGACCCCGGTCACCCTGAACAATGGGCATTCCCCAGCCAAAAACGTACCCCCGGTATAGGGAGAGTCCATTGGACGGACCCCTTATGGTTTGCCGGACCGGGACGGAACCTCTGCATTGGAATGAGGCCGCAATGCTGACCGGAAAACAACTGAAATTATTTGATGAAAACGGCTTCCTGGTAATCGAAGATATTTTGGATGATGAGGATTTATTCCCCCTGGAGCAGGAATATGACGACTTGCTCGACAGGTTATGCCTCCAGTTTTACAAGGAAGGACGAATCCCCTCGATTTGTGACGGGCTTGCGTTTGGTGACCGATTTGCCCGGGTGGTATCGCATTACCCGGACAGCATCAATTATTTCAACATCTCTCTTCCCCTGGTCAATGGCAAGGTCGATGCGGCGCATTACCATGCACACACGGGCCCCGCTGTGTTTGGACTGCTGCGAAACAGCAGGATTCTGGACATTGTCGAATGCGTGATTGGTCCGGAAATTGCATCAAGCCCGGTTCAGCAAATGAGGTTGAAACCGCCACAGGGAAAACTGTCCGGGAGCAACATCGCCCACTCCGGGGTTGGTCTGACCACCTGGCATCAGGATACGGTTGCGGTTTTGCCGGAAGCGGATGGCACCAATCAGCTGACGGTGTGGATAGCGGTGACGGATGCCAACGAAAAAAACGGGTGCCTGGTTTCGATTCCAGGCAGTCATCTGGAGGGGGCACACCGGCATGTCCCCGGCACCATCCCCAGGGAACCCACCGTTCCCGCATCCATCATCAATGGCCGTACAGGAGTTGCGCTTCCGGTTAAACGTGGCGGCGTGATTGTCTTCCACAAGCAAAATATTCACAGTTCGTTACCAAATTTGTCAGACCAGCTTCGGTGGAGCGTGGATATCCGGTATCACCCGGTCGGTCAGCCCAGTGGCCGTCCTGCATTTCCCGGATTTGTAGCACGCAGCAGATCCAACCCGAAATCCGAACTGAAAGATCCTGTCCGATGGTCCCGAATGTGGGAAAACTCAAGGCAACAGATTATCCGCGGCGAGTATACCGGTCCGATTTTCACGGATTGGGAAGATGCAGCGGCCGAATGACAGCGTTGTCCACTTTGGAGTGACCATAGTGGTTCTACCGATCAGCTCGAATCCGGTCAGCCCAAAGAACGCACAAATTCCGCAATTCGCGCACTGGCAATTCTCATTTTTTCGTCTTCGGCACACAGGCTGACCCGGATCAACCCCTTTCCCGACTCACCAAAGCCATCGCATGCAAGCACCGATACATCATGCCTGTCCAGCAACTTCCGGGAAAACTCAAGACCCGAAATCCCCAATTCCCGGATGTCCAGAACCATGTACATTCCACCCGCAGAACCCACCACATTCAATCCTGAAACCGCGGTCAGGGTTTCTTCAAGGATCTTTCTTCGACGGCCCATGCTTTCCCTGATCTCATCCGCCGTATCCGTGCCGATCTGAAAAGCCGAAATTGAGGCGTCCATGACAAATTCAGGCAAACCATAGCTCATGCACATGGACAGGTTGCGCAAATGCGTCGCCAGGTCCGGGGGACCGACAACCCACCCCAGTCTCCATCCCGTCATTCGGTGTGATTTGGAAAGACTGGATATCGTAATGCATACCTGGTCTGCACCTGGCAGGCTGGCAGGACTTGCCCGGTGTTCAGGCAGCAGAATCTCCTGGTAGACATCGTCGTTGATCAACCAGATATCCTGTTTCAGACAGATGTCTACCAGTGGCCGGTACTGTTCCAGTGCGTAAACCGCCCCAGTGGGATTGTTGGGGGAATTCAGCAGAATCGCGCGGGTCTTTGCTGTAATACTGGCAATAATGTCATCCGGATCAATTTGAAACTGATTTTCCGCTCTCGCCAGTACGCTCACAAGCCTTGCGCCGGGTGCGGTGACCGCAGCCGGATAGGTCGTGTAATACGGCTCGATCAGGATCACTTCATCACCGTGTTCCAGAATACACTGGGCGGTGGAAAACAAGGCGCTTTGGGCCCCCGCGAACACGACACAATTCCTTTCATCCACATCCTGCCCGGTTAATTCACGGTGGCGTTTCGAGATTGCCCTGCGCAATTCCAGCAACCCTTCCACCGGGGTATAGTGATGTCTGCCCGATTGAAGACTGGAAATGGCGGAATCAACGATTTTCCTTGGTGTGACCTCGTGTGTCTCCTGACCAACACTCAGAACGATGATGTCTTCACCCGCCTCGAGCCGGGCCAGCCCTTCATAGTGGGTATCCCAGGCATCCACCCCTTCACCCGCTATTCTTTTGGTCACACTGGAAAATTTCATTTGCATCAATATGCCGGGATTGGGATGCAAAGGGTAACCCGCTGAATCCAGACTGCGTGCGGGTGCAATACTCCCTGAAAAAAACTATTCCCCACACCAGTATGGAAAATGGCAGAACTGTCCGCCCGATGTGCCCGCCGATTCCCGGGTGCACTCATGGAAACCCGGCCTGTCCGCTCCCTGTCCATTGCACGAAGATCCTTTCTTGTTTTGTATTGGTCATTGATGGCAGTGAACCCCTGATTGACTGAAAAGACAGGATAATCCGACAAACCGGCCATGGCCTGCAGATGTATGGAAGTAGAGGCCCAACCTTACCGGATATCAGGGCCAAAAGAAAACCTAGCGCGGTCCGGTCAATTTTCCTCTGTGTTCCTGGCAGGGATTTTCTCCATGGCTCCATGGATGGAAAACAGCCCGGACAATCCCTGGCCGGTTCCCGCCAGAGATGCAAACAGCGAGACAACCCGATGCACCAGTGAAAGACCTGCACTTTTCCTGTCAAGTCGAAACCGGGTCAATCCTCGCTGCAGGATTGAATTTCAATCTCATCAAACTCATCGTCAAAATCCATGTCATCATCCGCGACCTCCGGCTCAACTTCAACAATCTTGTCGGCCTCGGAAACCGAACCGGCCGGGTTCCCTTCATCGGTCACCTCTTCCAGGTATTGAGATTTTATCTCCATCAGTTCGGGGCCATATTGATCCTTTGCCCTCTGCAATGCCTTACCAGTCAGACCCCGAACCTTGGGCTTGAGAATTTTTTCGACGTATTCAACCATGAATCCATAGTTGGTGTTGTACAACCATATCTTTCCTTTGTCGGCAGCAGGGAAGACCGGATCCCAGATCAATATTGCGTCACCCTTTCTGGACTGAAGCAACCCGTACCAAGTCCCCTTTTTTTTCGTTTGATGCATGTTTTACAAATGGGAGGAGTTAACGTATACCTGTATCCCGACCTGCTGACCTGTTACAGCCAATTCAGACTTCTTAGGGCGATTTTATGGAAAAATTATCCATTTTCAATACCGCCCATTAACAAAGATGCCAAATTGAGGACAAAATACCCTACGGGAAAGTGAACCCGGTCCTGAATGAGTCCATGCCCGGCAGGCGCCAAATCCTGTCAATGGTTTCCAGCATCTGGTTTTCAGAAATCCCACCCCCAAATTGCGCCAGCCGCATTGCCTTTTGCTCCAGTTCATCACGGCTCAACATGTTCCCCGGGTCTCCTTTTGGCGTATCCACCACCGCTACCAGCACCTCACCGCTGTTCAGTTCCACCTCGACCCTGGATCCCCATTTTTTCGGATACCAACTGTCAATTTCGCTGTCTACCCTCATTTCCACTTTTTCGCGAAGAATGGTATTGACCGGATCTGCAAGGGCCTCTTCCGTAAAATCCGATACGCTTGCCCTGCGGTACCGGATGATCAGTGCCAGCACAAACCCCATCGAAAACTTCGATTGGTGGATACTGTCAGGAATTTCCACAGCACCGAGCACATCACTCGCGGCCTGATAGACATGAGCCCTGATTTTTCTGACTGATTTCCAATCCAGGTCCGCTTCATTGCAAATCTTCAGCAGTGCATCCGCCGCCGGATGGGTGTGGCGGCAGGATGCATGAAATTTAAATGACGTTTCAGACAGGGCCCAGCGTTCACCGAGCCGGTCAGTCAGCTTCCCTGCATCGCCTTCTCCAAGCATGCCCGCAGCCATGCCCTGCTCTCCTTCCAGTATTTGAGCAGCCGCGGTTAACCCGTATTTCGCCGAATAGGCCGCAAGCAGTCCATCCGCTGCGGCCTTGGCAGTATGCAACTGCTTTGAGTCGGCAGCGTCCCGCAAAAATTCCCATAACCCCGCAGCCTGGGTACCTGCCGACCCCAGGGCATTGCGCATTGCCACGGCATGCAGGCCCAGCAAGCTTGCGGTGGCCATGGCGGCAGCCACCGTCCCCGCGGTAGCGGTCATATGGAACACCCTGTAGTGGGACCTGCCAAGATACTCTCCCACCCTGATGCCGCATTCATACCCTGCGGCAGCGGCAACAATAAAATCCTGACCCGAAATCCTCACATCCGCCTGTGCCTGTGCAAAAACAGGGGGAAATACCACTGTCCCGGGATGAAAAATAGATGAATTGTGCAGATCATCCTGTTCGACGACATGGGATGCCGCTGCATTCACCATGGCAGCAAACAATGGGCTGGTAGTCCTCCGGCTGCCAAATAACCGGCATGGCCCGGTGTCAGGCCCCATCTCCCGTGCAATTTTCCTGAACACGTCCACACTGTGCGCCGATGCCCCGGCCACTGCAGACCCATACCAGTCAAGAAACAGCCACTGGATACGGGTCACCACATCCGGGGGGATCTGGGTGAATTTCAAATTGGCGGCAAAATTCGCAAGGCGGGCGGAAGGCGAATCAACCATCATTCTTCTTGGATCAGCAGTGGTGGCCAGAGATAATACCACCCTGGATTATAACCATTCAGACCTGGACGATCCCGCAATAATGCGTGCAAAGAAGTCCGGGGGACGAACCCTGCAATACCATTTTGGTCCATCCACCGTAAAACCCGTTCATTCCGGGCCGGAAGACAGGTCTGAACAGCATGCCGTTTTTCGGAACCTGATTTGTCCCGCGGGATGCCCTGGCTGGCAGCGAAAAAACCACCGTTGTGGTTGACGCGAAGTAAAATGAAATGGGGGGGGTTGGTTCAGGTAGAGTAGAGAACTGGCGCGCCAATTTTAGGGTCCGGTGGCATGGTTTCCATCACTTTCGTTTTGGTCCTCAGTCCGGCTCCCATTATCACGTTTCCAGTTCCCTCTCGTCAAACCAGGCGTGCGGATTTCCCGCACCCGGCTTTCCGATGAGATCATGCCTTCGCCCACGGAAGGCCCTTGGTCCTCGACGCAAGGTGTATCAGGCCGTAGTCATTCCACAGCCTCTCATCCGAGAAGCGCACATACTTCCCAGACTTCACCTTGTGCTTCCGACAGAGCCACTGTCGCAGCCGCCTGGTTGCGTGTCTGTCCACCGCTGCATAGGCGGGACTGACCTGTCCAAGATAGAAGTACTGTGACCAGCCGGATATTGTCCGGTTCAGTCTGTCTACCATCCATTCCGGGTCTTTTATCCCATATCGTCGGTGGGTCAATTCACTTACCTTGCGGCAGATGCCCTGAACGCTCGCCTTGCTGGGCCGGTTGCCAATATATGACCCCTTTCCATTACGGCGGTAATTGCGTCCAATTCGGTACCCCAGAAACTCAAAGGCCTCATCCGGGCACCGCAGGCATTGGGTTTTCCGTTCGTTGATCGGAAGCTTCAGTCTCGACATGAGCCGCTCGACCGCCGCCAGCATTTCTGCCGCCGGAGCCTTGCCAAGCACACGCAGGTCATCCGCGTAATTCACGGTCTCCGCCCGGAACCGCCGGGCATAGCCCAGCTTCTTCCAGCCCAGCAGGAAACGCCGCATGTAGAGGTTGCTGGCCAGCGGGCTGATCGGGGCACCCTGTGGGGTGCCCTTGCGCTCCCTGCGCGCCCGGTTCGTGCGACGTTTGCCGCCCTTCCCGTCATCCTCTTCCACCGCCATCTCCAGCCATGCCTTGAGCAGCTTCAGCATCCGCCCGTCGCTGATGCGCCGGGCAAAACACTTCATCAATTCAGCATGGGGAATCTGACCAAAGTAATCCGCCAGATCGCAGTCAACCACTTCATTGTGTCCCCGGTTCAGGAGACCATGGACGCCTTTTACCGCGTCTTGGGCGCTTCGCCCCGGCCTGTAGGCATACTGCTCCGGTTGCAGGTCCGCTTCGACAATCGGTTCCAATACCAGCAACGCCGATGTCTGTGCGACCCGGTCCCGTATGCAGGGAATCCCCAAGGGCCGGAACTTGCCGGGCTGTTTCTTCGGAATCAGTACCTGACGAACCGCTTTCGGTTCGTAGGTCCCGTCCCTCAGCTCCCGCGCCAGTTCCCCGATCCAGCGTTCCACTCCAATCGCCTCAATATCCGCGAAGCTTTCCCCATCCACCCCCGCCGTGCCGCCATTACGACGAACACGCCTCCAGGCTTCAAACAGAAAGTCCTCACGCCATACCTTATCGATCAGCGCATGAAATCGCCTTTCGGGTTCTTCCTTCGCTTTCACATGTAAAACGCGCCGGAGTCTCCGAACACTAGGTGACCCTGTTAGACCTTCGTCAGTAGTCATGTCTTTCCCCCTTTACGTTTTGTTCTCAAAGTCAGGCCTCTTTCCTCCACCGGCATTACCCGGCTTCCTCAGTACTACAGGCCCGTCCGCCACCCTGCCGGCCCGGCCTGCCCCTCGCGGGGTTCCGGTTTGGTGCGTGCTAACACCACCGACAGGGCTTCCCGTGTTGCTACCATCTCCATCTTCCATGCGTGCTATCGTCACTACCCCGGCGGAACCGGACGGTGCGTGGGTCGCTCGCTTCCCGTCCAGTAGCAGCCTTCCCCGGATTTCCGGCGGGTCGGCTTCCACGTTGAATGTTTCGGGGCCTGCTCAACGTTTACTCGCGTTATGGCCCGCATGGTCGCTGAACCGCCCAAGGCGGTCCTTTTGTCAAAGTGCTTCAGTCCATATCGTTACCTTTATGTCCTGCTCCGACTGCTAACCGGCTGGAGCGACAGTTGCCGGGCGGGATTCGCACCCACAAGGAAATGGCGCCTTTCCACGGCGCACGGAAAAACCAATTCTAGACAGCCAATGGCTGATCCAGCGGGGTGGGATCGACTGCGTTTTCCTCCACGGACCGGACGGCATTGGATATTCTGGCAGTGATGCTCCGGTATTGCCGGTAGGCAATGCGGTCCGTCATCTGGGGCTGATCATGCAGATAAACCAGTTCGGGGGTGGTAATTGCACTCACTTCCACCTGTTTTCCCTTGAATTCCTCCTGCATTCTGGAACAGATTTCCTGCCATCCAAAGTGGGTGCTGCTGCGGCTGTACCGGATCGCCGTCATACCAAGATCCACAAACACAATCTTGCTGTTTGAGAACTTCCGCAAATAAGGATAGACCGCATTGACAAAAGACACGGGTTCGAACGGGGTCTCGTCAGACGGAACCCGGGGATTGAGCATGAACCGGGTTGCACAATATTCAGACAGCGTATCGTTGACCAGATAAATGATTGCATCCAGGCTGCCAAATATTTCGATGAGGGCCTGCAGCTGCATATATTTTCCATGGCCGGCGGCCTTCAAAGTCCCCTTGACACACTCCGGAAAGGTGTCGTGCAAACGATCCTGGAGCGCTTCATTGCTTCCATACAGAAACAGGGAATTCCCCTCTACCGCCAGATCTTCTACAATCTTCCGGGAAAATGGGTTGTCAACACCACATACCAGTATGTTTTTGTTTGTTATCTTCGGCACCGATCTTCCAGTTTCAATATTCAGGGTATCACCGATCACAAAATAAAATCGCTGTTGACACCAATTGAGTATACTGAACAGCACATTACCCCATACTTAACGACGAATTAAGAATTGTTAATGTTGCGACACCCCGCTGTTCGGTGAGCCCGACCGCTCCGCGGTCCCCGGTTTCGTCACCCGGATCAGTAAACCGGGGGGGTATTGCCGGCCAGGGAGTCTATCAGGATAACCTGGTTTTTCCTTTCCCTGAGCTTGATGGAGAGGTAGTCACTCCTGCTCATTTCATACAGTTGTGCATGGTATTTTTCCGTGTGGTCAAACCACCTTTCCAGCCGCCTTCGGTATTGCATCTCGTCAGTGTCCGCACCCGCCACTTCAAAATAGGCCTGGATTGAAAGCAGATATCGCACAATGTTTCTTTCGGCACCGCCGCGTTGCCCTCCCACATATCTTACCTCACCATTTTGCTTCGTTTCAGCGACTGAAAATCCGATTTTTCTTCGCCCTGCGGTGGCCAGATAAAGCCTGGACAGACTGGCGGCCATCCCGGGCCGGCTGGACAAGTCGAATTCCAGATAAATACCGCCATCCCTGCCGATGGCCCGAAAGCGAAAGTCGTAATCGGAACTCCCGTAAGGCCCTTTTTTCGCAGTGAACCTGGCAATAAACACCCCGTCCACCACCCCTGCCTCAAAATCCAGCAACAGCAACCGGGATTGATCGGGTGTCCGGTATCGTTTTGTACTGACATAAAATCCCAGCTTTGTATTTCCATGGACACTCTGATACATGCACGCTTTAACGTTCAGGTGCAGGGGAATGAATTCACACCATTCAGAGGCCTGGGACAACCGGTTTGCAAATTCAAAAAACGGAATCGATGGAATGAAACTGGCTACCGTCGCGCTTAGAATCTTTCCTTCCCGGGTGGATTGCAGGGTGAACGGCAGTGATTCGGAAGCACGGTTCTGCTTGAACATTGCATAGCGCTCCAGCATTCCGGCTTTCGTTGCAGCCAGGGAATTCAGGCTCAGCGTGAAAAACGCGATATACAGGAACAACCTGAAACCCTTCACACCCAATTTCAGAACCCTACCATGTCATTTCTTCCAGCGCTCTTTCTGAATGACCGGGGACAGAAGATTGTGCACCCCCAAACCCAGCATTTTAGTGCATTACTTGCGGCCAGTATTGTGTTAAAAAACCCCATCGCCGATCATTGGCCTATAATAGCATTCGATTTTCGATTGCTTTGCACAATATCCCGACACCGACCATGCGCAATAGAAAAAAACGGGGCACCCGCCTTCCCAGGTCAGGCTCCGAAACCAGGAAAGCCCCCGGCATTCAACAGTTACCCTGGCAACAGGTGCAAAATCCTTATCCCCCGTTTGAGATACTGTCTTCGGAACAGATTGAATCCATTGACGCTACCGCGATGAAAATTCTGGAGAATACCGGGTTGCGGTTTCACAATGATGAAGCACTGTCCATACTGGAATCCCATGGTGCGGATGTGGACTTCGATACCTGCATGGTAAAAATGGATGAAGACCTCGTCAGGAAACATGTGGCGACCTGTCCGGAGTGGTTTACCCTGTATGCACGCAATTCCCTGCACGATGCAAAAATCGGCAAGAATTACATCAACTTTACCCCGGTCAGCGGCCCGCCGAATATCTCCGATCTGGACAAGGGCCGACGGCCCGGTACGTACGAAGACCAGTGCAATCTGATCAAGCTCACCCATTGCCTGAACATCGTCAACATGTCGGGTGCAAGCTCTGTAGAAGCCATGGACCTGCCGGCCGATACACGGCATCTTGATTTCTACAAGGCCCAGATCATTTATGGTGACCAGGTTTGGAATGCCCGTGCCATTGGCAAACAGCGAGTGGAAGACGCGGTACAGCTGAATTGCATGGCCCGGGGCATCCGTCCCGAGCAAATGGCCGATGCGCCCGGGCTGCTCACCGTGATCAATGTGAATTCCCCCCTGGTTGTGGACAAGGAAATGCTGGAGGGCCTGATGGCGATGACCCGGTATGGCCTTCCCTGCATCGTTACGCCATTCACGCTTGCCGGGGCGATGAGTCCGATCACCCTGGCCGGGGCACTGGCCCAGCAAACGGCTGAAGCCCTGGCCGTGATTGCCTTTGTACAAATGGTGCGCCCGTATTGCCCCGTGGTTTTCGGCGGCTTTACTTCAAATGTCGACATGAGATCAGGCTCTCCGGCATTCGGCACGCCGGAATACATAAAAGGAGTTCTGGTGGGAGGACAGCTCGCCCGCTATTACAAATTGCCCTACCGGTCCAGCAACGTGAACGCAGCCAATGATGCGGATGCCCAGGCAACCTATGAGTCCGCCATGTCTCTTTGGGCCTGCTTTCTTGCGCATGCGAACGTGATTAACCATGCTGTGGGCTGGATGGAAGGGGGGCTTTGTGCGTCCATGGAAAAATTCATCATTGATGCTGAAATGCTGCAGACCATGGTGGAAGCCTTCAAACCGTTGCAGATCAGCGAAGAAGAGTTCGGGTTGGATTCAATACGGGAAGCCGGGCACGGTGGTCATTTTTTTGGGACCGCCCATACAATGGACCGATACAAAACGGCCTTTTATACCCCCATCCTTTCCGACTGGCAGAACTTTGAAAACTGGCAGCAGGCGGGGGCAAAATCCGCTACGGTGCGCGCCAATGAAATCTGGAAATCATTGCTCGAAAACTACCAGGCACCCCCCATTGACCAGGCAGTCCTTGCACAACTTGATGCGTATATCCGTCGCAGAAAAGAGGAAATTCGACAGCATGGTGTGGTGTAGGAGAGGCGGTTGTTTTCCGGAACCCCGATGATGAACAGACCGCAATCTGTTGGGGAAGCACTGGTCGCGCTTCTTGCTGACTATGGTGTGGAGATGGTCTTTGGCATCCCCGGCACCCACAGCATCGAACTGTACCGGGGCCTGGAAGGCAGTCCTGTCCGCCATATCTCACCCCGCCATGAGCAGGGCGGCGGATTCATGGCAGACGGGTACGCCCGGGTAAGCGGAAAACCCGGTGTCTGCTTCGTCATTACCGGACCCGGGGTCACCAACCTGTCGACTCCACTGGGAGAGGCCTACATGGACTCCGTGCCCATGCTGGTGATTTCCCCGGTCAATGATCCCGACCCGGATGGAATCAATCGAGGTCGACTGCATGAGATCACCAGCCAGTCTTCCGTCACGAAGCCTCTGACGGCGTTTAGCCGTACGGTGCGAAATGCCGATGAAATTCCCGAATTGGTCAAAAGGGCATTCGACCTGTTCCACAGCGAACGGCCCCGCCCCGTCCACATCAGCATCCCGCTGCACATTCTCCCCGAACCCATCCCGTCTCCGTGGAAAGCCACGGCTCCGGAAAAACCCGGGAAAGCAGGCACGCGGGAACTCAACACGGCGCGGGAACTCATTGAAAATGCCGTGGCTCCCGTACTGGTCATCGGCGGGGGGACCACGGCAGACCCGGATATCATCCTCCGGCTGGCAGACCGGGTCGGCTGCCCCGTACTGTCCACGGTTGCCGCCAGAGGGGTCATACCCGATTCACATCCTCTGAGCGCAGGTGCTCAGCTACGGGCTCCTCATGTCCAGGATGTCCTTGAACAGGCAGACCTTGGAATATTTCTGGGAACGGAATTCGCCCAGACCGATCACTGGAATGATGACCTCCGGCTGCCGGGTCAACAGATATGGGTGAACCTGTGCCCCACCGCCCTGGACCAGCGGGGGGCTGCCCTGGCCATCAAAGCGGACTGCATTGATTTCGCAACACGCCTGGCCGAACAACTGGACGCGCCGGACCCGGCAAGGATGGCACAGACCCTGCGTACCTGTGAATCGGCCAGGAACCTCCATGGTTCCGGGTTTTCTGAAAAAGAGAAAATCCACTGGGCGGTGTTGCAAACCATCCTGCCCCATCTTCCGGACCAGGCGACCATCACCAGTGACATGACCCAGTTGGCGTATACCGCGGTGGATTACCTGCCCATGGCACGTCCCAATCAATGGCTGCACCCGACAGGCTATGGCACACTGGGCTATGCACTGCCGGCGGCAATCGGTGCCGCCCTGGCGGACCCGTCCAGGCCTGTCCTGGTGATCGTGGGCGATGCCGGGCTGCAGTACACCATGCAGGAAATGACGCTGGCCTCCGAACTGGGTCTGCACCTTGTGGTATTGCTGTGGAACAATGATGCTCTGCAACAGATTTGCGATGACATGGACCATGCAGGCATTGAACGAATCGGGATATTTCAACGGAATCCCGACTTCGTGGCACTGGCCCGGGCCTGTGGCTGGACCGCGAGACAATGCAGCGGGCTGTCCACACTGGGGGCTGAACTGGAAGAAGCATTTGATTCACCCGGGCCCACCCTCGTCAAACTCGACGAATCCTCCATTCAGGTCTGACAGGTTCCGGTATGTCCTGCCGTGACTTGCCCTTCCCTGACAGACCAACATTCATGTTCAGAAACGAACCCTCCTGCATGACGAAATTCCAGCCCCCGGGAGAGCCCTCCACCGAACTGCCCATGCAGACGGATGGGGATGGGTCCGATGTCTGTTTTCACCCCTGCCCAACCTAGAGAATATCCCTGCAACCGATGTCTGTTTCCGTACATGGGCGCTACAACAAGCCGCTGACCGGCGCTTTTCTGGGATTTGCGTCCATGTCGTTTTTCTCCTGCCAGGACGCAATGATCAAGTTGCTGGCAGCGGATTATTCCCTGTTCCAGATTCTGTTTGTTCGCAGCATAGTGATTGTCATTCCATTGTTTGTTCTGTTGATTTTCCGGTACGGGAAAAAGGGGTTCCATACGCCAAGGTATGGAGATCATGCCCTGCGGGTATCGTATAATTTCATGGCTTTCATGAGCTACTACTTTGCGATCACCCGACTGCCCCTTGGACAGGTGACCGCCATCGCCCTTTCTGCGCCCCTGGTGATGACCGCCCTGTCCGGCCCTCTCCTGGGGGAGCATGCGGACAGCAGGAAAAAACTCATTCTGACCGTCGGCTTCATCGGTGTGCTGCTGATCGTGCGCCCGGAAGCCTCTCCGGTGGACTGGGTGGGGACAGGGGCAGCACTGGGGGGCGCATTCATGTTCGCCCTGCTGGGAATCCAGACACGAAAAATGTCAGCGACTGAACCCACGGAACTGATGGTGTTTTTCAGCGGCTTGACGTTCCTGATGATTACCGGGGCAATCATGCTCACTCAATGGACAACACCTTCGCTGCAGGACGCGGCAATGCTGGTCAGCATCGGGATGGTTTCATTGATCGCACAACTGCTCATTGTCCACTCCTACCAATTTGCGGCGGTTTATATCATCGCACCATTCGAATACGTCACCATATTGTGGGCAATCATTCTTGGCTGGTTTATGTTTTCCGAGGTCCCCACTCTCCTGATGCTGGCCGGCTCGGTGCTGATCATCGGTTCCGGGTTGATTATTGTACATCTTGAGCGACCACAGGCCACGTCGGGGAAAATCCCGCACTAACCCGGCCCCGGGCTTTCTCCTCAAGGGATGGATTGATCAATCATGCCTCTTGGAATCCGCTTTCTGGAATCGTAGAAAGGCAGCGGAACGATCTCGCAGGGGGCGGTCCCGCCGTCCACCGTTTCTACCGTCAGCGTCCGCCCAATCCAATCCCCGGAATCACTGAATCTGGCATACCCGATCCCACAGTTCAGCGTTGGCGACCACGAGGTGGATGTGACCTGACCAACCGTTGCCAGGGCTTCCAGTATTTTCCCCCCTTTGGCCGGCTTTGCGGTTTCGCACCGGAGCCCGACAAGCACCGGTCGCTTGTCTACTTCAAGCAGAGCCTCCCTGCCGATAAAACCTTCCTTGTCCAGGTCTATGAATGCGCCCAGTCCCGCCTGAAAAGGAGTCATTGAGAGATCAAAATCGGATAGATTATCCAGAATTCCCGCTTCGATCCGCCGCATCCCCATGGAAGCCATACTGCCGTATACCATGCCATGTGGTGAACCGGCTTCCATGACATCATTCCAGAGCCGCTCATGATCCGTTTTTGTGCCTTCAGAATAGATTTCATAGCCCAGTTCACCGGTCCAGCCAGTACGGGATACATACAACTCCTGCCCCCCGATATCGTAGAAGCCCGAATCGAAATACTTCATGCTTCGATCAATTGCACCATGGGATGCGTCCGCCATGACCTGCATGGACTTCGGCCCCTGAATCTGCAGGACCCGAGAACCCGGGTCAGAAATGGTGATCTCAAACCCGCTACTGTGGGCGATAAGCCAGGCATGAAGGTCACCGTCAGGCTGCACATACCAAAAACGGTTTTCCTCCACCCTGAAGAGAATGCCGTCCATAAACATACCACCACCTGGGGCGCATGCAATGGTGTATCGGCCGCGTCCTGCCAACAAATCGCCGACCTGCCGGGAAAAAATTCTTTCCAGGAAGGGCACGGTGTCAGGACCTTCAATTTGCCAGGGTCTTTCCGGCACATCGTACAGGACCGATTTTCTCCTCAGGTTCCAGTAGGTTGCTACCGGGTCCTTTCCATTGGAAGACTCGTAGTACCGACCGGCGGCAACGCCAAGAACGGTTTCCGGGCCCGCATAGAAGTCGAAATAGGGGGACTGCTCAAAACGCCTTGCGCTAATGCGAACGGTATTCACCGTAGCAGGATGAATGGGGATGTCCATGATGATGAACCCGCTATAAATTTAACCTTATCAAACCCAGGCTGAAAAACTCTGGTTCGCATCCATGGCCGGCTGGTGCACGCCATGCACTGCGCCGGACCGTGCCGGTTGATTCCGGGATTTTCAACCGATGCGGCCACTTTGAATATTTTGATTATACCCGAACCATACTTCGATCAGTCCGGCCAACAGAATCGCAACCGCGCCCATCCATTGAATCCACAACATTGTTTCCTCTGGAATCAGGATGGCAGCGCTGACAATGGCCACCACAACTTCCGACATCGTCAGGATGCCAACGCGTCCTGGAAACAATAACTGTGAAACCCTGAAAATAATGATAAAGCAGGGCAATAAAATTATGATGGACCAGAAGGCAGCGGTGGGAAACGCAGTTTTGATCGTCGCAAAAGCAGGGAGAGGGTCCACATAAAAAACCCCGGCAAAGACTGCTGAAATAGCCGTCGTTGAAATAAATACAAATGCTGTCAACGGCAGGAGGGGAATATTTGGCCATCGGTTCAGCGTAGCGATCCCCATTGCCCAGAATATACCGGACATAAAACTGTACAGGTCCCCGATGTTCAGCGGGTATGCCGCGGACTCACCATCTGATGACAACAGCAGGCACAGCCCCGAAAATCCGATGCCAATCGAAATAACCCGTGCTTTGGTGAACGGCTCGGACAACCAGAGCACCCCGATTAAAGTGGACCACACAGGGGTCAGGTAATACAGCAGCGTGGCCCTGACTACCGTAGTTTCCACCAGACCATTGGCATACAGGGTAAACGCCATGCCGATCATTATGGATGCGAGAGCAGTCGGCCCATGGACACCGGCCAACCGCTTGAAACCAAAGAACAGCAATGGGCACAACACAATCAATGGACAGGCGTTAAAAAAGACGACACTCCACGCACTGGATACACCAAGATTTTCAATGGCTCTCAAGGGAAGCCAATACAGGCCCCAGGCCGCGGCACTGAGGGAAAGCGCAAGGCTCAGCGTTTTGTCAGAATAGGCCCTGGAGAACATCTTTAACGCATGCCGTGGACATGTGCACAGATTTTATTGCCATCCAGGTCCCGTATGTAGGCATAATAGGTCGGTCCGTCGGCAGGCCGACACCCCGGTGCCCCTTCATCCGTGCCCCCGCTCTCCATTGCCACGGCATGAAAGCGATGGGAATTATATACTTTACTAAGCATATTCATTTTCTTGTCATCTTTTCTTGTCATCTGATGTATAATTCTATTCAAATTCCACTCACTTATAACCGAGTGGCAGCCTTGGGGACTCAGGCGGTTGGACGGGAAGAGGCGATTGCGTTGGCAACCTCAGTGATCCGTCAAGAGAATATACTGCTTAATCATGTATATAAGTCCCAAAGCGGTCTACTGCTAGCCTTGATTCGGCCACCAGGGCGATCATCGTGCCGTTGCCCAGGGTCACTGTCTGTCGGGTGTAGGGTCGGATGACGTAAAATTCGATCTGCCCCGGCGAGGCTTTCGCTGCATACCCGACATAGTCCACAGTACGCTCGACTTTCATCAGCCCAAGCGACGCAGGGACGGCATCATAGAAATCCGCAGAACGCGACAGATCGCTGGCGCCCACCATCATGTATCCGATCATGATGACCACCTCCTGTTTACAGAAAACAATTTTTCCAGGAAAACAGAACCCGGTTCCCGGAAGGCTGGGTGAGCCCGCCATCTTGATATTGATTTCATGTCAACTCCCTGCGTTGAACAAGCCGGGGATTCTACCAGCTTCACATGGATGTCCGACAGGAACCCAATGGACATTAGCTGTAGGTCTGTATGCAGACATAGAAAGATTTGACTATGTTTCCGGACCCCCCGCGAAGCTGGCCCCCTATTGTAGTTGGTCGTTCACATACCAGAGTTCCTTAACCGTACCATCCGGGAATGTGACCACCCAATGCCCATGTTTCTGGCCGTTCACATACGGGCCTTCCATTACTTCACCGTCCGATGCTTTGACCACCCAATGCCCGTGTTCCAGGTCGTTCACAAACTCGCCTTCCAGAACCGTACCGTTCGGTAATTTGGTCACCCAATTCCCGTGTTTCTGGCCGTTCACAAACTCGCCTTCTATAACCGTACCGTCCGGTAATTTGAACACCCAATGCCCGTGTTCCAGGTCGTTCACATACTGACCGTCCACAACCGTACCGTCCGAAAGTGTGAACACTTCCGCGATTCCGGCCAATGGTGTTATCAATGCGGCCACCAGAACCGCCAGTATCTTGATTTTCATTTTGTGCCTCAATGGTTGTGTTGAGCAAACCGGGAAGTTTACCAGTTTCACATGGATGCCCGACAAGGATTTCCGCTGGCAATTTCCGAACTTCAGACTGGACCGGCGAAGCACGGCCTCCAAGCGCCAATCCCTGTCCCTGAAGGGGTGGAGCCCTCCTTTGGCCCTCCGGTAACCCCACGACTTTTTCCAACGTGGTTTTTCGAAATCCATGCGGAACAACCGCTTTCGAAGGCGACTCCAGGAAGTTCAGCACGTCGGATTGAGGGGATGGGGCGCATCCTGACTTGGACGGGCCCCTGCAATCCGCACCAGCGACCCCCGCATTTTCCCGGCGTGATCACTGTTCAGAGTTCAATTGACTTAAAAACTGCTCAATGGTAAGTTCATTTGATCGTAAAGCAACCCAGATGTGTGTCACAAGAAATACGATCAACCCCCACTACACAGTATTAGGAGGCAAAGATGTCCAAGAAATTTACCGTTTCAACGTTGATTGCAGTAGCGATGCTTGCAATAAGCGGGAACACGATATCCGCCGATGTACCGGAATCCAGCGACCCCATCAAAGTGATCCTGAACGACTGGACAGGACAGCTCTTCTCGGCCAAGGTGGCCGGCGGCCTCCTTGAAAAGATGGGCTACAACATCGAATACGTAAGTGCTGGTGCGCTGCCCCAGCATGCCGGCCTGGCCCAGGGAAACCTGCATTTTCAGACGGAGGTCTGGAGCAACAACGTTGGTGACCTGTACCCCAAAGCAGTCGAATCCGGTGAAATTGTGGTCGTGGGCAACCTTGGACTTGAGCCAAGGGAAGGCTGGATCTACCCCCCCTATATGGAGGAAAAATGCCCGGGTTTGCCCGGCTACAAAGCACTGTACGAGTGCGCGCAGGCATTTGCCGCCGCGGAGACCTTCCCGGAAGGTCGCCTGATCACATATCCGGCGGACTGGGGTACCCGTTCCCGGGATGTGGTTACCGCCATTGGCTTGCCGTTCAAGGCGATTCCCGGCGGCAGTGAGGGCGCCATGGTGGCAGAGCTGACCTCTGCACACGCAGCGGAAGCCCCTATCCTGATGATGATGTGGCAGCCGCATTGGATCTTTGCGGCCTACGACTTCAACTGGGTTGAATGGAACGCCATTGATGGCGAATGCCAGGAGGAAACCCAGGAAAAAGACACCGCGTGCGGGTTTGCCCAGGCAACGGTGAACAAGGTTGCCTGGAGCGGCCTGGAAGAAAAGTGGCCAGCGGCCTTCAAGATGTTGACCATGATGTCCCTGACCAATGCAGATGAGAACTCGGCAATTCTCCAGGTCGACAACGAAAGCCGGGATGTGGATGACGTTGCGGCAGAGTGGATTGCCAACAATGAGGACCGGTGGAAGCCCTGGATTGACGCTGCAATGATGTAAATTCGTTCCTGCGGATGGGCAGTGCCTTCAACGGCACTGCCTCGGTCCCCCTTTTCATACAGATGAAACACAATCCGGCATTGTCCGGACCCACCGCCTGGACCCCCAGCCAAATTTCCCGGGAGGCCTGAAATCAAAACCTACGTCGCAGATGACCAGGTGGTCAAGTTATCTTGCCGCAATATCTGGAAAGTGTATGGCACCCGTCCTGACCAGTTTTTTGATGGAGGGAATGGCAAGATGGATGATCCCATGGCCCATGCCGACACTGTCCGCCGCGGCGGCCATATTGTGGCCAACGCTGATGTCAGCTTTGATGTCCATGTCGGTGAAACCTTCATCATCATGGGGCTGTCGGGCTCCGGCAAATCCACCACGGTGCGCTGCCTGTCCCGCTTGGTGGAACCCACAGCGGGGGAAGTCCTGCTGGATGGCGAAAACCTCCTGAAAAAATCCGATGCGGAACTGTGTGAAATACGCCGCCACAAGATGGGGATGGTTTTTCAGAATTTTGGCCTGATGCCGCATCTGAACGTTATCGACAATATCGCCTTTCCACTGAAACTGCAGGGTGTCAGCAAAAGTGAACGCTACACCCAGGCCGAACGCGTTATCGAACTCGTCGATCTTGGGGGTCGGGAGAACAATTTCCCAAACGAACTGTCGGGTGGTCAACAGCAGCGGGTCGGCATTGCGCGGTCCCTGGCTGTGGAGCCGGATGTCTGGTTTCTGGATGAACCGTTTTCAGCACTTGATCCCCTGATCCGAAAGCAAATGCAGGATGAATTCCTGCGTATCCAATCGGTTCTGCACAAATCCATCGTCTTTATCACCCATGACTTCCAGGAAGCATTGCGCCTCGCCGACCGCATGGCAATTATGCGCGACGGCGCCATTGTCCAGATTGGCAGCCCTGTGGACCTGATCCTGAACCCGGTGGATGACTATGTCCGTGAATTTACCCACGATGTCCCGTGGGAAAGTATCCTTCGGGCAGCAGATATCGTGGAAGAACCCTCCGGATCAACCAAAGGAATGGGCAGGATACCCGGGGATACCCTGGTCTCCCAACTGTTGCGATACGTTTCGGAACACGAGGAGGGCGTGCTCGTAGAAGCGCAGGACGGGTCGGTTCTTGGCATTGCGACGGCACGTGGCGTTGTTTCCGCCCTCGCGTCCGGCAGCGGCGACGAGCCTGCTCCAGTGAGGGCATAGGCTTGCATTTGGTCCCATTGCATGTGGTCCAGTATTGACCGGAAGTTTCTCCACTGGCTTGGCGTGATCGCCATTACGCTGGTATGCATTGCGCTTCAGGGAGAAACCGAGTGGTTGTCGGAATACCCGGACACGCTGGTCATTCCCCTGGCTGGCTGGCTGAACACGATCATGGACTGGATCGTCAAGAATTTCAATTGGTTCTTCCAGGCAATTTCCTGGCTGCTCAAGTGGCCGATCCTGGCTGCTCAACAGGTGCTGAATGGCTTGCCCTGGTCGGTCACTGTCTTCCTGTTTTGTGTGGTGGCGTATGCGGCATCGGGATGGCGGCTGGCCCTGTTCACACTGGCTTCAACGCTTTACATGGTCGTCATCGGCTACTGGGAAGAAAGCATGAACTCTTTGGCCCTGGTCACGATTTCCGTCCCGCTGGCCATTGTGGTGGGGTTTGCATTCGGGGTCTGGGGCTTTTATTCGGACCGTGCCGAGCGGGTGATCATGCCAACACTCGATGTTCTTCAGACGGTGCCTGCTTTTGCCTATTTGCTGCCCATCCTCATGCTGTTTGGGTTTGGCACGGTGGTTGGACTGATTGCCAGCGTGCTGTATGCCTTTCCTCCCATGGTGCGGAATACGATTGTTGGGCTCCGCGGTGTCTCGCTTTCGGTCATTGAGTCGGGCCTGATGTCCGGCGCAACGCCGCAGCAGCTGTTCTGGCAGGTGCGTGTGCCGTCTTCGCACAAGCAACTCCTGCTGGGAGTGAACCAGACCACCATGGCATCCCTGAGCATGGTCATCATTGCCTCTATCATTGGAGGAACCTCCGACATCGGCTGGGCAGTCCTTTCAACCATCCGCAAGGCGCAATTTGGCGAGAGCCTCCTCGTCGGCATGGTCATCGCCTTGATGGCCATGGTGATCGACCGTGTGACGGCGGGACTGGCACAACAGTCCGGCGTGTATGAACCGGATGAGAAAAGTGCTCTTGAGCGCTATCGAATCCTGATTATCGCCGCAATCGGATCGATCCTGTTCTTTGTTCTTTCCCAGGTCTTCGCCCTGTTTTCCGATTGGCCCCGTGAGATAGTCTGGAGCCCGGCGCAAACCATGAACGATGCACTGACCTATCTCATCGTTAATTTTCGTACCCAAATCGAAACCATCAAGACCTCCTCCTTCTTCTTCGTGATGCTGCCCGCGAAAATCGGCCTGCAGGGTGCCATCAGCCCGTTTACCTGGGGGTTTGAATTGACAATGGTGCACAAGGTGTTCTATGCGGCGGGGATGGCCGCATTGTCCCTGTGGTGCGTGATGCGTGGTCGGACCATGGCCGGGATTGTAGTGATGTTGTCTGCGGTATTCCTGTACTACGGGCTGTCCAACATGCCCTGGCCCGCGGTGATTTTGATCTGCGGCGTTGCAGGCTGGAAAATCGGTGGACCGACCCTGTGCCTTGGTACCGTCCTGGGCCTTGCTTTTCTGGTTGTCACCGGAAACTGGGCCGAGGCCATGTTATCGGTTTATTTGTGCGGCATTGCGGCCACCCTCTCCTTTCTCTTCGGCACCACCGTCGGCATCTGGGCGGCGCACAATGACAGGGTTTCGGCTTTCGTGCGCCCGATCAATGACACGATGCAAACGATGCCGCTCTTCGTCATTCTGATCCCTTTTGTGATGGTGTTCAAAATCGGTGAATTCACCGGTCTTCTGGCCATCATGGCCTACGCTTTTGTTCCCGCCATTCGCTACGCCGAACATGGATTGCGGAACCTGCCCGCCAACGTTATCGAGGCTGGCAACATGATGGGGGCAACCAAGCGGCAATTACTTTGGCAGGTCAAAATTCCGCTGGCATTGCCGGTGATGCTGCTGGGTCTGAACCAGACAATCATGTATGCCATTGCAATGCTGGTCATCGCCGCCCTGGTCGGCACCAACGGATTGGAACAAATCGTATATATCGGCCTCAGCGATGGAGATTTCGGTGTCGGCATCATTGCCGGTCTCGGCATGGCCATCATCGCCATCATCGCTGATCGCATGACCCAGGGATGGAGCAAAAAACGTCAGGCTGAACTGGGACTGGGCACGCAGTGACCCCGCTGGTGCGAGAGTAGATACGGTGTCCGCAACACAAGATCTGCCGTTGACCAGTTCACACTGGGGGACGTACCGGGCCCGGGTCCACGATGGCCGGGTGCAAGAGCTCCTGGGATTCGAACAGGACCCGGACCCATCACCGATTGGTGCGGGCATTGTGGATGTGCAGCACGGTCCCACCCGGATTGACGCACCGATGGTTCGCAAGAGCTGGCTTGACGATGGCCCCGGTACGCGCGGTGACCTGCGCGGGGTGGATCCATTTGTTGAGGTTGGCTGGGAGCAGGCCGAGCGCCTGGTTGCGAACGAACTGAACCGGGTTCGGGAAAACTTCGGGAATGCCGCCATTTTTGGCGGCTCCTATGGCTGGGCAAGTGCGGGCCGGTTTCATCACGCCCAAAGCCAGCTACACCGGTTTCTCAATTGCATTGGTGGCTATACCCGATCCAGATTCACCTATAGCTTCGCCGCTGCAGAAGCCGTTGTGCCGCATATCCTCGGTAGTTACCGCGCCTATCTGGACACCTGCACCAGTTGGGAATCCATCCGCGAAAACACAGAGTTGCTGGTTTGTTTTGGTGGGATCCCCCTGAAGAACGGGCAGATCTGCCAGGGAGGAACGGGACATCACTGTCAACGCAAGCACCTGGCCGCCGCTGCGGCGGCCGGCATTGAATTCGTGAATATCAGCCCGCTCAAATCGGACCTGTGTGACGAGGTCAACGGTGAATGGCTGGCACCCCGCCCCAACACCGACACCGCCATTATGCTGGGCATCGCCCATACCCTGCATGTGGAAGGATTGAGCGACCCGGCCTTTCTGGACCGCTATACAGAAGGTTTCGAACAATTCCTGCCCTACCTGCTGGGCAAAACCGATGGGGTGGAAAAGTCCGCTCACTGGGCGGCGCAGATCAGCGAAATACCCGCGGACACGATCCGGTCCCTGGCCAGGCGAATGGCAGCCCGACGCACGATGATTTCGGTCAGCTGGTCCCTGACCCGGCAGGATCATGGGGAACAGCCCTTTTGGGCGGCAATCATGGTGGCATGCATGCTGGGGCAGATCGGCCTGCCGGGTACCGGGTTCGGATTCGGTTACAGCGCCACAAACCATGTCGGCGGCCAGTTCACGATACTCAACGGCGCAGTGTTTCCCCAGGGCAAGAATCCAGTCGATGATTTCATTCCGGTCGCGCGGATCAGTGACCTGCTTCTTCATCCAGGCGAAGCCTTTGATTTTGATGGAATAACCTACGAATACCCGGACACCCGGTTAATCTACTGGGCAGGGGGCAACCCCTTTCACCATCATCAGGACCTCAACCGGCTGATGCGGGCCTGGGCAAGGCCGGATACCGTTATTGTCAATGAATGGTGCTGGAATTCCCTTGCCAAGCGGTCGGACATTGTCCTGCCCTGCACGACGCCGCTGGAACGCCGGGACATCGCGATGACGCCCCGGGACCCATATATCGTGTCGATGTCGAAACTGACGGAACCCTATCGGCAAAGCCGCAATGACTTCGATATTTTCACAGGCATTGCACGCGCCATGGGCATTGAACAGGATTTCACTGAAGGGCGCAGCGAAGAAAGCTGGCAGCGCTGGATTTACGAACAAACCCGTCAGGACACGGCTGAAGCCGGGATGGATCTCCCGGACTACGAACAATTTCGTGCAGACGGCTGGTTTAAAGTCGATGCTCCACCGGAACCCACGGTGATGCTGCGTGAGTTCCGGGCCAGCCCCGAACAAAACCCCCTGGCCACTCCAAGCGGAAAGATCGAGATCTTTTCCAAAACCGTGGCAGGGTTTGACTACGATGACTGCCCGGGTTATCCGGCCTGGCGGGAACCGTGTGAATGGCTTGGAGCCAAGGATCTCCGGTACCCCCTGCACCTGATCTCGAACCAGCCCGGGAACAAGCTGCATTCACAGGTTGACCACGGCCACCACAGCCGGTCTGCCAAAATCCATGGCCGCGAGCCGGTGCTGATGAATGCAGTGGATGCACACACGCGCGGCCTTGAAAATGGCGATATCGTTCGACTGTTCAATCATCGGGGCGCCTGCCTGGCTGGCGTACAAATCAACGGTAAAATACGTCCGGGTGTGGTGCAGATGAGTACCGGGGCCTGGTTCGATCCCATGGACCCGACCGAGACCGGAAGCCCCTGCAAACACGGCAATCCCAACGTCCTGACCCCTGACAAGGGGACATCGAGGCTCGGGCAGGGACCGATTGCACATTCCTGCCTGGTGGAAATAGAACGCTGCAACAAAACGCCCCCCGCCATCACCGCACATCAACCGCCACGCATTCTGCGCCCCCGGCCTTTTCAGGGGGATACGTCAAGCCAGAAGCCAACAACATGAAGAATCTGCAAGAATCCTCGGATCTGGAAAACACCGTGCGAATCAGCGCCCGGCGTTTTGAGGAATCCCCTTTTATCGCCCGTACAGACAGTCCCGACATGATACGTGGAGTGTATGCTGGCCGCTATCTGGCGATCTATATGGGCGAGGACCCGGTTGAGAAATACTGGGTCCTGCGACGCAAGGCATTGATCTTTGATGTGCCTGAAAAACCCGTGGAGATCAGTGGGCCTGATGCGGTGACGTTTTTGAACAGGGTGTTCGCGCGCAACATCCTGCCGATGCGGGAAGGTCGCGGCTATTATACGATTGCCTGCACACCACAAGGCGGAGTCATGATGGACGGCGTACTGTTCAAACTCGGACCGGACCGATTCTGGTATGTACAGGCAGATGGTCCCTTTGAGACCTGGCTCATTGCCCACAGCGGCGGATTTGATGTGACCATCTCGAATCCGAATTCACGTGTTATCCAAATCCAGGGCCCGGCCTCAATCGACATCATGCAGGCGGCATCAGACGGCGCCATCACCGACGACATGCCCTATTTCCGGTCGGGTTTTTTCGCCATCGGCGGGCAGACACTCTACGTTTCGCGTACAGGCTTCACGGGAGAACTGGGGTTTGAGATCTATTGCGACGGCGCCACCACGGACCACCTGGGGCTGTGGGATCACCTGATCACCGCTGGAGAGCCGTACGGCATGGAGTTTTCATCCACCCGGGCGATGACCATTCGCCGGATCGAGGCGGGTATTCTCGGCAATATGACAGACATGGATATCACCATGACACCATTCGAAGCCGGCCTTGCCCCGTTCATTGATCTGGACAAAGGCGACTTCGTGGGCCGCGATGCCCTTGCTGGCAAGGACCGACGGCCCCTGCTCCTGGGGCTGACCTGCCAGACCGAAACCCCAGCGGCTGGCAGCATTGTCCTGGATGGAGGCCAAGCGGTGGGTCACATCACATCCGGGGTACCCTCCCCCACCCTTGAATGCGGGATCGGCTATGCACGGTTTGATGAACCCGGTGATTGGGTGGGACGCACGCTTCAACTGGAGTTGCCGGATAAAACGCTACATGCGTGCGAGATCGTCGAAATTCCGTTTTTTGACCGGGAAAAGAACATCATTCGTGGTCTTGACCGCACGATCCCGGATTAATCGTTCCCGGGGTCGCCCGGATCAATCCCCCGCTTCCCGACCCGAAACCAGCCTTTTTGAACAATGCATGCCATCTCCCGGCAAGCACCGTCTCAACTTTCCATGATCCATTTGAGAATGATTTCCCTGTCCTGGTCGTTGGCAGGAGGACCGGCTCTCGTGTCCGGATCATCGTAGCCCGAGAACTTGATGGGGTTTCCCGGCATTTTGAATTGAGTTCCACTTTTTGCTTGCGCCGTAACAATCATATTTCGTTCCGCGACATGCGGGTCATTGGCCACCTGCTCAATGTTATTGATCGGTCCACACGGGATGCCGGCATTTTGAAATATCTCCAGCCAGTCGGAAGCGGATTTGGCCTCCAGCGACTTTTCCAGTTCGCTGTACAGTGACCGGTAATGGCGGGTGCGCCCGGCATTGTTCTCGAAACGCGGGTCCGTACTCAGTTCCTTGCGGCCAATGGCGTCACAAAACCTGTGAAACATGCCGTCGTTTCCAGCTGCGATGATGATGTATTCGCCATTTTTGGCTTTCAGACCGGCAAATGGTGTAATGGACGGGTGCCGAAGCCCCAAAGGTCCCGGCACGACATTTTCAGCAAAGTAACGGCTGATTGCATTTTCCAGAATCGCGACCTGGCAATCGAGCATCCCGACATCAACTTTCATGCCCTTCCCGGTTCTTTCCCGGTCATAAAGGGCCGACAACACTCCGCTTAAACCAAACATTCCCGCGGTGATATCACCAATCGATGTCCCGACCCGCACGGGTGGCATATCCTCGCTGCCGGTAAGGCTCATCACTCCGCCCATTCCCTGTACCACCAGGTCATAGGCGGGCCTGTCCTTATACGGACCGGTGTGTCCAAATCCCGAAACCGCCGCATAGATCAGCCTGGGATTGATGCGTTGCAGAGTGGCCCAGCCGTACCCCAGTCTATCCAGGGTGCCTGCCGAGAAATTCTCAACCAGGATATCTCCTTTCCTGATCAGCTTCTCCAGAATCACCTGGTCGTCCCGGTCCTTCAGGTTGAGCGCGATACTTTCCTTTCCCCGGTTAATGGTTGCAAAATAGGCGGACTCCCCGTTTACGAAAGGCCCAAAATGCCGGGCGTCATCCCCCTTCCCCGGCCATTCCACCTTGATGACCCTGGCACCGAGGTCGGACAGCATCATGGTCAGGAAGGGACCCGCGAGAACACGGGTCAAATCGATTACCGTGACATCCTGCAGTGGGCCTGTTCTAGGATTCGTCACACCACTGCTCACCCAGTGACTCCCGTACACACTGTTGAAAATAAATGGTCCCGGGCTCCCGGTTCTGAAAGAGCATGCCGTCCTGGAACAACCCGCTTTCGAGATTCTTCTGCACCTCCCTGCAAATGTCCATATCCTGCTGAATCACCTGGTTGGACAATGAAACGACCTGTTTGCGTTGCGGCTCCCCAACCCCGGGTTTAAACCAGAACCAGCGGTGCATCCCGGTGCGGGTTGGGCCCAATGGTGTCACCTTTTCAACATTAAAGCTGCTCAGGGAAAAGTGCATCAGCAACCCGGGGTATTTATACACCCAATATCCGGGAGAGACGGATTCTCCCTCTTTATACGTGATATCAAAGCCCACGAACTGGCCGTTTTCATGCACCTTGATCCTGGTCTGGCGGGTGATCAGAGACCTGCTGAGTTCAGGATGAACCCGTGACAGATGATAACCCTCGGCAGAATTATCGCTGTAATTTTTCCAGTTTATCTCGCATTGGTTTGACTGCATGCACGCATAATCCATTTCAGACAAGGGCGGATAATCCCCCGCAATGGAAACAACATCTCCCAGCCAGCGGGAAAGACTCACACAATCCCTGTCCAGGCATGCAAAGATGAGGTGGTTCCAACTGCTCACACGAACCGGGATCAGCCCGAATTTCGAGGCATCCATGTCTCGGCCCAAATCCACCCCGGGGGCCGACAGCAAAGCTCCGTCCAGGTCATAGCTCCATGCATGGTATGGGCAGGTAAACCGGGTTATTTCCCCGGTTTCCCGGGTACACAGAGGAGCAGCACGGTGGCGGCAGATGTTCACAAAGCCCCTGATCTCGTGTTCCGGTGATTTCAGGACAATGATTGAAACGCCGGCGATGGTCGCGGTAACAAAACTTCCCGGTTTCTCGATTTGCCCGGCATGGGCGACGAAACTCCAGTTTTTCGAAAATATCCTTTCCTGCTCCAGCTGAAAGATTTCTTCATTCGCATACCAGTGTGCAGGCAGCGACTTCACCACACCTCCCATGTCTACTTCACCCCGTATTCTTCCACATCCGTCCGGTAGGCGAACAGCGCCGGCGTGCCCCCGGTGTGAATAAAGATGATTTCCCTGTAGCCGGCTAATTTTCCGGTCTGGACCCTGTGCAAAAGACAACCCAGGGCCTTCCCCGAATACACCGGATCTGTGAGCAGCCCCTCCCGTGTCGCGGCCAGATGAACCGCATAAGTCACGATCCGGGATGCCTGTCCATACCCCGGCGCCAGGGCATGATCATCGACCCAGACATCTGTTTTTTTCACCAGTTTCGGGATATTCATCATCGCAGACAAATGAGAGCAGTGATCAAGAATCCGGGGTGCCTGAAGTTCCCGGTTTCGTCTGACACAAGCACCCAGTACCGGCAACCTGGAGCCATGCAAACGGAGTCCGAACAGGAGACCCGCATGGGTCAGGCCGCTTCCGGACCCCACAACCACGAGATCAGGCGAAAGACCCAGATCATCCGTTTGCCGGATTAATTCCCCGGCGGCCATGGCATACCCCAGGGCACCTCTGGGCGCCCTGGTGGGAGCCAGGGGAATGACATACGGTCTGCGGCCCTGATTTTTCAAGCGGTCAGCGATCAGATGAACGGCCCGGTCTGCCCCTTTTTCATCCTGCCCTCCGTGGTAATCGTGGACAGTGGAACCCAACAGACCCGTCAGCAGCCTGTTTCCCGAACACTGGTACTCCATGGATGGGTTATCGACCCGGTGCTCCACCTGTATATGACACTCCAGGCCCAGTTTGCTCGCGGCGGCGGCGAGCAGACGCATGTAATTGGACTGGACAGCCCCCGTGCTCAATATCGTATCACAGTTCTTCGCCAGTGCATCGCCGAGGTAAAATTCCAGTTGGCGTACCTTGTTGCCCCCCAATGCCAGCCCGGTACAGTCATCACGCTTCACATGGAGCCGTACACCATACATTTCCGACAGCCTTGGTAACCGCTCCAGTGGAGTCGGGACATGACCCAGTTCAACCCTGGGAAACTGATCCAGCAGATTCGGGGAAATTGCAACTGTTTTTGACATTCCAGACTCTTGGGAAACCCGTTCATGGAAAACTGCCACATCGCAGAACAATTGACAACCAAAAATCTGTCAATGCGGCGCCAGGGCACCCCCGTCCCCGGTGATGGAACCCTGGCAGACCGGACTGTGCCCAGTGCTCGATTGCCGATCAGAAAAGACCGATATCCCCGGCCGGGCTGATCAAGCCAATGCTAACCCCCGTCCCTCCCACCGGGATTTCACCCCACCAGGACGCCAGACCTGCTCCCTGGCTTCGCTTGTACCCGGGCCAACCCATGGGGCGTCATCCTCAATCCTTCCCCCCCCATTCTTCCCCCGGGGGGACGGAACCCGTGTTCTGCGGACAACACAACCTGGCCCGGGGGTCCTGGGTCAAAACCAAACCCGGGGAGTTGTCCTTTATGAGTCGGGGTCCCTCCCGGGAGGTTGACTTACTCCTTTTCCAGTTCAGCCTGAAGAGCGGGAACCGCCGTGAACAGGTCCTCATTCCATCCGTAGTCGGTCACCTGGAAAATCGGGGCCTCTTCATCATGGTTGATTGCAACAATCACTTTCGAATCCTTCATGCCGGCAAGATGCTGAATGGCCCCCGAAATCCCCACTGCCAGATACAGATCAGGTGCGACGACCTTGCCGGTCTGCCCAACCTGGTAGTCGTTCGGCACAAATCCGGCGTCCACTGCCGCCCTCGAAGCTCCCACCGCACCACCCAGGGTATCCGCCAATTGTTCCAGCATCACAAAGTTTTCACCGTTTTGCATGCCCCGACCACCTGAAACAACCACTTTGGCCGAGGTCAGTTCCGGTCTTTCACTGGGACTCAGCGACTGTTCGATAAACTGAACGCAGTCTGTCGCCGCAACGTCTTCAATCTTTTCAATTTCAGCGCTGCCGCCCTCACATTCAGCCAGGTCAAAAGCCGTGGTTCGAACCGTAATCATCTTGAGGAAGTCCGAAGACCTTACCGTTGCCAGCGCGTTACCGGCATAGATCGGCCGTACAAACGTATCACTGTCCACCACTTCGCTGATATCCGAAATTGCCTGCACATCGCACAATGCAGCCGCATACGGGATCAGGGCCTTGCCAAAAGTCGATGCCGGGGCCATCACATGACTGTAGTCCCCTGACCGGGCGTGAATGAGTGCTGCCACATTTTCTGTAATATCCTGTGCGTGGGTCACCGAGTCACAGACCAGAACCCTGCTCACACCGGTAATTTTCGATGCAGCCTCCGCAATGGCACCACAGTCCTGTCCTGCGACCAGTACATGCACCTCTCCACCGACCTGGGCTGCCGCTGTGACGGTATTGAATGTTGCGGGCAGCAAATCTGATTGATCGTGCTCGGCAATGACTAAAATGCTCATTTAAATCACCTTCGCTTCATTTTTAAGTTTATCGACAAGTTCGGAAGCATCCGCCACCATGATCCCGGCTTCACGGGCAGGTGGTTCATTGACTTGAATCACTTCAATCCGGTTGGAAATATCCACTCCCAGTTCTTCGGGCGTTGACACCTCAATGGGTTTCCTTTTCGCCTTCATGATATTTGGCAATGATGCATAACGGGGCTCATTCAGACGAAGGTCGGTCGTGACCACCGCGGGGCTGGCAATCTGCAACCTTTCCAGGCCCGCATCAATTTCACGGGTGATGGCAAACCCCTCCTCGTTTTTTTCAATTTTGGAAATGTAACTCCCCAATGGACGCCCCATGATCGCCGCCAGCATTTGCCCGGTCTGATTGTTGTCATCATCAATGGATTGCTTACCGAGAATGACCAGATCCGCGCCTTCTTTTTCGGCAATCGCCTTGATCATTTTCGCAATGGCCAGGGGTTCAAGAATGGCCTCGGTCTTGACGTGCACTCCACGGTCCGCGCCCATGGCAAGGCCTGCCCGGATCGTTTCCTGGCTCTTTTCAGGACCGGCTGAAAAGAGAACCACTTCTTCTGCATCCCCTTTTTCCCTCAATCGAAGCGCCTCTTCCACGGCGATTTCACAAAATGGGTTCATCGCCATTTTGACATTGGTTGTTTCAACGCCTGTTTTATCAGCCTTTACTCTGACCCTGATATTGGCATCGATAACACGTTTTACGGGTACCAGTATTTTCATTTCGTGGGCTCTCCTCGAAAAAATGGGGTTGATAGCAAAAATTGGAGGCGGATTCTACCCTAATCCAAGGCGTGAGTAACTATTGTGATGGGTTTTTCTTTTCTGTCCCGAATCAGCACAGACCGGCCAATGACTTCAACTGTATCGAGTAAAGATTCCACTATCAGGTAGAATCCACCATCACAATCATTTTCTTCACCCGGTTATGAAAAATCTTACTGATGCTGCATTGGGACCCTACCTTGATACGGCCCTGTTCGCCGCCGACAGCGCCCGGCAGGTTACCCGGAAGTGGTTTCGCCTGAAAATGGAAGTCGGGAGCAAGGAAGACAGGACCCCGGTCACCATCGCGGACCAGGAAACGGAAGCCGTCGTAAAAAATATCATTCTTGACAGGCACCCCCGGCATGGGTTTTTCGGAGAAGAAAGTGGACAGCAATTCACGGATTCCGAATGGCACTGGGTCATTGATCCCATTGATGGAACCAAGTGTTTCGCCACGGGCATGCCCACATTCGGCACACTGATATCGTTGTTGTATGAAGAAAAGCCGGTCATAGGCATCATTGATCATGGGATATTGGAGGATCGGTGGATTGGGATCAAAGATGCGAAAACGACCCACAACGGTGCAATCTGCCGGACACGGAATACCACGAAAATAGCCGATGCATCGGTGTATACCACGACCATGGACATGTTTGACGAACACACGGGGAAACAATCCGAAAACCTGACCAAAAACTGCAGGTTCAGGGTCTTCGGCGGTGACTGTTACAGCTACGGATTGCTTGCATCCGGGTACAACGATTTGGTCTGCGAGGCTGACCTGTATCCCTATGACTACTTTGCCTTGATCCCCGTGATTCTGGGTGCCGGGGGAGTCATCACCGACTGGCAGGGCGACCATCTGGGGATGCAGAGCAATGGGCAGGTCCTGGCTTCTGCCAATTCCACCCTGCATGAGCAGGCCCTGGAAAAATTGAACCAGCCGGTGCCGGTTTAGAATCCAGCATACCGCTCCGCCCGCGAATCTGTACCCGTGACTGCACCGAAATGGGCTGCATATCGTGTTACCATCCTGCCCAACCTCTTCACATCCATCCGGCATCGACAGTTTGTGGCATTTTTCCCAGCATTTCCCGGGAGGCACCGTACGCACCGATCCATTCATTGCCAGGGACCCCGGACCCCATCCTTCGTGGTTCGCATCCGCCCGTTGACCCTCCCTGTCAGGGGCTGCTGAAGTGCTGCCGGAATATCTCATTTGCCGGGCAGGGTTTCCACAATCGTCGCACTGATGGAAAAGCACAATACCCCTCTTGATGCGGCCAGGCAGGTTCTGAAGCATACGTTCGGCTTCGATGAGTTTCGCCCGGGCCAGGAAGCCTCTATTCATGCGCTGCTGGACGGACGCAATGTACTCAGCGTCATGCCAACCGGGTCGGGGAAGTCCCTTTGTTTCCAGATTCCTGCCCTGGTGAACGGCGGCCTGACGGTGGTTGTCTCTCCCCTGCTGTCACTGATGCAGGACCAGGTCACGGCATTGCGCGTGGTGGGTGTAGCCGCCGAAACCATCAACTCATCACAAAGCTACCCGAACAATGTGGCGGCGTGGCGGCGCGTCAGTTCGGGGGAAACCCGCCTTTTGTACATGGCTCCGGAACGGTTGATGACAGACCGCATGCTGGCCGCGTTGCAAAAGCTGGATATCAGCCTGTTCGTGATCGATGAAGCGCACTGCATCTCACAATGGGGGCCCTCTTTCAGACCCGAGTACCAGGACCTGTGCCGGCTGAGACAACTTTTTCCTGAAGTCCCCGTGGCAGCGCTGACGGCAACCGCAGACGAAATCACCCGGGCAGACATGTTGAAACAACTCTTCGATGGAAAGGCGGAGGTCAATGTTCTTGGGTTCGACCGACCGAACATTCGCCTGTCCGTCTCGGCAAAACAGGACGGCAGGAGGCAGTTGCTCGACTTCCTGAATCGGCACATTGGCGACAGCGGAATCGTTTACTGCCTGTCCCGCAAAAAGACCGAACAGATCACCGATTTCCTGTCCCAGCATGGCTTTCAGGCCCTGCCCTACCATGCCGGCATGGATCAATCGGACCGCGATATCAATCAAAACCGGTTTATGACCGAACCCGGTCTTGTGATTGTCGCGACCATTGCCTTTGGAATGGGCATCGATAAGTCCGATGTCCGCTTTATACTGCATGCCGACATGCCCGGAAGCATGGAAGCCTATTACCAGGAAATCGGACGGGCCGGACGCGATGGGATGGCGGCGGAGGCACACATGCTGTTTGGGTTTGACGACATCCGCATGAGGCGGCTTTTTATTGAGCAGAATGGCCTGGATGACGCCCGCAATCTCCGGGAGCACAAACGCCTTGATGCGCTGATCAGTTACTGCGAAGCCCCCGCCTGCCGACGCCGGTTGCTGCTCACTTATTTCGGCGAACAGAGCGATTCCTGCGACAATTGCGATCTGTGCCTGGACCCTGTTGAGCTCCAGGACGGTACCACTGAAGGCCAACAGATCGCCTCAGCGGTCTACCACACAGGGCAACGCTTTGGGGTTTCGCATATCATTGATGTCCTGCGTGGCACCAAAACGGCAAAAGTGACCAATGCCCGTCATGATCAGCTGGCCGCATTTGGCGTCGGCACCCACATCCCAAAGAAAGACTGGCGTTCGCTGATCCGGCAATTTCTCGCTGCGGGATTTCTCCATCTGGACATCCAGGGGTACGGCGGGCTCAAGCTGAGGGGAAAGGGCCTTGACCTGCTGGAAGGTCGCGGGAAATTTTCCTATCGACCTGAGTTTTTAAGCCAGAACAAACCCAAGACCAGGAGTCACAAGCCACCGGTCACTCCTGCGATGCACCCGTTCTCCCCTGACCAGGCCATCCTGCTCGACAAGCTCAAGGAACTGCGGCTTCGTCTCGCCAGGCAGCGCGGCGTTCCGGCGTACATCATTTTTACCGATCGGTCTCTACTCGATATGGTACACCGTAATCCACAAAACCGGGCCGAGTTCGCAGAAGTCAACGGTGTGGGGGATATCAAGCTGCAGCAATTCGCTGAACCATTTTTGGCCGTCCTCTCCGGTACCCCGCCATAGCCGTTGCAGGGGTTTCAACGCGAAACTGAATGGACAGGCCATCGGGACCCTCTTTCCCTGGTGCCAACAGCAATCCGGTTCAGGCAGGCATCTTTGGATCGGTCCGCATCCGCAGATTGTCGGGATCGTAGGGCGCGGCATGAAGAATTTTCGCTGGAACCTTTTTGCCCAGAATTTCCACTTCCAGACTGCACTTTTGGGGCGGTTCACGAAAATAGGCCAGTGCCAGGGGTTTTCCCACACGATGTCCAAACCCCCCGGATGTGACCATCCCAATCGGTTGCCCACTTTGGAAAACGGTGTGGGCATAAAACGGGTCTTCCCCGGTGTCCTCCAATTCAAGCAAGTGCATGCTCCAGTGACCCTCCCTTCCCTTTCGTTCCATCATCTGTGTTTTGCCTGCAAACTCGCGCTCCGCTGTTTTGACAAACATACCGACTCCAGCTTCCAGCGGGGTCCGTTCCGTCGTGTAATCACCTCCCCATGCCCGGTAGCCTTTTTCCAGGCGCATGGCATTCATGGCGAATGCACCGTACAGTCCCGCACCGTGCTTTTCGCCTTTTGACCACAACGAATCAAAAAGGGCCCGCTGATCTGATATTCGATGATGCAGTTCCCATCCGGATTCACCGATGTAGGAAACCCGAAGAGCCGTGACTTCAATATCCCCGACCCTTATCGGCTGAGCGGTCAACCATGGAAAGGCCCTTTGCAAAAAAACCGTGTCACTCACTTCTGATAAAAGCATCCCGGCCCTGGGCCCCATCACCCCAAGCACCCCCATCTGTTCTGTCACATTTTCGATGGTCAGGTCAGGGAACAGCTGCGCCCGGCCCCTGAGCAGGTCTTCATCCATACGCTCCGCCGCCGCCGCGCAGACCAGATAATAGTGGTTGTCCCCGATTCTTGTTGCGGTATATTCCGATACCACCCCGCCCGACGGGGTCAGTACATGATTGATGCCAATGGCGCCGTCCTCCATGGGCCGCCGATTGGCCCCGAGGGAATCCATAAACCGGTTTGCATCCTCTCCCCGGACCATGAACTTGCTGAAGGCACCCAGATCTCCAATCACCACCTTTTCACTGGCGCACCGGCATTCCTCCCCCACTGCATCAAACCAGCCGGGGCGCTGAAAACTCAATTCGGGTTCCCGGTTTTCCCCGGTCCGCGCATACCAGTTGGGCCGTTCCCAGCCGTAGGCCGACCCAAACACCGCACCCAGCTCCTTCAGCCGCTGGTAAATCGGGGGAACACGTTTCCCCCGTCCGGCTGGTCGCTCTTCAAAGGGATAGTGAATACCGAACTGGGCCGCAAAGCACTCGACAGCCTTGTCGACACGATAGTCGCGATCCGCGTAGCCTCCAAACCGGCGGGAGTCGATGGCCATCGCGTCTGTAGGCGGTTCCCCGTCCATCATCCAGCATGCCAGAAACTCCCCGGCCCCGCCGCCTTCCATGACCCCCATGCTCGAACCGGTAAGGACCCATGCATTGGGCAGGTTGTAGGCCGGCCCGATCAGGGGATTGGCATCCGGTGTAAAGGTGATGGGGCCATTGACAATATCCTTGATGCCACCCTCCCCCGCCGCAGGCACCCTGGCTGCGCAATTCACCGCCATCTCCTCAATCCGCTCCAGTTCGGGAGGGCACAGTTCCATTCCAAAATCCGGGGGAACACCATCAATGGCCCAGGGCCGGCCGTTTTTCTCATAGGCCCCGAGAATCAGGCCGTCGCGCTCCTGGCGCAGGTACCAGCTCTCATCGGGGTCACGAATAAACGGCAGTTCATGGTCCAGGGCTGCGAACGACTCAATACGGTCCAGAATCATATACTGGTGAAGCATGGGTACCACGGGAAGATCGACTCCCATCATCAAACCAATTTCCCTGCACCATGTGCCGGCGGCATTGACGATGTGCTCTGCCCTGATGTCCCCGGACCGGGTGTGCACGATCCATTCGCCACCGACGTGTTCAATCGCTTCAACAGGATTATTCAGATAGATTTCCGCTCCCTGATTTCGCGCGCCTTTCGCCATCGCATGGGTGGCCTGGCTGGGGTCGACATAGCCGTCTTTCGGCTCATGAATGGCCCCGAGCAACCCTTCTGTATTCACCAGCGGATAAATTTCCCTGAGTTCCCCGGGGTCCAGAATATGAAAATCATGCCCGGCAAACCTGCCGATACCCTGAACGTGGCGGAATTCATCCATCCGGTCCCGTTGGGCGGTCACCCTCAGTGCACCCGTCCCGTGGAAACCCACCGGCTGACCGGTCTCTTCTTCGAGAAGACCGGAATAGAGCCGTACACTGTGTGCACGCAAATTCATCACCGTGATATTGTGGGCATAATGGGTACACAACCCCGCCGCGTGCCAGGTAGAACCGGCAGTGAGCTGATTCTTTTCTACCAGCACGACATCGCGCCAACCAAATTTGGTCAAATGATAGATCAGGGAGCAGCCCATCACACCTCCACCGATGACAACGACCTGGGCATGGGATTTGAATTTTTTCGTCATCAATAGTCAGCAAACCTCATGCTGGAATCGCTGCGGAACATCCAGGGGTACCTGGATACGGCGCCCTCCCGGGCCGGAAAGACAGTGGATTTTCCTCATGTCCGCATCCGCTTTCCTCCAGGATCATAGGGGGGTTCATGCAATACAGACAAGGGATGCATTTCTCCGGCAACCTTGACGTTAAATCCCCCCTCGCCTGCCTCTTTTTCCGGCACACACCCCGCATCAATATAACCCAGACACAACGCCTTGCCCGTTCGAAAACCCATCCCGCCGGACGTGGTTCGGCCAACCAGCCGGTCCTCCAAATAGATGGGCTCATCATGGAGAAGCAATGGCCGGGTGTTCCGGGCTTCAAACCGTACCAGGATGTTCTTCTCCCGTCCGCCCGGCGACTGCAGCGCCTCCAGCCCGAGAAACCCTCCCGGTTTGTCCGTATTTACGGCAAACCCCAGGCCAGCCTGGTAGGGATTCTCATCCGGCCCAATATCCTGTCCCCAGTGCAGATACCCCTTCTCCAGGCGGCAGCATTCCATCGTCATGAACCCTGCCATGCCCATTTCAAATTCACGCGCTTGCGACAGGACTTTCTCCAGTACCCTGACTGCCCCGGCATTTTCAATCATGAGTTCCCAGCCAAGTTCGCCGACGAAACTGAGTCGGGAGGCCCGCACATTGATTCCCCCAATGCACAGCGTCCTGGATGTTCCAAATGGAAAATCCATCGTCGAAAAACCGGTATCTCCAATGCAGTCCAGCAAGGCCCGGCTGCGCGGCCCCATCACCCCCAGCATAGAATAGTGGTCGGTCCTGTCGGCAACCGCCACATCAAACTGCCTGGTATTTCGCTCAATCCAATGGATATCCCTGACCCGGGTCATCGACGCAGTGATCAGCAGATACCGGTTTTCGCTGATCCTGGTGGCCGTCAGTTCTCCTTCAATCCCTCCCCGGGCATTCAGCATGAGTGTATACACGACCCGGCCAATGGGAACCTCCATATTATTGGTGCACAGCCACTGCAGTGCCGTACAGGCATCCGGCCCTTCAACCATGATTTTGGTAAAGGGCGACAGCTCAAATATCGCACCGGACTGCTGCAGCATTTTCGACTCGCGGTCCGCCACGGGCCACCAACATTGATCTCCGTAACTGTATTCAATCTGCCGGGGTTCCCCGTCCCGGGCAAACCACAGTGGCCGTTCCCAGGCTGCAGGAGCCCCAAACACGGCGCCCAGGCTGGCCAGTTGTTCATGCCAGACCGACAACGTTCGATTTCGGCCCGTTTTGTACTGTTTCCCCGGCCAGTGCATGTCAAACTGATTGGAGACCGCTTCAATGGTTCGTTCACGCACAAAGGCAATGTCGTTGTCTTTTGGCTGGAAACGCATGAGATCCACTTCCCACAAATCTATGGGGCATGCGTCCGCAACCACCCATTCAGCCACCACCTTTCCCACTCCGGGGGAAGACATGATCCCCAGGGAATTCATGCCTGCCGCCACAAAAAAGTTGTCCACCTCCGCGGACCGACCCATCAATGGCTTCGTATCCGGGGTAAAACTCTCCGGGCCGGTCATGAAATGGATCAATCCGATTGTTTCGAACCTCGGGATTCGGTGGATGCCTGCTTTGAGCATGGGCTCGACATGGTCCCAGTCTTCGTTGAATACCAGATAGGAAGCCGTCGGATTCACAGACTCGTGATACCACAATTTGGCATTGGGCTCGAAAACCCCAAGGACCAGTTTTCCGGCATCTTCCTTGATGTACAGTGCGCCCTCCATATCCCGACAGACCGGCCATGGCTGTGGCAGTCCTGCAATGGGCTCGGTCACCACGTACATGTGCTCTACCGCATGCAAGGGAACATTCACTCCTGCCATTTCGCCAACGGTCCGCGCCCACAATCCTGCGCAGTTGATCAGAATATCGCAGTGGATTTTTTCCCCGGAGTCCAGAAGCACCGATCTTGCCCTGCCGTTTTCCACGGAAATCTTCTGAACCCCGGCATGCTGGCGTATGGTCACACCATTCGCTCTGGCACCCTTGGCAAACGCCATGCAAAGGTCAACCGGGTTGATCTGGCCATCTTCGGAAAGATACATCGCACCGGCCAGGTCCGCGTGATTAATCATGGGAAACCGCTCTCCCAGGGCGTCAGGGGTCAGAAATGTACTGTGCAGGCCATTCATTTCACCCATGGCCGCCACGCGCTTCAATTCGGTCATCCGGTCCTGGGACCGGGTCAGCCACAATCCTCCGGTACGCCGGTATCCGGTGGATTGCCCCGTCTCCTTTTCTATACGGTCCACCAGTTCCAGCGCATATCTGGCCACCGTGGTGAGGTTCTGAGTGGCACGCAGGGGACCTACGATGCCCGCTGCATGCCAGGAAGTGCCGCTGGTGAGTTCATTGCGCTCCAACAATAAAACATTGGTACAGCCCAGCTTGCCCAAATGGTACGCGGTGCTCAGACCGATGGCTCCACCACCGATGATGATGATATTTTTTTCTGTATTATTCACGTCAAGACAATGAAAACGCTCTCCCTGTCCTGGACCAGGGTTCAGCCCGATGGTTCGCCCCGCCGGACGGTTCTCCCCGTCCATTCTGACTACCGGGCAGGGAGGCACTGTGCGGGGATTGCACCCACTGCCACCGCATGACTGATCCGGAACGAATCCCAGGGACAACCACGCATGGCCCGTTTCAGACTGGTTTTACCGTTTCCACGGGAAGGTCCCCGGCCTGCTGGCAGATGTTATCTAATAGTTTTTGTCCGGCATACTTTTTTTTCGCTTCGCCACATATTCCTCCAGTGCTTCCAGTTTCGCCTCATCCAGCTTCGGTTCTTCATAGTTCTTCAAATATTCTTTCCAGATTTGATTCGCCCTCTGGGCGGAATCCAGGCTTCCGGCCTCTCTCCACTGCTCGAATGAATTATTGTCCGCTACCTCGGAGACATAAAATGCATTTTCAAAATTTGACAGGGTATGCCGACTCGACAGGAAATGTGACCCCGGTCCGACCTCAAAAATCGCATCCAGGGCCTGGGCTTCCGGGGACAGGTCGATCCCCTCACAGAAATCGATAATTTTCCCGCACAGGTCGGCATCCAGGATGGTTTTTTCATATCCGGTGACCAGCCCGCCTTCCAGCCAGCCGGTGGCATGGTTGATGAAATTGGCCCCCGCAAGCACGGCCATGATCAATCCCATCGCAGCTTCCTGCTCGGCCTGGCCATCCGGCAACTTGGATGCCGACAGTGAACCCACGGTATGAAAGGGCACTCCCAGCCTTCTTGCCAGTTGCCCGGCTGCCAAAACCAGCTTGGCGCCTTCCGGATAGCCAAAGGTGGGGGCGCCGGATTGCATGGAGATTGCTGTGGCAAAACTGCCCATCAGGCAGGGCGCCCCCGGTCTCACCAACTGGGTCAGTGCACAGACCGCCAGGGTTTCCGCCAAAACCTGGGCCAGCGTGCCGGCAACCGTGCACGGACTCATGGCACCCGCCAGTGTCCAGGGCGTGCAGGCCACCGCCTGGTTATTGGCGGCATAGGTTTTCAATGCTCCTGACATGGCCACATCCAGCACCAGCGGTGCATTGGTATTCGCAACGGAGTAAAAAACACAATGCCCGTCAACGAACTCATCGCCGAACAGTATTTTCGCCATGTTTACCGAATCCTGTGCCCGCTCGGCGCCAATGAGGGCTCCAAAACACCCCCGGTCACTGTACCGGAAATGCCCCAGCAACATATCAAGGTGCCGCTTGTTGACGGGAACATCGGTAGGTTCGCATACCACTCCACCGGAATGGTGCAACCAGGGAATCATCTGGTGGATTTTCACCAGGTTATGAAAATCATCCAGTGTTCCATACCGGCGCCCTTCATCCAGATTGTGAATAAATGGTGGGCCGAACGAAGGGCACAGTACCGTGTTGTTCCCGCCAATCATGACATGGTTGTCCGGGTTCCGTGCATACTGGCAATATTGTGATGGCGCAGTGGCCTGTACAATACTTCGGGGATGCCCGGGTTCAAATCGTACCCGGTTACCCTGGACATCCGCACCCGCTGCCCGAAACAACTCCAGAATTTCCGGATCATCGGTGAAGTCCATGCCGACTTCCCTGAGTATCGTGTCCGCATTCTCCTCAATCAGGCACAATCCCTCTTCACTGAGAATATCAAAGGTCGCAACCTGTCGGTTGATATAGGGAACACGGCTCACGCCCGCATGGGCCCTTTGTGCCCGCCGACCGCAACGGCCACCCCCGCTTCTGCGGCGCTTTCCGGCATCATTTCGGGGCAATGCCGACGAACCGGCAGATTGATTCCTCTTCACGATTCTGTTCAGATACTCTTTTCCAGACTACTGGTTTCCCGTGGTCTCTTCCTGTTGAGCATAGCGATACCATGATTTCCGGTTTTCAGCAAGTATTGTCTTGACTCCTCCAGAGTGACCCCACGCTAATTTTGTTTGATTTTTCCTGGATTTGTCTTTCGGTGGGTATTTTCTGCCCTGTGGTGGAAGATAGTACTGGCTTTCCCGTCCCCGGTATATGTGAACCTTATGTTTATGACTTGCTCGAACCACTGTGGAAAAAGGCGCGTGAGCTCGCAGGACCCCGATACCAGTTCTTCCAGGGTCTGCATTTCCCCGCCAAAGCCTGGGTGTTTTCCTCTTGGGAGGAGCTGATGCTTCTGCTGATTCGCGCCAACTCACCACGGGGTCCGTGAAACCCGGACAACCCGTCGACACGCCTACGAGGAATTTCCTACGAAAAATCCATTAAATCAAAAAAACAGGAGAAAACAAAAACACTAAAACACATACACCATAGATAAGAATTGCTGCATTTTGGGTTTTTGTATAGGTTTCAGAAACATAATGTGCTATTCTGCATCAATAGTATGAATATTTCACATGCCCCCTGGAGGCCGTTTTATGAGTACGATACGCAAAACCATTACCGTCACCAATCAGCAAAACAAATGGATTAAGGCGCAGATTGCAACGGGAGAGTTCACCAACGACAGCGAATATATCCGCAATCTGATCCGACGCGACCAAGCCGGAAAAACTGAAATTCTGGCGATACGCTCCGCACTCATCGAGGGCGAGGAAAGTGGGGTTTCTGAGCGGACACCGGAGGACGTGAAAGCGCAGGTGAAAAGGAGATTGCAAAGCAATGGTCAGTTACTGCCTGACTGATGCGGCACTCGCCGACCTGGACAGATTATACGAATACGGGATATTGGTCTTTGGACTGACACAGGCCGACAAATATTACGATGGACTGGTGTCCTATTTTCAAACCATAGCGGATAGTCCGCTTTCTTATTCGCAGGTGGATACAATCCGCGCTGGATACCGTCGCGCGCCTTATTACAGCAATTCGGTTTATTACCGACTTGAGAACAACGAGGTTGTGATTGTGCGGATTCTCGGACGACAAGACCCCACCCGCGCACTACGAGAGATCATGTGAGTAGTAGAGTAATGGAATGGTCCGCCCCCAACCTCGGTGGCGGACCACCCCCCTACCTCTTGCTATTTCGCTTGGCGTACCGCAACTTTTTTGATCGATCCAAAAAATACGGTATTATTAACACCATCATAGGAAGACCAAACGCTTACCTCGGATAAAGGGGGGAAGCTTCGCCACTCCCATGCCACAAAACTCCATCAACTCTTGAGCGTGGGATAGTCCTGTGACTCCTCAAATCAATGGTCCGCTTTGATCAGTGACCTTCTGTGCTCTTTGCAATGAGTACCCGGTACCGGGAAATCGACCTGAACAGGACAACAGGAATCAAGCCAACGATTCATTCATCTCCATTCCGGATCGGATTATCCGGATCCGGCAGCCATTTGCAGAACCGGACCGGCCGATACCCGAAACACGGTTATTCTACATCCCGGTCACTCCATCTTCCTGACCACGGGGGAATACAGCGGCCTGCAGTCTTTCATCCGTGCCCGCAGGTTGCGGCATGGTCCATGCCACAATCCCACAGGGTAGGATACGGGCAAGACTATCAATACCACAATAGAATCACTCGCCGGCACAGGGAGAAGAACTGATGGGCACCACCATGAAAGCCGCCGCTTCACATCGCCTCAAGGATGGCCGTTGAGCGGCCGGACCTGGAAATGGAGCGTGTCGATGGAATCCGGACAATCCAGCCCTGGACCGGACCATTCGGGCACGACGCAGGAAGATCCGACTCCGGAACCATAAACTGCTATGATTCCTGTTTCATTTTCCATGACACTTGACCAACATAAAATGCCGGTCCCGACAAATGGTTTTCACCATCGTATCGATTGCTGATTCAACAGATATGAACGATAGCAGGCCCGGGTGTCGCTGACGAATGATGCACCTGGATTCCATGGGCAGTCTCCCGAAACGGATGAATTACATTCCGGTCCATTTACACTGTCAGCCCATGCGTGATGTGTAGGACAAGTTGCATCCCGGTAAAATTGCGTCCTGTGGCTGACATGACAATACAACGATGAGCGTGACCATGGTTGGAAACCACACAAGAATATCCGATGCAATCAAGGCTGATCCCGGCCGTTACAAGGCTGACATCAATTGGGAGACCGATGCCATCGTCAGTCGCCGTGATCGTTTCTATGCCGCTTCGCAACGCGCCTTTGTCCCGTACAAAACGCCATTAATATTCAAGCGTGGGCAGGACCAGTATCTTTGGGATGAACAGGGCAACCAGTACCTGGACTGCCTGAGCCAGAACCTTTGCGTCAGTATCGGGTACAATAATCCGGCAGTCACCGCAGCGGTCCAACACCAGGCTGAACAGTTACAGCACTGCACAACGATGTTTTTCCACCCGGTTCCCGCCCATTTCGCCGAAGAACTCACGGCTAAAATGCCCGCCGGTGAACAATGGGTGGTCCATTTTATGAACAGCGGTGCAGAAGCCATTGACTTTGCCCTGCTGCTCGCACGCTCCCATACCGGAAACAATGACATCATCTCCCTGGCAAACAGTTATCATGGTGCCACCTTTGGTGCACAGTCTGTCACGGGGATCAGCAGTTTCCGGCATAACATCTCGTTATTGAACGGCATCCAGTTTACCTCGAATCCTGACCAGTACAGGGGAATTCATGGCAGCACGGTGCAGCCGTACCTTGATGATCTCGATCGAACATTGCTGTATGGCACATCCGGTCAGGTAGCCGGTCTGATTATTGAACCCATCCAGGGCTATGGCGGGATTGTGCCCATCCCGAAGGGGTACCTTTGCGGTGTCTTTGAACGAATCCGGGCAGCGGGGGGAGTCTGCATCGTTGATGAAGTCCAAGCCGGGTTTGGTCGAACCGGTGAGGACTACTGGTCGTTTTCATCTCATCATGTTGTCCCGGACATCGTGGTGCTTGCTAAGGGCATTGGAAACGGCTACCCACTGGGTGCCGTGGTTGCCAAACGAGAGGTTGCCGAAGCCATGGCGAACAAATTTTACTTCAATACCTATGGTGCAAACCCGGTGTCATGCTCCGCGGGCCGTGCGGTACTGAAAGTGATTGATCAGTGCAGCCTTATCGAGAATGCCCAACAGGTGGGGGCGGCACTGCTGGACGTGCTCAAAGGAATACAGGAGCAGTATGATATCATCGGCGATGTCCGTGGATGTGGACTGATGTTGGCGGCAGAGCTGGTTAGAAACCGGAAAACAAAAGAACCCGCGGTGGAAGAGATGCACGAACTTTTCCAGTTGACACGCAAACATGGGTTGGTTGCCAGCAAATCCGGTGCCCATAAAAATGTACTTCGAATCTGCCCCCCGCTGTGCATTCAGATGGAAGATGTCACCTTTTTTGAAAAAGCCATATCAAACAGCTTCAATGACCTCTATCAACAAATGTAACCATCCGGATGACCCGTTGATCCCACACCGTACAGAGTATCCGGCCATGCCGATTCTGCTTTTCAGCATGGGGCTTTTCCTGTTAAGTTAGCGTTTCTTTGATTCAGGTATCCAAAATTTATCCATGCCCTCGAAAAGTCTTCCATTTGAACAGGCCGAGTACGATGCCCGCATCGCAAAGACCCGTGCTGAAATGTCGAATCGTGGCCTCGATACAATCATCGTCAGCGACCCGTCCAATATGGGTTGGCTCACCGGTTATGATGGCTGGTCATTTTATGTTCATCAATGCGTGATTCTCCCGCTTGCGGGAAATCCGATTTGCTTCGTACGCGCACAGGATGCCAATGGGGGGGTGCGAACCGTCTGGATGCCGGATGAATATGTGCACGGGTATGATGAAAAACTGGTGCAGAACCTGCCGTTACACCCCATGCAGGAATTGGTTGAACTGCTAAACCGGCACGGCTTGGCCAGGGGTCGGATCGGCGTCGAAATGGACAACTACTGGTATTCCGCACAGGCACATGCGGAATTGGTCAACGGTTTGCCTGGAGCGTCATTGGTTGATTCAACCGGACTGGTGAACTGGCAGCGTGCGATCAAAAGCGACCGGGAAATTGAATACATGAAAATTGCCGGGCGGATTGTAACCAAAATGCATCGGCACATCCGGGAGCGCATTCAACCCGGTTTGCCCAAGAACAAAATGGTAGCGGAAATTTTCCATGCTGGCTGCATGGGCGTGGATGGGTACGGCGGTGACTACCCTGCAATGGTTCCCCTTCTTCCTTCCGGTGCCGATGCATCCGCTCCCCATCTCACCTGGAATGATGATCCTTTTGTATCCGGAGAAGCCACATTTTTTGAAATAGCGGGGAGTTACAAACGGTACCAGTGCCCTACCTCACGAACAATCTTCCTTGGCAGGCCGCCGCAGCAGTTCATTGATGTGGAAAAAGCAGTCGTCGAGGGGATAAACGCCGGACTTGAAAAAGCCAAACCCGGAAACCAGTGCCAGGAAATCTCCAGGGCATTTTGCGCAATTCTGGAATCTCGCACAGGAATCAGGAAAGAAAGCCGCTGCGGATACTCCATCGGAATGTCTTATCCCCCTGACTGGGGTGAACGCACCATGAGCCTGCGGCCCGGAGATGAAACCATTCTGGAACCGGGGATGGCCTTTCATTTCATTCCGGCAGTCTGGCAGGATGACTGGGGCATGGAAATTACGGAAAGTTTTGTCATCACCGTATCCGGCGCTGAAACCCTGTCCGATGTGCCGAGAGAACTGTTCACGAAAGAATAGCGCCCTTCGTTAACCTGCCATCTCCAAATCCTCATCCTGCCCATTGAAAACCCGGGAGGCCGCCATGCAGACAACCCCAATCCAGACACAACTTGTGAACCGAGTGAAACATCCACCGGTGATTGTGTATTCCAGGGAAAAGACACCGGGCCCTGGGTGAAAATCTGACCATGACCAAAAACAGATTCGATATTGACCCTGAGATTCAGGCGTTTATTGAGAAGACCCGCTCCTATTATGAGGACCAGTGTCTTGATGACATGGTATCCCAGCGGGCATGCTACAACGCCATGTGCCGGGCATTTGACAGCCCTTACCCGGAAGGGGTCACATCCACCAGCCACTCCATAGACAGCAATGGTCATGACCTTCCATTGAGGCAATACCGGAGTCCTTCTTCGACTCATCAAACAGCCATTGTGTACTTTCATGGTGGCGGCTTTGTCGTCGGCGACCTGGAAAGTCACGATAGCATCTGTGCGGATATTTGCAACTGCACCGGGTTAACGGTGTTTGCGGTAGAGTACAGGCTGGCCCCTGAATATCATTTCCCCGATGACCTGGACGATGCACTGGCCGGGTTTCATTATGTCGCCCGGAAATTCAACCAGATAATTGTAGTGGGCGACAGTGCCGGCGGAACCCTGGCCGCCGCAGTGGGTATCGCAACCCGGAATCTGGAATTCCAGCCCAGTGGACAGGTTTTAATCTATCCCTCCCTGGGAGGTGAAGATCTTGGACTGGCCTCATACCTTGTAAATGCCCATGCACCGTTACTTACCACGGAGGATGTCCATTATTACCGGAACATGCGAACAACCTCGGGAAATGAACGGAACAATCCCTTGCTTTTCCCATTGAAACTGGTGGATTACCAGGGGTTGCCCCGGTGTGTTGTATTTTCTGCCGATATCGATCCGCTCATGGATGATGCCCGGGTATTTACGGAGAATACAAAAAAAGCGGGGGTTGCATCAACCTGGATTAATGAGCCCGGTCTCCCCCATGGTTATTTGAGGGCACGGCATTGCAGCCAACTGGCAGGCAATGGTTTTTCCCGTATTTGCCGTGCCATCACCGAAATTGCGTCCACCACCCAGGGATAACCCTCCTCGTTTCCCGAGCCGTGAGCTCCTTTCCCGCAACACGTGCCGGCACAACAGCCCATTGCATAACCCGATCCGATCTGATGAGATAGCAGCCTGTAATTTTGCATCACGGCACCAATGCGTACATTGATCCTGTTAATACTGATCACGATTTGTTACGCGGGGTATAACCTGCTGGTCAAGGTGTCCGGCAGTCATACGGGGTCGGTCAATGTCGCACCTATTCTGGCCACCATGGCACTCCAGGCCACTGCTTTGGGTGTATCGGTGGTCTACCTGCTCTACCTCACACAACAAAATGTCAATGTGGCACTGCCCGGCAAGGCATTCAAATGGGCCGTCGGTGCGGGGGTTTGTATCGGACTGGCTGAAATTCTCTATTTCTACCTGTTTAGGGGGTTTGCGGAAGACAAACCGGTATCCGGCAGCATTGCCATCCCGTTCATTGTGGGCGGCACCATCGTCATTTCTGTCCTGGTTTCTGTCCTGGTCTTTGGAGAAACCCTGAAACCAGTGCAATGGCTTGGGGTGATACTGGCATTCTCTGGAATGATACTGCTTGCTTTCAGTCCTGGCTGATTCCGCTCACCGGAAAACAGGATTCTTCCCTGGCATCATCGAATACCGGGGCCAGGTGATGGGATGCGCCGGGATTTCGGAATCATCGGGTGAAGTCGGTGGGCCTGTGCACAGCGCAGAACGCACTTTGTGGACGGGACGGGGCAATCGAGGTCTCGACCGGAATCCATCTGGATTCGGTGGCCACTGTGTGCTGCGTGTGAAGGCAGACAACACCGGGAATCGGCCGCTCCAGGGCGGACAACCGGACCAAAATGCATGCATGCCCGGGAGGAACCGGGAAAACCCGGTCTGCAGATTCAAAACAAGGGGTTCGAATCCGGGGGCACACCAAGATGTGGCCCCGCAATCAGTTTTGAAATTATCCCGGTTTTCCCGTTAACAGGGGTTGATAAAGAATTAACCGCCTCCAGTAATCAGTTAGCACAAATGCATAGTATGCTAAAATATTCCGAGGCGACGGTTTCATCAAAATACGGTTGTCCCCACGAACCCATGCTACAGAAATAAAGAGAATGTCAAATTACCCTACGCTCAATGAAATGGGCATCGAAGACCCTGAGGAAATAGACCGCTATTCGCTTCAGACCGTCAACAACATTGACCATTTGCGTATTGTATTTAAACGCAAAAAGGGATCACTGCTGGCTGCCAGCAAGCGCTTCCGGTTTCCTCGAACTGAAAAGATGCTTCTGGGCGATGGCAATGCCCGGGACACCCAATATATCCATGAAGTCCCCCCTGTGGTTCGAAATGCCATGGTTGAACTGGATAAGATCGTCCAGTCGAAACGGGTTCATGCACATCAACTTGAAGTGATCAAAGAGGAGATGCAGCGGCTGGAAGAAGAAACCACGACCCGGATGGCTTACCTGAAATCCCTGATTGAGGAGCTCCAGACACAGCTCTGAAACACGATGGATTGTTTGCCCGTCAAGGCATGATCCTGTCCACGTGAAGGCTGGCGCCAGGGTGGAAAGGCCAGGAAACGTATCCTCGCCAGTCTCTCCCGCCAATCCCTCCAAATGACCCCTGGGCTGGTGGAGGGATTGCGCGGATTGCTCAAAAGCGGAACCGTGCGGGACCCTTGCCCGGCCCACTGCACTGCAACGGGCAACCGTCCGGTTGCCGGACGCTCGCTTGAATTGTGCCCAGTAACGATTCCTTTACTTTTTGTAACTTATTCGAGAAATCAACGTGACACGCCGGCCATGTTCTGGAAGTCAGACCATGAACCCGGAAAGACCGGCGCTTTCCGACTGAGGTTGTGCGGGCAGACCTGGATATCCAGTCCGTCCCGAACCACGGACTAGGAATTCGCAATCCTTTTGCCCGGGTCATAGAACGGTTTTTTTACCACCGTGACCTTCCTCTCTCCCCACGCCGTACGCACCGTTGCGCTGGAGCCGGCTTCTGCATACCGGATATTGATCATGGCCAGGGCAATGTTTTTCTGCAGACGGGGAGAATACACCGCGGAGGTGACCCTTCCCACCGGCCGGTCATGGGCGTAAATCGGCCAATGCTCATCATTTGGCGCCACCAGTGGCGCGCCGTCAATCTCCAAACCGACATGGGATCGCTTGATTCCCGTAGTACGGATTTCCTGCAAGGCCGCCTTACCGATAAACTCCGCCTTCATGTCGAGGTCAACCAGCCGGTCGAATCCCATCTCAAACGGGTTGTCTTCCAGGGTCATGTCTGCGACATAGGACAGCATTCCCCCTTCGATGCGGCGTATGGTGGATGTGTGGCCGGGAAATAACCCCATGGGGACACCGGTATTCATGATGGACTCCCACAACTCGAATCCTCTTGCGCCATCGCGCAGAAAAATTTCATATCCAAGCTCACTGCTCCACCCTGTCCTGGAAATGATCAACGGGATTCCCATATATTCGTGTTCGACAAATCGGTAGTATTTCAGCGCATTGATCCAGTCCCCGAAAATCGCACCCATGATTTCACGGGATTTCGGACCCTGTAACTGCAGTGGAGAGACATCCGGTTCACGAATGGTTACTTCCATGCCTGAATGAAGCTGCACCCCTTTTGCCCACAACAGGACATCGCTGTCTGCAAGGGAGAGCCAGAAGTGATCTTCGGCAAGTCGGAGTAAAACCGGATCGTTGATGATCCCGCCTTCAGCCGATGTGATAAAGATGTATTTACACTGGCCGACTTCACAGCCATCGAGATTACGGGGCGTAAGGTACTGCACAAACCGGGCCGCGTCCGGACCCGTGATCTCGACTTGTCGTTCTACTCCTACATCGCACAAAACAGCGTGCTGCACCAGATTCCAGAAATTTTCTTCCGAGTCTCCAAAACTCCTGGGGATGTACATGTGATTGTAGACCGAATACCCTTTGCAGCCCCATTTCCGGGTCGCCTCAAAGAAAGGCGACTTTCGTATTTGCGCACCATATCCCCCCTGGCCTGAATCAAACATATTTCCCTTCCTTGGCCTGGGCTGATACGGGTGGACGGCTCAGCCCGGGGGGGTGAAATCCTGGCAGGGAAGATGGAATGATCCGGCCGCATCGGGCCCGAACACGTGAATACATCACCCGGTGTTCCGGACTGTCTGGAAGAGACGAACGGACCCCTGCAAATACGCGGGTCGAATCAGGCAGGTCTTAATGCAGGGCACCCAGCTTACCTGCTGTAGATTTCATCTTCTGTACCATGTTCAGCAACCCATTCGACCGAGTCGGAGAAAGGTGCTCCTTTAATCCGATTTGATCGATAAATCGCAAGTCGGCCTGGGCAATCTGGCCTGCAGGTTGTCCTGACAGGACGCGGATAAGGAGTGCAATGATCCCTTTTGTAATGATGGCATCGCTGTCTGCAGAGAAATGAACACGGCCGTTTTTCAATTCAGCGTGCAGCCAGACCTGACTTTGGCATCCCGGCACCAGATTGTCCCCGTGCTTGTATTGGGCATCGATCAGCGGCATTTTTTTACCCAGGTCAATGATATATTCGTATTTGTCCATCCATTGGTCAAACAAACCGAATTCTTCGATGATTTCATCCTGAATTTCATTGATGGACGTCATTTCGCAAATCGCCGTTTTCCCGGGTTTATCGCAGCATGGAGGCCGCTTTTTGGAGTCCTGCCACCAGCGCATCTACATCGTCCCGATTGTTATACATCGCGAACGAGGCACGAACCGTACCTGGAATTCCATAGAAATCCATTAATGGCTGGGTACAGTGATGCCCCGTACGAACCGCAATACCCTGTTGATCCAGGATGGTACCCACATCAAAGGGATGGGTCCCTGAAAGCAAAAATGATATGACGCTGGCCTTGTTTGCGGCCGTTCCGATTATTTTGAGACCATCAATTGCCATCAGCTGTTCCGTCGCATAGTGCAGAATATCCTGCTCGTGAGCGGCAATCGCCGATACATCATACCGGGAAAAATACTCCACCGCAGCGGCAAAACCTATTCCGTCGGCAATATTCGGCGTACCCGCTTCAAATTTATGGGGCAGAACATTGTAGGAGGTTTTTTCAAACGTCACTCTTTCAATCATGTCGCCTCCTCCCTGATAGGGAGGCATACTATTGAGCAACGCTTCCTTGCCATACAGGATGCCAATGCCCGTGGGACCAAATACCTTGTGGCCGGAAAATGCGTAAAAATCCACATCCAGTGCCTGTACATCAACGGGCATATGGGGAACTGCCTGGGCACCATCCAGAAGAACAGGAATATCCTGCTCATGGGACAGTCGAATAATTTCTTCGACGGGGTTGATGGTTCCAAGTGCATTGGAAACATGGGTAACCGCCACCAGTCTGGTACGCGCATTCAACATGGAAGAAAAAACTTCCATGTCCAGTTCCCCGGCCTGATTGATGGGAATCACCCTGACGATTGCACCCTTCGATTCACAAATCATCTGCCACGGAACGATATTGGAATGGTGTTCCATTGTGGAGAGGATGATTTCGTCTCCCTGTGCAAGATTTTTGCGACCGAAGGAGGAGGCAACCAGATTGATTCCGTCCGTCGTGCCTTTGGTATATAACACCTCGTAACTGTGTTTGGCGTTGATAAAGCGGCACACCGTTTCCCTGGCTTCTTCATAAGCCTGGGTCGCCTCCTGGCTCAGATGGTGTACACCACGATGAATGTTGGCATGCTCTTCAGTGTAATATTTTGCAACCCGGTCAATCACCTGCTTTGGTTTTTGCGCGGAAGCACCATTGTCCAGATAGACCAGGGGATGACCATTGACTTCGCGCCCAAGTACCGGGAAGTCCTGGCGAACTTTGTTTGCATCGAAAGGGATTTTGGAACCGCACATTGGAATTTGGATTAATTTAGGGAATTGGACTCAACCGTGCCGAAAGTTGCTGGCAGGCCCGACACTGTCGGCGAAATCAGGGACCACGAACAACATAAACGGATACTAACATGACCACTAACGCATCAGGCAAGCATTACCGAAAAGAGATCTCCTGCACTGGTATTTTCGATGTGTTCTCCGATTTTATTGCGACGGGAAAGTGATTTGCAAAGCAGCGATAGGGGGAGGCTCCAGCTTGTCCCCATCTATGGTCCGCCCGCGTCCAAACCGGCACCAGTTGGTTCAGTGCCAAGGCGGGCTCCGCCATGTGGAACTCCAATCTTGATTGTCAGGAATGGATCACCGCCGACCTTATGCCGATATCGGCACAAGGTCGGTGAAAATTCGTTGCCGAAAACAAAAGAAAAGAATTGCAATGACGAGAAAAAAATCCGCTTCCATACGGTTGATACTCTGTTGTGGCACTGCTGACTGTGATTGGGAACCAACTGTTTTTCCTTATTTCTCAAGGCACCATGGAGATCCGGATTCCGGTATTGACATTCTCACTGCCACATTGATTCCAACCATTTTCATGACCTTCAACACTGTTGCATATCTCTCCCGTTATATATAATTCCCCACTCTTGACGGTAAGACACATCCCAAAAGATATACCCTGAATCAGAGGAACCGAGAACGATGCAAAATCTATGGGCCAAGTACTCCACTGAGATCCCGGCATTCAACAAAGCGCAGAGTCCTGTGCTCAATCGTAGAACTTTTTTGCGCGTCTCAGCAACATTGGGCATGGGTGTGGCTCTGACACCCTCTGCGTTGCTCGCATCGAATAACACGATTGAGGCAACGCAATGGGGCAATGCCAGTCCACATCTTTGGATCAACATTACGGATGCCGGTGAAACCGAGATCGTCGTTCATCGCTCCGAAATGGGACAGCAAATCCTGACCGCAATCGCGCAAATCATAACAGACGAACTCGATGCCGAATGGGAAACGGTCAAGATCGTTCAAGCCGAGGGAGATCAGAAGTATGGTGATCAAAACACCGACGGTTCCAGATCAGTTCGACTTAACATGCAGCGCTTGCGGATTGCGGGAGCCAGCTATCGACAGATGCTCATGCAGGTGGCGGCAGAACGGGCGGGAGTATCGGTCAGTTCCTGTACCGCGAAGGATGGAATAGTACAGTGTGGAAACGGCAGGCAATATCACTACGCCGAGTTGGCTGAAGATGCGAATCGCCTCCCATTGCCCATCGAAAGCGATGTAAAACTCAAGCCCCGATCGAAATGGCGATACATGGGAAAACCTGTTCGCTCCTTGACGGTAAAGAAAATTGTTGCTGGCCAAGCCCGCTATGGCATTGATCAGGACATGGACGACATGGTGCACGCGGTAATCGCCCGGCCTCCTGAACTGTTCGGGAAGGTTAATCACTACGATGACAAATCTGCACTGAACGTGCCGGGGGTGATACAAACGATTCAACTGCCGGAGGTTGCCCCACCAGCATTATTTCAGCCATTGGGTGGGGTTGCAGTGGTTGCAACGGATACCTGGGCAGCGATTCAGGGACGTACTCAGCTGGACATTTCCTGGACGAGTGGCGCCAACGCCCAATACGACAGCAACGAATATCGAGCGACCCTCCTTGAAGCAGTTCGAAAACCCGGCACAGCACGGTTTTCCAGAGGGGAAGTGGATGAAGCTCTGGCCTCAGGTACCAGAATTGAGGCGGAATACACCACCGCTCACCTGGCCCACTCACCTATGGAACCACCCGCCGCGCTCGCGGTGTGGCAGGACGACAAACTCACCTGTTGGGCCTGCGTACAAGACCCCCAAACCACCAGAAACTTCCTGGCTGGATACTTCAGCATGGACCCAGCCGGCATTACGGTCCATGCGACGCTGCTTGGGGGGGCGTTTGGCCGCAAGTCAAAACCGGATTTTGTCGTTGAGGCTGCATTGCTGGCGAAAATCGTCGGGAAACCAGTGAAGGTCACCTGGACCAGAGAGGATGATTTACAGCATGGTTACTACCATGCTCCCAGTGCACAAAGACTGGAAGGCGCATTGGATTCCAGTGGCCGCTGCGTCGCCCTACTCCACCGGACCGCTTTCCCGTCCATTATCTCCACATTTGTTCCCCAGATGAATCAGGGCAGTGACCTTGAAATATCCCAGGGAGTCCTGGACAACTGCATTGCACCCGCAAACTTCCGAGTTGAAACAGGGGAAGTGAATGCGCATGTTCGAATTGGATGGTTGCGTTCTGTTTGTAACAATTTCCATGCATTCGGTGCACAGAGCTTCGCCGCTGAACTGGCTGAAGCTGCCGGGCGTGACCCCAGGGATTATCTGCTCGAACTGATTGGCGCAGACCGCATCATAGACCTGGCGGCCGAAGGTTCAACCTACGACAACTACCAGGCTGACCCCGGGGAATATCCGCTGGATACGGCTCGACTGAAGCATGTCGTGCGCGTGGCCGCAGAGAAGGCAAATTGGGGCCGGCAGATGGCACCGGGGACAGGATTGGGAATCGCCGTACATCGATCGTTCCTGACTTATGTCGCGACGGTAATAGAGGTTGCTGTCAACCAGAACGGACAACTGGCTATCCCGGGAATCTGGGTCGCTGCAGATGCCGGAACAGTGATCAATACGCGACACGCGAAAGATCAAATTGGCGGCGGCGTGATTTTTGGACTTTCAAACGCATTGTATGGAGAGATCACGGCATCAAATGGCAGTATTGATCAATCCAACTTCCCGGCCTGGCGCGTAATGCGCTTCCACGAGTCGCCCAGCAACGTAGAGGTTACACTCATCGATTCAACCGCTCCTCCCGCCGGTGCCGGTGAACCGGGTACTCCGACCGCTGCACCCGCACTCGCCAATGCCATTTTCGCTGCCACCGGGCAGCGCATTCGACAGTTACCCATGATCGGTAACGACTCCGATAAACTTTTTGCATAAGACCATTTGAATACAGGGTAAACCATGACTACCGAACTGAAAATAAACGGCAAGAAATACCAGGTTGATGCGCCTTCAGGGACGCCATTGTTATGGGTATTGCGTGATCACCTGAAACTATATGGTACGAAGTTTGGTTGCGGGGTTGCTCAATGCGGTGCGTGCACAGTCCACATCAATGGTGCCCCGACCCGCTCGTGTGTTCTTCCCCACGATCAACTCGGCGAGGCCTCAATCAGGACGATTGAAGGGATAGAAGGCAAGGTTGCCGAGGCCATCAAAGAAGCATGGGAAGAGGTAGAGGTGCCTCAGTGCGGTTACTGCCAATCGGGCCAGATTATGTCGGCGTCCGCATTGTTGTCCGCCAACACAACTCCGGATGACAGTGAAATTGACGCTGCGATGGGAGGAAACCTCTGCCGATGCGCGACCTATCCAAAAATACGTGCAGCGATCAAGGACGCAGCGGGCCGCTTGTAAGCAGTCGTCAATCAGGCTGGCAAGCCTTTGCGTACAGCGATCACTTCAGCCAGGATAGAAATCGCTATCTCTGCCGGGGTCTTGCTGCCAATTTTCAGCCCAATCGGCCCGTGCAACTTCTTGAGTTGTGTCTCATTCAGACCCAGAAATTGCAATCGTTTGAGTCGTTTTTCGGCACTGCGCCTGGACCCCAGTGCTCCAACGTAGAACACGTCTCCAATGAGAGCCTCCATCAAGGCAAGATCGTCCAGGTTCGGATCGTGCGTCAAGGCCAGAACCGCACATCTGGAATCGGTGGACACTTCCTTGACGACATCATCAGGTGAGCGGGAATCGATGGTTGTCCCCGGGACTTTCCAGGCATTGGCAAAACTTTCTCGAGGTTCGCAGATGGCTACGTTGTAGTCCAGACCAATCGCCATTTCTGCCACAAAACGGGATAGCTGGCCAGCACCGATGAGTAACAGGCGCCAACCCGGTCCAAACACCTTGGTCAGTTCAACACCATTAAAACAGAACCTTTCATTCGTGTTTGCTGAACGGATCGAGGATACGCCGGTATCCAGGTTGATTGTACGGCTGACCATTGAATAAATTTCGAGGTTTTCCAGTATTTCACGTAGCGGTGCCGCTTCCTCAAAATACTCGAAGACCAGTTTCAATGATCCGCCACACGGAAGCCCGAAGCGCAGCGCCTGCTCATGACTGACCTCATGCTGAACAATCCGGGGCTTTTGTTCACGGGGCAGCCGGGCAGTCAACTGTTTTTCGACACAGCCCCCGGATACCGAACCGATCAGGATACCGTCATCCCTGACTGCGGCAAGTGATCCGACTGGCCGCGGCGCCGACCCCCAGGTTTGAACCAGGGTGACCAGTTCTAGGGAGTGGCCATTTTCCAACCACTCGACAGCGGTTTTGAGTACTTCGGTATCACTATTTTGCATGGGTAACCTCTATTACGAAGGACCCGGGTATCGCTGTCGCAATTCGAGATCAGCTACGGTGTCAATATCATGGTGAATCGTGTCCCTTGAAACCGTCAATTGACGCACCTGGTCTTGATGGGTACCGAGTAACTGCTTTCCTCCCCGGTCTCCGTGGATGACGCACAATTCACTGAAAAAGCACCTCGGCCACAAAACCGGATTACCTTTTCTGCCCTCGAATACGGGAACAATTATCTTTTTTTCTCCCGTTTGCAGATACAAGTCAATCAATCGGTTGAGCACCTCGCTTTCGACATCCGGCATATCCGCCAGGACAATAATCGCCGCATCAATTCGATTGCCCAGCGAACGTATCCCCGCCCTCAATGACGTACTTAAACCTTGTCGATAAGAGGGATTGTGAACCGTGTGAATTGAGTAATGCCTGATTGAGTGCCTGACCTGTTCAGCCTGAAACCCGGTGACCAGCACCTGGTGTTGCACATCACTGGAGGCTACCGCATCAAGAACCCAATGCAACACTGGCTTTCCATCTATCTCCTCGAGTAACTTGTTGCACGACGATATACGCTGGGAACAGCCCGCTGCCAGAACAACCGCCGCAACCACCGGCATTTCATGGATACCTCGTTTCACTCTAAGCAGGGCAAGGGGAAGCTGGCATTGGATTGAACAAAATCGGCGAAACCACTCCCTGTTTTCGCACACATTGGCTTCGTCAAATTATACTGGAAGTGTGTACCTGAATAACAAAAAGATTCGATGATGCAGTCCAGCATTTTTGTGGTGTCCGGTCCTGGTCAGGCCACTTTCCAAGTCCCTCGTTTTTCGCTTCAAATTGATTGGGCGGGAAGTGGAAATCAGTATTTGCACAAAATATACAATATGAATACCATTGCAGCAGGCATCGTTTCAATGACAACCGGAGAATGGATCGACCCCTTTCCGATTGATCTGGAGCCGGGAATCCCGCATCACCCATGGATATAGAGAATAACCGCTTGGTTGCCCAGACACATCGGCACCCAACCAGGGGCTGGATGAGTTGGAGAAGCGACTGCGCCGATGGCGACATCACAGAACAGCAAGATCAAAGTGACCTCCGGCTTGCCTGTATGCCGGCTTTTCGATCACAGGCGCTATCGTCGCTTCCAGGCTCCTTGCCTACCTGAATCCCACTGCACCGTCACACCCTCAGTGGGAACAGGCATCCCCACAGAAACCGGGGGAACAGCGGCTGCCAACCCGGATAACCCCTCATCAAAACGACTGTTTTCCTGTTTCGGGTTTCGGGTTAATTGGTCCGGCATCGGCGAATCAGTGGAGGCACCAATTTTCCTGCACAGGGGGCTGAAACTTCCCGAATCAACTGCCAAAATGGTACTCTACCAGACTGTTACAATCCACATCCCAAAACGGCGCAAGCCCAACTCGTCAGAACTCGGCTTGCCGGATCCTGGAAAGGTAAAATACAACACGGCCTTCAATCGATCACCGCTGAAGATTAGACACAACGACCCGTCTACAAACGTCTTGTCACAAGCAATCCGACCCCGTCCTCCTGCAATCATCGTATCCACCACTTTTCCATGACCAAATCCAGTACCAAGCTAGGGATAGACATTGGCGGTACCTTTACAGATCTGGCTCTGAAAATCGGGAATCGGGTTTTTTCTGAAAAATTGCCGACCACGGAACATGCTCCTGAGTTGGCGATACTCGATGGAATCTCCAGAATTGTCGAAAACGCTGCCATCAATACAACCGACATCGACATGATTATCCATGGCACCACCCTGGCAACCAATGCCCTGATTCAACGTAAAGGTGCAAAAACCGCGTTCATTACGACCATGGGGTTTCGCGATGTCATCGAAATGCGCACGGAAAATCGATTTGAGCAATACGATATAAATCTCACTTTGCCACTTCCATTGATCCAGCGCCAGCATCGATACACGATCAATGAACGAACAAGTGCCACAGGCCAAACATTGATCTCCCTCAAAGAGGAAGATATTGATGATCTGATCGCCCGCCTGGGTGCCCACACATACGAGAGCATCGCGGTGGGCCTGATACACGCCTACGCCAACAGTTCCCATGAGAAAACTGTCCGGGACCGCATACAGGCAGCATTCCCCGGCGTTTCCGTTTCCATTTCCAGCGAAGTGTCGCCATTGATGCGGGAATACGAACGCTTTAACACGGTGTGTGCGAATGCGTACGTAAAACCAATGATGAAGTCCTATCTGGACAGGCTGGCAGCGGAATTAAAGATACTGGGGGCATCGTGCCCGATCTATCTGATGCATTCCGGAGGGGGCCTGATATCCATGCGCGACGCAACCAGGTTTCCTGTCAGGCTGGTGGAGTCCGGACCGGCCGGAGGGGTCATATTTGCCACGGATATCGCCCGGTCCCATGGAATCACCAAGGCACTTTCCTTCGATATGGGCGGGACCACAGCGAAAATATGCCTGATAAAAAATGCCATGCCCAAAACCGGGACCTCCTTTGAAGTTGCACGCAGCTATCGGTTCAAGAAGGGCAGCGGCATGCCCATATCCATTCCGGTGATCGAAATCATTGAAATCGGTGCAGGCGGTGGCTCCATTGCCCGTGTCGACAACATGAAACAAATCAGGGTCGGCCCCCAAAGTGCCGGAGCAGACATCGGTCCTGCCTGCTACAACCGCGGCGGCAGACAGCCCACAGTCACGGATGCCAACCTGTTGCTTGGAAAGCTCGACCCGGATAATTTCGCTGGTGGCTCAATAAAACTCCTTGCTGAAAAGTCCGAATCTGCCACCACGGAACACATCGGCAATATTCTGTCCATGCCGGTTCTGGACTGTGCATCTGGTATTTGTGAAGTGATTGATGAAAACATGGCAAATGCCGCCCGTATGCATGCAGTGGAAAACGGCGAAGACCTGGGCGAATACACCATGATTGCGTTCGGTGGCGGTGCACCCCTTCATGCTGCAAGGCTGTGTGAAAAGCTGGGAATCCATAAACTCCTTGTTCCCCCCAAAGCAGGGGTGGGTTCTGCCATTGGCTTCCTCAAGGCCCCGTTTAGCTTCGAAGCGGTCCGCAGCGATTATCAACTCATGACCATCCTGGATGTTGGGCATATACAGGGTTTGGTGACCGCACTTTGCAGGGATGTCGAACAGTTTGTTCACCATGAAAAAAACCATGGAAAAGTCAAATACCAATGCAAGGCATTCATGCGATATGCCGGACAGGGCTGGGAGATACCGGTGCAGCTGGACCTGGACAGACTTGCAGCATGGGACAGGGAGTATCTGACCGAAGAATTTGAACAATCGTACAGAACCCTGTTCTCGCGAACCGTAGGCGGCCTGAATATTGAAATTACCAACTGGTCCGTAAACATCAGTTCAATGGCGGATGACACCGCAGACATGGTGCCGGTGCCGGACACCGGGAACATTTTCTGCCAGGACCGGTTTCGCCGAATCTTTGATCCCCATTCGAAATCCTTCGTGGAAACCGCCCTTTACACCCGCAACCGGTTCCCTGCGGATGAATCCGTCTGCGGCCCGGCAATCGTCGTCGAAAACGAAACCGCCACCGTGGTGCCCCATGACTTTTCAGTCACCAGGGAATATGATGGTTCGCTTCTGATTACGGATTGAAGAGGATGCCGAGCAGCCAGGCAAATACCCGGGGGAAACCTGCAGAACCCGCATCCATAGACTACCAGGTCATGTGGAACCGCCTGATTTCCATTGTGGAAGAACAGGCAACCGCTCTGGTTCGAACCGCTTTTTCCACCAGCGTACGTGAAGCCGGGGACCTCTCTGCGGGAATATTTGACAGAAAGGGGAAAATGCTGGCCCAGGCGGTCACCGGGACCCCAGGCCATGTCAATGCGATGGCAGATTCCGTCGCACACTTCATCAATGATATCGGCCGGGACAATATTTTTGACGGAGATGTCTACCTCACCAATGATCCCTGGAAAGGGACCGGGCATCTCCATGACTTCACGTTCACCTCCCCCGCATTTTACCGGGGAAAACTGGTTGGATTTTTTGCTGCAACCGCCCATGTTGTCGATATTGGCGGGCGGGGATTCGGTGCTGATGCCGATTCCGTCTATGAAGAAGGCCTGTGCATCCCGATCACCAAATTCGCCGAGCGCGGCAGGGTGAATGCCCAGCTTGTCAACGTGGTACGACACAATGTACGGGTACCCGACCAAGTCATCGGAGACCTGCATTCACTTGCCAATTGCAATGAAACCGGAAAAAAGAGACTGGCGGACATGCTGGACGAATTTGGGATTGAACAGATTGACCGTTTGTCTGAATACATCATTGAACACAGCCATATGGCGACTCTGGAGTGCATAAACCGATTATCGCCAGGCTCGGCATCCAGTGAATTGACCGTGGACGGCTATTTCGACCCCATTCATCTACAGGTCAGCATGACTTTTGGCAAAGACAGCATCTGTGCAGATTTCAGTGGCACAGGACCCATCAGCCCGCGAGGCATCAATGTTCCCCTGGTCTACACCAAGGCGTATGCGTGTTATGGGATAAAATGCATTGTCGCACCCGACATCCCCAACAATGCAGGCTCCCTGGCCCCATTCAGGATAACCGCGCCGGAAAACTGTATATTGAATGCGCGTCATCCGGCACCCGTTTCCTTGAGACATGTCATTGGGCATTTTATCCCCGACCTGGTTTTTGGTGCCATGCATCAATTGCTGCCGGGAAAAATTCCGGCAGAAGGTGCCGCGGCACTTTGGAACATCCACATCAGCACCCGTCCGGTTCAGGGCAGTGAGGATTGCGACCGGGATGACACCGCGGAGATTCTGATGTTCAACAGCGGTGGCACGGGTGCACGGCCTGCCCTGGATGGGATGAGCGCCACCGCTTTCCCCAGCGGAGTCCATACCATGCCCATTGAAGCCACTGAGCAGGTGGGCCCAATCATCGTCTGGAAAAAACAATTGCGGCCCGATTCCGGTGGGGCCGGCGAATATCGTGGTGGTCTCGGACAATCCATGGAAATTGGCGTAAAGGATGGGTATGAATTCCATTTCAGCGCCATGTTTGACCGGGTCAAGCACCCGGCCAGGGGACGGGAAGGAGGAGAGGAAGGCAAATCAGGATCGGTGACACTGGACGATGGCACCGTACTGCGAACAAAGGGCAAACAGTTTGTACCGGCCGGAAACCGGTTGCTGCTGGAAATGCCCGGGGGCGGAGGGTATGGCAGTCCCGAAAAAAGACAAAGGGATGTCATTGAACAGGATATCAGGCAGGGGTACATCTCAACGGACCACGCAATCACCCATTATCGGTATAAACCGGAGTAGCTCGATGGACGCAAGACGCAGCGGTGGAGAGGCATTAATTCAAGGATTGATCCAGTACGGTGTCGATACCGTGTTTTGTGTTCCCGGGGAAAGTTACCTGGCAGCACTGGATGCACTGTACGACCGGAAAGAACAGATCCGAACCATCACCTGCCGGCAGGAAGGGGGGGTCGCCTATATGGCAGAGGCATACGGCAAGCTGACGGGACATCCCGGGGTCTGTTTTGTTTCCCGGGGACCTGGCGCTGCCAACGCCATGGTCGGCATCCATACCGCATTCCAGGACTCTACTCCCGTATTGATGTTCATCGGCCAAATCAGCAGAGGGGATTTTGGTCGGGAGGCATTTCAGGAGCTGGACTTTACCCGGGTTTACAGCGGGGTTGCAAAAAAAGTAATCCGGATGAATGATGCCGGGCGAATTCCTGAGCAATTGAATCAGGCCTGGCAAGCAGCCACGCATGGCCGACCCGGTCCCGTGGTCGTGGAATTGCCCGAGGATATGCTCCAGGACATGGTGGAAGCCCAGGACGCAGGGCCGGGGTTCATGTCCCATCCGGGGCCAGACCCTGAAGCCATTGCCATGCTGACCGGGATGCTGAAAAACTCACAAAGAGCGGTGGTGGTGGCAGGTGGTGCCGCCTGGACCCCAATGGCCAGTGAATACCTTCGCCGGTTTATTAAAACCCAGCATTTGCCGGTTGCCACAGCCTTCAGAAGGACCGACAGTTTTGACAATGCTCATCCAAATTATATTGGCGAACTGGGTTTGGGGACCGACCCGAAACTGTCCAGACAAATTCAGTCCGCAGACCTGCTGATAGCAGTGGGTCCCCGTCTCGGTGATATGACTACATCGGGGTACACGCTGCTGGATGATTCCAAAAGGGGCCCAACGCACGCACAAAAACTGGTGCACATCCATATCAGCGATGAAGAGATCAACTCAGTGTACCAGGCAGACCTGGGCATCGTTGCCCAACCAGAGAAATTTCTCAAGGCAGCATGTAAAATCCCGGCAGTCCGGTCAGATACCCATGATTTCATTGCCACCGGCAACAGAAACTACCGGGATTTCATGAAAGCACCCAAAAATGCGGGGGCTGACATGCGCATGGACAAGATAGCCGGTTTCCTGCGCGACAGATTGCCCGGAAACGCCATCATCACAAGTGGTGCGGGCAATTACACAAAATGGACCACGCATCATTACCAGTTTCGGCAGCCCCGAACCCTGCTGGCGCCCACCAATGGTTCGATGGGATACGGGGTGCCTGCAGCCATCGCCGCCAAGATTGCAAATCCAGAGGCCACAGTGGTCTCATTTTCCGGAGACGGTTGCTTCCTAATGAATGGGCAGGAATTTGCCACCGCGGTACAATACGGGCTGAATATCATCTTTCTGGTAATCAACAATAACCGCTACGGAACAATCCGGACTCATCAGGAGCGGCACTACCCGGGACGCCCCATTGCCACGACCCTGCGCAATCCGGATTTTGCAACACTGGCGCAGGCCTATGGAGGATTCGGTCTTTGCATAACCAAAACCGAACAATTTGCTCCCGCGTTCGAGCAGGCGCTTTGTGCCGGAAAACCGGCCCTGATTGAAATTCAAACTGACTATTGAGATAGAAATGATAAAAGATAAAGTTGCCATCATCACGGGGGCATCCCAGGGAATTGGCTATGCCTGTGCGAAAAGATTTGTCCGGGAAGGCGCCAGGGTTGTTTTGTCGGATGTCGAAGATGAAAAGGGAGAGGAATCAACCCGGTGCCTTCAGGACCAAGGTGGTGATGTTCTCTATTTCCATTGCGATGTGAGCAGGAAACCAGATGTTGAATCCCTGTTTGATTTTGCAACAGACCGGTATGGCCGCATTGATACGGTCATTGCCAACGCGGGGATTGTCCACCAGGCCGACATACTCGAATTGGAAGAAGCTGATTTCGACCGGGTGATTTCAGTCAATTTGAAGGGGGTATTCCTCACCGGACAGGTGGCTGCACAGCGAATGATCAAACAGTCACCGAATACGGACAATTCCAGGGGTACCATCATTAACATGTCATCATTAAATGGCTTGCTTTCCATTCCGGCCATTGCACCCTATGTCATTGCCAAGGGAGGGGTGAATCAGTGGACAAAATGTCTGGGGATTCGAATGGCCCACGAAGGAGTGCGGGTCAATGGCATAGGCCCCGGCTCCATCGCCACCGACATGTTCAATACCATTTCGGGCAACCCACAGAGATATCGCGAGATCATGTCGAGAACACCAATGTTAAGGCCGGGCGAACCCGATGAAGTGGCCAAGGTCGCCGTATTCCTCGCCAGTGATTATTCAAGCTATATGACGGGAGAAACGGTTTATGTTGATGGCGGTCGTCAAGGCCTGAACTACGTCGTTCCAGTCCCGGAATGAAGTCACCGGGCCATGGAAACAATTCGACGTCAATAGAGTCAAATGGCCAGCGACCCTGAACACATCCAGGCCATTCGTACCGGCGTACGCAACCTGTGTCATCGTTACGATGAACAATACTGGCTGAACCTGGACAACCAGCGGGACTATCCCACAGAGTTTGTCCGCACCCTGACTGATGAAGGGTACCTGTCTGCGCTGATCCCGGAGGAATACGGCGGTTCCGGTCTTGGGTTGCAGGAAGCCTGCGTCATCCTCGAAGAAATCAGTTTCTCCGGAGGGCACCCGGGGGCCTGTCATGCACAAATGTATATCATGGGTTCCGTACTGCGGCATGGTTCCACAACCCAGAAAGAAAAATACCTGCCCGGGATCGCAGACGGGTCCATACGCCTCCAAAGTTTCGGGGTCACCGAGCCCAATACGGGCACGGATACTTCCAGCCTAAAGACCACCGCAGCAAAACGGGGCGACCGTTATGTGATTAACGGCCAGAAAGTATGGATCAGCCGAGTACAGCATTCTGACCTGATGTTGCTGCTGGCACGCACGACACCACTGGACCGGGTGAAGAAGAAAACGGAAGGGCTTTCGACATTTATCATTGACTTGAACGAAGCCGTAAACAACGGGCTGACCGTAAGACCCATTGATTCCATGATTAATCACCACAGCTGCGAACTGTTTTTTGACAACCTGGAGATTCCCGAAGAGAATTTGCTCGGTGCCGAAAACAACGGATTTCGCATTATTCTGGACAGTATGAATGCAGAACGTATTCTTATTGCTGCGGAATGTATTGGAGATGGGCGTTTTTTCGTGGACAAGGCCGTCCGGTACGCCAACGAACGCCGGGTATTCAATCGACCCATTGGGCAAAACCAGGGCGTGCAGTTTCCCATCGCACGGTGCAAAATCAATATTGATGCTGCCAACCTGATGGTCCAGAAAGGGGCCGGGTTGTTTGACCTCAGCGAAAAATGCGGTGCTGAAGCGAACATGGCCAAATTGCTGGCATCCGAAGCAAGCTGGCAGGCGGCGGACATGTGTATGGAAGTGCATGGCGGCTTTGCCTTTGCACGTGAATACCACATCGAACGCAAATTTCGCGAAACCCGCCTGTACCGAACCGCACCCATTTCAACAAACTTCATCCTGGGGTTTGTTGCAGAGCATGTGCTCGGCCTGCCCAGGAGCTATTGATGAGACCATTGGAAGGGATTCTGGTAATTGCCGTTGAGCAGGCTGTCGCAGCACCATTTTGCACATCACGTTTATGTGAAGCCGGAGCAAGGGTAATCAAAATTGAGCGGGAGTCCGGAGATTTTGCGAGGGGATATGACAACGTGGCAGGTGGCGACAGTTCCTATTTTCTCTGGCTTAACCGGAACAAGGAATCCCTGGTGCTGGACTTCAAGGATGACCGCGATGCAGCACTTCTCCACAACCTGTTGGCCCAGGCTGACGTATTCGTACAAAACCTCGGGCCAGGTGCGCTGGAGCGGGCTGGATTTGGAAGTGAGCACTTGCGCAAGAGACATCCCCGACTGATTACCTGCGATATCACGGGGTATGGCAGCAACGAATCTGCAGCCAGGCTCAAAGCATATGATTTTCTTGTTCAGGCTGAAAGTGGACTGGTAAGCATCAGCGGTGGCAAGAAAGAAATGGGGCGTATCGGTGTTTCAGTCTGCGATATCGGGGCCGGGATGAATGCTCACGCTGGAATTCTTGAGGCATTGATCGCCCGGGAAAAGTCCGGTGCAGGGACCGGCCTGGAAGTCTCTTTATTCGGGACCGCAGCGGATTGGATGACCGTACCATTGCTGCACTTTGACTATGGTGGGGAAACGCTTTCCCAAGCTGGACTTCACCACCCCTCCATTGCACCGTATGGAGGGTATCAGACCCTGGATGATAAAACCGTTATTATCGCCATTCAAAACGAAAGGGAATGGTCCCGGTTTTGTAATCAGACATTGCATAACCCCGACCTGGCCGGGGATGCCCGGTTTGACAGCAACAACAACCGGGTCAAAAACCGGGCCGTTATGGATGAATACATTCTCGCTGTATTCAAAACACTGACCAAAAATGAAGTGTTGTCCCGACTGAAGGAATCGGATATTGCCTATGGCTCCGTCAACAGTATTTGCGGCCTGTCAAGACATGTCGCACTTCAAAGGCAAACTGGAATTTCATCCCAGGGAGTCGAAATCCGTTTCCCTGAGCGCCCCATCGTCCGAAAGGATGCGGACGATACACTCCGGGAGGCTGGCCGGGTACCCGGAATTGGTGAAGACAGCGAAAACATCCGAAAAGAGTTTTCCTGAACCCTTATGAACTCACAACCCCGGAGCACGCTGGACAAGGAAATCCTGAATCGCTGGATTGGCAATACACAGGAATGCCGGGACACGATAGACCCGGGACAGGCCAACCTTCTGAAAGCAACTCTTGAACCGGATCAACCCGATTTCAAGATTGGTGATCAACTGCCCTATGGCTGGCACTGGGTTTACTTTCTGGAACCCGTTGATATAAACAAGCTCGGTCAGGACGGGCATGCTGCACTGGGGGGATTTCTGCCGCCAGTAGCACTCCCAAAGCGCATGTGGGCAGGTGTGCGACTGAAATTCCACCAGCCGATCATCATTGGAGAGACTGCGGTCAAAAAATCTGAAGTAAAAAGTATTACGCGAAAGACAGGTAGAAGCGGCGAGTTGTGCTTTGTAACCGTGAATCACAAGATATACAGCGGATCAACTCTCAAACTTGAAGAGGACCATGATATTGTATACAGAGGTAGAGGTGCCGCCCCTTCCTCCGAAGACATGGAAACCGCTCCCCCCACTGCGCCAGAGCATTCCGACTGCCAAGCAATCATTCACCCCTCACCAATTTTGCTATTCCGCTATTCCGCCCTGACGTTTAATGGTCATCGCATCCATTACGATCTGGATTACTGTCGCAATGTAGAGGGCTATCCGGGATTGGTGCTTCATGCTCCGCTACTCGTGACCCTGATGCTGAATCTTGCCCGAAATTGTTTTGCAGGCAGAAATCTCGAATTTTCCGAGTTCAGGCAAAAATCGATTTACCCTTTATATCACGGAAGCCCTTTTACCCTGCATTTGAAGAAGATGGAACCCGGGCATTGTGAAATCCGGGCATCCAATTCCGACAAGCGTTTGGTTGCCAGGGCAACCTTGATGGTTTCCCAAAAATAGGCTCCCCGGAAAACCGGTCAGGGGAATTTCCTGTCCTGGACAACCAAAGGATTCGATGCCTGTAGCCGCAATATTTTGATTTTCAGTGAAGCCAGCGACAGGCAACCCCTGAACACGCTGTTTCACTGATCGGGGAAAACGCACGGGTCATGGAGATTGATCGCATGAGTCTGAGTTCAAGCAGTGAAATCGGGGTATCCTGTCCCGGCTTTCCGCTCCCGATGCCATCCAACTCTTCGGACCCGTGCCGGATCGCTGTCATGTCGTGTGCCGGGACCGTTAAACTGTGGTTCCCGAAAACATGAAAATTGTTCAGGACAGAGAAACTGTCCTGTTTTTTTTGCTTCTAACAAGTCTTGTTTTTTGGTTGGCCTGACCGGTTTTTTGTGGTAGGGTGAGCCCATCACGCCCGTCAGAGCTTATCTGGCAACCTGGAATCGTAGGCACACCCCATCCGCAAGGATGGGTACTCCAACGGCCTCATGGTCGGTGTCAATCCGAAGTGCGGGGTACTTGAGGATCGATTAGGTCCACTACCTCACTCAAAGGAATATCATAGGGGTACTCTGGATCGATCAGAGTTACCCCCTAATAGATACCTTGCACGCGCAGGCGTGTATCGTAATCTACACCACAGGCTGGAAAGTTTGCGCTTTGCGCTACCCAGTCACTTTATCCTTACGGTCATGGGTTGACTGATCATTCACAACCCGCACCGTAACACGGATATTTGAACCCAAAGCCCGGGATGAAGATTTGGTTTTGCCACCACTTCTCATCTCACCCATCGGCCAAAAGGGGAGACCAGCGAAATCATTCAGTGCTGATACCACTGGGGGATAGACTGGGCCTGACATTTAAAGCCCTGTGGCTTTTGTTTTTCTCTGGCTACGCTGGAAAAAGCAGTCAGTTAGTCGCACTAAACATTATGAAAATGATACCCGAACAACCCTTATCGTTGAGGACCCGATCATGTGTACACAACACAAAACAGACTACCAGATCAAAACCATCCTGAAGGCTTATCCGGATGGTCCTCCTGACCGACGGAAAACCCGATACCAATGTTGGATGCTCAACATAAAACAGCTTCAGGCCCGGGGATACAGTAAACGCTGGGACATCAATACGCTCGGTGAAAAGGAGGTTTTCCGTCTGGCCGATGACTGGCGCACCCAGGGACTGAGCAACCGAACTATCGCCAATCGCATGGCCCCTATTCGCTGGCTGGCTGGCAAGATCAACCGGATTGACCGGATTCCAAGCAATCGGCAGATAGGGATCGGCCTGAGAAAAAATGCGCCCGGTTACGGAATCAACAAAGCAGTCAAAGCCGACCCTGCACTGCTGGCGTTATTACCTGAACGTGAGCAGATCATTACCTTGCTGCGTGTCCTGTTTGGATTGCGCACAGAAGAATCGCTTAAGTTTCAGCATGCTGCAGCCACCCGGAAACCGGGATTCATTCAGTTGAAAGGCTCCTGGTGCAAAGGTGGCCGGCCTCGGGAAATCAGGATCATTAACGACCAGCAACGTGACCTTTTGAAACGGGTTGCCAACCATCAAAGACAAAATGGTGACAAGTCCATGATTCCCGCTCACAAAACGTATAAAAGCTATTATGCACGTTACAACTATCTCCGGCGCAAGCACGGAATAAAAGGCCATGAGTATCGGCATCAGTGGGCCCAGGACCTTTTTCTGATAACCTCTGGAGGGATTCCGGCACCCCATGCCGGTGGACCACGCTATGTGGACCTGACACCGGAAGAAAAAGCCCGGTGGGATAAAGCCGCGAAAGTCGTGAATTGGGAATTGGGCCACGGCAGGGGCCGGGACGATATCACCGCAACGTATATTGGTTTGAGAAAATCAGGCTGAGACGATGATCAGGTTCCGGGTCCTGTCAAAAAACCGGGGAGTGCACAAACATCATAGCCGTGTAAAAAAGTGCCCGGCGCCGCTGGCAGTGGCTGGGTATACGGGTGTACCGACACCTGTTTATCCGTTTCCCTGTCGTCTGGTAACGACCAGGACCCCGTATATCCTGCTCCCATTATTCTTTTGTCTTTGTTGTGGTTCAACTCCAGTGCCCAAACCATGGTTTTCGATTCGGTATGCGGCATATTTCCTCTACGGCAACCGAAAATGTACGCGATCCCTTTCCACACAACGTACTGGAGGTTTTGTTGAAACCGCAGTTACCGACATTGGTTCATGAAATTCTGATACAACTGTCTCGCGTTACTTAAAAATGCATCCATACTGGCATTGCTGCTTGACCGGATATCACCCAGAGCCGTTGGTCCCAGGGTATTTTCCAGAGCCTGTTTATAGGCCGGAACCTTCCCCCAGTTATCCACGGTATCTGGTTCAATTTCAACATGGTACTGCATGGACCATGCCCGGTCCCCTACGTGCATGGCCTGGATACGACAAAACTCGGATGAGGCCAGCACGGTCGTGTTTTCCGGCGGTTGTGCAACCTGTACAGAGTGCCATTGTAAACACTTCTGGATTTCAGGCATTTGATTGAAGATTGGGTCGGATTTTCCTTCTTTCGTCAATGTGACCTCCAAAACGCCAATTTCAGGCGGGTTCTGGGGACCACAGGTGCCGCCGAGCGCATCCGCAAGCAACTGGTGCCCCAGGCATAGCCCCAGATACGGTTTATTCAATACATTTACCCAGCGTCGAATGGCTCGTTTTTCGGGAATCAGCCAAGGGTGTTGCTCTACATCCCAGACATCCATGGGTCCGCCCATTACCCAGAGGGCATCATACTCCTCCAAGTCCGGTATCCTGTCACCCTTATCCAGTTCCACCGAATCCCATCTGATATTGTCTTCTTCCAGAAAGTGCCTGAGCACTCCGGGATGTTCACATTCAATATGTTGGAAAACAAGCAAACGCATTTGACAGGTACTGTTGGTTGAGTCCGTAAATGATATACCAGTGGCACAGAAATCAACACCGGTTTGTCGCTCTATCGTTCATTGGCAATGATTGTGTTGCCCTCTTTGAGTTCAGCCGATTGTTGGCAAAACGTCTGCCGGAGTTGTCCCGGAAAATTCCCACCGGGGAAAAGAACATCCAGAACCGGATGAGGACATTCACCGCATCGTCAACGAGGTCCGGAACCCGGGTACACGCCCGGTCCGGGTTTTCTGACACCAGACGGGACTGTGGGCCCGGTAACACCGCTCTCCCACCAAGTCCCGATGCCGAGCCGGAACATTCGGATCTCGTCATCCCTTTTCATTTGCAACCCGGGCGCCTCTGGAAAAGACCCCGAATCCATGCTTTCAATTTACCGACGGATTCTGCTCCTCGTCCCGGCCTGGTTTGGAATGCAACCTCTTCCCCCTTTTTTTCCTTGGCGATACCAGAGCCAGACCGGCAATCAGAACTGCAATGGAAATCCAGACCCATATCGTATGCCGCTCCGAGAAAATCACCATGCCCCATATCACACCGGAAATGGTCACGAGGTAAGCAACCTGGCTGGCAAATACCGATCCGAATTTTTGAATGGTATAAAAAAATATCAGGTAGGCGACTGTGCTGGATATGGCTATGCCAAATATGGCCCCGGCAGAAGCAGTAAAGAACCATGCTGCCGGAACATCGTATCCAAACCCCCACATTCCCATGGAAATCACGATGGCGGCCACAATATTGGACCCTGACAACAGTTCGCGGATATCAATTTCCTCCCGGATTCCCTCCCCCAGATAGACATTTTCTGCTGCATAACACAAGGCGCAGATAACGACGACCAGAACCCAGACATTGGCGTTCTCACTCGCGAGCCCGTGATCCGGAACTACCAACAGCAAAATCGATACCATCCCCAAAATAATGCCCAGTGCCCGTTTCAATACCAATCTCTCGAAACGCAACAACCACATCAGGGCATAGGTGAACATGGGGACCGTGGAAACGGTGATTGACAGGATCCCCGCAGACAGATGCGGGGCTGCACTGTAGTACAGAAGACCTGGCAAAATGATTCCGAGTGCCGCAATCAAACCGTAAATATGGAGATTCCCCATCACAAAGATCGGTTTCCTGGTCCACAGGCAGATCAGAATAAACAAAATCGAGGCCAAGATGACCTGCCATGCGGTCAGTGTCACCGGATGCGTTCCATCGGCGGTGGCGATCAGGACCAGGGAAAAAGTGCCTCCCCATATGATTCCAGCAGTCAGTATGAAAGCGTACGGCAGCAACCTGTGGAACAAAAGCCCAGACACTGGATTACGAAGGAGTCATTCTGCCAGGGAGTTCATCCGGCGGTAGCAAACCTGCTTCGGTCACCTGCCCGACTACCGTTGCGATTTGTGCGGACACCCGGGTGTGACCGGAATATGGCGGACACTGGGATACGGATTGAATGGGCGGTATTTCATGCCTGACACGGATAGGGACGTTGGCAACCTTCTCGAATGAACCCAGGGAACACAAACCGGCTGGCTTGCCAAAGAAATTAATTGATCCGGCATTATAGTGCTGAAAACCCATCGTGTGTACATACCATGACCACTTTTCACCTGCCCATTCTGTCATGATAAAATGGCCCATGTCTGAAAAAACCATCATTCGTTGTGACCTCGATTTTGAAGCCGAGGGAAAACAGGTCGGGTACCTTGGTGTTCCCAAGTCGACCAACGATTCTGCGTACGGCACCGTAACCATCCCGATAACGGTGATCAAAAACCTGGACGGCCCTACCCTGTCATTTACAGGCGGTGTCCATGGTGACGAATACGAAGGACCGGTCGCCTTGATGAAACTGGCCAGGACGCTCCAGCCTGAAGAGATCCGCGGCCGGGTCATTATCATTCCATGCCTGAATATTCCTGCTGTACTGGCAGGGCTGCGTTGCTCACCCATCGATGGGCTCAACCTGAACCGGGTATTTCCGGGCCGGCATGATGGCAGCGTCACGGAAACCATTGCCCATTACATTGCCTCCGAACTGGTTCCCTTGTCAGATGTTCATATGGACCTGCATTCCGGCGGTACCACGCTGGAATATATTCCGACAATATTTGCGGACGGGTTGGAAGACCAGGAGATGGAAAAACGAAATTTCGAAGCCGCGATGGCTTTTGGTGCCGAGGTAACGGTGTTGTTTGATGATTATCCGGATACCAACCGATTCCTGACTTCGGCATTTACGCAGGCCGGGGTACAAAATTTTTCTGTAGAGCTCGGTGGGGCGGCCAAAGTCAGCCCGGCAATTGTGAATCTCGCAGAACACGGGGTCCGGAACATGTTGAAATATTATGGAATCCTGCCTGGAGACCCCGTCTCTCCCGAAGACCAGGGCAGAAGCCCGACCCGCCTTGCAAAGGTGAAGAATACAGATTGTTACGTCATCGCACCGGACGATGGAATCTATGAACCCTTTGTTGATTTAGGCGATCGCATTTCCGAAAACCAGGTCATTGGACAAGTCCATTACCCACAACACCATGACAGGAAGCCACTGAAAGTGAATGCTCCGGAATCCGGGTTTTTATTATGCAAACGACCCCTCGGTAAAATTCATCGCGGAGATAACATTGCAATCATCGCACAATCCTTTGGAGATTCGGGATAAGCCCGGACCGGTCGGGTCTGATCCTGCCAAGACCGATAAATCCAGAGGGTGCACGACACAGAGTCTTCAAGCGCCATGATAAAGCAATGAGACGAAGAGAGCAGAAATTCCGGCTTCGCACCGTTCAGGGAATGAGCCGTACTTTAAAAGTGGTCGTGGACCGCCCTGCAATATTTTTTATTTGGGCTTCATGAGGTTCAACGACTCGGGCATTCGCCATCCAGACCGACTTGATGCCATATCCCAAGAGACGGTTTCCATAGGCTTTGACATGCCCTGTGACATCAAAACCGGGGCTTTGCTTCGGTTTTTGGCCAGCGGCACAGATGGTGGCAACATTTTGGAATTGGGTACCGGGACCGGCATTTCAACCTGTTGGCTTTTGGACGGCATGGATGCACAGGGCAGATTGGTCAGTGCGGACAAGGTTCTTGCAAAAGGTGGTCGTATTGACACCTTGTGCAAGGATAAAGTGGTAGCGGGGGTAGGATTTGAACCTACGACCTTCGGGTTATGAGCCCGACGAGCTACCAGACTGCTCCACCCCGCAACAGGGACATGGAGTCTACCCCATTTGCAAATCGTGATACAACCCGGTTGTCGGCGAAATGCAGCAAAAAGCAGAAATGTCTTTTGGTGTGCACACCGCAGTCGTCAAGGCCGGCATGGTTTGCCATCGGAAGCCATGAACGGGCGGAAGATCTCTTCGGGCTGCGTCCCGGGCCAACGGAACACTGCCTTGCAGTGGAAGGGCGGGTACGTCCGGGGAACGTTTGGAATGGACAAAACCATATGGTCCGCCCCGGATTGAAATTACGGTCTCACAGAGGGACTCTGTATTACCGTAATCATGCTGTTAAAATCCCTGAATAAGCGGTTAAATTCCCCGAATAGGCTTTCATATCCCCTATTCCTGGAATGTACTCCTGGATATCACGGCAACCATTCATCTGCCCAGAAATCAGAATCCGGCGGGCACTATCTTAGTGCGGAAATAATGGCCGGATCGGCACCATGCTCCAGAGCCAGATCCAGAGCGGTCATTCCGTACTCGTCCCTGGCATCGGGGTCCGTCCCGACCGACCGCAATGCCGTGATGGTGGTGGGGTCTTGAACGTATACGGCCAAATGAAGGGAGGTTCTGCCATCCGCGGTTCGTTTATCCGGGTCGGCCCCGGCAGCTGCCAGCGCCGCGATGATATCCGGGCCTGCGGCGCTTGCCGCCGCCAGGTGGAGGGGAGTCCTGCCCTCCCCGGTCCGCGCATTGGAGTCGGCCCCGGCGGCCTGCAACGCGGTGAGGATGACCAGGTCCTTGGCGCGGACTGCCAGATGAAGGGGAGTCAAACCCACCGTAGTCCGCACATTGGGATTGGCGCCCCCGGTTATCAGGGCAGCGATGATGGCGGGGTCGGCCGCATTTTCTACCGCGACATGAAGAGGAGTCCGGCTCCTTCCGTCTATCCCATTGGGTTCGGCTCCGCTCGCCCGCAACGCCGCAATGACAGCGGGGCTGGACGCGTATTTTGCCGCCAGATGCAAGGGAGTCCAGCGGGTGCTGTCCCGTGCGTTGGGGCCAGCCCCGGCATCCAGCAACGCGGTCAGGATAGCGGGGTCATCCGCGTATTTCGCCGCCAGATGCAAAGGAGTTAAGCCACTTTTTGTCTGGGCGTTTGGGTTGGCACGGGCATCCAAAAGCGCCGTGATGACGGGCAAGTCGGAGGCACTGGCTGCCGCGGTATGAAGAGGGGTCCTGCCGACCCGGTCCTGGGCCTCAATATCCGCTCCGGCACCCAGCAAGATTGCGATCACTGCCGGGTCGTTGGCATATACCGACAGATGGAGGGGGGTTCGGTGGTCTTCATCCCGTGCGTTAGGGTCAACATCCTTTCCCAGGCAGTTTTCCAGTTCGGCAATCGACACCCTTCGAAAGAAACCCTCGGTGTTCCAGCCCGAACAGTCAGTGGTGGTGTCCATTCTTCTCAATGGTCTCCAAATCGCATTTACAGTCAGGGACGTGAAAGCTTACCCTTTTCCCTTTCACATTGAAAGAAAAAGAATAGTCCAGCCATCCCCTTCTTTCAGGATTGGAAAACGCTGAGAGGGAACCCTGCAATGGCCATCTCCCATCCGGACTGCCTAGAACAATCCCGGGTTCAACGGCGATGCCGCGGTCAACCCGCCATCGACGGTATAGCACTGGCCTGTGGCAAAAGCCGATTCATCGGATGCCAGCCACACCGCCAGATTCGCAATATCTTCCGGCCGGCCAAACCGGCCGATGGGATGCCGGTTCAATGCATCGGCCCTGGCGCGGTCCGAATCACCGGCCACATCGAAGGCCGCATCCGCCATCCCCGTCATGATCCAGCCCGGAGCAATGGCATTGCAGCGAACCTGCGGCCCATGGTCCACTGCGATTGACCGGGTCAGGCCATGCACAAAAGCCTTGGATGCATTGTAAAGGCCGAGCCCCCAATCTGCCGTATCGGCAGCAATCGAACCAATATTGATAATCGAGCCTCCCTGAACCATCAGGGGAAGCAGTGCACGGCAGGTCATAAACACCCCTTTCGCATTCACCCCCATGACCGCTTCCCAGTCTTCGTCCGTCGTCTCCAGAACCGTTTTCTCTATCTGCACCCCCGCATTATTAACGAGGATTGACAACGTACCAGACCTTTCCATCACCTGGTCCTTGAGGGCATTGATTTCATTTTGTTTTGAGATATCCGTGGTTGTCCAGGCAATCTCCCCTGGCAGGTCATCGGGTCGCGGGCCCCGACCACAGGTCATGACACCAGCTCCCTGAGCAGCCAATGCATCGACAATCGCCCTGCCAATGCCCTGTCGTCCCCCCGTGACCAGTGCCATTTTACCCTCCAGTCGATTGTTCATGTTGCCAGCATGGACCGGTATGCCTCCAGAACCAGGCCATGAAAATGATGCACCCCCTGTTCGGATTTCCCGGTTCCATTGGGGTTATACACGATTCTTCCCTGGGTGAAGGCAGGCGTTGACATGCCGCGCTGTACATTTTCCACCAGCCAGATATCTTCGGCCTGGAGGACTTCATCCAGATACCGGATGGCTTCGTATTCCTGCGCAGTGGGTTCAGGATCTTCCAGGAAGAAGTCGTAGGTTTCCAGCGTCCGGGATGGACCATCGGGAATGATCTGCATAACGATCATATTGCCTCGGCCCGGGTACCGCATCAGGCAGGTATTCGGCCACAACCACCACACCGCATGGTCCCGGACCGTTGCATTTTCCACCGGGTATGCAGAATTTGAAGATTTCCCCGCCTCGGCCATATGGCTGGAATATATCCCGTGAGTGGTCACCCTGTAGGTGTTCATATCCACCAGCGTGCAGAAATCCTTGTGCGCGATGGGGCAGTGGTAACATTCCAGAAAATTGTCCACCACATTCTTCCAGTTCGAATGAATATCATAGGTGAGACGGTGGGCAAAAGTCAGCTGCTCCACATCCGGCGCCCAAAAATCCAGTTCATCGGCCAGGTCCCCGCTTTGCCGGGACAGCGGGGCCGTCCCGGTATCCAGGTTGACAAACACGAACCCGCAAAATTCTTCAACCTGTATCCGGTCCAGGCAGACCGTATCGGTTTCAAAATTAACCAGATGTTCCGTTGCAGGCGCTTTAATGAGCTGGCCATCCAGATTGTAGGTCCAGCCATGGTAGGGACACATGATTTTTGAAAGAACCCCTTCCCCGGACAACAGCTGCATGGCGCGATGTTTGCAAACATTGCTGAATCCCTGCAACCGGCCATCCCCCGTCCTGACCACAAAGATAGGAACACCCCCTACCTCTGCGGACAGGTATGCACCGTGTTCCCGCAACTTTTCAGTGTGACAAACCCATTGCCATGAACGTCTGATGATTGAGTGCCGGTCAATCTCGCTCCACAGGGGTTCCGTATAGGCCGCTGCATTCAAGGAACAGGACTTCTCCGGCACGTCATCGTAACCGATGCTGATGCGTTCTATGTCTGACAGCGATGGATGAATACTCATTGATCAGCGATGAATTCACTCTGCAAAGCGTGTAAAATACGCCTGTCCGGCCTGTTTGACAACAGGGTTGTGCTCCCCGGGAAACCACGGTTCCCCTGTCCAGCCTGTCAAATCAATCCATCGGCGCATCGGCGCTGTTTGAACGGCGTACCCATCCCGGGCAGAATCTTCGACAACCCTTTGTCCAACCTCTTTTGAATACTTTCCCGTTCGGGTATTGATGCCGGTGTGATTGAGGTCGCATGCGTGAATCCGTATCCGCATTTCGTTGCCCGCAATCCCGGAGACCGGCGCATTTTCGGCGTATTTCAGTTTGTCCGGGCCACCGTGACCGGTTAACCACACTGCCTGCAGTCTTCTACTCCGGAATAACCTTGCAGACCGGCTGGCGCAGTGTCGTGCCGCTTACGACAACGATCCAGCCATCCAGGGGATTCGGCGGGCATTGATGTCCCGTAACAGCACCTATGCCCCGTCGTTGCGTATTCTTCGACGCTGCAACAAGACGATCAACCCAAGCAACCCGACTGCTGGAATATAAAACACTTCTTTGGGCATCCGCTCAGCCGGGCTGCGAATATCAGCAATCCGCACCGGATCATCTCCATAAAAGTCAAAGATTTTCCCGACAGTTTCGAAGAAAGGGGTCCCCGGAAACGGTTCTTCAATGACCGCAAACCCGTCTTCCACGATTACGTTCAAGCCTGCTTCATTCAGCCTTTTTGCGGCTTCCGCAGGCTCGCCCAGAGGAACCAGTATCGTGGTTGAGGAAATTTCCCCGGTATCAAAATCAGGGCCGCTTACCACCATTGTCAGGACACCATCCGGTGTCGCCTGCCCGACAACTTCATATACTTTGCTGGGCTCGCTGCTGATATAGGGGGATGCAACCTGATCAAGCCAGTACCCGGGCCTGAACAGCGTAAACGCGATCAGCAACAGCAATGCCGATTCCCACTTCCGGTTACGCGTGAACAGGTACCCCTGTGTTGCCGACGCAAACAACATCATCGCGATGACCGCTATGACGAAGATAAATATTGCCTTTAGGGGGGAAACATCAATGAGCAGCAATTCAGTATTGAAAATGAACAGGAATGGCAAAAGAGCCGTCCGGATATCGTAGGCAAACCCCTGGATACCGGTCTTGATCGGGTCACCCTTGGAGATCGCTGCCGCTGCAAACGCAGCCAACCCCACTGGCGGCGTGTCATCCGCCAGGATACCGAAATAGAATACAAACAAATGGACTGCAATGAGGGGGACAAGTAACCCGTTGGCCGCCCCCAATGTAATGATGACCGGTGCCATCAGCGATGAAACCACAATATAGTTGGCCGTCGTGGGCAGTCCCATGCCCAGGATCAGGCTCATGACAGCCACCAGCAGCAGCATGACAATGAGGTATCCGCCGGAGAGGAATTCAACAAACTCCCCTACAACCTGATGGGCCCCTGTCAATGAAATCGTACCCACGATAATCCCGGCCGCACCGGTGGCTACAGAAATACTGATCATATTGCGCGACCCGGCCATCATCCCCTGCACCCAGTCACAGACACCAACCTTGAACGCCTTGCCATACTCACCGGACCCCCTCATAAATGCTTTCACGGGATGCTGGGTAAGCGTCACAATGATCATCGCAATGGCCGCCCAAAACGCCGACAACGCAGGGGAAAGGCGTTCGATAACAATGCTCCAGATCAGGATGACAATCGGCAAAATGTAATACAACCCGGTAATCGCGGTTTTCCCCGCGTGGGGCAGTTCGGTAATCGGCGCATCTGGAGCATCCACCACCAGGTCGGGGATTTTCGAGGCGAGTTTAAGCAGGTACAGGTAGAACAGGAGACAGCCCACCGCAACGATATAGAACGCCGCGTCGGGTGCAACCACCTTGATCCATCCAAGTCCAAAGTAAACGATCACACCGAGCAGTCCAATGCCAATAAATCCACCCAGAAAACCCATCATTTTCCGGACAAACGTAAGCGAAGACGGGGGTTTGGGCAATCCCTGCAAATTCATCTTCATCGCTTCGAGATGAACGATATAAAACAGTGCAATATACGAAACCAGGGCCGGCACCAGCGCATGTTTAAGAATTTCCTGGTAGCTGATCCCCGTAAACTCGGCAATCAGGAATGCCGCCGCTCCCATGACCGGCGGCGTGAGTTGTCCGTTGGTGGATGAAGCCACTTCCACCGCACCGGCTTTTTCTGGAGAAAAACCGGTACGTTTCATCAGGGGAATGGTAAAGGTTCCAGTGGTAACCGTGTTGGCAATGGATGAACCGGAATACATCCCGCTCAGCGCGGAAGCCACCACGGCGGCCTTGGCCGGCCCACCACGCAAATGCCCCAACAATGCAAAGGCAATTTTTATGAAAAAATTGCCGGCACCGGCTTTTTCGAGGATGGAACCGAACAGCACAAACAGGAATATCAGGGTCGCGGATACTCCCAGAGCAACCCCGAACACGCCTTCGTTCTGCATCCAGAAGTGCCACATCGCCTTGCCATAGGAAGCCCCTTTCCACTGGATGGCTTCCGGCATCCAGTCGGCATTGCCAAAAAAGACATAACTGACAAAAACACTGGCGACGATGAGCAGCGGCAATCCCAGGGAGCGATAGACCGTAATGCCCAGAACCAGCATCCCGATGGTGGACGCAACCAGGTCTGCCGTGGTGGGTAGCCCCGCACGAACTGCAATTTCGTTTCGCAACACCACGATATACAGGCAACAGGCCACCCCGGCAATGGCCAGTATCCAGTCATACCAGGGAATCCGGTCCCTCGGGCTGGATTTCAACAGGGGAAAAGCCAGGGTTGCCAGGAAAAATCCGAATGCGAGATGGATCAACCGTGCATTGGAATTGGTGACGATGACACTGATACCCGTTACATCCGTCAGCCAGAACGGCAGATTTGAAGCGATATACAGTTGAAACAATGCCCAGACAAACGCGACATATGCAATGAGCTTGCCTTCCCAGCCCGCAGGATTGCGCCCCCCGGTATCTACGGTTGAAAATTCTTCCAGATTGTCCTGGGAACCATTATTTTCTGCCATCGGTACCTCTCTTCAAGCGGTCGGATTTTTCCATCGCTCAAGCTTCGGTCGCTCAAGCCATGACCGCCAAAATGCGGTCAAACAATTGTAAAGAGGGCAGGCTGGTCCCAGCCTGCCCCGATTACGATGCGGATTACAGCCAGCCCCGTTCCTTATAGTATTTTTCTGCGCCAGGGTGGAGTGGGGCAGACAGGGAATCGGAAATCATTTCCGCTTCGCTCAGGTTGCCAAAAGCCGGATGCAGCTTCTTGAAATCCTCGAAATTTTCGAAGACTGCCTTGACCACCACATAAACCACTTCGTCCGGCACGTCGGCACTGCTGACAAAAGTCGCGCCCACCCCGAAGGTGACAATGTCGGATTCATTGTTGTACATGCCGGCAGGAATGGCCGCAGTCCGGTAATACGGGTTGTCCGCAACCAGCTTGTCGATGGCATCGCCTTCAACGCTCACCAGATGAGCATCGCAGGTCGCCAGGGATTCCTGGGTCAGGGCGGAAGGGTGGCCAACCAGCCAGAAATAGGCATCGATCTTGCCATCACAAACCGCCTGTCCGGTTTCCGCGGACTTCATTTCAGCCGCCAGCTTAAGATCGCTGCGCTCCCATCCCAGAGCGGCTTCAATGACTTCCCAGGTACCACGTGTACCGGACCCGGGATTGCCGATATTGAGCCGCTTGCCCTTGGCATCGGTGAGGGTGTTGATGCCGGAAGCATCACTGGCAATCACGGTAACAGGCTCTGGATGAACCGAAAACACGGCACGCAGGTTTTCAAATGCACCCTGGTCTTCAAATTTTGAAGTCCCATGGAAGGCATGGTACTGCCAGTCGGACTGGGCCACGCCGAATTCAAGTTCACCGGACCGGATGGTATTAATATTGTAGATGGAACCACCGGTAGACTCGGCAGAACAGCGAATGCCGTGCTCTTTTCGATTCTTGTTGACGAGTCGGCAGATCGCTCCACCGGTTGGATAGTAAACACCGGTGACTCCACCGGTGCCGATGGAAATGAACTGTTGTTCAGCGGATGCGGTGCCTGCATAGGCAAATACACCAAACAACACCCCGGATAGTAAGATTGAAACTAGTTTTTTCATTGATTCTCTCTCTCAGTAGAATTCATCGATTGTCTGAATGTTAATATTGGATACAACCCGTCTTTTACAAAGAACCCACAGTTGAACAGGCATTCGTAATAAAGGCCGGAAAGCCGGATAAAACCTGACCTGCACTTTGTCCTCTGGGCTTTATGTTAGCATACCGGAATCCCCTGCAGATTGCATCATTCGCAAATCCGCATTCCTTGCTTTCCAGCCTGTGGTTTTGCTGGAGAAAAGGTATACTTGGCGCATCGCATCCGACCCCGGAAAAAGCGGATGCCCGGGATGGCATGAATGGTCAATTCCCATGTTCACCGGGCATCTTTGGCCGGATTTTTCCGGTCGCCAACCCGATAACCTGACAAACCGGGCCAGCGTTCCGGCACGGCACAAAAAATAATCATGGGACATATTTTTCATCGAAATATCCAGCAGGAACTGCCCCGGGCGGTAAAGGGGGATGGGGTCTACATCATCGACCATCAGGGCAAACAATATCTCGATGCCTGTGGCGGTGCTGCAGTATCGTGTCTCGGGCACAGCAACTCCGCGATTCTCGAGGCGATTAACACCCAGATCCGTGAATTGCCCTATGCCCATACCCGTTTCTTTACCACGGATGTGGCGGAAGAACTGGCTGAACTGCTGGCGAAGCGCACGGGGGGTGCCCTGGATAAAGTGTACTTTCTTTGCGGTGGCTCGGAAGCGATTGAGACCGCCATGAAAATGGCACGGCAATACTTTGTCGAGATCGGCGAGCCTGAACGGGAATTGTTTATTTCCCGGCGACAAAGCTACCACGGCAACACCATTGCTTCCCTGTCAGTGGGCGGCAACCGGTGGCGCCGCCAGATCTATACTCCCATCCTGAACCGTTCACATCATATCTCGCCCTGTTACGCCTATCGCGATCAAACGGCCCGGGAATCCGAAAAAGAGTATGGATTGCGTGTGGCCAACGAACTGGAGCAGGTCATTGAACAGCAGGGACCGGACCGGGTCATCGCGTTCATTGCCGAAACCGTGGTGGGAGCCACAGCGGGAGCCCTGACTGCGGTGCCTGGATATTTCAAACGGGTTCGGGAGATTTGCGACCACTACGGTGTGTTGCTGATCCTGGACGAAATCATGTGCGGCATGGGCCGGACCGGCCGTTACCATGCATTCGAGGATGAAGGCATCATTCCCGACATGATGACCGTCGGGAAAGGCCTCGGTGGTGGTTACCAGGCCATGGCCGCAACCCTGGTCGGACAGAAGATATTCGAAGCCATCCGTGAAGGCAGCGGCAACTTCCAGCATGGTCACACCTATGTGGGCCATCCCAGTGGCGCCGCCTGTGCACTGGCAGTGCAACAGTACATTGACAGCCATCACCTTCTTGGCAATGTGCGAACCCGCAGCGACGAATTGTTTTCAGCGTTGGGGCACCGGTTCTCGGAGCACCCGAATATTGGCGATATTCGGGGACGGGGGCTGTTCGTGGGCATTGAACTGGTTGAAGACCGGGCCACCAAACGACCTTTCAGCCCCGGCCTGAAGCTGGATGGTGCCATCCGGAAAGTCGCCATGGACAATGGCCTCATGGTCTATCCCAATGCAGGCACCATTGATGGAAAACTGGGGTACCATATCCTGCTTGCTCCGCCGTTTATCCTTGAATCCATCCATGTTGAGGAAATGGTCGATAAACTGGATAAAACCGTCCATGCGGTCCTGGGGTAGAAACCGGAGCCGGGAGGCTGCCCCACAAAGCGGTGAATCCGACCCCGCGGTGTGCCCGATGATTTCACCTCGAACCCCAATGACCGGATCAGGCAATGAATCCACCGTGACCTTTTTCATCTGTCAAGCTGGAGATATAATCCCCGGGCATATCCCTGCACCTCGTCTTTTCTACCTCCCTGCCAACACAACATGACCCTGCCCTCCCAGGCAAAAACCGTGATTATCGGCGGCGGTGTGATGGGCTGCTCCCTGGCCTATCATCTGTGCAAGGAAGGAGAAACGGACATCATCCTGCTTGAAAAAGGGGAACTGACGTCCGGGTCCACCTGGCACGCAGCGGGCCAGATTACCCACTCCGTCAGCCACTATGGCCTGGCAAAAATGGCGGCGTACGGCACCGAACTCTACCCGAGACTGGAAGAGGAAACCGGACAGTCCTGCAGCTGGCATCCCAGTGGAAGCCTGCGGGTCGCCTATGAAGAAACGGAAGTGGACTGGCTGCACTATACCTGGTCCATCGGCAGGGGACTGGGGCATGCGATGGAAATCGTTGGCCCCAAACGCATCCGGGAATTGCATCCATTTTATAATCTGGAGGGTATCCGTTCGGCACTGCATACCCGGGGCGACGGCCATGTTGACCCCGCCGGTGTCACCTTCGCCCTGGCGAAAGGTGCCCGGGCTATGGGAGGAAAAGTGGTCCGGCACAATCGCGTCACCGGCATTACTGCGAAACCGAACGGGGAATTCACTGTGCATACACAACAGGGGGACATCCGTGCGGAACGGGTTGTGAATGCCGGAGGGACCTATGCCCGGCAAATCGGGAAATGGGTCGGCCTTGACCTTCCCATTGCCAATCTGCTTCATCACTATCTGGTCACCGATACGGTTCCCGAATTCCTTGATCTGGACCGTGAATTACCGGTGGTCCGGGATGACCGGCAAGTGTCCGGTTATATCCGCATGGAACAAAAATCCGGTTTGATCGGGATTTACGAGAAGGCCAATGCGACCACGGTATGGGATCATGGAACCCCCTGGGAATCGGAAAACGAACTGTTTGAGGCCGACTATGAACGGATTGCGCCCTGGCTGGAAAATGCCTTGGAGCGAATGCCGGTATTCGCCCACCTCGGGATCAAACGGGCAGTGCATGGTGCCATCACCCATCCGCCAGACGGAAATATGCTGCTTGGGCCATCCGGTGTTCGGAATTTCTGGCTGTGCTGCGGTTCCCAGGTGGGCATTGCATGGGGACCGGGGGCCGGCAGGTACCTGGCCCAATGGATGATCCACGGTGCTGCCGACATCTCCATGGCCAGTTTTGATCCGAGACGGTTTGGAGCGGACATCGACGAGGTCTACCGCATTGAGAAGGCAAAGGAAGATTACCTTCTTCGGCATGAAATTCCATTCCCGGCCCTGGACCGGCCCGGCTGCCGCCCGTCCCATTCCAGGCTTTCGCCCCTGTATGCGGTCCTGCAGGAAAAAGGGGCGGTTTACCAGGACATCTACGGTTGGGAAAGACCTTACTGGTATGCGGTGGATGGAATGCCGCAAAGGCATGTGGAAAGCTTTTCCCGGACCCGGCTCCACGGGATTGTCGGCAACGAAGTCCGGGGATTGAGGCAGCATGCGGGAATCGCAGACCTGACCGCCTTTGCAAAACTGGAGGTCTCGGGAAAGGATGCGGAAAATTACCTGTCCCGGGTGTCATCCAATCGGTTGCCGAACCAGGTCGGCAGTGTCTCCCTGACGTATTTCATCCTCGAAAACGGCCGGATCGAAGGCGAAGCCACACTGGCGAAACTGGCGAAGGATCACTATTACCTGGTGTATGCCGCCGCAAGGGAGGCGTCGCTCATGAACTGGCTGGAAACACAGGTCCACCCGGATGAATCCGTTTTCATCCGCAACCGGTCCCGTGACTATGGCGTCCTTATGCTCGCTGGACCCGCTTCCAGAAGGATTCTCGGTGAATGCACCGCCGCGGAACTGGGCAACACGGATTTCAGATGGTTGTCCGCCCGGCACATAACCGTTGCCAATGTGGGGAATGTTCGTGCCATGCGAGTCACCTATACCGGTGAACTGGGTTGGGAACTGCATATCCCGATTTCCGGCATGTTGGAGGTGTACACCGCCCTGGTGGAAACGGAAGCCGGCAAAGGCCTTGTTCATGTCGGTTCGGCCGCATTGAATGCCCTGCGAATGGAAAAGGCATACCGCTCAGGAAATGAAATTACCAATGAAGTGACTCTGGCCGAAGCCGGCCTCCTGCGGTTTTCCCGGAAAAACGGCTTCCAGGGCGCAAAGTGGTCCACGACTCCGGCCACGAGATGGCGGCTGGTCTATCTGAAACTGGACGAACCCGGAGATCAGGCCCCCCAGGCCGATCCTCTGGGCTCAGAAACCATCTGGCACAACGGGATTCCGGTGGGGCATGTCTCTTCCGGAGGCTATGGCTACGGCATTGGCCGCTATCTTGCCTTCGGCTATGTGGCGGTGGACATTGCGAATCCGGGTACAGCGGTGGAAATATCCGTTCTGGGCAGCCCCCGCCGGGCAGTCATCCTGGAAGATGCCGTATGGGATGCCGGGAATACACGGCCCCGGTCCAACCACTGACCATCCGATACTGGGTGCCCCGGTTCATGAAACCATGCCGGGTATCGATCTGGCCGGGCAAATCCAGTAACATGAAAAATTCCAATCATTCACAAGAAGACATGAACCATGGACAAAGAGCGATTTGAACTGGGCCTGGCACAGCGTAAAGGCACCCTGGGTGCAAAATATGTTGAAAGAAATCTTGCCGCGGCGGATGAATTCACCCGACCCTTTCAGGAAATGATGACCGAATGGTGCTGGGGATTTGGCTGGGGGGATGAGTGTATTGACCGAAAAACCCGATCCATGATGAACCTGGCAATGATCGGCGCTCTGGGTAGAATGCACGAATGGGAAATCCACTGCCGCGGGGCCATCAACAATGGGGTCACCAAGGAACAGATTCGGGCAATCATCCATGTTGTTGCCATTTACTGCGGGGTTCCCCAGTCCCTGGAATGTTTTCGTATCGCCCGCAAGGTGCTGGAAGAGGAGGGTCTGCTTTCGCAACCCGGCGCGTGACCAGGCAGCCTTCCGGCCACCTGTACTGCCGAAGAACGGCCGCTTGTCCCGGGAACGGCACTGACGACCCCGCCTGTTTCCGAACACCCTGGATCACGGATATTTTCCACAGCATGGCCCGGGGATAACGGTAATTGCGCCGGCTTCGGGCCTGCCGCCGTGCGAACAGATCTGCGTCAGCAATGGATCAGTCTGGAGCCACGAGGCTTTGCAAGGGAAGTCCTCCTGTATCGCTGGAAATCGCTCACCAGCGGGCCCTGACATCGATGACGACCGCGTGTTCGGGTGCTCGCGTCTCCCTCTCGTGCCGCCGGGCGCTGAGGCCGAACGACAGGTCCGGGGCAGCTTTGCCTTCCGAAGCCACCCGCCACCCGAGGGTGTAATCGCGCGCGCCGGTCGAAATACCGACTTCAGCACGCGGGCCCGCGGTGAACCCGCCGCCGAAGACAGGGAAGCCCCAGGCCGCCTCCAATGAGTGGCGGCTTGCGGCCGATATCCCGGCTGAAGGACCGTCGGGCGTGAACAGCGAATCCAGCATGTCGCCCGTCCCTGGGCCGCGGTCGTGACGCAGGCTCAGGGACGGACCGCGTGCCGTCGCCGGGGCGGGATCGTACGCCAGCGACACCGAAACACCGCTCTCTTTCAAGTGCTCGTTCTCGTGCTTGAACAATGTGTGGCCCGACAGCTCGAGGGAGAGTCCCGCCTGCGGATCGAACCATCTGATGCCGCCTCCGAGTTCGTAGCCTACGCCCCGTTCGACGTCGCCTCCGTCATGGCGCACGCCCGCCTCCAGCTTCGGGGTCACCTGCGCACCGTCGATGTTGATCGCCCAGCGGCTTTCCACCGCGAGTCGGAAGCGGGTCGCTTCGGCACTTGCCGCGGAAAGTCCGCTCGTTTCGTCCGACGACGTCCGTGTCCACAACACCTCGGACCCCAGCGTGACCGCCGGCATCGAATCGTCCTCCGTCGGCGTCGTCACATCGCCCCTGAGGCCGACGGCCGCCATGGTCCATTTCGTGTCAGCACGCTGCCGGTCGTTCCCGGTCGGCTTCACGGTCACCTCACCGGTGCCGTAGCCGGCCGCGCCCCAGACCTGCAGCCGGTCCGACACAGGCATCGCCACGTAGGGCACAGCCGCCGTCAGCGAGGCTTCTATCTTTCCGTCAGCACCCTCGGCCCCGTAGTCGCCGTCGGCTTCGGTGCGTGCGAGCGCTACGCCCATAAGCCGTTCGCCCATGGAATGGTCGACGCCGAGCAGGACAGTCGACGCCGTGCCGTCACCGTGTTCTTCGGTGTCAAAGCTCCTCTGCGACGCCTGCCCCCAAAATGCGACCGCACCACCGCGGGCGTCGGTCTCTTCTGTCAGCGTGAAGCGGCTGCCAAGCAGCGCCTCCTGCACAGTCATGCTGCGTGCCGCCGGTGCATCCGTTACGTCGTAGATGGAAACGACGTCGCGGTACTGCTTCGCAATCGCTACAGACATCGGCCCCAGCTCCTGTCCGGCGATGGCGCCGCTGAGGCCGGGATTACGCGGCGCAGCCATCCGGCCCGAAATCCCCTCCAGTGCCTGCTCGGCCACTGCGCGCCCGAACGGTGCCAGCCACCCCGCGGTCGACAGCCGACCGTCTGCGCCCGTTTGCCCCTGCGGCAAAACGGGGGTGTTGATGGTTATGTGTACATCATGTCTAAAGCCGATGCCGTCAGTGTATTCTACCGTTATCCGGAGTGTCTTTCCTAATTCGTTCTCCGTCAGGGTGTAGGTCGGTACCGTCGATGCAGGCCGAATGGCACTAAAATTACTATTGGGGTCTGTTACATCTTTGCTCAGCCAGAAGTAGGTCACCGGATCGGAGCCGTTGCCGTCAGGATCGTTAGCGGTTCGCTGAATCCTCAAGGTATCGCCCACCCGAGGAGTGCCACTGAACCCACTGACCGCGAAGGTTGCCGGGCCGCCCTGATTACTTAGTGTTTGCCAGAAAACCCCCAGATCAACGATAGTATGTTGATTTAAAAGGATTATTTTCGGGTTTTTTGCTCGAAGATTCCCCCAAGAAAGGCGGTTTATGGTAAAATACGGGCAGTATAGGCCCTTTTTGTCGAATCTTCACCTTCTTCATCTGCTCTCTTCTTTTATTTTTCCATTATGCGAAACGTCTTCCACTTCCAGGCCGAGATCGGTGCCTTGTCCATCGAGGATATCCAGCTTGATCCAAGATCCCGAGATGATATTCCTGCCCTGTTGCTGGGACTGCAATATCTCTATGCCGATGAAACCACCCGCACCGCCCTGTTTGAATTGCTGGAGCAAGAGGTGCTCCCCGGGGTGGACCTGAACAATGGCCGCCCGGGTATGACCCTGTGGAGCATCCTGGTAATGGGAATACTCAAAGAAGGATTGAACTGTGACTTTGACCGGTTGCATGAGCTGGTGAATAAACATTCTGACATCCAGGCCTTTCTGGGTCACGGGACGATCCATGCTTCCTACAAGCTCCAGCAGGTCATCGACAATGTCAGCCTGTTACGTCCCGAGGTGCTGGTCAAGGTGAACCAACTGGTGGTTTCCACGGGGCATGCGGTCGCAAAAAAAAAGCCTGGAGAAACGTTGGCCGGGCGATGCGATAGTTTCGTGGTGGAGACGGATGTCCACTACCCGACTGATTTCAACCTCCTGTTGGATTCCACTCGCTGCCTGATCCGCGAAACCAGCAAGGCCTGTGAATGGCATGATGTGAAAGGCTGGCGGCAGCACCAGCACCTGACCAAACAGGTACGCAAGCGGTTCAATCGGGTCTCCACGGCTCGGTTCTGGAAGAAACGACCGAAGCAGGTGGTGAAGTATCTGAAGACCTGTCGGAAAATGGCCGGGAAAGCGGAGTTATCCCTGGTTGCCCTGGAGGAAGCCGGGGCAAGTGCCGCCCGGATGGAGAAGATCCGCAAATTTCTGGGGTTTGTCCACAAGTTTACCGACCAGGTTGACCGCCGGGTGTTACAGGGCGAAACGATTGAGCATTCCGAGAAAACCTTTTCGGTATTCGAGGAGCATACCCGGTGGATATCGAAAGGCAAGGCGGGGCGTGTGGTGGAACTCGGGGTTCCCCTGGCCATTGTCGAGGACCAGCACCAGTTTGTGCTGGATTATCAGATCATGTGGCAAGGCGGAGATGTGGATGTAGCGGTTCCCCTGGTTGAGTCCTGCCAGGAGATGCACCCGGACCTGCGGGAATGCAGCTTTGACCGGGGCTTTCACAGCCCGGCGAACCGCAAGCGTCTGGACGAACTGCTTGACACTGCGACCTTGCCGAAAAAGGGCCGACTGAATGCCGCGGACCAGGAACGGGAGTCCGACGAAGTCTTTGCCCGTGCCCGCAAGCAGCACCCGGCCGTGGAGTCAGCGATCAACCATCTGGAACACCACGGACTTGACAGAGTCCGGGCGAAAGGAGCCGAGGGGTTCGAGAGAACCGTCGGGCTGGCCATACTTGCTGCCAACCTGCAGCGCCTCGGCCGGATGGTACAAAAATCGGAGAAAACGCATCATGATCGGCACCGCCTCGCTGCCTGATGCTCTTTTCACCCGGTCAGACCTGCCCCCGCACCGACGGGGAGGGCCTCCTATGACCTGGAGCGTAAAATTCCTCAAAATCGTGCCTCAAACAGCCGAAAACAAGCGGCATTGAGCGAAAATCTCCTCCGCATCCGTCGGAGGGAGCCTGTAAAAATTGATTTCAGTCCTCCGATTACGCAAAATCAGGGGGTTTTCTCTCAGACACTACTTATAATAATAGTGAGCGTAGGCCCGGTCCCTACATTGTAGCCGGAGCCGGACGTGATGGTGATCAGGATGGTTTCCGCGTTGTCGTCCTGCGTATCCGCGAGAAACACGACCGGGAAATCGACGCGAGTAAATGCCGCCGTCCCGGACGGAAACGTGAATACCCCAGTACTAGTCCCGCAGTTGGCGCCGGCAATGGTGTAGTCGGTCCCGCAGGTCGCAGTGCCGCCAATGGAGTAGTTGACGTCGAGAGCCGCTGTCAAGGGCCGGCTGACTTGTATCTCGTAGTATCCCGTGTTGTCTTCAAAACCGGGGGCTTGGCCGTCGGCTCCTTCGTCCCAGAACACGTTCGGTATCTGCGTCTGCGCCAGCGCGTCTTCCGGTGCCCAAGAGGCATGAAGCACCAAAAGAAGCGACACCGCGAGCAGGCCGCGGGGCCGAAAGAATCGATCGGCTAAGCGGGAAGATTCAGGTCCTGAAAGTCGGAGGAAGCCCCGCCTGATGCGGGGGGGGGGGGGGGGGTACGTAGACTTTGGCCGAGTACAGTCGGTGCCGTACCGGACGATCCGACAACCGCCCGTATCACATGAAACAAACCAAACATAACCAGGTTACCTCTTTAATCATGCCACTCGTTTGACAGCGATTCCGCAAAAGTTGCAAACATCTCCCGTCGAATCGACCTCCTGGTTCCGAGTCAATCGTTACCAGAAATACATTTCATGAACGGAAATTACACCGCTTTAAGGACAAAAGCAAGAACAAAAAAATACTATCAGGCCGGACTATCCCACGCTGAAGAGTTGATGAAGTTTTGTGGAACGGGGGATTGGGGATACTCTGCGGGACGATGGGCAGTGTGCTGGATTCGCCCCGGTAGTGGGCAGGCGCAGTCTGGATGTGGAGGGTATGGGCGTTGTCTGCCTGGTTTCAGGGTCTTGACAACGGGGCCCGGTGCCGACAGGGTATGGACGGTCCTGTTCCCCCTCCACCGGCCGAACCGTCAGACAACTCGACAGCCGCCACTGTCCCCTCGCATCCCGAAAATCCAGCGCCTCACACACCCAACGGACCAGCGCCATGCGCCCGGAAAACTGATCAGTCGGCGGCAACATCGCCAAAACCGCCTGACCTCGTTCAGACTTCAAAATACCCGGGAAGAGAGAATAATTCTGCCATGGTCGGTACAATAACCGATCAATAATCATTTGTTTGGCAGCAAAATGACCAATGGGCCGGGCGCGACACCACGCCGATGCTCAGGCAGGTTTCCGGGGGGCATGACTTCGTGTCTCCCATTGTCAAATGAAGGCTTGACTTAAAGAGTACTTTAACCTGTAAACTGCCCCGAATCGATCATACCGACCAGGACCGAACCCGTGAACAACCGCCAGCCAACTGAAAACCCCGATCCAATCTGGGTGCAGGCGTCCTCCCTGACCGCCCTGAAAAAGAAAAGCCCCGTGGTATGCCGTCTCTCCGGGAAACAGATTGCCCTGTTTCGTACCGAAAACGGAATCCGCGCCTGCAATAACCGGTGCCCCCACGAAGGGTATCCGCTGGCAGAGGGCAACCTTTCCAGCGGGTGCACGCTGACCTGCAATTGGCACAACTGGAAATTTGACCTGCTCACCGGCGCCAATCTGTACGGCGGCGATCAGCTGAGAACCTACCCGGTGGAAACAAGAGGGGATGAAGTCTGGATCGATGTCTCCGACCCGCCCTATGAAGACCGTTACCGGAGCGTGACTGAAAATCTGAAAATGGCGTTTGAGGACCATGAATATGATCGCCTTGCCAGGGAAATTGCCCGCCTGATAGACCTGGGGGGCGACCCGTTGGACGGGTTGCGCCTGGCCATTCAGTGGTCCTATCAAAAAATGGAATTCGGCTGGACCCATGCCTATGCCGGGATGGCGGACTGGCTGGTCATTTTCGACCGGCACCTCGAAGATGAAGAAGTGCAACTGGTCTGCCTGCTCGAAAGCGTGGGCCATGCCTCGTTTGATGTTCTGAGAGAAAAAGACTACCCGTTTACCGAACGCATCCGACCCTTTCATGAAACCGGCTTTCTGCGTGCAATCGAAGAGGAAAATGAGGACTCTGCGGTTTCCATGATCCGCGGTGGTTTGCGCGATGGTCTGAAATTCGATGATTTTGAGCCTCTGCTCACCCGGGCGGCCCTCGCACATTACAATGACTTTGGACACTCCCTGATCTACGTCACCAAGCTCGGTGCATTGGTGCACCGGCTCGGCGACACCGTACTGGAACCGCTTCTGCTTTCTTTGGTCAGGGAAATTGTTTATGCAACCAGGGAGGAAAAGATACCTGAATTTCGGGGATACGCCAACGCACTGGACCAATGGGGGACCGGGAACAATGCGAATCCAATGGCCCGGAACTGGCACCGCAAGGGAATCCGTTCCGCTCTGGACGCCACCGTTGACTGCAGCCGCGCGGCCCCTGAAATCATTTACGAGAAACTGTTGCTGGCCAATGCCGTCAACCTGCTGAGCTTTGATATTTCCCAACAGGAGAAGGTGAAAGTCCCGGTGTCGGGCAATGTGGGTTGGCTCAGCTTCACCCATGGGCTGACCTTTTCCAGCGCCGTGCGCAAACAATGCACCAGGTTCCCTGAATTATGGCCCCAGGGTCTGTTGCAGATGGCCTGCTTCAGCGGCCGGAACGCCGCCTTCACCACTCCCGAATACGAACTGGACCGCTGGACTTCGGGGGACCCGGAACAGGATATTCGCAACCTGACCGGCCGGATTATCGATCACGGCCAAAGCGAATATATCGTCTCGGTCCATTTGCTGAAAACCGCCCTGGCGGTGGCGGAAGAGGCGGAAAATCTGGCAACCGGGAAAGCGGTCTATTTAACTGCCGCCTTGACGAGATTCATGCATTCTCCGCTCCGGCGCAAGCAAACCATGCGGACGGCCTACCAATCCATTCACTTTGTCCGGAAGGACTGACGGCCCGGACCGCTGTGGGGAATACAGACTATTCAACAATAATGACCTGACCCGTAATCACCCCTTCCAGACTCTTGCAGTATGCCAGGCCAACATGTACGGACGATACCGGCCGGTGCCCCGGGAAAAAACCATCGTATTTTTCGGCAGAAACATCCAGTACGGTTGCACTGACGGTATTGATACGGATATTTCTCGGCATATCCACGGCGGCACCCAGTACAAATGAATCAATGGCACCATTGGCCGCCGCGCCCGCGGCTCCCCCTTTTATGGGATCGCGATTCAGGATTCCACTGGTCAGGGTAAACGACCCGCCATCCTCCAGATAGGCCAGCCCTTCGAGCACCAGATTAATCTGGGGGAGCACTTTGTGGTAAATCCCCTTCATGAACTGTTCCTCCGTCATTCCCTGTACCGGCCCGAAGTGGCCATGCCCCACTGCGCTGATGATGCCGCCGACTCTGCCGGCCTGTCCGTACATGGCGCGGATGCTCTCCGGGTCATTGACATCCGCAAGAATGTCACCGCTGCTCCTTCCCACCGCAATCACTTCGTGACGGCCACCCAGGGCATTGACAACAGCCCGACCCACCGCACCGGATGCTCCCACTACAATCACTCTCATTCCAGACCTCTCACCTGTTTCAAAATGGGCTCCCATGGTACCAGATGCATCCGTACTTTGAAGGTCGAATTCAGTATACTACCCCGCAAAGTCCGTCAGCCTGCAATGTTGAAAACTCCCTACCCGGTTCCCATTCTCCCCAAATACCAGTTTACAGTGGTTTTGGCAGTTATGGTGCTCGCCGGTTCGGTCAGCATTATGTCAACAGACCTGTATGCACCCAGTCTTCCCCACATTACGGAGGTATTTCATACCACCCCCGAGCTGGTCAAACTGACCATCAGCCTCAACTTGATGGTCTATGGGGTGGCCCAGTTATTTTATGGCCCGTTGAGTGACCGGTTTGGCCGGCGGCCGGTTTTATTGTGGTCAGTCGTCCTTTTTTCCCTTGCAAGTGCCGCTGCCGGGTTCGCCCGGAGCATTGACCAGTTAATCCTCGCGAGAATTTTCCAGGGGATCTTTGCCTCAGCCGAAGTGGTCATTTGTCTCTCCGTGTTCAAGGACCTGTTTACCGAGCTGCAGCAGGTCAAGGCATTTGCCATTTATGGAATGGCCATTGCGCTGGCGCCGTGCATCGCACCCATTGCAGGGGGGCATATTCACGTACTTTTCGGTTGGGAATACAATTTTTACCTGGTCGCCGTTCTCGGCATGGCCACCGCCGGCCTGATCTTCGTTCTGATACACGAGACGACCCAACCCGATCCCGCCGCGCTTCGCATCCACTCCATCGCAAAAAGCTATTGGTCTATCTTCTCAAACCGGACCTTCATGGTTCATGGTGCATTGGCGGGAGTCGCTCTTGGCCTGATCTATGCCTTTGTTGTCGGCGCACCCTTTATTCTCATTGACCATTTTGGCATTGCTGTTGACCATTTCGGATATTACCAGGCAGCGATCGTGATTGCCTACTTCCTCGGCAGCATGCTGTCCACCCGGTTGATTGATTCCTGGCGTCCCATGGACCTGCTGAACCTGGGGATGGGTTTTACCCTCCTGGGCGCGTTCCTCGTGGTAGGACTCGTTTTCCTTCAGGGAATGCTGTCACCGAATTCTCTGACCCTGGCGTACATGATCATCGGTTTTGGCCTGGGCCCGGTTTTTGCGGTGGTCCCTTCCAAGGCCCTGGCCCCCATTGAAAAATCCGCAGGAAGTGCCGCCGCCGCTTTCGGCGCCATGGAAGTGGGAATATCGGGTTTGATTGCAGGCATGGTCAGCCTGTTTCATGATGACACCCCCGGGCCCTTTGGCCTGATCGTCGGTATGACTGCCATGCTCGGCCTGGTTCTCGGCTATTGTTCCAACCGGCTGGACCAACGAAAACCTCCGCCCGGGGCTGGCTCAGGGCGAGCGGTGGATGATCAGTACCCGTGATCCAATCCCCTGGTTGCCGATATAACCCGCCTGCCTGATTTCCCGAATGGAAAATCCATGCAATTCCGCCTCCGCATGGACGGCTGTGATCAGACCCAGTTCCTCCCAGGCCGCACCATTGACTGTAATGACGCAGGTCCCGCCCGGGACAACACAGCCAATCACATGGTGCATGTCCGAGATCTTCGGCGTGGCATATGAAAACAACCCGACACAAATGAGCGCATCATAGCGTGGGTTCAGGTCAACGGCTTTCGTGAAATCCTTTTTCCACAGAGACTGGTAGACCTTTCTTTTTGCCGCAATTGCGAGCATTTCCCGGGAAAAATCGGCACCGTGAATGTTTTCATATCCCAGTGACTGCAGATATTTCCCCACCAGCCCGGTCCCGCAGGCAACATCCAGTATCCGTACAGACCGATCGGCCACCGCCTCCGCAAAGATATCGCCGGCATCGATGTGCGCCACATATCCGAGGTCGTCGACAAGGTCCGCTTCGTAGGACGACGCCCACTGGTCATACTGTGCTTCCTTGTCGTCCGTCTGGCGATAAACCGCAGCCAGGCGATCATCAAACCGGTTTAAATCAGGGGCCGGCCCAACATTCTTCGAACAGGACCCGGGCGGGCTTTTGCCGGCTCCCCGATTCAGGGCATCGTCGGCCATGTATCCGCCACTTTATATCCGCCCGGCCACGGATCATCCGGATCCAGGGTATACTGGAATAACCCGGTTATCCAGGCACGGCCGGTCAATGCCGGCACAATGGCCGGGGTTTTCATCACGGTGGTTTCCTCCAGGATCCGGCAATCAAACCGGGAATCAATGATGGAGCGTCCTGTCATCCTGTCTCCGGTTTTGAGCAGCCCCCTGGCATGCAGGACGGCCAACCGTGCTGAACACCCCGTGCCGCAGGGTGAGCGGTCCAGTTTTCCCGGCTGGACCACCACTGCATTTTTACTGACCGCAACACCGTCTTCCTCAAATAAAGGCATCGCAAACTGGGTAAAGGAAATATGCGACCATTCCTGGTTTTCCGGATGAACAAACCCCAGCTGTTCGTTTGCAGCCCGTGTGATCTTCCTCCCCGACTCCACCAGGTCCATGGCCGCATCCGGTACGATTGCGAGCCCAACATCTTCCGGATTGACCATGACAAAACTGTCACCGCCATAAGCCGTGTCCACCGTCAGTGTTCCGAGACCCTCAACTTCCAGCACGGCATCGAGCTGATCGGCAAAGGATGGGACGTTGGTGATCGTGACCTGGCGGGCCTTGCCTTCCCGGCACTCGACCCTCGCCTTCACCACCCCTGCGGGGGCTTCAATCCACAAATCCGTGCAGGGCTCCACCATTTCCACCATCCCCGTGTCCACCAGCACCGTGGCGACGCACATGGCGTTGGACCCGGACATGGGCGGCGTATCTTCGGGCTCCATGATGATCCATCCGGTATGGGCACGGGGGTCCTTTGCCGGCACCAGCAGGTTGACATGCCCGTAGACTCCCCCGCGTGGCTCATTGAGAACAAAATTCCGCAAGGCAGTATCCTGTGCAACGAAACGGGATTGCTCCCAGATGGTATCCCCCGGTGGAGGGGAAACTCCCCCTACAATGACGTTCCCCACTTCCCCTTCCGCATGGCAACCCACCACATGAACAACCCGGGTTGATCTCACTTTATCCCCCCTGCGTTCCCTCGCAAACTGTTTTCGAACGGGGTCTGATCATCCGCAAACCGCCATCGAATCCGGGAGTCCGTCGCCGTGCAGAGGTTCACCGGCAATTTCAGTGGATATTGAAGTGCATGGACAGGTAATCCACGATCACGGTCCGGTCCGGTTCAGGCAGCGCTGGCAGTCCCTGTTCTTCCGTCATCCAGTCTATTACTTCCTCCCAGCTTTCCCGGGACAATCCCTGTTGTTTGACGATGGCAAGAGAGTGGCAGGCGTTGCAGGTATGCCCTGTGAGGTCCCGGCCGGGACCTTCGGGCCAATCCGGACCAAAGGGGTCAGCCGGGCCATTACTGTCATCGGTGCTGTCACCGATTTGACCCTGGGCGGGCCCCCTCTCCCGGTTTTCCTGCTGGAGGAGGACCCAGGCAAGCAAATCCGCCCGGCGGGCGGGGTCCTCCAATCCCGGAAATACCATTTTCGTCCCGGGTGCAAATTCCCCGGGAGACCGCAGGAACGCGTCCAGCCGTTCCACGGACCATTTTCCCGATAACTTCGACAGCGCAGCGGAATAGTCGTACGTATCAACCGAAGCGATCTCACGGTCGATGAGGTTCCAGAGGTTGGGGCCGATCCGATGGGGTCCCCCCTCATTCACCGTGTGACAGGCCAGGCATTGAAAAAAGACCGATTCCCCATTCCCCGGATCCGCGTTCTGGACTCTTTCATTCACGGCGGTGTTCTCCGCACTGCCCGCCACGGATGCAACGACCAGTCCGGCAACGAAAAGAACCGCCCGCATGTCACAGGCTGTAAACCTTGACTTCAGACCCGGTTATTCAACCAACAGTTACCGAAATCCGGTGCATGCTGTTATTCAGGTAACCCTTGGGATTCCAGTTGATGGCAAAAGGCTGCATGGTAAGAGCGTCATCCGTTGCCCGTGCCCAGATTTCGTAATACCCCTTTCCGGGAAAGGCCAGGTCCGCACTCCACCGCTGCCACGAGTAGGGGTTGGGCGGCGCCTGGAGGTCCGCCTGGACCCAGCTTGCCCCGAAGTCGATGGAAACATGCATTTCGGAAACGGTACGGTCTCCCGCCCAGGCATGACCCGAGACGGACATCCTGTCGGAATCAATCATGCCACCGGATTCCATGGACGTGATCAGGGATTTCACCGGCATGGACTCGATAATCTGGAAATCCTCATCGGGAACCTTGGTGCCCGGGGCAACATTGTATCCGGGTACGCGATAGGCTTTTCCGGTCATTTTGGGTCCGTCATGAACGACATCGCGCAGTTGTATGCGTTTCAGCCATTTTTGCGATGTCGACCCCGGCCAGCCGGGACAGACGGTCCTGACCGGAAAACCGTGCATGGCGGGAATGGGTTCCCCATTCATCGCGAAGGCGATCAGGCTGTTTTCTTCCAGTGCCTTGGCAATGGGGACACCCCGGGAGATGGGCAACTTGTCGGGGTCCCCGGAGAGGTGCCCGTCCGCGCTGTAGTGGGCCGTATAAACCACGTTGTCCTTGACCCCGGCGGCGGCCAGCACATCCCGATACCGGACTCCGGTCCACTCGGCATTGCCGATGGCCCCCACTGTCCACTGGTTCCCTTTTGCCGGCGGATTGAATGCAGCACGCCCGTTTCCGCCGCATTCGACCTGCAGTTTCAGGCTGACCGTCTCAAATTTGTTTTTCAGGTCATCCAGTGTCAGGGTGAGGGGCGTATCCACTTCTCCATCGACCGTAAGGGTCCACCCGGTGGCATCCATGTTGGTCGCCATTTCAGGCACAATGCCATTGTTGCGGACGAAGTGCCGTGAATTCGGGGTCACGTCATCGTCCAACAGGTGCGGAGGCGTCTCCGCATTAACCGGCCGGTCATTCAAAACCGACAATCCGTCTTTCCCCTTGATGACAAAATCCGACAGGTCATCGGCCAGGGCGGCGGGAATGAGTCCGGCAGGCATTTTGTCGGCATAGGGAATGGTGCTGCCGACCAGGGTCCCCATGGCAGCCAGCCCGGCTCCTTTCAGAAATCCGCGACGGTTCGTATTGCTGATTCGACCAAATACCAGCCGGTCCGCCTTCTCCGGGTCGTCCTGGTACAATTCACAGATTCCCCTTTCAAGTTTGCTTTTTGGCATCTTTAGCTATCCTCGTGAAAATAGTTATCGAACCCTCATAGCATACCATGGGTTCAGGAAAAGGCCATGGTGTTTTCCGGTTCCGTGTTAGGAGTTCATGATCTGTCCGGTTCCGAACATCCCGCACGGGACTGGAGGAAGCCATTTCTTCCCCGCGATGCGGCTCATCCGGGAAGAGAGATCAGCGCTTGATTGCGACCACCAGGTCCATCACGTTTGTCCCCGTGGGACCCGAAACATACAGGCCACCCGCTTTTTGAAGAAAGGAGCCCGCATCCGCCCGGGACAGTGCAGCCTGTGCGCCTTCCCGGGAGGCAAAGGTCTGCCCATCGACAATGCCCCCGGCAGCACTGGTCATCCCATCGGTTCCATCGGTGCCCGCGCACAGCGCCACGATATTTTCACACCCGGATATTTCCCGGGCCAGTAACAATGCCAGATGCTGGTTGCGTCCACCCACGCCCGGATTGTCCGGCAACACCACCGTGGGCTCCCCGCCCCACAGATAGACCCCTGCTTTGCCTTCACGCAATTCCCGGGCCATTTTTTTCGCCGCCCCCTCGATCTCCCGGTTAAGGGCCATCTCATTCTTCACAACGTCAAAACCGGCCTGCTCTGCAAATTCCCGGGCCGCATTTCTCGCCGTATCATTGGATGCGATGATTTCACAATGATACCGATGGGCCGGAAGGGGGGGCCGCCGGTCCGTGGGAACGGAGGCGCGTTCAACCCATGACTGCATGGCATCCGGAAACCCCTTTTCTTCTGCCGACCCGGACCGGCGGGCCCCGATTCCCGAACCAATGACTTCGATGTGGTCCGACGGCACGTCGGATATGGCATACACATGCACCTGCTTCCCCCTGAAATACGACAACAGTTTTCCGCCCTTGATGGCGGATATCCGGGTTCGCACACGGTTGATTTCATCAATGGCATACCCTTCCGAGACCAGGAACTCGTTGATTTGCTGCAGTGCTGCAAGATCCAGGTCACCGGAAAGGGATTCCATCAGTGCGGAGGCCCCCCCGGAGACCAGCATCACCAGTTCCTCGTTTTCCGGGACAGCCCTTACAAATGAGATTGCCCGCTCACCGGCCAACAGGCTGTTTTGGTCCGGGATCGGGTGCCCCGCCTCGATCACCCCGGCCCCGGGGAGATTGGCATCAGGATGGACATGTCCGTACTTGGTCACGAGCAGCACATTCGCAAAAGAGGATAAGAAGGGCGCCGCCCCCGCGACCATGGCGCTGGAGGCTTTGCCAACGGCCAGCACATTGGACACGTTCGAAAAACCGTGATGACCCATGGTAGCCGCGGTCACGACATCGCCCCTGACCCGGGCGACACCCGCCAGCCAAATGTCCACTGCATCCTGTTTTTCCGGTCCGGCCATCACGGTTGCCCCGTTCTTTCTTCCTGCCGCAGTATCCGCTCACTGCCCAGCAAAACGAGCATCACCAATCCGGCACCCGCCCACTGCAGGGGGCTGAGGTTTTCCCCCAGAATGAACAGTGCAAGCAGGATCGAGACCACCGGCTCAAAGTTGAAGATAAAGGCAGCTTTTGCCGACGGCATCCTGGCCAGTGACTGGAACTGGCAGACAATGGCAATGATATAACACAGGGTCGCACTCCCCAGCACGGTCAGTGCAAAATTCGAAGACGGCATGGAGAACTTGCCGTGGATCAACGGCATAATGAGCAAAATACCCATAAAATTGACCCAGAATGCCAGCACCAGCGGACTCATCCTGCTGGCGACGGTACGGCCCACCAGGAAGGTATACGCCGCCCCGCACGCCGCGAGCATGGCGAAAAGGATCCCGGACAGGTTCGGCACCAGGTTCTTGCTCAACAGCATCAATGCCAGGCCGGTGAATGCCGTGAAAAACGCGATGGCGGTCCTGGCAGACAGGGCAATCCGGCCCGATACCACCGAGAACACGAACACCAGGACAGGATAAGAATACAAAATCAGCACCGCAAGGCTGACGGAGATGCTTTCCACCGCCATGAGATAGCAGATCATGGATCCAGACCAGATGATGCCCACCAGGACGGTGGGTCGCCCGGTTTCGGGCGGCAGGCGAAATGAACCGCGCTGGATGATCACGATCAACCCGATGACGAGGACGGACATGACAAACCGCCAGAACATCAGGGTCAGGGCATTGCCCCCATCGGCGTAAACGAATTTGGCCTGGGTGGTCACGGCACCCAGGCCACACGCCGCAACCAGTGCATACACCACGCCGGGATTCATGCGTTCCAGACCCGGCCCGGACCAGGGCCCCTGCATGGATATTGAGGCCTGAACACGGTTCGGCTAACCCGGTCCCCTGACTTTTTCACGCAATTTGAATTTCTGGACCTTTCCCGTAGATGTCTTGGGCAACGCCCCGAAGATCACCGAACGGGGGACCTTGAAATGGGCCAGATGCTCGCGACAGTGGTCGATCACATCCTGTTCACTCATGGACTCTCCGGGCACCAGCCCGACAAATGCGCACGGCGTTTCCCCCCATTTCACATCGGGCCTGGCCACCACCGCGGCTTCCAGGATCCGGGGATGCGAATAGAGGCAGTTTTCCACCTCGATGGATGAGATGTTCTCTCCACCGGAAATGATAATATCCTTGGACCGGTCCTTTAACTGGAGATAGTGGTCGTCATGCATGACCCCCAGGTCGCCGGAATGAAACCAGCCGCCTGCAAAGGCCTCCCTGGTCGCAACCGGATCATCCAGGTATCCCTTCATTACAATGTTGCCCCGGAACATGGTTTCTCCCATGTCCTGGCCATTGCGGTCCACCGGCACCATTGAATCCGGATGCATGACATCCAGGTCCTCCAGGACATGATACGGGACGCCCTGCCGGGATTTTCGGTCGGCCTTGCCATCAATCCCCAGTTCATCCCATTCCTCTTTCCATGAACAAATGACCGCCGGACCGTACGTTTCGGTCAATCCATACACATGGGTCACGTGGAATCCTTCGGATTCCATGGCGGCCAGGACCGACGCCGGGGGAGGCGCCGCTGCGGTCATCATCCTTACCGGGTGATCGAAGCTCCGCCGATCCTGCGCAGAGGCATTGATGATCATCCCCATAATGATGGGAGCCCCGCAAAAATGGGTAGCTCCATGGTCCGCAATGGCATCAAAGATGGTTTTTGAATTCACCTGGCGCAGGCAGATGCTGGTTCCCGCCAGTGCCGCCAGGGTCCACGGGAAACACCAGCCGTTGCAGTGAAACATGGGCAGGGTCCACAGGTAGACCGGATGGTGGGCCATCTCCCAGCCCACTGCATTGCTCAATGCATTCAGGTATGCCCCCCGATGGTGATACACCACGCCCTTGGGATTGCCCGTGGTTCCCGAGGTGTAATTCAATGAAATGGCATCCCATTCGTCTTCAGGCCAGTACCCTTCATCCTCTCCATCCCCGCCTGCGATAAAGGCTTCATAGTCGGTGGCATCCAGCCCGGGAGCCACCCCCCTGACTCCAATCTCGATGACCCGCAATCTGCGGTCCAGCCGGTCCAGGGCCTCCCCCGCCACCTGTGCATAGTCTGAATCCACCATCAACACGTCGGCCCGGCCATGTTCCAGGATAAAAGCGATCGTCGCGGCATCCAGCCGGGTATTGATGGCATTCAATACCGCCCCCGCCATGGGCACACTGAAATGTGTTTCATAGCTGGCCAGGGAATTGGGGGCCAGGACCGCCACGGTCTGGTTTTTTCCGATTCCGTGGGCCCGCAGTGCCGAAGCCATGCCCTTACAGCGCCGGTAAATTTCCGACCAGGTCTTTTTATCCTGGCCGTCAATCACCGCGATGTGATCCGGATAGACGGTTGCCGTACGCTGCAAAAACGACAAGGGCGTCAAGGGAGCGTAATTGGCAGGACATTTTTCCAGCCCCTGCTGATATGGGTTGTCGTAATGCATGCTGGCGGATTGTAAAAGTGGAATGAAAACTGGTCATACAGGCCAAAACACAGTAGATTAACCCATATTCGCCATTCACTGAAACCAAAAAATGACTGACACCAACAAAATACGGCAAATCCTGCTGGATAGCAAAACCATTGCCATGGTCGGTCTTTCAGCCAAATGGCATCGCCCGAGCTATTTTGCAGCCAAGTACCTTCTCGACAAAGGCTACCGGGTCATCCCCGTGAATCCCAATTACAGCAATATCCTGGGGCAGGAATGTTATCCGGACCTCGCCTCCATTCCGGAACCGGTTGATGTGGTTGACCTGTTCCAGCGCGCTGACACAACCCCGGACTATGCCCGCCAGGCCATCGCCATCCGTGCCCGGGTACTGTGGCTGCAACTGGGCATTGTAAACGGCGAGGCGGAAAAAATAGCGCAAGACGCCCAACTCCTTTATGTGCAGGACCGATGCATGAAAATCGAGCATGGTCGGATTTTTGGCGGACTCAATTTCATGGGCGTTGACACAAAAATCATCTCATCCCGCCGACTCAAGTTCATTTCCAACTGAAGGGCAGACCATGAACGACCACCAATTCGAATTCGATACCCTGTGCCTGCATGCGGGAACCCAGCCGGACCCTGCCACGGCATCCCGGGCAACCCCCATCTACCAGACTGCCTCCTACGTATTCGACGATACGGACCATGCTGCCAGCCTGTTCAACCTGCAGACCTTTGGCAATGTTTATACGAGACTGATGAATCCCACCACGGCCATGTTTGAGGAGCGCATGGCCGCACTCGAAGGCGGCCGCGCGGCCGTGGCGACCAGTACCGGGATGGCGGCACAAATGACGGCCCTGCTCACCATCCTCAAGGAAGGCGACGAACTGGTCTCGGCCAATACGCTTTATGGCGGCACGGTGACGCAATTCGCCCTTTCGTTTAAACGCATGGGAATCAGGACCATCTTTGTGGACCCCGATGACCCGGAAAACTTTGCCAGGGCGATCACCGGGAAAACCCGGGCGCTTTACGGTGAAACTGTCGGCAATCCCAATAACAATGTGCTGGACATCGAACCCATTGCAAAAATCGCCCATGCACACAACCTCCCCCTGGTGGTGGACAATACCTTCCCCTCCCCCTACCTGTGCCGGCCGTTCGAACACGGCGCGGACCTGGTCTGCCATTCCGCAACCAAATTTATCTGCGGGCACGGCACCTCCATGGGAGGGGTGGTGGTGGAATCCGGGAAATTTGACTGGGGAAACGGCAAATTCCCGGACATGACCCAGCCATCCGAGGGGTATCATGGAATTAAATTCTGGGAAACTTTCGGTGATTTTGCCTATACCATGAAGGCGCGATGTGAAACCCTGCGGACACTGGGGCCGGCCATCAGCCCATTCAATGCCTTTATGATGCTGCAGGGACTCGAAACCCTGCCGTTGCGGATGGAACGGCATGTGCAAAACGCCGAACAGGTCACCGAATTCCTGAAGGGACATCAACATGTGTCCTGGGTCAAATATGCCGGGGACCCGGACAATCCCTACTATGACCTGGGCCGGAAATACCTCCCCAAGGGGGCGGGTTCGGTGCTGACCTTCGGAATCAAGGGAGGGCTGGCTGCCGGAGCCAGATTTATCGAAAATGTCCAGTTTTTGAGCCACCTGGCCAATGTCGGCGATGCGAAAACCCTGGTGATTCATCCGTCATCGACGACCCACCGGCAACTCAACGAAGAAGAGCAGTCCAAAGCCGGAGTCAGCCAGGACATGATCCGGATTTCCGTGGGCCTGGAAGCCATCAAGGATATTCTGTGGGACATTGACCAGGCCTTGGAGGCTTCTCAGCAGTAACCCTCCGGCCACTTTGTGGCCGAAGCGGGAAGCCGCAGGGCATCTTGGAAGCATCCTGGAATACGCGGGACTGAAACCCCCGGAAAGGCCGGTCTTACCCGGCGTTCCGGCCCCGGGGCGGGTTTGAGCGATTATTCTGCCGGATGGCGCGAAGCCGGCATCCGGGCTCCTGGCATGGACCCGGAAAACGGGAACACGGTTTCTACCCAAGCCATTCCAGCGGAACCGGTTTTCGGTCGTCGTCAATCGAAACATAGGTATAACACGCTTCGGTGACTTTCAGGCTTTCCCTTTGCTGATGCCTGCGCCTCACCCAGGTCTCAATGTGCACGGACAGGGATGTGGTGCCTGCCTTCCGGGTCTCGCAATAACAGCTGACCTGGTCGCCGATGAACACCGGCAGGTGGAAATGCATGCCATCCACCGCGACGGTGACCAGGCGTCCCTTGACCGTATAGCTGGCATGAATCGCGCCTGCGAGGTCCATCTGGGACATGATCCAGCCCCCGAATATGTCGCCGCTTGGGTTGGCATCTGCCGGCATGGCAATGGTCCGCAGCGAGGGTGTCCAATTCAGCGGGGGATCTTCGGTCACGGTTCAAACAACCGGGTTAAAATAATGGCGCCCTGAAGAGATGTGATCGATTTCTTCCAGCAACAAACGATAATACTCATCATTGTCCAGAAAACCCAGGTTCTCGGCATTCACCATCAACAATGCCGAATCCTGGTAAGCCAGGAAATACCGCATATAGGATTCCATCACTTGTTGCAGATAATCCCTTTCCATATTTCTCTCAAACAACAGTCCCCGTTTTCGGATTCGACTGATGAGCACATCCGCAGGCGCTTGCAGGTAAATCACAAGATCGGGGATAACCACGTCGGTGACCAGGTGCTGGTATACCTGGTTGTACAGATACAGTTCTTCTTCGCCCAGGGTGATTTGCGCAAAGATCGGATCCTTATCCAGCATGAAATCGGCAACGCGAACCGGTGTGAACAAATCCATCTGGCGCAGGGCCTTGATTTGCTGGGTGCGCTGAAACAGAAAAAACAGCTGGGTCTGGAGTGCATATTGTTCCGGTGCCTTGTAGAATCGCTCCAGGAACGGGTTGTCGTTGGGCTCCTCGAGCATCAGCGACGCCCCCAAAGACGATGCGATGCGCCGTGCCAGCATGGTTTTCCCAACCCCGACCGGCCCTTCTACGACAATGTACTTTTTACCAGTAATTTGAAACCTCTTCCTGTACTTGGTGAAACAACCACGTATACTCCCGTGCTTTGTGGTTCAGCACTCATGGCAATTATATTATATAAAGGTCAATGAAAATTCTGTTTGATCTGTTTCCGCTGCTGATTTTCTTTGGCGCGTTTAAATTTTATGACATTTATATCGCCACGGCCGCCGCAATTGTCGCCACGTTCATACAGGTGACCGTGTTCTGGATAAAGAACCGGCGCTTTGAGGCCATGCATATCATGACCCTTGTCATCATTTCCGTATTCGGCGGTTTGACCATTTACCTTCAGGACGATGCATTCATTAAATGGAAACCCACTGTGATCAACTGGCTGTTCGGATTGGCCATTGCGGTCATGTTGTTCACCAAAAAAACCGCGTTGGAATATGTCATGGGTGGACAAATCTCTCTGCCCACCCCCATCTGGAGAAAGCTCAACTGGGCCTGGGCAGCCTTTTTTCTTGTCCTGGGGCTGCTGAATCTGTACATCGCTTTCTACTACAACCCGGGTGCGGATGAGGAAATCCGGACCCAGACCTGGGTCCATTTCAAGGTCTTTGGAATACTGGGCCTGACCCTGGTTTTTGCGATTGTCCAGATGCTGTTCATCTCCAAGCACCTCCTTCCCGATTCCATGACCAAAGAGAAATAAGATATGTACTACACGATTTATGCCAAAGATTACCCCGGAACCCTGGAAAAGCGTTTGAATGCACGACCGGCCCATGTCGGACGGTTGAAGGCACTCGTGGATGCGGGGAGATTGCTCGTTGCCGGCCCAAACCCCGCCATTGATACGGAAAATCCGGGTCCTGCAGGATTTACGGGGAGCCTGATTGTTGCCCGGTTTGATTCGCTTTCGGATGCCCAGTCCTGGGCGGATGAGGATCCTTATATTGCCGCAGGGGTGTATGAGAGCGTCGAAGTAAAGCCCTACAGGAAAGTCCTGCCCTGAACCATTGCCTCATGGCTCCAGACCCGGGCAACGCCTGCCCCGGTCTGGCTGGCCGGTCCGGTGTCCACGGAGCATCCTGTGCAAACCGGTTTACCGGCCAGCTGTATTTCCGGGTGACCGGACCCGCCTCCAAAACCCGGGAGAACCGGGGACTCTATCCGGTTTGATCCCAGACAACACGGCTGGACTGATCACGCAACAGTTTCAGCCATTTCTCATGTGCCTCCAGTTCATCGGAATTCGCCGGGACAACCGTCAATTCCCGGTAGTCGTTCCGGTCCAGCCTGGCTGAACTGGCCGGCCCTGCGATGGTTCTCGTGGACAGGTCTTCGGATTCCTCCAGCAGGGTTGTCTGCCCGCCGGTCATCCGCAGATACACGGCAACCAGAATTTCGGCATCGATCAACGCACCGTGCACGGTGCGTTTTGACTGGTCCACTCCATAGCGTTTGCACAGGGCGTCCAGGCTGTTTTTCTGTCCCGGGTGCTTGTGCCGGGCCATGGTCAGGGTGTCAACCACTGTACAGTGTTCCTGAATACACTGCTCCCCGTGTCCCGCCAGTTGAAACTCGTAATTCAGAAAACCCACATCGAAAGGTGCGTTGTGGATAACCAGTTCCGCACCGGAAAGAAATTCAATCAGCTCCTGGGCCAGGTCCGGGAACAAGGGACCATCTCTCAAGTCCTGGTTGGTAATCCCGTGTATTTCGGTGGCCGCCTGATCAATTTCCCGTTCCGGGTTGATGTAGCGGTGAAAATACTGGTCGGTCTTGTGGCGATTGACCATCTCCACGGCTCCGATTTCGATGATCCGGTGCCCCTGGCTGACTTCAAGTCCAGTGGTTTCAACATCAAGAAAGATTTTCCGCATTCCCTTACCGCCTGCCGATTCCACGTTTCGCCAGGCGGTCGGCCCGTTCATTGCCCGGGTCCCCGGAGTGGCCCTTGACCCAATGCCAGTCCACCTCATGGCGACCAACCAGTTCATCCAGCGCCTTCCACAAATCCTGGTTCTTGACCGCCCCCCCCTGCGCGGTTCGCCAGTTTTTTTTCTTCCAGTTTTGCATCCATTTCTGAATTCCATTTTTCACGTACTTGGAGTCCGTGTACACCGAAACCCTGCTTGGCCGGGTCAATGCCTTGAGGCTCTCAATGGCGGCGGTCAATTCCATCCGGTTATTGGTGGTTCTCGATTCACCCCCGTACAATTCCTTCCGGTGGTCACCATAGGTCAATACCGCCCCCCAGCCACCGGGTCCGGGATTGCCCCGGCACGCCCCGTCGGTATAGATGATGACCGGGTTTTTCATGCGTACAACCGGTTCCCGCCTAGTTTTTGTGCACAAGCCGCAGGCCAATCCTGGCCGCCCGCTGGGAAGCCGGCTGGGCAATCCCCGGCAACAGGCGATACCAGGGCTGCACTGTGCTCGATTTGGGAGTCACCGCCATGGTTCGCTTTCGGCCAACAATGATGTAAATTCCTCCAAAACCCGGCCACCACCGGTTTCCCGCTTTTTCAAAAAAATCCAGTTTCTCCCGCCACCTGGCTGACTGCAGGGGGGGCAAATAGGCCAACATGCCCGCCGCCGCAAGGTCAAATCCCAGCAATGACAACCAGTCCTGGATCCGGCGTACACTGTAATAGTTTCCGCTCCAGGGAAGTTTCCGCTGATGCCGGTTCACCAGCCGCAACGCACCATAGAAACTCATTGAGTTAAATCCAACCAGAACCAGGCAACCCTCGGCAACCAGTATCTGGTTCACCTGGCGCAGAACTTCATGGGGATCAGGACAAAAATCCAGGGTATGGGGCAAGACCACCAAATCACAGGATTTTTCCGGAAAGGGCAAGGCATTGCTGGCCGACACCACATCATGGCCTGCCGATGAATCCTGTCCCCTGTTGAGGCGGTCCATGCCGCAACCAGGATGACCATCCCCCACAGTGCGGGTATCCACAAAAAACCGGCTGGATACTTCCAGACCTTCGAAATAGTCAGCCCAATGCAAGCCGACCTGCAGACCCCGGGCAAAATACCCGGACGGAACCATGGCCGTACACCGGTGGATTTCCGACCGGATCATGGATCTTCCCAGGGAAGTGTCAAACCAGTCATCCATCTTTCAACCCGCCGGTCCGCTCCGGCATGGGGAGGCCGGTTGGCTCCACACCGTCTGAAACATCATTGTCTGAAACATCCTCATCAATTGCTTTTTTACAGTAAAATTCCGGCCCACCAAACTATACCACCTTGATCATATCGATGTCATATTCCAACACCATCGAACTGGCCCGGGAACTGGTCCGGCGGAATTCCATCACTCCAGATGATGCCGGTTGCCAACCGATGTTATCCGAAAAACTGGAAAAAATCGGGTTCCGTTGCGAACAGATCAATTCCCATGATGTCAGCAATCTTTGGGCAACCCGGGGCAGCATCCGGCCCCGGGTGGTTTTCGCCGGCCACACGGACGTGGTGCCCACCGGACCACTGGACCAGTGGTCGCATCCGCCGTTCGAAGGCATCCTCGAAGAAGGCATGCTGCATGGGCGGGGGGCGGCAGACATGAAAGGCAGCATTGCCGCGTTTGTCACGGCCTGCGAGCGGTTTGTCCACAAACACCCGCACCACGACGGCACGGTGGGACTGCTGATCACCAGTGATGAGGAAGGTCTGGCTGACTGGGGAACCAGGATTGTTGTGGAGGAACTGCAAGGGCGGGGAATCCACATCGACATGTGCCTGGTCGGGGAACCCACCAGCGTCCGGTTGCTGGGGGATACCGCGAAAATCGGTCGCCGGGGGTCGATCAACGGAAAACTGACCATTATGGGGAAACAGGGACATATTGCCTACCCCCACCTGGCGGAGAATCCCATTCACCTCGGGCTGGATGCGTTACAGGAACTGGTCTGGACCAGCTGGGACCAGGGGAACCGGAATTTTCAGCCTACCTGCTTCCAGTTTTCCGGTATTCACGGAGGCACCGGAGCGGCCAACGTCATACCCGGCCACCTGGACCTGCAGTTCAATTTCCGCTACTCGCCGGAATCCACCCATACGGATTTAATCGAGCGCACGGAAGAAATTCTCCGGCGCCATGGAATGGATTTCCGGATCACATGGGGAAATCCGGCCCACCCGTACTACACCACCGATACGGAACTCATCGAGGCCGTGGAAACCGCCGTACGGGAAGTGACCGGAATCACGGCGGATTTCTCCACCACGGGGGGAACATCCGATGGCCGGTTTATTGCACCCACCGGTGCCCAGGTGGTGGAACTCGGGCCGGTCAACGCCACGATCCATCAGATTGACGAGCAGGTGTCCGCGGATGACCTAGACCTGCTCTCGGAATGCTATGAACGGATCCTGGAAAAACTGCTGACCCGGTGACCCGGGACACCGTTCAGTGCGGGGTCCTGGACCCGGTGATCCGGAACCCCTGTTGAACGGCCCGAAATTCGCTATACTCCACACCCCTTGTTTGCGCTGAACCGAATTGATCGAAATGCCAGATATCCGCCCCCGGACCAACTTTATCCGTCAGATCATCGACGCGGACCTGGAATCGGGCAAACACAGTGAAATCCGGACGCGATTTCCCCCCGAGCCCAACGGCTATCTGCACATCGGACATGCCAAATCCATCTGGCTGAATTTTGGCATTGCCCGGGACTATGACGGCGAGTGCACGCTACGCTACGATGACACCAATCCGACCCGGGAAAACGAGGAGTACGTCCAGGCCATTGCCGATGACGTCAGGTGGCTGGGGTACCAGTGGACGGCAGTGGCCTATGCTTCCGATTATTTTGAACAGTTCTACCGCTACGCGCTGGAACTCATCGACAAGGGCCTGGCGTATGTGGACAGTATCGATGCGGAAGAAATCCGGGCACTGCGGGGCACACTGACCGAACCCGGGAAAAACAGCCCCTACCGCAACCGCAGTCCTGATGAGAACCATCGCCTGTTTGAACAAATGCGTCACGGGGCCTTCCGGGAGGGCGAACACGTACTGCGGGCAAAAATTGACATGGCATCCCCCAACCTCAATTTACGGGACCCGGTCATTTACCGGATTCTCCACCATTCCCATCAACGCACAGGCAACCAATGGTGCATCTACCCGCTATACGATTTCGCACATGGTCAGGGCGATGCCATTGAACGGGTCACCCATTCGTTGTGTACACTGGAATTTGAAGCCCATCGCGCCTTGTACGACTGGTTTCTGGAACACCTTTCCACGCCCAGCCGACCCCGGCAAATTGAATTTTCACGGCTCAATTTAACCTACACCGTGATGAGCAAGCGAATGCTGACGCAACTGGTGGAAGAAGGGGATGTCGAGGGCTGGGACGACCCGCGCATGCCGACCATTTCCGGGCTGAGACGCCGGGGATTCACACCGTCCTCCATTCGTCATTTCATTGCATCCGTCGGCATTACCAAAAAGGACAACATCATCGAAATGGGCCTGCTTGAAAACTGCATTCGCGAAGACCTGAATCCCACGGCCCCCCGGGCCATGGCCGTGCTTCGTCCCCTGAAAGTCGTGATCGAAAACTACCCGGCGGGGAAAACAGAGGAAATCCAGGCGCCCAACCACCCGGGCAACCCGGCATTGGGTGCCCGGAAGATCACTCTGGCCAGGGAAATCTACATCGAACAGGATGACTTCATGGAAGACCCGCCGAAAAATTACTTCCGGCTCGGTCCGGGCCGTGTCGTGCGGTTGCGGTATGCCTTCGTGATCCAATGCCGGGAAATCATCCGGGATGACTCCGGTGCAGTGGTTGAACTGCGGTGCCATTACGACCCGGACACCCGGCATGGACAACAACCCGAAGGCGGAAAAGTGAAAGGGGTCATCCACTGGGTGGCGGCCTGCCATTGCGTTGAAGCGGAAGTCCGGCTCTATGATCGACTGTTTTTTGAAGCCAACCCGCTGGCCGACAAAGACAAGCATTTCCGGGAAGCACTGAACCCGGATTCTCTTGAGATTCTCACGAATTGCAAGCTCGAACCCGGTCTGGCCGCCTGCACCGATGACACCCGGTACCAGTTTGAGCGCCTGGGTTATTTTTTTCGTGACCGGGACAGTGCGAGGAAAAAACCGGTCTACAATCGAATTGTTACATTGCGCGACACCTGGACAAAACTGAAATCACGATAACCGGACCGCACCATGCTGGAATATCTTGCTGAATATGGCCTGTTCCTGGCCAAAGCCATCACCCTTGTTGCGGCCATTCTTGCCATCGCAGGAAGCCTGGTATCCCTGGCGATGCGGCAAAAACAGAACAGCAGCAAACAACTGGAAATCACGCATCTGAACAAGCAGTTCAAGGAAATGGAAAAGACGCTTTGTGCGGCCACCCTCTCTGAGGCCGGCATGAAACAGAGACTCAAGGCCGAGAAGAAAAAGGCCAAGCTGGAAGCCAAGGCAGAAAAGAAAGCGAACAAGGCGGAAAAGGACGACCACCCGGGTCGAAAACGATTGTTTGTCATTGATTTTGACGGCGACATGAAAGCATCCAATGTGGAATCCATGCGCCAGGAAATCAGTGCGCTGCTGACCATCGCAAATGAAAATGACGAAGTTCTGGTCCGGCTGGAAAGCGCTGGCGGAACGGTGCATGGATACGGGCTGGGGGCCTCCCAGTTGAAACGGATACGCGACCGGAACATCCCCCTGACCGTGTCCGTGGACAAGGTCGCGGCCAGCGGAGGATACATGATGGCCTGTGTCGCGAACCAGATTATCGCCGCTCCGTTCGCGATCCTGGGTTCCATCGGTGTACTGGCCCAGATCCCGAACCTGAATCGCCTGCTGAAAAAACATGATGTCGACTTTGAACAACTCTATGCCGGGGAATACAAGCGCACCCTCACCCTGTTCGGTGAAAACACGCACAAGGGGCGTGCTAAAATGCAGGCCGACCTGGAAGAAACCCACCAGTTGTTCAAGGAATTTGTGAAAAGCCAGCGGCCCGGTCTGGATATCGAAAAGGTGGCCACCGGAGAGCACTGGCTGGGCACCCGGGCACTGGAACTCGGGCTGGTGGATACCCTGGTCACCAGCGATGACTATCTCATGCTCATGGCCCAGGACGCCGAAATCCTCCACATCGAATATTCAGAAAAGAAAACCCTCATGGACAAGCTTTCAAACCTGGTTTCGTTCCAGTTCAGGCAACGGCAAAAGGAGGTTCAGGACCTCGACAAACCGTTGTTGATGTGAGCGATAACCCGTCAAACCCCCCAGTGGAACCTCGTCAGAAAAACCCGCTTCACCGGATACCAGGCGCGTGATTTACACCCTTGATGACCGGCCACAACCGGAAATTGCCGAAAGCAGTTTTATCGCCCCCAGCGCTGAACTCATCGGCTGGGTATCCGTGGAGGAACAGGCCAGTATCTGGTTCAACGCGGTTCTGCGGGGAGACAACGAACTCATCTCCATCGGGAAAAGATCCAATGTACAGGACTGCAGTGTCCTGCACACCGATCCAGGCATCCCCCTGACCATCGAAGACAATGTGACGGTGGGACACAGCACCATGCTCCACGGTTGCCGGGTCCGGTCCGGCAGTCTCATCGGCATCGGCAGCATCATCCTGAACAACGCGGTGGTTGGAAGAAACTGCCTGGTCGGTGCCCATGCATTGATTACCGAAAACAAGGTGTTTCTGGACGGCACGCTAATTCTGGGCTCCCCGGCCAGGGCGATCCGGGACCTCACTGACGGCGAGAGAAAGGAAGTGGAAGCCGCCGCGCAATCCTACGTAAACAAGATTCCAAGGTATCAGACACTCCGGCATCTCCCGGTTGCCTGACGGAAACCCGGGATGAACCCGGTTTTGAACCCGCTGTATGGGTCCCGGGAATCCCCGCTTCCCGATGCCATCGCCCTGCCATGACGGGCCTATTTCCGGATCTTGTCCAGGCCTCTTCCCAGGTCATCGATGATATCCCCCGGGTGCTCCAGCCCCACCGAAATCCGTACAAGGGAATCCGTGATTCCCGCCCGGTCCCTCTCCTGCTGGGTAATCCGCAGATGAGTCGTGGTCGCCGGGTGGGTAATCGTTGTCTTCGTGTCCCCCAGGTTGGCAGTAATGGAAAGAAATTCCGTGTTGTCGATCACCTTCCACGCTTCGGATTTTGATCCATGGACCTCAAAGGAAACGATGCCGCCAAAGCCGCTGTGCTGTTTTTTCGCCAGTTCGTGCTGGGGATGGGATGCCAGCCCCGGATAGTGGACCCGCTTCACCGAAGGATGCGCCTCCAGCCACTGTGCCACCTCCAGCGCATGGGCACAATGCTGTTTCATCCGCAACGGCAGCGTTTCCATTCCCTTGCTGAAGGTCCAGGCATTGAACGGGCTCATGCATGGACCCGTCGTTCGAAGCATGCCAAAGAGGGCATCGTGGATTTTCTCGTCATTCGTAACCAGGGCGCCCCCGACGCAACGGCCCTGCCCGTCCAGGTACTTGGTTGCACTGTGCACGACGACATCCGCCCCCAGTTTCAAAGGCTGCTGCAGTACCGGGGTACAAAAGGCATTGTCGACGACAAACAGGATTCCATTTTCCCTGGCGATTTCGCCAATGGCCGGGAGGTCGCCAATCTCGCACAACGGATTGGATGGAGATTCCAGGAAAATCAAACGCGTATTCGGTCGGACCGCCCGCTTCCACTGCCCAGTATCGGTCAGGCTAACAAAAGAGGCGTCCACACCAAATCGCGCATAATATTTCGTGAACAGGTTGACAGTGGAACCGAACAGGCCGGTGGACGTCACCACATGATCCCCCGCATTGAGTACCGCGAACACCAGTCCCGTGATGGCGGCCATTCCCGAAGCGGTTGCGATGCAGTACTGCCCTCCTTCCAGCGCCGCCAGCCGATTCTCAAAACCCGCCACCGTTGGGTTGGTAAAGCGGGAATAAATATTTCCGGCTTTCTCCCCCGAAAACCGGTCTGCAGCCTGTTGTGCGCTATCGAAAACATAGCTCGATGTGGGGAAGATGGGCTCTGCGTGCTCCTGTTCGTCGGTGCGGCGATGCCCGTGGCGTATCGCCATCGTCTGGCTGTGATATTTCTGGTCGTGGTCTGACATGTTGCACCTCCCAACAGGTAGTACTGTCACCGTGGTTGAGGGAAATGCCCGGGACAGCGTGGGTCGGTTGCTTAATGACCCGCATCAATTCCGTGTCCATGCACATTCCCTCAAGCCGACATGGTTGGAAAGTGTAGGCAAGCGGTCACGGTTAGGCAAGCGATTATTGGTGCCAACTTTCCAGCGTATCTATATAATCAAATCAAATAACCTGAACCCAACACCATGTCAAAACCAGAATCCTACCGCTCCGGTCCCGACGACCGCGGACATTTCGGAATTTTCGGTGGGCGTTTTGTGGCCGAAACCCTGATGCCGCTGATCCTTGAAGTCGAGGCTGCCTGGAACCGGTACCGGAACGACCCGGCCTTCAATGCCGAACTTGAGTATTACGCCCGGGATTATGTTGGCCGTCCGAGCCCGTTGTATTTTGCCGAACGCCTGACCGAAGAGCTGGGAGGAGCAAAAATCTATTTCAAGCGGGACGAACTCAATCACACCGGGGCGCACAAGATCAACAACACCCTGGGCCAGATTCTTCTGGCCAGGCGCATGGGCAAACGCCGGATCATTGCCGAAACCGGTGCGGGACAGCATGGCGTGGCCACGGCCACGGTTTGTGCATTGTTCGACCTGCCCTGCGTGGTGTACATGGGCGAAACCGACATCGAGCGCCAGGCACCCAATGTTTTTCGGATGCAGCTCCTCGGCGCGGAAATCGTCCCGGTAACCAGCGGGACAGCAACCCTGAAAGATGCCATGAATGATGCCCTGCGTGACTGGGTTGCCAATGTGGAAGAAACCTTTTACATCATCGGTACGGCGGCCGGGCCTCACCCCTACCCTGAAATGGTGCGGGATTTCCAAAGTGTGATTGGCCGGGAAGCGAAAGCACAACTCATGGAAAAGGAAAACCGCCTGCCGGATACCATTCTCGCCTGCATTGGCGGTGGCTCCAACGCCATCGGGTTGTTTCATCCCTTCCTGGATGATGAGTCCGTGGAAATTATCGGTGTCGAAGCCGCGGGCCTGGGGATTGAAACCGGCAAGCATGCGGCCTCCCTGAGCGGGGGGAAACCCGGGGTGCTCCATGGCAACCGGACCTATCTCCTGCAGAATGAAGATGGCCAGATTTATGACGCCCATTCAATTTCTGCGGGCCTGGATTATCCGGGGATTGGACCGGAACATTCCTGGCTGAATGAAATCGGCCGGGTGCAGTACGTCTCGGTGACCGACCAGGAAGCCCTGGAGGCTTTCCAGCTGAGTTGCCGAACCGAAGGAATCATTCCGGCCCTGGAACCTGCCCATGCGTTGGCGCATGTTGCGAAAATTGCCCCGGACATGGGGAAAGACAGCATCATTGTCATGAACATGTGCGGACGCGGGGACAAGGATGTATTCTCGGTGGCACAGGCATTGGGAGAAAAGATATGAGCAGTACAGGCCAGCGAATCCAGAACCGGTTCAAATTGCTGAAGTCACAGGGGCGCATTGGCCTGATCACCTTTGTCACCGCAGGAGACCCGGACCCGGTGACTGCACAGAAAATCCTCAACGGGTTGCCCGCTGCCGGAGCAGACCTGATCGAACTTGGCATGCCTTTTTCGGATCCAATGGCCGATGGCCCCACCATCCAGCTGGCCAATCTGCGTGCATTGGGCAACGGGGCATCCCTGGTCAATACCCTGAAAATGGTGGCCGAATTCCGAACACTGGATGACGAGACCCCCATTGTGCTCATGGGATACTACAACCCGATTCACTACTATGGCGTACAGCGGTTTCTGGATGACTGCATCACGACCGGAGTGGATGGATTGATCATCGTTGACCTCCCTCCCGAGGAAGACGAAGAACTCTGTCACCCCTGCCTGACTGTCGGCATCAACTGGATCCGGCTGACGACACCGACCACGGACCGGGCAAGGCTTGGCAAGGTGCTGAAGCACAGTTCAGGATTTGTCTACCACGTCTCCATTGCGGGGATTACCGGGACCCGCTCTGCGGACCTCGACGATATCCAGTCGGCTGTGGACCGTATCCGCACCCGGACGGACCTGCCCATCGCCGTGGGCTTTGGCATCAAATCCAGGGAGCAGGTAAGGGAAATGGCCGGAATAGCGGATGCTGCGGTAGTGGGATCGGCCCTGGTGAACGTCATTCAGGAAGGCCTGGAAAACGATGCATCCAGCGAGGAGATTGTCTACAGCCTCCACGGACTGGTCCGTGACCTGGCCTCTGGAACACAATAGCGGGTTTGGACATGCCCTCCTGGATTGCTGGCGGATGGTGCTGAATTATGGCGCTTAAAGACATCACCCACAGGGATATGGTTGAGAGGGCAATCAAAGAGTTGGATGACCTGGGTAGAGATGCCATGCTCAAAAAGTACGGCGGAGCCCGGTCGACACGCTGGTACGCCCTCTTTGAGGACAAGTACTATGATCAGAAAGGGAATTATATACTTTACTAAGCATATTCATTTTCTTGGAATCTGATGTATAATTGTATTCAAATTCCACTCACTTATAACCGAGTGGCAGCCTTGGGGACTCAGGCGGTTGGACGGGATAGAGGCGATTGTGTTGGCAACCTCAGTGATCCGTCAAGAGAATATACTGCTTAATTATGTATATAAGTCCCATCAGAAACTCATTCTGCGTGCTGCGCATGTATTGTCAGGCTTGGGGCCTCTTCCCCCGGGTAAGGGGACCTTCACAGCAGAAGAAGCCAGGCATCGGCTGTGTGAACTGGATCCGGAAGGCTTCACGCTGCAGCTCAGAGGGCTGGGCAAGCATTTCAAATGGTTCCGCCCCGGGCAAACGGGGCGCCACCCGGTTTTTGGTCAGGGTCGACAGATTCTCCAGCAGGGAGTGAAAACTGTGTGGCGGAAAACCCCCGGCGGTCTTTTTGCGACGGGCCTTGTCCCTGGCCGACGGCGAAACTTCAGCAGGCGCCACCACGGAGGTGCGCAGGGCCTCGGCCTGTTCCGGATATTCATCATCAAACAACAGCGGTTTGAGTTTCTCCCGCATATGCCATTCCACGTAATACGCCAGCATGCATAAAAACACATGGGCCCGAACCCGGTCCGACGTGTAATGATAGATTGGCCGTACTTTCAGGTCCACGGTCTTCAAACTGCGAAAGGCCCGTTCCACCCGGCTCAGGCCCTTGTAGGCCGAAACCGTACCCTCGGCATCCAGGGTTTCCTCCGGCAAACTGGTACGTACCACATACAGGCCATCCAGGACCGCTTCTGGGGTCTCAGCGGGGGAAAGTTCAGTCGGGGGTCTCCAGTTGGCACTTTTCGTTCACCACCGTCCATCAGGTATCGGTTTCCATCCGCGGCCGGCATGGATGATACTCCACCAGTGCTGACTTTCCGGCGACCTCGATGACGCGGACCATTAGCTCTTTGCCGTTGGAGTCGGTGAGATGCATGTCTTCGTCCGGCTGGAAAGGAAACACCTCTTGGCACTCTCCGTTGATAGCCATATTTTCTGTATACAGATAAGTTCGGCCCAGGTTGTCCCGCATGGGGTGCAATCGTCCTGTCAGGCCGGGAATGTTGCCCCAGGTTTCTGGAATCAGGGCGGAGCCTCCGTACTGCAGTGGACTCAGACGGACAGAAAGAATGCTTTCGGCCGGTATCCAGTCCCTCTCCAGATGCGCAGCGAATCCTTGGGCAGCCACGAATACCGTCATGGGTAAATGACGGGAATGCAGTTCAAGAGCTGCCTCGCCCTGTTCATCGGCCTTTGCAAATTTCCATGTCTCGTTGGGAAACAGCACGAGGACGTTGGCATCGGTGACCGGTTGACCCTTGGCGAAGACACGTACTACGGATTTCGCATTCGGCATGGCCACCGAGCGCAGCATGTGCCAGGGAACCAGTTGTCCATCACTGCGCTGTTGAAATTCCTTTCCACCATAGGTGACCGCCATGTCAACCGAAGTCGGGTCCAGAAAGGATTTTCGAACCCGGCGGGTAATTCGGAACAGGTTGGGTGGTGGGGTAAGAGAGGATTTGGCTTCCAGTAGGGTGCGCCCCATGGGATGATCAATCACCAGATCCACTTCAGTGCCGTTGCCGTCCCGGTAAAACGAAAGGCCCCGGGTTTCACCCTGATTATTGCGGTATTTGCGGATCTCAGAAATCACCCAGGATTCAAAGATAGCACCCCGCAGAGGATGTAGACGAAGCTGTTCGGGGTTCCGGATCCCCAGTAGCCAGCAGACCAGACCGGTGTCATGGAAATACAGTTTTGGCATCTTTACCAGTCGCTTACGGAGGTTAGCGTGAAACGCCGGCAGTCGGAAAGTGATAAAACCTGCCTCCAGAATGCTGATCCAGTTTTTGGCGCTCGGTTGCGAAATGCCGCAGTCGTTAGCCAGGGAAGAATAATTGAGCAATTGTCCGGTGCGACCGGCGCACAATTCGACGAACTGCTGAAATGTCGTAAGGTTCCCAATGTTGCGGACCATTCGCACATCCCGTTCGAGGTAGGTAGAGACGTACGAGCGGAGCCAGGCCGACGGGTCGAGTTTCCGGTCGAAAATTCGAGGATAGCCGCCACTGAACAGGGTTTCTTCCAGGCCCGCGGGAGGTTGGCCGAAGCGTTTGATCTCGTTCCATGTCAAGGGCAACAGGTGATGCACCTCGGTACGTCCTGCCAACGACTGGGTGACGGATTCCAGCAGGGAGAGGTTTTGCGAACCACTGAGAATCCAGCGTCCCGGCACCGGGTCGTCGTCGATGATGCCCTGCAGATAGGAGAGCAATTCCGGAACACGCTGGATCTCATCAATGATGGCACCATTGGGGAGTTGCGCCAAAAATCCCCTGGGGTCTGAGGTTGCGAATGCCCGTTCATCCGGCGCCTCGAGTGTCCGGTACGGATGATCTTGAAATAGGGCCCGGCACAATGTAGTTTTGCCGCTCTGCCGGGGACCGGCTATCGTGACGGCAGGTGCCCGCTTTGCGGCCTTGATTAATTCCGGGGCCAGGTCTCGATCAATCATAGGGTAAATTTTATCAAAAAAATTAAGCTAATTCAAATTTAATATTTGAATTGTCCTGATACTGTGGATTGAGCGGCGGTTTCCCATCTGGTTGAGCGACACAAAAGAGACCTTTTTCCCTCCGGCACCGCGACCCCGAAGGCGGTTATCCGAACTTGGATACAAGGGGAAGCTCCAGACGGCACGGGGCTGTGCGGTGCGCCATCTGGGGGTGGATATACCAGGGGTACCGGGGGTGCGGGTTGTTCACAGCCATGCAACCAGCTTGGTCGGGATGAACGGGAACCGTTCGTTCTTGTTGACTTACAAACGGCTTGACGAATTTGGAGGCCATCAATCGGGCTTTATGCCCCAGACTCGACTTCCAGAACGAATGCGCCGCATCCTGCTGATTCTTGGATAATTTAAAAACAAAAAAATCGTTACTGAGTACACTTCAAGCGAACACCCAGTAACCGGAAGACTTCACTCTGCACATCAGTGGGCTGGGCAAGCATTTCAAATGGTTCCGCCCCGGGCAAACGGGGCGCCACCCGGTTTTTGGTCAGGGTCACCAGATTCTCCAGCAGGGAGCGAAAACTGTGTGGCGGAAAGCCATTGGCCATCCGTTTTCGACGGGCCTTTTCCCTGGTCGAGGGCGAGACTTCAGCAGGCACCACCACGGATAATCCGGGGCCAGCTTCCAGGGTGACCGACGAGTCTGATCGCCATTGGACGGCAAGTGATTCACACCTCCCCGGATTTCCGTACGCAAGAGTCAAAACACACCGGACAGGTTTGCGCGGGGAAACCGGGTATCCCATCCACCCGGGCTATAGCTCCCATTTTTTGGCAATCTTTTCCGCTTTCTTTCTCTGTTTCCGGCTGCCTTCCTGGAGGATTTCGTCAACATAGCCTTTGGCAATGTCTTTTTCACCCAATTGTGCATAGGTTTCGGCCAATTGGAGCGCGATTCTGGATTTTTCGTACTGGTCCACTTTCCCGGTGAGGGGTTCATCCGTGGCTGAGAACCAGGCATCGTCCGTAGCCAAAGTGCCGGCCTCTTCCTGGTGGTCCGGCGGTTCCGGGACATCCGGGGCAACCTCCGTTTCCTCATACCCTGGATTTCCCGGGCTGATTTTCCTGCCCATGGCGGCAACCCGGTCCCAAACCGGGCCTGGGCTTTCCCCCATCCGCGTGCGCAATTCTCCCGCCAGCGTATCAAAGGCGATCCGGTCATTGTGCTGATGGAAAATTTCCAGAAGCTTTTCCGCCAGGTCGTGTCTTTCCGGGCTGGCGTGATACGCTTCCTCCAGGACCTGGATGGCCTGTTCTTCCCGGTGGTAGGCCAGGTACACCTCGGCTTCCGCCAGGGGATCGTCGATCTCCGGCTGGCTGATTGCCCCGTCCCCATCCGCAACTCCCTTCCCATCGGCCTGGGAAGGGGAGAGCGATTCCCCCGGGGTCGCTGATCCCGCCCCGGCATGGGGACGACCGCCTGAATGGGGGTCCGCGGCTCCATCCACTGCGGGTTTTTGCTGTGAATTTCTTCGACGGTAAAAAAACAGCACCGCCATCAGCACCAGCAGTCCTGCAATGATTTTCAGGACATAATCGCCAAGCCCTCCGAACATTGCCGAAAGAGAACCCATGATACTGGACGGGGGTGCCTCCCCGGAAACCGCCGAAGGGTCTTTTTCCGGCGGGTCATCAGCCACATTTGCCGTTGCCGCGTCCTCCGCCGAAGTGTCCTCCCCGGTGACGGCTTCACCCTGGGCCGTCTCACTGTCGGGCTCACTGGCCGGTTCACTGCCGGCTGTCTTCCCGGCGTCGGTCCCGATGTCGGTCCCGACCCGGGTCTCGGCATCTGTCGGTTCCGAAGAGGGGACCGCCGCAATTTCCTCCATGGCCGCATCGGCATCTTCACCTTCCCCTGCGCGGCTTTCTCCGGTACCCCGGGAGTCCGGTTCATCCGGGGCCACGAGGGCATTCTCCGGTTCCTTTTCTGCCGTCCCGGCCGGGTTCTGGAGGATGACCGGAGTAGAACTTTCAATCTCGATCAGGGTGGAAACCTGCTCCTCCCGGGCCTGCATTTCAGTCAGTTCCTCCTTGATTTCTTCACTTTGTGCCTCGGCACTGAGCAGGGTTTCCTCCACTTGTGCAGACTGTATCTCCAATGCCGAAATTTGTCCGGAACCCCCGGATTCCCCTTCCAGCGCAGCACTGAGTTCTTCCTCGACGACCTCCTGGCCAATGCTCAATCGCGCCTCTTCCTCCAGTCCGCCACCGGACTGGATCTCCGTTTCCCCGGATCCGGTTTGCGGCTGTTTGAAATGACCGATCTGCGACAAATACTGGTTATACTGCTCAGACTGCACCAAAAACTGCTGGAGTGCGGTTTCAGGGCTTGTCCGGGAGATCACGTCATGGGAAGGTATTTCCAGCACCGCCCCCGCCAGCAAACGATTCATGTTACCGTCAATGAATGCATCGGGGTTCGCTTCCAGGATGGCGGTATACCCCTGAAACCGGGTCAGTGAACCCGGCAAATCCAGGCTGTGCACAATACCGGAAAGCGTGTCCCCGGGCTGAACCTCAACCGTGGAAGGCAGAACGACGCCGGCAACAGAATCCGGTGCGAACAGCGGGGGATTCAGCCATGCGGTATATTCCCGTACGACTTTTCCCCTGGACCAGGTTGCGGACAGGAGCAGATGAACAACCGTTTCCTCCACCGGGATGGCGGTTGTAATGGCCACGTAATAGGTGCCGTTGACCCCTTCGAGAATCCGGAATTCCAGAGAGTCGGCGTATTTTGGATAGGCAATGCCTGCCTCGGAAAATTCCGACCGGCTGGCCAGGGAAATGGACAGGGTAGCCAGTTCTGCCGGGACCACTGCACCCAGGTCCACTTCAAGATTCAACTCCCCGGACCCTTCGGAATGAACGCCCAGTTCGCCAAGCTCCACTGCCTGGGAAAGAGCCGGCACCCACAGAAGGGCCACCGCGACCCGGCATACGATAGAAAAGGACAGGAGAGATCCAGACATGTCGTTCCGAATGAACAAAAGTCCCGTGCTGCCCTACAGCAAGGCCCTCACCGGCTGCCTAGCTGAACAGCCACGGTGCCACCGTTTTACGGTGTTCTTCGTACTTGACAATCCATTCCGATTTTTCAAGTGTCCTCCCAATATCGTCCAGACCGTTGATCAATGCATGCTTGCGATACGGGTCGATTTCAAATTCAATCCTGGTCTGGTCCGGCAGCGTCAGGACCTGCCCTGAAAGATCCACCTTCATTGCAAATCCGGGTTCATTTTCAACCCTGGAAAACAGGTCTTCCACCGTTCGACCGGCGACGACAATGGGCAGTATGCCGTTTTTGAAACAATTGTTGAAAAAAATCTCGGCGAAACTCGGTGCAATGACACAACGGAATCCGTAGTCCAGCAACGCCCATGGCGCATGCTCCCGGGAGGACCCACAGCCAAAATTATCCCTGGCAAGCAAAATCCGGGCATTGTGGTATCGGGACTGGTTCAGGACAAACCCGGGATTAAGGGGGCGGGCACTGTTGTCCATGCCGGGTTCACCGTGGTCCAGGTAGCGCCATTCGTCAAATAAATTCGGCCCGAAACCCGTTCGTTTTATCGATTTCAAAAACTGTTTGGGGATGATGGCATCCGTATCGACATTTGCCCGGTCAAGGGGTGCGACAATGCCTTCGAGTACTGTAAACGGCTCCATTATGATAACCTTCTATGATAACCTTCTATGCCAACCTTCCCGGGTCCGTGAAGTGCCCGGCAATCGCCGCCGCCGCGGCCATGGCCGGAGAAACCAGGTGCGTGCGTCCTCCCTGGCCCTGGCGCCCTTCAAAATTCCGGTTTGATGTTGACGCGCAACGCTCACCCGGCTGCAAACGGTCTGCATTCATGGCCAGACACATGGAACATCCCGGGTTACGCCATTCAAACCCGGCATCGGTAAAAATTCGGTGCAGGCCTTCCGTTTCCGCCTGGCGTTTCACCAGGCCGGACCCGGGGACCACCAGCGCCTGCTTGATGTTTCCTGCGACCTGCCTGCCCTGGACGACGGCAGCCGCCTCCCGCAAATCCTCGATACGGCCGTTGGTACATGAACCAATGAAAACCAGGTCCAGGGGGATTTCATTCACCGGCGTTCCCGGCTTGAGATCCATGTAGGTCAGTGCATTGACCATTCCTTCCCTTTTGACCGGGTCGGATTCGTCGCCGGGGTCGGGCACCACATCATTGATGTGGACCACCATCTCGGGGGAGGTCCCCCATGTCACCTGATGGGGAATGGAGCCGGCATCCATGCTCACTTCCAGGTCAAATACCGCACCCTCATCGCTGTGCAGGTCTTCCCAGGCCTTCACAGCCTGGTCCCACATCTCGCCTTTCGGTGAATAGGGCCGGTTCTCAAGATACTCGATGGTGGTCCGGTCCACGGCGATCATGCCGGAACGGGCACCGGCTTCAATGGCCATGTTGCACACGGTCATTCGGCCTTCCATGGACAGGGCCCGAATGGCCGGTCCAGCAAATTCGATGGTGTACCCGGTCCCCCCGGCCGTCCCGATTTCACCGATCACCGCGAGCACCAGATCCTTGGCAGTGATCCCGGATGGCAATTTCCCATCCAGCCAGATCCGCATATTCCTGGACTTGCGGGCAATCAGGCACTGGGTCGCCATGACATGCTCCACCTCGGAAGTGCCGATTCCAAACGCCATCGCACCAAAAGCCCCATGGGTCGAGGTATGGGAATCTCCGCAGACAATGGTCATTCCCGGCAGGGTGATGCCCTGCTCCGGACCAATAATGTGAACGATGCCCTGGCGTGGATCGGACATCGTGAATTCGGTAATCCCAAAGTGGTTGCAGTTCTGGTCCAAAGTGGTCACCTGCAGCCTCGAAACCGGATCATCGATTACCGCACTGTCTACGGTGGTGGGCACATTGTGGTCCGGCACGGCAATCATCGAGCTTTTTCGCCATGGTTTTCGGCCCGCCATGTGCAATCCTTCGAAGGCCTGGGGGGAAGTCACCTCATGCACCAGATGGCGGTCAATATAGATCAATGCCGTCCCATCCTCGTCAGCGTGGACCACATGCTGCTGCCAGAGCTTGTCGTATAAGGTCTGTGGATTCATGTTACCAATACTATTTCGTTCATGGGCGGATAATACCATATTGACCGGACCGGGGTTTCGTCAGGGTAAATTTACCCGCCACCCGTTCGACCCCGTCCATTGACAATCCCCCTGTCCGGGGAAGTTCCCGCCAAATCCAGGGACCGGTCGCCCTGTGTGACGGTATCGCCCCCTCCTATCCTGGATTCTGGGCCCGGTTTCTGAGGGCATGGTCCATCAGAACCAGTGCCAGCATTGCTTCGGCAATGGGGACGGCACGGATTCCCACGCAGGGATCATGGCGCCCTGTGGTAACTACTTCAACGGGCTCATTGTCCAGGTTCACCGTATCACCGGGGACCTGGATGCTGGATGTCGGCTTGAACGCCACTTTGACCCGTATATCCTGTCCACTCGAAATCCCCCCCAGCGTTCCTCCGGAATGGTTGGACTTGAACCCCTGGGGGGTGATCTCATCACGATGCTCGGAACCATTCATCGAAACAGCGGCAAACCCGTCGCCAATTTCCACACCTTTCGATGCATTGATGGACAGCATTGCCTTGGCAATATCGGCATCGAGCCGGTCAAAAACGGGTTCTCCCCATCCCCGGGATACTCCCCGTGCTTCCACCAGCACCCCGGCACCCACCGAGTCCCCGGCTCTTCGCGTATTGATGATGAGTTGCTCGAGATCCGGCACCACGGCCGCATCGCCGGCAAAAAATGGATTTTTTTCCACTTCACTCCAGTCCCGGACTCCAATATCGATGGAACCAATCCGGTAAACACATCCGCGAATTTCCACGCCGTAGTGCTCGCGCAGGTATTTTTTTGCAATGGCCCCGGCCGCCACACGTATGGTCGTTTCCCGGGCAGACGACCGCCCGCCTCCCCGGTAATCCCGGAAACCGTATTTCTTGGTATAGGTATAGTCCGCGTGACCCGGCCGGAAACGATCCTTGATCCGGTCATAATCCCTGGAGCGGTGGTCTTCGTTTCGGATCAACAACCCGATTGGCGTCCCCGTGGTCCTGCCGTCGAAAACACCCGAAAGAATCTCCACCCGGTCCCCTTCCATTCGCTGGGTCGTGTACCTGGATTTTCCCGGTTTTCGCCGGTCCAGGTCCTTTTGCATGTCTTCTTCGCAGAGCATCATGCCAGGCGGACAGCCATCCACCACCCCACCCAGGGCCGGGCCATGGCTCTCACCAAACGAGGTGAGGGTAAAAAGTTTGCCGAATGCGTTACCTGACACGGGACGGGCCTGCTTGGGACTAAAGGGGCAATTGTACCTGATTCGGACAATGGCCGCTGATACACCCTGGCGGGGAAATGGCCGGTCTTCCCGGGGGGAAGGCATCCCGCGTGCAGTACCGGTTCATGCTCCGCGGAATCCGCCGCATGGCCAGGCTACCCCAGAATCGGGACAAATGCCTCATGGATGAGCCGGGAGATTTTCTGCTGGCCCTGTTGGCTGGAAATCAGGTCCTGCCTGATTTCCAGCAATGCAAAATCGACGCCCGGTTCATGACCGTACGCCACCTGGGCATACCCCTCGGGGTCGGTGGCCGGGTACGGTTCGTTCTCGCCGATCCAAAAGCCGGTCACGGTCGCCAGCCTTTCGATGACCCGCCTGGCAAACCCTTCATTCCGGTCCCACAGAACCCCCATTTCCCACGGGCGATGAACGCCATTCATTGCCGGCGTAAAACTGTGCACCGACAAAATGACGGGGCGGCTGCATCGGGAAACCAGGGCACCAACCATCTTTTGGTACTGTTCGTGATAGGAATGAAAGAAGGTTTCTTTACGCTGTTTGACCATCTCGTCCGTGAGATTCATATTGCCCGGAACCGGAATTCCATCTGATTCCTCGACAATGAGCGTCGGGTCGTCGAGATGACGATTCAAGTCAATCACCAAACGGGAATATTCCGATAACAGCAGTGGCGCATCAAACCGTTTTGACAGCAGCAGAGACACCTGCTTTGCTCCAATGTCATAGGCGATATGCCTGCGAAGGTGCGCCGCTGACAGGCCGAGACCGTTCAGGGACTTCGGGATCGTGTTTTCCGCGTGGTCGCAGGCAATGAGCAGGGGAGCCGAGCCCTGTTCATTGATTCTCCTGTACGGAGGCGGTTCCTGCTGATCAAGCACAGCCGTTCCGCAAAGGGGTAAAACCCGGCACACACCGGGGTCCGGGACCCGCATACAGGCCCTGGATTCCTGCGGGCACGGACTGTGGTTCGAAATACTTCATCGAACGAACCGGGGGAGGTTCCCTCCTGAATGATCCGGCCGGGATTTTCTATCCCCAATACCCGGAAAAACGGCGAAAAACCCGGGGAGTGCGGAAAACGCACCCCGGTGGTCCGGTTTCATACCGGGCAATCCTGCCAACACCTTCAACTGAATCCTGGCAGGCGGCCTGCCACCGGAACGGGCATGATTTCTGTCTCAGCGCTCTGGTTCAAATGAGTTGGAAATCTCCACCAGCCGGGAAAGCTTTTCAAGCGCACTGCCGCGGCACAGGATTTCCCTGGCTTTGGCAACACCTTCTTCAATGGAACCGGACAGGTCTCCCGCATAAATCGTTGCGCCGGCATTCAATGCAATCATGTCTGCCGCAGGTCCCGGCCTGCCCCCCAGCGCACCCCGGATGATTTCCAGGCTTTGCCCGGGGTCGGTGACGGTGATCGTGCTCAAATCCGATCTTTCGATGCCGAACTGTTCCGGCGATATTTCGTATTCAGAAAATCCCCCATTGTGGTATTCGACCACAAGCGTCGGGGCGGCAATCGAGATTTCATCCAGTCCATCATCCGAACTGACGACCAGTGTATGCAGGCTCCCCAGCTCGGCATAGACTTCCGCCATGGGACGGACCCATTGCTGGCTGAACACCCCCGCAAGCTGAAACTTCGCCTCTGCAGGATTGGTCAGGGGCCCCAGTAAATTGAAGATGGAACGCACTCCAATTTCCTTTCTGGGTCCAATGGCAAAACGCATGGCGGAATGATGGGCTGGCGCAAACATGAACCCGACACCGCATTGGTCTATGCACTGCCCAACCTGTTCCGGGGAGATCGCAATATTCACCCCTGCAGCCTCCAGAACATCCGCACTGCCTGAATTTCCCGTTGCCGCACGGTTGCCATGTTTGGCCATACAGGCTCCGGCGGCGGAGGCCACCAGGGCACTGGCGGTGGAGACGTTGAAAAGTTTCGCCCGGTCTCCACCAGTGCCGACACTGTCCACAATTTTTACCGCCTCCGTGGGCACCCTGGCAGAGAGCTGGCGCATAATCATCGCAGCCCCCGTCAATTCATCCACCGATTCACCCTTGATCATCAGGGCGGTGAGAAATGCTCCGATCTGTGCGTCCGTTGCCTGCCCGGACATGATCTGCATCATCACCGATTTCATTTCCTCACGGCTCAGGTCTTTCCCGGCGGCAAGCCGGCGGTTCGCGGAAGGTATCTCCATGTGCGTATTAATGGTAAAGGTAAGTCAGTATCGGGGCGCTGGCACCCGGCATCCCCGGCTGGCGTTCATCCGCCAGGAGCCCCTTTTCCCGGGACACCGCATTTCCCATGGGAGGGAAAGTGTACACCAGCAACGTAACAATGCAACCCTCCCTCAGTTCAAATACTTCAACGGGTCGACGGGCACGCTGTCTTTGCGTATTTCAAAATGCAGCATGGTGGACGGGGCACCGCTGCTTCCCATGAGCGCGATCTGCTCGCCGGACTTCACCCGCTGTCCCTCGTTGACCACGATCTCCTTGTTGTGGGCATAAGCACTCAGAAACTGCTTGGAATGCTTGACAATAACCAGTTTCCCATACCCCCGGATTCCTTCCCCGACATACACCACCTCTCCGTCTGCGCTTGCTTTTACACCGCTGCCTTCCGAACCGGATATTTGAATTCCGTTACGGCCCTTGGACGGGGCAAATTTCCCGGTCAACTTGCCTTTAGCCGGCCAGTTCCATTTTCCCGGTGTACTGGAAAACCCGACCTCCGGAGCGGCGGAGGAAGCGGTCTTCACCGGTTCCGGTTTGACCGGTTGCTTTTGCGGCAGTGCCGTGGCAATTTTCGATTGCTCAATCTCTGGATCCAGAGGGATGGTTTTGGCGGTGGGTTCCCGCAGCAGGACCACCTGGCCCGGAGAAACCCGGTACGGAGGCTTGAGCCGGTTCCACTTGATCAAATCAAGGTGGTCCACGCCAAAGGCCCACGCGATATTGTAAATGGAGTCCCCTGCCCGGGCTGCGTAGGCTTCAGGGATCACGCGATCCGGGGATTTGTTGATTACCGGGATGTTGAGTTGCCCTGAACAGGCCCCCACTGCCATGGACAGCAGAAAAATAACAATAACTTTCTTCATCTTCATCAAATGAACATATATCCGGTCACAGCGAGGATCAGCACACCCCATCCAATCCACTCCATGTATTGATACAGCATGGGCTCCGCTTTTTCACCGCCCCATCTGATCAGAGCGGCAATCAGGAAAAACTGTGATGACCGGCCAACCAGGGATGCCAGGGTGAATGGTATCAGACTCAGGCTCATTACGCCGGATGTGATCGTGAACAACTTGTAGGGGATGGGGGTCAGCCCGGCAAGAAACACGACCCAGATTCCATACACATTGAACCACTCCTGCATGGTTACAAATTTATCCTGCAGCTGGTAAAAATCCAATATGGGCTGGCCCACCTGGTCAAAGAGGAAAAAACCAATGAAATAACCGAAAACCCCCCCCAGGACGGAGGTAATGGTGGTATAACCGGCCAGCCACCACGCCCGGTCCCTTCTCGCCATCACCATGGGCACCAGGATAATGGCCGTTGGCACCGGGAAAAATGACGATTCAATGAAGCTGACCCCGCCGAGGTATTTGACTGCCTGGGGGTGTTGCGACCACGTGATTGCCCTGTCATAAAGAGAGGTAAAAATCTTCATTTTCTTTCCTGCTTCAGGCCTTTCCGTTTAACATCGGAACGAAGCGTACCGCTTCCCTTTGTTCCTCGTCATATCCCCAGTGGGTGCGGGTAACGATTCGCAATCGCTGGCCCTTGCTGCCCCCTACCGGAACCACCAGCCTCCCCCCTACACAAAGCTGGCTCACCAGTTTTTCCGGTATCGTTTCCGGGGCTGCGGTGACCAGGATCCCATCAAAGGGCTGGTTGCTCTCCCAACCGGAAAAACCATCTCCATTCAGATAACTTACGTTTCGATATCCAAGTTCCGGAAGCCTGTTTTTGGTGGCCTGCTGCAGGGCCGATATCCGTTCAATGGTGAACACCCAGTTAACGAGGAGGGACAGGATCGCCGTTTGATAACCACACCCCGTTCCGATTTCCAGTATCTTTTTGACGGGGGCCCGGTTGTCCAGCACCATCTCCGTCATCAACGCCACAATAAACGGCTGGGAAATAGTCTGGTTGTGACCGATGGGCAGTGCCGTGTCTTCGTAGGCCTTGTGGGCCAGCACTTCATCAATGAAAAGGTGCCGGGGGGTTTCCAGCATGGCCTTGAGCACCTTTTCATTGGTGATTCCCCGGTCCCGCAAACGGTCGATCAACCGCCGACGTGTGCGCAGGGAGGTCATGCCAATCCCCTGGTGGTTTCGATTCCCGCTCACTGCCATCCTAACCCACCTGCCCCATCATCCGGCAACCCCGGCCTTGAAAGAATCCAAAAAAACTTCCTCATCAATTAAAAATTCCACATTGCGGTTCAATTCATGCTTTCAATTTCCAGGGCGTATTGTATACGCCCTGCCCCGGGAACGGGTGCAAATGATCATCCCGGTCTGTGTGCACGGAAGGACATTGCCCCCCGTATTGCGATCCCGGGAGGGTCCCGGTCACGCAAACAGGTCACCGGGGTTGCCCCGGCCGCCCCGTTTCGGTGACCGGTGGCCCCTGAACTTTTTTTCCGGTGGTCACCGTTCCCTCGCTGTCGGCACAATGCGGGGCGATGCGCCCCCTTCGCCACCCGGGAACCTCCATGATGGAGGCGGGCCGGGAAACCACCGCTGCACCGGATACCCCATTTAAATCACCACAATTATTTTGGTTTCCATTATCATCGTTGCTTTGGCCACCTTGGCTGACGGCCCATGCAAATTGATTGATCCGATCTTCACCTGGTTTGAAAAATACCGGACCCCCTTCCCCCCCTCCCCGCCGGGCCAGCCCCCGGACACCCTGGGCGGGTTTATTGTCCACTATGCCAAACCGTTCACCTCATTGATCATCGTTGCCGCCGCATTGTCGGCAACGATTGCGCTCATTGAAGTTTTCCTGTTTTCATTTGTCGGCAACCTGGTTGACTGGTTAAGCGCTTCAGAACCCGGGTCGTTCTGGCAGGCGCATCAAGGGGAAATCGTGATGGCCGGCCTGTTGGTATTGATTGTCCTGCCACTGCTGAAATTCATTTACGAAACCATTTTGCACCAGGGCATACTGGGTAACTTCGCCATGCGCACCCGCTGGCAAACCCATCGTTATCTACTCAGGCAGAGTCTCGAGTTTTTCCAGGATGATTTTGCCGGCCGGGTGGCGGCAAAAATGATGCAGACCTCACTGGGGGTGCGTGATACGGTCGTCAAGATAACAGAAGTCCTGATCTATGTCGCCATTTATTTTACAGGCGCCGTCATCCTGTTTGCCACCAGTGATATTCGCCTGACCTTTCCGATGATCGGATGGCTGACCTGTTATCTTCTCATTCTGTACCATTACGTGCCCAGGCTCAGGAAGGTTTCCATGGAGCAGGCCGAGGCCCGGTCCATGGTCACTGGCCGGGTGGTGGACAGTTATACCAATATCAGCACGGTGAAGATGTTCACCCACACCTGGCATGAAGACCGTTATGCCCGGCAGGGGATGAGGATTTTCCTGGATTCGGTATACCGGCAGATGCGGTTGTCGACCAAACTGTCGATATCTCTCACCCTCATCAACTCGGCACTTTTGTTCAGCGTGGCGGCCAGTGCGATCTGGTTGTGGCACCTGGATGCAGTCACCACCGGAGCCATGGCTTTTGCGCTCGGCCTGGTCATACGGCTTCAGGGGATGTCCCAATGGGTGGTCTGGGAAATCTGGACGCTGTTCGAAAACATCGGGGTAGTCGAAGATGGTATCCAAACCATCTCCCGGGACATTTCCATCGTCGACCGCCCGGATGCGGGCCCCCTGGTTGTTCACAGCGGGTTGATCCAGTATGAAAATGTCCGCTTCAACTACGGGCAGGACAACGCGGAAGCCGCCGCCATCGAAAATTTACAGCTTTGCATCCAGGGGGGCGAAAAGATCGGCATCGTTGGACGGTCCGGGGCCGGAAAATCCACCCTCGTCAACCTGTTGCTCCGGTTCTATGACCTTGAGCAGGGCCGGATTACCATTGATGGGCAGGATATCCGGGAGGTTCGCCAGGACAGCCTGAGGTCCCGGATCGCAATGGTGAACCAGGACACCTCCCTGCTTCACCGATCTGTATTTGACAATATCTGTTATGGCAATGAAAATGCCACCATGAAATCTGTCATTGCAGTGGCCAAACAGGCCAAGGCCGATGAGTTTATCCGGGAGCTCACGGATCCGGAAGGCAATCGCGGGTACCAGGCCCATGTGGGGGAACGCGGGGTAAAGCTGTCCGGCGGCCAGCGGCAACGCATCGCCATTGCCCGTGTCCTGTTGAAGGATGCCCCCATACTGATCCTGGATGAAGCAACCAGTGCACTGGATTCCGAGGTGGAAGCGGCCATTCAGGACAACCTGTACAGCCTGATGAAGGGGAAAACCGTGATCGCCATTGCGCACCGGCTGTCAACCATCGCCTCGCTGGACCGACTGGTGATCATGGATGCCGGAAAAATTGTCGAACAGGGCAGCCATGACGAACTGCTCAAGCTCGGGGGCCTGTACAGCCAGCTCTGGGCCCGGCAGTCCGGAGGGTTCCTGGCCTATGACATGGAACAACCGGACAAGGTGGCCTGAGGAGAACATCATGATAGACCCCAAAACAATCGATTCATTCCACCGGGATGGTGTCGTCCATCTGAAACAGCAGTTTTCACTCCATTGGATTAACGTACTGGGCAATGCCATCAATGCGTCCTTTGACCTGCCAAGCCCGTCCCTGCACAATCACAGCCTGGATCCATCCAAGCCGGCCTATTATGAGGATTTCTGGAGCTGGAGCCGGTTCGAGGGATTCCAGGACTTTATCTTCAATTCTCCCGCGGCCCCCCTGGCGGCGGAATTGATGGATGCAGCCCGGATCAACCTGGTCATGGACAACTGGTTCATGCGGGAAGCCGGGTCGACTTCCATGGCACCGTTCCACCACGATATTTCGTATTTTGATTTCACCGGCACGATGTGCGTGCTGTGGCTGCCCCTGGAACCGGTGAAAAAGGAAAATAGCCTGTGCTGGGTGCGGGGGTCCCATTTGTGGGACAAGCTGTTTATGCGGGTCTTTTTCAATGATGGCCACGAACCGGGGGGCGCCCCCGGTATTGTCAACGGACAGAAATACGACCTGCCCCCGGACATTAACGGAAATCCCGACCAGTACGATCTCCTGCGGTTTGATCTTGAACCGGGGGATTGCGTGTTTTTCGACATGCGGACCCTGCACGGCAGCCTGAAAAGTGTCACCACCACCGAACCCGGGCGACGTTACACACTGAGAATGACAGCGGAAGATGGGATGATCCGATACCGCGGTGACTGGGCAAAGGGAGAACGGGCAATGATAGAGGCAGCGGGCTACCGGGATGGCGACCCACTGGAAGGGTCCTTTTTCCCCCAGCTGTGGCCCCGTGTTCAAGACGGGACTCCCACTTAAATCATTCCTTTCAGGTCCCCCAGACGGGTGATTCTGTGGTGGGTATATTCGGGCCAGGGAAAGAGGCCATGATAATCGAAATGGACGGTACGGATACCTGCTTCAAAGCCTGCCTGCACATCATAGAGATAATCCCCGACAATGACGGTTTCCTCCTTGGCCGCGCCCCATCGTTTCAACAGGTGGTACACGCCGTCCGGCCGGGGTTTGGGCAGGCAGGTGTCCCGGCATATGACGGATTCACGGTCAAAGTATTTTTCAAGCCCGGTGGCTTCCAGGGTAGCCCGGGTAATTTCCCGGCCGTTTCGGGTCAGGATTCCCAACTCCCTGCCCTGGTGGACAAGCGCCTCCAATACATTCTTGACTTCCGGCTGTGGCTGCGCCCGGTAGGCAAGCTCCATTTCCAGGTCATGCAGACGGTGGGCGACCCGGGTCGCTTCGGCCCGGGGCATTTGTGCAATGGCTTCAAGAATGGGGGCCCCGGAAGGAATACCGATTTGCCGCCTGATCGCTTCAAAGTCGTGGACAGGCAGGGTCAGCGTTCCATCCATGTCAAAAATCCAGTACCGGCAGTTTTCCAGCGGCATTCCCTGGCCCATCACTTTAGCGGGCCCTGTCCCCGGGGGCTTCAGGCGACCTCACGGTCCACACATTCATGAATGCATGGACCCGGCGTCGCTTCCGGCGCTCCCGACGGGGCCTGAACGTCACAAAAGGATCCAGCGCTGGAATCCACGGGAAATGCCATTTCATGCCCGCTTGAGTCAGGGGGCGACCGGACGCAACGCGCCGTTTTCAATCCGCATGATCCGTTCCATCTTCCCGGCAAGACCGGAATTATGGGTCGCGACAATCAGGCTGGTCCGGTTTTCCCTGTTCAGGGCGATCAACAACTCATGAATGGCCTCAGCGGAACTGGAATCGAGGTTGCCGGTGGGTTCATCGGCAATGATGCATTTTGGCCTGGACACCATTGCCCTGGCAATGGCCACCCGCTGGCGCTCTCCCCCGGACAATTCCCCCGGCTTGTGAGCCAGACGGTGGACCAGTCCCACCCTGTCCAGCAGGTTCCGGGCAGCAGAAAAGGCGGTCTGGGCATTCGTTTTTCGGATCAGCAATGGCATGGCCACGTTTTCAAGGGCAGAAAACTCCGGCAGCAGATGATGAAACTGGTACACAAAGCCAAGGGACTGGTTGCGCAGCACCCCTCTTTCCCTGTGGGACAACTCGCTGAGATTCCGGTTGTCAACCAGCACTTCGCCCAGTGTTGGCTCAGCCAGTCCGCCCAGAAGATGCAGCAGGGTGCTCTTTCCGGATCCGGAGGCCCCGACAATGGCCACCTGGTCCCCCCTGGCGACACTGAGATTGACATTGCAAAGCACGTCTACACTCAATCCGCCTTCCGTGAAGGTTTTCGAAACCTCCCTGCAAAGCACAACGGATTCCGGGTCCACAGCAGGCATTACTCGAACCTCAATGCGTCGGCAGGCTGTACCCGGGATGCCCGCCACGCGGGATACAGGGTCGCCAGGAAGCTCATTACCAGGGCGATGCCTACAATGCGCGATACATCCACCCAGCGCATTTCCGCGGGAAAGTCGCTGATCAGGTAAATGTCGGAAGGAAACAGCTCGGTATTGAAGAACGACTCCATGGCCGGAATCAGGGTTTCGACATTCAGCGCGGTAATCACGCCAAGAATACCCCCCAGAACCGTGCCCACAATGCCGATGACGGTTCCCTGGACCATGAATATTTTCATGATGCTGCCCGGGCTCATTCCCAGGGTTCTGAGGATCGCAACGTCGGATTGCTTGTCGGTCACAATCATGACCAGGGTGGAAACGATGTTGAATGCGGCCACCGCAACAATCAGCAGCAGCACGATAAATACCACCCGTTTTTCGATCTCCAGTGCCCGGAAAAAATTGGCGTGCTCCATGGTCCAGTCGCGAATCCTGACCCGGTGTCCGATTTCGCCGGCCAGTTCCCTGCCGATACGACGGGCGTGTTCCACATTCTCCAGCTTCAACCGCAGCCCGCTGACCCTGTCTCCCAGGTCAAGAAGCCGGGCGGCATCCTCGATATGGATCAGGGCAATCCCGCTGTCATACTCATACATGTCAATTTCAAACAGGCCGATCACGGTGAAACGCTTCATCCTGGGCAACAGCCCTGCCGGGCTGACCTTGCCCTTGGGGGCCACCACCGTGACTTTCTCGCCCACAGCCACTCCCAGGGACCGGGCAAGGGCCCGACCCAGAATGATCCCGAACTCACCGGGCTGCAATGCCTCGGGACGACCTTCGACAATGTGGTTCAGCACCTGCGAAACCTCCCGCTCCTTTTCGGGATCGATGCCCCGTATCAGTGCTCCTTTAACCCGGGACCGTTTTGTCAGCATGCCCTGACCGAGAATGAAGGGAGCCTGCGCCTCCACCCCGGGACGGTCCGTCATCTGGTCCGATACATCTCCCCAGTTTTCCAGTGCACCCTCGAAACTGCTGATGGTGATATGAGACACGACAAAAAGGATCCGGTCCCGCAGGTCCTTGTGAAATCCGTTCATGATGGACATGACGGTGATCAGCGCCCACACCCCGAGAACGATCCCGGCCATGGACGTCATGGAGATGAACGAAATAAAATGATTTCGCCGTTTGGCACGGGTATAGCGCAACCCGATCATTAATTCCAGGGGCCTGATCACCGGGGGACTGGCTCAGGTCTCATTCAGCCTGGACCGGGGTTTACCCGGCATGGTCCTTTGCCGCTTTACGCATCCCCGCCTCGTCCCGCAGGTGAGGGAACAGCATGACATCACGGATGGATGCGCTGTCGGTGAGAACCATGACCAGCCGGTCGATTCCAATGCCTTCTCCGGCGGTGGGCGGCATGCCGTATTCCAGTGCCAGAATGTAATCCGAATCGTACTGCATGGCTTCGGGGTCGCCGGCCTCTTTTTCTGCCACCTGTGCGCGGAATCTTGCATCCTGGTCTTCGTAGTCATTGAGTTCTGAAAAGCCGTTGGCGATTTCATAGCCAGCCATAAAAAACTCGAACCGGTCGCATATTTCCGGCTGCCCATCGTTCCGCCGGGACAGGGGGGAGACCTCTACCGGGTATCCCGTGATAAAGGTGGGGTCCACGATTCGGTTCTCCACGGTTTTTTCGAAAATCTCCATCTGCAGCTTGCCAATTCCATATCCGGGTTTTACCTCGATCCCCAGTTCCCGGGCCAGCATCGCGATGTCCTCAAGGCCGGTCAGCCGGGATGGATCAATTTCCGGATTGAAGTGGCTGATGGACTCCAGCAACGTCAGACGGACGAAGGGTTGGGAAAAGTCCAGACGCTGCCCCTGGTATTCCAGCCATTGCCGGCCGGCAATGGCTTCACACAGGCCGCGCATCAGCCTCTCGGTCAGGTCCATCAGGTCTTCATAATCCGCATACGCCCAGTAAAACTCAAGCATGGTGAATTCAGGATTATGCCGGGTACTGATCCCCTCGTTCCTGAAATTGCGGTTGATTTCAAATACCCGCTCGAACCCGCCCACGACCAGCCGTTTCAGATAAAGCTCAGGCGCGACCCGAAGAAACAATTCCCGGTTCAACGCGTTGTGATGGGTTTTGAACGGGCGGGCCGCCGCACCGCCGGGGATCGGATGCATCATCGGCGTCTCGACTTCGAGAAACCGCCCGTCGGTCATGAAATCCCGGATATACTGGATAATCCGGGAACGGTCGGCAAACAGGGAGCGGGTCTGTTCATTCATGATCAGATCAACATAGCGTTGACGGTACCGCAGTTCTACATCCGTCAGCCCGTGAAACTTTTCCGGCAAGGGATGCAGTGATTTGGTGAGCAACCGAATCTGCTCCACCCGAACACTCAGTTCCCCGGTCCTGGTGTGGAAAAGCTCACCCTGTACACCGACAATATCGCCGATATCATATTTTTTGAACTCTTCGTTGTAGACATTTTCTGCCAGGCTGTCGCGTTGCAGAAAAAGCTGTATCCGTCCGGACATGTCCTGTATGTGAGCGAAACTGGCCTTGCCCATGATTCTTCGACTCATCAGCCGACCACATACCTTTACGCGAATCCCGGCGGTTTTCACGCCATCCCGGTCCTCCGCATAGTTCGCCTGCAACTCTCCCGCCAGCGCATCTCTTCTGAAGTCGTTGGGAAAGGCCATTCCCCGTTCCCGCAGAAAGGCCAATTTCCTGCGCCGCTGCTGGACCTGATCACTTTCCTGGCTCATTTTTTCTGGTTCACCGGTTTTCAAGGTTTGCCTCCATCCGTTGATTGACAACCCTGCTGGTTTACAAACCTGCTTTCAGGCTCGCTTCAATAAATTGGCTGATCGACCCGTCCAGGACCGCCTGGGTATTTCCGGTCTCCACCCCCGTGCGCAAATCCTTGATCCTGGACTGGTCAAGAACATAGGACCGGATCTGGCTTCCCCAGCCAATATCGGATTTCCCTTCTTCCTCGATTTGCTGTTCTTCCCGTCGTTTCTGTATTTCCGCCTCATAGAGCTTCGCCTTGAGCATGGACATCGCCTCATCCCGATTTCTGTGCTGGGAACGGTCATTCTGGCACTGTACCACGATTCCGCTTGGGTGATGGGTGAGCCGCACCGCAGAATCCGTTTTGTTGACATGCTGTCCCCCTGCACCACTCGACCGGTAGGTGTCGACGCGAAGGTCTGCGGGGTTTATGGTGATTTCGAAACTGTCATCAATTTCAGGGTAAGCGAATACCGAAGCAAAAGAAGTATGCCGGCGGTTCCCGGAATCAAACGGGCTTTTCCTGACCAGTCGATGGACTCCTGTCTCGGTTCGTAGGGACCCGTATGCATATTCTCCGGAGACTTTCAGCGTCGCACTCTTGATCCCGGCAACATCACCAGGAGACCGGTCTATCAGGTCGATCCGGTACGCCTGGTCTTCTGCCCATCGTGTATACATTCTCAATAACATCTCTGCCCAGTCCTGGGCTTCCGTCCCGCCGGAACCTGACTGGATATCAATAAAGGCATTGTTGATATCCACTTCCCCCCGGAACATTCTTGTGAATTCCATTTGATCCAGAGAGCCCTCGATGGACACCACCTCCCGGGCCACCTCTTCCAGTGTCTCGGCATCGTCTTCCATCCATGCCAGTTCCAGCAGTTCACCGGCATCGGCAATCAACCCTCCAAGCCGATCCAGTCCTGTGACCGTCTTTTCCAGGTCCGCACGTTCCCGGCCCAGTTGCTGGGCCTGGTCCGGGTGGTTCCAGATGGCCGGGTTTTCCAGTATTAAATCAACTTCTTCCAGGCGTTCCTTCTTGTTCCCGTAGTCAAAGATACCCCCTTAGTGCCTCAATACGCAGCGCTGAACGGGACAGGGATTCTCTCATTTCGTTGGGGTTTGACATTTTCTTTTGACACATTTTTCGACCCGGCGAGAATACCCCATCTGTGCATTGATTGACATAGCCATACGCTGTTTTGGCAGAATAATGGGATGGACATACCCATCCTCCTCCCTGTGATGCGCCAAACCGGAGGGCCGGTACGGTGACCGCTGTCCACATTGCCCCTCAGGTGCCAGCTTCGGCTCAATGAAAAGGGGACGCTTTTACTTTGCGTTGACAAAAACTCCGGGAATTATTGACATGGCGGACCGCAATCGGTACATTGCCTCCCCTTGCCGAGGTGGCGGAATTGGTAGACGCGCTAGCTTCAGGTGCTAGTGGGCGAAAGCCCGTGAAGGTTCAAGTCCTTTCCTCGGTACCACGGTTCCCCATACCGGGACATTTGGCCGCTGATTCCCGGTGATTCCCCCGGGAACCAGGCGGCTGTCCGCCAATGATCCTCCCGCTACTTCGCCGGGGACACCCTTTCTCCCCAGGATTCCAGGGCATTGAGGATACGCTGGTCCCGGGCACTGCCTTCACGCTCGGTACGCAGCCGGGCAATCTGCCCGCAATAGTCTGCCAGGGTAATGCTGCCGCCTCCGTCGGCATCCCGGAGCCGATGGCTCCGAAACACCTCCCACCGTTGCCGGTCCTCTTCAGACAGGGTTTCGGGCCAGTGCCGGGCACGGTAACGAAACAGCATCTCGGGCAAACGCCGGTCGCGAAAATTGAAAGGCATCTCCTTGAGGGTCTGCGCCGATACACCACGTACACGAGCCTGCAACGAGCGGTCTGCATCGCTGAAGAAACCATCGTACAGCATCAGGTCCACATCGCTGACAGAGTCGAACTCTTTCCTCGAGTAGGCCCGGGCCACTCGCCGGGCGAATCCCGGGTCCTGTTTCAATTGCGCCCAATGACGGTCACAGGCATCCAGGTCGATTCCGATGCGCTCAATGGTCGGCTCATCCAGGGTATTCCGGGGCGCAAGGGCCGGACACTTGTTGATCTTCACGGACGAGACCGGCAGCCGCTGGACGCCTTCGGGCAAATCCTCGTTCCGGGTAAACAGGCGGTCATGCAGGCTCTCTTCGTCCAGATCTAGGAACGGATCCGGGTTTTGGCGCAGGTCGTACACCAGCACACTGTTGCCGTTGCCCGGCTCAGCAAGCAGGGGCATCACCAGGGTGGTGCAGCCCGTCGCCGACCGGTGGATGCGTGAAGTATGCAGAACCGGTCTCTGCCGGACCAGGTCCAGCTGTTCAGCCACTTTTTTCTTGCTGCGAAGCCGGAACAGCCATTCATACAGCCGGGGCTGACGGTTCCGAATCAGGCGCGCCAACTCAATGGTGGCCCGAACATCAGACAGGGCATCGTGTGCCGACTCATGGTTCAGGCCATTGGCCGTGGCCAGATCCTGAAGGCGGAAACTGGGTCGGCCATCCCCGTGCCTGGGCCAGGTAATTCCTTCCGGCCGCAGGGCGCCGGCCATACGCGTGAGATCGACGATGTCCCAGCGGGAATTGCCCTGCTTCCATTCCCGGGCATAGGGGTCGTAGAAATTTCGATAGAGGGTATGTCGAGTCACTTCATCGTCAAATTGCAGGGTGTTGTACCCCACACTGCAGGTCCCCGGACGTGCCATTTCCGTGTGGATCCGGGCAATGAATTCCGGTTCCGGAACACCCTGCCGCTCCGCCTGCTGGGGCGTAATGCCGATCAGCAGGCAGGATTCCGGCTGGGGCAACATATCCAGCGTCGGCTTGCAGTACAGAACCAGTGGCTCGCCGATTTCATTGAGCGCCTCATCCGTGCGCAGCCCGGCAAACTGCACGGGACGGTCCCGCCTGGGGTCGAGACCCGAGGTTTCGTAATCGTGCCAGAAAAGAGTGGTAGACATAAATTCTATTCGGATTGGTATGGGACATAGGGCCACTCCCGCCATCCCTGAAGAAGGGGGAAATACAAACCCAGGCGAATTGGCCTTTCTTCCATTTTGCTCATTATACCTGCATAACGGTCCAAGTCCTGTCGGTAGCGGCTCTGCTCCCGGTCCAGAAACTCCTCAACGCCACCACCGGTATGGGCGCCGGTCTTGTAGTCGATGATCCAGCGCGTACCCTGCTCATCCACGAATGTCCGGTCAATCCTCCTGTGCTCCACCCGGCCGTCCCGGTTCCAGCTCAACGCCAGCTCACAGCTCGCTTCGGCATGTTGAGTGCTCAGGACCCACCGGCCGCGTTCATCGGCCAATGCCCTGTTCAGGGCGGTTGATATGGTTTCAATCGCCGTCTCGAGACGGTTCTGCGGAACTCCCAGACGAATCAGCATTCTGCGGCCAACCTCCTCGTAGCGGAACAGATCGTCGGGCCGTATCCGGTCTCCGCCAATCGTCCCCATGTGCTGCAGGAGTCGATGCACCACGGTGCCGATGAGCCGGGCCGTTTCTCCCGCCCATTCAAATTTGATTGGCTCTTCCTCGGATTCCCTGACGGTGGATTCCGCAACCTGAACGGACTCGGGAGGTGCCGGGAGTTCCCAGTCCAGTGCCAGGCGGACCCGTGCAACGGTACGGGATTCCGGCTCAACCGCTGTTTCCGGCTCTGGTGCCCCGGCGAGGCTGGCAACGCGGACCGCCAGGTGATTCTGCAGTACCGGCCACAACCGGGACAGCAGCGCCCCGGCGTTGGGCGTTTTGAGCTCATACTCGGTCTCTTCTTTCTCATCCCCTGACTTTTTTCCCTTTAGCCCGACATGTCCGAGGAGATGAAGACGCTGCTTTGCCCGGGTGGCGGCAACATACAGCAAACGACTGTCTTCGAAACGGCTTTTCTCCAACTCCAGTCGCTGCAGGTAACCCGATATCCGGTTCGGTGCCTCACCCTCCTGGCTGATGGGAGCAAGAAGAAGATCGCGATGGCCCGTCTTACCCCCCCGTTCCAGCCATTGCAGCAACTTCGCTTCATTGTGCCGTGTGCCGCGACCCAGCCCAGGTACGATCACGGTATCGAACTCCAGCCCCTTTGCCTTGTGCACCGTCATCAGCTGAAGGGAGGCATCGGCGGCCAGGTCCGGCAGGGCGAACAACTGTTCCACCTGGTTGTTGAGATCATGGATATCCGGAACATCCCCGGCACTGCCGAGTTCCTCGAGTAGCTGAAAGTAGACCTCTGCGTCTTCCAGGCCGGTTCTGTCCGGTATGCAGGCCGGGCCACCGAGGGTCATCCACGTCCCTTCCACAAAAGTGCGCAGGGAACCCCGGGACTGCTCCGACAAGGCCCTTTCCAGCACGGGCAATACCCGGGCCAGGCGGCTTCGGCCATCACGGCTCAGCCGTTCCATCCGCTCTGGCTGATGAAGCAAATCGATCACCGGCTCACTGGAACCGTCTCCCGCAAGGGCGTACAGGTCTTCCAGCGTCAAACCGCAATACGGTGCACGCAAAACTGCCAGCCACGCAATGCGGTCCCCGAGATGACTCAACGCCCGGGTCAGGGCCAGCAGGTCCTGAACAACCGGCCGATGTGCCAGTGAATCAATTTCCAGCGCCTGAAAGCGGAGTCCGGCTTTTTGAAGCTGTTCCACGATCTGCACCAGATGACTTCGGCTCCGAACCAGGATGGCCGTCGTACCCTGCGGATGCGCTTCTTTGGACTGCTGAACGATGGCCACCACCTGCCGGGCTTCAGCGATGTCATCGCGCCTTGACCAGGGATAGACGAACGATGGATGAATGGCCACGGCATCCCCGTCCAGACCGGGATGAAAGGTCGTCGAGGGAGCATAGGACACGGCGCCCTTGGCAATGTCGTCCCAGGCGGGAAATATCCCCGAAAAATGTTGATTGATCCAGTCAACAATCCCCTGCTGGGAGCGGAAATTCACCTCAAGGCGGAGAAATTCAAGGTCCAGATGACCGATTCCACGTTCTCTCGCGGCGAGAAAAAGTCCTACTTCCGCTTCCCGGAAACGATAAATGGACTGCATGGGGTCTCCAACCAGGAACAGGGTGTGCCCATCCCACGGCTGCCAGCCGGTCGTCAGTCTCTTGAGTAATTCGTACTGGTTGAACGAGGTATCCTGGAATTCGTCAATCAGTAAATGCTGGATCCGGTAATCCAGTGCCAGCGCAAGGTCCGTCGGCTCTTCAGGGTCTCCCAGCGCCCGGGTGGCGGCCTGGGCCAGGGCCGGAAAATCCACCTGGCCCCTTTCCCTGAACACGAGGTCGAGGTGAGCAGCCGCAACACGCAACAGGTCCACCAGGGCCTCCAGGGTCTCCCATTCATCGTCGGTGTACCGGTACGGTGGGAACCCGGATACTTCGTGCAATCGTTGGCGAAACGCCTCTTCTCCTTCCAGTTCCAATGACCCCAGCAGCACCTGCATGCGGGCTTTCATTTTGGCCCGGTCGCCGCTTCCCGGCGGAAAACCGATGTCCCTGGTCAACCTTTTCCGCCAGTTTCCGCTGGCAGTGAGCAGCAATTCTGCCAGCCCATTCCACTGACGGAAATCCGACAGTTGTGTGCCGGGAAACTCCGTCAGGCCGCTTAAGGCAGCAATTGGGGAACCCCCCCAGTACACGTTTTCTCCCGCGTACCGGGCCAGTTCGATGAGCTCTTTTCCATGGGCTTTGGGCACCTGGTCTTTGAGCTGACCCAATGTCTCGGTAACCACCCGGCCCAGGGCCGCTTCCAGGAGGGCCCGTTGCAATCCAGCCTCACCCGGACGAATGATGTGTCGCAACCACTGTTCGCGCCGGGCAAGCATGGCCGAAATCAGGTCCTGCAGCCGATCCAGCCGATTGTCCAGGTGCTGGATCAAATAGGCGATGGAATCCGACCATTCGGCCCCCGATTCCAGTTCGGCAATGGTGTTACGGGCCGCCTCGCGATACATTCCCCCGGTATCTTCGGCAATGGCCGGCACCGAACCAAACCCGGAGAGGACGGGCATCTGCCCCACCAGTGCCGCGCAGAGGGAATCGATGGTCTGGATACGGAGACGCAACGGATTGTCAAGCAACTGCCACCCCTGGTCCCGGTCACGCCTCATGGCCTTCCGGGCAAGTTTCCAGGTCTGCCTGTCATGGTTGTTTTCCGGCGCAGGACCATCCCTCGCACCGGTGAGCGCGTCCAGGATTCGTTGCCGCATCTCACCGGCCGCCTTGCGGGTGAAGGTAACCGCAACGATCTCCTCCGGGGTCCTGACCCCGGCGAGAAGCACCAGGAACCGCTGGGTGAGCAATCCGGTTTTTCCAGACCCCGCAGGTGCCTGCACAATGAACGATGCCGAAGGGTCAAGGGCCCGGGAACGCGCGTTCTGATCGCTGATTTTCTCCAGCCCATTCATGACGGATCTTCCGTTCCGGAAGGCTGGCCGGTCCGCGCATTCAATTCGTTGATGCGGCACAATGGCGTGAGATGGCAATACGTACAGGTCGCGGGATATCTCTTCGGATCAACCGCTGCCTCCCCCCTGCGAAAAGCCTCCCCCAGCCCTTCGATGGTGGATTTCCAGTCCTCCAGCAACGCCTGCCACGAGGGGGCTTCACTGAACCGTCTCAGGCTTTTCCTGTACGACTTCAACCCCGGCACCAGCGCGTCCTCTTCCAGTGCCCCCTTGAATGCCATGTCCCCCGCCTTGACCTGTGCAAACAACACCCCGGCAAGTTCACCGTCAACCGCCATGCTGTAGAGCGGCAACTGGGGTTCGTCCGGCCGTTCACCGAACCACTGCGCCGGACTCACCTTGCTGGTCTTGTAATCCATCACAAGGCGGCGACCGTCGTTCAACTGGTCAATGCGGTCAATATACAGCCGGACCCGGATTCCCCCCGCCCTGGCTTCATATTTTTCCTCCTTTTCTGCCACCTGGAACGGCTCGGTTCGGGCCTTTTCCAACTGCAGCCATTGCAGTATATGCCGGCACAATCGCCTGACCTCCAATTCCCGGAACCCCTTGGAAAATGTCTGGGGATACCAGGCAGAAATCTCATCAACCGCCTCATCCGCCATGGCTGCAACCAGCGTTTCCGTCTCTGCACTGTCCATGGCCACCAGCGCCTGGTGCGATTTCAGCACGTGCCACACTTTCTCGAGAGTGCGATGGACCAGTGTCCCCCGGGCCAATCCGTCCAGGCCGATGTCCGCGTGCCCCAGCGGCTGTGCTCCCAGCCGAAGTTCCGCGAAGGCACGGAAAGGACACGCCGACTGCAGCCTGAAAACCCGGCTGCCCCCCCCGACCGCTTCCGTCTCCAAGGGGGGGGCCGGATCTTCCCACAGCGTCGTCAGGCTGGCACTGTCATAAATGGCGTCCTGCCAGGTTGAAGCCGGCCCCAACCCCAGGGCATCCGGGTCCACAACCTCCAGGTCCGAAATGAGAGGACTGGGGCGCAGTTCTTCATCGCCATCCCGTTGCGGAGAACTTGCAATCACTTCGGATGCACTGGCCAGCAGACGGCGGGTTATGGTGCGCGATACCTGCAGTTCGCGCTCCTCGCCTGAATGGGGCAATCCGGCCTTCCGCTGCAAAGGCAACGGGATGAAGGGGTTCGGCCGCGGCGGTACGGGCCATATGCCATCATGCAGTCCCATCACCCACAGGCAGTCAAACTGCAGCCAGGCCGCCTCAAGCATGCCCAGCACCTGCACCGGGACCAACCCGGTTTTCGGCTGGAACATCCGGTTTTCCGCCAGGCGCCGCAACTGGCCCACGGCCACGCCTGCACCCATCGGGCCCGTCACAAGCCCCAGGGAGGCAAAAGTCCCCAGCAGCTCCTGCCATGCCTCCGTGGCCTGGTATTCCGCACTTGAAAGGGTCCGCCCCCGGGCCCATCCAATCGTCTTCAGCAATCCTGAAAATCGTTCCGACCACTGCCCCGGAGTATCCGTTCCCGGGAGGTCCCGGGCTTCCGCTGACCAGGCATCCAGATTGGCGACCAGCACCGGGCAGTAATACGGTTTGCCGCGTCGCGATGCGTGATAGCGCAGCGTCCTGAGCGACACTTCCAGTTCGCCGGCTTCCCGCAGCCGCCCATCCAGCAACGCCCGGGCACTGGATTCGTGTTCCCATCCATCCATGAAAGGCGAGCGGATCAATCCGCCCAGCTCTTTGAGATGGGTCGTCGGCGCCAACAGACCGAGCAGCTTCAATGCGGTACCGATTATCGGACTGGCGCTCAACGGGAGACCCAGGGAGAGGTTATAGGGACGCTCCCGGGACTGGTGTCCCGGCGCCATGACGTGGGGAACCAGGACCTCGTCCAGTGCATGGGTGATCAGCTCCCGTTTTGATGCCAGTTCGGGAACCACGACACCAATCGCTGCCCCGGGGTTTCTTTCAAGACGCTGCCGGACCCATTGGGCCATGACTGCGGCTTCCTGGCGGGCATCCAGGCAGCGGATTCCGGCTGTTCGCCCTCCCCGCCCTGCAAGCTGCCACCATCGCACCGTGCAGCCCAGCCCAGACAGCCCGTGCAGCAGCCCCTGCTGCTGGGGCACCAACTCGTCAAAACCAATCAGGACCAGTTCATCGGGACCCGTCCATTGCCCCGACTGGAGTGCGGACAGGATTTCATCTGCAAGCCGGGCGGCAGACAACCAGCCCCGGGCTGCACACCGGGATTCGAATTTCCCTTTCCACTTCCAGAACGCCGCACTGTCCAGGTTGTACCTGAATGCTCCCGGGTCCGCCGGCAATCGCCACGACTGAATCAACTGCCATGCTTCCTGTGCCCGGCGGACCGATCCGGATTCCTGTTCCCAGGATGCCTCCTGGGCAATGATGTCTTCCCAGACACGCTGCTCCTGGGGTGGCGAGAGCAGGAGATGGGGGGCCGGGGCAGCCCCTGAAACCATGACCTCTTCCCAGGTCCTTTGCATCCAGACCGTCCAGGGCAGCACATCCGGGGTTGGCCAGACTTCATTCCCCCGGTTAATCAATTCCTGTTCAAACTTCTGACGGACGACCCCTGCCAGGCGGATATTTCCGGTCACCACGGTCATGCCCTTGTCCAGGACCTCGAGGACCTCTGCATAGGAAGCATCCTCCGGGGCCATGGCAAGGGGCTCCATCAGGCCGGTGCCCACCCTGCCTTCCAGTGCGGGGGCCATTGTTCCCTGCCCGGTCCCGGGCGGTTACCCGGCATGGCACCCGAAAGTCCGGGCCGGACTGCCTCAACCCGGGGACCTGGATTCATCATCAACCCCTCATGCCTGGAGCATGCCGATTTCCTTTTCGGAAATGATTTTCAATACATGCTTTGCCCTGGAGCACGCCACATAAAAATCGGACCGGGAGAAGTTCTTCCTTGAATCCGGCGCAACCATGTCCACCAGTACCACGAAGTCCGACTCCAGTCCCTTGAATGACCGTATGGTTGAAAACAACACTCCGGCACCATCCCGCCATTGCCCGGGGTCGTGAACCAGGTCCACGCCCCCCAGCGACTCCACGCTCTTCAGGCAGGACCGGTCAAACCGGGACCTCGACAGGACAACAATCTGGCCGGGCAGGATTTTTTCTCCCTGGATCCATTTCCGTATCCAGGAATCCAGCAACCCGGGGACCCGCGGGTCCGGTTCAATGACCACTTCGGTTTCCGGTCCAGGGGGAGCATGTGGATGTATTTCAATTTCCGACGCCAGGATGGTTGCACAGGTATCCACAATGGATTTCGTGTTTCTACAATTGATCGGCAGATGGAAGGGGTTGCCAAGGGAGGGGATCGAAATTCCCTGTTTTCGATATAAATTCTGGGCCGGATCATAAAAGACATACAGAACACCCTGGTCCCCTTCGACATTCAGCAGCTCCAGGGGCACCCACCAGTCCGCACAAAAATCCTGGGCTTCATCCACCACAATGCACTCGTACCGGTCCGGCAGCCGCTCAATGGCGTCGCACAGCAGGATGGCCGCCTTTTCATCCCAGAAGGCCTGGCGCTGGGCAGACGGCGGTGAAAATTCGATTCCGGCCTTTTTGCACCAGTCATGGCACAACCCGTGAAAATGGTGCACATCCACCCGGTCTGAGAGCTCCCGGGGTATGCCCTGCCTCAACCAGTTGGCCAGTCCCTTGTTGTAACACAGCAAAAGTGATTTCTTCCCCCCGGCCGCAAACTTCTCCACCTGCCCCTTTGCCAGCAGCGTCTTGCCTGAACCCGCGACACCCTCAATCGCAACCCGCTTGTTGTTTCCCAGAAAAACCAGCAACCGCAATTGCTCATCCGTCATCCTGACCAGCAGTTCTTCCTGTTCTTCAATGGTGCGAAACAGCGCCGGCAAAATATTGAATGCCGGCAGTATCGCTCTCTTCACCCTGGCAATCTCGCCCTTGCCCAGGACGCGGGGAGAACCCGTTCTGGCCCATTGCTTCAATGCATTCGCAATCCGGCCCGATACCCGGCTCAAGTCGTTGGACGACAGGGTGATGGCGGCATCCGCTCCCGGCGGCATGGCACCGTTATAGATGCAGTCGGGAAAAAAAACGGCATAGCCGTAAGGGAATGGAAGGGGGCCCCCTCCATACACCTGGTTCCTGATCAAATCGATGGTATGATAGGAATTTCTCCTGGCCTGTTCAAAAGGGTCCCTGATTTCCTTGGTGCGGTCCCCCAGGACCCTGTTCCAGCGGCGGGAATCCGGGTCGTAATCAATGACTCCTCCCTTCACTTCGATTACGAGCAATCCTTTGTCCGGCCAGAAGACCAGGAAATCAGCCTCGCCCTCCTGCAGGGTCACTTTCCCGGACTGGTCGTTGCGATGTGCCCGCAACCATGGATAACTGTGCAGTACGAGAACCTGGCCGGGCAGTTGTTCGGTCAGTGCCCTGGCGACATCCCGCTCGGGCTTGAGGGCAATATCCGGTATTTCAATTCGCGGAATCAGTCTGGCCAATGCACCCTCCCTCCATGCAGCCCCGAACGTTCACGCAGACGACCACGGCGAATTCCACCCATTGTACCCTCGTGTGCCCGGGGCATTTGCCTCCGGCTGTCCCGGGCTCCCGGGCAGGGGGATTCATCATTGCCATTGTGCATTTCAGACCAGGCCTGTTCTCCAGCAACCAGATTCTTGGGGGTCTCCGGCTGGTGTCCACCCGCCGTAAAATGGCGAAGACATCACAGTTTCACCGTGCAACCCTTTTCCGTCCAATTCCCGCCCGGCCTTCCCGTTCCCTGGCTTTCGCATTGAACGCTCCAGATTGCCTGCAGGGGAACCGGCAGTGGTTTGTGCTACACTGCACTTTTCAGGGCCCGGACCCCGGGATGGAGTGTATCAAACCCCCCTGTGTTTGGGTAAGAACTTGCGATGTTTTCCCGAACAGGCTCCCCACTCAGCCCACGGACCCTTGAATTTTGTTCTCCTGCAGAGTCTGGCGGTCCAACGAGGTGACCCGGGTCCTTCCGACATACCGGAGCCCAAACGATCTCCTGCAATGCAACCTGTCGAAATTTCCGGCCGGTGCCGGTTATATGGATACGCCTTCATGCCGCAGCAGCCAGGCCTTGCGCTTCTCCCCCCCGGCATACCCCCGGACAGTTCCATCCTTCCCAATAACGCGATGACAGGGAACCACAATCGCAACTGGATTGTTTGCATTGGCACTGGCTGCTGCCCGTATGGCAGCAGGGTTCCGGCATTCCATTGCAAGATGATGGTATGAAATGGCGGACCCCACGGGAATCCTGGTCAGCGCCTCCCATACGGATCGCTGGAATTCGGTACCACCATTCGAAATCGACAGACCACTGAACGCGGACCAGTCGCCGTCAAAATACCGTTTCAGCCGGTCCCGCATCCCCAATACATTGACGCCTGGGGTCTTTTGGTACGCTCCAAACCGTCTTTTGAGCAGCTTTTTCCTGCGCTCCTCATTCTCCATAAAATCCAGGAAGCACAATTGATTGCCATCGGCAACGATACAGATTTCACCGATGGGGCTTTCACAGATATCCGAATACAGTTCTTTCATTTTGGTCCTGGAGAAAGTGTGGGTTGCCTGCGCAGCGCGCTGGGGGAGATTCCGTAGATTTTGTAAAACGTATCGTTAAACTGCCGGACGCTTGTAAAACCCGCCTTGTGTGCAATACATGTCATGGAATCCGTGCCATCGGCAATCAGGCGCCTGGCGATGGACGCTCTTCTTGCCCGGGCCACCGATTGCGGGCTGGACCCCACATACCGGGCAAAAAGATGCCTCAAATAACGGTCGCTCACGCCAAGGCGTTCTGCCAGTTCCTTCACCGTGCCTTCATCGAGGGCTCCCGAATCAATCAGGGAAAGAGCCCTCTTGACGGTTGTCCTGACCCCATTCCACGCCGGACTGTCCGGCACGGTTTCGGGCCGGCACCGCAGACAGGGACGAAACCCGGCCTCGAGTGCCAGAAAGGCGGAAGTATAGAACCGGCAATTGCCGGGTTTCGGGGTAACCGCCGGGCAAACCGGACGACAGAAAATACCGGTACTGAGTACCCCGGTGAAGAAACGGCCATCGAACCGGGAATCCCGGTGTTTGACCGCCTGATAACAGGTATTGAAATCAAGTTCCATGGCTGATGAGTATACCGGCTTACAGGACCTGCGCTGGCAGATTTCGGAACTCAACCTGCCAGACCGAAACCCCCGCGCTGCCGCGGACAGGATACCAGTAATACAAAGAGGTGTTGCACGCGGTATTCGAAGCAGTCGTCAACGCGGCGGTACACCGCGGGTACTTATCTCCTCACAACGGACCCGGACCCCGTGGCAGCATCCCCAACCACTCTGCGGCATTTTTCCGCTGGCCCCATACGGAGATTGCCCGGGTTCCTGGCATCAACGATGTGGGGCCCGGAGCGGTCTTTCCTGCTGGCCGGCCGGGATCAACCCCGATACAGCGGAAACCTTTCGCACAATTCGACCACCTTGCCTTTCACAGACTGCTCCACGGATTCATCGCCGAGATTGTCCAGGACATCACAGATCCATCCGGCAATTTTCCGGGACTCTTCCGCGCCAAATCCCCGGGAAGTCATTGCAGGGGTTCCGAGCCGCAAACCACTGGTGACAAAGGGAGATTGCGGATCGTTGGGCACCGCATTTTTGTTCACGGTAATGTTCGAGCGACCGAGCGCCGCATCCGCATCCTTTCCGGTGATGTCCTGGTCAATCAGGTCAAGGAGGAACAGGTGGTTGTCCGTGCCACCGGAAACAATGCGATACCCCCGCTCCTGGAATACTTCCACCATGGCCTTTGCATTGTCCAGAGTCTGCTGCTGGTATTCCCTGAACGAAGGGGCCATGGCTTCCTTGAATGCCATGGCCTTGGCGGCAATCACATGCATCAACGGACCCCCCTGTGTTCCGGGAAACACCAGGGAGTTCAGTTTCCGGGTTACCTCAGGATTTTCCCTGGCAAGGATCATGCCGCCCCGGGCGCCACGCAATGTCTTGTGTGTCGTGGTGGTAGTCACATCCGCGATGGAAACCGGGTTGGGGTACAATCCTACCGCGACCAGCCCGGCAACATGGGCCATGTCGACAAACAGGTAGGCACCCACAGAATCTGCAATTTCCCGGAAACGCTGCCAGTCCATGACCCTGGAGTAGGCCGAAAATCCGGCCACAATCATTTTTGGCTGATGCTCCCTGGCCAACGTCTCGACTTCTTCATAGTCGACTTCACCCGTGGCCGCATCCAGACCATACTGCACCGCATGGTACAGCTTGCCTGAAAAATTAACGCTTGCCCCATGGGTCAGGTGTCCACCGTGCGCCAGGCTCATCCCCAAAATGGTCTCTCCAGGGTCGCACAACGCCATGTACACCGCGGCATTCGCGGAAGACCCCGAGTGCGGCTGGACATTCACATAATCCGCGTTGAACAGCTGCTTTGCCCGGTCTATGGCCAGCGATTCCGCAATGTCGACAAATTCACAGCCGCCGTAATAACGCTTTCCCGGATACCCTTCGGCATATTTGTTGGTCAATACCGAACCCTGGACCGCCAGCACGCGGGGACTGACGAAATTCTCCGAAGCAATTAACTCGATATGGTCTTCCTGCCGTTGCTCTTCACATTGGATGGCATCCCACAGTTCCGGGTCCATTTCAGCAATGCTCTTGGTTTTGTCGAACATGTTTTACTCCAGATAAAATTACCACCCCGAAAAATCAGGGCATACAGGCCCTCCCGATTGTATAGAATGACCGCCGTGTTTTCACATTAAATTTATTTACCAATAGCATAATCTGGCTTATATGATGTGGTACCGAACCCATGAAAAGCGCCGATACAGCCCAATGGAAAACTGAAAAAAAAAGCCCAGTCAAGTCAACCGTGAGTGAGGCCCTTGCAAAAGACGGTCTCCATTGGAGTCCGCGGCCGCCCCGGACCGGGTTGCGAAAGAAGATTCCCCGTCATCAGGGAAATCCCGATTTCCGGAATTCGCCAAATGTTCCGGATTCGATCCGACGACGAATTTTTTTCATCCAGTCCTGGTAGAAATGGACATTGTGCAGGGAGCACAGCCTTGCCCCCAGAATTTCGTTCTGTTGATGAAGATGCTTCAGATAAGACCGGGAATAGTGGGCACATGTATAGCACGCACAGGCCGCATCAATGGGCCGGGTATCCATTTTGTATTGTGAATTCCTGATTTTTACCACACCGCGATCCGTATAAAGCCACCCATTCCTAGCATTTCTGGTGGGCAATACACAATCAAACATGTCCACGCCCGCGGCCACGCATTCGACAATGTCCCGGGGCGTCCCCACACCCATCAAATATCGGGGTCTGTCTGCCGGCAACCGGTGCGCAATCTCATTGACGATGTGCATCATTTCCTCTTTTGGCTCACCCACGGACAGGCCGCCGATTGCGTAACCGGGAAAATCGATTTCCACCAGTTTTTCCATGGACTCCATTCTCAAATCCGTATACATGCCCCCCTGCAATATTCCGAACAATGATCCGCTTCCCCGGTAGCTGTCCCGGCATCTCCTCGCCCACCTGGCGGACCGCTCCATGGATTCCGCCGCCTGCTCCCGGGTTGCAGGCCAGGCGGTACATTCATCGAAAACCATCGCGATATCGGAACCCAGCCTGGCCTGTATATCCATGGATTCCTCCGGTCCAAGAAAAATCCTGCTCCCATCCACCGGCGAACGGAATGTGACCCCTTTCTCGTCAAGGGTACGCAGCGCTTCCAGGCTCCATACCTGGAACCCCCCCGAATCCGTGAGAATCGGTTTTGGCCAGTTCATGAAATCATGCAGGGTCCCATGGGCCTGGACCACGTCCATTCCCGGGCGCAGAAACAGATGAAAGGTATTGCCAAGGAGAATGTCCGCCCCCGTCGAAGCCACCTCTTCCGGGGTCAATGATTTCACCGTTCCCCGGGTCCCCACCGGCATAAACGCCGGGGTTTGAATGCTGCCCCGGGGCAATTTCAATGTGCCCCGTCTTGCCTGATTTTCAGTGGCTACGATTTCAAACTTCATGGTCTTCGCTCCACAAACATGGCATCCCCATAACTGTAAAACCGATATTGCTTTTCAATGGCGTCCTGGTAAGCGGCGCGGATCCTTTCCAGGCCTGCAAAGGCACTGACCATCATCAAAAGCGTCGATTTCGGCAAGTGAAAATTTGTAATCAAGGCATCCACCACCATGAACCGGAATCCGGGCAAAATGAAAAGATCGGTGTCGGTTGAGGTTGGCTGCACCCTTCCATCACGACCCGCGCTTTCGAGTGCACGGACGACGGTGGTCCCCACCGCAATGACCCGCCCTCCCCGGGACCGGGTCATTGCGATTTTTTCGCAGGTTTCCGGCTCGATTGTCATCCGTTCCCGATGCATCCTGTGCCGACTCACTTCTGTGACCCGGACAGGCTGAAAAGTCCCTGCGCCAACATGCAGCGTCACCGCGGCGATTTCCACTCCCTGCTGCCGCAGACGGTCAAGCAATGCCTCATCAAAATGCAACCCGGCTGTGGGTGCGGCAACGGCACCGGGGACACGGGAATAAACCGTCTGATAGCGTTTGAAATCACTGTCTTCAGGGGACCGATGGATATAAGGCGGCAAGGGTGTCCGGCCATATTTTTTGAATACCTCCCCGGGAGGATGGCCCTGCGGGAACCGCACAAGGAAAAACGGGTCCTGCCTGCCGGTCACCTTGAGCCTGAACCGGCCGAGTTCTATCTCCTGATTCATCTGTATCCGCTTGCTTGAACCCAGCAACACCAGAGCGTGGCGGTCATCCTGAATTCTTTCGAGCATGATTTCCACCTTGCCACCCGTCGGTTTCCTGCCGAACAGACGGGCCGGCAGTACCCGGGAATCATTCACCACCAGCAAATCCCCTGCCCGCACGAACCGGGGGAGGTTTTCAAACCGGCAATGCCGCAGGTCACCGGCCTGGTCCCCAAGCACAAGCAGGCGGCTGGCAGACCGGCTTTCCAACGGATACTGGGCGATCAGTGCTTCAGGCAATTCGTACTCAAACTGTTGAATATCCATACTGTGAAACCGGAATTGGTAGCGTTGGATTGTATTGGATTCCTGCCCCGGATGTATCACCGGAATGAGCGATGTTGCAATCCCCGGAAATGCATGCGGCATCGCATCGTGTATTGCATCCCCGTGAAAAACACTATATCTTCTGCGAGCAGGCCGGGGTGGCGAAATTGGTAGACGCGCCAGACTCAAAATCTGGTTGGGGCAACCCAGTGTCGGTTCGAGTCCGACCCTCGGTACCATTCTTCCTGCCGTTTCCCTTTCATTGGCTTGTCGGGATAAAGTTATGGTCAGAATCCTGCAACCAGCAACACCCGATTCCATCCAACCCCGGAACTGGTGCAATATTCCTTTTGCTCAAAAAAACATTTCCATTAATCCGGCAGAGGGCCCGGAACAGGGAGAAACGCAAAAACTCAGAAATGCAACGGATTAACGCTGGACTATCTCTGATCTATCCTCAGCAAAGCTCCGTCTAATGCTTTGATCGGTCTAATCTCGTTGTTGCCGCTAGTACGGAGTGCCCTTTGTCTGTGAGTCGGTATTTCTGCTGTTTGCTGCGAGGCTTTAACGGGATGGTCATTTCAAGTAGTCCCTGAGCGATAGCGGGCTGCTGATAATGCTCCCGGAAGTGCTTTTCGTCCGTCAACCCCAATTTCTCCTGGATCTCCCTGCGGCTCATCTCTCCCTGAAGCACCAACAACATTCTCGCGACATCGGGGGTAACATCGGGGGTGACATCGGGGGTGAATTTCCTGAACTCCGAAACGTCAGGCCGCCACACCGTTGTTACGAATCCGTCCTCGACTGCGAAACTTGGTTCTTGCAGGCCAGCTTCAGCACACCGACGGATTATGTCCAGCGTCCCCGTGCCCATGCGTTCAATGTATTCTGCGAGATACAACGATTCCGCCAACAACGGGTTGTGTGGTACCGAACCATGTGCCACGCGCAGCATGTCAGGCGTGAGCGTAGGCGGGAGCCGGCCAGGGTTTCGGATTCCAGTCGATCAGCGAACAGCATGACCTGGATACTGCCATGGCTCGTGTAGTCGCGATGTGCCACCGCATTCACGATCGCCTCGTTTACAACCTCCTTCGGAATCTCGTACGTCACAGGCGCCCGGGCGGTATCTACCCTGGTGCCCACCGACAGGGCGACCTTACTCAGCACGAAATCCACCGCCTGATCGACCAGATCGAAAGCGGTTCCCTTGTAGACTTGGTAGGAAGGGATTGGCTTGGAGACTTCGGTGCCGTGGAAGTGGGCGCATTTGACCTCGGACGAGATCAGGAATCGTTGCGGAGCCTTACCGAATAACAGTACTGCAGCATTGGTGGGCCGGTCGTCGTCAAGCAGGTTCAAATGCTTCAACAAGTCCGCGCTCAGGGCATGCTCGGTCAGTGGAAACTGGCGGGCACGTCGCGCGTTACGGATGAAACGAGTCATAATCTCAACGTCAAGGTCCGCCTGTGATGCCTTGGGACAGGCCGTTGCATCAAAGGGGCCAGAACGGATTAGCGCTCTGTCCTCGAGATAATCCACCAATGCTGCGTACAACCCGGACACCAGCTCTTGTGCGGTATTGAAGCGTTTCCGGATCAATCCTGTCTGGGCTTTGGCGACCAAGGCCTGCATCTTGATGTGGCGATGGGACTCCTTCGCCACCGTCAAGAAGATCATGCGGTGCTTTCCAAGGGCGGTCGCGCGGTCGAATTCACGTTCGGTGGGTGAGAGACCATCCACATCCTCCATGCCATAACTTTGGCCAAGCAACCCGACAAACACATCACACCGCTCCACCTCACTGAGATAGACCTCGTCTGGACAGCGGTCGGTTGCGAGAACATCTTCGAACACGAAACGGCCCGGGACTACCACCTCGGCTGGCGCCTGGCAACACCCCATCGGAGTGATCTGTCCCTGGATATCAAGGTACTGTACCGGAACCATGACGGGAAGAACCCCGAACATGCTACCGTCTTCGAAATAATCGCACACTGGTAGGACCCGGCAGGCGCAAGGGGAAAAGCAGACAACTGGCCCCCTGAAAACCGACAGGGGACGGATGCACGGCGGGATGCACACGGACCTTTGAAGGCAGCAATGTCTTTGAAAGGGGAGGTGACCGTGCACCCTTCGGTTTGTACTCGTGCTCGACCTTCACGAGAGGATGAGGCCCAGGCAAGGAGATGGCTCGTGCTGGATGATGGGGCGGGCATACCATTATGTTCCGTTGGACAATTCTATCTCTGGATAAACCTGCCTGAAACAGGTAGACTCATACCGTGAATCTTACAAGAGGTTGAACATGACCAACAGACGCACTCCCACCAAAACCCCGTCCAAAGCCATTGATATCAGTGGCAAAGCGATGATTGGCGAAGCCATAAAGATCGTTGGCAACGTCACCGGGAAAGAAGACATCGTGATTAACGGTACTATTGAAGGGGAAGTTGATTTCCGCCATCACTTCGTGGTTGTGGGAAATTCCGGACAAGTCAATGCAAACATCAGTGCCCGAAACATCAGCATCGAAGGTGAGGTGAAAGGAATACTGCGGGCGACGGAAGAAGTCTGTATCCTCTCCACGGGCAAGGTCACCGGGGATATTCGTGCACCTCGCATGCTCCTGCACGACGGAAGCCAGTTCAAGGGATCCGTTGATACGGAAGAGGTCGCCCGTACAGATACCCGGGCATCCAAACTTCAATTGGCGAGACCAGGCCCGAGAAAAAAATAAATCCCGGCTTCCATTCGGGATTTTCCGAAACCCGGCCCCGGTGCCGGACAGATGCCCGGAAAGATTAGCCCTCCGCGGCTGCCGTTTCCACAGTGGCCGCCAGTTTCCGGGTCAGTTTTTGCACCTGATCCATATCGTGCCCTTCAATCATCACCCGGAATACGGGTTCAGTACCGGACGGTCTGAGAACGACCCGACCAACCCGCCCCAGTTTTCCTTCCGTCTCCGCAACGGCATCCTGCACTGCCTGGTGTGAAATCAGTGACTTCCCATTCGCCCGACCGATCGGCACGTTGATCACCTGCTGGGGGTAGACCTCCATGCCCCGGGTAAGTTCAGACAGCGGCTTGTCCTTTGCCAGCATGACTTCAAGGATTTCCAGTGCCGCAACGATCCCGTCTCCCGTGGTACTTTTGTCCAGGCACAGAATGTGACCGGAGGACTCCCCGCCAAGCAGCCAGTCATTTTCGGTGAGCGCCTCATGCACGTGCCGGTCTCCGACACCGGTGCGCTTGAATTCTATGGAAGCGGTTTTCAGTGCCAGTTCAAGACCGAGATTGCTCATCACCGTGCCGACCACCCCGCCGTTCAGCCTGGTATTTTCCTGCCGGTATTTCGCCAGCACATAGAGTATCCGGTCACCATTGATTTCATTGCCCAGCTCATCGACGATGACGACCCGGTCCGCGTCACCGTCCAGCGCAATCCCCAGATCAGCCCCTGTTTTCTCTACTTCCCGGATCAACAGTTCCGGGTTGGTGGACCCACAGTTCCGGTTGATATTGAAACCATTCGGCTTGTTTGCAATGGCCACCACATCGGCGCCCAGTTCAGAAAACACCCGGGGGGCCACGTCGTACGCCGCGCCGTTTGCACAGTCAATGGCAATCTTCAGACCGGAAAGACTGAGGTGGTGCGGGAAGGTACTCTTGCAATGCTCGATATACCGTCCATAGGCATCGGGAAATCGTTTGGCCTTGCCCAGTTTTGCGGAGGGAACACTGTGCAGCGGCTGCCCCATCATCCGGTCAATCTCCCTGGTCAGATCATCCTGCAGTTTCGTTCCTTCCGGAGAAAATATCTTGATGCCATTGTCATCATAGGGATTGTGCGATGCACTGATAACAATCCCGGCACACGCCCGGGCCGTGCGTGTGAGATACGCAATCCCCGGGGTGGGCATCGGACCCAGAAGATAGACATGGACTCCCGCCGCGGAAAATCCCGCTTCCAGGGCGGATTCCAGCAGATATCCGGAAACCCGGGTATCCTTTCCGATCAACACATTGTCACCACCCCGGGATGTCGCAAAGACACGTCCTGCAGCCCAGCCCAGCTTCAGGATGGTTTCGGGGGTGATGGGTTCGCTGCCGAATTTACCTCTGACACCGTCTGTGCCAAAAAAAGAATCGGTCATCTGCCGCCAGGGTTCCGGATCAGCCGGAGCTGCTTGGATCAGGCAGGTCGAGGTCCGATTCCTTCAGGCCCAGATCCTCCCCGGAATGGGCGGACGGCGATGCTGCCCCCCCTTTGGGCTTGTTGCCCGAGGCCACCGCATCCGGAGGAGTCGGGGGTTTGCCTGCCATGATTTGATCCACCTGGCTGGAATCCAGAGTTTCCCATTCCAGCAGTGAGGTGGCCATTACTTCAATCTTTTCGGTGTTTTCCTCGATAATTTTTCGCGCCCGGCCATACTCCTGATCAATAATCCGGCTGACTTCCTTTTCCACCCTTTCCGCGGTCTTGGGACTGACATTGCGGTGTGTTGACATCTCCCGGCCCAGAAAGACTTCGCTCTGGTTGTCCCCGAATACCCTGGGGCCCAGCAAATCACTCATCCCCCATCGTGAAACCATGTTTTGCGCCATTTGCGTCGCCTGCTCAAAATCATTGGCTGCTCCGGTGGTCATCTGGTCCATAAACACCTCTTCGGCGATTCTGCCTCCCATCAGGACGGCTATTCTTGCCAGCAGATACTCCCTGTTGTGGCTGTACCGGTCTTCCACGGGCAACTGCATCGTGACTCCCAGTGCCCGCCCCCGGGGAATAATCGTAACCTTGTGAACGGGGTCGGTGAACCTGGAAAGCACTTTTGCAACCACCGTGTGACCCGACTCGTGGTATGCCGTATTCTTGCGCTCTTCCTCGGGCATGACAATGGAACGACGTTCCACCCCCATCAGCACTTTATCCTTGGCCTTCTCGAATTGTTCCATGCAGACCAGCTTTCTGTTTTCCCTGGCAGCAAACAGGGCGGCTTCGTTGATCAGGTTTGCCAGGTCTGCACCGGAGAACCCCGGCGTACCCCGGGCAATGACAACCGGGTCGATATCATCATCCAGGGGCACCTTCTTCATATGTACCCGGAGAATCGCTTCACGACCCCGTATGTCGGGCAGGGGGACGGTGACCTGGCGGTCGAACCGGCCTGGCCTGAGCAGCGCAGGGTCGAGCACATCGGGGCGGTTTGTCGCTGCAATCACAATGACGCCTTCCCCGGCATCGAAACCATCCATCTCCACCAGCAGCTGGTTCAGGGTCTGCTCCCTTTCATCATGCCCTCCTCCCAAACCGGCTCCTCTTTGACGGCCCACCGCATCAATCTCATCAATGAAAATAATACAGGGGGCATGTTTTTTTGCCTGGTCAAACATGTCCCGGACCCTGGAGGCCCCCACCCCCACAAACATCTCGACAAAGTCGGACCCCGAGATGGTGAAGAAGGGAACCTTGGCCTCCCCGGCAATCGCCTTGGCCAGAAGGGTTTTCCCGGTTCCCGGACTTCCCGTCATCAATACCCCCCGGGGAATCCGGCCGCCCAGTTTTCGAAAACGTGACGGGTCCTTGAGAAACTCCACCAATTCTTCCACCTCTTCCTTGGCTTCATCCACCCCGGCCACATCCTCGAAGGTAATGTGGTTCTTGTCCTCGGTCAGCATACGCGCCTTGCTTTTGCCAAAACTGAGCGCACCCCCGCGGCCGCCCCCCTGCATTTGCTTCATGAAGAATATCCACACGCCGATCAACAGCAGGATCGGAAACGAACTGATCAGCAGGTGCATCAACAATGAGGTTTCTTCGGCTTTTTTGGCCTTGATTTCAACCTGGTGGCTGACCAGGTCGTCCACAAGCTTGGGATCATTGGGGGCATAGGTCACGAACGATTTGCCGGTATGAGTCATCCCGCTGATCACTTCATTGTCAATCTCCACCGCCGCGACACTTCCCTGGCGTACCTGACTGAGAAACTCGGAATAAGTGATTTCATTGCTGCCACCCCCTTCGGGGTCCGTAAAATTATTGAAAACAGACATCAATACCATGGCAATCACCAGCCACAGCAAAATATTCTTGGTTATGTTAGGCAATTCGCGTTCTCCAAAGACAATATCTTGTGAAATGGTAGATGGTCAGGAGATTATACGGCATCTGCCCCGAAACCTCCTAAAATAGTGATTCAGTTTATTCTGCCCGGGCCGGCCGGTTTGAATCCGTCCCCAAGCAGGTAAATTTCCCTGGACCCGGGTCTGGATGCGTCGGGCTTGATGACCCGGACCTGATTAAAATGGCTCTGAAAACGTTTTCGAAATACATTTGCGCTTTCCCCTTCGAAATACTTGGTAAGCAGCCTGCCGCCAGGGATCAGGGCAACGTGGCAAAACTCCAGAATCGCAAACTGGAGTGCTTCAACATTGGCCTGGTCAGCAAGACGTATTCCTGTGATATTGGGGGCCATATCCGATAATACAAGGTCAAACCACCCATTCGGAGACGAATCCCTTGCCTGTTGCCTGGTTTCCGGGTCGGTAAAATCGCCCTGTATAAACAGGGTTTTCGCCAATGGGTCCATGGGCAGCATGTCGACACAGGTCATCCGGTTGCCGGCGCGGATCCGGGAACTGGCGTATTGCGACCAGCCTCCCGGCGATGACCCCAGGTCAATAATCCTGGAATCCGGCCTGATCAAATGGTATTTCCTGTCGATGTCAACGAGCTTGTAAACCGAGCGGGCGCGATAGCCGCTTTGCTGCGCCTTGCGCACATACGGGTCGTTCAGATGCCGGTTCGCCCAGTTCCGGGATTGGCGGTTTCGTCGACGACCGGACATTTAAAACCTGGAAGCCCCCCTGGAACAAGGCCGGGAAGCATTGCGGATTGTCGGACGGGTTATCGAGCTAGCTGTCCTCGCCCTGCAGCGCATCCCCCAATGGCCGGTCCACCAGCTGGACGAACGCCATGGGCGCATTGTCACCCTTGCGATGACCGCACTTCAGGATTCTCAGGTATCCCCCTGGCCGATCCTTGAAATGCGGCCCAAGATCATCAAACAGCTTACCCACCATGTCGCGATTTCGAAGCTTTGCAAACGCCAGTCGGCGATTGGCAACACTGGAGGTTTTTGCCAGGGTAATCAACGGCTCGGCGAACCGCCGCAGCTCTTTTGCCTTGGGCAGGGTGGTCTTTATCTGCTCATGCAGAAAAAGGGAATTGGCCATGTTGCTGAACATGGCCTTGCGGTGGGAGGAGGTGCGGTTCAGGGTGCGCCCGGCTACTTTGTGTCGCATTTTCTAGTACAGTTCCATGGGTATGACTTCATCCTTACTCAATGAAGAGGGAGGCCAGTTTTCAAGTTTTGCTCCCAGAAACAGGTCTCTTTCAGCGAGTACATCCTTGATTTCTGTGAGGGATTTTTTGCCCAGATTCGGGGTCTTCAGCAATTCGGTTTCTGTATGTTGTACCAGGTCCCCGATATAGTAAATATTTTCCGCTTTCAGGCAATTGGCGGAACGTACCGTCAGCTCAAGATCATCCACCGGTTTGAGCAGCATGGGGTCGATTTCAGGCTCTTCTTCCACCTGGCTTTGCACCATGGATTCCTCAAGATTGACAAATACGGCAATCTGGTCATGCAGGATGGTCGCCGCGCGCCGGACGGTGGTTTCCGGGTCAATGGACCCGTTCGATTCAATCTCCAGCACCAGACGGTCGAGGTCGGTCAGTTGTTCCACCCGGGCATCTTCCACCGTGTAGGAAATCTTGCTGACCGGGCTGTATGAGGCATCCAGGTGAATCACCCCGACGGCACGACTTTCATCGGAATCCTTTAACCGGCTTTCTGCGGTTTCGTACCCCCGCCCCCGGCGGATGATCAGATCCATGTAGAGCTCGGCATCCTTGGACAGCGTTGCAATATGATGATCCGGGTTCACCAGTTCCACATCATCGCTCAGTTCAATGTCGGCAGCGGTGACGATCCCGGGGCCCTTTTTCTGGACACGGACCGTCGCTTCGTTCCGGTTGTGCATGATCACAGAGAGTGTCTTTAAATTCATCAGGATATCGATCACATCTTCCTGTACTCCCTCAAGAGTGGAATATTCGTGCAGTACACCTTCGATCCGAACCTCGGTCACCGCACAACCGGGCATGGATGACAGCATGATACGACGCAAGGCGTTTCCAAGAGTATGCCCGAACCCTCTTTCCAAAGGTTCAATGGTGATTCTTGAGTGCTGCGGGTCGATGGTCTTTGCTTCAACCAATCGTGGCCTTAGAAATTCTACAGTGGGATCCTGCATCTGTTTTCCCCGTAATACATGACGAAGTTAAAATTAAAACCCTGATGAACCGATGGTTTACGGCTCCTCTACTTGGAGTAAAGCGCCACCACCAGGGCCTCATTGACATCCGGAAGCAAATCACTTCGCTCGGGCAATGACCGGTAGGTTCCTTTCACTGCCGCGGTATCCACATCGACCCAGGAAACAAACCCGATTTGCTCCGCGATTTCCAGGGCGGCCTTGATTCTCAACTGTTTTTTCCCTTTTTCAGCCACCTCGATCTCAGTCCCCGGGGTGACCTGGTAAGAGGGGATATTGACGGTGGTTCCGTTGACCCGGATACTTTTGTGGCTCACCAGCTGGCGGGCTTCGGCACGGGTCACTCCAAATCCCATTCGGTAAACGACGTTGTCCAGCCGGCTTTCCAGCAACTGCAGGAGATTCAGGCCGGTTGATCCGGGAATTCTCGCTGCTTTCTTGTAATAGTTGCCAAACTGCTTTTCCAGCACGCCGTACATGCGACGGAGTTTCTGTTTTTCCCGCAACTGGATTCCATACACTGTACTGCGCGGACGCCGTCCGGTGGATTTCACCCCGGGCACCCGGTCAAATTTGCATTTCGAATCAATCGTACGGGCCGGGCTCTTCAGGAAAAGGTCGGTGCCTTCCCGTCGAGCCAGCTTGCAAGTGGGTCCAATGTATCTTGCCATGAAGTAATACCTGTATGCTGTCTAATACCTGTTCTAAACTAAACCCGCCGCCGCTTGGGAGGACGGCAACCGTTGTGGGGGATGGGTGTAATATCCGAAATCGAATGAATTTCAAATCCCAGTGCATTCAGCGCCCGAATCGCGGACTCCCTCCCCGGACCCGGACCCTTGATTTTCACTTCCAGTTGCCGGACCCCCATTTCCTGGGCGCGCTTGCCGCAGCTTTCCGCTGCGGTCTGTGCCGCAAAGGGGGTGCTTTTCCTGGATCCCTTGAACCCTGAATTCCCTGCGGATGCCCAGCACAGCGTGTCGCCATGGCGATCTGAAATGGTCACAATGGTATTGTTGAAGGTCGCATGAATGTGGGCGATGCCTTCTGTCAGGTTCTTTCTGACCTTTGCTTTTCCCTTGCTGCCGGATGTCTTGTTTTTTGCCATGATTTCTCTTTTGCTATGTCTATTGCGCCAGTGTCTGTTGCACCGGTTGCAGTCGGCCTGTTATTTCCGGACAGGTCTCGGCGGGCCCTTGCGGGTGCGTGCATTGGTTTTTGTACGCTGCCCGTTTACCGGCAATCCCCGGCGATGGCGAAGTCCCCGATAACAGCCCAGGTCCATCAATCGCTTGATATTCATGGAAACCTCCCTCCTGCGGTCCCCTTCCACTTCATATCTGGCGACCTCGGAACGGAGTTTTTCGGCTTGTGCCTCATCCAGTTCCCGTACCTTCGTCGTACGGTTGACACCGGCATTGTCACAGATTTGCTGTGCGGTCTTGCGGCCAATTCCATAAATGGAAGTCAACCCGATTTCGATGTGTTTGTGATTCGGAAGATTAATTCCAGCAATACGTGCCATGTTCTAGTTTCCCGTAAATTTTTCCGCGCGCAGGGCCCTTCCTCGAATTCCACGGGGGGAATTCAACGGGGCGCGGATTCTATCAGAATTGTTCCTGTCCATCAATTTGCACAAGGCTTCGGAAAACCCGCTAGCCCTGGCGCTGCTTGTGGCGCGCCTCGGTACAGATCACCCGGACGGTCCGTTTCCTGCGGATAATCTTGCAGTTTCTGCAAATCTTTTTAACTGAAGCTCTTACTTTCATTTTTCTCTCTCCAAAACAGCGGGGTTCATCCTAGCGAAGACTTCCCGCCCGGCTGAATGGCGACTTCTTCATGATGCTTTCATACTGGCGGGACATAAGATGGGACTGCACCTGGGAGATCAGGTCCATGGTCACCACCACAATAATCAACAACGACGTTCCGCCGAAATAAAAAGGCACACTCCATTTTACGATGAGGAATTCAGGAATCAGGCAGACAAAGGTCACGTAAATTGCCCCCACCATCGTCAGTTTTGAAACCACGCCATCGATATACCGTGCACTCTGGGTTCCCGGCCGGATACCCGGAATAAATGCGCCTGACTTCTTCAGGTTGTCTGCAATGTCACTGGGATTGAAAACCAGCGCAGTGTAGAAAAAACAGAAAAACACGATCATGCCGCCGTAGAACAGCGTGTAAACCGGTTCGCCGGGCTGCAGCTTGGTTGCGATATCGGACAGCCAGCCCATGCCATCGGCCTGGCCAAACCAGCTGCCGATACTTGCCGGAAACAGGATCAGGCTGGAAGCGAAAATAGGGGGAATGACCCCGGCCATATTCAGCTTGAACGGCAAATGACTGCTTTGCCCTGCCATCATCTTCCTGCCCTGCTGCCGCTTTGCATAGTTTACGGTAATCCGCCGCTGTCCCCGTTCCACAAAGACGACAAAATAGGTCACCCCAATCGCTCCCAGGAACAAAAGAATCACGAATCCACCCGACAATGCACCGGTCCTGGCCAGCTCCAGGGTCCCGGCCACCGCGGACGGCAGTCCGGCGACAATGGAAGCAAATATGATCAGGGAAATGCCATTGCCAATGCCTCTTTCCGAAACCTGTTCGCCAAGCCACACGAGAAACATGGTGCCTGCCGTCAGGGTTGCCGCCGTAATGATCTTGAACCCGATACCGGGAATCAGGATGACCGGGCTCCCCGCTACCTGCTGGCTCTCAATGGCCACAGAAATCCCCAATCCCTGGAAAAGTGCCAGCACCACGGTAAAGTAACGGGTGTACTGGGTGATTTTCCGGCGACCGGACGCCCCTTCCTTTTTCAACTGCTCCAGCGTGGGAACGACCGCGGTCATCATCTGCATGATAATGGACGCGGAGATATACGGCATGACCCCCAGCGCAAAGATGGACAAACGGCTCAAGGCACCGCCGGAAAACATGTTGAACACGTCAACGATGGAGCCCCGGGTCTGCTCAAACAGGGCGGCCACCGCCGCAGGGTCCACTCCCGGAACCGGAATATGGGTTCCCAGGCGAAACACCAGCAACGCACCCACCAGGAAAAGAATACGCTGCTTGAGTTCGGAAAGATTTCCGAACGTCCCGGCATTCGGGGCTGCACGTGCCATGGTTTCCCCTATTCCTCCACCCGGCCGCCGGCTTTTTCGATGGCGGCCCGGGCACCCCGGGTCACTCCGATCCCCTTGAGGATAACCGGCCGATGGATTTCACCGGAGAGAATGGCTTTCGCGCGTTGAATTCCAAGGCCGATCACCCCGGCCTTTTTCAGCGACTCCAGGTCAACGAGATCACCGTCAACCTTTGCCAGTTCATTCAGGCGGATTTCAGCGCTGTGCCGGTTGACCCGGGAATTGAAACCGCGTTTGGGCAGGCGTTTCTGCAGCGGCATCTGGCCCCCTTCAAACCCCACCTTGTGATACCCCCCTGATCGCGATTTTTGGCCTTTCGTGCCCCGGCCCGCGGTTTTTCCCGTGCCCGACCCGGTCCCCCGGCCAACGCGTTTTGCATTGGACCGGGACCCTTGTGCAGGCCCGATGGTATTTAATCTTAATGTAGACATTTGAATTACGTTTTCTTTGGGCTGTCAATCAAACTGACTGTCTTCGCACTTGAGCATGTAGCTCACCTTGCGGATCATGCCCCGGTTTTCAGGGGTGTCGAGTACTTCAACCGTCTGGTGCATTCGGCGCAATCCGAGGCCGCGCACGCAGGCCTGATGTTTTTTCAGGCGGCCATGGATGCTTCGTACCAGGGTCACTCTTACTGTTTTCTTCTTAGCCATGTGTAATGCACATTCCGGTTTCAGTCTGCCTGGGCAGGTCGCAGTTCCCTGACATCCTTGCCACGTTTGGCGGCTACATAACTCGCACTGCGCATTCCCTTCAGTGCTGCAATGGTCGCCCGGGTCACATTGACCGGGTTGGTTGTGCCGATGATCTTTGTCAGGACATTTTCAATTCCCACGACTTCAAATACCGCCCGCATCGTACCGCCGGCGATAATGCCTGTCCCTTCAGTCGCGGGCCGGAGCACCACCCGGGCGGCGCCATGACGCCCAACCATCGGGTACTGCAGCGTTGTTCCATGCATCTGCACACTGAACATGTTGCGCTTCGCATCTTCCATGGCCTTTTGCACGGCAATCGGAACCTCCCGTGCCTTGCCTCTTCCCATTCCAACCCGGCCCTCGCCATCGCCAACCACGGTCAGTGCGGAAAATCCAAAGATTCGACCACCCTTGACCACCTTGGATACCCTGCGGACATTGATCAGCTGTTCCCGGTAAGCGTCCTTACGGTCGAGATCACGTTCTTTTGCTCTAGCCATTGAAAAAAATCTGTAATTAAAATTTCAGTCCCTGCTTGCGGGCAGACTCTGCAAACGCCTTGACCCGGCCATGGTATCGATACCCGGACCGGTCAAATGCGACCCGTTCGATGCCGGCGGCCTTTGCATTGATTGCAAGGGCTTCACCCACTGCCACCGCTGCATCACGATTGCCGCAATACTTCAGTTTCTGTTTGATTTCCGGGTTCAGTGTTGACGCGGTCGCCAGTACATTTCCCCCGGTCTTGTCAAAGATCTGCGCATAAAAATGACGGGGAGTCCGGTGGACCGACAGGCGTGTTGCCTCCAGCCGGGCGATTTTTCCCCTGGACTTGCGCGCCCTTCTGAGTCTTGCCGTATTTTTATTTGCCATCTTGCTGTCTTCTTGATATGGAATGGGAACCTACTTCTTCTTGGCCTGCTTGCGCACCACCCGTTCATCCGAATACCGGACTCCCTTTCCCTTGTACGGTTCCGGTGGACGATATGCCCGGATTTCCGCCGCTGCCTGGCCCACCACCTGCTTGTCCGCACCCCTGATGATAATTTCTGTCTGCGTCGGCGTCTCCACCGAGATGCCCTCCGGCACGGCGTAAACCACCGGATGGGAATATCCCAGGCTCAGATTCAGATTCCTGCCCTGTGCCTGGGCCCGGTATCCCACCCCGGTAATATTCAGCTTTTTTTCAAATCCGCTGGCGACCCCGGTGACCAGATTGCTGACCATCGCCCGGGTGGTTCCGGACATGGCGCGTACATGTTTCTCGAGACGGCCCCCCTCCCCTGACACCTGGACATTGAGTGCCCCGTTGTGTTCAACCAGTCCGATACCGGGAGGGATATCAAAGCTGAGTTCACCTTTCGGACCCTTGGCCGTCACCCGGTCGCGGTCGATTTTCACTTCGACGCCAGCCGGTACCGGTATTGGCGATTTTGCAATTCTAGACATTATGATCCATCCTGCTCTTTCCCGTTTTTCACTTGCCGATTCCCCGTGGATCAGAAAACGGTGCAGATGACTTCGCCGCCCACTCTCTGCTCCCGTGCGGCCTTGTCGGTCAGCACCCCCTTGGAAGTTGAAATCAGGGCGACCCCCAATCCGTTCCGCACGGAAATCATTTCATCCGTGTTGACATACACCCGCCGGCTCGGCTTGCTGATTCTCTCGAGTTCCTCGATGACCGGTTCACCCTGAAAATATTTCAACTGGACCTCCAGTGTTTTTTTCGCGCCTTCGCCATGAACGGAAAATCCGGTAATGTATCCTTCTTCCTTCAGGACACCGGCAATTGCCGTCTTGCTTTTTGACGTCGGCATCTCAACGCTCACTTTTCTCGCCCGCAGACCATTACGTATCCGGGTCAACATATCCGCGATGGGGTCTGACATACTCATAATCGTGACTTCCCGTATATAATTTTCAGCATGAAACCTACCAGCTCGACTTGACCACACCCGGGGCTTCCCCGCGCATGACCACTTCTCTGAGTTTGATCCGGCAAAGCCCGAATTTTCGAAAATACCCTCTGGGCCGACCCGTCAGCAGACAGCGATTGCGCCTGCGCACCGGACTGGAGTCACGGGGCAGCTTCTGCAGGTCAAGCATGGCCTGGAACTGCTCTTCGCCACTGGCCTGGGGGTCGACGATGATTTTCGTCAATTCTGTTCTCCTGTCCGCGTACGCCTTCACCAGCCTTTCGCGCTTGGCCTCCCGGGCGATCATTGATTTCTTGGCCATAATCTAGCTCTTCATCGGAAAATTGAAAGCACGAAGCAGGGCAGTTCCCTCTTCGTCATTTTTTGCGGTGGTGGTAATACAAATGTCCAGCCCCCGCAGCGCATCCACATTGTCATAATCGATTTCGGGAAAGACAATCTGCTCCTTTAGCCCGAATGAATAATTCCCGCGTCCATCAAACGATTTGTTGGACAACCCCCGGAAATCCCGAATCCGCGGAATGGCAACGGAAATCAGGCGATCCAGGAATTCATACATCCGGGAACGGCGCAGGGTCACCTTGGCGCCGATGGGCCATCCCTCCCGAATCTTGAAATTCGCCTCGGACTTTCTCGCCTTGGTGATGACGGGATTCTGGCCCGTTATTTTCTCCAGGTCCTGGGCCGCACTTTTCAACACATTCTTGTTGGCCACCGCCTCACCGAGTCCCATATTCAGCGTAATCTTGCTGATTCGTGGAATTTCCATTGCACTTTTATACGCGAACTGCTGCTGCAGGGCTGGTGCAATTTCACTTTTGTATTTTTCAAATAATCTGGCCATTTCTCGGGTCTTTTTCCAGTAAATCAATCAACATCCATCAAGCCAGGTCGATCACTTCGTCGTTGGACTTGAAATAACGCACTTTCTTGCCATCGGCCAGAACCCTGAACCCGACACGTTCCCCTTTTTTGCTGGCCGGGTTGTACAGGGCCAGGTTGGACAACTGGATGGGAGCTTCCTTTTCCATGATCCCGCCGGTTTCCCCGGTATTCGGATTGCCCCGGGTATGCCGCTTCACCAGATTGACGTTGTCAACCAGGGCCCGGTGGTCGGACGTAATCTTCAGGACATTGCCCCGCTTGCCCTTGTCCCGCCCGGCAATGACGATGACATCATCGCCTTTTCGTATTCTTCTCATCGGTACTCTCCAATCTGCTCCATCCGCACCTGTCTTTACAACACCTCGGGTGCAAGGGAAATAATTCTCATGAATTTCTCGGAACGCAGTTCCCGGGTAACCGGTCCGAAGATACGGGTCCCCACCGGCTGATGGGATGCATTCAGCAATACCGCCGAATTCCGGTCAAACCGGATCAGCGAACCATCCGCCCGCCGTACTCCTGACCGGGTCCTGACGATCACGGCATCATAGACATCCCCCTTTTTGACCCGGCTATTGGGCAACGCTTCCTTTACGGTGATCTTTACAATATCACCGATGCGGGCATATCTTCTCTTCGACCCGCCCAGCACCTTGATGCACATGACCCGCTTGGCCCCGCTGTTATCGGCCACTGACATCATCGACTGCATTTGAATCATGGTCTTTCTCCCGGATATTCCGGCCTACACGGCGCGGGTAACGACTTCAACCAAACGCCAGCATTTGGATTTTGATATCGGACGGCAGGCTTCCACCCGTACCCGGTCTCCCGTCCTGCATTCATTGTTTTCATCGTGAACATGCAGTTTGGTGGATCGGCGGATATACTTTTTGTAGAGCGGATGCTTCACCTTGCGCTCAACCAGCACAGTGATGGTTTTGTCGCAGGCCGCACTGACCACGTTGCCCTGGATCAGTCGTTTGGTGGTTTGCGGTTGGGTTTCGGTATTCATTGGTTATTTCGCGGGTTATTTCGCGGGTTATTTCGCGCCTGCCTTCTCATTCAGAACGGTCTTTATTCTTGCAATGTCCTTTTTGACGGTTTTGAACTGCGCCGTGTTGGCGAGTTGTTCCGCACCCCGCTGCATGCGCAGGTTAAACTGTTCCTTTCGAAGATCAATTAATTCTGTTTCCAGCTCTTCGACACTCTTGTTTCGTAGTTCCGCCGCTTTCATTATCCTACCTGACGACATGCAAAGTTGGTTTGTACCGGCAATTTGGCGCTTGCGAGCCTGAATGCTTCTCTTGCCAGCTCTTCGGAGACTCCTTCAATTTCATACAGCATGGCCCCCGGCTTGACCAGTGCCACCCAGTATTCCGGGTTGCCCTTGCCCTTGCCCATCCGGACTTCCAGCGGTTTCTTTGAAATGGGCTTGTCCGGGAAAATGCGAATCCACATCCGCCCGCCCCGTTTCACATGACGCGTGATGGCACGGCGCGCCGCTTCAATCTGGCGGGATGTCAACCGCCCCCGGGAGGACGCCTGCAAACCGAATTCGCCGAAACTGACCCGGTTCCCCCGTGTGGCCAGGCCCCGGTTCCGGCCTTTGTGCCGTTTACGAAATTTTGTTCTTTTGGGTTGCAACATGGCTACGCTATTCTGTTCTCTTTGCTACTGCTCACCGGCGGAGGTCTCGGAATTTTCCTGAGGCAGGATCTCACCCTTGAATATCCATACCTTCACGCCGATAATGCCGTACGTCGTCAACGCTTCATGGACGCCATAGTCAATGTCGGCCCGGAGCGTATGCAGGGGGACCCGGCCTTCACGGTACCATTCAGTGCGCGCGATCTCCGCCCCGTTTAACCGGCCTGACAGCATGACCTTCACACCTTCCGCCCCCAGACGCATTGAATTCTGGACCGCCCGCTTCATTGCGCGCCGGAACATGATCCGCTTTTCCAGCTGCTGGCAGATGTTCTCGGCCACCAGCTTGGCATCCAGTTCCGGTTTCCGGATCTCTTCCACCGCAACCTGCACCATGCTGCCATTGATCCGGGTCAGTTCATAACGAAGCCGCTCAATGTCCTCCCCTTTCTTGCCGATCACAATGCCCGGCCTTGCGGTGTAAATCGTCACACTCAGATTCTCTGCAGGGCGATCGATGGATATTCTGCTCACCGCCGCATTGCTGAGCCTCTTCATGAGATGGCTCCGGATTTTCAGATCACTGGCCAGTGTCCTGGCATAATTGTTGCTGTTCGCATACCAATCCGCATTCCAGTCCCGGACGATGCCGAGCCGGATACCGTTTGGTTGTACTTTTTGACCCATTGCTTATTCCGCTGCTTGTTCCACTGGTTTTATGACTTCCGGGGCTCGTCACTCACACTGACGGTGATGTGACAGTTCCGCTTGAGAATCCGGCTTCCCCGACCCTTGGCCCGGGGTCGCATTCGTTTCAACGTTGGGGCTTCATCAATCATGACCTGACTGACCCACAATTCATCAATATCCGCCCCCTCATTGTGCTCTGCATTGGCGATGGCAGAATCGAGTACTTTCTTGACAGGTATGGACCCTTTCTTGTTGCTGAATTCGAGCACTTCCAACGCTTTTTCCACGGGGAGCAAACGAATCTGGTCCGCCACCAGCCGACATTTCTGAGCCGACAACCGGACATATTTGGTTACTGATCTGGCCTGCATGGTTCTATCTGGCTTTCTTGTCTGCAACGTGACCGCGGTAGGTACGCGTCGGCGCGAATTCACCCAGTTTGTGCCCCACCATGTTTTCATTGATCAAAATGGGGACATGCTGTTTTCCGTTGTGCACGGCAATGGTCAGGCCGACGAATTCAGGCATGATCATTGAACGACGGGACCAGGTTTTAATGGGTTTGCGGGAATTTTCCGCTCTCGAGCGTTCCACTTTCGACCAAAGATGGTAATCGACAAATGGACCTTTTCTAATGGATCGTGGCATCGTTATTTTTTCCGTCTGCGGATAATCATGGAGGATGTCCTTTTGTTTGCCCGGGTACGGTATCCCTTGGTCGGCACGCCCCAGGGTGAGACCGGGTCTCGACCCCCCGATGTACGGCCTTCACCACCGCCGTGAGGATGGTCCACCGGATTCATGGCCACACCGCGGACGGTGGGCCGGATCCCCTTCCAGCGCTTGGCACCCGCCTTGCCCAGCTTGCGCAAACTGTTTTCAACATTCCCGACCTGCCCGATTGTCGCCCGGCAGGCCAGGTGCACCTTCCTCATTTCTCCCGAACGCAGTCTCAACTGGGCATAGGCGCCTTCCTTGCCGACAAACTGGACGGCCGCCCCGGCAGAACGGGCCAGTTGTGCGCCTTTTCCAGGCTTCAATTCAATGCAGTGCACAACGGTTCCCACGGGAATGTTCCGAAGCGGCATGCAGTTGCCCACATTGTACCCCCCTCCGGGACCCGAGACAACGGTATCTCCCTTTGACAGTCCCCGGGGTGCGATCATGTACCGATGCTCCCCATCCTGGTAGACCAGCAATGCGATGTGCGCGCTTCGGTTGGGGTCATACTCGATCCGCTTTACCGTGGCCGGCACGCCATCCTTGTTGCGCTTGAAATCAATGACCCGGTAGTGCCGCTTGTGTCCACCTCCACGGTGCCGGACAGTGATCCGTCCGGCATTGTTTCGTCCGCTGATTGCAGTTTTGGGTTCCAGCAGCGGACGATAGGGTTTTCCCTTGTGCAAACCAGGGGTGACCACTTTGACCATGCCCCGGCTGCCCGGGGTGGTGGGTTTTTGTTTGACTAAAGCCATATCGAAAACTTCTTCAATTCTTGGTTACGCCCCGGTCATTTCGACAAATTCAATGTCGTGACCTTCCTGCAGTGAAACATACGCTTTTTTCCAGGCGCTCTGCACCCCCGGAATCCGTCCAAACTGCTTCGCCTTGCCCCGCACATTGACCACCTGCACCTTTTTGACCTTGACCTCAAACAGGGTTTCCACGGCTTCGCGAATTTCGTCTTTACTGGCGTTTTTCAACACCTTGAAAACGACCTGGCCGTACTTGTCCCCAACGGTGGTGGATTTCTCCGAAATCACGGGGCTGAGAAGAATCTGGTACAGCCTTTCTTTTTTCTTTACTGCCGCATTCATTGCAGTGCCTCATCAATGCTTTTTGCCGCATCGGCGGTCATCAGGACCTTTTCATGGCGAATCAGCCGGACCGGATTCACCTCCCGGCAGTTGCAGACTGAAACCGTGCCCAGGTTCCTGGCAGACAGGGTCACCCCGGGACTGTCTTCAGCAAGAATGATCAACGCCTTTTGGGCATCCAGCTGGTTCAGCGTAGACACCAGCGCCCGGGTCTTCGGCTGCTCCATCACCAGTTCATCGACCACAATCAACCGGTCCTGCCGGGCCAGTTCCGAGAAAATCGACCGCATGGCTGCCCGGTACATTTTCTTGTTCACCTTCTGGGAAAAGTTCTGGGTCGAGGCTGGAAATGCCCGGCCCCCTCCGGTAAAAATCGGACTGCTCAGGGTTCCCGCCCTTGCCCGGCCGGTCCCTTTCTGTCTCCAGGGCTTGGCACCGCCTCCCCGCACCGCCGCCCGGTTTTTCTGCGCCCGGGTTCCCTTTCTCCTCCCCGCCTGGTAGGCCACCACGACCTGGTGAACCAGCGGTTCATTGAAATCAGCACCAAAATTGCCGTCTGACAAGTCAACCTTGCCGGCCTCTTCGCCTGATACAGAATTAATCTTCAGTTGAATCGCCATGATGATCTCGCCTCAGGCCTTGGTGCCATGATCAGCTTCCGCCGCTGCATCATGGTCTGGTTTCGAGTCCACAACCGGGATAGCCAGATGGTAATCCGACTTCACCGCCGGCTGGATGATCACATCCGTCCCCTTTGAACCCGGAATCGACCCGGAAACCAGAATCAGGTTTCTTTCCGCATCGATCCGGACGATGTCCAGGTTTTGCTGGACCCTTCGGGCCGCCCCCATGTGCCCGGCCATTTTCTTGCCCTTGAATACACGGCCGGGGTCCTGGGCGTTACCAATCGACCCTGCCAGCCGGTGCGCCTTGGAATTGCCATGGGTCGCCCGGCCTCCGCCAAATCCATACCGTTTCACCACCCCGGCAAATCCCTTGCCGATGGTATACCCCGTGACATCGACTTTCTGTCCTTCCTCAAACAGGTCAACGGTCAATTCAATCCCCGGATTGCTGTCGACCGCCTCGTCCACCCGGAATTCCCAGACACCCCGTCCAGGTGCCACTCCTGCTTTGGCAAAATGCCCTTTCATGGCGCTGTTTACGCGATGTGCACGACGCTCTCCGGCTGTCACCTGCACACCGTTGTATCCATCCACGTCTTTTTTCCGGATCTGGGTGACCCGGTTCGGCAACACTTCAATAACAGTAATCGGCCGGGATTTCCCTTCTTCAGTGAAAACCCGGGTCATGCCAATTTTTTTTCCAACCAGTCCTAGTGACATTTGAATTGCCTGCTGTTCGTCTCTTTCTTCAGTTGAGTTTGATTTCCACATCGACCCCCGCCGCCAGATCCAGCTTCATCAGGGCATCCACGGTTTTGTCGGTGGGCTGAACAATATCAAGAACCCGTTTGTGCGTTCTGATCTCAAACTGGTCCCGTGCCTTCTTGTTCACATGCGGCGACCGCAAGACCGTGTATTTTTCAATCTTGGTCGGCAACGGAATGGGGCCCATCACCAACGCACCGGTGCGGCGGGCCGTCTCCACGATCTCCAGGGCTGAACGGTCGATCGACTTGTGGTCGAAAGCCTTCAGGCTTATGCGTATTTTTTGATTTTCAACCACTCCACTAGTTCTCTTGATTGGTTCTTCGGGTTGTTCTTCGGGTTGGTTCTGTGGGCCTGGTGGCTACTCGACAATCCGGGTAACGACCCCTGCTCCGACGGTGCGGCCCCCTTCCCGGATCGCAAAACGCAACCCCTCTTCCATGGCAATGGGCGCAATCAACTCCGCCATCATCTGTACATTGTCCCCGGGCATGACCATCTCAATCCCCGATGGCAACTCACAGGCTCCGGTTACATCCGTGGTGCGAAAATAAAACTGCGGCCGGTATCCATTGAAAAACGGCGTGTGCCGACCTCCTTCCTCCTTCGACAGAATATAAACCTCCGCCTCAAACTTCGTGTGCGGCGTGATGCTCCTGGGCTTCGCCAGAACCTGTCCACGCTCCACTTCCTCCCGCTTCGTACCCCGCAGCAATATGCCCACGTTGTCTCCCGCCTGTCCTTCATCCAGCAGCTTGCGGAACATCTCCACCCCGGTACACACCGTCGTCATCGTCTCCTTGATCCCCACAATCGCAATCTCTTCACCAACCCGGATCACTCCCCGTTCCACACGGCCCGTGACCACCGTCCCGCGACCCGATATCGAAAATACATCCTCCACCGGCATCAGAAAATCACCGTCCACCAGACGCTCCGGCTCCGGAATGTAACTGTCCAGCGCTTCCGCCAACTCGAAAATCGATCCCTCTCCCATCTGTGAACTGTCCCCTTCCAAAGCCTTCAGGGCACTCCCCGTGATGATCGGCGTGTCATCCCCGGGAAAATCATAACTGTCCAGCAATTCCCGAACCTCCATCTCAACCAGCTCCATCAACTCCTCGTCATCCACCATGTCCGCCTTGTTCAGGTACACCACAATGTAGGGAACCCCAACCTGACGCGCCAGCAGAATGTGCTCCCGGGTCTGCGGCATCGGACCGTCCGCCGCCGAACATACCAGAATCGCTCCGTCCATCTGCGCCGCACCGGTGATCATGTTCTTCACATAATCCGCGTGACCCGGACAGTCCACATGCGCATAGTGCCGACCCGCCGTCTCGTACTCCACGTGGGCCGTCGCAATCGTGATCCCGCGCTCCCGCTCTTCCGGGGCATTGTCTATCTCGTCAAACGCCTTCGCCGACGTCCCACCATACTTCTGCGACAACACCTTCGTCAGCGCCGCCGTCAGGGTCGTCTTGCCGTGGTCCACATGACCAATCGTCCCCACATTTACATGCGGCTTCGTCCGCTCAAATTTCTCTTTCGCCATCGTTACTGTTTCTCGAAAATTGGTGTACGGTGTTGCTAGGCGGCGTTCCGGATTGCGCCAACAATGTTTTCAGGGACGGGGGAATAACGCTTGAATTCCATGGTGTAACTCGCTCTTCCCTGGGTTGCCGAACGCAGGGCAGTTGCATAGCCGAACATTTCTGACAGGGGGATTTCCGCCTTGACAATTTTTCCGCCCGGCGAATCCTCCATTTCGTGAATCAGTCCGCGCCGCGAACTCAAATCGCCGTTCACATTCCCCATATATTCCTCGGGAGTCACCACCTCCACCGCCATCAGCGGCTCCAGCAACTGCGGACCGGCCTTGCGGGCGCCTTCCTTGAACGCCATGGAACCCGCTACCTTGAACGCAATTTCAGATGAATCCACTTCATGGTACGAGCCAAAAAACAACGTGGCCTTGACATCAATCATCGGGTAGCCGGCGATGATACCCGAACGCATGGCCTCCTGGATACCCTTGTTCACGGCAGGAATGTATTCCCGGGGAACCACCCCACCCTTGATTTCATCCACAAATTCATAACCTTTGCCCAGTTCCTGGGGTTCCAGCCGGATATGCACGTGGCCATATTGGCCCCGGCCCCCGGTCTGCTTCGCATGTTTGTGTTCGGTTTCAACGGCCCTGCTGATGGTTTCGCGGTAGGCCACCTGGGGTTTGCCGATATTGGCCGCCACATTGAATTCCCGCCTGAGCCGGTCAATAATGATCTCAAGATGCAATTCACCCATTCCGGAAATGATGGTCTGGCCGGACTCCTCGTCGGAATTCACCCGGAAGGAGGGGTCCTCCTGGGCCAGTTTGGCCAGGGCAATCCCCAGTTTCTCCTGGTCCGACTTGGTTTTGGGTTCCACCGCCTGGGAGATCACGGGTTCCGGAAATTCCATTCTTTCCAGCACCACTTCCCCTTTGGGAGCGCACAGCGTGTCCCCGGTGGTGATGCTCTTCAGGCCCACTCCGGCGGCGATGTCCCCGGCCCGGACTTCCTTGATATCCCGGCGGTCATTGGAATGCATCTGCAGAATCCGCCCCATCCTTTCCTTCTTGCCCTTGACGGAATTCAGCACGGTGTCCCCGGCATTGACCACACCGGAATACACCCTGAAAAAAACCAGCTGGCCGAAAAACGGGTCAGACATCAGTTTGAAGGCCAGTGCGGAGAAGGGCTCCTTGTCACTGGATTCCCGGGCCACCTCGGTTTCACCGTCCGCTGCAATGCCCCGGATTGCCGGCACATCCACCGGACTGGGCATAAAGTCCACAACGCCGTCGAGCATGGCCTGGACCCCCTTGTTCTTGAATGCGGAGCCGCAAAAAACCGGGATGATCTCGCTGGCCAGTGTCCGCATGCGAATCCCTTTCTTGATTTCCTCTTCCGTCAATTCTCCCTGGTCGAAGTACCGGTTCATCAGGGTTTCCCCGGCTTCTGCCGCGGCTTCCACCAGTTTCCCCCGGTATTCTTCGCTGATGGCCCGGTATTCTTCCGGTATCGGCGCATACTCGAACTCCACCCCCATGTTCTCTTCCTTCCAGTACACGGCTTTCATCCTGACCAGGTCGATCACTCCCTTGAACCCGCCCTCAACACCGATATTGAGCTGCATCACCACGGGATTGGCTCCCAGCCGGGTCCTGATCTGTCCCACCACCCGGAAAAAGTCCGCACCCGTGCGGTCCATTTTATTGACGAATGCCATCCGCGGAACGTGGTACTTGTTCGCCTGGCGCCAGACCGTTTCGGACTGGGGTTCGACCCCCCCTACGGCACAGAAAACCGCGACGGTCCCATCGAGAACCCGGAGGGAACGCTCCACTTCAATGGTGAAATCGACATGCCCCGGCGTATCGATAATGTTGATGCGGTGCTCCGGATAGGTATTTTCCATTCCGCTCCAGAAACAGGTGGTCGCCGCCGAAGTGATGGTAATCCCCCTTTCCTGTTCCTGTTCCATCCAGTCCATCACCGCATTGCCGTCATGCACCTCCCCGATCTTGTGGGACAGGCCGGTATAAAACAGCACGCGTTCGGTGGTCGTCGTCTTGCCCGCATCAATGTGGGCCATGATGCCGATATTCCGATACCGTTCAAGAGGGGTCTGGCGTGCCATGGGAGTGAATTCGTTTCCTGTGCTTTCCTGTACTTTCCTGTCCTAGAAGCGGTAATGGGAAAAGGCCTTGTTGGCTTCGGCCATTTTATGCGTATCTTCCCGCTTTTTTACGGCGCTGCCCCGTTCATCCGAGGCATCCATCAGTTCCCCGGCAAGACGGGCCATCATTGATTTTTCATTCCGTTTCCGCGCCGCGGACACCAGCCAGCGCATCGCCAGCGCCATCTGGCGATTCGGCCGCACTTCCACGGGAACCTGGTACGTGGCCCCGCCCACCCGGCGGCTCTTGACCTCGACCCCCGGGCTTACATTTTCCAGGGCATGGTTGAAAACCTCCACCGGGTTCTCCCTGCCACGCTCCCTGATGATATCCAGTGCGCTGTACATGATCTTCTCGGCGGTGGATTTCTTTCCGTCCCGCATCATGATGTTGATAAATTTTGCAATGGTCTGATCCTTGTATTTCGGATCAGGCAAAATTTTTCGCTTTGGCACTTCTCTTCGTCTTGGCATCACTCAAATTCTTTGTTGTCGGTTTTCCATGCAGTCACTCCTGCCGGAAAACCCGGGGCGAGTCAGCCCGCCCTTGCTTTCGTAAAGGTTCAACGCAAAGGTTTCAACGCACCCGATTGTTTTTCCGGTTTATTCCATCTCATACGCTCTTCCTGAATCTCCGGAAGAGCCAACCCCCGGAATAACCAAAGGCTTGGGAGTTTAGGGTTCGGCCGCAACACCCGGCGTGCTGCATTGGTCGTGTCCTGCGGCTCCGGGCTCAAACTCAGCCCATGTAATCAAAAATTAACTCACGATTTGGGACGCTTGGCGCCATATTTCGAACGACCCCGCCGTCTGTCGGAAACGCCGGATGTATCCAGCGCCCCGCGCACGGTGTGGTACCGCACACCCGGCAGGTCCTTGACCCGGCCCCCTCTGAGCAGCACTACCGAGTGCTCCTGCAGGTTATGCCCTTCACCCCCGATATAGGTGGTTACTTCGTACCCGTTGGTCAGCCGAACCCGGGCCACTTTACGCAACGCGGAATTCGGTTTCTTCGGGGTAGTGGTATAAACCCGGGTACAAACACCCCGTTTCTGCGGGCAAGACTGCAATGCCGGAACATTGGTCTTTTTTACCTGCTTCTGACGCGGTTTTCTTACCAGTTGGTTTAGTGTTGGCATTTTCTCTGATTATCTGGATCGTTACCTGCTCTGGACCCCCTTAAAAGCACTGACTTCGGAAATATTCAGTGAATTTCACTGAAATTCACAATTCCTGTGCGGGCGATTTCCGTGAGGGCGCAGATTCTATGCCGATGAAAAATCAGTGTCAAGGGAAAAATCACCCTTTTGCCCGCCCCGGCATGAACCCGTTTACTCCGTCGTAACCGGTTCCTCCATATCCTTGAAACTGATTCCCAGCAATTCTCCGTCCACCGTTTCATTGGTGGTCAACAATTTCTCAAGTGCATGATTCTTTTGAATATCTTCCATCCTGTTCCGTTTCCTGTCCTTGTGGAAAGCAAGACCGCTGCCCGCCGGAAGCAATCGCCCGACGATGACGTTCTCCTTGAGGCCGCGAAGATGGTCCACCTTGCCATTGACCGATGCATTGGTCAGTACACGGGTGGTCTCCTGGAATGAAGCCGCAGAAATGAAGGACTCCGTTGTCAGGGACGCCTTGGTGATCCCCAACAGCACGGGGGCATAGGTCGCCGGCTGCTTGCCCTGTTCGACGAGCTCATCGTTCTGGTTGAGAAGCAGGGATTTTTCCACCTGCTCACCCGACAAATAGGCGCTGTCCCCCACCTCCAGGATTTCCACCTTGCGCAGCATCTGCCGGATGATGACTTCAATGTGCTTGTCGTTGATCTTGACACCCTGCAACTGGTACACATCCTGCACCTCGTTCACAATATACTCCGCGAGTGCTTCAATTCCCCGGTACTTGAGAATATCGCTGGCCAGGGGCGGGCCCTCCACCACCACTTCCCCCCGTTCCACGGTTTCCCCTTCAAACACGTTGATTCGGCGGATTTTGGGAATCAGCGTACTGTGGGATTCCCCGTCCTTGCCGGTAATGACCAGCCGATACTTGCTCTTGGTTTCCTTGCCGAAGGAAACGATCCCGTCTGCTTCAGCAAGAATGGCCGACTCCTTGGGCTTCCTGGCTTCAAACAACTCGGCCACCCGGGGCAGCCCTCCGGTGATATCCCGGATTTTCGACGACTCCTGGGGAATCTTGGCAATCACATCCCCGCTGCTGACCTGCTGCCCGTCTTCCAGCATGACGATGGATTCCGGAGGGAGCTGGTAGCGCACATCCACATCCGTGCCCGCAATCTTGATCGGGGCACCGTCATCATCCACCAGGCTGATGGTGGGCTTGATGTCCAGCGCGCTGCCCCGGCGGCTTTGCGGGTCGAGAACCACATAGGTGCTCTTGCCGGTCAGTTCATCCGTCTGCATGTTCACGGTCACCCCTTCTTCCAGGTCCGTAAACACAACGGTACCCGCCACTTCGGTAATAATCGGGTGGGTGTGGGGGTCCCATGTCGCAACCACATCCCCTATGCTCACTTTTGAGCCTTCGATCACGCTCAGCACTGCCCCGTATGGCAGCTTGTGCCTTTCCCGGTCACGTCCATGGTTGTCCTGGACAACCAGTTCGCTGGAACGGGTTACCACGACATGCCTGCGGCGGGCAACCTTGATCAGCTTGACCCCCTTGAGATGAATACTGCCTTCATTCTTGAGTTCCACCTGGCTGATTACCGACGCCCCGGAAGCCGCTCCCCCGATATGAAAGGTACGCATGGTCAGCTGCGTACCGGGCTCACCGATGGACTGTGCGGCAATCACCCCCACCGCCTCGCCGATATTGATGGTGTGCCCCCGGCCCAAGTCCCGGCCATAGCATTTTGAACAGACGCCGTAACGGGTCTGGCAGGTCACTGCGGAGCGGACAATCATTTCATGGGTATTGGCCTTTTCCACCCGCTTCACCGTTGCTTCATCAATCATCTCATCCTTCGAAACAATGACCTCGTCGGTCACGGGGTCCATGATGTCATGGGTCGTATACCGCCCCAGTATCCGGTCACTGAGCGGCACAACCACCTCTCCCCCCTGGACCTGGGCTTCCCGCAACAGGCCTTCATCGGTTCCGCAGTCTTCTTCCGTGACCACCAGGTCCTGGCAGACATCCACCAGGCGCCGGGTCAGGTAGCCGGAATTGGCGGTTTTCAACGCCGTATCCGCCAGACCCTTGCGCGCGCCGTGAGTGGAAATGAAGTACTGCAGCACATTCAGCCCCTCCCGGAAATTGGCGGTAATGGGGGTTTCAATGATGGAACCGTCCGGCTTGGCCATCAGCCCCCGCATTCCGGCAAGTTGCCGGATCTGTGCATGGGACCCCCGGGCCCCGGAATCCGCCATCATGTAAATCGAGTTGAAGGAATCCTGCTCCACCGGGTTTCCCTCCCGGTCGGTGACACGTTCCACCCCGAGCTCCGCCATCATCGAATTCGCCACCTGTTCACTGGTGCGGGTCCAGATGTCAATGACCTTGTTGTAGCGTTCACCATCCGTCAGCAGACCAGCACTGTACTGCTGCTGGATTTCCACCACTTCCTTCTGGGCAAGATCGAGAATCCGGGCCTTTGAATTCGGAATCACCATGTCATCCACGCCGATGGAAACCCCGGCCAGGGCGGCCATCTTGAATCCCATGTACATCAGCTGGTCTGCGAAGATCACCGTCTCCTTCAACCCGGCCTGGCGATAGGACACATTGATGAGTTCAGAAATCGTTTTCTTCTTCATCGTCTGGTTGATCAGGCTGAAATCGAGTCTTGCAGGCAGGATTTCAGAAAGCAGCGCCCGTCCCACCGTGGTATCCGCCAGTTGGGATTGGCCGGTAGGTTCCCCGGTTTCGTCATATTCCGGCAACCGTACCCGGATTCGTGCATGCAGGTGCGCCTGGTGTGTTTCATGGGCTTTTCTGACTTCATTGACATCAGAAAAACAGCTGCCGGTCCCCCTGGCATCCGCACTTTCCCGGGTCATGTAGTACAGGCCGAGCACGATGTCCTGGGAGGGAACGATAATGGGCTCCCCATTCGCCGGAGACAAGACATTGTTGGTGGACATCATCAGCGTGCGGGCTTCGAGCTGGGCTTCAATGGACAGCGGGACGTGGACCGCCATCTGGTCGCCGTCAAAGTCGGCGTTGTACGGAGTACAGACCAGTGGATGCAGCTGGATGGCCTTGCCTTCTATGAGCACCGGCTCAAAGGCCTGGATACCGAGCCGGTGCAGGGTGGGTGCCCGGTTCAGCATGACGGGGTGTTCGCGGATGACTTCCTCAAGGATGTCCCAGACTTCGGGCCGCTCGCTTTCCACCATCTTTTTCGCCATCTTGATGGTCGCGGCCATTCCCCGCAGCTCAAGCTTGCTGAAAATAAACGGCTTGAAAAGCTCAAGGGCCATTTTCTTCGGCAGGCCACATTGATGGAGCTTGAGCGTTGGTCCGACGACAATCACAGACCGGCCGGAATAGTCCACCCGTTTGCCGAGGAGGTTCTGCCGGAACCGGCCCTGCTTCCCCTTGATCATGTCAGAAATGGATTTCAGCTGGCGCCGGTTGGCGCCGGTGATCGCCTTGCCACGCCGCCCATTGTCCAGCATCGCATCCACGGCTTCCTGCAGCATGCGCTTTTCATTGCGCACAATCAGGTCCGGGGCATTCAAATCCAGCAACCGCTTCAAGCGATTGTTTCGGTTGATCACCCTGCGATACAGGTCATTCAGGTCCGAGGTCGCAAACCGGCCGCCTTCCAGGGGAACCAGGGGCCGCAGGTCCGGGGGAAGCACGGGCAGGACATCGATGATCATCCACGCCGGATTGTTTCCCGAACTGATAAAGGCCTGGATGACTTTCAGCCGGCTGGTCAGTTTCTTGGTTTTCGTCTCGGACCGGGTCGCCGCCAGTTCCTCCCTGAGCATACTGGCTTCTTCCTCAAGATCGATTTCCTTCAGCAGGGTTCGAATGGATTCCGCTCCCATCCCGGCTTCAAACTCGTCACCATAGGTTTCAATGGCCTCGAGATAGGCTTCCTCCGTCAGCAGGCTGCCCCGGTCATACTCCGTAATGCCCGGATCAATCATGACATAGGCCTCAAAATACAGCACGCGCTCCATTTCCCGGACGGTCATGTCCAGCAACAGGCCCAGTCTTGAGGGCAACGATTTCAGGAACCAGATATGGGCACAGGGGGCCGCCAGTTCAATGTGCCCCATGCGTTCCCGGCGGACCTTTGACAGGGTGACTTCCACCCCGCACTTCTCGCAGACCACCCCACGGTGCTTCAGCCGCTTGTATTTCCCGCACAGGCATTCATAGTCGCTCACCGGACCGAACAGCTTGGTACAGAAAAGTCCGTCCCGTTCCGGGCGGAAGGTCCGGTAGTTGATGGTTTCCGGTTTTTTTACCTCACCATAGGACCAGGAACGGATTTTTTCAGGGGAAGCGATACTGACCCGGATGGCATCGAAGTCCTCGATGACATCATCTTGTTTAAACAGGTTAAAAATGTCTCTCATTTTTTACTGCCTCTATTGGCTACGGTTTAGTTCGGGGATGATTTTCCAGGGCCTCTCAATGGTGATCCTGCTTGAGCTCGATATTCAGGCCGAGCGCCCTGATTTCCTTGACCAGCACGTTGAATGACTCCGGCATTCCGGCATCCATCCCGTGGTAACCCCGTACGATGTTTTCATAGATCTTGGACCGGCCCACGACATCATCGGATTTTACGGTGAGCATTTCCTGCAGGGTATACGCTGCGCCATAGGCTTCCAGTGCCCAAACCTCCATTTCACCAAATCGCTGCCCGCCAAATTGTGCCTTGCCCCCCAGTGGCTGCTGGGTAATCAGGCTGTAGGGGCCGGTAGACCGGGCATGCATCTTGTCATCAACCAGGTGGTTCAGCTTCAGGATATACATGTATCCGCAGGTGATCGGGCGATCAAATGCTTCCCCGGTCCGGCCGTCATACAGGGTGGTCTGACCGCTTTTCGGAATCCCCGCCAGTCTCAGCATGCCCTTGATTTCACTCTCGTGGGCACCGTCGAAAACCGGGGTTGCCATGGGAACCCCTTCCCGGAGATTGTTTGCGAGTTCCAGCAGTTCTTCTTCACCGAGCGTGTCCAGCATTTCCTTCTTGCCGCTGGTATTGTAGATTTTTTCCAGGTAGCGGCGTATCTGGTCCGATTTTTTCTTCCTGCGAAGCATGGTGTCAATCCGGTTGCCCAGATTCTTGGCTGCCCAGCCAAGATGCGTTTCCAGGACCTGCCCGACATTCATGCGGGACGGTACCCCCAGTGGATTCAGGCAGATATCCACCGCCGTGCCGTCTTCCATGTAGGGCATGTCCTCAATCGGGACGATTTTGGAGATCACCCCCTTGTTGCCGTGCCGTCCGGCCATTTTATCCCCCGGCTGCAGCCGGCGCTTGACCGCGACAAAGACCTTGACGATTTTCTGCACTCCGGGTGTCAGGTCATCCCCCATTTCGATCTTTTCGCTTTTCTCATCATACCGGCGGTCAAATTCGGCCTTCTGTTCGGCGAGCTGGGCCCGGATATTTTCAATCATCTGGTTCGCCTTTTCGTCACGAAGACGGATTTCAAACCACTGTACCCGGGACAGGCCGGCCAGGTACTCACCGGTGACCGTGGCCCCGGCTTCCAGGCCGTCCGGCCCCCCCTCTGCAACCTGGTCGCACAGGAGTTTTTCGATCCGCGCATACGCGTCATCCTGGACAATGCGCAACTGGTCATTCAGGTCCTTGCTCACGGTGGCCAGTTCATCCTTGTCATTGGCCGTGGCCCGGGCATCCTTTTTCAGCCCTTCCCGGGTAAATACCTGTACATCAATGACAATTCCCTTCATTCCCGAAGGCATGCGCAACGAGGTGTCTTTGACATCCGAGGCCTTCTCCCCGAAAATGGCGCGCAGCAGTTTCTCTTCCGGGGAAAGCTGGGTTTCCCCCTTGGGGGTGATCTTCCCCACCAGGATGTCCCCGGGCTGGGCCTCGGCACCGATATAGATGATCCCGGACTCATCCAGCTTGGACAGCGCGCTTTCATTGACATTCGGGATATCCCGACTGATTTCCTCCGCCCCGAGCTTGGTCTCCCGGGCGATACAGGACAGCTCTTCGATGTGGATCGATGTGTAGACCTCGTCCTTCACCAGGCGTTCGGAGATGAGGATGGAATCTTCAAAGTTATAGCCGTTCCAGGGCATAAACGCGATCAATACATTTTTGCCCAGGGCCAGCTCTCCCATATCCGTGGACGGACCATCCGCCAGCACATCCCCCCGTTCCACCGCATCCCCCAATCGCACCAGGGGACGCTGGTTGATGGTGGTGTTCTGGTTGGAACGCTGGTATTTGGTCAGATTGTAGATATCGACGCCGGGTTCGCCGGGTATTTCCTCGTGATCGTTTGCACGCACCACGATACGGGATGCGTCCACGGAATCCACGACTCCCCCCCTGCGGGCAATCACCGTAACCCCGGAATCGATGGCAACGGTCCGTTCCATGCCCGTGCCGACAAGGGGTTTTTCGCTGTGCACGATGGGGACCGCCTGGCGCTGCATATTGGCTCCCATCAATGCACGGTTGGCGTCATCGTGTTCCAGGAACGGCACCAGGGAAGCCGCAACGGATACGATCTGCTGGGGTGCGACATCAATGTAATCAATCTGGTCCGGCGTGGACAGGGACGATTCGTTCTTGTGCCGGCAGGACACCAGTTCGTCCACGAATTTCCCCTTCGAATCCAGCGCTGCATTGGCCTGGGCAATGACATACTTGTTTTCTTCGATGGCGGACAGGTACTCCACGGTATCCGTAACCACTGCCTTCTTGACCTTGCGGTACGGGGTTTCGAGAAAACCGTACTCGTTTGTCTTGGCAAAACACGCGAGGGAATTGATCAGGCCGATATTCGGCCCTTCCGGGGTTTCAATGGGGCAAACCCGGCCATAGTGCGTGGGATGCACATCCCGCACCTCGAACCCGGCGCGTTCCCGGGTAAGCCCCCCTGGACCGAGCGCCGATACCCGGCGCTTGTGGGTGACTTCCGACAGCGGGTTGGTCTGGTCCATGAACTGGGACAGCTGGCTGGAACCGAAAAATTCCCGCACAACCGCCGCCACGGGCTTGGCGTTGATCAGGTCCTGGGGTTTCAGGCCTTCACTTTCCACCAGGTTCAACCTTTCCTTGACGGCACGCTCAACCCGCACCAGGCCGATTCGAAACTGGTTTTCCACCAGTTCGCCCACGGACCGGACCCGCCGGTTTCCCAGGTTGTCGATATCGTCCACCTCGCCCTTGCCGTTTTTGAGGGAAACGATTTTACGCATGACATCCACGATGTCCTGCTTGCTCAGGGTTCCGGGGCCTTCATCGGACTCCCTGCTCAGCCGACGATTGAGCTTCATTCTGCCAACGGCGGACAGGTCATACCGTTCGTGGTTGAAAAACAGGTTTCCGAACAGGGCGGCGGAGGCTTCCTTTGTCGGCGGTTCACCCGGGCGCATCATGCGGTAGATTTCGATCTGGGCTCTCTCTTCCGAGCGGGTCGGGTCGATTCGAAGGGTTTCCGAAATGAACGGGCCGCAGTCAATATCGTTGGTATAGATGGTTTCGAGTTCGGTGATTTCATTTTCCCTGAGGATGTTCATCACCTCCTCGGTGATTTCCTGGTTCGCTTCAACCAGCAGTTCCCCGGTTTCGATGTCGACGATGTCCCTGGAGAGGATCCGACCCATGACGAATTCGATGGGGACTTCAATTTCACTGAAGCCGGCACTTTTCAGTTCCCGGATATGGCGGGTGGTGATCCGCTTTTCGGCCTCCACAATCACTTTTCCCTCGACGCCCTTCAGATCGAAATCCAGGCGCTGTCCACGCAGCCGCTCCGGCACCAGTTCAATGGTGGCGCCCTCCCCGGTCAGCTTGATGTGGTCGTTGTCGAAAAACATCGCCAGTATTTCCTCGGTGCTGTAGCCAAGCGCGCGCAGGATAATGGTGGCGGGTACTTTTCTTCGGCGGTCAATGCGAATATAAAGCAGGTCCTTGGGATCAAATTCAAAATCAAGCCATGACCCGCGATATGGAATGATCCGTGCGGTGAACAGCAGCTTTCGGGAAGCATGGGTCTTGCCGCCATCATGGTCAAAAATCACCCCCGGCGACCGGTGCAACTGGGAAACAATCACGCGCTCGGTGCCGTTGATGACAAAGGTCCCGTTGTCCGTCATCAAGGGCATATCGCCCAGATACACGGTCTGCTGAATGATGTCCTTGGGTCGCTTGCCGCTGCCGCTCTTGTTGAAAACAACCAGCCGCATGTCGACGTGCAGCGGACACGAATACACCAGGCTGCGCTGCTGGCATTCCGCGACATCAAACCGCGGTTTTTGCAGTTCATAGCTGACGAAATCCAGGATGACACTGCCGTTGTAGCTTTCAATGGGAAAAACCGATTTGAAGGCCGCCTGGATTCCCTGGTCAATCCGCTGTGTCGGCGGGGTATCTGCCTGCAGATACTTGCGGTAGGACTCCTTCTGTGTTTCCAGCAGATACGGCACCTGGAAATCATCCGAACGTTTGCTAAAATTCTTTCGTATGCGCTTTTTTTCAGTAAATGAATAACCCATTATTTGCCCCCGACAACCCGTTGCAGAACCCCCGACCAACCGGCTCCATCACACCCCGATGGATCCGGTTGGTCGGGTCCACTTATCCAAACCACCGCCAAAGTGGACCGAAAGACCAAGCGGCTCACCCTGGACAAGACTCAAACCCTACTTGAGTTCAGCGGTTCCACCCGCCTCTTCAAGTTGTGATTTCAGTTCTTCGGCCCCCGCTTTCGCCAGGCCTTCCTTGATGGGAACCGGGGCACTTTCAACCAGGTCCTTGGCCTCCTTGAGACCCAGCCCGGTGATCGCGCGGACCGACTTGATCACGCTGATCTTCTTGTCACCGAATCCGGTCAGGACAACATCGAATTCATCTTTCTCTTCGCTGCCGGCGTCCGCATCGCCCCCGGCAGCAGCCGGTGCCGCGGCAACGGCAACCGCTGCGGAAGCAGACACCCCAAACTTCTCTTCCATGTCCTTGATCAATTCGGACAGGTCCAGAACAGACATCTCGGCAATGGCACCGAGAACTTCTTCTTTACTTAAAGCCATGGTTAACTCCTGATAGCTAGACAATAATAAATACTTGTGAAATCAATATATGACAACTACGCTGCTTCCTTCGTTTCGGCTACGGCAGCCAGTGTACGGACAAATTTTCCCGGAACCTCGTTCAGTGTTGAAACCAGTTTCTGAACAGGCGCCTGCATGGTGCCCATCAGCGTGGCCAGCAGTTCATCGCGACCGGGCAGCCTGGCAAGACTCTGAATCATTGACTGATCCATCAGGACACCGTTCATGGCCCCCACCGTGATCTTCAGGTTTTCATTGTCCTTGGCAAACCGGGACAGGGTCCTGGCCACTGCGACAGGGTCTTCAGATACCGAGAAAATGACCGGACCCACGAAATGGTCCGTCAAACACTCAAATTCCGATCCATCGATTGCACGTCTGGCCAGGTTGTTTTTAACCACCCTGATCCACACGCCCGAGTTTCTTGCTTCCGTACGAAGAGCAGTGAGTTGAGCGACATCAAGTCCACGATACTCGGCCAATACGCCAGCCTGGGCCGAAACAATGGCATCGGCGACCTCACTGACCACGGCCTTTTTCTGATTAAGACTTAAACTCATATCAAGCACACTCCAATCAAAATTATGGTGTCCTGCACCAGGGGGTTTCCTGATTTCGGTCACCGTCTACGCCGGCCCCGTTACCCACAGCGGGCGCCAGGGGGAAACCGGTATGGTTTCACCGTGGTACCCACCGCACTCTACGGACTTAAGAGTCTGAACAACGATTCAATGATTCACTGTTCAATGACTCACCTGCGGTCTTTGACAATCCGGTGACGGCCATGCAACCGGGCCGGTCACCGAACCCCAAAACAATGCAATCCCCCGCCTGCGGGGCATTACGCAATCGCGGAAATACTCATGCGATCGATTTTCAATCCCGGGCCCATTGTGCTCGACAATGACACCCGCCTGACATACTGGCCCTTGGCCGATGCCGGCTTTGCCCGGATCAGGGCAGCAACCAGCACATTGAGATTTTCCTCCAGGTCCTCGGTGGCAAAGGAAACCTTGCCGATAGGACAGTGAATGACCCCTGCCCGGTCAATCCGGAACTGGACCTGGCCGGACTTGGCGTCGGAAACCGCCTTGCTGACATCCGTGGTGACCGTGCCGACTTTCGGATTCGGCATGAGACCCCTGGGGCCCAGTATCTGGCCAAGCTGGCCCACGGCCCGCATGGTGTCCGGAGTTGCGATGCAGACATCAAAATCAAGGTTCCCCTTTTTGACCTGTTCCACCAGGTCATCCAGCCCGACCTGGTCGGCGCCTGCTGATTTCGCAAGCTCGGCATTCTCTCCCTCGGCAAACACGGCCACGCGCACCGATTTTCCGGTCCCCTTGGGCAGCACGGCAGCCCCCCGAACACTCTGGTCTGACTTTCGCGCATTGATTCCCAGATTCACGGCAACATCCACGGTTTCATCAAATTTCACGGAGGACAGCTCTTTCAGCAGCTCCAGCGCCTCTTCCAGCGGATAGAACCGGTTCCTGTCCACTTTCCCGTTTACCGCTCTCATTCTCTTTCCGGACACCCTACACCTCCTCAATCTCAATGCCGATGCTGCGGGCGCTTCCGGCGATAATGCGAACGGCATTGTCGATATCATGGGAACTCAGGTCCGGTTCCTTGATTCTGGCAATCTCTTCCAGCTGCGCCCGGGTGACCTTGGCCACCTTGTCCCGATTCGGGACACTGCTGCCCTTTTCCACCCCCGCTGCCTTCAGCAGCAAAACGGAGGCCGGCGGGGTTTTCCTGATGAAAGTAAAACTCTTGTCCGAATACACGGTAATCACCACGGGTACCGGCAACCCCTTTTCCATATCCTGGGTTTCCGCATTGAAAGACTTGCAAAACTCCATGATGTTCACCCCGTGCTGGCCCAGTGCGGGGCCAACGGGGGGACTGGGTTTCGCATCCCCCGCGGGAACCTGAAACTTGATGTATGCGGCTATTTTCTTAGCCATATGACCGACCTCTCATCGTTGTGGGTGCAAACGCCCGCCAGGCGGGCTCCCCGTTAAATCCACGTAGTTAAATCCACGTACTGCTGAATACCAACCTGCCATCCACCTGCCGTTTGCCACACCGGCTAAGGTTCAGCCTTTCTCAACCTGGGTGAAATTCAGTTCCACCGGCGTCGACCGTCCGAATATCGTCACCGAGACCTTCAGTTTTGATTTCTCAAAATTGGCATCTTCCACCGTCCCGTTGAAATCCTGGAAAGGGCCGTCAATAATGCGGACAATTTCTCCGGGTGCAAAGGTGAATTTCATCTTCGGATTGTCCGCACTGTCTGAAACCTGCTGGATGATGTCATCCGCTTCGCGGTCCGAGATGGGAACCGGACGATTGTCCGACCCGCCGATAAACCCCGCAACCCGGGGAACCCCCTTGACCAGGTGCCACGTTTCATCGGTCATTTCCATTTGTACCAACACATATCCGGGAAAGAACTTGCGTTCACTGGTCCGTTTCTGCCCGCCCTTCATTTCAACCACTTCTTCGGTGGGAACGAGAATACGGCCGAAACTGTCTTCCATCCCGGCCCGGGCGATGTAATCCTTCAATGACTGCATGACCCGCTTCTCAAACCCGGAGAATGCCTGCACCACGTACCAGCGCATGGCTTTCCCGGGGGACTCCATGCCGTCATCCTCCATGCCGGCATCCACCCTGTCGTCATCCTCCCCGTCCCGGTCCGCTGGAATACGATCCTCCTGTTGATCGGTATGATTCCCGGTTTCACCATTCATGCTATGTACCTCATGCTATGTACCCCTTACCTGGAGAATAACATCGTAAATTGTGTAGAACGAAAGCGCATCGAACGCCCACATCATCAAGCCGATGAGAATCACGAGAACGATAACGAACAGGGTGACCTGAAGCGCTTCCTGCCGGGAGGGCCAGACCACCTTCTGGCGCTCAACGTTGGCCCCTTTTATGAATTGCCACGCATCCTGTCCGGTCTGGGTGGTCAGCACCACGGCGGTGGCCAGGACCACCCCGGCGATGACAATCCCCACACGACCCAGCTGCAGCAGGTCTTCAAACTGGTAGTACATCGCCACCGCGGCTGCAATGATGGCAATGGCTCCAACAATTTTGACTTTATCAATCACTGGCTTCTGGCTGAATCCTGGAAATCGTTCAATAAGCGAGTACAAAATGGCAGGCCAGGAGGGAATCGAACCCCCAACCTGCGGTTTTGGAGACCGCCGCTCTGCCAATTGAGCTACTGGCCTTCGAACCGATCACATTAAATCTAGAACCTGTAAATCCGGAACCTGCCTTCACACGTCCCTCCCTTTGCCGTTTCCACTGCCTGCCCGGGGCACTGCACCCCGGGCTACCGGCGGGCAAACCGCTGTCCGACACCCGGGACTTCCCCGGGCTACTCGACAATCCGGGTAACGACCCCTGCTCCGACGGTGCGGCCCCCTTCCCGGATCGCAAAACGCAACCCCTCTTCCATGGCAATGGGCGCAATCAACTCCGCCATCATCTGTACATTGTCCCCGGGCATGACCATCTCAATCCCCGATGGCAACTCACAGGCACCGGTTACATCCGTGGTGCGAAAATAAAACTGCGGCCGGTATCCATTGAAAAACGGCGTGTGCCGACCTCCTTCCTCCTTCGACAGAATATAAACCTCCGCCTCAAACTTCGTGTGCGGCGTGATGCTCCTGGGCTTCGCCAAAACCTGTCCACGCTCCACTTCCTCCCGCTTCGTACCCCGCAGCAATATGCCCACGTTGTCTCCCGCCTGTCCTTCATCCAGCAGCTTGCGGAACATCTCCACCCCGGTACACACCGTCGTCATCGTCTCCTTGATCCCCACAATCGCAATCTCTTCACCAACCCGGATCACTCCCCGTTCCACACGCCCCGTGACCACCGTCCCGCGACCCGATATCGAAAATACATCCTCCACCGGCATCAGAAAATCACCGTCCACCAGACGCTCCGGCTCCGGAATGTAACTGTCCAGCGCTTCCGCCAACTCGAAAATCGATCCCTCTCCCATCTGTGAACTGTCCCCTTCCAAAGCCTTCAGGGCACTCCCCGTGATGATCGGCGTGTCATCCCCGGGAAAATCATAACTGTCCAGCAATTCCCGAACCTCCATCTCAACCAGCTCCATCAACTCCTCGTCATCCACCATGTCCGCCTTGTTCAGGTACACCACAATGTAGGGAACCCCAACCTGACGCGCCAGCAGAATGTGCTCCCGGGTCTGCGGCATCGGACCGTCCGCCGCCGAACATACCAGAATCGCTCCGTCCATCTGCGCCGCACCGGTGATCATGTTCTTCACATAATCCGCGTGACCCGGACAGTCCACATGCGCATAGTGCCGACCCGCCGTCTCGTACTCCACGTGGGCCGTCGCAATCGTGATCCCGCGCTCCCGCTCTTCCGGGGCATTGTCTATCTCGTCAAACGCCTTCGCCGACGTCCCACCATACTTCTGCGACAACACCTTCGTCAGCGCCGCCGTCAGGGTCGTCTTGCCGTGGTCCACATGACCAATCGTCCCCACATTTACATGCGGCTTCGTCCGCTCAAATTTCTCTTTCGCCATCGTTACTGTTTCTCGAAAATATTGAAATAAAAACTATTTATCAACCAGGTCCAGGACCTGTTTCAACCACCCCATCACGCACCGGCGATGATTCATCCCGCCGACACCCGCATCTGTCCTCTCACAGCCCTGGCTGGAGCCCACAACCGGATTTGAACCGGTGACCTCTTCCTTACCAAGGAAGTGCTCTACCGACTGAGCTATGTGGGCACATGTTCAAAACGGTGGCGTCCATCGCCACTTCCATCCAGTCCTGCAATCCTTCCACCCGCAACACAGTCTCCATCCGCAGCACGGTCTGGAGCGGGTGATGGGAATCGAACCCACATCATCAGCTTGGAAGGCTGAGGTTCTAGCCGTTGAACTACACCCGCATCTGTACACCGTCAACTCCTGCCGGAACTTTTAGCCCGGGACTTTCGGGCCGAAGCCTGTCGAATCCAGTGGATCGGCCCAATCAATCACCAGTCCCAGCCGCCAATCCCAGCTGCCCATTCAGGGTTGTGGCCAAATCCACCCCAAGCGCCCAAATCGGTCAATCGTGGTGGAGGGGGGAGGATTCGAACCTCCGAAGGCTGAGCCAGCAGATTTACAGTCTGCCCCCTTTGACCGCTCGGGAACCCCTCCTTCTGCAAAATTCGGTCACAAAACGTTCAATTTTCGCGTAATGATGAAACTCTGTCAATACCCAAAATTTACCAATCCAACCTGTTTCACGCACCTTTTGCCTGCCCGGAAAACCCGGCCGGCCAGATTTTCATACTGGTTTTCCTCTGTCAGGGCGACCCGTTCTCTTTGCACGAATACAATCAACTGTACCCGTGACCCTGCCTGTGATGCCTTTTCGCCCGCTTCCCGGCCAGGTTGTGGACGGGATATTCCGCCCGGTCCAACACCGCCGAAAGCAACGGCTGCCGAAAATCCCCGCCATGAAAAGGTGACCATTCATGATGGAGCCCGCAGAGGGACTCGAACCCACGACCTGCTGATTCTTACCCACTACCGCTTTCGCGGCCTGTCAGAATCCGGTTCACGATGATTGTGCTCTCCTGTACCGGGGTCTTCGAGTTTGGAGTCTGGACTTTCTCTTCACCATGGCGCACTGGTCCTTCTGTTCGATATCTCACTGCGCTTTAGGCGGGTGGTGTAAAGTCTCTACACTCCACACCGAGATACATCTCTCGGGTGTAGCACGGGATTGCCATTAATATTTGCTGAACATCTGCTGCGCCAGCGCAACCGATTCATCCGGCTCTATTGGAAGGTTTCCCCGTTTTAGCCACCTCCACTTCACAGGTTTCCCGGCAAAGGTGCAATTTTTTACAAATCAGCTGCTCTAGCCAACTGAGCTATGCGGGCAACAGTCGAAAAAAAACAATCATACCTCCATGATTTAAAACGCCTTTTGCCACCATTTCCCGTCCTTCCACCCACAACCGGTCACCCTGGGGGGCGAATTGAAAAACGGGGGCTGATTTTAAGCAAAACAAACGCTCCAATGCAATAGTCCCTGGCACATCAAAGCCACAATGATTTCAGCGGAAACCCGGTGCGCTGTCCCGGGCCGGAAGAAGCGGGTGCAGTTTCCCTGCAGCGTTCGTTAGGAAAAACAGCCCCGGGGACAGTCTTGCCTCCCGGGTCCCCCCTGTGTGACCGGTTGGTGCTCCCTCCCGGTTGGGGTCCGCGGAAAAACGATATTGGGTCCTGGAATGCAGCCCCCGGGACCCGGCTAACATTCCACCTGGGAAAGGCGCACCCCGGTCTCACCCCAGTCCCGCGCATTCAACTCGCTTTCCCCGACCGAAGCAATCGGAATCTCCATCCAGTTGAACGCTTCGAGTTTCCGGTATTCAGGTTGATGTTCGGCAGTGATGCCGATGGACCTGAGGTCGACCACAAATTTTTCTGCCAGGGCTTTCTGGGCGAAATACCCCAGCGATACCCGGAAACTGCCATCCTCCCCGGGATAGACAAAATACTCAAGATTTTTTTCCGTCAGTTGCGCCACCACCGGATCGGTTAGGTGCCGGGAAGCGTATGGACCGAGAAAGACACGCGTTCCCTGCAGTTCACGACTGTCACTGACGACATGGGTATAGTCAATACCCCGTTCACTCATCCATTGCATCGCTTCTTGCCACGAGCCCCCTTTCCTGAATGGCCCGAGACGAAAGCAGGCCCGGACAGCACGGTTATCAGGACCGTCCGGCTCGGCAATGCTTTCGGCGACTTCAGAAAGAGGGGCCCCGGCGTCCCCTGCATCGGGCTGCGATGGGTCCACGGTTTCATTGGCATCCCCCGCCGGCACGGTGGTGGCCACGGCCTCTCCCTCCCCTTCGGTGTCCGGCACCCCGACAATGGTTCCGACCTGCTTCAAACCTCCGGTTTCACTGAGCAGCAGCATGCCTTCCCTGTTGACTTCGGACCGGGAGACAGTGGACAGGTCCACCTCTTCGATCTGTCGGCCGCTCGACCACAGGTATACCGCTACATTGACGATCAGGAGAATGGCCGCTATCCACTTCATGGCTGAATTTCTCTTTCGAGGATCCAGATGCCGGACAGAACCAGTGCCGACTCAACCAGCATCTCATGGATACTGAGTCTTTCGACCATTCCGGCATCCCCCCCGGTAATGATGACCCGGGGTTTCGGCCCCGGTTCTGATTCAAACATCCCGATCGCCCGGTCAATGGCGGCGACGACAGACAGCACCACACCGTTGACTACGGCACATTGCGTGTCGTTGTTGGTAATCTGCAATTTCCGATCAGGTGGAATGATTGGATTGACCTGAATTTGATCTGTTGAGCGATTCAAAGACTGAATCATAGTAGCAATCCCGGGAAAAATCATCCCGCCAGGGAAACTACCGTCCAATTTTATGAAATCAATGGTGATTGCCGTACCGGCATCCACCACTGCAATCCGCTCACCCTCCCGCCTGTGACCCGCCGCCACCAACGCGGCCCACCGATCCGCCCCCAGTGAATGCGGAGGGTGATAGCAGTTTTTCAACCGGCCGAATTGCGTTGTGGCCTGCAGTACCTCCGGTTGCCGCTTCCACAGGGCCAGGCACAGCCGGATCACGGCGTGACACGCGGATTGCCGGGAAACCGAGCTGATCACGATTTTTTCCGGCCGCGTCAACGCCCCGAAGTGCCGACCCAGATTCTGCCGCAGATTTTCCGGGGCCGTCTCCACGACCTGGCCCTGGATCCTTTCCCGGTTCCGGTCACGCTGGAACGCGGTCTCCAACTGGTCCGAGGTAGCCCACTTGATTCTCCGGTTGCCGATGTCAATGACCAGTTTCATGTCTTCTGCGGCCCTCCCTGCGGGAAATCAGCTGCCGCGGATACCCGGCCGGAATTCACCGCAATGACCGCTCCATCCTTCTCAACCAGGAGCTCTCCACGGTGGTTGACCCCCAGCGCGATGCCGTGGATGGTTTTTCCCGCCGAAAGGACCCGGACAGACTGGTTGGCATGCGCATGGCAGCGATTCCATGCATCCGCAAGTCTTTCAAATCCGACTGTCAGGTATTCGTGGAGCAACCGTTCATGGTGCAGGACAATCGAGGCCACGAGGCGGTCACGATCCGTTCGATATCCCCTGGAAACCAGGTCTGTCCAGGGTTGATCGATTGCATTGCCCGTCAACGCCGGGATGTGGACATTGACCCCGACCCCCAGAACACACCGCGTCCCCGACACTTCCACCAGGATGCCGGCCAGTTTCCTGTGATCCAGCAACACGTCATTGGGCCACTTCAGAGACAGGCCGGTCACCCCCTGCTCTTTCAGCGATCCAACCAGGGCAAGACCCGAGACCAGCGACAGGGCACTGCTGAACCGGGTATCGAGTTTAAGCCCCATGGACAGCAGAATACTCCCGGATTCCGGCGCTACCCAGGTTTTTCCCTGCCGTCCCCGGCCTGCACTCTGTTTTTCCGCAAGACAGAGGGCACCATCAATACTCTTCTGGCTCATCAGCCAGGTATTGGTGGAGTTTATTTCCGGAAAATAGAAAATATCCCGTCCGCCGAATTTCGGCGAATCCCGCAGCAAATTCCGGATTGTTGAAAGATTGTGTTTGGGACTTATATACATGATGAAGCAGTATATTCTCTTGACGGATCACTGAGGTTGCCAACGCAAACGCCTCTTCCCGTCCAACCGCCTGAGTCCCCAAGGCTGCCACTCGGTTATAAGTGAGTGGAATTCGAATATAATTATACATCAGATTCCAAGAAAAGTACTCTCCTTCAGGCTCATTTCAGGATTGGAAAACACTTAATTCCCTTGTGTTTCAAGGCAAGCAATCCGCCTGTTCCATTGTATCGTTTTAAGCGTACCATCAAGCGTGATATATTTTTGACTAAACCCTGCCAAAACGCTAGGGTAGTTTTTTTGCGAGAACCCCATGATCACACGAAACCAGACCCGGGAGGTTGCCATCGGAAGGATTGCCATTGGAAATGGCCATCCCATTGCCGTACAGAGCATGTGCGCCACCCGGACCACGGATATTCCGGCCACCCTGAAACAACTCCGGTCACTGGAGGCGGCGGGTGCCGATATCATCCGCATCGCCGTCGACAACAAACGGGACGCCGCCGCACTTATTGAGCTTCGACAGCGCTCAGAGGCCGTGCTCAGCGTCGACCTCCAGGAAAATTATCGGCTTGCCAGAATTCTGGCTCCCCATGTGGACAAGATTCGCTACAACCCGGGGCATCTCTACCACCACGAGCGCAACAAACCGTGGAAGGACAAGGTGCAGTTTCTCGTGGAGGTCGCCAACAAGTCGGATTGCGCGATTCGTGTGGGAGTCAACGCCGGGTCCGTGGACCCGGACAAGCTGGAAAAATACAATGGCAACGATTCCGTTGCCCCCATGGTGGACAGTGCGCTGGAGCACAGCGACTGGCTGGACCGGATCGGATATCACCGGTTCTGCGTTTCCCTGAAAGATTCCGACCCGAAAAAAACCGTGGATGCCTGCCAGAGATTTGCCCGGGCCCGACCGGAAATCCCATTGCATCTCGGGGTCACGGAAGCCGGCATGCCTCCGGAAGGCATTGAAAAAACCAGGATTGCATTCGAACAGCTCATTGGCAAGGGCATCGGCGACACCATTCGGGTGTCCCTCACCCTGCCCCATGAACAAAAGCACGAGGAGATTCATGCCGGCCGGCAGCTGCTCAGGGATATTTCCCGGGGCCGGGTGCGGACCGTTGTCCACTTCAATGAAGACAAACTGAATCTGATCAGTTGCCCCAGCTGTTCCCGGGTTGAGAATGAGGCATTTATTGATCTTGCCCGGCAGGTCAAGGAAAGAACACGATGGGCAGAAGAACACGCCATTACCATTGCCGTCATGGGATGCCGGGTCAACGGCCCCGGGGAAACCGACGATGCGGACCTGGGACTGTGGTGCGGTCCGAATTATGTGAACCTGAAAAAACGTGGCGTCAAAGCCGGCACCTTCCGGTACGATGAAATCCTGAACCGTCTGGATTCGGAACTTCGCTCCCTGATCGGTTGACTTATCCGTTGAATCCATGATTCTCCAGGCTACGGCGTGAAAGCCGGGAAAAACCCACCTCCGGGAGTTTGTCCCTAACCCGCAGGTGTGCCCAGGAATCCGGACCAGGCCCGGATGGTTCCCATTCACTGCCCCTTTCTCCCAAACCGGCCGGAACCCTCCTTGCGGGCATGCCGTTCCCACCCAACCCAGGTTAATGGCACTTTCTCCACCAGGATATGCCGCACCCGCCAGATACGGCTCCCCGGGTTGCCCGGCCTACTCCGGCACAGTTCAGAGATCGAAGCCGTTAGCGTTTTTTTTGACAGGCTGGTTCCGCCACTGTTCGACTTGATCTGCTGCCGACAGCCGGGCCTTGCCATGCAACTGTGCCTGGCTAATGACGTAGGATAACAGACTCGGGATGCCCGGTTCGTAACCGCCCTCCCCGGATTGCCAGACATAACCCAGGTGAAAGAGTTGTTGCAACTTTTCCCGGACAGGCTGATCTGTGATCGACCCATCGTCGGCCATTCCCTGTGCAATCGCCTCCTTCAGACTGCGTTCATACAAACAGGCCTCACCACTTCGCATAAATGCCTCTGCGATGCTTTCAGCAACGGACAACAACTCCATATCGTTTATTTCATTGCGCCGAACCTGATACATGGCGTTGCGTTCGACTGTCACCGCAGCCTCCACTGCCTTGACTGTCTCCATGGAGACCTCTGTTTCCCTGGTTTCATCCAGTCTTCGAGCCAGACAATCCCCCCAGACCTGCAGGAAAAAAGGGTAGCAGTTGGACTGCTCCACGATGTGCTCAATGACACCGGGTGTAAAAGCAATGCCCACTTCCTGTAACGGGATAGTAAGTGCCTGGCTGGCTTCATCCGGCGACAGGCGTCCCAAAGGCAATTTCTTGCCGCGGTCCCAGAAGGACGCGTTGGCTTTTCCCAATGCGGCGCTGAGATTCGGTGTGCCGGCCAGCACCAGCAGGAATGGATTGTCTGCGTTGCGGACGGACTGACTGGCGTTTAACAGGGTTCGGGCCAATGCCGGAGCCAGGGTGTGGGCTTCATCAATGATCAGGATAAAAGGCTTGCGTTTGCACTTCTCCCTTATCTGGTGCTCTGTGATTGACAGGGAACCGGATAAATCCATTTCAATACCCGCTGAGGCGACCCAGGCTCCGACCGATCCGGTCAGCTTTTTAAACCGGTCCTTGAGTTTCTTCGGACCACTCAGAAGATGGACAAACTCGGTCTCCGTGGGCATCGTGTCAGGCGTTACCCACAGGATATCCAGACTGTCCCCTTCTTCCTGACGGGTCTTCTTTTGCAGGTAACGAAGCAGGGCGGTCTTGCCGTTGCCCCGGGGGCCGTAGAGAATCAGGTCCCGACTAATAGGTCTCCGGTTTTTCAAGGATTTGACACAAGCCTGGAAATAGGCCTGTTCTTCCTTGCGACCCGCCAAATACGGAGGGACACCGCCAGCACCGGGCGTAAACAGATCGGATAAATCAGGTGCACTCATTTCTCTCCCCCAAGACATATCATCCTGCCTCAAATCCATGGCATTGTCAAAAACCAGGCATTGCCAGGGCCAGGCTGAATCAGACTGGCGCCCGTTCGCACCTGGATCAGTCCTCAAGCGCCTTGGGCAGCGTGTCGACGATCCGCACAGTCTCAACTGACAGAGGGACGATACGACATACGGCCAACCCGAATAATGCAGTGCGCTTTTCCACGGCAAATGCCATCTATGGTCCAATGATCCCAAAATTACCGTCGCGAGGCTCGCTTTTTGTTGAAAAAACACGATATGGGTCAAGCTCATCTTCCTATGGACAACTTCAATCATCGACCCGCCGAGGACATGTTTGCTAAAATGCATCCTCTTTTCCTTCTCGGATACCTTTTACAATGCCTGACTACCGATCCTGGACCACCACCCGCGGCAGAACCATGGCGGGGGCACGTGCGCTGTGGCGCGCCACCGGCATGACAGAAGATGATTTCAACAAACCGATCATTGCCGTTTCCAATTCATTCACCCAATTCGTCCCGGGACATGTCCATCTGAAGGACATGGGACAACTGGTTGCCCGGGAAATTGAGGCCGCCGGGGGGGTCGCAAAGGAATTCAATACCATTGCGGTGGACGATGGCATCGCCATGGGCCATGGCGGCATGCTGTATTCCCTGCCGTCCAGGGAAATCATTGCCGATTCGGTGGAATACATGGTCAATGCCCACTGTGCGGATGCCCTGGTATGCATCTCCAACTGCGACAAGATTACCCCGGGAATGCTGATGGCCGCGATGCGGCTGAATATTCCGGCCATTTTTGTTTCCGGCGGCCCCATGGAAGCGGGGAAGGTGACCTGGCGGGATCATGAAAAATCAGTTGACCTCGTGGATGCCATGATGGTCGCTGCCGATGACAGTGTCACGGACCAGGAATCCCATGAGATGGAACGGTCCGCATGCCCGACCTGCGGGTCCTGTTCGGGCATGTTCACGGCGAATTCCATGAATTGCCTGACGGAAGCGCTGGGCTTGTCCCTGCCCGGCAACGGCACCATCGTGGCCACACACAGTGAGCGCGAAAGGCTCTTTCGTGAAGCCGGACGCTCCATCGTTGCCTCGGCAAAGCGTTACTATGAACAGGATGATGACCGTGTATTGCCCCGCTCCATCGCCAGCTTTGACGCATTTGAAAATGCCATGTCACTGGATATCGCCATGGGAGGATCCACCAATACCGTGCTGCATTTGCTGGCGGCGGCCCAGGAAGGGAAGATTCCCTTCACCATGCAGGACATTGACCGGCTCAGCCGAAAGGTGCCGAACCTGTGCAAGGTTGCCCCGGCCACACCGGATTTTCACGTTGAGGATGTGCATCGTGCCGGCGGTGTCATGGCCATTCTGGGAGAACTGGACCGTGCCGGACTCATCAACCGCGGCACCCACACCGTGCATGCATCGAGCATGGAAGAAGCCATTGCCCTGTGGGATGTGCGATTGACCACGGACGCGAAGCGCAAGGATTTTTTCCGGGCGGCCCCCGGGGGCATTCCGACCCAGGTCGCCTTCAGCCAGAGCAAGCGCTACCAGTCCCTGGATCTCGACCGGAAAGGCGGCTGTATCCGGGACCGGGAACACGCCTACAGCCAGGATGGCGGCCTTGCGGTGCTGTACGGCAACCTGGCCGAAGACGGCTGCATCGTGAAGACCGCCGGGGTAGATGAAAGCATTCTTCGATTTACCGGCAAAGCCAGGATATTTGAAAGCCAGGAAGATGCCGTGGATGGCATTCTCGGCAATACCGTTCATGCGGGAGACATTGTCGTCATCCGCTACGAAGGCCCCCGGGGCGGACCGGGCATGCAGGAAATGCTTTATCCCACGACCTACCTGAAGTCAAAGGGCCTGGGGAAGGCCTGCGCACTGGTGACCGATGGCCGGTTTTCCGGGGGGACATCCGGCCTGTCCATTGGCCACGTTTCCCCGGAAGCCGCGGAAGGGGGCCTGATTGGCCTGGTCGAGGAGAATGATCCCATCGAGATCAATATCCCCGAGCGGACGATCCATCTCGCGGTGGATCAGTCGGTGCTGGACCGGCGCCGCCAGGACATGGACCGGAAAGGGAAAGAAGGCTGGAAACCCAACCGCGAGCGCGTGGTCAGTACGGCGCTGAAGGCCTACGCGGCCATGAGTACCAGTGCGGCCAAGGGCGCGGTGCGGGACGTGAGTCAGCTGTAGCGTTCCGGGGGATGGCCTGCCGCCCCCCGTGATCCGGTGAGGAGGGAAGAAAAGCCGTTTCAGTGGTTGACCGCCTCCCGGGTCCGGTGATTCTGCTTTTTCGGGATCAGGTTGAGCAGGGCTTCCCGGTTGTAATCGTAGGCAATGTTCTCCTTTCCCAGGATTTCCTGCAACGCCCCCACCAGCTGCTGTGCCGGAGTAACGCACCAGTTTTTTCCAAGGTTGATCACCCCGGATACCCCGGCCGGGGTGGTATAGTGAATGCGGACGGCGGTTTTCCCGCCACGAAACGGGTCCAGGGTCTCCCGCAGGGACCTGATCACGTTCTTTTCCGCAACCCCCCGGGTCAGGTGCAGGTCAAGACGGCGCAATGCCCGGTCCCTGGCCTCTTCGACATCAAGCAGTAATTCCGCCCGCATCCGGGGGTCTCCGGTCAATTCATCCGTACTGATCTCACCCAGCACAACCCGGACCCCCTCATCTTCCAGCTTGGAGAAATACTCCGTATATTTTTCAGAAAACAGAACGACCTCGATTCGCTGCACCGCATTGTCCAGGGTCACCACGGCCATCTTCCCCCGCCGGGTCTTCAGGAGCCGCATGGCAATAATCATTCCAGCCACCATGCCGTCTTTGGTCGTGCCCGGATGCACCGTGGACACATCCTCGCTGATTCCGGCGAATTCCTGCATGTACTGGTGATAGGGGTGCCCGGTGAGGTAGAACCCCAGGGTCTCTTTTTCCGCCTTCAGGCGTTCGTCTTCGGTCCAGTCCGGAACATCCGCGGAAACGGTGTTTTCGATCTGCACCCGGTCCACGCCAAACATGTCGTATTGGCCGGCCTGCTGGTTGGATTGCTGCTGGTTGGCGGCCCTGGTGGCCGGAACGAGTTCCGACATCAGCGCCGCACGGTTTTTACCCAGCTCGTCCATGGCCCCGCTTTTGATCAACACTTCGAGAACCCGCCTATTCACTTTTCGCATATCGAACCGCCGGCAGAAATCAAACAGGTTCCGGAACCTGCCGTTGCGTTCCCTTTCCTCGACAATCTCTCCAATGACACTGCGTCCCGCCCCTTTGATCGCACCCAGTCCAAATGATATCCTGTCGTCCCGGACCGGCTTGAATGCGTAAAAACTGGTATTGATATCCGGCGGCAGGACCTCGAGACCCAGTGTATTGCAATCCACAAGCAGGGAGACCACCTTGTCGGTGTTGTCACTTTCCGCGGACAGCGTTGCCGCCATGTACGCCGATGGAAAATGGGTTTTCAACCAGGCGGTATGGTAGGACACCAGGGCATAGGCCGCGGAATGGGACTTGTTGAACCCATACCCTGCAAACTTGTCCATCAGGTCAAAGATACTGTTGGCAATGTGTTCCGACACTCCCCGGCTCACCGCCCCGGCCAGGAAGGTCTCTCTTTGCCTGGCCATTTCTTCCGGCAGTTTCTTGCCCATTGCCTTGCGCAGAATATCCGCACCGCCCAGGGTATACCCGGCCAGGGTCTGCGCAATCTGCATGACCTGTTCCTGGTAGAGAATCACGCCATAGGTGGTATCCAGAACCGGCCCAATCCCGGGATGCAGCAGCGAAATGGGTTCCCGGCCTGCTTTCCGGTTGACAAAATCCTCCACCATTCCCGACTGCAGCGGCCCGGGACGAAACATGGCGATGAGCGCGATGAGGTCTTCAAATGTTTCCGGATTGGCCCGGATGATCAGGTCTTTCATGCCCCGGGATTCCAGCTGGAAGATCGCGGTGGTCTTCCCGGTACGGATGAATTCAAATGTTTTCGCATCATCCAGGGGAATGGTCGCCAGGTCCACCACCGGAGACCCGTCGGCGGCGGATTGCTGGTTGATCATTTTCACCGCCGAATCAATGATGGTAAGGGTCCGAAGGCCCAGAAAATCAAACTTGACCAGGCCGATGGATTCGAGATCATCCTTGTCGAGCTGGGTAATCGCCTGGTTCAGGTGGGTGTCGGTAAACAACGGGGTATACTCGATCAGTGGCTGGGGGGAAATGACCACGCCCCCGGCATGTTTCCCGACATTTCGCGCAATCCCTTCGAGCTGGAACGCCGCGTCCATCAATTGCTGGATATCCGGTTCTTCCTGGTAGCGATTCCGGAGCAGCTCCTCCTGTTCAAAGGCCTTGTCCAGGGTCATTCCCACTTCAAAGGGGATGAGCTTGGCAACCTGGTCGACGAACCCGTATGGATACCCCATGACCCGGCCCACGTCACGAACCACGGCCTTGGCGGCCATGGTCCCGAATGTGATGATCTGGGCGACCTGTTCCTGGCCGTATTTTTCGGCGACATACTCAATGACCCGGTCTCTCCCGTCCACGCAAAAATCAATGTCGAAATCCGGCAGGGAGACCCGTTCCGGGTTGAGAAACCGTTCAAAAATCAATCCGTAGGGCAGGGGGTCAATTTCCGTGATCCCCGTGGCCCAGGCAACCAGGGACCCGGCGCCGGAACCCCGGCCCGGCCCAACCGGAATTCCATTGTCCTTGGACCACTGGATAAAATCGGCAACGATGAGGAAGTAACCCGGATACCCCATTTGCCCGATGACCTCCAGTTCATTGTTGAGCCGGGCCAGGTATTTTTCCTCCACCGCCAGGGTTCCATCCTGGTGGTACAGGCTCTCTTTTCCAAATCTTCCGGCCAGTCCCGATTGCGCCTTTAGTCTCAACAGGTCTTCCACGGGAACATCCCCCGATTCCGGATATTCCGGCAGGAAGTCCTGGTTGAATTCAATAAAAAGATTGCACCGTTTTGCAATTTCGACCGTATTCGAAATGGCCTCCGGAATGTCCGAAAACAGGGCGACCATTTCAGTGCTTGACCGGAAGTACTGCTGATCGGTGAAATTGCGGGGACGGCGGCTGTCGTCGAGCACCCTGCCCTCGTTGATGCACACCCGGATCTCATGGGCACCAAAATCATCCGCTTCGAGATACTGGACACGATTGGTGGCAACCGGGCTCACCGGGAACTCGTTGGACAGCCTCAGCACCTGGTTGATATAGGCCTGCTCATCCGTCCGTCCAATGCGACTGATCTCAAAATACAGCCGGTCCCCGAAAACATCGTGATACCGCTGAACGACATCGCTGATATCCGAATCGCGGTCATGGCCGAGCAGCCGGGCAACGGGACCGTGCTGGTCATCCAGCATGCAGATCAGGCCGGACCGGGACTGCTCCAGATCCTCCCAGCGGATGGTGACTTTCTCCCCGGCATCCCCCTTAAGGTAGGCCCGGGTCAGGGTCCGGCTCAGGTTTGTGAATCCATCCCGGTTCTGGCAGAACAGGATGATCCGGTCGGACTGCAGGTTCTCCACCGGATTTTCCACCCAGACATCACAGCCGATGACCGGCTTGACCCCTTTTTTCAGGCACGCCTGGTAGAACTTGACGAATGCGTACAGGTTGGAGACATCGGTCAGCGCAACGGCGGGCTGTTCAAATTCAACACATTTCTCCACCAGCGGCCCCAGCCGGACAATCCCGTCAGCCAGGGAAAATTCGGAATGGAGGTGAAGATGTATGAATGCCGGGTTCATGGATCGAGTGCATTTCGAACGGGTGAGAAACTTCGCCGATGCACCGCGGTCACACCATGCTCCTGAAGTGCCTGCAGGTGTGTTGGGGTGGGATAACCCTTGTTCCGCTCGAACCCGTACTGCGGGTACAGGCCCGCCAGTTCCACCATCTCCCGGTCACGCACCTGCTTCGCGAGAATGGATGCTGCAGAAATTTCCGCATGCAGGGAATCCCCGCGGATGACTGCCTTGACCGGATACCGGATCTGCGGCGTCGCATTCCCGTCCACCAGCACCAGAGCCGGCTCCACTTCCAGCGCCTCCACCGCTCTTTTCATGGCCAGCAACGATGCCTGGAGGATATTCAGCCGATCAATTTCTTCCACGGAGGCACTGGCCACCGCCCACGCCACCGCCTGGTCCCGGATCCTGGGTTCCAGGGACCCCCGCTGTTTTTCCGACAGGGTTTTCGAATCCCCCAGACCGATGATGGGATGCCCGGGGTCCAGAATGACCGCCGCCGCAAAAACCGCACCGGCCAATGGACCCCGCCCGGCCTCGTCAACCCCCGCAACGGGACCCCGCGGATTCACTCCCCACCTTCCAGCAGCCTGACCACCGCCCGGCTTGCCTGCAGGTTCGCATTCCGCCTGAGCTGGGTGTGGACCCGGGCACATTGATCCTGGAGTTGCCGGACCCGCTCCGGGTGCTCCAGGAAACCATTCACCGCATGGACGATATTCACGCCATTCGCCTGGTCCTGTATCAATTCGGGAATGACCGGTTCCGGCAGCAACTGGTTGGGCATCGAATAGTGGTCAACATGCCGCAGACGCCTGACCAGCCGGTAGGTCAGGGGGCTGAGTTTGTAGATGACGACATGGGGCTTGCGCAGCAGCGCCGCTTCCAGCGCCACCGTTCCCGAGGCCAGGATGGCGACATCACAGGCCTCCAGCACCTGCCGTGAACGGCCGGCATACGTGGTGACCGGCAATTTGTCCATCCCCGGGGCCACCCGGTAAAACTCCCTTTCCACCCGGGGGTTCGCAAAGGGCAGAACAAACCGGATTCCGGGATCTTCCCGGTGCAGCTGTTTCACCGCCTCCACGATGACCGGTCCCAGTCTCATCACCTCGGAGCGCCGGCTTCCCGGCAGTAGCGCGATGACCCGGTGACCCGCATCAATCCCAAGCCGGCGCCGGGCGGCCCGGGTATCGGGTTCGTCGATTTCGTCCGCAATGGGGTGGCCGACACATGTGGCGGGAATCTGCTGTCTGCGGTAGTAGTCGGATTCAAAGGGGAAAAGTGTCAGCATATGATCGACGGCCCGCTTGATCTTGTGAATTCGATACCCCCGCCAGGCCCACACGGTGGGGCTGACATAATGGAGGATTTTGATTCCGCGTTTTCTGAGCCTGCTTTCCAGTGTCAGGTTGAAGTCCGGCACATCAATGCCGATAAACAGGTCCGGGGGGTCGGCGACGCACTGCCGGTACAACTCCCGCCTGATTTTGAGGATGCTCCCGAGCTTGCCGAACAGTCCGTCAAAGCCCATCAGCTCGAGATGAACCATGTCGTACAGGGTCCGGCATCCCGCGTCCCGCATTTTGGGACCGCCGATCCCAAAGAAACGGGCATCGGGAATCGTGGATTTCAAGGCGGTGATCAGGCCGGAGCCCAGGCTATCTCCAGAAGGCTCTCCCGCGACAATGGCAATTTTTGTCCGGCCGGTGACCACCTACCGAATGATTCCCCGCTCTGACTGGAGCAGAAAGTCCCTGAACTGCAGGATATCCGGATTGTCTCCGTTGAACTGGTCGATTTCCCGGATTGCGGCCTGCAGACCGAGGTTTTTGCGATAGACAATCCGGTACGCACTGTTCAGCAACTCGATGGACTCCTCGCCAAAGTTTCTCCTTCTCAGACCCTTGGTATTGATGCCATAGGGCTTGGCGGGATTTCCCGCCGCAACAATGTAGGGGGGAACATCCTGAAAGCAGGCGGACCCGATCCCGGTAATACAGTGCTGCCCGATTTTGCAAAACTGGTGGATAAGGCTGAACCCCCCCAGGATTGCGTAATCACCAATGTCCACATGACCGGCCAAGCTGGAACCATTGGCAAAAATGATGTGATTGCCCAGCACGCAATCGTGTGCAATGTGGGTATAGGCCATAATGAAATTGTCATCCCCTACCCGGGTCACACCGAGGTGGGCCGCGGTCCCCCGATTGATCGTGCAGTATTCCCGTATGATATTGCGGTCACCAATTTCAACCTGGGTGGGCTCGCCCTGGTACCCCTGGTGCTGGGGGGCTTCCCCGATGGAGCTGAACTGGTAAATCCTGTTCTCCCTGCCGATGGTGGTATGGCCGTTGATGACCACGTGTGGTCCCACCCAGGTGTCGTCAGCGATGCGGACACCCGCCTCAATGATGGAGTAGGCCCCCACCGTTACCCGGTCGGCCAGCTCGGCGTCAGGATGAATGATTGCAGTGGGGTGTATGTCCACCATGGTGATCGAATCAAGGGGTTCGAATCAGTAGGTTCGGTAGGTGAACATCACTTCGGCCGAGGCCACCAGCCGACTGTCCACGGACGCCCGGGTGGCATATTTCCAGACCTGTGCCTTGTAGTGGGTCTGCTCCACATCAATTACCAGCTGGTCACCCGGCTCTACGGGCCGTTTGAATCGCGCCCGGTCCACGCCTGCGAACAAAAATATGATTTTCTGGTCCTCCTCAACCTCTGCGCTGTGACTCGCAAGAATTGCCGAGGCCTGGGCCATGGCTTCAAGGATCAATACCCCGGGAAACACCGGGCGTTCCGGGAAATGGCCCTGGAAAAACGGCTCGTTGATGGTGACGTTCTTGATCGCCGTCAAGGTCTTGCCCAAGGTGAAATCGACGACCCGGTCCACCAGCAAAAACGGGTAGCGGTGGGGGAGAATTTCCCGAATCTTGTGTATGTCAACAGAATTGGAATCAGTCATGTTCGTGGCCTGGTCCGGTTGGTTCATTCTCTTTCTTCATCTTCATGCTGATGGAGTCCGCTCCCTCTTTTCGCCAGCTTGTCCAGCCGCCGGAGCAAAGCGGCATTCTTTCTCCACTGCCTGACCGGCTGGACCGGAAGCGCGGAGGCGTACTCCCCCGGTGAGTCGATGGAACTGGCCACCAGACCATTGGCATAGACGGTGACATCATCGGCAATCCGGAGGTGGCCCAGTATGGACACCCGCCCGCCTATCTTGCATCGCCTGCCCACCCGGGTACTGCCGGCAATGGCGGAACAGCCCGCCATAATGGTGTTGTCCCCGATCCGGACATTGTGCGCAATCTGAATCTGGTTATCGAGCTTTACACCGTTGCCGATCACCGTATTTTCCAGGGCCCCCCGGTCAATGGTGGTATTGGCCCCGATATCCACGTCATCGCCGATTTCCACCCCCCCCAGTTGTTCGATCTTTTCCCATTTTCCCTCATCCGGGGCGTATCCGAATCCACTTGAACCGATGACCACCCCGGGAGAGAGATAGCATCTCCTGCCCAGGCGGCAACCTGAAGAAATAACCACATTCGACTCGACCACGGTATGATCTCCAATGGTGACCTCTTCCTCCACCCGGACCCCGCTTCCGATGACCACATGGCTGCCCAGCCGGACCCGGTCGGAAATGATGGAATAACTGCCGATGGAAACCCCGTCGCCGAGGAGACAGTTGTCCGCCACCACGGCGGACCCGTCGATGCCGGCGGGCCCGGAAAACCCGTTTTTCCGGAATACCTGGCTGAGCCGGGCATAGGCCAGGTACGGGTTGGAGACAATGACCTTGTTGCCCGAAAACCACTGTGCATGGGCGGGAGAGATCAACACTGCCCCCGCCTTGGTGGCTTTCAGTTCGCCCTTCTTTTTCCGGCCCGTAAAAAAGGTGATGGAAGTCGCCGTCGCATTGCCCAGGCTACTGATTTTTTCAACATTGAAGCGGTGGTCTCCCTCCACTTTTCCGTTTACGAGATCAGAAATTCTTTGCAATGAATACATCGGGGTATTCCAAATTGATTTTCAGCAGGGTCCAGATAGTATCATGGCGGCATGTTGCAGCATCTGCGCTATTGCCGATAGCGCCTGTCCAGTTCTTCCAGGACTTTCCCGGTGAGGTCGATGTCACGGCTGGCATAGACCGCCTGCTGCAGAACCAGGTCAATTTTCTCCCGCTTGGCCACATCAATGATGACCACTGAAATCAGCTGTTCGAGACGGGCCAGTCCCTGGTTCCTGCTCCGGGTATAGTCTTCATTGTAAACCTGCTGCTCCCGCTGCAGTGCCCGCTGCATGTCAAGGAGTTCGTTGGTCCGCTCTTCCAGTTCTTCCGAAGACATCGTCACCGCGTTCTTCTGCAGGTCCTTTTCATGGGTGGTGAACAGGTCAATCTTCGCCTGCAGTTCACGACCCCTTTCACTGAATTCCGCTTCGAGTTTCTCGACTTCATCCCTCCCCTGTGGCGCTTCCTCAATCAGCCGGCGTGCATCTACATACGCAATCTCCACCGCATGGGACGGCAACGGCAGCAACAGCAATGCCACCAGGGAAAATCCAATCAATTTACAAAATTTCATATCCACTCTCTTGACAGGTCACTTTTTTGCACACGCTTCGTCGGCCAGACCATTCAGGCTGGCACACCATCGTACTCGACCGGGGCCTTCACACTGCGGTTCCCGAATACGCTCACGGTCCGGGTTATCGAAAAACCGTGCCGATGGAAAGCTGGAGTTCCTCCAGATCATCTTCGCTCTCATCATTGAGCGGATGGGCGTAACTGATGCTGATCGGCCCCAATGCCGAGAACCACTGGAAAAACACCCCCGCTGAATACCGCATCTGCCCCAGGTCAATGGATCCATAGTCTCCATACTTCTTCTTGTGGCCCGCTTCCTTTTGCTTGTCGTCCTGCTTTCCAAAGACCTGGCCTCCATCGACAAACAGCCCGAGCCGCTTGTCCTTGGTGTTCGCCGATCCAAATGCCGGGAACAGCACTTCAACATGGGTCAGTATCCGCACATCCCCGCCCTCCGGCCGCGTAATCGTGACCGACCGTGGATTAGGGGTGGCTTCCGTGGGGGCGGGGGTGGTAGTGGTAGAGACACGCGGCCCCAGGGACCGGGCATCATACCCCCGCACGGACCGGGCCCCCCCTGCAAAGAAATGCTTGTAGAAGGGCAGCCCATACCGGTCCGTATCTCCAAACCCGTCCCCGTACCCCAGGCTCATTCTGCCCTTGATCGTGATGGACTCGGACAGGGGATGATAATACGACCCGGAAAGATAGATCTTGTAGTACTCCACCTCACTGCCCGGGACGGAAAGATCCATGGACACGGACGCGGTGCTCCCCCGGGTGGGAAAGAAAAAGTCATCCCGGGTATCCCGGGACAGTCCTGCATTCAGCACCACGCTGTCGGATTTCGGTGCATCCTTGATTTCTTCTTCGAATTTCTGCGGGGTCCTCGTCGTGTCTTTCAGCTCGATTTTTTCATAGGACGCCCCGACATTCACGGAATTGGTTTCGGAAATGGGAATCTTGTAGTTCACCCCCGCAGAATCCGTATTCTGCACATATTCCGCCGAGTCCGTTTCCGCTGCATCAATTTCCTGCGTGGTCAGATGAAATCCGCGACTGACCCCGTCCTTGGTATGATAGGGATTGTTATACCGGATGATGGCGGTATCCACCGCCTCCGAATCCTTGAATTCCAGGGACAGGTCTTTCCCGGTTCCCAGCAGGTTCCGCTGTTCAAATTCCAGCCCCAGCAGGGCTCCGTCCTCATCCGAATACCCCGCGGAAAGCAGCAGTGAGCCGGTATCGAGTTCGGAGACAATGACCTTCAGGTCGACCTGGTCGCTGGTACCGGGGACCGCCGGGGTCTCAATCTGTACACTGTCAAAAATCCCCATTCTCCGCAAACGGCTCCGGGACCGGCGAACCGATACCGCAGAATACAGGGCGCCTTCAAACTGCCTCAGTTCCCGGCGTATGACTTCGTCCCGGGTAAACAGGTTGCCGGAGATCTCAATGCGCCGGACGTACACCCGTTGATTGATCACCACCGAAAACACGGTGTTGACCGCCTTCGTGTCCTGATCGGTCTCAAAGGTCGGCTCCACCTCAACAAAGGCATATCCATCCCCTGCAAACCAGTCGATGATCGCCGAGCGCGTCTGGTTGACCACCTTCCTTGAAAACGTCTTTCCGGGCTGGATTTTGACCAGCGCCTGCAATGCCGCTTCCTGTTCCTCGTCCACCCCTTCAATGGATGTCTCCCCGAAGGTGAACCGTTCGCCTTCATCCACGGCAATGCTGATGAATATCGTCTGCTTGTTCGAACTGATGTCCACCGACGAGGACACCAGTTCGAATTCGTGGTATCCCCGGTTCAGGTAGTAGCTGCGGATGCTCTCCAGGTCCGCTTCCAGCTTCTGCTTGGAGTACTGGTCCTGCCTCGAGAAAAGCCGCCATCCCCGTTTCTCCTTCAACAGCATTTCATCCTTCAAATCCTTCACACGAATCGCTTTCGCGCCAATGATGTTGATTTTCTTGATCCGGGCAACCCGACCCTCATTGATATCAATGGTGACATTCACCCGGTTGTCATCCAGTTCCTCCACGCTGTAATCCACCGTCGCTGAATAGCGGCCGAGGGTCAGGTAGGTATTCTTGATTTCCTTCTCCACCCGCTCCATCTGGGCGGTGTTGAAGATCCGCCCCTGGACCATCCCCGCCTGTTCCAGGCCCAGCTCCAGGGCCTCCGTTTTCAGTTTCCGGTTGCCCTGGATCGTAATCCGGGCGATGGAGGGCCGCTCCGTGACCTTGACCACCAGGGTGGTCCCCTCCTGCTGCATGGCAATGTCCCGGAAAAAACCCGTCCTGAACAGTTCCTTGATGCTCAGGCTGATTTCCTCATCATTCACCTCATCCCCCACTTTCAGGGGAAGATAGTTGAATACCGTTCCGGTATCCAGCCGTTCCAGTCCTTCCACCCGGATATCGGTAATGATGAAAGGGTCAATGGCAAAAACAGGTTTGAACAGAACTGCGAGTAAGACCGCCAGAATCACTTTTTTCATTTTTAATTCACTTGCTCCTTGTCCAGAATGCTTGCTTGACCTCACCCGCAGATCATACACCGGGAAAGTGTGTCCGACCGGGAAACCGTCACACCCAGAATTGTCAAATCGAATAGTACAATCCGGGTATTGTACTCAATTTTCCTGACCGTTTCACAGGTTCACAGGAAAGTCCGGGCCGGGTTTGACGGAATCCCGGTTCTCACAGCAAACGCACGATATCGTTGTAAAACGCCAGCACCATCAGCATCAATATCATGGCAATCCCGATTTGCTGTCCCCAGACCATCACATTTTCGGACGGCTGTTTCCCGGTGACGGCTTCCACCAGGTAGTACATCAGGTGACCGCCGTCCAGCACCGGGATGGGCAGCAGGTTGAGCAGGCCCAGACTGATGCTGATGATGGCGAGAAATTTCATGAAATCCGCGTACCCGGATTCCGCGGTCCGCCCCGCCAGTCTTGCGATGGTAATCGGGCCGGACAGGTTTTCCGTGGACATCCGTGCCGTCACCATGCGTCCCAGGGAGCGCAGTGAGATGGCGGTCATCCGCCAGTTATAGTCCATGGACTGCCAGATCGCTTCCAGGGGTCCGAACCGCAATGTCGTGTTCTGCAGGTCCGGACGGTACAGACCGATCTGGCCATAGTCCTTGCCCTCCACGGTGATGACACGGGTGGTCAGTGAAACGTCCCGTTCCTGCCCGTTGCGCAACACGGTCAGGCGCAGGGTCTCCCCCGGGTGCCGGGAAACCCGGGTGGCCATATCGATCCAGCTGGACACCGCGTCGCCGTCAATGGCCAGGACCTCATCTCCCGGCAGCAACCCGGCCCGTTCAGCCGGGGAGTCTTCGACGACCCGGCTCACCATGGCCGGGGGAGGGGGCGGCCAGATGCCGATTTGCGAGGTGATGGGCTGCCGGCTGATGGACCACTGGTCCATGCCGGAGAAATCCACCTGGAGGGTCCGGTCCCCGTATTGCGGGTTGGAAACCGAGACCTTGATGGCATTGCCCTTCATCGCCTGGTGCAGCATGTAGAACTGGTGCTGGCCCCAGGTTTTCACCTCCTTGCCGTCGACCCCGGTGAGGAGGTCCCCGGCCCGGAATCCCGCGCGCTCGGCAACGGATGCCTCCACGACCTCGCCGATGACCGGTTCAATGTCATCGCTGCCGACCACAAATACCAGCCAGATGGCCACGATCGCGAACAGGAAATTGAACAGTGGCCCGGCCGCCACCACCGCCGTTCTGACCGGCAGCGGCTGGATATTGAACGCCTGTGCCCGTTCGTGTTCAGCCACCTCGCCTTCCCGTTCATCCAGCATTTTGACATAACCGCCCAGGGGAATCAGTCCGATGGAGTATTCCGTCGGGTCTCCCCGGCGGCGCCAGCTGAAGATGGTCTTGCCGAATCCGATGGAAAATTTCAGGACCTTGACGCCCAGCTTGCGCGCCACCCAGAAGTGCCCGAATTCATGCACCGCGACGAGAATGGCGATGGCCACCAGGAATCCAAACAGGCTGTATCCAAAGGCACTCATGCGTTTTCAGGCCATCCGCTAAATGTCATGCCGGAGCGACTCAGCCCGGGTGCCCGGCCATGATCTGCCCGCAAACCCGCCGGGCGGCCGCGTCCGCCGCCAGCACGGAATCCAGGTCACTGTGTGCACAATGGTCTGTCTTGTCCATCGTCATTTCCACAAATCGGGTAATCTTGTCAAAGGTTATCTGCCCTCCCAGGAAGGCATGGACCGCCACTTCGTTGGCCGCATTCATGATCGACGGCAAGGTGCCCCCCGTCCGGGCGGCCCGCCTTGCGAGCCCGAGTGCCGGAAACCGGGTTTCATCGGGGGCCTGAAAATCAAGTTTTGAAACTTCTTTCCAGCAAAGCGGCGGTGCCCCGGATTCAATCCGGTCCGGCCAAGCCAGCGCACCGGCGATGGGAACCCGCATGTCGGGGCTCCCCAACTGCGCGAGAATCGATCCATCAATGTATTCTACCATGGAGTGGATCACGCTTTGGGGATGAATCACGATCTCCACCTGTTCGGACGACACCCCGAAAAGCGCACAGGCCTCAATCAGTTCCAGGCCCTTGTTCATCATGGTCGCGGAATCCACGGATATCTTCCTGCCCATGCGCCAGTTCGGATGGGCGCAGGCCTGCTCGGGAGTGACCGAACCCAGCTGGTGGAGGTCCAGGGTCCGGAACGGACCCCCCGACCCGGTGAGCAGGATATGCCGGACCCCCTGGTGCTCCAGTGCCCCCGGAGTCCCGGCACCATCCTCCAGGAGGTGCCGGGGCAGACACTGGAAAATCGCATTGTGTTCGCTGTCGATGGGCAGCAGACAGGCATTGTTCTTTCGCGCCAGGTCCATAATGAACCCCCCCAGCATGACCAGGGGCTCCTTGTTGGCAATGAGCACCTTCTTCCCGGACTCAATGGCGGAAATGGTGGACATCAGCCCCGCCGCCCCCACAATTCCGCAGACAATGATGTCCCCGGTCTCCCGCGCCAGTGCACACAGTCCCTCCTCCCCGGACTCCACCCGGATATCCAGGCGGTTTTCTTCGAATTTTTCCCGCAGCTGTCGGGCACTGCGACGGTCCCCCATCACCACCCTTTCCGGGTGAAACCGGCGGCACTGGTCCAGCATCCCGTCGACATTGCGGTACCCGCTCAGGGCGGACACCCGGTACTGGCCGGGATGCCTTCCGATCACGTCCAGCGCACTGGTGCCAATGGACCCGGTGGATCCCAGCACGGTCACTCCAATCGTCATGGTACGCCGACCCAGAGACAGGCAAACACCGGGACCGCGGCAATCATGCCATCAATCCGGTCCAGCACCCCACCGTGCCCGGGCAGCAGATTCCCGCTGTCCTTGAGCCCGGCAAGGCGCTTCAACCGGCTCTGAAACAAATCCCCCACCACACTGGCAATGGCGGCCAGCAGTGCGACCCCCACCCAGAGCCGGGTGGTTTCCGCCGGAAGCTGCAGCCAGACCACCGACAGCACCCAGGCGGTGGCCACGGCACCGAGCAATCCACCCGCCAGCCCTTCAACGGTTTTCCCCGGACTCAGGTTCGCCACCAGTTGGCGCTTCCCCACCCCCTTGCCGACAAAGTAGGCAAAGGTATCGGCGGCCCAGACCACGACCAGGGCCGCGATGGCCACAGCGGGTCCCCGGGGAGGCTGCTGGTGCAGCAGGACCAGTCCTGCCCAGGCCCCCAGCAGACAATACCATCCGGCCAGGAAACTGGCCGTTGAACCCGGGATGCCGGCCATCTGGTTCCGGCACAACGCAAGGAGGTAATACAGCCAGAGTCCCGAAGCCGCCAGGCAGATCCCCCACAGTGCAAGGGGGCGATCAACCAGCCACCAGGCCAGGACTGCCAGAACCGGGGCGGACACGGCCAGGGCCCGGAGGGAGTTGATGGTGAGCCGGTTCCATTCCGCCAGTCCCAGCAACACGATCCCGAGCAGAACCAGACTGTACCACTGCGTGGGCAGGAACAGGGTCAGCCCTGCCACGGCAGGTGCCAGCACCAACGCAGTCACAATGCGGATACGCATCAGGCGATGGATTTCAACTGGGCACTGGTTTTCCCGAACCGGCGTTGCCGTCTTGCAAACTCCTCCAGGACCGCATCGAAGCAGGATTCATTGAAATCCGGCCAGTAGGTGTCCGAAAAGTAGAGTTCGGTATAGGCCAGCTGCCACAGCAGGAAATTGCTGATTCTTTTCTCGCCCCCGGTGCGGATGAACAGGTCCGGTTCGGGCAGTTCGTGGGTCGACAACCGGGATTCCAGTACGGCGGGGGTCAGGGCCGCCGCAGAGATGCTGCCCTGCTCCACCAGTTCGGCAATGGACCGGCAGGCCTGGAGCATGTCCCACCGGCCGCCGTAATTGATGGCAATGGTCAGGTTCAGGGTCCGGTTGTTCCGGGTCAGGGTTTCCGCTTCGCCAATCGCCTTTTGCAACCGCACGGAGAACCGGGTCAGGTCGCCAATGGCCCGCAGCCGCACGCCGTTCTCATGCAGGCCCAGTATTTCGTTTTCCAGGGTCGAGGCCAGCAGGTCCATCAGCAGCTGGACTTCGGTGGAGGGCCTGGCCCAGTTTTCACTGCTGAACGCGAACAGGGTCAGGTAGGGAATCCCGCGTTTCCCGCACAGGGGCAATATTTTCCGGACCGCTTCCACCCCTTTGCGATGACCGGCAATTCTTGGCATCCCCTGCCTTTTCGCCCACCTTCCGTTGCCGTCCATGATCACGGCGATGTGCCTTGGGGTACTAGAGGGGAGGCTGGCAGCGGGGAGATCGGACACGTTCATTGTACACCTTCATTGAACACCTTGAATTTCAGCATTCAGACTTCCATGACTTCATTTTCCTTGTCGGCAACCACCCCGTCTATCATTGTCGTATATTTGTCGGTCAGGGCCTGTAACGCCGATTCAGCCTGCTTCTCCTCGTCCTGGGTGATCTCCTTTTCCTTGAGCAACTCCCGTGCCATGTGGATGGCATCGCGCCGGATGTTGCGGATGGCGATCTTTCCGTTTTCGCCTTCATTGCGAACAATCTTTCCCAGTTCGGTCCGTCGTTCTTCCGTCATCGGCGGCAGGGGAATCCGCATGGTCTCGCCGGCCGTCACCGGGTTCAGCCCGAGGTCGGATTCGAGGATCGCCCGTTCAATGACCGCCAGCATGTGCTTTTCCCAGGGCTGCACGCTCAGCGTCCGGGCATCGGCCACGGAAACCGACGCCACCTGGTGAATCGGGGTTGCGGTCCCGTAGTACTCCACACTCAGATGGTCCAGCAGTGCCGTGGATGCCCGGCCGGTCCGGATTCTCGCCATGTCGTTGCGGGTGGACGCCAGCGTTTTTTTCATCCTGGTTTCAGCGTCTTGCTTGATTTCATCTATCATGGCTGCAAAATTCAGGGGATGCGATTTTCGGAAGTCTCGGCGAACGGGCCAATAGTAGCAGAAACCGAACCATTATTGAGTTTTCAGGCGTCCCAGGCCGTCCGCTGGCCATTTCCCCGTCCGCTCCCGCCGGCACTGACGCGTGTCCTGCGTATCCCCGGCTTCCCGGTGCACGGACCCGGCCCTGGCGGACCGGGACGGCAATCCGCAATCAGGTACCCGCCCGGGCCATCACTTCGGAGACAAAATCGTCACTGCGTTTTTCGATGCCTTCCCCGGCTTCGAGGCGGACCATGGCAACCACCGACGCCCCGGTCTCCCCGAGCAGGTCGGCCACGCTCCGGTCCGTATTTTTCACAAAGGGCTGGTGCATCAGCGTGTTTTCCGTGAGAAATTTTTTCACCCGCCCTGAAACCATTTTCTCCACAATATGGGGGGGCTTGCCGCTTTCCGCGGCCTGGGCGGTATAAATCGCCTTCTCCTTCTCCAGGACCTCCGGGTCCATGGCTTCCTCGGAAATACACAGCGGTCGGCTTGCCGCCACATGCATGGCCAGGTCCCGGCCAAGTTCAGGGCTCCCGTTCACCAGCTTGACCAGCACCCCGATCCGGGAACCATGCAGATAACCACTGACGGTCCCGCCCCCGGCTTCCATCCGGGCGAACCGGCGGATGCTGATATTCTCCCCCACCTTGGCAATGAGCTTCTGGCGGACCGTTTCCGTGGTTTCCCCGTCGTCGCCGAAAACACAACCCGCCAGGGCGTGAACATCGGCGGGGGAATGCTGAAGAGCGGTGGCCGCCACCTGGCTGCAAAAGGCCTTGAATGATTCGTCCTTGGCCACAAAATCGGTTTCGCAGTTGACTTCCACCAATACACTGGCCTGTGCGTTGTGTGCCGATACAATCACCCCTTCCGCCGCAATCCGGCCGGCTTTCTTCTGCGCCGCGGCCACCCCTTTTTTCCGCAATTCCTCGATCGCCAGATCAAGGTCACCGCCGGTTTCTGTCAGGGCCTTCTTGCAATCCATCATCCCGGCCCCGGTACGCTCTCTTAGTTCTTTGATTTGTGTTGCCGTAATCACCATAATGTCAACTCCTGAGTATCAGACGCGGGCGGCCGCGAAACCGGGGGAATTCTCCGCGTTGCGGAGACCCCTGTCCCCGTAGCGGACCCCCTGCGGACGCCCTTTTTTTGCTTGTCGGTATCAAGCAGCGAGGGAAATCAGCTGTAAATGTCGTCCGTCTCCGCCGGGGGAACCTCATTGTCCACAGCCCGTGCCAGCTTGTCCCGGGAATCCACCAGGATATCCCGGACCATCTGGTCTCGAGTATCCAGGACTTTCGCGATCTGGCTTTGGCTCAACCGTTCCACGTCCCACAAAAACCGGACGGCTCCGCTCTTGCTCACCGTGCCTGCCGCCACTCCCTCCACTTTTGCGGCGGCAGTCTCTGAAAGGGACACCTCCCGGGAGTCCGGGTTCGCCTTCGCGGCCTTGCTGTCCCCGGAAGCCGGGGCGGTTGCACCCGGGTTTTCCCTGTCGCCCGATTTCCGGACCACCGGTTTCTTCGCCGCGACCTTTCGGGTCACTTTCTTCTTGACCACTTTTTTCACCACCGGTTTTTCCTCCACCGGATCGGTTTTTTGGGACTCCGCCGTGGCATCCCCGTCCGCTTGCTTCGCTCCCTTGGCCCGGGCAGCTCCGGATGCCAGGACGTCCCCGGACCCGTCCACCTCGATATATTCTCCGTCTCCGGGAATCGGGGTATGAATGGCGGCCGCAACCCGGGCATCAATGATCGCGTCCGCGGCGGCTTCCAGATAGAGCCGGATCGCCCGGGTGGAATCATCATTTCCGGGAATCACGTAATCCACCCCCTTGAGGTTGCAGTTCGAATCCACCACCGCCACCACCGGTATCCCCAGTTTGTTGGCTTCTGCCACCGCAATATATTCATGCTCGACATCAATGACAAACAACACATCCGGGAGTCCGTCCATGTCCTTGATGCCGGAAAGTGTGCGGTCCAGTTTTGCTCTTTCCCTTTCCAGGGAAAGGCTTTCCTTCTTGCTCAGACTGGCGGTGGCACCGGACTCAATGCGTTGTTCCAGGTCCTTCAACCGCGTGATCGAATTGCTCACCGTCTTGTAGTTGGTCAGCATGCCACCGAGCCACCGGTGATCCACACAGGGAGACCCGCATCGCATGGCCTGCTCCCGGACCACCTTCCCGGCCGGCCGCTTGGTCCCTACAAACAGGATGGTCCCACCCTGCGCCGCCACCGACCCAAGGTAATTCACCGCCTCTTTCAGCATCGGCAGGGTCTTGTCGAGATTGATAATGTGGATTTTGTTGCGGTCACCGAAAATATACGGTGCCATCGAGGGGGACCAGTAACGGGTCTGGTGTCCGAAGTGCGCGCCCGCCTGGAGCAGCTGGCGCATGGTAATGTCAGCCATGGTCAATGATGATGTATAATGGGTTCAGCCTCCACGGCTACTGTTCACCAACCTGCTCCCTTCCCATTTTCCGGAATGGTGGCAGGCACCCGGGAGAACATAATCACCGTGTGCGGATTTTTACCGGCACCCTGGGATAACGCCCTGGAGTATCGGCACTAAGGGCGGCGGATTTTACCCAAAAAGAGTTGAAGAAAAAAGCGTATTTTGGGACTATTGTTGTTTAATCTTTCTCGATTCCCCTGAAATCATGACGATCTCCATCAAAACCCCGGAAGAAATCGAAAAAATGCGGATTGCAGGACGCCTGGCCTCCCAGGTGCTGGACATGATTGAAGGCGAAACCAAGCCGGGGGTCACCACGGATTACCTGAATACGGTCTGCCACCACTACATTGTCGAGGAACTGCAGGCGATCCCGGCACCCCTGAACTACCGGGGTTTTCCAAAATCGATCTGCACGTCCGTCAACCATGTGATCTGCCACGGCATTCCATCGGACAAGAAACTGAAGAACGGCGATATCATCAATATTGATGTCACCGTCATCAAGGACGAATTCCATGGCGATACCAGCCGGATGTTTTACGTGGGGGAGCCGTCCATCCGGGCGAAGAGACTGTGCCAGATCAGCTACGAGTCCATGCACAGGGGCATTGAACTGGTCAAGCCGGGGGTCCAACTCGGCGATATCGGGCATGTGATCCAGCAACACGCCGAACGCAACGGATTCTCGGTGGTCCGGGAATATTGTGGCCATGGCATCGGACGGGGCTTCCACGAAGACCCCCAGGTCCTGCACTACGGGACGCCGGGGACCGGGTTGCCGGTTCGCTCCGGCATGACCTTTACCATTGAACCCATGTTGAACGCCGGCAAAAAGGAAACCCGCCTGCTGAAAGACAACTGGACGGTGGTAACCCGGGACCGAAGCCTGTCTGCCCAGTGGGAACATACCATCCTGGTCACAGACACGGGTCATGAAATCCTGACCCAGTCCTGACCGCCCGGTACCCCAGGCCCGTCATGGCAGACCAAACATGAGTCGCCTGGTCCGCTCAACGCTGTACCCTCCACAAGCCGGGGAAACCGGCCGGGAAACCGGAAAATCCGCGCTGGAGGGCTTCCACGATATCCTGGTGCACGGCAAGACCGTCCTCACGGAATACCATCTTGAAGGCGGCAACGCCACGACCCTGGGCCAGCATCTGAGCTGGCTCATCGACCAGCTGCTGACCACGAACTGGAACCGGTTTTTTCCGGACCGGGACCGCCGGGAGACCCCGTTGCTGATTGCGGCGGGGGGCTATGGGCGCCGGGAACTCAACCTCGAATCCGATATCGACCTGCTGATCCTGCTTCCACGGCATCCGTCTGCGGAAGTGACCGAGACCATTGCCCTGTTTATCCGGTTCTGCTGGGATGTCGGGCTCCAGGTGGGGCACAGTGCCCGCACCCTGGAGGAATGTGTGGCCATCGCCCAAAAAGACCTGTCCGTGATCACCAATCTCATGGAAACCCGGCTGGTGGTGGGCCCCCCGGAACCCTTTGAAGCCCTGCACCGGAAACTGCGGGCCAACACGGTCTGGCCCGCGGCCGCCTATTTCAAATCCAAGCTGGAGGAAAAACAGCTCCGCCATCTTCATTTCAGCGATACCGCGTACAACCTGGAACCCAATATCAAGGAAAGCCCGGGGGGGTTGCGGGATCTGCACATGATCAGCTGGGTGGCCAACCGCTATTTTGGAACGGGGGATTTTGCCGAACTGGTGGAGCATGAATTCCTCACCAAACCGGAATACCGGGCACTGATCAAGGCCCGGAATTTCCTGTGGAGGCTGCGCAATGGCCTGCATATTCTTGCCGGCCGGTGCGAAGACCGGTTGCTGTTCGATTACCAGAAAGAGCTGGCCAGCCAGCTGGGGTACCGGCAAACCCGGGACCACCTGGCCGTTGAGATGATGATGAAGCGCTACTTCCGCACCGTCAAGGAAGTCGAGCTGCTGAACGAAATCTCCCTGCAGCATTTCCAGGAGGCCATCCTGCACCCCCGGACTCCCAAGCCGAAAAGAATCAATGCCCGGTTCAATGCCATTGGCCGCTACCTGGAAACCTCCAGCGCGACCGTGTTTGAACAGCACCCCGGAGCGATCCTGGAGCTGTTCCTGCTGATGCAGAAGCATCCGGAACTTGAGGGGGTGCGTGCCACCACCATCCGGCAGCTCCGGGCCAGCCTGCACCGCATCAACGGAGCGTACCGCAAGGACCCGGAGAACCTGGACACCTTCCTGGCGATATTCCAATACCAGGAAGGATTGACCCACGCCCTGCGCCGCATGAACACCTACGGCGTCCTGGGGGCCTTTTTCCCGGCTTTCGGAAAAATCGTGGGGCAGATGCAGCACGACCTGTTCCACATCTTCACCGTGGACGCCCATTCCCTGTTTGTAGTCGGAAACCTGCGCCGGCTGATGGTCGACCGGTACCGGGATGAGTTCCCGGTACTGCGTGCGATTCTGGGCCAATTGAACCGCCGGGAACGGCTTTTCCTGGCCGCGCTTTGCCATGACATCGGAAAGGGCAGCGGCAAGGACCATTCCGAAGCCGGCGAAAAAATTGCCCTCGCCCTGTGCACCCGCCTGGGATTGTCGGAATACGACAAGCAGTTCGTTGCCTGGCTGGTCCGGAACCACCTGATCATGTCCTGGACCGCCCAGCGCGAAGACACGTCCGACCCCCGGGTCATTGACCGCTTTGCCGAGTTTGCCGGGGACCAGGAACACCTGGACAACCTCTATCTGCTCACCGTGGCCGATATCCGGGGAACCAACCCCAAGGTGTGGTCGGAATGGAAAGGACAGTTGCTGAGCAACCTGTATACCGCGACTTCCCGGCGGTTGCGGACCGGGATCGGGGGGGCGGAAGGGATCCGCCAGCGGATTCGGGAACGAAAGCAGGCCATCCGCAAAATCGTGGGGGACTCGATTCCGGAATCCGGGCTGGCCCGATTGTGGGACCAGCTGGACCAGGAATACTTCCTGCGCAACGGCCCGGAAACCGGGGCTTGGCATGCCCGGGAGATTCACCGGGCGAGACTGCTGGACCTGCCGCTGGTGGCCAACCGTTTCCTGCCGGAAATCAAAGCCCTGCAGGTACTTTTCGTCGTCCCGGACTCCGAAAACCTGCTGCTGCGCAGCACGGGTGCCCTCGACAGCCTGGGACTGGACATCCTGGATGCCCGGATCCACCAGACCCGGTCGGGGCTGGGGATCCTGGTGTTTGTCACGGTGACGCAGGACGAGTCGTTTCCGGACCAGCGCGAGCTGGATTTCCTGGCGGCGGAAATGAAGAAGTTCCTGCTGGACCCGCCTGCCGAGTACCGGCCCCGGTCCCGGAGCCTGCCCCGGGCACTCAAGCAGTTCAAGGTACCCACCGTGGTCAGTTTTTCCGACAACCTGGAATTGGGCCATACCACGATGGAAATCGTTTCCCAGGACCGCCCCGGGCTGCTCTATCATGTCTCCGTGGCCCTGCTGGAATGCAAGATCAAGCTGGTCTCCGCGAAAGTCTCCACCGTCGGGGAGAAGGCGGAGGACACTTTCTTCATCACCGACCGCGACGGCAACCCGGTCACCGATGAGCAACAGCGGGAACGGCTGAAACAACGGATCATTGAGAACCTTGAATAGGAAAACGGGCATGCCGGCCGACCGGGAGACCTTGCGAAATGCATTTATCGCGCGTTGCGGGTGGAGCGATGCACAGATTCTCCCCCTGGTCCCGGATGCGTCGTTCCGGTGTTATTACCGGCTCACGCGGGCCGGGGAGTCCGCCATGCTCATGGATGCCCCCCCTGAACAGGAAAATGCCCGGGCATTTGTGAAGGTAACGGATATCCTGGCCCGTGCCGGCATCCGCGTCCCGGCAATCCATGCTTCGGACCCGCTGCACGGCTTCCTCCTGATGGAAGACCTCGGAAATGCGACCTTTACGGCCCTGTTGCAATCCGGTTCGAATGAAAGGGACCTGTATGACCAGGCGATTTCCGTGCTCCTCAAACTGCATGGGAACCGGGAGGTCGCCAGGGCGGATTTGGGCGAGTATCACTTCGCAGAACTCTTGCGGGAGGCCCGTTTGTTCGTCGAGTGGTACCTCCCCGCAACCCGGGGAGCAAGGTTAAGCAGCGAATGCGAATCCGGATATGACCAGGCCTGGCAATCGATTTACCAGGGCCTTCCCGATCTCCCACCCACCCTGGTCGTGCGGGATTATCATGTGGACAATCTGATGCGGGTGCAAGGCCAGTGTGTTTTGCTCGATTACCAGGATGCCCTGACCGGGTCACCCGCTTACGATGTGGTTTCCCTGCTGGAAGATGCCCGCCGGGACCTGGATGAAAAACTGGCCAGTGCTCTTTTCGAGCGCTACCTGGGGGGACGTCCCGAACTGGACCGGCAGGGCTTCGCGCATCACTATGTGGTCTGGGGCGCACAGCGGCATTGCAAGGTCGCCGGGATCTTTACCCGGTTGTGGTTGCGGGACGACAAACCAACCTACCTGAAACATCTTTCCCGGGTACTGGGGCTATTACAGAAAAACATGGAAAAACCCCCGTTGGAACCGTTGAAGCAGTGGTTTGTGGATCACCACATAATGGTAGGGGATGGTGAATTCAAATTCAGTCGGAGTGAGCTAAACCGGTTGCTGGGAAATGAATCGGCACACTTCTGAATATACCGAAAATTCCCAAAGGTAAAAACCCCCCGCTTTCAGGCCGAGCGGTCTCTCTGCGCCGCGCCCGCCAGTTCCCACACCGGCTCAAGGTCGTTCATAGAGCACCCTGCCTTCGCGAAGCGCACGCGCCAGCACATGATTGAGGGAATCACGCCAGTGGTCGGCCTCTTCCAGACTGTAAACCAGAATATCCTTCGGGACGTGGAATTTCGCGAGCACTCGCCACAGGCGTGTCTCTTGAACACCGCGGTCCCGGCCCGGACCGAATGGTTCCGCCTCGATAACCAACAGATCGAAATCTGAGTCTGCATCAGCGTCACCCCGGGCGCGAGAGCCGAAAAGGATTACCTGCTCGGGATCAACCGTATCCACGATGGTCGTCGTCATCCGCTGCAGAAGAGCATCGTCATCGAACGGCACGTTCCAGCACAATGTAGTATCCGTTGTAACCGATCTTACGGGAAACACGCTTTCCTTTGATCGCGATGGCCCGCCCTGTCGGAACCTGTGTTGTTTCACCTGAGTTATAGGCCTGCTCAGCACGCGAAGGTACGACATGTGCACCAATTTTAGTCAGCCCCTCCCTCGCCAGAACAGGTAAAGGTTTGGCAGGAATTATTTTCCCTGTTGCGGAGGATATCTTTGTCTTCGCATACATGCCATGGGCAATTTTGACAAGCGTCTGCTCAGCAACCAGCTTTCTCAGTACACGGCCTGTCTGGTCACGGTCTGACAAATCCAGAAAGTCCGTAGGTGTGAAAACCGAATCCTTGCTGCGACTCAGCCTGTATCTGATCCTGCTTTCTAAAGTTTTAAGAGCCATCGTTCTATTCTACAAATATACGACACTAAAAAGTATGGAAAACCGAGCACACTTCCTGATTCCCCTGTGTCATCATGGCTTTCCGTGCTCTATGCTCTGGTTGTCGAGCGAAAGGAGTATTGGGTATTGCGGGTTGATGAGCATGGATTAGAAATCCTATGAGCGCCCGAGCAACCCTCATCATCAAAATTCTGAGAAACTTGTGTAGTGGTTTTCTTCAGGCCCATCTTCCGTTGGATAACTTTGGGTTCTCTGACAGATGCTAATTAAGTATATAATCCCCTAATGGATAGCCGCATCTAACTCAAAGTGCTGCCAAGACTAATAGAAGGTCAATCAGTCTTGGCAAAGAACTGATGCACTGATATTCGAAATGGGGAAGTCGCTGAGAACGGGTCTCTCTGCAAACTCACCGTCCAAATATAAGCCTACGACAAGGCCGATCCTCAACTAGATCACGATCTATGCAGAGTATCCAAGTGGCGGACATGTGTTTAATTTTGGGTAGGAAAGTAAGCTCTATGACAGAAGAAGAAAAAATACAGGAGAACACGAACAATCATATCATTCGTGAAATAGTCGGATTGGAAATGGAATATTTTGTCGAGAAGCGTAATGTAAAAACAGAACGCCGAAAGAAGTTGCGTGAGTTGATTGAACGCCATACAAAGCAGGGAGATCACGTGTATGATTCTTGAAGAGATCAGGCTTAAAGATTTCCGGTGCTTTCACGGGGAAACATCTATCCGATTTTCGGAGGACCCTGAAAAGAATGTCACAATCATCTACGCAGAAAATGGTGTCGGCAAGACTACACTCCTCAATGCTCTGCTTTGGTGCTTTTATGGCGAGACAACGGCTCGCTTTGAAAAGCGGGCAGATATTCTTAACTATGATGCCCAGAAAGCTGGGCGTAAGGTGGCCTCGGTCGAAGTATTCTTCAAGCACAAAGAAAACAGCTATACCGCTACGCGCTTCTCACGCTTTAATACTCCGTCCGGTCGTGAGTTCGTGGTTGCCCGAATTGACAATGGTAGCCGGGTCCCCTTGTATTCGTCCGATACCTTCATTAATACTGTTATCCCGCGAGATATGGCGTCGCACTTCCTGTTTGACGGAGAACATGCGGAATTTTTCCTCGGAGAAAATAATTGCACTTCGATCAAACGTGCTGTGCGGGACATCCTTGGATGCTCCCTGATTGAAACTGCGATCGAGGACTTGGAGGTGGTTTCGAATTACTTTCGCAGACAAATTCCGTCAACTAAAGCAAAGAAAGAGATCGAGGCACTGAACAACCGTCTCGATGATCTGATAAAACAGATTGAAGACGACAGGTCTCATATCGCACAAATGAAGAAGAAACGTGAAGAGACCGACCAGCAAATCAAAGATATCGAGACAAAGTTACGTAATACTACAGCGGCGAAGGAGTGGCAAAAAACCCGAGATAACCTGTCCGAACAACTTGCACGTGAGCAGAAGCGTTGCAAGGAACATGAAGATGAAGTCTACAAGTGGCTCGGAGAGAACGGTCGTTTCATCGTCTCGAAACGGATCACTGAAGAGACTTTCTCTTTCCTAAATGAGAAAGAGCATCGGGGTCAGATTCCGTCCCCATACAATGAAGAATTCGTGAAAGATATTCTTGACGCTAAAGAGTGTATCTGTGGTGCGAAACTCCAACCAGGCAGCCCTGAGAGTAAGAAAGTCGCAAGCCTTCTAGATAAGGCTGCAAACCAAGCAATGCGAGACCGAATCTCCAGGGTGAAGGCACGCCTGTCGGACCTAAAATTGAGGCGCGCCGAGGTGCCAGGACGACTCGTCAAGGCGAAGGAACGACTTGCCGAGGCGAACGAAGCATGCGCGAAGAACGAAGCACAGCGTGCCGAGATTAGTGAAAAACTCACGGGGATTGACATTGAGGAAATTGCTGAACGCGAGCGACGACATAGAGAGCTCTCCGGTGAACTGCAATCGATTGACCAAGAGATTGGTGGACTACGCTTCAGTATTAGCAACGCCGAACGAAATAAGAAGCAGACTAATGATAAGATCATGGAATTTGCCAAGCAGAACACACAGACCGCAATCTATGCTCGTCGGTACAATCTCTGCAAAACCATTATAGACCAACTGGAACAGCAACTCGCCAGCGAAGAAGACCAGGCCCGCGATGCCCTGTGTAACAATATTCAACGCATTCTCAAAGCCACGGCTCGCAAGGTCCTGCACCTACGCATGACCGACGACTATGTCATCAGCCTCGTCAATGCAGATAACACGGCCCTTCCGAAATCCAGTGGGGAGAACCAACTCCTAGGTCTTGCCTTCACTGCTGCCCTCGTCGAGTTTGCAAAGGTGCGCGAGAATGTCAAGGATGATCGACTTCTCTCCGGCACGATTGCTCCGCTAGTTCTCGATTCTCCATTCGGCCAACTCGATGAGGCTTACCGTGCAACAACGGCGGATTTCATCCCTAAAATGGCTCGACAGGTCGTGCTTCTCGTCTCGAAGTCGCAAGGTTCAGAAAGTGTGATCGATATTCTGAAAGACCGTCTAGGAGCAGAATACGTGCTCGTCCGACACAATACAGAAGCACAGGGCGACCGTGAACCAGAAAGTCGGTTTTTTAGAGGCAAAGAATTTGATACGGTCGTCTTCAACGCCGAATTTGATGGCACGAAAATCATGGCGATTTCATGCCCATGAGCCCGCGTGCACCTAACATTAACAGAAGCCGCGTCTATGAAGAGATGGTTCAGCGCTTGGCGAAGCAGAAACTTCATGGAACAGATCGTACACTGTTCCCAACGATCCGAGAACTTTTATGTTTTGCAGCCCTGCTTGGCTACTCAGAAAAGCGACGTCTGCCACTCGACAAGGATAAAGGTGTCGAGGATATATCCTATCAGCAGTTTGAACGCGGTGATGCTGAAGATTTGATCTACCTCATTGCTCTTGCAGAAACCAAAGATCCTGAAATTCTTAAGGATGGCAAAGAACATCGCTGTGCAGAAATCTTTGAAGAGTATGCAAACGGCGGTCTCCAGATCATCCATGAATCGATGCTGCGCGGCGGCGGCGAATATCCCCATAGGGACATTCAGGAAATGCTAAATGAGCAAGGCTATCTGAATACCGATGATGAAGAGCCCGATTTGTCGGGGATTAAGTTCGACTAGACTAAATGTTGCGGGAACTGACGCATAAGGGCGTCTATAAGTCGGATCAAGACAATCTTCTGGAGGATTTCTACTTCCCGGTACTTTCTGTCGCAAATCGTTACGACCGTGCCGTTGGGTTTTTTTCTGCCTCGACGATCAGCTATGCAGCACAGGCCTTATCCGTCTTCGTTAAAAACGGCGGGCAGATCAGGCTTATCCTCGGTGCCTTCTCAGATAGTGAAGACCTCGAAGCCATCAGGCAAGGATACGAGGAAAAGGAAATTTCCGACAAGATAGGTGCTAAGTTGTTGTCAATGATCTCCAATGTCGACGATGAGTTGTTCCAGAACCGCTTTGAGACCTTGTCCTGGCTCGTAGCACATGGACGCCTCGACGTGAAGATCGCACTCCGTGAGCGCGGTATGTATCATGATAAGGTCGGGATTCTCTCTGATAAAGCGGGTGACAAGGTGGTCTTCGCCGGCTCTGCTAACGAGAGCACTCATGCCTTGCTTCCAACGTACAACTTTGAGTCGATCAATGTTTTCAGGACATGGATTCCTGAACATGCGGAGTTCTACAATCCACACATCGAAAGTTTCAACAGGCTTTGGCAAAACGAGAGCCAGTCCACGGTGGTTATAGACATCCCGACGGCCGTTAAGGAAAAACTGATCTTGACGGCGCGGTCGATGGATTACATACCGGACCCCGAGATCGAAGCAGAGATTGCCGAGCGCATTTTCTCAAAGGCTAACATGATAATCAGTACGAGATCGAGCAAACCATACGACCCGTCAACGATTAGCGGTCAGCCTTTTAAGATGCGTAATCACCAAATTGCCGCGCTTGAAGCTTGGAAGGCCGTAGGTGATTTTCAGGGAATATTCGACCTTGCGACCGGCGCCGGCAAGACGATCACTGCGGTTCATGCCATCGTTAAACTTTCTGAAAAAATCAACAGTCTTACCTGCGTGATTGCTGTACCCTACCAGAACCTTGCTGATCAATGGGTAGATATTCTTTCAAAATTCAACATCTATCCACTGAAGTGTTATATCTCCCGCACACAGTGGGAGGACAAGCTGCAAAATATGGTCCATGAGTTGACCATGAAAAGCCGGAGCTTTGCGGCGATTGTCGTCGTGAATCGGACACTCAAGAGCCCCGAGTTTCAGGAATGCCTAGCAAAGATAAAAGGGAGCCGCCTGTTTTGGATCGGCGATGAATGTCATCACCACACCTCAAAAGCGTTTGAAGGCATCCTGCCAACACACGCAAGATACCGTATCGGCCTTTCAGCAACACCTAAACATTATCTTAACGAAGAGCGAAATGAACGACTGAACGAGTTCTATGGAGACATCGTTTCAAGCTATACCTTGAAACAGGCCGTCGAGGACAAGGTTCTTACGCCCTATGCCTACTACCCACACCTCGTGGAGTTCACGGAAGAAGAAGCAGAAGAATTTATCGGACTGTCAGAACAGATTGGAAAGATCGTGTCTCAACAGGGTGGCAAAGTGAAAGAGATTACCCCGCAACTTACCGCACTCTTGATGCAGCGGGCTCGACTTGTTGGTTCCGCGGCCAATAAGCTTCCGGCGCTGCAGGCAATGTTGGTCAAAGAAAAACCAACACGGCACACGCTTTTCTATTGTGGTGATGGCACTGTAGAAACTGACGAAGGGGGTGAGGTCTCAGAAGATAACAACGCTCAAAACAAGAGACAGGTCGAAGCAATCAGCAGCATGTTACACAGCATGTCATGGAATGTTTCGCGCTTCACCTCACGCGAGTCCCGCAAGGACCGTAACAATATCCTGGAAAATTTTCGGCTTGGCATTATTGATGCTATGGTTGCGATTCGGTGTCTTGATGAAGGTATTGATGTCCCTGCATGCAGCACTGCTTATATTCTCGCCAGTTCACGCGACCCACGGCAATTTGTCCAGCGGCGCGGTCGAATTTTGCGACGCTCGCCTGGTAAAAAGCTAGCCATCATCCATGACTTCATTGTAGTGCTCCCACAAGGGATTGACACCGACTCTCACTACGCAAAGCGCCTAATCAAATCAGAACTCTGCCGTGTGGCGGAGTTCTCATCCCTGTCAAAGAATCGATCGGAAGCCTATACTGCCCTAGCACCTGTGTTGCGATCCTACGATCTGGAGCATGTGATTTGAAGAAAAAATTGAATAAAAACGAACATAATGGAATGGAGGTAAAGAGTGAAAAAAGTCAGCGAGTTATTCGAAGCAAGCGCATACACCCCGTGTGAGGTTGCGAACCTTGAAAATGGAAACGCCGGATTCCGGATTCCCGAATACCAGCGATCTTACGATTGGTCGAAAAGCAACATCGATCGTCTGATGACGGACATCTTTTCGAACTTTGAGCGACTGTCACGTACGAACAATAAGAACCGTGCTAGCGCCTTCACATTCCTTGGAACGCTCATCCTTGTGAAAGACCGGAAGCAAGAGTCAAGGTTTAAGGGTAGAGTAGAGAACTGGCGCGCCAATTTTAGGGTCCGGTGGCATGGTTTCCATCACTTTCGTTTTGGTCCTCAGTCCGGCTCCCATTATCACGTTTCCAGTTCCCTCTCGTCAAACCAGGCGTGCGGATTTCCCGCACCCGGCTTTCCGATGAGATCATGCCTTCGCCCACGGAAGGCCCTTGGTCCTCGACGCAAGGTGTATCAGGCCGTAGTCATTCCACAGCCTCTCATCCGAGAAGCGCACATACTTCCCAGACTTCACCTTGTGCTTCCGACAGAGCCACTGTCGCAGCCGCCTGGTTGCGTGTCTGTCCACCGCTGCATAGGCGGGACTGACCTGTCCAAGATAGAAGTACTGTGACCAGCCGGATATTGTCCGGTTCAGTCTGTCTACCATCCATTCCGGGTCTTTTATCCCATATCGTCGGTGGGTCAATTCACTTACCTTGCGGCAGATGCCCTGAACGCTCGCCTTGCTGGGCCGGTTGCCAATATATGACCCCTTTCCATTACGGCGGTAATTGCGTCCAATTCGGTACCCCAGAAACTCAAAGGCCTCATCCGGGCACCGCAGGCATTGGGTTTTCCGTTCGTTGATCGGAAGCTTCAGTCTCGACATGAGCCGCTCGACCGCCGCCAGCATTTCTGCCGCCGGAGCCTTGCCAAGCACACGCAGGTCATCCGCGTAATTCACGGTCTCCGCCCGGAACCGCCGGGCATAGCCCAGCTTCTTCCAGCCCAGCAGGAAACGCCGCATGTAGAGGTTGCTGGCCAGCGGGCTGATCGGGGCACCCTGTGGGGTGCCCTTGCGCTCCCTGCGCGCCCGGTTCGTGCGACGTTTGCCGCCCTTCCCGTCATCCTCTTCCACCGCCATCTCCAGCCATGCCTTGAGCAGCTTCAGCATCCGCCCGTCGCTGATGCGCCGGGCAAAACACTTCATCAATTCAGCATGGGGAATCTGACCAAAGTAATCCGCCAGATCGCAGTCAACCACTTCATTGTGTCCCCGGTTCAGGAGACCATGGACGCCTTTTACCGCGTCTTGGGCGCTTCGCCCCGGCCTGTAGGCATACTGCTCCGGTTGCAGGTCCGCTTCGACAATCGGTTCCAATACCAGCAACGCCGATGTCTGTGCGACCCGGTCCCGTATGCAGGGAATCCCCAAGGGCCGGAACTTGCCGGGCTGTTTCTTCGGAATCAGTACCTGACGAACCGCTTTCGGTTCGTAGGTCCCGTCCCTCAGCTCCCGCGCCAGTTCCCCGATCCAGCGTTCCACTCCAATCGCCTCAATATCCGCGAAGCTTTCCCCATCCACCCCCGCCGTGCCGCCATTACGACGAACACGCCTCCAGGCTTCAAACAGAAAGTCCTCACGCCATACCTTATCGATCAGCGCATGAAATCGCCTTTCGGGTTCTTCCTTCGCTTTCACATGTAAAACGCGCCGGAGTCTCCGAACACTAGGTGACCCTGTTAGACCTTCGTCAGTAGTCATGTCTTTCCCCCTTTACGTTTTGTTCTCAAAGTCAGGCCTCTTTCCTCCACCGGCATTACCCGGCTTCCTCAGTACTACAGGCCCGTCCGCCACCCTGCCGGCCCGGCCTGCCCCTCGCGGGGTTCCGGTTTGGTGCGTGCTAACACCACCGACAGGGCTTCCCGTGTTGCTACCATCTCCATCTTCCATGCGTGCTATCGTCACTACCCCGGCGGAACCGGACGGTGCGTGGGTCGCTCGCTTCCCGTCCAGTAGCAGCCTTCCCCGGATTTCCGGCGGGTCGGCTTCCACGTTGAATGTTTCGGGGCCTGCTCAACGTTTACTCGCGTTATGGCCCGCATGGTCGCTGAACCGCCCAAGGCGGTCCTTTTGTCAAAGTGCTTCAGTCCATATCGTTACCTTTATGTCCTGCTCCGACTGCTAACCGGCTGGAGCGACAGTTGCCGGGCGGGATTCGCACCCACAAGGAAATGGCGCCTTTCCACGGCGCACGGAAATCATTTTCTATAGTTGACGGACAGCAACGCCTGACAACTTTAGCACTCGTGTCCTGTGTATTAATCGAACAACTCAGGAAACTGCGCGCAGACCTGCCAAAATTTCCACCTGAAATCGAAGAATGGTTGAGCATCGAAGCAGAGTACCTGGAGACACAACTAGCTGACTGCGTGTACGGTTCTCAAAAAGTACGGGGCAACTTCTATCCTTTCCCCAAGATCATACGTGCCAAGAAGGATTCCAGAAGCAACAGTGCTTCGTACGAAGAAATGCGCTCTGAAGTCGCTATCTTACTGAAGGAGTTCGGTAAGTTCATTGATCGTGGGGAGCCGGAGTTCTGGATACCAGATCTCGGCAAGACGCGGGAAGCCGCTAAAATTATCGAAAACTTTGAGTACATACAGGACTACTGCCAGTCTTTAAATGATCCGAATTGGTATACAGAGAAGGAATGCCAGATGCTCAATGCAAAACGCTTTGGGTACGGGGGCTGTAAAGAGTTGTGGGAGAAAACTCAAGATGTTCTAGAGAATGATGGCTCTTCGGCAATCAGCCAGATTGAGAAGGAGTCCGAAGCCCATCCTTATTTCAGAACATTGATGCTTGCAGCATATTTCTGCAACTGCATCGCCGTTACGACGGTTGTGACAGCTGATGAAACTGCCGCATTTGATATTTTTGACGCACTCAATACGACTGGCGAGCCATTGACTGCACTTGAGACCTTGAAGCCGCAAGTCATTGCTACTGAGAACAAAAGGTATGCCGGATCGAACCGCGAGATGGCTTTCGATGAAATCGACAAAATTATGGCTGAGGATTATCCGGGAACCATACAGAAGCAGAATGAAACAAAAGATCTTATCGTAACATTTGCGCTTTATCTGGAAGGCCGGAAGATTTCGCGGGAGCTTAGCGTCCAAAGAAGGGAACTGCGACAAGCTTTTCAGAAATCTATGAAGGTAGAATCTGGCCCAACACAGTTCATGAGGGCCCTTGCGGGGGTTATTCGATACCGCAGTGACTATTGGGTATCAGCCAATTGTGGGCGCATCAACGGCCACCATGCGGACCCTGTACACGCAGACCAGGTGAAACTGCTTAGTTCTTTTATCAGCGCAATGAAAACAAGTCTTGCGCTTCCAATTCTGTCGCGGTACTGGATTGCTGGAAAGGAAGAACATGACTTCACAATTTACATCGAAGTATTGAAAGCCGTTTCCGCTTTTATCGCCCTACGAAGAGCTGCGACAGGCGGCACTGATGGAATCGATACCTGTTTTCGAGACATCATGGATAAGGGTGCTCCCATCAAGAAGTTCGGTTTGTGTGCTGGCCCGACGCATCAAAATGCTCTTCTTGAACTGAACGAGCTAAAAGAGGCTCTACGTAGCAAGCTGGACTCATCAAAGGTGAAGTTCAACTCGAAAGATGAATGGATCAATCATGTTGTAGATATTCCAATCTACAGGAGTGCAAGACCGCTGGCCCGCTTTCTTCTTTTCAGTGCAACACACCACACTGCAATCGATCCCGCAGTACCTGGTTTATTAACACGGGACGGAATTGCACGAAGTGATGACAGGGTCTACCTGTCATCTAACAGATGGACAAGCGAACAGTACCTCACTGTCGAGCATGTTGCGCCAAACTTGGACAAACCCGACGGCTGGGACGCGGAGATTTACACGAATACACGTCTGAAGAACACGCTTGGCAATCTTATACTACTTCCGGCAGCAGAGAATGCCTCAATTGGCAGTGCGACCTGGTTAAAAAAGAAGGTCTTCTATTCTGCTCTAACCAACCACAACCTTAACGACCGCAAATCGGATCTCGAAAAAGCTAAACAGGAAGGTATGCAGTTCAAGAAAAAGACTGAGAGCTTCATTTTGGGTGCAGACCGAGATCGCTTATCCATGTTGGACGGTATACACGATGTAGAAAACTGGAATGCGAAGTTTATTGAACAGCGCTCACGCAGACTTGCTGCACTAGCGTGGGATGAATTGCGACAATGGCTTGATTGAAGCTGATGATGGTCTAAGAGACGAGTTTAAGAGACGGCTCGCTAATAAAAAATAATAAAGAAGGAATCCATGGCTACATCGGGAACAGCACCAGGCATTACACTGCAAACGCTTCTAAGTAACGCCAAACCTACGGTGCTACGAGAGTTGTTCGGTCCTTCAATCATGGATACGCTCCAAGGTATTGATCCAGAACTTGCGTCTGGTAATAGGCTTGGAGAACTTGCAAAACGCCTGTTTGAGCCATCGGAGGTGTTGGCAAATCCGACGATGCGCGAACATATCATAAGGATGTTGCCTTTACCAAAAGCACGCGAACTCGCAAATCGTTTTGGAACTGCTGACGGACGAAATCTCTACGAAGATCTTTGTGTGAAAGCTTTCGATGCATCTTCCATGCCCATATTGTATTCTTTTTTCGGCATTGTGCAGGACCCACGAGCACCTGCATATTTCGCACCGGACTATACACAAATACCTGCTGGATATGCACTTTTCGATCATCAGCGTGCGGTTGCTGATCGCGTAATATGTGAATTGAGCAAGGAACCTCGCAAGGTCATTCTACACATGCCGACCGGAGCGGGTAAGACTCGTACTGCCATGCACATAGTGGCGGATCATCTACGTCGTAGAAAGCAGACCGTCATTTGCTGGCTTGCACAGAATGCTGAGCTTCTTGATCAAGCCGCAGACGAGTTTCAGAAGGCGTGGCAGTACTTGGGAAACCGGGAAACTAACCTCATTCGTTTTTGGGGGGGGAATCGTAAACTGGATATTCTGAAAATACGCGATGGTCTTATCGTCGCGGGTCTTGCCAAGATATCATCCTTCGACAAACGAGACCCCGCAACTCTGCTGAAACTTGCTGACCGCGTGTCTTTAACGATCATCGACGAAGCACATCAAGCGATTGCCCCGACCTATGCGGATATACTCACCGCGCTGTACAGTAAACGACCACGCAACGCGCTACTAGGGCTGACAGCAACGCCTGGGCGAAGTTGGTCAGATATTGACGAAGACCTCAAACTTTCGGACTACTTCGGCGGACGAAAGGTCACGTTAGAGGTTGAAGGCTATGACGATCCAGTAACTTTTCTGATTGATCAACAATACCTTGCCCGTCCCATCTTTCGCACCCTAAATTCTGACGCTGGACTCAACCTCACGGAGAAGGATATTGGTGAATTGTCGATCGCAATTGATGTTCCTCAGAAGATTCTGGAACGCTTGGGTAAGGATAGGCAGCGCAATCTCAAAATATTGTCCGATGTTGAGGACCTATTGACGCGGCATAATCGTGCCATTGTGTTCGCGCCTTCTGTTGAAAACGCGCGATTAATTGCGGCAATACTATCTTTGCGTGGGCATGAAGCATTTGTAGTTACAGGCCAAACTAACTCTTCAGAGCGCGAAAGAATAATCAAACGTTTTAAAAGTAGCGCAAGTTGTGCAATGACCATCGTAAACTATGGTGTTCTGACCACCGGGTTTGACGCTCCCTCAACGAGCGCGGCAGTGATTGCACGACCGACAAGATCGCTTGTGCTATATAGCCAAATGGTTGGTAGGGTGACGCGAGGTATACGGGCGGGGGGAAATCTAGAAGCTGAAATCGTAACGGTTGTAGATCCAGACCTACCTGGCTTTCGCAGTATTTCGGATGCATTTAAGAATTGGGAGGATGTTTGGGATGAACCAGACAGAGAACGTTGATTTACAAAGGGTAGATGGAGAAATTATCCCCCCTGCGCTGGCAGTGACGGCTATGCGTGATAGTGGATATAAGAATACTGCCTACGCACTAGCAGAACTGATTGATAACTCCGTTCAGGCAAAAGCTCAGTATGTGAATGTGATATGCATTGAGGAATATCGGAAGATAAGTAACCGTTCCCGCCGAAGAATGAATGCGATTGGAATTCTCGACAACGGCCACGGAATGTCGCCAGAAACCCTACGCCTCGCCCTCCAATTTGGCAACGGAACTCATCTGATGGATCGAAAGGGGATCGGACGTTTCGGCATGGGCCTGCCAAATTCCTCGATTTCCCAATGCCGCCGCGTAGAAGTGTGGACATGGCAAAGTGGACCCGACAATGCCATGTATGCTTATCTTGATGTCGATGAAATTGAAGGTCGGAAGATGTTGGCAGTTCCGAAACCTAAGCATAGGCCGCTACCAGAAGAGTGGCGTACTCGATCAGATAACATCCAAACTACGGGTACGCTTGTCCTTTGGACAAACTTTGATGATCATCGCCTAACTTGGCGGGGCGCATCTGCAACTCTGCGAAATACGGAGTCTCTGGTCGGGCGAATGTATCGTAAGTTTATCAACGATGGGCTTCTAACCATTCGCCTGCTTACTTTTCTTGATAACAAAGAAGGCCCAGACACAGATAATACTGTACGCATTAATGACCCTCTCTATCTGATGCAAAATTCGTCCACTCCAGCCCCATATGATCATGAGCCGATGTTCCAGCGCTGGGGTGAAGATGACGAAGTTTTTGAGATTGAATACGATGGAGCAACGCATAAAGTTATCGTACGCATGAGTTGGGCACGCGAAGATACCGTACCCGACGATAAAAGTACTCGTGGCGCCAAACCATACGGCAAACATGCGGCCAAGAATATTGGGCTGTCGATAGTTCGCGAGGGTCGCGAACTGGACCTCGACCCCGCCTGGACCAATAGTTATGACCCGATCGATCGGTGGTGGGGAGTTGAGGTCGAATTTCCCTCGACACTCGACGAAGTGTTCGGCGTCACAAATAACAAGCAAAACGCAACAGTTTTATCACATATGGCTCAGTTCGATTGGTGTGCGGAAGCCGATCCAGGCGAGTCGATGTCCGAGTTCCGTGAGCGTATGCAGGAGGAAAGTGATCCGCGTGCATTGCTGTTTCCTATCGTCGAGCATATTCGCAAACAGATACAGGAAGTGCGAAAACGGGTAAAAAAACAGGCGGAGGGAGACCGAACACAAAAAAACAGATACGACAAGCCAGATGTCGAAGATTTAGCGACAACGAAATTTCAGGAGCGTGCAGAGCAGGGACATTCAACTGATGCTGATAGTAAGGAATTCACTGAAGAGAACCGTAAAGATCTTGAGAAAGACCTGAAAGACGATAAGCATTATTCTGGAGACGTTGCGGAAAAAATCGCTAATGCAACGCTTACACGTAAGCGTAAGGTCGTATTTCTGACTAAGGAGATGGAGGGCTATGCCTTCTTCAACGTAGAATATAAACAGGGCGGGCTAACGGCGATCGTCTTCAATACAAATCACCCATTTTATGAGCAGTTAATGAGGTCACTCGAACCAGATATCAAGGACGAGACTGACGCTGATTTACTCGATCGGATTCACAAGGCTGCGGATACACTGGAACTGCTATTTGCAGCCTGGGCACGATATGAGATGGAAGAGGTTCGACGGCAAGATTGGTTGTTCGAGATGCGGCAGGAATGGGGGAAGATGGCCCGATTTTTCCTGACGGATTCAGAAGACTGAGTACATGGTGGCTGTCTTTCCCAGTAACGGTGTCATTGAGCTAATACGTAGTGCGGCTGACAGAATTATCATTGCTGCACCGTACATAAAGTCCCCAGTAATCAATCGACTCCTAAAAATTGTCCCCGATACTGTTTCAGAATGTGTTTGTATCACGCGGTGGTTGCCGGAAGATATTGCGTCTGGAGTTTGCGACCTAGAAATCTTCGATGATATTGCGAAGGTGAAGGGTGCGCGCCTCATGGTCCATCCGCACTTACATGCAAAATATTATTCAAATGGACAACAATGCCTCGTCGGTTCAGCGAATCTCACCGCGCGTGGCCTCGGCTGGCATACCCCATCGAATATCGAACTACTCGTCACGTTGCCTGCCAATTCACCAGGATTATCCGGATGGGAAGAGATGTTATTAAGTTCGGCGATCGTAGCAACCGAACAGTTGCGTGACCAGATTCGGGCGCTGGCGGAGAAACTGAAGCAGATTGACACGTATCATCCTGCACCTGAAGTGGGAGATGCGGTTGTAGAGGACGAAGAAGAACTATGGATTCCCCAATTCCCGACTCCTGATCGGCTCTGGGAAGTCTATCGCGGACGGGGTAAAGACAGGATAGTGAGTAGCGCATACGAAGCAGCGCAGGGAGATCTTGCCGTACTTTCCCCACCGCTGGGGTTGCCGCAGGAACTGTTCGTAACTTATATGGCCAGCATACTTCGGCAAATGCCGTTGCTCACTGAAATTGATAAGTTAGCGGCAACTGGCCTGACGGATACTAAAGCACATGAATTTTTAACTTGTTATCTACATCTAGCTGATAAACATGATAACGAGCGGGTTTGGCATGTTATTAAGCAGTGGCTGGTTTTTTTCTTTCCAGACACGTACAGACTAGAGGCTAGTCAGGAAGTGTTGATCAAAGGACGACAGATTACACTAACCCAAGTTGGCACTTTTCCACCAGAATCGGCTGATTTTCGCTGATTTTCGCACTTTCTGATTATTTTTCGGTTATATATCAATAGGTTGTAATTTCTGATCTGTTGTAGGGCCATAGGCACTGCATAAATTATTCACATCTTCCCCTCCCTCCAGTATAATCGGGATACCAAAACCATCCATGGTCCGCATCCTGCCCGATTCATGCACTTCAAACGAACCAAAACCTATACCGACACCCACGGAAACCCCCAGTACAGTGTCCGGCTGGTCAAAAACCAGCGCATCGGCGGTAAGGTCAAACAGACCACCATGGCGAACCTCGGAACCAAATGGGACGTGCCCCAGACTCTGTGGGGTCCTGTCGCCCAGAGGGTGGAAGAGCTCATGGTTGGTCAGGACCCCCTGGTGCCCTGTGAAGCGGAGGTCGAACAGGCTGCCGAAGAAGTGGTGAAACTGTTGCGCTCCCGGGGCATCCAGACCGCTACCCCCGGTCCCTCCGTGGCCACGGTGGACCTCAATACCATGGAACATCGTGACCCGCGATTCGTCGGGGGAGAACGGTTGTGCCTCCACGCATGGGAAGAACTCCGACTGAGAGAGTGTCTGCAGAATCTGGGCTTTACTGCCCGGGATACCCGGATTTCCCTGGCATTATTGACCGCCAAGATGCTGCATCCCGGCAGTGAACGGGAGACCAGCCGATGGTTGAAAGACGACAGTGCCACCGCGGAAATCCTCGGTCTGGACAGGGATTCCCGGGCACTGTCCCGCAAGACCCTGTATCGGATCGGCGATAAGTTGTGGAAACATCAAGAAGCCCTGCAAAGGGCGCTGTTTGAGCGGGAGCGCATATTGCTGGATATTCCCAATACCATTGTGTTTTATGATTTGTCCAATACGTACTACACCGGAACACAGAAAAAACAGGATACACCGGACAATCCGGACTCTGCACAGAAGTCGCTGCTGCAGTTCGGTCGATCCAAGCAACGAAGGAATGACTGTCCCTTGATCACCCTTGGGCTGATGCTGGATGAGGCCGGGTTTCCCCGGGGTTGTGAGTTCCTGCCCGGCAATGTAACGGAAGTCGACACCCTGAAAGACGCCCTGGGCCGGTTTGAGGCCCAGGGACACGGTACCGAAGGGGACAAGCCCACGGTGATCATGGATGCCGGGATCAGTGCCCAGGAGAATCTCGACTGGCTCACGGAACGGGGATATCCCTGGCTTTGCGTGGCCAAGGGGTGCAAGCCGTCCCAGGCCCCGGACGGGGACCCGGAGCTCACCATCACCACTCAGGCCAATCACACGGTGCGGATCTGGAAACTGGACACCGATGCCGATGAAACCCGGTTGTATGTGATGAGTGAAGGCCGACAGCAGACGGCCCGGTCCATCCGGGACCGGCAGGTGGAAAAGTTTGAGGATGGACTCCAACGGTTGCACGACAACCTGTCTGTGCCCCGGCGGATGAAAAAGTATGAACGGATCGTGGAAGCTGTTGGTCGTCTCAAGGAACGTCATTCGGGGATTGCCCAGCACTATACGGTTCAGGTTCAACGGGGAGAAGGCACCCAGGCCAAGGCGGTGAAATTCACCCGCAAGGCCAGTTTTGATGAGACCGATGAGATGCTCGGAGCCTGTATTCTGCGGACCAGCCACACCGACTGGGACCTGGAGACGGTTCTGCGGACCTACCATCGGCTGGTGGACATCGAAGCCGTGTTCCGGGAATTGAAGGGGGAGTTAGGATTGCGTCCGATCTGGCATACCCGGGAAGACCGTATTCAGGCACACCTTTTTCTTGCGGTGCTGGCCTATCATGCGGTGCAGCTGATCCGCACCCGGCTGCGGGGAGCGGGGACCTCTCTACGCTGGCAGAGTATTCGTCGGGTACTGCGCACCTGGATACGTGTTACCACCACGCTCCAGACCGTTCAGGGGAAGCAGATTGTCATCCGTCAGGACGTCCATCCCAGTGTCGAACAGACCGGGATCGTCAAGGCAGCCGGGGTGAAACCTGGTCTGCATCGGGTTCGCATGAGGCAGCCTGTGTAGGCAATCCATGCAAGTATTCCGTCATCAAGGCGGGAATACGGCTCCACAGAATTCAACAGAAATGTGGGGGGTAGTTCTCTTGCGTCTGAATTATATCACCTATAATCAAGCACTTATAGAGTCCCCATGGCCCTACAAGTGCCATCTATGGCTAAGTTAATATAGCTTTCGTTTGAGACGGATTTATGGACCCACCTCCACTCCAAATGCTAAGTTGTCTGCCAGAAATGGCTTAACCATGCGGTTTTCCCGGCATTTTTACTAATGGGATGGTCCGTCCCCACCTTCGGTCGCGACACAAGTCCTATGAGATTGAACGCCATGAAACAGACCATCCCATTAACTTGGAGTAAGCAAACCAAGTTCGTTATTATGCAGATAGGTGTAGGGAAAAAGATTCCAGGGTTTGCAGAACCAGTGTTGCAGCCTTGTCAATGTCTTGTTCGGTGGTGAATCGCCCGAAGCTGAATCTTATAGAGCCATCACTATCTTCTGTCGAAAGACCCAGGGCTTGCAGTACATGTGATGGCTCGGACAGACCCGAAGTACACGCAGCCCCTGTGGATGCAGCAAGCTTTGGTTGCAAGGAACTGAGAATACTGTGAGCATCGTATCCGTGGAAACACAGATTGGCATTGCCAGGATGTCGGTGGTTGGTGTCCGGGCCATTCACCGTAACCAGCGCTCCTGCATCCAGTAAGAGATGAATGAACCGATCACGTTGACAAGCAATTCTTGAGCGATCCAAAGCGGATTTACTGCTTGCCATTATATCAGCGGCGGCACCCAAGCCAACACAAAGAGGCAATGGCAAAGTACCTGATCGCAACCCGTTCTGTTGTCCCCCGCCATAGATAATAGGCTCAACACGGTCCTGCAGGTCACGACGGATATACAGTGCACCAATACCCTGCGGCCCATAGAACTTGTGCCCAGAGAGACTGATCATTGCTGCAGACTTGGCGAGATCACTTAGATCCATTGCGCAGGGTGCCTGCGCCGCATCGCAGTGCAAGGGGATGTCGTATGGGGCTAATATCTCCGAGATACGCAGTATATCCTGAATAGATCCGACTTCGTTGTTTACCGCCATGATGGAAACCAACAGGACATCGTCATTGAGTGAAGCTTGGAGTACATCCAAATTAATCATTCCGTCTTGGTTGACAGAGACTGCTTCAACGGTAAACCCAGACTGAATGGAGAGAGCCCGAGCTGCCGCCAGAACACATTTATGTTCGACCGCACTGACAATTATTCGATTACGACCCGCAGGCATACGGCGGGCAAGACCGAACAAAGCAAGGTTATTGGCTTCGGTAGCACCGGAGGTGAAGATAATTTCATCTTCATCAGCACCGATGAGAGAGGCTACGGAAGCACGAGCCTCCTGCACGGCCTTATCAGCCTGCCACCCCGTGATATGATCGGTGGAATGTGGATTACCGAAGGATTCATTCCAGAATGGTTCCATGCATTCCCGCACATGCGGGTCAAGTGGCGTTGTAGCCTGATAGTCCGCGTAGATCGTTCCTGTCCTGTTCATAAAAACCTCTTTCCTGGACGCAACCGCCAGTAATGTCTTGACCATACCGGATATTCTTGATAGTGTCGAGCGGAGCATTCCATTTAGGCCGAAGTCATGACACGTAGTCGGTTGTATGAAGAAGATTATAGGTTAAGGCTTTCTGGCCACGAAACATTTCCCTTACGTTACGGGTGGCTCAAAAAGGCATTCGATGCGGTTTCCGAGGCAGAACATGCCGGAAGCGAGAGATCTGTCTTTCTTGCCGAAGATGCAATTGCCCGATTTGGCGTTGGTCGGAACATGGTCGGATCGATACGACATTGGGCAACGGCTGCAGAGATAATATCCAAGGACGGTCGTGAGACTACACAGCTTGGTAAGTCTCTATTTCGAGAAGGCGGTCGTGACCCATACATGGAAGATCCAACGACGGCATGGATTATACATTGGATAATCAGTAGCAATCCAAACAATACAACATGGTTCTGGGCATTCAACCACTATGCATCCCCAACTTTCTACCGCGACACTCTTGTCCGAGGGATCGAAAAATTGGCGAAGGGCCATCCGAAATCCCGAGCTTCGATCTCGACAATCAAAAGCGATGTTGCCTGCTTTGTGCGGACCTATGTTTCACAATCCCTCTCGGAAAAGACAGGCTATGAAGAGTCTTTGGAATCTCCTTTGACAGAACTCGGGCTGATCCAATCTACCGGCAAACGAGACGGTTTTCGATTCGTGAGAGGACGCAAACCGACACTCGGTGCAGGAATAGTAGCATACGCAGTGTATGGATTCTGGCCAGACCATTCCACCGCACGGTCTCTTTCCTTTGAAGCCCTTGCGCATGAACCAGGCTCGCCGGGCCGCGTTTTCGTTCTTGATGAAAACTCACTTGCAGACCTTCTGCTGGAGATCGAAACCGTAAGCGGTGGAGCGTACCGATGGTCTGAAACTGCCGGGCTGAAACAGTTGATACGGGAACACGACATTACCGAAGACCAAGCGTTCAAGTTTATTGAGCACGATTACGAGCATAGATTACGTAGGAACGCCGCCTGATGGTGCTCGCAGACAGGGTCAACGTAGCACGGCGTTATCAGCGCGCTATTCGAATTGACACAGATTTTGGTGACCCGTCGGCATTGGAGGGCTTCATCTGCCCACCATCCTCGGCTGATGTTCTTGAGGTTATGGCACGTCATGTTCTGGAAACTGGCCAGGGTGCTTTTACCTGGACCGGTCCTTATGGTGGTGGCAAATCAAGCCTTGCCGTTGTTTTCGGCGCGATGCTCAACGGTAGTCAGGAGTTGCGTAATGAGGCGGCAACGCTTCTCGGAGAGAAAACTGCTCCCCTCCTGCTGAAAGCTTTTCCCCCCCGAACCCGTGGTTGGAATGTACTGCCTATATCCGGCCGTCGAGATCAACCGATCAACGTGATTGGAGAAGCGATTGAATCCGCTAGATTGTTGAAGAGAAACAATATACCAACGATCTGGTCTGAGCAGAGTCTTCTGAAAACATTAGAAGAAATAGCAGCGCGTAACCCGCGGGCTAAAGGAGGCCTTGCGATATTCATTGACGAATTGGGGAAATTTCTTGAGAGCGCAGCTCGCGATGGAACCGACATTCATTTTTTTCAGCAACTTGCTGAACTCGCATCACGAAGTGGCGGGCGACTGCTTGTCATCGGCATACTACACCAGGCCTTTGAAGAATACGTACCTCGCCTATCGCGTGAGATGCGAGATGAGTGGTCCAAGGTCCAGGGCAGATTCGTCGATCTGATAATTAATGTTGATCCCCAGGAACAGATCAACCTATTATCACAAGCGGTTGAAAGCGACTACCAACCTGTTCCAACTGCAACGTTGGCAGAGCAAGTCGCGCAACTCGTTGTGAAGAAAGACTCCCCGCAACTTGCAACGACACTGGAAGGTTGTTGGCCTTTGCATCCGGTAACTGCATGTCTCCTCGGTCCTCTGTCTCGCCGGCGTTTCGGCCAAAATCAGCGAAGTCTGTTCGGATTTCTGAATTCGGCAGAGCCTAACGGGTTTCGTGATTTCCTTCGCCATACGACTGAAACCGACCTCTATACTCCTGATCGGTTGTGGGACTATCTGAACATCAATCTGGAGCCGTCGATACTGGCCTCTCCGGACGGCCACCGCTGGGCACTGGCTACAGATGCGCTGGGAAGATGTGAAGCCTCAGGAGGCACCGAGTTACATCTGCGCTTGCTAAAAATAATCACTTTGGCAGACCTCCTCAAAGAGCGCTCTCATCTCCCCGCAAGTCATACCCTGCTGGAAATTTCACTCACAGAGTATACCCCGCAAGAGATCTGTGAATCATTGGATGATTTGCGTGCCTGGTCTTTAATTATTTTTCGGAAATTTTCCAATACCTGGTCAATATTTGAGGGAAGTGATTTCGACATTGATCAAGCGGTGGCACAAACCATTGAGGATGGCGGGGAAACAGAACCACAAACGTTGGAGAGGTTTGCGAATCTCCAACCCGTGGCGGCGAAACGTCACTACCACGAAACTGGAGCATTGCGCTGGTTTGATGCGAGTGTGGTGCCATTAGCAGAGATAGAATGGTTCGTTACTAATTACAAACCACGCCATGGCGCAGTTGGATGCTTTATGCTTGCAGTCCCCATGCAAGGTGAATCACAAAGCAGGGCAACAGAGCTTTGTCAAGAGGCAACCAAAGTCGATAGAGAGCAGGATATCGTTATCGGCCTGTCCCCAAGTGTATGGCGTATTCCCGAGTCGGTAGTTGAGCTTTCTGCGCTGGAGCGTGTACGTGAAGAGAGCCCAGAATTACAGGGCGACCGGGTGGCACGTACCGAGGTGTCTGCCCGCATTGCGGCAGTCAAAGAACAACTTGAAAGTGACCTTGCGAGAGCACTCGATACCGCTTCCTGGTATCGTAAGGGCGAGAAACCTACAGTACTGTCACGCGCAGAACTGAACGGACTGGCTTCCCGTCTTGCTGACGAACAATTTAACCATGCTCCGGTGCTCCACAACGAACTTCTGGGTAGGATAAAACCGTCAAGCAGTGCCGTTGCAGCCCGCAATGCTCTGCTTCGGCGTATGGTTCATAACGAGCGAGAACCAAAATTAGGGATCAAGGGTTACCCGGCAGCAGGTGGATTGTATTTTTCTCTATTGAAGGAGACCGGGCTGCACCATGAAACGGCAGAGGGCTGGCGCTTTGTCAACCCCGAAGCGAAGGTGTCGGACACCAGCAATCTGGCACCATTGTGGAAAGCAGGGCGGAAATGGTTGATTATTAATTCCGGCCGCATAATCCCAATTTCAGACCTATACGACCTTTGGCGGAAAGCTCCGTTTGGCATCAAGGACGGCCTACTGCCGTTACTCTCTGTGGCATTCATACTGTCGGAGCAAGGGGCGCTTGCTTTCTATCGTCAGGGTGTTTTCAGGGCCGAGTTGTCCGACCTTGATATCGACTACCTCATAAAAAACCCGGATGACATACAGGTCCGATGGATGTATTTAACGGAGGTCTCCCGGCACCTTCTATCCGAACTAGTCAACGTGGTGAATGAGTTCAATGTAGGAAACGAACCTCGCTGCCACGAACCGATAGATGTGGCACGGAGTCTGGTCGCAATCTATGATCGTTTGCCACCATGGGTTGGTCGAACTCAACGGCTTTCGCGTAATGCAGTTCGTATTCGGGAATTGTTCAAACATGCAAAAGACCCCAACAAACTGATTTTCGACGATATGCCAAACCTGCTACCCGATATAGACCACAGCAGTGAAAGCGAGACCGCCCCCCGGATCGCATCCCTGGTTCGTGAAGGGCTTTTGGAACTGCGGGATTCCTATCCATCCATGCTTGCCCGTCTGCAGGAAATTCTTCTGGCAGAACTTCAGGTAGCAACCTCGGCTCCAGGAATGCTAAAAGATTTGCGCGGCCGGGCAAATAATATCCGCGAGTTGGGCGGAGACCACCGCCAAGAAGCATTTATTATGCGTCTGGCACAGTTTGAGGGCAGTATTTCAGACATGGAAGGGCTTGCGGGCATGGCAGCAAGTAAACCTGTGCACAGTTGGGTTGATCCCGATGTAGACAAAGCAACCGTCGAGCTTGCAGCCATGGCACAACGCTTCGTACGAACAGAGGCATTTGCGCATGTCAAAGGGAGAGATGACAAACGTCATTCCATAGCAGTGGTTGTCGGTCAAGAGGGAAATTCAGCTCCGGTATATGACGAATTCCAGGTTTCCGACGGAGACCGAGATACGATAGATAAATTGTCGGATACGATCACTAAAGTATTGCATAACAGTGGAGAAGAACAGCGAAACATCATTCTTGCAGCCCTCGCTGAAGTAAGTATTCGCTATCTGAAGACTGACAAAAAATTGGTTCCCCATTCACGCAATAAACGTAAAGTATCATGAGCGATGTAAAAACGGAGTGGCATGTTCTAGGCTTATCCGGTGGACGTGACAGCGCGGCACTAGCGATACACATGCGCCAAAACCATTCAGAACTCGATATTGACTACTTCTTTACCGACACCGGAAAAGAACTGCCGGAAGTTTACGAGTTTCTTGACAAACTCGAAGGTTTTTTGGGAAAACCGATTCTGCGGCTTAACCCGGACCGGGATTTCGATTTCTGGCTCCGTCAATACAACGACTTTCTGCCCTCTCCACAAACCCGCTGGTGTACAAGACAGTTGAAACTGCGCCCCTTCGAGCAGTGGATCAAGCCTGCCTTGGAAAACGGGAAACATGTTTACAGCTATGTGGCCATCCGCGCCGACGAGGAATATCGGGATGGGTACTCCTCTCGGCATAGGAACCTCACCGTGCGCCTGCCGTTCAAGGATACCGGCATTGACAAGGCAGGGGTTCTGGAATTGCTTGAGAATACAGGACTAGGATTGCCAACTTACTATGAATGGCGTACACGCAGTGGTTGCACCTTCTGTTTTTTTCAGCAGAAGATCGAATGGGTGCGGCTCATGGAGCGACACCCCGATGCATTTGAGGAAGCCAAGACTTATGAAAAGAATGCTGTTGACCATGGTTCTCCGTTCACCTGGAGCCAAGGAGAATCACTTGACGAACTCTCTAAGCCGAAGCGTATAAATCAGATCAAGCAGGACCATGAACAACGGCTCAGTCGGATGCGATTAAAAGTACAGCCCAATCCATTGCGACCAGATAGAGAACCTATAGATATTGATGATCTGTATGGTAAGGCAAAGGTGTGTCTGGCATGCCATAAATAGTGTCTGCCGAGTTTGGATGGTTGCATATCTGTCAGAACTAAATTAATGCTCTATACTGAACTTTGCGTTGACAAGGCGCAGCAGTCTGTTGAATTGCTCCCTGACTTCCATAGAATGTCCTCCTTCAACTGACCACCCATGAGCGAGCCCACTCCCGGAGGCATTAAATGAACGCAACCAACAAGATGGCAAGGTCCACGGTACGCATCGAGTGCTCCAACACTGATCGCGTGTGTGTGGGTTCGAGCTTCTACTGTGTGGTTCCACACCGAACTCACGGCCACGTACCAGTGCTTATCACTAACAAACATGTCGTCAAGGGATTTTGCAATATCCGACTCGACCTTTCGACCGCTCCTGGTCCGCACCAAGCAACGCCGCAACAGCGCAGGACCCTCATGTACGATCGATTGGACGAGGTCGTGTATTTTCACGACAACCCGGATATTGACTTAGCCGCCATTCTGTTGCGTCCAATTCTTGACAGAAACATCGATGATGGAAGCACCATCAATCTCAATGCCATCAGCCTGACGGACTTTGCCACCAAAAGCATTGAGAAACAGTTGCGCTTCGCCGAAGATGTGCTGGTTGTTGGATATCCGCAAGGTCTGTGGGATAAAACGCGAAACCTCCCCCTTTTCCGACGCGGCATCACATCCTCACATGCCATGCTGGACTATAACGGAGAATCCAAGTTTCTGATCGACTGCTCGATCTTCCCTGAGTCCAGTGGCTCACCGGTGTTCCTCTATAACTTCCCTGCCTATGTCGAGGATGGAAAGTTCAGTCTTGGCGAGCGCTATGCTTTGCTGGGTGTTGTCTCCTCCGTACAACAATACAACGTTAGGGGAACGGTGGAAGAAGTCGACATACCTACTGCTACGGCTATCACCAGATCGTCAATGCCGAACAACCTCGGTGTTGTGATCAGGGCGGGGGAGATCCTGAAACTCTCGGAGGCTCTCGCTCGCGAAGACTGGGTAGGAAAATTGAGTGGCATAACCTGATTTCGACTTTGAACCTGCCTCTGCTCATCATACGACTCATGAAGAACAGCATGCCAACAGTTTCCATCTCCTCGATGGTCCCGGAACGTTTCCACATAATCATCTATGATCCGACCTACAACACCAGCAACGAGGGCTGGTTGTACCACGACAACGGGTCGCCACCTTTTTAAAGTATCCAAAGGACCAAGCCGAAAGCTACTAAGGGAATACAGAATGCCAATAGCCGAATTTTGTGAACGACAGTACGAGACCATCTTTAAAGATCAAATACCGAAATTACACGAATGTGTCTGGACGCCTGGACAAATTCAAGAACATTTTCTGGGCTTTGATGCCGCATTTCTTTCCAATACCCAACTGATCTTTGACCGATTTCGGACTTGGCAATTTTATCCGCCCGGCATACAGCTATCACCAGATGAATGGAAAAAATATTTTGAAATCGCTGATCATCATTTTCCGCCTTTCTGTTTCAATCTTTTTGTTCAACATAAGCGGCCAGAGTTCATTGGCAGTCATATGGGGAAGGAACGCAGCTATTGGAAGCATCCATACTTTCGGTACGATATAGATTCTAATCAACAAGTTTGTCTCGAAAAATTGGAAACGGTCGCCGACAACAATGCACTGGTTACCTACGCCTGTGCAGCATTTCACACGCACAGAGAGTTGTGGGACCACACCACCCGATCCACCTTGATCCAGTCATCCAATTTCGTCCGACCAGCAGATTTGGTTGGTCATGATCGGTATTCTTTCGATGCGCCTGGGAGTAAGGGTCTGGCTACCTCCGAGCCGGAGATAATCGAAGGCCAAGGATTCTCCGAACGGTTCCGGGGTCATCTTGATGATAACGATCCGCTCCCACTTTCCGCGATCATCAGAACGGCAGGCAAGATCGTTCAGGAAACTACTGGCCTGTCGGTAGTCTCAAATCGGCTTTTCGACCAGATCATGTCTGATATCATTCAGGAGGGAATCAATGAAGTATCCGTGCTCCACTCATACATCATGGTACAGGCGTTCTGCTATTGGAATCGGACATCATGGTCCATCGTAGCGCAACCGTCGCGGGAGACCGACGATTAGACTTTCAGGAATGCGAATGCTGGAGAAATTGTCTCACGTTGACACAAAAGAATGGGGCAGACTATGGATATGACGCTGGAAGAGGCACTTTTTGATGTGGAGATGGCGTTTCGTCAAATCGAATTTTCTATCAAACTTCTTTATTATTGTGAGCACGAGAAAATCAATCCTGCTGATTTTGATACGAATCATATTGTTCGTCTGGAGCAAGAAAACCTGAGATTCCCACCGGAATATTTCAAAAGACTGGATGACATTATCATAGCAGCAAGCGTTGCCGTATCATTGGCTTTTGGAGGTTCCGCACTGACACTCGACAAAGCTTGGGAAATTGCCGGCATTTGCCCCGATCCCCAATCCGCAGATGAAAGTGTCAAGCTGCGCACACTCGTGCATATGGTGCGATGCGCATACGCCCATGGCGTGGCTGATCCAAAGTGGGAGGTGAAAGGCAAATATCACCAAGTGCTTGAAGTGGACCTGCTAGATCCGCCCCTCACTCTCGATTTGCGCAAACTCCATGGCAAAGAGTTCGGCTTCAAGGTACTGGGAGGCCACGCTCGGTGGTTTGATATCCGCAATGTCTCCGTCGCCACGATCAAATGCCTGACTGCCATGGAAATTGGAATGCACTAGATCGCCTCGCTCATTCCGTAACACCCACGACGACGAAAGGTAGGCCTGGAACCTCGCCCCCCGGGATGACTTCATCGGATGGACCGCGGAACAACGCGAGAAAAACCTGCCCTGGGTGTGCAACAACAGCCGATTCCTGATCCTGCCCTGGGCCCGCCGGCCCAACCTTGGCTCCCATCTCCTCTCCCTGCTGCGTCAGCGCCTGCCCCAGGACTGGAAGCGCCAGTATCACAGTGATCTGTGTCTCATCGAAACCTTCGTCGAACAGCCCCGATTCAACGGCAGCGTGTATCAGGCCTCTGGATGGCATCCGGTCGGAACTACCCAGGGGCGCGGCTGAAATGACCGCTATCGAAGGCAACTCAAACCGATCAAGAACATCTGGCTTTGTCCTCTCGGTAAACACTGACAACGCATCCTCAATACCGATTGAGGACAACCCCGCAGAAAATCACCCGCCCCAGCATCGGTCACCAACAAAAATCCGGCACAATAATGGGAGTGGCATCACAAGCTTACCGAATGCTTACAGAGAAGAAACTGGTCGCTCCTTGACCCTTGGTCCTGTCATTCCATTTTATCCGTTTCACGGGCACCCATTTATCCATGTTACAAGTTGAAAAAAAACCAACTGGTGAGTACCCTGTCAGGACGTAACACCTATTGAATCTAAATCAATGACTGAAGTACATCAACGATACCGCAAATTCAACACTAGGGAAACCTACCCCAACCAGCAGCTGGACAACGACCTCTGCCAGCTGGTGAAAGCCCGGGGCACCCTGGTGTTCGTGCGCGGCCAGGTGGGACAGGACATTGACGGTTTCGAGAGCATGGACCATGCCACCCCGTATGAACAGGCCGACCGTGCCATGCAAAATGTCAAACAACTCCTGGACGAGGCGGGTTCAGACCTCAGTCATATCTGCCGCATCCAGGTGTATATTACGGACCGCGCCTACCGGGATGAAGTCTACCAGGCGATCGGGAAATGGCTGAAAGGGGTATATCCCGTCTCCACCGGTCTCATTGTCAATGGCCTTGCCCGACCGGAATGGGTCATGGAAATCGAGGCGACCGCCGTGATTCCCGATTGATTCCAGGGCGCAGGGAACATGACATTTTCCATTGTCGGGCGGTGCCGGAGAACCGGCATGCTGGGAGTGGCCATCACCACATCCAGTATCAGCGTGGGGGCCCGCTGCCCGCATGCAAGAGCCGGGGTCGGCGCCGTCGCCACGCAGAATGTCACCGACCCCTCCCTCGGCCCGGCCATACTGGACCAGTTGGAAACGGGATTGAACGCCAAACAGGCCCTCCGCACGGCCATCGACGGGCGGGAACACCTGGACTACCGGCAGTTGACGGTGGTGGACAACCAGGGTGGAACGGTCGGATTTACCGGCCGGCATATCCTGGGGACCCACGCCGAGTCATCGGGAAAGGCCTGTTATGCCGCCGGCAACCTGCTGTCTTCAACGGAAATACCGACCGTGCTGGTCCATACCTTTGAACAAAACGGGGAATCCCACTTGGCAGATCGTCTCCTTCGGTCACTCGAAGCCGCCCTGGCCGCAGGAGGAGAGGAAGGTGATGTCCATTCTGCCGCCCTGCTGGTCGCGGACAGACAGCCCTTTCCCCTGGTGGACCTGCGCGTGGATTGGGACGATGTGGATCCGGTCAAAACCCTCCGCCGCCTGTGGCAGGACTATGAACCGCAGATGCAGGATTACCTGACCCGGGCAGTGAATCCTGCACAAGCCCCTTCCTACGGCGTCCCCGGCGACGAATAGCATGCTTCAATCCTCCAACCAGGGCCCATCGTGCGATTTACCCTCCGACAACTGAGCTATTTTGTGGCGGCCGGCGATGCTGGAAGCATCCTCAAGGCATCGGAAAATATCCATGTGTCCCAGCCATCCATTTCCAACGCCATCTCTCACCTTGAAAGTACCTTTGATATCCAGCTGTTTATCCGGCATCACGCCCAGGGGATTTCCCTGACTACCGCCGGCAGGGAGTTTTTCCGGGAAGCCAAAATGCTGTTGGCAAAAGCCGAACAACTGCACAGCTTTGCCGGGGAACTGTCCCAACAGGTGATTGGTACCATTGAAGTCGGCTGTTTCATCACTCTGGCACCGATCATCACGCCGGACCTTTGCCATGGTTTCATGGCCCAGCACCCCAAATCCGAAATTCGTGTTCGCGAAGCGCACCAGGCGACCCTGTTGCCGTGGTTGCGGCAGGGCTCCATTGACCTCGCCCTGACCTACGACCTGCAACTGCAAAATGATGTTGAATTCATCCCCCTGGCAAAACTGCCCCCGTATGTCCTCCTCGGTTCCGGTCACCGCCTGGCCAGTCAGAAAATCCTGACCCTGGAAGAACTGGAAAACGAACCCCTGATCCTGCTCGACCTGCCCTTGAGCAGTGAATACTTCATGTCCTTGTTCAACAATCGCGGGCTGAAACCCTTGATCAAGGCCCGAACGCACCTGATCGAAGTGCAACGGGGGATGGTCGCAAAGGGATATGGCTACAGCCTGGCCAATGTACGGCCCTGCAACAAGCAGTCGCTGGATGGGAGTGCCTTGAAATACATCCGCCTGGCCAATGCGTACAAGTCCCTTACCCTGGGGGTTGCGGTTTTACGCAACCTGATCCAGACCCCCGTTCAAAAATCCTTCATCGAATACTGTCTCAAATCCGTCAGTGATGAGAAGATTCCAGGGATGACCCCGAGCTTCGATTAACCCCCGGGCGATTCCCCTGCCCGCCATCCCGGGACCGGCCTTGCAACCCTGCACCGGTCCTCTTCCCTTCCAGCTAATATCCCCGTTCCGGCTGGACCGGGTTAAGCAACGGCTCTCCCGCCAGGTAGTGCTGCAGGTTCCGGAAAAACAGGTCCAGGGTCATCGGCACGTAGTTGTCGCCGTCATCCGCTGAAATGTGGGGTGTGACAATCAGGTTGCGGGTGTCCCACAACCTCGAATCCGCTGCAATCGGTTCCGGGTTGAAGACATCGAGGATGGCCCCCGCCAGGCTGCCCTCCTCCAGCTTGTCGCAAAGCGCATCGTAGTCCATCACCGATTCACGTCCGATATTGACAATGCCGGCCGTCGGTTTCATCAAGTCCAGACGGCGCCGATCCAGCAAACCCCGGGTATCCGGGGTATCCGGAGTGGCTGCCACCAGGTAATCGGCCCTGGGAAGCACCTCATCCAGTGCCCCGGTGGTGACAATTTCATCACAGCCGTCCACCGCCTGGCCGCTGCGGTTTACCCCGATGACATGCACACCCAGGGCCTGCACCTTCTTCGCGATCGCACCGCCCAGGCTGCCCACCCCGACGACCACCAGCACCTTCCCGGCCATCGGGGCCGCATAGCGTGAATCGTAAATGTGCTTGTGCTGGTGATACACGATCGCGGGGAGGTGGGAATGCAGCATGAGCACGCTCATGAGCCCGAACTCCCCGGCTTTGTCCGCATGAATGCCCTTGTTGTTGGTCAGGGTGACTCCTTCCGGCATCCAGTCCATCGGCAGCATGTGCTCGACCCCGGCACCGATACAGTGTATCCATTTCAGCTTCGGCGCCACCGCCGCAAGATTGTCCGTGGGAAAATTCCAGGTCAGCAGGATTTCCGCGTCCCGCATGGAGTCGGCAAAATGGTCCGTGTCCCAGTCAATGAATGCTTCAACCCTGGCGCCGATTCCCGGAAACTTCTCTTGTTCCCGTTCGAACCTTTCCCGGGTGATGGTGAACACTTTCTCTCCTTCCGGCGTATTGGGAAAGGACCCCGGCGCCCAGCGGTTGTTCTTGATATGGATTTTAGTCACCATGCGCTTTTCCTTGTTCTCCTCAAAGTGTCTGCCCGGGCCCCGGGCCTGTCATTGTCGACCCGGGTTCAGGCGATGGTTTTCAGTCCCTGGATGATGGCATGATCGCGGTCTTCACCGCTCAATCCATCCCCAGCGAAAATTGTTTCCATCACCCGGGTATTGATGTGCCGGAGCACTTCGGAATCATCCTTGCCTGCCTCCTTTTCAAGGCGAATGACGCTGTCGCTGCCATACGTCGGGATGGCTGCTTCAGCAAGGTCGCTCGGTTGTGGCGGGGGTTTGCCCCGTTCCAGATTACGGCACAGCTTCTTGATCTGCGTGCGGTACAGCACTACCCCGCGGTCCCCGGATACCAGGTACTCCTTCTCATGATCGGAGATCCTGCCCATGCCTTCCACCGCTTCCAGATCACCGGGGCTGATTTGTTTTTCCTCATACGTCCGGTCAATCAGTTCTCCCTGTTCGATGAGCTGCATGCCCTCGGGGGTATTCCACTCCATCGGGTCCCCCCGGTCCCCGAAGTTCCCCCAGGCATAGGCAATGCACTGGTGGTCATTCACCGGCACGACCCAACGGGTAAAGGCACTGCGGCCAAAATACCTGACCCGGCTTCCATCCGTCGCAAACGCTGCCCCGGACTGCGTGAAGTTGGGCAAAATCAATTCATTGACCCGCACCCAGATGTTGTCCTCGACACGGCGCGTCGCGGTGCCGAGAAACCGGATCCGGTCCCGGTGATAGAACTCTATTTCGCCGAGCACACCAAATCCATCGGAAAACTGGGAATGATGAAGAAAGGCGGTATGGACCGGGTCGACAATCGCATCCAGCACCTGGATCCAGTTGCACTGAAACGGGGCGGCATACGGCGTCATCACCATTCCGGGGATGTCGTACGTATCGTAGATGGGAAACTCCGGGGTTTCCGAAGCCGGGCCCAGGTACGCAAACAACAGGCCCTTGTATTCCCGGACCGGATAGGCTCCCAGCCTCATTTTGCTTTTCACATTGATCGCAGAGCGGGAATTTTCCGGTTCGCCGGGGACATCCAGAACAGTCCCGTCAATATCGAACACCCAGCCATGGTAACAACAGCGGATGCCCCGGTTTTGACAATGACCATACTCCAGCGATGCACGGCGATGGGGACAGTTTTTGTGCACCAGCCCGTACCGGCCGGACTGGTCGCGAAACAGGACCAGTTCCTCCTCCAGTATCTGGATGAGTTTCGGCTTGTCACCCAGTTCGCCGGCAATGAAAACCGGGTGCCAGTAACGTCGCAGGAGTTCACCGCAGGGTGTCCCCGGCCCGGTTCGGGTCAGCAGGGGGTCGGGTTGGCCCTCCCAGGTCTGGTGATATCCACAGAAATTATCAAAATTGGTTCGGTCAATACCCCGGATTTCAGTCATCGGTTTCTTTCCTCACAGTGCGTCAGGTTAGGTCATTCAGGCGGTATTGCGTTTCAAGAGAAACTGGTTCTTGAACATCTCGATGGCGGTCATCACTTCAAAATCCTCAATGTCGTCATTGCTGAAACAATGGGTTTCCAGGAACAGCTGAAACGCCGCATGGGATTCACAGACGACCTCAACCAGCAGGTCAAACCGGCCGGAAACCCAGACGACATACACCACCTCATCAAATACAGAGAGCCGGTCGGCCACCTGTCGGGGGTTGGTCCGGTTGGACACCTTGATCCCGATCATTGCGTCAGCCTGGTACCGAATCGCCTGGGGGTCTGCCAGGGCGACAATCTTCAGCATCCCCGCCTCTTTCATCCATTGCACCCGGTTGCGGATGGTTCCCTCGGAGACATTCAGGGCGTTGGCAATATCCTTGAAGGCCAGCCGGCCATCCTCCTGCAGGAGTTTGATGATTTCCCGGTTCAGTTCTTCCGAGGGCAGGGATTTCTTTGAAATCTGAGTGGTTTCGGCACTATCGATTGCGGGGAACATAACCGGTGAATCCAACCAGACCTGAAAAATGAATAAAATTACGTTTTCAATATTTTATAGAAACTATTTTTCGTTATCAATATTAATTAACAAATATTTCTGCATATAATGTATTTGTAGCAGAAAACAGCTCTTCCGGCGGGAGAACTTTCATCGGGTTCTGCGGGGCTTGCGGGACAAACCGTCCGGGGATGATTTCCGAAAATCCCCGGACTGCAGTCCGCGAAACGGTTCATTCAGGGTACCGGGGCACCGAAACCCATGGAGCCATGGAGCCTGTCCAGCACGGTCCCCCATCGGTCATGGAACGGGGGTTCCTACCGTTTCACGAGACCGGCTCGTTGAGTTCAATGGGGTAGCCATCCGGGTCCTTGATGAACGCCAGGATGCGGGTGCCGTTTTTCATGGGCGAGGGTTCCTTGGTGAATTCAACGCCATGCTGTTTCAGGTAGTCGCTGGTCGCATAGACATCCGAAACCTTGAGCGCAATATGTCCCCAGGCATTGCCGCGGTCATACGGTTCGGACTGGTCCCAGTTGTAGGTCAATTCGATGGTCGGCCCATCGTCCTCTCCCTGGTACCCGATGAATGTATTGGTAAACCTTCCCCCCGGGTATTCATTTTGCCGGAGCACCTTCATGCCCAGCACGCGGACATAGAAGTCCAGGCTCTTTTCCAGGTCGCTGACTCGCAGCATCGTATGGTCAATGCGAAAATCCGGGGTCCCCGGGTTGCTGGCTGTGGTTGTTTTCATCTTGATCGTGTTGTTAAAGTTAAACTGATTTCAGTTGTGCGGGCGGGAAACCGACTCCACCACCATTTCCTGGAATCGCCGAACACTGTCCTCCCAATGCGGGGACAGGGACCCGCCGCCGGCTGCCACATCCGAGACCCGGCCCTGCTGCAGCCGCTCACACATTTCATGGTCTTCCTTGTGCACATCATACCAGAGGCGACGAATCTGTTCGATCTCCGCTGCCGGCGTATCGTGGGATTCGTGCAGGTAAATGACCCGCCGCTGGCGGGTCCGGCCGGCCCCTTCCGGAATATTCAGGTGAACCCCGATCTGGTCCGGTGCATAGGTACCCATCACAAAATTCGGAAACAGGGTCAAAAAGCGCGAGGTCACCGCCAGTGTCCCGTCCGTGTTCACCCCCTTGCTTTCGTCAATGTCACAGGCGCTGCCCAGGCAATGTCCGTCAATGATGGTGTAGTGGTCTTCAAGGGGCTGGCTGGTGGTCGTCTGGTGGACAAACTGCACATGGTAGGGCTCAATGAAATTTTCCATCAGGGTTTTCCAGTTCGTCTCCAGCAGGCCAAAATCAAGGGTGGCTACCGGCACAATCCTCGACAGGTCCACTCCCTCCAGCTGGTTTTCAAGGGGCCGGACAAACTCCCCGAAATCCCCGGCCCGGCCACTGATATTGACAAAAACCCAGTCATGCCAGGTTTGGCAGCGGATCGGTACCAGGCCATTTTCTTCCATTGAAAACCCTTCCGGCACCGTTCCCGGCAATCCGGCAAAATACGGTGCCGCCTTGAGATGGCCGTGCAGATCGTAGGACCACCGGTGATACGGGCACTGGATCAGCCTTCCACAGTTTTTCGTGGTCTCCACGAGTTTCAGGCAACGGTGCCGGCAGACATTGTGAAACGCCGAAATGGTCGCTTCGTCGCTGCGCACGATGAAAAAAGGCTTGCCGGCGACGGTGACAGGCTGGACATCGCCGACCTTTTCCAGCTGGTGGGCAAAACCCACAAAGATCCAGTGGTCGGCAAAGATGGTCTGGTTTTCCACCCGGGAAAACGCTTCGTCGGTATAGACAAAGGCCGGCAGCCCCGGCTTGACCGGGGTACCCGGGTTCCAGAAGGTTTCAAACGAAGAACTCATTCCCGCTCTCGCTGGTCAATTTCCACCGTACCGGCACGGTGACCGGGGCCATGGAAAAATGGGATGTCCGCCCGCCTTTCAGGATTTCCCGGCACCCCACCGCTGGCCCTGGTTCGGTGGACCCCGTCAGCAGATTCAATCGGTGCCGTTTCGTCATCTTGTCGCCAATGAAACCCGCCCTGTCCTCACTGGTCCGCTTTGGGCATGTCGGCGGGATCGATTCCCGGCACATGGGTCACACCCGACAGTTCTTTCCAGTTCACCGGCCAGGCCGCGTAAAAAATAACACATTTCTGGTCGGCCTCATATTTCACATGATTGTCCTTGGGGACATACATCAGGTCCCCCGGTTCCAGCACATAGTCCTCTCCATCCACGACGAGGCGGAACGTACCCTGATGGCAAAATATCAACTCGTCACAGGTCAGGTCCCAGGGGACGGACACCCTGTTCAGGAAATTCACCCCGCCGGCCATGCTCGCGCCCATTTTCGTGTTCACAAAGGGTTTGATGAACGTGCCGCCTTCTTCCAGGGTTTCCAGTCGGTCAGAGATCTCTTCGAATCGATATACGGATGGTTTAGCCATGTTATTTTCTTGTCTGCAAATGAATGATGGGAAAGATATTATTGAGAAATAATTTAGATTACAATTGAGATTAATTCAGTTATTGCTGAGAATAACTCAATATATGAATACCAACCGGCTGCCTCCGCTGAATGCCCTGCGGGCATTCGAATCCGTCTCCCGCCACCACCAGGTGACCCGCGCCGCCCGGGAACTGTCCGTCAGCCCTTCTGCGGTCAGCCATTTGATCCGGCGGCTTGAGCACGACCTGGAGGTGCCGCTGGTGAAACGGGTCGGACGCAACATCGCACTCACCGAAATCGGCGAGAAAATGGCCCCGGAACTGCAGGAGATCTTTCGTTCCCTTTCCCGGGTCGTGGGAGAAGTCCGCACACTGGCCAACCAGGACCTGCTGACCGTGAGCCTGCGACCCTATTTCGCCGTGAAATGGCTGGCACCCAGGCTGAACCGGTTCTGGGCCAGGCACCCCGACGTGGAATTGCGGCTCCATCATACCAACCAGCCGGTGGATTTCCGGTCCGAAAACATCGACCTGGCCATTGAATGGTCCAAGGGGGACCGGGACGGCATCCGGAATTTCCAACTCGTGCCCGGAGAACTGACCCCGGTATTCAGCCCGAAACTGGGCGGGGCGAACCGCATCCGGTCCCCCGAAGACCTGCTGGACTTTACGCTGCTCCGGGAGACGGATTATGACAGCTGGTCGGACTGGTTTGCCCTGTTCGGGAAGCCGCCGCCCGACGATGCCGGGTCACTGCACATTGACGACAGCAATGTCCGCAACCAGGCCGCCCTGGATGGCCAGGGCATTGAACTGAGTTGCCGGACCCTGGTCCGGGACGATGTGACCGAAGGCCGGTTACTGGCCCCTTTCCGGGAATCCATCGGCAGCTTTTCATATTACCTGGTCGAACCGGTCCATGCGCCCCTTTCCCGGGCCGCCACCGACTTCAAGAACTGGATCCTGGACGAAGTCCATCCCGGCCATCCCCCGGTCGCTTCCCGATGAAAAACCTGCGGTCCATCCTGCCGCCCATGGACACCCTGGCCACGTTTGAGGCTGCCGCACGATTGCAGAGCTTCACCCGGGCCGCAGAGGAACTCCACCTTACCCAGGCGGCGGTGAGCCGGCAGATCCGGTTGCTGGAGGAAAACCTCGGAACATCGCTGTTTCACCGGGCGCATCGGGCCGTCTCGCTGACCCCCATGGGAAAATCATTCCAAAGCACCGTTGCCCTGGCGTTGGCCCACATCGCCAATGCCGCCGTGGAGCATCGGGGAACCACCCCGAAAACCCATCTCAACCTCGGTGCGGACCAGTCCATTGCCTGGTTGTGGCTTATGCCCCGGTTGGCCGGGTTTCGCGAAGCGTACCCGGAAATCAATGTCCGCCTGGTGGCCTCGGACAACAAATCGGACTGCCTCGCTTCCGAGATCGATATTGCCATCGCCTTTGGTCCGGACGACTGGCCGGGGTTTACGTCGGAAGAACTGTTTGGTGAAGAGATTTTTCCGGTCTGCAGTCCAACCTACCTGCAAACCCGGAAGATCGAATCCAGTGAAGACCTGCTGCGGTGTACGTTGCTGGAGCTGGAGGACGACACGTGGGGCTGGGTGAACTGGAGAATGTGGCTCACCAGCCAGGGAGTCCACTCACCGGTCAAAACCCGGTCCATCCAGATCAACAACTATCCCATGGTGCTGCAAAGTGCACGCAACAGCATGGGCATCGCGCTCGGCTGGCGTCATCTGGTCGACGACATGGTCCAGGCGAAAGAACTGGTCGTTCCCGTGCCGTGTCACATGCACACCGGCAACGGGTACTACCTGCTCATCCGGGAAGTGGTCCCCGTTTCTCCCGGTGCACAGGCTTTCAGGCAGTGGGCACTGGAAGAACAGGCTACGCACGGGGGCAGCAAGCCAGACAGATGAGGGTCGTTGCACACACTTGTCCGGAGCACTCCTACCCCCCCCCCCGCCCTACGTCCCTTTTCTTTTCTTCTCCGCGACAGCTTTCTAACGCCTCGGGACCGACCTCGGCGAGAACCGCCGTTCCGCAGCCCGTCTCTCGTTCTTCCTGATCTCCCTTTCGATCTCGAGGACCGTCTCCTTCATTGCCGTCGAGTATTCTTTCAGAATGCCTTCATCCACCGCCTTGGCGCCCTTCTTGTCCAGATAATCATTCAGTCTTCTGTTCATGCGTTTCCCCCTGGTTCAGATACATTTATATCATTACGCTAATCGATCAACCGATCGCAGATTGGTCTCCATGCGGCTCAACGGCCTATCCGCGGGTCGTCGAAGCGGGATTTCACGCCACTTCGGTACCGACGAGGATCGATCGAATGCGATTGCCCGTGATTATGACACAGCCACATGGGCTGTTCGTCCTTGCGGCTCGCACTGGCATCCAACGCCTATTGAGATGACTTTTGCCCCCTGGCTGCCTACCAAATCAGGTATTTTCGGGTATAATCGGGTATGGTGCTTTACAGACAGGGGTGGCCAGAGGCTGAAATGAAAGAACCGAAAATAGCCATTAACCACGAATTCTTGCAGCTTATAGCAGAGCTGGATGAGTTTAAGGGCAAGTGGGAATTACTCAAAACAATGTCTCCCGAGCGGCTTCAGCAACTGCGCAAGGTCGCGACTATAGAAAGCATTGGATCATCCACACGGATTGAAGGCGCAAAGCTGACGGATATCCAAATAGAGACGCTGCTATCCAATCTTACCTCTACCCCATTTAAAACCCGTGATGAACAGGAAGTGGCTGGTTATGCCGAAGCCATGGATATGGTATTCCAGGCTTATGAAGATTTGCACATCACTGAAAATCATATCCGGCAACTACACCAGGTATTGCTAAGGCACAGTACCAAAGACGAACGCCATCGAGGGGCTTACAAAACCCTTTCCAACCAGGTTGTCACCACGGATGAACAGGGTGTGGAAATCGGTATTGTTTTCGAAACCACTACTCCCTTTGACACCCCAAGGGAAATGGAAGAACTGGTTAGATGGACAAGCAAAGCCATTGACGAAGCATCAATGCACCCTTTGTTAATTATCGCTGTGTTTAACGTAGTCTTTCTTGCTATTCACCCTTTCCAGGATGGTAACGGAAGGCTGTCTCGCATTCTGATAACACTCATGCTATTGCGTGCCGGTTATGACTATGTGCTCTATGCATCGCTGGAGAGCATTGTTGAAGAAAACAAAGACCTTTATTACAAAGCCTTAAGGCGCACGCAGACAACCCTGAAAACCGAAGTGGCAGACTGGCAACCCTGGCTTGGTTTTTTCCTGCGCTGTTTAAAAAAACAGAAGAGTAATCTTTCCAGAAAATTAGAAAAAGAGCAGCTGGAAAACGAGCAACCACAGACAAATGACGATGCTGACTTGCCCACCTTGTCCGTTCAGGTGCTGGAGTTGTTTAGCAGAAACGACCGGCTCACCATTGCTGAAATGGTTGAATTAATCGGAGCTAACCAGAATACGCTTAAGGTTAGATTACGAGAGTTGGTTAATGCCGGACGACTTCAGCGGTATGGCAAAGGACGTGCAACTTGGTACAGGCTGGCTAACAAATAAAACAATTATGGGTAAGAGATGTTTGTATGGGTTTCTTATGTTGAATTCAACATAAACGAGCTGTCCACACGGTCCGAAGGAGGCGAACTGGTCCGAAGGACTCGTCCACAAATCCACGGGCCCTCCCGGACCCACTGGTACTGATTTCCGTGTACCGTCGGGCCGATTCATCGGTGGTCTGTTTCATGGCGTTCAATCTCATGGGGTTCGTGTCTCGACCGAAGGTGGGGGCGGACCATAGATGGCATTTTATTTGGCCACTGCTCTCCGGGGTGCACCGGTTCTATGGAAGCATGTCTTTCGATCATCAGTGACAGTCCTCTATGCCTACATCCACAACCAAGGCGGCGGAGTCCTTGCGTGGCTGGCTATGCTTAATTGCGATGTTCCAACCGAATTTGGTTATTGACGTAAGTCATCAAGCTCGGGATACCCGGTTCGTAGTAAGCTCCGCTCACCTACCAGACATATCCCAGGTGGAAAAGTTGCTCGAGTTTTTTCATCACACGCTCATTCGTGGTCGGCTCATCGCCCGCCAGACCGCTTTTAATCGCTTCCTCCAACGTGCTTTCATGCAGAATCAGTGAGCCAGACTGGAGAAAAGCCTCGGCAACACTCTCAGCCACCGGCAGCAAACTCATTTTTTTTATCTCATTGCGCCGGACCTGATACATCGCGTTTTGCTTTGTGATGACCTCTTCCTCCACCGCATTGACGGTCTCCGCAGTAATTTCAGTCTCTCCGGTTTGGTTCAGCCTTCGGGCCAGGCAATCTCCCCAGACCTGGATGAAAAAGGGATAGCAGTGGGTCTGCTCTACGATGTACTCAATGACACCGGGGGCAAAGGTGATGCCGGCCTCCTGCAAGGGAACGCTGATCGCCTGACCAGCCTCTTGCGGTGACAAGCGCCCCAAAGGAAGGATTTCGCTGCGTTCCCAGAACGAGGCATTGGCTTTGCCCAAGGTGGCTTCAAGATTCGGTGTGCCGGCCAGCACCAGCAGAAACGGACAACCTTCCAATCGAACGGTCTGACTGGCGTTCAACAGCGATTCAGCCATCGCTGGCACCAATCGGTGCGCTTCGTCTATGATCAGGATAAACGGCTTGTTCCCACTTCGCTCCTGAAGGAGTTTTCGGATAGTCACAGAGGCCAGGGACAAATCCACTTCCGTTTTGGCTTGAAAGAGTCCTCCGACCCCTCCGGAAACCTCCACTGACTTGAAACGCTTGCGTACTGCCTGATGGTCCTCCATCAGGCGGCCAGACAGCGCATCCAGGGTTCTCAGTTCATCTGGAGTGACCCGTAGAATGTCCAGCTTCGAGGCTTCTTGTCGGCGGGTCTCTTTTTGCAGATAACGCAGCAGAGCGGTCTTGCCGTTGCCCCGGGGGCCATAGAGAATGAGGTTCCGATGGGTGGGTTTTTTGTTTTTCAAGGATTTCACACAAGCCTGGAAATAGGCCTGTTCTTCCTTGCGACCCGCCAGATACGGAGGAACGCCGCCATCGCCGGGCGTAAACAGATCGGTCAAATCAGAACCGCTCATTTTCTTTTCCTGAAAAAGGATCTTTTTGTGTTCATGGAGACTATCACACTACATTTAGTGTGGTTGGCTGGTAGATTTGTCCAACGGGAGATGAGCCTGATATGGGATCATTGGACAATCAATCCACCATCCCACAAAACTCCTCAACCCCTTAGCGTGGGGTCGTCCGCGCACTACACAACCGGAACATTTCTTCCGGTATCGGAAATGCTTTTGTCCAGAGGTTTGATGCCGCTGACATCCATATCCGCATTTGCAAGGCCCGAGCAAGAGGGGGCGGATCATAGATGGCATTTTCAGTGAAATCCGGTACTTGGAATTTCACTGAAAGTTGCCGCTCAATACACGTAACAAATGCCAGAGCCCACCAGGGGGCCGACCGAGAACTCATTGGTTTTGAAAATATCCTGCACCACAGAAATTTTCCAGCCCACAAACCGAATGCGGTGGCTTCCTGTCCGGCATTTTGACCCAGGACACCCCCCTTCGCATCCGCTTATCGTGCAGACTTTCCAGCAAGACTGACCGACCCAGATTCGCCCAGGGCCTCGACCACCATTTTCTGGAAATGGTGAACACAGTGCTCGCTCAACTCACTGAAACCGGGGTCCACCACAAACCGTCCCTGATTGTAGCCTTTCGATTGCATGCCGGTCTGGACACTTTCGCACAGGGCCACATCCTCGGGCTGCAGAACCTCTTTCTGGTACTGCATGGCCTCCGCCATCTGTGCACTGGGTTCCGGAGAAGCAATGAACCAGTCCTGGTATTCAAGGGTATGGCCCGCACCGTCCGGGATCATCTGCAGGGTCGAGATATTCGCCTCCCCGGGATAGACCCACAGCGTGAGATTGGGCCAGAGAAACCAGGCGGCATACCCGAAATCCACCTCACCGGTTTCAAACCGGAAGGCCGAGTTGTCGTTGGACCGGACCCGGTCGGAACAGTGGCTAGAATACAGTCCATGGGTCCGGGAGCGATAGGACTCCATATCCACCAGGTCGACAAAATCCTTGTGGGCCGGATGGCAGTGATAGCATTCGAGAAAATTATCCACCAGCACTTTCCAGTTCGCCCGGACCTGGTAGGTATCGCGCCGGGCAAAAACCAGTTCATCGATGCGGGGGCAATAGTGCCGGATTTCTGACTCCAGGTCCCCGGCCTGCTCTTCCAGGGGGGCCGCATCCGGGTCCAGGTTGACAAAGATCAGGCTGCAGAAGACTTCCACCCGGACCGGCTTGAGCGCAAAGTCGCCCTGGTTGAAGCAGGCCATTTCCCCGGTGTTCCGCGCCTTGACCAGTTGTCCGTCCATCCCGTAGGTCCAGGCGTGGTAGGGGCAGACAATGACCTTCGTCCGGCCGCTCCCTTCGAGCAGGCCATGCCCCCGGTGCTGGCAGACATTGTAAAACCCGTTGAGAGCCCCCTCCCGGTCACGAATCACAAATATTTCCTGGTCGTGAATGCGGGCGGTGAGGTAATCACCGGGATTCCGGACCTGGCTGACATGCCCTGCAAACCACCAGTTTTGATAAAAGATGGCCTCCTTTTCGCGTTCGTAAATTTCCCCGTCATGGTAATACCGGGCCGGCATGGTGAATGACTTGTCCGGGGAGGAATCAAAACTCTGGTCAGAATCGTGCGGTTTGAACAGGGGCAGGTTCATGGTGCCTCAATGGTGGTTTTTGCATACCTTATATTTATCCAATATCCTCGTCAATCAATGTTTTATTATGCGTTTCCATCACTTTTTGTTATGCATAGGGAAATGGATCATTCCTTCCATGGCACCCTGTGGCAGGTTTCCTGCGGGGAAATTCAGGACACTCCCGCCAACCGGAACCCCTTTTCGGGGATGACGACCTCCCGTTTGAACGGCAACGCATCCCCGGAATCCGGTTCATCCAGTTCCCGTGCATAGCGGTGACCGGCATAGGTCGCCCAGGCAATGGGAGCCGGCGATTCCGCATCCCCGATCACTTTGACCGAGGTAATTCCGCTCTCTTTCCAGTCATCGGTCCTGGCCGCCAGATCCTTCCACAACGCGTTGTTGGACTTCTGAGAACACACCATCACCACGGCATCCACTTCCCTGCCGGTGACCGCGCCGGTATACACACAGGCCAGGTCGACCGCTCCCCTGCCGACTCCCGTTACGCCCTGATTCAGAGTAATCTGCACACCGAGACGGACAAGATGGGTATGAATCGTGGCCTGCTCAAGGGTATTGCGCGTCCATTCGGAAACATACGCCGAGGGGGTCACCAGTTCCACCTGTGCGCCCTGGACTGCCAGCAGTTCGGCGCAGACCCCGCCCATGTAATAGTGGTCGTCATCAAAAACCAGCACCTTTCCCGAAGGCAGGTTTCCCGCCATCAGGTCGTCCGGCGTATACACCGGGGTCGCCGGGTCCATGTCCAGGGGAGTTACCTGGTACCTGGCCACGCCATCGCGCCGCCAGGTCGCGCCCGTTGCCACCGCGACGTGTTCAAATCCAAATTCCAGGATCTGCTGTGCGTTCAGTTCGCTTTCGAGATAGATTTCCACGTTGGCCATCTGGCTGAGCTGGTACTGGCGATAGTCCGCCACCCGGCCCCAGGCGGACAGTCCGGGGAGTTGCCTTTCCAGCGCCACCCGTCCCCCGATTTCCGTTTTTCCTTCCGCCAGAACCACGTCGTAGCCGCGTTCTCCCAGCACCCTGGCTGCCTCCAGCCCCGCGGGCCCGGCACCCACCACCAGTACCGACCGGCTGGGGCCCCGGACGGGAAATTTTTCCGGGTGCCAGCCTTTTCTCCACTCTTCCATGAACGCAGCATTCTGGGTACACCGCGACAGCGACATGGTGGTATCCCCGGTAATGCAGATATTGCAGCCAATGCATTCGCGGATGTCCTCGATCCGGCCCTCTTCGATTTTCTTGGGCAAAAACGGATCGGCAATGGAAGGCCGGGCGGCTCCGATCAGGTCCAGGGTCCCCGAGGTGATTTGCTTCACCATCAAGTCCGGGGAAGTAAACCGGCCCACCCCGACCACGGGACGGGTGGTCAGCTCGCGGATGCCCCGGACCAGGTCCTGCTGTGCGCCCTCTTCCCTGAAACGCGATGGACCCGAACAGTCTTCCCAGGACCCATGGGCCAGGTCCCACAGATCGGGGAGTTCGGCATGCATCTCGATCAGGTCTCTCGCTTCCGAATTGGAAAAACCCAACTCCCCGGTCACCTCATCCAGGGACAACCGCAGGGTCACGGCACAGCAATCGCCCACCGCATCCTTGCATTCCTCGATCAATTCCTTCATCAGGCGACCTCGGTTTTCCAGGGACCCGCCGTATTCATCCACCCGGTGATTGGTCACGGTGGACAGGAAATGCTGGATCACCCCAAATCCATGGGCCCCATACAGGCAGATCAGGTCATACCCGGCTTTTTTCGCACGGATGCAGGCATTGCGGTGCCAGCGCCGCAAATCCCGGATGTCCTGCTTCGTCATTTCCCGGGCGGATACCGGATCGCTGGTAAAGGTCCGGATCGGCAGTGCGGTGGCCGACATGGGGACTTCCCGGGTGTACAGGTTGGGACCATTCACCCCCGAATAGGCCAGTTCAATCCCCGCCAGCGCACCGAATTCATGAATTCCCTCGGACATTTTGGCGAGCATGGGCAGGTCCTCGTCATCCCATAGGTGCAGTTCAATGAAAGGGGTGATTTCTGCCGTATGGTGCATCTCCACCTGCTCGGTAAACACCACCCCCCAGCCGCCCTCCGCCTTGATGCGGCGCATTTCCGCCACCGCCGAAGGATCCCGGTAACCACCGCCATTGCAGTGCGGCACCTGGTAAAACCGGTTCTTTGAAGTCACCGGCCCGATCGGGACGGAATCAAATAGAATGTCGTATCTGGAATCTCGAAACATGACTGGCCCCGGATTAGCTTTCTGGCAGGGGGACCCCCCTGAACTCATTCAATAACGCGTCCATGATGACCCCTGCCCGGAACGTTCCGGATGAAAAGTAGTCGATGGCACCCTGGTCGGCCCGGGCAATCATCCGGGCAATCACCCCGTCCAGGACATCGGCATCCGCCAGCACCCGCAACTCCGCCGTCCCCGTAACGGTTGGCTGCTCCGGACCGAACAGTGAACCGGCCCGGTTGGCCTTTGGCCAGCGGATTTCGATGCGCTCGACGATCCCGCCGCCGGGCAACCGTGCATGGAACTGGTGCTTGGAGTCGAAAAGCTGGAGTTTCAGCAACCACTGGTCCGCCTCCGATTCGATCTTTCCGCCACGATGCACCATTCCCACAATCGCGAAGGGACTGTCCAGAGTGAGACGACTGAAAAAGGGCTGGGTTTTGACCTGCCCATTTTCAATGGAGAGATCCCCCAGCAGGTTGTAGGATTCGGACAGGCTCCCTTCCCGGAGTGCGCAATTGAACGAGAGGTCTCCGGTTTGCCCGTGCCCGGCACTGCTGAATGCCGGGTCGGGGAAGGAACGTCGTAAACGGCACTCCCCCCGGTACTTGACCCTCGCGGCATTCTGATGTGATGTCCACTGGTAGAGATGGCGGTCCAGGCGCCTCAAATCCTCCAATGGAACGAAATGACCCAGGCCCTCGATCCCGCGGAAAAAATTTTCCGGGTGCCAGTTGATCATCAGGGATCGGGGAATCTCCAGTTCCAGGGCGGAATCCAAGTGGGCCTGGGTGCCGGCATAGACCGGATTCCGGTTGGGAACATCCGAACTCAGCACGGAGATGCCGTTTGACCACTGCTCCCGGATATTCCGGTTCAGAACCGGTATCAGGTGCTCGGTGACCAGGGCGGAAGCGGGCAATGCCCGGTTCCTTTCCTGCAGTCGATAGCGCAATACGGTTTCCAGCAAACCGGCCCGGCACCGAACCGATTCGCTGCGCAGATCCGACTCGCAGGCCCCCCGCCAGAACTCCTGGAACAGGGAGATCAGATTGGCCCGGTTGGTCGAACTGTCCACCCCTGCCGCCTCGCTGCCACGAAAGACCGGGATGCCCAGGCTGGCATCCGACAGCACCTCCGAGAGCTGCCGGAAGATCTCCGGGTTATTATCGGTTTCGCTCCACGGGGGGCGGGAGAAGATCGGACCCGCATTCTGGTGGCATCCCGTGCACTGTGCACGCTCCACATATTCCACTTCTGCCTGGCGGTCCGGTGCGTAGTTGGAAACCACCTGGAATTCAAACCGTCCCGCTTCCTCGTTGTAGCTGATGACCTCCATGGCTTCCGCCATTTCCTGGTAGCCGATGAAAATCCGGTCCTTGATGAACGGTAGGCGGGTGCCTTCCTGACCATGGTGTTCCGACCCCGCGGCGACCACGATCCGGGGATGGGAAAAGAAATCCGGCGAGGCAGCATACCGGTTGATGCATCGCCCAAGAGGAATCAGAACCGAACTGACGGTATTTTCATCCCCGTTGATGGATCTGCCCAGGGCATCCTCCAGCCTGGAAACCACCCGACCAAAGGGATAGGGCACGGCATACCGGTCCGGGCTGTCTTCCGACACCCGGAACAACTGGTCGAACAACGATTCCCCCACGGTCGGGGCGGAGCCCGGCGTGGTCGGGGACCGCATTTCATCCGGCCCGGCTGCTGGCCCCTCTGGCTGCTCACCGGAACCGGGAGTCGCGGCCCCGAGTGCTGCGCCGGCACTGTTGTGCAGCAGTACACCGGCAAGAATCCACCCCCTGGCAACCCTCGCACAGGGAGTTACACAGGCTTTCATGTGCGGTTTCTCCATGACTTCATCGGAGTGGGGTCTCGGAACCCAGTCTAGCACGCATGGCCCCGGGATATCAGGGGACCGTCATGGCCGATTGCGGATTTCCCATTTCACTTTCCGTAGACATCGTCCGACAGCCCGGCGGCCTTTTTCACGAAATCCAGCGGGCCGTCCCAGCCGAAATTCCGGTAAACCGCCGCCAGGTGGGCAAATGGCGGCGATTGGGCGAACAGGTGAAACGTCAGCCGATGACCGGCATAGCCGGAATTCAGCAAATCCCGGGCAAAGGACAGCAGTTTGCGGCGGTCCTCCGCCGCCCAGTACTCGTTGATCGAATAGTACTTGTTCAGCCAGGGGCCGGTTTCTTCGCCCTTGAACGACTCGAAATCCGGGGTGATGCAGATCTGTCCGCCACACAGTTCCCGGGCAAGGTGCATCATGGCCGGCATGTTGGAGACGGCATGGACCCTTCCGGTCATCAGCAAGGACTGGTTCGGCATCAAAAACCCCCCCGGGCTGGGCTCCGCCGTGGCCACCGCTGCGGTCAAATGGGCGTTGATCCCTTCCCGGTACACGGCCAGCTGGGCCAGTTTCTCCTGGACTGCGGGCTGCCGCTCCAGCCCGGTCTGCTTGATATTCCACAGGGCTGCGCCGATCATCATGTCCGTGTAGGTGATCAGCCGCTGAACAAAGGGCATCGCCGAATACCGATGCAGGGTGGTCCGGATAAAGGCCGCCGCACGGGTATGCTGGTAAAACAGGACATCTTCCCAGGGAATCAGCACATCATCCAGGATCATGAGGGTATCCACTTCGTCGAACCGATTGGACAGGGGGTAGTCCTGCTCCGTCCCGTCCCGTTGAAAACCGGCGCGGCAGATGTGCTTCACTCCCGGCGCATTCATTCGGACAATGCATCCCACCGCATAATCCGAAATGGAGGCATCCCCCCAGTTGGCGATGGTCGGCTTCAAAAATCCCTGGTTGGAATAGGCCGCGGCGGTCTCGTACTTGGCACCCCGAATGACAATGCCTTCATCGGTCTCCCTGACGACATGGGTCAGCATGTCCGGGTCCTGGTCCTGGGGTTTCAGTGAGCGGTCCCCCTTCGGGTCCGTGTTCGCCGACACATGGAACGGGTCGTCCTCCACAGCGAGTTGGATATGACGGTTGATGTTTTCGGCAAACCGGGGATCAATTTCATTGAGAATATCCGCCCCATCGGCCAGTGACCACATCTCCCCCACGGTTTCATCCCCTACTCGGGTGACCACCCCGCCGATGTCTTTCATCACCGTATCCACCGCCTTGCGCTTGGCGTGCCAATGCGCCGGTTCCCGGGGGATTTGGTTGCCCACGGGAAAGCGTTCTCCCTGGGACTCGAAAGTCATCACCTCCCGGTGTTCCGCTTCGTGCTGCATATCATAGATACGCGCACGAATGTCCACCAGGGGTTTGAACTGCGGATGCGAGGTGACATCGTCCACCCGCCTGCCATCCATATAGACCTCCCTGCCGTCCTGCAGGGATTCACGGTATTCTTTACCGGTACGTATCATTGGACCATTTCTCGTCGGGATCAGGGGAATCGAGTTTGCCGGGTTATCCGATCCGGGTAAATTAATTTTTTTCAGGGGTTTGCTTCCAAAAATCAAAACCAGGAGCGGGACTGCTTTGGAAATCTTAATCCAGTAACTGGGAAAAGAATAATTTTTTCCCTCCTCCCCGACCCGTATACTGGTCTGCGTTCACCCTGAGCCGCAAAGATGGATTCGCAAACCTTTATCGAAGGCATGAGTCATGCTGCCAGCACCGTGTCTGTCATTACCACAGACGGTCCCCATGGCCGTGCAGGCGTAACGGTCAGCGCCATGGCGTCCGTCTCTGCGGAACCCCCGACCCTCCTGGCCTGTGTTCACCACCTGAGCCCCGCCTGCGAAAAACTCAGGAAAAACGGGGTGATGGCGGTCAATGTCCTAGGCGAGGACCAGTCCGGGATATCCGATACCTTTGCGGGCCGCCGGGAGATTCAGGGTGAAGACAAGTTCCGTTGCGCCCGGTGGAATTCAGGGTCCACCGGCGCGCCGCTGCTGGACGATGCACTGATCAACTTCGACTGCCGGATCATCCAGCAATTCACGGTGGGTACCCACATCGTGTTTATCGCCGCCCCCGTCACCATCCATTTCCGGGAATACGGCCGCGCCCTGATCTATGCCAACCGGGCGTATGGCACGGCGAGGAACCTGGATCAATTTGTCGGGGCCGGCCATCCTCCCGCCTCGGATACCCTTCGCATCGGCTGTTTTGCCACCATTGGGCCCTTTTTCATCCCCCAGCTGGTCAGTCGTTTCCTCGACCGGCATCCCGCCACCCGGTTCGAGTTCTTTGAAGGCACCGAAGTCAACCTGCAGGAAGGGATCGACCAGAACCGGTTCGACCTGGTGATGATGTACGATTCTCCCGCCATCCACGACCCGGACAAGGTGGAACTGGCCCGCACTGCCCCCCATGTACTCCTCCCTGCCCAGCATGTCCTCGCGGACCAGCCCAGCATCTCTTTGAAGGAACTCGCCGACCAGCCCATGGTGCTACTCGACATTTCGCCCAGCCGGGATTACTTCACTTCCCTGTTCCGGGAACAGGGTCTTGAACCCGATATCGCCTACCGTTCTCCATCCTTTGAAACCGTGCGGGGCATGGTGGCCAATGGGCTGGGATTTTCCATACTCATCTCCAAGCCGGCCAATGCCATGAGTTATGACGGAAGGGCGCTGGTCTCAAGACCGATCACGGAACCCGTTACCCACGGATGCGTAATACTGCGCAGGTTCCCGAACAACTCGGCCAGCCCGGAACTGGTCCATCGGTTTGCCCGGCACTGTGAATCCTTTTTTGCAGGGTGGGGAATCTGAACCGGATTAATAACCATATTCATCAGGATGCGTTACACCTGTTCGCTTAATGCCTTATTGGGGTCTTGCCTTTCCAATATCCTGATTATCTCTGTGCCCCCTTTTTCAACCCGGCAGTAAATCGAATGTGCTCCGAAGACGCTACGCCGATAGCTCTTTTTAATATGGTCGACCGCGTTATAGAGCATCGGGTTTGCCACCATTTCATCAAACCGCATTTTCATGCCCACCTGACAAACAACAGCCTGCTCCAACCCAAAGGTATCGATGCCATAGTCTAAAGATATTTTCAAAATCTTCGTCGGCTGCCTGGCTTAAGCTATAACTCGCCATTTTTGCGCTTTCGCTCCATGACGGCATTCATTATTTCGTCTGGCGTGCGCGTGCTCATGCCATTTTTCTCTCCTTCATTGAGAGCTGCACGGATGGCGACTATCTCAGCCGATGTTTCCTGTTCCCGGATCTGGCGTTCGCGGATCAGCTCGCGGATGACTTCGCTTTCATTGCCGAAGTGGCCAATTGAAATCTGCGATTTGATCCAGCTGTCTTGCTGGTCAGTGATCGAGATACTTTTCTTTACCATTGGCATCGTTCGTCTCCTGGTCGTGGGTTCGTTTTGCCTACTTGGTAGTATAGTCTACTCCCGTAAATTTCCAAGATTATTCCTGAGCTTCCCCTCCGGGTCGTGTTCTATGGCTGTGCTACGGAGCCTGTATTCTCCGCCATCCGGTAACGGTCACCAAGATTCGGGGCACTCGCGAGCGCCCCTTGGTCAACGCCAAGACGAGCACTCTACCGGTATTCCCCATCTTTCGCCGCCCAATACTTGGTCGTCTGCAAGACGCTTGTGGATCCGCATGCGCGGATGAACAGCGCCCTTCGCACTGCTTCGGGCAGGCGGTCTCCCTGCAGCGCTCCAGGATGGCCAGGTTGTGGCTCCAGCCGATTTCTCGCACCAGTGGTGCGTGTTTTTCCAGACCGGTGTACGCTTCGAAAAAAGCCTTCATCCGCCAGAGGTTGGATGCCGAGAAACCGCCCACACCGGGAAACTCCGCCCGCAGGTCGGCGGCGAGCTGTTCCACCACCGCCTTGCCCCAGCGTTCAACATTTACTTTGTAGTAGTTTGACACACCAGTATCGAAAAGTGACAATCACACAACAATTACCCTGGTTCAACTGCCTTAACATTACAACCATCAAGATTTAATACGAAGTTGGAGTAGCGAACCCGTCATCAAGGGTCCTCCATTCTACCAGGTTGGACTGCGGTATTTTTCAGAAAAGTCCAACGGTGACCAAAGGATATTCTTTCAACCAGCAACCAATCCAAACCAAAGAATATGTCCACCGAACTCTGTTACCTGTCCGCCGCCGACGCGCTGAAACGATTCAAAAGCCGGAGTCTTTCCCCGGTTGAGCTGATGCAGGCCGTCATTGACCGGTGCGAGCAGGTCAACGGCCCCATCAATGCCCTGACCGAGACCTATTTTGACCAGGCCCTGGAACTGGCCCGGAAATCCGAAGCACGTTATATCCTCGGAAAACCGAAACCACTGGATGGCATCCCGCTGGCCGTCAAGGATGAATTCCGGGTACAGGGCACCCGCCGGACCTCCTCTTCCCTGGTTTTCAAGGACCGCCTTGACCAGGAAACCGATGTCATCATTGACCGCCTGCTTCGTGCCGGTGCGATTTGCCATGCCAAGACCACAACCCCGGAATTTTGTATCCTCGGATCCTGCCATTCCCGGTTGTGGGGGATCACCGGCAATCCCTGGAACCTGGATTTCACCCCCGGCGGTTCGTCGGGCGGGTCTGGGGCGGTCCTGGCAGCCGGCATGACCACCCTGGCCACCGGCACCGATATCGGCGGTTCCATACGGATCCCGGCCGCACAATGCGGGGTCGTGGGGTACAAACCACCCTATGGCCGCAATCCTGAAATTCCTGTCTTCAACCTGGATTTTTACAGCCATTCCGGCCCGATGACCCGGTCCGTCACGGATGCCGCAATGATGCAGAATCTCATGTCCGGCCCCCACAACCAGGACATCGCCTCCTTGCGAAATCTCGTCAAAATCGACACCGAAAAAAATCTCGGCGACCTGAAGGGCTGGAGAATTGCCTGTTCCATGGACCTCGGATTCATGGAAATCGATGCCGATGTCGTCGCCAATACCCATGCGGCCATGGACATCTTCCGCGATCTGGGGGCTACCGTTGAAGAAGTGGACCTTGGCTGGACCGATGAGATTATTGGTGCCGTCCATGCCTACTGGGCCCATACCTGGGTCAGCGCATTTTCCCACCTGCTGGAGGAGCACCGGGACCAGCTGTGCGAGTACACCCGGTACTTCATTGAAAATTCTGCCCGCTATACGGTGGAGGATTTCCATCATTCGCTGGAGGTGGCCGTCAACCTGTACAACGGCTTTGGCCCCATGATGGATAAATATGACCTGTTTTTATGTCCGACACTCGGGACCAACCGGATACCCGCAGACTTTTCCTGGCCCTCGACCGGAGTCGTCATCAATGGAAAAGCCGTCGACATGGCCGAAGAGTACTGGTCATTGACCTATCCGTTCAACATGCTGAGCCGATGCCCGGTCCTGTCCCTGCCGAGCGGCCTGGCCGATAATGGCGTTCCCACCGCCATTCAACTCGTCGGCCAGACTTTCGATGATATCCGGGTGTTCGAAGGCGCCAAGGCCTACCAGGCGGCGGCCCCCGGAGTCTTTCAATGGCAGCTTGACCAGAACATCCCACTCGGAGGGAAAGACCATGCTCACGGTTTACAGTCCTGACCACAAACTGCGGAACGCCCGGACCGAATTGTACGGGGGCGAACTCGTGCCCCCATTCGAGTGCCCGGAAAGAATGGAGTACATTCTTGACCGGATTGGCCAGGTCGGCCTCGGCGAGGTCATCGGTCCAGAGGAATTCAGCATCAAGACCATTCACCGCATCCATGACCCGGCCTACATCGAATTCCTCCAGGACTGCTGGCAGGAATGGGAAAAGGAAGGATTCCAGGGAGAAGCCATTCCAACCGTATTCCCTTCCCGGGGTATGCAGCACCGTATCCCGGATTTCATCGAAGGCAAGATGGGCTACTACGCGATGGCCATGGAAACCTCCATCAGCGATGGCACCTGGGAGGCTGCCCGGGCGAGTGTCAACGTGGCGCTCACGGCCCAGTCCCGGGTCGCACAGGGAGCCGGGACTGCCTTCGCCCTGTGCCGCCCCCCGGGCCACCATTCCGCCAGTGACCTCTACGGCGGCTACTGCTTTATCAACAACGCGGCCGTTGCCGTCCAGGCATTCCTGGACCAGGGGGCCGCCCGGGTAGCCCTGCTGGATGTCGATTTTCATCATGGCAACGGTTCCCAGGCGATCTTCTATGGACGGTCCGATGTGATGTTCCTGTCCCTGCATGGTGATCCGAGGCATGCGTTCCCGCATTTTCTGGGTTACGCCGATGAAACGGGAGAAGGGGAGGGGGAAGGATTCAACCACAACTATCCCCTGGGACCGGGAACCCCCTACCCGACCTGGGGGGAGGCCTTGAAAGACGCCTGTAACCGGATCACCGCCTATGCCCCGGATGCCATCGTGGTTTCCCTCGGCGTGGACACCTACGAAAAGGACCCCATCTCCTTTTTCAAACTGAAAAGTGAGGATTTCAGGGATTACGGCCGCACCCTTGCCGCATTGAAGCGCCCTACCCTTTTCATTATGGAAGGCGGATACGCCGTCGAGGAAATCGGGGTCAACACGGTCAACGTACTGACCGGATACCAGGATGCCTGATACGCCCTGATCCTGGACAATTCGGACCATGAAACCAGGCACTGGCTTGTACTATTTCGGCGTTCTCCTGGTGTTGGGAACCGCATGGGGCTTTCAGTTTTCGCTGCTGAAAATCACCTCCAATGAAGGCTATTCCGAAATCGGAGTCCTGTTCATTTCCCTGATTGGCCTGACCCTGCTGTATTCCGGTTGCGCCATCCACCGGAAACAGCTGTTCCGGCCCACGGCCGGACACCTGGTCTATTTTACCATCGGAAGCCTGCTTGGCTATGTGTTCCCCGTGCTGGCCGTACTGTACGCCGCACACCATCTCTCGGCGGGATTCATCACACTAATCGCGTCATTGACCCCGGTTGTCACCGTGTGCGTGGTCCTGCTGCTGAAAACTGAAATCGTCACCCCGCTTCGAATCTGGGCCATTGCATTCGGCATGGCGGCCTCGCTGTTCGTGATTTTCCCGGAAATCTCCTTTGACCAGGACAGTCGGTTGGCATGGGTCATGGTCATGTTTTGCCGCCCCGCTTTGCTATGGCATTGATTCGATCTATATCCACCGATACTGGCCGGCGGATCTTTCGACACTGCAGGTCATTGCAGGAGAGGCCCTGGTGGCCTGTATCCTGATCATTCCGGTGTATCTCCTGTTTTCGGACCCCATCGTGTACGACCCCGGTTGGCCCAGGGGCCAGTGGGCGATTCTTCTGCTGATCCTGTGCGGGGCCCTGGAAGTGATGCTGTTTTTCTACCTGGTGAACAAGACCGGTGCCGTACTGGTCTCATTTGCCAGTATCATCACTCTTTTTTTCGGGGATTGCCTGGGGAATCCTCCTGTTTTCGGAAACCCACCCGGCGACGACCTGGACCGCAGTCGGACTGTTGGCCATCGCCCTTTGCCTGGTAGCAAAAGATGCCATCCAACACAACCCGGAAATAAACCGGGTCCGGGTAGAGCCGGCGGGATAGACCGATGAATGGTACAAGGGGATTTTGCAATGGTGCAGAACGGAAGACTGCGTGATTGGAACCGTGACCGCGGGAAACCTGTCACAGTATCCCGCTTGGCACGCTGTTCTTCTTCCAGGATGACCCCCCGTTTCCCGGCAACCCGGGATTCAGGTGGACCGTTCCGGGGTATCACCAAGGAGGGTACCGGGGACCGGGACCGGACTCCCCGGCCCGGTCATCGGCGTTGTACAGGGCACATCGTTCCAGGGACAGACAACCGCATCCAATGCAGCCGGACAGCTTTTCACGCAGTTGCCGGAGACGCTCAATCCGGTGGTCCAGTTGATCCCGCCACTGCCCCGACAGCCTTTCCCAGTCTTCCCGTGTGGGGGTGCGCTGGTTCGGAAGCGTTCCCAGGGCCTCGCCAATCTCCCTCAGGCTCAACCCCAGGCCCTGGGCAACCTGGATCACGGATATTTTCCGCAGCATGGCCCGGGGATAATACCGGTGATTGCTCCGGCTCCGGACCGATTGAATCAGTCCCTTGGTTTCATAAAACCGCAATGCCGAGGCGGCGACACCGCTCCGGCGCGACACCTCGCCGATGCTCAGGTAGGTTTCCCGGGGGGACATGGCTCGAATCTCCCAGTAGTGAAATGAATGCTTGACTTAAAGCATACTTTAATCCGTAGACTGCCCCGAATCAACCACACCCACCAGGACTGAACCCGTGAACCATCGCCAGCCAAACGGAAAACCGGACCCCTTCCGGGTACAGGCGTCCTCCCTGTCCACCCTGAAAAAGAACAATCCCGGGGTATGCCGGCTCTCCGGAAAACAGACCGTATCGAATTGGCTACCCGGGAGAATACATTGAAACCCGGCACCGAACAGGCGGCAGGGTGGGGTGAAATCATTGCCCGGGAACATGTTCCGAAATTAATCGTCCTGGGCCTGGCGATCTGGCTCCATGCGGCCAATTCCATGCTGACCGCCAACACCATGCCCAGTGCTGCCAAGGAAATCGGAGGGATTCACCTGATCAGCTGGACTTTTTCCCTGTACCTGACGGGATCCATCCTTGCAGGCGCCGCCTCCAGTTTGCTGGTTTCGCGCTATGGCCTGCGCAACACCATGATCCGGGCCGCTCTGGCCTACACCCTGGGATGCATTATTTGCGCCCTGGCACCCAGCATGCCGGTGGTTCTTGCGGGCAGGGTATTGCAGGGACTGGGCGGAGGCTGCCTGATGGCCACGGCCTATATTGCACAAAGCTGGTTTTTTCCGAACCGTTTTGTTCCAAGAATCATTGCCGGCATGTCCATGGTGTGGATGATGGCCGCGCTTTGCGGTCCTGCGATCGGAGGGGCCTTTTCCACCTGGGGAATCTGGCGCGATGCCTATTGGGTGTTTGCCGGACAGTCGGTTATTCTCGCAGTTGCCGTCAAGTTTCTGCTGCATCCAACCGCCAAACAATGGGAAATCCAGCCTGAACCACTGCCCATTGTGCGATTGGGTTTTCTCGCAGCCTCCATATTGATGGTTTCCCTTTCGGGAACCCACGACAACCCCGTTCATTCGGCGGTCATTCTGGTGCTCGGGATGGGGTTCCTTGTTTTGTTTGTCACCCGTGACCGGCGGGCACTGCGTGGCCGGGTCCTGCCGCTGCAGGTTGCCGATTTCAGCCATGTCCTGGCCAATGGAACTGCGATGGTATTCCTGTTTTGCCTGAGCATCATGTCACTGATTGTGTATGGCCCCCTGATCCTGATAGAAATTCATGGCCTGACCCCGTTTACGGCCGGGATCATCGTGATGCTCGAATCCGTGGCATGGGGAGGGGCCGCACTGGCTTTTTCAGGTATTCCACCGGAGCGGGAACCTCTTTTGATCCGCTGTGGTGGCGCCCTGGTACTGGCAGGGCTGGTATTGACCGCATGGATCATCCCCTGGGGGCCGCTTTGGGCGATCATAGTCGTCGCGCAAATTCCAGGAGGCGGGTTTGGCATGATGTGGGGGTTTATCGCCAAGCGCATCGTCGCAGCGGCCCCGAAAGAGGACAAGGACCGGGCGTCCTCACTGATGCCGATGACCCTGCAGACCGGCTTTGCAATGGGAGCCGCGCTTTGCGGGCTGATCGCCAACAGCCTGGGAATGTCTGGAGATGTCTCCATGGAAGCCTTGCGCCACATCGCATTCTGGGTGTTTGCCGGGTTTGTTCCCTGTGCCATTTTCGGAAACATTGCGGCCTGGAGGTTTCTCCGGTAGGGGAGGGGTTACGGATACCGCTGCTTTTCGGGAATGACTCCCCGGACGCCCCCTTTGGGATTCTCCACATCGCCGCGGTAACGCGGAATCAGGTGGATGTGCATGTGGAAAATGGATTGCCCGGCCCGGGACCCGATATTGATTCCGATATTGTACCCCTGTGGGTGGTACCGGTTTTCAATGACCTCTTTGCCCTGGTTCACAAGCACCCACAGCTCCTGTCTCTCCTCGTCCGTCACCTTAACCCAAGTTGGCACTTTTCCACCAGAATCGGCTGATTTTCGCTGATTTTCGCACTTTCTGATTATTTTTCGGTTATATATCAATAGGTTGTAATTTCTGATCTGTTGTAGGGCCATAGGCACTGCATAAATTATTCACATCTTCCCCTCCCTCCAGTATAATCGGGATACCAAAACCATCCATGGTCCGCATCCTGCCCGATTCATGCACTTCAAACGAACCAAAACCTATACCGACACCCACGGAAACCCCCAGTACAGTGTCCGGCTGGTCAAAAACCAGCGCATCGGCGGTAAGGTCAAACAGACCACCATGGCGAACCTCGGAACCAAATGGGACGTGCCCCAGACTCTGTGGGGTCCTGTCGCCCAGAGGGTGGAAGAGCTCATGGTTGGTCAGGACCCCCTGGTGCCCTGTGAAGCGGAGGTCGAACAGGCTGCCGAAGAAGTGGTGAAACTGTTGCGCTCCCGGGGCATCCAGACCGCTACCCCCGGTCCCTCCGTGGCCACGGTGGACCTCAATACCATGGAACATCGTGACCCGCGATTCGTCGGGGGAGAACGGTTGTGCCTCCACGCATGGGAAGAACTCCGACTGAGAGAGTGTCTGCAGAATCTGGGCTTTACTGCCCGGGATACCCGGATTTCCCTGGCATTATTGACCGCCAAGATGCTGCATCCCGGCAGTGAACGGGAGACCAGCCGATGGTTGAAAGACGACAGTGCCACCGCGGAAATCCTCGGTCTGGACAGGGATTCCCGGGCACTGTCCCGCAAGACCCTGTATCGGATCGGCGATAAGTTGTGGAAACATCAAGAAGCCCTGCAAAGGGCGCTGTTTGAGCGGGAGCGCATATTGCTGGATATTCCCAATACCATTGTGTTTTATGATTTGTCCAATACGTACTACACCGGAACACAGAAAAAACAGGATACACCGGACAATCCGGACTCTGCACAGAAGTCGCTGCTGCAGTTCGGTCGATCCAAGCAACGAAGGAATGACTGTCCCTTGATCACCCTTGGGCTGATGCTGGATGAGGCCGGGTTTCCCCGGGGTTGTGAGTTCCTGCCCGGCAATGTAACGGAAGTCGACACCCTGAAAGACGCCCTGGGCCGGTTTGAGGCCCAGGGACACGGTACCGAAGGGGACAAGCCCACGGTGATCATGGATGCCGGGATCAGTGCCCAGGAGAATCTCGACTGGCTCACGGAACGGGGATATCCCTGGCTTTGCGTGGCCAAGGGGTGCAAGCCGTCCCAGGCCCCGGACGGGGACCCGGAGCTCACCATCACCACTCAGGCCAATCACACGGTGCGGATCTGGAAACTGGACACCGATGCCGATGAAACCCGGTTGTATGTGATGAGTGAAGGCCGACAGCAGACGGCCCGGTCCATCCGGGACCGGCAGGTGGAAAAGTTTGAGGATGGACTCCAACGGTTGCACGACAACCTGTCTGTGCCCCGGCGGATGAAAAAGTATGAACGGATCGTGGAAGCTGTTGGTCGTCTCAAGGAACGTCATTCGGGGATTGCCCAGCACTATACGGTTCAGGTTCAACGGGGAGAAGGCACCCAGGCCAAGGCGGTGAAATTCACCCGCAAGGCCAGTTTTGATGAGACCGATGAGATGCTCGGAGCCTGTATTCTGCGGACCAGCCACACCGACTGGGACCTGGAGACGGTTCTGCGGACCTACCATCGGCTGGTGGACATCGAAGCCGTGTTCCGGGAATTGAAGGGGGAGTTAGGATTGCGTCCGATCTGGCATACCCGGGAAGACCGTATTCAGGCACACCTTTTTCTTGCGGTGCTGGCCTATCATGCGGTGCAGCTGATCCGCACCCGGCTGCGGGGAGCGGGGACCTCTCTACGCTGGCAGAGTATTCGTCGGGTACTGCGCACCTGGATACGTGTTACCACCACGCTCCAGACCGTTCAGGGGAAGCAGATTGTCATCCGTCAGGACGTCCATCCCAGTGTCGAACAGACCGGGATCGTCAAGGCAGCCGGGGTGAAACCTGGTCTGCATCGGGTTCGCATGAGGCAGCCTGTGTAGGCAATCCATGCAAGTATTCCGTCATCAAGGCGGGAATACGGCTCCACAGAATTCAACAGAAATGTGGGGGGTAGTTCTCTTGCGTCTGAATTATATCACCTATAATCAAGCACTTATAGAGTCCCCATGGCCCTACAAGTGCCATCTATGGTTAAAATAGCTGGGCACATGGCGGTAGGGGATCACCAGGGCATGACCCTCGTTCACCGGATGGCTGTCCCAGCGGACGAACCCCAGCTGCCCCCGGATAAAGATACTGTCCAGGTCATTGCGGCAGAACAGGCAGTCATTGTGTGCAGAGTGTTTCATGTTGTGCAGGGTTTGTACGTCAGCAGGGCCCGGCGATTTTCGCACAGGGATGGCCTGGGGGACAGCACTGCCTGGTGGATTCCCCGGCTTCAGAAAAGATCTTCACGGCATGGATTTGAACATGAACCCAGCGGTATGGCCAAATATCGGACCGGCCCGATTACAGCGAAAAAGTAATAAAAAGGGGTCATTTCGTGCACCCGAACCCGGATTTTCCGGTTTCCAGAATATTCCACGCGAAAGTAGCCACCGATTCTACGTCAAAGTAGCCACCCCCTGGTCGCGTTCCGTAGCGGGCACGTCATGGAAAACCGTTTCTGACAAACCACTGTGTATAATCCCTTTCAACTTCGTTTCAGGTTGCAGAGCAAGCGGTGACAGAAAGTAAAAAGAGAGGGGGGATGGCCGTCACAAAACGCTGGACCCCAGAGCAGTTGCAGGTTGCGTTAAACCTGTACTGCCAGATACCGTTTGGAAAATTGGATTCGCGGAATCCGAAGATCATCCACTGGGCCGGACTGATTGGAAGAACACCGGGGGCACTTGCTATGAAGCTGGTCAACCTTGCCAGTCTGGATCCCGTGACCACCGGAACCGGGCGCTCAGGCCTTGTCAATGCGTCCGCCCTGGACCGGAAAATGTGGGAGGAAATGCAGGACAACTGGGACGCCTTTGTCGAAACTCTGAAAAAGTCATGCAGTCCCTGTCCGGAAATTCTCCTGTACCCGATCCTTCCCCGCAACCCGTTCCCGATGAGTACCACGGGGGAACCCGGCTCGTGTCCACCCGGGTGCGGGTCGGGCAGGCGTTTTTCCGTCAATCGGTCATCAGCGCCTATGATGGAAAAGGGAATTATATATTTAAATTGACAGGCGAAAGATCACATTTCTGATTTCTGCCTTTGCATTGACATTCAGGTATTTATTGCCCACTAAACCGAGTATAATCCAAGCATGGAGTACCGGGGCATCCGCTATCGTCTTTACCCAAAGACCAAACAAAAGGCTGAAATGCTCCACCAGTGCCTGGGTGCCACCCGCTTTGTGTGGAATCATTTCCTTGCCCAAAACAGGCAAATGATGGAAGCTCATCGCAACGATGAGTCCTTGCCCCGCCCGAAGGTTTCGTTTTTCTCATTGGGAAAGGAGTTTGTCCAGTTAAGACGACAAACCGACTGGCTGCAGAAACTCCCCTGTGCGCCGATCCGGTACACCCTGAAATACTATTCGGATGCCTGGAAGCAGTGTTTTCAGTCCGGAAAGGGCTTTCCGAAGTTCCAATCCCGGGCCAGTCATTCCGATTCCGTGACCTTTGTGAAAGGAACCTTCCAGCTGAGCGGGAATTCCCTGCATTTACAGAAGATTGGACAGGTGGTGTTAAGCGGAAGCCATCCGTATGCCGACGCTGAACCGGTATCTGTGGTGATCCAACAGGAAGGGAACCGGTTCTATGCCATGGTGGGTTACCGGGTGGATGAAGTTCAAAGGAATGACAATGGCAAGGCCATTGGCGTGGACATGAATGTCCGGCAATTTGCAACCAGTGAAGGGGAGATCCGGCGAATGCCCCGGCTTGACCGGCTCGAAGCCAGGAGAAGGCGGTATCAACGCATGATGGCCAGGAGACAGAAGCCGAGAAAGCAAAAGGACAGAGATGGGAATATCCTTTATATTTCGGGTTCAAAAAGATATGAGCAGGCAAGATTAAAGGCATCCAGGGCCTCCAGGAGGATCAGGAATATCCGGGGCAACTGGCATCACCAGGAATCGAGAAAGATTGCGGATCAATCCCAGTACGTGGTGGTTGAGAACCTGAACACCCGGGGCATGACGAAGTCTGCGAAGGGGGACAGGGAGAATCCGGGCCGGAACGTCAAACAGAAGTCGGGGTTGAACCGGGAAATCCTGAACACCGGCTGGTCGGGATTCAAACAGAAACTCGGCTACAAATCGGAGTTGATTGAGGTCGACCCCAAAAATACCAGTCGAAGGTGTCATTCATGTGGACATATCGATAAAGACAACCGCAGGACGCAAGACCAATTCAGGTGCGTCGAATGCGGACATCAGGACAATGCAGACATCAATGCTGCATTGAATATTTTAGCCCTGGGGACTCGGGTGGTTGGACGTGGGAGAGGCGATTGCGTTGGCAACCTTGATGATCCGTCAAGAAAATATACCGATTGATTTTTTCAAGTTAAGTATATAAGTCCCATGGAAAGTGCTGTATTACCGGTCTTTCGATTCCGAAACTGCTGATTGCCAGCCACATCATTCCCTGGAAAGACGATAAATCGAACCGGCTGAACCCCCGCAACGGACTGGCACTTTCAATGCTGCATGACAAGGCCTTTGATGCGGGAATGATCACGATAACCGAAAACATGACCGTCCTGGTCTCCCGGAAAGAGGCGGAAACCGAGGACCCGTTTTTTAACGAATCCATCCGGTCATTTGATGGAACGGAAATCACCCTGCCGGGGAAATTCAGTCCGGACCCGGAATTCCTGGCCTACCATCGGGAAAGGATTTTTGAGCAATGAACCCGCGCGCAGGCGGCTCAGCGAAGGGCGAACAGGGCCTTTTCCATGGCGAAGGCGGCTCCGTACAGCCGATCATCCTGCCCGTGAGCCGCCGACACCATCAGCCCGACCGGTGCCTCTCCCTGCGGACTGCAGGGTAAACTCACGGAACAGCCGTCAAAGTAATTGGCGCTGGCGGTATTGCGCAGGCAGCGCAGGTTGATCCGGGCCGTATTTTCCGGGTTTTGCGCGTCGACAATGGCAGGCGGGAGGCAGGGAACGGTGGGATAAATCACCGCATCCACAGTGTCAGAGGCCATCATCCGGGAAAAAGCCTGCCTGAGTTCGGCTTTTTGTGCATAACGCAACCGTTGCTCTTCCTCCGTCACCCCCCTTGCGCCATGAATGCGCTGGAACACGAAAGGATCATATTCATCCCCGTACCGCTCCATCATCTCCCGATGATGATGCCAGGCTTCATACCCCACCACGGAGCGGGTCAGAAACATGTCCACGCACTGGTCGACCAGCGGCATGGGCTGGCGCCGGATTTCAGCGCCGTGATCCTCCAGCACCGCCAATGCGGCCTCAAATGCCGAAACGACCGGTGCTTCCAGTTCTTCCAGAACAATGGATTCCGGCACGACCAGCCTGAGCGCACTGCACTCCCGCCGGGGAGGACCGGGAATGGCCCCCGTCCCGTCCCAGGCCCTGGTGATGAGCTGATCCAGAATGAAACAGCTGTCCACATCCACCGCCATGGGGCCGGGCGCATCCGAGGTCGGGGACAGGGGATAGACCCCCCGCAGGGACAGCCGGCCGTAACTGGGCTTGACCCCGACGATCCCGTTGAACGCAGCCGGAATCCGGCACGACCCGGCGGTATCAGAACCCATGGTTGCGGGGACAATGCCCTCCGCCACGCTGACCGCGCTGCCGGAGGAAGATCCCCCGGGCAGGCGTCCGGTTTCCCGGTCCCAGATGCTCATCGGTGTCCCGTAATGCGGGTTCAATCCCATCCCGCTGAAAGCGAACTCGCTCATCGTGGTGCGGCCGGGAAACAACAGGCCGCCGTGCCTCAGCGAGGCCACCACGTCACAGTCCTGCGCCGCAGGTTTTGCATCCTGTTTCAGTACCGTGGAACCGGCCAGGGTAATTTCACCCCGAATGTCAAACAGGTCCTTCAGCGTAACGGGCACGCCGGACAGGGCAGGAACGGGTTTCCCTGTCCGGACCGCGGCATCCACCGCCATCGCCTCCTCAATGGTTTCATCGCGGATACCCATGAATACACCCACACTGGTGATCGCTTTCTCCAGCGATGCCGTGATCAACGCTTCGGCACTGATTTGCCGGTTTTGGATATCAAGCGCCAGGGACCGGATATTGGACTGTGCGGGCATGTTCTGTCGTTCCAATAAAAATTATCGGTAGCCGCGCATCCTAGTGCATGGCATTGAAAATTAACAGTGCACAATTGACCAAAAAGATTTTATTTCTGTAAAATGGCCCGAAACAGATATCCCGTTTCCATGCAGTCCTTCGAAGTACCGTCCTCCAGTGAATATTGATCGACTAACACCTGCCATTGGCGCAGCCATCACCGGTGTCAACCTGAACCCGCCCCTCGGCAATGATCTGCTGGAACAGATTTACGGTGCCCTGAGCGATCATCTGGTGTTATTTTTTTACGATCAGGACCTGCCGGCCCAACACCAGCTGTCCTTTGCACAGGCATTTGGCGGGATCGACCAGCCCCATTCCGTGTATCCCCATGTTGAGGGTTTCCAGCAGGTCGTGCTGCTTGAAAATGACGGGGACCGGCCGCCGGATACCAACGCCTGGCATACCGACCTGACCTACTATCCCCACCCCCCGTTCGCGTCCATTCTCCACGCCAGGGAGGTTCCTGAAACCGGTGGGGATACCCTGTGGGCCAGCATGTATGCGGCCTACGACAATCTGCCTGAATCCATGAAACAGGCGCTGGAAAATTTGCTGGCCATCCATGACCCGGGCTCCTTCAGGAACCAGTTTCTCGGTGAAAACAACAACATCGAAGCCCTGAATGAAAGCATGGGACGGGTCGGTTCAGCCATTCACCCCATGGTCAAGACCCATCCCGTAACCGGTCGCAAATACCTCTATGTCAACCGGTCATTCACCCAGCAGGTCGTGGACTACGGGACCACGGAAAGTGACCGTTTGCTGAACTATCTTTTTGACCACATCAACCAGCCCGAATACCAGGTTCGCCACCGCTGGCGTACCGGCGATGTGGCCATGTGGGACAACCGCGTCACCCAGCACTATGCCGTCGCAGACTATATTCCGCACTACCGCAGGATGCACCGGGTCACCGTGGTCAATGACCGGCGGGTGGACCGCCAACGGCCATGAAGTGTGTGACCTATAACATCCAGTATGGCAAAGGCCAGGATGGCAGGATCGATCTGAAACGGATCATCGATGAGGTATCCGGTGCCGATGTCATTGCCTTGCAGGAAGTGGACCGGTTCTGGCCAAGAACCGGCCATGTGGACCAGGTCAAGGTGTTCCGTGAACACTTCAGAGATCACTTCAGTGTCTACGGCGCCGGGGTGGACATGCACGCAGCCGGGACGCTGCCTTCCGAGAACAGGCGATGCCAGTTCGGGAATATGATACTCAGCCGGTTTCCGATTGAGCACGCCCGGCATCACCTGCTGCCCAAACACGGCAGTCTGGGTCCGTTGAGCATCCAGCGTTCCGCACTGGAAACCACCATCCTGGTCAATGGGCATCCTCTCCGGGTCTATTCCATCCACCTGACTCATCTTTCCGCTGAAACCCGTCTGTCCCAAGTGGAAAGAATCCTGGAGATTCACCACCAGGCCCGGCACGAAGGACATGCCGTGAGCGGCGACCTCCGGGGGATGGATTGGGAAAGCGGTGTCCCCAGCCAACCCGTTGCCGACAATGCCCTGCTACTCGGGGATTTTAATTTTGTGCCCGAATCCGAAGAATATCGCCGGTTCGTGGGACCGATCAGTGATTATGGCGGGCACATTACCAGCCCCATGGGATTTGTCGATGCCTGGTGCCAGGCAGGGGGGGACAAATCCCAGGGGCACACCAGCGATGTCAAGGGCGCACCCGCCCGTCTCGACCATTGTTTCGTCAGTGCTGCAATCCGGGGCCGCATCGAAACATGCTGGATCGATGACCAGGCAACGGGCTCCGATCACTTCCCGCTGTGGGTGGAAATGAAGTTCTAGCCACCTGATATCCGCACTCCGGAGCCTTCGGGATGACGACCTGTCGGTCAATCCGGAAAATCCGGGTCAGGCCGGCATTGCCCGGCTGATAATTGCATCGAAATCGATCTTCGGCGGCAGGGTTCCATACGCGCCGCTCCAGGAATTCCCCAACCGTGAAGCACAAAATGCGTCCGTGACCGCCGGCGGACCATGACGAACGAGCAGGGCGGCCTGCAGCACCAGAGCGATCCGTTCGGTCAACGTGCGTGCCCGAATCTCGAGGTTGCCCGCATCGTCCAGTTCACTCCGCAGCGCCGCCACCGCGGCATCCAGGCGGGTATCCGCCCCTTTGGCGGCCTCCAGCTCCGAGAAAACCGCCTCCAGGGTTTCCGGCTCCCGTCCGGCCGCCCGCAGGACATCGAGGCACATGACATTTCCCGACCCCTCCCAGATACTGTTGACCGGGGCTTCCCGATACAGTCTTGGCAGAATCGACTCTTCGATGTATCCGGACCCACCCAGGCATTCGAGTGCTTCCAGGATCTGGGCAGGTGCCCGCTTGCAGTTCCAGTATTTTGCCACCGTCGTGCCGATACGTGCCAGGGCGGCTTCGCTCTCGCTTGATTCGGACCGGTCAATCGCGCATGCGACCCGCATTCCAAGGGCCAGTTCCGCTTCCACCTCAATGGCGAGATCAGCAAGAACATTGCGCATGAGCGGTTGGTCAATCAGCCGTTTCCGGAATACGGTGCGATGGGACGCATGATGAAGGGCCTGCACCAGCGCCTGACGCATCAGGCCGACAGAGGACATTGCGCAATAGATCCGGTTGCCGCGAACCATGTCAATAATGGTGCGGATGCCCCGTCCCTCCTCCCCGACCATGATGGCATACGTATCCTGAAACTCCATTTCCGAGGACGCATTGGAACGGTTGCCGAGCTTGTCCTTCAGGCGCTGGATGTAAAGGCCGTTGCGCGTACCATCGGGCCGCCAGCGAGGCATCAGAAAACAGGACAACCCGCTTTCAGTCTGGGCAAGCACCAGAAACGCGTCGCACATCGGTGCGGAGCAAAAGTACTTGTGCCCCGTGACCAAGTACGCTGCACCCATGCCCGTTTCCGAACCGGCAGGCACCGCCCGGGTGGTATTGGCCCGCACATCCGAACCGCCTTGCTTCTCCGTCATGAACATGCCCATGGTGGCCCCGGACTTGTCGGTCACGGGAATATCGCGCGGGTCATAGGAAGTCGACAACAACCTCGGTATCCACTCATCGGCGATCACCGGTGTCATTTTCAAAGTTGGAATGGCCGAGTAGCTCATGGCCATCGGGCACATGACCCCGCCCTCCGCCTGGCTGAACATATAGGTCAGGGCCGCATGGGCAACCTGGGCACCGGGACCGTGATTTCGCCACGCATAACTCGGGGCCTCATGCTCAATCGCCAACGACATCAGGTCGTGATAGGCCGGGTGGAATTCGACCTGGTTGATGCGCATGCCGTACCGGTCAAACGCCTTGATTTGTGGCGGGAAACGGTTCGCCTGGTCGGCCTTGTAGAACACCTCCGCGGCTCCGAAGCGACCGCCCGCCTGAGACAGAAACCCGGTGTGGTCCCTCCCACCCTGGGACCGGGTCCAGCTTTGCAGTGCGATGTCTGAACCCCACAAGTCCTGGTCACCCATATGTGGCGGGGTATTAATCACGTCGTGGGTCGGCAATCCAGGCTGTGGTGCTTGCGGGATCATGCTGCAGACTTCCCGCCATCGGCAATCGTTCCGGCCGGTCCCGCATGGGGCCCCACGCTCTTCGGTCTCCACGGATTGACCGGGATATCCCTGTAAAGGACTGTGATCATGTTTCGGTATGGGGTGGTTGTGTGCCGGTAAAAATTTACCTGACAATCACGCGGAACGCAAAACAAAATCATGGCGCAAGGGCAACTCGATCACTGCCGAATTCGACAATCGAATGCTGCCTGTGATATTGCGTTCCCGTCTTGGTCGGTCTCGAGGTCGAAGTCGAAAAAATCAGCTTGCCTGATTCCATATCCCGTATCCCTGACGGTAATTGCGTACCGCTGGTGATACACACCCTTCCTGTCGGGCAGTTCGACAAATTCCCAACGCCAGGTCCGTACTATTCCCTCCATGCGGTAGGTTGCGGGAATGCGATTATCCTCATAAATAACCAACCCATCAGAAGATCCGTCTTGATGCAGTCTCATTGGGCCACAATCCAAGATTTCATCCCACGGTCCACCTGGGTTGTCAGCCTGACCGGTGCCAACCGGTGGGCAGAGTCCGGACTCCCCTGCCCGTTTCTTGTCTACTTGTGCCATCAACTGGACCGGATCATCACTTGGGGTCCAACCATGCGCCTGAACAAAGGCCGTTGCCGCTTTCGTTGTCTGCTTTCCCCATACCCCGGTAATCGGTCCGGGGTTGAATCCGCAGTCGGCCAAAACTTGTTGGATATTCAAGATTTGTTCCATTTCTTCGGTTCTTTCTTTTACAGGGATGACTGTGGCGTGGCTGGGTGTTGCGCTGATAACAAAGATGGTCATGATGAGGCCGATTGACAGTTTCATTATTTGCTTTATCGTTTGATGTTTGCACTCCCAAAACCACCGCAGAGTTGGATTCCCACGCCACGGTATGGCACCGCCGGAATCACTCCGCAGCCCGTTTCGCAGGGGTGCATCCAGACCAACAACGATTTTTGGTCATGGCTCAAAACGATTCCACCGGATGGGCACGACCTGACCAAGATATTGCCGTATTCCCGGTCTGAGTTCCCCCAGCCAGTCCGACTGAATACCTCTTACTGTGAACTTTTCAGCATCGGGTCCGCCGGGACCGGGGGGATGCATTCGGGAAGAATCACCACTGACTGCATATCCGCCAGAATCTGCGCCGCTTGGTCGATTGAGTGCCCCTCGGTCTGGGGAAAACCCTCATCATCACACACCACCCACTCATCGTTCTCCAGTCTTTGAAGATACACGACCACACCCTCCGCCTATAGGCTTTGCTATCGGTTTTCAAGTATAACAAAAACCACTGTTTATATTTCGTGCATTCGTGCATTTCCAACAACACAATCCGCCTCATCCGGGGGCCTTGACCCGACGTACTTACCTTGAAACCTTTACTGGTCTAAGTGCGAATAAAATCGCCGGTCACCTCGGGGTTGCACGCAGCACCTTCAATCGCCTGTTGAATGGGGCTGTGCCGGCCTCTCCCCGCAAATGGCGGTTCGACTCTCCCGTGTCCTGGGCGGTTCTGCAGAAAGCTGGCTGACTCTGCAGGAGAGCTACGATTTGTGGGAAGCGAGGCAATCGGTCAACGCAGAGGCCTTGATACCGATTGATTTCAGCCAGTTTGCCGGGAACTCGTCCAGATAGAGAAACATCGTTTCGCCAGAAATCTTTAATCAGGGAAGCAAGGTCGAAAGTTCTGATACCGATCTGAAAAATATATAAATATGTATCATGTCATGATACAATCTTGTTGATGATTCTCTCAACCCGAGGCAAACTGATTCTCTCTGTACTGAATGGATATCCCAAAAAAGGTTTCCCCGCAGAAATTTTCGATGCGGCCACAAGAAAGGCCACCATGCTGGATGCCGCGCAGACACTGGGTGATCTTCGGATTCCACCGGCCAACCGGCTTGAATCACTGCAAGGAGACAGAAAGGGGCAGCATTCGATTCGAATCAACAATCAGTGGCGGATATGTTTCATCTGGACGGACCAGGGGCCAACCGAAGTTGAGATTGTCGATTACCACCGATAAGACCTGGAGACACCGATCATGTCACTTCTGAAGAACCCAAATCATCCCGGAGAGATTCTGAAACTTGAATTCCTTGACCCGTTGGGGATCACTGAAGGTGAACTGGCCCGACGTCTGGGCGTACCACGTACCCGAATCGAGCGGCTGGTCAAGGGTATCACCTCAATGACGCTGGACACCGCATTTCGTCTCGCCCGGTTTTTCGGATCGACACCGCAGTTTTGGCTGACCATGCAAATTAACCATGACCTTGCAAATGTGGACGTGGATGTCAGCGACATCAAACCTCTGGACAAAAGCATTTCCGATAGCGGAATAAATATTCCGGTTATGTAGTGCACAGGACTACCCCACAATAAAGGGTTGAGGAGTTTTGTGGGATGGTGGATTGATTGTCCAATGATCCCGTATCAGGCTCATCTCCCGTTGGACAAATCTACCAGCCAACCACACTAAATGCAGTGTGATAGTACCCATGAACACAAAAAGATCCTTTTTTCAGGAAAAGAAAATGAGTGATTGTGATTTGACCGATCTGTTTACTCCAGGTGCTGGCGTAGTGCCACCTTATCTGGCAGGTCGCAAGGAAGAACAGGCCTATTTCCAGGCTTGTGTCAAATCCTTAAGAAACCGGAGACCTATTAGTCGGGACCTGATTCTTTATGGCCCCCGGGGAAACGGTAAGACTGCCCTGCTCGATTATCTGCAAACCAGGACACTCCAAAAAGAAGCCTCGAAGCTGGATATTCTGTGGGTTACGCCAGACGAAATAGAGACCCTGGCCGAATTGTCTGACTGTCTGATGGAAGACCAGCAGGCGGTACGCAAACGGTTCAAATCGGCAGAGATTTCCGGTGGAGTCGGATTCATCCAGGCCAAAACGGAAGTGGATTGGTCCCCGACCTCCGCAACCATTCGAAAGCTCCTGCAGGAGCGAAGCCGGAACAAACCCCTTATCCTGATCGTGGATGAGGCCCACACCCTGACTCCGGCATTGGCCAGAACCCTGCTCAATGCCAGTCAGTCAGTCCGCAGGGCAGACAGTCCCTTCCTACTGGTGCTGGCCGGTACACCAGATCTTGAAGCTGCACTGGGAGAAGCCAATGCTTCGTTCTGGGACCGCAGCGAAATCCTTCCTTTGGGGCGTTTATCACCGGAAGAAGCCAGCCAGGCACTCACCATACCGTTACAGAAAGCCGGCATCTCTTTTACCCCCGGTGTCATCGAATACATCGTGGAGCAGGCCCACTGTTATCCCTTTTTCATCCAGATCTGGGGAGATTGTCTGGCCCGAAGTCTGGATCAAACCAGGGACACGGAAATCACCATGGCTCGGGTCAAGGCGGTCGAGGCGGCGGTGATAGACAAACGCGACGCGATGTACGATATCCGATTCAATGAGATCAAAAGAATGGGGTTGCTATCCATCGCCGAGAGCGTTGCGGCCGCTTTTACCGAGTGCGGTGACCCGGTTCTGCATGGAAGCGCGTCGGATAAAGCGATTGAAAGAGGCAGGGTCGGCGATGAGTTGATCGCGAATGAACGGGGCATGGAAGCATTGGATCAACTTTTCCACCTGGGTTATGTCTGGCGTATCCGTGTCCCCGGGGGATATGCTTACGAACCCGGCATCCTGGGCCTGATGACTTACGTCAACAACCAAATTCGGTCGGGACATCGCAATTAAACATAGCCGACCAAGCAAGGACTCCGCCGCCCTGGTTGTGGATGTAGACATAGAGGACTGCCACGGATGATCGAAAGACATGTTTTCATAGAACCGGTGCGCCCCGGAGAAATCCTGCACGAGGACATCCTGCCTGCGCTACAGATGAGCAAGTCAGCTATCGCTGATGCGCTCGGAATATCGAGGCAGACGTTACACGCCATCATCAGCGAGAAACAGCCAGTAACTGCAGAAATGGCGGTGCAATTCGGCAAGCTGTTCGGCAATAGTGGCCTGTTTTGGATCAATCTGCAACGAAATTACGATCTGGCGATTGCCGAACAAACAGTCGACGTGTCAGACATTCCTACGGTTGAAGCATATACCATGTGATCTTGGTGACCCAATGATGACCCGTTTCGGGACCGACCGCGTACCGTCAAGATAACCCGTCCTTTCCCGAATAAACATTCAGCAGATTTTTATTTTTCCCTGTTTTTGGGCCAACAATTGAGTATTTCGTAATTATTTCGGAACCGGATTGAATCAATTTTCTGAATAATCCATTCGTGCGAATATCAGATGTCTGTTGAACTCCAGGATTCACGACCCGAGTAGAATAAGTTTCGCCATATCCCTCTTGCTCGGGCCCGAGCACAGCCAAAACTACGCTGCCTTGCGCCCTTTGCACAACGGATAGTTTACACAACCAAGAAAGCGGCCGTACTTTCCACGGCGCTCGACCAGCCATCCGTCGACACAACCCGGACAGGCCGGAAAGGTCGCACCGCAACCGCATTGACTGGCTTCAGGTGAATGTCCGTTCTGGAGCGGAAGCCCGGCACCACATGCCGGGCATGCGGGCAGATTCGCGCCACAATGTCCCCTGTGCTCGCAGAAATACCGGGATTTTCCGTTCGGCACCATGTGGCCGCCGCACCTCGGGCAGCGATATCTGTGACGCCTGGCCTTCCCCATTTCCGTTACACCATATTCCCTGTCCTCCAGCAGTTCGTTCACAAAGTCCGACGGCCGACCCTCCCGGGAAATGATCGTGGCCGATCTGCGTGCCCGGGTGAGCGCCACATAAAACACGCGGCGCTCTTCGGCATGCGCGTATGGCTCCGGCTCGGGAAGCACCAGGTCAAGCAACGGATCGTCTGCGATTTCCGATGGCAACCCAAGACGTCCACCGTCAGCGCCGAGCATGACCACATGGTCGGCTTCGAGTCCCTTCGCGGCATGAATGGATCTGAAGGATAACGACAGGTTCGGATAACGCTTGCCCAAGCGTGACAAATCATCCGGACGCTGCCAGTTGTAACGCCCCAACAGAAGCACGGTTGCCCGCTCTCCTTTTGTCTGCTTCACAAGATAAGCCAGTGCCTGTTCCAGGGCTTCGTCTCTTCGGTTTCTTCCACTCCAGAGAACCTGGATTGCCGGTGTGCTGGCAGTGTCTGCGGGAATCACCTCTTTTTCTATCTGGGAAGGATTCTTGAGAATGAACCGGCGCGCGGGATGCGCGATGCGGTCCACGCTACGGAAGGTGCGTCCGAGGTCCACGGTCCTGTGAATGCCATCATGCCCTCCGAAAGTACCGCCGAAAACAAGGCCGAAATTTCGCATCAGGTGAATGTCGGAACCTGAGAATCTGTAGATCGACTGCCAGTCGTCGCCCACGGCAAATATACGGCAGTCCGGAACCTGTTTCCTGAGCGCAATGAGAAGGTCGGCACGCCCCTTCGAGATGTCCTGAAACTCGTCCACCAGCAGGTGCCGGTAGGGGCTCCGGTAGCGGTGCTCCCTGACATGGGCCGTAGCCCGGGAAATCATATCGTCGAAATCGATGTGCTCTCCAAGCCGATTCTGGTATTCCCTGTAGACGGGTTCGAATATTTCCAGAAAGGCCAGTCCGCGCCTGCTGTCGCGCCGCCCCCGGGTCTTGCCGCGGCACTCCTCCATCGTCGACCCCGACCCTTTGAAGTGCCTGAGGAATGTGCCGAGGGTTCCGGTGAAGTCATCTAACTGCCCCATTTTCCTGAGCCGGGAGAGAATTTCCCGCGACGAGATGGGGTTCAGGTTCTCATAGGGGGACAGCTTTTCCTCAAGGGAGAACAAAAGTGTCCCCTCGGATTTCTCGTAGCTGTAGGTTTCGACCAGCGTCGTTCCATGCCGGGCATGCACCTTTCGCTTCCACTCCATGCCCGCCAGGTACTCCGCCCGTTCGACATAGGGTGCTGTCGTCAGGAACTCGTTGCCGTTCCTGTCTTTCTCCCGCCTGACACCGAAGTGTTCAATGTAGACACCGCTTTCCGTCAGCCGGAAATCCGGCGTGTAGGTCTTCCGGCCGGTGGCGGACAGTTCATGCTCATAGACCGGCTCGTACTCGTAGGCAATGCCGTTCATGCACAGCCAGTTGGCGATCTCCAGTTCCTCGAAACTGCGAACCAGTTCCCCCTGGAGGGTCCTCAATTCGTGGTTTTCGACGTAACTGAAGTACTCGTGCCGGCTCCCGAAATCCCACTCGCTCCTGGCTGGTACCAGAAACTCGGTGAACCAGCGAAGCAGCAGGAAACCAACCTTTCTGTCATTTCCGGCCAGTTCCAACAGGATTTCCTTGAGAAGAATCTTGAACGCCTTTTCATCGGCAGCATGTACGGCAAGCGGCGGCTTTCGTCCCTCGACCTCGGCGATGATGTTATATGCCAGTTTGTGGAATGTCATCGCCGGAACCTCGGCATTGCAACACTGCCGAATCCGTTTGGACATCTCTCCTGCCGCTTCTTTTCCGTAGGCCATCAGCAGGATTTCTTCCGGCTTCCGGATTCCCCGGCTGACCAGATACGTAGCCTTGGTGGTGATCACGCTGGTCTTGCCGGAACCGGCACCAGCCAGCACAAGCGTGGCGTCCTCGTCGCAAACCACGGCCTCCCGCTGTTCCGGGGTCAAGGGGTTTTTTTCAATGGTTTCAAAGAACCGGGCCATCGCCTCCAGTTCCCTCGTCGTGAGACGGTCGACTGCCTTGTCTCGAAAACAATCCGGCGCCTCGTGAAATTCTGCGATCTTCGTAATACATTCCTGGATTCCCGGCGCAAGCACAGAGCCCGGCAAATCCACCGGCAGGCATCGCAAAATATCCTCCGATTTCTTCCAGAACGGATCCACCAGGCAGGCCGCCGGGAATTTTCGCGGATTCTCAAGTCGTTCGATAACCCCTGCAAGCGACTGTATGGGGCCGATGTGTGATTCCAGTTTCTGCCGCCAGGCCATCTCCCATGCCGCGTTCAATGCATGGGCGAATTCCCTGGCCCTGACCGGGTCCACGCCGCCAAAAGCCACCCTTTTTCCGTTCATTAACGGGACTTCGACCGCACTGCGGAATAATCTCTTTTGGACACGGGTCAGTCCGGAAATTTCCACGAAAGGGATGCTTCCGGGCTGGCGAGTTTCCCTTGTCTGCAGGACATTGAGACCCTCGGCGTCCACCTCCAGACCCTTTCTGTTGTCCGCGAACAGGGAAAAAATAATCCTGCAGAAAACTCCGCGCTCTATCTTCATGCATCGAAGAGTGGTTCAGTATTTCGGGCAGTCCGGGATCTGAGCGCAAGCCTGTCGTTTGCGGAGCATGTGGAACCTGTATCACTCCGGACCTATACTCTACTGGCTGCCATCCGGTAAATGGCATTGCGCTCTCGCTTGCCGATCGCCCCAACCGCGACGATGACATCCCGCTCGCGAACCTGGTAGACGAGCCGATACCCCGCACTGCGAAGCTTGATCTTGTAGCAATGCTTCATGGTACTCAAGCGGTCACGCTCGATATGCGGAGTTTTCAGACGGACCGCCAGCTTTTTCTTGAATTGCCTTCGGATGTCCGGACTGAGCTTCTTCCATTCGCGCATCGCGCTCGTCCAGAAGATCAGCCTATAGCTCATTGATATCGACTTCTATTTCGCCCTCACCCTCGCGTTCGCGCACCAGCACCGCGAGTTCCAGATCCTCGATCTTTTCGAGCAAGGCTTCCCACGCCACCGCAGGCACCGCGTAGAAGACCGGTCGATTACGATTCAGGATCGCCACTGGCGCCCCCTCAGCGTGCTCAATGACCGCCATGGGGTTCTTCTTCAACGCGGAAATCCCGGTGCTCACCTCTGCAAGGATTGGGTATATCGTTTTCATGAAAAGACCTTTTAAAGAACCAATAAAAAAGTAAACAATATACTATTTAAATTAAAAATCAACCCGGATGTTAAGAGCACGCAAAGTCATTTCACCCTTAAAGCCGGCGTTGCATTGTAATCAGGATTTGAAGGACCGGTTGACTGTCCGTCCGAGTCTTGGGTGGCCTGTCAACCGTTTCGCCTTTTCTGAAAACAGTTCGTCCAAGGCCAATCCTGCAACGGGATTATCTGCCTCGATGTAGTCGTATATGTCATTACGGTCCTTAATCGCTCCAGGCGTCCAACCAGTTTCACGAGAATCCATCAAGTTTACGACGAGTTGCGGCTCTGCAGGCAGCAAATTTTGTCTCGACCGCCTCATTCGATACCAGATTGCCGGTATTTGCGGAATCCAGTCCGATCTGTACCTGTTCCCGGAACCGGATATCGCAGTCCTGCGCGGCTTTCTGGCGGCGCACAATGTTCCTCATGTAATCGCGCAACAGTTGGGCACCGGTACGGTCCATCGACTTCGTTACCGTAGCAAAATCATCCTTCAGTTCTTCATCGACCCGAAAGGTGAACGTGGACTGACTCATGGTTTCTATCGAATGTGTTATGTGTTGAGTACAGTGTAACACGGCAGAAATTACGACAGGGAAAGGGCAAAACAGTACGACAAACCACCCTATGATACAGGGGCTGCGACAATCTGACCTCCGCTCGGTCGCCGGTGGGTGTGCGTCATATTTTTGTTAATTTTGGAATTGGTATAGTAGGCATACGATTTACTGATTGTTTCTGTGCGTATATAATGCGCACATGTTTCAATCTACCCAGACCATTACCATGCCTACCATCGAACAACTCGAATCCAAGCGAGATTCACTGCTCAAACAATTCGCAGACATCGGAGAACTCCGACCAGGCAGTCTGTTGCCGAACTTCCGCAAATGCGGCAAGCCTTCGTGCTACTGCGCCGAGGAAGGTGCCAAAGGCCATCCGGGATGGCGGCTGTCCCGGAAAGTCAACGACAAGTCGGTCTCTCGCGGTATTCCTGCCCATGCCCTGGAAGTCACTCGGGAGCAGGTCGAGCACTATCATCATTTCAAGGATTTGGTCCGGGAGTTCATAGAAGTGAACGAATCGTTGTGCGATCTGCGCCTGAAGGCGGGACGGGGTAAAAAAAAAACCCGCACCAAAAACCCTCAAGCGAACCTTCGCGGATGAAACCGAACGGGAGATCGTTAAACTGCTCGGTGAACAGGATTTTTCAAAGCGCGTGGATTTCGAAGCGATTGAAACCGCCATCAAAGCCGAGGTCATGGATTTTGCCGCTTCGTTGCTGGAAGTGTTCATGAATAAAGATACCTCTGACCATACCGAAAGCCTCCTCCCCTGTCCGTGTGGTTGCATGGCCCGCTACCGGGGTGTCCGCAGCCGGAAGCTGACCACCGTGGTCGGGGACATTGAATATGAACGGGCGTATTACCATTGCCAGCAGTGCGGGCACGGCTTTTATCCCAAAGACCAGGCCATGGGCCTGGATTCAAGCGGCGTGTCCCCCGGGGTGGTTCGCATGATCGGTCAAAGCGCGGCCAGGGAGAGCTTTGCGCAGTCCCAGCTGCTGATTCATGAACTGGCGGGGGTAAAGGTCAGTGTCAAGCAGGTTGAACGCAGTGCCGAGCGCCTGGGCGCGAAGATCAGCGACTTCGAGCGTCGCAACATCGAATTGGAATCCGCCCCGGCCAAAACGATGTATTTGGGAGTCGACGGCACCGGCGTGCCGATGATCCAATCGGAAGTCGAGGGGGTCCGCGGCAAACAGCCGGATGGTGGCTCCAAAACCCGGGAGATGAAGGTGGCCGTCGCCTGGCTGTGCGATCGATTCGATGAACACGGCCATGCGCGGATTGACACGACATCGGTGACCTACACCGCGGCGATTGAAACTGCGGGTACCACGGACATCGCCAGGGAACCGGCCCCATTTGTCCAGCGTGTTGAGCGCGAAGCTTTACGACGCGGATTCTACGATGCAGAACGACAGGTAGTCATTGGTGATGGCGCCCACTGGATCTGGAACGGATTTTCAGAATTATTTCCCGATGCGATTCAGATACTGGATATTTTCCACGCCTGTGAAAAAATCTGGGACCTGTCAAAACGGATCTACGGCGATGGCACAGAGCTTGGCAACCTGTGGGCGGAAAATACAGTTGACCTGCTAAGAGCAGGAGATATCGAGCAACTGATTGAAGTGCTCCAACCATTCTCATCGAAGCATCCGGAGGTTAAAACGACGATTGGCTATTTCGACCGAAACCGCGAGCGGATGCGCTACCGGAAGTTTCGGGATCAACAGCTTTGCATATCCAGTGCAGCGGTCGAAGCAGGGTGCAAGAATGTCATCGGTGCTCGCTTGAAGCGCAGCGGAATGCATTGGAGCAAGGCGGGAGCAAACAAAATCGCGGCGCTTCGAGCGTGCGTAATCAGCAACCGGTTTGATGATTTTTGGTACGATAGGGCTGGAAATTCGTAGATTTTGCAAAAATTTGACGCACACCCGTCGCCGGTTCCCGGCGATGAGAAACCTGCAACCGCCGCCTCTTCCTGAGCCAAACGACGGCCCGTCCAACTTCATACACTTCTTCAAATCTGATTTCGTCTGTTCTTCGGTAGTCATTCTGTCCGTTTCATACTCCCCTCCAGTCCATGTCGTTCGAAACCGGGCCGTTTATGGGCACCTAACCGGACAAATCATTGACTCTCTACACACCCCGAATTCCGGCATTGCTTTCTAACCGCCTGAACGGTAATATCCACACCCCTGTTTTTTGGGCCTTGGGCCTGTCCTGACGGATTAACCACGATATATCACACCGTGCGTAAAACACTGATCGCCGGAAACTGGAAAATGAACGCCGACATGGCGATGGCCACCGCCCTGGCGGAAAAGATCGTTGCGGGTTCCACCAGTCTGGCCAATGTCGATATCCTGCTGTGCCCGCCCTACCCCTACCTCTTTGCGGTAGGTAAGGCGATGGCAGGCAGTGCCTGCCAACTGGGTGCCCAGGATGTGGACAGGCATGCCCAGGGCGCGTTTACCGGACAGGTTTCTGCCTCCATGCTGCTCGACAGCGGGTGCACTCACGTGATTATCGGACACTCGGAACGACGGACGCTGCACCATGAAACCAACGCCCTGGTCGCCGAAAAGGCCAAGACGGCCCTGGACAGTGGATTGATCCCTGTCCTGTGTATCGGTGAAACCCGTCAGGAACGGGAAGAGGGCATTGCCCGGAAAGTCGTTTCCAGCCAGATCAGGGCAGTGGTGGACCGTATTGGCATTGAAGCGTTCAGACAGGGGATCATTGCCTACGAACCGGTCTGGGCGATCGGCACGGGGCTGACCGCCACCCCGGACCAGGCCCAGGCAATCCATCAGCACATCCGCCGGGAACTGTCCAGGCTGGACGAGGGCATTGCCGCGGATTGCCGAATCCTGTACGGTGGCAGCATGAAACCGGACAATGCAGAAGAACTGGTTGCCCGGCCGGACATCGATGGCGGCCTGATCGGCGGCGCATCCCTCCATGCCCGGGACTTCCTGGGAATTTGCCAGGCGGCGGAATCAGGCGGCTGAATAAAGATACAGAAAAATCATGGTATCCAATATATTATTAGTGGTTCACTTGGTCATGGCAGTGACCATTGTCGTTCTGGTGCTGCTCCAGCAGGGCAAGGGATCGGATATGGGCGCAGCGTTCGGCGGGGGCTCTTCCCAATCGCTTTTCGGGGCGCGGGGGTCCGCAAATTTTCTCAGCCGGCTCACCTCCGTCCTGGTCACCCTGTTTTTCATCACCAGCCTGGTACTGGCCTATCTCTACACCCGCCAGGGCGAAGCAACCAGTCTGGTATCCGGTTCGGTTTTCGAACAGACCACTACCGGGGATGCCCCGGAAGTTCCCGGTGCGGAAGCCGTGGAAGAACCAATCGAAGAATCCGATGTTCCCGCAACACCGGACGAGTACTGAACATGGACGAAGACCATCCTGTTGCCGAAGTGGTGGAACTGGTAGACACGCAGTCTTGAGGGGGCTGTGCTTCACGGCGTGAGGGTTCGAGTCCCTCCTTCGGCACCAACCATATTTCCGGGATGCCACGTACCTCGCCCATGAAACGAACCCGGAGAAAAACGGATGAATGGCTCCAGCCTGCGAGCCCGGGGTTTACAGCGGTGTCCCGGGTGATGACCGCAATGGGGCCAATGGGCACCCTGTCCACAGCGAGGCCTGCCGGCGAACCCTCCCCAACCATGCCAGTCCGGTATGATCCGCCCGGCCGGGACCCGGGACCCGGTGTCATGCCATGCCCGGAATAATGCTGGACCGCCTCCTCCCCCGGTTCCTCAAAGGCCCGGAAGGCATGCTGGTCCTGATGGCCTGTGCCATGTCGGTCAGTTTGTACGGCTGGTTTACCCTGTTGAACAACTTTGTGGTCGAGCGGGCCGCCTTCACCGGGCAGGAAATCGGATTCCTGCAGTCCATCCGGGAAATCCCCGGCTTTCTGGCCTTCCTCGCCATTTTCCTTCTGCCCTATTTCCGCGAACAGAACCTGGCATTCCTTTCCCTTGCCATGCTGGGTATCGGCACCGCGGTGACCGGTTTTTTCCCCACCGAAATCGCGCTGTACCTGACCACGTTTACCATGTCCCTGGGGTTTCATTACTACGAAACCATGAACCAGTCGCTGACTCTTCAACTGGTGCCCAAGTCGGAAACTCCGGTGCACCTGGCCAGACAGCTGAAAGCCTCGTCCATCGGTACCCTGGGCATCTTCATTGTGATCATCCTGTGCTTTGACGAAAAAGCGCTGGTCACCCTGCAGGACCTGCTGGGCCTGCCGTCCACCTTCACCGGATTCGCGCTGGGCTTTGAACCGCTGTACCTGATCGCCGGGACCTTTACCCTGGCCGTGGCGATCTTCTGCAAGGGCTACTATCCGTACTTTGAGTCAAAAGAAACCCAGTACAAGAAACTGTTTCTGCGACGACGATACTGGCTGTACTATGCGTTGACGTTCATGGGGGGCGCACGCAGGCAGATCTTCATGGTCTTTGCCGGATTCCTGATGGTCGAGAAATTCGGGTACGATGTCACGACGATTACCCTGCTCTACCTGGTCAATCTCATTGCCAACATCTGGATCGCCCCCCATGTCGGCCGGTTTATCCAGCTACTCGGGGAGCGAAAGGCTCTCATCCTGGAATATGTGGGTCTGATCGCGATCTTTGCCGGGTATGCGGTGGTGGACGATCATCGCATGGCCGCCGGGCTGTACATCCTGGACCATTTGTTCTTCGCATTTGCGATTGCCATCAAAACCTACTTCCAGAAAATTGCCGACCCCCAGGATATCGCTTCCACCGCGGGGGTCAGTTTCACCATCAACCACATTGCCGCCGTCGGCATCCCGGCCACATTCGGCTTTATCTGGATCAACAATCCGGGTACGGTGTTTTACATCGGTTCCGCGATGGCAATGGTGTCCCTGGTCCTGGCGCTGCTGGTACCCCGGCATCCCGGCCCGGGGCATGAAACCACCCTGGCTTCATCCGGCCTCGTCCCACAACCCGCCGATTCGTAAGGGGGCACTATGCGGGCCCCGGGTTCTCTTTGTGGAACTGCCGGGCCAGGGCACTGCGTTCCAGATAGGCGCTGCGGGCGATACGGATATCTTCGAGGAAGAATTCCAGTTCTTCCAGGGTCAGGGCCTGCGGACCATCCACCAGGGCCGTGGGCGGATTGGGATGAAAATCCACCAAAACCATGTTTGCACCGGCAATCACACCCTGGGCGGTGGCATGGAAGGAATCCAGCAAATGATCCGGTGCACCCTCCCGCGTCCCGACGGAATGGGACGGGTCAACACAGACCGGCATGTGGGTCAGGCGCTTGATCACCGGCACATGACTGAAATCGACGAAGTTCCGGTGGGGGTCCCCCATATTGGTCTTCATTCCCCGCAAACAGAACACCACTTTCCGGTTTCCCTCACTGGCCAGGTACTCCGCCGCATTCAACGACTCCTCCAGGGTAATGCCGAATCCGCGTTTCAGCAAAACGGGATGCCGGCTTTGCCGACCACACTGTTTCAGCAATTCGAAGTTCTGCGTATTGCGCGTCCCGACCTGCAGCATCACCCCGGTGGGATTTCCGGCCTGTTCGAGCGCATCATTGATCTCGTCGATGTGGTTTTCGTGGGTGATTTCCATGGCGATGACCTTGATTCCATACTTCCCGGCCAGATCAAAGACCCAGGGAAGACAATTCGCGCCATGGCCCTGGAACGAATACGGATTGGTTCTTGGTTTGTACGCTCCCATCCGGGTGCAATTCATCCCGGCTTCGGACACGGCTTTCAGCATCTGTTCAACATGTTCCGGCGTATCGACCGCACACAATCCGGCAAAGATGTTGAGATTGTCCTGGTTGAAGGTCACCCCGTTGTAGTTGAAACCGTAAGAACGCGAATCCCCGGCATGGCGGCCCAGCACCGCATACGAGCGGGAGACCCGGACCACCCGCTTGACCCCGGACAGGTTTTCAATTTCCCGCTTGTTCAAAATGGAGGTGTCGCCCACCAGGTAGATTTCCGTGAGCACTTGCTGGGCCCCAACGACCTGATGGATTTTCGGCGTGATACCCGGTTTGGCATGGAGATACTCCAATATGTTCTTGGTTTCCGGAGAATCCTCCCCTACTCGGGAATTCAGTATGACAATCATGGCAGGCCGTAAGTGAAGTGGTTTGGCGCAGTATACCAAGATCAGCAGTCGAACTGGTCATTGATCCCCCCCGGAGGAAAAGGATTCCTCCATGGTTCCGGGACATTGTGGCGCCAGCGGACCGGGAACCCCGGTGGGGAATGACTCGTGACAGTGGGTCCGGGACAGCAAGCGGAATCAGGCCAAACCTGATATGATTGTCCCGGGATTCAAGGGTCGTTTCGATTCGGGTTGCGGCCCGGGGCGGCAACCGAAAACAGGCAGCGACCGATACGCCGGATGATCCAGTTCCAGCCAGCCTCCATTGGCCTGGAAATGGCTTGGCGGACCGCCCATCGAACGGACGGTATTGAATGCAAACATGGCCAAATGCCGGGAGTCGGCACCATCGTGGATCTCGCGCTGCAACGGCCGGCCAAAGACAATCCAAGCGAGGAGGGCAATGAGCGAAACGGCAAAAATCATCATCGGAGATGAAAGTTACGAATTTCCGGTGGTCACCGGGAGTGAAAACGAAAAAGCCATTGATATTTCCAGCCTGCGGGCCAGGACGGGGCATATCACACTGGACATCGGGTATAAAAATACCGGGTCCACCAAAAGCGCCATCACGTATGTGGACGGCGAAAAGGGGGTTTTGCGTTATCGCGGATACCCCATCGAACAACTTGCCCGGCATTCCGATTTTCTGGAGGTCGCCTATTTGCTGATCTACGGCGAACTACCCACCCGGGACACCTACGATGAATTCAGGCGGGACATTACCTATCACACCCTGGTTCACGAAGACATGAAGATGTTCCTGGATGCCTACCCGGCCAAGGCGCATCCCATGGGCATCCTGGCCGCTGCCCTGAGTTCACTGTCCACGTTCTATCCCGAACCCCAGGACCCCGACGGCCGCTCCGGGGAAATCAACCTGACCATCTACCGATTGCTGGCGAAGGTGCCCACCCTGGCCGCATGGGCCTACAAGAATGCCATGCGCCATCCGTTCATTTATCCGATGAACAAATTCAGCTATTGCGAGAACCTGATCTACATGATGTTCGCCACCCCTTCCGAAGAATTGCACCCGGACCCGGTGGTGGTGGATGCCATGAACAAGTTGTTGATCCTGCATGCTGACCACGAGCAGAACTGCTCCACCTCCACGGTCCGGCTCGCCGGGTCATCCATGGTGAACCTGTATACCTCCATCTCTGCCGGCATATCCGCCCTGTGGGGCCCGCTCCATGGGGGGGCGAACCAGGCGGTGATCAATATGCTGGACCAGATCCGGGATGAAGGGGGGAATATTGACAAGTGGATCAACAGGGCGAAAGACAAAAATGACCCGTTTCGCCTGATGGGCTTTGGGCACCGCGTTTACAAGAACCTGGATCCAAGAGCCGGCATCATCAAAACGACCGCGGACGGGGTGCTCCGGAAACTGGGGGTCTTGGACTCTGCCGTGGAAATTGCGATGGAACTGGAGGAAGCGTGCCTGAATGACGAGTACTTCCAGGACCGGAATCTCTACCCGAATGTGGACTTCTACTCGGGAATCATCTACAAGGCGATCGGCATTCCGACCCAGATGTTCACGGTCATGTTTGTGCTTGGGCGGCTTCCCGGGTGGATTGCACAATGGAAGGAGATGACCGAAGAAGGCCAGCCGATTGGCCGGCCAAGACAGGTCTATACCGGCGAGACAGCCCGGGATTTTGTCGCCATCGATCAGCGCGGATAGGGCCCGGTTGCGTCCCGGCTTTTTCATTTTCAAATTCATGTATCGGGGTATACTGCACCGCGATCCCATTCCAATGACGATTCCATGAACACCGGCATCATTCTGACCTGTGCCATCACGGGCGGGCACGACAATTTCCGGAAACATCCGGATTACCCGATTACCCCGGCGCAAATTGCACAAAATGCCATGGATGCCGGCAAGGCCGGCGCGGCCATCGCCCACATCCATGTCCGGGACCCCCGAACAGGGTTGCGCTCCGGGGACCCGGCACTGTTCCGGGAAGTGGTGGAACGCATTCGCGATTCCGGCAGCGATATCCTGATCAATCTCACCACCAGTGAAGGGGCCCGGTTTGTTCCGGGGACGGACGACCCCAGGGTCGGTGGGCCGGGAACGACACTGGTCCATCCCCTGGACCGGCTGGTCCACATCGAACAGCTTAAACCGGATATCTGCACGCTGGATGTGGGGACATTCAATTTTGGCGATGCCATTTTCGTCAATACCCCGGCACACCTGCGTGTCATGGCGGAAAAGATCCGGGCACTCGGGGTCAAGGCCGAAATGGAGGTCTTTGAACCCGGTCATATCCTGTTCGCCCGCAAACTGATTGAAGAAGGCCTGATTGCGGACCCGCCCATGTTCCAGCTTTGCCTGGGCATTCCCCATGCCTCGCCGGCCACCCCGGAGATTCTGGGGGCCATGAAACACCTGTTGCCGGAAAATGCCTGCTGGAGCGCGTTTGGCATCTCGCGATGGGAATTCGACATCGTCGCCCAGGCCGCCAGCCAGGATGGCAACTGCCGGGTTGGGCTCGAAGACAATCTCTATCTGGACAAGGGGGAATTTGCGACGAATGTCCAGTTGGTTGAACGGGCGGTCCGAATCATCCGCGAGACCGGGCGTGAACCCGCCACCCCGGCCCAGGCAGCGGCGACGCTGGGAATCCACCGGTCACCGTAAAAGACACCTCCGACGGCCCGGGCACCCGTACCGTTAACGAGAATACACGCCTCCATCCCATGTTCAGGAATGTGGACCCCGGCCTGGTCGCTAAACTGGCCATTTTTCATATCCTCGTCATTGCCCTGGCCAATTACACCGTGCAGTTCACGGGGTCCCTGCTTGGCTACCACTTCACCTATGCCATGTTTGTGTTCCCACTGGTGATCCTGGCAACGGACCTCACCGTCCGGCTGTCGAACAGGGAAAGCGCAAGAGCCATTGTGGGACTGGCGTACATCCCGGCCATTTTCATCAGTGCCTGGCTGGCGGACTGGCGAATCGGCCTGGCCAGCGGGACCGCCTACCTGGTGGGCCAGATGCTGGACATCACGGTCTTCCAGCGTATCCGGGAAAAAACCACGGCCTGGTGGCCGGCACCCCTTGTCTCCACTTTCTTTGCCAACATTATCGACACCTACACGTTCTTTGCGGTGGCGTTTCACCGTTCCGCCGACGAATTCATGGCCGCAAACTGGCTGGAAATCGCCCATGTGGATCTTGGGTTCAAAATTGGAATCTCCATCCTCCTTTTCCTGCCCGCTTACGGAATATTGCTCAATGCCCTGAAAAAACGGGTCGATCTTCGCCCGGGATAGGCGGGTTTCGAAGACGCGGGACGGAGGTGGATGGGAGGCGGACCCGATTTTTCCGGAAAAAATAAACCGGGAATTCCATTCCGATTGCCTCGAAAGCTGCCACGCATCCATTCAAATGATTTAAAATAGGCATCCACAACAACTGTCCACACAGCGACCGGAGAAGACGCCCTTGCTTGCCAACTATCTGCCAATCCTGCTGTTTATCGGCGTAGGGCTGGGCGTCGGAGTGGTTGCAATCGCCGCCGGCAAGGTTCTCGGTCCCCACAAACCGGACGCCGAAAAACTTTCCCCCTATGAATGCGGGTTCGAGGCCTTTGAGGATTCGAGGATGAAATTCGATGTCCGGTATTACCTGGTGGCCATTCTGTTTATCATATTTGATCTTGAAATCGCGTTTTTGTTTCCCTGGGCCATCGTACTGGATGAAATCGATGTGTTCGGATTCTGGGCCATGATGCTGTTCCTTGGAATCCTGGTGGTCGGTTTTGTTTACGAATGGAAGAAAGGCGCCCTGGACTGGGAATGAAGAGGAGGAAAATCTATGGCACTTGAAGGTACCCTGCAGGAAGGTTTTGCGACCGCAAAACTGGATGAACTGATCAACTGGGCCCGCACGGGGTCCATGTGGCCCATGACGTTCGGCCTCGCCTGTTGCGCCGTGGAAATGATGCAGGCCGGGGCCGCCCGCTATGACCTGGACCGTTTCGGCATCATTTTCCGCCCCAGCCCCCGGCAGTCGGACGTCATGATCGTTGCCGGAACCCTGACCAACAAGATGGCACCCGCCCTGCGAAAGGTGTATGACCAGATGGCCGAACCACGCTGGGTGATTTCCATGGGGTCGTGTGCCAATGGCGGCGGCTACTATCATTATTCCTATTCCGTTGTACGGGGATGTGACCGGATCGTGCCCGTGGACGTCTATGTCCCGGGCTGTCCCCCCACCGCGGAGGCGTTGATATACGGCATTTTGCAGTTGCAGAAGAAAATCAGGAAGACCAATACCATCGCCCGCCCGGCACTGGATTCCAATCCGGTCCAGGCGGTTTAGTGCACCGAATCATCCAAACCGAAACAAGAAGCCGTTCCAGATGGTCAGTTTAGCTCAAATGCGGGAGGACCTGCCTTCGTTGCTCGGCGACGCCCTGGTCTCCGTCCATACCGCAATGGGTGAGATCACCTGCCAGATCGAAGCCACTTCGGTTCAATCGGTCTGCCGGGCTCTCCGGGACAATGACCGGATGCGGTTTGAACAGCTGATTGACCTGTGTGGAATCGATTATTCCCGCTATGGCGCGGAAGAAAATGGCAAGCCATGGCCCGGAAGCCGGTATGCCGTGGTATACCACCTGCTGTCCCTCCGGCACAATGCCCGGATCCGTTTGCGGGCTGAACTCGACGATGACCACCCGACCATCCCTTCCGTCATGGAAATCTGGCCGGTGGCAGACTGGTTTGAGCGTGAAGCCTTTGACCTGTACGGCATCCTCTTTACGGGTCATCCCGACCTGCGGCGCCTGCTCACGGATTATGGCTTCATCGGCCACCCTTTCCGCAAGGACTTCCCCCTGTCGGGGCATGTGGAAATGCGCTATGACCCGGAAAAGGGCCGGGTCGTGTATGAACCCGTGGAGATTGACGACCGGATCCTGGTCCCCCGGACCATACAAAAGGATTCCCCGGTAAAGGGCACCCGCCCGGGGGAGGCAGGATAATGGCGGAGATCCGGAACTACACCATGAATTTCGGGCCCCAGCACCCCGCGGCCCACGGCGTATTGCGGGTCATCATGGAAATGGACGGGGAAGTGATTGAGCGGTGTGACCCGCATATCGGATTGCTCCACCGCGGGACCGAAAAGCTGGCGGAAACCAAACCCTATAACCAGAGTATCGGCTACATGGACCGGCTGGACTACGTGTCCATGATGTGCAACGAACACGCCTATGTCCTGGCCATTGAGAAATTGCTGGGGGTCACCCCGCCAGTGCGCGCGCAATACATCCGGGTGATGTTTGACGAAATCACCCGGATTCTGAATCACTGCCTGTGGCTCGGGGCCCATGCCCTGGATATCGGGGCCATGACCGTCTTTTTGTATTGCTTCCGGGAACGCGAAGACCTCATGGACTGCTATGAAGCGGTCTCCGGGGCGCGCATGCATGCGACCTATTACCGTCCCGGAGGGGTCTATCGGGATCTCCCGGACCACATGCCAAGGCATGCCCCCACCGACCGCCACACCGAAGCGGAAACCCGGGCCCGGAATGCGGAACGGGAAGGCACCCTGCTCGACTTTATCGAGGCGTTTACCGCGCGTTTCCCCGCCTGCGTGGATGAGTACGAAACCCTGCTCAGTGACAATCGCATCTGGAAGCAGCGCACCGTCGATATCGCCGTGGTGACCCCGGAAAGAGCCCGGGCCCTGGGGTTTACCGGGGCGATGCTTCGGGGTTCCGGGGTCGAGTGGGACCTGCGGAAGAAACAGCCCTATGAAGTCTATGACCAGGTGGATTTCGACATCCCGGTAGGAACCAACGGGGATTGCTATGACCGCTACCTGATCCGCGTGGAAGAAATGCGGCAGTCCAACCACATTATCCAGCAATGCGTGAAATGGCTTCGGAACCATCCCGGGCCCGTCATGCTGGACGACCATAAACTCAGCCCACCCTCCCGGGAACAGATGAAAGGGGACATGGAATCCCTGATCCATCACTTCAAGCTGTTTACCGAAGGATTCTGTGTTCCCCCGGGAGAAGCCTATGCGTCCATTGAGCACCCCAAGGGTGAATTCGGCATCTACCTGGTCTCGGACGGCGCGAACAAACCCTACCGGGTCAAAATCCGCGCCCCCGGATTTGCCCACCTTGCCGCACTGAATGAAATGTCCACGGGGCACATGCTCGCTGACATGGTCGCCATCATCGGCACCCAGGACATTGTTTTCGGGGAAATCGACCGATGAACACCCCGATGAATGCCCCGATGAATACCATGGAAAACAGGCCGCCGCTGTCCGATGCGTCCCTGCAGGAGATTGACCGGGAACTGGCGAAATACCCCGAGGACCGCCGGCAGTCGGCCCTGCTTGCGGCCCTGCGCATTGCCCAGGACGAACGAAACTGGTTGTCCAGTGAAATCATTGAATACGTGGCCCGGATCATCCAGGTGCCGCCGGTGCGGGCGTATGAAGTCGCCACGTTCTACTCGATGTATGACCTGCATCCGGCAGGCAGGCATAAAATCAACGTCTGCACCAACATATCCTGCATGCTGCGGGGCTGCGACGTCATCGTCGAACACCTGAAAAGCAGGCTGGGTGTCGGGTTTGGAGAAACCACGGAAGACGGACGGTTCACCCTGAAGGAAGTAGAATGCCTGGCGGCCTGCGCCGGCGCGCCGATGATGCAGGTTGGCCGGGACTATTACGAAGACCTGACCCCGGAAAAAGTGGATGCCGTGCTGGAGGGACTGGCGTGATTGCCGACCGGTTCAGTTCCCTGCGCGAGTCCTACAATGTCTGCCTGCCCGACCGCTCCATCGGCACACCCTGGACCCTGGAAAGCTATCGGGCCAACGGGGGATATGAAGCGCTGTCCAAGATCCTGACGGAACGCACCCCTGCGGAAGAAATCGTGGAAGTCCTCAAGACCTCCAATATCCGGGGCCGCGGCGGAGCCGGATTCCCGGTGGGGGTCAAATGGAGCTTCATGCCCAGAAAGTCCGAGGTGCAGAAATATGTGGTCTGTAACTCCGACGAGGGGGAACCGGGGACCTGCAAGGACCGGGACATCCTGCGCCTCAATCCCCATGCACTGATTGAGGGCATGACCATCGGCGGGTACGTCATGGGTGCAACCGTGGGCTACAACTATATGCGCGGAGAATTCTGGGAACCCTATGAAGTCATGGAAGCGGCCATGAAAGAGGCCTATGAAGCCGGCTACCTGGGCCGGAACATACTCGGTTCAGGATTTGATTTTGACCTGTATTCCCACCTCGGGGCGGGGGCCTATATCTGCGGAGAGGAAACCGCACTGCTCAATTCCCTTGAAGGCAAGAAAGGCGAGCCACGGTTCAAGCCCCCCTTCCCCGCCGCCTTCGGATTATACGGAAAACCCACGACCATCAACAACACCGAATCCTATGCATCGGTTCCGGCGATCCTGCGGGCAAACGGCCAGTGGATGGAGGGGGAATGGTTCAAGTATCTCGGTGTCGAAAATTCCGGTGGCGTGAAGGTCTTTTCCGTGACCGGGCATGTCGAGCGTCCGGGCAACTATGAAATCAAGATGGGGACCCCGTTCAGCGAACTGCTGAAAAAGGCGGGAGGGGTGTGGAAAGGCAGGAAGCTCAAGGCGGTGATTCCCGGGGGCTCCTCGGTCCCGGTCATGCCCGCCGAGAATATCCTGAAATCGAACATGGACTATGACTCGCTCCGGGACAACGGCTCGGCGGTGGGTGCAGGGTCCGTCATTGTCATGGACGAAACCACCGACATGGTCGCCGTCCTGGAACGGATTGCCTATTTTTACCATGAGGAATCCTGTGGGCAGTGCACGCCGTGCCGGGAAGGCACGGGATGGCTGTACCGGATCCTGAAAAGAATCAACAGCGGCCGGGGATCCATGCAGGACCTGGACACCCTGCTGGATGTGGCCAACCGCATTGAGGGGCGCACCATCTGCGCCCTGGGGGATGCGGCGGCATGGCCGGTGCAAAGCTTCCTGAAACATTACCGTCACGAATTTGAAGCAAAAATTGCCGACGGTATCCAGCCCGGGGATGTCTCATGAGCCGCATCACCATTGAAGTGGATGGCCGGCCCCTGGAAGCCGAAGCCGGTGAAATGCTGATTTGCGTCACCGACCGCAACGATATTTACATTCCACGCTTTTGCTACCACGACCGGTTGTCGGTCGCGGCCAATTGCCGCATGTGCCTGGTGGAAGTGGAAAGGGCCCCGAAACCCATGCCGGCCTGTGCCACCCCGGTGATGGATGGCATGAAGGTCTTCACCCGGTCGGACATCGCCCGGACGGCCCAGGAAGGGACCATGGAATTCCTGCTCATCAACCACCCCCTGGACTGCCCGGTCTGTGACCAGGGAGGGGAATGCCCGCTGCAGGACCAGGCCATGGGGTACGGCAAGGATGATTCCCGGTTCCAGGAGCGCAAGCGCTCGGTTCCCAGTCACGATATCGGGCCCCTGATCGCCACCGAAATGACGCGTTGCATCCACTGCACGCGGTGTGTCCGGTTTGGCGAGGAAGTAGCGGGTGTCATGGAGATGGGTGCACCGGGGCGGGGGGAATTCATGACCATCAATACCTTCCTGAACCGGTCCATCGATTCGGAAGTATCCGGCAATATCATCGATTTATGCCCGGTGGGGGCATTGACTTCCCGTCCCTACCGTTTTGCCGCCCGCTCATGGGAATTGCGCAACCATTGTGGCATCAGCCCCCATGACTGCCTGGGCACCAATATCAATATCCAGACCCTGCGCGACCGGGTTGAACGGGTATTGCCCATCGAAAATGCCGACATCAACGATTGCTGGCTTGCCGACCGCGACCGCTTCAGTTACGAAGCCGTCAACAGTGAACACCGGCTCACGCAGCCCATGATCCGGGAAGACGGCGAGTGGAAGGAGGTCAGCTGGGAGGCCGCCCTTGGTCATGCCGCAGAGGGAATCCGGGCCGTGATCGAGACCTCCTCGCCATCCGCTGTGGGGGCACTGGCCTCGCCGGTGTCAACCCTGCAGGAGTTTTATTTGCTGCAAAAACTGCTGCGCAGCCTGGGCAGTGAAAATATCGACCATCGACTGCAGCAATGTGACTTCCGCGACGATGACATTGCTCCCCGTTTTCCGGCATCAGAGATTCCCATCCGGGAGTACGATCATCTGGAATCCGTGGTGCTGGTGGGATCCAACCTGCGCAAGGAACAACCCCTGCTGTCACTCCGGTTACGCCAGGGACAGCTGAAAACAGGCACTTCGGTGAGTGCGATCAACCCGATGGATTTTGATTTCAATTTCAATACCGCCGAACTGCGTGTGGCGCCGGGGCCGGAAATGCTCGTTCACCTGGGGGCGCTGGCCGAAAGCGTGGCCCGGATCCAGGGCGTCTCCCTGCCCCCTGAAATTGGCCGCATCGGCACCGCAAAGGCCATGGAGTCCACGGCCCGGGGCCTGGTGGATGCCGGGGAAAAGGGCCTGATTGTCATCGGTGCCCTGGCCCAGCAACACCGCGACGCCAGTATCATCCGGGCCATCGCCCACTGGGTCGCCGAAAATACCGGGTGCAAACTGGCGGTCCTGGCGCCTGCCAACAGCGTCGCGGGCTGGCTGGCCAACTGCCTGCCCGGCGACCGGGGGCTGAACGCGGAACAAATGCGAAATACCGCTCTGGGCGCCATGATCCTGCTTGGAACCGAACCGGAACTGGACAGTATTCATGGAAAAGATGCCTTTCATGCCCTGGAAAAGGCCGGGTTCGTGGTCCAGATCAGTGCGTTCAAAAGCGAATCCACGATGCAATATGCCGATGCGTTGCTGCCCATGGCCGCTTTTGCCGAATCCGCCGGGACGTATGTGAACTGCGAAGGCCGGGCACAACGCTCGGAGGTCGCGGCAACCCCCCGGGGAGAATCCCGTCCGGCCTGGAAGATCCTCCGGGTACTGGGCAATTTCCTTGAACAGGAAGGATTTGACTACATCACCCTGGACGATGTCTCTGAAGAACTTGAAGCCACCCTGGATCTTTCCGGTATTTTGCCATCGGCAAGACTCACCCGGTGGAAAACCGGGGATCCACAATCCACCCCTGGTACGGGACTGTTCCGGATTGCGGAACTGCCCATGTACCGTCTTGATCCGACATTGCGTCATGCCCGTGCCCTGCAGCGGACCGCCGACAACCCGCCCCCGGCGGTGACCGTTCATCCGGACACGGTACAACGGCTGAATCTCGCCACCAGCAATACGGTCCGGGTCAAAAACGGGGCGGGAGAGGCGGTCCTGCCGCTCAAGACAGATCGCCGGGTGCCGGGAAATGCCGCCTATATCCCGGCCGGGTTCCTGGAAACCGCACCGCTGGGCGGGCAGGTTTCCGTGACCCTGGAGAGCGCATGATTCACGAATACTACCTCTCCCTGACCGGCTGGATACCCGGGCCCCTGCAGTACTTCATCTGGACCATGTTGAAGATCGTGCTCATCATCCTGCCATTGATGCTCTGTGTGGCATACTTCACCTTTGCCGAACGCAAGGTGATCGGCTATATGCAGACCCGGGTGGGCCCCAACCGGGTGGGCCCGAAAGGGTGGTTGCAACCCATCGCCGATGCGCTGAAGCTGATGATGAAGGAACTGATCATTCCGAGCAAATCCAACCGCTACCTGTTCCTCATCGCCCCCATCCTGTCCCTGGCCCCGGCGCTGGCCGCCTGGGCGGTCATCCCCTTTTCCGACACCCTGGTGCTGGCGGACATCGATGCCAGCCTGCTGTATGTGCTGGCCCTGACCTCGATGGGGGTATACGGCGTGATTGTGGCCGGCTGGGCATCCAACTCCAAATACGCTTTTTTGGGAGCCATGCGTTCCGCGGCCCAGATCGTGGCCTATGAAATCGCCATGGGCTTTGCCCTGGTTGGCGTATTGATGGTGGCGGGCAGTCTCAATCTGCGGGAAATCGTGCTGCACCAGTCCGGAGGATTCTGGGAATGGTACTGGTTGCCATTGCTGCCCCTGTTTGTGGTGTACTTCATCTCCGGGGTTGCGGAAACCAACCGGGCTCCCTTTGACGTCGCCGAAGGAGAATCCGAAATCGTCGCCGGCTTTCATGTGGAATATTCCGGCATGGGATTTGCGGTTTTCTTCCTTGCCGAATACGCCAACATGCTGTTGATTGCGGCACTCACCGTGCTGATGTTCCTGGGCGGCTGGCTGCCCCCGGTGGAACTGGCTCCGTTTACCTGGTTGCCGGGACTGTTCTGGTTCGGGGCGAAAACGGCAGCGGTTGCGTTTTTGTTCCTGTGGTTCCGCGCCACCTTTCCCCGTTATCGATACGACCAGATCATGCGGCTGGGATGGAAAGTGCTGATCCCGGTGACCCTGGTGTGGATTGTGGTGATCGGCATCGGCAAATTTTACACTCCCTTTTCCTTTTTCTTTGGATAAACGGGGAATTCAGCCACGCACAACAGGTACTGAAAAATGGGTTTAGACATCAGACAACTTTATAAAACCTTTACGCTCAAGGAGCTGAGAAAGGGCCTCGGTGTGACCGGACGGCAACTGTTCCGGAAAAAGACCACGATCATGTATCCGGAAGAGAAAACCCCCAAGTCCCCCCGGTTCCGGGGCCTGCACGCCCTGCGGCGGTATCCCAATGGAGAAGAACGCTGTATCGCCTGCAAACTGTGCGAAGCGGTGTGCCCGGCGCTGGCCATTACCATCGATTCCGAGGAAAGGAAAGACGGGACCCGGCGGACAACCCGCTATGACATCGACCTGTTCAAGTGCGTGTACTGCGGATTCTGCGAAGAAGCCTGCCCGGTGGATTCCATCGTCATGACGGATATTCATGAATTCCACATGGAGGAAAACCACGAGCGGGTCATCAACAAGGAGCAACTGCTTGAGCTTGGCGACAAGTACGAGTCTGAGATCGCCGCCGCCCGCAAACAGGATTCCGCCTACCGATGAGCGTCCTGCAAGTCGCATTCTATGCCTTCAGTGCCGTGCTGGTTTTTGCTGCCGCCATGGTGGTGACCATCCGCAATCCGGTGAAATCCGCCCTGTTCCTGGTGCTGGCATTTTTCAGTGCCGCCTGCATATGGATTACGCTTGAGGCCGAATTCCTGGCCATTGTCCTGGTGCTGGTCTATGTCGGGGCCGTCATGGTGCTGTTCCTGTTTGTGGTCATGATGCTGGACATTGATCTTGCCCGTCTACAGGCCGGTTTTACCCGGTACCTGCCTTTGGGCAGCCTCATCGCGGTGCTTTTGGTCATTGAGATTGCCCTGGTCCTGTACGGCTCCTTCGGTTCGGACAGGTTCCACAACCCGGCATCCCATGGCATGGATTACAGCAACAGCAAGGCCCTGGGAGAACAGCTTTACACGCAGTACGTCTATGCCTTCGAGATCGCCGCATTCATATTGCTGGTCGCCATCATTGCGGCCATCGCATTGACCATGCGAAAGCGGCCGAATACCAAATACAATACTCCGGGAAAGCAGGTCCAGGTCCGTCGTTCGGACCGCCTGCGAATCGTGCCGATGAAACCGGAAAAACCCGCAGGCAGCGAGGGAGGGGAACCGTGATCCCGCTTTCCCACTACCTCATTCTCGGTGCCATCCTGTTTGCGATCAGCGTGGTGGGAATTTTCCTCAACCGCAAGAATGTCGTGATCCTGTTGATGTCCATTGAACTGCTGCTGCTTGCCGTGAATATCAATTTTGTGGCGTTTTCACACTTCCTGCAGGACATCGCCGGGCAGATTTTCGTATTCTTCATCCTCACGGTTGCGGCCGCCGAGGCGGCCATTGGCCTGGCCATCCTCATTGTCCTGTTCCGCAGCCGGCGGACGATCAACGTCGACGAACTGGATTCTCTCAAGGGGTAGCACCGGAGATGAACAATACCTATCTTGCCATTCCCCTGATCTGCCTGGCCGCGTCCGTCATCGCCGGCCTGTTCGGCAAGGTGATCGGACGAAGGGGCGCCCACACCATTACCATCGCAGGCGTGGCCATTGCCTTCGTCCTGTCCCTGTGGGTCTATGCGGATGTGCGCAACGGAAACCTGGCCAATGTGACCGTGTACACCTGGGGCATCAGCGGCGGTATCCCGTTCCAGATCGGATTTCTCATTGACCAGCTCAGCGCCACCATGATGGTCATCGTGACATTCGTGTCCCTGATGGTGCATGTGTACACCATTGGCTACATGGCACAGGACCCCGGCTACCAGCGCTTTTTCTGCTATATCTCGCTGTTTACCTTCTCCATGCTGATGCTGGTCATGTCCAACAATTTTCTGCAGCTGTTTTTCGGCTGGGAAGCGGTGGGGCTGATGTCCTACCTGTTGATCGGTTTCTGGTTTGAACGGGAGACGGCCATTTTTGCCAACATGAAGGCGTTCCTGGTGAACCGAATCGGGGACTTTGGTTTCCTGCTCGGCATTGCGGCGGTCCTGTACCTGTTCGGGTCCCTGGATTACGCGGATGTTTTCAACCAGGCCGAGTCGGCAAGGACCGCGACGGTAATGTCCCCCTTCGGTGAATGGAGCTGGTTGACCGTCATCTGCCTGCTGCTGTTTGTGGGCGCCATGGGAAAATCCGCACAGGTCCCCCTGCATGTATGGCTGCCGGACTCCATGGAAGGCCCGACACCGATTTCCGCCCTGATCCATGCCGCCACCATGGTGACCGCCGGGATATTCATGGTCGCAAGAATGTCGCCGATTTTTGAATTTTCGGAAACCGCCCTGTCGGTGGTGCTCATTATCGGGGCCACCACGGCAATCTTCATGGCCCTGGTCGGACTGGTTCAAAATGACATCAAGCGGGTGGTGGCCTATTCCACCCTTTCCCAGCTCGGCTACATGACCGCCGCCCTCGGTGCGTCCGCATACGAGATTGCGATTTTTCACCTGGGAACCCATGCTTTTTTCAAGGCCCTGCTGTTTCTGGGGGCGGGTTCCGTGATTATCGGGCTTCACCATGAACAGGACATGCGCAGGATGGGGGGTCTTCGGACCATCATGCCGATCACGTACCTGACCTGCCTGATCGGTTCCCTGGCACTGGCGGGAATCCCTCCCTTTGCAGGCTTTTTCTCCAAGGATGCCATTATTGAGGCCATCCGCCACAGCGAGGCCATTGGAGCACAGTATGCGTACTACGCGGTGCTGATCGGCGTATTTGTCACCGCCTTTTATTCATTCCGGTTGCTGTTTATGACCTTCCACGGCAAAAACCGCTCGGAGGAACATGTCAAACTCCACCTTCGCGAATCCCCGGGTGTCGTCACCGGGCCCCTGGTCTGCCTGGCGGTGCCTTCCATCATTGCGGGGTTCTGGTTTTTTGGTGCGGTACTGAACGGTGAGTTCTTTGGCAGTTCGATCTTCGTCCTGAACCAGCATGATGTCACCGGGGAACTGGCGGCGGGCTACCAGGGGAAAACCGGCATCGCCCTGATCTTCTCCGCCATCGTGCATGGGGCCATGACCCCTCCTTTCTGGCTGGCGGTGGCGGGCATTGTCTTCGCCTGGTACTGCTACTGCAAAAACACCGGATTGCCCGGGGAAATCGCCCGGACCTTTGCGCCGCTGTACCGCATCCTCGACAATAAATACGGCTTCGACGTTTTTTATCAAACGGTCTTTGCCCGGACCACGGTTTTACTGGGGAAGGGACTGTACAAGAATGCGGATGCCGGGCTGATTGATGGGGTACTGATCAACGGGACCGCCAACAGCATCGGAACTTTTTCCACCATTTTACGGCAGGTCCAGACCGGTTTTACCTATCACTACGCCTTTGCAATGATCATCGGACTGTTCCTGCTGATCCTGTTTTTTGTATGGCTTTGACCCGGGAAACCCACCGTACGCGAACCCCCTACAATGAGTAATGGAAAGTAATCTGCTCAGTCTGCTTATCTGGTCCCCGGTGATCGCCGGCATCCTGATACTGGCTACCGGGGACGACGAAAGGGCAGGCATGGCCCGAAAACTGGCGCTGGGGTTCTCGGTGGCCATTTTCCTGCTCAGCATCCCGCTGTATACCGGTTTTGATCCCGGAACCCCGGACATGCAGTTTACCGAGCATTACCCGTGGATCAGCGCGTTCAACATCCACTACACCCTGGGCGTGGATGGCATTTCCATGCCGCTGATCCTGTTGACCACGCTGCTTACCGTCGTCGTCGTCATTGCCGGCTGGCAGGTGATTACCGACCGGGTCGCCCCGTACATGGCGGCCTTCCTCATCATGGAGGGCATCATGATCGGGGTGTTCTCTTCCCTGGACGCGATACTCTTCTATGTCTTCTGGGAAGCCATGTTGATTCCGATGTTCCTGATTATCGGGATCTGGGGCGGACCCAACCGGATTTATGCCACCATCAAGTTTTTCCTGTACACACTGCTGGGTTCATTGTTGATGCTGGTCGCGATTTTATACCTCTACAACGCCAGCGGCGGCAGCTTCAGTATCCTTGACTACCATGCACTGCCCATCGCCCTGCCACCCCAGATCCTGGTTTTCCTGGCGTTTTTCTGTGCATTTGCCGTCAAGGTACCCATGTTCCCGGTCCACACCTGGCTGCCCGATGCCCATGTCGAAGCCCCCACCGGCGGCTCGGTCATCCTGGCGGCCATCATGTTGAAGATGGGCGGGTACGGATTTATCCGCTTCAGCCTGCCCATTACCCCGGATGCCAGCCATGAACTGGCCTGGTTCGTCATCGCACTTTCCCTGATCGCAGTGGTGTATATCGCCCTGGTCGCCCTGGTGCAGCAGGACATGAAAAAGCTCATCGCCTACTCCTCCATTTCCCACATGGGATTTGTCACCCTCGGACTGTTCGTCTTCAACGCCCAAGGCGCCGAAGGGGCCATGATGCAGATGATTTCCCATGGATTCATATCCGGGGCCCTGTTCCTGTGTGTCGGGGTGCTGTATGACCGGTTGCATTCCCGTTTAATCGAAACCTATGGCGGCATTGCCACGCCCATGCCGGTTTTCGCTGCCTTCATGGTGCTCTTTGCCATGGCCAATTCAGGCCTCCCCGGCACCTCCGGTTTTGTCGGGGAGTTCCTGGTCATTCTCGGCGCATTCCAGGCCAACCCCTGGTTTGCCATCCTCGCCGCACTGACTTTGGTTTTCGGTGCCGCGTACACCCTGTGGATGATCAAGCGTGTGGTCTACGGCAAGGTGGCCAGCGACGCGGTGGCCGCCCTGGATGACCTGAATCGCCGGGAAATCCTGATGCTGTCCATCCTGGCGCTGATGGTCTTGCTGGTGGGCCTGTGGCCCAACCCGTTTCTTGAAGTCATGCACGCTTCCATAGACAATCTGATACAGCATGTGGAAGTGTCCAAATGCCCCGTGACCTGCCGGTAACCAAGCCATGAATCTGCACACCCTACAAACAGCGCTGGCGGTTCCCGATCTGTTCCTTGCTGCCATGGCCTCGGCCATTCTTGTCCTCGGACTGTTTGCTGACAAGAGGACAAGCAACCACCTGTGTTACTGGCTCAGTATTGCAACGCTGGTTTCAACGGCGTTTCTGGTGGTGATGGATTTTTCCACTGAATCAGCGGTGGCATTCAATGGCCTGTTCGTTGATGACCCGATGTCAGACCTGTGCAAGATCGCTGTGTGCCTCCTGTCTGCTGTTGTTTTCATTTACAGCCGGGAGTACAACCAGCAAAGGGGCCTGTTCCAGAACGAATACTATGTGCTGGGCCTGTTTGCGGTGTGCGGGATGATGGTCATGAGTTCGGCCAACCACCTGCTTACCCTGTACCTGGGGCTTGAACTGATGTCCCTGTGCCTGTATGCCATGATTGCATTTTACCGGGATGACCGGCTGGCGGTGGAATCCGCGATGAAATATTTTGTACTGGGCGCCCTGGCATCCAGCATTCTCCTGTACGGCATGTCACTGTTGTACGGGCTGACCGGTTCCCTGGCGCTGCCGGACATTGGCGCCCGGGTCGCAGAGATTGGTCCCAATGACCTGTCCCTCGCTCTTGCCGTTGTATTCGTGGTGGTGGCCCTGGCGTTCAAGCTCGGGGCCGTGCCCTTTCACATGTGGGTGCCGGATGTGTACCATGGGGCGCCCACCTCCACGACTGCATTTATCGGTGCCGCACCCAAGATCGCGGCGTTTGCCATGATTTTGAGGCTGCTCATTGGTGGACTTGATGACCTGCACGGGCTGTGGCAGGACATGCTGATTATTCTGGCACTTCTTTCCGTGGCAGTGGGCAATATCATCGCCATCGCGCAGAAGAACCTGAAGCGACTGCTTGCCTACTCCACCATTTCCCACATGGGTTTTTTCCTCTTTGGCATACTCAGCGGCACGGCAGCCGGGTACAGTGCATCGCTGTTTTATGTCCTGGTCTACGCGACCATGAGCTGTGCGGCCTTTGGGTTGATCCTGTACCTGTCCGGCAGGGATTTTGAATCAGACCGGCTAAGTGACCTGAAAGGGCTGGGCCGGCGAAACCCGTGGGTCGCGCTGATGGTGCTGGTGCTGATGTTCTCCATGGCCGGCGTGCCTCCGACAGCCGGATTTTTCGCCAAGCTGTCCGTAATCCAGGCGCTGGTGGGGGCCGGCCTGGCCTGGGTTGCCGTGGTTGCAGTCATTCTCGCGGTGATCGGCGCCTACTATTATTTGCGCATCATCAAACTGGTTTATTTCGATCCTCCGGAAACGGAAAGGACGATCCACGGCGCCGCCGACAACAAATACGTGCTGGCAGTGAACGTCATCCTGATTGTCGCCATTTTGCCCTGGATCGGAAATCTGATCAGCCTGTGCAACCAGGCCATTTCCCGGTTTGTCTATTGATCATGGCAACGGGTCGGGGCCACACCCCGAATTTTCATGGAAGCGACCCCCTGCCGTAGCGTGCGCCTAAGCAGATGAAAAAGACAAGTCTCGGCATCCTGTTCGGCGGTCGCTCCTGTGAACACGAAGTATCCGTCCGGTCAGCGAGTTCCATACTCAAGGCCATCGACCGAAACCAATACGATGTACACCTGATCGGTATCGACAAGAGCGGTCGATGGCATCTGTCTGACGATCTCGAAAAAATCACGCATTGCGGTGCGGTGGAACCCTTTGCCAGGGAAACGGCTGCATCCACCGCCGTTTCCCTGGCACTCCACCACCAGGGAAACCTGACCGGCCCGGCGAAAGGAACCGATCCTGCGAAACGGAGCCATCCGGCCATCCCTGCACTGGATATCATCTTCCCGGTGCTGCACGGTACATTCGGAGAGGATGGTACCCTGCAGGGAGTCCTGGAAATGGCAGGCATTCCCTATGTCGGATGCGGCGTTGCCGCATCCGCCCTCGCCATGGACAAGGCCCTGTCGAAAAAAGTATTCGAGGCACACGGGATTCCCCAGGCCGGGTATACCGTCCTGACCATTTTTGACTGGAAGGAAGACCGGCACCTGGCCCTGACCACAACCGAAGAGTCGCTGGGGTATCCCATCTTCGTAAAACCCGCCAATCTCGGCTCCAGCGTCGGCATCAGCAAGGCGAAAAACCGGGACGAACTGGTCCAGGCCATTCACACAGCTTTCGAATTCGACAACAAGATTGTCATGGAAGAATCCATGGAAAACTGCCTGGAAATTGAATGTTCGGTCCTGGGCAACCAGCACCCCAAAGCTTCCGTACCCGGAGAAATCATTCCGGGTGCTGAATTCTACAACTACGAGACCAAGTATCTGGATGACAAATCCCAACTGGTCATCCCCGCCCCGCTGGATGACCCAACCACTGAACGCGTCCAGTCGCTCGCGATTGCGGCCTTCAAGGCCATCGACGGCAATGGGCTGGCACGGGTTGATTTCTTCGTGCACCGGGAAACCGGGGCCATTACACTGAACGAAGTCAATACCCTGCCCGGATTCACCCCCATCAGCATGTATCCGAAATTATGGGCCGCCAGCGGCGTTCCCTACGCCGAACTCATTAACCGCCTGATCCAACTGGCTTTTGAACGCCATCATTCCAGGCAATCCATCAAACGGAACTTTTAGGGAATGATCGGCCTGTTGATGCCAATGGTAATGCAGGGTGGAAACCAGTGTGTGCATCCTCCAGGCGCAGCAGGTCCGAACGAGGCAATCCATGCCGGCATTCCGTCACCACACCGGGAATACAGCCCTGCAGAATGTAACAGAAATGCGGGGTCAGTGGGGCCAGTTCCCTTGGCCTGAATTATATTCACCTGTAGTCAAATACATAGTGTCTGAGAGAAAACCCCCTGATTTTGCGTAATCGGAGGACTGAAATCAATTTTTACAGGCTCCCTCCGACGGATGCGGAGGAGATTTTCGCTCAATGCCGCTTGTTTTCGGCTGTTTGAGGCACGATTTTGAGGAATTTTACGCTCCAGGTCATAGGAGGCCCTCCCCGTCGGTGCGGGGGCAGGTCTGACCGGGTGAAAAGAGCATCAGGCAGCGAGGCGGTGCCGATCATGATGCGTTTTCTCCGATTTTTGTACCATCCGGCCGAGGCGCTGCAGGTTGGCAGCAAGTATGGCCAGCCCGACGGTTCTCTCGAACCCCTCGGCTCCTTTCGCCCGGACTCTGTCAAGTCCGTGGTGTTCCAGATGGTTGATCGCTGACTCCACGGCCGGGTGCTGCTTGCGGGCACGGGCAAAGACTTCGTCGGACTCCCGTTCCTGGTCCGCGGCATTCAGTCGGCCCTTTTTCGGCAAGGTCGCAGTGTCAAGCAGTTCGTCCAGACGCTTGCGGTTCGCCGGGCTGTGAAAGCCCCGGTCAAAGCTGCATTCCCGCAGGTCCGGGTGCATCTCCTGGCAGGACTCAACCAGGGGAACCGCTACATCCACATCTCCGCCTTGCCACATGATCTGATAATCCAGCACAAACTGGTGCTGGTCCTCGACAATGGCCAGGGGAACCCCGAGTTCCACCACACGCCCCGCCTTGCCTTTCGATATCCACCGGGTATGCTCCTCGAATACCGAAAAGGTTTTCTCGGAATGCTCAATCGTTTCGCCCTGTAACACCCGGCGGTCAACCTGGTCGGTAAACTTGTGGACAAACCCCAGAAATTTGCGGATCTTCTCCATCCGGGCGGCACTTGCCCCGGCTTCCTCCAGGGCAACCAGGGATAACTCCGCTTTCCCGGCCATTTTCCGACAGGTCTTCAGATACTTCACCACCTGCTTCGGTCGTTTCTTCCAGAACCGAGCCGTGGAGACCCGATTGAACCGCTTGCGTACCTGTTTGGTCAGGTGCTGGTGCTGCCGCCAGCCTTTCACATCATGCCATTCACAGGCCTTGCTGGTTTCGCGGATCAGGCAGCGAGTGGAATCCAACAGGAGGTTGAAATCAGTCGGGTAGTGGACATCCGTCTCCACCACGAAACTATCGCATCGCCCGGCCAACGTTTCTCCAGGCTTTTTTTTTGCGACCGCATGCCCCGTGGAAACCACCAGTTGGTTCACCTTGACCAGCACCTCGGGACGTAACAGGCTGACATTGTCGATGACCTGCTGGAGCTTGTAGGAAGCATGGATCGTCCCGTGACCCAGAAAGGCCTGGATGTCAGAATGTTTATTCACCAGCTCATGCAACCGGTCAAAGTCACAGTTCAATCCTTCTTTGAGTATTCCCATTACCAGGATGCTCCACAGGGTCATACCCGGGCGGCCATTGTTCAGGTCCACCCCGGGGAGCACCTCTTGCTCCAGCAATTCAAACAGGGCGGTGCGGGTGGTTTCATCGGCATAGAGATATTGCAGTCCCAGCAACAGGGCAGGAATATCATCTCGGGATCTTGGATCAAGCTGGATATCCTCGATGGACAAGGCACCGATCTCGGCCTGGAAGTGGAAGACGTTTCGCATAATGGAAAAATAAAAGAAGAGAGCAGATGAAGAAGGTGAAGATTCGACAAAAAGGGCCTATACTGCCCGTATTTTACCATAAACCGCCTTTCTTGGGGGAATCTTCGAGCAAAAAACCCGAAAATAATCCTTTTAAATCAACATACTATCGTTGATCTGGGGGTTTTCTGGCAAACACTACATAGAGAGGCACTTGGCCCCTCAACCGCCAACTTGGGATCCAGGAAGGGATGCCCCCACAGTGGGCACCCCCGGACCTGGCATGCCCGGTTTCGTCGGCACCACCACCCGAAAACACGGCTCTCCCAAAAAAGAAAAGCAGTCATCAGGATGCAGAAGCGATTCATCACCATATCCAGTCCCGGGGGAATCGTGCAATGGGTTGGTGGCTCCGATGTGGGAAGTCCTGTTTGCTTCTGAACACGGCTGCGAATTTTGACTGTGCTGATTCGCCTGGTGTGGTATCCTGCGTGCCACCTTCTGCACACGGACCAGACAAATCGACGATTCCGATTCAGGCCGGCCGATCAATCCCCATGATCGGTTTTTTCGCCATTCCCTGGTGAAACCAAATATCTCGCGGGATTTTTTTGAGCGCTACCTGTCGTCGGAAGTAATTGACCGTTTGGACCTGAAGACCCTGACTGTAATGGGGGAGTCATTCGTCGACGAGTCCCTGAAACTTAGCCAGTCCGACCTGGTGTTCTCGGTGGAGACGGCGGACGAACGATCGGCCCGCCTCTACCTGCTGCTGGAGCACAAGAGCTATCCCGACCCCTGGGTGGGGCTGCAACTGCTTGGCTACGTGGTACGTCTGTGGGAACGGGAAAAACAGCGTCTCAAGAAACCGCCTCTGCCCGCGGTGATTCCGATGGTATTGTACCAGGGAGAAAAGGACGCGGAGGTGCCTCCGTTCGAGGAGTTGGTGGATTATTCCGTGGCGGGGTCACAGTACGCTGTTCATTTTCCCTACGGGAGGTGCCTGCTGGGTCAGGACCGTCTGGAGGAGCTGGAACACAACCCAGAATTGGATATTGCGCTGAATGTGCTAAAATACATCCGCGACGAGCAGTTAGCAGAACGTCTGGAGGAAAAAATCCTGCCGAAGTTCCGGATGGTGGACCTGCAGAAACACGATAAGTGGGGACAGATGATGGCAGTGATGGAATATCTGGCACAGGCGGGAAAACGATTGGAAAAACCTTTATTGCAGGAAGCACTGAACCGGGCATTGCCCGCTCCGATGGGAGAATCGATAATGACTACATTGGCTGAAACCTGGATGAAACAGGGAGAGCAACAAGGTATACAACAAGGCATGCAACAGGCATTGGAACGTGAGCGGGGAGTGATCCTGCGTTTTGCATCCAGCAAATTCAAGGCGGCAGCCGACAAACCGCTGTCCGCTTTCTTGAATCGCATTCAGGACCCCGATGGCCTGACGAAGGTCGCGGACTGGATTATAGAATGCGATCAACCTGGGGAACTGCTGGCCCGCATCGGCAATGCGGATTCATCCTGACACGTTTTTTTTGAATAGACCAGGTATTCAGACCGGAAATTCCCTCTGGACAGCCAGCCTCGAAATAACGGAAATCCAGTACTTGGGATTTCCGTTATTTCTGGATTGGAAAACGCTCGGGTTTGCATCGAAACAGGCCGAAGCCGACCACAACCGAAAACGGAGGCATAAAGAAATGCCCGGATCGGCAAAAATCTGGATGTTGCTGAAACACTGACATAAAAAAGATAATGGAGAACACCACGACGGTATAGTGCATTTTTGACAATATCCCTGAATCAAGGCAGGATGAGTTCATGTGAGGGAGAGAGGAAATGAGCCGCAAAGATTTGAAGCATCTGTTCACGCCGGGCACGGGAGCGGTGCCACCTTGTCTGCCGGACGCAAGTAAGGAACAGAAGTATTTTCAGGATTGTGTTGGGCATTGACAGATTCTTAACGATCCAAGCAGTATTCATACTGTGGCAATTGCCAGGGACTGTAGTGAAATGGAAAATATTGTTGACGCCCGCAAATATGATGGATCATCGGGGGTCCGGCGGCCCAACATTGGACAGGTGGCCGTATTGCAGAATTAAGAATGGATATTGGGCAGCAATTAAGGTGCTCGGGATCAAGGACGATACTGGAAACGATGATTATGACGAGGTGACCTTTGACTACGTCATACACACGAACAGTTCTCCGAGATTTGTTCGCTGACTACGGTTTCGTAATGACAGGGAGTTGTGGAACCAAGGCAGGATTGACGCTGAATTAGAGTGGCAGTCACTGTGGTTTTCAGGTCTTGCCCCTGGCTTCGCAGGTTTTGGGTAATCGGAACAACTTGGGAGGAGCGGATGGGTGATTCACTCTTCCAACCGTCCCTGTGCGGGTACGGCACCGTCGAACCCGGCCGGTTAGGTTGCTTTCATAATGCATCCTGTGCCTCCCCTGAATGGCCTCGGATCGTATGCGGCCAGGAGTGTCCAGGTTTCGGGAATATCCGGGTACCCGGTTCCCGGTCCAATCTCCAATTCCGCTAGAATAACGCAACAGTCCAAACCACATCCCAGCCTTGTCTGCCACCAATCCACTCAGCGCGTTTCTGAAAAAACATCCGGACACCCGCTATCTCGATGTTTTCTACTGTGACCTGTCCGGCATCATCCGGGGCAAGCGATATCCCATTGGGCAGGCGGAAAAAATATTCAATGCCGGGGCGATGACTCCAGGCTCCTGTTTCCTGCTGGCGGTCACCGGGGAATCCATGGACCCGGCGGGCATGGGATTCAGCGATGGCGACCCGGATGAAATCGGCAGGCCCCTCCTGTCCACCCTCGCCCCTGCGCCCTGGACCCAGGTACCGGTGGCCCAGGTGATGCTGACCCTGGAAAGCCTGGACGGCACCCCTTTTTACTACGAGCCCCGGAATGTCCTGCGCCGTGTTCTGCACCGTTTCAACGACCTTGGCCTGCGCCCCGTAGTGGCTTTTGAGCTGGAGTTTTACCTGGTGGATGCCAAGCGCGACGAATCCGGGGGAATCCGCCCGCCCCGGGGACCCCTGACCGGGAGACGGACCGATGCCGCCCAGGTGTACAGCATGGAGGATGTGGAGGAGTTTGCACGGTACCTGGACGAAGTCACCACCACCTGTGCGATGCAGGGGATCACCACCGGTGCGATTTCCGGGGAATATGCACCCGGCCAGTTTGAAATCAACCTGCAGCACAGCGATGACCCGCTGGCAGCGGCAGACCAGTGCGCCATCTTCCGAAGAACGGTTCAGGGCATTGCGAAAAAACACCGGCTGCAGGCCAGTTTTATGGCCAAACCCTACCCGCACCAGGCCGGAAGCGGATTACACCTGCATATCAGCCTGCTGGACGACCAGGGAAACAACGCATTGGACGGCAAAGGCCCGTATGCCACCCCGGCCTGCGGCTCCCCGTTCCTTTTTCATGGCATTGGCGGACTCCGGGAAACCATGGGGGATTCCATGGCCATCTTTGCGCCGAATGTGAATGCCTATCACCGGTTTGCGCCCAATAACTTCGTCCCGGTCACCCCCTGCTGGGGGTACGAGAATCGCAGCGTGGCGATGAGGGTTCCGAAAAGCCCGGGGAAGGCCCGTCGTATTGAACACCGCGTGGCCGGGGCAGATGCCAATCCCTACCTGACCCTGGCAACCCTGCTGGCCGCCATACACCACGGAATCCACAACCGCATTGATCCCGGGGAACCCGCCACAGGGAATGCAGGGGAAACGGCGGATCCGGACCTCCCCCTGGATATCGAACGCGCCTTGACCCGATGCCGGGAAAGTGCTTTTATGACACAGTACCTGGGGGAGGACTACATCCTGGCCTACACCGAGTGCAAGCTGGAGGAATATCGCGCTTTCAGCCAATCCGGTGATTCCGAGATCCAATGGTATTTCTGACCCATCCTCCCCGGTTTGAAAGACCCCGAACCCACCATAAGCCATGAAAGATTCCCGATACGACATTTTATTTGAACCGGTTAAAATTGGGCCGGTAACCGCCAGAAACCGCTTTTACCAGGTCCCCCACTGCAACGGACTGGGTCACGTGTTTCCGAAAGGAGAAGCCTCCATGCGGGGCATGAAAGCACAAGGCGGCTGGGCCGTGGTCTCAACCCAGGAAGTGGATATCCATCCCAGCACCGATGTCTCCCCCTACATCGAAGGCCGGTTGTGGGACCGGGAAGACATGAAGCGGCTGCAACTGATGGTGGATGCCGTACACGAGCACGGGTCCCTGGCTGCCATCGAAATCACCCACAACGGACATGCCGGCACCAACCGGCACAGCCGGCTTCCAACCATGGCCGTGGCTGAAATGCTCATTGACGGCTACGACCCGGTACAGAGCTATGCCATGACCAAAAAGGACATTGCCGATGTCCGGCGATGGCATCGGCGGGCGGCCCTGCGTTCCCGAGAGATGGGATTCGATATCGTCTATGTCTATGCCGCCCATGACCTGGCCCTGCCCTTTCACTTCATTTCCCCGAACCGCAATACCCGTACCGATGAATACGGCGGCAGCCTGGAAAACCGTGTGCGGCTATTGCGCGAAATCCTGGAAGACACCAAAGAAGCCGTGGGAGATACCTGCGGGATTGCCCTGCGTTTCGCGGTGGACGAAATGATGGGCAGCCAGGGCATCGTTGCGGAAAATGAAGGCAGGGAGGTGGTGGAGATGCTCGCTGAATACCCGGATATCTGGGACGTGAATATCAGCAGTTGGGAACACGATTCCCAATCCTCCCGGTTTTCCGGGGAAGGCTACCAGGAATCCTACACGGCATTTGTCAAGCAGGTCACCAATAAACCGGTGGTGGGGGTTGGCCGGTTCACCTCCCCGGATACCATGGTTTCCCAGATCAAACGGGGCATTCTGGATATGATTGGTGCGGCGCGGCCCTCCATTGCCGACCCCTTTTTGCCGAAAAAAATTGAAGAAGGCAGGCTGGAGGACATTCGCGAATGCATCGGGTGCAATATCTGCGTTTCCGGGGATATGACGATTTCACCCATCCGGTGTACCCAGAACCCGACCATGGCGGAAGAGTACCGAAGGGGATGGCACCCGGAGTCCATCGAACCGAAGACCAGCAAGGATGCCGTGTTGATCATCGGTGCCGGCCCGGCGGGGCTGGAAGCGGCGATGTCCCTGGGCAGGCGGGGGTACCCGGTGACCGTGGCCGATGCAGGAGAAAATCCCGGTGGCCGCGTCCTCCGGGAAAGCCGGTTGCCGGGACTGTCGGCATGGAAACGGGTGGTGGACTACCGGATGACCCAAATCGAAAAACTCCACCATGTGGACATGCACCTGCAAAGCATGCTGAGCAAAAAACAGATCCTGGAATTTGCCGATGCGCTGGAAGTACAGCATGTCGTCTGTGCCACCGGCGCCAGGTGGGATGCGGGAGGAATCGGCCGACAACATCGCCGGAATATCCCCCGCAGCCGGGATGCCCGGGTCATCACGCCTGACGACGTGATGGCCGGCACGGCATCCTTCGACGGTGAGGTCGTGGTGTATGATGACGACCATTACTACATGGGCGGCGTGGTTGCGGAAGTACTGGTCCGGCAAAATGCCGGGGTAACCCTGGTCACCCCCGCCGCCGATGTCTCGACCTGGACACACAACACCCTGGAACAGCACTATATCGAAAAACACCTGCTGGACCTTGGTGTCCGGATTATTGAAAAGCATGAACTGCAATCCATTGCCTCCGATACCGTCCTCATCGCGCATTGCGTGAGCGGAACAACCCGGTCGCTGGATGCCGGGGCGGTGGTCATGGTGACTGCGCGACGGGCCCGGAACTCCCTCTTTTTTGATCTGGAAGGGGACCGGGATGGCCTGGAAGCCGCTGGCATCCGATCCGTGTCCCGGATCGGCGATTGCCTCACCCCCGCCACCATCGCAGAGGCGGTCTACCAGGGCCATCTTTTCGCCAGGGAATTTGATCAGAAACCCGACAGGGACCAGGTGCCGTACCGGCGCGAATACATTCAGATCTGACCGGACAACCCGCCAGCCAGGCAGCCACCCTTCAGGACTTGACCCGGTCGGCCATATAATCGTCGATGGACAGCGTGGGGGGTGGCAGCAATTCCCCCAGCCAGGATTCACGCCGTTCTTTCAAACGGCGCCGGGCTTCAACCAGAACCTCCGCGGCCGAAGTGGATGAAATGTTCAGGATGGAAGCAATTCCTGCCAGGGCTGCCGACTCACTCTCGACGTCAGTGCACCCCAAAAGCAGGGCCAGGCGTACCAGGTCTGTTCCAGCGGTATCCAGCGCTTCCCGGCCCAGTCGCCGGAAAGTCATTACCGGTTTCGTCGCCTGGACAAACAGGAAATCTCCGATTTCCGCCTCACAGAAAGCCAGCGCCGGCCGAAGAGACCCGATGGATGCCCCCAGCAGGGAGGTTAGCGTCCAACTGAACGTCAACGGCCCGGTCACCGTGTCTACCTCGATTTTGTCCCCGATATTGCATCCGATTTCCTGGGCAAACGCATTCGGGACCGAGCAACCACTCCCCCTGACCAGGTGTTTCTTGACCTGCACCCGCCAATACCAGGTGCCGTCCCCATCCTGGTAGCATGCCGCGGTATTGCCGATATCGGTGGAAACGAGGCGGTCACTCGCCTCACTCACCGTGACGACTCCGTCGGCGTCTTTCCTGAACAACGGCGTGTGAACGTAGGCCGCAACGGATTTTTTCCTGACCCCGTGCACCCGGACCAGTGTTTCAACCAGCTGTGCATAGGGAACCTGGCCTCCACCCGCTTCCAGCTCCCGCAGAATCCCGTCCGCAATCCCCGTGTATTCCCTATATCCTTCGGTCCGGGCAAGGACAAACTCATTCTTCCGGTTGATCCGCCAGCATTCCGGGTCGCTGATCAGTCGCTGCCTGAAGCTGCGAATGCTGGTGACCCCCAGCATTTTTGCCATCTCTTCCACGGACATCGGCCGGTTGTGGTAACGCAGCAGCATCCGGGCCTTCTCCGGGAGATTGCCAATAACATGGATATACCCTTCCTCCACCGGCATGAAATTTCCAAGGGATGTCATCCAGTCATCGTGGAACCTTTCGTGGAAACCAGACCGTGTCAGTGTCTCATTGACCACCGCCGCCGTCACGACTCCATGGTCACTGCAACGGTTCAGTAACGTTTCTCTGGTTGACTGTTCAAGATTCCCTTCCGCGAGCAGCCAATCCCGGTGTCTGTGATACGGCCCTGCCAGCCAGAGCATCACGGCCTGTGCAAACCCGACAGGGATATCATCGATATCCTTCGTAGACCTGTCCAGGGCATTCTGGACCACCCGGTCCTTTGCCGGCACGCCGACACCCAGTTGCTCCCGCACGACCTGTGCCCGTCGAAATACCGGCCGGTACCGGATGGTTTTCAACTGGTTCAGGGATCCCAGGGCATTTTTTTCCACCCGCCTGACCCGCTCTTTCGATACTCCATAGTGCCTTCCCAACCTCTTGAGAGTGGTTCTGTCCTCGAAGCTGAGGATTCGTTTCAGCAGTATTTCCTGTGACCGGTCATTGATCCCCCCCAGTGCCCGGCCCATCAGTACCGGGACCGAATATTCGCTGGCCAGGCCCCCGGCCAGGTCACTTGTCCCCACGTTCCCGATCAATGCCCATTGCTGTTTGATCTCGGAAGGCCAGTCTTCCAGGGGGTCGGGCAATACCGCTTTCAACGTCTCCAGGTTCCGCTCGCCCGCGGCATAGGCCGCCAGCATGCGCAAGGCGGAGTCTACCTGTTCGGGCAGTAAAGCCGCTGCCAGGGACAGTTGCTGGATCGGATAATCGTCCGCGGCTTCCACCGACAGGTATTCACCGGCGGCCTCGACCACCGATAGAAATTCAATTGCACAGTGGTAGCCCATCCGCGGTACAGACAATACATCCCCAATGGTGAGAGGGCGCCATGTCAATTGGTCCAGGTGCTTGCGAACACAGGTACGCCCACGAGTCGAGAGGGGCAGATATTGAATCTGCGGGTTCAACGGTTCACCGGACATGACCGGTAAATGGAACAAGGCCGGCAATCGCGGTCCGACTTTCTTGACCAGGTCCCGCAGACAATGCTTGTCCACCGAATCCACTTCCTTCCACAAATGTTGATTCAGGGTTTCCAGCGTTGCCTGCTCACCCAGTATTTCCTTGAGCGAAGAAGGGACCGACAGGTGTCCAATCCTGGCAACGATCACCCTGGGCAGCAGGGGGGTGGGCGCCTGGCCCCATTGCTTGACGTCGAATATTGTCACGGCAGAATCAATGTGTCCGTTTTTATGTCAGAACCTGTGCTGTCAGTCCGGTCATTTTCCTCCCGGGTTGTTCGCCGCCAGGGGTTTCCTGGGAGACCCCGACCAATCTGGGCTTTGGGGATCGAAGTGCTGTTTAGGATATTTTATTGGAAAAACAGGACAATATGGTTAGTATTATCCATGTATTACTCGCATATCCCCTGAAATCCGGGCTTTTCCGGTTCTTCTCTCCCCTGGTTTGCCTGGCAAGACACCCCTTCATCCGATTGGGGGATGGCCTGACAGCATCCCGGGCCTGCACTGGAACCGGGCAGAAAACACGGTACAAGACACTCCAACCCAATCGTTGCCTCGCCCCGTTAGGTCATACGGAAAACCCCATCCAACTCCCTGTTAACAGGGCTGTTTGCGGATATACACGGTAAACTCGTGCGCGCTGATATCACAGGAGGCCGAACACTTGCACTCGCGCGCTGTTCATGACCATCGTGCCCGTCGGACATGCAAGGAGACCCGGCTCCTGGGTTCAGGCGGCCCGCATCTCTTCACCTTCACCCGTGCAGTCCCGGGTCGGACCCCGGGCAAAGTGGGGGATGGACATGTGATCTTTCCATCCGCTTGGAAGCGACCCCTGTGCAAGCTATTGCATTAAACAGCTGGGCCGGCCGGAGGCAATCGCAGTGATCATGGTGCTGACAAAAAGCTCTCCATCGATATCGTTTTTGATATGGTTGATGTCCTGCGTGATCCGGGTTTCGATGGAGGTCGCCCCTGCCAACACGGCCATTTGATGGGCCTCATCCCTGGCGATGGCAATGGCCCGGTCAATGGCATGTTCCAACTGGTCAAATTTCATGGGTTTCTCCTTGTGGAACAGGTAAAACACCCCGAATTCGGGTTGCGTGACCGTGACATGGGCAATCTGCACAACGGCCCCCATTACGGCACCCACCGCATTGGCGGTATCGGCATGCTCTGGAAGATGGAGTTCAACCCCCAGTTGCCTGGCCACTTCGGGGAAATAGTCCCCAGCGGGTCCACCCACCCCGATAATCGGGTAATTGCGCGCAAAGGCCAGTTCAAACAGGGGCAGGACTTTCCCCGAATGGTCCGGTTGCAGGATAATATCCGCAAGCAACTGGGTCACGCTCCTGGACCGGGAATCGGCCAGTTTGCCATGCTGGTTCAGCCCGGCTTCAATCAGTTTCTGGCTGATGTTCCAGGTCACCAGTCCAAAAACCTCTCTGCACGGGGCCACGGCATCCCCCAGTTCCCAACTCCCGCATCCGTACAGGTTGCGCATCTGGCGTGCCCAGATTTTCGCTCCAATTTCTGCCGCCACGCTATCCCAGTGGTCGCTCATGCCCAGGACATGTGTCGCATCCGAAGGAGTGAACCCGCTGTAGATCACAAGACCAAGCCGCTCCATCCGGGCAATGGCACGAAGCCGGAGGCGGTTGTCCACCAGGGCCTCCAGCTCCACGGGGCCGCGTTGCAGACATTCCCACGCTTCCAGCTCGATTTCACTGAGCTGACGGATCAACACCTCGTTTTTCTGCAGCCGCAGGGCAAATTTATTGTTTCTGGGGCTCGGTGGACCGCTCCACTGGCGCCGGAGTGCGGGCAATACTTCCGGGAACTGGCTCGCAAGCAAACTGATGGGCACGACCCGTCGTTGGGAAATATCGAGTCTCGCCCTGAAACGAACCTCGCTGTCCCCGCCAAGCCCAATGGAAAAAACCCGGATCGCCTCAACCATGGGCTGCCAGTCTCCGATCCGGGCACCATCTTCACACAATTCGGGCTGACCATCCGTGACAATGGCGATATCCGTGGTCGTCCCCCCAATATCCACCACGATCCCGTTTTTCTGCCCACTCAGCGCACAGGCCCCGATGACACTGGCCGCGGGCCCGGACAACACCGTTGCCACCGGCTGCAACAGGGCCGTTTTCGCATTGACCAGGGAACCATCGCCCTTGACGATCATCAGGGGCGCGCAAATGCCTTCCCTTTCCAGGATGCACTCCACCGAATTGATCAGGGCCTGGATATACAGGATCATCCGGGCGTTGAGTGCTGCGGTCAGTGCCCGGCGGGGGGCACCGAGGCTCGACGCGAGTTCATGCCCGCAGGCCACCGGCTTCCCCGTCAACCCGATGACCAGGGATCTCAGCGCCTTTTCATGAGAGGAATTGCGTGTGCCAAACATCCCGGAAATCGCGTAGGCCGAGACCTGGCTGTCTTGTCCGGCAATCGCTTCTTCCGCCCGGTCGAGATCCAATGGCACCAGTTCATCCCCCGTGGCATTGTGGCCACCGTCCAGCAATGTGATGAAGTCCCGTTCCATGATTTTGGTCAGCCCGCTCTTTTCCACCTGGGGCTCACTGTAGCCCGGCAACAGCACGGCCACTGGCGCTCCCCGGCCCTCAACCACTGAATTCGTGGACAGCGTGGTGGAGAGCGCCACCAGGTTGACCTTGTCAAGGAGAGACCGGGGCAACGAGGAAATGGCATTGGCAATGCCGATGGTCAGGTCAAAGCTCGTAGTCAGGCTCTTGTTCTTGGCGACAACGGATTGCCGTTCATCGACAATCACCGCGTCGGTGTAGGTCCCTCCGGTATCAATACCCAGTTGACAAGACATGAGAGTACAGGACTTCCGATTTTAAAAGACGCGATTCTACTTCAATTTTTTCCGGTGAAACATTCATCCTGTGTCAATGGGAAATGAAATCGGGAAATGACATCGGGATGAACCCGGTTAATTTTCGAACCTTCGGACCAGTTTCTCAAAGTATTGATCGGTGTGAAAACGCGCATGCTCCGTCCGATACCGGAATACACTGCCTTCAGGGCAGGCAGCCCTGGCCAGACAGGTTTCCTGTCGGCAGGAGGATTCCCGGTTCGATTTTAAATACCCGTAACAGGATTCGACATCATATTGTGTCCCCGTAAACGCCTCAACGGGGCAGACCTGCAAACAGGGTTGTTCGACACAGTTGGCACAGATATCCAGTTCTGCCGCTTTGCGCTGGCCCTGGGAAAACTCGGGTATCCGTACTCCCAGGGCCAGCGCAAAGCGGTAGGCATGCCACAATCCATATTCGGGATGGATCAGCATTCCCAGCCTGGAAGACTTCAGTGATTCCGATTTTTTTGCCCATTCCAGGAACGGCTGATACGGCGGTCCACCGAAAGGAAAGAGAGCCCTGCCGGAAAAATGTTCTGCCAGTTCCTGGCCCACTCCTGCGCTCCAGCGGTCCAGGGGGTTCGGCCGGCCATCCGAATACTCGGGAGAGCGGGAAAAACATTCCCACAGGGAGGAGCCCGCATTGCCCAGCAACACCAGGGATCTCGCGGGGATGCCATCGGCAATTTCCGGAATACCGTCATGATCGCGACTGTTGAACCCGCCCCGGACCACCAGGCCATAGCTCCCGGCAAATTCAATTATTTCATCCAGCCCCGTCATCGCATGCATCCGCGGTATCCAGCCATTTCCATCCGTTACTGTACCCGGCCTATTGTATCAATGTTTCCAGCCTAGCACCTGCCGGATTACCCATACTGCTTTACAGTTACAGTCACTGAAGGTACATTTCAACCCATCGCTGTCCCCATAGATTCGCCATGCAGAATGTACAGGTCAAACCGTTTGCGAAACTTCAGGTAACCCCGGACGGAAACCTGCTGAAGGTGACCTGGCCGGATCGGTCATCCAGTCGATTTCATGCCATTTGGCTGCGGGACAATGGCCAGGATGAAAAGACGAGGGACCCGTCAAACCGGCAAAAACTGGTCAGGCTGCAGGAACTTCCCGCCCGGACATCCATCCGGTCGGCAGTCCTGGATGACAACGGCCGACTGGACCTGGTGTTCTCTCCCGACCATCGGCATACCCACATTAATCTGGAGTGGCTGTGGGATCACCGGTATGACCAGAGCCGCGCCCGGGCCCTGGTCCCAGACAATATGACGACCTGGGATTCCGGGATTTTCCACCGGATTCCCGTGCTGGAGTATGCTGAAGTCAACGCCGACCCGACCAGGTTGCTGCAATGGCTGGAAATCATTGACCGTTTTGGCGTTGCGGTGATGACCGGACTGCCGGAAAGAAAGGCCGCCATTTTGGATGCCATTGCCCTGTTTGGATTTGTCCGCGAAACCAACTACGGCAAATATTTTGAGGTTCGTTCGGAAATCAACCCTGAAAACCTTGCCTACACAGCCAAGGGATTGCAGCCCCATACGGACAACCCCTACCGGGATCCTGTCCCGGGACTGCAGTTCCTTGGCTGCATTGAAAACAGCGCACAGGGGGGCAAGTCCGTGGTGGTCGATGGTTTCAGGGCAGCAGAAATTCTGGAGCGCGAATCCCCGGACGGTTTCCGGCTTCTTGCACGCTATGATGCACAGTTCGAGTTCAGGGGGACGGGGGACGTCCATCTTAAGGCGGCACACCCCATGATCGAATGCTCCGGCGATGGACAACTGACCTGCATCCGTTTCAATAACCGTTCCTGCGACGCCTTGACAACGGTTCCGTTCGGGAAAATGGCCGCGTACTATACCGCCTACCGCAGATTTGGCGAACTGGTGGAGTCCGCGGAACTCCAGGGAATTCTGAAGCTGGAACCCGGCGATCTCCTGGTGACCGACAACACACGGGTGTTGCATGGCAGGACGGCATACCACGGGGAGGGGAGCCGGTGGCTGCAGGGAGCCTATGCCGACAAGGATTCCCTGAAAAGCAGGATTCGCACCCTGAAACAGGAGGCAGACCTTGGTTCATCCCGGAATTGACAAGGGGAACATCATCGAATACCTGGCGGATATTTTTCTGCGCAGGGGGGCGGATTCCTACCTTGGTGAAGAGGTCAGCATGGCTGAACATATGTTGCAAACAGCACTGAATGCGGAACAGGCCGGAGAATCGAAGGCGATGATCACGGCTGCCCTGTTGCACGATATCGGGCACTACGTGGGAGAATTTCCTGAAAACTATATCGACCTTGGCATGGACAACCACCATGAAACCCTGGGGGCCGCGATACTGGAAAAATTCTTTCCCAGGGAGGTCACGGAACCCGTCCGATGGCATGTCGAGGCCAAACGGTATTTGTGTGCGGTGGACCCGGCATACCTCGGCATGCTCTCTTCGGCTTCGATGAAAACCCTGGCACTGCAGGGCGGCCCGCTGGAGGCCGGTGGCGTGGCGGCGTTTGAGAAGAACGTCTACCTGGAATCCATCCTCCGCCTCCGGCAATACGATGACCGGGGCAAAACCGCCGGGGTGCGCACACCGCAGATCGGCTATTACCTGGAATTTGCCCGGGACGTCCTGGAATAGGAGGGGATTCGCCTTTCCCGGGGCCTGCCCCACACCAGCTCGGCCTACCGCAGTTGGCCGTACAGGTGAATGCGGTTGATATCATCCAGCAATGCATGAAAGGGCAACACCTGCCTGAGCCGGCGAACCAGGGGCACGTATTCCAGTTCTTTTTCCGCAAACCGGTGGGTTCCATTGCCAATATCCTGCTTCAGTGATTTGAGGTAATCGGCGATTTGCTGACAATGCGGAGCCAAATCCGCCAGTTCATCATCCATCTCCTCGCCCACGCAAAGCACCATTTCCTCGAGTTCGAAAATCGCCTCATCCAGCAGTTTCACAAATTCCGGAATGTTGTCTGCAAAGTACATGGACGGTTCCTGGTAAAATTATCCGGCGGGTTCCGGGGGGTACCCGCACCGTGCCCTGCAAAGCGCTTCACCGGGAGGCTTCAGGCCTTGGGCAGGGTCACCCCTGTCTGCCCCTGGTACTTCCCGCCCCGGTCCCGGTAGGAAATCTCGCACTCTTCGTCTGACTGGAAGAAAAGCACCTGGGCAACCCCTTCATTGGCATAGATCTTGGCCGGCAAAGGGGTGGTGTTGGAAAACTCAAGCGTCACGAACCCTTCCCACTCCGGCTCAAATGGCGTCACATTGACAATAATACCGCAACGCGCGTAGGTACTCTTTCCCAGGCACATGGTCAGGACATCCCTGGGAATACGGAAATATTCCACCGTTCTGGCCAGGGCAAACGAATTGGGCGGGATGATACAAACCTCCCCCGTGAAGTCGACAAAACTGTTTTCGTCAAACTTCTTGGGATCCACGATTGCGGAATTGATGTTGGTAAAGATCTTGAACTCGCTGGAACAGCGGATGTCGTAGCCATAACTGGACGTGCCGTAGGAAATCACCCTGCCCCGTTCAGACCGGGAAACCTGGTTATGCTCAAAGGGTTCAATCATGCCGCAGGATTCCGCCATGCGACGAATCCATTTGTCGGACTTGATCGCCATCAGTTCTGCTGAATCACAATATTGGGAAACCTGGAACTGAAATCCTTTTTGCGCAGGGACAACCGGGCACTGGCATTGCGCGCAATCTGCTTGTAGTTCCGGGATATCCTGCCATCGGGGTCGGCGACCACCGAAGGACGTCCGCTGTCGACCTGTTCCCGTATGGACCGGTCCAGGGGCACCTCCCCCAGAAAATCCGTGTCATACTGCTGTGCCATGCGGACGCCGCCCCCGGCACCGAATATGTGCTCCTCATGACCGCAATTCGAGCAAATGTGGGTGCTCATGTTCTCAATCACCCCCAAAATCGGGATGTCCACTTTTTCAAACATCTTGTAGGCCTTGCGGGCATCCAGCAAGGCGATATCCTGTGGAGTCGTAACAATCACCGCACCGGAAACCGGCACTTTTTGCGCCAGGGTGAGCTGGGTATCCCCCGTGCCGGGAGGCATGTCCACAATCAGGTAATCCAAGTCTTTCCACCTGGTATCGTTCAGCAACTGCTCCAGCGCCTGGGTGACCATGGGTCCCCGCCAGATCATGGGAGATTCTTCATCCACCAGGAAACCGATGGACATCGCCTGGATATGATAACTGTTCATGGGCTCCAGGCTCTTGCCGTCCCGGGACTGCGGCTGCCCGCTGACACCGAGCATGCGTGGCTGGCTGGGGCCATAGATGTCCGCATCCAGAATCCCCACCGTCGCCCCTTCTGCTGACAGCGCCAGGGCCAGGTTTACCGACAATGTCGATTTGCCCACCCCCCCCTTTCCCGACGCAACGGCAATGATATTCTTCACTCCCTGAAGGGGCTTGATTCCTTCCTGCACTTCGTGGGAGGCCGTGTTGGAAGCCACCTGCACCCGGGCGCCGGGAATCACCTCCTGCACGATCTTCACCAGTTCGGGCTCCCAGCTCTTTGCGGGATAGCCGAGTTCGATGCTGATGTCCACCACATCGCCATCCACTTCAATTTTTCTGACTGATTTTCCCGTGACCAGATCAATTCCGGTATGGGGATCCACCACACCGGTCAATAATGCTTCTGCTGCTTCCTTATTCATGTCAATGTGCCCAATCTTTCAGTGTTTTTTCATGGAGTGCTCCAGTTTGCCAGCCATCCTTACAAACTGGGCCGATGCGGGATCAATTCTTAACCGTTCAGGGCCCGGTTTGAATATAATCAGGGCGCTATTGTAGCGTAACCAATCCACAGGCTCTAAACAAATTTACCCCTGCCATGACCGAATCAAACCGTAAATTACTGGTAACCGGTGCCCTGCCCTATGCCAATGGCCAGATCCATCTCGGCCACCTGCTCGAGTACATCCAGGCGGACATCTGGACCCGGTTCCAGCGCCATCGCGGCCATGAGTGCTACTATGTCTGCGCCGATGATGCCCATGGCACCCCCATCATGCTCAAGGCCGAGGAAGAGGGGGTCTCTCCCCAGGAATTGATTGACCGGGTAGGGGTCGAGCATCGCCGGGATTTCGATGGTTTCCTGGTTGCCTTTGACAATTACCATACGACGCACTCTGCAGAGAATAAATATTTTGTCGAACTGATATACCAGCGACTGAATGACAAGGGCCACATCAACCGGCGCGTCATCAAGCACCTGTTTGACCCGGAAAAACAGATTTTCCTGCCCGACCGGTTTGTCAAGGGCACCTGCCCGAAATGCCGGGCGGAAGACCAGTACGGGGACAATTGTGAAGCCTGCGGGAGCACCTACTCGCCTTCTGACCTGATCAATCCAAGATCGGCCATTTCCGGTTCGACTCCCGAGGAACGGGAAACCGAACAGTTGTTTTTCAAACTGGGGGACTTTGAGGAATTCCTCACGAAATGGCTTGAGGGGCATACCCAGAAAGAGGTCGCGAACAAGCAAAAGGAACTGTTCGAAGAAGAGATGTTCGAGTGGGACATTTCACGCAATGCTCCCTACTGGGGATTCGAAATTCCCGGGGAACCGGGCAAGTATTTTTACGTCTGGATGGATGCGCCCATCGGCTATCTGGCGAGTTTCAAAAACCTGTGTGACCGCAAAGGCATGGATTTTGATGAATACCTGGATGTGGGAAGCGATTGTGAACTGTACCATTTCATCGGCAAGGACGTGGCCCGGTTCCACACCCTGTTCTGGCCTGCCCAGTTGAAGGGGGCCGATTTTCGCACCCCTGACGGCGTGTGGGTCCATGGTTTCCTCACCGTCAATGGGCAGAAGATGTCCAAGTCCAGGGGGACTTTCATCATGGCCAATACCTACCTGAATCACTTGAATCCCGAGTATTTGCGCTACTATTTCGCCGTGAAACTGGACAACAGTATTGATGACCTGGACCTGAATCTGGACGATTTCCAGACCCGTGTGAATTCTGACCTGGTCGGCAAACTGGTCAATATCGCCAGTCGATGCGCCGGTTTTGTAAATAAATTGTTTGACGGGAAACTAAGTGCCCGCCTGCCGAACCCGGCCATGTTTGACCGGTTTGTCGCCGCGGGTGACCGCATCGCCGACGCCTTTGAATCCCGCCGGTACAACCGCGCCGTCCGCGAGGTCATGACCCTGGCGGACCAGGCAAACCAGTACATTGATGCCGAAAAGCCCTGGATACTGATCCGGGAAGCCGGGACCCGGAACCAGGCACAGGATGTGTGTACCCAGGGCCTGAACCTGTTCCGGTTGCTGATCATTTACCTGAAACCCGTTCTTCCGCGAACTGCCCGGAACACGGAAACCTTCCTGAATATCCCGCCATTGACCTGGGACGACCGTTGCTCGCCCCTGCTTGGCCACGAAATCAACCGCTTCACCCCCCTGCTGACCCGAATCGAAGACAGGCAGCTGGAGGCCATGGTTGAGGAAACGAAGGCAGAGGAAGGGAGGCGCCGGGTCACCGGACCCCTGTCGGACGATCCCATCGCCGATGAAATCAATATTGATGAATTTTTCAAAGTGGATTTGCGGGTGGCCAGGATTCTGGACGCCAGTCATGTGCCCGGTGCAGACAAACTGCTGCAACTCACCCTCGACCTGGGGGGGGAAACCCGCAATATTTTTGCCGGCATCAAATCGGCCTACGAACCCGGGGACATCAAGGGAAGGCTAACCGTGGTGGTGGCCAACCTGGCACCCAGAAAAATGAAGTTCGGTGTATCCGAAGGCATGGTGCTGTGCGCCGGGCCGGGGGGCAGTGACCTCTACCTGCTTGACCCGGACAGCGGCGCACAACCCGGCATGAGAATCCGCTAACCGGAACCTCTCCCTGGTCCCGCCGGATGTCCAGGCCAGGGCATCCGGACTCCTTTCCGGCATTCCCCCGGGCCATGGCCCTCCTAACGCATGATAAACGGGTTGGCCATCGGCGCGCTCGACGTATTGATCCACACGGTCTTGGTTCTCGTATAGTCCAGCAGGGCCTCCATCCCCGCTTCCCGGCCATAGCCACTGTGGCCAAATCCACCAAACGGGGCAATGGGGGAAATGGCGCGATAGGTGTTGACCCATAATATACCGGAACGGATTTTTGCACTCACCCGGTGGGCCCGTGCCAGGTTCTCGGTAAACAGGCCGGCTCCCAGCCCGAATTTCGTATTGTTCGCCATGGCAATGACCTCCTCTTCATCCCTGAATTTCAGGGCACTCAACACGGGGCCAAACATTTCATTTTGAACCGTCTCAATCTCCTGGGAGGGGCAACCCAGTATGGTGGGCTCGAAATAATAGCCCTTCTGGAACCCGCCGGGTCGTTTGCCACCATAATGGAGTTTCGCGCCCTGGTCCTGGGACTTGGCCACCGCCGCCACGATGCGGTCCATCTGGGCCTGGGTGGCAAGAGGTCCCATCTGGGTATCTTCTCCCAGGGGGTCTCCAATCTGTATCCGGCCCGCCCGCTTCACCACCTCGGCAAGGATGTCCTCATAAATGCCTTCCTGAATGAACACCCGGGACCCGGCGACACAACTTTGACCCGACGCTCCGAAATTCCCTGCAATGATTCCATTGACCGCCCCTTCCGGGTCGGCGTCCTCGAAGACGACAATGGGGGACTTGCCACCCAGCTCAAGGGAAACATGGGCGTAGTTGTGACTGGTATTCTGAATGATCCGGGAAGCCGTTTCCGGTCCCCCCGTAAATGCGACCCGGGCGACATCCGGATGGGACGTCAACGCCCGGCCACAGGGTTCCCCATACCCGGTAATGACATTGATGACGCCGGGTGGAAATCCGGCTTCGTCAACGAGTCCGGCAAACTCGAACATCGGGGCCGGGGCTTCTTCAGAGGCCTTCAGCACCACGGTATTGCCTGCCGCCAGTGCCGGTCCCAGCTTGGTTGCCGTCAAGAACATCTGGGCATTCCAGGGTACCACGGCAGCCACCACCCCAATGGGCTCCCGGGTTGTGAAAACATGCATGTCGGGCTTGTCGATGGGCAGCGTGGCTCCTTCGGTCTTGTCCGCCAATCCGGCAAAATAATGGTAGTAATCCGAAACGTATCCGGTTTGCCCCCGGGTTTCCTTGAGCAGTTTTCCGCTGTCAATGGTCTCGATATCCCCCAGGTGGTCCACCTTTCCGGCGATCAGGTCCCCCAGTCGACGTATCATTTTCCCCCGCTGGGTCGCGGTCATCTTTCCCCACGGACCCTCAAACAGTGCGCTCCTTGCTGCCGCCACCGCCTGGTTGACATCGATCTCGGTGGCCGCCGGCACCTCTGCCCATTCTTCTTCGTTCGCCGGATTGATGGACCGCAACGTTGCCCCGTTGGAGGCGTCACGCCATTTGCCGTTGATATAATGTTGATACCTCTGCATTGATTTCACCTCTTTGAGAACACTTTTGTGCGCAGACCCCAATTTAAAACTATTTGGTCAGAAAAGACAGCACCTGGCGGGCGATTACCGGCGCGAATTCCGCCGGTCCCATGTGGCGGTGCAGCGGGTTGATGACCAGCTTCGAGTTCGCCAGGTCCCGGGCCAGCTTCCGGGACATGGCGGGGGTGGAACCGGTGTCATCACTTCCGGTGACCACCAGGGCCGGGCAGGTGACCCCGTCAACCGGATAGTGCTGCATTTCCGCTTCCGCATGACCGAACAGGTCATACGCCTTGAGGTATCCGTCCCCCGTATGCCGGGCGAAGACGGCCCGCAGCCTGTCCATTTCATCCGGATTGTCCAAACGGTACGATTCGGTATACCACCGCTTGATGGCCATTTCCACGGTGGCCATCGGACCCTGGTCCCGGGTGATGGCATACCGCTCCCGAACCGCCTGGCACTGGGCCTCGGTCCGTTGATAGACGCTGTGCAGCAAAACAAGGTGCGTCAGGCGTTCTGCGAACCGGGAGGCATAGGCCTGGCTGATGACCGCACCCAGCGAAAAGCCGGCCAGGGCGATTTCCACAATCCCCAAATGATCCAGCAGGTCATCCAGTTGGTCCACAAAATCGCGTACCGCCCGGGGCCCTTCGGGGTTGTGTGAACCGCCATGACCATACAGATCATAGGTCAAGATACGGAACTTCGGCCCAAGAACCGGAACCCATGGCAACCACATGTCCTGGTCCAGGCCAACCCCATGGACAAGAACGAGGACGGGGTTTGCCGCCAGGTCACCCGCCAGCCGATAACAGGTTCCGCCATGAGTTTCCGTGGCCTCCATCACGCGGCCGTTTATGAAAATTCCGGCAGCACTTCGTCGATAAACAACCGGAGCGTCTTTTTCTTCCTGTGCGGGCCCATGCCATTGTCGAGCCAGATTGAAAATTCATCATATCCCATGGCCTCGTAGGACCGGATTCGCTCAATGACCTGATCCGGTGTGCCCACAATATGGTTTTTCAGCATATTCTCCGGAGAGAACATTTCAATGGCCCTCCGTTCTTGTGCAGTCAGTGCCGGCATGGACCCATTGGTCACCGGGAGATTGTTTTTGAACCAGGCACCGAAGGTGCCGTACCATGCGCTCAAATCCTCGGCGGCCTGGAGTACCTCGGGTTCGTTTGCGCCGACAAAGGTGTGGCGCAGCACCATGATCTCGGGGCGGGGGAAATCCGGGTTGTCCGACACCGCAACCTCAAATTTGGCCATCAGGTTCTCCACCTCTTCGTCACCCTGCCAAAGCGGTGTGACCTGAACATTGCAGCCATTTTTGACAGCAAAATCAAGGGTATTCGGGTCCCGGGCCGCGATCCACAGGGGCGGATGCGGTTTCTGGACGGGTTTCGGGATGGAGGTGGTGGCCGGGAATTGCCAGTGCTTGCCCTCATGGGCATAGTCCCCCGCCCACATGGCCTGCAGCGCTGGGATCATTTCCCGCAGTTTTTCACCCGCCACCCAGGCATCCAGTCCCGGTGAAAGCCGCTCATATTCAAACTCATAAGCCCCCCGGGAAAGGCATATTTCCAGACGGCCCGATGTGATGATATCCACCATGGAAGCTTCCCCCACCAGTTTGATGGGGTGCCAGAAAGGTGCCACCACCGTGGAAGTGCCCAGGCGGACACTGGAAGTCCGGTTTGCCAGATCACAAAGCTGGGCAAAGGGGTTGGGCGCAATGGTGAAGTCCATTCCATGGTGCTCTCCGACCCAGACCGCATCAAACCCGCCCTGGTCCGCCATATCGCAAAGTTCAAGGAAATGGGCATACAGTTCAAAATGGGAAACCGAATTGTCCGTTCTTTCCATGTGGGCAAACAATGAAAATCTCATATTGTCACCTCCTGCCAGTGCAATGGTTGTGGACGGACCCTGTTTTACCCCAGGGTTTCAACTTCGCCATCCCGGTCACTGCCGAAATAGATGCCGAAGCGCTGACGGCCGGCTTCATCGATATATCGCCTCAGCATGGTGGTCTGGGGACCGGGGGAGACCCTTTCCCAGGGGATGGCATCAAACGCCCAGAATTGATCCCGGGCATTGTCCGTATCGACTTTGGCACGATAATAGATCGACTGCTGGCCGGTTTTCTCATTTTCAAAAACGGCAAAAAGTGCACCCATATCCGCCTTGATTTTCAGCTTTTCCAACTTGGACTGCAATCGGATCAGGCTGCCTGCAGACCCTCTCACACCGCTTGCGGGGATATACAGATTACGGGTATCCGGGTCCTCGAACAACAACATCTTTCCCTTGCACTCCACGATGGCCCCCACCACTACATTGGAATTCCTGCCCACGGCATTTGCCGCCGACCGTTCCATCCCCAGGCTCATGAACCCGCCCCGTACATATCCCAGCCCAAGCCCATCATTGTAATCATACGAAAGGATGCGCCCGAGCAGGATCACGTGGTCCCCGGCATCGATGACCTGCTCCCTGGCACAATCGAACCAGGCACATCCATCTGCCAGGATGGGATTGTCGGTTTCGCTCCCGAACCAGGGTACGACATCAAATTTGTCCGAACGTTTTGAAGCAAAAAGACTGGCGGTCTCCACCTGGTTTTCCGTCAGGATATTCACTGCAAAACCGGGTTGCCGGGTAAACACATCAAAGCTTTCCGCCGCCTTGCCCACACAAATCAACAGCAGGGGAGGGTCCAGGGAAACCGATGTGAATGAATTCGCGGTAAACCCTCTGGGAATGCCGTTCTTTTCCCTGGACGTGACCACGGTGACCCCCGTCAAAAAGGTGCCAAATGCATTCCTAAGTTGTCTGAGTTCGGACTGGGTCATGGTTCGGATTCTTTATACCACCTGATGGTACCGTATTATCGCACTCCTGTTTTGCCAGAGATTCTAACCGAAAACCCGGGTTCCGAAGCAATCCGTTTCCGTCCCGACACGAACAGGTGTCCATCGGTCCGGCAAGCCCCCGGGGGGCTCTCCGGGGGAAATGGGATGTACCCTCCCCCTGCAGGACCGCCGGGAAAACCGCCACAGTGACCGGTCACGGCTGCAAGGTGATGACGGGCAAAATCATGTCAAAGCCAAACAGTCCACCCGTTTTCGCCATCCAGGACCCTCTGTACTGCAGCATGTCCCAATTGTGTCCCGCCGGATGCCATTCGTCCAGCGCCATGTGAATTCCCATGGCATTCACGCCCGAGGCGGTGAATGCGCGACATGTTCAATCATTGCCTGAGTCGCCGAATTCGTGTCGGTCGCTTTAAGGATGATATGAGGATACCTGCCCGCAAAAACACGGAAAACCTCGTCCGCAAAACCCTGTCCTACCTGAGATACATTTTTGAAGTTCAGTTCAATTTCCCTGAATTTCTCCAGGTTCAGGAGCAATCTCTTGGCCTCGGAGCGAGAAATGAATTCCCGCTTCAGCAATTGGACCATGATTCTCGTTTTCGAGAACTCAAAGTCATATTCTGCCGGCGCAAATTGTGAAAACACGGTTTCCAGAGTGGTCCTTGAAGTCCGGCCGATCTCAAACCTTACACGCGTGCCTTTCAGGTGGCGGGGCTGGGATACAAACACATCATCCCTGGAGTTGTCCCATTCCAGGCGGATTTTATGGGAGTCCAGGATGAACCGGTCTGCGGCCCTGGAGGTAAAGAAAATGCCTTCCCCTGAATGTGCTTCCGGTTGTGTCGTTGTTTTGCCTTTCAACAGTTCAATCGTCCCGGCATATTCATCTTCCAGATTGAATTTGGAGGCAATGGAGTGAAATACCCCGATTCCCCGGTCCCGAATCTCAAACCCGGCCTTCGCCGCATCCAGGCTGACCCGGATATCGCATTTTTCCGCTTTCGAATGATCAATGGCATTGTTCAGCATTTCCGTAAACCCATAGTTCATGATTGATTCCTGATTGGCAGGCAGTACGGACCTGAAATTGAGCATCGTGGCGACCTGCTCATAAACCCGGCTTTCATCCAGACCACTAAGCAGGGCGGTTTTCTTGAATACTGTTTTTTTGGGCCCGTACCCGGAAAGATAATATTTCGTGGAGCGGGTTGCCCCTGTCCTGATGACTTTACCGGCACCAATGAGCTCCCGCAAGTGAAGATTCAAAGCCTGACGGCTGATTCCAAGACAATCACAGAGTTCCCTGGAAGTGGATGATTCCTGATTTTTCAGGTAATCCATGATCGCTTGTTTTCTCGTCATTGCACAATCCACTGATTTGTCAATTATTTGTCAAGAATAATACCTTGTTTTGTCAATGCATTGCCACGGATACCCGGGATCTGCCCGATCCGTCCATTTTGGTGAAATCCCGCAGGAACCGGCGCTTCAGTGCTCCATTGCACTGTAGGCTTCCAGGAACTCCCTGCCCCGCTCCCCGGTTCCGGCAAGCCATTCATCCATCATGGTTTTGCCGATTTCCTCCAGTTGAGCCAGGAACTGCGGATTGGGTGGTTCCACGACCATCCCGTTCTTTTCCAGGCTGGCAGTCAGGCCGGCCTGGGTCTCGTGGCTCATGATCCAGCCCCGGGCCTCCGCTTTGGCAGCCGCCCGCAAAACGACGCGCTGGGTATCCGCGTCCAGATCGTTGAATGCCGCGGCGTTCATGATCACCATGTTCTTGTTGTTCATGGCATTCACATCATAGTAATGGGAAGTGAAGTCCCAGGCACCGGTGTCGACCCCCGTTGCCGCGGAAGTGATCATGGCACTCACCCGACCCGCAGAAAATGCCTCGGGTATTCCGGTGGACTGGACCGTGACCGGGTCCGCACCCATCAGCTCCGCAAACCGGGTGGTGGTGGTATTGTAAGTACGGAATTTTACCCCCTTGAAATCACTCGTCGACACAATTGGTTTCCGGGCATAGAGCCCCTGGCCCGGCCATGGAACCGCGAAGAGCGCCAACAACCCCTGTGATTCCAGCCTGGCTTCAATATGCGGCAGGGAAAGCTCATACACTTCCCAGGCCGTTCGCTGCCCCCGGGTGAGAAACGGAATGGCATCCACTTCAAAGAAAGGGTCTTCCGAACCGTAGGTGGACAACAGGATTTCACCGAGCTGGACCTGGCCGGTTTCCACACCGCCCTTGATTTCAGACATTTTCAGGAGCGCCCCACCGGAATGGACGGTAATATTCAGCTTTCCATCCGTATCCCGCTGGACCTCTTCCGCAAATTGCCGGATGTTCAGCGTATGAAAGTTGGTATCCCGGTAAGCCGTTGCCATGGACCAGTTCATCTGGGCCTGTGCCGCCGTTGCGATGAAGGCGGCTGCAACCACCAGGGAGAAGGTCAAGAGTCGGTTCATTTCTGCTTTCCGGGACAAGGTGTATATGGCGGGTCGGGGGACTGTGATAAATACAGCGTATTCAATGATCGAGGGCCTTCTCATCCAGCCATGCGTGAATAATTTCACGATGCCGTTCGCCATCATAACTGGGGAAATGTCCTCCGTGAACCACCCGGACGGGGTAGGACAACAGGCGTTCCATACTGGCGATGTACTGGGATAAATTGGAGTGATAGGCATCTTCCACAAGGGGGCCATCATAGACAATGTCGCCGGAAAAAAGGATCCCGGTGGCGGCTTCCCACAGTGCAATGCCGCCGGGGGAATGCCCCGGTGTGTGGACCACTTCGAATATCCTGTCTCCAAGATCCACCACATCACCGTCCTCAACCACCCGGGTTGCCGGGGCGGCACGCACCGAATACTCGGTGGAAGAGTAGAGTTCAGGTGGCATGCCTGTGAAAATACCGTCGGTCACATACCTCTCCGACAGGGTATTGGCCCGGGTAGGATGCGCAAGCAGTGGGGCCTCAGCCGAATGGACGGCCCGTTCGAAAAATTCATGATGGCTGCCAATGTGATCAAAGTGAGTGTGGCTGGCGATTGCCAGGCAGGGTTTTTTCGTCACAAAAGGGACCTGTTCACGCAGGCTGACCACCCCCATTCCACTGTCCACCAGCAGGTCCCGGTCGCGCCCCCCCACGTGCCAGATATTGCAGCGGTAAAATGCCTTGATGTACGGTTCATCAATGAGCGTCACCTCATCACTCATTTTTATTGTGCGGTACCACTGGGCCGCAGGAATCTGTTTCAATCTTGTATACCTCCGTTACAGAAACCGGTTTCGTTCCCCCTCATTGCGATGGAGCGAAAGTCCTTTTGACGTGCTCGAAATCACCGCGCAAACCGCCTCCATGAACCGGAGCACATCCCCGGACAAAGCATATTCTATATTCCAAATAAATTACAAACTATTTCTTGAACCTTTGGTCCACTTATTGTATAAGCACATCCACCTGTCAACGAATGGTCTTGTTCTGCAGGCACCCACCCGGTTCGCCCAGGTATTTGGTACGCTCAAAGGTGTTTGTGTACCGGGATTACGCAATAAATTTCTCAAACCAGGAAATACTTATGAAAATAGAAACAAAAGCTCTCCATTCAGGATTCAAGCATGATCCTGCTACGAATGCGGTGGCCGTCCCCATCTACCAGACCTCTTCATACGCATTTAACGATACCCAGCACGGGGCCAATCTTTTTGATTTGAAAGAACTCGGGAATATCTATACCCGAATCATGAACCCCACCAGTGATGTGCTCGAAAAACGGGTTGCAGACATGGAGGGAGGCGTTGCAGGTCTGGCACTTTCGTCTGGCCAGGCGGCAACCACCTATTCCCTGCTGACCATTGCCGAGGCCGGAGACAATTTCATCAGCCTTTCCACCCTGTATGGCGGAACGTACAACCTGTTTGCCCACACTTTCCCCCAGATGGGTATTGACTGCCGCTTCATCCATCCTGACAACCTGGACAACATGGGGAGCCTGATTGATGCCAGGACCAAGGCGGTTTATTGTGAATCCATTGGGAACCCGGCAGGAAATGTCGTGGATCTTGAGAAAGTTGCGGAGATCGCACATGCCCATGGCATACCGGTCATTGTCGACAACACCGTCCCATCGCCCTACCTGTGCCGTCCCATTGAATGGGGCTGCGACATTGTCGTTCATTCATTAACCAAGTACATTGGTGGACACGGAACGATTATCGGCGGGCTGATCGTGGATTCCAACAACTTCGACTGGGTAGCCAATGCAGATCGTTTCAAACGCCTGAATGAGCCCGACGTGTCCTATCACGGAGTCGTCTACACCGAAACAGGCCTGCCACCCTATATTCTTCGCGCCCGTGTCGTGCCGTTGAGGAACATCGGTGCCGCACCCGCTCCCTGGAACTCCTTTCTCGCGTTGCAGGGACTGGAAACCCTGGCACTGCGTATGGACAGGATCTGTGACAATACCCTGGCGGTAGCGAAGCACCTGAGCGATCACCCCGGGGTAGAATGGGTGAGGTATGCAGGCCTTGATGACAGCCCGGAAAAGGCACGGCTTGACAAATACTCCAGCGGCAAGGCTTCGGGTGTCATGAGCTTCGGCATCAAGGGCGGTGTAGAAGCGGGTGTCAAGTTTATTGACGCCTTGCAACTGATCCTCCGACTGGTCAATGTCGGGGACGCGAAGTCTCTTGCCTGCCATCCGGCCTCCACCACTCACCGGCAATTGTCGGAAGACGAACTCGCCCTGTCTGGGGTCTCTCCGGAACTGGTGCGCCTTTCCATCGGCATTGAGAATGTGGAAGACCTGATTGAGGATATTGACCAGGCGATGGCTGCCGCCGCCGCCGCGTAGCATCCAACCCCGTTGTTGATCCGGCTGGTCCCGGTTGTACCGGGACCAGCCGATTTTTTTCAATACACTGTAGGCTGCCTGCAAACCGCAACCGTGAATCCTGTTCACTGCCGGGTGCAGGCTTCCCGGCGCGACGGCAGGCGTGGCCGGAACAACCCGGTAAGGGCTTATGACCATCTGGGTCCACCTGGTCGCGGCACTGCTGGCACTTGGACTGGGAATCGCGAACCTCGCACTCACCAAGGGGACTCCCCGCCACCGGGCCATGGGCTGGCTCTGGATTGCCGCCATGCTGTTCGTGACGCTGTCGTCTTTCGGCATCCGGGAATTGAACGATGGAGAATTCAGCTGGATACACGGGCTCACCGTCTGGACCCTGTTCAGCCTGTTTGCCGCGTTGTACTCGATACGCCGGTCATGGATCCGGGTTCATGCCGGCCTTATGATCGGAACCATGACGGGAGCCATCATTGCCGGGGCATTTGCCCTGGTACCGGGCCGGTTCATCAGCACCGTGCTCGGCTACTGAATCCCGGCTACGCAAATACAAATCCCTCATATCCCTTTTCCACCACCGAATCACAGATGTCGCTATAGGCTTTGAACCCTTTCACGTACGGCAGGAACACCCGGGGTTTTCCGGGAACATTGGCCCCCATGTACCAGGAATTGGCCCGGGGATACAGCGTCCTGCCCGCCGCCTGGTTGACATGGTCCGTCCAGGCCCGCTCGGCATCCGGGGAGGCTTCGATGACCTGATGGCCAGCCTGCTGCATGAACCCAATGCAGTCCGATATCCATTCCACATGCTGCTCCAGGGCGAGCATCATGTTGCACAGTACGGAAGGGCTTCCCGGCCCGTTAATCATGAACAAATTCGGGAAATTCGCCACCATGAGCCCCAGGTACGTCGAGGCCCCATCCTGCCATTTGTCACACAACCGTTCATTGTCCCGACCCCTGACGTTGATTTTAGCCAGCGCACCGGTCATGGCATCAAACCCGGTGGCCAGCACCAGGGTGTCCAACTCATACTCCATTCCCCTGGTGACAATGCCCCGGGCCGTGACTTCTTCAATGGGGGTTCTCTTCAAATCCACCAGCTCAACATTGTCCCGGTTGTAGGTCTCATAGTAGCCGGTATCCACGCACAACCGCTTGGTTCCGAACGGATGGTCCGTGGGACACAGCTTTTCGGCCACCTCCGGGTCCACCACTGTCCTTCGAATCTTGTTTCGGACAAACTCCGCCGCAATTTCATTGGCCCGGATATCATATCCGGCATCCGTAAAGGCATACTGGTAATGGAATCCACCCTGGTCCCAACTGCGCTGCAGTCCCTTTTCCCGATCTTTCGGGGAGGCCTGTAACAGCTTCATGCCCTCTTCTTCAGAAAAATCTCCGGAGAAAGTGTTCCTGGCCCGATTCCGAAGTGCTGCATACTGATCCTTGCACCACCGGTCCTTTTCTTCGCTGAGGGGTCCATTCCAGGCCGGAATACTGAAATTGGGGGTTCTCTGAAAGACCGTCAGTCTGGCGGACTGTTCCGCGAGGATGGGAATGCTCTGTACTGCAGAGGACCCGGTGCCGATCACGCCAACATGGTCATGGCTGAAATTCGGTGTTTCGGCGGGCCAGTTTGCGGTGTGCAGCCGCCTTCCCTGAAACCGGTCAATCCCGGGGATATCCGGAGACTTGGGCACCGACAGACAACCGGTTGCCATAATGCATATCCCCGCCACATAGTGCGCCCCTGAATCGGTACCAATATGCCAGGCATGGTCTTTTGGGGCATAGCGGGCCTCGACAATCCGTGTTTCAAACACAATGTCCGGGTACAGGGAGAACCGCCTGGCCACAAATTGTGCGTAACGCAGGATATCCGACTGCACCGCATACCGGTGGGGCCACCTCCATTCCTGCTGCAGGGACTCATCAAATGAATAGGAATAGGCCAGGCTTTCCACGTCACAACGGGCACCGGGGTAACGGTTCCAGTACCAGGTGCCCCCCACATCGGAACCCGCTTCGATCACCAGGACCCGGAGATTCAACTGTTTCAGCCTGTGCAGCATGTATAGGCCCGAAAACCCCGCTCCTGCCACGATGGCATCGTAGGTGTTTTCGTGCACGGGGCCCTTCGATGGTTTCCCTGCCACAGTCACCCTGGCCAGTCCTGGCAGTGCCGGGTTGCTGTGGTCAGCATCATTCAACCCGCGGTTTCGAAGGCTCCGCGGGGGAGCTGGGCCGCGTTTGGCGACTTCGCACCAAACCCGGACCCTTCCTGTCTTTTGAATGCAAGGCGGCGGACGCCCCCGCCCGACGGCCAAATACCGACCCCGACATCAGCCCGGTCCCGCCAGGATAATTGAAATAGAACAGGCCGCCGACCAGTTCTCCGGCTGCGTACAGTCCGTTGATGGGACACAAATCCGTATTCAGCACATTGCCCTTGGGATTGATTCGCAGCCCTCCGAACGTAAACGTCACCCCGCAAGTCACCGCATACGCTTCAAATGGCCCGGTGTCGAGGGTGTTGGCCCAATTGGATTTTGGAATATCCAGCCCTTCGGTACAACGGCCATCCCTGATATTGGGGTTGAATGCAATCTCCTGTCTCACGGCATTGTTGTATTCCCGAATGGTGGCGAGCACATTTTCGCCATTGACGCCGTCGAGTTTCCCGGCCAGTTCCTCCAGTGTCGGCGCGCTCACCCTGGTGACTTCCTGGATCCGGTATTCATCGCGAAGCAAATGCGTGACTTTCCGGTCGAATATCTGCCAGGCGAACTGCCCGGGCTGGTCCAGAATCACTCCCCCGTATTTTGCGTAGGTATAGTTGCGGAAATCAGCCCCCTCGTCCACAAAACGCCGACCCTGTGCGTTCACCATGATGGAAAACGGATAGGAATGTTTCTGAAATCCATCGCCGACCCCAAGATCCCCGAATTCCGGGGCATTTCGGTCCCAGCCCACCGCGTGACACCCGGACCAGTGGCCGTACGGTGCAGCATCAATCTCCAGCGCCATCCCGATTCCGTCGCCGGTATTGAATCGTGACCCGCGGACCCGCGCCAGGTCCCAGCCCGGCCCCAGATACCTGGCCCGCCACGCATGGTTTGCTTCAAACCCGCCGGCTGCCAGGACAACACTGTTCGCATGGATCTCCCGGGTGACCCCCCCCGACCGGACCCTGGCACCCACCACCCCCGTATCATCGGTGAGCAATGACATTGCCCGTGCACCGTAAACAATCCGGATACCGGCTTTCTTCCCGGCCCGGATCAACCCGTCCACCAACCCGGGGCCCCCTCCCCATGTTTCCACGGTGAGACCCCCCCAGAATTTGAATTTTCCATCGATCTCAAATGCCTGCCTGCCCCAGATCGGCAGAAACCGGATGCCTTTTGATTTCATCCACAACAGGGTGTCCCGGCTGTCCCGGACCAACACCTCCACCAGGTCGGGATCACACCGGTACCGGGTCACCCGCCCCATGTCGTCAAAAAACTCGGCTTCCGTATAACAGCCAAAATCGGCCCTGGCCACCTCTTCATCGGTGAGGTCCGGCATCAGTGCACGCAGGTCATTCACCCCGTCATACACGCAACGGAATGCGCCGGCGGTAAACCGGCTGTTGCCTCCGGACTCTTCTTCACCGGCCCGTTCAAGCACAAGGGTATCCACCTCCTGCTCTTTCGCTGACAGCGCCGCACACAACGCGGCATTTCCGCCGCCGATAATCAGGACATCGGTTCGGGACGGCAGGGTACCGGATGCTTTCACTGCCTGGGACCCACGGTTTGTTCAGGTGATTTCTGCCCGCAGTTCTGCATGGCAACCATTCCTGCTGCCGTCCCTCCAATCCGGCCTCCCGGCACCGGAATCCACGGTGCCACCGGACACTTCACTGCGCAGGCCTTCAGTTCTGCCGGCCGGGGGTTCTGATCCCGCAATACGGGCTGTAAAGTGTCCGCAGCCGGCATCAGGAATTCCCATCCGGGGGGTTGAACAGGTCTTTGCGGAGCGTACTCAAGGCGTCGGGGTCAATTTTAACGTGAATCACGGCAGGTTCATTCTTCGCCATCGCCTGTTCAAGGGCCCCACGGACTTCACCAGGCCGGGCAGCGGTATACCCGGCTGCGCCGCACAACTGTGCAATCCGGTCATAGGCGGGGCTGTCTATTTCGGCCCCCAGTGTCCGGCCCCCAAAAAATTCATTCTGGTACGCTTTTTCGGCACCCCATGCCCCATTGTCCAGAATCACTGCGACCACCGGCAACCGGTAGCGCACTGCGGTGGTGATTTCACTCACGGTAAACCCGAATCCACCGTCCCCCATGATGGAAATGACCGGTCTGTGTGGTGCCGCCACGCTGGCGCCAATCGCTGCCGCATAACCAAATCCGACCAGTCCGAAATCCAGGGGTGTAATGAGACCGGGGGTCCGGTAGTGGGCCAGGCGGTCCGCTGCCTGCAGGCATGCATTGCCGGTGTCCAGAGTGACCAAGGCCTCTTCGGGCAATGATTCACGTATTTCGGCGAGTGCCCGTTTCGGGTCCAGTGGCACCGTATCGATCTCCGCTTCCCCCCGACGCTCATTCACCAGCCCGGCCCAATCACGCTGGAACCGGTCCCGCCAATCCCGGTAGCGGCAGCGAAGACGTCTTCCGGCATCGATTCTTTCCTGCAATGCGTTCACCGCAGCCAGTGCATCGCACTGAATCCCGTGCACAACCGGAAAGTACCGGCCGATGGCACTTGCCTCCACATCAATCTGTACGATATCGGCATGGGGGGAGATGTAATCATGGCTGTGAAAAGTTGAGTTGAACGCCAGTCTTGAACCGATGACAATGAGCAGGTCTGCATTTCGCGTCAGTTGACTGGCCACCCGGTTGCCGCGTGGTCCGCCCTGGCCGGCAAACAGGGGATGCCCGTAGGGCATGATGTCGGCATGTCCGGTGGAAGCGACAACGGGAATTTGAAGGGAATCCGCCAGACGGCACAACGCACGTCCCCCATTGGCCCACTTCAGGCCGCCGCCTGCAATCATAACCGGTGCCCGGGCCGCTTCCACTGCACCGATGATCCGGTCAAGGTCTGCGTCTGTTGGCTGCCCGGGGCGGGCAGGCTGTACCGCCCCGGTTCCGGGGAGGTCAACCCTTGCGGCAAAAATATCTCTCGGCACATGCAGCACCACCGGACCGCGCCGACCACTCATCGCCAATCGAAACGCATCCCGGAGCATGCCGACCAGCCGCCCGGGATCGTTGACCATCAGTGAGCGTTTGCAAATGGGCGCAAACAATGCCACCTGGTCCACTTCCTGAAACGTATCCTTGCCAAGATCACAACGGCTGATTGCTCCGGCGATGACCACCACCGGAGAATACGCAAGCGATGCCTCGGCCACGGCGGTTGCGAGGTTCACCACCCCCGGTCCCGCCTGTGCGCCAAGCACCACCCCCGGCCCACCGGTGGTCCGTGCATACGCATCCGCCATATGCCCCGCCGCCCGCTCATCCCGGGCCCCGATGTATTGAATCTGCCCGCCCTGGTGCATGGCATCGTAGAGTTCCAGCATCGACCCGCCGAGCAGGCCGAATACGGATGTAATCCCCTGGTTGCAGAGCACACGGTATGCCGCTTCGCCCCCGGTGATGGTTTCCCTTTTCATGTGTGTAATGTTCAAATACTCCAGGCGGTAGTGAGCCCTTCATACACCGCTTCTTCGGCAGTGCGGGGCACAACGCAATCTCCAATGCTGTAAACGGCCATGCCCCGGTTTTCGATGTGCTGGCTCAAATTGTCCAACGCGGCATGCCCGAGAGACAGCACCACGGTTTCAATATCCTCCCTGACCACCGGGTCATCTGTCAATGTATCCTGAAAAAAAACCGTGTCGCCGTCGACCCCGTACAGCCTGGCATGCGTTGAAATCCTGACCCCGAGCTTTTTGACCCTGCGGACATAATGGTTTCGGGTATAGGTCTGCAGGGTCTCACCAGCCATGGCAGCATTGGTTGCCAGTTCCACCACGCTGCCTTCTGCCGCCAGTTTCTCGGCCAATCCCAGTCCAATCCAGTCCGCACGCCAGTCGGCGATGACCACCGTTGAACCCACCCTGGCATTTCCCGCCAGGATGTCCCATGCGGTCACGGCATGGGCGGAATGAATCCCTTCGATATCCGGCACATACGGCACGGCACCGGTGGCAAGAATAACCGAATCCGGCGCCATATCCCGGATCATTTCCGGGGTCACCATGGATTTCAGGACCACGTTCACGCCCGCCTGCCTGGCCTCACGCTCCAGGTTGTCAATGATCCCGCCAAACTCTTCCCGTCCAGGCAATTTCATTGCCAGCCTGGCCTGGCCTCCCAGGCAATCCTCCTTTTCGTGGAGCCGGACATCATGCCCCCGTGCCGCCGCAATGGCCGCCGCCTTCAATCCTCCGGGCCCCCCACCCACGACCAGCACCCTTTTCGGCGAACCCGTGATCGGCAATTCCCCGAATTCGGTTTCCCGACCGGACTCGGGATGCTGGATGCACGAAATACCAAGCCCCTGGTGGGCACGGCCGATACACGATTGATTGCAACCAATACACGCACGGATGATATCCGGCACCCCCTTTCGTGCCTTGTTCGCCATGTCGGCATCACAGATCATGGCCCGGGTCATTCCGCACAAGTCCGCCTGCCCCTGCACAATCAGCTGCTCCGCAACCTGGGGCTGGTTGATCCGGCCGGTCACTATCACGGGAATATCGACCGCCTTGCGGACCGTTTCCGATTGGGATGCCACATAGGCGATGGGCAGTCCCATGGGCGGAACGATGTGCACGGAAGCCCCCAGGCTGGCTGAGGTACCCGCGACGACACTGATGTAGTCGAGTTCCGTGGACATGGACCGGCACAGATCCACCACTTCCTCCAGCGGCAGTCCGTCATCCACCATCTCCGAACCCGATATTCGCATGCCCAGCGCCAACCCGGGTGCCGATTTCCGGATCTCGGAAATGATTCTCCGGAGAAATTGACGCCGGCCCTGGACATCCCCCCCATATTCGTCCTGCCGGAGATTGGTCCGCGGGTTCAGGAACTGTGCGGGCAGATAGCCATGGCTGGCAACGATCTCGAAGCCGTCAAAGCCGGCCTCCGCCAAGTTGGAAGCCGCCACCCCATGTCCTGCAATGATCTCTTCGATCAACGCGGCGGGCAGGGGTTTCGGCATGATGTGAAACCGTTCATTCGGCACGGCTGAAGGTGCCCACGCAACGGGGAGCATGCCGCTGTAGGCAGAAAGAATCTCTCTTCCGGGGTGAAACAGCTGGGCAAACATTTTGCTGCCGTAGCGTTTGCAGGTCTCTGTCAGGGTCCGGTACGCCGGGATGGCTTCCCGGGAATCCGCCCGTAACAGCTGGCTGGAAAAGCCGGCCGTCTCATGGGTGGCAATGATTTCCGTAATGATCAGGCCTGCCCCCCCTTTCGCCCGGGCTTCGTGATAGGCCACCAGGCGGTCATCCGGGGTTACATCGGACAGGTAGGTATGGTGACCCGTGGACACGATGCGATTGGGGATGACACAATTCCCAATCCTGATTTCAGAAAAAAGATGGGGAAACGGCGGCTGCATCAGTGGCGGCCGATTTGTTCCCGGGACAGCAGGATCGGAAACCGGCTCCTGAAATAGCGGTCCACATCCTCGTCAAGGTGTGCCGGATAATGGCTGTCCAGGATCTCCCGGGTCCGGTCCCTCGCCCGGGCGAGGATGTCGGTGGCCCCTTCCTCTTCCCAATCCCGGGGAGACTGCCGGTCCCCCACCAAAGGATAGAAATAATCCGTTTTCATCCGCTCAAGGGTCTGGTTGTGTCCCAGGTAATGACCTTCCCCACGGCAGACTTCAGCGATCACTTCGGCAGAAATGGTCTCCACGGACGCTTCCACCCCCCGCACTGTCCGCAGAATGTTCCCCAGCATGTCGTTGTCGATGACGTAGCTCTCCAGGGAGGCTCCCAACAGGCTGGCCTGCATGCCGCAGGCCTGGGTAATCAGGTTTGACCCGGCATGGGCGGCCAGACTGACCGCAAGATTTTTCTCGTATCCATGCTGGGCATCCGGAATCTTTGAATCGGTAATGCCTGCAATGGAACTGGTGGGCAGGTTGTAATACCGCCCCATCTGGGCGGCCGCAGCCATCAGTATGGCCTGCTCCCCCCCGCCCCCGCACATGGACCCGGTTCTCAAATCGGCAACCAGGGGTTTGGGGGCAAAGATGACCCGGGCGGCGGGGTCCACCAGGCGTGCAAAGACCAGGGCAGCCAGGGTTTCTGAAATGGCCTGGGCCAGTGAACCGGCAATCGTTGCAGGACTGGTAGCTCCCGCCTGGCCCGCGGAGATGACCTGAACGGGAAACCCCGCCAGTACAGCCTGCTCCAGCGTCTGTATCGCCTCCTCGGCAAACCGCATCGGCGGAACCACATGGCACACCATGACCGTCAGAAACGGTCGGTCCCGAAAAGCCTGTTCCCCTCCCGCGAGGGTATAGCACATCTCGGCGATGGTGCCGACATGATCCGGGGCCGTTATGCTGATACTAACCGGTTTTGCCGTCCCGGCCAGGCAGGCATAGGCCGTGTTGATATCCAGGGACAGGGTGTCGGGCGCATCCCGGGCAACCAGTGAACGGCTGAAGTGGTGGATGTTCCCCAGGGTATCCACCACCCGGGCCGCGTTGTACAAATCCGCCGTCGTGGCTCCCCGGTACCGCCCCGAATCCAGGTCCAGGATGCTGGGAGACGCCCCCCCGGAACTCATGTGAACGCGCCTTCCGGACAGGTCAATTTCAAGGCCGGGACACTGCCCGAAAAGAACGATATCCCGGGCGGACTCCCGGATGCAGGCGGTTACCAGATGACGTGGAAACAACAACCGTCCATCCCGGGTCAACCGGCCGCCATTCGCCACCACGCGTTCAATCATTGACGGGATTGCCTGGCTCAGACCGAGAGTCTCCAGCAGGTGCAACACGGTTTCATGCACCATTTCCATTTCCGCAGGCCGCAAAGGCTGGAACCGGCCGCCCTCCACGCCGGGCCACACCGGGGGGCTTTCCGGTTCTTTCAGACCCTTTGAAGCCCGGTTTCCCCGTCGTTTCTTCCCGGGGTTGGTGCTGTCGGCTATCTCCATCAATCGTCAACCCAGTTCATCTATCGATAGTTAAGCTGTTCCTTACCCATTTGACAAACTAGTATTTATTCGACTATAAGTGAGTTATATTCATCTATAGTCTTCATGCGCAAGCTCCCTCCATTTCCCGCGATTCGTGCATTCGAGGCCGCCGCCCGTCACGGCAGTTTCAAGTCTGCTGCCGCGGAACTTTCCGTTACCCCCACTGCGATCAGCCACCAGATTCGCCAGCTTGAGGACGCCTGCGGCAACCGCCTGTTCACGCGAAGAACGCGCAGGGTGGACTTGACCCGGGAAGGACGGCACTTTGCTGCCGCCGTGTCACCCGCCCTGGATTCACTGGCGGACGCCTACGCCAGGCTTTGTTCAAACCCCAACCGCGTACAGGTAAACCTTGGTGCGGCGCCGTTAATCTCCGCCAGATGGCTGTTGCCGAGACTTCCCGGTTTTTGGACAAAACATCCTGAAATCGACCTTTGGCTGCATCACTCGCCATTCCCGGTCTGGCAGCAGATTCATCAGTATGACATGGCCATCGCCTGGGGCGATGGTCAATGGCCGGGAGTCGAGGCCAAACCCCTGCTCAACGTTGAGGTTACACCGGTGTATGCCCCTTCCATGAACGCAAGAATTGATTCCATAACCCCTGGTGATTTGCTGAAATTTCCATTACTGCATCATCGCGATATACAGGGGTGGACACAATGGTTCGAATCTGCGGGGGTGGAAACCCGGGAAGCGTTAACCGGGACGGTCTTTGAAGATGCCAACCTCCTGCTTCTCGCGGCCATCGCAGGCCGGGGCGTGGCGCTTGGCATACTCCCGCTCATCAAAGATGACCTGGAAGCCCGTAAACTCGTTCGCCCCTTTCGAAACAGTGTTGGTTCCGCGGATGCCTACTATCTGATCAAAGGACAAAACAACTCCATGTCTGAAGCGGTCCAATCCACATGGCAATGGCTGGCTGCCGCAACCTAGTTGCAGGCATTTGGTTCAGGCCTGAAGCGGGAATACCGGGGCCATTGATTCAGTACGGACTGCCGCCAGGGGTCTGATTTCCATGCCCATCACCCGCTCCCCGCCATTGGCAGGACCATTCGGGAAATTATCCCTGCAGGTCCCCGATGGTCATGTCCCGATCTCCAAATCCACTGGGGAACGATACGGCACGCTCCAATGCCACCATGGATTCGGGACTGAAATCTTCCGTTGGCCGCGGTTCGAGTTCAAAATGATCTCCCTCGTAGTTGCCGCGAACCAGCATGGCAGAATCCCTGGATGATCTGCAGTAGGTATCCGCAGAAATATACCGAAGTACAAAACCGATGCGGTCGCGGTCTGATTCATTCGGACCACCGCCATGAAGCAATTCGATGTGGTGGACCGAAAATTCGCCGGGTTCCAGTTCAACATCCCTGGCAATGGATTCATCCACATCAACATCCATAATATGATCATAGAAAAACAAATTGCCTTCGGATGATTTCCGGTCGCCCCGGGCAATGCCTTCGTGGGGGTCGCCATCGAAATTCAATTTACCCAGCGCCCCGGACTTGTGGCTACCCAGCACAACCTTCATGGCTCCATTGGCCAGGGTGGTCTCGCTGATGGCCAAAAATACGCTGACCACCTTGGTGGTGGAAAGATTCCAGTAGGGAGTATCCTGATGCCAGGGCACCCAGGTGCCCTGGCCAGCGCTCTTGACCGCAAAATCGCTGGACCACAGCAACAGGTCGGGGCCGATTGCGGCTTCCACCGCATCCAGAATCACCGGATTATGGACAATCCCGTCCAGCCAGGTGGAAACCAGGTGCGGTTTCAGGTGGCACTCCCGTCCCCGGACCCGGGTCACCTCCTGTTGGAAATGCCGGTACTTTCGTTCGAGGTCTGAAGCCGATTCCCTGGGAATGGCAAGCATTGGCCAGACGATCCCGTCCCGGTCAAAGGCGTTGCGATCAAGTTTTGTGATCGAAACAGTCATACGTTCACCATATGGCATTCAAGATTGCCAATCAATTTTACCATGGTCAGAACCTGTATCATATCGTACCGTGCCCTGGCAGACTCTCAGTCAGCTATTTTTTGTTACTCGAATTTGTTGTTATACATAAATATAATAATCGGCAATCACTCTGGAAAGACCCATGCATACAACAAACCTGCGCAAGGTCGGGGGATCCATCATGCTCGCCGTGCCTCCCGCACTGCTCAACCTCATTAACGTTGGGGCGGGAACGACGGTGGAAATCGCAGTGGAGAAAGGCCGCTTGATTATTCAGCCCAAGGAGCGCCCTCGCTACTCACTCGACCAACTCCTGGCGCAATGCGACGAGAATGCCCCTCTTTCTGAGGAGGATCGCGTCTGGCTGGATGCAAAACCGGTCGGCAACGAGTTGTTGTAGTGCAGCGGGGCGATATCTGGCTCGTCAGCCTTGATCCGACGATTGGACATGAACAACAAGGAAGACAGCCGGTACTGGTTGTTTCGCCAACCGCCTTCAACAAGCTGACCGGTGTGCCCGTCGTCTTGCCCGTGACTACGGGGGGGAATTTCGCACGTCAACGTGGCTTCGCCATCTCTCTTCAGGGCGCTGGTACCCGAACAACCGGCGTGATTCGCTGTGACCAGCCTCGCGCGCTCGACCTTATTGCCCGGAAGGGACGATACATCGACACCGTCCCCGAACCGATAATGCAAGAAGTGATTGCCCGCCTGTCCACCCTTCTTGAATAGAATGCCATGATGAAGGGATACGTCAGGCATGAGGCTGTTCCGGTACATGGGGAGGTTGATGTCCGCGGGATCAAGCCGCTGGATGTGTATTACACTGTCCGCAGAACAGACCGGGCAATCATCCGGATTCGATGAATTCCCGGATAAATCCCTTACAGGTCCATGACCGCCTTATATCCTTCCAGAACGGCTTCTTCCACAGTGCGGGGGGAAATGGCATCCCCGATACTCACCATGGTGCCGTCGAACTGTTCTGCCAGGTTCCCGATGTCCCGGGACCTGGCCGCATAGCAACTGACAATACTGTGTACATCTTCATAAATCACCGGTTGACCACTGGTCATATGCTGAAAATATACGGTGGTGCCACTGGCCCCGAAAAAACGCATGAACGGAATCATTTCGACCCCCAGCCTGTGCAGTTCACCAATCCATTGATCCCGGACAATACCCGGAATGGATTCTCCCGGGACCGCCGCCCCACACGCCAGCCGGACATGATGCCCGTTCCGGGAAAGATGCTGGGCGATCCCAAGGCCTGCCCAGTCACAGGCCCAATCCGCAATGACTACATTTTGTCCCAGGGAGACTTCCCCCCGGATCACGGCCCAGGAATCGAGCAGCCGGGCCTCCTCGACCTCCACCTCAGGCAACCTGGAAACCGCACCCGTGGCATTGACCAGGATATCCGGTCTGATTTCCTCCAGGCGGGTTGAATCGATCCGGGAATCCAGCACGCAGGAAATCCCGGCTTGCTGCAGCTCCCTGACCAGGCTGGTGGTGACTCCCCCGAACTCAGCGCGTCCAGGCAGTTTCTCTGCGAGCCTGACTTGCCCTCCCAATGTCGTGGATTTTTCATGCAGCAACACTTCATGGCCCATCTCAGCGGCCGTGATGGCCGCTTTCATCCCGCCAGGCCCTCCCCCCAGAACCAGTATCTTCTTGCGACGGGATCGGACCCGGTTCCGATGCGGCAATTCCCGCCCGGTCACCGGGTTCTGTATACATGAAACCGGGTGATGTGCCAGTCGATGGCCGACACAGGCCTGATTGCATCCCACACAGGCACGAATGTCATCGGCTTTCCCCGTGGAAAGCTTGTTTACAAACTCGGGGTCCGAGATCAGCGCCCTGGCCAGTCCAACCATGTCTGCCTTGCCGTCTTTCAGGACCCCTTCAGCCATTTGGGGCTGGTTAATCCTGCCCGCCACCAGCACAGGCTGGGAAACGGACTGCTTTAATCTGGCCGCATCGTTGGCAACAAAGGCATGAGGAACCGACATAGGGGGGAAAACATGGATCCAGCCCCTGGCCGTGGCGGCAGACCCGGAGATGACACTGAAGTAGTCAAGATGACCATCCTGTTCCAGGATTTTGCAGATTTCGATGACAGTATCGGCATCCATGCCGGAATCCGTCTTTTCATCCAGCGTAATGCGTATCCCCAGGGTCCTGGTTTCCCCGATCCGCATGCGTACCCGGGAGACGATTTCCCGGAGAAGGCGCATCCGGTTTTCCAGGGACCCGCCAAATTCGTCTTGCCGCCGGTTGGTGGACGGGTCCAGGAACTGGGCAATGAGATACCCCATGCCAGCCAGGATTTCCACTCCGTCCAAACCGGCTTCTGCAAGGCGATGGGCGGCATCCGCATAACTTTCTATTATTTCCCGGATCATGTCCCCTGGCATGGGAACGGGCGTGATCCGATATCTTTCATCCGGGATATCCGAAGCGGAATACGCCAGCGGCTTTGAACCATCATGACTCAGCCGAACCGCCCGCCCCGCATGGAAAAGCTGGCCAAAAACCGGCGTACCAAATTTTCTGCAGGCCTTCCCCAGTTTTTTCATTCCGGGAATGATGTCGTCAGAACCCGCATACAGAAAGGCATCCTTGAACCCATAACTTGGATGCAGGGCCATTCCTTCCAGGATGATCAGGCCCGTTCCGCCTTTCGCCCTTTCCTCGTGGTAGGCAATCAGTTCATCCGTTACGGTTCCATTATCCCCGAGAGAGGTTCCGTGAGGTGGATTGAAAATCCGGTTGCGGATGGCCGTCGGCCCAAGCTCAATGGGTTCCAACAGGTGTTTGAACGCTGGAATATTCATGATATTGTCATCACTTTGACCGGTGGATGAATGCACAATGGAAAAGTGGGGGTCTGTTTTTACTACAATCGGCTATATCCGCATAATTTTATTTTCCTGTCAATCACAGGTCGCCCCATGATTGGCATGGCTGACCCTGCTTTATAACTGAAATGGCCGACACCTCCTCCATCACCGATTTTTTCGATGCGGAACAGCTTGCAAAACTGCATGGCCCAACCGAAACCGGGTCCGCTTTGCCCAATGCCGCATATACCGACGATGCTTTTCATCGGCTTGAACAGGATACCGTATTCAGGAAATCCTGGGTGTTTGCGGCATTTGCCCACCAGGTCAGCAACCCGGGGGACCGGTATCCGGTTGAGATCGCAGGCCGGCCGGTGGTGCTGGTCCGTGGCGAGGACAACCAGATCCGGGCGTTTCACAATGTCTGCCGTCACCGGGGAGCGAAGCTGGTCGATGCACCGCAATCATCGTGCAAACCACTGGTGTGCCCCAATCATTCATGGAGTTACAGTTTCGAAGGAAAACTGCTGGCCCGCCCGCATTTTTACGGGGGCGGGAAACATGACGTGAACCAGGAATCCCACCATCGTGCTGATTTGCGGGAGATACGATGCGATTGCTGGCACGACTGGATTTTTGTGAATCTGGATGGCAATGCCCCGGAGTTGAACCAGTACCTGAAACCGATCACCGATCGCCTGTCGGGATATGATTTCACGGACCTGCATATCGGCGGTACCCTGGAATTTGACATCCATGCCAACTGGAAACTGGCCATCGAGAATTTTATCGAACCCTATCACGTTTTTTCCTGCCATCCCTGGCTGCACTCATTTGTCAGTATGGAGGAAAGAACGGCACCGGAGTTTCAGGACCATGTGCTGTTTTGTGGGTACGAATTCCAGAAAACGGATCCTGCCAGGGGAGAGGGGTTGCCCTATTTTCCTGATTTACCCGAAGAAAAAAAACGTCGCGGGGACTGGTACGTCCTGTTTCCCAATTTCGCTTTGGAGGTCTTTCCGGACCAGGTGGATGTGTTTGTCGCAACCCCGAAGGGCATTGATCAATGCCGGGAGACCATTGCCTTGTATTTCATCGGCGACGGGGCCCATGCCGCCCAGTATTCCGAAGGACGCAATGCAGTAATTCAGAACTGGCGGGATCTCAACAAGGAAGACATCGGGATTATTGAAAGGATGCAGGCCGGGCGTGCTTCGGAAGGGTTTGACGGCGGTGTACTTTCACCTTACTGGGACCCCGTGTTACAACACTTTGCCCGGTTGGTTTATCGTTTGATGAGGGATGATGCTTGATCCCCGTCAACACTGTCTCGCAGTGAACAACGCAGTTTCATGACCAGATGGATCAATGACCTGTGAACGACCATATGTCGTCTATGTGCCAGGGGCCATTCGGGGATCAGGCATCACAAGGCAGTACACGCCACCGGGTGGCTGCTCCCGGGATGTCCGCAATTCGCAGAACCGCTCAAGTGTCGTGCGCGCTGCCAGCATGATGCGAGAGTTCCTGACTGAAATCAAAACAGGGTTCTGATCTTTGTCGACCTGGTGATCCGGGGCAACACGTTCAGGAGGGACGCCTCGGACGGCACGACCATGCCTCCCAGTGCAGCGATTCATCGACAACGGGGCCGATTGACTTCGCCATCTGCCCAACCCCGAGTTCATTTTGGGAGTTTGCAGATATCCGGGCAGACCGCGTTGCTCTTTTTCAGATTAATGAACCGCAATTCGCTTTATTTACAACCCTGAATGTTCTATATTGTCCGCGCAGTTCGTTGGACGCAATTGTGGATCAATTGCCCGGGAACCAAAAATCAATAACACTTTTGGAGAGGAAAAATGCAAATCAACAAACTATTACTAAGTGGTGCGACGGCTTGTGCCATATTCTTCGGTGGAACGGTATCCGCGGATGAAGTAACCATCGCCTCATGGGGCGGCTCCTACCAGGAAGCCCAGAGCAAAGCCCTGTTCAAGCCGGTGGAAAAAGCACTGGGCATCACCATCAAGGAAGAATCCTACAAGGGGATCGGCCAGGTCCGCACCAAGGTTGCAGCCGGTTCGGTGCCCTGGGACATTATTGATACGGGATCCGGTGGCGGCGCCCGGGGCTGTGCCGAAGAGATTTTGATTCCCCTCGACTATTCCATGATCGACACTTCCAACTTTGTCGCCGACACGCAATTATCATGCTGCGTCGGAACAATCGTTTTCGCGACCGTAATGGCCTGGAATACGGATACTTATGGCGACAGCGGCCCCCAAAGCTGGGCAGACTTCTGGGATGCGGAAAAATTTCCGGGCACCCGTGCAATCCGCGGAAAGATGCATGGCATGCTGGAACCGGCACTGATGGCGGACGGCGTCCCTCCCAGTGAGGTATACAGCACGCTTGACAGCGAGGAAGGAATCAATCGTGCTTTGGACAAGATTCGCGAGATTAAACCCCACGTCGCGGTCTGGTGGAGTTCCGGTGCCCAGCACGCCCAACTCATGAAAGATGGTGAAGTGGATATGTCCACCGGGTGGAACGGTCGATTTGATGTCGCGATCGCCGATGGCGGCAATCTCAAGTATACCTACAGCCAGGGCCTTCAGGATTACGATTGCTTCGGTATTCCAAAAGGTGCTCCGAATCCTGACCTTGCCATGAGCGTCATCGCCGAGATGAGCAAACCCGAATACCAAGCTGATATTCCGCAGTACATCACCTACGGCCCCACGAATACCCTGGCGTACGAAACGGGAAAGATCGACGCAGACCTGGCGGCAAGCCTGCCTTCACATCCGGACAACGCCTCCCAGCTTCTGCCGATCAGCCAGGAGTGGTATGCCAAGTGGGAGAAAACGGCATCCGAGATGTACACGGACATGATGACGGAATAGGAGTACGCAGAGCAGTCGTGGTCACGATGCATGGGCACGGCCGCTCCCCGTCCAGCTTTGCACCGGAAAATTCATGACGGATTTTCCGGTGCATTGATATCCGAACGCAACGTATTCCGCAATACACCCCTTCCAGGCACAGCTGTTCAGTTGTGATCAAAGCCCTACCCATCCAAATCCAGCAGGTCGTCAAAACCTACGGGCGTGTCTATGCCCTTGACCATGTCGACCTTGAAATCAAAAGCGGGGAATTCCTGACCCTGCTTGGTCCTTCAGGTTCCGGCAAGACCACGTTGTTGATGGTGCTGGCAGGATTCACCCGGCCCGACAGCGGAAGTGTGCGTTTCGGGGACCGCGAGGTGGTTCGAACCCCCCCGCACAAGCGGGATGTGGGGATGGTATTCCAAAATTATGCCCTGTTTCCTCACATGACGGTTGCCGGGAATATCGGATTCCCGCTCAGACTGCGCGGGGCACAGAAGGACGAAATTCGCCAGCGCGTTGAAAATGCCCTGTCCACCGTGCAACTCGATGGATTCGGCGACCGGCGCATCGACCAGCTGTCCGGCGGGCAAAAACAGCGAGTGGCACTCGCCCGGGCCATCGTGTTCGAACCGCGCATTCTTTTGATGGATGAACCCCTGTCGGCGCTGGACAAGAAACTCCGGGACCACATGCAGATTGAACTGAGACGTCTGCATGAAAAACTGGGGATTACCACCGTGTATGTCACCCACGATCAACGGGAGGCCTTGACGATGTCCGACCGCGTGGCGGTCATCAATCATGGCCGTCTTATACAGTGTGACTCGCCGCGTACCATCTACGATTATCCCGCATCCCCGTTTGTGGCCAACTTCATCGGCGAATCCACCTTGATTCCGGTGAATCGGGCCAACGGCAATGTGATGCTGGACGGCCGGGCGCTCAAAGTGTCCGGAACCCTGCCCAACGGCAAATGCAGCCTGATGCTGCGCCCGGAAAGACTCACCATATTGTCCGACGACAGCAACCCGGACTACAATGTCTTCCCGGGCGTCGTCGAAGAGGTGGTGTTTCAGGGGGAGAGCTTTGTCGCGTATGTGAGACTGGAGAATGGCACCCACGTTTCCATGCGGGGAATCAGCCAGCGGGAAACCGTCTCCTCCCTGCCATCGCGAGGCAAGGAGGTGCTTTTGGGCCTGCACTGGGAGGAAACGGTTCTGATTCCCGAGGCGGATGAAGACACACCCGGATGACCACAGGAGTGTCATGCCGCCATGATTGATGCGTTGAACGCCCGTGAACTGCTTCAGGATGAACGGCGGGAAAAACTGGCCATGTTCGGTTTGTCGCTGCCGGCTCTTTTACTGGTATTCGTCATCATCGTGGTCCCGGTCGGGTGGCTGTTCTGGCTTTCATTGTTCAATGATGAGGGAGTCCTGTCGTTGAGCAACTACACCAGGATGTTCGACAGTAAATCCTACACCCGAATTTTCATCACGACCTTCAAGGTCAGCATCCTCACCACGGTTTTCTGCGTACTGATCAGCTACCCTTTTTCCTATTTTCTCTCGCAGCTTCCGAAACGCTGGGCTGCGGTCGGTTTGTTTACCGTATTGTTGCCATTCTGGACCTCTTTGCTGGTTCGCACCTATGCCTGGCTGGTGGTCTTGCAGCGCAAAGGGCTGGTCAATGAATGGGGGATCGAACTCGGGCTTTGGGACCAGCCGCTGAAACTGGCCCACAATCTGAACGGAACGCTGGTCGGCATGGTGCACATCATGTTGCCGTTTATGGTGCTGCCCCTGTACGCATCCATGCGGGCAATCAACGCCGACTACGTCAAGGCCGCCTCGAACCTTGGGGCGACTCCGACGCGCGCTTTCTGGCTGGTATTCTTTCCCTTGTCTTTGCCCGGCCTGCTGGCTGGCATGGTCGTTGTCTTCGTTCTTTGCCTCGGTTTTTTTGTCACGCCGGCAGTGCTGGGCGGTGGCAAGGTGATCATGGTGTCCATGAAAATTGAAACCCTGATCGACCTGTTTTTCAATTTTGGCACGGCCAGTGCATTGGGCGTGGTGCTGATGGTCCTGACCCTGGCGGTTCTGTTCCTTGCCCATCGATTGTTGCGTCTTGACAAGGTTCTCGGAGGGAGTGGAACATGAATTGGTGGTCAAGACCCGTTTCGGATATTCAAATCACCCACGGAAACCGGCTGTGGCTATATATCGTCTCCGGGCTGATCATGATGTTTCTGGTGGTTCCGACTCTCATCGTTATTCCGATGTCATTTTCCGATTCGCAGTACCTGGAGTTCCCGCCCCGGGTGTGGTCCGTTCGGTGGTATGACAATTATTTCGGGTCCCCCGAGTGGATGACCGCCACATGGGTGTCTGTCAAGGCTGCACTGCTCACGGTAGTGGTGACTACTCCGGTGGCCACGCTGGCCGCCTATGGCCTGTCTGTATCGAACCTGAAAGCATCCCGATGGATTTTCATTCTTCTGATCACGCCGATGATGGTCCCGGTCATCCTGATTGCCATCGGCGTATTTTTCGCTTACGCAAAGCTGAATCTCAACAACACCATGTTCGGTTTGGTGCTGGCCCATTCCGTACTGGCACTGCCGATGTGCCTCATCGTGATCAGTGCAGGCCTGAAGAGCTACGACATGAACCAGGAATTGGTGGCAAGAAGTCTGGGAGCTTCCCGGATGAAAGCGTTCCTGGTAATCACGCTCCCGCAGATCAGATTTTCCGTGATCAGTGGTGCCTTGCTGGCATTTGTCGTTTCTTTTGACGAGGTGATTGTGGCACTGTTCATCACCGGAGGGGACATTTCCACGATCACTCGCAGCATGTTCCTGGCGCTTCGGGATCAAATTGATCCCACCATCGCATCCATCTCCACCGTACTGATTATGGTGACCACCCTGGCGCTGATGCTGACCCAGATTTTCGGCCAGTCAGACTCCAAGTAACACCAGGCAATAGGCGGATTGTACCGGGAAGCACACCCGCATAACTGGCCCCACCCGTGCCAGCCAGGCGCATCATGGAGAGTAAAATTTCAGTTTGACGGGTCCGGTCCGGGCGCAACGTATCCACCCCTGCTGCTTAATCGCAGAGTTGTGAAACTGGACAATCGTTCCCTGGATTTACCATCTATATCTTTAATTCATAGTTACGGTAGGGCCGGGCATTTCTGCCCGCCCCCCGTGCAGATCCGGACTTGGACGCTAGCCCATCCGGCTCCTACCTTGAATAGTAACGGCAAAATCGCTGCTCCGGCCATGGGTGACGGATTTTAACGCGTGCCCAGAGTATCTCGACCATGCGCCCCAACCGACCCCAGCTAAACCTGCGAGCACGCTGCGACCGCCTGCGAATAGCCCTCATCCAGGTTCGAACCAACTGATATCTGAACGAATTCAGCCATCGCCCTGACCCTGGTACGGCATAGTAGTTCAGCCAGCCATTTAAGACCCTGCCCAACCACCTGCCCACTTCCCAGATGTCATGATGCCATCGCTTCCGCAGTACCTCCCCAACTCGCTTCAGCGTCCTGCTGACTCGACTGCTTACCGGTTTACGTCCCAGTCTGAAACGACCCTTCCGAGTTCGCGTACAAAAGTGCGTAAACCCCAGAAAGTCGAACGTCTCCGGTTTGCCCTTCCCTCGCTTCTTCCGGTCCACTTCCGCGAACCGTCCGAATTCCACGATTCGGGTTTTCTTCGGGTGCAATGCCAGACCAAACCTGGCCAGCCGCTCCCGAACATCTTGCAGGTACTGCTTCGCGTCCCGCTCATACTGAAATCCGACCACCACATCGTCCGCATAGCGGACAATCAGGGCCTCGCCTTCCTGACTTAAGACATCTCGATTTGCAAGCCGTTGATTTTATTGTGGTCAAATAGAAATAGGGCACTACATTCGGTATCAACTTGGCCGACGGTAGTGCCCGGGTGCTTCCTGATCAGTGGGGATTAAGAGGGTGGCTTTGACTTCGGCTTTGACTTCGGCTTGGATTTTTTGGGTGGCTTGACCGGCACCGGAAACGGTGCCTCGTTCCACTTCAACCCCAGACAGCGATAGATGCGGTTAGCCTCGGCCGTGGACCTGCTCGGCATCGCAAACTGTTTGTGGGTACCTTGTTGGACCAGGATGCTGAACTGCAGGCCATTGAGGGCCCGACGGATTTCATTCGGACTCATCGGATACCCCAGGAGCTTCAATCGATGGCGTAAATGCTGCAGACAACAAAAGGCCATATAACAGATGGCAATGTGGGCCCGGATGCGCCGGGGTTTCCAGTGGAAGATCGGGCGAATCTTGAGGTCATGTTTGTTGGTACGGAAACAGGCCTCAATCTCCCAGCGAAGGTGGTATTGCTTGATCAAGGACTGAGGGTCCTGATCGTCCAGGCCCCAGGCCTTGATGCCATGCAGCCCATCCCAGCGGGCGGCTTCGGCAATCTTGTCTTCATTCAACTCAACCCGTCCCTCGGGGAACGACAGGAAGCGGGCATGGCCGGATGTATTGAGGGAGGCTGGGGTACCGCTCTTTTCCAGCTTCTTCTTAAGTTTGGTAACCTGTTTCTCCCGTAACCGGGCATCCTTGCGGGCCCGGCGGTCACAGTGGGTCACGATCAATTGGGCCTCGTCCACCGTACGCACCTTGTACCGCTTCGACTTCGGTTTGCGCGTCGAGGAGTCCGTCTCCCAGGGTAAAAAACCGTCCGGATCGAGAATCCACTCCTTGACCACCGCCTTCTGCGCCTTGAGCCTTGCCCCCAACACATAGGGAATGCCCCGATCCCGTAACAGTGCCTCATTGTCCTTGCTGATCATCCCGGCATCCGCCACCAGCGTAAAACACACCCCCGGATGATTTTTCTGCAACTGTTCAATCGCACTCACCAGCGTGGTTACTTCCACGGTGTTGCCCGGAAACAGCTCATAGCCCATTGGAATGCCGTCGGCATTCACCAACAGCGCCAGCATCACCTGAACCCGATGGGACTTGCCATCCTTGCTGTATCCCTTATACCGTATCCCCGCTTCCCGTTTGTCTTGTGGTTCCTCGTCGTCTTCCCGTTCACTGGCAAACCATAACGTGGTGGTGTCGTAAAACACGACGCTGATCGATTCGTCATACAACTTCCGGGCAGCCTCCAGGGATTGCTCGCGGATCCGGTCAATAAGGGGCTCGTCCAGATAATCCATCGTGCGATAGACCCGATCCAGATTCAGGGGGACATCTTCGTGCTCCTTCAGCTTCTGGACCGTGGCACGCTTGGACAGCGGCTCCGCCAACCGAGCCAAAATCAGTTCTTTGAGAATCCGGTTGCCACTCATCCGTCTGGCCCCCAATAACCGTTCCCAGCCCATCTGGCGAACCATCTCGCTCATCGCTTCGCGAATTCCCGCCCCCACCCGGGAAATCTCCCGGCATTCCGCAAGATCGACCCCGAAACGCTCCGGCTTTTTTTTTTCGCCTTCCTGGCCGCCAGCAAGGCCTCCCGGGAGTGTTCATACAGCTCGGCATGCTGTTTGGGAGTCAATAAAGACTGCTGGGGGGAGGCGGTTTGGCGCAGTCTCTCAATGATTGTCTGACCCAGAACACGCAATTGGCACAATTCCTCGTCACTGCCTGCGGTACCCACATGGCGTACCATCTTCTGACGGACCTTGCCGTCCTCGCGGACGGATCGGACGATCTGAACCTTGGTTTTGTTGTAGGGAGTTGTTTTGGTACGGATGAACATAGGGAGATAGTACTACAATCCGACCCGTATGTCAAAGAAAGATATCACACGGGCACTACATCGCAATTTTCATCAAAAAGCACCCAAAACCCGCATCAAACCTCAATCTCAATCAGAAAATGGGGGGGAAATGTCTTAAGTGAGGACGTCTCCGGTTTGCCCTTCCCTCGCTTCTTCCGGTCCACTTCCGCGAACCGTCCGAATTCCACGATTCGGGTTTTCTTCGGGTGCAATGCCAGACCAAACCTGGCCAGCCGCTCCCGAACATCTTGCAGGTACTGCTTCGCGTCCCGCTCATACTGAAATCCGACCACCACATCGTCCGCATAGCGGACAATCAGGGCCTCGCCTTGGGGAACCTTCGGACGCCATTTCTTGTGAAACCAGATATCCAACGCATAGTGTAGGAATACGTTAGCCAGTACTGGTGACACCACTCCTTGTACATAGTTCATAACTTTTCCTGTTTTGCGACACGGGGCTACCTTTCCCTGATACCGTCTCCCCGCTGGACGGAATGCAGTGCTTGACGGTGACCGTCTCTTTTCCCACCAAAATATTCTGCACCAGTAGCTTGAGAACCTTTCGTTTCTGCTCCATATCCGCCGTCCTGGCCGACTCTGCGAGACGGCCAAGAAAGTTTTCTGCCGTTTCCGCCAGCATCAGATAACGGTCCCGATCTGCCGCGGCCGTCTCGCTGGCCTGAAGGTCCGCCTCAATCGATTTCAGCCGTTCGTTGAGTCCGCCGCGCCGTTCGCGCAGTTCATCAATCTCAACCAATCCTTCCTGATACGCATCCAGCAACCGCTTGAGCTGCTGCTCAATCCGAGCGCGGTCACCTCGCAACTCTTCCCGTCGGCACTGGTCCGGCTCCGTGTCCCGTGCCACACTCAATCGCCGGTCAATTTCCCCTCGGATCAGGGCCGGGTCCCTCAACAGTTCCATCACGGACTGCCACACCAACTCGTCCAGCACATCCTGACGCACCGGCCGGTTGTCACAGCGCGCGCCATCGGGATACCGGTATCTGTCCGATCCAAGACAGCGATAATAATAGATTTTCCGTTTGGTGGTGCGAGTCGATGCACGGTAATAGGCATACCCACAGTGCCGACACGCCATCATGCCCTGTAGCAGCGAGGGGTCCCGAATTACCCGTGACGGACTTTTCCGATTGCGCTGGAGCTGCTCCTGCGCGGCGGTAAACGACGCCTCATCAACCACCGCCGGCACCGGGATCTCAATCCAGTCTTCCCGGGGTACATCGGCCCGGGAACTGCGCGGGCTATACCCACCCCGCAACCGGAGCTTGCGGGTGACTTTCTGTCGTACCGCGGGCTTCGTCTTGCCAAAACACGCCCGCCCCGCATAGGCCGGATTGTTCAACATCCCCCACACCGTGGTCCGACACCAGCGGGCGGTGCCGGTCTTCGTCGCAATCCCTTCCTCGTTCAGTTCCCGGGCAATGGCGTTGATGCTGATCCGACCCTCAATAAAGGCCTTGAACATCCGACGAACCACTGCCGCCTCCGCCTCCACAATCTCGTAGCGCGCCTCCCCAAAGGCACTCTTGCGAACATACCGATAACCATAGGGCGCCCCAGACAACACGTTGACCGACCCATTGCGGGCACGATGGCGCTTGCCTCGCCGGCTGCGTTCACTGATCTGTGCCCGTTCATACTCCGCAATCATCCCCTGAAACTGCACCACCAATCGGTCCTCCGGAGTATCCGTCTGCGGCGCCTTTACAAAGGCCACCTCCACACCGTGACGCTCGAATTCCTCTACCAGCAAAACCTGGTAGGGATACTTCCGGCTCAGCCGATCCGGCCCATACACCAGCAACACGTCCAACCGTCCGGCTGCCGCCAGATCCCGGACCTGATCCAGCCCCGGTCGAACCAAACTGGCTCCACTGTATCCCTCATCCTCGAATACCCAGTCTTCGGGAACCATCAGGTTCAGCTCCTTCGCCTGACGGCGCAACGCCTCGGTCTGGCTGTGGATGGTCTTCTCCTTCTTCTGCTGATCGGAAGAAACCCGTGCGTACAGGGCTGCAATCTTCATCGGTGTCTTGTTCATTCCTCGTGTCCCAGGTTTGCCACGGTGCCAGAGCCTCAAAGGCACTGCTTAAGCGATGCTCCGCGAGACGGTCAAACACCGCCTCCAGTTCAACCACCACCGTCCCCCGGGGCGGATCAGCGTTTTCCGGAGCGGCCATGCTCTTGTTCGAGCCAGGCCTCCAGCGCCCGGGTCACAAAATGGCTCAGCGTGGTCCCCTGGAGCCGGACGTGCTCCCGCACCCTCTGCACCAATCGTTCTGACACCGTCACGGTCAGCGCGATCTTCGGATCCGGCACCACCAGCGGTGCCGACAGGGTCCGGGCCTGGGCCACATACCGATAGGCCTGACGCGTTGAAAGACCACAGCTCCGGGCCAGTGTCTGCGCCGCCTGCGCCGGCGGCATGCCCTGGTCCAGCAGCGCGTGGGCCGCATTGAGGCGTGTGGCGTGAGTGGTTTGGGAGGCGCGCGTCATGTGTCATAATATTATTCTCTCTTGTGACATAAGTCAAACCTGATATCGACTCATCGATACCGCAACTTCCGGTCAAATATAAAGTTGCCAACTATGTTAGAGGAGTGACCACTTCGAAGTGAGGTCTTTAAATCCGCTTCAATATTCTGATTATTTGTTTGGTGGGCCCGGTAGGACTTGAACCTACGACCAATGGATTATGAGTCCACTGCTCTAACCAACTGAGCTACAGGCCCTTGTTTATCTCGATTCCGGCATGGTCCTGGGAATATCGCAACCCGGATGGAATGGATTGCCGACTCTGGTCCGGGACCATGCCATTTCCAGGCTCCGGCCCAACCGGTGTCATTCGGCCGGACACCCGGCAATCTTCCTGGCAGAGGTATCAGCTGTTATCCAGGAAACTCTTCAAGTGGTCTGACCGGCTTGGGTGGCGAAGCTTTCGCAATGCCTTCGCTTCAATCTGGCGTATCCGTTCCCGGGTCACATCGAACTGCTTGCCCACTTCTTCCAACGTGTGGTCGGTGTTCATGCCTATCCCAAATCGCATCTGCAGGACCTTGGCTTCGCGTTCGGTCAGCGAATCCAGTATATTGTCCGTTGCATTCTTCAACCCCGTTGCCGTGGCAATATCGACCGGCGCCTTGATATTCTTGTCTTCGATGAAATCGCCGAGATGTGAATCGTCGTCATCCCCCACCGGCATTTCCATGGAGATCGGTTCTTTCGCAATTTTCAGGACCTTACGCACCTTGTCTTCCGGAAGTTCCATACGCTCCGCCAATTCTTCGGGCAAGGCTTCCCGGCCCTTTTCCTGCAATATCTGCCGGGAAACACGATTGAGCTTGTTGATCGTCTCGATCATGTGTACCGGAATGCGGATGGTCCTCGCCTGGTCGGCAATGGACCGGGTAATCGCCTGCCGAATCCACCAGGTTGCATACGTTGAAAACTTGTACCCCCGTCGATATTCAAACTTGTCCACCGCTTTCATCAATCCTATGTTGCCTTCCTGGATCAAATCCAGGAACTGGAGCCCCCGGTTGGTATATTTTTTCGCAATCGAAATCACCAAACGCAGGTTGGCCTCAACCATTTCCTTTTTTGCACGCCGCGCTTTCGCTTCACCGATGGACAGCTTCCGGCTCAAATTTTTCAATTCTGCCAGCTCAAGGCCAGCCTTGTCCTGAATTTTGAGCAGCCGCACCGTATGGGAATTCACCGTGTTTCGGTATTTTTCAAGCTTCGGGGTACTCGGTCCACAGTCATTGACCAACCTGTCGAACCATTCCATGTCCGTTTCGTTATCACGAAAATACTCAAGGAACTGTTGTCTTGGAACCTTCCCGTAATTGACACAGTATTTCGCAATATTGCGTTCGCATTCTTTCACTTCCCCCATACTGTGGCGCAGGGTCGATACCAGCATCTCCAGTTTTATCGGAACAAATTTGATCTGCAGGAGTTCATCTCCGAGTTTCCTTCGATTATTCCGGGCCTGCCTGCTTCCGGCTCCATGGGTTTCCACGGCTCTGACAAAAGCTTTCCAGGTCCGGCGCATGCGCGTGAACCGGGCAATCGCGTCCTCCAGGTCCGGCCCGCTGGGGCGGTCATCATCTGCCGCGTTTTGACCCGGCGCCCCCGGAGTCGCAACCGTTTCATCATCCAGGGCATCGATCGCCATAAAATCCACAACCACATCCGTCAATTTCATTTCACCCGCTTCGATCAGGTCCGCGAAATCCAGAAATCGACGGATTGCAGCGGGCGTGACAACTACCGCCTGGGTGCTTTGGCGGTTCCCTGCTTCAATGCGTTTGGCCAGTGCGATTTCATCCTCCCGGGTCAACAGTTCCACGGTCCCCATTTCACGCATGTACATCCGGACCGGGTCGGTGGTCCGTCCAAATTCGCTTTCCACTGCCGTTTTCAGGGCCGCACTGACTTCTTCGGCCACTTCCTGGTCTTCCGGATTATCCCGTTTCAGCGTCATGCTGTCCGTATCAGGTGCCTTGTCCACCACCTCAATGCCCATGTCATTAATCATGTTGACCACGACCTCGATCTGATCGGTGTCATGCATGTTTTCAGGGAGATGGTCGTTAATCTCGGCATAGGTCAGGAATCCTTGGTCCTTGCCCTTGAGAACCAGTTTTTTCAGGTCCGACTGCGGCTTCGGTGATTTGGCCGACTCTTCATTGCCGGTCGGTTCCTGGGCACCGGAATTACCCGCTTTTTTATCCAATCCAGCCGAATTGCCTGATTTGGTCTTGACGGTTTCAGGTTTCACTTCAGGTGTTTTTCGCATTTATAGTTCGTGGTATCTGGAAAGTAGAAGTGCTGTGCCCCATCAGGACACGCAAAAAAATCAACCCCATAGTATACACTGTTTTACGGGTCAAATTTGCTGCTTATCCAGTTCATTGCACCGAAAGCTCCCTGCCATCCATTTCCGTCGGACAACCCATTTCAACCGTGAACCCGCCCGGATTGCATGACATTCCGGTCCGGCTGGCCAGATCAATACCTGTCGTTTACGACAGTTGGAATATTCATGGCTTTGCCCGGGCCTGAAGCAGCCTGGCCAGCTCTTCTTTCTCACCGGGTCCCAGCAGATTGCTCCGCGCCTTCTCCAGCAGTGCCAGGCGATATTGCGCAGTCTGGTTTTCCAGCAGGCGTGATATGGTATCTTTGAACTGGCTTTCAAGGGCCTTCTCATCGATCAGATTGGATCGTGTTGCCAGTTTTTCCAGGTATTCATGGTGAGGGGAGTCCCGGAACGCTTCCAGCAGGCGTGCAGTAGTCTGGTCCCCTTTCTCCTGGCACAGGGCAATCATTCCGACCAGGATTTCAGCCCCGGGTATCTGGAGATGACGCAATTCATCCATATTCGTGATCAATGCCCCCAGATGAGGATTTTGAAGCAGCAGACTGGTTGCCGAGGCCAAGGGAGAAATTTGTCCTGAATCAGGACCGGCACGGACTTTTCTCCCTGCAGGCCGGGAATGAACCCTGTCCGTGGGCCGGGCTTTTCTCAGTTGGGTTTCTGTCAGACCGCTGAGCACCGAAAGCCGGGAAAACATCATTTCCTTCATGACACGGCCGGACAATTGATTGACAAGCGGCAAGGCCAGACTGGCGAGCCTGGCTTTGCCTTCCATCTGACTCATGTCCACCTGCCGGGTCAAATGGTCCAGCAAAAAAACCGAAAACGCGGTGCTGTGATCCACCCTGGTCTGAAATGCATCCCTGCCTTCGGACCGGATAATGCTATCCGGGTCTTCTCCATCCGGAAGGAAAAGAAAACCGATTTGCCGGTCGTCGTGCATCTCCGGCAATGCCACCTGCAATGCTTTCCAGGCCGCCGATCGTCCGGCCCGGTCGCCATCAAAACAGAATATGATTTCGGGAGCCAGCCGGAACAACCGCTGCAGGTGGGTGCGTGTCGTTGCGGTGCCAAGGGTGGCCACTGCATAGTCAATCCCGTGTTGGGCCAGGCTCACCACATCCATGTAGCCTTCCACAACCAGACTTCTTTGCTGAGTTCCGATTTCCTTTCTTGCCCGGTGCATTCCGTACAGTTCCGAGCCTTTATGAAAAAGCGGTGTCTCAGGAGAATTCAGGTACTTGGGTTCACCATCGCCAATGATTCGACCACCAAATCCAACAACACGCCCTCGATAGTCTTCAATGGGAAAGATGACCCGACCACGGAAACGGTCGTAGAATCCCGGGTCCCCGGCAACGGTGTCCGGGTCCTTCTGGACAATCAAACCCGCCTTGGCCATCTGTTCCCGCCGTTGTGGGCTGTCTCCCAGGGCACTGGTCAGGGCATTCCAGCTATCCGGGGCAAAACCAATCCCAAAGCTCGCGGCCATTTCCCCCGCCAGACCCCGGGACTTCAGGTAAGTCACCGCTGCATGCGCATCCGGGTGCTTGCGCAGTTGATGCTGAAACCACTGATTGGCCTGTCCGACAATTTCCAGCAGTTGCACGGGCTTGACATCCGTCTTCTTCGGATAACCGCCCTGCTCTTTCGGTATGGCCAACCCCGCACTGTCTGCCAGGGTCTCCACCGCTTCGGGAAATGAAAGATTGGAATATTCCATCAGGAATCCAATCGCGGTACCACTCGCGCCGCAGCCAAAACAGTAATAAAACTGTTTCACCGCGCTGACGGTAAAGGAAGGGGTTTTTTCGTCATGAAACGGACAGCAGGCTAGATATTCCTTGCCCTTTCGGGTCAAGGGAACCAATCGGTCGATGACTTCAACGATATCGGTCCGACCAACCAGTTCATCAATAAACGTACTGGGGATTCTGTCTGCCATGGAAGGATTGTACTTGATCTGCCCAGGGTTACGGAATGATCCACGGGATTCCCGGTGCGGCGAAGGGACCCCCCCGATGTGGTAAGCTGTTTGTGGCCATTTCAGGCACAGGCTGCCGGACTGTTCAACGGACAGATGAGACATGCAGGAAGATCACGAAACGATATCAGACAACCGAAAGATCCAAAATGGAAAACGAGAACAAGATGAAAACAGGAGGTATCGAAGCAGATGCCACCCGGACCTCGAATACCGCCCCTGCAACAGGCTTTGCAGGCCACCGTAGCCTGAAATGCGAGACCACCATCGGCGAAGTCATCTGGCAGATCATCATCTGGATAGTACTGTCTGTGGTTACGTTTGGCCTGGCATTGACCCTGATGCCCTATTACTTCATCAAGGCACTTCTCAATCGCACGTATATCGTGGACAAAGAAGGATTCAAAATAGCCAGGCTGGAAGTTGAATTTTCCTTTTGGGACATTCTGTGGCATGTCCTTATTTGGCTTCTGTTATCCATTGTCACGTTCGGCCTGGCCTATATTGTCTATTGGCACATGGTTCTCAAACGGCTGCTCAATTCGGCTACGTTCACAGAGGTTCATTCCTGACTCGGCTTTGTGACAAGCACACAACCTTCCTGCGTACAGGCATATTTTGTAAAACAGCAACCCGGAATTTTCCTTCTTCGGACGGGGCGCCAGCCGTAATTTCAATTTCGGGTCCAGCGTCCCGGAGAAGACTTTCCGGAACCCTTGACGGGTACACAACCCGCCGGATGAATCGGTTAAAATCAGCAGCTTTACCAATTGAATCGACTGGTTTCGGTATGACCCACGAATATATCCCCGCTGACATTGAAGCCGCCGCCCAAAACTACTGGGATGAAAACCAGTGTTTCTCGGTGTATGTTTCTCGGTGTACGAAGACCCGGAAAAGGAAAAATATTACTGTCTTTCAATGCTGCCTTACCCGTCGGGTCAATTACACATGGGGCATGTCCGGAACTACACCATTGGCGATGTGATCAGTCGGTACCAGAGAATGCTGGGTAAAAACGTACTGCAGCCCATGGGGTGGGATGCATTCGGCCTGCCTGCGGAAAACGCGGCGATTGCAAACCGGACGCCGCCGGCGAAATGGACGTATGAAAATATCGACTACATGAAAGACCAGCTCAAGCGGCTGGGGTTTGCCTACGACTGGAATCGCGAACTGGCAACCTGCTCTCCGGAATACTACAAATGGGAACAGTGGTTTTTCAACCGGCTCCTTGAGAAAGGACTCGCATACAAGAAAATGTCCGTGGTCAACTGGGACCCGGTGGAACAAACCGTCCTGGCGAACGAACAGGTGGAAAAGGGCCGCGGCTGGCGGTCCGGGGCCCTGGTCGAACGCCGGGAAATCTCACAGTGGTTTATTCGGATCACGGCCTACGCGGAAGAATTGCTGAACGAAATCGACAATCTGGGAGGTTGGCCGGATGCCGTACGGGCCATGCAGCGTAACTGGATTGGCCGGTCCGAAGGGGTGGAATTCACGTTTGAAGTGGATGGCGAGGAACCTCTCGGGGTCTATACAACCCGTCCGGACACCATTTTGGGCATTACCTTTATCTCCGTCGCAGCGGAACATCCCCTGGCCCTGAAAGCGGCAAAAGACGACCCGGCCATCGCCGCATTTATCAGGGAATGTAAAAATGCGAATACCACCGAAGAAGAACTGGAAACCATGGAGAAAAAAGGGGTCCCCCTGGGCATTCAGGGCACTCACCCCATCACCGGGGAAAAAATCGACATCTGGGCCGCCAATTTTGTGTTGATGGGATATGGAACCGGTGCGGTGATGGCTGTCCCCGCCCATGACCAGCGGGACTGGGAATTTGCCAAAAAGCACAATCTTGAAATTCGGCCCGTAATCCGGTGGCCGGACGGCACCCCGCACAATTACGATGAGGGTTCACTCATCACCAAGGATGGTGTGGTCTGCAATTCCGGACAGTTCGACAACCTGAACTACAGTGAAGCTTTCGAGGCCATTGCCAGGTATCTGGATGAAAGGAACGTCGGCCGGAAAACCATCAATTATCGTCTTCGTGACTGGGGCGTATCGCGACAGCGTTACTGGGGATGCCCGATTCCTGTCGTCTATGGTGAAGCCGGACAACCCGTTGCCGTACCCGATGACCAGTTGCCCGTTGTGTTACCGGAAGACGTGGAGTTTTCCGGGGTGCAGTCGCCCATCAAGAATGACCCGGGATACTACCAGACGACCATGCCAGGGACCCGGGATCCGGCGACCCGGGAAACCGACACCTTCGATACGTTCTTCGAGTCATCCTGGTACTATGCCCGATATTGCTGCCCGGGCCAGGAGGACGCCATGCTGGACGAGCGGGCCAACTACTGGCTCCCGGTTGACCAGTATGTCGGGGGTATTGAGCACGCGGTATTGCACCTGTTGTATGCACGATTCTTCTACAAATTAATGCGGGATGCCGGCCTGGTCAACAGCGATGAGCCTTTTACAAGGCTGTTGTGCCAGGGCATGGTCCTGAACGGTGGTGTCAAGATGTCCAAATCGAAAGGCAATATTGTCGACCCCCAGGAAATGATCGATCTGTATGGAGCGGATACCGTACGCCTGTTTATCATGTTTGCTTCCCCTCCGGACCAGGCGGTGGAATGGAATGACGGTGCGGTGGCCGGGGCGCATCGTTTTTTGCGCCGCTGGTGGTCTTTCGTCCAACGCATGAAAGCCACGCTCGCTCCGGCCAGAAAACGGTTACAGGACCCCTTGTGGGCACACAACCTGGCCGATACCCGTGCCAGGGACCTGAGACGTGTCACCCACCGGATTCTGGAAAGGGTCAACCGGGACTACGACAAAATCCACTACAACACCGTTGTTGCAGGGGCCATGGAACTGTTCAATTATCTCGAAAAATTCGATGCCGGGGCCAATAAACACTGCACCACAGCATTGCGGGAAAGCGTTGTCATGCTGAATAAGATTCTTTCCCCCATCGCCCCGCATATTTCCCACCACCTCTGGCATGAATTGGGTGAAGACGGGGATGTTATTGATGCCCGCTGGCCCGTTGTGGACAGCGAAGCACTGAAAAGTGATCGGGTCAAACTGGTGATCCAGGTGAACGGCAAGCTTCGCAGTGAAATGGAAATTCCCGTATCCAGTACCCGGGAAGAAATCGAATCCATGGCGCTCCAGGACCCAAGGGTACAGAAGTTTATCCAGGGAAAGAACATCCGGAAAATGATCCTGGTCCCCGGCAGGCTGGTCAATATTGTGGTTTAGCCGGCGGTTACACCAATCCAGGCCTTTCCCGATTCGCCCTATCTCGTATAATCAGGGTCATCTGAACCGAGTAATTCCCGAACCACCCCGATGATGGAGAAATTCCTGCTGATAGCGCTGACTGTTTCACTGCTCACCGGCTGCGGGTTCAAGTTGCGTGGAAATACCGATCTGTCCGCTGCCCTGAACCCGGTATCCATTGAGGGGGGGGACCGTGCATTCACCGGGCAACTGGAAACACTGCTCAAGAACAACGGAACCACCGTTGTGGGCAATGACGTTGAATCGGCCACCATTGTCATCTCCCGGGTCAATTATGAACGGGAGGTTCGCGAGACCAATGCCAAGGGCCTGGCGACGGGTTACAGCTACCGGTACACCGTGATTTTCGAAGTGACGGATGCCCAGGGGCAGGTCCTGCAGCCAAAGGCTTCCCTCTCCCAGTACCGCACCCTGGATTTCGATCCGGAATACATTCTGGAGGCGGAATATGAAGAGGAATTTCTGCGTGAAGGAATGGAAAGGGAAATCACGTTGCAGATAATGCGCCGACTTTCCCGCCTCTGACGGGCTCACCCACTTGCGCCTTGACCTCACTTCCCTATCCGGCCATTTGAAACAGGGGCTGCATCCCCTGTATCTGCTGTTCGGGTCCGAAATCCTGCTGGTGGAAGAAGCCCTGGACCAGATCAGGGCCCGGGCAAGGGACGATGGTTATCTTGAGCGGCTGAGATTTACCGCCGAAACCGGGTTTGACTGGAAACAGCTGGGCAGTTACAGCGAAACCCTGTCGCTTTTTGCCGAAAAACGCCTGATTGAACTGAGAATTCCCTCCGGAAAACCCGGAAAACCCGGTGCCCAGGCACTGACTGAATATGTGGCCCATGGCACGCCTGATGATACGGTCCTGGTGATCATTTGTGGTCAGATCGATAAACCGGCCCGCAATACCAAATGGTTCGAAACGGTGAGTGCGGTGGCTTCAGTGATCGAATGCCCGGTCATTGGCACGGCGAAGTTGCCCGGCTGGATCAGTCAAAGGATGTCCCGGAAAGGACTGAAATTTGAGAATGGAGCCGTTGAACGGCTTTCCTATTTCGTCGAAGGCAATCTGCTGGCCGCCGCCCAGGAAATCAATCTGTTGGCAATGCTCTACCCGGACCAGGTGATTACAGTAAAAACCGTTGAAAATGTAATCGCTGATCATGCCCGGTTCAATGTCTACAACCTCACCGATGCCTGCCTGGCCGGGTCAACACAACGGACGGTCCGCATCCTGCACAGTCTGCGGTCGGAACAGGTTGAACCCGTCATTGTACTGTGGGCACTGGCCCGGGAAACCCGCACACTCTGCCAGCTTTCCGTGGCAGCGGAAAACGGGAAAAATCCGCAGTCACTGTTCGCCCGGTATCGAATATGGGCGAGCCGGGGTGCACTGGTGAATGCTGCCCTGAGACGATTCAGCCGCATCCACTGGGAAAACATACTGCGGCGACTGGGCCAGGCGGACCTGATGGCGAAGGGCCGTATCCCGCTGAAGAGGAAAGACATCTGGGAAGAAATCGAAAGCATTTCCCTGGGCATGTGCGGCACCAAGTCCCGGTAGGACGAACAGGTCTCCCTGGGTATAAAATACCCGGTTTCCCATTATCCATGACATTTTCCAAATCAGATTGACTGCAATGCAAACCCATTCAGAAGCCAGCACCGGGATCCGGGACTATATGAACCGGCTCGGCAGGAATGCCGTCGCGGCATCCAAAGAGATTGCACACGCCCGGACCGAACAAAAAAACCGGGCACTTGCCAATATCGCCCAATCCATCGAAAAACACCGGACCGCCATTCTCAGGGAAAATGCCCGGGACCTGGCCGCCGCAGGGAAGTCCAACCTGTCCAATGCCCTGCTTGACCGGCTGGAACTGAACCCCCAGCGGGTCGATACCATGGCAAATGGATGCCGGCAGATCGCGGAACTGAATGATCCAGTGGGGGAAATGACCGCCCTGGTGGACCGCCCGAGCGGGCTTAGAATCGGAAAAATGCGGGTTCCCCTGGGGGTCATCGGCATCATTTATGAATCCCGCCCCAATGTCACCATTGATGCGGCGATTCTTTGTCTCAAGGCGGGAAACGCCGTCATTCTGCGGGGAGGGACCGAAGCGATTCACTCGAATCTTGCCATTTCCAGGTGCCTGGACGAAGGGCTCCGGCAAGCGGGGATCCCGACTGCGTGCGTCCAGTTAATTGAAATTACGGACCGTGCGGCGGTGGGGGAACTCATTACCATGTCGGAGCATGTCGACATTATCGTCCCCCGAGGCGGCAAAAGCCTGATTGAGCGAATCAGCCGGGAAGCGACGGTGCCGGTGATCAAGCACCTGGAGGGATTGTGCCATATCTATATCGACGATGACGCGGACTTAAGCAAGGCAGCCGAGGTATCCTACAACGCCAAGGCCCGCCGCTACGGCATTTGCGGAGCAATGGAAACCCTGCTGGTCGCCCAAAGTGTGGCGGCCCGGATCCTGCCCGGACTTTGCGCACGTTACGCTGAAAAAGGCATCGAACTGCGCGGTTGTGAGCGAACGCGGGAACTGGTCCCCGGACTGCACGCTGCAAGCGAAGACGACTGGCGGACAGAATATCTGGACGCAATTTTATCCATCCGTATCGTCGACGGCCTCGACCAGGCCATCGACCATATCGAAACCTACGGGTCCCATCACACGGATGCCATTGTGACGGAAAACCCGGCACACCAGGACCAATTCATTCGCAGGGTGGACTCCAGTTCCGTGATGGTGAACGCGTCCACCCAGTTTGCGGACGGTTTCGAATACGGCCTCGGTGCCGAAATTGGGATCAGCACCAACAAGCTCCATGTTCGGGGTCCAGTGGGGCTGGAAGGGCTGACCTCCCAGAAATATGTCGTGATCGGAGACGGGACGATCCGGGCTTAGGCCCCCAGGAACCGGGACACCTTGTCCCTCGCTTCATTCATGCCCTGCCTGTTTCGCGCAGAAAACAGCTGAACGGTGGTGTCAGGCCGGGTATCCAGCTCCCTGACCACCGCCCGGTGTGTATTCAGGGCCCTGCCCTTTTTCAGTTTGTCCGATTTCGTCAGCAATATGTGAACCGGCAATCCGATCTCCCAGGAAAAATTCAGCATGGTCCTGTCGAGATCCGTCAGTGGTCTTCGAATATCCATGGGAATCACCAGGCCACGGAGACACTGACGCTGAAAAAGATAGTGGGAGACCAGTTTCTCCCAGTGCTTTCTGAGATCCTTCGGCGCTTTCGCATACCCGTACCCCGGAAGATCCACCAGCCGGGTGGTTTCATCGATGTCAAAAAACACAATCTGCTGGGTCCGGCCGGGTGTCTTGCTGGTTTTGGCGAGAGACTTCTGGCTGGCAAGCGCGTTGATTGCACTGGATTTTCCGACATTCGACCGCCCGGCAAAAGCGACTTCGGCACCCTGGTCATCCGGCCATTGATCAGGATAATGCGCTGCCGTGGAATACCGGGCTTTGGTGAAATCGATGACAGACAACTTTTTTTCGGGGTTTGTTGATATAATCCGGGCTCAATTTTACGTACCCGGCCCCGATGGGGGAGAATTTATTATAGCCGGACTGGCCCCGAAACAAAAGCAGCGATCGGATTTCCACCATGACTTGCAACTTGAAGATTTTATTTCTTTCCCTTGTAATCGCCCTCTCATGGACGGCGAACAGCCACGCGCAATCCGGTGGCGATATGGAAGCCGGACAGGCAAAATCCGCGCCCTGTGCCGCCTGTCATGGCAATGATGGCAACAGTCCTTTGGACCTGTATCCCAAGATCGCTGGCCAGGTTCCGGGATACATCGCGGAACAACTGGCAAAATTCCAGTCCGGTGAACGGGATGAACCCGTCATGGCTTCCATGGTCACCAATTTGACCGAACAGGACATGGCGGATCTGGATGCCTATTATTCCAACCAGGAAATCAGTACCGGATCAATCGGACCCGATCAGGTGGAAGATGCCCTGGCCGGCCGGCAGATATTCCGTGGTGGTTTGGCGAAATACCAGGTGCCGGCCTGCATGGGATGCCATGGCCCATCGGGCAGCGGCATTCCGCCCGCCTACCCCCGGCTTGCCGGACAGCATCCGAAGTACCTTGAAGACCAGATGCGGGCATTCAAATCCGGTACCCGCCATACTCCGATTATGCAACCCATCGCATTCCCCCTGAGCGAAACACAGATCAGGCAACTGGCACTTTATATTTCCGCCCTGGAGTAATCGCTCTGGAGTAATCGCTCTGGAGTAATCGCTCTGGAGTAATATCGCCCTGGAACAATATTGATGTCATGGGGGGAGGTTCCCCCTGACCCGACCGTATTCTCTCTTCAGCTGACTTCCGGCGGGATTTCGATACCGTTTTGCCGGCAGGCGGCGATGACGGTATTGCGCAGCAGACAGGCAATGGTCATGGGTCCCACTCCCCCGGGAACCGGGGTCACTGCCCCGGCAACTTCCATAGCGGAGGCAAACTCCACATCCCCCACCAGCCGGTTCTTTCCCTCTTCCCCCGCAACCCGATTGATCCCGACATCGATAACCGTAGCGCCTTTCTTTATCCAGTCTCCCTTGATCATCTCCGGTACGCCCACCGCGGCGACTACAATGTCTGCCTGGCGACAGATTCCGGGCAAGTCCCGGGTCCTGGAATGTGCGATGGTCACGGTGCAGTGTTCACGGAGCAGCAACATCGAAACCGGTTTGCCGACAATGTTGGAACGGCCCACGATCACCGCATTTTTGCCGGTAAGATCACCCACCTGTTCCCTGAGCAGCAGAATGCACCCGGCTGGCGTACAGGGCACCAGGGACTCCTCGCCAATGGAAAGCTTTCCCACATTCTCGATATGAAAACCGTCAACATCCTTGTCAACACTAATGGCGTTGATGACCCTGGATTCATTGATCTGTTCGGGCAACGGGAGCTGGACGAGAATACCGTTAACGGAAGAATCCGTATTCAGGTCATCCACCAGTTCCAGTAATTCATCTTCAGATGTCTGTACAGGGAGCCTGTGCTCGATGGAGTCCATCCCGGCTTCCACGGTCTGCTTCCCCTTGTTTCTCACGTAGACCTGGCTGGCGGGATCTTCACCAACCAGCACCACGGCCAGCCTGGGCTTTATATTATGATTCGCAACCAGGCCGGATACCGCTTTTCCCACCTGTTTGCGTATTCCGGCTGCGTACGATTTTCCATCAATAACGGTTGTCATGACTGTTTTCCGGCATGTTCAGGGTATGTAATGTGCGAAGGAGGCGTATTGTACCCATTTTGGTTTGACCATACATGGACCAATGGTCCCATTTCACCGTCATTCCCGGGGGGGAGTTCGATGGATGGAATGCGTTGTCCGATTCAATCTCCAGGCCCAAATGCAGGGCCTGGTTTACTATACTTGCCTTTGTCAATTTCAACACCGGCAATAATCCATATGACTGCACAAAACATAGTATTCCTGTTTCCCGGCCAGGGGGCCCAGTATCCCGGCATCGGGAAGGACCTGTTCGATGAATACCGGATCGTTCGCGATACCTACTGCGAAGCCAGCGATGTGCTTGGCTACGACATCGGAAAACTTTCCTTTGAGGACCCCGACAATGAAATCAACCTGACCCGGTATACACAACCCGTCCTGTTGACCCATTCCACGGCCTGTTGCCGGGTCTTCAGGGAACTCACCGGCAACCGGGTGATTCCGAACCGTGCCGCGGGCCACAGCCTGGGGGAATATTCCGCCCTGGTCTGTGCCGGATCACTTCGCTTTGAACTCGCGCTGGACCTGGTCAGAATCCGGGGAGAGCTGATGGGGGAATGGGGCGAGGGCGAAATGCAGGCACTGATGGTGGACCTGGACACCGCAAGAACCCTTGCTGAACAACATTATTGTGGCATCGCCGCCTGCAATCTGCCCGAGCAGAACGTGGTTGGAGGCAGACCGGAAGATCTTGATCTCCTGGTGTCCGCACTGTCCGGCGCGGTCCCCCGGGCCCGCAGTGCCCGGCTTAAAACCGAAGGGGCCTTTCACACCTATTACATGGTCGAAGCCGCCCGCAGGTTCAGGAAAGTGCTGGAAAGCGCAGACTTTGCAATCCCGGAAATCGACGTATTGTCCAACTTTACCGGAGGTTGCCATGATGCGAACACGGATTCCATCCGATCCAGATTGTTTCTTCAGTTGTTCAACCCGGTACTGTGGTACCAGAATCTTCTGACCGCGGCGGATACCGGTGACAGCCTGATGATTGAGTTCGGTGGTGGTCTGGGGAAGGGGCAGACGGCCCCGGAAAAACGTCCCAACCTCGAGAGTATTGTCAAAAGGGCGTTTCGCGCAAGCGAGTCACCCCCCCGGTATCTTTCCGTGATCAATCTTCCCACCCTGGAAGACGCCGTGAACGGTTTTCAGGATTGACTCAATGTGTGGACATGGGCCGTGATCGATTCGGCAAGGGCCTTCAGGTCATACCCTCCTTCCAGAACCGAGATCAATCGCCCAGCACAACGCCGGTCCGCAAGCTCCATCATCCTTTGGGTCATCCATACATAACTCTGGGTGTCCAGATGAATGGACCCCAGTGGGTCGGCATGGTGGGCGTCAAATCCGGCGGAGATCAATATCGCATCCGGCGCAAAATCCATCGCGGCAGGTAGAATTTTTTCCTCGAATGCCTGCCGGTAATGTGCATCGCCCGCCCCCGGGCTCATGGGGCAGTTCAGGGTCGTCCCCGCGCCCCGGCCAATGCCGGTTTCGCTCAAGGCTCCGGAACCCGGGTAGTGTGGAAACTGGTGCAGGCTCATGTAAAAAACACCCGGGTCATCTTCGAACGTATGCTGTGTACCATTGCCGTGGTGCACATCCCAATCCAGAATCAGTATCCGTTCGAGCCCGTACCTTTTCTGCAAATACCGGGCCGTCACGGCAATGTTGTTGAACAGGCAAAATCCCATTGCAAATCCGGCTTCGGCATGATGCCCGGGCGGGCGGACCATGGCAAACCCGTTGTCCACATTTCCCTGCATCACCTGGTCCGCCACTTCCAGTACGCTGCCTGCAGCATTCAGGGCGACTTCATAGGACGAGGGAGAGATGGACACATCCGGAGTATCCAGCCGGGACTGACCGGCACGGCAGGCCACCCCGGCCCTTTCAATATACTCCGGCTGATGGATCGCGGCAATCGAATCCAGGGACGCCGGAGAGGGCTTGAACCGGTACAGCAGGTTGTACCACTCCTGCCGGGACAAGAGGTCAAAGGCAACCTGGAGGCGTTCACTGCGTTCCGGATGGCCCATTCCGGTATCATGGGTCAAAAATAGCGGGTCATAAACGAAAGCGGTCCTCATAATGCAGGAAGTATGTTTGAATCCGGTGGCCAGCACAACCCTGAACGCGGCATTTCCCGATGGAGCCCGGGTATCCACGCGTGAAGCGGGTCCACCCTGGGCAATGTGACCGTTCCCTGCCCCGGCCTGGCTCCGGACCCTGCGGGTGAGCTACCGCCGTGGACGTCGACGGGACCTTCTTTCACCACGGCTGCGGACTGCCCCCCCGGCAATGCTCAGGTCCCCCCGGTACTGCGCTTTGGCACCCGCGGAAACCTCCCCAAGCCGGTGTTCGATGGCGACAAGATCCGGGGGTGCCTGCCTGACATGGCCATCCAGCGCCAAGCGCATGGCCTGGACATGACCGGGTGTCGTTCCACAACAGCCCCCTATGATATCTGCACCGGCATCCACGCAGAGCCGGACATAGTCCGCCATGGTTTTTTTGGTTCCACTGTACACGATCTCCCCGTCAATGTACTCGGGAACTCCGCAATTGGCCTTTGCAATCACCCGGGTCTCCAACTGCCGTTCATTCATTGCCGTGCGCATATTCACCACCGCCGCCACCGTATCGGCCGCACCGACACCGCAGTTTGCGCCGATCGCAAAGGCTGCATTTTCCAGTTCAAGAACAAGTTGTACAATATCTGCCGGTGCGAGACCCATCATTGTACGGCCATTCGTATCGACGCTGAAGGTCACGACAACTTCCAGGCCCGTCCGGGAAGCACCGATGACCGCCGCGGTAGCTTCTTCCCGGGAAGACATGGTTTCTATCCAGATCACGTCGACGCCACCCTGCATCAGTGCCTGGGCCTGCTCTTCAAATGCATCGGCTGCCGCCCCGATACTGAGGCTTCCAAGGGGTTCCAGGATTTCTCCGGTGGGCCCGACTGACCCGCCAACCATCACTTCCCGTTCTGCTTCTTCCGCCTGCTTCCGGGCGATCCCGGCTCCTTTCCTGTTCAGTTCTTCGACGCGGTGCCCCGCGTTGTGGAGGTTCAGGCGATAGCGTGTTCCACCAAAGGTATTGGTCAAAATGATGTCGGCCCCCGCATCAATAAAGCGTTGATGAAGACCCGCTATTCTGTCCGGATGCTCGTCATTCCACAGTTCAGGACAATCTCCGGTCTGCAGGCCCATGCCGAAGAGGTTCGACCCCATTGCACCATCCGCCAGCAATATACCCCGTTTCTCAAGCAGGTCTGGAAACGATCTGACAATTCCCATCCGGACAACCCTAAAATTGAAGGGAACAAAGTATAATCGAGTTGTCGGCAGGGAGTGCAGCAAATTTCATGAAAACCGGATGGTGGGGTGAATTCATTTTCCTTTGGAGACCTGCCTGCCGGGAAGCCCGGGGTTCCCCGGCGAACCCCCGCTTTTATACACCCGTCTTCTCCGGGGCAGCCACTGATCAACCCCTAATCTGTCCGGGGTTCTTTACCCCGTTGTATGCGCGTACTGGCACCAGTTGGAAACCACGGGTACCGGCTTTGGCATACGCTGTGGGATGGGGGCGGTGCGACGCGAGAACCGGTCACTGCCGTCGGGGTCCAAAGTGCGGCCATCGTGGCGGGACCCCGGAACTCCAGTGGGTGCATATCCCTGTCTTGACCGGTTTACCCCGTACCAAACCACATCCGCTGCAGCAGCCCGTCCCGTTTGAAAAAATGATGGTAAAGTGCCGCACCCCCGTGAAGAATAAGCATCACAACCATCGCCCGGGCACCGATTCCATGTGGAACACGCGGCAGGTAATCCCAGAAGTTCGGCAACGTCCCGGCGGACCCACCAAAAATGATCGGCCCGGCACCTGAGAGCACCATCATGCCTATACCGCTTGTGCTCATGCCCAGAATCACCACGTAGAACAGGCGATGCGGGCCAGAGTCAACAGCAGGACGGTCACGCCGAGGGGAACATGCACCTGTAAAATGGCCGTTTTAACGGCAGCCCCTTCCAGCCCGGATGCACGAAAACCTGAACCGATCAATGCCATGATCAACACGGCACTCAGCCAGTGAAGGGACACCACGACGGTGCCATAGCGGTCTGATGTACTTTTTGCAACCATCCTGTGAATTCCTAGTTGCGAATGACGCGATAAAGCTGAGGGGCCGAGCCAACGCCTTCAACCAGGGGAAAATCCGGCAACCCCCGCATCTTCGTTATTGCCGCCCTGAAGGCTTCGATGCTGTCCCATTCGGCAACGTTGATCAGTTGGTGCGGCGCATCTGCAGAGAGGGACTGGTGCAGCTTTGTGGACAGATAACCCGGCTGTTGTGCCAGAAAATCGCGACCCGCCTCCCACAACACGATTGCCTCCTCTACCTTGCCCTCCGGCACAGTAAATGGATTGATCAAAATAACCGGCGACTTTGCATCCATTTCCGGTTTTCCCTGGTCGGCTTGAATATTGAGGGTCACGAGGAGCGCGGTAGTGAGCACGGACAAAATTGATTTTTTCATGGACGTTTCCTTTCTAACCCTGTTCAGAACGTTGTCTAACTTCTTCGAGCACCTTGAGAGCCTGTTTCAGTCGTCGTTCGCCAAGGCCTCTGGCGAGTTTGTTGGCCCAGGTGACCTGGGCATTGCCAACCTCCGTCAGTGTCTTGTGCCCCGCTTCGCTGATGGATATGAGCGGTGCTCGCTTGTGATCGATGTTGGTTTCGAAGCCAAGCATCCCGAGCTTCACCAAATCGTTGACGATTCGTTGCACACCTTGCCGGGCCAGTCCCATCCGTCGAGCGATTTGTGCGACGGTCAATGCCTGCCCGGCCAAGTCGATTGCTCCCATGACCTGCCATCTCGCGCTGGTCAGGCCATGGGGTCTGGTGATCCGATTTCCCGCTTCGAGCATCGCGCCGTTCAATCGGAAAGTCTCCAGGATGAGGCCCGTCAATGCCTCGCCTTCATCGGTTCGTTTTTTCATGGTCTCCATATTATCGCATTAGGTTATATATTGTCAATATGACAATATATTATTTTTTTCTGGCTGTGGACACTTTGCGCGGGGTGGACCCCCTGGCGGAAGGTCCGCTGGAACATCCGGGACCCCATTCCAACGCGTCATGGGAAAATCGACCGGCCCTTGCCTGCACGACATCAACAGGGTGGTCCCCTGTCCAGTGGAAAGACCCGCGCAACGGCCGAGTCCACCAGGACGGGGCAAACTTCGGCCAACCACTGTTAGGAGTTCATGATCTGTCCGGTTAAGTAGTGCTTGTCAGAAAACCCCATAAACGATTGATTTATTTGAATAACTACCCGTTTTTTTGTGGCGAAGATTTCGCGAATATAGTACAATCCGAAGGGAAAACCCCCTGAAACCGCCATTTACGGCAAATCTTCGAGGCATTGTACAGCATGAGAACGGTCATCGATCTCCAATCCCCTCTGGGTTCCGTCCCGATTGAACAGATCGCCCTCGACGAAAAGTCCCGGGACGACATTCCGGCCCTGTTGAAGGGCCTTCAACTGATCTATACCGACCCGGATACCCGCAAGGAGCTGTTCGAGTTGCTCGAAGCCCATATCCGACCGGATACCGACCGCACCGTTGGGCGTCCGGGAATGGAGATGTGGCGGATTCTGGTATTGGGCATTCTCAAGGAAGGACTGAACTGCGATTTCGACCGTCTGCATGATCTGGCCAACGAGCACCGAACGATACGCAAGATGTTGGGTCATGGTATGGACGGCATCGACAATACCTACTACGTCCGGGCCCGGATCGTGGACAATGTGGCCCTGCTGACTCCGGAACTGCTGCGTGAGGTCAACCGACTGGTGGTTTCCACGGGGCATACGGTCGCAAAAAAAAAGCCTGGAGAAACGTTGGCCGGGCGATGTGATAGTTTCGTGGTGGAGACGGACGTCCACTACCCGACTGATTTCAACCTCCTATTGGATTCCACTCGTTGCCTGATCCGCGAAACCGGCAAGGCTTGTGAATTGCATGATGTGAAAGGCTGGCGGCAGCACCGGCACCTGACCAAACAGGTGCGCAAGCGGTTCAATCGAGTCGCCACAGCCCGGCTTTGGACGAAGCGACCGGATCAGGTGTCGGAGTATCTGAAGATCTGCCGGAAGATGGCCGGGAAAGCGGAGTTATCTCTGGTTGCCCTGAAGGAAGCCGGGGCATCCACCGCCTGGATGGAGAAGATCCGCCATTATCTGAAGCATATCCACCTATTCACCGACCAGATCGACCGCCGGGTGTTGCAGGGCGAAGTGATTGAGCATTCCGAGAAAATCTTTTCGGTATTCGAGGAGCATACCCGGTGGATATCGAAAGGCAAGGCGGGGCGTCCGGTGGAACTCGGAGTTCCCCTGGCCATTGTCGAGGACCAGCACCAGTTTGTGCTGGATTATCAGATCATGTGGCAAGGCGGGGATGTGGATGTAGCGGTTCCCCTGATTGAGTCCTGCCAGGAGATGCACCCGGACCTGCAGGAGTGCAGCTTTGACCGGGGCTTTCACAGCCCGGAGAATCGCAGGCGTCTGGAGAATCTGCTTGACATGGTGGCCTTGCCGAAAAAGGGCCGACTGAATGCCGCGGACCAGGAACGGGAGTCCGAAGAAAACTTTTCCCGGGCACGGAAACAGCACCCCGCCGTGGAGTCAGCAATCAATCACCTGGAGCATCACGGACTTGACAGAGTCCGGGCGAAAGGAGCCGACGGGTTCGAGAGAACCGTCGGGCTGGCCATCGTTGCTGCCAACCTGCACCAACTCGGCCGGATGTTGCAGAAATCGGAGAAAACGCATCGTGACAGACACCGCCTGGCTGCCTGACGCCCTATTCACCCGGTCAGATCTGCCCCCGCACCGACGGGGAGGGTCTCCTATGACCTGGAGCGTAAAATTCCGCCAAATCGTGCCTCAAACCGCCGAAAATAAGCGGCATTGAGCGAAAATCTCCTCCGCAATTCGCCGGAGGGACCCTGCAAAATTGCTTTCACTCCTCCGGTCGCGCAAAATCAAGGGGTTTTCATGCCAGACACTAAGTAGCACATAAACTGTCCGGTTTCAAAAACCTTGATTGGGAGGCGTGATGAAACGGGCAGAATGGCTACAGGAGACCAGACTAATGAGATTTGAAGAAGCACGAGAAGGTTGGACGGGGGGTCGTTTGACCCAGGAAGAGGCGGCGGCGTTGTTGGGGGTTTGTGCCCGCACGTTCCGGCGCTATGTGGACCGTTTTGAGGAGGCCGGGCTGGAAGGGTTGTGTGATCAGCGGCTGTCAAAGGTTTCGCATCGCCGGGCACCGGTGGACGAAGTGATGAAGCTGGTGGATCGTTACAAGACCCATCATCGGGGTTGGAATGTACGTCATTTCCATGCCTGGTATCGTCGTGACGGGGGAGAGCGGAGCTATACCTGGGTCAAGAACACGTTGCAGAACGCCAAGGTAGTGAAGCGGGCCCCCGGCGCGGTGTGCATCGTAAACGGCGTGAAGCCGCGCCCTGGGCGGGGATGATGCTGCACCAGGACGGCAGCACCCACGAGTGGGTACCGGGCCAGGTGTGGGACCTGATTGTGACCATGGACGATGCTACCAATGAACACTACTCGATGTTTTTCTGCGCACAGGAGGGCACCTGGAGCAGTTTCCGGGGAGTTCGTGAAGTGATTGAATCACAAGGCCTGTTCTGCTCGTTATACACCGATCGGGGCAGTCATTACTGGCATACCCCCGAGGCGGGTGGCAAGGTGGACAAGTCTAATCCCACACAATTTGGCAGGGCGATGAAGCAATTGGGTGTGGAGATGATTGCAGCCTATTCACCACAGGCCCGGGGGAGGTCGGAACGTGCCTTCAGGACCCATCAGGACCGTCTGGTGAAGGAACTGGCTGCAGATGGGATCACCGATATGGATTCGGCCAATGAATACATCCAGAAGCACTACCTGCCCGCGTACAACCAGGAATTCAGTCATCCGTCCCGGGAAGACGGCAGTGCGTTTGTCCCCTGCCGGGATCAGATGGTGCTCGATGACATTTTGTGCGTGCATCATGAACGGACCGTGGGATCGGACAATTGCGTGCATTATCTGCGTCGTGTGCTCCAGATCCCGGCGGATCGGCACCGGTGTCATTACGTCAAGGTCAAGGTCAAGGTGCTGCACTACGCCGATGACTGCCTGGCGATTCATCACGGGCCCCGGGAGTTGGCCCGGTATGATGCTCAGAACCAGCTGATGGTAGACTATGACACGGCACCGCGTAGTGCCCACCGCGGGGGCGCCACGGCCCCCAGAGGGTTAACCCTCTGGGGGCCGTGAAATGAAGGGTAAAACCGGACAGTTTATGTGCTACTTAACCGGACAGTTCTATTTGCTTCTAACAAAACTTCGGCCAACCACTTCCCAGACAGCCGTTTACACGGTACCATGTATCAGGAACCGTAACTCCATCGAACAGACCGGACTCCCATCCACCATATCAGGCAATCATGATCATCATTCACCATCAACTGGCAGCCCTCATTGTCATGATGACGGCACTGGGCTTGGGCTGCGCGACGACATGGGCCGATGTAACGGATGTCAACTCGAACCAGGTCCAGTCTCTCCTAGAATCGGAAGCTGTGGTGATCGATATACGAAGAGAGGAGGAATGGATTGCGACCGGGATCATCGAAACCAGCCACACCGTCACATTTTTTGACAAGTACGGCAGCTTTAATGCACGGCGCTGGCTACAGCAGGTATCCCCCCTGCTGGAAAGAGACAAACCAGTCGTGCTGATTTGCCATGCCGGTGTCCGGTCGAAGTGGGTAGCAGCCTGGTTAACCGAGAATACGGATTTTGAACCGGTGTTTCATGCAGTCCAGGGAATTCAGGGCTGGCTGGACCAGGGCAATGTCACCATCGCGTATTGAATTTCCAGGCAGAAACCGGCGGTAACGGTTCCCGGGTTCACGCGGCAGGGGCTTATTTGATTTTCGCTTCCTTGTAGAGTACGTGCCTGCGCACCACGGGATCATACTTCTTGATTTCCATTTTTTCCGTCATGGTTCGCTTGTTCTTGGTGGTCGTATAGTAGTGACCGGTTCCGGCACTGGATACCAGTTTGATTTTGTCGCGCATATATCACCAACCTCCCGTTGGGTTTCGTTAGACTTTTTCGCCCCGGCTGCGGATTTCACCGAGCACGGCGTCGATGCCCTTTTTATCGATGATTCGCAGTCCCGCTGCGGAAATTCGGAGTTTCACCCATCGATTTTCACTTTCCACCCAGAAACGATGTCTGTGCAGGTTCGGCAGGAATTTTCTTCTGGTTTTGTTGTGGGCATGTGACACATTGTTGCCGCTGATGGTGCGTTTTCCTGTCACTTGACATACTCTGGTCATGGTAATTGCCTTGCTTTTACTATTTGGCGAAACGGGGCGCGATTTATACCAGAATTCCAGTCAAATGACCAGCGAATTTCACCCCGGCCAGCAATTCTAATTTTGGTTGGTTCTTCTTTTTGTTCCTCCTGTACGGGTTGAATGAATTGGATGTTGTGGGCCTGTCTCGGTACACGGTGACCCGGAGCGGGAGTCAGGAAGGTCGGTGGTCAGCAGGGTGAACAGGTCGTCCCAGAGGAGAAGAGTTGATAGACCGTCAGCACCCGCAGGGCCTGGAACAGGCCGATGCGGGTGCCGGCCCGCGCACGGGCCACTCGCCAGGCGGTCTCGATCAGACCCCCCGGAATTTTTGCCCACGAGCAATCAGTGGTACCTGTACTCGCTGTCCTCAGCCTGTCCCATCCGACGTCAGACAGGAAGATACCCGGGCGGGCTCTCTTGCACGATCGAAAATACCCCTTAAGAACGTTTCATCCGGTCTCTTGCCGGTGCCGATAAGTTCGATCCTGCAATTGGGCATCTCTGGTTGGTCTTCGCGGGCTGCAGTAAGTGAATATCTTGTTCCAGCCAACTGGACAACAAACATGTGATGCGGAGCTGCGTGAAACCGTACAAAGCCCTTGGCGCGCTCTACGATCGGCGTCAGCTCGCGTAAAGCCTCTTCAAAGCGTTCCCGCTCATAAAGATCTTGCGTTTCATAACTCCACGACCAGAATACGGCAGAGTGCTTTATGTTCGCGCCTCCACCATGGCGATGATTTGGCGGTGCTCCATCAGTCTTCGGTTCGTCAAATGCGTCTCGATCCGCCAATACATGAGTCAGCGGAATACGCGAGTGCACTGCTGTAACCAACTGCGGTTCGCCAAATTCCGACTTCAGCCATGCGGACAGGTCGGCCAAATCGGCACCGGAACATAGGTCCACCTTGTTGAGAACGAGCAGGTCTGACGCCTCAATCTGTTTGCGAACAGTCTCGGCCAGCAATGGATCTGCGAGCTGGAACCGTATTCGAGCACTGTCCACCAACACGATTACCCGGCCTTGATGAAGGGAAGGAGAAAGTCGGGAGATATCGGCCATTCGCGCCGGGTCGGCAACGCCACTTGCCTCAACCAGCACGCGCTCGGGCCGCGGTTCCATCCGTAGCACATCCAACAGGGTCGTCATTAGACTATTGCCAATGTTGCAACAGATGCAGCCACTTTCCAGCCGAAAGGCCTTTCCGCCTTCCAGTTCAACCAGCTCCGCGTCGATGTTCAACTTGCCGAAGTCGTTCACGAGGATCGCGAAGCGGGATGTGTCGAATTTCGCGATGAGGCGGTTCAGCAGAGTCGTTTTTCCCGAACCAAGATACCCAGCGATAATCGTCAGCGGAATGGTCGGTCGGGATTGAGCCATTTGGTGACAACTTCCGTCGCTACGAATTCGGGAATTCGCGCCCCCCCAGCACGGTCCCACAGACAGGAACATCCGCCAAGACGTTCGGTGGGACCGTATAAGGATCCTCTTCAAGTATGACGAAATCTGCAAGCTTGCCCGACTCGATGCTGCCGACCAGATGATCCATTTTCAATGTGTAGGCAGCCCCCAATGTAATGGTCCGCAGTGCCTGATCGACCGAGAGTTGCTCTTCTTGCCCCAAGATGCGGCCAGAAGCTGTCTTGCGCTCCACCGCGCACCAGGCGGTGAACAACGGGCCGATCGGCGTTACCGGTGCGTCGGAATGCATCGCGTAGCGCACGCCCAGCCGGTGGGCAGTTGCGAAGGGTTCAAGACGGTGCGCTCGTTCGGGACCGACCGTCGTGCTCCGATGTTCCTCGCCCCAGTAGTAGATGTGGTTGGCGAAGAAATTGACACAGATGCCAAGAGCAGCCGCCCGTTCGAGTTGCGCCTCACTTGCCATTTGGCAATGCTGCAGCGTGTGGCGGTGATCCCGCCGTGGATGCTCGTCCAGGGCCGCTTCGATGGCATCGAGCATGACTTCGATTGCCTCATCGCCATTGGTGTGGATATGAATCTGGAATCCGGCGCTATGGTAGGCGGCAAACTGGGCTTTCAATTCCTCCGGCGGGGCATTCCAGATACCGTTCGGAGCTCCGTTGAAGTAGCCGGGCCATTTCAGACGCGCCGTGAAGCCTTGAATTGAGCCGTCCGTCATCATCTTGATGAGACCCAGCCGCAGTTTGTCGGTGCTCTTGGTACTCAGCGCCTTCATCAACTTGATACCTTCATCGGCGGATCCTGACAGAGCGCCATAGGCTGGCACCAAGCGGATTGGGTAGTCTTCGGCGCTGGTCACCGCCCGCAGTTGCTCAGTGCTTTCGGGGGAGAGCATCGCATACAGATCGGTCGCTGTGGTGACGCCCGCGCGCTGAGCCACGGCGGCAAAGTCGCGCACGCATTGTGCCGAACCCATGTCTGCAAACGGGTTAATGCACGCGACCTCAAAGGCCATGAACATTGCCGCCAGCTCCTGAAGCTCCCCGGTGGGATTCCCATCACTGTCCTTCAGAATTCCGTGTACATTTGTTTCGGCGCCGACACCTGCTGCATCGAGGATGAAGCGGTTAGCGTTCAACATGTGCCCGCTCGCGTGCATGACGATTACCGGACGATCCGTGGCCACCTGGTCGAGATCGGCGGCAATCATGCGCCGGGAGGAGAAATAGATCGGATCGAAGCCCCAACCGACCGCAGGCTTGTCGGCAAATTCAGGTTTTGCGGCGAATTCCTGAAGCCGTGCAACCACCTGATCGATGCTCTTCAGGCCGGGCCAGACCATCCCCTCCGGATCGGTACGGTCGAAATAGCCGACATAAATATAACGCCAGAACGCGCCCTCCAGAACATGCGAGTGTCCTTCGACGAAGCCCGGCATGATGATGCGGTTGGCATACCGGTCGTTCAGAGTGTGCTCGCCCCAACCCGCCAGCTCGTCGAGAGTACCCACACCCAGAACGCGCCCGTCGCGCACCGCCACATGATCGGCCTCGGGCCGGCTGCGGCACATGGTTATGATCTTCTTCGCAGAGAAAATTGTGATTTCTGAACTCATTGCCGACTGCCTCGACACAAGCGCCCGCTGTTCGACGCCGCCACTCACGTCTCCGTGCGGGCGAAGCTGGATCCGCCGCGCATGAATCCCATGGCATAGATGACCGCCCAGGCGACGACAAAGGTGAGACCGAACACGACCCAGATGGTCATCATACCATAGCTCGGCAGGATGGGCGACATCACCAGAATAATGTGAAAGCAGGTGAACAGGATGGCGATATTGAAGAATGCCAATTCCTTCGGTACCGTTGTCGAGAAATCCGGGTCGAGGATACGCAGCAGCAGAAGCCCGGTTCCCGTCGAGCCAGTGCAGCATCCGAAAATCGTCACCGCCCGCTCGATGCCGAGGTCGGCGAGCTTGCGGCCCAGCCCGAAGCACAAGATCGCCGTGACCACTGTCACCGCCGCCGTCACCAGCAATACAGGCGCCAGGAACTCCACGAGCACGGCGAACTTGATACTCATGATCGTCCCCACCACCATGAAATCTACCGCAGTCCCGGTGATGCGCTTTTGCGTATCGTTGTCGATGAAATGGCCGATGCCCAGCCGCTCCATGAAAAGGCGGATGAGGACACAAATCACGAGGCCCCAGAAGAAGAAGAGATTATGCGAGAAGATGACGCCGACGGCCACGCCGAGCGGCCGGGCGTCCCCGATGATCGACTGCATGAAGACCAGCCAATAATTGGTTATAATGTAGGCGACGCCCAAAATGGCGATATGGAAAGCAAGGGTATCGACATTCGCAGAGTGGGTGACTTGGTGTCCCGCCGAAACACGAGTTTCGCGGCGATAGTAGCCGCGCAGGAATTCGTCATCGATCTTCGCTGTTGCGTTTTGGTTGTATCCGTTCTTGATTGCCCAACGCGCAATCGGCACACCGACGCAGAACGCTGCAATAAAGCCGAACGAGGCGTAGATCAGGCCGACGGTTGCTGCATCGGAGATATTAAAACTCCTCTCCCAAATACCGCCAAAAGTGAGGGCTTGTCCCGGCCCCATTGTGTATCCGTACGTGGAGATCGCACCCAAAAAACCGCTGATGGACGATCCTGAAATCCCGTTGTAGCCGGCGATAACCGCAAATCCTATGAGAGCCTGAATCGCCATCGACATGGTCCAGATCAAAGTCAGCCACATGCCGCCGCGGTAGATCGGTGAGGACTTTTTTGTCGCGGCACCAGACCCGGTCAGTACCAGGGACATGAAGCTGAGAGTGAAAAAGTGAAATGTAAACGGAGCGAAGGTTCCGGCCTCAAATCCCAGGGACAAGCCGGCCGAGATCAGGATGAAACCCACGACGCCGCCAATGAGGCAGGCGGGAATGAGCGCATTGCGAAAAATCGGGACGTTGGCGCGCAGCCAGGTCCCGATCAACAACATCGCCGCCATGAAGGCGAATGCGATGATCATTGGAAAAGTGTCTGCCATGGGTTTTCCTCCAAAATATTTCGCTCCGCATGAGCGGTCGGCCAGTGCATGCGGCTTTGGCAAGGGGATGGAAATCGACACTTGGCATGGTAGCAGTTGCAAATGAGCAGAAAAAATGGTTTATTGTTGGGAATAAGCCTAGTTTTTTTGATGAATATTACGCTCAGAAAGCTTCGGGTCGCCGCTGCGGTCGCCAGAAACGGAAGCATTGCCAGAGCCGCATTCGATTTGGCCCTGACGCCTTCCGGCGTGGCTGCGGCACTCGACGGGCTGGAAGCCGACATCGGCGTCAGGATTTTCGACAGGCGTCCGGCGAAGGGGGTTACGTTGACCCCGGCGGGACGCGATATCGTTTCCAATGCCGAGGCAATTCTTCAGGATATGGATTCGTTCCAGGAACACGCAATCAATTGGATTCATTCGTTGTCCGGCGACCTGCACGTCGGTTGCTTCGCAACATTTTCACCGTTGTTTATTCCGCCTGTACTGGAAGAGTATACGCGCCGCCACCCCAATGTCACTATTCATCTGCACGAAAGCAGTGGTGAAGAGATCGAGACGATGATCCAGAATGGATCGGTGGACATCGCGCTGACCTATGATTTAACCCTGCGGCAGAATCTGCCTCGGGAGGTCCTTGCACCGGCCCCAACACATGTTGTACTGGCAGCCGAGGCACCGGAGGCGAAACAAAATGTGCTTCGTCTGGCGCAGTTGTGCGACCTGCCAATGATCTTGTTTGATTATCCCCTCTCTAAGAACTATTTTCTTTCTCTGTTTCAGGCGGCGAAGCTCGCTCCGAAGATCCTCTACCGGACACAGAATTATCAAACGGTGTGTGAACTCGTGGGCGCCGGTCTCGGTTACTCCCTCCTTAATCTTCGGCCCCCTGCCGAGCTGTCCTATCACGGCTATCGGCTGGTGCGCAGGCCCTTGGCCGACCAGTACGCATTTCCAAGCATTGTACTGTCTTATCCAGATGGTAAAAAGCGTTCACCGATCGTCGAAGTGTTTGGAACCCTGTGCAATCAGCATGTACGCAAGGTGGCAACCGAGTTTACAGTGGGTTCTGGATGAGAGCGCGTAGACCGCAGGCGAGTCATCAACCCGGCAGGGTGTCCATGCCCGGATTGCCGGGTTTGTGCCGAACCGGTTCCTGATTTTCGTGTCGGGCTGGACAGGTTGCTGGATTCGGAATCCTTGCTCCGCCCCTTGAAAGCAACCGCCTCCCGAAGTGCAAGAACAGCACATCAGACGGCATCCGGCGGGCCCTTCCGGTAAAATTTTTTATGGAACTTTGGGCCCACAATCACGATAATCAGGAAGTTCCATACATTGATTCCAATTCACTCTGGTGCCCTCCGGGCGTTTCAAACATGTTATTCAATTCCAGTGCCCGATTTGGGGCAATCACCATTGCCATCCACTGGGTTTCTGCCGTGGTGATCATCGGACAGTTTTGCACGGGCCTGTATATGCTGTCCCTGGATTACTATGATCCCTACTACAACGTCCTGCCTTATTACCACAAGAGCATTGGAATCCTGTTCGCGGTACTGCTTTTCATTCGAATCCTGTGGACCGCAATGAATCCACGGCCGGTGCCGGCAAAAGGGGTGTCTGACCGGGAGCACAAGATGGCTCTCTTTACCCATAAAACCCTGTTGGGACTGCTGGTCACCGTGGTCGTGTTCGGTTACCTGATCTCCACGGCGGATGGCAGCAGTATCCGGGTATTCAACCTGTTTGAGGTTCCGGCAACGCTCTCGTCCACCAACCAGGAGGACTGGGCCGGGGAACTGCACTACTGGTTCGCACTGTCGGTGGTCCTGCTCTCGGGTATCCATACACTCGCTGCACTCAAGCACCATTTCATAGACCGGAATGAAACACTGGTCAGAATGCTGGGGCGATAATCGGCAACCCCCGGACAGGGTTCGCCCTCACTGCAACGCAAAGTCGATTAAGCCCAATACTGTTGCTTTAAGCAGATATTCGAATAATTTCCGGGTCCCATAGCTGTATTTCCCGTGACAGCGGTCCCCGTTTTCGCAATGGATAATTGCTCATTTTTCTTTTCACGCCACGGGGTTTTTTCTGTCCGCGGCTTGAGACGGTCCGTTCTTCCAGGATTTCACGGATCAGATGATCCGTCTGATGCTCTGGGGGGGAAACCACCGGGTTGTATGATCCGGCGGCGCATGACCCGTGTGGCATGTACGAAGGATAGTCGGTCGGGATCTTCCCGCGCCGTTCCGGCGGCTTCATGAATCAGCCGTCGAACCGCGTAGTGGGCCAACATCAGGCCGTCGATTTCCTGGTAGACAAGTTCCGGGGTTTTGCTTCTCAGGATCGCTCCGGGTCCTAGAAGATGGGTTTTGATTTCGTCGTAGGTGGTCTCGATTTCCCATCGTTCGTGATACAGCGCAGCCAGTTCTTCGGCCGGGGCCTGTTCCGGGTCCAGGATCGTGGTGGCCAACCGGTAGATTTCATCCCTCCCATCGAACCGATAGGCGATGATTCGGATCGGGCGCTCCCCGGTGCTTTTTCGGCGGTCCCGACCACTGCCGCGGATCACGCTTCGCCACGATCCATCCGCCAGGGCTTCGTGCACTGGAAAGGCATGATTTCCCTTGAGCCGCCACAACAGGTCGGCACCGGTCTCGGCGGCACGGCTCCACAACGGAAAACCACAGTAATAGCGGTCTGCCAGCACCAGCATGCCCGGAGAGAATTCGTCGAGCAGACGCTCCGCCTGTTCCGCTTCGCTCTCACGAAACGGACCCGCCGTCCAGGCCAGAGCAGCCCGGGTGCCCAGTTCCACCATCATCGTGACCCGGGCCTGGGGAAACGCCGAATCGCCGCGACTGGATGCCGGCAACCCGAATACCTCCCGGTTGCGTACTTCATCCGGCAAATTCAGTGTCGAACCGTCAAAGGCCACCAGGCGCCATCCCCGATACCATGATCCAACGGTTTCGCGGGTGGCCAACGGAACCACGCAACGCTCCCGCAAGGCGGAAAACGGTGCCGTCCCCAGACGGGACCGGGCCCGGGAAATCGATGACTTCCCCGAAACCCGCATCGGCAGGTCCGCACAACTCCAACGCAAACCATCAACCAGACAACGCAAGACCTCCCGAGTCGATACCGAACGAAACAGGGCCATCACGATGACGTAATACACCATCACCTCCGCAGGCAAATCCCGCCGACGGCGACTTTCCTGTCCTCCAGAACTTAACGCCGAACAGACCACCTCACGCGGATAAAACCGCGAGATTACATTGACACTCATATAGTCGGAAAGACGCGCACCACCTGGAAGCGTGGCCTGCGTTCGGGCCATGACTATCCTCCCCATGTAAAACCGAATGAGGAGGATTCAAACATAAATATTTCCTTAAAGCAACAGTATTGCGATTAAGCCGAGTTTCTGCCCGGTTTGATTGAAATCCCGCCACATCTGCTTGTATGTCAACCCACTGACGGGATGGCACCAGTCCGGGTATAAATCTGCCAGGGGCTTGAGCACATAGGCATATTTCTCAATCTCGTCCCGGGGAATATTGTATCCATCGGCGCGCAAGTTCTGGTGGCCAAAGAGGAGAACATCAATATCAAGCACCCGGTTGTCGAACGATTTCCTGCCCCGTATTCTTCCGCACGCTGTTTCAATCTCACGCAGGTCCGTGCACAGTTCCAACAGGGTGCGGGACCACTGGAATCCGATGACGAGATTTAAAAACGATGGACCTTCAAATCCCACCGATTCGGTCTCATAAATGGGCGAAATTTCAATCGCGCCAAATTCTTGCCTGATTTTTCCAACGGCAAACCGAATATTGGTTTCGCGGTTAATGTTGCTGCCAAGACTCACGACAACCTGAGTCACCCTTTCTCGCCCCTTTCAATAATGATGCCAACATCCCTGGCTCCCCGAACCGCGCCGAACTTGTTGATTTTTACCCGGCACCACCGGATTTCAAACTCGGTCAACAGGATGTCTGCGATTTCCTGCGCCAATCTTTCCACCAGGAAATTTTCGGAGGTTTTCACATACTGTTCCACGCGCTTTGAAACATCCTTGTAGCTCAAGGTGTCTTCGAGACGGTCACTGGCCGCAGCAAGCCTGGTATCAAAACCCATGTCCAGGTCAATGGTAATCGACTGGGTGATCTGCCTTTCCCATTCCCAGACCCCGATTACACAGTCGACTTTTAGGCCGTGAAGGTAAATAATGTCCACAATTGATATTAGACCAGTACGTTGCGGATCGTCCGGACAGGATGTATCCAATGTAATTCAAACGATACCACCATGGAAATCGTCATTCTTCCACTGATCGCATACTGCGTGGGATCCATTTCCAGTGCGATTATAGTCTGTAAAGCCATGGGATTATCCGACCCGCGCACACTGGGGTCAAATAATCCCGGGGCGACCAATGTACTTCGGATCGGCGGCAAGAAAGCGGCGGCAATCACGTTGTTGGGCGATGTTCTCAAAGGTTTTCTTCCCGTATTTGCGGTAAAATTCGCCACCGACGACGCCACCACCATTGCCGTGGTGGGGGGGGCGGCCTTCCTCGGCCACCTGTTCCCGCTGTTCTTTGGCTTCAAGGGGGGCAAAGGGGTGGCTGCCGCGCTGGGCGTATTTATCGGCACGAGTCTCCCGGTCACATTGATCCTGATGTCGGTCTGGCTGGCCGTTGCCGTCATCTTCCGTTATTCTTCTGTTGCCGCACTGACTGCTGCAACCTGTGCGCCCCTGCTGGTGCTCTGGATATTGCCTGAAACGGCTTATTTTGTTCTTGCACTGTTCATCGGTACATTGCTGTTCTGGCGACACAAAGCGAATATTTCCCGTTTTATTGCCGGGAATGAAAACAGGATTCAATGGTAGAACCACCGGCTACTCGATCTCTTCCAGGCTCCATCTTGGATACACCCCAAAGCTGCAGCTCCGATTCCTCTCTTTTTGCAGGTTGAATCGAAAATATCCGGCGTAGGCAATCATGGCTCCGTTATCGGTGCAGAATTCAGGTCTTGGGTAAAATACCTCGAAGCCAGTGTCAAGGGACAGTCCTTCCAGCTTTTCCCGCAAACGCCGGTTCGCGCCCACTCCCCCGGCAACAACCAGTCGCTTCCGCCTGGTGGCTTTGATTGCCCTGACACATTTTATTGCCAGGGTGTCCACCGCCGCCCGCTCAAATGCAAGCGCGATATCCGCGACAGTCTGGGGATCGAGTTCGTGCTGTTGTGCCGTGGTCAGGGCATGCGTCTTCAGACCGCTGAAACTGAAATCCAGTCCCGGCCGGTTGGTCATGGGCCGGGGAAACCGGAACCGATCGGGATTTCCAGCCGTTGCAACCCGTGCGATCACCGGGCCCCCCGGATATCCGAGACCGAGCAATTTCGCCGTTTTATCGAAAGCTTCTCCTACTGCATCATCCAGGGTTCTCCCCAGTATCCGGTATCGGCCCGGTGAGGGAACATCCACCAGCAACGTGTGTCCGCCTGACACCAGCAGTGCCAGCAACGGGAACTCGGGGGGGCACTCCTCCAGCATGGGGGCCAGCAAATGCCCTTCCATATGATGAACCCCCAATGCCGGCTTTTTCCATGCCTGTGCCAGGCTCTTGCCCAGTGAAGCACCTACCAACAGCGCTCCGGACAACCCCGGACCGGCGGTGTAGGCAACCCCGTCCGGCACCCTGGAATCATTTTCAGGTCCCGTGAACAGTTTGTCAATCAAGGGCAACAGGGTTCGTATATGGTCCCTGGCGGCCAACTCCGGGACCACACCGCCATACCGGCTGTGCAATTCGACTTGTGAAGCATGGTAATGGGAAACCAGTCCATGGTCGCTGTCATAGATGGCCGCAGCCGTATCATCACAGGAGGTTTCTATTCCCAGGATTCGCATCGGTCTAATTTCAGGGAATGCGGCGGAAGATTCGTTGACAGAATATTTACGGGTCCCATGACTTCGTTCATCGTTCCCCACTCCATACCACGCAGAAGAAGGGTCCGGACTCCATCAATCACGGGGATTCGGGTTCATCCCATTCGGGCCGGCTTGTCCATGAAACGCGAAGTAATCTTTTCTTCTGTAAGCAGAGATATCATCCCCCTTGATTTACATTGTCCGGGATTGTTCGATAGTATACAGAAATGACAACACAAAATACCCCGGACCGTTTGGCGACATGACCGCAGTGGAGGATTTCCCGGATGCCGAATTTGCCACGGAAGATGGCCTGCTTGCCCTCGGTGGCGACCTGAGCACCGAACGGCTGCTCAAGGCATATCGATGCGGGATCTTTCCGTGGTACAGCCCCGGCGAACCCATCCTGTGGTGGTCACCGGACCCCCGGTGTGTATTGTATCCGCATCAATTCAGGCCTTCCCGCAGCCTGAAAAAATCGATACGGAAAAACCGCTTCAAATTCACATTCGACCAGGATTTTGAAAGTGTGATTGAGTATTGCGCAGCCCTCCGGATCCGGAAAACCGAAACCTGGATCACGGAAGAAATGAAGGCGGCCTATATCCGGCTTCATCAATTGGGATATGCCCACTCAACGGAGGTCTGGAAAAATGGACAACTGGCAGGGGGATTGTACGGCATCGCCATGGGCAGCATGTATTTCGGCGAAAGCATGTTTTCCCTGGTACCCGACGCATCCAAGGCCGCCTTGTACTGCCTCAGTTCCAGTCTTTGTGCGTGGCAGTATCATTTGATTGACTGCCAGGTAACCTCCCCCCATCTGCTGAGCCTGGGGGCCACCGAAATACCAAGGCGGGAATTTCTTGGAAATCTGGAACGGGCCCTGTCCCAACCCGACAAAACCGGAACCTGGTCACCGCTGGATCCCGAAACCATGTTCACCCCGCAACCCGGATATCGTGACCATTCCGCTGCATAGACCCCGGTTTTTTTTGTCGGCCCCCTACGCCTGTCCTTATCTCGAATCGGAAACGGCAACGACGATGGTAATGGATACGGATTCCGGCATCGACCATCAATTGTTTTCCCTGTCACTCAAGTCCGGTTTCCGGCGAAGCGGAAAGATTGTTTACCGGCCTTATTGCCGGAACTGCAATGCCTGTGTATCGGTCAGGATTCCCGCCAGCGAGTATCTGCCGAACCGGGCCCAGCGCCGATGCTACAAGCGAAACCGGGATGTTTACACCACCATGGTCCCCGCCGGTTTCAGCGAAGAACACTTCGAATTGTTTTGCCGCTACCAGTCCTGGCGCCACTCCGGCGACAACATGGACCATAACGACCCGGACCGGTACAGGGAATCCATGGTGGACTCCCCCATTGACAGCGTATTTTTGGAATTCCGCATCAATGAAAGACTGGTCGGCGTGTCGGTGTGCGACTTGCCCGATGACGGAATGTCCGCGGTCTACACCTATTTCGACCCGGCCATGGCAAAACGCAGTCTTGGAACCTATGCCATTATGAAGCAGATTGAGTATGTCCGGGAGGTGGGCCTTGACTGGCTGTACCTTGGATACTGGATCAATGGATGCAGTAAAATGTCGTATAAAAGCAACTTCAGGCCGCTGTTCGGGTTCATCAACCAGGAGTGGCGGATCCTCAACAGTTGATCGCCTCCCGGACCCAGGGCGACAACCGGCGCACCGGCACTCCCCGGAACCCGAAAACAGACCCCGGCAACCCGCTGCCGGCTGGCCACTACACGGCCTGATCCAGTTTCGCCCCGTCGTCGTCCGTGTCCCGTTTCAGGAAACGGCAACAGTATAATCCTGCCTCGAACAGGGCCCAGACCGGCAATGCAAGCAGCGTCTGGGAAAAGATGTCCGGCGGCGTGAGGAGCATGCCCACTACAAATGCCGAGACAATGATATAGGGGCGCTTTTTCTTCAGGCTGGGGACATCGGTAACCCCCATGTGCACCATCAGCATGGTTGCAACCGGCACTTCAAAGGCAACCCCAAAGGCGAAAAACAACTTGATGACAAAACTCAGGTACGCGTTGATATCGGTCATCACCGCCACCCCTTCTGGAGCAGTATTGGCAAAAAAGGTGAAAATGATGGGGAAGACCACAAAATACGAAAACAGAATCCCAAGATAAAACAGCCCGCTGCTGGAAATCAGCAACGGCATCACCAGGCGTTTTTCCTTTTTGTACAGCCCGGGGGCAACAAATGCCCACAGCTGGTACAGCAGGTACGGAACAGCCAGTGCAAATGCACAGGCAAATGCAAACTTGAACGGGACGAAAAAGGGTCCGTGAGGTTCCGTAGAGATCATGGTGTTACCTTCGGGCAACGCAGACATCAAGGGATTCGCCAAGACCTCATACAGTGTATTGGCAAAGGGGACCAGCAAGATGAAAAACACCAATACGGACAATATCCCCCGGAGCAGGCGGTCACGGAGTTCGATCAAATGGGAAACAAACGTCCCTTCCCCGGCGATTCCGTTTTCTTCGTTTTCAGCCATGGTCACTGCACCGTATCACCTGCACCGGGTTTTGTCGTCTTCCGGGCAGACGTTGATGCCCTGTGGGCCCTGGTGCCCACAAGCTGGGAGGGCTTCCTGGTGGCGACCTTCTTTGGCTTCAACTTCCTGGCTGTTTTGGTTGCGGATGGATTGCCGGGTGTCTTTTTCCGTACGGACCTACTTTTCGTTGTTTTCCTGGCCGATGAGGTTGCTTTTTTCCCCGGTGCTTTCTTCGCCGACGCTTTCTTTGAGGCAGTTTTCCTGGCCGATACTTTCTTTTTGGCTACTTTCTTTTTAGTTACTTTCTTTTTAGTTGTTTTCTTCTTGGCGGCCTTCTTTTTGGTTGCTTTCTTTTTGGCTGTTTTCTTTGCGGATACGGAGGGGTTCTTTGCCGGCGGCTTGGCGCCTTCCCCCCTGGTCGCCGCCTTGAGTTCATCCATGGATTGCTTCAGACCCTCTCCCGCTTCCTGAATTCCCAGCGGATCATTGTCCACACTGGCGATATCGCTGAGTTCCTGGGTTGTCGAGGTGAGTTCGTTTTTCAGCTCCCTGACCTGTGCAAAATCCTCCGCATCCATTTGCTTTTTCACATCCGCCTGGACTTCTGCCAGCATCCGGCGTCCCTTGCCGACCCATAACCCTACCGTGCGGGCAGCACCGGGGAGTCGCTCCGGCCCAATGACAACGAGTGCGATGACGCCGATGAACGCCATCTCCCAAAAACCAATGTCAAACATGGGAGACTAAACCCGGTCAGGAATTTTTTTTGTCTACTCCCTGCTTTTCCGTTACAACCACCTCTTCCCCATCCTTGTCAGCCTCTTCAATCTGGTCAGTCGTGCTGTCTTCCTTCACGGCTTTTTTGAATCCCTTGATTGCGCCACCGAGGTCACCACCAAAGTTGCGCAGTTTCTTGGTCCCGAATATCAATAGCACAATGACCAATATGATCAGTAACTGTACAGGACTTATTCCACCAATACCCATAATTTGTTGTCTCCACTCAGGTTGTCTGATTTATACCGGGTCTTGTTTGCCAGTTCATCCTATGGAATATGGTTCTCTTCAACGAATATTCAAGCACCCACGCGACCTGGTCCGATTTTAGCGGGAAAACCGTCAAGGCGGAATGTTTTTAAGACGCAGCCGGGTATATTTCGGCCGGGTCTTTCAGGATGGGATCCACCTCTTCCCATTCACCGTCTCGATAGCGCCTGTAAAAACAGTTGTGCCTGCCGGTGTGGCAGGCGATTCCGCCTATCTGCTCCACCTGCATTAACACGACATCGCCGTCACAGTCGATCCGGATCTCCCTGAGCTGCTGCACATGGCCGGATTCCTCACCCTTGCGCCACAGTTTTTGCCGTGAGCGGGAAAAATAAATGGCCCTTCCCTCGGTCAGCGTGGCCTCAAGGGCCTCCCGGTTCATCCAGGCCACCATGAGCACTTTCCCGGTGTCGTGCTGTTGTGCAATGGCGGGAACCAGGCCCGCTTCGTTCCACTGTACCTGCTCAATCATGGCATTCATGTTAACCCGTCTACAGTCTGACCTCAATACCCCGCGCAGCCATGTATGATTTGGCCTGCCCTACCGTAAACTCCCCGTAATGGAATATACTGGCGGCAAGCACCGCATCCGCGCCCCCTTCAAGCACCCCTGCCACCAGGTGGTCCAGCGAACCGACTCCTCCCGAAGCAATCACCGGGACCGAGACGCTGCGGCTGATTTGTTGCATTAACGCCAGATCAAAGCCGTTTTTGGTGCCGTCCCGGTCCATGCTCGTGACCAGCAATTCACCCGCTCCCAGGTCCGCCATCTTCATCGACCATTCTATCGCATCAATCCCGGTCCGCTTCCTGCCTCCATGGGTATAAATTTCCCATTTGTCCCCGGACCCGGAATCAACCCGCTTGGCATCAATGGCCACGACAATGCACTGGTTCCCAAAATGCCGGCTGGCCTGGCGAATGAAGTCCGGATTGTTCACCGCCGTGGTGTTAATGGATACCTTGTCTGCCCCGGCCTTGAGCAGACGGGGGATGTCATCAAGCCGGCGGATCCCCCCGCCCACTGTCAGGGGGATAAAGACTTCACTGGCGACCTGTTCCACCACATGGACAAGGGTATCCCTACCGTCAGAGCTGGCGGTTATATCCAGAAATGTGATTTCATCCGCTCCCTGGGCATCGTACCGCCTGGCCACTTCAACCGGGTCCCCCGCATCACAGATGTCCACAAACTGCACACCTTTGACAACCCGGCCATTGTCGATGTCCAGACAGGGAATGATTCGTTTGGCCAGGGCCATCTATCTGTACTCTCCCGCCATGTCCCTACCGGCGGACTCTACCGCCACCGGAAACCTCGTCAGCCGCCTTCTGGCCTGCGCCAAAATCCAGGGTCCCTTCATAGACTGCACGGCCGGTAATGGCCCCGGAAATTCCTGCACCGGATACTTCAGCAAGCCGGATTACATTTTCGAGATTGTGAATCCCCCCGGACGCGATAACCGGAACATTCACGGATTCAGCCAGGGCCACCGTCGCTTCGATATTCACTCCCTGCATCATTCCATCCCGGGCAATGTCCGTGTACACAATGGCTTCCACTCCCTGTGCATCGAAATGCCGGGCCATGTCCACGGTGTGGTGCCTGGACAGCCTTGACCAGCCCTCCGTCGCTATTTTTCCATCCCGGGCATCCAGTCCGACGATAATGCGGCCCGGATATTCCGCGCACAGGGCGCGGATGAAAGGCGGGTCTTTCACTGCCTGGGTGCCGATGATCACGTAACGGACCCCGGCCTGTATGTAGGCCTTCACGGTATGTTCATTGCGTATTCCACCGCCGACCTGGATGGGCACATCGGGGTAGCGTCGGGCAATCCGGTGGATGATCTCCGCATTGACGGGTTCGCCTTTCACGGCCCCATCAAGATCAACCATATGGAGCCGGCGCGCACCTTCGTTGACCCAGCGCCCTGCAACCGCCAGCGGGTCATCGGAAAACACCGTGGTCTGGTCCATGTCGCCCTGCCGCAGACGGACGCATTTCCCCTCTTTAAGATCAATGGCCGGAATCAGCAGCATTCAGGGTTTCCCGTTCCAGTTGAGGAAATTCCGGAGCAGCCTCAATCCGGCCCGATGACTTTTTTCCGGGTGAAACTGGGTTGCAAACAAATTTTCATGCCCCGCTGCCGCCGTGAAACGATTCCCGTACCGGCATTCCCCGTACACCTGATCCACATTGCCACTGTCCACATAATAGCTGTGGACAAAATAAAACCGCTCCTCATCCCGGATTCCGTGCCAAAGCGGGTGTTCTGCTTTCTGGCGGACCCGGTTCCAGCCCATGTGGGGAATTTTCAGGGCATCCTTTCCTTCCACTGCCTCCCGGTGTGCCGGATGACCGGAAAAATGTTTTACATGCCCTTCCAGGATTCCCAGCCCGGCAACCCCGCCATTTTCCTCGCTTGACCGGTACAGTGCCTGCAAACCCAGGCAGACCCCGAGAACGGGTCCTGCATTGAGACGCTGTGCAATCGCTTCCCGCAGACCCGGATTTTCCTCAAGCTGGCGGATCCATGTGCCGATGGCACCCTGCCCGGGCAGGATGAGATAATCCGCTGATTGGATTTCTGACGGATGAGAGGTGATGCATACATTGATCTCATCGCGGATGTGCGCGACCGCCTTGTACACGGAATGCAGGTTTCCGGTACCCAGGTCCACGATGACTGTCCTGGCCATTTCCGATGACTTCCCCTACGCTTTCCCCACAGCCATGAAACCGCTGCCGGGAATCAAAGCATGCCCTTGGTGGATGGCACGTCGCGTACCCGGGGGTCGTGTTCCACGGCCATCCGCAATGCCCGGCCAAATGCCTTGAACAGGGTTTCTGCAATGTGGTGTGAATTTTCCCCGCGCAACCGGTCGATGTGCACAGTGGCCAGTGCGTGATTGGCAAAACCCTGGAAAAATTCATGGATCAGGGAAGTGGAAAACCGGCCGATGTTGCGATCCGGGTAGTCCACATGCTGTACCAGCAATGGCCGTCCCGAAAAATCGATGACCACCCTGCCGAGCGCTTCATCCAGCGGGATGTACGCGTGACCGTACCGCCGGATGCCTTTCTTGTCCCCCAGCGCCTTCAACACGGTCTGCCCCAGCGTGATCCCGATGTCTTCAACGGTGTGGTGGTCATCGATGTGCAGGTCACCCCTGGCACGCACCACGATATCCACGCATCCATGCCGGGCAATCTGCTCCATCATATGTTCCAAAAACGGCACCCCGGTATCGAATTCGGATTTTCCCGACCCATCCAGGTCGATATTCACTTCAATTTGGGTTTCCCGGGTATTTCGGGAAACCCGGGCAGTTCTGTGGGCCATAATCTTCCGTTTCGGTCAATGCAGCACGATGTATCCGCTGTTCTGGGCAGGATGTATTCCCTCTGCTTTACCGCTCCCTTGCCCTGGCAAGGTACCTGCAGGGGAATTCTTTACGCAACCGCTCTGCCCCGGCGATTCAGGGGCAGGTATTCCCTTAATTTTATCAGCAGATACTTCAGATAACTGATCATCATTAGGTGGCATCAGGATTTTGTTCTGTTGATTTACGGTGTAAAACAGACACTAAAGCATCGTGCATTATCTTTGGCAAGTGCCCAATTTCCCAACCACCATTATCCTGTGACAGCGTTTCCCAGGCACCTTGGAGTTTGTCCGGATCAATCGTCACACATCCAGCAAAAACTTCTTCTGTTTCTTCAGCGAAAATATTTCGTTTGAACTCATCTCCAAACTCAACCTCTGAAGTTGGTGGAGAATCTCTGATTACATGATCTTGTTCACTTACTTCCATGCTTTACGCCTCGTTTTGGTACGTCCTGACTATAACAGACCATTTGTGGCAGTAGAATGTGACCATCTGGATTTCGCAGCTTTTCATGCGATCTCGCTTCTGCGTTCGGGAGACAAGGATTGTGCTCCAGCCGTTTTGCCGTTACTCCGCTTCCCTACACAGGCTTCTTCAGCATCACCCACCAGAATTCTGCAACTGTGAACCGCATTGCCCACAACATCGCCAAACGCTTTTCCCATTGGGACCTTTCATTTGAAGCTCTTCCAGTTTGATTAAATGCAAATACGTGTAAATACGTATTAATAAATAATACTATAAAAGTGCTGGCAATGTATAACAAGAGGATTGTCCAACGAAGATGAGCCTGATATGGGAACGGTCCGATAATCTACTCATTTCAGGATTGGAAAACGCTTTCATCTCCGTCCGCCCGATGAAACCTGTGGGCAGGGAATTCCGCGGTGGAGGCGAATTCCAACACCGACTGTCCACTCCATTCATGGACGGAGTATCCGGCACGGGCAGCCGGGCTGGTCGGGCCGTGCCCACTTCGATCATCCGCGGGTCCGTATCATCGACCTGCCCGGACAAACCGGATGGAAAAAATGCACGACGCCCCGGGGAAACGGTACAATCCGCCGGCCAGCGGTCCGGGGGTCGGAAATTGGCGCCATGGGTGAAATCGAGATAAAAATTCCCGCTGTAACCTGATAGACTTCCCCCGCAACGCCGGGTGAAAGTACAGGTGAAGTTTTGTTCGCAGCGGTACAGCTGAAGCAGCAGACCGTGTGCAAATTACCGAAGGCCCCACACCTGGAATCGGGGCAACCCGGTGTCACGGACCCCGGGCATCCACTGACTGGAAGCAGATAAACTGATTGTGACGTTTGTGAGTTATGAAAGAAAACATGCTTGATGTTCTCATTTATCTCTTTGAGAACCATATGTTCGATGATGATGGGATGGAACCGGACCAGGAAACACTGGAATGGGAACTGAGCCTGGCTGGATTCGACCAGACGATGATCAGCCAGGCGTTTAACTGGCTGGAGAGCCTGGCACGGCTATGCGAAAAAAATCCTCCAAAATTGCCGATACCGAAGCACGATGTGATTCGCCACTACGACGAATACGAATGCCGCCAATTGTGCATTGACAGCCGCGGTTTCCTGTTGAGACTCGAACAAAGCGGGGTTCTGGACCCTGTGGCACGGGAAATGGTGATTGACCGGCTCCTGGCCCTGGATGTGGAAACCATCGAACTCGAACATGTGAAATGGGTGGTGTTGCTGGTGCTGAGCAATTATACCGAAGAAGACGGGGTGTCCGATTTAATGGAAACCCTGGTTCTCGATGGATCACCTGCCTGCATCCACTGAACCCGGAGCACCGCCATCACTGTCCCAGTCATGACCAAAACACTCGTCAACAGGTAAAGACCAAGACAAATGGGAAAGTCGTTGATTATTGTGGAGTCCCCTGCCAAAGCACGCTCGCTGTCAAAATATCTGGGAGGCGATTTCACGGCCCTTGCTTCCTACGGGCATGTTCGGGACCTCTTGCCAAAAAAAGGGGCCGTTGTCCCTGAAAACAATTTTGAGATGCGGTATGAGATTGTTGCCCGCAACAAGCAGCACGTCGATTTGATCGTCCGGACGATGAAAAACGCCGATTCCCTGTACCTCGCGACTGACCCGGACCGGGAAGGGGAGGCGATCTCCTGGCACCTGTATGAAATATTGAAAGAGAAAAACGCCATCGGGAAGAAACCCGTTTACCGGGTTGAGTTCCACGAAATCACCCGGACCGCGATCCAAAAGGCCGTCAAGAATCCCCGGGAACTGTCCACCAACCTGATCGATGCGCAGCAGGCGCGAAGAGCGCTGGATTACCTGGTCGGCTTCAACCTGTCTCCGCTACTATGGAAAAAGGTGCAGCGGGGGCTTTCTGCCGGGAGAGTACAGAGCCCTGCACTGCGGCTGATTTGTGAGCGTGAAGAGGAAATCGCCCAATTTGTCACCCGGGAATACTGGACGATTGAAACAGACCTGGACTCGAAGGGAAATCCGTTCGTCGGAAAACTGACGCACTTCCAGGGTAAAAAACTGACCCGGTTTTCCATTGCGGACGGGAACACCGCTGACCAGTACCATTCTGCCATTCGAACCGCTGCAGCCGGGATGCTGACGGTTTCAAAAGTAACCAGAAAGGAGCGAAAACGCAATCCTGCTCCCCCATTTACCACGTCGACCCTGCAACAGGAAGCGTCCAGGAAACTCGGATTTACCGCCCGAAGAACCATGCAAACCGCCCAGCAACTGTATGAAGGCATTGAAATCAGTGGCGGGACCACTGGCTTGATCACCTACATGCGCACGGATTCCGTGGCACTTGCCGGGAGCGCGGTAGCCGAAATCAGGGAATTGATTGCATCCCGGTACGGCGTCAACACAGTGCCCCATGCGCCCCGGACGTTCAAGAACAAATCCAAAAATGCCCAGGAGGCCCACGAGGCCATTCGGCCAACGTCTGTGAAACGCCTGCCGGATGGTTTGAAACGGCAACTTTCCATGGACCAGTACCGGCTCTATGAATTGATCTGGAAAAGGACGATGGCCTCCCAGATGATTCATGCCACCATTGATACGGTATCCGTTGATCTGGATACCGGGGAAGCCCAGAATGTAACCGCGGTATTCCGGGCATCCGGTTCAACGATACGCGTTCCCGGATTCATGTCGGTCTACCAGGAAGGAACGGATGACAAGCCGGCCAAGAATCCCGGAGAAAAGATACTGCCGCCCCTGGAGAAGGGCCAACCCGTTGAGATCAAGAAAATCCGACCCGAACAGCATTTTACCGAGCCGCCGCCACGATATAACGAGGCCACACTGGTCAAAACACTGGAAGCCTATGGCATCGGCCGGCCCTCAACGTATGCTTCGATTATCAGCACACTTCAAAACAGGTCGTATGCGACCCTGGAAAAAAAGCGCTTTGAGCCCACCGATATCGGCAAGATCGTCAACCGTTTCCTGTCCACCCATTTCACCCAGTACGTCGACTACGAATTCACGGCAAAACTGGAGGATTCCCTGGATGAAATATCCAGGGGCGAGAAAGAATGGATTCCCCTGATGTCGGAATTCTGGAAATCCTTTTCCAGGCAGGTTGAAGACAAGGCCGAAGGGGTGAGCCGGGAGGATGTGATTCAATCCAGACAACTCGGCACCGACCCCAAGTCCGGCAAGCCCCTGTCGGTAAGAATGGGACGGTACGGACCCTTTGCACAAATTGGTTCCCGTGAAGACGAGGAAAAACCGGCTTTCTCCAGCCTTCGCCCTGACCAGAAACTGGACACCATCACCTTTGAAGAAGCCCTGGAACTGTTCAGACTGCCGAGGTCCCTGGGAGAGTCCCCGGAAGGAGAGAAACTGACCACCGCCATCGGAAGATATGGTCCCTATGTACGGTATGGAAACCGGTTTGTTTCCCTCAAGGAGGGCCAGGACCCCCATACCATCACCCGGGAAGACGCCCTGGACCTGGTCGCGGAGAAGAAAGAACAGGATGCCAACCGGATCATCCTGAACTTTGAAGACTCCGGCATCCGGGTTCTGAATGGCCCGTACGGGCCCTATGTGACCGACGGCAAGAAGAATGCCCGCATCCCGAAAAATGTCGAAGAACCTGCTCTGCTGACCCTTGACCACTGCAAGAAGCTGCTGGAAAACGCAAAACCATCCCGAAGAAAGAAGAAAGCAACCCGAAAAACCCGAAAAGCCCCCCGAAAATAAGGGGAATTCTCCGGTCCGGTGAACCGGCAATCCCCCCCGTATCCGCTGCCGTTCCCGGGAAGCTTCCAGACTATCCCACCCCCTTTATGACCTCCTCGATGATCCGGTCCTGGTCACGGCCGGTAAGATAGGGATGGATCGGCAGGCTGATCACCTCTTCGGACAACCGGTCCGATACCGCCATGTCCTTCCCTCCCCAGAACGCATTTTTGAACGCCGGTTGCCGGTGCAGGGGGGAAGGATAGTAGACGGCAAACGGAATCTCCTCCCGCTGCAGGTGGGCCCGGACCCGGTCCCGTCTGGGGGTCCGTATCGTATAGGCTGCCCAGGCGCTCCTGCAGTCATCCGGCACCGAAGGGACCGCCACATACTCCTGGAGCTGCTCACTGTAATAGTCTGCGATCTCCCGGCGCCTGTTCAATTCGTCCTCGAAGATTTTCAGCTTGCAGCCAAGGACTGCCGCCTGGATGGTATCCATCCGGCCCGTTACCCCGATACGGATGTTCTCATATTGGGATTTCCCCTTGCCATGAATCCGTATGGACTCGATTTTTTCTGCCAGTTCATCGGAATCGGTGAATACGGCGCCACCGTCTCCATAGCATCCCAGCGGCTTGGCCGGAAAAAAACTGGTGATCGAAATATTCCCGAAGACACCGACCTTCCGGCCCCTGTATTCAGCGCCAAAGCTTTGCGCTGCATCGCTTAATACAAACAGCCCGTTTCGCTCGGCAATGGCCTGTATCTCGTCATGCCGGGCAGGCAGGCCAAACAGGTCCACCGGGACAATCCCTTTCAGGTTGACCTGGCCCCGTGTTTTCCGGATGGCCTCTTCAAGAAGATCGACATCCAGGTTGAAGCTTTCTTCTTCAACATCCACGAAAACCGTCGTTGCACCCAGCAACTGGACCATTTCCGCCGTTGCGACAAAAGTAAATGGAGGGGCAATAATGCCATCTCCCGGCCCGACGTCATACGCCATCAAAGCCATCAGCAATGCATCGCTTCCGCTCCCGGCGGTGAGGGCATGCCTGACTCCGCAATATTCGCTCAACTGCCGCTCAAGCGCCTTGATTTCCGGACCCATGATAAACTGGGTGTGCTGCAAAACACGGTCCAGTGCAGCGCGTATCTCCGGCTCCACAACTTTAAACTGGGCATCCAGGTCGACAAATTTCACTTGGCCGTTACTCCTTCTATGAACCGGTAATCGAGAACCATTGGGATCAATGGCAAGGACGCAGCCGGCATGCAGGGACCGCCGGCATACATGAGTGATGCAGCACCGGGGACCGGCAACGCAATCTGCACTCCGTGCAGGGAGTCGATTTCACACTTTTCTTCGCCGAACAACCCGCCAACCCCGGTTTCCCAGCGATATCCATGCAGGTCCCGGAACAGCGATACTTTCCGCATTTCATATCGTATCCCCACTCCAAGCGCTTTTCCATACGCCTCCTTGCGCGTCCAGCACATCAGCATGGCGTTGTTTTTCTGCCCGGCGGGGACCGCCTCCCAACTGGACTGCTCCACCGGGCTCAGCTTTCTGCGGGCCAGCAAATCCGCGTTGATTGTTCGCGGGTAGATTTCAATGTCCACCCCCAGTTCCACCTCCCACGCAAAGGCATACAGCGCGTATCCCCGTGACAGGGTATAGTTGAACCGGAGCGCACCGCAAAGCCCGGGATTCCTCAGGCCGGGCTTGCCCCGGGTTCCGTATCCAAACTCCAGTTCGGAATGCTTCAATCCACTGTAATGGGCCAGCAGGGTTTCAAGGGCCATCTTGCCCCGGAGGTACAGCCTCCGCTTTTCCCGGCTCCGGGTATCCCCGGGGCTTCCCTGACCCGCCCCGGCGGGCCGTTCACACCGGGATAAACGGGAAATGGATTGCAGGTCCACGAACCACAGATGGACCTGGTTTGCGGGAAGCGGAACACCCGGTGGGGTCTCCACCCATTCCAGGGGGCACTCGGTCACCGCGCCAGGGCGGGCTACCATTGTTCAAATACGGGTCCGAAATTATTGATCTGCGCCAGGGCGGTCTCTTCCACCGAGGCATCATATCCCTGTTGTTTTTTTTTGACAATTCGATACTGCAGCCCCTGTTTGTCAAAAAGATAGGTGGTCCGGGGCAACAGAAGCTCCACCATGAAGCCTTCCCCGGGAATGTTGTAAATCCCCCCCAGTTCAACCTCTTCGGATAAATCGATGTCATCCACTCTTGGTTCCAGCCTCAACGCATAAACAGTTTGTAAACAGGGTTCTCGGTTTCTTCCCGATAACCATACCCTAAATTGATCAAAAAATCGTTAAATTCACCGGATTCCTTCTGTGGAATCTGTATGCCACACAGCACCCGGCCAAAATCTGATCCGTGATTGCGGTAATGAAACAACGTAATATTCCAGGTCCTGCCCAACTGGTCCAGGAAATCCCCCAGGGCACCCGGTCGTTCCGGAAACTCAAAACTGAACAGTCGTTCGCCGGTCATTTCGGGGACCCGGCCCCCAACCATGTACCGGGCGTGGATTTTCGCAACCTCGTTGTCTGTCAAATCAATGCAGGGAATCCCTTTGGCCGCCAGCCTGGAAATCAGGTCTTCGATCTCTCTCCCATGTGTGATCTGGACACCGAGAAAAATATGCGCTTCCCGGTCATTGGAAAACCGATAGTTGAATTCCGACACACTCCGGTTGCCCAGCGTATGGTAAAACCGCCGGAAACTTCCCCTGGTTTCGGGAATGGTCACTGCGAGGATGGCTTCCCTGCGCTCACCGATCTCGGCCCGTTCCGACACATGTCTGAGCCGGTCAAAATTCATGTTGGCACCCGAGGCGATGGCAACAAGACTCCGGTTCTCCGGCCCCGCACCATGACTGGACGGGTTCTGCCTGATCCACCGCTTGATCCCCGCTGAAGACAGTGCACCGGAGGGTTCGAAAATAGTACGCGTGTCTTCATACAGGTCCTTCACCGCCGCACAAATCTCATCGGTACTGACCCGAACCACCTCATCGACAAAATCCCTGCATATTCTGAAATTTTCCTTTCCGACCCGGTTGGCCGCCACTCCATCGGCGAAAATGCCGACCCGGTCCAGCCGGACCCTTTTCCCTGCCTCCAGTGACTGGTACAGGGCATCGGAGTTGTGCGGTTCGACCCCGATTATTTTGATGTCCGGCCGAAGCTGCTTTACATACACGGCGATTCCCGCAATCAGCCCACCGCCCCCCACCGGCACAAAAATGGCGTCCAATGGGCCGGAGTGCTGTTTCAGCAGTTCCAGGCCCACCGTTCCCTGTCCGGCAATGATCATCGGGTCATCGAACGGGCTGATCCATTCCCGGCCCTGTCTTTTGCAGACTTCCCGGGCATGCTCAAACGCCTCGTTGTAGCTGTCCCCCACCAGTTCCACTTCCACCCCCCAGCGCTTGACCGCGTCAACCTTGATGGACGGGGAGGTCACCGGCATCACAATGAGGGCCCTGCATCCAAGCCGCTTCGCGCTCATGGCAACCCCCTGGGCATGATTGCCGGCCGAGGCGGCCACCACCCCCCGGTCCAGCGCCTCCCTGCCCAGGCTGACCATTTTGTTGTACGCACCCCGAATCTTGTAGCAGAAGATGGGGTGGACATCTTCCCGTTTTAACCAGATGCTCTGGCCGAACCGCTCCGACAGCAATTCCATCCGCTCCAGGGGAGTTTCCCGGGTTACTTCGTAAACCCTGGAATTGAGGATGGATTTCAGGTAATTGACGGGGTAGTCACTGGACATGTTCAACACTGGAAAATACTCGGTATAATGGGGCCGGATTCACCGCCCGGAACCGGATTATAAACGATACCCCACCCGAATCCTCCGGTTATTGAACCAATGGGCCCACTGTTATCCGTGATGGCCCGGTGCCTTTAGTTTATATTTATTTTGTGGATTAGCGATGCATTCATCGTTTAATTTGGTAAGATTCGTCGTCCACTGACCAACAATATGCCCCACCGCAATGGACTTTGAGACCGCTCGCATCAACATGGTCGAACAACAAATTCGGCCCTGGAACGTATTGGAAACCCAAACCCTCCGGGTGCTCACCGAAATCAGGCGCGAAGATTTTGTTCCGGAGCCGTATCAGGACCTTGCTTTTGCAGATGTTCAGGTTCCGATGAATGATAAAGAATTCATGCTGGAGCCCAAAGTCGGGGCCAGAATGGTGGAGGCACTCGGTCTCTCATCCAACCACCGGGTGCTCGAAATCGGTACCGGAACCGGCTACCTGACGGCCATACTGGCCTCCCTGTGCCACCATGTCACCAGCATTGAGATTGATGAATCCCTTCATGCCCGGGCTCGTGTGAATCTTGCCCGGGCCGGCATTGACAATGTCAAACTGGTGCTTGGCGACTGTTTTCGCTATTGCGGGGAAGCGGAAAACCAGGACCGGCTTTTCGATCGAATACTGATCTCCGGTTCCCTGCCACAGGTGGATGAAAGGTTTACCCGCCGCCTGGTGCCGGACCATGGCCGGGTCGTCGGCATAGAAGGACACGACCCGGCGATGCAGGTGGTCATTGTACGACCGGACAGTACCCGGCGGTCATTGTTTGAAACCCATGTGCCCAGGTTACGCAATGTAATCGATGAGCGTGCATTTACATTTTGAGCCCCCCGGGAACGTCAATCGAAAATGAAACGACTCGGTCTTTGCGCGGTACTTGCCACCGCTTTCTGTGTTGTGGGACTATCGAATATCGACAAAGCGGATGCGTCGGATTTATGGGAAATCTATGAACTGGCCCTGGCGAACGACCCGGGTTTTCAGGCCGAGGTGCTGGCCCACGAAGCCAATGAACTGAACCATCCCCTGGACCAGTCTGTTTTCAGGCCCACGATTACATCCACCGCGGAAGTCGGAAGACAGCGGTCTGATTCCAGCGGAAGCAATCGGACCAGTGATGACAATGAACTGGGCATTCTGGCCGCCCTGCGGATTTATGACCGCGCCGGCCGCATTCAAATTGCACAAACTGAAATCCGGGAACGGGCGTCCGAACACATGCTGGCAAATGCCCGGCATGATTTGATGTTGCGGGTGGCAGAACGGTATTTCAATATTCTGGCGGCACAGGATGCCCGGGAAGTGGCCAGACTGGAAAAAATCGCCATCCGCCGGCAGATGGACCTTGCCGATGAAAGGCTGGAGGTGGGACTGGGCACCCAGACAGATTTTTTCGATGCCAAGGCACGCTTCAAACAGGCTGAGGCCGACGAAATACAGACCCAGAATCAGATCAACAGCCATATCGCCGCATTGCAGGAGATGATCGGGATGACTCCTGAAGCCCTGTCACCCTTGGGGGCGGACGCCCCACTCGTATTGCCGGCTCCCAATGATATCAATGCCTGGGTGGATAAAGCGCTGGCACAAAATGTTCCATTGCTGGTCCAGTCATTGAACTCGGACATCGCCCTGGTTGAAATTGACCGGCAAAAGAGCCTGACCAGGCCCACCGTGACCCTGGGAGCCGATTATCGCTGGCAGGACTCCAATGCGATGTCGGCTTCATCCGATGATTTCACCACCACTTCTGTGGGGCTTACCGTACAGTATCCCCTGTACCACGTAGGAACCATCCAGTTGCGCACCCGGCAGGCAGGGCTTCTGTACAACCGGGAAAACCGGCTCCTTGAGCAGGCCCGCCGACTGGCCGCTTCCCAGACCACCTCGGCTTTTCTGGATGTCACCAGCTCCGTCAGCCAGGTCGAAGCGTTGTTCGAAGCCATTTCTGCCGGGGAAAGTGCCCTGGAAGCCAAGAAAGAAGGGTTCAGCGCGGGACTGACCACCAACCTTGATGTGCTGGATGCACAACGGGACCTGTCCGTATCCCGCACCCACTACCTGCGTGCACGATACAACTATATCCTGTCGATCCTGAGCCTGGAAAGGGCAGCCGGGCAGCTGGATGAAGAAGATATCAAACGGGTGAACAGCTGGTTGAACTGACAGGGACTGGCCGCCGGCTTCCCGGTGGCCCGGACAGGCATGGTCGACAACGCCGGCAACCCGGTCACCCTTTCCAGAAAACCGGGGAGACCAGCACCAGCAGGGTAAACAACTCCAGCCGCCCCAACAGCATGGCGAAGGTCAATATTATTTTCCCGGTGTCTGAGATGCTGCTGTAGTCATGGGCCACGGCTCCCAGCCCGGGACCCAGGTTATTCAGGCACGCGGACACGGCAGAGAATGCGGTAGTGAGATCGGCCCCGGTTGCCAGCATCATGATCAACAGGATCAGGTAGCTGAACAGGTACAGCGACAGAAACCCCCAAACCGCATTGATCACATCGTCCTTGACGGGCTTTCCTCCCAGCTTGATGGGAATCAGTGCATTCGGATGAACCAGCTTGGAGATCTCTCTCTCGCCCTGTTTGAACAGCAACAGCACCCTGATCACCTTGATCCCCCCCGCCGTAGAGCCTGCACAGCCCCCTGCGCCGCTCAGAAGAACCAGCAGGACCGGGATGAACGTTGGCCACACCGTATAGTCTGTAATGACAAACCCGGTGGTGGTCACCATGGAAATCGTCTGCACAATGCCCCGGACCACGGTCTCGTCAAACTCCGAATAGATACCGTGGCCGATCAACATCGCCGTGGTGAGGATGATCATGGCGAATATGATCCCGATATAGGCCCTAGCCTCCGGGTCCCGCAGGTAGATGGCAACACTCCGAAACCGGACGGCGGAAAAATGAAGCGCAAAATTCAGGCCTGCCAGGACCATAAAGAATGCCGCAAGCAGGTAGATGGTATTGTTCTTGAAATAGCCGAGGTTGTCATCATGGATGGAAAACCCGCCAATCGCGATGGTGGAAAAAGCATGGCAAAGGGCATTGAACCAGTCCATCCCGGCGGCAAAATAGGCCACACCGCATACCAGGGTCAGTGCGAGGTAGATGTACCAGATCGCCTTGGCCGTTTCCTTGATTCTGGGGGTCAACTTATTGTCTTTCATGGGGCCCGGTGTTTCCGCCCGGTATAACTGCATGCCGCCGACACCCAGGGCCGGCATGACCGCCACCGCAAGTACAATAATCCCCATCCCCCCAAGCCACTGCAATTGCTGCCGATAATACAGCACCGATTGCGGCAACTGATCAATATTGGTCAGGATCGTTGCCCCGGTGGTGGTCAGGCCGGACGAGGATTCAAAAATGGCTTCAACCAGGTTCAGTGCAGGTTCATCCAGCAGTACCAGGGGGATCGCGGCCATCATGGACAGTACCACCCAGATCAGCACTACAATCAGGAACCCCTCCCGGAACCGGAGTTCGACCTGATAGCGCCTGGCCGGATACCACAGCAGCATTCCAATGGAAAAAATCAGCAACAGGCAGGCCAGGAAGGTATTGTGCTCACCATCGCCAAAGTAAACCGAGATTGCAATGGGAGGCAGCAGGGTGATACTGAACCACGTGGTCAGTATCCCGAGGATTTTGAGGATGCCGTGAACCTGCATGGCTATTCCCGGTTCAACCCCCTCCGTGCCGTGAAATCAGCGTGTCCAGACCCGCTCTTCATCGCATTCTCCTTCCGGGAAGCCCCCCGAGGGTACATTGAAATCCGTGCTGGCATTGGACAATACTAGAAAAAGGTTGCAGAGACCTGAAACAGCCGTTCTACATCCGGGATCCGGCGTTTGTCAATGACCAGGATGATGAGGTGGTCGCCATCCTGGACCACTGCATCGTCTTCAAGATTGATCAGTTCATCATCCCGCATGATGGCCCCGATCGTCGCACCCTCCGGCAGCCTGATTTCCGCAAGCCGGCGTCCGACCATTCTGGATGTCTTTCTGTCTCCGTGGGCCACGGCCTCGATGGCTTCCGCCACCCCCCGGCGAAGGGGGTATGCCGCCACCACGTCTCCCCGTCTCACATGCCTCAACAATGTACTGACGGTACTTTGCTGGGGTGAAATGGCAATATCCAGGACACTGCTTTGGATCAGGTCAATATACGCCAGCCGATTGACAATGGCCATGACCCGCCTTGCGCCCAGCCGCTTGGCCAGCATTGCCGAAAGGATGTTCGCTTCATCATCATTGGTCAGTGAGCAAAACAACTCCATGCTGTCTATATTTTCCTGGCGCAGCAGTTCTTCATCCGCTGCATCGCCCTCCAGTACCAGGGTATTGTCCAGCTGCTCCGATACCCGTTTTGCACAGACCTTGTCGTGCTCAATCAGCTTGACGTGAAACTTGCTGGTTTCCAGGGATTTGGCCAGTCGGTAGCCGATGTTTCCGGCACCGGCCAGAATAACCTTTTTCCCGACCTCCTGAATGCTCCTGAGCTCCTGCATGACCGTCTTGATATTTTCCTGGGTGGCAATGAAGAAAACCTCGTCATCGGCTTCGATGACCGTATTGCCGGTGGGAATGATCGCCCGGTCCTTCCGGTATATGACCACGACCCGGGTTTTTACCGAAGGCAGGTGATCCTTCAGATGTTTCAGCTCGTGGCCAACCAGGGCCCCGCCATAGTATGCCTTGAGTCCCACCAGGCGGATTTTACCGTCTGCGAAATCAATGACCTGCAATGCCCCCGGGTATTCGATGAGGCGGTGAATCTGTTCCGTAATGATCTGTTCAGGGCTGATAATGACATCAATGGGGATGGATTCCCGGTTAAACAATTCCGGGTGGGAAAGGAAATCCGCAGACCGGACACGGGCTATTTTGGTGGGGGTATGGAACAATGTATGGGCCACCTGGCAGGCCACCATATTGACTTCGTCGGAATTGGTCACCGCCAGGATCAGGTCTCCATCATCTGCCCCGGCCCGTTTCAACACGCGGGGAGACGAGGCATCGCCCTGGATGGTACGGATATCCAGGCGATCCTGTATCTTTTCAAGAATTTCCCGGTTGTGGTCAACCAGCGTGATATCGTTCTCTTCCTTGGAAAGGTTTTCAGCGATGGATGCGCCCACCTGACCACTGCCGAGAATAATGATTTTCATTGTAGTAATGATCCTGGTCTAGGGTTTTCCAATGCTGCAATAGAAGAATCCGTCCCCTGAATGCCCACCGCCGGGCAGCCTTTGTCGGCCATACCGGGTCTGGATTCCGAACCTGTCGGGCAGGGATTGTAGTGCATAATGGGTTCTTTCCCGGATGAAATCACCCACTACCCCGTCATTTTCTTCCCTGAAGATGGAACAGGTCACATACAGCAGGATTCCCCCTGATTTGAGCACAGACCATGCAACATCCAGCATAGCACACTGCAGGGCCGCAAATTTTTTGATGTCCCCCGGCAACCGGCGGTACTTGATGTCCGGATGCCGTCGAATCACACCACTTCCTGAACAGGGGGCATCCAGGAGAACCCGGTCATACGCTTCCCCGTCCCACCATGCCCTTTTTTCCAGGAAATCTCCCGGAATGACCCGGGCCTGAAGAGACAACCGGTCCAGATTCTGGTGTAGCCGGGGGGTCCGGGAAGGCAGATCCAGCGCATCGAGCCCGGCAATGTCCGCCTGGGATTCCAGGATCAGGCAGGTTTTCCCGCCCGGGGCGGCGCAGGCATCCAGTACGCGGTGTCCCCGCTGTAGCCGAAGACACCCCTGGACCAGCTGGGCGGACTCGTCCTGGACTGAAACGTATCCCTGTTCAAATCCAGGAATCCGGTCCACGGGAAGGGGGGACCCCAGTGTGATCCCGGTTTCACTGTCCCGGGTCAGGGTGAAATCGATCCCCCGGGTCTCCAGCCACCTGGCGTAGCCGCCACGACTGATCTTCAACCGGTTGACCCGCAGCGTCAGCGGCGGTTTTTGATTGGAAGCGTCGAGGATGATTTGCGCCTGAGCAGGCCAGTCGGCCCATATTTTATCGTACAGAAACTGCGGAAATGCATTCCGGATGCTCCCGCTTTGAAGACGGTCGAGAAGTTCCACCCGGTTCCGGATAAAGTTTCGCAATACCCCGTTCACCAGTTTTTTTGCCCAGGCGTATTGACTGCCGTCCAGGGAACCGACACTGTTGTTCACCACCGCATGATCCGGAACCCGCATATATTCGATTTGATAAATGGCACAAACCAGCACAAAATGGACCAGCCGGTCCCGGCGTTTCACCGGACGGCTCACCAGACCGGCAATGAGGGCATCAATCCGCACGTAAAAGCGGCATCCTCCGTAGGCAGTCTCCCGGATTTCCGGCAGCCTTTCCCCTGAATCCTTCGAAACGTCCTCAAGCAGGGTATCCATGGACTGGCCCTGGTCGATTACGCCACGCAACACCCTGGCTGCCGCCATCACTGCCTGCATACCGGAGACTCGAATACCATGCCAGGCCGCAAAGACAGGCCATTGAGAAAATCCCCGGCGGCCAGGGGCCGGCCACCGGGCTTTTGCAGTATTTCCAGGTTCAGGGTGCCACAACCGGTCTGCACGAGTATCCCCTTTTTATCCGCCCGAAGGATGCTTCCGAACCGGGCGTGGTCTTCCCGGGGGCCGCCACTTGCCCGGTGAATACGCAGCGTCATGCCGGATATCCCGGTTGTGGTCATCGGCCAGGGGTTGAACGCCCGGATTTTCCTCTCAAGATACCGTGCATCCAACCGCCAGTCCAGACCGGATTCGGCCTTGGTCAGCTTGGCGGCATACGTTGCCTGCAAAGGGTCCTGGGGTTCCGGGACCAGCTGTTTTCGTTCCACGGCATCCAGGGTATCCTCAACGATTTCGGCGCCCAGCCGGGCGAGCCTGTGCTGCAGCATCCCCCCCGTCTCATCCCCTCCAATCCGGGTTTCCCGTTGTGCAAGCATCGGCCCGCTGTCCAGTTGCGGCTGAATCTGCATCAGGGTCACTCCGGTCCGGGTGTCACCCTGCTCAATGGCGCGCTGTACCGGTGCCGCCCCCCGCCACCTCGGCAACAGGGAGGCATGAATGTTGAGGCATCCCAGCCGGGGGATATCCAGAACCGCTTCCGGCAATATCACGCCATACGCAACCACCAGCATCAGGTCGGGATCAAGGGCCCGCAACGGCTCCTGGGATTCGTGGTCTTTCAGGGATTGCGGCTGAAACACCGGAAGACCGAGCTGGCTGGCAAGGTTTTTGACCGGACTGGCTGCGAGGTTTTTGCCCCGCCCGGCACGACGGTCCGGTTGGGTGTACACGCCCACAAGATCCACGGATGCCCGGGTGGACAGTGCCTGCAGACACGGTACCGAAAACTCGGGGGTTCCGGCATAAACCACTCGCATGAAAATGACCCGGGTCAGACGAGTTCTGATTCAGCCTGACGCAACTCCTTTTTGAGTTTTTTGCGAATCCGGTTCTGTTTTAACCGGGAAAGGTAGTCGACAAAGACCTTCCCGTTCAGATGGTCCACTTCATGCTGGATACAGACCGAGAGCAGGGCATCGGCATCGATTTCAAATGGATTGCCCCGCTGGTCGCAGGCATTGATTCTCACTTTTTCAACGCGCTCCACGGCTGCAAAGATACCCGGAACCGACAGGCAGCCTTCCTGCGTTTCAGTGGTGCCGCCGAGGGCCGTGATTTCCGGATTGACAAATACCTGGAGATGATCCCTGGTTTCGGAAAGGTCCATGACGATCACCCGCTTGGGGACACCAATCTGGATCGCCGCCAGGCCAATGCCCGGGGCATCGTACATGGTCTCGGTCATATCAGCGACCAGGTCCTGAAGACCGTCATCAAATTCGGTCACCGGCCTTGAGATTTCTCTTAGCCTGGGATTCGGATACACCACGATTTCTCTGATTGCCATTGAACTGTGCCCTTCATGCCATAATCGAATTGTATTCCTTGCGTGCAAATTCGTCTACAACCCCATACCGGTACCGCAAGACAATGAATCCCGGGATCAGAATGCGTTCCATCACAGCATTTCACCGCGGATGCTCAACAGAGGTCACCAGGCGAAATTCGACCTTCCCCCAAGCGGAAGCCTGCGGGTCTCTGCCTGCACACAGGGTGAACTGGCGGACGAGACCGATGTCCATGGCTCCTTGATTGCACATTCAGGATGGGAAAGTCAGCGAGGGATGGTCTTTCCATAGTTATCATGTTCTGATAACCTTTAATGATGCCAGCGCCCAACCATGATCCCGGACTTGACACGTTGCTGGACCTTGATGGCGATACCTATTTCGTGGACGAGGCAGGGCACTGGGTGAAATTCGAAGTCCGGAGGGTCGAGGTCACGCCGGAGCGGCCGCACGGGATCAGGTATTCGCTAACGTTGCATGCACCGGGCGGAGCCAGGTTGGCAGGATTCGATAATGCCCACCCGGTATGGGATGGTCGAACTCGAAGGGCGAAAAGGCGTACCAGGAGTGATCACCGTCACCAGCAAAATACAGTCCGGCCTTACGACTACAGGGATGCCGGAACACTCATATTGGATTTCTGGCAGGAAGTCGACGGAATTCTGAAACAAAGGGGCTCGAATAAATGAAGACACTGAAGATCGGCATTGCCGGGTATGACCTGATGAAGGCGAGGACCATGGCAATCGCACGAGGTGAGTACAAGCCTGCAAGAGGCGAACCGAAGGTCTGGTTCACGTCGATGGAGAGTTTCGCGAAGGTGCTCTCCCAGCACAATTGTGAACTGCTGACGCTGATTGCCCGGGAACGGCCGGATTCCATCACCGAACTGGCGGAGATATCTGGACGAAACAAGTCGAATCTATCGCGCACACTGAAGACGATGGCGCAATATGGTCTCGTGGAAATGAAAAGGGGTCGGCAAGGGTCGCTCGCCCCGCGGGCACCGTACGATCAGGTAAGAATTGATGTTTCATTGAATCCGACATCGGAGGAGAGGGCGTAAGTCCGCAGTTTCCTGTCGGCATGTCAATGGGAACGGTAGTGCCGGAGAGCATTCTGCTACGAGTTCAGCCTATTATGCGGATGACCGCAACCGGTTCTGGGGAGTTCTGCATAAAACCAGATTGACACCCCGTCAATTGGCACCTGAAGAATTCCATCGGTTATCTGAATTTGGCATCGGCCTCACCGATCTGGCCAACCACACCAGCGGTCGTGATTCAAACCTTCGAGATCAGGACTTTGACATCGCGGGGTTCTGGAAGAAAATCCAGTCTGCACAACCACTGGTCGTAATGTTCAACGGAAAGACGGCTGCATCAAAGTTTTCTTGTACTTACGACAAGAAACCTTGATTACGGTCGAAGCAAGGAAAAAAACCGGTTCAACCATTCTATTTGTGGGACCCTCAACCCTTGGAGCTGGCGCTGCTTTCTGGATGCCAAAGTATTGGCACGACTGTGCACAACTCGTACGAGACCTGGGTGGTTCATAGCTCAGGCTAACCGTGTTTTTTTCTGGCTGCCACCAGGTCTTCCTGGGTATCAATACCCGGGCTGGGAACCACCACTGCTTTCAGACAGCGGATTTTGTGACCATGCCACAACACCCGCAACTGCTCCAGCTTTTCCAGTTCTTCCAGGGCCGGCCGCTCCATCAATGTGTATTTTCTCAGGAATTCGGCCCGGTACGCGTAAATGCCCAGATGACGATACGCCTGATAATCAACATTTTCCCCAAGGGGTACCGAACCGGAATCTCTCACCCAGGGAATCGGTGCCCGGCTGAAATACATCGCATGACCCGCCTGATTGCAAACCACTTTAACGACTGCGGGGTCGGTGAGCTGGGTCTCCCGGTCCAGGGGAGCACATGCGGTGGCCATGGCCGCCGCTCCATCCCCCGCCAGCCCCTGTGCCAGCTGGTTGATCAACGCCGCCGGCATATCGGGTTCATCGCCCTGTACATTCACAATGATTTCCCGGTCTCCAATTCCAAGCAGGGCAGACGCTTCCGCAATGCGGTCGCTGCCCGAGGGATGATCCGGGGAAGTCATCACGGCCTGGCCGCCGAAAGATTCCACGACATCCGCAATGCGCGGACTGTCGGTGGCCACCACAACCGATGTGGCGGCACTTTCCCTGCAGCGTTCCACCACATGCTGAATCATGGGTTTGCCGCCAATGTCCAGCAAGGGCTTCCCGGGCAGCCGGCTGGCCTGGTACCGCGCCGGAACAATAATATGAAACCCGGAATCTTTCACAGTCATCGGTCGGTACCCAGCCGCTCCCGGACTTTTTCAAAAATCTCCGGGTCGGCGTGCAAATAGGCCGGAACCGCCCACATTTTTTCCCTGTTTTTCATTTCCCGGCATTTTATCGCATCTTTCTCGGTCATCAGAATCTCCTGTGCAGGATCAAAACAAAAATCTTCGGGGGCGTATTGATGGTGATCCGGAAACGCATGCTCCTCCACTGTCAACCCCGCTCCCTTCAATGCCTGGAAAAACCGCTGGGGTTTTCCCACCCCGGCCACCGCATGCACCGGTTCGTCCCGAAACGTGGAGAGTGCGCGCACCAATCCGGTCGCCAGGTTTTTGGCATCGTGGACGTGAACCTGCATTCCCAGCACCTCTTTCCCTTTCCGGCAGGTCCGGTCCGGATTTCCATTGGCAACAATGACATGCGCCCGGTCCAGGGACGAAATCGGCTCACGCAGGGGTCCCGCAGGCAGGCACCAGTGATTGGCGGTGCCGGATTCTTCATTGATCACCACAACATCCATCTCCCGCCGGAGGGCGAAATGCTGGAATCCATCGTCGCTGACCAATACATCACAACCGAAGGCATCAATCAGGCGGGAACCACTTTGAACCCGGTCCGGACCGACGACAACAGGGACGTCGCATCGCTCGAAAATCAACTGGGGTTCATCCCCGACAAGGTCAGCAGTGGTACTTTTATCCACCTGCCTGGGCCAGAAATCCGACTGCCCGCCGTATCCCCGGGAAAGTACCCCGGGGGAATACCCCTGTTCCTTGAGGAACTGCACCATGGCGATGACCAGTGGGGTTTTTCCACTGCCCCCAACGCTGATGCCGCCGATGACAATGACCGGAACCCCCAGTTGTGATGACCGGAATATTCCCATCCGGTAGCCGGCATGCCGCAATGCCATCACCAGCCGGTACAGCAGTGAAAGGGGATACAGCAGAACACTGGCAAGGTTTGGCTCACGCCAGCCCTGCTGAATGCTATCCAGTACCGGACCCAGAATCCGTGGCACTGTGCTGCGCATTGTAAAGCTGAAAGTAGGCGCCCTGTTTTTGAAGCAGTCCCTGGTGGGTGCCGCGTTCCACAATTTCCCCCTTTTCCAGGACCAGTATGAGATCCGCATTTTCAATGGTGCTCAACCTGTGGGCGATGATCAGCGTGGTCCGGTTTTCGATGAGCCGGTCAATGGCCTTTTGGATTTTCTTTTCCGAACCCGAGTCCAGGGATGAAGTGGCTTCGTCCAGGATCAGGACCGGCGCATCCTTGTACAGGGCCCGGGCAATGGCGATTCTCTGGCGCTGGCCCCCGGACAACCGGATGCCGGACTCTCCCACACCGGTATCGAGACCCTTGGGGAATATCTCCAGGAACTCGGCACAATACGCCGCTTCCACGGCCTCCATCAGCCGGTCCTCATCGATCACACCTTTTCGGCCATAGGCGATGTTGTTCCGGATACTGTCATCAAACAGCATCACTTCCTGGCTGACAATGGCGGTGTTGTCCCGGAACGACTCCAGCGTGGTTTGTTCAACGGGAATCCGGTCAATGCAGACCTGACCGGAAACGGGAATGTAGAAACGCATCAAAATGGATGCAATGGTGCTCTTTCCACTGCCTGAATGACCCACCAGGGCCACCGTTTTTCCGGCAGGAATCTCGAAGTTGATCTCCTTCAGAACCAGGCTGCTTTCATCCGTATAATAGAAGGAGACATTTTCGAATGAAACATTTCCGCTGACATGGCCCAGCCGGTGGGTGCCTTCATCCCTCTCTGTGGGCAAATCGATGGTTCGAAACACGGACTCGGCTCCGGCCATCCCCGTCTGTATCACCTCGTTGATCTTGGAAAGATTTTTCACCGGCCGCACCACCATGGTCATGGACACCAGGTAGGAGGTAAAAACCCCGGGTTTGATTTCCAGAATCAACGCAAGCCAGATGACGACGGCCACCCCGGTCCCCAGCACAAATACCAGCAGAGGCACACTTGCACACAGAATCGCCACCTTCTTCATGGATTGCTGCCGGTTTGAATTGTTTGCCGAAAAGAAGGTCGATTTCTCGAGTTCATAGGCGCCAAATATTTTCACCAGCTGATGACTCTGGAATGTCTGCTTGGCAATGTGGGTGATGTCCCCCACGCTTTCCTGGATTCTTGAACTGATACTTCGAAAACGCTTGCTTGAAAACGTGAAAATCACATACGCCAGAGGAAAGATCAGAATAAATATAACGGACAGTTTCCAACTCAGGTAAAACATCAGGGAAAGCAGGAAGATCACTTTCAACAGGTCCCGGAACAGGGTTCTGAACGCCCCGCTGCTTGCACGCGCCACCTGTTCCACATCATAGGTCAGACGGGAGACCAGCCCCCCAATGGAATAGACATCGTAGTAGGCGGCCGGGGCATACAACAGCCGTTCAAACATTTTCTGACGCAAATCCTGGACCACCTTCCGCGAAACCCAGTTAATGCAGTACCCATCGACAAAGGCACCGATGGCCCGGCCCAGGGTAATCAATATCAGGACAACCGGTATCCAGGTGATGTAATCGGCATCGCGCTCAACAAATCCCTTGTCCATGAGCGGCTGCAGGATCCAGGCAGCTCCGGTATCCCCGGCAGCGACAATCAGCATGCCTGCCACTCCGGCAAAAAATACCCATTTATACGGCAACACATGGTGAAGCAACCGGAGATACAAATTGACCGTATCGGCGGATTGGGTGGACTGGCTCACAGGCTTGAAACAGGAATCATGGACATCGTTATTTTAACCCGGACTACACGCCGGAAAGCATATCATGAATCCGATGATCGCCCGGCAGACACTGTTGGGAGCCTGTTTTCGCGGGATGTAATGCATTCCATTGGACTCCGGCCGCTTTCCAGAATCCGGAAAAACCCGTCATCGGGAGTGACCGGTGGGGAGGGAAGGTCTCAGCGGGTCGCAGAAACCAAACCACCCGGTGATGGCCGCAGCATGGGCCATCTTTTCCGGGTAGTGGTTGGACCGGGCCGGTTACGGCCGGTATCCGGATCGTTTCTCCCAACAGGATGCCGGGGGGACGACCTGCCGAAGTCCCATCAATGGGGGTACCGGCGGCCCTGAAAAACCGCTGGTACCCCGCATCCTGACCGCTCCCCCGGGAGTTCAGGGAGCAACCCTTTCCGGTGACCATCCACCGACGTGGAAAGCCACCGGGGAGCGGGTTTCAGGACCGGCTACTTCAGTAAATTCGTCCAGATCCGATCGTACAGCTTGACCACCTCGGGACTGCAGGGAGGCACGAAATCCGGGGCCGGCGCGGATGCCGGCAGATTGGTTTCGTGTGCGGTCTTCAGGTCATCATCCAGGAACGGCTCGGTGCCGGAAACCCCTGCCGTATAGCGTGCGAAATTGGTCAGGGTGGCCGCGTTTTCAGGCACAAGCATGAAATTCATGAATTTCTTTGCATTCTCCAGGTTGGGTCCCCCCTTGAGTGCGACAAGATTGTCCATCCAACCGGTAAATCCTTCTTTCGGATACGCATATTTCAAGCTCGCTTTTTCAGCCCGTGCCCGCATGCCAAATCCATTCCAGATTTGCCCTACCGCGGCATCCCCGGAAACCAGGACTTCCTTGGCGCCATCCGAATTGAAGCTCAACCAGTGTTGCTTGGCATTGGTCAGCAAATCGTTCAGTTTTTTCAGGTCTTCCGGGTTACCATTGCAACGGTCCAGTCCAAGATAACGCAATCCGGCGTTCAGGACGTCATTGACGTCTTTAAGCATGTTGATCTTGCCCTGCAGTTCTGCCGGTGGATTGAAAATGATCTCCAGTGTATCAATATCCCCATCATAGACTTCGGTATCCACCATAAAACCGGTGGTTCCCCACTGGTAGGGCACCGAATACTGTCTGCCCGGGTCGAAATACACATCCACGAAGTCCGGGTCCATATTCCCGAAGTTTTCAAATTCGGAAGCGTTGACCTGTTCCAGCATGCCTTCTTCAATCAATATCTGTACCATGTAATCCCCGGGGACGGCCAGATCGTAGCCGGTGACGCCGGATTTCAACTTGGCCAGCAGCGATTCATTGGAATCATAGGTGTCCATCGTGACTTCGACATCATGCTCTGCGGAAAATTTGTCGATCAATTCCTGGGGAAGGTAATCGAACCAGTTATAGATATTCAGCTTCCCCTCGGCCATTGCAGGACCGGACAGGAAAACCAGGCTCAACAAGGATGCCAAGACAATTGAAATCTTTTTCATATTCTTCTCCTATAGGATGTATTGAAAATGGGTGACCGCTAGCGGTTTCACACCGGCCGATTATATACCGGAACCGGGCTTTTTTCCCAGCAGGTAGGAAAGCGTCACAAAAAATATGGACACCAGCAAAAGCAGCGTGGATACCGCGTTGATTTCCGGTGTCAACCCGGTGCGAACCAGTCCATAGATGGCCAGGGGCAGGGTCGTGGCCCCGGGTCCGGCGACGAAATTGGTAATAATGAAATCGTCCAGGGAAATGATGAATGCCAGAATGAACCCGGCCACGATACCGGGAAACATCATGGGCAACATGACATACCGAAAGGTTTGCCAGCTGTCGGCGTACAGGTCTTTGGCGGCTTCCTCGTAGTGGCTTTCTATGCCTTCCAGCCGGGCGGTAATGGGCAAATAGGCAAACGGAATACAAAATACGGTATGGGCCAGCAGAATACTGCCGATTCCCAACGGAATCCCGACCAGCACGAAGAATACCAGGGATGCAATGGCGGTCACGATTTCAGGCACCATCAGCGGCAGGCTGATAATCCCGATGCTGGCCTCCCTGCCGCGAAAAGCCCGGTTTCGTATGATCGCCAGTGCGGCCGCGGTGGCAAAGATGGTGGACGCCGTGGCGGCAGATACCGCGATGATCAGGGAATTGTAGGTGGCCCGCTGAATGAGGTCGTTGTTAAAGGCTTTCGCGTACCAGGAAAAACTGAATCCTCCCCACACGGTGATAGAACGGATTTCATTGAACGAATACAGTGCAATGACAATGAGCGGACCATATAAGAAAACAAGGCAGGCCCAGGTCACGCCTGCGAACCCGGGATAACGTTTCAGATCGTGTGTTTTACCCATGGGCCCAGTCAATGCAACGCAATACGGGACTTGCTCTGCTGGCGGATATAGACCATCAATGCACACAGAACCATGGTCATCAGTATCACCGCCGCAGCCGAGCCAAAGGGCCAGTTCCGGGACCCCTGAAACTGCAGGGCGATTAAATTTCCGATCATCAGCTTTTTACCGCCTCCCAGCAAATCCGGGGCAATAAATGAACCCAGGCTTGGAATAAACACCAGCAGGCAGCCTGCAACAATGCCGGGCACCACCAGCGGCAAAATTATTTTCCGCAAAATGGTCCATCGATTCGCATACAGATCATAGGAGGCTTCCACCAGGCGAAAATCAAATCGCTCAATGGCCGCGTACAGCGGCAGGACCATAAACGGCAGATAGGTGTAGACCAGGCCGAGGCCCACACCGAAATTGGTATAGGCAATCTTGATTGGCTCATCGATTGCCCCGATGGATATCAACGCATAATTCAGCGGTCCTTCATTGCGAATCAGGAACAGCATCGCAATGGTCCTGATCAGCAAATTGATCCAGTACGGAACCGTAATCAACAACACCCACATGTACTTTTTGCGTTCGGGCAGGGTCGCGATGTAATAGGCGGTGGGAAACCCAATCAGGAAACAAACGATGGTGGTCACCAGCGCCTGCACAAAAGAACGGAAATAAATCTGCAGATAGGCGGGAGAAAACGCCAGAGTGTCATCCAGGAAGTCCCGTTCAAATAAAAACTGGATATAGGATTCAAAGGAAAAATCCCAAATCACCCCACCGTATGTTCCAGGAGTCAGAAAGGAATAGACAACAATAATGCAAAGCGGCAGGATCAAAAAACAAAAAATAAGCAGTAACGCAGGGAACAGCAACCATGCCCGGGCTTTTAGCATTTGTCTTGCACGAATCCTTCCCGGCCGGGTTCGCCGCTGTGTGGTTTCCGTTACATTCATATCAATCCGCCAATACCCGGCATGCGGATTCATCCATCACAACCCTTGCCGGGTCTCCAGGCCTGAACCGGGGGGATTGGTGGCTGTTCTGTATTCTTGCCAGCACAGAGGTCTGGTTGCCGAGTTGTACCAGATAATGCGTATCGGTCCCCAAATAGATCAGTCGGTCTACGGTTCCGTCGATCCCGCCCCCCGCTGTACCGGGGCTGTACAGAGAAACTTTCTCAGGACGGATACAAATCGTTACCTTGCTGCCCCGTTCCCTGGGGACCGCCAGGTTTGCTGACAGTTGCGCCCCGTTGGCCAGCACGCACCGGGCGCGGTCAGCGTTTATGGATTGCACCGTGGCGGCAAGAAAATTGGTTTCACCGATGAAATCCGCAACAAAGTGATTGATCGGGTTTTCATAGATCTCGGTTGGCTTGCCGGTCTGCTGGATTTTTCCATCGGACATGACCGCAATCCGGTCACTCATGGTCAGAGCTTCCTCCTGGTCATGGGTAACAAAGATGAACGTGATCCCGGTTTCTTCCTGTACCTGTTTCAATTCCACCCGCATTTCCTGTCGTAATTTCAGGTCCAGCGCGGACAGCGGTTCATCCAGGAGCAAAACTTTCGGGTGACTCGCCAATGCCCGTGCCAGGGCAACCCGTTGCTGTTGACCTCCGGACAATTGCGCCGGATGACGGCTGGCAAACGCGGTCATGTGTACCAGGTCAAGCATTCGTTCCACCGTCGCCTTGATTTCCGCATCTCCCTGCTTCAGCATCCGCAGACTGAAGCCGATATTTTCGGCGACGGTCATGTGCGGGAATAAAGCATAGTGCTGGAAAACGGTATTGACCGGTCGCTGATTCGGCGGCAAGTGGTCGATTTCTTCGCCAAATAACAGGATTCGACCGGAAGACAACTGCTCAAAACCGGCGATACAACGAAGCAATGTGGTTTTTCCACACCCCGATGGGCCCAGTAATGTAAAGAATTCGTTGTCCCGGATGGAGATGGATACGTCATCCAGTGCGGTCACACCCGAAGCACCTGCCCCATAGACTTTGGTGATCGAAATTCCGTTTACCGCATAGATATCTTTAGCCATGATCTTTTATCGGACAAGGGTGGTCGTCACATTGGTTCCGGGTTCTGGGGCCAGCAGGCAGCAGCTGGTCCACCACAAGCCACTCGACTGCCGGATTTATAGCACAAATCGATTGGTTCTGTTAGCCGGTGGAGGATGAAGTGTCCCGAATGGGTCGTCCACCGGGGTGGCTTTTTTGCCCGGAAGGTTCGATTGCACGACTGTCCCGGGTTGCGTCCTCCCTGGAAATCCCCATGGTGAGTTTTTCCACTCAACCCGGCCTTGGCTGTTATACTCCCACACCGGATCCATGCATCGCACAGATAGGGCGCAATCGGTGACCCTGAGATTGCATCACAACCAACAACAAATAGACCTCCCCCATTCCCAAGAGGCTGGCACATTGAATGAACACGACCCATGACAGACAGAGCAAGAGCACGAAAACGAGGCGGCCGTCGGGGACGACAGCAAACCGAAAGCAGGGCAGTCCCTGCGGTCCGTCCCTATATTACGCGAAAAATCCCTGAATACGTTTTACTCAGCGAAGAAGGACTGTCGCTGATCGAGAGCAATGCCGAGACCATCCTGAAGGAGGTCGGCATAGATTTCCGGTATGAACCCGCTCTCAGGCTCTTCAGGGAAGCCGGGGCAGATATCGATGGGGAACGGGTTCGCTTCCCCGAAGGCATGTGCCGGAAAATCATCCAGGATTCCGCCCCGGCAGTCTTTGAGCAACACGCCAGAAACCCCGATCGAAACGTAAAGATCGGTGGCAGGCATACCGTCTTTGCCCCGGTTTATGGCCCACCATTCATTCGTGACCTGGATAAAGGCCGGCGTTATGCCATGATCGAGGATTTCAGGAATTTCGTGAAATTGACCTACATGCTGCCCTCACTGCACCATTCCGGCGGTACCGTCTGCGAACCCACGGATCTTCCGGTCAACAAGCGGCACTTCGATATGGTGTACAGCCATATGAAATTCAGCGACAAACCGTTCATGGGTTCCGTGACCCAGCCGGAGCGGGCCGAAGACACCGTCAACATGTGCAAGATCCTGTTTGGCGACGAATTCGTGGACAATCACACGGTGGTCATCAACCTGATCAATGCGAACTCACCCATGACCTTCGACGAAACCATGCTGGGGGCATCGGAAGTCTATGCCCGAAACAACCAGGCCAGCATCATCTCCCCTTTCATACTGGCCGGTGCGATGTCCCCGGTGACCGTGGCCGGGACCATGGCACAAATACTTGCCGAAGCCATGGCGGGCATGGCTTTCACCCAACTTGTACGGCCCGGTTCTCCGGTGGTTTTCGGCACCTTTTCCAGTTCCATATCCATGCAGTCCGGGGCGCCCACCTTCGGCACCCCGGAACCCGCCCTGGTGTTGAACGGCTGTGCGGCGCTGGCCCGTCGACTGGGGGTACCGTTCCGAAGCGGCGGCGCACTGTGTGCCTCGAAGATTCCGGATGCCCAGGCTGCCTACGAAAGCGCCAATACCATTCAGCCCACGATGACCGCAGGGGTGAATTTTGTTCTTCATGCGGCCGGTTGGCTGGAAGGGGGGCTGGCTTCGGGCTACGAAAAGCTGGTCATGGATGCCGACCAGCTGGGCATGATGGCGGTCTTCGCCGAAGGGACCGACCTGACTGAAAATGGGCAGGCATTGAGTGCCATCCGGGAAGTCGGGCCCGGGGCCCACTTTCTCGGCTGTGGCCACACCCAGAACAATTTCAAGACCGCATTTTACCGATCCAATATCGCGGACAACAACAGCTTTGAACAATGGGAACTGGAAGGGTCCCAGGATGCCGTTTCCCGGGCCAACACGCTCTGGAAAAAAATGCTCCGGGAATATGTCCCCCCGGCGCTGGACCCCGCCATTGACGAAGCCCTACTTGCATACATGGAACAACGCAAGCATTCATTTGCCGATTCCAACATCTAGACCCGGAAGGAACCCCGCTACCGGCCAGGCCTGGTTTCCGGGCAGCGGTGCGGCACCAGGAGGCCCTGCACGGCAATGGCGGCGTCACGTTGCCCGCCCCGGGGCATCGTTTTCTTCCCCAAACGGCTCAAGGCAGCGGGGCCGGGCCCGTCTGCGGCTTCTCCAGGGTCTTTTCCATGTAAATCCGCCGGTATCCATCCACGGTTTTTTTCTCGCTCACGACATAACCGAGATGTTTGTACAGTTCAAAACTCTCGGTCATGGTCACGTGGGTATACAACGTGATCCTCGTATACCCTGACCGCATGGCCAGGTCTTCCGCAAAGGCCATCAATCTCTTTCCGATTCCCTGTCCCTGGGCGTCGGAGTGTACTGCAATGTTATCCAGCAACATTCCCTTTTCGTCCTCAATGAGAACCAGCAGCGCGATGACCCGGTCATGGGACTTGATGACATAGGTGTGATCGTTTTTCACACGGCTGGCGTAATCGTCCAGCATGGGACCAGGGACCTTGCCCATGCGCTTGATATAGTGGCGATAGGCATCGTTCACGCAGGCGCCGATGGCGTCAACATCCCCGGCACCTGCCCGCTGAATCTTCCCGGTCACCCTATTGTCCCCGGCAAAACAGGATGTTGAACGGGCCCGACACCGGTTACCGGCGGCGTCTGCGCCTCGGCCGGGCGCTGGCTGCCGGCCCCGGATTGTCCGGAACGGGAAGATCCACTTCCTGGCACAGGTTTTCAAAACGGGCGGTTTTGTGTGGAATGGCCAGCGCCTCCACGAAATGATCCTGAAATTTGGCTTCAACCGCGGTTTCCACTTTCTGGATTCGCCGGACAACATCCTCGATTTCGGACCTGGCATCCCGGTCCAGCAAGGTGATCGTTGCCCCGGTCCCGGCCGCATTCCCCGCAGACGTGACATGTTCAAGCCGGCAATCCGGGATCATGCCCAGCACCATGGCATACTTGACATCGATGTGCGCACCGAATGCGCCGGCGAGGCGGATGCGGTCAACAGCATCCACCTTGAGCTTGTCCATCAACAGGCGTGCCCCCGCATACAATGCCGCTTTCGCCAGCTGGATTGCGCGAACATCATTCTGTGTAATGATGACCTGAACCGGTCCGTCGTCATACAGGGTATAGCTCCAGGTTTTTCCGTCGACCGCCAGCCGCGGGGTCCGGTCCGACAGCGAACCGTCAATGACCCCATCGGCTTTGACCAGTCCCGCGAGATACATTTCAGCGATAACTTCAATGATTCCGGAACCACAAATCCCGGTCACCCCGGTTTCCGCGGTGGCCGCCACAAAGCCGGGGTCGTCGGACCACCGTTCACTGCCGATAATCCGGAACCGGGGTTCCAGGGTCATCCTGTCGATGCGGACCCGTTCAATGGCCCCCGGCGCCGCCCGCTGACCGCCACTGATCTGTGCGCCTTCAAATGCAGGACCCGTTGGGCTGGAAGCCGCCAGCATCCGTTTCCGGTTGCCCAGAACAATTTCCGCATTGGTGCCGACATCCACCAGCAGTGTCAGTTCATCCCGCTCATAGGGGGCTTCAGATAGGGTGGCCGCCGCCGCATCCGCGCCCACATGCCCGGCGATGCAGGGCAGGACATACGCCCTGCCACCCGGATTGATATGCAGATCAAGATTCCCGGCGGCCGTCTGGATGGCCTGGTCCGTGGCCAGTGCGAAGGGAGCGCCCCCCAGTTCTACCGGGTTGATGCCGAGCAACAAATGATGCATCACCGGATTCCCCACGAGGGTCATGTCCACCACATCCTGGAGATCAACCCCGGCCTCCCTGACCAGGTCCTCAACCAGGCCCTGCAGTGCCTGGCGAACCGCACGGGTCATTTCGACTTCCCCCCCCGGATTCATCATCACGTAGGACACCCGGCTCATCAAATCTTCACCAAACCGAATCTGGGGATTCATCCGCCCCGTGGATACCAGGGCCTGTCCGCTCACCAGGTCGCACAGATGCGCGGCAATGGTGGTGGAACCCACATCCACCGCGACCCCATAGACCCGGTTTTTCAATCCCGGCCAAATGGCCATGGCCTGATTTTCATGGTGAACCGCCACCGTTATTTTCCAGTCGCCGGCACGCAGGGTCTCCTGCAGTGATGCCAGCAAATGAAAATCAAACCGCACCTCCGTTAACCCCCAGTCAAATTCCAGCGCATCCAGCACCCGCTGCAGATCACCGGTGGGGTCATGCATGTTGGGTTCCGGCACTTCAATATAGTGCAGGCGAACGGCAGGATTGACGGTAATGTTGTGCACATCCAGGCGTTTGCGGACCACCTGTTTGTGGGCCTGGCTTTCCGGGGGAACATCAATGACAACATCGCCAACCAGTTTTGCCTGGCAGCCCAGCCGGCGGGTGGGGGCAGTGTCCGCCGGAAAAAACGCTTTTTCACTGGCACTGTGGGGAGAAAGGTGGCCGGCGTTTGAATGGATTCTGAATTTGGCAAATTCACCGACGCTGTGATCAATCTGGCAACGGTCGCAAATTCCACGCCCGCCACAGACGGTATCCAGGTCTACGCCCAGCTGTTGAGCCGCTTCCAGAACGGATTTCCCTGCCGCAATCTCTCCGCGTTTGCCAGAGGGCAGAAAGACGATTTGAACCATTCCCGGGGTCTCGTTCATTTCAATACCGGAAGATCATGGTAATCCCCCCTCTCTTCCACAAAAATATTTTTCATGGTGTACAGCCCGGTGGGCCCGTCCAGTGTCCCCGCCGTGATACTGATGGTATCGGTCCCCCGCCGTTGCCAGAACAGGCTGCTGCCGCACCGGTTGCAAAACCCCCGCTTTGCCTCATCCGAAGACGAATACCAGGCCAGGGTTTCATCGCTCAACAGCGCAAACTGGTCCAGCCCTGCCCGGGTTGCAGCAAAGTGGTGTCCCGATGTTTTCCGGCACTGGCGGCAAAAGCAGTTGATGACCGGGCGAATTTCCCCAACAATCCGGTACCGGACGCCTTCGCACAGGCAGCCTCCCGTCCTTGTCCCGGGTTCATCCGCCACAGGATAACCGAATCATCGTTCTACCCCCTGCGGCGGCGTCGACCGGCGCGCCTTCCACCGGCCCCCCCGGCCTCCTCCACGGGCTGACGGTATTTTTTCAGCCATCGTGCGCAATTGACGTCGTGTCCCATGACCACATCCGCACTCATGACCCCCTGCATGACTTCTTCGTGCAGGGGATTGGTGATGGCTGAAGTCATGCCGGCACCGATGGCCATGCTCAGGAAATGACCATCCATGCCTTTTCTGTTTGGAATGCCGAAACTGAAATTCGACGCTCCACAGGTGGTGTTCACTTTCAGTTCTTCACGAAGCCGTTTCACCAGGTGCAGGACCTGTCGCCCTGCACTGTTCACCGCCCCCACCGGCATCACCAGGGGGTCGACGACAATATCGCTGTGGTGAATTCCGTGGTCCGCAGCCCGCTCAATGATTTTCTTTGCCACGTCAAACCGTTCATCCGGGTTCTCGGATATTCCCGCTTCATCATTGGAGATCGCCACCACCGCACACCGGTATCTGGCCACCAGTGGCAATACGGCTTCCAGCCTCTCCTCTTCCCCCGTCACCGAATTGAGCAGGGGCTTGCCCTGATACACCGCCAGTCCCGCTTCCAGGGCGGCCACGATGGAGGAATCAATGGACAGGGGCACATCGGTAATGGACTGCACCAGTTTGATGGATTCCGCCAGGATTCCCGGTTCATCGGCCAGCGGAATCCCGGCATTCACATCCAGCATCCGGGCCCCGGCCTCAACCTGGGCGAGGGCATCCCTTTCCACCCGGCTGTAGTCCCCGTTTTTCATTTCCTCCGCCAGAATCTTCCTGCCGGTGGGATTAATGCGTTCTCCGATAATTACGAATGGATGCTCAAACCCTATCCGCACTTCCTTCGTCGCTGAACTGATCACCGTGTCTGTCATTCTCTTTCTCAATCTTCTCTATTGTAATAGTATCCGGATATCGCGGGGCAACTGGCACATCCTGTGAACAACCCTCCTTCCGCTGAAGCCACGATGCGTTGCCGCACCATGGGCATCAGGATTGAATTTCACCCGGGGACTCCACACCATGATTCCGGATCAGGGAAAGCAGTCTCTCCTTGTCATAGGCCGCCTCCAGTCTTGCCGCTTCAGCTTCGGCTTCGGCTTTCAAATCCTCCCGACAGTTCCTGCTGACTCTTTTCCATTCCTCAAGATACGCATCGGTCCCGCCTTTTCCGGCCCGCATTGCCGCACTGTCAATGGCCTCGGCAAAACGGTCGCTGAGGGGCACCTTTTCGGATTGGCGGCGCTCCTTTGCGATCACCTGCGCCGGAATGTCCCGCCAGTAAACTGTAATTAATTTTGCCAATCGATGTCTCCTTTGATCAATGTCCGGATACCGCTTCGGGGTTCTCCATCGAACCGCCGATTTGTACGGACAGGGCCGATGTCAACTGTCCGTCACCGGTCCTGATCCGCTGGTATTCCAGCTCCAGGTACTCGGATGCCTGCCTGGCCATTGTGTCCAGGGATGCATCGTCCTTTTGTGCCAGGTAAACCAGTTTCGTATAGTTTCCGAAATACTGCTCCTTCAATTCCGGGTATCGGTCCAGGCCAAGCCCCTTCACAATCAGCCGGTCAAAATGGTTGGCCAGAAAATCGGTCAGGTAGAACGTCCCGGCTTCCGCTTCATGGAGATCATTGAACCGCCTGGTTCCGGAAAACATTTCATAGCAATGCGCCCCAGGAAGGCGTTCCACGCCTTCTTCCTCCAGCACCCGGTCGAGCAATCCACCGGTCCCGCAGTCGGAATACCCCACAAACATGTTCCGGTAGCGGCCCCGGTTTTCATTGATTTTCTTCCGCACCGCCTGGGGAATGAGCTGGGGCCGGTTGTGCAATTCTGCAGGCAGGCACTGAATGTCCAGATGGTCCCAGCGATTGATTTCCCTGACTCGCACCAGGTCGTGGGCAAGGGCACCGCAGGCGATCACCAGGACCCGGCTGGGGTGGGGGCTAGGGCCGGAAGGCATCGCTGCAATGTCCCGACAACATTTAGGCGGCGCGCCTTTCCGCAATCAATGTCTGGGCGGTTTCGACGGCCACCGCCGCATCCCGGCAGTACGCATCCGCTCCGATGGCCTTTCCGAATTCCTCGTTCAGTGGCGCTCCTCCGACGAGAACGATATGGTCATCCCGGATTCCCTTCTCAACCATGGTATCGATGACCACTTTCATATAAGGCATGGTGGTCGTCAACAGTGCGGACATGCCGACGATATCGGGCTGGTGTTCCTCAATCGCATTCAGGTAGTTTTCCACCGGATTGTCGATTCCCAGATTGATGACTTCAAATCCGGCCCCTTCCAGCATCATGGCGACCAGGTTTTTACCGATATCGTGAATATCCCCTTTTACGGTTCCGATGATCACCTTGCCAATGGGCTCGGCACCGGTTTCCGCCAGAAGCGGCCGAAGTATGGACATGCCGCCTTTCATGGCATTGGCAGACATCAGCACTTCCGGAACAAAAAGAATTCCATCCCGAAAATCAATGCCCACAATGCGCATGCCTTCCACCAGTGCATCGTCCAGTACCTTGGTCGCCTCCCATCCACGCCCCAGCAGGATTTCGGTACCTTCGATAATTTCATCACGCAATCCATCATACAGATCGTCATGCATCTGCTCGACAAGTTCATCATCGGGCAACGAAGACAGGTCTATATCGTCATCGTAGTCGTCTGTCATATTTTATTCCTGCGATATCAGTTGAATAGTCAAACACCGGGAGCTTACTACACTACCTGGGATGATGCACACCATCAGAATATATAAATTTCCGGGGCCAGAGCATATGCCCCTTTGCGTCGTGGCATATCCTTTTCACGACATATTGTTCAGCCCGGAAGCACACCGGCCGGCCATTGGCTGTCCCGGTTGGGATTCGCGATGGTCTGCTCATCATTTTTCCAGGTATTTTGTCTGCCCGAAAGGTGTATTTATTAGTGCCCGGTCAGCGTTTTACGCTCTCGATGATTTTATACAGCTTTCCTTTTCCCTTCAGTATTTCTTTGTCACTGAGCCCCTGCACTTCGTGTGGAAATACCAGCCACCGGTCCGTGGTGTGCAGGTAATAATCGGGTTTTTGATCGGTCTTGTTGTTGGCAGGCTTGTACCAGGGGGCCGCCACCCTGATCTGCTCCGGAGTGTTCCGCCGGGTTCTCACCGTCAGTTGATTGAGGACCGCCTCAATACTCCGCCCGGAATCAAATACGTCATCGATGATCAACAGCGCATTTTCGGCATTCAGGTTCTTCACCAGGTAATCCAGTCCATGCACCCGCACACTCGGCTCCAACTGGCCAATGCCCCGATAGAGCGAGGTGCGCACACTGATATGGTCCGTGGTAATCCCGAAATGTTCCAGCATTTCCTGGACTGCAATGCCAATGGGGGCGCCTCCCCTCCATATCCCGACAATGAAATCCGGGCGAAATTGGCTTTCGATGATTTTTGCGCCGAGCAAATAGGAGTCTTCAAGCAGTTCCTGTGCAGAGATATAATGTTTTTCAATCATGGCGGGTCAGAGCAAATTTTCGAAAAAGTACGCGGGTCCCCGGAACCGGGCCTGACCCGGCGGGTTTTTATCCATTTTTCCAGGATTGAAGGATGGTCGATTTTACGGTTTCCCGTGAGATTAAAACAGAGATATTTCAGAATAATCCTGTGGTTCGTTTTTTATCCCGCGCCGGTTGTGCATACTGGTCACCCCGATAACCGGAGGGTTTCATTCATCGGGAAACGGGTCCGGCTGGTCCGGATTGGTTGCCAGCCAGACTGATTTGGTTTGCATGAAACAGCGCATCCCTTCAAAACCATTTTCCCGGCCATAACCGGATTGCTTGAACCCACCGACGGGAGACTGGGTCGCGGCATTGAAGTAATTGTTGATGTACACGGTGCCGGCCTGGATACGGTCTGCCATGCGGATTGCGCGGTTTGTGTCCCGGGTCCAGATACCCGCCGCCAGGCCAAAGACCGTGTCGTTGGCAATCCGGATAACCTCCTCCTCATCGTCATAGGGAATGATGGCCACCACCGGGCCGAAAACTTCCTCCTGGGCCAGCCGGGATTGATTGGTCAGCCCTGAAAAAACAGTGGGGCCGATGTAATACCCCCTGTCCGGCCCCTTGCCGCGACCATCCAGTAATAATTCGGCACTGGCTTCCACGGCACTTTCGATATCGCGCAACACCTTTTCGTAGTGTGGCCGATTGGCAATGGGGCCCACCTGGGTCATGGGATCGTCAGGATGCCCTACCCGTGCCCGGGATGCCACCGCCACCAGACGGTTGCTGAACTCTTCAAGCAGGGGCCGTGGTACCAGCAACCGGGAACCCGATATGCAGCTTTGTCCCGTTGCCGGAAAAATCCCGGATACCACCCCGTTGACCGCCAGGTCAAGGTCCGCATCTTCCAGGATAATCTGGGGAGATTTGCCCCCGAGTTCCATGACAACCGGTTTCACTTTCCGCGCAGCCACTTCGGCCACGGCACGGCCGCCGGGGATTCCGCCGGTAAAACTCACCATGCGCACACCGGGATGATCGACAAGGGGTTCCCCCGTGGTCTTGCCGTATCCGGTCACCACATTCACCAGGCCGGGGGGCAGGTCCGCTTCCTGCAAAACCTCCATCAGTTCAATGGTGGAGACGGACGCATGTTCCGAGGGTTTGATCACGACGGCATTGCCGGCCGCCAGCGCGGGGGCCAGCTTCCAGATCAACACCCCAAGCGGGGAATTCCATGCCGTGATCAACCCGCATACCCCATAGGGCTCCCAACGCAGGTAGTTCAGCATGTCCGGAACCTCCGAAGGCAACAGTGATCCTTCGAATTTGTCGCACATGCCGGCATAATAATAAAAGCTTTCCGTCTGCCAGGATGTCAGCGAAGGCGTGATATTTTTGGGTAACTTGCCGTTGTCCCGGGTTTCCACCTCACCCAGGCGGTCAGCGTGTTTTACAATGGCATCCCCGATCCGGCGGATCAGCCGTCCCCGTTGTGCAGGATGCATCCTGCCCCAGGGCCCATGGTAAAAGCACTCGTGGGCGGCCTTCACCGCCCGATCAACATCCTCGGCATTGCAGTCGGGAATTCTCGCCCAGACCATCCCCGACGCGGGGTCCTCGCTGTCGAGCCACTGCCCGGAAGCCGGATCATGCCACTGTCCCCCTGCATAGTATTGATACTGTCTCATCGTTCAGTCCCGCTGTTCCTCAACCACGATGACGGTGGGCCGGTCGCGGTTCAATGCATCCAAAAATGCGGTTTCGAATTCTTCCGGGCTCCGGGGTCTCACGCCATGGCAGTGACACGCCCGGGCCAGTGCGACAAAGTCCGGATTCACTCCTTCAACCCCGACCCGGGGAATGTTTCGGCTGTCCATGTCGTCCTGTATCTGCTTCAGGCCACCATTCTCCCAGATCACAATGGGCAGGGACAACTCCCGTTCTGCGGCAGTCATCAGTTCCGGCATGGTAAACATGAAGCCGCCGTCACCGGCCAGCACCACCACGGGGCTGTCGGGCTGTGCCAGCTTGGCGCCGATGGCATTCGGAAGGGCATTCCCCAGTGCACAGTACCCTGCCGGATAGAACCATTTTCGTGGACTTTTCATCGGCATGGCAAAGGCACCGGTATACACCAGCTGGCAGACATCTCCGCACCAGATGGTGTCCGGTGGCGCAATGTTTGCAAGCAGCCCAAGCAGCGCCTTGTGCTGGTTTTCAGAAGCGGAGAGGTTGGCACTGATTTGGGAACGAATGGCCGCTACCCGGTCTTCCGCGCCCGACCGGTCAACCGGAACATGGTCACTCAGCGCCGAGGCCAGCATCTCCATGGCCACTTTTGCATCGGCGACGATGGCCAGATCGGCGGGATAGAAATCGTTCATCTTGGACACGTCAATATCCACCCGGATCAATTTCCCCTGCAGGTCCATGCGTTCTACAAAACTGTCGGTTTCCGACAACTCGCTGCCCACCGCCAGGATCACATCGGCCTCCTTGAGGAAACCCAGCACCTCCGGGCGAACGGTGGAAGCAGAAAGGGACAGGGGGTGATCGTCCGGTACAATTCCCTTCCCCGCTGTGGAGGCAATCACCATGGCACCCAGGGATTCGGCGATGGAACCCAGTGCAGGGCCTGCCTGCCAGGCACCCCCGCCCAGCATAATCAGAGGCCGTTTTGCACGGATCAGCAGCCTCCTGGCCTCTTCGATCTGCCGGTTTCCCGGAACTGCCGCTGCGGGCAGTTCCACCGGCTGCCATGCCTCATTCACCATCTGTGCCTGAACATCAATGGGGATGGAAATGTGAACCGGCCGGGGGCGCTGGCTGGCAAACAGGGAAAACGCCTGGGCAAGCAACCCCGGCACATCTGCTGCAGACCTTGCCGTAGCGGAGAATGCGGTCAGGGGGTCGGTGACTCTTTTCTGTTCCGTAATTTCATGCAGGACTCCCCATCCTTTGCCAATGGTATAGCTGGCTGCCTCGGCTGAAATCAGCAGCATGGGCAGGCTGTCCGCCCAGGCCTGGCCCAGGGCCGTACTGGCATTGGTGACCCCGGGGCCGGAGATCACCAACGCCACGCCGGGTTGACCCGTGGCCCGGGCCCAGCCTTCCGCCATGAAACCGGCACCCTGTTCGTTTCGCGCCTGGACATGGACAACCCCCCGGTCATGGTCCAGGCCCCGGCAAAAGTCCAGGGTATGTACGCCAGGGATGCCAAATACCATCGTGACACCATATTTTTCCAGGAGCCGCATGGTGGCTTCGCCACAGGTTACCGGGCCCGTCATCGTTTCAATTCTCTCGGTCTCCCCGGGTTTTCAGGGGGCAACGGTGGCCGGCCAAGCACCATGTCCGCCGCTTTCTCTGCGAGCATGATGATCGGGGCATTCACATTCCCGCTGACCTGGCCGGGCAGGCTCGAACCGTCAATCACGCGCAATCCCTCCACGCCACGAACCCGCAGCGCGTCGTCGAGCACGGCAAGGGGTTCATTGTCCGCGCCCATGGGACAGGTGGACACCGGGTGATGCCCGGTGGTCGCCAGTGCCCGGACTGCGTTTTCGATCCCGGCCTGTGTCCCGGCGGAACGTCCGGGGGACAATTCCTCCCCGACAATGCCCTGGAAGGCGGGCTGGGCAACCACCTCTCTCATATACCGTACGCCTGCAGCCAAGTCACGAATATCCTCGTCATGGGTAAAGTAGCCCGGGTCCACCGCCGGCATCTTCATGGGGTCGCTTGAGCTCAACCGGACCGTGCCGTGGCTCCTGGGCCGCAACAAGTTTACATCAAATTGAAATCCGGGTCTGGCCATCTTTCCCCGGGCAATGATTGATCGACCCGGACGCATCAGGGTCTGCAGGTTCCAGCCACCCCCGGCACCTTCTTCCCTGACCACCATGGGCGTGAAAAACACTTCCAGTTCCGGGTGGTCGGCATTTCGCAGGGCATGAAACAGTACCACCGACCAAAACGGTCCACTCCCCGGTCCCGAACGACTGAAAAGGTATTGCCAAACCAGCCGGGCCGCCCGGTCAAAGCGCTGATGACGTGCCATGCTGAGACTTTTGTCCAGAATGTCGTACTGCAGGGGAACATTGGGGTGGTCATACATCCTGGTGCCTACTCCTGCCAGGTCCATTCGTACCGGAATACCATGGGATGCCAGATGATCCGCCGGACCAATCCCCGAAAGCATCAGTACCTGGGGGGAATGATATGCACCCAGACACAGATGAACCTCCCTGGCTGCCCGGACCCGGCCGGTAGACAGTTTCAGGCCCACTGCCCGGGGGCCTTCAAACTCGATGGCAAGAACCCGGGTATGTGTCACGATGGTGAGGTTGTCCGGCACCCGGGAGAGATAGGCTTCGGCAGCAGACTGGCGTATTCCCTCAAAAACCTTGGTGTCGATGTGGCCCACTCCCAACTGGGAAGCACCATTGAAATCCGTGGACAGCGGCGACCCCGCCTCCTGGCAGGCTTTCATAAACGCCTTGCTCAGTCGGTTCAGGTTCGCGGAAGGGCTCAGCTTCATCGCTCCATCCACACTGTGGTAGGCATCCCCCGGCCGGTGGGGGGCACCGGCAGACCGCTTGAAATACGGCAGCACCTCGGCATAGGACCATCCCTTCAGACCGTTGTCGGCCCAGCGGTCGTAGTCCGCCGGGTTGCCGCGAATATAAATCATGCCGTTGAGCAGGGAACTGCCCCCCAGGCCCAGACCACGGGGCAAGTAGATGGTTCTCCCCTGCATTTTTTCCTGGGCAACACTTTTCAGGCCCCAGTCGTACTTTTTGTTTCCAATCAGAATGCCGTTGCCCGCCGGCATACGGGTAAACAGGCTGCGGCCGTTTCCCCCCGCCTCAACCAGCAGGACCCTGAGCGAGGGGTCTTCGCTCAACCGGGCCGCCAGGGTACAGCCCGCGGACCCTCCCCCGGCTACCACATAATCATATTCCGGCATTCTGGCGGTCACCGTACCCTTCCCGACTACAGGGACCGGAACTGCCGGATGATGGCATCGGTCATTTCCGCGGTTCCCTGCCTTCCACCGATGTCCCGGGTCGCAAACCCTGCATTCAAGGCCGCTTCCACCGCCGCTTCGATTTTCCTTGCACAGGACACCGCACCGGCACTGTATTCAAGCATCATGGCCATGGAGAGAATCATGCCCACCGGGTTGGCAATTCCCTGCCCTGCGATGTCTGGTGCACTGCCATGGACCGGTTCATAGATTGCCGTCCCCTGTACACATCCTCCGTCGGGCAGGTCCGGCAAGGACGCAGAAGCCAGCATCCCCAGAGAGCCGGCAATGGCACCCGCCTGGTCTGACAACAGGTCACCAAACAGGTTGTCCGCCAGGATCACATCAAAGGAAGTGGGCTCGCAGCACATCCGGTAGGAAGCAAAATCCGTGAATAAATGGGTCAGTTCCACATCCGGAAACTCCGATTTTGCGACCTCTGCGACCACCTCCCGCCAGAGCTTCCCGGCCATGAACACATTGGACTTGTCCACGGAAACCACCCGCCCCTTGCGGCGCCGGGCGACCCCAAAACCAACCCGGGCAAACCGTTCGATTTCCTCGCTGTGGTATTCATTCAGGTCATAGCCACGGCGGTGACCATTTGTGCAGGTTTCCACGCCCCGGGTCCGGGTAAACATCGCACCGCCACACAGTTCCCGCATGACCACAATATCCGCACCCCGGACACGCTCCGGCAAAAAGGGGGTTTTGTCCAGCAGGGCCTCCCAGGACCGGGCATGACGAATACAGGCAAACACATCCAGCTCGTGGCGAAGTTTCATCAAACCGTCCTGTTCCTCCGGACCCCCCTCGATCACGATGTGATCCCATTTCGGGCCGCCGACTGCGCCGACCAGGAGGGCATCAGACTGCCGGGCCATTTCCAGGGTCTGCGGGCGGATAAAGGTCCCGTACCGTTCCCATGCGGCCCCGTGAAGCAGGTCTTCGCTGAGGTCCACGGCAAGTCCAATCGAAGCGGCCGCAACGTCCAGGACTTTCAGGGAAGCATCAACCACCTCAGGGCCGATTCCATCCCCCCCCAATGCAAGCACTTTCAATGCCATAATATTTTTACGGGTTGAATACGGTCCCAGTGAATTTTTTGGTGTCCGGCAGAAAAACCCCTGATTCTGCGGGGCAAAGCGGCGAAAATCAATTCCTGGGGGTTTCCGTGTGAACCGTGAAAATTTTCAGCTTAATGCCGCCGTCCGACGGAAACCGTCGGCCTCGCAGGTACCGAATGCTATCGCGGAATGGATCAGCAATACAGAGGGTGATCTTTACAGCCGTGGAATACCCACTATTTCGAAAAGAACAAATATCTTGGCGATTATGTGACTTTCCCCTCCCAACTCCTTCCAAATCGCGGCCTGGAGAGTTCCAATTCGCGGCCCATTGACTTCCAATCAGCCGGTATGGATAATTCCAATTGTCGGGGACTCGGAGATGGAAATGTTCAAACGGTTTATAGAGTGCCGGGCGGAGGAAGCGCTTTCGGATACACCCGTGGTCCTTGTTGTGGGACCGCGCCGGGCTGGCAAGACCACGCTCGTCAAGAAAATGGGTGAAGCCGGCCATACCTATATCACGCTGGACGACCAGACCGTCCTCGAGGCTGCCCAGTCAGATCCGGTCGGTTTCATCAGGGGTCTGGACCGCGCCATCATCGACGAGATCCAACGCGCGCCCGACTTGCTCCTGGCGATCAAGAAGACGGTCGACGAGGACTATCGCCCGGGCCGCTTTCTCCTCACGGGCTCGGCGAATGTGCTGACCCTGCCGCGGGTCGCCGACAGTCTGGCCGGCCGGATGGAAACGCTCCAGATGCTGCCACTGGCAAGGGCCGAGATTGAGGGCCGGACACCGACCTTCCTGGAGCGCCTGTTTGAGAGGAAGCTGCAAAATCAGCACAAAGTGATCGTCGGCGACGATCTCGTCGACACCGTCCTGCTTGGTGGCTTTCCCGAAGCGATCGCCCGCGAAAGCGAGCGACGCAGACAGGACTGGGCACGGTCCTACCTCACGTCGATCCTCACGCGCGACCTCAGATACATCGCCGATGTCGAGAAGCTGACCGAGCTTCCGAAATTCGTGCGGCTACTGGCCGAACATTCCGGCCAGTTGGTCAACTATTCGCAGTTCGGGGCCAGGATCAATGTCAGTCACAAGACGGGGCAGCGCTATGTCGGGCTGCTCGAACAGGTCTTTCTGATCGCAACACTGCAGCCCTGGTTCACCAATGCGCTGAAGCGCATCGCCAAGACAGCGAAGCTGCACTTCCTCGATTCCGGCCTGCTGGCGAGCACGCGCGGCCTGACCTTCGACAGGGTGAAGGCGGATCGCGGGACATTCGGCGCACTTTTGGAAAGCTTCGTGTTCTCGGAAGTGCTCAAGCTGATAACGGCCTCGGACCTGCATCTGACGCCGTATCATTTTCGCGACCGGGAAATGCGTGAGGTCAACATCGTACTGGAACGCGATGATGGAATGATCGTCGGCATCGAGGTCAAGGCGAGCGCTACGGTCAAACCAGGTGACTTCTCAGGCCTGCGAGCACTGGCCAAGGCCTGCGGAAACCGCTTCGCTTTCGGTGTCGTCCTTTATGACAGCACGGACGTGGTGCCGTTCGACGACAGGCTGGCGGTAGCGCCATTGTCGTGTCTGTGGAATTGAGCAGATGCACAGAGATCACAGAGCAATCGAATTGTGCAGCGCAATGATGGCATTGGGGGGGCTGCGTGGGATTGTATAAGAGGTGGTGCGACACCACTCGAAAAAAGGACAAACGCAAACATTACTGAACCTATGTCGAGAAGGGTGGCGGCCGCGACGCGATTCGCGATAACTTGGCTGAGACTATCCGCTCGCATTACAACCGACTGGAACGTATCGCCGAGGCCGTTGATCGGCCCGGATACAAGATGGCCGCCAAAATCCTCAGCGAGGCGATGCCGCAGACGCCCAGGGGCCGCTCAGGCGATCTCGGTGAGAGTCTCACGACTGAGCTGGCAGAGGAAGAAATCGGCTTGCGCGTCTCCGTAAACTCTCCAGATTTTAATCTGGGAGTTCGTTTATTTGTTTTACCCCTGTAAAATGCCCCAACCGCTAGTCATCTTCCACGATGGGTTGCCGGGTGCGCTGCAAGAATACCGTGGGGTCGTTGAACCATTCCTGATAACCGATCCGTCCGCCGTCCGTAAGCCACTCGATGTTGCGGTCGAGGCACGTTGCCAGCTCCGCATCCTCCACCGACAGGGCAAAGCCGCCCGTCTCGGACAGGCCATCAAGGGCCGTTACGGAAAGCAAATCCCCATACGACAGCCCCTCCGCCCGGTTACCGATTTCGCCCCGGGCGACCGCATCAATACTGCCTTCTACAAGCGCCTCGATCAACGCCGAGTCCTCCGCGAAATACACCACCGTCGGCAGGGTGTCCGACGCCGGCCGCAATACCTGGCGGCCGGTGAGTACGGGCGACGCCCCGGCGGCGTTGATGACATAGCGCATGCCACCGTCCGCGACAACCGTACCCGCTGGCGTGTCCACCCGTGTATCAGCGGCCAGCACCCCGTCCCCGTCCGCAAGGCCGGTCAGTACCAGAAAACATGCCTCCCCCGTCGTCCCCGCGAGCACCCCCACCCGATCCGCACCGGTCAGGTCCCGGTGCCGGGCGAGGCGTTCCGCATCCTCCGCACGCACCAGAAGAGATTGGCGGAACCGGATGTGTCCCGACGTAAAGACGATCGCCGTCTTGCCGGAAGCGTCCCGGGTCCGAGAATCCAGAATCGTGATGCCGCCGCCGACGATGTCGTACCGGGGGCTGGCCGGAAGTAGCCAGATACCGTCCCAAACCGCGATGCCCTGCCGGGAAAATGACAGCTTCGGGTGTTCCATGGCTTCCAATGCATCCAGCAGGTCGGCTTCGTAGCCACGGTGATAGTGGAAGCCGGGAGAGTCCTCATCCCTGTCGGCACTGTAGCTTACCGGCTCGAAATACGCGTAGAAGCCGACATTGAGCGTCCTGTCTTCGTTCATGCAGGGGGCCGACGAATGAGCCTGAACGCCTACCATCAACAAACACAGCACCCATGCCATTGACGCGAATGTCCCCATGGAGGATTGGTATCTCATACGTTGTACCCTACATTTTTACGGTTGATTTCCCACTCGCTCTGGCGAAAGTGATGCCCGAAAAGGGATTCTCCGGGCAACCATCCGGCCAGCCCTGTGTGTCCCCCTGTATTACCTTCCCCTGTTGGTCGACATGGTACCGGGGCCGGTATTGAATCAAGTTATAACTATTTGTTTTTAATCGTTATATTCAGTTCAATTTTGCCTTTATACCGTCATAAATACCGACAGATTATTGCCTAAAGTTTGGGATTTGAACCCGCACCAAAAATTTTTCTGATTCGAGTCCTTTTTCACTACCCCACCTCCACTCCGAAGTGCAACACCCGCCGCTATCCTGAAATGAGGGCGTAACCCGAATGGAGGGATAGCGGCGGCGGAGCAATTAGCCCCTCAGGGTGCCCATTTCGGCCATAAATGGCATCAATCTCAACTCCGAGAGATACTGACAGAGTCCATCCTCCAAGGCAAGGGCCGCCCGGCACCTTCCGGACGAGGGGAGCCCTTCCCGTTGGTCACAGGAATTTCACACCGTCGATGTCACTGCCTTCAGGGGGGGAGGCCGAACTTCAGGGAGGCGACCGGCCTCCAGTAAAGACCTCTGCAGGGGTTCTATACCCCAGTATCTTGCGAGGTCGATGGTTGATCCGTCCTCCACGGCCTGAACCTGTTCCTCCGTGACCTTGCGGAAGTTCGTCCCCTTCGGGCAGTACTGGCGGACCAAGCCGTTGGTGTGTTCGTTCAGCCCGCGTTCCCAGGAATGGTAAGGAGCAGCAAAGTAGAAGTCCGCGGCCAGCGCCTTGGAGACCACCTGATGTCCCGCAAACTCCTTGCCGTTGTCCGCCGTGAGAGTGTGCACCTGATCCCGAAACGGCACCATACGCCGGGTGAGCACTTCGGCCACCGAATCCGCCGTCTTCCTGTCAACCTGCTCCAGGAGCGCGTACTTCGAATGCCGATCCACCGAGGATACCAGGGCCCCCCTGTGTTTTGAGCCGATTATCGTATCCAAACTCCCAGTCTCCGATCCGGCTTTTCTCCTCCACCACCGCCGGCCGTTCGAAAATATCCACCCGCCCGGGAATGTGTCCGCGTCCGGCATGTCGGTCCGCCCGAACATGCTGGTAGATCCACTCTCGGCACGCCATCACTTTGCCCAGCCGCCGATATCGACCCGATATCTGTTCCGGGCTCCACCCTTCCTCCAGCTGCTCTTCCACCACCTCCCAGCGATCCGGTGTCATCTTGCGTGGAACCTCGGAGGCTTCCCGGAGCCGGGATGTCGCTTTGCCCTGGGCCTGCTTGTGCCGGTAGCCGCACTTCCCGCGGTTGCGGGATATTTCCCGGGAGATCGTGCCAGGGCCCCGTTCGAGCTGAACAGCTATCTCTCGTTGCGAAAAACCCCTATGCAACAGGGCGTGAATCTGGCATCTTTCGTTATAGGCCAGGTGGTGGTAGCCAGTAGGCATGACAATTCTCCGTATTCAAGACACAGAGATTGTTTACCATCATCTGGCCGGCCGCAACCCGCTTGCCCGAAATAATCATCGAACATAACCGGGGCCGCGGTCAGCAGCGGGTGTTGCACTTCGGACTGGCACGGGGGAAGCGACACTCCAAGACTATCCACCTAGTGCCGTAGCCTCACCACATATTTTTGAGAAGATGGCGATCCCAGGGTGTTGTGTCGCGTAATTAACTGAGAAACGAACGCTATAAAGGATAAAAACCGACTATGTCATTACTACTCATCGGCTTGCTGGTTTGGAGTGCAGTGCACTTCATTCCTTCATTGGCGCAGCCCGTAAAAGCCAAGTGGAAGGACAAACTTGGAAACACAGGATATCAGATTACATTTGCGTTAGTTATTCTGCTGTCTTTGCTCATGATCATCTTTGGATGGCGAAGTACAACACCGTCACTGTTGTACGCAACGACACCTTTCATGGCGCCAGTTGCAAAGGTACTGATGTTTGTATCCGTTGCGTTGTTTGTTCTTTCCAATATGCCAACAAGAGTGAAGCAATATATACGACACCCACAACTCACCGCTGTCCTTGTGTGGTCGTTGGCACATTTGTTGACCAATGGTGACACCCGATCAGTTGTTCTGTTTGGCGGATTGGGGCTTTGGGCGATACTTGAAGTGGTTGCTATCAATCGTCGGGATGGAGAATGGAAAAAACCTGAAACGCCGACATGGACAAGAGAGGCAATAGGATTTGGGGTAAGCGTTGTCGTCTATCTTGTTGTGGCACTGGCACACCCTTACGTATCGGGCGTATCAATCATGTAGGTTGACGCTCCATACCGGGGCCGTCTACTAGGCCTCTGGATGGACCCATGTCAGTATCACCCAGGGTCGTGGTCGGTATGATCGGTACAAACAGGCGGATAAACCCAAAAAGGATACCTGGCTGCGCCCCCTGCGGCGTGACTGGAAACGGACCCTCAACCGGTAAAATCTTCCTTCAGGGGAGGAGTGACCTCCCCACAAAGAGTACGACCCATTCCATCTGATCTCCCGGACCCGGGAGGCGGGTCATCAACGATACTGACAAGCCTCCAACCCTATTTGAAATGCAAGGGAATTGAACGCATAATTGCTGATATCACATGTCGGCCGAACGCTCACCTTCGGACGTTGTCGGAAGTGTCAAATGGTACCCGGGGCCGGACTTGAACCGGCACGATGTTTCCATCGAGGGATTTTAAGTCCCTTGCGTCTACCTATTCCGCCACCCGGGCCAATGGATACACAAAACAAATGGAGGCTGAGCCCGGAATCGAACCGAGGTAAACGGCTTTGCAGGCCGCTGCATGACCACTCTGCCACTCAGCCGTCTTTTGGTTAGACAATCCAACCGCGAACACCCCACGAATTGCGCAAAATCACCCTGTTGGTATCCGCAGGCAAGTATCCTGTAAACGGTGTCCACACCAACCCCTCTGTCCGGGTCTCCATGGCCTTGAAATCTGGAGCGGGAAACGAGACTCGAACTCGCGACCCCAACCTTGGCAAGGTTGTGCTCTACCACTGAGCTATTCCCGCATCACCAACTTTAGAGGATGTAGATTCTATTCAAGCACATGGTCGTGTCAATAGCAATGTACCGCTTCAAAGGCCCGCACTATTCCTGGATTCCAGAATATTACGGTTTTTCAAGCAAAAACGGCATGGCTGCCCGCAAATATACCCACATTGACCACAGTGTCAGGATCGCTGCCGTGTAGAATGCGATTTCGCCAATCCTGAAAATGGGAATGTCGTATATTGGCGTGGCATACAACAGGAGTGCAATGGAAACCATCTGGAAACCCGTTTTGACCTTGCCGACGACCCCCACGGCAACCACCACCTTTTCACCGACTTCAGCCATCCATCCCCGCAGTGCCGAAATCACAATTTCACGTCCGACGATGATACACACGGCAACGGCGAATGGCAGCGGATGAAAGACCTTGTCCAGCACATTCAGGTCAGAGACCAGGAGTATCAGCACAGTGGACACAATGAGTTTATCGGCCACCGGGTCAAGAAATTCCCCCAAAGCGGTTGTCGCATCCATTTTACGCGCCAGGAACCCGTCCAGCCAATCCGTGATGCCTGCGGTGACAAAAATACCGGTCAGGATGATTTCCCGGTTACCCAGCGGCAAAAAGTAAACCACCACCAGTACGGGGATCAGCAGAATCCTGAAAATAGTCAGCAGGTTCGGAATATTCAGCATTCGAGGAGGGGCAGGCGCCTTACCGGTCACAAAACTTTTTGGGCTGTTCAATGTAGCACACCCTGTCGTATCCGCGACGCAAAATTGGAGCCTCTCAATGAAATTGATTGTATATTCTGGCTGCAAGGGTTGGGCTGATTCCCGGTACCTTTCCCAAATCCTCGATCCCTGCACGACGGATTTCGTGGAGTCCACCGAAATACCGCAGTAAATTCCGTCTTCGTTTCTCCCCGACGCCTTCAATTTGCTCAAGGGGCGAACGGGTTCGGCTGCGGTTTCGTCTTTGCCGGTGCCCGGTGATGGCAAACCGATGGGCTTCATCCCGGATTCGCTGCACCAGGTGGGATACGGGGGATGTCCCCGGGGGCTTGAATGCCCGGTTCTGCCCCGACACGTGAAAGGTTTCTTCTCCGGCCTTTCTTCCGGGACCTTTTGATACTCCCATCAGGGAGACCAGCCCGGATATCTGCATCTCGTCAAACACCTGTTGTGCACGGCCGAGCTGTCCCTTGCCACCATCAATCAATACCAGGTCCGGCAGCTTTCCATCGTTTTCGAGTACCCGCTTGTATCGCCGTGTCAGTACCTGCTCGATAGCTGCATAATCGTCCCCGGGTTCAATGCCCTGAATATTGAATCTCCGGTAATCGCTTTTGACTGCACCCTGGCGGTCAAAGACGACACAGGACCCCACCGCACTTTCCCCCATGGTATGACTGATGTCAAAACATTCAATGCGTTCCGGCACTTCCTGCAGTTTCAGCAGGTCAGAAAGTGCACAGAACTGCACATCAATCTGGCTTCTTTCATTCAGGTGCCTGTTCAGATTGTCTTCCGTGTTGATCCTTGCCGATTCCACCCACCGCGCGCGGTCACCACGATAACGGTCCTTGATGGCCACCTTTTTTCCACTTTCAATGGAAAATATCTGCTGCAATGAAGTCTTTGCCTCAATCGGCTCGGCAAGCAGAATTTCTCTGGGAATTGCCGCACCCAGGTAATTTCTCGGCAAAAATTCCTCCAGTAATCCAGACCGTGTTTTATCCAGGGCATTGGACTGGATATGAAACCGGATACCCAGGTTTCTGCCCTGGCGGATCGATACCACTCCGAAACACGCCAACCCGGATTCCTCTGCCACGGCCACCACGTCCGCATCACGGTTTCCGGACGAAATGTACTGTTTCTCCCGAATCCGCTGCAGCAATCCGATCCGGTCCCGGTAGACCGCCGCGCTTTCATAATCCTGCTCGCGGGAGGCCGATTCCATTTTTTCAGCGAGTTTTGCCAGGAGCACGGCATCCTTCCCACTGAGCATGGCTTTTGCCTGGCGGACATCTTCACGATAATCCTGCGGGCTGATCCGGTTCACGCAGGGAGCGCTGCAACGCTTGATCTGATGCTGCAGGCAGGGCCGGGAGCGATTTCTGAAAAAGGCATCGCTGCATTGCCGGAGCTGGAAAATTTTGTGGACATGCCCGAGGACTTCCCGCACGGCGGCGGCACTGGGATAGGGCCCGTAATACTTTCCCGGCAAGGACCGCCTGCCCCGATAAAACGAAAACCGGGGATACCGATCGGATTCAGTTAGCCGGATATAGGGAAAACTCTTGTCATCGCGCAGGGAAATATTGTAGCGTGGCCGCCGGTCCTTGATCAGGTTGTTTTCCAACAGCAGGGCCTCGCTTTCGGTGCGGGTCTGCTGCGTTTCCACCGCGACAATTTTCGATACCATCAAGCTGGCCTTGGGCGTCAATCCGCTGGTCCTGAAATAACTTTGCAGACGCTTTTTCAAATTGAGGGCTTTGCCGATATACAGGGTTTCCCTTTCAGCACCATAGAAGATATAGATGCCGGGCATTCCTGCCACCCCCTGCAAAAACGTCCTGGAGTCAAAGTCTCTGTTCACAAGTGGATTCTCTGAGTTTTTGACCGATGTCCTCAAATACCTCGAAAAACATTGCCTCGGTCAATCGCCTGGTCTGGGTATTATAACGACTGCAGTGATAGCTGTTGACCAGCATCACACCGTTGCCCAGTGCGTGCCATCGATTGTGCCCGAACGGATACTTTCCCGGCTTCATCCCCAGTGCACGCAGGATTGCCCGGTGCGCGAGCAGGCCAAGCGCCAGCAGGACCCGGACACCCGGCCCGGAGATTTCCTCCTGCAGGAACGGATTGCAGTTTTTCTCTTCGGACCCCAGCGGCTTGTTTTGGGGAGGCAAACACTTGACAGCATTGGTGATTCGGCAATTTACAAGGGCGAGTCCGTCGTCAGCCGACACGGATTCCGGTCGGGACGCAAAGCCGAACACGAACAGGGTTTTATACAGCAGCCTCCCGGCGTGATCTCCGGTAAAGGGGCGCCCGGTGGCATTGGCTCCATGCTTTCCCGGCGCCAGTCCAACGATCAGCAACTCCGCGTTTGCATCACCGAAGGGGGGCACCGGTTTACAGAAATAGTCCGGATGTTCTGCTTTGACCTCCCCGAGAAAACGGGCCAACCGTTCGCATTTTTGACACGAAACATCGTAACAGGCCCTCGGCCATTGATTCACCATGGTTCCCCGCATATGACAATCCCCTGTATTTTAAAGCTTCCCGCCCTATATAATCCCGAGTCTTCAGTACATTCTTTTCGATTTCAGGATAACAGACCGGATATGAAAATCTCAGCATTCGATGCCCGCGTGGGGAATCTGATGGAACATCAGGGTAAATTGTGGCGTGTGCTCAAAAAAAACCATGTTAAACCCGGAAAGGGCGGGGCATTCGTGCAGCTCGAAATGAAGTGTATCAGCGACGGCACAAAATTAAATGAGCGATTCCGTTCCGAGGATAAAATGGAAAAAGCCCACGTCGAAAGCAGGCAGATGCAATTCCTGTATCTTGACGGAGAGGATTATATCTTTATGGACAATGAAACCTACGAACAAAGGATGCTTCGGGCTGAGGACCTGGAGGCACAGTCTCCGTATTTGTTGCCGAACACCGATGTGCAGATCAATTTCTACAATGACAACCCCATCGGAATCGAGCTTCCCACCTCAGTGGTGCTGGAAGTGGTGGAGACGCAGGGCGCAGTAAAGGGACAAACAGCTTCGGGGAGCGGAAAACCGGCGGTCCTTGAAACCGGCCTCAGGGTCGTTGTCCCGATTTTTGTGGACGCCGGGGAAAAAATCAGGGTGAACACCGACACCGGGGAATACCAAGAACGTGCGTGAGCGTTTCTCCCTGGCAAAGACCCCGAATCCATCCCGGAATAACCGGTCTGGATAGCGCGTCCTGACCCGGTACCCGCCCTCGTTCAATCGTTGTCCAGCAGGCCAGCCCCGGCCCCGGCACGGGAAGCTTCCGTCCCTTCCACATAGGTACGCTTTGCGTATTGTTCCAGCCTGGTCCAGGCCGCATCGTCCACCCATACCTGGCCGGTTCGGGCAGAACCCGGCAACCTGTCCAGCCCGGCAATGTATTCACACACCACATGATCCTCCAGCCTGGCCTCCAGGCCTTCCGCATTGCCATGGATCCCGATGCGGTTGCAGGATATCTCAAGACTGACACCGGGCCAGCTCAACCGAATGGCATTCCGGCCTTCCGATACCGCGTTTGCAAGAAAACCCGCGAGCAAAACCGGGCAAACAACATGGCTCATTTCCACTCGCGGAACCCCCCCAAAATCCATGAAATCACACAGGCTGGGGCCGGCCAGCAGGGGGCTGAGCTTTCCGCTTTTCGATTGCCAGGCCCCGTCACGGTATGCCGACAGCGGATCGGACACTCCCTCGACATCGGGTTCGTCCAGTACCCGTATCAACTGGCCGGTCACTTCGAATTCCAGCTGATGCAAACACCGGACCGCCTTGCCCGCTTCGTCGGCGATACCCCAGGGCAATCCCCGGCCCCTGACAGCCTTTCTCACCGTCTGTTCTATTTCATTGAGAGAGCGAAACATGGTTCCGGGAACCCCGTCAGCCCTGGCCTGGTGTCAGTGGCGGATAGATCCAGTCATCCTCCGCCATGCAGAACAATTCGTCGGGGAAGGGGGCATGCTGATACATGTTTATCCGTACCCAGCGGTCCGATTTCGGATCAAACTTGTTTGCACCGAAAAAGGACAGTTTACAACGCAGCAAATCAATGGGCATCATGGCCTGTGAGATCAGGTTGTCCTGGATTTCAGCGTAGGGCAACCGCCTGACCACCTGAATCCTGCGCACCGCGTGCCGGTGCTCGGGACAGACCAGCAGGAACTCCGCCACGAAACGGCTGTCCGGGTTGTCTTTCGAAAATACCATCAAATCCCGGTACAGCCTGGCGATGTCCCGGGCATACGCCAGGGGGTGTTCCTTTTCGGCACCCGGCTCATCAAATCTTTCCCCCAGCCGGGGCTCCAGTTTCTCCTCGGAAACATACCAGAACCGGGCCATGGATGCCCAATCCGAAAAATCGATATCCAGTGCCCAGGGATAGGTTTCCCGGATAAATTCCAGGGCATCCGAAATGCCCTGTGCTCCATTGATCCTGAAGTACCTGGACTCATCAATGGACATCCCCTCTGCCAGGTCGTCTACCAGATCGCTGTGGGGTTCAATCACCAGGGTGACCACCAGCTCCTGGCCTTCGAGAGACAGGTTCTGCACAGACCAGTCGACCAGGGAATTCCAGGGATAGCCCCCCCCCAATCCCGGATTCTTTACATAGGCTGCCAGCGCAATCAGGTCCCGTTTCAGTTTCCCAATCCTTTTTTGCTGGCGCGGGTCGGCAGTCCCCCAGCTTTCCACGCCCAGCATCATCCTGGAAAGCAGCAAACTGAAACCCCGGATAATTTCACTGGAACTGCGTTCAATTTCCCTCACCCTGGCCAGTGCGGTTTCCCGGGCCTGGATCCAGGTATGGATCAATGCAGGATGCAGTACCAAAAAGGGGGCCATTCCCAATCCCGTGGCATTGCCGACGCCGAGTCTTCGGCGTATTGCAGTGTCGAGCCTGGTTGCCCGGGGTCCGCCCCGTACCTTCGCGAGGTGCTCTGCAATGTCGACGGTAAAGGCCCGGATCAACCACACGGACAACAGCTCCGCCCGAAACGGCCCCGTGAATTCCGGTCGGTGGGCGATACGTTCACGGTCACTGATTCCAAACTTTCCATTCCCGTACACCGCGGTGGTACGCATCAGGTAGCCGACAACCTCCATTTTTTCCAGATCCGGCTGCCGGCCTGCAGACAACGAATCGACCACATGCTCAAACAACCGCACACTTCGGTTGGCCCGGGACAGAACCAGTTCGGTCTGTGCATAATGGCCTGCCTCCTGTTTCGGTACATTCCTGTGCAGTCTTGCGATCTCCTCCTTTTCGGGCACCCCGTCGAACAGGACAAAGGTGGCATCCCATTCGTTCGCAATGACCCGGTCCGATCTTTTTTCGTCGGGGAGGTCATTGGCAAAACAAATCAGCGAGTAGACGTGATCCGGGCCGGAGGCCTGGTAAATGGCGACACCCACCCCCTTGGCATCGACCTCCCAGCATGTACGCTGAAACTGCCAGTTTCCCTGTTTGAGAAAACGCAGGAGAGCACGCATGAAACTGAGCCTTGTCTGGTGGAAGGAACCCATGCGCTCCAGGCGCATCACATCGTGAGGCGGTCTCAGGTCAATCCGGCGGTGGTCTTGTCCAGGTTTCACAGGGGTGATGGTAAAATACGGTAACAGACAGTCCGGGCCCAAATAGTGCGCGGTTTTTCCTGTCGATGCAATCCTTGGGAGACATTTGCCCCGCCAAATCACCCTGCATGCCGATAACCTCCCGCCCTGGTTCCGGCCGGCTGCCCTGTGCACTCCAAAAACCGGGCATCCGGGAACCGGGGAATGTGGCGCAGCCACCGGAATGAATCTTCATTTTATCGCTTGAATAAAGGGAGTTGACCGATAAGCCGGGTTCTGTCGTGAACAGTTATTCATCTGGGCGGTCTGTCACCAGACGCCTCAAGCAACCTACCCGGACCCAGCGCGGGCACGCCAGCGGGTCCCTATTCGGTCTTGCTCCAGGTGGGGTTTACCCTGCCGGTATTGTTACCAATCCCGCGGTGCGCTCTTACCGCACCATTTCACCCTTACCCGGACAAATGAATTGTCCGGGCGGTATATTTTCTGTTGCACTTGCCGTCAGCTCACGCTGCCCAGGTGTTACCTGGCACCCTGCCCTGTGGAGCCCGGACTTTCCTCGACACCGAATGTGGTGCCGCAACTGTCTGGCCAACTCCCGAAAACAAGTCTAGTGCATCCATGCAGGCAAGACAACATGTGAATGACGGTTCCCGCCACTTGCCGTTTCCCTTTGGTCCCCGGTCAGGGTACGGCATTTCAGGAGATGACCGGCAGGGATCACCAGGACGGGGCGCCTTCCCCTTCCCGGGAATCCATGCACCCATTGCATCGCTTTTATTGCCATGACCCCGGCTGCTGCAGAAAATCCCCGGGGTATCGTCCTGTCCTGGCCGACAATGCGATGGCGAAACTCCTTTGCCTGCACCATGCAGGGTGAGATCCGGCGGGTGGTGCAAAATGGGGCGTCCGTATGGACGCCCGCCAGGCAAAGGCCCGCAAAGACGGGTGATATCATCCGGTTTGCGTGTTCCTGGCAATATCGACGGGATTCCCGACGGGGATTGCGATACTATAAAGCGACTGTTTTTGTGGAACTGTATACCCGGGAATCAATGTCTGCCCTTTAATTTGGATACTGCAACTTCGTGAACTGCCTTGCCCGTTTCAGATTGAATCTCCCATCGCATTTCGCGATCTGGATGGCCCTGTTCCTGGCAGGCTGCGCGCCGGTACCGGTCACTGAACCAGAGACGGTTGCCGGGGAAGCCGATGCCGCCGAAGAAGTCCCGGATGCGGTCGCCCATCCCCTGGGAGACCCCGAAGAGGTTCTCGCCACCAATGATCCCCTCGAACTCATTGCGCAGTCCGAAAACGCCAATATCGCTTTTGTTCCATGGTTGCTCATACAGGCCACTTCGCTGTTTATCGAACAGGGCCAGATCACCGCTGCACAGTCCACTCTGGACAAGCTCGAAGCCTACCCACTCACAACGGACGAAGAAATTACCGGGAAAATTCTGCGTGCCCAAGTGGCCAGTACGCTGGGGCAGCACCCCCGGGCGATTTTACTTCTCGACCCCATCCATCTGGACGACGTACAGGACATTGACTCCAGGATACAAATTCTTTCCATCCTGGCCAACGCCCAGGCCGAGACTGGCAGGCATTTTGATTCCGTGCAAACCATGCTGCACCTCGACACCCTCGCCACCGGGAAGGAAAAAGAGAAAAATCAACAGGACCTGGTTTCCCTGCTGAACGCCATGGGCCCGCTGTCCCTGTCGATGCTTCGTGAAGATTCAAACGACCCGACCCTGGAAGGATGGCTGGCACTGGTGGAGGTCCTGAAGACCACCATCCCCGATTTCCGGTCCCGGGACCTGGACAGCTGGCGCCTGTTTTACCCTCACCACCCGGCCCTTCCAGGTCTGTTCAGTCAACCGGTTGACTCCATTGATTTGACCAGGTACCGGCAGATTGCACTCCTGCTCCCCCTTACGTCTTCCTATGGTCCCGCGGCCCGGGCTTTCTACGATGGGTTCATGGATGCACACCAGGAAAGTCCCGAACCCGACCCGCCCCGGGTGATTCTCTATGATGTCGGCGATGAGCCCTCCCTGTCTTCCTTTTATTACCAGGCGGCAACGGACGATAGTGCCGACTTTGTCGTCGGCCCGTTAGGGCGAACCGCCGTTGAATCCCTTCTTTCGAGCCATGCAATCGAGGTGAATACCCTGGTCATTGCGGGGATTCCAGAAGAACAACATGACGAAAACCTTTTCGGCATCAGCCTCTCTCCCGAAGACGAGGCGCAGCAAATTGCGGAAAAGGCCTTTGCCGATGGTCTCAGAAATGCCAGTGTCCTGCGCAGTGAAACGGACTGGGGCCAGCGGGTGGCCAATGCGTTCGTGTTCTACTGGGAAGCGCTCGGCGGTGTGATTGTCAAAAACAGTTATTTCCCCAAGGATGTTGACGACTACACCAGGGTCCTGCAAAAATTCCTCGGGCTGGACCACAGCATTGCCAGACACCGGCTTTTGCAGGCACAGGCAAAGACCAACCTGAAATTCACAGCCCGGCGCGACGACAACATGGATTTTCTGTTTCTGGCCGCAAACGCGGAGCAGGCCCGTCTTGTCGTACCGCAACTTCGGTTCTTCCAGGCCCATGACCTGCTGATCTACGCAACTTCCTACGTCTATACCGGCGTACCCGACCCGGCCACTGACACCGACCTGGATGGGTTGGTTTTCAGTGACATGAAATGGATTCTGGGTGGAGTGGAGGACTACAAACAGAAAATTGAGGAGGAAAGAGCCCGAAAAGAGGCTGCCAGGGCACTGGAGGAACGCGAATCCCGGAAAACCATTCCCGGGGATGGGGAAATGACCACCCATCCCGAGGACCCAGACGGCACTGAACCGGAGATTGCGGCGGAAGCAGAGAACGCCCCCGGGGAAGAACCGGTTCCGGCAGAAGAAGACCGCCAGCTGGTTTTCGGGAAAGATCCAGCCACGGTCTGGGCAGTCTGGGCACAAGAGGGCAACCTGGAAGACATCGGGGAAGAACCGGATTCCACGGCACGCAGCCTGTATGAGAATACCCCCCTTGGGCGGCTCTATGCCCTCGGATTTGACGCCTACAACATTCTTCCCCGGGCAGTATCCATGCGCGGAAACGGTACCCGAAGATATGTGGGCGAAGCCATGACCGTGGGCATCACCGGCAATGGCAGTGTGCAGCGTCATCCTTTCTGGTTTCAGTTTTCTGCCGGCCTGCCCGAACCCGTTGCCACATCGCCGGAAAGGGCCGTTTCCCCAAACCGGCAACCCGGCCGTACAGCTCCATTGCCGTGATGAACGGGCACCATTACGGGATGGTCGGGAACCGCCGTCCGCTCTGACCACATCGTGGGTCACCGACCTGGGTGCACCACCCAAATTCACCGGCAATGGCTGATCATTCTTAGGATATACTACCCATATCTTTCGGTGTTACGAGTACAGTCAAGACAACAGACTCCCCCAGAGAACAAACAATGGTAAATTCCAGCAATCCTTCCACCTTTCAACGTACAACAAAATCCGTCCTGTTCGGGCTGCTGTTCCTGTTGACCGCCCAGTCACTGACGGCATGCCTGCCACTGATGCTCGGCACCGCCACAATAACCAGCATTAATCTGCATCTGGACCGGCGGACCATTGGTCGAAACATTGACGACAATACCCTTGAATTGAAATTGAGGAGGGATTTTCGTGCCGATGACCAACTGGGCAAGGTCGTCAATCTAAGCATCACCACCATTAATGGAATCGTGCTCCTGACCGGAGAGGTACCCACGGATGATCAGCGCCAACACGCACAAAAAATTGCCGAGTCGTATACCGAAACCCGGAAAGTAGTCAATGAAATCGAACTGGCAGGGAAAACCACCCTCCACAGCCGGGTCAATGATTCCTATCTCACCAGCAAGGTAAAACTCAAACTGCTGAACGCCGAGAATGTCCCGTCTGCAAACATCAAGGTCATTACCGAACGCGGAAGGGTTTACCTGCTTGGCCTGGTGACTGCTGACGAAGCAGAAGCCGCCGTCAAAATCGCACAATCCGTGCATGGCGTCGCCCATATTGTCAAGGTTTTTGAATACATTGATCCCTGATCCGGGACCACCACACGATGGGTGCGCGGGTGAAATACGAGGATAAGATCTTCTCACCGGAATCTGGAAAATCCCTGACAGACTGCATGGCTGAACTGCCCCGTCCGCTGGTATTGACCAATGGCTGCTTTGATATCCTGCACCGCGGCCATGTCAGCTACCTGGAAACGGCAGCCTCCCTGGGTTCCTCCCTGGTAGTGGGTATAAACTCCGATGATTCGGTCCGGCAGCAGGGCAAGGGCCCGGACCGGCCAATCAACCCGCTGGAGGATCGCCTGGCGGTGGTTGCCGCGCTGGAAAGCGTGGATGCGGTCGTCCCATTCACCGAAAGTACGCCGCTGGAACTGGTGCACCGGCTGCGTCCGGATATCCTGGTGAAAGGCGGGGACTGGGCGGTGCCGGATATCATTGGCGGCAGGGAAGTCGAAAGCTGGGGAGGAACGGTCCATTCCATCAAATTCGAGTTCATTCGCTCAACCTCCAGCCTGATCAACCGGATTCGGGAATAACGGGTGTACGCAGTCCGTGTCCCGGAGACCATCTGTCAGCGACACGAAACAACCGGTTGGGGTGATCGGCACGGGTCAGAAATCGAAGGGAATCCGATTGACCGGTATGGGTGGAACCGACCCCGGGTTGTGACGGTTCAGGTCACACCGAAAGGGCGGTCACCCTGCCCTGACAACACCAGTCCCTGCTGCAAAATCCCTGGTTGAGAACCGGCCAGGCTTATCTTCCACCCTCCAAGTGTGGTAGGGTGAGTCCCAACAGTTACTGTGCCATGCCTTTCTCCTGACCATGTATTGCTGTTTATGGGCATTCAGGTATCATTCAATCCGGTGATGCCTTAGACAACCCTACAATTCGTTCCGAATCAGCCTCATGCCATCCACCCGCGGTACACGCGTCGGCCAATCCAATTTCTTCCTGAATATACTCTTCGCAGGAATAATCACCGGGATCGTTGAGATCTCTCATATTTTCGCATTTGCGACTCCCATCTATTCCAGTGGATTGATTCACTACCTGCCCCAGGGAATGGGAATTATTCTTTTGGGTGCAATTGTCTGCATGGTCATTTTTTCGTTTTACGGGAGCTATAACGGCATCTTGTCCGGGCCCCAGGCAGTGCCGGCTGCCCTGATCGGCATTATGGCCGCGGCGGTGGTTACGGCACATGCGGCAACCGGGGTCGCGGAACATTCATTTTATACTGTGATCACTTTAATGGTGTGCAGTACACTGCTCACGGGGATAGCCATGATGACACTCGGTCTGTCCAGACTCGGGAAAATAATCCGGTTTATTCCATTTCCGGTCATTGGCGGACTGCTGGCCAGTGCGGGCTGGATACTGGTCGGGTTCAGCGTCACCATCATGACCAATATCCCCCTGGATCTTTTCAATCTGGAAAGCCTGCTGGCATCGGAATCCTTCCCGAAGTGGCTGTCGGCACTGGTCGTCGCGGTGGTCCTGTTGTGGGGCCAGAAACACTTCAAGTCTCCGTTGGCATTTCCCCTGTTGCTCGCCTTGTGTATTGCTGCGTTTTATCTCATCCTGCTGGTTCTGGGCGTATCCGTTGACCAGGCCCAGGCGAACGGGTTCCTGCTCAACCTGTCTGGAGAACCCATCCCCTTTCTCCCCCCTTTGGCCGAGGTGGTTGAACAGACCCACTGGAAACTGGTTCTCGAACAGGTTCCGTTTATCCTCAGTGTATGCATCCTGGGCTGCATCGTGGCCCTGGCGAATGCCTCTTCAATGGAGATACTGCTGGACCGGGAACTGGATCTGGACCGGGACCTTCGCGCTTTGGGAATTTCCAATATTCTGGTCGGCATGGTCGGGGGCATGCCCTCGTACAATAAGATTTTCTCCACCAATCTGGCACACCGCCTGAGTCCGACTCCCAAGCCGGTGATCCTGATTGCTGCGGGAGTCTGTGCGACCCCATTTTTCATCGGCTCCGCCTGGATGAGTTATTTTCCCCTTCCCGTTCTTGCCGGAATCGTTCTTTGCTTTGGCTCATTCCTGCTCAATGACTGGCTGATCAGGCTATACGGGCGAATCCCCCTGGAGGAATACCTGATTGCCCTGGCTGTTTTTCTGGTCACCATAATGACCAGCTATCCCATCGGAATATTGATGGGAACGTTTTGTGGCATGGCGCTGTTTATCTTCCGGTACAGCCATTCCCGATCCTCGTTTACCTTTTTGCATGGGCATGAGTGCCGCAGTACGATGATGCGGACCAACCCGGAAGAAATCTTTCTGAACAAAAACGAAAATGCCGTAGCGGTGGTTCCAGTCACCGGGTTCCTGTTCTTCGGGACATTCGGCATGTTGTATGAAAGCATCCAAAAGTATATTCAGGATGAAAACCCGGAAATTGAAATTCTGATCATGGATTTCCAGAAGGTGCCCAGCATAGACTCGACTTCCATCATGGGGTTGAGCCGGATCAAAAGGCTCCTTGATGATAAAGGGGTCAGGCTGCTTGTCAGTTCGGTCAATCCGTCCCATCGAAATGTCGTCATCAAAACCCTGTTTGGAGATGACCTCCAGGCCGCATCCAGGGTCACGGATTCCACGGACCAGGCACTGGAATGGGCCGAAGACTGGCGCCTTGACTCGTTTGAAGAGAAGGAAATCCGCACAGATTTACTGGATTCGGCATTGGAAAGTGCCGGATTCAGTTCCACTGAAATCAAACTCTTTTATTCGTATTGCCGGGAAAGGAAACTGTCCGCCGGGGACCGGGTCATCCAGTCAGGATCGCTGGATTCCGGTGTGTTCTTCATCCGCTCCGGATTGATGGAAGTGGTCCGGCAGAAAGGGACCAGGAAGATTCGTCTGAGAGTATATACCCCCGGCAGTGTGGTGGGGGAAATGGCGATTTACAGCCATCTGCCAAGGTCTGCGGATGTTTTTTCTGTGGGAGAGACGGTATGCCATGCGCTTTCCGGGGAGAGCCTGAACCGGATGGAATCCCGGGAACCGGCCATTGCCCTCAAGGTCCATCGCTTCCTGGCGATGAATCTGACCCTGAAGCTGCTGGACGATGCCCAATTGGAACATGTTCGGAAATAACCCCCGGGGAAAATGCCTGTGGCAAAAAAGAATCCGCCCGGACCTCCACATGGCCCGGCTGACAGTCTCACAGGGAACAGGGGACGGGATGAACCGCTGTCAGACCGGGGAAATCTGAAAACCGCTCATTGCCCCCTTACCATTCGCCGACATTCGGCATGGAAACCCATGGTTCTGCTTCCGGCAGTGGGTCCCCCGCCTGCAACAATTCGATGGAAATATTGTCCGGAGAACGAACGAAAGCCATGTGCCCATCCCTCGGGGGCCGATTAATCGTCACCCCCGCGTCCATCAGCTTCTGACAGGTCCCGTACAGGTCGTCCACACGAAAGGCCAGATGCCCGAAATTCCGGCCACCATCATACCCCTTCTCATCCCAGTTCCAGGTCAATTCCAGCATGGGAGCCTGATCGCTGCTCGCCCGGCTTTCATCACCCGCAGCGGCCAGCATGACGAGAGTGAACCTGCCTTCTTCGTAATCCCATCTGCTGATCTGGACCATTCCCAGTCGACCACAGTAAAAATCCATGGACTCATCCAGGTCACTGACCCGTACCATGGTGTGCAGGTACTTCATAGTCGGTTATCCGTCCAGTTGTGTTCTGAAAGTCAAAAATTTCGCGTTGTGCACGGTGCTTTGAATATCCGTGACCCCACCATTCAGGCCGGTTTTTACACAGGGCGCCCGTTCTGCCGGGCCGCCCGGATGAACAGGCCAGGATCAATAGTGGGGTGGCTGCTCATCGGTTTCCACGCGCCCCTGTGCAGCCAGTTCCATAAACTGCCCGATTCTGGATTCCAGCAGCGTCGTTTTTTTCTCCAGTCCCATCAGTTTCTGTGAAAGCGCCGCCAGCTGTTCGCTCATGGTCTCCATGGAGCGCTGTTGTTCCATGAGCAATATCTGCAATTCTGCCAGGGACTCATCCATCAATCAGGCGGGACTGAACGATTTTTCGAAAAAACCCAGCCAGTTTTCTCCCATGATCTTCTTGATATTTTCCCTGGAAAACCCGGCATCCTCCAGGCCGGCAGCGATGTTCCGGTAGTCCGAGGAATTGCTGAACCAGTCAGGCTGGTCCGGCCAGCCCGCATTGGATGCCGACCCTTCACCGTAATCCGTATCCTTGCTCCATCGTCCGTTCCGCATCCAGTTGACCACTGAATTCGGCTGGTCCTGGCACAAATCCGAGCCAATCCCGATATGGTCGATTCCCATCACCTCTGCCGTCTCCCCCACCATCCTGCAAAAATCTTCCAGGGTGCAGTGTGATCCACCCTTCAAATGAAACGGATAGAGACTGAACCCCAGCATCCCTCCGCTTTCTGAAAGCGCCTTAAGCACCGCGTCTGACTTGTTCCGGCGGGCAGGATGGAAAAATGTCGGGTTGGCGTGTGTGATGGCGATGGGTCTTTCCGACAACTCAATGGCCTCCAACGTGGAGATTTCGGCACTGTGTGACATGTCAATGACCATCCCCACCCGATTCATTTCCCGGATGATCTGTTTGCCAAAACGGGTAATTCCCGGATCATCTTCCTCGTAACATCCCGTGGCCAACAGACTCTGGTTGTTATAGCTCAGCTGCATGAAGCGCACCCCCAGGGCATGGAAAACCTCCACCAGGGAATAATCATCTTCAATCGGCGAACAGTTCTGGAACCCGAACACAACCCCGGTTTTACCCTGTCCCTTGGCGGTTAAAACGTCTGACCCGCTTTGAACCTTGCATATCAGGTCACCGTGCGCCTCGAACATCCGGTTCCAGGAGACCACATTGCGCAGTGCTTCCAGACAGGTTTCATGGTAGGCGATGGTGACATGAACACAATCCAGCCCCCCCTCACGCATCTGTTCGAAGATTTTTCGACTCCAGTTGGAATATTGCATTCCATCGATGGTTAGCATATTTCTGTCTCTTGTTTGACGATATCCCGGGTTTCACTCTCTACGGGTGGTCCGGCTGCAACCCCGGTTTTTGCACGGACCGGCAGCCTGGTTGGGGACAGTGCGGGACAATTTTGCATTCGAATGATTCCAATCCGGCGGACTATGCCTTCACATAGACCGTTTTCACCTGGGTATAGAATTCAGCAGCATACTGCCCCTGCTCCCTGGACCCGTAACTGGAATTTTTGCGCCCGCCAAACGGCACATGATAATCCGTGCCTGAAGTCGGCAGGTTGACCATGACACACCCTGTTTTGGAATGCTTCTTGAAATGGTTCGCTTTGGACAGGGACCGGGTCACCACGCTGGAGGTCAGGCCAAATTCCGTGTCATTGGCCATGGCCAGGGCCTCCTCATACCCATCGGCTTTGAGGACGCAGGTAAGCGGGCCAAATATTTCATCGGTGTTAATCTGCATGGCATTGTTTCCATTAATGAAGAGCGCGGGGTTCATGTAGTAACCCGGCGAACCCAGCTCCAGCCGTTCACCACCACAGACCAACTCTGCACCTTCCTGCCTGCCCACCTCCAGGTAGTGCAGGTTCTGTTCCAGTTGTCCTGCATCCACCGCCGGACCAATATTGGTTTTTTCATCCAGCGCATGGCCCACCACCAGTTGCCCCATGGATTTTTGCATGGCTTCAACGAACTGATCATGGATTCCCCGGGTAACAATGATTCGCGAGGATGCCGTGCATTTCTGCCCGGTACTGCCAAATGCCCCGTTCACGGCACAGGAAACCGCCGTATCCAGGTCCGCATCATCCAGCACCACCAGGGGATTCTTGCTCCCCATTTCCATTTGCACCTTGGTCAGGTTCATCGCCGCCGCTTCGGCGATTCTGCGACCGGTGGCCAACGACCCCGTAAAGGTAATCCCATGGATTCCCTTCGAGGTAATGATTGCCTCCCCAACGCTTCGCCCGGCACCCATGACCATATTCACCAAGCCATCGGGAAGGTCCTGTTCGGCGATGATTTCCATCAGGGCGACGGCACTGGCGGGGGTCAGGTTCGCCGGCTTCCAGACCACCGCGTTTCCGTAGGCGATGGCGGGTGCGATCTTCCAGCTCGGCAGTGCGGTGGGGAAGTTCCAGGGGGTAATGATGCCAACCACCCCGATGGGTTCCCGGACCACCTGGACTTCCACCCCGGGACGAACAGAGTCGCAGATATCTCCCATCTGCCGCAACACTTCTGCGGCATAATAGGTAAAGAACTGCCCCGCCCGGTAAACTTCCCCTTTGCCTTCCGGCAGCGTTTTACCTTCTTCCCGGCAAAGCAGTTCACCCAGTTCCGCCGACCGGTCCATCAATGCCGTGCCAATGGACATGAGCACCTGATAGCGCTGTTCCAGCCCGCTTCCCGCCCAAACCGACTGGGCGGCCGTCGCAGCGCTGATGGCTTCCTCAACCTGTGTCTTACTGGCCTGGGCAAATTCCGCAATGATTTCCCGGGTGTCGGAGGGATTGACATCCGGAAGGTTCCGCTCGCCTGTCGCCCATCGGCCATTGATGTAATTACTGGTTTGCATGTCTATATTGGCTTGATTTTAGTATGATTGTCCTTTGACTTCGGCATTCGCCTGAACATGCCGACCACAATCCCCTAAATTATCACAATTGGAAAAAAAATAAATGAGTAATGTTACGCTGAACCTGGATGAAGTCCGCCAGCTGGCTTACCAGGCCTTGAAGGCCAATGGCTGCAACGACGACAATGCCTCCGCGGTGGCGGATACCATCACCGCCGCAGAACGGGACCTGTGTCATTCCCATGGCCTGTTTCGACTGCCGGGTTATATCGCCTCACTCAAAAGCGGGAAAGTGAATGGTCATGCACACCCGAGGGTGGAAAGACTCTCTCCCGGGGTGATCCGGGTTGACGGCGACTCCGGCTATGCGCCCCTGGCACTGCAGACGGCCCGGGACCCCCTGGCACGGTGCGCCAGTGAAAACGGGATTGCTGCCGCGGCCATGATCAGGGTCCACCATTTCGCTGCACTGTGGATCGAAATCGAATCACTCACCGAACGGGGGCTGTGTGCCATGGCATTTACCGCCTATACCCCTTCGGTCGCCCCCGCGGGTGGAACCCGCCCTTTCTATGGCACCAACCCCATGGCCTTCGGCTGGCCAAGGCCAGGCCGTCCGCCCATGGTCTGGGACCAGGCCACCGCAACCCAGGCCCGGGGTGAGGTCATGATTGCCGCACGGGAAGGCCGGGAGCTGCCCCCGGGAGTCGGAATCAACAAGGAAGGGAATCCCACCACCGACCCCCAGGCCGTTCTCGAGGGCTGCCTGCTGCCCTTCGGCGGGTACAAGGGCGCATCCATCGCACTCATGATTGAGTTGCTGGTCGGTCCGCTCATCGGGGAGCAGTGCAGCTTTGAGGCCGCGGCCACCGACAACAAGGATGGCGGTCCTCCCCGGGGAGGGGAACTGATCATCGCCATTGATCCCAAAATGTTTGGCAGCAGCCAGGATCCGTATGAACACGCCGACCGGTTGTTCACTGCCCTGCTTGCACAGCCGGGCACCCGGCTTCCGGGAGACCGGAGAGTAAAAAATCGCCGGACAAGCGCCACACAAGGGGTTGAAATTCCCCAGGCCCTGTATGACAGTATCCAGGGGTACCTGACCTGATTTTTCCTTCCCGCTGCCAGGACGGCCTGGACCGCCGCCCGCCGATACAGGGTATCCCCGGTGAAGTCATATCCCGGTATTTTACGGAAAATCCCGGAACAGGGCGCCAGCCGGGAAACGGACACCATGTAACGCACCGCAACGGCACCGACCTCCTTGCACCCATTACTTGACACTTTCAGCAGCCAGGGCTGGGCGAAACTGGCGGGGATTTTCTCAGGCATCGTCATGGGGATCTACTGGATCCCCCTGCGCTACATGGATGAGACCGGGTTTCCCGGCATGTGGGCCGTCTTCCTGTTCAACCTGGTTTCCCTGGTGCTGCTTGTCCCGTATATCCTGAGGGAATGGACCCAGCTGGTTCCCGGCCGAAAACGAATGCATGCCATTGCCTGCATCACCGGGCTGGCCTATGTCTGCTACACCGGAGCCTTTCTGTATACCGAAGTCATTCGTGCCCTGGTGTTTTACTACCTGATGCCGGTCTGGGGATTTTTCCTTGCCCGGATCTTTATCGGCGAAAGGATTACCCCCATACGCTGGTTCTCAATCCTGCTCGGCATTGGCGGGCTGCTTGCAATTTGCGGCATTGACGAGGGGATCCCGGTTCCGTCCCGGCCCGGTGACTGGCTCGCGCTGGCAGGCGGGGTCATCTGGGCGGGGGCGGCCCTGGCGATACTTACGGACAAACAGGATACCGTCAATTACACCGTGACCTTCCTGTTCTGGGCGACCCTCTGCTCCATTGTTTTCGCCCTGGTTGCGTCCCGGTCTGGCGTGCTGGCTCCACCGGAATGGGCGCACCTTGCCGACACACTGGTCTGGCTGGTGCCTTTTGCCCTGTTCATCATCATTCCCGGAGCGTTCGTCACCCTGTATGCGCCCTCCCAGCTTAACCCGGGAATCGTGGGACTGCTGTTCATGACAGAGATCAGCGTCGGCACCGTCACCGCCGCCCTGCTTGCCGATGAACCCTTTGGTGCCCCGGAAATTTCCGGCGTTTTACTGATCACCCTGGCCGGCGTTGCCGAACCCCTGTTTCAGTGGATACGCACAAAAACCGAATCCCTGCGCTAATCCTCCTTCGAACCCTCTTCAACCTTGAGGATGGACCACAATACGGACTTCATGTGATCCATGGCCTCCTGCATGTTGAAATCCGGCTGGGTCCAGACACCATAGAATATGCCATCGATATGGGTCGATACAAATGAAGCCGTGGCGACCGGGTCCACTTCCCTGAAAATATTCATGGAGACCCCCTGGGCGATGTTTCTTGACAGGATTTTGTGCTCTTCATCATAAAAATGCTTGATCACCCGGCTGGCCGATGGCAAATCACTCTGGGACAATGAGCAGTCAAACATGATCTTGACCAGTTTTTTCAGCACATCGGCATGTTTGAGATTGTATTCAAACCAGTCTTCGAGCAAATCCACGGGATGGTCGTGTCGATCCAGGTTCCGCTGGAACCGCCGGATATTGTTGTCGATCAGATAGATCACCGCCTTGTTGAATAATTCTTCCTTGTTTTTGAAATGGTAGTACACCAGGGAATGGGTGACCCCTGCACGGGCAGTAATATCATGAATCGTTACGGAGGCATAATCTCTTTCTGCAAACAGGTCGACCGCGACCCTCATCAAATGGTTGGCGCATTCCTGGCCTTTTGCACTTTGTCTCTTTGGGGTTCTTCCGGCCATTGCTCGACAATTTACACGGGTCAGTTTTTCAGCAAAACAGCCTGGTTCCTTTTTGCCTGCAAGCGCATGGCATCCCCGGTTCGAGGCGGTTGCTCCGCTGGAAGTTGAAACAAAATAGGTTCTTCGGAACGGTCTGCGATGTTCACCGCCCGGCACAACCGGTGTGTTCCCTGAAAAGTCACCTCGCAAACGCGCACTTCACCCAGATCAATCCTGTCATCGCCAGGGCCCGCCACCGGATATATCTGCTCAGGCCTCAGGGATATATACACCTGATCGCCCGGGGAACTTTCGCCGGAAACCACCATTTTACCCAGGCGGGTCTGGACCGTTACGGTCCCATCCCGGCAAGACTCCACCGTCCCTTCAAAAATGTTGCTTTCGCCCATGAACCGGGCGGTAAACAGGGTCGCCGGGTGCAGATATACCCGGTCCGGTGGCCCATAATCTTCGATTTTTCCCTCATTAATCAGGGCGATATTGTCTGCAATGGCCATCGCTTCTTCCTGGTCATGGGTGACATGTACAAAGGTGACCCCAAGATTTTTTTGCAAAAGGACCAGTTCCTCCTGCATCTGATGTCGAATTTTCAAATCCAGCGCACCCAGTGGCTCATCCAACAGCAGGACCGACGGTTCCACAGCGAGCGCCCTGGCCAGGGCAACCCGTTGGCGCTGCCCTCCCGAGAGCTGGTGGATTCCCCGGTCTCCAAAACCGGCGAGCCCGACGGTTTCCAGTGATTGCTCGGTGCGCCGTTGCCGGATGTCCCTGGGAAGTTTGCGCATCTTCAGACCAAATGACACATTTTCAGACACTGTCATATGCGGGAACAGCGCGTAATCCTGAAATACGGTCACGGTCGGCCGTGCCGCGGGCGGAGTATCCGCCATCTCCTGGCCATTGATCGTGATCTTTCCGGAAGAAGGGATCGTAAACCCTCCGATCATTGAAAGGATCGTGGTTTTACCACTGCCTGACGGACCCAGTAATACGACAAACTCTCCGGGAGATATGCGCAAACTGACGTCATCTACGGCGGTGACCGCGCCATAGACTTTACTCACATGATCCAACTCGACAATGGGTTCGGTCATTTTTTTTCCCTTGCAACCACGAACATGAAAATTGCACCGATGCCGATGGTCAACATGGAGATCGAAAAAACCATGGTGCCGGCAGCATTCACTTCCGGGGTCAGTCCTGCACGAAGCATTTCGAAAATAATCACGGGCAGGGTGACATCAAACCGGCTCAACAGAAATGCAATAATGAACTCATCCCACGACAAGGTCACCGACAGGCAAAAGGAGGCCAAAAGAGAGGGCTTCATGATGGGGGCGATGACACGCAGCAGGGTTTGGGTATCATTTGCCCCCAAATCCCTGGCGGCCCATTCAATATTACGCAGGTGATCCCCAAACTGGGAATAGATGACCGCAAAACAAAGGGGAAGGTTGATGACAACGTGACCCAGCCCGACCGCAAACAGGGACTTCGAAATGCCGATGAGATTCAGGGTGATCAGCAGGCCCATGCCAATGATCAGGTAAGAAACGGTCAATGGCGCCATCAACAGGAAGCGGATGCCACCGGCGAACCGTGGCGTACGTCTTGCCATGCCGTAGGCGGCGAGAAAACCCAGCAGCGTCGTGACCAGGGACGAAAGAACAGCGACCAACACGGAATTGAGTAACGATTCGACCAGTCGCTGGTTGGAAAACATTTTTTCGTACCACTGCAAACTGGGCCCTTTAAACGGAAACACGGGAAGTGTCCCATCCTGAAAGGAAAACAGAACCAGCACAACCACCGGCAGATAAATAAAGGACAGTGCAATCACCAGATAGGCGATGGACGGGAAATTTCGCAGCCAGTTCATTGCAGCTATACCCGTTCCATTTTCAGGTGCTTTGCGGTCAGGATATATACAATCACAATGACCAGCATCAGCGTAATGCTCATTACGGAGGCCATCGGAAAATTTGCGGCCCGGGATACCTGCAGCATGATCGCCTGCGGCACCAGCACTTCCGTACTGCCGCCCAGGATTTGAGGGGTAATAAAATCGCCTATGGCGATGACGAACGTGATAAAGGCCCCCACCGCCACACCGGGAATACTCAGGGGCAGGGTAATCCGCAAAAACACCTGTGTGCGGCTGGCCCCCAGGTCCTCTGCGGCTTTTCGGTAGGACGATTTGATCTGTACCAGGTTGGCATAGATTGTGAGCGTCAGGAGCATGGTGAAGAAGTGCACAAAACCCAAGATGGTTGCCCCCCGCGTGTACGCCATTTGCAAAGGCTGGTCAATCAAACCCAGATTGGTGAGTACGAAATTGACAATGCCGTTCTCGGAGATAACCAGCAGCCAGGAATAGGACCGAACCACATAGGCGGTCCAGAATGGCAAAACCGCAAAAATAAGAACCAGCTTTTGCCACCGGGGCGACACTTTATAGGCAAGAATATACGCCAGGGGATAGGCCAGAAGAATACTGATGAGCGTGGTGACCGCGGTCACCTCGATAGAGTTGAACAACGTGTCCAGCAGATAATCCGTACCGAAAAATTTGCTGTAATTGGCCGTTGACCAGGTCGCTGACAACCTGCCGTATATCCGTTGCCAGAAACTGACGACCACCATGATCGCCAGCGGCAACACGAACAATACCAAGGTAAACAGCAACGCCGGATGGATTGCCCACCGCGTGAATTCGAATCTTGCCGGCTTTCTCAAACTGCCTTTTGATGCGGGCATCAAATGAAAACGGGATTACACACGCCAGTCCGGGATACGGCCATTTCGGAAAAAAGGCAGCCGTACCCGGGCTGGCTCTGCTGAACTAGCTTTGAAGAAATTCAGTCCAGATATCAAGCATCGCTGCATCCACCTCTGGCTGGCTAATGGTGGACGGGACTGAACGCTCCAGGAACGCGGGCTGTTGGTCCCAGCGCAGTATCTGCCTTTCATCGTCATTGAGGACTGCCTGGCTGTTTGCCGGCATTGCCCAGTAGCATTCAGAGGTCGCCAGCCGACCCTGCCCGTCCGGACTCAGGATATACTTCAGGAACTCCAGGGCCAGTTCCTTGTTGCCGGAGTCCTTGAATACACCGATCCCCTGTATCCACATCAACCCGCCTTCGTCAAAAATTGTCCAGTCGAGGGCCGGCATGCTCGGCATCAGTCCTGAAACGGAAAATTCCGCACCATTCAATATGATGTCCACATCGCCGTTAACCAGTGCATTTTGAACACTTACAATATCCCCCACAAGTTTGATATTGGGTTTCATTGCCAGCAGCTTTTCGCGAATGGCCGGCAGGTCATCCATTCCGATGTCATCGGGATGCCCCCCCATGGAAATTGCGATCAGCTGCATTGCCGGAAAATAATAGTCATAGACCGCGACCCTTCCCTTGTACTTGTCATTCCACATCACCTGGGCCGTTCGCATGTCCGCCGGATCCACCTTGTCCTTATTGTATGCAACCCCGTAATACCCGAATTTTTCGGGTACCGCATACCGGACCCCATCGACATGGTTGAACTCGGCACTCACCAGCGGTGAGAACAAGTCGTCCAGCGGCAGCTGGCTTTCGTCCAGCGGTTCCAGTATCCCCAGTCCTGCGACGACCGGGGTATCCGGTGCATCCACCACCAGAACATCCCAGTCTCCCGGAGCGGATTGTTCGATAATGGACAGGGCCGTTCCGGTACCCTCGTACGTTTTGACATTCACTTTAACGCCGTGGGCGTCCTGAAACGGAGTCAACAGCTTTTCATCCGCATGATCGCACCACACCAGCACGTTGAGTTCATCCGCGGCATGGGAAAGTTGGGGGGGCAGTGCACCCATTGCAGAAATGCCGGCTGCATATCCAAGGAAAGTCCTGCGACTCATCCCCGGGCCTGTATGGAATTTTTCATTCTTCATCGTCATTTGCCTCTTAAATTAGTATTGCTAGTAGTACTTCATTCTTATGCGCGCTCGTACATAACGCTGTCCGCTCCCACTCCATCCTGATATCCATGTATCCTCAGTATTTCCAACCGGGACGCCGCAGGGACTCGTCCAGAGTCCGGCCATGCACCGCCGCGATCCCCGCCATGATGCGCAACACCACGCATACCGCCATTCTGGATGTCGAACCACTGACATCAAACATGGGGCAAAGCTCTGTCACATCAATCACACTGATCTTTCCACGGTCGCTTATCTGGGATGCGACGCGCATGATTTCACGGGATTCAAGACCTCCGGATTCCGTCGCCGTCACACCGGGGGCCGCAGAGGAATCCATGACATTGAAATTGAAACTCAGGTATTGCCCGTCGGTCCCCCCCCATACCCGTTCCACCGCTTCCCGGGTCACCTCATCCACACCCCGGTCAAGGATTTCAAACATCGGGTAAAACCGCATCCCCCGTGCCCTGGCCAGGTCAACATGGTCCTTGGGGTTGAATGAATTGCGTGCCCCCAGATGGGCGACATGGTCCATGCCCAGGTTCCTGAGCTCGGTGATTCGCGCCATGGCGCAGGGGCCGACTTCGCTTTCTCCGGCCCAGCTGTCGGCCATGTCCAAATGTGCACCAAGGTGCAGATACCCCATTTTCCGGTCCGTCCCCAGAAAGTCGGAAAGTGCCCGGGTTGCCGGAATGGAAACAGACCGGTCTCCGCCACATATGATCGGCGTCTTCCCGGCTTCCAGGACGGCAAGGACCGCCGAATAGATGCGTTCACGGGCGACATCAGGACTGACCCGGGGCATGGAAACATCGCCGCCGTCCACGGCAGACCCGTGCAGGTCGACATTGAACTCAAACCAGTAGGGAAAGTAATCCAGGGAAGCCACCCGAAATTCTCTGGGCCCGTCTTCCGACCCCGGCTTGCCGACATTGCCTTCATCAAAGGGAACGCCGATGAATACGTAGGGGGCATCGGAATTCTTCAGGTCCTCGCTTGCCAGTGAGACATACGGTGCCCTCAAAAAAGATAATTGCCCGGGAGAACGATAGTTATTCGCTTCGTCTCCTCCCAACGGAGAAAACAGGTGGGCAAAGGCCTTGGCTGGATTCATTTTACTACTCCTGCACGACTATATTGAGTTGGATACTGGCATGGTTCGGATGATTGGCTACGGGGTTTCATGGTTTTTCCGAAGGGTGGCTGCCCGGCTTCCCAGGTAGTGGTACAGCAGGTTGCAGGCAAGCTTTGCACTGATCTGGCTGACATCAAAGATCGGCGACAGCTCGGCCAGTTCGAGAACATCGACCCCGTATTCTCCCGCAATACGGGCAAATGCAATCGCTTCCCGGCCCTTGATGCCGTAGCTTTCCGGGCAGCTGGTTCCGGGCATGGTACTGCAATCGATGGAGTCGGTATCCCAGGAAAGGTACACCGCATCGGTACCATCCCAGGCCCGTTCAAGGATCTGTCGTCCACACTCCTCAATGCCCCGCTCCACCACCTCCGACATGGGAAGGATGGGCATGCCGTTGTCAATCCAGAAATCCATCCAGTCCTTCGGATTCAGTCCGTTTCGGGACCCCATGTGGGCCATGTTCTTTCCACTTACGTTGTCGAGCTTGAATGTTTCGGTTGGACCGGACGCATTGGTAATCTCGATACCCGCCCAGTCGACGGCGGCATCGAGGTGGCAGTCCACATGCAAATACCCCATCATCCCATCCGGGTTCTTTCCGGCAAGGTACCGGGACAGCGCCCGGGCGCCGGGGATGGGTACCGAATGGTCCCCGCCTACCAGCAGGACCTTGGCACCTCCCTCCAGACATTCCGTCACATAATCGCACATGTATTGCTGGGACAGCGCATTGTTCCCGGGCACAATGGGAATGTCACCACAGTCGACGACATTGAAAAAAGACATCAGGTCCACATCGTATTCAAACATGTACGGAAAATACTGCGTGGAGGCCTGGCGAATCCCGTGGGGGCCACTCGACGTCCCGGTCCTGACAATGGTGCCCTGGTCCCAGGGGGCCCCCAGAAAACAGATTTTCGCCCCGTGTTCCCGGACAGCGTCCCGGGTCGGCGGACAATACGGGGCACCCATGAAGGTTAAAATGCCTTCCGCCTTGAATGAGGCATTGTGTTTTTCCGGAGACCGCGTGTGGGCATCATCGGCCACTTCCTGATGAGGCCCCTGGTGCTGGTGCGGAACAAATTTCCAGGATGTATTGGGTTGGTTCATGATTGGGGTCGGGTCTGTGTGTTGCTTTCCCGGGATACCGTATTCTCCCCGCAGGCACCCGGGGTGTCTGCGGGCTTGCGGACCTCAATCGAAGTGAGTTCCATTTCCCTGCCGGTGACGATTTCAGGGGTGGGCATTCCACAATCCGAACAGCGAAAACTGTACCGGCCATTGGGACGCTTGACTTCATCGCAATTCCGGCAAAATACGGTCAACGGTATTTCATCGATATGCAGTTGCGCCCCTTCGCAGGAACTGCCCGCCGCCACCGTGCCAAAACAGAAATACAAGGCCCTGGACATTGCGGAAAGCTCACCAAGACGAATGTTGATCCGGCTTACATGCGATACCTTCTCCTGCTCGCAATACTCATCGACCAGGTCGATCAGGCTGCGGGCCAGGGAAAGTTCATGCATGACTATTGCTCCTGGTTCGCTCGCGGATTCTCTTCCCGACTGCCGCAGTTCCCTGAAGGCCGCCGGTGTGCCCAAGCGGTATTCCGGCCAGGCGGGCGCCAAAAGCCGGGATTGGAGATGGGATGTGACCCGGGAACCGGGAGCAGGTCTGGAATGTTCATACTTCGGCTCCGGCTGGTTTCCTGCCCCCAGGGACATCCGCCCCGGGCGGAATGGTCATCGTGCCCTTGTGGTGTGTGGTTTTCTTCAAAATTCCCATGCTCGTTCATTGTGCACATTTCAATTCCCGGATTGTCCCCCTACTCCAACAGGAGAACACAACCAGTACAATTTACACCACTTCAAATAATGGTTGACATCCATATAATAAATAGATTGATCATTCAATTTATTAAAAATAACATGCGAACCAGGGATAATCAAGTCAGAGTTGTCTCCCGTTGGAACGGGTCACAAAGTGATCCGCATTGACAAATACGACCCTCCAGGGCGTCGAAATACGGACACTCGCTTCCCTGTCCTTCGATGCGGTATGATGTGTCTATGACAGGCAGCAAAACAAAGCAGGCCGAATCGAGGAAATCACATGATGGGCCATGACCTGATGGACACCGGGGCCGTTGAGCGGTGGCTGGGCTATCGAGATATCCGCAATGACACCACTCACGACTGCGGAGAAAAATTTGCCGGAACCACACTAAAACCACTACCCACGTTCATTGTCGATGCCAAGGCACTCACCGACATCATCGAACAGGCGAACGATGGCTGATCGGCTGCACCTTTCCAAAAGACACCGGCGCTTCCTCGAAACGCTGCTGCGCGAGCATCTGCCTGGCGTAGGGGTTTGGGCCTGTGGCAGTCGTGTGAACGGCCGCAGCCACAACGGCAGCGACCTCGACCTTGTGCTTCGGGGACCCGGCCTGAAGGAGATACCAGCAAGCCAACTGGACGACTTCGAGGAAGCGTTGCGAGAATCCACGATTCCATTTCTCGTCAAGGTGCGAGACTGGGCGCAAGTACCGGAGCGGTTTCACCAGGAGACCGAGCGGAACCATTTGGTCCTGATAAACGGGACACCGTGATTTACCCGGTCTGTATCCTGAGATATCCGGTGATTGCAAATGGTTAAGACCAATGGGTTTTGAAAAAGCACAGGGAGAACAGAGGGCAGGGACGAACACACGGATATCCATCCGTCGACAACGAGAACCGTCGAACCCATCCGGCTCTTTGACGGTCACGCTGTTCCTGGTCGCCTGGCTTTTCACCCTTTCGTCTCCCTCTTCCGCGGAAACCGTGACAGGAATCCCCCGCGTGATTGATGCCGACACGGTTCACCTGGCTGGCGAACGGATTCGTTTGAAGGACATTGATGCCCCGGAAACACGGCAACAATGCCTGGATGGGAATGGAGACCGGTTTCCCTGCGGCGTTGTCTCGAAACGGATGCTCGAAGCACGCGTCGGGAGTGCTGCCATCACCTGCGAACTGGATCCGAAAAGAGACCGGTACGGACGCAGGCTGGGTACATGCTATGCCCGCAATGGTGAGAACCTGCACAGCTGGCTGGTCCGCAACGGGCTTGCGCTGGCCTACCGGAAATATTCGATGCGTTACGTGAACGAGGAAGCGGCGGCCCGGTCTGACAGAGTTGGAATGTGGGAGGGAAAATTTGTCCCTCCCTGGCTATGGCGCCGGGGGAAACGGCTCGAGTAGTGGATAACCGGATTCCCGGGGTGAGCAGAAAACGGATGTCCGAACTCTCTTGATACCGACCCGAATCCTCCTCATGCCGGCGGTCGTGACCCGCAGACAGAGCAGGCCCTGATGGGGGCGGGCAAGGATTTCGATTGGGTGTGCCGGGACCGGAACCCTGCGCACCGGTCAGCCAGGGTCTCTCCGGAGAGCCTGGCACATGCAGTGCACCCCTCCCCCGCCGGGGGTGATCATGGATACATCGGGGTCGTAGACTTCCAGCCCGTGCGCCCGGCATTTCTCCTTGAGGATCACGCTTTTTTCCGGCATGAGGATGCGATCATTGCCAAGAGCGACGACGTTACAGCCCAGATCAAGGGTATCCTGGAATGGCACGGCAACGATTTCGATTTTCTTGGATTTCAGCCAGTCCACGACCTCCGGGTCGGTGGATTCGCGGCAAACCGCTGCGAGTTTGGGTGCGAGCATGACGACCATAAGGTCAATATGGACATAGAATGGATCCAGGTCGGTTACTTTCACTTCCCAGCCTTCCGCTTCGAACCACTGCTGCAACTGCAGGGCACCCTGCTCCTGGCTCCGTCCTTCGTCGCCTTCCCAGCCGATCAGGACGGTACCCGGTTCGATTACGTTGAAATCACCGCCCTCAAAAGTACCCGCGGTCACGTAATCGTAAATGGGAATACCCAGGCGCTCATAGGTTTCAATGGCACGGAAGTTCTCCCCGCGACGCCACCAGTTGGCCATGTTGGTAATGATGGCCCCGTAGGGGGTCATGACCGATGAATCCCTGGCAAAGATCTGGTATGGCAATGCGGAGTCGGGTTCAAGAAGGTGAACAGCCACACCGGCGGATTCATACGCCGATACCATCTCGGCATGCTGTTTTCTGGCCACTTCCGGGTCGAACCGATAATTTCTCCGGATGCTTTTCTTCGACACGGAACTGGTCTTGCGCCACTGGTAGTGGTCGGGAGGGCCGAGGAGGACATCGCGGAGTACGCCATAATCACAGTCGCCCCCCCAGTAGTCGAGTACGGGGGTGCCTCCGCCCTCTTTTCGGCAACGTAGCGAGAATTCGGAATTCATGGTCATTCTGTGCGGTAGGGAATGGTCTGTTTGTGTAAAATTTTAATTCACGGGGACCGGGCCAGAGAATGATCACCGCCCGGCCCTGATCAAGGGGTGGCAGGTTCATTCGAAAACCGATTCCAGATGACAGTATTGTACAATATGAGGGAGGACCGAACCGGCATTCCCTTCCGTGTATACGGAAACCAATCCGGTCCCGACCCTGCACCCTCGGCGAAAGGGCCCAATACAGGCATATCAATATGAGCGACAAAGAAAACCGGCACCACTCCCACCCTGAAGCAGTCAAAACCGAAATTGAGGAGCGGGTCGAGAAACTCGAAGCGCTGCTTATCGGGAAAGGGCTGGTGGACCCCGCCGCCCTGGAAGAACTGGTCCACACATACGAACACCGGATAGGTCCCCGAAACGGGGCTCGTGTGGTTGCAAAAGCCTGGACCGACTCCGCGTACCGAAGACGGCTCCTGGCCGACGGTACCACTGCCTTGCAGGAACTGGGATACGGGGGCAGACAGGGGGAACACATGCAGGTCGTCGAAAATACAGAAACCCTCCACAACCTGGTCGTGTGTACCTTGTGCTCATGTTATCCGTGGCCGGTCCTGGGCCTGCCTCCCGCCTGGTACAAATCATCTGCCTACCGGGCGCGCGCGGTCAGGGAACCGCGGTCTGTACTGAAGGAATTCGGTGTCCAGCTGGGCGAGGAAGTGGACATTCGCGTCTGGGACTCCACCGCTGAAATCCGTTATCTGGTATTGCCACAACGACCGCCCGACACCGAATTGCTGGATGAACAGCAACTGTCGGATCTGGTGACCCGGGATTCGATGATCGGTACCGCACTCGTGGGAGTCCCCTGAACCATGGACGGTGCACACGACCTGGGGGGGCAGGCGGGCTTCGGCCCGGTCGACCGGAGCCAGACCGACCACTTTCCAAACCAATGGGAAGCACAGGTTTTTTCCATTACCCTGGCATGTGGAATGCTGGGCAAATGGAATCTGGATCAGGCCCGGTTTGCCCGGGAAGGAATGGACCCGGAGCACTATCTTGGCAGCAGTTACTACGAACACTGGCTGCATGGGCTGGAAACCCTGCTCCTGGCCCAACACCTGGTGACCGAAGAAGAATTGTCCACAGGGGTGGCCAATATGGCCAATGTCTACTCCCCCCTGGACAGACGACAAATACGGGAATGCCTGTCCACGGGTGGCCCAACACATATGCAGACAATCAAGCCAGCTGGTTATCAGATTGGTGAAAGGGTAACGATTGGAATTCAAAACCCCGCCCATCATACGAGATTGCCTGGATATATACGCGGGAAGGTCGGTGAAATTATTGCACACCATGGCTCCCATATCTTTCCGGACCGTCATGCCAGCAGCGGTGAAAAGATTCCGGAGCACCTGTACACCATTGAGTTCAGGGGGAGTGAACTGTGGGGTGAAACCGCCGTCGAACCGGGTATTCGGGTGTGTGCGGATGTTTTTGAACCCTACATCAATGATCGCATCTGATCTTCCATTCGCACCTGCAGTGCCAACTCCCTGATTCTGTGATGCGCTCTCCTGTCGCTACCCTGTGTGGAAATGGGCACCCGGAGTGCTGATTTTTCCACTGCCGCCGCGGGTATTGCGCTTCGAAGTGGAGGCGGGGGAGTAAAAGGGGACATAGTGTTTTCCAATCCTGAAATGAGCCTGAAGGAGGGTGTGCTTTGCGTTGACACTGCTAGAATTTTGGTTTTCTGGCGCTATACTTTGTATTACATTTTTTGATACCTGCATGGGAGAGGGAGAAGACAATGCTTGCAATTAGACTGCCGTCCGAGGTGGAAGACCGGTTGGTCGCACTGGCCAAGGCGACCGGGCGTACCAAGACCTTTTATGCTCGCCAGGCGATTGTGGAATATCTGGGAGACATGGAAGATGCCTATCTGGCGGAACAGACCCTTGAGCGTGTTCAGCGCGGCGAGGAACCGACCTACACCCTTTCCGAAGTCGAACAGGAACTTGGCCTGGAAGATTGAACTCACTCGCAAATCCAAAAAGAAACTCGGCAAACTGGATCATGCCAACGCAAAGCGCATCCGGGATTACTTGCGGCGACAGGTCGAGCCCGCTTCCGATCCAAGGGGACTGGCCAAACCGCTAAAGGGACGATTTGCAATGCTCTGGCGTCTTCGCGTAGGAAGCTACCACCTGATCTGCGATATCCGAGACAACGACAGGGTTATTCTGGTTATTCGAATCTCTCACCGAAAGGACGCATACCGCACAAAAAACTGAAAAATCGGAGCCCTGCTCCCACTAATGTCACGTTCCTTTTCGGCGTGGCTGGCGGGATGCTCGCCTGTTGTCTGAAGCGGTGGTCAGCCGGGTGTCCTGTCAATCCCTGAAGGATTCTGTCAGCGCAGTGAGAAGCATCTCAGTACCGATCATCGTCTGCCTGGTCAACGATCGGTTTGTATTGGTGCAATACCCGTCTAACCGTTTATCATGAACTCCGGGAGGAGAATGCATCCGGTCGGGAACACGGTTTCTTTAGATTTGATAAAGCGACTGGGACAAGCGATGACCGGCTGCTTATCGCCTGCTTGGATGGGGCAGATGCCCCCTCAAGTTACCATTGACACCGGGTCTGGCACTATGTGATGATAATCGAAAATCCAGTCAGGGAGACGACCCTGGATCAGGTTGTTGACCGGTTAATTTACGTCGAAAGGGCATTGTACCAGTGCAGAGTTTACGGGACAGATCACCGCTGCCGGAGGAGGACCCCGTTTTTGATGCCCCCTGGCAGGCAAAGGCTTTTGCCCTGGCCGTTGGTCTCCACCAATCGGGACTTTTTGCATGGAAAGAATGGGCCGAATTGTTTTCGAAAAACAGTCGTGAATTTGAACGGGATCAGGAAGTAGCCAATAACCAGGACTACTACCTCATCTGGCTGAACACGCTGGAAGACATGCTGGAGAAAAAGAATGCCCTGCATGCCAGTGAAGAGAACCATCCCTCCCCAGTTTCTCCCGGGAATCCATCATGTCTGCATACATCGTCGTTGAAGTAACCGTCAAAGACCCTGAAAAATTCCAGGACTACCGGAAGATGGTACCGCCCACTCTGGAGGTTTACGGAGGAAAGTACCTGGTCCGGGGCGGTCATACCGAACAGTTGGAAGGCGATCATTTGCCCGCCCGGTTCGTGGTGATTGAATTTGAAAATTCTGAACGTGCGAAAGCGTGGCTGAACTCGGACGAATATCGGGATGCCCGGGCCCTGCGGCACGCCGCGGCAGAAACCAACATGTTCGTCGTTGAAGGTGTTTGACATGTACCGTCACGGTTTTGATCGAGGATAGCCAGACCGTGTCTAAGCATCGGGAGTTTATCCGGGGAATCCCCAAAGCCGAACTGCATCTGCATATTGAAGGTTCCCTGGAACCGGAATTGATGTTCGCCCTTGGAAAACGCAACCGGGTCCGCCTTCCGTATGATTCCGTGGAGGCGGTGCGTCGGGCCTACCAGTTCGTTGACCTGCAGTCTTTTCTTGACATTTATTACAATGGGGCCGCGGTCCTGGTCACCGAGCAGGATTTTTACGATCTTACCTGGGCATACCTGGAAAAATGCCAGGAACAAAACATTCGTCACACGGAAATATTCTTTGACCCGCAAACCCACACGGACCGCGGAATTTCATTCGGTACCGTTGTGAACGGTATTCACGGAGCACTGGAAGACGGCAAGAACAATCTTGACATCAGTTCAGGGCTGATCCTGTGTTTTCTTCGGCACTTGAGTGCCGAAGCCGCCATGGCCACCCTGGACAGGGCGTTGCCCTTTCAGGGTCACATCATCGCGGTGGGACTGGATTCATCGGAACTGGGTCACCCGCCGGAAAAATTTGCTTCGGTATTTGACCGCGCACGGGCCGAAGGTTTTCTCACCGTGGCCCATGCGGGTGAAGAAGGCCCGCCGGCGTATATCTGGGGCGCCCTGGACTGCCTCCATGTTTCCCGGATTGACCATGGCATACGCTGTGAAGAAGACGACCGCTTAATGAGGCGGCTGGTCAAGGACCAAATCCCTCTCACGGTCTGTCCATTGTCCAACACGGCGTTAAAGGTGTTCGGGAACATGCGTGAACACAACCTCAAGCGCCTGATGGATGCCGGGGTCTGTACGACGGTGAACTCCGATGACCCGGCTTATTTCGGGGGCTACCTGAATGAAAATCTCCATGCCATTACCGAGGCGTTTGCATTGAGTCAAAGTGAGATTGCCGGACTCATGAAGAATGCATTCAATGCCTCCTTTCTGCCCGCGTCGAAGAAACAGTCTTTTCTGAATGAAGTGGCGGAATTTGAAAACGCAACGGGCGGCAGCCACTGAGTCCTGGATGGGGTGGTCACCGGGGTCCTGCTGTCTGTGCGTCCCCGGCCTCCCTGTGAAAGACCCGGTGAACCTGACGAGGAGGATGCATGCCCTGGAATGAACCAAATCGTGAGTTCACCTTCGTCTTCGACCTTGCCGGCGTGCTGGTTGAATGGAACACCATGGCGGTATACGACGGCCTGTTTCGGAAATCGGGGAAGGATCAATCCGAATTTTTCTCGAATATTCTTGGCGACCCCTTCCAAAATGCGATCAGTGCAGGGGAGCCCATGGTTCCCCTGCTCGATACACTGGCCCGAAACAATCCCGATTGGGCAGATGAAATTCATGCCTGGTCGGCCCGCTGGGATGAAATGCTGGTCGGCTCCATTGACGGGTCGGTGTCTGCCGTCGGTGAACTCCGGGAACGCGGTTACCGGATTTTCATTCTCGGCAACTGGAGCCGGGATCAATTTGAAAGGGCAAGGGAGCGATTCGGTTTCCTCGCTCAATTTGACGGTGTACTGCTGTCCGGGGATTGCGGATACCTGAAGCCGGACCGGCGAATCTTTGAACTGGCGGAAAGGCAGTTTGGCCTGCAGCCCGAAAAAACCGTGTTTATTGATGACCGCACCGACAACGTTCAGGCCGCCATATCAAGAAACTGGAACGGGATCGTTTTTGAAAACCCCCGCCAACTCTACCTGACCCTGATGGAGTACCGGTTTCTATAGCCCGAATTTCCGGACGGGGGGATCCCCCCCCGATGACTCCGGCTATACTGGACGAATCAGAGACCGCAGAGACCCTTTTTCCGGGAAGTCCTTATTCGGTTCTTGCCAATTCGCTAGATGGGAATTGGAAAGGCATCCACATACCCGAATAACCCTGCACTGCCGCCTGTATGGAGAAACACCAGATTCTGCCCTTTTGTGTATTCACCCCGGTGAATCAGGTCGATCAGTCCCGCCAGTCCTTTCCCGGAATAGACCGGGTCCATGAGAATGGCTTCCTGGTGTGCCATCAGGGTCACCGCTTCAACCATGCTGTTCGTGGGCAATCCATAACCGTCCCCGACATACTCACAGTTTGCAACCACCTTGTCCCGGGTGACACAGCCGGGTATCCCCATATGATCCGCTGTGGCACAGGCCAGCTGGTATACCTTGTCTTCCTGCTGGGCTTTCGGTGCACGCACTCCGATCCCGAGTAGCGGGATTTGCGAGTTCGTCGCCTCCAGGCCCACTACCAAACCGGCCTGGGTGCCCGCACTGCCGGTAGCCGTCACGAAGTGGTCAATCCGCAAGCCGATATCGTTTGCCTGGGTGAGGGTTTCGATCGCGCAGTTGACATATCCCAGCGCCCCAATGGGATTGGAGCCGCCTCCGGGGATGATATAGGGGGTCATGCCCCGGGAGCGAAGCTCTTCCGCCTTCTCTTCCATGGCACCATCCATGTCGGTATCCCTGGGGAAGTGTGTGACCTCGGCACCAAACAGCCTGTCCAGGAAAACATTGCCGGACTCCATGTACTCCCGGTCCGTATATCCGGTCCGGTCTTCCAGGAGAATCGAACAATCCATCCCTGTTCTGGCGGCCGCGGCGGCTGTCTGGCGGGCATGGTTCGACTGCACCGCACCGTGGGTAATGACGACATCCGCCTTGTTTTCAATTGCATCCGCCATCAGAAACTCCAGCTTCCGGGTCTTGTTTCCACCCGTCCCCAGGCCGGTACAATCGTCCCGTTTGATATAGATGTCGGGACCGCCCAGGGTCCGGCTCAGATTGGGAAGATACTCCAGTGGTGTGGGCAAATGGGCAAGACTTATTCTTGGAAATCGTGATAGGTGCATTGCTTTTCTCGGTAATTGGGGGTTAGTTCAAATCAGAAATTTCCTGTTCAAGGATCGTGGTGATTGTATTGCATTGCTCTTCAGTCAGGGACAGCGGAATGCGCAGGTCACAGGTTGTCTGCAGGATTTCGGTGGTCCGGGGCAATGCCTGGGGCTCCAGGTACTGCCAGTGATGGTACTGGCTGGTATACCCCTGGGGTTCGGGCCGTCCGAACCATTTGATGGCGACCCCCCTTTTTGTACATCGATCCGATAACCGGGTCATCTGTTCGCTGGTCAGGCCCTGGATATGGAACTGGATGGAACTGGCAACAAAGGATTCCCCGGCCTCACGAGCCGGCACTTCCACCCTGTCTAGGGCATTCAACCGCTGTTCCAGCCAGCCGTAGATCCGGTTCCAGCACTCTCCCCGACTGGCCATTTCCCTCAGTTGTGGCCGCAATATACAGGCCGACAGGTTGGACATGCGCAGGCTCATATTCGGTATCTGCTTTTTCCACCGTTCGAAGACCCTGGCAGGGGGAGCACACCAGTGCTGGGCGTACAGCATATAGCTGCCTGAATACAGGATGGCCTTGGCTGCCATGTCTTCATCGTCAGTGACCAGAATACCGCCTTCCCCGGAATTGATGTGCTTGAAGGTCTGTGTGCTGAAACAGCCCACTGCCCCATACCGCCCGGTGAACGTATCCTGCCATTTTGCACCCATGGTGTGAGCACAGTCTTCCACCAGCGTAAGATCCAGTTCGCCGCAGATAGCGGCAATTTCGTTCATGTCGGCAATGTGCCCGCGCATATGGGTCAGCAGCAATACTTTCGCATGGCTGAGCCGTGTCTTGCGGCGCAAATCATCCAGGTTGATCCGGTAGTCCCGGTCGATCTCCACCAGTACCGACTTTGCCCCCGCGTGTTCAATGGCCCCGGGTACCGGTGCCAGGTTGAAGGCATTGACCAGCACAGGGTCCCCGGGCCGGACCCCTGCGATTTTCAGTCCCAGGAAAATCGCGCTGCCACCGGAATTGACGCCAATGGCAAATCGGGAACCGAGGTATTCGGCGAATTCTTCTTCAAGGAGCGTGGCATGGGGCACCGTCCCCGCATATTCACCGTACCGATGGAGACGACCGGTCTTCATCAGCGCGACAGCCTGGTCAATGGATTCCCGGGGCAGGCTCCCGGGGTCACTCAAGTCAATATCAAGGACGGGCTGTTTTTTCATTGGAATCATTTACTGCCGAAGCAACCGAAATTCGCCCGTGTATTCTACTTGATACCCCAAGCCGGGTGGGCAGGGCATTGATGGCGATGGGGGATTGTACGGGAAGCCGGTCCAGGGCGGACACCTATTGTTCCCGACCCTCCTGTCTTTTCGCATACATCACCGTCCGCTTTGCCAGGATTTCCGTTGAATCAATGAATGGAACGGATACCTGGCCAGGAGAGAGGACCAAGGGAACTTCTGTACAACCCGCAACAAGGGCATCGCAGCCCTGCTGCACCAGTTGATTGGCCAGAGACAACATCGCTTCCCGAACCCTCTGGTCCACCCCGGCAGACTTGATTTGATAGATCAGTTCCATAAACTCCCGTTGCCGATGGGGCGGTAACACCTGTTGCTGAATCTTTCGCTCCTCCAGGGCCTTGCGGTACAGGCCGGCTTCCAGACACCCGTCTACCGCAAGCAGGCCAACATGACGGGCCCCCGGATAACACTCCCTGATGTGGAGGCAGGTTTCTTCGATGATGCTGATAAACGGGATGCTGACCGCAGACATGATAGATTCCTGGAAGGCATGGGCGGTATTGCAGGGCATCACCAGAAATTCCGCCCCGGCGTTTTCGAGGCGAACCGCGCTGGAAGCCAATGCCTCGGCCGGGGAAGGACCCGTTCCGGCAATGGCATGATTCCGATTCGGTACCTTGGGGTTATTGTCGATGAGAATGTGGAGATGGTCCTGGTCAAACTTTGCATCGGTGTTGCGGAGAATCCGCTCGAAAAAATCAACGGTGGCCTCCGGTCCAAGCCCCCCGATCACTCCGACTACCCTTTCCCTTGAATGTACAGTTTCTGTCATTGATTTTGATTGATAGGACGATTCCAGAACACGCTATGGCCAAGACCGACTCTCACTTGTCTTGGCGATTTGATTCCGGCGTAGTGACAGGTTGAGGAACCGGACCTTTGGCAAAGTCCGCTCCACCAGTTGTGCTATTTACACTCCTCGTGAGCACATGATCGCCACAAAACTTACATGGCGCACACCTTCTTATGCATCAACAGGAATCACTCTTTGAAATTTAAGCCACCCGCACCATTCATTTATACCACCAGATTTGACCGTAAAACCCCACAATTCCCAGACGATCAACAAAAGGTCAAAAATATGATGCACACCCGAATGCACCTCCTACCCCGAAACGGAGCCTCAGTTTCCCGTTGCATGGGTAAACCCGCTCACCGAATGGCACCAGGAGCCCTGGGGTAACGGATCGACATCGCGGACCCTTGACCCCCAGACGCCGAATTCAACCCTGCACAGGTTCAGCCCGCTGCCCTGGGAAAACCGGCTTCCGACAATGTAGGCAGCGATGCGATCTCCATGCCGTTCTTTTGCTCCGCAAGCCGCAATTCATACAGCTTCTGCAGATTGAACCAGAACTCGCCCGACGTATCGAAAAAACGCCCCAGGCGAAGTGCCGTGTCTCCAGTGATGGCACGGCGCCCATTGAGTATTTCCGTGATCCGGTTCACGGGCACATGAATCTGCCGCGCAAGTTCGGCCGCGCTCATGCCAAGTGCCTCCAGGTCTTCACGCAGGGTTTCCCCCGGATGGATTGGTTCTCTCATAATATCTCCGCATACGGTTCGGTTTTTCTTTCATTTTGATGTTGTTTTCCGGTGATCAATGGTAATTGAGTATTCCACGGAAAGTAGCCGCCTATTCTACGGCAAAGTAGCCATTGCGCCAGGACAACTTCCTCCCCTTCAAAACTTGTCCTAGCGCAATGACCGTTCACATATCAGGCTCATGTTCCGTTGGACAACTCTCTCTTGCGAAACAAAATGAAATGTTATAACATTGCTTTCATGCCCCGCAAGATAAGACAAACGATGACCGAGCCGTCAACCCGACCCCGGCCCTGCACCGATCCGGATTGCCGCCGGCGGCACTCGACGCGCGAACGGGTCGCGCTGGCAATATCGATTTGCGAGGAACGCGGCGTACAGATGACGGAGCTGCGGAGGCGTGTCCTGGAGCTGCTGTGGGCGAGCGGTGAGCCGACGAGCGCCTACCAGTTGATCGATGCGATCAAACTCAGGGATTCGCGTCCGGTTGGACCGCCGACCGTGTACCGGGCGCTTCACTTCCTGATGGGGCAGGGCATCGTCTCCAGGATCGAAAGCCTGAACGCCTACGTACCGTGCGTCCATCCCGAGCGTGACCACGATTGCCTTTTCTTCATTTGCAGCGGCTGCCGGGTATCGGTCGAGCTTGAGGACCCGCGGATCGGAGGACGGCTTGCCGAGGATGCCGCCGTCCTCGGGTTCGTCGCGACACGCCGAATGGTCGAGGTCCAGGGCATGTGTGCGCAATGCGCAGAAGCCGGCGCGGCGTAGACGAGGAGGTCCACACCCTTGGAGAGCCGATATCCAGATGGACCGTCGCGGCGGCTGGACGTGAGCGCCGCCGCTCGACAGGGGGTGCCAGCATGAGGACGCGGCGCACCCCGTCGATCCGGCTGCTGCCGCTCGGTGCCGGCCCGCGGCTGGCCGGTGCGACCCTGATCATTGCCGCGCTCTGGGGCGCGTTCTTCTGGGCGACGTCCACGCCGGGGGGGCTATGACCTATGCCCTCAAATTTCAGGACCTGAGCCTCGGCTACGACCGGCAACCGGCCGTGCATCGCCTGCAGGGCGAGATCGCCGAGGGTAGCCTGACCGCCATCGTCGGACCCAACGGGGCCGGCAAGTCCACGGTGTTGAAGGGGGTGACCGGCTCACTCCGCCCGCTCGAAGGCCGGATCGCGTTCGGCGGGCTCACGCGCAGCGAGATCGCCTACCTGCCGCAGCAATCGGATGTCGACCGATCTTTCCCGATCGCGGTCGCCGACCTCGTGGCAATGGGCCTCTGGCGAGAGATTGGCGGCTTTGCGGGCTTGCGGGCTGTTCACCGCGCCCGCGTCGCCGAAGCGATTTCCGCGGTCGGCCTCGAAGGGTTCGAGAAGCGGCCGATCGGGTCACTGTCGGGCGGGCAGATACAGCGAGCGCTCTTTGCCCGCCTGCTGCTGCAGGACGCAGGGCTCGTCCTGCTTGACGAGCCCTTTACGGCAATCGACGCGAGAACGGTGGCGGATCTGATCGGCGTGGTGCGGCGCTGGCACGGCGAAGGCCGCACGGTGCTCGCCGTCCTGCACGACGTCGACACGGTGCGGGCTCACTTCCCCCGCACGCTGATGCTGGCGCGCGAACTCGTTGCCCATGGGCCCACGGCGCAGGTGCTGACGGCTGAAAACCAGTTCCGTGCGCGCCAGATGTGCGAAGCCTGCACCGGCCCGCCGCACATATGCGGGCGAAGCGCGGCGTGATGTGGGAGCTCCTCGTCCAGCCCTTAGCCGGTTTCGGCTTCATGCGGCGCGCACTGATGGGCTGCATTGCGATCTCGGTCGGCGCGCCACCGGTCGGGGTATTCCTGATCCTGCGCCGCATGAGCCTGACGGGCGACGCGATGGCCCATGCGATCCTGCCAGGTGCAGCCACCGGCTATCTCGTCGCGGGCCTTTCGCTCGGGGCGATGACCGTCGGCGGGCTGATCGCAGGCATGACCGTGGCGCTGCTTGCAGGCTTCGTGACCCGCGTCACGGCGCTGCGTGAGGATGCGAGCTTGGCGGCCTTTTACCTGATCTCACTGGCGGTGGGCGTGCTGATCGTGTCCACCCGGGGCAGCAATGTCGACCTGATGCACGTGCTCTTCGGCACCGTGCTCGCACTCGACGACGCCGCTCTGACTCTGCTCTGTTCCGTCGCGAGCGTTTCGGTCTTCGCGCTCGCCGCCCTGTTCCGGCCGCTCGTGCTCGAATGCGCGGACCCGCAGTTCCTGCGCTCGGTGAGCGGGCTCAGCGCCATGACGCATTTCACGTTTCTTGCCCTCGTCGTGCTGAACCTCGTGGCCGGTTTTCACGCGCTCGGCACGCTGATGGCGGTCGGCATCATGATCCTTCCCGCCGCCGCCGCGCAATTCTGGGCAGTCGGCATCGGCGCACTGATCGCCGCGGCAATCTCGGTTGCGATGCTCTCGAGCCTTAGCGGCCTTCTTCTCTCCTACCACTTCAGCCTGCCGTCCGGGCCGGCGATCATTCTTGTCGCAGGACTTGCCTACGCGCTGTCGGTGATCTTCGGACCGGTGGGCGGTCTTGCCACGCGGGCCTTCCCGCGCCGCTATCTCGAAGCCTGAAAAGAATTTCTATGCTCGCCCGCAGAACGCTTCTGACATCCGCCACCGCCCTCTTCGCCCTGTCGCTCGCTGCTCCGGTCATCGCACAGCCCGACAAACCGATGCCGGTGGTCGCCACCTTCTCGATCCTCGGTGACATGGTCAAACGCATCGGTGGAGAGCACGTCGCCGTCACGACACTCGTCGGCCCCGACGGGGATACGCATGTCTACCAGCCGACTCCTGCCGATGCGCGGGCCGTCGCCGAAGCGACGATCCTTGTCGTCAACGGGCTGCAGTTCGAGGGCTGGCTGGACCGCCTGATCGACGCTTCGAACTTCCGCGGCATTCGGGTGGTGGCGACCGAAGGGATTGAGCTGATCGCGTTCGACGACGGGAACGATCACGGCGGTAACCTCCAAGTCCACGCCGAAGAAGCCGGCCATGACCATGATCATGATGACGAGCACGATGACAAGGAGCATGCCGAGGCAGGCCACGACCACCATGACCATGGCGCTTTCGACCCGCACGCCTGGCAGAGCCTCGGCAATGCCGTAGCCTATGTCAACAACATTACTGCCGCTCTGGCTCAGGCCGATCCGGGGAATGCCGGCGCGTACCATCGGAATCGCGAGGCCTATGTGGACCAGCTTGAGACCCTCGACTCGGAAATCCGCGAGATCGTTGACAGGCTTTCCGCGGGCGAACGGACCGTCGTCACCTCGCACGATGCGTTCCAGTATTTCGGTCGCGACTACGGGTTGACTTTCATCGCGCCGCAGGGGCTCAGCACCGAGTCGGAGGCGTCCGCAAAGGATGTCGCCCGCCTTATCCAGCAGATACGCGAACAGGGAATTCGAGCCGTCTTCATTGAGAACGTCGCGGACCCCCGTCTCCTGAAGCGAATCGCCGACGAGACGGGAGCGGCCATCGGCGGTACGCTCTATCCCGGCGCGCTTTCCGGCCCGGACGGTCCGGCACCGACCTACCTCGACATGATGCGGCACAACGCGACGACGCTCGCGCAGGCGCTGACCTGGTAAATCTCTATCTTGACCGTTTCTACCAAAGAGGACATTATCATTTTTCCTCTACAGTGCCTGACATGGCGCTTGCTCTTCTGCTGTCATCTGGATATAAAGACAGCATCGAAAGCATGATGAGGTATCGACTATGGCCATACGCAACATACTCGACGAAGTCCATCGTGCCTTGCATGTTCTGGTTGCCCTTCGCGGTCGCAGCACCGAGACAGAAAGACAGGTCGGCTTGGGATCGCTTCTGACCTCCGTCGGTCGGCGCGCCGGGTTGACGGAGGAGGAATCCGCAGCCTTTGTGCAACGGGACACGACTCCGGCCCGGCCGATCGATCTCGAATGATTCTGGTAGACACCAATGTGGTGTCGGAGCCGTTGTGCAGGGTTTTGAAACTGCGCGCCGCCGGCTGGCTTGACGCACAGGCACTGAAAACGCGATATCTTTAACCAGCTTTGTATATCGCTTTTTTTATGGACAATACTGGCAGTGGAAATCTCTCAACCAACCGGACCCATTATCGTGTCACAGGCAAACGGCAGCGGACAGTTCTGCATTGCCTTTGAAGGAGTTAACCAATGGAGCCTATACCTTCAACGCTAACGAAGACCTATCCGAAACGCGGACCGCTTCAGCAATTCCGCTTCGCGGAAGCAACCGTATTTAAGTGCTTCCGCTGCAGTCGCACGAAGAAATCGAAGCTGATCACAACGTATACCGCGAACTGGTCCCGAAAACTCTGCAACGGGTGCTACGGTGAATTACTCTCGCTATATGAGATCAAGGCGGGAACCGGAGAGGATGATGATCGTGCAGAACGGCTCGCCAGCAACCTGCTCTCTCTCGCCACTGTTAACCAACAGCGACAGGCAGAGCGTCTCTACAGAGCTTCCGAGGGTCGCGCGCAAGCGCTTTGTCCTGAGGCCTTGCGGTTTATTGCAACAGCTGAGCATGTGGCTACGAACTTGGAAACTAACGCCCAACTTGAATGGTCACCTGCTGTTATTGGTCTTTGCAAGGCTGTGGAGATAGAAATTGTCATCCGTATTCTTCACCCACTGGCAGACGTCACAAGAAATGAGGACTTGAGCGGTGACACGAGGGACAAGGATATTGGGCGCGTAGCGGTATTCTGCTCTGACCCTCGTAGGAAGCCGCCCGAGTTGGGTGCGTTCTCACACTTCCTGCAAACCGTGATTCATAGCCAGCGACGTCGACGTACAAGCAAGCTGATCGGCTGTTTCATCGGGCTCGCCGCAGCATGGACAGACTCGACGTGGGTTTTATCCTCGGATGGACTTTACTATACATTAGTGCAACTGACTTCGACCTACAGAAACCGGGCAGCGCACATCGACGAACTTGCACGAGACGATTACTTGGGTTGTCGAGAAGTTACAATCGGTAGTCAGGGAGTCATTTGGAAGCTGAATACATCAACCGAACGGTACAAATGAGCACGCATCGGCGGAAGACTGCAGCGGGTTGGCGAACACGCCTGAGCATTTCAGCCTTTAATGTCGATGCACTCGCCCCAAAGCTCCTGAATTGAAAGACAACGGCGGTTTCGATCAGCTCACCCGCAGGACAGGAAAGGTGGGCTCCATGTCTGGATGGCGGGAACACTCCATGTCTGTGAAGTATAGGCACACGCCCGGACAGATGCTCCGTTCAACCAAGTGTGAATTGCTTCGGACAGGATGAGCTCTACGCCGATACTATGAATTTTACAGTATAATCGCTGGCCCGGTTTTGACCCTTTTCACGACATCCGCCATGGAGAAATTTGATGACGCCAACCAGCAATAATTCATTTGACAGCTATACAACGCTTGAAGTCAACGGAAAGTCCTACGACTTCTACAGCCTGAAGGCGGAGAAGATAGCCGGCCTTGCTGACATCAGTCGCCTGCCAAATTCAATCAAGGTGTTGCTGGAAAACCTGTTGCGTCATGAGGATGGGGTGGCCTGCACGGCCGAGGATATTGCCGCCCTGGCCAAAAGTGGCGAATGTCCGACCAGTCAGGAAATTGCCTACCATCCGGCGCGTGTCCTGATGCAGGACTTTACCGGCGTGCCGGCACTGGTCGATCTTGCAGCCATGCGTGATGCGCTGGTCAAGGCAGGCGTCGACCCGGAAAAAATCAATCCGCTCTCCCCCGTGGACCTGGTGATTGACCACTCCGTCGTGATTGACCAGTTCGCAACCCATTCTGCCTTCGGCGCAAACGTCCGGTTTGAAATGGAGCGCAATGCCGAACGGTACGAATTCCTGAAATGGGGACAGGGAGCATTTGACAATTTCAACCTGGTCCCGCCTGGCACGGGGATCTGCCACCAGGTCAACCTGGAATACCTGGCAAAAGGGATCCGGAGCGACTGCATAGACGATCGGCGGGTCGCCTATCCCGATACGCTGGTCGGAACCGACAGCCATACGACCATGGTCAATGGTCTGGGCGTGCTCGGCTGGGGTGTGGGCGGCATTGAGGCGGAAGCGGCCATGCTGGGACAACCGATTCCGATGCTGATCCCGGAAGTCGTGGGCTTTGAGTTGACCGGCAGGCTGGGGGAAGGCATTACCGCCACTGACCTGGTGCTGCGCATTGTGCAAATGCTCAGGGAAAAGGGAGTCGTAGGCAAGTTTGTTGAATTTTACGGCAATGCACTGGATCATCTTCCCCTGGCCGACCGGGCCACCATCGCAAATATGGCTCCGGAATACGGTGCCACCTGCGGGTTTTTTTCCATTGACCAGAAAACCCTGGATTACCTGAAACTGAGTGGTCGGGACCACGATACGGTTGCCCTGGTGGAAAGCTACAGCAAGGCCCAGGGAATGTGGCGGGACAGCGCCGGACCCGACCCGGTCTTTTCTTCCGTACTGCACCTGGACATCGGCGAAGTGCAACCGAACCTTTCCGGACCCAAACGGCCCCAGGACCGTGTCGCCCTGCCCGACCTGCCAGCTGCCATGGAGGATTTTGTCAAACAGGACGGGAAGGAAAGTGAGCTCGAAACCTCTTTTGACAGTGCCGACGGATTCGACATGCACCACGGCGATGTGGTAGTGGCTGCAATCACGTCCTGCACCAATACGTCCAACCCGGCCGTCATGATCGGTGCCGGCCTGGTTGCCAAAAAGGCCGTGGAACGGGGTCTTTCCCGCAAGCCCTGGGTGAAATCCTCGCTGGCACCCGGTTCCAAGGTCGTCACCGAATACCTGGAAAAAGCCGGGCTGCAGCCCTATCTGGACGAGTTGGGGTTTAACACCGTGGGGTATGGCTGTACCACCTGTATCGGCAATTCCGGGCCATTGCCGGAAGCGGTTCACAACACGGTGAACAACAACGACATGGTCGTCACCGCGGTACTCTCCGGCAACCGGAACTTTGAAGGCCGGATACATCCCCTGGTCAAGGCAAACTGGCTGGCTTCTCCCCCCCTGGTCGTGGCATACGCCCTGGCCGGCAGTACCCGGGTAAACCTGGCTTCAGACCCCATTGGCCAGGACAGGGAAGGCAGGGATGTCACCCTTGCGGATATCTGGCCGGGCAACGACGAAATCGCCGCTGAAGTCGCCCGGATCGACGAATCGATGTTCACCGAAAAATATGCGGATGTATTTGCCGGTGATGACTCATGGCAGGCGATCCCCACCGCACAGGGGAATACCTTTTCATTCTCAAAAAGCTCCACCTATATCCAGCTTCCTCCATTTTTCGATGCCCAATACTCCAGCGGCAAGAATCAAAACATCAAGGGGGCCAGAATCCTTGCGCTGCTGGGAGATTCTGTGACAACGGATCACATCTCGCCAGCCAGTTCCATTGCGGCGAACAGCCCCGCAGCCAACTATCTCACTGACCGCGACGTACAGGGAAAGGATTTCAACTCCTATGGATCACGCCGTGGCAACCATGAAGTCATGATGCGCGGCACGTTCGGGAATATCCGCATCAAAAATGAACTCGTCCCGGGGACCGAAGGCGGATACACCTGCCGGCCCGAAGACAAGACGCCGATTTCCATTTACGATGCAGCGATGCAGTACAGGGACGAAGGGACTCCCACCGTGGTCATCGGCGGCAAGGAATACGGCACCGGCTCCAGCCGGGACTGGGCCGCGAAGGGAACGTTGTTGCTGGGCGTCAAGGCAGTCATTGTCGAAAGCTTTGAACGGATTCATCGTTCCAATCTAGTGGGGATGGGGGTATTGCCATTGCAGTTCATGCCCGGCGAAAATCGAAAAACCCACCATTTCTCCGGCAGCGATACCATCGATATCCTCGGCCTGGATGGGGAAATAAAACCCAAACAGGTATTTGAGGCACGAATCCACCGCCTGGATGGCTCGGTGGACCCCCTGCAGCTCCAGTCAAGAATTGACACGGCGGTGGAAGTGCAGTACTACCTGAGCGGCGGGGTATTGCAATTCGTACTGAACCGGATAAAGAGCGAGCAGACGGGTTGAATGCCGTTTTGTACCGCCGTCTGCGGCACCGGTATTCTCCGGGGTACAGAACCCTTCGGTCTCCCCGTCAACCGGAACACAACAGGAAAAGGGCCAGAACCGGGGTCGCACCGGCCTTCACGCCATGCCAATTCCACGGATGGTTGTAGAGGATGTTTCCTGCAGTGACCGACCGGTAATCATGGTGTCCCCCGTAGCGCCACCGGGCAGTCCCTGAAATCAGGAAATACATTTCATCCGGCGGATGGTTGTGCTCGGGATAGACCTGGTGCGAATCCACATACATCAGGCCGGCCGCCACCTCTTCGAGTTCAAACATTGAACCCAGCTCCATGATGGCCACCTCCTGTCCCTGGTCAATGGTCCGGGGCGAATATTTCCAGGGCAGAAAATGGGCAAATTCACGGAATTCCCTTGCCAGCTTCATGTCCTTGACCTCCTGTAAATGGGCCAGGGCAGGAAGCGGGCTGGGCCGGAAATCCCGTGGCCGGGCATCCTCAAGGCAGCGCAACAGGCACTGTACCATTTCACTTTGCCTGGGCTCCTGTGCACAAAGGGCGATCGCCCTGGCACACGCACTGAACCAAAAATGTGTCTGGCCGGTGATGGCTGCCTGGTCAAACCCCATGTTGCCGTCCGGTCAGGAAACCCCTGGTCCGGTCAAACTGTACTCGACTGCGAAAATCAGACAACCCGTTTCAGTCCGGCTGTGATGCGTCGTTCCCGGTTCGAATAACACCACATCACCCGGACCCAGCACCGTGCCATCGGGTTCAATCAGGTCCCCTGCAAGGATGATGTATTCTTCCCTGCGGGCGTGGGTATGCCATTCCGTCTCGGCACCGGGGTCCATGCGCATGATGTAGGAACCCTGGCCACTGGCATGCTCAAAGCTCAGCTTCAACAGGCTGATATCGGTCCGTTCGGGTTCCCATTCATAGACACCAAAAGGAGTATGGGCCGTTCTGACCACTTTTCGGCCATCGGTTTGTTCACTCATCTTTCCACCTCGATTCATACGGGTTCTTCTCTTTATTCATCCGTTCCCGCGGCCGGTTGATTTCCGCGGTCGAGTTTGTCGAGATCATACCGGGCCCGGGCTTCCACGTATTCATTCGCTTGCGGCGAATTATACTCGGCAACCGGTGTTCCGATCACCCCTGCTGAAATATTCGGGCCCTGTTCCTCCGGCAACACCGCTTCCGAGATACCCATCCGATAAATCGTAAAACCCAATATCAATCCGAAGAAACCGCCGACACCGAGAAAAAAGAACGAGATTCCAAGCTGTCCCATCAGAAAGGAAACAAGGAGAGGACCGGTACTCAGCCCAATGCCCGCCACCATCACCATGCTGCCGCTTGCGGCGACAATCTGTTCGGGTTTCAGCCGGTCATTGGCATACGCAATGGACAGGGAATACATGGGCATCGCTGCCCCGCCCAGCAGCACGATTGACGCAAAATACAGCACACTTCCTTGGTCCAGAAACAAAGGCAGTATGCTCCCAATCACCGCGATCACACACAATCCCGCTATAATGACACGCCGATTGATCCGGTCCGCCAGCCACCCCACCGGCCACTGGGTGATCAGGCTGCCGAGGAGAAAACTGGCCATAAACAGGGACACCAGTTCCACACTTTCCAGGGACTGGACCGCGTAGACGGAACCCAGGCCAAAAATGGTGCCGTGTGCCATTCCAGTCAGGCAGTTACTGATCACCGCCAGCGGAGACGCCCGGTAGAGTTCACGCAATGACATCGTGGTGGCCACCCCAAATGCAGGGGCCGGACGGGCGGTCAGCAGGATCGGAATCAGGCCGATGGAAACGATGATGGAAACCAGCACAAACAGGTCGGACTGCATGGGGTTTCCCAGATTCAACAGAAACTGCCCCCCACCCAGTCCCAGCGTTGTAATCACCATGTACACGGAAAGCACCTGCCCCCGGGTTTCGTTGCTGGCCCGGTCATTTAACCAGCTTTCTGCCACAACGAACAATCCGGCATAGCACAGGCCCGTGACCAGCCGCATCATTGTCCAACTTACCGCGCTGACATGAATGCCGTGAATCAGGACTGAAATCGAAGCCAGCGATGCCAGGGCAGCAAATACCCGGATATGCCCGACGCGCTGCACCAGTCTGGGTGCCAGCACGGAACCCAGAAAAATGCCGACAAAGTAC
>CBDDOJ010000002.1:0-125000 GCA_965231865.1 Arenicellales bacterium
TCCGGGGAAGTCCCGGACGGACTGCATCCGGAGGCATTCAACCCATGAAGTCGCGTGCCATCCCACAGGATGCAAAACGCATCGCTGCCAATGCCATTCATGGTGGGTTCGACCACTGTCAGGGTAATCGCCGTCGCGAGAGCGGCATCCACCGCATTGCCGCCTTGCTTCAGGGCCTGCAGGCCCGCCTGTGCGGCCAGCGGCTGGGAGGCGGCGACCATGTTCTTTGCCATGACTGGCATGCGTTGGGACGGATACGGGAACCGGGACTGTAAATGGGTCATGGGTGCCTTATTGGATTTGGCGTTCGCGATAGATGGCCATGAGACAGTACAGGGTAACGGAAACCAGTACGACCGCGGAACCCCATAATGTATAGCTGCCCGGGACCTCATTGACCCCGATCCATACCCATATGGGATTGAGGATGGATTCACTGAGTGCGAACAGGGCCACCTCTGCGGCCGGGAGATACCTGGAGCCAATCGTCAGGAAAATAAAGCCCAGACCAAACTGGAAACTGCCGAGCCCGATGCAGATGATCAGGTCCTTGGTGGAAATATCAAAACTGGAAACCATGACCGCTGCAATACAGAACGTGACCATGCCGGAAAGCCCGGTCGCGGGAACCATGTCGATCGTACGGTTGTTCCGGAGAATAAGCAGGTAAAACCCGAATGTAATGACCATGAATACCGCCAGGGCATTTCCGAACAGTCCGCCGCTGGCCAGGCCATCCACGAACATCAACCCGATCCCGAAAAAAGCAAACAGCATCGCCATGAAACCGGAAAAGGAAATCTTTTCCTTCAGGAAAATCCAGCCCAGAAGGGCCGTCACCAGGGGGGCCGAACCAATAATGAAGACCACATTGGCCACCGTGGTATTGAGCAGGGCAAAAATATAACAGGCCGACCCGAGACCCAGCAGCACCGCCGCCGCCACACCCTGTTTTCCAATGGCCCGGTATGCAGCAAGGGTTTTCCGGCCATACTGGTAGTAGACCAGTCCCAGCACCGTGAAAAAAAATGTCAGCGAACGAAAGAAAATGATCTGCCAGCCATCCGCATGGTCCATGACCCGGATAAGAATGCCGGATGTACTCAGAAAAACGCCGCCACAAAGGACAATCAGTACTCCGAAAAGATATCGGTTTCGCATCGCGTTATCCGGGGCAGCGGGCTGGTTACTCCGCCAGCAGGCTCTCGCCGACGGGCAGACGGCTTTTGCGCCCCCTTTCAATGGGAACAACCAGTAAAGACATCATGGGAGGGACAATAAGCAGGGTGATGAGGGCAGACAGGCTGAGGCCACCAACCACTACGGACCCCAGCCCGCGATACAGTTCAGACCCCGCCCCGGGAAAGAGAACCAGGGGCAGCATGCCGCATACACTGGTCAGTGTGGACATGAATATGGGCCGTATCCGATTGTGGGTTGCGGTCATGATCGCTTCTTCTGCGGGCAGCTGTTCTTTCCGGATAAGATGCAGGGCCTGGTGCACGAGCAGGATCGCGTTGTTGACAACGATGCCGATCAGGATGACGAAGCCCAGCATGGTCAGCATATCCAGCGGCTGAAACGAGTACAGATTGAGAATTGCCAGTCCACCAAACCCACCGGCTGCAGCGACGGGCACGGACAGCATGATGATCAGGGGGTAAATGAAACTCTCAAACAGCACCGCCATGACCAGAAAGACGATGACAATGGCGAGCATCATATTGATGGCCATGGCATTTCGGGTTTCAATGAGCTTGTCTGCCGTACCGGAAATATTGAGCTGGACACCCTCGGGCAGACCCTCGTTTTTCAGGGGGTCAATCACTTCCCGCTGAAGCACATCAATGACCGTTTCGAGTGCCAGTGTCTGATTGGGCCTGATTTCCAGGGTAATCGTCCTGAATCGTTCGCGATGCCGGATTTCCGTAGGGCCTGCGGTCAGGTCGGTCTCCGCGAGGGACATGACCGGGACCACCTGCCCGGATGGCGTTACGACAGGAAGGCTGCCAATACCCTGGGTCTCACTCCACACTGTCGTATTTGCCCTTGAGCACAACATCCATCAACTTGCCGTCAATGGTGGACTGTGTCGCCCGCAGGCCATCGTTGAAGGTATCGATGGTCAGTGCCAGGTCCCGGGCCGTAATCCCGCTGTCGCTGATTTTCAGGCGGTCGGGAATGACCCGGACTTCCGGCGCCCCCAGTTCAAGACCGGGCACGGGTCGCCATTCGTGACCGTCCTGCCGGGGAAACAACCCGGTAATCCTGCCGAAAGCCCGGTTCGATGTTTCCAGGATGCTGTCCATGTCAGGACCGGATACATCCAGCTCAATTTTTCGTCCTCCCCCGATTCCGCGTCCAAAAATCGACGGTTGGCTGATAAAACCAAATGTTCCCGGCTCCCTGAAAACCGGCTCCTGGAGAATGGGCCGCAATTCACCCACCCTGCCGGGGTCCACCGCAATGGCACCCAGAAATGTTCGGGCCCGGGTTGCGACGTAAAAAAACCGTTCGATCTTTGGTGGCCCTGCGGGTTCGGATTCGGGTCCGGTTTCACTGGCCCAGAGCGGCCGGATTTCCTTTTCAATTCCCAATGCGATCCCTGTGGTCGTTTCCAGGTTGTATCCAGGGGGTGGAATGATGATGCCGAACAGTAAATTCCGATTCCCCTCCGGCAGGTATTCCAACTTGGGCAACAGGGTGTAGGCACTGTAACTGGCGACCAGGGTGATCAGGGCGGTCACCAGAAATGCCTTGCCCCGGCTCCGGACCACACTGGCCACAAACGCAGTGATTGCCGAAACCAGCTTGCCGGAAAACCAGTCGAGAAACGGCAACCGGACCCGCTTGACGGCCTGTCCTGATTCATTCACCGCCGTGTTTTCGGACAGCAATTTCCGTGACAATGCAGGAATCACCGTGATGGAAACAATCAGGGACAGCAGTACCGACACCGAGATGGCAACGGCAATGTCCCGGAATAGCTGTCCAGCCTCGAGCTCCATGACCAGAATCGGAATGAACACCAGGACGGTGGTCAGGGCAGACACCAGGACGGCCCCCCACACCTGCTTGGCTCCATGATACGCCGCCTTGAGATTGGAGTAACCCGATTCCTTCAGCCGGAATATATTCTCCAGCACAACAATCGCCGCATCCACCACCATCCCCACTGCGAATGCGAGTCCTGCCAGGGAAATGACATTGATGGACCGGCCAAGTACGGCCATGGCGACAAAGGCACCGATAACCGAAACCGGAATGGCCAGGGTAATGATGATGGTTGCGCGCAATGACCGCAGGAACAGCAGCAGGACCAGGGCGGCCAACGTCCCTCCGACCCAGATGTTCTGCTGTACCAGATCAATGGATGAATTGATGTAAACGGTTTCATCATACACCTGGCGAAGGGTCAGTCCGGCGCCCGGAATGGTGGAAACATTGAGTTCGTCGATGGCTTCACGCAAACCGGCCATGGTTTCAATGACGTTGGCTCCGGTCTGCCGTTCGGCGCTCAATGCCATGGCCGGGTTGCCCAGAAGCCGAATCGACGACGTGGGTTCCCTGAAACCGAAAGACACCTCCGCAACATCTGCAACCGTGACCCGTTCCAGTCTGCCGTTGCTCTCCACGCTTTGTATCAGGACCTCCTCGATCACCGACAGGGTGTTGAGTTCCCCTTCCGTGCGCACCACATACCGGCGCTTGCCTTCATCGATACTCCCGGCTCCGAGAGAAATATTGGCATTTTGCAATGCGTGGGTCAGGTCATTGACGGTAATCCGGTACCTGGCGAGCAACCGGGGATCCACCGTGACATGAATTTCCCGTTCACTTCCACCATAAACATTGATCCGGCCGATACCGGGAACCCTCTCCAGCCGCTCTTTGACAATATCGTTAATGAAATCACCGTATTCATGGATGTTCCGGTTATTGGCATCTGCCCGGTTGACAATCATCCAGGCAATGGCATTGTCTTCGCTTCCCGAGGTATCCAGAATAGGCTGGTCGATTTCATCCGGATAATCCGGGACACGGTCCAGGCGGTTGGCCACAAGCAGGAGGGCATGGTCCATATTGGTGCCAATCCGGAATTCCAGGGTGATGCGTCCACGGCCATGCTGGGCACTGCTGGTAATGGAGACCAGGCCTTCAATGCCCGCAAACTCCTCTTCCTGCTGGTTAATGATTTCCCGTTCGATTTCTGCCGGTGCCGCTCCAAACCATTCCGTGGTGACCGTAATCACCGGCCGGTTCACGTCGGGAGTGAGCTGAATGGGAATCCTCGACAAGGCAACCATGCCAAACAGGACGACCAGCAATATCGCCGAGATGACCGCAATCGGCCTGTCTATGGCGAGTTTTATGATATTCACTGTTTTTCAGAGACCTGTACGACTTGTCCGGGTGCCAGGCGTTCATTGCCCCGGACCACGACCAGGTCGCCGGGCTCCAGTCCGTCCACGATCTCTACCCGGTCCCGTACCGCCTCTCCAGCCTGCACCTGGCGAAGTTCAGCCAGGTTGTCCCGGACAAGGTACACAAAGTCTTTCTGACCCCTTCGTATCAAGCCATCCTTGTGCACACTGCGGATTTTCCGGGCTGCCGAAGCGGGGATAAAAACCGTGGCACTTTGCTCACTTGCCAGCCGGCCCGAATCGTCCCGCAATATCGTCTCAAAACGTACCCTGCGTGTGCGTGTTCTGGGGTTTTCTTCAGGGATGATTGCACGCAGTCGCGCCTGATGACGGGTATTGTTTTCGAAAAGCATGTCCACCACCACATTTTTCGAGAGCCCGGCCAGCAATCCCGCCGGGACGTCTGCTTCCACTTCAAGCTGTTTGTCCGAAATAATCTGGAATACCGACTGGCCCTGCTGCAGGTAATTCCCCACTTCCGTCAGTTTCGCCGTAATGGTGCCATGGAAAGGTGCAAGGATGTCCGCATAGCTCAACTCGAGGTTGGCAATATCCAGGGAAGTCCGGCTGCTGCTGATATTCGCTTCCGCTTCATTGACCCGGGCATAAGCGATATTCTGTCCCTGGCGGGCATCCTCATAATTCGCCTTGCTGACCGCTGCCGAACCCTGCAGCTCTTCCAGTCGTTTGACCTCCTGGGAGGCGAGCGCCAGTTGTGCCCTGGAGGTTCTGAGGCGGCTCTGGGCTTCAGCCAGGTGGGATTCCGCCTGCTGGCTTTGCAGGACCAGGGCAGCCGTATCAATCTTCGCGAGCACCTGGCCCCTGGAGACCACATCCCCCACCTGCACCAACACTTCGGAAACCGCGCCGTGGATTCGGGACGCCACATTGCCCGACTGCTTTGCCACCAGTCTTCCGAGTACCGGAACCGTCCGGGTATATTGCTGTTCCACCACTTCATCCACAACCACCAGTGCGGCGGGCTGGGCCTGGAGACTGGCCATCGGGACGAGGAGAACAATCAGAATACTCCACCTGAGTTTCATCAAAAACGCATTGCTGAAATGGAAGGACATGTTGGAGTATTATCGCTTAAAATAAACAACTGTGATACCTTGGGAATCCGGTATTCATTCGGTTTCAGTCTTCCGTATTGCTCACCCCCCGAGCCAGATCGTATTGACTGCCGCCTATGCGAACAGTTCCGTAATTGACCACCACAGTCCAATGAAACAGCAATACGAAGTTGAATTTATCGAACACCAGACCGGTCTCGACCCAACCCACTCGGTAATCTGGTTACACGGGCTGGGTGCGGATGGGCACGATTTTGAACCCATTGTGCCGCAACTGGCACAGGGCGAGGCCGTCCGGTTTGTTTTCCCCCATGCCCCAATGAGACCCATTACGGTAAACGGCGGCATGGTCATGAGAGGCTGGTACGATATCGCGGATTTGCCACTGGACCCAAAAACCGCTTCCCACGAGGACCGGGCGGGGCTGGAAGAATCCGCGCAACGGGTCCGGGGCCTCGTTGAACAGGAACGCCGGCGGGGAATCCCCCCGGAAAAGATCTTTCTGGCGGGGTTTTCCCAGGGCGGTGCCGTGGCATTGTTTCTGGGGCTGCGGTTCGAAGAAAAGCTGGCTGGAATTGTCGCATTATCCACGTATCTCCCTGCACACTCCTGTGCTGAAACGGAGTTTTCCGCTGCAGGCAGGGCCACCCCGGTTTTCATGGGCCATGGCACCGGGGATCCTTTGATTCCGGTGCACCTGGGCAAACTCGGCGCAGAGCTGCTCAGCGGGTTGGGCTATGCCGTGCAATGGCACAGTTATCCCATGCCCCATTCAGTACACCCTCAGGAAATTCTCGATATCGCCGGATTTTTCAAGGCCAACATGTCGAGTGCAGGTTAGTCGAATCCGGACCGGCTCTTCAGTTTTTCATAAAAGGGGAGATGGTATTCGAGCAACTCCCACAGCCGCGGTGACTTCCCCGCGGCCTCTTCAAATCGCTGATTGACCGTCTGCTCATCTTCCGGGGCCTGCTGCCGGATTCCCGTGCTTGCCATGACATTACGATGCCATCCGGAAACCGGTCGCCAATCTGCCGGGATGGATGCTTCCTCCCATTCAAAGGCGCCCGGTTTCATCTCCAGCCCGAGGTAGGACCAGACCCGGGTCATGGCCTGGACCGGGTCCTGCTGGACCCGTTCCGCTTCGAGGACAAACGGTGCGCAACCTGAATTTTCCTTCAGCCACTGGTACAGAATCCACTGCGCTTCCAAGCCCACTTCATTCCGGGTAATCCCCGGGTCCAGCTTGTAATAGGACAAGATGGATCTGCGCGGGTTGCGGATCAGGATCAAGTGGTCCATTCGGGTTGCAAGGTACGGATACCTGAAGATTTCCGGGAGCACATAGTAGCTCATGTCCTTGAAGAAGACCCTGCCGTATTTTGCTTTTTCCTCGAGCCCACGGACGATGCCCCGGAAGGTGGTGGGGCGTCCGGCATCCAGGTCCGAATGAGGCAGCTTTTTTTTGCCCAGTTCCACATAGTAATAATATATGAATGGTTCATGGAAACAGGACAGGTCCCCGCGTTCCCGCATGATCCGCTCAATGGCCGTCGACATGGATCGGGGATGAACCCACAGGGCTGCAATGGAAAACGGGCCATTCCCTTTCATTTCGGGTTCATCGAGCGAATGATTGAAGGGTAGTACATGGACAACGTCATGGTCCGGAAAATCATAAGGCAGACCAGTGCGAGAAACAATCCATGGTTGCCCCAAAAGATCTGGAACAAATAGGCGGTGCCGATGTAACCGGCCATTGAAACAAGCATTGCATTGCGCATCTCCCGGGCACGGCCTGTGCCGACGAACAGGCCATCGAGCTGAAAACTGCTGAAAGAAACAATGGGCGAGAGTATCATCCATATCAGGTATTCACTGGCAGTCTGGACCACGATCTCGGTATCGGTAAACCATCCGATAATGGTGTCCCCCGCGACAAAATACGCGACACTGATTACAATGGTCGTCAGTCCGGACCACAAGGTGGTCAGAAAGACGGCCCGCCTGAACCGGGCGGCGTTGCCGGCCCCGTATGCACTCCCGCCCAGGGCCTCCACCGAATGGGCAAACCCATCCAGGGCATACGCCATAACCGTCTGCAGATGCAAAAGCACGGCATTGGCGGCGAGGATCAGTTCACCGTGCCGTGCACTTTGTGCGGTAAAGAATGCGAAGGAAAAAACCACGCACAGGGTCCGGATAAAGAGGTTGCCGTTGGTTTGCATCATGCCCTTGAGTGCATGGAACTCGAACAGCTGTTTCCAGTCTATTGCGTTGATCGCTTTTATCAGGGTTTTTCGGAGCAACAGGAATCCAACCCCCGCGGCGGTGTATTCTGCAATGAGGGTTGCCCAGGCAACGCCTGGTACACCGAGCTGCAAAACGGGAACAAACAGGAGGTCCAGGGCAATATTGGTGAGGTTCAGAACCAGCTGCAGGGCCAGGGCGAGTTTTGTGTTGTGCAGGCCAACAAAAATCCCCGTGAAAACATAAATACAAAAGGTGGCGGGAGCACTCCAGACTCGAATGAGACAATAGTCCCCGGCCAGCGTTTCCACGTTTTCACTGCTGTCGATGCAAAACAGCGCAAAATCAATCAGCGGATTGCGCAGTGCAATGACCAGCAGCCCCAGTGCCATACCGAGCAGGAGGAACCGGAGCACGGTTTCGAAAATCGCAAGCTCGTCATTCCTGCCAAATGCCCGGGCAACAAACCCGGTGATCCCCATTTTCAGAAAACCAAATCCCCAATACAGAAAGCTGAAGACCAGGGCACCAATGGCAACGGCCCCGATATGATGAATCTCCGGCAGATGCCCGACCACGGCGGTATCCACCGCACCCACCAAAGGCACTGAAATATTGGAAATGATCATGGGCCCAGCCAGCATCCACACCTGCCTGTGGGTGATCGGTGAGGTATCGGTCGCCATATGGTCCTGTGGATTTGACAAATTCTGGAATCGTGCAAAGGCTGGATCATCCCCGCTGTCCACCTGCCACTGCACCTGCGTTTCGCATACGGCGGTTCATCCGGGAAACTGAAGCCGGACGGCTGTATTTCGAAAGGGCGGCCACCCTCAGTTTGCTGAAAATTGCCCCGGGAAATGCCTGGTTCAACACCACCCGCTTTCAAGGATACCAGAGTCTTTCCCTGTATGCGTCCGCTGGAAAAGGGATATTGCCCACTGCCCGGTCGATCACTTCACCCCGGTCTGCACTCCCGGGTTCAGGCAAGGAAAAGAATGCCTCCTCCCGGGACCGGGTTGTCTGGGCGGATTCCCATTGCTTCGGCCGGGTCAGTGACTTGGCGTATCGCAGACCATTCCAATGACCCCTGCACACTGCGTGCCGGCAAGGGGACATGACACCCGCATTGGGGCATATTTCAACAGTACGGAAATCTCAAAGGCCCGGGCAATGGTGCAGAGCCTGCAGTGCTGAACCATATCCGGCCATTTACTCCCTGCGCCCGGGCAGCATGCCGGGGTGCAGGGCATAGACCATCAGGACCGTGGAGACCAGGCACATGAGTACAAACACTAGGCAAATATCATCCATGCCAAGTCCTGTATCGAGGAGGATACCGACCAGCACCGGACCCAGCGCGGTGGCGAACACCCCCAGGGACCCCACCATGGACTTGATGGCACCCAGATACCGGGTCCCATACAGTTCCGTCAACAGTGCCGGGGTACCGGTGTAATACAGACCTGTCGTAACCCCCATCAGCAACATATACGGCAACACCCAGTAAGGGGATTCACCGTAAATCAATGACAGAAAAGCCACCGCCAATGGCAACATGTACAATGGCATGACCCGCACCGCCGTCAACCTGTCCACCAGCGGCCCCACCGCAAAGGACGTGATCACGGTTGCCACCGCATAGACACCGTAATTTCCCGTCACCCAGGTTCCGGACCAGTCCTTGGCCTGGGCCAGATTCAGGTGATGGAAAAACATGGCGGTCAGAATCAGGGAGGAACTGAGTGTGCCGAACATGATCAGCCAGAATCTCCATTCCCACAGCACCTGTTTTCGGGTCTTGTGGGCCTGATTGTCGGGTGCTTCCGGCTGGTCGGTCCTGGAATCCATTTCAGCCAGGTATTGCTGATGCCGTTTCCCATGGTCTGCGAGCAGTAACAGCAGTACGGGCAACAGCAGTAATGTTGCCAGGGCGACCACCATATAGCTTTGCCGCCAGCCGAACAGGGCGATTGTGATGACCACCAGGACCGGCAACACGCCTTCGCCAAGGGAAAAACCCATTGAGGACAGGGCAATGGCCTTTCCCCGGTTGGGGCCGAAATAACGCGCCATCGACGTTACACTCGTATGACTGCTCAACCCCTGCCCGAAATGACGCAACAGGAAGATCGAACCGATCACCCCCACCACAGAATCGGCAAAACCCATGGCAAGGCACGCTGCAGCCATGCCGAGTACGACAAAAACAGTATAGACTCTCAGGTCGATGGAATCGATCAGCTTTCCTGACCACAGCAGGAGCAGTGAACTGCTCAGCGTCCCGATCATATAATAGGAGCCCCACTGCGTATGGCTGAGGCTGAATGCAGCCTGTATTTCCGGGCCAAACACGCCGATCAGATAAGTCTGGCCTCCACTGGAAACAAATGCCATGAGAAAACCAAAACCGAGAAACCCGGCATTGGAGCGAACAAATGGGAATACGCTGGCCAAATCGCCGTTTTGCATTGATTCAGTGCATCGCCTGGTTACGGTTGAACGGCATCCGTCATCAGGGACGGATTCGATGAACGGGAAACCCGGGCTCTGCTAGACGGATTTCCCTATCCGAATGGTTTCATTCACCAGCAAATCAAAATCCTCGTATCGACTGCGATGATTGGCGATGGCCACCCGAATGCAATAGGTTTCATGCAGCGTTGTGAAGGAAGGTGCGGCAATCCCGTTTTCCTGGAGTTCAGCGAGTATCCTGCGATTGACCCGGTTCAATGACTGCGAATCCATCCCACCTGGATTGAAGCGATAACAGACGATGTCCAGCCCAATGGGGGCAACGAGTTCAAGGTCGCTGCTGGATTCGATCAGCCTGCCCAGGTACTGTGCCTGTTCCACATTGCGGGAGATCATTCGACCGAGGCGCCGGCTGCCGTGTTCCTTCATTGTCATCCAGACTTTCAGCGCCCGGAAACCCCGGCTGAGTTGCAGGCCATATTCAGAATACCAGTGTCCACCGCTGGCCATCCCCCCTCCATCCTGTTCAAGGTAGGCCGGAATCAGGGAGAAAGACTCGCGATGAAAGGCCTCCTCTTTGACAAGTACACAGGCCGCTTCGAAGGGAATATGCAGCCACTTGTGCAGGTCCAAGGCAATGGAATCGGCACGTTCAATGCCTTCGAGACTGGGCTTCACCTGGTCCGACAGCATGGCAATCCCACCGATGGCGCCATCGATATGGAACCAGAGTTGATGTTTTTCACAGATATCGGCAATCCCGTTCAGGTCGTCGATAGCGCCTGTATTGACCGTTCCGGAACTGGCAATCACACAAATCCCCTGGCACCCGTTTTGCCTGTCCGCCTCGATGGCGGCCTGCAGCTGTTCCAGGTCCATGGTGTAATCATCCCTGACCGGTATCTTCCTTAAATTGTCACTGCCCAGCCCCAGCTGCTCGACGCCCTTCTGGTTGCAGCTATGGGCTTCGGTGGACGCATAGATGGTGAGCCTTTTCCGGTCTGGGGGGATACCTTCTTTCCGTATATCCCAATCCACCATGGAATTCCTGGCCACCGTAAGGCCCACAATATTGGCCATGGAACCACCGCTAACGAGCAGGCCGCTGGCCCCTTCCGGGAACCCGACCACGTCCTTCATCCAGTTGATGACCTGCTGTTCCACCATGATCGCCGAGTGGTGGCCACCTCCCAGGTTGGAATTCATGGTTGCGGCCATGAAATCTGCCAGGGCACCCATGATGGTCCCGTTTCCCATATACCAGCCCCAGAACCTCGGGTGGGGGCACCCCAGGCTATAGGGGAATATGTGGTCCTGAAATTCCCGGTACACCCGGGATGGGGCACTGGGTTCTTCAGGGATGCCGGCATGGAATGTCCTGGCCACGCTGTCCGGGACGCGCTGCCACACCGGGCGCTCACCCGCAGACTTCAGGTAATCAATGGAGTCATCCACCATTTGATGTGCCAGGATGCGCATGTCGTCCCAGTTCTCGGGATCCAGGGTTTCGTATTTTTCGTTTTCAGCCATGGTCTTATTCCGGAATGCCATTCGCCGAATCCCGGGACTGTATCATCCGGATTCGGAAAAAAAGTGGTGGTAATTTACAGGGGATTCGTCCCAAAGTCATTACAGTTTCTGAACATCCTGTATCATTCCACGCAACCCCCTCATTCACGGTGTGGTTGCCGGGTGGATGAGCCCACAGAAAATCCATCCCCGGCCTGGAACTGCCTACGAAGAATTTGACGGTGCGGCCGGGTTGCCTGTTATATCGGCTTCTATTTCCGCTGCGGACTGGATTCCCTTGTCCACATTGACCAGGGAAAGCAGCAATCCTCCTGCAACAAACAGGAAAACCAGGACCAGAATGCTGTCCCTTTCGTCCATGCCCGTAAGAACCATGGGAACCGCAACCATCAGCAACGGACCGAGGATACTGGAGAATTTACCCACCATGTTATAAAAACCAAAAAATTCCGTGGTCTTGGATCGAGGGATCAACCGTGCAAACAGGGAACGGCTCAGGCTCTGGACACCGCCCTGGACCAAACCAATGGCAATGGCCAGCATATAAAAATCCGCACCGCTATCGAGCCAGCGCCACGCATAGAACACCACGAGAACATAGACAACGAGTCCGATCAGGATACCCGCCTTGGGCCCGATCCGCTTTCCAAGCCATCCGAAAAACAGGGCGGCGGGGAACGCAACGAATTGCGTGAGCAGAAGCGCGGTAATCAGGCTTTCCGAAGGCAGTCCCAGGATCCGGTCCGCAAAAAACACGGCCATCCTGATGATCGTTCCCACCCCATCGATATAGAAATAGTATCCGGCCAGAAACAACAGTACGAATCTCAGTTTCCTGATTTCCGCGCAGGTCCTGGCCAACTCACGAAATCCTGCCCGGATCGCTTCTCCGGCCCCCAGGGTTTTTTGAGCGGTTTCCCCGACCCCGACAAGCAGGGGAACCGTAAACACGGCCCACCACACGCCCACGCTGACAAATGCCCATGACAGCGCCGAACCCACAGAGGCGAAACCAAAATTTTCCGGCATGGTGACCATCAGGACGTTAATCAAAAACAGCAATCCGCCGCCAATATACCCGAGGGCGTATCCATAACCGGAAACAATGTCCAGGTCTTCAGGAGGGGAAACCTCAACAATCAGTGCATCATAAAAGATATTTGAACCGGAAAATCCGATTTGACCCAAACCATAAATCAACAGCGCCACCCACCACATGCCCGCACCCACCCAGGCCAAGCCGACGCTCATAAGTATGCCGAGCATGGCAAACGTGGCCAGAAACCTTTTCCGCTTTCCGCCGTAGTCCGCAATGGCGCCCAGCAAAGGGGCGGCAAGCGCAATCAGCAAACTGCTGGCGGCAAGGGTGATGTTAAACCAGAACTGGGAATCCCGGGTGGACAGGTCCTCGCTCAGCGTACTGTAGAAAATGGGGAAAAATCCGGCTATGACCGTCGTCGCAAAAGCCGAATTGGCCCAGTCATACAGTGCCCAGGAGAATACTTTCCTGTCCATCAAAATGTGTTTCATTGCCCCATTATCCGATAATTACAGGTGGTTCACCAGACAAAACCCGCATCGGGAGAAGGGCATCCGGGATGGATGGAACGGAAGCACAACGGGGTGACAGGACCCCCATCCGGCATCTGGATGCCGGATGGGGCTGCCCTGGGCAGCCAGCCTACATCACCTCTTCGGTCACCGGGTTGGTAATGGAACCAATCCCCTCGATTTCTATGGTGATGGAGTCACCGTGTTTCATGTATACCGGTGGTGTCCGGGCAAATCCCACGCCGTGAGGGGTTCCGGTGAGGATCACCGTGCCGGGGGCCAGTATGGTACTGCTGCTTAAAAATTCAATGAGTTCCGGGACATCAAAGATCATGTCATCGGTATTCCAGTCCTGCATGGTTTCACCGTTCAGGATACTTCGAATCGGCAGTGTATTGGGGTTCCGGATTTCATCCGTCGTCACGATCACCGGGCCCAGCGGGCAGAACGTTGCAAAGGTCTTGCCCCGGCACCATTGCCCGCCGCCGTTGCGCTGCCAGTCCCGTGCACTGACATCGTTGGCGCACGTGTAGCCGAGCACATATTCCAGCGCCTCATCCTTGGAAACATTGTGGCAGGTTTTTCCAATGACGACGACCAGTTCCGCTTCATAGTCCACTTTGTCGCTGTAGAGTTTTCGCGGCAGGATGATCGGATCATCCGGGTTCTGTACGGAGGTACTGGCTTTGAAAAACAAGACCGGGTTTTCAGGCGGTTTTGCCCCCCCTTCTTCAGCATGCTTTTGATAGTTCAGCCCGATACATAAAATATCGGTTGGCTGAATGGGCGCAAGCAGCTTTCCCTGTACCCCCGAACCCGAATCGGTCAGGCCGGTAAAAATGTCCCCGTCTGCCCGGGTATAGCCACCGTCGGGCTGTGCAATGGCATGGCACACTGTTTTATCTTCAAGTTCCAGTCTGGCTATTTTCATCTGGTCGGTTCTCCTGATTGCTCGTCCAGTTGTTCGTTCTGCCCGGTAAGTATCACCAGCAGGGTACACCCGTCCACCGAGTGGGAATAGTGCGTCGAACCCGGTCTGTATTTGACATAGTCCCCGGTTTTGAATTCCGTTCCATCACAATCGATCATTGAACCGTTGAGCACCAGAAATTCCTCACGACCGCGGTGTCGGTGGGGGGTGGACTGCGCCCCGGGTTTCATTTTCAAGACGAACGTTTCGAAGCCACCTCTGGCATCGGCACTGAGGGGGACCCAGTCCATGGCGGGGTTCTCGAAGCCATAACGGTCATAGGGATGAAAGGAAGCTTCTGATGTCGAAAGAATCACCCGGTCTTTCGGATTCAATATGTTCTGGTCTGTTTTGCTCATGGTGGTTGCATTCGATTTCGCACACGCTATTTTAACGGTATTCCTTCTTTGTAAATGGTTAATTTTGATTCGCCGCATTCAACCCGTCTACCGGCCCACTGCAACGGGAGAAATGCAGTTCAAGGCCATGGAACCTGGCCGGATGACACTGCGCGGAAAATTTATGTTAGTTTACCGGCATGAGAATACCTCCGAGCGAGCCCATATCCCTGTCAGGACGTGAATGGGCCTGTCCGATCGGCCATCCGGCGAATGGAAGGGACCTCCATGGCGGACGAAATGCCGGTCCGGTGGGATGTCGTCATGATATCCGGCGTTCTTTTGCCGCCATCCCGGCGGGTGCCGGAGCTGTTGCGCAAGAGACCGGGCGGGCCCGGCACGGGGCACCAGGAGGGACGGGTCCATGAATATTACGGTCGTCGGGGCAGGCGCCATGGGCTCCGTCTACGCCGGCTTGCTTGCCGATGCCGGCAACCAGGTATCCGTAGTCGATATCTGGCAGGATCACATTGACGAGATATCCATGAACGGGTTGCGGATACAGGGCGCAAGCGGGGACCGGCTCATCCGGAATATCTTTGCCACGACCAATGCCGCCAGCATCGAAGGTTGTGATCTGGCGATCATTGCAACCAAGGCCTCCGGTGCAGCAGCAGCAGCCCGGTCCATCCTCCCGGCCCTGAAACCCGACGCAGCCGTTCTGACGATTCAAAATGGCCTGGGGTCCGGTGACCGTATTGCAGAATATCTTCGCAACCATACCTTGCTGCTCGGGGTTGCAGGAGGATTTGGGGCCTCCCTATCCGGGCCCGGCCAGGTACAACATGCCGGAATGGAGCTGATTCGGATCGGCGAATTCAGGGGTGGGCACAGTGAAGTCGCAGAAAAGATCGCCCGGGTCTGGCGTGATGCCGGATTCCGGGTCAGGACTTATCATGACATCAACCAGCTGGTCTGGGAAAAATTTGTGTGCAATGTCGCATTCAGCGGACCGTGTACCGTATTCAACCGCGTCCTGGGAGAAATCATGTCAGACACCACGACCTGGAAAATTGCTCTCGGATGTGCACGGGAAGCATACCGCGTCGGGATGGCAAGATCGGTGAGCTTTTCCTTCGGGGATGTGGATCAATATGTTGCGGACTTTGGCCGGAAAATGCCCGATGCACGGCCTTCCATGCTGCAGGACCACCTCGCAAAACGACGGTCCGAAATCGATTTTATCAACGGGATGGTCCCGGTACTCGGTGCCGAAGAAAAGATCGCGACGCCCTACAATGAAGTGCTGAGCGCCATTATCCGGGATCGAGAAGCCGGGTTCCGTTGAACCGGGGCCGCGCATTCATCGTGAACACAGGGCAATGTCGGGCCGGTCTCCGGGAATCACGTCAAGAGGGTAGTCGAACAGGCCGGACCCGGAGATGGCTGAGAGAAAGCGGCAGTTCACCCAAGTTTCGCAGTGTTCTGCAGTTCGCTGCGGAGGGGGGCACACAAACATCACACAGGTTGCGGGACGATGTAGTATGGAACGAGTCCATAATCCGAAAAATACAGCCCCGGGATCCGAAAATTATTCGAATATCAGCTTAAAGCAACAGTATTAAGCCTAAACCAAAGGGATAATTCCTGTTCTTCACGATATACAACCAGCGTCAGATCTCTCTCATTGTGCGGTCACAAGTCCACCAACGTGCTTTGCCACCTCTCGCGCAACCCGCAGCATCGCAGTGACAAGTTGTTCGTCGATATCCATCGCACCTTCGTACTCGGCAAGGTTGCGCTTACGGTGGGCATCGTCGAGCACGCGCCACTGTTCCTTGGGCAGACCGACAGTATGTTGCAGACATTGAAAAACCAGATAACGCGAATTTGAGCGATAGCCATGAAAGCGCAAAGCGGCAAGTGCGAATGCATGGGACGCGTTATAGACAAGGTCAAAACGGCTCTCTAGGCTCAATTCCTTTATTCCAGTATCTGCAAGGCGGCGTGTGCCAGATCGAAACAGGCCTTCGATTTCCTTGTCTGCAGCGGGTTCCAACTTAAGTTGGCCGACTCGAACCAGATTATCAAGTTGTGGATTCGCCATCTTCTTTGCCGATGAGTATCAAGTGTTCGCCATCAAGTACCCGCATCAGAAAGGGGTTTTTCGCCGAGCGTCGCGCATTAAATTCCGACACTGTATAGAGCATGGGGCTGATCTTTCGTGCAAGGCTGGATTCCACGGGAGCGAGTGCGGCGTAGAGATCTTCGAGCATCAGATCATCCGCCGTAACGAGCAGGTCGATATCGCTGTCTGCGGTATCAGTACCCTGCACCACAGAACCGTAGAGCATGGCGAGCGCAATGCAATCAGCAAAAGACATCAGTGCCTGACGGATCGGTTCAACCAGAGCAATCGTCTTGCGCACAACACCAACGAGTTCATGATACACGGGGCTGGAGGGGTTAGCCTGATAATGCTTTTGCGTTCCGATCAAGGTAACGTTCACCAGCCGGCTTGAGGCCAGACGCTGCAGTTCGCGCTGCACGGCCCCAGAACCGGACCCAGTCCGCTTGATCAACTCACTGGTAAAAAAGCTTCTGTCAGGCTGGCCGAACAGCAGACCCAAAACACGCCTTTGAGTGGTGGTGAAGAGTGCGTTGGCAAGACTGGTCGGTGCCTTGTGACAAACCCTTTGGGACGCATAGGTTGGTGCTTGTATGCCCATAATGGGTATTATAATGCCCGATATGGGTAATATGCAATGATGATTTGTGTTGTAATCCAGTAATTGGGATTACAGCACGTGATGGAGTCATTCATACCCAGAGCACCGGGGGGCGAAATGGTTGCCATTTTGCCGGAGACGCATGCTCATGAGGGCTGTACAGGTGCCGATGCGCTGCAAAACAGCGATGGTCCCAACAATGTGGTAGTCGTGGAGAGGTGAGATTCTCGCGAGCACTACGAAAAGTATCTGACCAGCGGGAGAGGGGTATCCGCGACCGGCTCAAGGAAACGCTCACGAAACCACTGAGCCTTCACCGTTTCAATGTAACCGACACCTAGCCTTGATCGGGGGGCTATGAGTCCCTGTCGAAAGCCACGTTTGGGTATGAACTGGCCGAGCAGATTCGGGAGATGAAAAAATAATTTTCAGCAGGAATAGTGGGTACTGGACAGACCTAACCGCACTTGCTTTCACCGCAGTTTAAACAGGTCATGCAGCCATCCATCAGCACGGTTGCCTTGATGCTGCATTTTGCGCACAGTACAGCTCCCTCCGGAAAATCACCGGATTCCGAATATTCATTGCGGGCGGCCTGTTTGTCTTCGTACTCCTTGCGCTTCTGGTCCACCAGTGCCTGTTGGTGTTGGTCAAGGTCGGAATCAACCATCATGCCAATCATTTTCAAATGGGATTCGATGGCTTCCCCGATTTCCGCGACCAGTGAAGGCATGTACTTGCCGCCACGTTTGAAGTATCCCCCTTTGGGATCGAAAACACTCTGTAATTCGTTGACCAGGAATGTAACGTCACCGCCCTTGCGAAATACGGCTGAAATGATCAGCGTCAGCCCCGAAATCCATTGGTAGTGGTCCATGTTCTTCGAGTTGATGAAGATTTCAAACGGCCTTCTTTTTTGATAGGGCGTACCGGGATTGAGCACAATATCGTTGATGGTGATGTAAAAAGCGTACGTGGAAACGGGGGTTTTTATCTTGTAGGTGTTCCCGACCAGTTTTTCTGGACGAACCACTTTTTCATGCATGCGCACGATTTTGGCCGGGTCTGCGTTCCCGGTGTCCAGTGATTCACTGACCTGAGGCGGGGATTCCACCACGGGCTTTTCCTCTTCTGGCTTAACCACATTGAAGCCGACAATTTTGTCACTGATTTTTACGCTCATCCTGCTCTTCAGGTTCTCAATCAATTATCGTGATATTTTACCGCATGGCTGGTGGGTAACGACGCGGCCTCCCTGGTCAGCAAGGACTGTTGAACATGGTACAGGGACTCAATCCCTCTTCCCATTCCCATGCAAAACTGTATTCGTCGATTTCTGTTGAGATTTCGCGCGTGGGCAGCGGGTTTTCTTGCAGACCGTTTCACTGTACCGAAACCGCCGGGTTGGGAAAGAAAACGTTCATGGCCGGTTTTTCACCCTAAAACCTGCCATAGTAACCTTCCTTCAATGCGTCAAACAGATTTGCCGCGGTGTGCGTTTCACCATCGTATTCAATTTCATCGTTCCCCCTGACTTCCACTACCTCCCCGTTTTCAAGGGTAAACTGGTATTTGGTTTTTTCCAGGTCCTCCTCCTTGACCAGTACTCCCTGGAAATATTCGGGATTGAACCGGAATGTGGTACAGCCTTTCAGCCCTTTTTTCCAGGCATATTGATAAATATCCTGGAAATCTTCAAATGCGTAGTCAGCGGGGATATTGGCCGTTTTGGAAATGGAAGAATCCACCCACTTTTGGGCAGCGGCCTGTACATCGACATGTTGCTGTGGAGTGATATCGTCCGTCGTCACAAAATAATCCGGCAGTTTATGATTGTCCTCTTTGGAAAATGGCTGGGCACCCGGATTTTTCAAATGCCGGTATGCCAGCAGTTCGAAAGAAAACACTTTTACCTTTTCCTTGGATTTCTTTCCTTCCCGAATGACATTTCGGCTATACATATGGGCAAAACTGGGTTCAATGCCGTTGCTCACATTGTTCCCCAGGGAAAGACTGATGGTTCCGGTGGGCGCGATGGAAGTATGGTGGGTGTATCGACATCCCCTGGCTGCAATGCCGTTCCGTAAATCTTCAGGAAATTGCTGCATGTACCGGCTGTACCGGCCCATCAGTACCGATCCCCTGACACGGTCATTCAAACGATAACCATCCTCTTTCATTTCCGGTCGCCTGGCCAGCATCTCATTGGTCACGACATATTCCTGTTCAAGCACCGGCGCCGTTCCCTTCTCCTGGGAAAGCTCAATCCCAACCTCCCAACCCACGGTGGCCATTTCCCTGGCGACACGTTCCGTGAATTCCAGGGATTCATCGCTCCCATATTTCATTTGCAGCATGGTCAGGGTGGAACCCAGGCCAAGAAATCCCATGCCATGGCGGCGCTTGGAGAGAATTTCGCTCCCCTGTTTTTCCAGTGGCAGGCCGTTAATCTCCACCACGTTATCCAGCATTCGGGAAAAGATGGCGACGACTTCCCGGTAGGTGTTCCAGTCGAAGCTGGCGTTGGTTTGAAACGGGTCTTCCACAAATTTAGTGAGATTTACGGACCCCAGCAAACACGCCCCATAGGGAGGGAGCGGTTGCTCTCCACAGGGATTGGTTGCCCGGATATTTTCACAAAACCAGTTGTTGTTCATCTCGTTGATACGGTCCACCAAAATGAACCCGGGCTCGGCATAGTCGTACGCGGAACTCATGATCAGATTCCACAACCGTTTGGCGGAAATGGTTTTATACACCCTGCAGGCAGCCTGCCCCATCTCATTGGTGGTGTAGTTGTCGTCATGCGGCCAATGCCGCCATATGATCTCGTGCTGACCGCTTTCCACTTCATGCCGGGCAGCGGGAAAATACAACGGCCAGTCCGAGTCATTCTGTACCGCCCGCATGAATTCATCGGTAATCAGGCAGGAAAGATTGAACTGCCTCAATCGCCCGTTTTCCCGCTTGGCACGAATAAATTCGAAAATGTCCGGGTGGGAAATATCGAATGTCCCCATTTGTGCCCCCCGTCGACCTCCTGCGGAAGAAACGGTGAAGCACATGGAATCAAAAATATCCATAAAGGACAACGGACCGGAAGTATGGGCGCCGGCACCGCTGACAAAGGCGCCCTTGGGGCGCAAAGTGGAAAATTCATAGCCAATGCCGCAACCGGCTTTTAGCGTAAGACCGGCTTCGTGCGCGGACCTCAACACCCCGTCCATGGAATCCGGGACCGTTCCCGAGACGGTACAGTTAATGGTGCTGGTTGCCGGTTTGTGGTCCAGCGCTCCGGCATTGGAGATTATTCGACCGGCGGGAATGGCCCCTTTTTGTAACGCCCATAAAAATTTCTCATGCCATTCTTCCTGCTTGGCTTTTGACTCCTCGACCTCGGCCAGTGTTTTCGCTACACGGTTATGTGTGGCGGTCAGGTCTTCGTCTACCGGGTCCCCCGCAATGGTTTTCAGTCGATATTTTTTATCCCATATATCCAGGGAAGCGGGTTGAAGCTCTATTGTATCCAACAAATTGGGGACGTTCCCAATCTCATTGGTTTCATGCACCATTTTCATGCTTGTTTTTTCCCGCTCTTTGTCATTGTCCAGACTCTCTCATTCCCAACCCACAGGAAACCCCTGTTCTTTGAAACCAGCTTCATAATTAACGAAAGATAGATTGATTCTTGCTTTTTCCGGTAAGCGGCTGATTTGCCCCACAATTTTTATAATAGACGACAAAACCCATATATAGTACCAATCTTTAATAATAAACCCAAGATATGGGATTAGTCAAAAATAATTTTCATTACTCTATTATCAACAAGTTACAACACTGCAACAGATGGTGGTTGAACGCCCGGGTCAAAATCGGGGTGCAGGTTCGGTGGTACAAACAAAAAGCGTCCTGGCAGAGAAGTTGTTTTCCCGGAACCGGGCGACCATCCGGCCCCTCCCTGCGGGGTTACCGCCTCATACCGCAGCGATGGCTTTTTGCTGTCAATCCCCTTCGATATTCATCCGGTCTGCCGGATACAATCCAATACCCGGTCCGGCGAAAGCTGGTTCAGGCAGTTCATATGCTGAAGCGGGCATTCACGCCTGAAACAGGGACTGCAGGACAATCCAAGACTGAGAATACTGCACTGGTCAGTCAAAGGCGGCGTGAATTCCATTCCGGAAGACCCGTAAATGGCAATGACATGACTGCCCGTTGCGGCGCCAATATGCATCAGCCCCGAATCATTGGTGACCACATATTTTACAACCGACATCAAATCAACCACCTCCCCCAGACTGGTTCTCCCGGCCAAATCGATACACCCCCCCTCACTCAAGGCATTGATTTCCTCCGTGATTTCCCGGTCATTCCCCGAACCGAATAACCACACTTGCCAGCCCTGGGAGATTTTCTTCCGCGCCACTTCAGCAAAATACCGGGGAGGCCAGCGTTTTGCGGGACCATATTCCGCACCGGGACAAAACGCCACAACGGGTCGGTTGAGGTCGAGTTTGAAGCGATTCAGGGTGGCTTCCAGTGCGTTTTCGTCCACCTGCAGAGAAGGCCTGGGCAGGCTCCCGGAAATCAGGCAGTCCTTGTCCAGGCCCAGGGAAATATACCGCTGGATATTCATCGGCATCCTTTCCCTGTCCAGTTTCCGAATGTCGTTCAACAACCCCCAGCGCTGTTCCCCGACAAAACCCGTTCTTCTCGGAATGCCTGCCAGCCAGGGAATAAGCGCCGATTTCAGGGAACCGGGCAGTATGATGGCCTGATCAAAATGATACCGCCGGATTGACCGGGCGATTTTTCGTCGCAGGCCGAGTTGCAGCGCACCATGGCCAATCGGCATTTCAATACTCCGGTCCACTTCCGGCATCCGTTCCAGGATGGGCTCGCTCCAGGGGGGCGCAAGAACCGAAACCTCCCCCCGGTCGGCCCCTTTTTTGATCACCTTGAACAAACCCTGTGCCATGACCATATCCCCAACCCATGAGGGGCCGATAACCAGGGTTTTCTTCATAACCGGTTGCTATTTGGAGGGTGCCGGGAATGCCCGTTTGACCAGGTTTTCAGCCTGCCGTCGCATGGACCGCGGGCTACTGTGCGGATTTTGGCAACCCTTTCAGCACAAAGACCGTGCCACAATAGGGACACGTTTCCTCTGCGCTGTTCTCGATGGGAAGATACACCCTGGGATGTGAGTCCCACAGCCTTTTCCCGGGCATGGGACAATGGAGAGGCAGGTCGGCAGCGGTCACTTCCACCCGGCCACTGGCATTCGGCGTGTCCGCATCATCCGGGGGCGTGATGGCGGGGTTTTCGGTTTGATCGCTCTTAGACATTGCTCTTAGACATCGCTCTTAGACATAGGTCAGCCAATGTTCATATTCCGGCGCGCGACCATGCACTGCATCGAAAAACCTGGACTGTACCTTTTCAGTAATGGGTCCGCGACCACCCTTGCCTATTGTACGATTGTCCACTTCCCTGATCGGGGTCACTTCCGCGGCGGTACCGGTAAAGAAGGCCTCATCGCAGATATACACCTCGTCCCGGGTAATACGCTTTTCCACCACCTCCAGTCCTTCGTCATGCATAATCCGGATGGCCGTATTGCGGGTTATGCCATCCAGGGCGGATGTCAGATCCGGGGTATAAACCACCCCGTCCCGAATGACAAACAGGTTTTCCCCGCTTCCCTCCATGACAAAACCATTGGTATCCAGCAGCAGGGCCTCATCGTAGCCGGTATCCACGGCTTCCTGCAACGCAAGCATTGAATTGATATAGTGTCCGTTGGCCTTGGCCCGGCACATGCTGATATTGACATGATGCCGGGTATACGAGGACACGCGAACGCGAATGCCGTTGCGGAGGCTTTCATCCCCCAGATAGGTACCCCACTCCCATGCGGCCACAATCATATGCACCTTCAGGTTGTCGGCACGGATACCCATTCCCTCGGACCCATAGAATACCATCGGTCTCAAATAACCCGTCTCAAGGTTGTTTTGCCGGATGGATTCAACCTGGGCCTGCTGAACGGTCTCCATATCGAAGGGAATGCGGATTCCCAAAATATGTGCGGAGCGGAACAGGCGGTCGGTGTGTTCGTCAAGACGAAAAATCGCAGTGCCTTTTTCCGTCTTGTATGCACGGACACCTTCAAATACGCCCATTCCGTAGTGCAGGGTATGGGTGAGAACATGCACCCTGGCTTCCCGCCACGGCACCATATCCCCGTCCATCCATATCACACCATCTCGGTCACTGAATGACATTTTCTGTTGCTCTCCACCTAGTCATGATTGATTCTACGCCACATATCCACCGGGGACCACCCGGGGATTATAACTGGATATCCTGCCAGTTCTCACCTGAATTCCCAGCACTTCGGACCCCCACCCCCACTAAATAATTGACTGTATGGCCATTGTCAACCAAAAGTCTCCGCCCAAATGGACTTGATGGCTGATCTTTCGGCCAACAGTTCGCTCTGCCTTGCCAGGACAGGCCGGTCCATGAGCTTCAGATTCAGGGAGTGGCGCAGATAGGTTTCGTAACAATGCAGCATCTCCCCCCCGGTGCCTGAATCAATGACTGACTGCTCAACCAGGGTTGCAATACATCCGGCAGTGGTTCTGGGCTCTGTCAGTTCCGCATGTTCATGGGATCCCCTGAGAATCCAGTACTGCACCAGAAATTCGATGTCGACAATGCCGCCTTCACCCAGCTTGATATCATAGACCTGTTCGGTTGACTGGCAATTGGCATCAATCATCTTTCGTCGCATGGACCGGATATCCTCCCGCAATGGCCCGGGGTCCCGTTCCAGGACCAGGACCGCCCGTCTCACCTCTTCAAATCGCCGGGTGAATGCCTCATCGCCGATGACCACCCTTGCACGGACCAGTGCCTGATGCTCCCAGGTCCAGGCATGCCTGAGCTGATAATCAGAAAATCCGGACAGCGATGTCACCAGGGTCCCGCTGCGGCCGCTGGGCCGCAGGCGCATGTCGAGTTGGTACAGGTAGCCCGCCCGGGTACGTGTGGTCAAAAGGTGGATCAGCCGTTTCCCGACACGGCCGTAGAAATACTCCGCCTCGATTTTCTCTGCAGGACTGCAGTCATCCGGGGAATCAAAACATACGATCACATCCAGGTCGGAATGATAGCCAAGCTCTGAACTGGCGAACTTGCCATACGCAATCATACCGCCCTGGCAGGATGGATTGCCCAGCCGGCTGCTGACAGACCGCACCGCATCGTCAAACACCCTGTGTACCAGTACTTCGGCAAGCTGGGTGAGGCCCTGATGTATGTTCATCACATCCAGTTCACCGGATATGTCCGCCGCGGCAATCTGCAGCACCTGGGCATGCTGGTACTCCCTCAGGGTGTTCATCCAGCCCTCTTCGTCATCGCCGTCCAGTTGTGACAGGCGGTGACTGAGTTCTGACTGGAGGTCATCGCGGCTGCGATTCCCGATATCGGCCAGGGGGTTGAGCAACTCATCCAGAATCACCGGATGCTGGCCAATGTGGTTGGATATCCAGCGACTGGCTGCACAAAAGTGCAACAACTGCTTCAGGGCAATTGGATTTTCAATCAGCAGGCTCAGATACACCGACCGCCGGCCAATGGCTTCAACAACCGAAATGAAGGCCGCCATGGCACGGTCCGCATCGGGATGTTTTGCGGCCTGCTGGATGGCCAGGGGAACCAGGCGGTCCATCCTGTCACGCTCCGCGCCGGAAAAAGCCTGGTACAGGCGGCCCTGGCGAAATCCATTCAACAATTCCGGAGTGGTATTGGTTTCCGGGAAGCCCGCCTGCACCAGTGCTTCCACCGCCTGCCTGTAAGGCAGCCTTCCATACCAGACATCCTGCAGTCGAAAGCTTTCCAGGCTTTCATGCTCCGCATCGGCATCGAGAATCCTCCTGAACTGGCCATGTATGGTGTTTCGGTGATGGTCAAGGACTTTCACATACTCGTCCCATGTCTCAAACCCCATGGACCATGCCAGACGCAATCGCTCATAGCCGGACTCCGGCAATTGCTGGGTCTGGCGGTCGGCGACCATCTGCAGCCGGTGTTCCGTATTGCGAAGAAACCGGTAACCCCGGATCAAATCCCGCCTTACGACGTCTTCCATTTCACCCAGTTCCTGCAGGGCTTGGACCGCCTCATACAGGGATTGCGTCTGCAGGCTTTTTTCTCTCCCTCCCTGAATCAGTTGATGGCTTTGAATAAAAAACTCGATTTCCCGGATCCCTCCCCGGCCCAGCTTGATATTCCGTTCTGTCCCCTGCTGTTTCAATTCCCGGTAAATCATGCTCTTCATCTCCCTGATGGCCTCATAGGCGCTGAAATCCAGGTACTTCCGGTAGACAAAGGGCCGCAACATGTCCAGCAATTCAGCCCCGGCATCGGGGTCTCCGGCAATCACCCTCGCCTTGACAAGGGCATATCTTTCCCAGCTGCGCCCATGGGTTTGATAGTAATGCTCCAACGCAGGGAAAGACAGGACCAGGGGACCGCTGTCACCATTGGGGCGCAGCCGCATGTCGGTCCGAAAAACAATCCCGTCTGCCGTCCGGGTATCCAGGGCAGCGATAATCTTCCTGCCCAGCTTGACAAAGTACTCCTGGTTGTCCAGTGCGGGGCCGCGGCGGGGGGACCCCTGCACTTTTCCGGGGAGGTCATAGGCAAACATCAGGTCAACATCCGAGGAATAGTTCAGTTCATTGCCCCCCAGTTTTCCCAGCCCAAGCACGATCAGGCTGGCGGGTTGTCCCGCTTCCCCTGTCGGCTGGCCATACCGCCGGGACAACCAGCCATGGTGATGGGCCAGTGCAATCTGGATACTGATGTCTGCCAGGGCGGAAACCATGGACATCGTTTCATCCAGTTCCGCCATCCCCCCCAGGTCCCGCCAGGCCAGGCGGATCATTTCACGCTGCCGAAAATGTCTTAACCGCGCATGCAGCTGGTCCTCATTGTCGCAAACTGCAATCGTGCTTTTCGCGCGTTCATCCAGCCCGTCCCGGCCATAGCCCTGATCCAGGTCGCCACTGCAAATCAAATCGTACAGCAAAAGAGGGCTGGCTATGCAGCTGCCTGCGATGTATTCACTGCCGGCCCAGACCGCCCGGAGTTCCCGGCGGGACAGGCAACTTTGGAGAAGGTTTGCAGCGGATTCCCGGTCCGGCAGGGCATCGAGCTTTTCCGTAAATCGTTTCCAGTGGTTTTCCACCGTATGGGCGAGGTCCCGGGGGATAGCCATGTTCTTCGGAGTCCTGGCTACCATGACCACCCACTGCCCCTGCGTGTTAAAGAGAGATAAGCCCGCATCCACCCATGTCCCGGATAAGTTCCCTGGCGTCAATGCAGGCGCTATTGAATGATCTTGACCAGCTGGCCCGGCGCGGGTTCGCCGTCCGGATACAGGTCATTCAGCAACCGCAGCTGGTCAACGGCATATTTTCCGAGATCGGTTTGCAGTGCCAGCCGTGCAAACGTATCTCCGGATTCAGCCCGGACCAGTTTGATTCGCCTGGCCTCCGCATACTGTTGTTCACCGGGCTGCAACGGCCTAACTGACATCGCCGTATCCACAAATGCCCGATCCACACCCCGGTTCTTTGAAAATCCTTTCACCCGCAACACCTGCCCTTCATGGCTCACCGCGATGACCCGGAAGGACCCGTACCCGAATGGGGTTTGACCCCACACCATTCCGGTGTATCCGCGATTGTCCTGCAGTGGCTCCCCTTTTCTCAGGGTGGTGAACCTGCGCTGCAGGTATTGGGCCGGGGATTCTCCCTCCGGTAATGGATCAATACCCACCACCATTATCGCCTCGTTGTCGGAACGGACCGCCACCAACTGTGCAGGCTGGTTATCAATTCGCCAGCCTTCCGGAAACGCCAGCGTAAAATCAAGGTCCTTGTGGTACAACCGATTGCCTCTGACAATTCCCTGCTGTTCACTGTCGCCAAACGTGACATTGTCCATCAACCGGAGAAAATCTTCAGGGTCCGTTTCCCGGGGGTTGTCGCTCTTCAGCTTTTGCGCGGCATGCACCACTTCCTGCAGTCGCCGGTCGTTTCTCGGGTGGGTGGCAAACACCCCGTGGTAAGCCCGTGTCGGACGGCCTTCTTCCTTGGCGCGCTGTCGTTCGAATCTCTCCTGATTTTTTAAAATACCAATGACATCCAGCATCCTTGCGGGGTCGTAATTCGATCGCGCCAGATACTCGGCCCCGAGCCGGTCTGCTTCGAGTTCGAGGTTTCGCCCATAACCGGACACCAGCGCATCGCCAATCTGGCTGTATGCGTCGGCGGCGGATTGATTGTCTGTGGCGATGGTAGCAATCAAGCCAACCAGTCCCACCACCGCCTGTGTTCCGTGCTGCCGGACACCGTGGCGGGCAGTTACATGGCCAATTTCATGGCCGAGCACGCCGGCAAGGTCTTCCTCGCTGTTCATATAGGCCATGATCCCCCTGGTGATATAGATGTACCCTCCTGGCAGGGCAAACGCATTGACTTCCGGCGAATCCAGGAGCGTAAAATGATACTCCAGGTTGTCGCGATGGCTTGCCGCGGCGAGTTTCTGTCCAAGATTTTCCACATACCGCTGTAATTCAGGGTGGTCATACTCACTGTACTGTTCCATGATCAGGGGATGATGCTTCATGCCCATTTCGATTTCCTGTTCCTCGGACATCAAAACAAAATCATATTTCCCGGAAACAGGGTTGGTCGCGCATCCGGAAATGGCCAGCAATCCCAGGAAAATCGCGATAAACGACATCACAGCCCTGTAATTGACAACGGCCATTTATTCCTCCGGTGCAAGTGATCGAATCAGTTGTCGCTATAATACTCGAACTGATAAAACTTCGCCCGGAGTAAAACCGAATGTTGTCCAGACCCGAATGCCGCCGTGGCCTTCACCTTTTCAAGCCTGGTGTTCCTGCCGGCCCCCGCAACCACCACCCGTCAACGTCGATTTGAACCGGATATGCCGGATTCCCTGAACCCGAAAACCGTGAAGGTCAACTCGCGGATTGAAGAGGTCCCTGCACAGGAATGGAATGGGCTCGTGATGAAGAACTACCCGTTCCTGAATCATGGATTCCTGAAAGCTCTTGAAACCCATCAATGCGTTGGCGAACATGCCGGCTGGATTCCCCGGCACCTTACCTTTTCGGAAGATGGCCGATTGGTGGGGGCCATGCCGCTTTACGAAAAAAGCAATTCCTGGGGCGAGTTTGTGTTTGATCATGCCTGGGCGGATGCCTATCAGCGCTATGGACTGCGTTATTACCCCAAACTGGTGAACGCCATTCCGTTTACCCCCGCAAGCGGACAGCGAGTACTGGTTCACAACGACCCCGAAAACCTGGTTTCCACCCTGCTGGTGACCGCCGTCAACACTTTGGTATCGGATGGCGGCTATAGCGGAATGCACTGTTTGTTCCCCTCACAGCCTGACCACCGGAAACTGGACCGGCAATCCGCTGTTTCGCGAAATGATTGCCAGTTTCACTGGCATAACCGGAACTATGGCAGCTTCGAAGAATTCCTGGATACCCTGACATCGAAAAAACGCAAGAATATCCGCCAGGAGCGACGAAAGGTCACCGAAGCCGGCTTGACCATCCGGCACCTGGATGGAGAAAGCGCCCGGGAGCACGACTGGTTTGAGTTCACCCGGTTGTATCACGGACTGTATGACCGGAAATTCGGGATGCCGGCTTTCAACCAGTCATTCTTCATGGAAGTCAGCGAAATCATGCCGCACCAAGTTCACCTGTTTCTTGCGTACCATGGCAGGCAATGTGTAGCGGGTGCGCTCATGTACTGTGATGATGATACGCTTTATGGCAGGCACTGGGGCTGTGCACAATATGTTGACAGCCTTCACTTTGAACTGTGCTATTACCGGGGAATTGAACTTTGCATCAAAAACGGATTACAGCGTTTTGATCCCGGCGCCCAGGGTGAACACAAAATTGCTAGGGGGTTCATTCCCACCCGGACCCGGTCATTGCACTGGATGGCTCCCAGTCCATTCAACGAAGCCATCAAACAATTCGTCCACCGGGAACAGCAGCATGTCACCCGGTACATTGATCTGGTCCGTGCCCATTCGCCGTATAATTCCCGCATCCGCTGATCTCATGGATTGGTGGACCGGAAAACAGACGGTATCCTTGAACCAGCCCGGAATGGACCTTCTCTTTCCCGGGCCTGTGGATGAACGAACGTGAGCGACCCCGATGGTTAACAACCTGAAACTCCGGCTTGGCAAATGGCTGGCGAGTTATCTCAGCCGTCCTATTCCCCATTACACACCTTTTTCCACCTACGACATCCCTCTGCTGGAAACCGTGATGGAACCCGGAGATATCCTGCTGGTAGATGGCAATACCCGGATCAGCACCGCCATCAAGTACCTGACACAATCCACCTGGTCCCATGCCGCATTTTTTGCGGGCCCGGCCACCGAACAATTTACCGGTGGCGGGGAAGAATGCCCCTTGATCGAAGCAGACCTCAATGACGGCGTCATTGCATCCCCTCTTTCCAAGTACCGGAACTTCAATATCCGAATCTGCCGCCCGGTGGGATTGACCGATGAAGACCGGGAAAAAGCAGTCGGCATGATGGTGCAGAGCCTGGGGCTGGAGTATGACCTCAAGCATGTTTTTGATTTGGGCCGGTATCTGCTGCCCATTCCTCCCGTTCCGGTGCGGTTCCGGCGCCAGTTGCTTGCCCTGGGCAGCGGCGACCCTTCCCGGGCGATCTGTTCCAGCCTGATTGCGGAGTCCTTTCAGTCCATACACTACCCGATCCTGCCCAGTGTGGAGAAGAAAGTGGAACTGTCGGAATACTCCTACAGCGTCAAGGTGATCTATCACATCCGCCATTACAGCCTGTTTACCCCCCGGGACTTCGATGTTTCACCCTACTTCAAGATTGTCAAACCCACCATTGAGCATGGCTTCGATTACCATTCGCTGACCCTGGAAGGCCCGGACATGACCCGGGGTCCGGGAAAGTGACCGCCGCACCTCCTTCATGGACCGGGTTCCGTTGCCTGTAGTCGGCCGATCCTTCAGGTCGGAGTGTACCGGGCGGGGAGCACGCCAGACCGGATATCGATTGCAGGGGGAACGCCAACTGCATACAATGGGCAACTGGGAAATATCCCGGGCATCCCCTGGATTTTCCGGGGTCCTCGAAAACCGAACCGCTGTGCACAGAAGAGCCCTTAAGTTCCATGACCCGCAGTATGACCGCATTTGCCAGGTCCGAACAGGATCTGGATGGAAACCAGCTGATCTGGGAAGTCAGGAGTGTCAATCACCGCTATCTTGATGTCCATCTCCGGCTTCCCGAGGATTTTCGTTCTCTGGAGCCCCGGTGCCGGAAGCTGATCGGGGAATGCATGAGTCGTGGCCGGGTCGATGCCCACCTGAAATATGGCCAGTCACCGGGAGTCATCAGCAAGATCAATATCGATACCGGTGCCGTGGAGTCCCTGGTTGCAGCAATGAAAACCATTGAGCAGGCACATCCCCAACTGGGACCCGCCCGAACACCGGATATCCTGGGCTGGCCCGGCGTAATCATTGAGCCGCCCATGGATCGTGACACCGTCAGTCGCAACAGTATCCAGTTGTTGCAAGAAACCCTTGCCGCGCTGGTGGAAAGCCGGGACCGGGAGGGAGCATGCATGGCGAAAGCGGTCAGGGACCGGGTGACGCAATCACAGGAAATTGTGTACAGCCTGTCCGAAAAAATGCCGGAAATACAACAAAAGAACCAGGAGAAATGGCAAAACAGGGTTGAAGAACTCGGAGAGGAAAGATTGGCCCAGGAAATAGTGGTCCTGTTGACAAAAAGCGACATCAGCGAAGAGCTGGACAGGCTTCAGACCCATCTTTGTGAAGTTGTGCGGCTGTTGGGCGAGGAAAAACCGGTGGGCCGCAGCCTGGATTTTCTGATGCAGGAACTGAACCGTGAAGCCAATACCCTGGGGGCCAAATCCATCGACCAGGAGATGACCAATGCCTCGATTGAACTGAAGGTCCTGGTGGAACAAATGCGTGAGCAGGTTCAAAACATCGAATAGCGGCCTGGCTTTCGCAGGCTGCGGTCACCGGTTCCTGCTTCCGCATGCCCTGGAACGGCCACAAAATCTGCGCCCTGGCAGGTCGCTGCCAGGACAGGGCCCTTGCCCGCGGATGGTTTGTTTCCAAATACCCTCTCCGAAACCAGTATAATCCACGGTTTTTATGCTGATTCCATCCAGACAACCCGTGAACAAATCCAGACGACCGGAGACGACCGGGGCCAATCGGATCGGAATGGCTACACCATGCTGACATCCGGAATCATGATATTATCCGCGCCTTCAGGGGGCGGAAAGACCAGTCTTGCCCGGTCACTGGTCGAGCGGCACCATGACGTTGCAATCACCGTATCCCATACGACCCGCGGCCGCAGGCCGGGAGAAGAAAATGGTGTCCACTACCATTTTGTTGACAAGACCACCTTTGAGGAAATGATCGAAAATGATGAATTTGTGGAGTATGCCCGGGTATTCGACCAGTACTACGGTACCTCAATAAAAGCCATGGAAAGACTGATTTCAAGTGGCAAGCATGTTATTCTGGACATTGACTGGCAAGGTGCGAGAAGTGTTCGCGAAAAATACCCGACAGCCACTTCGATATTTGTCATGCCTCCGTCCATCGAAACGCTTGAACAGCGACTCAGGCAGCGCAAGCAGGACAGCGATGAAGTCATCCACAGTCGGATGCGGCAGGCCCGGGATGAAATCAGCCACAAAGATGAATTCGATACTGTGATTGTCAATGACAATTTTGAACACGCCTTGAAAGAACTTGAAACCGAATTATTTAACCTTAAACCATATGCCACAAATCCCGGGTAACCGGGCCCTGGCACCATTATTCTATTGAGGATTTAGCGATGGCACGTATCACGGTTACTGACTGCCTTGAACATGTGGATAATCGATTCCAGCTTGTGCTGGTTGCAACAAAGCGGGCCAGGCAACTGATCCTTGGCGCAGAACCACTGGTTGAAGTGGAAAATGACAAACCAACGGTCATTGCACTTCGGGAAATTGCAGAAGGCCTGATCGGGCCCAGCATCCTTGATGAAGAAAGCACCATTCCGGAACTTGACTTTGACCAGGGCGGCGCCCTCAGTGAAACGGATGATGCAGAGGATGTAGCGGACGCAGCGGCGGAGGACCCAATATTACAAGCGATGCTTGGTGATGCAGATGGCGAGCAAGATAGCCCTGGCAAAAAAGTGGAAGAAAAATCTGAGTGAAATGCTGGCACGGCAGGGAAGTGCCGTCCCGGACCATGACACCCTGACCGGCAATCTGACAGGAATACTGGAAGATTACCTGGACCAGGCCGCCATCGCCGATATCTATGCGGCAACCCTGTATGGAGCCTCTGCCCACCACGGGCAAAAACGCCAGAGCGGAGAAGACTACATCGTCCATCCCATTGCCGTGGCCCGGATACTTGGCACGATGCGCATGGACAGCAAAACCATCATCGCAGCGATCCTGCATGATGTGGTGGAGGACACTGAAATTACACTGGAGCAATTGGCCGGCAAATTCGGTGACGATGTCGCTGCACTGGTGGACGGGGTCAGCAAAGTCAGCCAACTGGACCTCGAATCCAGGGAACATGCCGAAGCCGCCTCGTTCAGGAAGATGTTCATGGCCATGGCGAAGGACATTCGTGTCATCATTATCAAGCTCGCCGATCGCCTGCACAACATGCGTACCCTGGAATCCCTGAGTGAAGACCGGAAGCGCAGAATTTCCCGGCAGACCCTGGAAATCTATGCGCCCATTGCCAATCGTCTGGGCATGCGGGAACTGGCCCAAGAACTGGAAGACCTCTGCCTGTTCAACCTCTATCCCAAACGCTATGATGTGTTCGAAAAGGAAATCAGGAGCTCCCGGCAAAGGCGAACAGCCGTGGTCAACGAGGTCTGTAAAGCGATCAGGGAACAGCTTGACCGGAACGGAATTCAGGCGGATGTTCATGGCCGGAAAATCAATGTCTTTACCGTCTATCGTGAAGTGGTACAAAAACAGATCACCCTGAAGGATGTCAAGGACATCGCCGGAATCCGGGTCATCACGGAAAAACGCCCTCATTGCTACCAGGCACTCGGGGCCATCCACCAGTTGTACAAGCCCCGCCCCGGAAATTTCAAGGATTATGTGGCCATTCCCAAAATCAATGGCTACCAGTCGTTGCATACGGCGGTCATTGGCCCCAAGGGACTCCCGGTGAAAATCCGGATACGCAGCCAGTCAATGCACCGGACAGCGGAAAAGGGCGTGGCATCCCACTGGTTGTACAAAACGGAAACCACCGGGGAGCATGCTCCGCAACAGCTTGCCCAAAAATGGCTGGACAGTTTTCTTGAATTCCAGAGCAAATCCAGCGATTCGGGGGAATTCCTCGAACAACTGAAAGTGGAACTGTTTCCCGATGAAGTCTATGTGTTTACACCCAAAGGTGATATCAAGCGGTTGCCCCGGGGAGCCACCGCACTGGACTTCGCGTACGCCGTACACACTGCCGTGGGCGACCACTGCCATCGCGCTACCATCAACCGGGTTGACGTGCCATTGCACATACGTCTGAACAACGGAGACCATATTGAGATCAAAACATCCCGCAACACCCGGCCAAGGCCCGAATGGCTGGATTTCGCGGTGACCTCCAAGGCAAGAGCGTCCATCCGTCATTTTCTGAACCGGCAAAAATCCCGGGAATCCCTCCGTCTTGGCCGAAAACTGTTGCGCTCTGCCCTGAGCGATCTCGGATACCGCAGGGTCCGCATTCCGAGTTCGGACAAAATCAATCTGCTCAAGCATCTGGGACTGGATGACTGGAAACAGTTGCTGATCGATATCGGCTTCGGAAAGCGATTGCCCAAACTGGTGGCCAAACAGCTGATCGCCGAATCCGGTGCCCCGGGACCCTACAAGGGAAACCAGGATTCCACCGACCAAAAGCGGTCTGTGCTGACCATTGAAGGCACTGAACGGCTGCTGATTACCTATGCCAATTGCTGTCACCCCATTCCGGGAGACAAGATCATTGGGGTAACCGCCCGGGGCCGGGGCCTGGTAGTACATCGTTCCAGATGCGACAACTGCACGGGGATCATGCGTCATCCTGACAACTACTCCCACCTGAACTGGGCAGAAACCACCAAGGGCAAATTCCAGGCGAGAATCGATGTTGAATGCCAGAACCAGCCGGGGGTGCTGGCCGCACTCAGCAATATCATTGCGGAACATGATTCCAATATAAATCGTCTTACGGTGGACCAGAAACATGCCATCGTCTCAAACATGTCTTTTGTCATCGAGGTACTCAACAGCCATCACCTGGCCGAAATCATGCACCAGCTCCGGGCAGACTCCAGTATCATCAGGCTGGCAAGAAACTGAACCATCATCCCGCCGCCATGTCCACACACCGCATCCTGTTTATCTGCCTGGGGAACATCTGCCGTTCCCCTACGGCAGAAGGGATCCTGCGCAGACTTGTCCGTGAACGGGAGCTGGAACACCGGTTTGAAATTGATTCCGCAGGCACGGGGGACTGGCATATTGGCTGCCCTCCGGACCCACGGGCCCAGCATGCTTCCCTGCAACGGGGAATCGACATCTCTTCTTTAAGGGCGAGGCAGGTTTCTGCCGCGGACCTGACCCGTTTTGATTCGGTCATTGCCATGGATTTGAACAATTTGCAGCAACTCAAGAAACTGGCTCCCGTGTCACATCATCACAAAATCAGGCTGTTACTGGACTATACGGACACCCCGGACCGTCGTGAAGTCCCGGACCCGTATTACGGCGGAAACCACGGGTTTGACCTGATGATTGATTTGCTGGAGGATGCCTGCGACCAATTGCTTTCAAGCCTGCTCGAGGAATCATGAACGAACCCTGCCGACTGCGGATTGACCTGTCCCGCCAACAGCTTGAGGTCATTGGAAGCGAAGGCCGCATTCTCCGGCGCTACCCGGTTTCCACCGCCGCCAACGGCCCGGGGGAAATGGATGGCAGCTACTGCACCCCCACTGGAGAGCATGTGATTCGCGCCAGAATCGGCGACGGCCTGCCCCTGAACACGGTTTTTGTCGGCAGAAGACCCACCGGAGAGACGTACCATTGCGGCATGCGGGACCGCCACCCGGACCGGGACTGGATACTCACCCGGATCATCTGGCTGAGCGGGTGCGAACCCGGGAAGAATCGTCTTGGAGATGTCGATACCATGCGTCGGTATATTTATTTGCACGGCACCCCGGATGATGTTGATATGAGCCAACCCGGATCCCGTGGGTGTGTGCGGATGCGCAACACCGATATTGTTGAGTTGTTTGACCTCGTTTCCGTCGGAACACGGGTATGCATTGATGCCTGAACTGCCGTTGGGGCCGTTGATGGTGGATATCGCCGGCACCGTCCTGGGCGCGGACGAAAGGGTATCCCTGTCCCAGCCCGCGGTGGGTGCCGTCATCCTGTTCCATCGCAACTTTCAGGACAAGGCACAGCTCAGAAACCTCATCCGGGAAATCAAGTCCATCCGAACCCCTCCACTGCTGGTTGCCGTGGACCAGGAGGGAGGCCGGGTACAACGATTCAGGGAAGGGTTTTTTCGGTTGCCCGCAGCGAATCAGCTCGGGAAAATGTATGACGACCATGCCGGAACAGGCACACAGCTTGCCCGCTGCGCGGGATTCATCATGGCTGCAGAACTGGTTGAGGTGGGCGTGGACTTCAGTTTTGCCCCGGTACTCGATTGCGCCAACCCGGCCAGCCATGTGATTGGAACCCGGGGATTCCACGAAAACCCCCGGGATATCGCCGTCCTGGCCGGCGCCTTTATTGCCGGGATGCATTCCGCCGGCATGAAAGCCACCGGGAAACATTTTCCCGGTCATGGCTCGGTTGTGGAGGATTCGCATTTCACCCTGCCTGTAGACAATCGACCCCTGGACGACCTTCGGAAAAGGGACCTGGTGCCGTACGCAGCCCTGAGCCATCAACTCGACGGGATCATGACCGCCCACATCGTGTTCAACGCCATGGACCCCAATCCAGCGACTTTTTCCGGATTCTGGCTGCATCGCATATTGCGGGATGAGCTTGGTTTCAAGGGCGTGGTATTCAGCGATGATTTGTCCATGAAAGGCGCAGACCTGGGCGGGGACGGTTTTGAAAGAACCTCCCGTGCCCTCCAGTCCGGCTGCGATATCGTACTGATCTGCAATGACCCTGAAACGGCCCATGCCGTGGCCGGGAAAATGAAGAACCCCGCAACGGCCCATCAAAATCGCCTGCTGCCCATGTACGCCGCACCGGATCAAAAAACGGCGGCTGCGGAACTTGATGCCGCAAGGGAACAACTCGCCGTTCTATCCTGATCCGTTTTGCCGTATGATCCGCATTTCCATGCCTGCACCGTGAACACCCGGAAATTCCAAACCAGTTACCATTGATGCAACCTGCGAAAATTTTCTTTGTTGAAATGATGGGCGTCCCGGGCAGCTATGACGCTTCGGTTTATGACGACCTTGAGGATGGCGACCAGGAAGGCCTGTGGTTTGTCAAAAAATACGGGGACGTGCCGGGTATCTCAATACAGACACGGAATGTCTGCATCGGAGAAGCGCTGCCCCGGCCGGATGAAGCCGATGCCGTTGTCCTGGCCGGGACCTACAATTCGGTCCACGACCATACATTCTGGCAGCAGGAAGTGCTCGCCTGGTTCCCGGTGATACGGGAAAGCCGGGTGCCGGTATTGGGGATCTGCGGTTCCCATCAGCTGTTGGGACATTATTTCGGCGCTGAAGTCGAACCGATACGCCAGGGCCCCTATGCCGGAACATTTGCCACCTCATTGACCAAAGCCGGCCTGGCCTCCCCCCTGCTCAAAGGCATCGCCGATGGTGACTGTTTCCATTACGCCAACGCCGAACATGTCACCGAGGCCCCCCCGGCCGGGGTACTGCTGGCCCACAGCGGCAACGTGCCCGTGGCCGCCCTGGATTTCGGCGGGCACTGGTATTCTACGCAGTTTCACCCCGAATCCACGGTGCAAAGTCTCGGCACCATCTGGAGAAACACCCGGCCTGCGCTGTGCCGGAATTACTTTGACACCCGGGCCGGAGACCGCCTCGTCAGGAACTTTTTCAAAATCGTCACGGAACAGGCGGACTGAACCACAGCCGGTGGCTTCATCTCATCTTCCCCGGGATATAACGGCAATACCAGGCCGCAGCCATCATCCAGATTGCAGCGGTGGAAAACACGATGGGGAGTGCAAAAAATTTCAGCAGCACGGCGTATAACCCCGGTGTGGCCAGTTGGCCGGTATCCCGGTAGGTGGCAAACACCGCGGTCATTTCCGCCCGTTCTCGACCCCGGACAGCACGAAAAAAAAGCACATTGCCGGCTCCATCAAGCATCGTGGCGCCCAGTGCACAAAACACCATGAGTGTAGACGCAACCCACGGCATGTCTGTCACCATGTAGACCACCATCAACAGTGTGCTGGCCACCGCAAAACCGCTTCGCAACAGTACCCGGATACCAAATCGCCTTCCGACCCATCCCCAAAACGGAACGGTCAGGGTCCAGGCCGTGCCGATGGAAACAATCGCAGCCCCAACCAACTCCCCCAGTCCGGATTGTTCGCAATAGATTGGCATATAGATGATAAACATGGTCCACCAGGCGGAACGGGCGAGTATCAGGCCATATGCCAACCGCAATCTTGGTTGTGAGATGAAGCGCGGCATGTAACGCAGGGGGTTGACGTTCCGGGTATCCTCCCCGAGCACCTTTACCTGCTGTAACCCCAGTAATCGAAAATAAAGGATGGACAGGACCGCAAACACTGCACAAATGATGTATGGCAGGGAATGCAGGATTTTTTCCTGAAAATACACCCCCAAAAAAGGGCCGATGGTCAGGGCCAGGACCAGGGAGACGATTCTCAGGGGCTCAAACTGTGTCATCTCCCGGCGCGGTATGAGGGCCAGCACGTACAGCGTCAGGGAGACTTCGATGGCGGCAATGGAAAACGTATGAAAAAACAACCCCATGGAAAACCAGACCACCCGTTCCGAGACAAGCAGTACGGCAGAAAACAGCATGGCCGCGCAGCCCACAAGAAAGGCACGGTAGTTTCCAATGCGTTGAATGGCCCATGGCATGATCAGCGAGGCCAGGATTCCCCCGACGCTGACCAGAAAGAAAAGGGTGCTGGTGCGCTGGGCATTGCCCAAAATGGCGAACGCCTGAAGGGGCAACACAGAAAGCAGTATGCCCCGGGACATGGTCTGGACAAAAAACAGACCGGCAAATTTCAGGTAGGTACCGGGAGGCAATGGAAAAGTGTTCAAGTTCTCATCAGGAGTCATTCAGCGGCGGGGCCGGATTTTATACCGCCCTCAACCCTGTGGCACCGGCCCCCGCAACCATGGCCAGACCATTGTCTCCCAGTATATACGTTCCTCCCAGAATGACCCCGATGCTTTCTTCCGGAAATTCGAGGCATGCATGCAGCACAAAGGCCATGCCCGCTTCCAGCGTGGTATTGAAATCCCGTGAAATCTCCAGGGGTTCAAGCCAGATTGGAGGATAGGCAATGCCAATCCCATACCCGAATCGCATCATCGCCGCCTGCTCAACCCCCTGTGCGATCAACGGTTCCAGGGATGCCTGTTCCACATCCGAAACACGGATTCCCGGCGTAACAACTGCAATCCCCGCTTCCAGGGACTGGCGTGCCAACTCGTGAATTTCTGCCTGGCGGCGGTTTGCGGGTCCACAGCTGAGCGTCTGCATGGCGACGGCATGGTAGCGCTCGCACACCCCGGCAAATTCACCATGGACCAGGTCACCGGGCTCAATCACCCTGTTGCGTGGTGTGCCGTGACAACCCGCGCTGCGGCTCCCGGAAGCCAGTTCGACGGGAATGGCCCAGTACTCGCTCCCGGCATTTCGAAGGGCTCTTTCAATCTGCGCAGCAACCTCCATTTCCGTCGTACCCGGGGTAACCGCATTTTCCATGGCCTGCAATCCCAAAGCGGCGTACTGCCCTGCCCGGGTGATCAGGGCCAGTTCCTGCGGGGACTTCACCAGCCGGATGGTCCCCAGGATTTCCGTGGCGTCCACCAGTGTCGCCGGAGCAAGGGCCTCCGCAAGCGCCGTTCCCAGCGAAAAGGGCAATGCGCTGGATTGAAACTCGACCCCGATCCCATCCGGAAAAGAGCCCTTTTCCCGGACAATCCTGCACACGATCTCAGCAAAATCCTCACGGTGCAAACGGTATGTCCGGATATCGGTTGTCCAGGTGGATTCCAGGGCCAGGGGGAGGTCCACATCTCTCAACAGCAGGGTTGGTTCGTCGTCTCCCCGGGTAAAAATCATCGCCTGGGGGCTGTTCACGCCGGTCCAGCTGTCGTAACCACCCAAATAATAATGATTTTCCGGAGCAACGGAAACACAGGCATCCAGGCCATGCCTGGCCATCGCTGTCCGTGCACGGGCCAGGCGTTTCCGGTAGGTATCCAGATCAAACAGTGTGAATCTGTCATTCATTTTTCCACTCCAGGCTCGCCCTTCCTTTGCGTCCGTTCCAGCGGTACCCCGGAACACACGCGGTCACCTGGAAGAGCCTCTTCGTCATACGCAACAGCCGCGTGCCTGATTGTATACAGCATTGGTCGTACCCGGTAGCGGTGGTACGGCACCCGCCTAAACCTGCGGATATCACCGTTGTCGGCTGTTTGCCCTTCCGGGACATGCCGGAAGAGAACGGATTCCAGATTGCCCGGCGGGCGGACCGGTGTGTGCTTTGTATGCTTCCGGAACGGAACACCCATGGACGCAACCCGGCAACCCACCGGAGACCCTTTCCTGCCCGGTCATCCGTCCGGTGTGCTCGACCCGGACCTGCCGGGGAACCCGATAAAGCGGGGACAGCAACAAGGGGGCACGACCGGCTTCAGGAGGCTGGATACTGCCCGGAGCCATGACTTTTTTCCCGGTATCCGGGCAAGTCAGCCGGAACCCGGTTGATTGCCCAAACAATCATCCCCACACCGGGTCCGGAATCACCACCGGGGCCCCGGAGAAACCGGCATGGAAAACGGTCTGCCGGGTTTTACTGTCTTCGTCTCAAGGAAAGAATGCGGGCCCTATCTTTCCCCCGGAATCAAACATTTGCAATGGATTCCAGCAAATCATGCCGGGTGATAATTCTCGGGCGATTTTCCGCATCGCGGACCATCACTGCGGGATTATCCCGGTTGATCATGGATGAAAGCACATCCAGCGTACTGTCTGCAGGAACGAACTGAAAAGGGTCGCCCATGACCTCACGAACCGACTTGTCACGAATAGACGGGTCATTGATCAACGCCTTCAGCAGCTTTGAATCAGACAGGCTTCCGACAAATTCCTGGCCATCCACCACAGGAAGCTGATCCACCGACACAGAGGTCAGCAAGGCGATGGCTTCCGTAACCGTTGCATCTTTATCGATGGTGGTCAGGGCGCCTTCCCCACTTTGCTTGGAAATAATACTCTTCGCAGTGTCATAGTCCCGCTCTTCAAGAAACCCGTGGTCCTTCATCCAGTCATCATTGTAAATCTTTCCAAGGTAACGGGTTCCATGGTCAGGCAGGATGACGACCATGACATCCTCCTCCTTCATGTTTTCCCTTGCCCATTCAAGCGCCCCCCAGACTGCAGAGCCACAGGACCATCCGACAAACATGCCTTCTTCCCTGGAAAGACGTCGAGTCATCACTGCCGCATCCTTGTCTGTCACCTTGATGAAATGGTCAATCAGGGAAAAATCGACATTGGCAGGGAGGATATCCTCGCCAATCCCTTCGGTCAGATAGGGATAGATTTCGCTTTCATCGAAAATGCCTGTTTCCTTGTATTTTTTGAAAACCGAACCATACGTATCGATCCCGATCGTGACAATATCCGGGTTTTGTTCTTTCAGGTACTTCCCCACCCCGCACATGGATCCCCCGGTGCCTACCCCGGCGGCATAGTGGGTAATCCTGCCTTCGGTATCCCGCCAGATTTCCGGGCCGGTGGTTTCATAGTGGGTCGCCATGTTGGACAGATTGTCGTATTGATTGGGGTAGTAGGAGTTTTCGATGTCCGCATTTAATTTCTGCGCCACAGAATAATAGGAGCGGGGGTCCTCGGCAGCAACCGCCGTGGGACAGACAATGACTTCTGCACCCACCGCACGCAGGGCATCGATTTTTTCCCTGGACTGTTTGTCCGCAAGGGTAAAAATGCATTTGTACCCCTTGGTGACCGCAGCCAGGGCCAACCCCATTCCCGTATTCCCCGAAGTCCCTTCAATGATGGTTCCCCCCGGCTTCAGGTCGCCACGGGCTTCCGCATCTTCAATCATTTTGACTGCGATCCGATCCTTGACCGAATGTCCCGGGTTGAAGTACTCCACTTTGGCAAGAACGGTTCCCTTGATTCCGCTGGCAACAGAATTCAATTTTACAAGCGGCGTATCACCAATGGTATCGACGATGGTATCGTAATATTTCATAAATCTTATCCAGATAATTTTTCAGGTATTGATCCTGAGTCACTGTGAACCTGCCGGATTTTGCAATAACCGACGGATGGTTGGTATATATCGTAAGTACTACAAAGGGATATAGCAATCGTCTTGCTGATCCGGGGCCGGGAACCAATGATCTGTCCGGTTTCGAACAAATGCCCGGTTGCCGCAGAATCCCCGGACTTCCACCGACTGCATGTACACCGGTTCGCCCGGCACAACCGATCACGTATACTTGCTTGCATTGCAAGCAATGGTTTGGACATGTCCCGCACCATCAGGGGAACAACCGATGGCCAGCATCACAATCCGCAATCTCGACGACGACGTGAAAACGCGGCTCCGAGTACGCGACGCCGAGCATCATCGTTCGATGGAGGAAGAGGCGCGCATCATCCTGCACGACGCCGTGAACGGCGATCGAACCGGCCCCCGGGATCCAGCGAAGTTTACCCAACGCGACGCACAGAAGATGTGCCTGACGACGGTGAGCGAAGCGCGCCGGAAGCCGCCATGATCCGTTGGCTCGACATTGGCTTCCGGGAGTGGGTTCTGCCGTTCGACAGTGCCGCGGCCAGGACCTGCGTGCAGACCGCGGCTGACCATCGTCTGGCCGGCCGGCCGATCAGCGAAGCGGACTGCCAGGTCGCGCCATATGCTGCTCCCGGAATGCTGTGCTGATCACCCGTAACGCGGGGGTTTTCAACGGCACGGGAGTCGACATTGTCGATCCGTGGGCAGCCACAGAGAACTGACGGATGCTATCGACCCGATTCCACCTCCCCGGAGAAGATCAACGGCAGGCACAATAAAGACGACCGCGTGATAACGGGTTTCTTCGATACCCTGTGCGGGGTGTCGCGGTACATGCGAATGTACCTTGGTGAGATACTACTTGCGAGCGGACCCGGACCAATCCGGGATGCCGGCCGCACTGACAGCCAGCGCGAATCATCCGTGGGGGCGTTATCCGGTGGCTGCCGGGGTTACCCCCACGGATTTGTCTTTCAATGCACGGCTACATCAATTTGCCGACTGGTGGCCTTTTCCGCTTTTGGCAGGGTCAGTTTCAGCACCCCATCTGCATATTCAGCGGCAATGCCGGCCTCGTCAATGGATTTTCCAAGACGCAGTGTACGGACGTACCGCCCGGCGTGGCGTTCCTGTTGAATGACTTTTACGCCCTCCTTTCCCTCACTCCTGCCTGAAGACCTGGCTTCAATGGTGAGTACATCCTCTTTTACACTCACTGACAGGTCCTCTTTTTTTACACCGGGCAAATCGGTTTTCACCTCATACCCCTGGTCCGTTTCGACAATATCCATCGCCGGAATCCGTGCATGTTCCCGGCTTGAAACCGGCTTGGCCGACGCGAAATTTCCATTGATCAAATCATCAAAATCCGCCCGCAAATTCCAGCTTCTGTACGGGACTCTGGTTACAGTATTCATTTTTTGTACCTCTCGATAAGAGTCTGGTTGATATGTGGAATTAATGGAGATCAACCTGCCGGATTTCAAGGGTTCCGGGACAGGCTGAAGCCGGGACTATCCGGAAAACAATTCGCTCAGGGAAGTGCTCAACGCCTGGAGGGTTTCGCCGGTAAGACCATTGACCACCACCACCGCCATTCCGAGATTGGCATGTTCCCAGTCGCTGCCAATGGCCAGCGTAAGCTGTTTGGTTGATTTTCCTTTTGCCAAAAGCATGGGAGCACTCCAGTGCCTGACCAGGTAATTGTAAGTCAGGGTGCGACCCTTGTTTTCTCCACCCTTAATCTGCCTGACAATATCGTTTTCAAAAATCGCCACATGGAATTCCACACCGCTTTCCCCAGCCATATTGTCGAAAGCAATCTCTGCGCTGATCCTGCTGGCATCCCTGCCCTCAATGGTCAGCATGATATCCACCCGGGATTCCTGCTGGTTTGCAAAGTTGACACGTTCGACGATATCCATCCCGCCACGCACCTCTTTTCCCGAAACCAGCAACTCCGGGGTGTACATGGACCTTTGTGAATTCACATCGGCGAGAAATCGTTGACGCTCGGTGTAGGCAGCCTTTGAAAAGGGGTCCTTCCAGCCCAGCCAATTCCAGTAATCCACATGAAATGCCAGGGGAATGGCCCGAAACTTCTCGTCGACAGTCTCTCCGAGTTGACTCAGAAAATTGTCCGCCGGGGGACAACTGCTGCACCCTTCCGAGGTATACAGTTCAATAACGGGCGTGATGGTATCGCTGCTGCGCAGGCTCAGGGGTTCATTTCCGGCAATCCCTGTACCTGGAATCCCCAGCAGGAAGGAAAGAATGACTGCCAGGCTTTTGATGAATGGCCTCATTGGAACAGCGGGACATATTCCCCGTACCCTTCTTCCGCAAGACGGTCCCTGGGAATAAAACGCAGGGCGGCGGAGTTCATGCAATATCGCAACCCGGTGGGGGCCGGACCATCCTTGAAACAATGTCCCAGATGGGAGTCAGCGTGCCGGCTTCTCACTTCGGTTCGCGGATAGATCAATTTGAAGTCGGTTCGGGTAACGATATTCTCCGGTTCAAGGGGCCGGGTGAAACTGGGCCACCCGGTTCCGGAATCGAATTTGTCGATGGATGAAAACAACGGCTCACCACTGACGATATCCACATAGATTCCGGGGCGCTTCTGGTCATGATATTCATTTGAAAATGGACGCTCCGTTCCCTCCATCTGGGTAACCCGGTACTGGATTTCGGTGAGTTCCTGTTTCAGTTTTTCATCGGAAGGCCGACAATACGAACCGCTTTTGTCCGCAGTATCTTGCATGGTGGTTGTGCCCGGATAGGATTCGCTCAAATGATACCAGTAATTTCCCCGTGCTGCCGGGTTTTCCCGGCCCCGGCAGCGTGGTTTCGATGGAATTCGCGGCCAGGCTCCATCCTGCCAATACCTCCAACCGGGTTCACCGCCATGGGCAAGGAAGCCTCTGAACCGGTTCAGGTCAATAGCTGGACCAGGTTCGAAATATCCGGCATCACTACATCGGCAAGCTTTTCCAGTTCGTCCCGGCCATGGGGGCCGGTCAACACGCCTGCGGCAATCGCGACGCCGGCGTTTTTTCCCATATTGAGATCCACCGGGCTGTCCCCCACCATAACCACCTCTTCCGGCAACAGCCCGCAGGCCTGGCAAAATGCGTGAACCATTCCAGGCTCCGGTTTAACCCCGTGCCCGCTGTCTGCACCACAAACGAAGTCAAACAGCCCCTCCAGCTTCAACCGGACCAGCATCCCGGTTGCATTGTCTTCATCATCCATGGTCGCAATCCCAAGGACCATGCCCCGGTCTTTCAACCCGGACAGGAAACCCCGGAGGTCCCCCATCACAGGAATGCCTTGCTGTGCAGCATCCGAAAAAATAGCCTGGATGCGGGCAAGATGCGGGCCCTCGATGGGTGTGCCGATCTCGCTGGACCAAAAATCCAGGATCTGGCGGTTGCTCCCGGACGTATAGAGGGAATCACTGGCCCATTCCCGGGTTTCAGGAATGTACCCCCCTTTCCGCATCAGTTCTTCGCTGATTTCAGGGCGCCCTATGGAGTCGGCGAGGTATTGTGAAACCTCGATATAGGGCGTCCGCCAGGTACCGTTAAAGTCAAGCAGTGTGCCGTCCTTGTCAAAGAGCACTCCCTTAATCATGGGAATCCCCGGACCCCGGTATCCTTACAGAAGGGACCCAGCAATATCCGTCCGGATCGAGCAGGAAACATTCTCTCAGGCCGTGGGGCTTGTCCGCGGTTTCCATCAGCACCATATAGCCCTTCGTTCTGGCCCGTTGCTCGGCCTTGTCCGGGTCGACCTGAAACAATCGCAATTCAACTCCGCCCCCCCGGGCACCGGCTTCGGGCAAAAGCGACGGAAGCGGATTGTTCGCATAGGTGTGGTCTGCGTGCAACTGGTACAGTCCCCCGCTGTATTCCAGCAGCGCATAGTCATCCGAAACATTCAGGCCGGTGAATCCAAAAACCGACTGCAGGAATGAAACAGTTTGTGCCACATTCCTGACCAGCAGGTTAATGCCGAAATTTTCCAGGGCATGGCCCACTTCTTCTGCATCTTCCGGGTCGAATTGTCTCATTGGTGTGTAAGGAGTTTGCATTGCAGTGAATCAAATGGGGGGCATTTTAACCCATGCCCCCGGGTGCCTGTTCCTTGATGGCACGGATGGCGGCGATCCGCGCCTGCCGGATTTTCTTTTTGATGTCCCGTCCGCGGTTGCCCCTGGATTCCGCGGATGCCAGACAGGTGGCCGCGATTTCCCCGGCATTGACTGCCATGGCGGCGCGGTGGTAACGGTTCAGCAGCTGCATCGGTTCGTCGCCATCGTTTTCATGCCCGGTTCTCCCGCGTTTGTCCGCCAGGCACGCCAGGGAAAACTTTTCAATCAGCTCGGGTTTCCTGAATCCATCGAATGCCTCCAGCACCTTGAGAACCGTGGCTGGTTTCAACTGGGCCATCATATGGCAATGCAAATGATACTGGCAGACTTTCAGTGCAAATTCCCTGTATCTGGCGGGAACCCCGATTCGTTCGCAAAGTTGTTTGATCGGTAAAATCCCGCGCCTTTCATGTCCCCGGTGCCGGGGCAACTCCGCTGCCGGTGTCAGCGCTTTGCCCAGGTCGTGAACCATCACTGCAAACAACACCATGGGATCATTGCTGATTCCGGCGGCCGCATCCAGGGACATCCGGGTATGAATTCCGGTATCGATTTCCGGATGGAATTTCTCGGTTTGTGGTATGCCAAAAAGCGCGTCGACTTCCGGGAGGATTTTTTTCAGCGCACCGCAGCGTCTCAGGACCTGGAGAAAATGCGAGCACCCGGGTTCAGCAAGACACCTCTCCAGTTCCTGCCACACCCGCTCGGGAACCAATGCATCCACTTCCCCTTCTTCAACCATTTCCGACATCAGACCCAGGGTCCCCGTATCCACTTCGAATCCCTCATCCCGATACCTGGCAGCGAATCGGGCCACACGCAGTACCCGAACCGGGTCTTCCCGAAACGCATCGGAAACATGCCGGATCACTCCCTCACGGATATCTTTTTTGCCGCCATAGGGGTCGATGAGGTTCCCTTCGCGGTCCTTCGCCATGGCATTCATGGTCAGGTCGCGACGGGACAAATCCTGTTCCAGGGTAATGCCCGGATCGCTGTTGAATTCAAATCCGTGATAGCCCCTTGAGATTTTCCTTTCAGTACGTGCCAGTGCGTATTCTTCCCGGGTCCCAGGATGAAGAAAAACCGGAAAATTCCTGCCAAGGGGCCTGAATCCCAAACGGACCATTTCCCGGGGGGTGGAACCGACCACGAGCCAATCACGATCTTTGATGCTGCGTCCCATTATTTCATCACGCACTGCACCGCCGACAAGATATACTGTCAATGGAAGGGCAGGGTCACTCATTTCACACCGTATCAGTCAGGGGGGTTTCGGTTGCCTTGGATTATCCCAGAAAATAGTATGGATATCCCGGAGAGCCTGGAAAGAACGGGGAATGCATGGTTTGTGCCAACAGGCAGTGCAGGCACCCTGGTCCGGCGGGAGAGGTCTGCAATGGGGGAAGTGCCCGTACAGAATCCAGGAATATAGATTTCAACCATGTCACCACCGAGAGTACTGCTGCTGTGCCTGTTCGTCATGTTGCCGGCGTGCAGCCAGCTCGGATACTACACCCAGGCGATACAGGGACATTGGGAAATCATCGCCAAACGGGAAAAAATATCCGCCCTTATCGGTTCTGATGACACCTCCGAAGACCTGAAAGAAAAACTGGCGAAGGTCCAGGAAATCCGGAAATTCTCGAGCAGGGCCCTGGCCCTGCCGGACAACCGCTCCTTTACCTATTTCACCGATATCGGGAGACCCTACGCCATCTGGAATGTGGTGGCCACTCCGGCCTACGATCTGGGCCCGAAAACCTGGTGTTTCCCCGTCGCGGGTTGTGTCGCCTACAAGGGGTTCTTTTCCGAAAAGGACGCCGACGCCTTCAATGCCCGCCTGATGGAACAGGGCTTTGATACCTTCCGGTACGGCGTCAGCGCCTATTCCACCCTGGGGTGGTTTTCCGATCCGGTCCTGAACACTCACCTGCACTATGGTGAAACTTCTCTCGCGGGTTTGATTTTTCACGAACTGGCCCACCAGGTGGCCTATGCAAAAGACGATTCCGCCTTCAATGAGGCCTTTGCAACGGTGGTCGAAATTGCCGGGCTCGAACGCTGGTTTTCCGAGCGCGGGACCGTTGAACAGTACGAGGAGTACCTGGAGAACCGGAAGCGCAACGGAAAAATAACCGCCATGGTGCTGGGGTTTCGGGCCCGGCTGGCGCAACGCTATGAGACCGGGCCGGAATCCACGCTTCCCCAATCCAAGCGAGCCCTGTTCCGTGAAATGAAATCGGTGTATGAAGAGATGAGAAATCGGGGCGAAGGCACGCCCTACTATGACTGGTGGTTCAGCCTGGACCTGAACAATGCACATCTGGCATTGCTTTCAACCTACCACCATCATGTCCCGGCCCTGCAAACCGCCCTGGATCAATCCGGGTCCTTGCAGGCTTTTTATACCCTCATAAAAGAAAAAAGCGAATTGCCAAAACCTGCCCGGGACCGGTGGCTTTCCAGCCTGGAATCCAACTGAATGGCGGGCTATTTCCGGTTTCCGGCCTCCCCTGCATGCCCGGACTGTCTCCTTCCCCCGATATGGGGCTCTCCCCGTTGCTCTGCAAGCAGCACCTGTTTCTCGCGCTCTGCATATCTTTCCCTGTCCTGCTCGGTATGCCGATCAAAACAGGATGGACAACTCACACCGGATACAAATTTTTCACTGTGCTGGTCTTTGACCGTGATCGGGGACCGGCAGGCGTGGCACTGGCCATAGCTTCCCCTTTCAAGATCGTGATTCACCGTCACCCGTTCGTCAAATACGAAACATTCCCCCTGCCAAAGACTGTCCCGCCTTGGAATGATTTCCAGATATTTGAGAATTCCCCCCTTCAGGTGGTACACCTCATCGAACCCCTTTTTCCTGAGAAACGCTGTGGACTTTTCACAGCGAATACCGCCGGTACAGTACATGGCCACTTTTTTATGCCTGCCCGGGTCCAGATTGGCTTCTGCATAGGCCGGGAATTCCCTGAAACTGGTTATTTGGGGATTCACCGCATTCTTGAACTTCCCCACCTTGATCTCATAGCTGTTTCGGGCATCAATCAGCAACACCTCCGGGTCATCCACCAGGGCATTCCATTTCTCTGGGGCTACATAGGTTCCCGCCGATTTCAGCGGATCAATATCTTCCACCCCCATGGTGACGATTTCCTTTTTCAGTTTTACCTTGACCCGCCTGAAGGGAGGACACTCCGCACAGGCCTGTTTCACTTCCACCCCGCAAAGGCCCGGTTGCCGGTCCAGCCACCGGAGGAACCGGTCCATGCCCGTCCGGCTGCCTGCGATGGTGCCATTGATCCCTTCGTGGGCAAGGATCACGGTACCGTACACTTCGAGACTGTGCAGTTTTTCAGCAAGAGGGGCCTTGAGCCCGGCAAAATGCGGAAGCGCGACAAATTTGTACAGCGTGCAAACCACCGTGGAATGGGTATGCGTGTTCATCATGGCTGACCGGAATCTATCAAGGACTGAACGCGGTATTATACCGTGACCGGTTTTCATTTGACCCTTTCCTGAACCGAATCCCCGGCCCGACGGGCCGACCATCGAACCACCTCTCCCTGTAGATCGTGCATTGCACCCGGTCACTGGCTTCCAATGCCCCTTGCCCCGATCAATTGGAGTACTCAGCCCGGCGCAGGACGCCCTGGCCGATACAGGAAAACAGGTCGGATTCGTCGCTCGGCCAAGTGGGTGACGCGCCGTCAGGGGTTCCCGTGGAGGCGCTTCAAGCCGATCGGGCAGAACGTTCGCGCCGGATCATCCGGCGGTCACGATTATCGAAAAATCGGCATTGTGCAATGACGTCGCCGTGGTGCGCTCCGGCTTCTGCAATTTCAATGTGCAAACGGGTAAACGGCTTGTACGGTATGAATCCCCTGCCATACCTTTCCACGGGGAATTCGAGATCCCGCGCCCGCTTCAGATCATAGTGCGACCCGGCATCGACAAAACGCATCACATGGGCTGCGCGTCTGGCAAGCGCTCCTTCGCCAAGCATGATGCTGCGATGGACGACCATTTTGTTGAACAGGACCACATCGCCCAGCTCGAAATCATCTTCGACCTGATGGTTTTCGAATATCTCGCACATGGCCGGTGAATTCAGAATCCCCGTACGCAGGGCAAAGTACTCACTCACGTTCGTCCTGGTCCCGGATCGCTCCTTGGCCTCCAGCGCCGAGACAATCGCCGGCTCGAGCTGGCTGAAGACGTATTCGGCGGATACAATGTTTCGGGGAACAAAAGCCATCCCACCCCGCTGTCCCTTCGTATCGATAGGATGCAATGGTGCCCACAGCGTGCAGCCGAATTCCTCCGCCATTTGAAAACCAAAACTTTGTGTGCCGACATGCCAGGGAAATCCCTTGCTGACGTTCTTTTCAATTTCAAAGCACACTTCGTTGGTCAGGAAAAGATCCCGTTGAACCAGCTCCATAAGCGCTCGCCTGAAGTAAGGCCGTTCCAGCAGTTCATAGACTTCGGTCATTTCCGCCTTGAAGTCATACTTCGCCCGATTGAACTTCGAGTCGGCCTTGAGAGTACCGGGAGTTTCCCGGCTCATTTCGACCTCAACCCGATCAAGCAGCGTGTAGATCACGTTTGCGCTCAAAAATCCTTTCAGCTTGACGAAGCCGTCGCGCTGGAATTGTTTCTTCTGCTCGCGGGTGACCCGGAATTCAGTGTCAAAAGGATGGGATGTCATGACTGATTTTCCTCGCAGTTATCTGTTTGGACGGACCGGGGTCGGGTGGGCGCTTGGCCGAAAAATCGTACCCCATTGATTAGTTTATGTAAATGGTTGGTTTTGGTTGCAAAGGCACCCGGGTTATTGCAAAACCCGCTGGAATTTTCCCCTCCGGCGGCCCGTTCCGCCGGATTTTCGGGGAATGGGTCATGCGAACTCCTGCGCCTGCCATCCCAATGACCGGTGGCCGGTCACACATGGGAACCCTTGCGGATAGGACCCTTCGCGCACACTTCGAGGCGATGCAGTTTTTCAGCAAGGGGGCCCTGGGCCCGGCAAAATGCTGAAAACGCGACAAATTCGTACCGCATGCAAACCACCGTGACCCGGGCATGCGTGTTCATCATAGCTGACCGGAATCTATCCAAGGCTGAACCCGGCATTATACCGTGACCGGTTTTCGTTTGACCCGTTCCCTGAACAGGATCACCAGCCCGCTGGCAACAATCACGATCCCCCCTGCAATGGAAGTCAATGGCGGCACTTCCCCCCAGACCACCACCCCCGCAAACCCGGCAAACAGGAAAATCAAATATCCGAACGGTGCCAGAAGGCTCGCTTCACCAAACCGGAATGCCGCGGTGAAGAAAAATTGCTGGAATGCGGCGAGCAGGCCGATCCCGACCAGTAAAGCCAGGTCCCAGTCATTCCCGGTCGGGGTCCAGCCAACGACCAGGGTCCAAACGGCGAACACCAGTCCTCCGCTGGTGTTATAGATGATCGCGGTGGTTGCGGTATTTTCCGTATCGCTCAATCGCCGCTGCCATATCAACACAAAAGCACCGACCACCGCGGAGCCGATTGCCACCAGCCCGCCTGTACTGAAAACCGCCGTCCCGGGTTGGGAAATGATCATTACGCCCATGAACCCCACGATCACCGCGCCCCAGCGCGGCGCACCAATCCGCTCTCCAAGAAAAGGAATGGAAAGAATCACCACAAAGATCGGCGAGGAATAAACCAGCATGGTGGTCTCAACGAGCGGAATCATTGCCAGTGCAGCGTAAAACAGGCCCAGTGATGTGATTCCGCTGGCGGTACGAATCGCATGATCACGGTATCGCGATGTCCTCAGGGAATCCGGTCTGTGAACCGCAAGCGAATACAGGATCAGCGGAATCGCCGCAAAGACATACCGAAAAAGCAGAATCTGACTGACCGGGAAACGTTCGGAAAGCAGTTTGACCAAAATGCTGATCAGCACCATGACCACCAGATTTCCGATGAAGAATCCTATGGCAAGAAGAGGGAAATCAACCCGTTTGGATGCGGTCACTGGCCTGGCCGTTACATCCGGTCAAAGGGCATCCCTGCAGCGTGATACGGTGCATCAGCCGCCTTTCAGTCGGGTAATCGTTCTGCGCCTGGTGCCAGGTCGCGCGATTGTCCCAGAAAGCGATGGAGCCCGCCTGCCATTGGAACCGGACCGTGGTCGCCGGTTGCAGGGCATGTTGATACAGAAAGTCCAGAAGCAGCCTGGACTCTTCCTGGCTCCAGCCTTCGAATCGAAGGGTAAAGCAGGGATTCACATACAGCGCTTTTTTCCCGCTTTGGGGATGAACAATCACCACGGGGTGGACGCTGTCCTGGACCGCCCGTCCAAAATTATGAAACCGGTCCTCATCCGGCTGTGAATTCTCGACGGCCTGTTGGCTGAACACATGCCGGCTCGAATGGATGGCCCTCAGGCCCTCAAGCGTTTTTTTCAGTTCGCCGGGCAGTGCATCATAGGCATGACACAGGTTTGCAAACAGCGTGTCGCCGCCTTTCTTCGGCACCTCCCTGGCATATAGAATCGATCCTCTGGCAGGAATCAGGTCGTAGGAATGATCGGTGTGCCAGCTTTCACCCACGACCGTCGTATGTTCGGGTTCTTTCCTGACCATGGCGATTTGCTCGTATCCGTCGACATGCTCAAAGAAGCGATTGATGACCACGTCTCCCCAGCGTTTTGCGAATCCGATATGCTGTTCACAGGTCAGGGACTGGCCCCGAAAAAAGATGACGCCATGCTCGTCCTGGGCGGCCTGTGCTTCGGCCAGTTCGGCTTCCGTCATGGCGTTGACATCGACATCATAAAATTCGATGCCGAAATTCCCCTTTATTGTTTTCGATTTCATGTTGGGATATCCATCATCATTCCCGATTTTCCCCGGTTCCGTCCCCTCCAGCGGATGGGGGTCTTTCCGGCATTCATGGGGCAGTCCTGGAGATTCAATAGGTGATACATTCGGAGTGTAGTATAATCCGATTCACGGGGCCTGTCCTGTAGCGGCCGTGGGCCGCTTTGTGACCCACCCCGGATTTTCCGAATACGGCTTTGGCGCACAAACATACTTCGTCATAATGCAGGCTGTGTTAAACGGGACCATGTCCCCAATCTGACATGAGTGCTGATTCATTGTTTTCCCGGAATCAAGTCGAACAATTCAATCAACAGGGATATGTGATCGAAAAATCCCTCGCCGGGCCGCAGACCTGTTCCCAAATGCTGCGGGTCATCCGGGAAATCATGGAACCACCGCTGGCACCCGTCGAATTTGAAACGGATGTCCAGTACCCGGGATCTCCCACAGACCGCTTGTCCCCGGGCGGGAATACTCCCAGAAGATTCCTGAATGCCTATACCCGTGATGCCATCTTCCGGCAGTGGGCCCGGGACCCGCGGGTCGTCAAGCGGATCCAGCAACTGCTGGATACCGACCAGGTACTGGTCTCCCAGAATCATCACAATTGCATCATGACCAAACACCCTGGATTCAGCAGTGCCACCCTGTGGCACCAGGACATTCGTTACTGGTTGTTTGACCAGCCGAACCTGGTCAGTGTGTGGTTGGCGCTGACCGATGAAAATGAAGACAATGGTGGCCTGCAACTGATTCCGGGTTCACACCGGCTGCATATCGACCGGGGCCGGTTCGACGGTGCCCTTTTCCTGCGCCAGGACCTGCCCGGCAACCAGGAAATGATCAACAGTGCCGTCGCAGCAGAACTGCATCGGGGCGACGCCCTTTTTTTTCACAGTCGCACACTGCATGCTGCGGGCCGGAACAATACGGATGACATCAAGACTTCCCTGGTGTTTACCTACCATGCTGAAAACAATCAGCCCCTTGCCGGAACCAGATCAGCCGCTTATCCGGACATTGCGTGCACGGTAAATTGATCAGGGTTCCGGCGCGGGTTCACTCGAACCATACTCTCTTTCGACCCGGCATACCCGGGTCTTATAGCGGGCATACCATGTCTTCTTTCCAAGCTTCTGCGCCACCTGGTGTTCAACATTGCTTTTCCAGGCCAGCAGGGAAGCCTCGTCCTTCCAGTAGGAAACCGCAATGCCCAGACCCTCTTTCGCGGACTCGAACCCGAGATAACCGGGTTGCTGCCTGGCAAGCACTTCCATGCGTTCAGCCATTTCGCCATAGCCTTCCAGATTTTCGGTCTGGAGACTGGTAAAAATGACCGCATAGTAGGGAGGCTTTGGCGTATCCGCGATCATTCTCCGGGCCGACCCGTCCTGTCCGCTTCAGGTTGCAGAAACAATGACCCCTCCAGACCGAAACCCGGAACCGTTCCGACTAGCCGTTTCTTTGTGGAGGGCGGCGAATACCGCTGATGCCTGCATTGTATTTTCTCCTGACCGGAGAGGGTCCATCCCCTACTCAATTTCAATCACCGCACAGCCATCCATTCCCCCTGCCTCCACCGCCCTGTGGGCCTTTGCGGTATCTTCCAGAGACCAGGTCCCGGCAATTCGATGCGATAACCTGGCCTGTTCCAGGGCTGTATGGATATCTTCGATGGCCTGCTCTTTTGCCGCATCCGGCATATTGTAGACCAGCACCAGATTGATCGACACGTTTTTGAACATCAATGGATAAAACGGGAGGGTCGCTTCCGGCGCCAGCGAAGAGGAATAGGTCGATATGGTGCCCCGGTTTTTGATGACCGCGGCACTGGTTTGGACATTCATTCCAAATTCCACCTCCACAATGTGATCAATCCCCTCCTGATCGGTCCGGTCAAGAATTTCACTGGCCAGGTGGTCACTGCGGTAGTTCAATACTTCATCGGCATCGGATTGCGCAGCGATCCGGCAACGTTCATCGCTGCCTGCCGTTGCGATCACCCGGGCACCCGCCATTTTTGCCCATTGCACGGCATAGTACCCCACCCGTCCGGATGCCCCGGTTACCAGCACGTTTCTGCCCGACAAGTCACCCGCGTTGAACACGCAGCGGTGCGCGGTCATTACCGGGATACCGAGGCACGCTGCGATGTCGTAGCCGGTATTGGCCGGCAGGTTTGCGGCCAGTACCGATGGCAGGGCAACATACTGGGCGCCGGTCCCGCAGTGGCGGGCGAATTGCGCCTGGTAAATCCATACCCGCTGCCCAACGCGGTCGCCGGATACGCCCTCTCCCACGGATTCAATGACGCCAGCGCCATCGCTGTGGGGGATCACATACCCCTCGACAAATCCCGCCGGCTGGGCTCCCGCCCGCTTTTTGACGTCGGAGGGGTTCACGGCAGACGTGCGAAGTCTTACCAGGACTTCCCCTTTTCCGGGCACCGGCTGCTCCCGGTCCCCGTACTGCAGTACCGCCTGGGCCTCGCCCTGTGTTTCATACCAGATCGCTTTCATGTTCTGTCTACTTGTGTTCAAGGCATTACCGGCCCGATGCCTGTTTCATCAACCGGGTCAAACGCTCCGCACTGTGTGCCGGCCACAGATCAAAAACCCTGTAGAATCCCTTGAAACTCGGCTTGTCATCGGGAATCCGGACCCAGGGCTGTTTCGACCGCGTAAAAATATGGACCAGGGGTTCGACCCCGGACGTATCATCCAGGGTCCCTGCGCGGACCATGAGATCGTCCCCCGGTGAGGCGTAATACTTGCTGAACACATCCGTACCGCATTTTTTGCAATGAAAGATCTCATGGCCCTTTCCACTGCCCGCAATGTTCATAAACGACACCGGGGAGTCGCCGAGCCGGGTCACATTCGCTTTCTCGATCCACAGGTTGACCACAAACGCACTGCCGCTGACGGTCTGGCAGTCGGTGCAGTGACAGGCCTGGACGTACATCGGATTTTCTTCAAGACGATATCGAACCGCGCCGCAAAGACACCCGCCCTCGCTCCCTTTCAATTTATTCATGTTCCGGACCCTCCCGTTCCGGCCAGACACTGCCGGCCACCGCCCGCCCCGGGAAAACAGGACTCACAGGATACCGGGGAGCGGACCGGCACCGTAGAGTCAGAGAGTGGCGCGCGCATCGGTAGGTGAAGGCTGTGCCTATTCCCGCCCTTTCGGTTATGCGGGTGGGTTCGCAATTCCACCATGAACCACGTTTCCACTCTCTGCTCACCGAACCCGGCGTGCCAATTTCCAGCACCGGGCTCTCCAGCCGAATCAGGCGTCTCGCTCACACCGCACCTGCCATCAGAGAAAGGAATATCGGACTCTGTGAAACCGTCCGTTCGTCGAATGGTGCACCCCATCCCACTGCTCCTGATCTCTTCTGACCGATACGCCGTCAGGCCTGTCAACGCCCCGACGACCGTGCGTCCCTCCCTGGTCGCACCGGCTTCGCTTATGCCTGTGATACTTCTGAACTCTTTGCATTAATGGTGGGTAATAGGCTAAGCCACTCCACCCGCCTTCGCTCTTCCGACATCCCTCCGAACCTGAGGTCCCTTTCCTCGACCGGCATTACCCGGCGTCTTCAGTACTACGAACCTCTCCGCCACCCTGCCGGCTCGGCCTGACCCTCGCGGGTTTCCGGTTGGTGTGTGCTGCACCACCGACAGGGCTTCCCGTGTTGCTACCATCCCCATCTTCCATGCGTGCTATCGTCAGTACCCCGGCGGAACCGGACGGTGCGTGGGTCGCTCGCTTCCCGTCTGGTGGCAACCTTCCCCGTATTAACGGCGGGTCGGCTTCCGCATTGCTTGTTTCGAGGCCTGCTCAACGTTTACTTCGCGTTATGGCCCGCATGGTCGCTGAACCGCCCAAGGCGGTCCTTCTGTCAGAGTGCTTCAGCCCATATCGTTGCCTTTATGGGCCGCTCCGACTGCTACCGGCTGGAGCGACAGTTGCCGGACGGGATTCGCACCCGCAAGGAAATGGCGCCTTTCCACGGCGCACGTTGAAATCCCCGCAACGGAACGGCGTCGACTATCATCGATTCGGGGGAGGTCTCTTTACAGCGCACAGTACCCCCCGTCCACGACCAGCAGGTGTCCAGTGACAAAGCTGGACGCCTCCGAACACAAAAAAATCACCGGCCCGACAAAATCCTCCGGAGTGCCCCTTCTCCCAAGGGGCGTCCTTTTCAGGATCTCTTTTTCCAGTTCCGGGGGGGTGCGAATTTCGTATTTTCCTCCCATGGGATTGGTGGTGTAGCCCGGATTCACCGTATTCACCCGAATGTTGTACCGTCCCCACTCCATCGCCATCTGCTTGCACATCATATCGACCCCTCCCTTGGATGCGCCATAGGCAGTCAACCCTTCAAATGCCACCAGGCTGCCGTTTGAAGAGATCATCACCACGGACCCGCCGTTCCCCTGATCAATGAACTGCCTGCCCGCCGCCTGGGCACAATAGAAACAACCCGTCAAATTGGTATCAATGACCCGGTGCCATGCTTCCTTCGAAGTATCCGTTGGGGTGGCCTCCTCAATCACACCGTGATTGATGACGATACTCTCGATACTTCCATATTCACGGACCGCCGCGGCCACCATTTGGCTGCAACTGTCCCGGTCCGTGACATCGGCAGCCTGATACATGGCAGCTCCGCCATTTTCCGCAATCTCCTGCACGGTCTCCACCAGCCGGCTTTCAGTCCGGCCGACCACCATCACACTGGCCCCTGCCGCGGCCAGCCCCCGGGCCATCGTCTTCCCCAAACCATATCCTCCCCCGGTGACGACAATGGTTTGACCGGAAAGATCAAACCGGTCCAGTCCCGAAGAAAATTTTGTTGTCATGATGGCTTGCAATGACCGGTCATGGTTTATGGATTCCTCCCGGCAGGCTACCACAGGAGAATCCTGCCGGTCTATTTTCATCCTGATTTCCCGGTATTCCGGCCGGTTTCAGCGGTGAAACCGGCCCCCGGGCTCCCTTTTTTTCCGGTCATCACCAGGTCCGCCCGTCCTGCTGCTGTTGTATCTCCCACATCTGTGCATACAATCCACCGCGATTCACCAGGACTTCGTGGTTCCCCCGCTCCACGATCCGGCCCTTGTCCAGCACAATAATCTCCCCTGCACTGACCACCGTGGACAGCCGGTGGGCAATCACCAGGGTCGTACAGTTTTCCGAAACCTTTTCCAGCGCTTTCTGGATGGCTTTTTCCGAACGGCTGTCCAGGGATGAAGTGGCCTCATCAAACACCAGAATGCGAGCCCCCTTCAACGCGACCCTGGCGATGGCAACCCGCTGTTTTTCCCCCCCGGAAAGTTTCAGCCCGCGCTCCCCGACCAGGACACCGTAGCCCTGGGGATGCTGTTCAATAAAATCGTGAATCTGTGCAATCCGCGCAACCTCGATGATTTCATCGGTGCTGGCTCCGGGCTTACCATACTCAATATTGTATCCCACAGTTTCGTTGAACAGTACCGTATCCTGGGGCACCATCCCCATCGCGCCCCTCAGGCTGTCCAGGGTAACGCTGCGTATATCCTGGCCATCAATGGAGATACTTCCGTGGTCGGGGTCATAAAAACGAAACAACAGTCGGGACAACGTGGTTTTCCCTGCACCGGAAGGCCCCACCACGGCAAGCGTCCCGCCTCCGGGAATGGTGAAGTCTATATCCTGAAGTATCGGGTTATCCGGGCTGTAGGCGAAACGGACGTTCTTGAAACGGACCGCTGCGCGGGTCAGCACCAGCGGTTTCGCATTGTCCTGCTCGAGGATTTCCGGGTTTTCATCCAGCAAGTCGAACATCCGCTCCATATCGACCAGGGAATGATTCAGGTCGCGGTATACCGAACCCAGGATATTCAAGGGAATATACAACTGGATCAGGAACGCATTGACCATGACGAATTCACCCATGGTCAACTCGCCCCTGGAAACGCCCTGTGCCGCAAGAATCATTAACCCGGTAAGACCGATTGCAATAATCAGACCCTGCCCGGTGTTCAGGTACGACAGGGACAGGTTGCTCTTGAGCGAGGCACTCGTCCAGTCCTGCAGCGACCGGTTATAGTGCCGGTATTCAAGCCGCTCGTTTCCAAAGACCTTAACCGTCTCATAATTGATCAGTGAATCCAGTGCCCGTGTATTGGCCGCGGAATCGGATGCGTTCATTTGTACGCGAAACCGGGTTCTCCAGCGGGTGATGGAAAAGGTGAAAATACAGTAAACGGCAATCACAACGAGGGTCACGGCGACAAAACGAAAATCCAGCTGGTGCCATAGAATACCCAGCACCATGACGATCTCAATAATCACGGGAACAACGTTGAAGACGATCATGCGCAAAAAATTGGTGATCGCCATGTTTCCACGTTCCAGGTCCCGGGACAATCCCCCCATCTTCCGGTCCAGATGAAACCTCAATGGCAATTGATGGAGGTGTTTGAAAACCGCCATGGAAATACGATGAATGATCTGCACGCCCACGCGCCCAAAAACGGCATTTCGCATCTCGTTGAACAAAATGGCACTGAAACGAAACACCCCGTAGCCAATCAACAGCGCGAGGGGAACCACCAGCCACTCCCTGTCCGGCATTTCGAGGCGGTCGACTATTTCCTTCAATACAAGCGGCACGGCAACGTTCGCAACCCGTGCAACCACCAGACAAACCAATGCAATCGCAATGGGAATCCGGTAATTCCAGAGGTACGGCAGCAACCGCCTGGAAACCCGCCAATTGCCTTTCCGGTCAGTGGTGACCAATGTGGGTCGCATGGGATACCGGTTGATTCGTTTGCGCGGTACTGACCTGAAAAACCCGGCCGCCAGCGAAACCGCCATGTCCACTACCCGATTGCCACCCCTCCCCCCTCCTGGAAAATGAAGTCCGACCCATCGGTTCAAGTGCTGGTTCGTGTCGCCTGCCACGGTGGGACCCGACCTCCTTTCCTGCGTGGCCCGGGCAAGCAGGTTGAAGCGTCCGTGGATAGCAAAGCGCGTCGCTGTCCCGGAACAGCGGGTGGTCCGGCGCCCTGTAAAACACCCTTGTGCTCATGGAGTGGGACCGATCCGCAGAATGGCTTCAGTCCCTGATTTCAAACGTATCCTGGTCCATGGATGCCGGAAAATAGGCCCGGAATTCCTCCTGGGCTTTCCGGGACAGCGCTGCATTGACCACACACATCCTGTCCCCGCAGTCTTCAATGGGTTTTCCCAGAAAATCCAGAATGACACTGCCGCCTGAAAAAGTATTGCCGATGGGGTCTTCCCCCAGCCGGTTGACCCCCACCACATACACCTGGTTCTCGATGGCCCGGGCCCGAAGCAGCGTATCCCAGGCGTACTGACGTGCATCGGGCCAGTTTGCCACATACAGCACAACCTCATGGTCCCCGGTGTTGCGGCACCATACGGGAAAACGCAGGTCGTAGCAGACAAACAATGCGACCCGCCAGCCGTTTACTTCAAAAACAACCCGTTGATGACCCCCGGTGAAGTTCCGGTGCTCCCCGCCAAATCGAAACAGGTGCCGCTTGTCATACCAGTCCAGGGTTCCATCGGGGCGGGCCCAGATCATCCTGTTGACATATCCCTCCTCCAGTTTCATGACCAGACTCCCCGTAACCACTGCGTCCATGGTTTTCGCGCACCCGGTCATCCATGCCACCGTTTCTCCATCCATGGTTTCAAACTTTTCCTTCGGATCCAGGTAGAAACCGGTACTGAAAAACTCGGGCAGAACCACTAGGTCCGTATCGTCCATGGCTGCGAAATGTTCCTGGTACCGGGCACGGTTGGAGGCCGGGTCCTGCCAGACGATCCCGTCCTGGACAAGAGACACCTTCAGCCGTTCACTCACCGCAGACTGCCCACTAGATGGCATTGATAATCTCCGCAGCCTGCCGCAGGGTATCATCCTGCTTGGCAAAACAGAAGCGCACGATCGTGGAGTCAGGGGGGGTCTGGTAGAACGGCGACAGCGGAATGACCGCGACGCCCTTTTCCACGGTCATCCAGCGGGCAAAGTCCATATCCTTGCTGTCTGAAATTTCACCGTAGTCCGCCAACTGGAAATAGGTTCCCCGGGAAGGAAGCAGACGGAATCCGGATGGTTCAATCAGGGAACAGAACAGGTCCCGCTTGGCCTGGTAAAACCCACCGAGCTGCTGATAATTCTGTGGATTCGATTCGAGGAAATCAGCAATGGCCCATTGCAGGAAGGTGGCAGTCGTAAATACATTGAACTGGTGTATCTTGCGAAATTCCGCGGTCAGTTCCGGCGGTGCCACACAATATCCAATTTTCCAGCCTGTGACATGATAGGTTTTTCCAAAGGAAAATACCGCCATGGCCTTCCCGCGAAGTTCGTCGTGGGTCAGCACGCTGGCATGGGTTTCCCCGTCAAAAATAATGTGTTCATACACTTCATCACTGAGCACATAACAGTCCAGGGGCCGGATGGCTTCGGCCAGCCTGTCCAGATCCCCGGTTTTCAGGATGCTGCTGCTCGGATTGTGGGGAGAATTGATAATGACCAGCCGGGTCCGGTCGCAAAGGCTTTCCTGGAGGCGGTCCCAGTCGATCTGGTAATGGGGGAGAGTCAGGGGGACGTGAACGGTCCGGCCCCCGGCCAGGGAGACCGCCGGTTCATAGGAATCGTAGGCCGGATCAAACACGACCACCTCATCACCCGGCCGCACCAGGCACTGAATGGCATTGAACAGGGCTTCCGTGGCACCGCTGGTGATGGTGATTTCGGTTTCGCTGTCCACATTGATGCGGCTGTTGCATTGCAGTTTGTTTGAGATTCCTGCGCGCAGTTCAGCCACGCCAATCATGGGGGGGTATTGATTCTTCCCGGTTCTAAGATGATGTTCTACCCGCTGGATGAGCCCTTCGTCGGGCTCAAAATCCGGGAATCCCTGGGAAAGGTTGATGGCATCATGGTCCACCGCAAGTTTGGACATCACGGTAAAAATGGTCGTACCGACCGCTGGCAGCTTGCTTTGTAACTGGATTTTCATTTGAATTTATGCCGATACTGTAAAATGGCAGACAGAACTGTAAATATTCGGGGCTGATTGGCCTGTTTTCAGACAGTGATACTGTATCCGAAAATGACGAGGCTGTGTAAAATCCAGTGTTTATATTCGAGCATCAGCCATCATGAAACTCATTACCTGGAACGTCAATGGCATTCGTGCAGTGGAACGCAAGGGCGCGTTACAGCAGTTTATCCACGATCACGCACCGGATGTATTCATGGTCCAGGAAATCAAGGGGTCCCGGGACCAGTTCAGCGGATTCCTGACCGCCCACGACGATTATCACCAGTATTACAGCAGTGCCGAGAAAAAAGGGTATGCGGGGACATCCATCTGGATAACCAGGGCGCTGGACCAAAAGACAGGGGGGACCACTTTCAACACGGTCATCCCCGGTGCGCCCAACGCCGATGAGGGCCGCATCGCGCACCTGTGCTTTGAGAAGGACGGGAAGATATGGGACCTTTTTTCCATCTATTTCCCCAACGGGGGGAAAAGTGAACAGGCCTGGGAGGAAAAGCTGGTGTTCTACGACCGGGTACATGACCATATGAATGCCCTCCGGAAAGCCGGACACATTGTCATCGTGGGGGGAGATATGAATGTCGCCCATACCGAAATCGACATCGCCCGGCCGAAAGAAAATGATGGCAAAATCGGTTTTCATCCAAAGGAACGCGCCTGGATGGATCGGCTGGTGGAAGATGGCTGGGCCGATACCTGGAGAGAACGCAATCCCGGAATCACGGATGTCTACTCATGGTGGCATATGATCAGCCGCAGCCGGGATCGGAATGTGGGTTGGCGGATTGATTATTTTCTGATGGACCATGCAAGGATGGATTTGGTCCAGGACGTGGCCTACCTGAATGACCAGATGGGTTCCGACCATTGTCCGCTTTCCCTGGTTGTCAACTGATTGTTCGAATTATCACTTTCCCGGACCATGAACATGAACTGGAACTATCCCACCGCCGTGCGCGTCGGTACCGGCCGAATTGGAGAAATTGCCGAAGTCTGCGCGCAGTTCGACCTGTCCGCCCCACTGCTGGTCACCGACCCGGGAGTCGCCGCATTGCCCATGACCCGGGATATTGTGCGCACCTGCACCGATGCGGGATTGAGGATCCGAATTTTCAGCGACATAAAGCCCAATCCAACGGGAACGAATATTGACAGGGGGATTGCCGCCTATCAATCCGGCCGCCATGATGGGGTCATCGCACTGGGCGGCGGCAGTGGACTTGACGCAGGGAAGGCCGTGGCGGTGGGGGTGAATCAAGCCTGTTCCATCTGGGACCTGGAAGACATTGGTGACAACTGGAAACAAGCCCAGGCCAGCCTGATTCCACCTGTCATCGCCGTCCCGACCACGGCAGGAACCGGTTCGGAAGTCGGTCGTGCAGCGGTGATTGTCAAGGAAGACGAGCATCGCAAGGTGATTGTCTTTCATCCCAAAATGTGCCCGGACTGCGTCATTCTCGACCCGGAATTGACCATCGGGCTGCCTCCCATGCTCACCGCCGCAACCGGAATGGATGCACTGTCCCACAACCTGGAAGCATTTTGTTCTCCGCTGTTCCATCCCATGGCCGAGGGCATTGCTGTGGAAGGAATTCGATTGATCAAGGAATTCCTGCCTGCCGCAGTGGCCGACGGCGGCAATCTCGAGGCCAGGACCCAGATGCTGGTGGCCTCTTCCATGGGGGCCACTGCCTTTCAGCGGGGCCTGGGAGCCATGCATGCCCTGGCCCACCCCCTGGGGGCGGTCTACGATGCCCATCATGGGACATTGAACGCCATATTGATGCCGTATGTCCTGGTGGCCAACCGAAGCGCCATCAAAGGACCCGTCAACCGCCTTTCCCGTTACCTGGATCTCAGGGAAGGATTCGACCCGTTCCTGCAGTGGGTGATGGAACTCAGGGCCCGTATTGGAATTCCGGACACCTTGCAGGAGATCGGTATCGGTGATGACCGGGCGGATGAAATCGGGTCGATGGCGGTGGCCGACCCGTCAGCGGCCACCAACCCCATCCCGTTTGACGCCGGGGCCTACCGCCGGATTGCGCTCAACGCCATCCACGGCCAGCTTCAGCCTGTATAGCGTCCTTTATAGCGTTGTCCTGGCCGGGAGGTTACGGAGACGGTCTTTCCGGTCCCGATTTGGGACATTCCCCGTTGTAGCGGCTGGTTCCGTACAGAAGATACAGAAAGGCAAGGAGTGCACAGGCCCAGTAGACGGGGACGAGGACCACTTCGCTGTCCGGAATTTCCAGGACACCAAACCCGAATGCGCCAAACATGACCACAATCGCCATCTGGGTATAGTAGCTTTTCAGCACAAGGTAGTCATGGGACCGGGTGAGCTTGGCAATGTCATAGAACCGCTTGTTCATGGCCAGCCTGAAAAAGGATGTACTGAACGTAATCACCACCAGAAGCAGGAAAAGAACCTCAAGGGAATAATGGTTGTCGGTAATCGCCCTGAGTGCCCAGGACAGTGCATACAGGCCCACCGACAGGATATAAACGTACTTTCTTCCCAGCCGGTCGATGGTGTTTTTCAGCAGAAAAAACAGGATTCCAAAAATCACGGCAAGGGACAACACCATGAGGCCCAATGTAGTGAAGCTCTCATGGGCGAGCATAAACAACGTAATCAACCAGAAAAAACTCTCGGCGAACAGGAAAAGCCCGTCGATGACAAATACCAGTCTTGAATTCTCATTGTCCCGGAAACCCAGGATATCCCGCACGGTGAGACTGGCGTGCTGGGACAATGTGACCGGATACAGCGGCCGGGTCCGTACGACAATGAAAAAGCCGATCACGGCAATGACCACAGAGGCCCAGACCAGGTAGACGAAATTTGTCCACTCAAGCAAAAAGGCCCCCATCAATATTCCCAGCTGCAGGAGAACCCCGACAAAAATCTGGAAATTCCCGTATTTTTTTCCGGAATTTTCAATATCGATCAGGTCAAAAAACAAGGCGCGCTGGGTGGTCCAGTAAAAACAGTTGTACAGGCCGTAAGTGATCCCGAGCACGAGGAGAATGGGCCGGCTCATTTGCATCACATGAACGTTGTACAACAGCAGGATTTCCAGCAACAGGGAGATGCCGATGAGGGTTGTCAGGTCGACCCTGAACCGCAATCGGTCCCAGACCCAAAGAGCACCGCAAAATCCCAGTCCGGCCAGGGAAATAAACAGGGATATTTCGCCCACGCCGAACCCCTGTTTCCATATGTAAACGGGAATGTAGAAAGGGAAAATTCCTATCAGCAGGGAATGGAGGCCCAGATACTGATAGAAAGTCTTACGGGTAGGCAGCATTCAAAATATGTCTTGGTCCGGTATCTCGAGTTTTTCCAGCCTGGCAAGAGAATCGCTGAAATCCTCGGCTTCGCCATATCTCGGGTAGTAATGCATCTTGATGTACGGTCTGGAATTGACCTCAATGAAAATGCATTCCTGTTCCTTGTAGGGGACTTCGATCCCTTTTTCAAAAATCACGTCAATCCCCAGTACATTCGCACCGAACACACTGACGACATGAAAAAAAAGCAACCTGTTCTCTTCAGGAATCCGACTTTGATCGATGGTTTCAACCACCCCGCCCGGGGCCAGGGCAACACGATGAAACAGTTCAATCCGCTCACCATCCGCCGGAATGGAGCTCAAGGTCAGGCCCTGTTTCCCAAGATGCCTGTCCACCTTGTCGGTTTTTGAAATCGGGAAAATGGTGGGATGCAGCCTCATCTCCTTGCGGACCTGGTTTTCCCGGTCAATGAGCGCACTGACCGTGTCGGAACCATTTCCGATGACAAAGGGAGGATAGCGCTGAATGACGGATATCAACCCGTCACCGGTGGTCAGCACCCGGTAGTTGGACCCTTTCAAATATTGTTCAATGACCGTTACCGGCCACCATGCCTTTGCCCAAAACAGGGCACGATAGAGTTCCGGGTAGCTGTTGACGGGAAAATAACTGCCCCGGGAATAACCGCTGACATTGGGTTTGACGGCAACGGGGAAACCGTGTTCCCGAACAAATTTAACCGCTTCCCACGGCCAGAAAAAAACCTTCCCCCGAGCATGGGGGATACTGTTTTTTTCAAAAACGGCCCGGCCCTGCTCTTTCGACCGGCAACTCTTCCTCACCTCCAGGGTATTGTAGTTGCTGCACCCGTGCATGTAGCGCTCACTGATCCAGGCATAGAGCAGTGCTTTTAGTTTTCTCATGAGTTTTTTCTGATTAAATCTGCCAACCGGCTTTCCCGGTTGTAAAACATCATTTTGGTATAAATCGGATACTCTTCAAGGGTCTTGTCCCGGCACCGGGTCAATCTGGCCAGTTTCAACATGTATCCCAGGCTCATTCCCAGCCAGTCCCGGAATGTATACCCCGGGTCCAGCATATGAATCGGCATGGGCGTAAAAAGGTTCAGTTCAATGACATGGAACCTGCCGGCCAACAAATCTTCCGTTGAATTTGCCCTGAGGCTTAAACGGGAAATTCCAAATCTGCCAATTCGACAAACCGTCTTCCATAAAATATGTTTTTGAGACGCTGAAAACTGCTCTGTGATGTCGTGATACACGGTTTCCGGATTATGAATTCCATTGATGGGGTTTTGTCCGCTTTCGTTGAGTACTTCGGTCACGCTGAATACGGAATAATCCTCCTTGTTCTCGTGGTGTTGCAGGGAGAATATTTCAAACTCCCTGGTCTCCAATGCACCTTGTTGAATGATATAGGGCACCCGGGAATGACGTACCTGCTCCCGGATCTCCTGCAGCGATATGAGGTCGTCCGCCCGGTAAATCCCGGATGCATTTTGCCCCCACTCCGGTTTTAAAAATACCGGAAAATACTCGGGGATATAGGCCGCATCATCATACTGCTGGGCAAGCCGCCATTCTATCGGAATCAACTCGTCAAGATCAATCTTGGAAAACACCCCTTTTTCATTATTGAAATAAAGGGAATTCAGCTGGAAGTACTTGCAGGGCTTGGTGCCCACCAGGATGCAGTCGAGAATATAGGCTGCAACCATTACGATGGTCATTTTCATCGGCTTGGAACCCCGGGAGCGTACAACTTGATATCTTATGGAAACAGGGACTTCAAAACCAGCCGTCTGCTCTTCCATGCCTGGAGAACCGGCGATTCCCTGCCGCTCCAATGAACACTGCCGGGCCGTTTCCGGAATTCCCCCTGGGAAGAGGTCCGGTTCCCCAATGAGAAAAAGGGTGGGATGGCGGCTAGCCGTCCACCTGCCCCCCTGTGCTGGCAAGACGATGGTGGCAGGGGGCTCACACCCCTTTGCCACACAGCGGCTACAACATCCAGGGGCCGGCCCATTCCCTGGTCAAGATCGTCTTTGTACAACACAACATCCGGATTACTCATGTTCACCGGGCCAACCCCTTTCCAGATCAGCCGCTGTTCAATGGCAGATCAATGACGGTTCAATGACGGTTCAATTCAATGACCATCCGGTCCATACAGCCCGTTGGCGGAAAGACTGCCACCACGGCATTCACTGCCGTATTGCCTGACCCGGAACACTGGTCTATCCGCTTCCGGCCTGCATTTTTGAGGTCACGCTGTCTACCTTGTCCTGCAGCGACTGTTCCCGGTCCGTCCGGGTTCCAAGCTTTACTGTCGTGGTGACCCGGGGGGCTCCGAGTTCATGAACCCGTTCATGGCATTGCTTCAATGCGGCCATCACATCCTCCCACTGCCCTTCCACATTGGTCCCATACGCATGCAGGTGGGTTTCCAGTCCGGCCCGGGTCAGAATTTCCTGGCACGCCACCACATATTCAGACACCGACACCCCAACGCCCATGGGAATCACACAAATATCCGCGTGCACTTTCACAATCCTATCTCCGGGTGGGCGGAAGCCGCGGATAGAATCGAAAACGGCATGGTATCGATGGACATTGACACGGCATCCACGAAACCCGCCTTTTCGGCGAATGCCCCGCTGTTTTCACGATTGAATATCATGGATACCGGCCTGCCGCCCGGTATGGGCTCAAAAGTTGTACCACGATTCGCCTTTCACCAGATACGGCAGTTCACCGTTGTCCCGGAACCACGAATCCACCACATAGTTCTGGCCCGTCGCGGTATCCAGAATTTCAGCTGCCCAGTGTTGGGAGAAAAAGTTGGTTCGGTAAGCTCGACGCTGCACCTGGTGATATCTGAGCATCCCTACACTTTCCATGAGTTTCAGGTAAGTCGTGGTATTCAGGGACTCATCAATGCAATCCATCTGCCCTCTCCTGGGTGCTGCCTTGTAGTTGGAAAACAACCAGTTTCTGCCAATGTCCTGGTACGTAGGTGAATACTGGGCCACCAGGACCTCCATCCTGGCCACCGCCTCCTTTATGCGCCTTCGCTCCGTACGGGCATCCGGGACCTGGCTGAACAGGTTTTTTATCTCCTGCCATTCTCCTTCACTCAGCCGGACCCACTGGCTGCTCTGGCAGCTAAACCCAAAGCAGACCTTGAATTCACCGGACATATCGGCACTCTCTGCGGCTGCAAAAGAAAATGGCAGCAGACAGAAACCGACCAGAAAATGGAAAAACCTGTTTCTCAAATATCAACGCCCCCTACACTTGGTTATAATGATAACTTGCACCTATTATAATGATAATATTAACAATTTTCCACTTCGATGGCATCACTGCAGGCAGGAATAAAATGCTGGTCACGCCGTTTCAGTTTTTCAGTATCGCAACCGTTTCAGGCTTTTTGCTGCTGATTCTGAAAATTCAGCAAAAAAGGGAGATGGCGAACCGGGTTGCCCGGCGCCACTGCAATCAAAATGATCTGCAGTTTCTGGATGGGACCGTAGCCTTTCGGGGATGCCATTTCAACTGGGTCCAGCTGGTGGTGGTTTTTCACTTTCACTTTGACTATTCCCTGAATAATACCGACCGGCACACCGGTTCAATCTCCCTCGCAGGAAACCAGGTGCAGGATATTTGCACGGATCGGGACCCTGTCCGCCTGTAGGGAATTCATCCGGGCCTGATTTCAAACACAGAAATTTCGTTTGCCGACCCGAGCCGCATAAGCGGCCCCCAGGTTCCCGTCCCGGAAGACACGTAAAGCCGGGAGTTCCCCTGCCGGTACATGCCGCAAATGCGTTTGAATTGCTGCTTTACGACATAGTTGAACGGAAATATCTGTCCATTGTGCGTGTGTCCCGACAACTTCAGATCCACCCCGTGCCGGATCGCGGCTTCCCAGCCCACGGGCCGGTGATACAGCAGAATCGTAAATTTGGATGCATCCCGGGTGATCCCGGGAAGATGTGTCGCAACCTGGCCGGGATCATCCGAATCATCGATGCCGATAAAATGCAATTCCTCCTCACTCACCGAATCCTGCCTCAGGGTGACCATCCCCAGGCGATCAGCAATATCGATTATTTTTTCCAGGTCCGCATAGCGCTCGTGGTTCCCAATGGTGAAGAAAGTTTTTGCAGACAGCGATCTCAACGGCTCCAGCGCGGCATAGTCCACTGCACTGGAATCAATCAGGTCCCCGGTAATCACGACATAATCCAGCGCCAGGGCATTCAGCCTGTTTACAATCCTTTGCAGGTATCCGCTCTGCCTGGAACCGATATGAACGTCACTGATCTGCCCGATTCGATAGTTTCGACTGACTTTTTCGCTGTGGATATCGAAACGCCGGATGGACAGGTGATGGGAAAAACCAATGGCCCCCAGACTGAGCGCAACCCCGGTCAAAGCAATGATTTGGGCGAACAGCCTGTCATTTTCCGACCACAGCAGGCGCAGCGGCTCCGCCAGCAGTGTCAGCGTTGCAAAGACAAAACTGATCCCCATCCAGTGCACCACGATGTAGCGTACTTTCATTTTGGGTCCGCTGAAGGAGTAACGCATGGCCAGCACCCCGACCAGCCAGATGATCACAGACTGATATCCATTGATTGCCAACGGTCCGCCGTACCAGTTGCCCAACCGGTATGGCGGGTAAGCAAAGACGAAATAACAGGCCACACCAAACATCAGGGGAAACCAGCGTCGAAAAGAAGTTTTATCCGCCATGCATCACCACGCCCCCCGAATGTCCGGAAAAGATTTGCTTTCCTGCGCCACCTGATTCTTCCGGCGCAGCCATGATCCACGTACCCGTTGCCCGGCAGTTCCACAAAGAGAACCCGGGGCCGTGGGATTGCCGTACCCGAATTCCGGCGGAATCAAGCCGGCAACCCATCTCATTGTTTCCCCGTTGGCTGCGGCATTAAACCCGTCTGCAACAACATGATTTGGTACAATCCCCCGTAGAGTTCATCGATCCGACGAAACCCAGCCAATCCGGAGCACTGCCTTCCAGGGTCCGGCATTAAAAACAGGATTATAGTCCTACCCGCACCCATTTACCCGGAGAATCAGTTGAATCCCACCCCCAAATTGCGAAAAACCAAGGTGATCGCCACCATCGGCCCTGTCTGCGACAGTATCCCAATCCTCTGTGACATGATCCAGGCCGGCATGAATGTAGCCCGTCTGAACATGTCCCATGGAGACGCACAGTCCCACTCGTCCACCCTGAAACGGATTCGTCAGGCTGCAAAAATGGTCGACAGTCCCATTGCCGTCATGATCGACACCCGGGGCCGGGAAATCCGCACGGGGAATCTCGAAACCGGCCGGGCTCTGCTCGAACATCACCAGCAGTTTACCCTGTACAACGATAGGCGCACCGGCAACGAGAAAGGGGTTTCCATTTCGTATGGACAGCTGTATCGCCATTCCAGGCCGGATGATCGCATTTTACTGGACGATGGCCAGATCGAACTCGTCGTGACGAAAGTCATCGACGGCGAAATCCAGTGCCGTGTCGACTGTGGCGGTATCCTCAGGAATAACAAGGGCGTGAACCTCCCCGACAACAAAACAGCATTCAATCATATGCCCTCCGATGACATCCGGGAAATCGATTTCGCCGCGAACCATGATGTCCAGTATGTCGCGGCTTCATTTGTCCGCAATGCACGTGAAGTCGTGGATTTTCGCAATGCGCTTTTGAAACGGGGGACCGATATCCCGATCATCGCGAAAATCGAGAATCGGGAAGGCGTTGACAATCTCAACAGTATCATTGCGGCAGCGGACGGCATTATGGTTGCCCGGGGCGACCTCGGTGTTGAACTGGAACTCGGAGAAGGCCCCACCATCCAGAAACAGATTATTCACGCCACCGTCTCCCAGGGTAAACCGGTGATTACCGCCACCCAGATGCTGAATTCCATGGAACGGAGTCCGAGGCCCACCCGGGCCGAAATAAGCGATGTTGCCAATGCCATTTTCGACGGAACATCGGCGGTGATGCTGTCCGGAGAAACCGCCGCCGGGCAAAGACCCGTTGAAGCCGTCCAGACCATGGTCCAGCTGGCACGGGAAGCGGAAGCAGGGTTGCGGCGCTATGGCTACCTGCAACGGATTGAACCCCACCCTTCAAACGAAGTAACGGAAGCGGTCGCCCAGGCATCCATTACCATGGCAAACCACTTGAATGCCGCAGCAATCATCGCATTGACCGAAACCGGCTTTACCTCCCGACTGATCTCCAAATACCGTCCTGATTGCCCCATCCTCGCCATTACCTCGTCAAGACCCGTGGTCACCCGGCTGGCAATGAACTGGGGCGTTTTGCCCTTATTGTACGAAGGAGATGGCGGAGATGACGACAAGATCAGCTTTGCAACCTCACGGGCCAAAGAGCTCGGTTACCTGAAGGACAATGACCTCCTGATTCTGACAGCAGGCAGTTCCAAGCAGGCAGGAAGCACGGATTTGATCCGAGTTTTGACCGTAAAATAGCCCATTGGCTGGCAGCCCGCCCCAGGGCACTACCGTTTGAAATACCCGTAGCGCAGGGCCCGCAACCCAACAAAAATCAGGGCCATGGGGATCCAAACCCGGTAAATTTCCATTTTCAGCACGTATATATTCCAGTTGCCCAAAAGGTATCGGATACCCATGGATGGAACAGGCAATTCCCGCCAGGGCAGGAAATACCGTTCATTTGTAAATGGCCAGGCAAACCCGATCCCCAACCCCCCATTGGTCAGGGCATCCAGTACACCATGTGAAACCATGGAAAAGGAAAGGAACAGGATCGTATTGAGTTTTCGGGCCCCCATCCACCGGTGGGCCGTTGCAGCGAGAATACCGGCAAACACCGCAAACGGGACCGAATGGGTAAACCCCCGGTGCCCGAAGGGGGAATAATAGGAAATGCCCAGATAAAAACCGATCACATCCACATCCGGGAGCACCGCAAACAAACACCCCAATAGCAATAATCTTGGCGGGATGATCCGGTGACCCAACCCGGCGCCGGCAGCCAGCGGGACAACGATATGTGTGAGGACGGTGGACATAAAACAGATGCGGAAACAGATGCGGTTTGGTCATAGTATAGTCTTTTACCGAACCGGGGTTTGTGGTTCCCCCGGTGCCCACACCGGCCAGGGCCGGGAACCCCGCCGACCCATCACCCTCCCATCTTGCCGGGCTGGAGACCGGTTCTGGGCTCGGATGCCTGAGCATGGGATGTATATGAAGCCTTTCCGGGTGAAGATCATTCTGCCCCCCCTTGAAAGCCTGGCCCCCGTCATCCGTTATTGTCTAAAAATGCCGGGTATTGCACAATCCGGCAAACCCATTGCAAAAGGATCGCCCCCGTGCTGTTCAGTATTCAACTTTCCGCTTTTTACCCGGACAAACAATATGGCGGAGACCGCATTTACCATGACATGCTGGAGCAGGCGGTATTGGCCGACAGGCTTGGCTTCGACGCGGTATCGCTGACCGAACATCATCTTATCAATATCCTGATGATGCCTGCTCCCCTGCAATTTGCCCTGCTGATCGCCGGCAAAACACGAAACCTGAAAATAATGACTTCTGTACTGGTGTTGCCCATCCATGACATGCGAACCTTTGCCGGTGAACTGGTTGCCACGGATATTTTCACCGGGGGTCGGATGCTCTTCGGCGTTGGCCGGGGGGCCTTTGGCTTTGAAATGGACCGTCTCGGGGTACCGCTGGATATCAGTCGTGAGAAATTCGATGAATCCCTTGACCTGTTGACGGCGCTGTTGACCCAGGAAGAGGTGTCGTGGGATGGCAAATACTATCAGTTCGATCCCCTTACCATCATGCCCAGGCCGGTACACCAACCGCATCGACGATTAATGATGGGTGTCATCCGACCCGAGGCGATTTACCATTGTACCAAACGCGGGTTCCATATCCAGACCACGCCCCTGTCCGCCAACGAACAACACATGCACAACCAGGTGGACGCGTTCAGGCGCGGCAGGGAAGAACTGGGCCATCAGGGCGACCACCTCAGCCTCAGCCTTTCCCGGATTGCCTATCTTGCCCGGGATGCGGTGGACCAGAAGGAGAAAATCAAACTTGCCCATCATTACTATGGCATGTTCGACAATGTATTTACCGGAGATGGCGTCGTGGAAAGCGGTATGATCAAAGCCATGCCCAGAAAAATGACGCTCCGGGAAACGGCTGAAAACCTGACCATCTGCCCACCCGCGGAAATGATTGACAAACTCAGTCTCTATGCGGAAGCCGGCGTGGACCGGTTCATCATGAACATCAATTTTGGTGCCGGCCAAAATGAAACGCTGGATTCCATTCAGCATTTTGCCGAAGAGGTCCTGCCTCATTTCTGATGATACCGGAGGCGGCAAAAAGGCGGGAAAGTGAACCCGGTCCGAAGAGATGAGTTCGGTCAAAGTCAGTTATCGGATTGAGGGCGATGGCCCGGCACTGTACCTCGTCCATGGTATCGGGGCCCGCAAGACGACGTGGGATGCTCTCGTGGACGGACTGAAAGAACACTTTACCTGTGTTACCCATGACCTGCGCGGACATGGTGAAAGTCCGGTCCCCCCGACACCGTATCATCTTGGCCAGCTGGTGGACGACCTGGAAGGATTGCGGGAACACCTTGGACATGAAAAAATCCATGTGGTCGGGCATTCCCTCGGCGGCATGATTGGCCCGGCTTATGCCCGTCGCTATCCCCATCGTGTTCTCAGCGTGGGGCTTCTCAGTACTGCCGCGGACAGAACCCAGGCAGACCGGGCAAAACTGCAGGCGGTAGGCCGGGCGATGGAAACCCACAGGGTGATGCCTGTGATCAATACGCTTGTGGAAAGATGGTACACCGATGCGTTCATCGAAGCGCGTCCCGACCTCATCGAGCGACGCAAACAGGAGGTACACGATACGCCGGAGAATGTGTTCCTGAGCGTCTTCTGGATCTACGCAACCACCGAGATGGCCCCCTGGCTCCATGAAATACACTGCCCGTGCCTGGTGTTGACCGGGGAACTGGATGGTGCCTGTTCCCCCCGCCTGAACCGGTCCATGGCGGAGAAACTGCCGGATTCAAAGCTGGTAATACTGGAACACCTCAAGCATTCCGTCCTGGTCGAGGCACCACAAAGAGTGCTGCTGCCTGTCCGGGATTTCCTCCTGGCGCAGGCGCATGGGGAGGTCCGTGTTTCACGAAGCTGAACCGGTTCGGCAATTTTCGCTTCCTGACAGGCGTTTCACTGTTTCCTGACCGCACCCTATCCTTCTCGACTTCCGACATGTTGCATGTTGGGTAATAGGGGGAACTTCCCAGGATACTCCCTATTACCGAAAGTGTTGGAAGTAGAGCTGTCCAATGTGAAATAATGGGATGGTCCGCCTCCAACTTCGGTGGCGATATGAAACCCAATGAACTCGAATGCCATGAAACAGACCAGCCCAGATAAATCAACCCAGTGGTGTACCGCTGGACCTATAAAATGGATGAAATCTCGGTTGCATGGATATTAAGACGTGTAATATGGTGAAATGATTACGGATGTGAGATTATGTCGCGACATTCTTTTTAGATATGCAGAAGAAGAATGTTATCCATCGAAGATTCAGTTGACTGATTTGCTCAGAATCTATTCTGATCGGAGTGCAGATGAGATTGTGTTCAACTTATTGGCTCTAAGGGACGCGGGACTTTTAGATATGAGAGTTGAACTCCGGGTCGGAGCAGACTTTCACTCACATATCGTAGATAAGGGCATAATCGGTCTTACTCCTCATCTCGGGTCTGAATTCGTACATCATGCTAGGAGCAAAAAGTTATGGGAGACGGCGCTCAAAAAATTTGGCGATGCGGGCATGGATGCATCCTTATCTCGCATGTTTGATGTTCTTACGAATATTTCACTGGGTTAAGAGAATCTTTATTTCCCCGTGCAAGTATTCACTACTTACATCTAATTAGTGCTTGCCAGAAAACCCCCAGTTCACCGATAGTATATTGATTTAAAAGGATTATTTTCGGATTTCTTGTCTGAAGATTCTCTCAAGAGAGGCGGTTTCTGGTAAAATAGGGGCATTATAGGCCCTTTTTTCCGAATCTTCACTTTCTGAGTTTCCCCTTCTCATGAGAAAAATTTTTCCCTTCCAGACCGAGATCGGCAATCTGCCGATCGAGGAGATCCGACTCGACCCGAAGTCCCGGGATGACATTCCCGCGCTGCTGCTGGGACTGCAATATCTTTATACCCACAAAGAGACCCGTGAGGCCCTGTTTGATCTGCTGGAAAAGGAAGTCCTGCCCGGGGTGGACCTGAACAACGGCCGTCCGGGGATGACCGTGTGGGGGATTTTGGTGATGGGGATCCTGAAACAGGGATTGAACTGCGACTTTGACCTGTTGCACGAGTTGGTGAACAAGCACATCGATGTCCAGGCTTTTCTTGGGCACGGGGTCTTCCACCGTGAATACTCATACTAAACACATCCGTACAATACATCCTTCAATAATACTCAAAGTGCAATAGATACTGGAAGCATATGCCTGTGGAAAAGTCTGACAAAACTGGTCGAGTCGAGTCCCGATCCGTAGCTGACATTTTTGAAGACCTGCGTGAACTTGCACAATCCGATGGTGCACTTCATGAGATATCTAGTCTCATCTACAGAGACATTTTTGTCACGGTAGATCAGTGTGATGGTCGCGTGATTGACCACCCTGACCAACGCTGGTCAACTTCGAAGCTCAATAAGAACGAAGTGCTTCTTCTTCTCGGTCTCATGGTACAGTCTCCGACCGACCACACCTATACCGCCCAAGCGATAAACGGTGGATTTGCGGATAGAGTTGATGCACTCTTTCAGGAATTCCACAGTCGAATGGTTGCCGACCTTACTTCAACATTTAACACGGATACGCATCAATTTTTAGAGAAGGAAAGTCCCATCGGTCTTTTTGCACGGGAAGCTATCTACTACGGAGCCGACGGCTTCTATCTCCACCAGTTTTTCAATTTCAGCAGTACGCGCTATCGAGCGGATACTATGTGGCTAACTCAGAACGTTGGCCTAACGGTCACTTCGATGCTCGCAATAGCTAAGTACATCCTTGATCACATTAATGCTCAGATGATGGAAGCGGGGCACCTTCGTGAACTTGGATGCCGCTTGAGCAACAGAGATCTCACGAACAGTCTGCGAATCTCGAAAAAAGATGTGCGGAAACAGTTTGGCACCAAAAGTGAGGCGTTCTTTGCGAAGTTTGTCACGCCCGTTAAGGCAACTAATAAGGGATTTACGGACCCATTTTCGATAAACGCAGTCGCGTTTGCACCTATCATTGAGTTTGATCACTATCTTTACATTCCGATGCAGTACCGACTCTGCGAAAGTATCTAGTGCTTGTCAGAAAACCCCATAAACGATTGATTTATTTGAATAACTACCCGTTTTTTTGTGGCGAAGATTTCGCGAATATAGTACAATCCGAAGGGAAAACCCCCTGAAACCGCCATTTACGGCAAATCTTCGAGGCATTGTACAGCATGAGAACGGTCATCGATCTCCAATCCCCTCTGGGTTCCGTCCCGATTGAACAGATCGCCCTCGACGAAAAGTCCCGGGACGACATTCCGGCCCTGTTGAAGGGCCTTCAACTGATCTATACCGACCCGGATACCCGCAAGGAGCTGTTCGAGTTGCTCGAAGCCCATATCCGACCGGATACCGACCGCACCGTTGGGCGTCCGGGAATGGAGATGTGGCGGATTCTGGTATTGGGCATTCTCAAGGAAGGACTGAACTGCGATTTCGACCGTCTGCATGATCTGGCCAACGAGCACCGAACGATACGCAAGATGTTGGGTCATGGTATGGACGGCATCGACAATACCTACTACGTCCGGGCCCGGATCGTGGACAATGTGGCCCTGCTGACTCCGGAACTGCTGCGTGAGGTCAACCGACTGGTGGTTTCCACGGGGCATACGGTCGCAAAAAAAAAGCCTGGAGAAACGTTGGCCGGGCGATGTGATAGTTTCGTGGTGGAGACGGACGTCCACTACCCGACTGATTTCAACCTCCTATTGGATTCCACTCGTTGCCTGATCCGCGAAACCGGCAAGGCTTGTGAATTGCATGATGTGAAAGGCTGGCGGCAGCACCGGCACCTGACCAAACAGGTGCGCAAGCGGTTCAATCGAGTCGCCACAGCCCGGCTTTGGACGAAGCGACCGGATCAGGTGTCGGAGTATCTGAAGATCTGCCGGAAGATGGCCGGGAAAGCGGAGTTATCTCTGGTTGCCCTGAAGGAAGCCGGGGCATCCACCGCCTGGATGGAGAAGATCCGCCATTATCTGAAGCATATCCACCTATTCACCGACCAGATCGACCGCCGGGTGTTGCAGGGCGAAGTGATTGAGCATTCCGAGAAAATCTTTTCGGTATTCGAGGAGCATACCCGGTGGATATCGAAAGGCAAGGCGGGGCGTCCGGTGGAACTCGGAGTTCCCCTGGCCATTGTCGAGGACCAGCACCAGTTTGTGCTGGATTATCAGATCATGTGGCAAGGCGGGGATGTGGATGTAGCGGTTCCCCTGATTGAGTCCTGCCAGGAGATGCACCCGGACCTGCAGGAGTGCAGCTTTGACCGGGGCTTTCACAGCCCGGAGAATCGCAGGCGTCTGGAGAATCTGCTTGACATGGTGGCCTTGCCGAAAAAGGGCCGACTGAATGCCGCGGACCAGGAACGGGAGTCCGAAGAAAACTTTTCCCGGGCACGGAAACAGCACCCCGCCGTGGAGTCAGCAATCAATCACCTGGAGCATCACGGACTTGACAGAGTCCGGGCGAAAGGAGCCGACGGGTTCGAGAGAACCGTCGGGCTGGCCATCGTTGCTGCCAACCTGCACCAACTCGGCCGGATGTTGCAGAAATCGGAGAAAACGCATCGTGACAGACACCGCCTGGCTGCCTGACGCCCTATTCACCCGGTCAGATCTGCCCCCGCACCGACGGGGAGGGTCTCCTATGACCTGGAGCGTAAAATTCCGCCAAATCGTGCCTCAAACCGCCGAAAATAAGCGGCATTGAGCGAAAATCTCCTCCGCAATTCGCCGGAGGGACCCTGCAAAATTGCTTTCACTCCTCCGGTCGCGCAAAATCAAGGGGTTTTCATGCCAGACACTATCTACGAGAGTCCGTTTTTCTGGATGATGGGCGACCCTGAATATGCAGACATACACGCTGAACACAGGGGCAGGTTTTTAGAAAAGAAAGCTGCCGATATCCTTGGTTCGGTTTTCGGAGTTCAAAATGTGTTTGAAAACGTCGTTATTTCGGAAAAAGGGGGCGACCCAAAAGGGGAGATTGACGTACTGGTGGTTTACGGAGAGTTCGCTATCGTGGCACAGGCCAAGTCGAAGCGTGTCACTCTAAGTGCGCGTGCGGGCGACACTGAAGCACTGGAAAAGGATTTCAAGGGCGCGATACAGGACCCCTATCAACAGGCCCTCAAATGCATTGAACTAATCAAGGCAGGTGCCAAATGTATCACCAAGAGCGACAATGAGTTAGAACTGCATGCACTTCCGCGCTTTTTCGCTATGGTAGTGTTGAGTGATTCCTTCCCGGCTTCCACCGTGTTGTCTCGGGGCATGCTTGAACGAAGCAATCAGATGGCTCCGGTGATCTGGGATATCGGTGTGCTTGATTGCGTTGCACGCCTACTTCCTAAACCGATAGATATGCTGTTGTACCTAAAGTATCGATCAGACGGTTTTGCTAACATCCTGTCGGACAGTGAATACAATTATCTTGGCTATCACATTGAATCGAAACTCGCACTGCCGCCAGACATAAACTTCATGGAGTTGGGGCGAGACCATGCGACGGTCGTGGACAACTTCATGGTAGCAGCAGATCTTGGTATCAATGCCGATCGCCCGGTAGGTATCTTGGAGCAGGTCAATATCCCGGTAGTATCCGAGTTGCTGGCAAAGTTGAAGAATGCCGATCCGAGGGTTGCCTCTGTCGCTATCGACCTCTACGAATTTTCAAGTGCTACCCTCAAAGACATTTCAAGGACCATTCTGGAGGTGCGTGCAGAAATCTCTGCAACAAGAAAAGCGATCAAGGCTTTCTCAATCCGAACGGTATCTGGGGGACTCACTTATGCGGTTGTGCTTAGCCTAGACGCAAAGGCTGCTGAGGCTGCTCGTGTAATCGGTGCGAAGCACAAATACGATAGTAAGAGTGATCGTTGGTACGTCATTGTTGACAGCGTTCAAACCAACAACCCCATTGATAGTTTGTTGCCACTCATTTGGCCTTGGATAGAGGATAAAGGTGAGGCGCATGCATCGCATCAGGTTGCGAGGATGTTCAACTCAAGCCAGAGAGACGCGCTGTAGGTAAGAAGCGGTCAGACGGGGACGAAAAGAGCCCTGAAACAACCCAAGGAGAAAGTAAACAATATTGATAACTGAGGAAGTTATGATTGAACGAATTATGCCAAATGCCTGAATTTTATTTAGTCGGTACTTTTGTCGGTGTCAAAAGATATTGAATTCACTAATATCATTTTATAACAGTGGCATACCGTCTAATTTGAGTCCGATCAATCAATTGACAGCTCTTCATTGTTTTGTACCTGAAAGACTGAGATTTCCTTCTGCAGTGGCTTCTATGTAGTGTCTGTCAGAAAATCCCGTTTGTGCAAGCTTTTTGATAGGGTTTTCAAACGAAGGTAGGTCCACAGGCGGATAATCGTCCCATAGTGTTCTCTGAAACCCTTTTTTTTGCTGGACTTCCCCCCGCCGCCACGGACCCGCATGGATACGACTCCGTCAAACCGGGGCATTCACCGGGTCTCCCATTCCCTGTGGCAGCCCTTGATGAAACCCGCTACGGGTTTTTCTCCGGTGCCCTGTCTCCCCCGGGCTCCGGGCCCTGAAGATGAACAGTAGTCGTTGGAAACGCACATTCCGCACCATTGCTTTCAATAATTTTCAATATCTCCAGCATGATCTGCTGCTTGGTGCTGAAAAACTCCGTCCCCACCCGGGTTTTGGTATAACAGTAGATAAAAAAGTCCAAAGAAGACGGAGCGAAGGTGGTGAAACTGACCATGATGGTTTGTTCCTGGTCAATTTCCGGGTGCGATTGAATCAGGTCGGTTACCTGTTGCACAATTGAATTGATGGCGGTGGCATCACTGTAACGAATCCCGATGGTTTCGTAGATTCGTCGGTTGGTCTGGCGGGAAACGTTTTCTATCGCGATGCTGGAAAAGGCGGCATTCGGCACGTACAGCGGTCTGCTGTCAAAGTTTCGGATAACGGTTATCCGCCAGCCGATTTCTTCCACCACCCCTTCGATTTCACGTTCTGGAGAACGTACCCAGTCACCCACGGAAAAAGGGCGGTCCAGGTGCAGCATGAATCCACCGAAAAAGTTTGCCAGCATATCCCGTGCCGCAAACCCCACCGCGATGCCTCCGACTCCGCCGAAAGTGAGAACACCTGCCATACTGAACCCCAGTGTCTGCATCGCGATCAGCCCGGCAACAATGCATACCGACAGCTTCAATATCTTGCTGATGGCATCCGCAGCCGACTGGTTGATTTCCTCGTCCCGGTCACGTTTCCTGGCAAGGAACCCTGCGTGCATGGATTTTATCAATCGCAACAGGAACCAGGCGAAAACGATGATCACTCCCACCTTCCTGGCCAATCCCGCATACTCCTGCAAAGAAGATTCAGCCGCCGCCAGCACGATATTGACCATCACCGACACCCCGACAATCCAGATCAGCACACGCAATGGCGGCCCCACGGAATCAATCACCGCATTGTCCCAAGCGGTGGCCGTTTTATCGGCCTGGCCGGCAAGGCGGCGGACCAAAAACCCGCTCGCCAGGCTCAAAAAGAAGGTGATTCCCAGTACGATCAGGACCCTGGCAATCGTGGTCCCCGTGCTGAATTCGGTCGTCAGGCTGTGGATGAATTCCATGGATGAGCAGGTTGGTTGGGGATTGATATTCTGGTTTGACTCGGCCTGTTGCATGCCGGTTCGTGGATGGCCCGTACCGCCATCAGCGCTTTCCCCCGGCCATCATGGCCCGCCCTCGCAGGGAAATTGAATCCGGCAACTCTCCGAACAGGCAGCAAGTCCGGCAACGACTCGGATACCGCCTACTGCTCATTGCCGGTTTTCTCAACCCATTGTGTGTATCCACCATTCAAACTGTAGGAATGGACGAATCCACGGGAATTGAAATACTCCGCGGCCCCCCTGCTGAGGTTACCATGATAGCAGTAGACAATGAGCGGAACCTGGTGACAGGTTTCTTCGATAAATGCTTCGACATTGTCATGGTTGACATGCTTGGCCTGTTCAATATGCCCCTGGCCAAAAGACGCATTGTCCCGGATGTCTATGACAGTCACCATCCCGGCTGCGATTAATTCTTTCGCCTGTTCAATCTCTATGGTTTGAAATGCCATGGTTTTTCCCGGGGCTCTCGGATGAACCCATTGAAAGAGGCAGGACGGAATATAACACTGATCCATCCCCGGAAGTACTGTGAGAGCTGCTGTCCAACGGAATAGGGAACGCTTTCAGGGTCACCCGTTCGAATATTTCATTGGCGATACCCCGGGTCAGCGCCAGTTAATTGAACGCGGGGGCCGGGTGTAGTCCCTGCCTGACCGGGTGAGGCTGAAAACACGGGCCTGAAATGTTGCCTGGTTCACCTCATCCGGAAACTCGTCTTTCAACGAATCAAAGGCCTGGTCAAAGGCATCTGGATCATCAAACAAGTCTGACAGCCCTTCCACCCAGGCCAGCCTGTCGAATTTATCGGTAAAACGGTCGCGGCACCCATCATAGGTCTTCCTCACCTGGGGCTCGTTGACCCCGTAACTTCTCATCCTGCCCACCAGGGTGCGCAAATTGCCGGGGGTTTTGCACGCTTCAGCGGCCTCCTCCAGAAGAACCCGCCCCGTATCGGCATCACCCATCTCCATATAGGCCCTGGACAAACACGCAAGGTCCAGGAATCCGTTTGCCACCCCCTTTCCGTGCTCCAGCAGTTCCTTCCCCAACCCAATTTCGGGGAGATGCTCGATTACCACACCCGAAAATTTTACAAAGTCCCGGGTTCTGGCCGAACCGCTGTCCCGAAGTGTTTGGGAAGCGGATGCCAGGATCTCTCCTGCAAGGGTTCTTCCCAATTCCCGGTCTTCCAGGCCAAGCGCCAGCTTGACAATCTGGTTTGTCTCGGAAAAATGACGGGTCCGGCCCGCCATTTTCTGAAACAGTCCGCGCAACCAGTTGGCATCCCGGGTGGTCCGGTCGATTGTTTCCACCAGTTCCCTGTACTGGCAGAAATCAAAATTGGTGGAGTCCAGAAGCTGTTCGGCACTCTCCAGCAGCTTTGTCACGTAATGGCTGTCTTCCAGTTTTTCAGCCACCTTTGCGGAAAGCTCAATAAAATGCCTGGAAACCCTGCAGGATTTTTCCATCTCCTGAAATTCCCGGTACAACTGCTGGTTCGCCTCACGCTTTCGAAGTTTGTCCTGTAACCGTTCATTCCAGTTCGGGTCTTCGCTGTGGGCTGCGACGGCTTCGGCGACTTTTTCAAGTTCAGCCAGGCTCTCTGCCGATTCTTCCGCCTTGAGCAATAAACCGGTTTCCCTCTCCCGGTCGTTCAGGATCAACCTTGATTTCTCATGTGCAGCCAGGTAGTCCAGCGAGGAACCTGCCGTACCCTGCAGTTTGTCCAGGGCCGATTCAGCGAGCCCGGTCTCACCGGGCAGGGGGCCACCCATGGCATCCAGCACCCTGGAAACCGCATTGAAATCGGATGCCTCGCCAATGGCCCTGGCCAGTATTCTGTTCACCCAATCGTGATCACCCAGGTGATTCCACACCTGCTCGGCCAGGCTCAAAAGACCATGGCTTCCCACGGTCTGTTCCTCGGCCCGCTGATAGACCTGGCCCACAAATTCCTTGTCGCCGGTATCCGACAAGATGGCTTCGGCCAGTTTGATGAGTTCTCCCGGACCGGTGACCCGGCTTTCTGCTTTGGCATAAATGGACCTGGCCAGTTCGGGATGTTCAAGATCGGTGGCCGCCTTCCGTGCCAGCAACAGTAGCGCATCCCTGTCATGGACATCCGGGAGACCTTTTTCGTAAAGCTCCGCCGCGGTTTCCCTGTCTGATTTGAGATCCCAGTATCCGTCCCCAAGGTCAATGTATTCGTCACCGGACATGGCGAATTCCAGGCCCTCTTCAAGCAGCGCATCCACCTTGTCGTCATCGTTGAGCAGGGACTTGAAACCTTCGGCAAGCTGAACAAACTGCCTGGGAAACTGGGCATCCGCTTCGGCTTCTTCGAGAATGTCTTTCGCCCACTGGCTGTCCTGGAACACCGACAGGGCCCCCCCTGCAAAGTCCACTGTCTGTCCAATGTCCTCACAATATCGTTCCGCTCTTCCATACAGGGCCCTGGCACTGTCCGGGTCACCGTTCTCCACCATGCTCCGGGCCAGCTCCAGATAGGCTTCAACAGTACTGCAATCGCCTTCAACCTGGGCATACAGGGCATTGGCGAGATCACTGTCCCCCAGCTTGCTTTCTGCCAGGCCGGCCAGCACCACCCGCTGCAGGGGATCCGTAATCTCTTCCATCCCCTGCCTGAATAATGCGGTACCCCTGTCCCGGTCCCCCAGCACACTGGCAATGGCGCTGCCCACTTCGGCGTATTCCATCCCTTCGAAACAGGCATCTTCTCCCTGCTCAAGCAGGTCTGCCGCATAGGCCCTGTCCCCCAGCAGGCTGCTGAATCCCTCTGCAGCCATGACATACTCCTTTGGAAACTGGCACTGCATTTCAGCCTGTGTCAGCAGGTGTCTCACATAATCCGTGTCCGCCAGGTTCTCGGCAACCTTTGTGGCCAGGGCGATGTAATCCTGTGTGCCGACACAGCCGGACTCCAGGGATTCGAATTCAGATTTTGTGGTCATCAGCGATTTTCAGGGTTTTGGTGTATTCCAGCAGAAAAGTACCACAGATGCAAAATTATAGGGCGGGGATGTGGGCATTGGACCGGATCGAGGGGATATTGATAAATCTGTGGATTACGGATTGTTGACGGCACCGGACCATGCCACAATCAGCCTTCCCGACCGTGACCGTTTGGCCTATATCGGGTCATTGAAAAAAGCTCAGCTTGGTGGTTCGAAGGGTGACTATTTCAAAATCATTTCAAACGCCGTCGATCGATCATTGGATATCTATTTGAAGGCCGCTGCCGGTGAAGATTCCGAGCCAGCTGATCGTAATCAATTTCTGAAGATCGGGGAGCTTGCAAAAAAGGTGGATGAACCAAATTCCACCATTCGCCACTGGACGAAAGAAGGCCTCTTGGACGTTGCTGAAGTCACGGAATCTGGCTACCAACTTTATGCGCTGGAAATGGTCGATCGTATCAAGCAAATCCATGCCCTCAAGGAACAACGGTTTGCGCTGCAGGAAATCAAAGGCAAACTCTCTTTTTCTTGTAATTCCAATCGTGACTGATATGATGAATGGATACAAGAATCAGGGAGACTGAAGCATGGCTCTGAATTTGGCCAATACCGTTGTTGCGTTTTTACAGCAGAACCCGGAGCAGAAATTTACAGCCCGGGAAATTGCCAATTGGATATTGAAAACCTATCCAGATGAATGTCGCCAAAAGCAAAAGCGCTCTACCGCAAAGATAAATCCGCTTGACAACGAAACCGCTCTCTTGCAGCAAATTGTTGCTGAAATCGGCTCACAGCGTCCCCGGCTGCAGAAACGTTATCCAAAGGTTAAAACCACGGAAGGACGTCCTCGGAAATATTATTTCACTGAATCAACGGACAGCGCAGAAATCGATCATGCTGAGAGGAGCAAAGCCTCTCCTGCTTCAAAGGGAAATCGTTCTGTTGTCAAGGAGCATGACCTTTACCCAGTCCTATCCGAATTTCTTTGGTCAGAGCTTGAAATCTGCAGCAAGCGCATTGATGAAAAACGGTCCCGTAATTCACGAGGTGCTGGCGGCAATAAGTGGCTTTATCCTGACCTTGTTAGCATGGAAGATCTCAGCGGCGACTGGCATCGTGAAATCAAAGACTGCGTACAGCAATACGCTGATAAAAAGACAAAGCTCTGGTCTTTTGAAGTCAAGATTCTGATTAATCGTTCCAATGTGCGCGAAGTGTTTTTTCAAGCTGTCAGCAACTCTTCATGGGCGAATTTCGGCTATCTGGTTGCCAGCGAAATCACAGGTGCGGACACCTTAAAAGAGCTTCGCATACTTGCAGGTCTGCATGGTATTGGCTTCATCAAACTGGATGCTGAAAATCCATCGGAAAGTCAGATCATGATTCCTGCTAAAGAACGAAATGAAATTGACTGGGATACAACAAACCGGCTGACCGAGGAAAACAAGGACTTTCGGGAATATATAAAACTTATTCGTCAGTTCTACCAAACCGGGGAGATACGCCACTCCGATTGGGACATGCGTGTTGCTGAAGATTAGTTTTTCTCCAGTGCCCCTATAACTTTCTGTTTTTTGCTTCCGTATTCAAAAACGCTATGCTATTGCTCTTGACCAAGAAAGAGGCCAATTTACTTGGGATAATTCACGAGCCAATCGCAACCAGAAAAAGCAAAGGGAACACAGAGGAGGAAGCGTGAGAAGGACCGGAAGATGAAACAGGAGAAGATCACCCTCGCCCAACTTGAGACCTTCCTCCTGAAGGCCGCCGACATCCTGCGCGGCAAGATGGACGCCTCGGAGTTTAAGGAATTCATTTTCGGCATGCTGTTCCTGAAGCGGCTCTCCGATGAGTTCGACCGCAAACGCGAACAACTCCGCAAGGAGACCTTCGCACACCTCAAAGACCAGCCGGACCTCGTCGCCGAGTTGTTCGAAGACAAGACATCCTACGGCGAGACTTTCTTTGTCCCCGTCAGAGCCCGCTGGCACGAGCCCTGGAAGGACGACAACGGCGATCTCGTGCCAGCCCTGAAGGACCTCAAGCACGACATCGGCAACATGCTCAACAAAGCCATCGCGGCCATCGAAGATGAGAACGATGCACTCGCCGGAGTACTCAAGAACAACATCGACTTCAACGCGGTGAAGGGCAAGACCAAAATCTCGGACCAGAAATGGAAAGATCTGCTCGATCACTTCAGCCAGCCTAGTTTCATTCTCGTCAACGACAACTTCGAGTTTCCCGACCTACTCGGCGCCGCTTACGAGTACCTCATCAAGTTCTTCGCCGACAGCGCCGGCAAAAAGGGCGGCGAGTTCTATACTCCGGGCGAGGTCGTTCGCCTGCTCGTCCAACTCACCCAGCCGGAGGCTGGCAACACCATCTACGACCCTACGGTCGGCTCCGGTGGCTTCCTCATTCAGGCCCACCAGTACGTGGAAGAGCAGGGCCAGAACGCCGACGACCTCGCTCTCTATGGTCAGGACTCCAACGGCACAGTCTGGTCGATCTGTATCATGAACATGATCCTCCACAACATCATCCATTTTACCATCGAGAACGAGGACACGCTGGAGGACCCGCTCATCCTCGACAACGGACAGGTCCGCAAGTTCGACCGAGTGCTCGCCAACCCACCGTTCTCGCAGAACTACAGCCGCGCAGGCATGAAGTTCACCAGTCGCTTCCGGGAGTGGTGCCCGGAGACCGGCAAAAAAGCGGACCTCATGTTCGTGCAGCACATGCTCGCCAGCCTCAAGCCCAATGGCCGGATGGCGACGATCTTGCCGCACGGGGTCCTGTTCCGGGGTGGCAAGGAAAAGCTCATCCGCGAACTCTTCATCAACAACGACTGCATCGAGGCCATCGTCAGCCTGCCGCCCGGCCTCTTCTACGGCACGGGCATTCCCGCCTGTGTGCTGGTTTGCAACCAGAGCAAGCCCGATGCACTCAAGGACAAGGTGCTCTTCATCAACGCTGATCGTGAATACGCGGAGGACAAGAGTCAGAACCGGCTTCGCCCCGAAGATATTGAGAAAATTGATTTCGTATTCACGCACAAGCGCGAACTGCCGAAGTACTCGCGCCTCGTGCCGAAGTCCGAGATCGTGGACTCTCACGACTACAACCTCAACATCCGCCGCTATGTGGACAACACCCCCGATCCCGAGCCGGAGGATGTCCAGGCACATCTCATCGGTGGAATCCCCGAGGCGGAGGTCGCCGCATGCACAGATGACTTCGCCAAGTTCGGCGTCAACCCGGATTCACTCTTCGAGCCCGAACGCCCCGCCTACCTCGCCTTTCGCGAGTCCATCGATGCCAAGCCCGCTATCAAGTCCACGCTCGAAGCGGACCCGACCGTGCTGGGTACCCTCACCCGGCACCACGACGCGCTTGAATCCTGGTGGGCTGTGGCAAAGCATGACTTTGCCCAACTCCAGCACGCGGGCAACGGCGGCAAGAAGATGCCCGAGGTCCGCCACGAGCTGCTCACCACCCTCAAGGCCAAGCTCGTGCCGCTGGGCGTGCTCGACGAGTTCAAGAGTGCCGGTGTCTTCGTCAACTGGTGGCAGCAGATTCGCTACGACCTCAAAACCATTGTCTCCACCGGCTGGCACCATTCCCTGATTCCCGATGACTCCCTCATCGTCGAGTACTTCCAGGCCGAGGCCGACACCATTGAGGTGCTCGAAGCGACCATCTCCGAAGCCCAGGGCGAGTTGGCCGAAGCCGTCGAGACCGCCCAGGAGGTCAGCGGCTACGAGCCCGGCGAGGACAAGAAGATCAGTGCCGCCGTCATCAAGAAGGCTCTCAAGGCGCTTATTGATGATCTGAAAGACAGCGCCAGTGCTTCCGCCAGGAAGGAACTCAAGCACCTCACGGAGCAGGACAAGGGCATCAAGGCGATTGAGAAGCACATCAAGGATGCCAAGGCGACGCTCAAGTTAAAGGATACAGAGTTGGAGTTCAAGCTCGAACTCAAGCGCCTTGGGGCCGAGGACTTCAAAGCCAAGACCCAGTCACTGGTCGCGCAGGCCGATGCCCGTCTCGCTGGGCTGGACCCGAACAAGACGGCCGACAAGAAGACTATTACCGCACTCAACAAGGACAAGGAGGCGCTGAACGCCCGCATGGCCCGGACTGATGCGGTACTCAAGGTGATAGGCGGCCAGATCAACGAGGTCGACGCCCGCCGCCTGATCCTGAAGAAGATCTACGACATCGCTCACGCCGAGTTGGACCGCTACCTCAACGTGGAGAAGCGGGTGCTCGTGCGAGTCGTTGAGAATTTGTGGGAGAAGTACGCTATCGCGGCCGACGTACTGGAGGAACATCGAGCGACAACACTCGCCACGATGGGAGGCTTCCTGACAGGGCTGGGATACCTCTCATGACGCTACCAAACAAGTGGACAAATAAAACGTTGCGCGACCTCGCGACGATCAACTACGGACGCGACCCGAGCGCAATACTCGACGACGCCGGCGAATATCCTGTCTACGGAACATCCGACAACGAGCGTCAAGGAACGGGCTATCACTACGAGGGCGAGTCTATTATCCTTGGCCGGAAAGGGAGTATTGATCGCCCCCGCTTTGCCGAAGGCCGTTTCTGGGCGATCGACACCGCGTATTTCCTCAGCGATTTCGACGACACTGCGCCGAAGTGGTTGTACTATCTCCTGTGTAGCATTGATCTGCACGCACTGAATGAAGCGACCGGCGTGCCGAGCCTATCGCGCGATTTACTCTACAGGGTCTCAACGCCAACGCCGCCACCAGACGAACAATCCAAGATCGCCGAGGTACTCTCGACCGTTGACCAAGCGATCGAGAAGACCGAGGCGCTCATCGCCAAGCAGCAGCGCATCAAGACCGGCCTGATGCAGGACCTGCTCACCCGGGGCATCGACGAACATGGCAACCTCCGTTCTGAAGCGACCCACGAGTTCAAGGACTCTCCGCTCGGGCGGATTCCGGTGGAGTGGGAGGTGACCTTGCTTGACTCCCTTGCTGTCAGAGGCAGCGGCCATACTCCGAACAAGCAGCGGCCTACGTATTGGAACGGTGGCATCAAGTGGGTATCACTTGCGGATTCTCGTAAACTTGACGACCTGTACATCTTGGATACGGACAAAGAGATCAGTGAGCTTGGACTTAAAAACTCGTCCGCTGTGCTTCATCTAGCAGGCACGGTGATTCTGTCCCGAGATGCAGGAGTAGGAAAGAGCGCGATCCTCGCTCATGAAATGGCCGTCAGTCAGCATTTCATGGCGTGGCGATGCAAGCCTACAAAACTCGACAACATCTACCTCTATTATTGGCTGCAACGAGATAAGCCAAACTTCGAGGGTATTGCGTCTGGAAGCACTATTGTGACGATTGGTTTGCAATTCTTTCGCGCCTACTCGATCGCTGTTCCCCGCAAGGTTGATGAGCAAATCGCGATTTCGACAAAGCTAAGAGACGTCGATTCTACGATCACACAGACGACGCTACACTCTCGAAAACTTCGTAGACTCAAAATCGCCCTGATGCAGGATCTGCTCACGGGCAACCGCCGCGTAACGGCCCTGCTCGAACAATGTGAAGGGATAACTACATGAGCGACTGGACCAAAAACGGAGGTTATGCAGATGTGGCTCCGTGAACTACAGATCCGTAAATTTCGAAAGATCGACGCGCTCACAATTAGTTTTCCGCCCGGTCTGACAGTGTTGGTTGGGGAGAACAATTCGGGCAAGACGACGATCATCGATGCACTGCGTCTCATGTTGTTCTCAAGCCGGGATTTTGATTCCCTCCGACTGACGGAGAATGACTTCCGCGCCGGAACCGAACACGCGCCGATTGAGATTTCCTGCCGATTCACCGGGCTTGAGGATGAGGACGAAGTCCACTTTCAAGAGTGCCTCGTCGATATCGGTGATGGTGAGTTCGAGATGCAGGTTAATGCCCGCGTTGAATTCAACGAGACGACAAATCGGTGCAACGTGAAGATGTGGGGCGGCGAGACAGAAGGCGGCTCACTTCCATCGAACCATCACGATCGACTTGCGACGATCTACTTGCAGCCGCTGCGTGACCCCGAACGCGGCTTGCGGCCGGGCCAACATTCCCAAGTGTCCCGCCTTATCGACTGCCTGACTAAGAAAGATCAGCACGCAGACTTTGAATCCATCGCCAAAGATGCAAACGAGAAAATCCGAGTTCTGAAACCAGTCGAAGACGCAAGGGGCGACATCAATGCACAGATGGCAGCTATCGCAGGTAGTGAACTGACCCAGAAGACGGAGTTGATCTTCACCGACCCAACTTTCCGTCGCATCATCGCAGGGCTTCAGCCTGAGATTGAAGGACTTCCGTTTGCCCTCAACGGGCTCGGCTACAACAACTTGATCTTCACATCCGCGACTTTGGGCACGCTCCGGCGGAGTTCACAGTTTTCATTCCGTTCAATCCTAGTCGAGGAACCCGAAGCGCACCTACACCCACAGTTACAGATGCTCCTCCTCAAGCATTTGGCTGATGTCGCCAACAATCACGAAGGCAACGAAGTGCAGGTTATCGCGAGTAGCCACTCTCCCATCCTGGCGAGTCAGGCCCCGATCGACTCGGTCGTATCCGTTCATGAGGTTGATGGCAAGGTCAGCGCAGTCTCGATCTGCAACCTCTCAATTAACGATAAGATCAAGAAAAAGCTCCAGCGATTTCTCGATGCAACCCGCGGGGAGTTGTTTTTCGCCCGACGCATCTTGATGGTGGAGGGGATCGCGGAGGCACTACTACTCCCTGTGCTGGCCGAGATTTCAGGTGGCAATCTGAAAAAGTCGTCCGTGACCATTCTGAACGCGGATGGGATCAACTTCAACGCATTCACTCCACTGTTTGGAGTGGAACGGCTTTGTATGCCAGTTGTCATTCTCACAGATGGTGATGCGAAGGAGATCGGTGGAGAGATGTCAGCGACTGCGTCAGACTTGAGGCGGCAGGCAGCCGGTATTCCGAATTTGAATATCGAGATGTCGGAGATGACCTTCGAGCACGAGCTTGCTCGATCGGAAATACTGCTTCCACACATGGTGTCTGCGCTCAAAGAGCTACATCCCATCATTGGAGCAACGCTCGAAATCGAGCTTGCGGTGCTTGCGACTGTGGAGGATAAGGCCACAAAGTTCTTGGACGTTTTTATTGAGAAGCCGGTCTCAAAAGGCCGGTTTGCACAGGAACTTGCCGGGATCTTGGCGGATTGTAATCTCGGAGCCAACGCCGTACCTGAATACATCCGCAACGCGCTCAGGCATCTGGGAGTTCTCAGTGAGGTGGAAAAAGATGACCACGGCTGATCAACTCCGGGAGGCGATCCTTGCACAGAACCCGACAGATCAACAGAAGGATGCCATCTTTGCTGAGGAGTTAGAGTTTCTCTTGCGCGCTGCTCCAGGAAGCGGAAAAACCTGGACATCATGTCGACGCTTTATCTGGAGAGCGGCCAACTGGCCTCATCCTGTCGCCGGACTGGCTCTCCTTTCGTTCACAAACGCTGCCATCCGAGAGTTCAAAGTCGCCACGATCAACGTAGGGCAAAGAGACCTCCTCTCAGATCCGAATTACGTCGGTACGTTTGACTCATTCGTTGAACGTTACATTCTCGCCCCGTTTGGCCATCTGCTCACTGGCGCAGACAAACGACCAAAGCTATTTCCAGGCCCACGCCCGGGCGACCGTAACAATGCACAACTGAAGGTGTGGACGGCCGGAGGGGGCAACCGGAATATCCCCGTTCCGGCATGGGAAGTTATACCCTTTTTAGATGGCACCAAGCTCCGCTTCAAGGCGTCATCCTCCTTCGGGAATCGGCCCATTACCGACGCCACTACGCCCGTATACGAACTTCTATCTCTGGGCTATTACACCCATGACCAGCGCATATTCTGGGCGTGCAAGCTCCTGTCCGAGAGACCGCATATCGCGAAGCTGCTCGCCGGGCGTTTCCCTGAGATCATCGTCGATGAAGCACAGGACACGAATGTCTGGCTTTTGGTTCTCTTGAATTCTCTACGTGACAAGGGCGCAAAGATTACGCTCATCGGCGACCCCGACCAGTGCATCTTCGAGTTCAGTATGGCGGATGTGACTTTGTTACCCGATTTGAAGAAGAAGTGGTCAATTCCAGAGAAGCCCCTGAGTCAGTCGTTTCGTTGCAACAACCAGATTGCCGCGGTCGTCCGTAATGTGGGTGGGAACGTACATTTTACAGGATCTGGTGATGGAGCGAGCGAGTGGCACCGGGGATTCGTGGTTGAAGAGTCATCGAAGACATTTTCCGATAGCCTATCGGTATTCCAGCATCTTGTAAGCCAAGCCGGCGTGAGCATCAACTCTGCTGCTGTCGTCTGTCGAGCGCATGGGCAACTGGAATCACTGCGTGGTAAGGTGAACTATACCAATCTTACGGGCAAGGCAAAGAGTCTGGCTACGGCCGCGTTCCTTCGGGATTACCGACACGATTACCGTGGTGCGTCTCAGACCGTCAAACGTATCGTGCGCGAACTCACAGGGGACGACCCTCTGTGGGAACGCATTGATACCGACCCCAACTCACGCGAGAGCACGACTGTGGTATTGGCAATCTGGAAGTTTGTCAAAAGCCCGGACCGGCTAACACCGATATCTCAGCTTGGTAACACTTGGATTTCTTCCATGCGAACCCAGTTGGCGGAATTAATCGATGAAATCGGCTTGCAATGTGATGTGAAGCTCGGGCAGCACATCAAAACAACCGGGCTTTCCACCGATCAGAAGACTCTGCCGCTCTTCGAATCGGCCCATGAGTTTTCAGAAGTGCGGCAGGACACAATTCACCAGGTAAAAGGCGAGAGTATCGACGCGGTGCTGGTTATCGGCAGTACACGATTCTGGAACTCCGTTATGGCAGCGGCACAACGTGACGACAACACGGAAGATCGACGGTTGGCATATGTGGCCATGACGCGAGCTCGCCACCTACTTGTCATCGGGTTACCGAAGGGGCACTACGATAAGCACTCAAAGACCTGGGTGGAGTGGGGGTTCAGGGTGGCGACGTGATGGATGCCAGTACCGAGCCCGACGAACAACAATATTGTTTCAAGATTAGAGTATGAAGGCCACGTTGCGACAGCACATTAAGCTGGACGAGCGCAACCACGTCGAGAAGCCGTTGCTCGACCAGCTTGCGGGCTTGGGCTGGGAGGTCATCGACCTCACGGACATGAAACAAACCCCGGCCGATACCCATCGGAAGAACTTCATCGAGGTCGTGATGTTGCCCGTGCTGCGCGAGCGGCTCAAGGTTATCAACCCCTGGCTCGAAGACGATCAGGTCGAGGAAGTCGTTAAGCGCCTCACTGCAAACTTCCCGAGCACCGGTTTGTTGGAGAACAACAAGCACCTGTTCCAACTCCTGCTGGAGAATACCAGCGTCAGCGAGAACCGCCAGAGTGGCGAAAAGAGCCCGACCGTCCGCTTTGCGGACTTTGCGGTCCGTGATAACAACCACTTCATCGCGGTTTGCCAATTCAAGGTCCGCGTGCTCGGCACCGAGCACCACATCATCCCTGACATTGTACTGTTCCTCAACGGTCTGCCGGTGGTGGTGATCGAGTGTAAATCGCCCAAGGTCAAGGACGCGATTCCCGAGGCGATCGATCAGACCCTCCGCTACAGTGAGCAGCGCGGGGCCAAGAAGGAAGGGAGTCCGCCGCTCTTCTACTACAACCAGTTCATCGTGGCGACCTGCCGGCAGGAAGCCAAGTTCGGCACCATCACCACCCACATGGAGAAGTACTTTTACCGCTGGGCCGACCCATATCCACGAACCGTGGACGAACTGGATCACGGCTCAGGCAGCCCCAACGACCAGCAGCGTCTCGTCGCCGGTATGCTCGACCGGGAAAATCTGCTCGATCTGATTCGGACCTTCACGCTGTTCTCGACGAATGACCAGGGCCAGATGATCAAGATCGTCGGCCGCTACCAACAATTCCGCGCGGTGAAGCTGGCTGTGAAACGGCTGCTTGAAGGCCGCAATCCCCACGAGCGCAGCGGCATCATCTGGCACACCCAGGGCTCCGGCAAGTCGCTTACCATGATGTTCATGGTGCGGGAAATGTACCGCCACGCACAGCTCTCGAACTGGAAGGTCATCTTCATCACGGACCGCACCCAATTGGAACAGCAACTCTCCGAGACCAGTCAGAGCATCGGCTTCACGGTGAAGCTGGCCGACAGCATCAAGGGACTCAAGGAACTGCTCAGCACCGATACCTCCGACCTGGTGATGGCGATGATCCACAAGTTCCGTGAAGCGGACCTGACCGAGACCTTCCCGGAACTGAACGCCAGCCCCAATATCCTCGTTATGACCGATGAAGCACACCGATCGCAGTACAAGTTGCTTGGGGCCAACCTCGACAAAGGCATTCCCAACGCCACCAAGATCGGTTACACGGGCACACCGATCGACAAAACCGAACAGGTCTTCGGCGACTACATTGACAAGTACACGATGCGCCAGTCCATTGAGGATGGCGTAACGCTGGAGATCGTTTACGAGGGCCGCACCCACAACGCAGAAGTACCGAACCAGACCGACATGGATACGGCATTCGAGGACGTGTTCAGCGACTACAACCTCCAGCAGCGTCTGGACATCCTCGGGTACGGATCGCGGAATGCCTATCTTGAGGCAGAATCCACCATTGAGGCCAAGGCCAGGGACATGGTGAAGCACTACCTCACGCATGTGTTCCCCAACGGCTACAAGGCGCAGGTGGTGGCAACGTCGCGCGAGGCGGCCGTGCGCTACAAAAAGCATCTGGATGCGGCACTTGCAGCGGCGGTCACGGAACTGGAGCGGACCAATACGGGCAAGCTGGATCTGGACCGGCTCAAGGCAATGAAGACGGACGTCGTGATCTCTGGACACCACAACGACCTGCCCCATCTCAAAAAGTATTCCGATTCATCACGGCACGAGGTGAGTATCAAAAGCTTCAAGTTGTCGTTCGACAGCGAAGAGGGTGGTATCAACGGAGACATGGGAATCCTGATCGTCAACAACATGCTGCTTACCGGCTTCGATGCACCGGTCGAGCAGGTGATGTATCTCGACAAGGTCGTGGTTGCCCATAACCTGCTGCAGGCCATTGCCCGTGTGAACCGCGTGAGCGGCGAATCCAAGGACAAGGGCTTCGTAGTGGATTATGTCGGCATTGGCCACCATCTCAATAAGGCGATCAATACGTACGACGAGCGCGAACAGAAGGAGATCATCGATGCCCTGAGTTTCCCCGAGGAGGAACTGCGGGAACTCCAGAACGCCCACGCCACCGTGATGGCCCTGCTCCAGAAGCACGGTCTGACGGACATGAACGATCACGATGCCTTCTATGATGTATTCTACGACGAGGACCTGCGCTTTGAATTCATGCTGACGTTCAAGCGGCTGACCAAATCGCTCAACCTCCTGTTCCCGGCCCGCCAGGCCCTGGAGTTCATGGACGACTACAAGGCACTCGCCGAGATCAATGTGCTCGCCGGCAAGCACTTTCGCGACCAGCGCCTGAGCATGAAGGGGATTCCGGCGAAGCTTCGTGCAATCACGGATGCCCACCTTGAGTCCCAGGGCATTGATGTCAAAGTCCCCCCGATCTCGATCCTTGACAATGATTTCGAAAAGTGTGTCGGCGAGCACCGCCGGACCAAGACCAAAGCGGCAGAGATCGAGCACGCGATCCGCCACCACCTCGACGTAGACCTGGATGATGATCCGGACCTGCGAGCTTCCTTCGCCGATGCCCTGTTGCTCATCTTTGAGCAATTCCGAGACAACTGGAATAATATCTACGAGGAACTGGAAAAACTTCGGACGCGAATTATCAAGGCCAGCAACGAACCAACCTACGGATTGCATCGAAAAAAACAAATGCCATTCTTTCGGATGTTTCAGCGTGAGTTGTTCGGCGCAGACCAGCCGACTGTGGATCAGACTCAGGTGGCTGGGGAGCATGCTGTCGATGGAATCGACAAGGAAGACCAAATCGGCTATCTCGTAGATTTAACACAGAAGATTACTCTCGTTGTCGAGAGAGAGTTGATATTGGCAGGATTCTGGGAGAGCATTCCGGCCCGTAATAAGCTGAAAGCAGAGATCCAAAAGATATTGCTCGCGCCTGAGTTCGCCAACGTTCCCGGACTCGTCAAGAATCGCGCGCATATTATTAGTCGAGTCATGGAAATTTCCGAAAAGAACCATGACATCATTCTTTTCGCAGATTAGTGAAAATGGATATTTCCTACTCGGTAAAAAGATCTTCAAAACGAACGAAAGTTACGATCACTATCGAGCGTGACCGCGAGGTTATTGTGCACGCTCCGAATCATGCGTCCGAGGAGACAATTGCGCGGATAGTCGAAGCCAAGCGGCATTGGATCTACGAGAAAATACGACATAGCCAAAAATACATGGACCGCCCTCATGCACCTGGCAAAGAACTCGTTAGCGGTGAGTCTGCGCTATATCTTGGTCGGAGTTATCGCATCGAAGTCGTAGACAAAGAGACGAAAATTATTGAGTTTGATCGGCGTTTTCTGATCCCGGCATCGCGTGCGCGCCACAAAAAGGGTGCGATGCGGGAGTGGTATATCGCGCGAGCAAAGGAACGAATTCTGCCTCGCGTGGTGAAGCAGGCTCGGGAGCTTGGCGTTTCCTTTGGGCAGGCGCGCATTGTTGATAGTCGATACCGGTGGGGTTCATGCACAGTTCGTGACAACATCAACCTGAACTGGCGGTTGATTAAGGCGCCGATGTTTGTGGTCGATTACGTTATCGCCCATGAACTCGCCCACCTTTTAGAGCCCAACCACACGCCTCGATTCTGGAACATAGTGAAGACGCAAGTACCCACCATGGACAGAGCGCGTGGCTGGCTAAGGGAGCATGGCCAACTCCTTGAAGAAGAGGTTTAGCCAATAGATAGTGTACGATGTAGATGGGCTACCATCACAAGCTTACCGAACGCTTACTCCCGACCGAAACAGGCCCTGCACAAAACGACCTGACAAATCAATGAAAATCAAGGATATCAGAACTTGGGTGGTGGGGAATCCACCCCCTCACTTCGGCGGCCAGTATTTCATTTTCCTGAAACTGACCACAGACAATGGTATCGAGGGCGTGGGGGAAGTGTATGCGGCGACATTCAGCCCCCGCACCATCGAAATCATGATCGCGGATGTTGCACAACGGTACTTTCTGGGCGCCGACCCGTTTGCAATCGAAAAACTCTGGCGTCAGGTGTACGGAAGCGGCTACAACCTCAGGCCGGACGTATCACTCATGGGTGTTCTGAGCGGACTTGAAATGGCGTGCTGGGATATCATTGGCAAAGCCGTGGAAAAACCCGTCTACCAGTTACTGGGCGGCAAGATACACGAAAGGCTCCGAAGCTATACGTATCTCTATCCACGGGAAGGAGACCAGGCAGATGTCTATACGGACCCTGACCTGGCAGCACAACGGGCATTGGACTGCGTTGAGCAGGGTTTTACCGCGGTGAAGTTCGACCCGGCCGGACCCTACACGGTGTACGACGGTCGCCAACCCTCTCTGGAAGACCTCCACCGCAGCGAACAGTTTGTCAAAAGAATCCGGCAAGCGGTGGGAAACCGCGCTGACCTGCTGTTTGGGACCCATGGGCAGTTTACTGCTGCCGGCGCAATCCGCCTGGCCAGGCGCCTGGAACCGTACGATCCATTGTGGCTGGAAGAACCCACTCCCCCCGAGAATCCGGCAGAAATGGCCAGAGTGGCGAGGCAGACAACCATCCCTGTGGCGACGGGAGAACGTCTGACCACCAAATATGAATTTGCCCGTGTCCTGGAAAACCAGGCCGCGTCTATTTTGCAAATGGCACTCGGCCGGGTGGGCGGCATCCTCGAAGCAAAAAAGATTGCGGGGATGGCGGAAACCTACCATGCACAAATTGCACCCCATTTGTATTGCGGCCCAATCGAGGGGGCGGCCAATGTACAGCTCAGCACCTGCACCCCCAATTTCCTGATCCTGGAGAGCATACAGGACTGGGGCGGCTTTCATGGGGAAATACTGGAGAAACCCATGCAGTGGGACAACGGCTATGTGATTCCGCCAACGGAACCCGGTCTTGGCGTCAATCTGAATGAAGCGGTTGCAGAGGCCAATCCCTACCGGGGAAAACGGTTACATCTTGAAATGGACGACCGTATCCTGTAATTCCGGTCTGCCATTGGGCCGTCACTCAACCCCCTGTTCGGAAACCCGGGAACAACGGCCGGCGGTTTCCCGCAAAGATTCCGGCACACCCCCCCGGACAGGCCGCACCCGTTCCCGTCCAATCCTCAGTCCAGCAACAGCGGCAACTGTTCGCCCGGAGTGACACCCGTTTCATTGTGTAGGAGACGAAGGGCAAGAATCTCAACGCCGCGGTCTTTCGCTTCCAACAGCGCCTGGTGGTATGCCGGGTCAATATCCGCGGCAATCCCAAAGGAATTTCCTTCCGGACGGTTGACGGCAAACAGCAGGATACCCCGGTAGCCCTGTTGCACGGCATGCTGCAACAGTTCCAGGTGTTTTCTGCCCCGTACCGTGACCGCATCCGGAAACAACACCCGGCCGTCCCGGAACAGCGTTGCGTTCTTGATTTCAAGATAACCGTCCGGCCGGTTGCCGCCGGACAACCTGAAATCGAAGCGGGATTTTTCGAAACTTTCCCGAAAATAGGCCGGCTCGGATTTCAACTCCCTGTACCCGTGCAAAGTGGGAATGGCGTTTTCCTCGATGAAACTGCGAATGAACTGATTGACCCGGGCGGTATTCACACCGATCCACCCAGCCCCCATATCGACCCGCTCCAGCGTCCATTTCAATTTGCGTTTCGGGTTGTCACTGGCACTGATCTGGACAGCCGCACCGGGAGACCAGCACCCGGTCATGGCCCCGGTGTTGGGGCAATGTGCGGTCACAATTTCACCCGTAGGCAATTCGATGTCCGCAAGAAACCGCTTGTATCGGGAGAGGATACGGCCTTCAAAAAGCGGGGGCAGCTTCAAAAGACAACTCCTGACCGGGTGTTATCAGGCGCTGATGGCTTTCAATACCGACCAGGGCGGGTCACAGTCCCTCGCTGTGGTCACCCGCTTCATCGCCCATTCCAGCCCGCGATGTCCCGGCCAGGCCAGATACCCTGCAACGATGGCCGGTGAGCGTTGCTTGCCCGCAGTACAATGCACATAGACCTGGTGTTTGTCTGAAATGATTTCCGCCAGAAGGTCCACTGCCCCAGGCAGTTTTTCCAGGAGATCATCGTCGTCATAGTCGAGGATTCCAAAGCGGTACACGGCGATTTCCATCTCACGGTAGTACCGCTCCATTTTGGGCCAGTCAATTTCAAGCTTTGAGAAATCCTCCTGTGACTGCAGATTGAGCACAGCGGTCAGGCCCGCCTGCTTCAGGCATCGAACATCGTCACCGCTGACGGGACAGGCACCAACAAAAATATTGTCCGCAATTTTGTCAAAGCTGATCATGCTGTCAATCAATGCTCCAGTATCTGAATGGGCTCCGGCGCCCCCGTGCATTGGCCAGGCTGATTTCCTTCTTTTCCGTTGCCTGGCAACCACCCCGTCCCGCTCCATCCTGGGCGCGGAGTTTACCCCAAACCGATCCGGGATCATATGTGCAGAAACCGGATATCTGCACCGGATTCCGTGCACAGTGAAAAATACCCTGCCTCTGCCCATCCCAGGCCGAAATCTTCAAAAACGACCCTCGCCCGGGATTCGTCATCCATGGCATTTACAACCGAACCTGAATCCAATAACATTCAAATCAGCAGTGAATATCCATGGCATGGCCCGGTCGTGCCGTTGCACCGCCCGGGGAACTGTGAACAATCGGGCAACCTCAACGGTGAACGCCGTCAAAAATACCCGGAACGACACCGGACCGGAAGTATGGTATTGTCGAAAACTAAAAAACAGTATGACTTTCGTGAAACAGCTCCTAGGCAAACTGGCTGGATTTCGGGTTTTATTCCGATATTGTATTGCCAATCCTCATCGATTCTCCGCGAGAACCTGAAATGAAAATTCTCAACCAGTGGTTCACCACACTGGCGACCCTGGTTGCTATCTCGCTGATAACCGGCTGTGCCACCTCCGGAAACCCGGCTGAACAGAACGACCCGTTCGAAAAGTTCAACCGGAGCGTGCTTACATTCAATCTGGAGTCGGATCGACTCCTGCTGAAACCGGTTGCGAAAGCCTATGACCGCCACCTGCCGCAACCGGTCAAGACCGGGGTCAACAATTTCTTCTCGAATCTCTGGGAACCGATGACCATTGCCAATGATCTCCTGCAGGGGAAAATTGGCTATGCGGCCCAGGATACCATGCGCTTTGTCGCCAACAGCACCCTCGGCGTGGCTGGACTTTTCGATGTTGCCAAGGACATGAATATGCCCCGCCGCAAGGAAGATTTTGGGCAGACCCTGGCGGTCTGGGGTGTGCCTGAAGGACCCTATCTGGTACTCCCCTTGCTGGGGCCGAGCAACCTGCGGGATGCCGCAGGCCTGATCCCGCAATATCATTACGGGGACCCGGTGGCCAAGCTTGACTCCCCGGAACGAATATACGCGGAAGGGCTCAGAGCAGTGAACACACGATCAAGGTGGCTGGATGCAGAAGATGTTTTTGAACTGCAGCCTGACAAGTACCTGTTTCTCAGGGAAGTCTACCGGTCTGATCGGGAAAACCTGATTTATGATGGAAATCCGCCTGCTGAGGATGGTGAGGATTCCGGAGACGGGTTAATTGATGAATTACTGGAAGATGAACAAGAGTAGATGGCGGTATATGCGATTGGAGATGTGCAGGGTTGTATCTACCCTTTCGAAAAACTTCTCGAAAAAATAAAATTCGACCCCAGTTCTGACAAGCTGTGGTTGACCGGTGATCTGGTCAACCGTGGCCCCAACTCGCTTGCGACATTGAGACTGGTCAAAAGTCTCGGAAAAAGTGCAGTCACCGTGCTGGGCAATCACGATCTTCTGTTGCTGGCCATCACCGAAAAAATCAAGCGGAATCGCAAGGGGGACACCCTGCAAAAAATTTCCAGGGCAGACGATATTGGAGAATTGACAGACTGGTTGAGACACCGCCCCCTGGTCCATTGTGACAAGGATTTGAAGACCATCATGGTGCATGCCGGGGTATACCCGGGGTGGTCCCGCAAACAATTGCTCGACTATGCGGGGGAAGCAGAAAAAACCATTCGGGGTAAAAAATACAGAAAATGTCTGAAGCGCATGTATGGACAAACTCCCTTGCGCTGGGACAAGAACCTTGAGGGCTGGGAGCGCAAACGGTTTATTCTCAATACCCTGACCAGAATGCGGTATTGCGACCGGCGCCGAAGACTGAATTTCAAACAGAAGGGCCCGCCTGGCAGCCAGCCAAAGCGATATATTCCCTGGTTTGACCATCCAGACCTGAAATGCAGGAAATGGCGGATTGTATTTGGTCACTGGTCGTCCCTGGGATATTTGCAGCGCGGGAACCTGGTTAGCCTGGACAGTGGTTGTGTCTGGGGCGGCAAGCTGACGGCTGTACAGCTTGACGCAGACTATATCGCACCGAAAACCTCCGTGGGGTGCAAAGCCTGGATCAGCACACACCCCTTCACCACTTTCCGGTAGCGGCAAAACCATATCCCGCCATTCATTGCCCCCCCGATTTAATCTGCGCACACCGCCTTGTCCTGAATCATTTCTGCACAACCATAATGGATGCCTGCCCATGCCAAAATCCGTTGAAAACCTCGTAGATTTCATTGCCCGCTCTCCCACCCCCTACCATGCGGTTGAAAATCTGGCTGTCAATCTGGAACAGGCGGGTTACAAACGGTTGTACGAACACAATACCTGGTCGCCGGCTCCCGGAAAATATTATCTGAGCAGAAACGACTCGTCGCTGATCGCGATAAAGCTGTCGAATTCTCCCGCCCGGAAGGGTTTCAGGCTGATCGGGGCGCACACGGACAGCCCCTGCCTGAAGGTAAAACCCAATGCAATCAGCGTCAATAACGGGTACGCCAAACTCGGTGTTGAAGTGTACGGTGGCGCACTGCTGAATCCCTGGTTTGACCGGGACCTTGGGATGGCCGGCCGCGTTACCGTGGGACTGAAAAATGGCGGAATCAGGAATTTTCTGATCAACATTGACCATCCCATTGCGTTCGTACCCAGTCTGGCCATTCACCTGGACCGCAAAGCCAATGATCATCGAAGCATTGACAAACAAAAGCACCTGCCCGCGGTATTGTGCCGGACAGCCATGGAAACCATGGATTTCAACTCCATCCTCCACCAACAGCTGGAGAAACAGCATCCACACCAGGCCTTTGAATCCATTCTCGGGTTTGAGCTTTCGTTGTACGATTGCCAAAAACCATCGTTGGTGGGCCTGAACCAGGAGTTTATTGCCTCCGCCAGACTGGACAACCTGCTGAGTTGCCATGCGGCCATTGACGCGCTGCTCCAGTCAGGAAATACCAGCAACCAGATTGTTGTACTCAATGACCATGAAGAGGTCGGAAGCGGTTCAACCAGCGGAGCAGAAGGCCCGTTTCTCTCTTCCGTCCTGTCCAGACTGTGTGGCGAGGCCCTGCCCCAGGCCCTTTCGCATTCCATGCTGGTTTCCGCCGACAATGCACACGGTGTCCACCCCAACTATCCTGAAGTCCACGAACCGGCCCACCAGCCGTTGATCAACCAGGGGCCGGTAATCAAGATCAACCACAACCAGCGCTATGCCACCAACAGCGAAACCGAAGCGGTATTCAGGTCCGCCTGTGAAGTGGCCAATGTTCCCTGCCAATCCATTGTCGTTCGGTCAGACATGGGCTGTGGATCCACCATCGGACCCATTACCGCCACCCGGCTCGGGATACGCACGGTGGATGTGGGCGCCCCGCAGCTGGCCATGCACTCCGTCAGGGAACTGGCTGGCGTCCAGGACGCAGGGTACCTGTGCAAGGCTCTGGCGGGATTTCTTCAGTACGAAGCCTGGCCATTTTAGCCGGCCGGGCCGGTGACCGGGTGTTTTTACCTGTCCCGGGGACAGCGAAGGGCTTTTCGAAATCGGGTTGAATCCAGGCTCAAGAGCAATTCCCGGGTACTCAGCCGCTCGGCTCTATCCACCAGGCCGAGGTGACTGGCGAATTCACCCACCAATTCAGGGGCGGTCTTACCCGCTGACTGCCATTGTTCAAGGGAGTCGGATCCATCCCGCTTGGACATTCTCCGGTTCCGGGAATCGTACACCAGGGGCATGTGCCAGAACCGCGGTTTATGGAAGCCAAGGTCCGATATCAGGGCAATTTGCCGAGGGGTGGAAGCCATCAGATCCACTCCACGCACGACATCACTCACCCCCATAAAATAATCATCCACCACCGTGGTCAGCTGATAGGCAAATTGACCGTCCTTCCTTTTCACCACAAAATCCCCCACCTCCCCGGCAAGGTCCTGCTCCTGTCTTCCGCAAAGGACATCGTCAAACACGATTTTCCGGTCACCGACACGATATCTCCAGGACAAGGGTCCCTGTGCATCCAAACCCGCAGTCCCGGGCCTTCCCGGGTAGAGATTGGCCCGGCAGATGCCTGGATAAGGCGGATTTTGACGGGTCTGATGGGGCGCACCAACCGCCAGTGCAATGTCCCTGCGGGAGCAGAAACACGCAAAAATCTTCCCGTTCTTTCCCAGCGTGTGAAACGCATCGGCATAATGCCGGGTACGCTGACTTTGCAGGTAAGGGCCATTTTCACCCCCCACATCGGGACCTTCATCCCAGTCCAGTCCCATCCAGGAAAGGTCCTCCAGTATCTGCTGCCGAGCTCCGGGCCGGACACGGGGCTGGTCCAGGTCATCCATCCGAATGATGAACCGGCCTCCCTCCAGGCGGACCTGCAGCCACGCCAGCAAGGCCGTTCTGAGGTTTCCGAGGTGAAGCCGGCCGGTGGGACTGGGGGCATACCGGCCACAGCGGGCCGGTTCCCGGGGATTACCGTTCACAGACCCTGTCCTCCCCACCCGGTGTTTTCATCTTGAATCCATGGTCATCAAAAAGCGGGGGACAGGATGCCCGGTAACCCAGCCACGAAGACGAGTCCCTACCGCCGGTCAATCAGTGAAATAATAAGCAGGTCCGCGGCCCCGGAACCCGGATACAGTTCAATATATTTTTCAGGCACACCGAAAGTGACCAGCCAACCGGCCAGGGACTCGGCCCATGCCCTGCCCGGGTCGCCCCCGGGATAACGGATTTCCACGATGATTTTCTCGTCTTCTTCAAATTCCTGCAGAATCCGGTGCACTGGCGCAAGGCCCAGGATGCCCGGACCATTGACATACTCCGGCCATTCCGAGCGTCTGAGTGTTTCAGTATGTTCGGTAATGGCCAGGCCCATGCTGCTCGCGCAAAGCAGGGTAACCCCGATCAGGCCTGTCAGGAATCTGTTCACAACGCCGGGATTATAACCCGCCCAAAACCCCGGGATCACACCGGGACCACATCATACTGCTCCTGGTAGTATCCGGGCTTCACCCGCACGGTTATCTTGCGCTCCAGGACCGCCTCCAGATCAGCGAGCCCGGCGGCCTCTTCCTCCTGCAACCAGTCAACAATGGGCTGGGATGCAACAATCAAATATTCTGCCGCATCCGATTCCCTGGCTGTACGCAACATTTCCCGGAATATTTCGTAGCATATTGTCCCCCGGGATTTTTGAATACCCCGCCCGTCACAGGCCGGACAGATTTCAGTCAGCACTTCTTCAAGGCTTTCACTGGTGCGCTTCCGGGTAATTTCCACCAGCCCCAGGGCTGTCATCTCGTTGACCTGGGCCTTGTTTCTATCCCGGCTGAGTTCGTATTCCAGGGTACGCATCACCCGGTCGCGGTGTTCGGCCATGGCCATGTCGATGAAATCCACCAGAATGATCCCTCCCAGATTCCGCACCCTCAGCTGCCGGGCCAGCACCACCGCGGCCTCCATGTTGGTTTTGAATATGGTTTCCTCCAGATTTCTCCTGCCGACAAAGCTCCCCGTGTTGATGTCCACGGTGGTCATTGCCTCCGTCTTCTCAATGACCAGATATCCCCCGGATTTCAGCATCACCTTCCTGTGCAGTGCCTTTTGAATTTCATCCTCGATCCCGTACAAATCGAATATGGGACCCGCATCCGGGTAATATTCGATGCGGCCGAGCACTCCGGGCTTTACCTCCTGCAAAAACTGGTGCATCTGTTCGAACATCTCCATGGAATCCACCCGCACCTTCCCTACGTTTTCCCACATCAGGTCGCGAACCGTTCGCACGGCCAGGGGGAAGTCCCGATGAACCAGCGCAGGCGGCTGGCTCGCACTGACCTGCTGGTGGATGCGATTCCACATCCTTGTCAGGAAACCGATATCCGATTCCATTTCATCCACTGAAGCGGATATGCCGGCCGTACGGAGAATAAACCCCCCGCCGGCACCGGAGTTTTCCACCGCTTCTTGCAGGCGTTGCAGGAGTCGTTCCCGGCACCCGGTGTCCTGTACGCTCTGGGCCACCCTGAGGCCATGGGTGCCCGGCAGATACACCAGGGTGCAGGACGGGATGCTGATCTGGCCGGTGAGCCTGGCCCCCTTTCCGCTCATCGGGTTTTTCACCACCTTGACGAGAATTCTCTGGCCTTCTGTGAGCAGCGACGCAATGTCCGCCTTGGGGTCCGATTGCTGGAGGCCCTTTATTTTCTGCTGCGGGGGCACCAGATCCTGGGCATGTAAAAATGCGCTGCGTTCAAGCCCGATATCAACAAAAGCCGCCTGCATACCCGGCAACACCCGGACAACGGTCCCGAGATAGATGTTTCCGGTGATGCTCCTGTTCCGGCTTCGCTCCACATCAATTTTTTGCAACATGCCGTTTTTCACCACCGCTACACGGGTTTCGCGGGGGGTAAAATTAATCAGAATTTCTTCCTGCATCATGAGTTGACCTGTCCAAACAGCAGTTGATGAAGATGCCACAACGGCAATCCGACGACACCGCTGTAACTGCCTGCCAGTGCCGTGACAAATTTTCCGGCTTCCCCCTGTATCCCGTAGGCCCCCGCCTTGTCGTACGGGTCCGGGGTGTCACAGTACCGTGCAATCTGCTGCCTGCTTAAGCGGGCGAAGGTCACCCTGGATTCGCTCAACCGCTTTCGGCAATGACCGTCCTCAACAAGGGCGACCGCGGAAAGAACGCGGTGTGTCCGTCCGGAGAGTTCGGTCAGCATGGCGATGGCGTGTTCCCGATTCCGGGGTTTGCCCATGATCTTTCCATCCAGTGCAACCGCCGTGTCCCCTCCGATGACACGGTGGTCCTTCCCTACAATATGGAATACCTGCCTCGCTTTCGATTCAGCCAGGCGCAGGGTCATGGTTTCCGGTTCTTCATTTTTCCTTGCCTTTTCAACTACATCAGCGGTCACCACCTCAAACTTCAAGCCCAAAGCGGCGAGCAACTGTTGACGGCGTGGAGAACGGGAGGCAAGGACCAGGCTCATGGCGATCGAACTATCGGTGGTATGGAGAACCTTCCAGAATAGACAGGCTGCGATAAAGCTGCTCTGCCAGAACCAGGCGGATGAGGCTGTGGGACAAAGTGAGTTCAGACAACGACCATATCTCATCCGCCTGTCCGAGGAAGTCCGTACTCAATCCTTCAGGCCCGCCCACCACCAGCGCGACGGGCTGTCTGAGGTTCAGCCACTCTTCAAGCTTTTGGGACAATACAATACTGGACCAGGATTTGCCCGTACGTTCCAGAGCGATCACCCGGGCACGATCGGGAATCGCCCTGCGGATTTTATCTTCTTCCATCCGGATCAGGCGCTGAAGATCGGGATTCGTGCCGCGCTTGACCGATTGAATCTCGATCAGTTTGAGCTTGACCCGACGGTGTATCTGCTTGGAATAGTGCGCATATCCCTGTTCAATCCAGTGCGGCATCCTTTTGCCCACGGCAATCACAAAAATCTTGTGCATGGCATCCCTTTAACTGAAAACGTCCGCTTGTTTCGCCACGGCTTCGGAATCCTCCGGCGGGTCACTGTCCACCGCCTTGCCCCGGTTGAACGTTTCGTTCCACAGGTTTTCCAGGTCATAATGTTTCCGTGCCCTGTCCCGCATAATGTGAACCACCACATCCACGTAATCCACGAGAACCCAGTCCCTGGATTCTTCACCTTCCATTCCCAGGGGTTTCCAGTTCTTCTCCAGCATGAATTCCTGTACCCGGGCAGCCAGGGTTTTGACATGACGGTCTGATGTCCCGGTAACCACCACCATGTAATCCGTGATATCCGTCAGATTGCGGACATCCAGGACTTTAATGTCCACCCCCTTGGCCTCATCCAATGCAGCCGTTACGGTGTTGCACAATACCATTGAATCTTCTGAAAGATCTTTCTTATGTTGGGTCACTTGAGTTAACCTGGGTATATAGTTTGTTTTGACGGATGTATTCCCATACGGGCTCTGCCACCAGGGGCCGGACATCAATGCCCTGGGAAATCCCATAACGAATTTCCGTGGCGGAAACCGGGTTGGGTGGAACATCAACGAGTAGGATCTTGCCCGCCTGATACGACTCAAACTCATGGGTCGAGACAATTTCACTTTCATGCCACCAGGGTGGAACCTGGAAAGGCCTGCACCAGCCGGGACGACACATCACAATAAAATGGACAGTGTCCCGCAGGTCATTCCAGCAATACCAGTTCTCCAGTTCAAGAAACGCATCCATTCCCAGGATCAGGCAATACTTTCTCGCCGGGAAATCAGCTTTCAGGGATGCCACCGTATCATAGGTATAGGAAAGGCTGTCACGCTTCGTCTCCCTGTCGTCCAGATCGAATTCTGCAATCCCGGCAATGGCAAGCTTCACCATTTCCACCCGATGCCTGGCACTTGCCGCGGGGGGGTGACGGTGCGGCGGCACAGCAGCGGGAATAAAGACAACGCACGCCAGCCCGCAGGATTTCAAGACACCGGAGACCGTTTCAATATGACCATTGTGGACCGGGTCGAATGTGCCACCAAATATACCGTAAAGAGGAGATGTCATTGGTGTGCAATATAACACCCTTGGGTGATGATATTCCAGCGCATGGACGCTGACGCATGCATGCTTCTATTGTGCGAGCAGGGGCAAAATCAGGTTCCGGGCTTCCTGCCCGTTCCAGTCCCTGGCCCCGACACCGCCAAAAACATACTTCCCGGATTTGTCTGCCAGCAGGGTTGCCGGCAATCCCTGTACCTCGTACAGTGTAGCCACTTCCGCAGTGGGGTCCAGCAGTATTGGAAAGGTGAAATGGAAACCGGTCCGTTCCAGAAATGACTGGACGGTGGCCGGGTCTTCTCCCATATTGATGGCCAGGATTTCAAACGGCTCATCTGAAAGGGATTCCTTCAGTGCCTGCATGGTCGGCATTTCCTCAATGCACGGCGCACACCAGGTTGCCCAGAAGTTAATCATCACCACGCTTCCGCGCAGATTTTCCAGTGCCACCTGATTGCCGTCATGGTCAAAGAGCGCGAACAACGGGATCATCTCCGGCATTTCCCCGGCAGGCAGCATCTTAACCGGCGCCAGGCCAAGAAAGAGTCCCAGGACCATCCAGCAGGGTCGTGGCCAACCTTTCACAGGACGTACAAAAACTAGAATGGACCGGTCAGGACCACGGCCACCACAAAAACCACTGTCCCCAATACGAGATTCACGGCAATCAGCTTGCGGATCGTTCCCAGGGCATACACTGCCACGTTCCATTTTTCTTCCTTGATTCCACGGCATAAATGAGGAAATGGCGCCAGATAGATGAACTTGAATATCAGTATCATTACAATCCCCAGTACCATCATGGTGATCACGGAATTGCTGATCACGGCAAACCCTCCCATGGCAAATATCATGTAAAACCCGGTAGCGAGCAGGACAGCGATACTAAGCCACACCCAGGGGAAAAACTTTTTGAAGACCTTCATCCAGATGACCAGACGCTGGGGTTCATCAATCGTCCCCAGGACAGGCCGCAGCAATGCATAAGAGAAGAACATCCCGCCAACCCATATCACGGCAGCCAGAAGGTGTAAGGCAAGTGCGATGGATTGCATGATGATCCGATACCCGATCCTGGATTTCAGGTTTTGGTTTCGGTAATTTTAAACTGCCAGCGCACGTCATTGACGGGCTTGGCGGAACCGAAGTTAAAGGTATGTGAGATGTCCCGGGACTGGCTTGGCGGAATGCGGACGATGATCCGTTCATCTTCCTGGCCGATCACCTCGCAACCCTCATCGTTCTTTCCAGGGCAGTCCAGCATGGTCACGCTCACGATCGTATTCTTGAGCACAAATTTCTCGTCACGATTCACCAGTCGTGCACTCAGACGATATCCACCACCATAGGCAAGTGTCATCACCGGATTTTCCACGACAATGTTTTCCAAAGGCAACTGGAAATACGTATCATCCGTGGTACTGAAAACAATGAGTCCCGCACCCAAGACGAGCAGTCCCAATACACTGAACGCAACTTTAGGGAAATATCGGGATAAATACAAAAGGGCGGCTACAATGACCACCGGCAAAACCCATTGCATGGGCAGGCACTCCTGGATCAATTCATGTCAGGGTATAAAATAGCGGTTTGTCAGAAATTTGACAATGGCAATGATGTCCGCGAAATGGCGATTAGAGGGTGATTGGGCTTCCATTCACTCAAACGGGCCTTGCTGGCGGGATGCGCTACCCCTCACTGGGACAGCAAATGGGACACCAAAGTCGGTCCGTGCTCTTTCACGCTCGGATACCGCGCCGGTCGGACACTTCAAGGAAAAAGACAGGTTTCCCGAGCAGCTTGAGTATTCCAGTGAAAATGCCAAGTACTGGATTCCACGCGAAGGTTACCGCCGATTCCACGGCAATATAGCAAACACGGCAAGAAGGTGGTTCGTGCAAATACGCAATCCGTCGGGCGGCGGACCGAAAGAAAGACCCTTGCCTCGCTGCAGCAACGCATACAGCCGCTTGTATACCCGCTCGAATACGACTGAGTCCGCTTCGTCCAGACACTCTCTCATGTACGTGTCGCTCGGCACCCTTGACCCCCGGTGCCGGCCTCTACTATCATGGCCTCCCTTTAACCATTTTCCCCATCACCAGACCACTGAGCGATTAACTCGTTCGTTCAGGCTCATCTCTGGATTGGAAAACGCTGGGAATAATCGAATAAGTTTATGCGAAAAATCTTTGTCAATGATCGAGAGGTCGAGAGCAGAACCCGAATAGCCTATAGACTAAATCCCAAGCGTCCTGGTTCCGCCGCCCATACCAGATATGAGAAATATCAGAAAGCAACGACTATTGCTGAGTATTGGGCCATCTGCGAGCGATGTGGAACCGATATGCAAGTGCGAAGAAATGATCTGCAGCATGATCATAACGAATAGGGTCTTATTGGTCGTGCGTTAGCACGGCCTATAAACATAAATATCTGGAGATAGAGCCCATGACAAAGACGGAACTAAGAAAGGCGCTGGATGGTCTGATCGATGAACGTCCAGAAGATGGATGGGGGCGTACAGAATGGACATATAGAATCAAGAAAATGTTAGTGGATATGGGGATAAATCAGGGAAAGAAGGTTTGTGCAGGCGGAGTCGAGGGAGCAACGTGGCCAACGGAATGGCTCTATGACATGGTGTGGTTGCAGGTGAGCAACGACTTTAACGTTGAGGACATTGGACTGGTTACAGAAATTGAGTGGGGAGAGGATTGGGAAGTATTGGAGGACTTCCAGAAACTCCTTCAGGCACGGGCCGATGTCCGCCTAATAGTTTTCGATCACGAAGATGGTCTGCAGGAGCGACTCAGACGACAGATAAGAAAGTTCAAGAAAAGTCAGTCGGGAGACCGGTATCTGTTCGTCAGTTATGTAAATGCCGGACGACGACCGAAATTTGTCATCAAGGAGTATGTATTTCCATACCTTCACGAAGAAATGATGGATATTTTGATTACTAATGGCAACGTATGGATGACAGTATCCAAGTTAGCCGAAAAGGTAAATATGAGAAAAATATATCGAAGAAAAGATCGGATGGATGTGCCTGTCAACCAAATACGAGCTCGCACAGCAAAGTACACGAATTTATTTTTGAGAGAAGGTGATAAGGTAAGGTATATAGGTGAAAAATAGTTCCCAAGAATGCCCATAGAGAGTATTTACACTGGGTGTCATTTGTATTGATGAAATGAGTCCGGCGAGATCAGGAATCTGGATTCGTCACTGATTCGTTGAACGCACACGCCTTATCTCCGATCCTTTCCAATTCATCCTCCTGCCCATCACGGACCATTTCTTCCTACTTCAGCATCGCGAGGAGGAAGACGCCGTTGAAAATCCTTCTGGTCCAGGCCATGATCTCGGAGGAAACACGCCGAAATTCTCCCGGGTTTCTTCGGAAAACTCCCCGTTCGCCAGACGAGGCACCGCCGCACATTTTTCGAAGGCGTTCCTGCGCGCACTTTCGTAGCCAAAAAATGAAAGGAAAAATCTTTCGGATTGATTACGTGAATTTCTTGGAACCTGTAACCTATTGAAATATTGGTGAGAAAATATTAATTTTCGGGAACCACCCATGCCGGGCCATCCCTGAAACCGCCGAGCCTACAACTCCATTTGAAATGAAAGGCAATTGAACGCACAATCTCTGAATAACACAGGGAGACCGAACACGTACAATCGGTATCAGCCGGGTTCGCACTCGCTGGGCAAACCACCTTTCCACCACCGATTCCCCATGCATGACCGCGACAGTACGGTCCGGGGTCACCTGAAAATACTACCTGAAAATACGTTCGCCGGACTGGTCAATCAGGGTTTTGGTTTTGATGGTGGTCAGTTCCATGGCACCCTCCTTGTGCCCGGTGGTATCGGCGCGAATAAAATGATGGGTCTTGAGCTCTCCATCCACTTCCTTTGAGATCATTGCTTCTGTGGACCAGCCGTTATTGCCCTGTTTGGGTGTCAGCTGGATTGTAAATCCCTTGTATACGAACGAGTTTTCCTCTTCACTGTCTCCGCGGCCTCCACCAAACAATGATTTGATAATCCCCATGGTTTTATTCCTGCAATGCCATCATGCGATTGTGCGCATGCAATGCCGCCACTTTATACGCTTCCGCCAGGGTGGGGTAGTTAAACGCATTTTCCAGAAAGTAATCCAGCGTGCCCTTCAAGGTGAGAACAGCCTGGCCAATGTGGATCAGTTCCGTCGCACCCTCACCAACGATATGCACCCCGAGCAGACGCCGGGTCTTGCTGGAAAATATCATTTTCATCAATCCCGACTGCAATCCCATTACCTTGCCCCGGGAGGTTTCCCTTAATTGGACAATGCCGATTTCATACGGTATTTTTCTTTTGATCACCTCTTCTTCCGACATGCCCACGGTGGACATTTCCGGTACGGCATAAATCCCGAAAGGGAAAAACTCCGGGGTTTTATGGGATTTCTCTCCCAAGGCGTGCAGGACAGCGACTCTGCCCTGCTCCAGTGAGGTGGATGCGAGACTGGGGAAACCGATCACATCCCCGGCCGCGTAAATGTTTTCACAACTGGTCTGGAAATTCTTGTTTACGCTGATCCGGTTACGATGGTCAACCTTGATACCCAGTTTTTCCAGGCCCATGTCCTTGGTCGCACCGACACGTCCTGCTGCAAACAACACCATATCGGATGCGATGGCACGGTTGCTGTCAAGATATACAATGCATGAGCCATTGTCACGACACTCGATTTTCGTTACCTTTTGACCAAACTGCAGTCTCATTCCATCGTTCACCACATCATGCCGGAAATGCATGAGAATTTCCTTGTCCATGAAGTCAAGCATGGTTTCCCGGGGCTCCACTAGGGTTGTGTTCGTATCCAGGGTCTGGAATATGGTCGCGTACTCAACACCGATCACCCCTGCGCCAATCACCGTGAGTGACCGGGGGAGATCCGTCATGCAGGTCACTTCATCACTGTCTATGACCGTCTCTCCGTTGAATGGCACGTAGTCCGGGCGATAGGTTTTCGTTCCCACTGCAACGATGAACTTGTCCGCGGTCAGTGACACCGTATCGCCATTCGGGACTCCCACCGCCACCTCCTTGTCACTGACAAACCTGGCATGGCCCTGCATGATATGTACACCATTGCGCAACAGGTGGTCCTGCTGAATATCCACTTCATTTTGCAGGGTCATTTGAAGTCGCTGCATCAGGTCCGAAGCCCGGATATTGGCCTTTACCCGGTAAGCACGGCCGTAAAATCCTCTTTCACGCCAGCCTGTCAGGTTGAGCACGGTTTCCCGCATGGTTTTGCTGGGGATGGTTCCGGTATGTACACATACCCCACCGACCTGGAACATCCCATCCACAATGGCCGCCTTTCTTCCCAGTTTCGCTGCCTGGATCGCAGCGGCTTTGCCTGAAGGGCCACTGCCGATGATCACTACGTCAAACTTTTGCATTTTCTCTTTTTTTGTTCACGGTTTTGGGCAAAGAAAATGTAGTCATGAACTGCTCTTTTCGTACCACACCGAATCCGGGCATTTCTCGAATTGAAGACCGGGGGAACAGGATGAGCACATGGCGTCCCCGCATCCAAGCCATTGATTCTGCTGTTTTGTGGTCTCCCGCAGACTGCGCTGGACACGCCGGAACCCGTCGCGGCACCCCTGCAAATCCGCCAGACACAGGCACTATATCATTATTGTGTAAGCACATCAAACGGGCCTTTCACCACGATTTCAGCCCCGTCACAACCGTGGATGGAGCATGCTCCGCTACCGGTCAAAACATATCCATGGGATCAATATCAATGGACCACCTGACCCGGCGGCTCTGGGGTGCCGTTTCAACCTGCCTTACCCAGCGGGCAAGCAACCGGTGCAATGATTTTCGGTCCCGGCTTTGTACCAGGAGCTGAGCACGGTATTGTCCTGCCAGCTTTTCCATGGGTGAACTGACCGGGTCCATGATGCGCACACTTCCCAGGCGCAACTCGGACAGCCAGTGCATCCCGAGTCTGCGGACGGACTGCAAAAACTGCTGTCCCGCCAATTCATTTTTTGATTCTGCTCTCCACAGGGCGATAAACCCGTAGGGAGGCAGCCCGGTTTGCCTGCGTTCGCTGGTGCAATGGGCGTAGAACCGGTCGATGTCCTGATTGAGTATCATTTGCAGGTACGGGTTTTCAGGGTGTGATGTTTGAATAAACACCTGCCCCGGGTCTTTGCTGCGTCCCGCCCGTCCCGCCACCTGGGTCAATTGTTGAAACAAATATTCGGGGGCCCGAAAATCTGTGCTGTAAAGGCCCTGGTCCGGATCGACCACGCCCACCAGGGAAATTCCCGGAAAGTCATGGCCCTTTGAAATGAGCTGGGTACCCACAATAATGTCAAAGCGGCCTTCCCTGATTTCTTCCAGGGTTTTTTCCAGTTTTCTCTGGGTCGAAATCTCATCCCGGTCAAACCGGCAAATATTGGCCTGGGGAAATTGCCGGCGGAGAATCTTTTCTATCCGCTGGGTCCCGACCCCCACATGGAAAATATCCTTTGAGCAATTCGGGCACTGTGACCGGGCCCCCTGGATTTTGCCGCAATGGTGGCACCGAAAGGTGTTGCTTTGGCGATGGTACGTCAAAAAGGCATCACAGCGGTCACACTGGGCCTGCCACGCACATTGTCTGCACTTGGCAACCGGTGCAAACCCCCTGCGGTTGATGAACAGGATCGCTTGCTGTTGATTGTCCAGAACCTGGCTGACCGCTTCCAGCAATGGCGGGGACAACCCCTCAAATCGCGGCAGCCGCTTCAGGTCCAGGAGCTCGATTCGCGGCAATTGAGCCGGGCCGATGCGGGTTTGCAGTTTGTAAATCCGGTGCACCCCGGATTCCACGTTTTTCATCGATTCCAGGGACGGGGTGGCTGAACCGAGTAAAACCGGAATCTTTTCCAGGCTCGCCCGCTTGATTGCGAGGTCCCGTGCATGGTACCGGAAACTGTCATTTTGCTTGAATGAACCATCGTGTTCTTCATCCACGATGATGATTCCCGGACATTTGAGCGGCGTGAAGATTGCGGACCGGGTTCCAAGAATGACGGTCGCAACCCCCTGTCGCGCCTTCCACCAGGTCTGATACCGGTGTACATCGGTCATCCCTGAATGAAACAGACAGACCCCGTTTCCCAAATGATCCGTAAACCGCCGGGCAATCTGGGGGGTCAGGGCGATTTCAGGGACCAGCACCAGGACCTGACGGCCCTGCTCAATACAATGCTTTGCCAGCCGTATGTATACCTCGGTTTTGCCGCTGCCGGTTATGCCATGCAGAAGATGGGAACTGAAGGCTCCCAGACAAAGGGAAATCCTGTTTGCGATATCCTGTTGTTCTTCAGTCAGCCGGGTATCCGGGACATTCTGGATGTCCGGGTCCGGTCCGGGCATGCCCGTTCGTTTCTCTATCAGGCGCTTGTCAAGAAGCCTGGACAACAGCCAGGTAAAGGATTTGTTTTTTGGCCCATCAGGATGGTTCCTTATCCCCGACAGGGAAATCCATTCGTTTTTCGAAATCAGCATAAACACTGCTTTTTGCTGCGTCGCCCTGTGAAGAACGGCTTCGGCCTCGGAAAGGCTCACCCCCGGGCGTACCCGGTATTGATCTTCGGCCAGGGGGTTTTCTAACCTCCTGGATCGCTTTAGCCGCTTGGGCAAAGCCACATTCAAAACCTCTCCAATTGGATGATGGTAATACCCGGAAGCCCACTGCAGCAGGTTGAACAGGTTCGGGTCCATGGATGGCTGACTGTCCAGAACCTCTTCGATATGCTTGAGCTTCATGTCCCGGGGAATCTTCCGGTTTGAAATGACCATCCCCACCAGTTTTCGCGTGCCGAACGGGACCAGTACCCGAGTACCCGGCACAAGAGATTGACCGTAAAGGTAATCAAATACCTGCCTCATGGGAACCGGAACCGCTACCTGGATCTGGTAATCCGAAACCGTATCAGTATCAGTGGAATTCAATGGACTGTTTGTATTGTTTGATGGAAACGAACCCGGGGTCCGGTCACCGTGCATTCCATGACCCGACGGTTATACACAGATTCTGTGGATAACCGTGGGGATAGAATCGGCGAGGCCCCACCGTGGGAACAGGCCAGACCTGCCGGCCCACACCGGATACCACTGAAATCATCACAGCCTGGTGATGCCAGGGAAAAACGGGCCCCATGGGACAACAATGCCGTAGTATCTCACGAAAACAACCCCCCAACGACCTGACCCTGGCCGGGACCGGTCCCGGGGGGAAGCGGCCGTGCTGCCCGGGGGTGGAACCCCCTTACCACTTGTACTTCGTGCTGTCGACCTGGAATGAGAATTCGCCCTGTCTGTGTTCCTCGACAAACCTCGACAGCGCATTGTGTATTACCCTGAACGCCAGCCTGTCCCAGGGAATCTCCGTATCCTCCACCAACCTCACATCCAGGCTTTCCTCGCCCACCCCAAATCCGTCAGGACCCTTTAACTTGCCCTTGAAGATCATGTAGATCTGGCCGACTCTGGGGAGGTTGGAAATCTGGTACAACTCCAGGTCCCCCACCACCGCACAGGCTTCCTCCAGGGTCTCTCTGCGGGCACCCTGCTCAATGGTTTCGCCGATTTCAAGATAGCCCGCAGGGATCGTCCAGAGTCCTTTCCTGGGGTGGATTGCCCGCTTGCACAACAGGACTCGATTTCCCCAGTAGGGAATACAGCCACTGACAATTTTCGGATTTTGATACTGGATGAAGCCGCAGCATTCGCAGACATGACGTTCCCGGTTGTCCCCCCGGGGGATCTCACGGACCACCGGGTCACCGCAGTTGGTGCAGAAATTGATTTTCTCGATCATATTCAGGCCATCCGTAATGATTATTGCATAAAGCCCAGGACGATTCCCATGAATACCATGGCGCCGAACCAGTTGTTGTTGAGAAACGCCTGGAAGCAACGCTCCGGCAGGCTGTCCCTGCACAAATACTGCTGGTAAATGGCGAAGCCCGACGCCAGCAGCAATCCGAGGTAATAGTGCCAGCTCATGTCATTCATCCCGCCAAACACGGCCAGCAGGACAAGGGTGGCCACGTGCAGCCCGCCCACAATCCATTTATCGAACCGGCCGAACAAAATGGCGGTGGATTTGACTCCTATGAGCAGGTCATCCTGTCGGTCCGCCATGGCGTACTGGGTATCATAGGCAACAATCCAGAGAAAATTCGCTGCGAAGAGCACCCAGGCGATATCCGGGATCTGACCGGTCAATGCCGTATACGCCATGGGGATTCCCATTGAAAAGGCAATTCCCAATACCAGTTGGGGCAGGTGGGTAAACCGTTTCAGGTAGGGATAGACCACCGCCACGGTGGCTGCAATCACGGCGACCCGGATGGTTTCGCGGTTCAACTGGAGTACCAGCAGGAGCGCAATCACAAGAAGGACCATGAAAAGCACCCTCGCATGGGCGACCCGGATCACCCCTCGTGCCAGGGGTCGGTTTTTGGTGCGGCTCACATGGGGATCAACCTTGCGGTCGGCAATATCATTGATGACACAGCCCGCCGCGCGCATGACGTACGTTCCGAGCAGAAATATCATGACAATGGTTGGATCCGGATTCCCTTTGCCTGCAAACCAAAGTGCCCAGAGCGTGGGCCACAACAAGAGAAAACAACCAATTGGCCGGTCGACCCGCATCAGCTGCAGGTAATCCAAGAGCCTGGGAGGTCCGGATTCAAGCGTTTGCATACTGGTCACTGTTCAGGATCCATCTTTCCACAAGAGGCTGCACGAGCTCGGGATGGTCCCGGTTTAATTTTCTGGCGATTTGTTCAATGCCGGGAAACAGACCCCGGTCCCGGGCAAGGTCGGCGATTTTCAAATTCTGCAGGCCGGTTTGCCGGGTGCCCAGCAATTCCCCGGGGCCGCGGTGTTCCAGGTCCTTTTGCGCGATTTCAAATCCATCATTGGTATTTCGCAGTATACCCAGGCGTTTTCTGGCAAGCCTGCCGAGGGGGGGCTGGTACATCAGTACACAGGTTGCCTTGCCGGAACCCCTGCCAACCCGGCCCCGCAATTGATGCAGTTGCGCCAGGCCAAGACGTTCTGCATTTTCTATGATCATCAGGTTGGCATTCGGAACATCGACACCGACTTCAATCACCGTTGTGGAGACAAGCAGATCAATCCCGCCATGGCTGAACCGCTGCATGATCTGTTCCTTGTCCGTGGGCTTCAACTTTCCGTGTATCAGCTCTATCCTCAACTCCGGCAGGGTTTTCGACAATACTGAATACGTCTCCACCGCTGCCTGGGCCGGGAGTTTGTCGGATTCCTCGATCAGGGGACAGACCCAGTACACCTGCTGTCCTGATCGGCAGACATCGCTTATGCGGGCAGTAATTTCATCCCGGCGGTCGCTGGGAATGACAATGGTCTGGACGTTTTGCCTCCCCGGGGGCAGTTCATCGATACTCGAAACATCCAGGTCCGCATAGAAAATCATTGCCAGGGAGCGGGGGATCGGTGTCGCGCTCATGATGATCTGGTGCGGGACCGAGGTCCCCGGATTTCCCTTGTTGCGCAGTGCCAGCCGCTGGTCTACACCAAACCGGTGCTGTTCGTCTATGATCAGTAATCCGAGACGATTGAATTTGACTTCCTGCTGGAACAGGGCGTGTGTGCCGATGACCATCTGTGCGTCACCGGATTCAATCCGGGCCAAAGCCCGCCTTCTTTCCGTGGCCGACAATTTCCCGGTCAACCAGGCCACCTGGATGCCCAGGTCAGCAAACCAGGAAACAAATGTTTTGCGGTGCTGTTCCGCAAGCAGTTCAGTCGGAGCCATTAATGCCGTCTGGTAGCGATTATCAATGGCCTGCAGTGCGGCGGCGGCGGCAACGACGGTTTTGCCGGAACCGACATCGCCCTGGATCAGGCGCAAGGCGGGTCGGGGTTGGCTGATATCTGCCGATACTTCCCGGACCACTCGTTCCTGGGCTGCGGTGAGTTCGAAACCAAGCAAATCCTTCAGCCGGTTCCAGGTGTTGCCCGCTCGCAAAATGGCCGGTGCGGATTCCCGGTGCCGATGCCGGCGCAACCGGTTAAGTGCCAAGTGATGCGCCAGCAATTCCTCCAATGCCAGTCGCTTTTGTGCCGGATGCGAACCGTCCCGCAGCAAACCAGTCTCCACATCGGACGGGGGGTTGTGGGCGAACTCCAGGGCATCGCCGAGAGGCATCAACCCGAATTCCACCAGCAAATCCGGCGGCATCAGTTCCTGCAGCATTTTGCCGTGTGTTTCCAGGGCCTGGTTCACCAGGTTCCTGATTTTTGAGGAGGGAATGCCTTCCGTGCACGGATAAACCGGGGTCAAGGATTTCTCCAGCACAACGGAAGGTTTCTCTTTGTGGATTCGATATTCCGGGTGCACCATTTCCAGTGAACGCGGGCCTCTTCTTGCTTCACCAAAACACTGGATCCACATCCCGGCCTCGAATCCCTGTTGCTGTTTGGAGGTAAAATGAAAAAAGCGCAATACCATGGAACCGGTTTCGTCACGGATGCTGACCTGTAGACTGCGACGCCTTCCAAAGCCAATTCCTACGGCATTGATGATGCCGGCAATCATGGTTTCCTGCCCGGCTTCGAGGTCGCCGATCAAACTGGTTCGGGTCCTGTCCTGATACCTAAGAGGCAGGTGAAACAGCAGGTCCTCAGGTGAAAAAATATTCATTTTTTCCAGCTTGTCCGCCACTTGCGGACCCACCCCGCAAAGCGACAGCAAAGGCGATGTGGGCCGGGAGGGAACGGGCTGGGCGTGATTGGAAATGTGCCTGATCTCCTGAATTACCCAACCACCAGGATGGCGTCGATTTCGATGGGGACACCCTTGGGCAGCGAGGCCACTCCGACTGCCGCCCTGGCCGGGTACGGCTCCGGGACATGCTCCGCCATAATCGCATTGACGGCAGCGAAATTCCCCAGGTCGGTCATGTAAATGGTCAATTTGACCGCATCTGCCAACGATCCCCCAGCTGCCGACGCAATGGCTTCCAGGTTTACAAAGACCTGGTTGGCAGCGGCTTCAAAGGTATCGTCCACGATCTCCATCGTTTCCGGGTCCAGGGGAATCTGTCCTGAAATGTAAACCGTGTTTCCGGCCTTTACCGCCTGGGAATACGTGCCGATTGCCCCGGGTGCACTCCTGGTGGCGATGATTTCTTTATTGTTCATTGGCATCTCCTGGATTTTATTTTGATGGTTGGATTTAACCACAAAATCATGGCAAATCTCAGTACTGCGGGGGTTCAACCAGCCCCGGATGTTGCACAAGGAGTGTGAAGGGTCCCTGCAATGACTGGCCTGGATGCCCCGGTCACCGAAGGCAATGTTGAAGTTAACCCCTGCATTGTTCGATACGCCATCCATGCGAAGGCGGCCGCTTCGACCCATTGTGGGTCAATCCCCAGTGCAGTCGTCGGTTCGAGACCAAAATCCGTCCGCCTTGCAAGCATGGACACCAGCAGTGGATTGCTGGCACCCCCTCCGCACAGGAATCCACGACTCACTCCAGGAGTTAAATCGTTGAGCGCGTGGGCAATGGACAGGGCAGTAAATTCAGTCAGTGTGGTGAGAATATCGGCATCACTGCATTGACCATATCCTTCCCATATCCCCAGTTTTTCCTTTAGCCATTTCAGATTGAAATATTCAAGTCCGGTGCTTTTCGGGGTCCCCAGCCTGAGGTACGGGTCCTGCAGCAAAATATTGAGGAGGTCCAGCTGGACCTGCCCGGTTTTTGCAATGTCCCCGTTTTTATCGAACGCACAGTTAAAATGGGTTCGACACCAGTTGTCCATCAATGTATTCCCCGGACCCGTATCAAAACCGGTCACCTCCAGTGCGGGGTCAGCGGGTAAATAGGTAATATTCGAAATTCCACCGATGTTGATGACACTGCGATTTTCTGTGGGGCTGGCAAATACCGCCTGGTGAAAGGCGGGTGCGAGGGGAGCCCCCTGGCCCCCCGCCTGGATGTCGGCAGACCTGAAATCGGAAACCACCGGGAGATTGGTCAGGCGGGCAAGTTCTGCTGCGTTGCCAATCTGCAGGGAAAAAGGCTCTGTTGAATTTGGGCTGTGGTGAACGGTCTGGCCGTGGCAGCCCACCACGGTTATCCTTGCCGGACCGGCATCCTCAATGAGCCGGTTGACAACGCCGGCACAAATTCGGGCAAGCTGGATATCAAGTTCAGCGGCTTGCGATGCATCCTTGATTTTCCTTTTTGTTACTTTCCTGATTTTCTTTTTCGTTGAGTCCGGGTATGGCCGATGGCAGGTTGCATGAAGTTCCGGCTGAGCCTGGTCATGGAGTTCAAGCAAGACGCCATCGACACCGTCTGCACTGGTGCCGGACATCAGTCCGATGGACAGCGCAGATTGTTTTTCGGCGGGCATGGTGCAACCGGAACTATTGCGTCGGCTCTTCTGGGTCTGGCATCGGCATGAAAATCCCCGGAACTGCGGGCCAATGGGGAGGATGGCCCTATTGGTATGTTTCGTTTTGAGCCAGGTATATACGACTCAGATGATCGAGTTCAGATGCCCATATTGCCGCATACCTCAGAAAACCCGGTTTATATTTATCGAGAATGGGGTCCGATTTGGGGAGCTGCACGGTCACGGGATTCTTGTGTACGCCGTTTACCCTGAACTCGTAGTGCAGATGCGGGCCCGTAGCGAGGCCTGTACTGCCCACATAACCAATTACATCTCCCTGTTCAACCCGGGCACCACTCGCAATCCCCTTTGCATACCTGCTCAAGTGGGCGTAGAGCGTCTGATACTTTCTGCCATGACGAATGATCACGGTTTTGCCATAACCATTCTGTCGTCCGGCCTTGATGATTCTCCCCTTTCCGGTGGCAAGGACCGGCGTCCCCGTGGGGGCTCCGTAGTCGACTCCCTTGTGTGCAGTCCAGATTTTCTTGATCGGGTGCAGGCGTCGATTGCTGAATTTTGAGGTAACCCGGCCAAACTCCAACGGCGTCCTCAAAAAGGTGCCTCGAATACCCTCTCCATCCGGAGAGTAGTAATTCACGCTGCCATCTTCATCCACATGACGAATCCCCCGCAGCTTCTTTCCCGACACAACCAGTTCTGCCGCAATGATTTCGCCATTGCCCACTTTTTCATCGTCGAGGAAAAGCTCTTCATAAATGATTGAAAATTGGTCGCCACTGCGCAAATCCATTGCAAAATCGACCTGCCAGCCAAACAGTGCGGCAAAATCGGATACCACATCGATGGCAATGCCCGCCTCCGTGGCAGACTCATAGAGGCTGTTGTGGATAACCGCCTTGGCATTATTGGTCCGGATTTCAGGGACCCTGGTCTCCAGGCCGACAAAATACTGGTTCTCTACCTGAACAACATTGAGGACTTTGAACCGGTTGAGGGCATATTGCAGTTTCCCCATCTTCCCCTGGGCATCCTTCTTTATTCTTATTTCCTGGCCAGGCTTCATTTTCAGCAGAATACGGGCTTCTTCGAGCTGTGCCAATTCAATCGCTTCCCGGCTCTTCAGGCCGACGCGTTGAAAGATGTGCGTCAGGGTATCTCCTTTTTTGACTTTCACCACGATCCAGGGCCGATCGCCCAGATACTCCGATGGCTGGATAACCGGTTGGCTGGCATCCGGCCCCATGGTGTCGGTTTCCGTTTCCAGCGCCGGAGAATAACTGGCCAGCAGGCTGGAGTGTCCCATGGCACCGGTTTCATCGGCCACCGGGTCCAATGAACCCTTTTCCCCGATTACCGAATAGGGAGCTGCCGGGATTTCCCAAACCTCGCTTTCGGATGCGGGCACAACCGTCTGGTTTTCGGGGAGGTTGAGCATGTGACGGAGTGTCGTCGGCATGTCAATCAGGATATAGGCCACGAAAAACAGGAGGGCAACCGCAACCAACCCGAAATGACGCGCCCCAGCCGTTGACTGGTTTGCACCCGGGTATTTATGATTGAACGATAGTATTGATTGCTTTATGAGCGACATTACGGAATTTGACTGTTTACATTGGGAATCGGTCACCACAGATCAAGGATTCCGTATTCCACGCCAGCCTCATACTTTACCATATATGCCTTAAAGGTCAAAAAAGTCCGTTGCGACGTTGCGACGGTACATTTTTACAAAGAATTGATGAAAAAACGGTCATCTTCCAACCATGAAGACAGGTAAACATACAATAAATGAGCAGATTTCGGAACTGTCCCGGGGAGCTGAGGAGATTCTTGTGGGACAGGACCTGGAGGACAGGCTGGCGAAAGGGGAACCATTACGGGTCAAAACCGGCTTTGATCCGACCGCCCCGGACCTGCATCTTGGCCATACCGTACTGCTGAATAAAATGCGTCAATTCCAGGAATTCGGGCATACCGTGATCTTCCTGATTGGCGATTTTACCGGGATCATCGGCGACCCCAGTGGCAGAAATGCGACTCGGCCATCGCTGACACCGGCCCAAATAAAGGAAAATGCCGGGACCTATCAGGAACAGGTATTCAAGATACTGGACCCCGGCAGAACGGAGATCCGGTATAACTCCGAATGGATGAACAGATTGGGGGCCGCCGGCATGATCAATCTGGCGGCACGGCACACGGTGGCCAGAATGCTTGAGCGCGATGATTTCAAGAAACGATTCGCATCCAACCAACCCATCTCTATCCACGAATTTCTTTATCCACTCGCCCAGGGCTATGACTCTGTGGCACTGAATGCGGATGTTGAACTGGGTGGAACCGACCAGAAATTCAATCTCCTGGTTGGGCGGGAAATGCAAAAACATTATGGACAGGAACCACAGGTGATTCTGACCATGCCCCTGTTGGAGGGCCTGGACGGGATAAAGAAAATGTCCAAGTCCTCCGGAAACTATATTGCCCTGGAAGACCCGCCAAATGACATGTTTGGTAAAATCATGTCAATCTCCGACGATCTGATGTGGCGATATTACGAGTTGCTCAGCTTTAAATCAGGGAAGGAAATCCGCGG
>CBDDOJ010000002.1:127500-2088329 GCA_965231865.1 Arenicellales bacterium
TTGGTTAGAGCGCACCCCTGATAAGGGTGAGGTCGGAAGTTCAAGTCTTCCCAGACCCACCAGGTTCCAGTGAAACGGCAACAAAGCCGGCTCGTTGGGTCCCATAAACCGCTCTCACTTTGCCCCGTTCCCCCTGCGGGTTCCCGTTTGCCCTGTACGGCAGGGATTCTTCGCCGGAAAGGGAACACCAGGCGAAGGGTTTTGTCCAGGACAGGCCGGATGAAGGAAGATGCCTGCATCCGTATGTGACTGGGCGAAGACCGGGCTAAAGACTGCGGAAAACCAGGGATGGGCGGAAAACGAATTCGGGGCTATAGCTCAGCTGGGAGAGCGCCTGCCTTGCACGCAGGAGGTCTGCGGTTCGATCCCGCATAGCTCCACCATTTTCCTGGACAACGACTGACTGGTACGATTTCGTGAAACCCAATGGGGCCTCCCCGCCGATTGGCGGGCACATTGGGTTCGGTATACGTTTGGTTTGGCACCATGAGGTCTTCAACAGGTGCCAAATCCGGTTCTTTTACAATTAGGGTAGTCAAAGGCGCGCGCAAGCGCGAATTTGTTTATGTTATTCACATCGAATAAGTGTGTCCGCTGTTTGGACACATTACGGCAAATTCCGTGAGCGCGGGTACCCAATAGACCAATCTTTCCGGTTTCCGGGAAGGGAAGTTTATTGATTAATTTAAGTATCTTTATTTAAATTTTGCATTTTTATGTTGCATTAACTCTTCGAGAGTTCAAGCTAATAGCTTCAACAGGCTGATGTTTCAGGCGAAAGGTTTTTACAAGCTTTCCCGCCTGGAATGCATGCGAAGTGCTTGATTTCAATGGTGCGGTGTTCCACCAGCCAATCCGGCATGTCCCTGGGGACGTGGCGAATAAGCGGGAAAAACAACCGGTCCAGGGGGAATGAGCGAGCAGACAAGGCTTTTTGGGGTTATATGATCAAGCACAAAAGCGCACATGGTGGATGCCTTGGCGACAAGAGGCGATGAAGGACGTTGTAGCATGCGATAAGCCCTGGTCAGCTTGCAAACTAGCTTTGACCCAGGGATTTCCGAATGGGGAAACCCACCCGCTTGCGGGTATCTTGCACTGAATACATAGGTGTAAGAGGCGAACCCGGGGAACTGAAACATCTAAGTACCCGGAGGAAAAGAAATCAACCGATATTCCCTTAGTAGCGGCGAGCGAACGGGGATCAGCCCTTAAGCTTTATAAGTTCTAGTAGAACAGTCTGGAAAGTCTGGCCATAGAAGGTGACAGCCCCGTACACGAAAGGGCTTATAAAGTGAAATCGAGTAGGGCGGAGCACGTGAAACTCTGTCTGAACATGGGGGGACCATCCTCCAAGGCTAAATACTACTTGTCGACCGATAGTGAACCAGTACCGTGAGGGAAAGGCGAAAAGAACCCCTGTTAGGGGAGTGAAATAGAACCTGAAACCGTGTGTGTACAAGCAGTGGGAGTCTGTCTTCGGATGGACGACTGCGTACCTTTTGTATAATGGGTCAGCGACTTAATTTTAGTAGCAAGGTTAACCGTTTAGGGGAGCCGTAGAGAAATCGAGTCTTAATAGGGCGAAACAGTTGCTAGGATTAGACCCGAAACCGGGCGATCTAGCCATGGCCAGGTTGAAGGTCGGGTAATACCGACTGGAGGACCGAACCAACTAATGTTGAAAAATTAGTGGATGAGCTGTGGCTAGGAGTGAAAGGCTAAACAAGCCCGGAGATAGCTGGTTCTCCCCGAAAACTATTTAGGTAGTGCCTCGTGACTTACTATAGGGGGTAGAGCACTGTCATGGCTAGGGCTGCATCTAGCGGTACCAAACCATAGCAAACTCCGAATACCTATAAGTACTATCACGGGAGACAGACGGCGGGAGCTAAGTTTCGTCGTCGAGAGGGAAACAGCCCAGATCGCCAGTTAAGGTCCCTAAACACATCTCAGTGGGAAACGATGTGGAAAGGCTCAGACAGCCAGGAGGTTGGCTTAGAAGCAGCCATCCTTTAAAGATAGCGTAATAGCTCACTGGTCGAGTCGGTCCGCGCGGAAGATATACCGGGGCTCAAGGTGTGTACCGAAACTGCGAATGCCAGTTTACTGGCATGGTAGGGGAGCGTTCTGTAAGCCGTCGAAGGTGAACCGTGAGGTTTGCTGGAGGTATCAGAAGTGAGAATGCTGACATGAGTAGCGATAATGCGGGTGAAAAGCCCGCACGCCGAAAACCCAAGGTTTCCTGCGCAACGTTAATCGGCGCAGGGTGAGTCGGCCCCTAAGGCAAGGCAGAAATGCGTAGTCGATGGGAATCAGGTTAATATTCCTGAACCGAACATAGCTGCGATGGGGTGACGGAGAAGGCTAGGTTAGCCGGCTGTTGGATGCCGGTTTAAGCGCGTAGGTTGGGACTTCAGGAAAATCCGGGTCCTTCAAGACTGAGACGTGATGACGAGTTCTATAAACAGGACGAAGTAATTGATGCCATGCTTCCAGGAAAAGCCTCTAAGCTTCAGGTTATGTTTGACCGTACCCTAAACGGACACACGTGGGTGGGGTGAGAATCCTAAGGCGCTTGAGAGAACTCTGGTGAAGGAACTCGGCAAAATGACACCGTAACTTCGGGAGAAGGTGTGCCGCTTGTATGTGAAACCCCTGCGGGTGGAGCAGAAGGCGGTTGCAATAAAGAGGTGGCTGCGACTGTTTACTAAAAACATAGCACTCTGCAAACTCGTAAGAGGACGTATAGGGTGTGACGCCTGCCCGGTGCCGGAAGGTTAATTGATGGGGTTAGCACTTGTGCGAAGCTCTTGATCGAAGCCCCGGTGAACGGCGGCCGTAACTATAACGGTCCTAAGGTAGCGAAATTCCTTGTCGGGTAAGTTCCGACCTGCACGAATGGCGTAACGATGGCCACACTGTCTCCACCAGGGACTCAGCGAAATTGAACTTGCTGTGAAGATGCAGTGTACCCGCGGCTAGACGGAAAGACCCCGTGAACCTTTACTACAGCTTTACACTGGACTTTGAACAAGTATGTGCAGGATAGGTGGTAGGCTTTGAAGCGGAGACGCCAGTCTTCGCAGAGCCACCCTTGAGATACCACCCTTGTTTGTTTGGGGCCCTAACCGAGGCCCGTTATCCGGGTCCGGGACCGTGTATGGTGGGTAGTTTGACTGGGGCGGTCTCCTCCCAAAGAGTAACGGAGGAGCGCGAAGGTACTCTAAGTACGGTCGGAAATCGTACGGTTAGTGTAAAGGCACAAGAGTGCTTGACTGCGAGACAGACACGTCGAGCAGGAACGAAAGTTGGTCTTAGTGATCCGGTGGTTCTGTATGGAAGGGCCATCGCTCAACGGATAAAAGGTACTCCGGGGATAACAGGCTGATACCGCCCAAGAGTTCACATCGACGGCGGTGTTTGGCACCTCGATGTCGGCTCATCACATCCTGGGGCTGTAGCCGGTCCCAAGGGTATGGCTGTTCGCCATTTAAAGTGGTACGCGAGCTGGGTTTAGAACGTCGTGAGACAGTTTGGTCCCTATCTGCCGTGGGCGCCGGAGACTTGAGAGGAGCTGCTTCTAGTACGAGAGGACCGAAGTGGACGTACCTCTGGTGTTCCAGTTATCATGCCAATGGTATTGCTGGGTAGCTATGTACGGACGGGATAACCGCTGAAAGCATCTAAGCGGGAAGCCCCCCTCAAGATAAGGTCTCCCTGGGGTCTAGAACCCCCTGAAGGGCCGTTGAAGACTACAACGTTGATAGGCTGGGTGTGGAAGTGTAGCAATGCATGAAGCTAACCAGTACTAATTGCCCGTGAGGCTTGATCATATAACACCCAAGAGGCCTGACCTCGAAGGAGTTGTATGCAACAGGCATCCTTTAAAGATAATCGTCGATGACTACCCGATTTTGGGAATCGGGGCCAGGGTATTTTCCCTGGCCCCTGTTTTCAGCAAGAAACTGTTGGCTGCTGTATGGACTTGCGGCATGTGTTTTGATCCGGACACGGACCAGGCATTGTGCCCAAAACAGCTTGTCCATGAATTCAGGGCATGAATTCAAGGCAAGAATTCGAAGCAAGAATTCGAGGGGTGGAAACCGGAACCTCCGCCAGGGCGCCTGCCCTGTCTTCCACTCCTCAGACCGGTTTGCCTGGCGACCATAGCAAGCGGGAACCACCTGATCCCATCTCGAACTCAGAAGTGAAAACGCTTTGCGCCGATGATAGTGTGGGGCTTCCCCATGTGAAAGTAGGACATTGCCAGGCAATTAAATTCATAACCCCGCCCTGGTGCGGGGTTTTTTTTCGGCTGGCTTTTGTGCTGGCTGCCCGGCAACCGCGGGTATAAACGGTTGCCTGCCCTCTCTTTGTTATTCCGGTCGACGATACACGGTGCAGGAGGAGCCATTGGAGATGACAATTTGCCAAAGCTGCAGGTCCCGGGCACGGAACGCCCCTGCACACACATGCAGGTAATATTTCCACATCCGGTAAAAGCGTCTCGAATATTTGTCCTTGAGTTCCGGCCAGGCCGCATCAAAGTTGTGAAACCAGGCCATCAATGTCCGATCATAGTCTGGCCCAAAATTGTGTACATCTTCAATGATCATGAGGTTTTCCAGGGACCCGGAAATTTGCCGGAGCGACGGAATCTCACCATTCGGGAAAATGTATTTGGCGATCCAGGGGTCCACACCCGACCGGGAGTCATTCTTGCCGATGGTGTGCAGCAAAAACCGCGATTTCTCCTTCAGGCACCTTTTCGCCGTTTCCATATACGTTCGGTAATTCTTATGCCCGACATGTTCAAACATACCCAGAGACACGATGGCATCGAATTTTTCATCAACCTCACGATAATCCTGTAACCTCAGTTCCACCGGCAACCCTTTGCAGCGTTCTTCGCCAAGTTCAACCTGGCGCTTTGACACGGTAATCCCAACCACCTCAGCCCCATAGTTTTCCGCCGCATATTTCGCAAAACTCCCCCAGCCACACCCAATATCCAGCACTTTCATGCCCTTCCTCAGGTCCAGCTTTCTGCAAACCAGATCCAGCTTTTCAATCTGCGCGTCATCAAGGTTGTCCGCCCGTGCCCAATAACCACAGGTATAGACCATGTTGCGGTCCAGCATCGCGGTGTATAAATCGTTGTCGATATCGTAGTGCTCTTCACCCACCTGGAATGCTCTGGAGGTGCTTTGCAAATTAAAGAGTTTTGCCTGTATCCACGTGACGAAGTGACTCAAAAACCGGTGGTTTGTTCCCAGCGGCGACCGCAATATATGATAGATCAGCTGATCAACCTGGGAACATTCCCACCATTCATCCATGTAGGATTCCCCCAGGCTTAACGAGCCGTTTAACAGGACCTGCCTGTAAAAGGATGGATTGCGGATTTGAGGGTCCCAGGGGTTGGGGCCATCAAGGGTGACCCCGGCCTCAGCCAGCATGCTTTGGACTTTGTCACGTGCAAAGCCGGAAGGACGATTCTCAAATTGATCCGATGTAAAGTCCGTCAAATCAAGTTTCTCCCGAAATAGCAGTTCTACAATCCAACTGCGAATTTGTACCTATTGCATCCGCCCATGTCGAGGAGCAACGACCATAGGCATTATGATAACCGTTATTCGCTCCCTGTTCCATAGTTCCGGGCCCTCCACTCCAACGTGTTCCCCGCCGGTTTTCCGGGATGGGGGAGGCCGGCGAAAGAAAAGGCCGGAGGCGCGTTTCAAACTGCCCGGGGCCTGTACATTCCGGGCCGAAACAAATTCTTCATCCCGTTGAACCACCCATTTCCATGGAACAGAACCCTAATGGGCTTCTTTCCAGTGTCTGCCAATGCCGACATCCACGATCAGCGGTACTTTCAACTCTGCGACACCACACATCAACTCCCTTGCCACATCGGATATTTCTGCCGCCTTGTTTTCTTCGACTTCGAAAACCAGCTCGTCGTGCACCTGTAAAATAATTCTGCTGGATGACCGGTTGCGGACAATCCAGTGATCCAGGGCCACCATGGCGAGTTTGATCAGGTCTGCAGCCGTTCCCTGCATGGGGGCATTGATTGCAGTGCGCTCGGCGTACTGACGCAGGGTCCTGTTTTTGGCATTGATTTCGGGCAAATTGAGTCTCCGTCCAAACAGGGTCTCTACATAGCCCCTGGTCCTGGCGTTTTCCTTGGTGCTCTCCATATACCTTTTGACTCCGGGGTAACGGTCGAAATAGATGTCGATATACCCCTGGGCCTCTTTTTGGTCAATCTTGAGTTGACGCGCCAGGCCAAATGCCGACATGCCGTAGATCAACCCGAAATTGATCGCTTTTGCCCTGCGGCGCTGTTCGTCACCAACCTGCCCGGGGGGCACCCTGAATACTTCAGCCGCCGTCGCACTGTGCACATCAACCCCATTCCTGAATGCCGTGATCAGTCCTTCATCCCCGGAAAGGTGGGCCATGATCCGAAGTTCAATCTGGGAGTAGTCTGCAGCCACCAGTACATTCCCGCTTTCGGGAATAAACGCTTCGCGAATCTTTCGCCCTTCTTCCGTCCGTATGGGGATATTCTGTAAATTCGGATTGACCGAAGACAGTCGACCCGTGGAAGCCACCGCCTGGTGATAGGACGTATGGATGCGTCCCGTTTTCGGGTTGATCAGTTCAGGCAATTTGTCCGTATAGGTACTTTTCAGTTTTGCAAGGCGCCGATGCTCCAGAATGGTCAGAGGCAATGCATGCTCCCGGGCCAGTTTCTGCATGACACTTTCCGCGGTCGAAGGCTGACCCTTGGGAGTTTTCCGGTAAACAGGCAATCCCAGCTTGTCATAAAGTATCGTCTGGATTTGTTTTGGAGAGGCGATGTTGAAGGGTTCTCCCGCGATTTCGTGGGCCTCGTTTTCAAGCCTGGCCAGGCGTTGAGCGAAATCCGCGCTTAGCCTGCGAAGCAGGCCGGGGTCAATCCTGACGCCATTCATTTCGGTCCGGGCCAATGCCGCCATCGCCGGCATTTCAATTTTCCGGAATACTGTATGCAGGCCTTTTTCCCTTTCAAGCCCTGACAACAGGACCTGGTGCAATTGCAGTGTAATGTCCGCATCTTCGGCGGCATAACCCGTGGCGGTGTCCAGGTCCACCTGGTCGAATGTCAACTGGTTTCTGCCCGATCCGGCAACCTCGGAGAATTTGATGGTCTTCCTGCCAAGGTGTTTCAATGCCAGGGAATCCATGTCATGGTTTGTATTGCCCGCATCCAGGATATACGACATCAGCATGGTATCGTGTGTAATACCCTGCAACGCAATGCCGTGGTAGTGCAGCACTTCCATGTCATACTTCAGGTTTTGCCCGGTCTTGGAAATATCCGGATTTTCGAATACAGGCCTTAATTCTTCCAGTGTTTCGGCCAGTGGCAGTTGTCCGGGAACCCCGGTATACGTGTGACCAAGGGGAAGATAAGCGGCCTCTCCCGGGACCACAGAGAAAGAGATCCCCACCAAATGGGCCTGATGGGCATCCAGGCTAGTGGTTTCCGTATCCAGGGAAAAAATGCGGGCGTTTTTGAGTTTGCTGATCCATCTGTGCAGGGATTGCCTGTCCAGAATCGTTTGATAATCCACCGCATGATCTGGCACCGGTTGCGGGTTCACTGCCCGGGCGCTGTCTGCCGGCCCGTCCATTTCTTTCAGCCAGGAACGAAATTCCAGGTCTGCATAATATGAGCGCAGGGCTTCATCGTCCGCTTGGCGGAGGGTCAGCGTCTTAGGGGTGTCATCAAGTTCTACATCACATTTTATGGTGGTCAACTGTCTGGACAGGGCCAGTTGGTCCAGGTTTTCACGTAAATTCTCCCCCACCTTTCCCCTGATTTCCGCTGCATTTCGGACAATATCATCCAATGTGCCATATTCATTGAACCACTTCGCTGCGGTTTTCGGGCCCACCTTGGGGATGCCGGGAATATTGTCTGAAGTATCCCCGATCAGCGCAAGGTACTCGATGATCCTTTCCGGAGGGACTCCAAACTTGTCCACCACCCCCTGGCGGTCCAGGCGGGTTTTTTTCATCGTATCCACCATTTCCACTTTATCATTGACCAGTTGCGCAAGGTCCTTGTCCGAACTCACAATCAATGTGTGAAACCCCTGTTCCGTTGCTTCTACCGACAGGGTCCCGATTACATCGTCGGCTTCCACACCGGGAACGGAGAGCAGGGGAAACCCCATCGCCGGAATAATCTTCAATATGTACCGGAGCTGCTCACGCAGGTCATCGGGCATGGGGGGGCGATGGGCCTTGTATTCCTCATACAGATCATTGCGAAAGGTTTTTCCCTTGGCATCCATCACCACGGCAACATGGGTGGGCTGGTATTCTTTGAGCAGGCTGCGCAGCATGTTGGTCATGCCAAATATCGCCTGGGTCTGGCGACCATCAGAAGTGGCCAGCGGGGCGGTCCGTCCCATGGCATGGTAGGCGCGAAACAGGAACGAGGAACCATCTACGAGAACGATTACTTTGTCAGGATCCATGAGTATTTTGGAGAAGTTCGGTGTGCGCTGTATTATGTCACTATTTTTTCATGCTGTATGGACAAGAGCAGGGGGATCTGGTTCCACAATCCCGGGTTTCGTCATCGAAACACCGGAACAACCAGGGAAACCGGGGCCGTTGCCTCATCCGGGTGAACCATCGATGACCAGCCGTGTTACTATCAACCCAATCAATGCCGACCCTATCGGGATTGTTGTGCGGTTAAATGGTGTAGTGATGAGAATGCGTAAAATGAAATTGACCCGTTTTGGAATTGCCAGCTTGATCGCAATGGGTCTGTTGGCATCCATCGCCAGTGCCCAGGAAACCAGCCAGGAGACCAGCCAGGAAACCAGTGAATCCACCCCACCCCTTGTACCGGAAGATGTGACAATCGATCGAAGAGGGGAGTTTATCGTCGAGGAGTACCGGGTGGGCGGCCGCCTTGAGAGGCTCGTCGTCCGCCGGGACGACGGCGTTACAGAGATCTATCGCAACCAAAGAAACGATACCTTGTGGGCAGCCGATGAGGCGGGAATCGGCGATGTGCAAAACACCAGGCAGTGGCGAATCGGTGGTTGGTAACGGCCCCCGGCGGACCCGTAGTTCCCACTGATTTTTTCCGGTGTCCTGGAACCGGGGTACCACACCCCAATGGTTCGGCGACACACTTCGGGACGGCTTGTATCCATCCAGAATGATCGGCTCATCCCGGTTTTGGCCGCAATACGGGGAATCTACCCCGGGTCGGAGCGATTGGTATCGCGTATTGGAATCGACACGGTCACTGCGACACCACCCTTGTCCCCGCGGTTTTCCGCCCGGGCGGTGCCTTCATGGTATTCCGCGATCAAGCGGACAATAAAGAGTCCCAGCCCGAGGTGGGAGTGCATGGCATTGGTCTTCCCGTAGGAAACCATTGGATCAAACAGGCGTTCTGCAATCTCCTCGGGTATTTCAGGCCCTTCATTCAAGACGGTGACTTCTGCGTTGCCCCCGGACTTGCGGGTTTTGACAATGATCGGGGCGGTGGTTTTGCTGAACTGGACCGCGTTGTCCACCAGTTTGTCCAGCATCTGTGCCAGATGATCGGGACTGCCGTTGACAACCAAAGGTGAAGAACCGGTCTGTACCAGGAACTGGTACTCTGGATAACTGCTGCGATACCCATCGACATATTCCGTGATCAATGCGGGCAGATTGAGCGATTTTTTTGATTCGCCCTTCAGCGCCTCTTCCAGATTTGCGGCTTCGGTCAGGTTATTGAGCAATGAGCGCAGCCGGTTTACGCCGTTCCTGGCCCGTTGCATATGCTTGTTCTGGTCAATTTCCGGTAATTCGCCCTCAAGAATTTCCAGGGACGAGCTGACCACATTCAAAGGGTTGTTCATTTCATGGGCCAGGGTGTCCGGCATCCCTTCAAGGTAACGGGTATAACTGGAAAGGCGTTTCAACATGTTGGTAATGCTCCGACCCAGGTCGCCGAGCTCATCCGCCGCATAGACCCGATCGGGAATTTTCTCTTCCAGCACCCTCCCCTCGCTGGTGATTGCCTGTTCCGTTGTCGTACTCAACCGCCTGATGCGGACGGTCAGTCTCCAGGCAAAGACAAACAACGTGAGCACCACGAAACAAAACACCAGGATGGTGACGACCGTAAGACTTCTGAGCAGTCGAAATTGAAGGGCGAGGATCGCATTGCTGGTTTGCTCCACCACGACCACCCCGATGATCTTTTCTCCTGACTTGATCGGATAACCGGCAACAATAATTTCCGTTTTCTTATCCAGGGAAGGGCGCTCTTCAACCTTGGGGGTTCCTTTCAGAACGGATATAAAAATTTTATCCGGACGATGGCTGACCTCTGGCAGGATATCGGAAAATTGGTCTGGCGGACGTTTGAGCAAAGCATCGATATGCCCCTGGATTCCCTGGTACGTCCTGACCAACCAGCTTTTTTCTTCCTCGACATCGGGGTCCGCCGGAGGCTGGGCAGACAGGCCACCCACGACCGCACGCACGCGTTGAAAATTGTCAAGTATCCAGATCCGGGACTGGGGCCGGTCAAGCCCTTTCAGGATTTTCGTGAGTTCGGGAGAAGTAATGAATAGCTGGCTGGGCTCTTCCTTGCCTGAAATTTCAGGCGCCATTGAATACACCGTTTTTATCTCGCGGGTCTCCGGGTCGTCCACATCAACCGCGAAAAAACCGATGCGGGAACGGGGACCGACCATATCCCTTTCGATCCTGAGTTCAACACGGTACCCCCATTCCGTTTCCGCCATTTCTGCGGTGAATTCGGTGACATCCTCTCCGGTGGTGGGAAGTTTCCATTCTTCGTCCACGAGGAAAACGCTCATGCGGCCCGGTTTTGCAACCACGATCAGATAATGCTCCAGGTCGCCATTGGGGAGTTGCCGCAACATTCTGATGTGATCGCTGGTATCCAGGGAAAGTTTGTCCAGGTCGCGATAAATGACGCTTTCATCATTGATTTCGAACAGTGCATAAAGGTACTGGTCGAAATAACCCATCACATTCATGAGTGAGAAGGACCGGGGATCATAATCACTGTTACAAATAAACAACTCATCTCCGGTATAGAAATTTACATGCTCCTTGACCACTTCCCAGTCATTTGCGTTTCCATCCAGTTGTATAAAATTGTCCAGTTCATGGGCATACAGGTCACTGCTGTCCCCCAGAACTTCGGGAACACCTGTTTCCGGGTTGAACAACTCTGTCCGGTCATTCAGTACTGTCGCAATGCCATTGGCAGTTAAAAGCAACGCATCCTTTTGGCCCTGGACAAGAAATTGCTTCATTTCCAGTACATAGTAGTACCCCATCCAGGGAATGATCAGCAGCGTAAGTACCAGCCACAATAGTTTTGTGCGGATGCTCAGTGTGCGCAATGATCTCAGCATTTCCCGGAATCTCTAATTCACGGATCCATCATCCGACTGCCAACGATAGCCCACGCCAAATACCGTTTGAATCTTCGAGAACGAATCGTCGATTTCCTTGAATTTTTTCCGGATGCGACGAACGTACCCGTTGATTGTGTTTTTCTCTACATAGCTTTGCCGTGTTGTCTGCATCAATACTTCGTAAGTCTTGACGTGACCGGGGTTCCGGGCCAGCGCCTCAATGAGCCAGAACTCGGTCAGCGTCAGGCTCAACAATTTGTCTTTCCACCGGATCGACATGCTGTTCTGGTCGACTTCCAGTTCCCCCAGAACCAATACGGGCAGTGAAGCAGGGTCTCCCTGGACGGAAAAGGCAATTCGGAATAATGAAGACACCCGTTCAGCGAGGAACTGGAGGTTGACCGGCTTGGTAATGTAATCCCAGGCATCCAGTCTCAGGCCGGACACCCGGTCTATATCATTGTCCCGGGCAGTGAGGAAAATGATCGGCATTTGCGGGCTTTTCTGGCGCAGTTCCCTGCAAATATCAAACCCGCCATCCATTTCATTCTCCAGCATGATGTCCAGGATGACAAGGTCCGGCAATGACCTGGCGAACCCGAGCAGCGCTTCGGACTTGTTCCCGTAGGCCTGTACGGTGTAGCCCTGGGCAATCAGGACATCCGAATAGTTTTCTCTCTGGTCGATGTCGTCTTCGACAATTGCAATGACTCTGGACATGGAGCGTAGGACAGGTTGCCAGTTGGTAGAAGACAGTATAACGGATTCGGCCCCTGGATGGACACCGGGCGGTCCTGCCTTGATATTCCGGCCATGGGGCACATCGTCATAATATTACCATGAGTTCCCCCCCTTGATACCATCCCAAAAAGGTGTAATTGGATTCAGGCAAACAACTGACGGAAAATTGTTTCAATGAGTCATAAATTGTTCATACCCATCACTGATGAAGTCCTCTATGACTATCCGGAACTGATCACCTCGCCATTGCTCCCGTATCACGTCGACAACCCCTGTTTCCACTGGATGGCGACCATTGAATCCACTGACGATACCAATGGAAAGGAAATCCAGTCGAAGCGGTACGGCAACGCAATGGCTGCAGATCAACCCACGGCTCAAATCGGTTCCAGATTGGCATAAGAACAGATTAACCACTTGCTCCCCGCGTCGGCAAAGTGGACCTGTACCCGTGCATGGGCTCCCTGGCCCTCCATTCCAACCACGGTGCCGAATCCGAATTTACGGTGGCGGACCTGATTCCCCAGCCTGACCCCGTTGAAATCTGCCGTTTTCGATGGGGCTCCTTTCCGTGAACGCGGTCCGCTTGATACCGGGGAGCGTACTTTCTCAACATGTTCCCCGGGCACTTCAGAAAGAAACCGGGATGCCAGGTTGAAATGTGACTGTCCGTACTGCTGGCGGGATTTGGCGCGGCTCATGACCAATTGTTTCATTGCCCGGGTCATGCCCACATAGCAAAGGCGCCGTTCCTCTTCCAGGGCCCCCTCCTCCAGGGATTTCCGGTTGGGAAACAGGCCCTCTTCCATCCCGCAGATGAAAACCAGTGGAAATTCCAGGCCCTTGGCGGAGTGCAGGCTCATCAGTTGTACACAATCCTCCCCTTCCTCCGCCTGGCCTTCTCCGGCCTCCAGTGCCGTGTTTGCCAGGAATGCCGACAAATCGTCCTGGGTCTCGTTTTCATCCGGAACAAAGTCTTCCGTGGCATTCACCAGTTCCTGCAGGTTCTCCACCCGTGCCCGGGCCAACTCACCCCGTTCTTTTTTATGATGCTCAAACAGGCCGCTTCGCTTGAGCACATGATCGGTCAGTTCCCCCAGTCCAAAGCCCGCCGTGTCTTCGTCCATTTGAGTGATCAGGTCCTGGAATCCGCTCAATGCCGTGAGCGCACGGGGCGGAATCCTTTTATCAGCGATGATTTCGGTACAGGCCTGCCACATCGAAACCTGCCTGAGGCGGGCGTGCTCCAGTATGGCATTCATCGTTTTGTCTCCAATCCCCCGTGTCGGCAGATTCACAATTCTTTCAAAGGAATGGTTGGAACCCCGGTTTGACAGCAACCGCAGGTAGGCCAGCGCATTCTTGATTTCCGCGCGTTCATAGAAACGAAGGCCGCCATACACCCGATACGGAATACCCTGTCGGACCAGTTCCTGTTCGAAAACCCTGGATTGTGCGTTTGACCGGTAAAGTACCGCCGCCTCGTCCCGGCGGTGGCCCTGGTCTACCCAGCAAAGCAATTGTTCCACGACAAAGTGCACTTCGTCCATTTCGGTGCTGGCCTCGTAAAGCCGAATGGGGGGACCCTCTGACCCATTGGTCCACAGGTTCTTGCCAAGCCGTCCCGAATTGTTTGAAATGACCGCGTTCGCCGCGGTCAATATATTGCCCGTGGAACGGTAATTCTGTTCGAGTCTCAGGACACTGGCCCCGGGGAAATCCTTTTCAAAGCTCAGAACATTTTCAATTTTTGCGCCTCTCCATCCGTAAATGGACTGGTCGTCATCCCCAACCACGAACAAATTCCTGTGCCCGGCAGAAAGGATTTGAAGCCATTGATACTGGACCGTATTGGTATCCTGGAACTCATCCACCAGGATGTGCTGGAACTGCTGCTGGTAGTGCTCACGAATCCCCTGGTTATTCCGGAACAACTCCAGCGTGCGCAACAATATCTCCGCAAAATCCACCAGCCCGGATTTTTGGCAGATCTCTTCATACCCGGCATACACCCGATGCAGCGTTTTGCTTTGCATGTCCTGGCGCCCGGACGACAGCCCTGCCGAGCGCATGGATGCATCCTTGTGCTTGTTGATCATCCACTGCATGGGCCGGGGCGGCCAGAGTTTTTCATCCAGGTCCAGTTCCTTCAGGACCCGGCGAATCAGCCGGAGCTGGTCATCGCTGTCCATGATTTCAAAGTTTTCAGGCAAACCGGCAGCCTCAAAGTGCAATCTCAATATTCGGTGACACAACCCATGGAATGTACCCAGCCACATCCCGCCAAACGGGGTCTGCAACAGGTTTTCGATTCGCCCCCGCATTTCCCGGGCGGCCTTGTTGGTAAAGGTGACACCAAGAATCGTATAGGGTGGAACCCCGTGTCCCCGGACCAGGTACGCAATGCGGTGTGTCAGCACCCGGGTTTTACCGCTGCCGGCACCGGCAAGCACCAGCGCCGGTCTGAACGGGGCGGCGACGGCGGCCCGCTGGGCTTTGTTCAGGGGGTCCAGAATGTAGGAAATGTCCATGGGTTGATTGTATCCGGGAAAACCAATAGCATACAGACAATCCGCCGGAAAAGCGGGTTTTTCGGGGTGGTCCGGTTTTTCCGGATGAATTGGCTCTATCGTAAATCCCAATTGGGAGTAAGGTTCAAAGAGCAAGGTGCAAGAGAAAGGTTCAACATGACCGCCAACCAACCCGAGTCCCTGGTACCCGTACATGAACAAGATCCTGACCAATACCGAACGTGCCGCTGAAATAATCAGCAGTGACAAAGACCACGTCTGGCATCATATCGTCCAGCACAAACCCATGCTGGAAAGCGAGCCCATGGTGATTGTCGAGGGAAAAGGGCTGAGAGTCAAAGACATCAATGGCCGGGAATATCTTGATGCGGTCTCTGGCGGTGTCTGGACGGTGAATGTCGGGTATGGCCGGGAAAGGATCGCCAATGCGGTTCGGGACCAGATCGCAAAAATGTGTTATTTCGCCAATTCCGCAGGAAATGTCCCGGGCGCCCTGTTTTCGAGCCGGTTGACCGGGAAAATGCCTGGATTGAGTCGGGTGTACTTTTCCAATTCCGGGTCCGAGGCAAATGAAAAAGGGTTCAAACTGGTCCGTCAGCTGGCCGCATTGAAGAACAACGGCCAAAAGCACAAAATCATTTTCCGGGAGCGGGACTACCATGGCACCACCATCACCGCGCTCAGTGCAACGGGACAAATCCAGCGTAAGGACCAGTACGGCCCGTTCACACCCGGATTTGTGGAATTCCCCCATTGCCTGGCCTACAGGGCACCAAATGGAGACGACCCGGACTATGGCGTACAGGCAGCCAGGGAACTGGAACGCGTTATACTGGAGGAGGGCCCGGATACCGTGGGATCCGTGATCCTTGAGCCGATCACTGCAGGAGGGGGAGTGATCCCCCCTCCGGAAGGATATTTTGAAACCATACAGGAAATTTGCACGAAATACGGGGTGCTGCTCCACATTGATGAAGTGGTTTGCGGCATGGGGCGGACCGGCAAATGGTTCGGATACCAGCATTACGGTGTCAAACCGGACATTGTTACCATGGCCAAGGGGGTCGCCAGCGGATATGCCGCCATTTCCTGTACGGTCACCACGGAAGCATTGTTTTCGGAATTTCTTGCCGAACCCAGTGAAACCCTGCAATATTTTCGCGATATCAGTACATTCGGAGGCTGTGCAGGTGGACCGGCGGCTGCACTTGAAAACATGCGGATCATCGAAGAGGAAAATCTCCTGGAAAATGTCACTCAAATGGGAAATTACCTGATGGACGCGTTGCAGGTGCTCAAGGACAAGTACGAGATAGTGGGTGACGTACGTGGCAAGGGCCTGTTTGTCGGGGCTGAACTGGTAAAAGACAGGCAATCCCGGGAACCGGTCGATGAGTCTGTTGCGGCGGCGGTCGTTGCCGACTGCCTGCAACAGGGCGTCATGATTGGGCGCACCACCCGGAGTTTTCCCGAATTCAATAATACATTGTGCCTGAGCCCGGCATTGATCTGTACGAAAGATGATATCGACGAGATCGTCAGCGCGATGGACAACGCCCTGGCGAAAAGTCAGCCCTGAAAACAACCTTCGCCACTGTGGAGGAGATTGGCAATCCGGACCGAACCGGAGGGATGCGGGTCTGCGTCATGCTCCCCCGCATCGGGGTTTTGCGGTGCAGCGGAGAAGACGGTATTCTGGTTTCACCCGGTGCCCCGATAAAAAAATGGTCCGGGACGGACAGGGAAAATGGTGGCTACGCCCTGACTCGAACAGGGGACCCCATCATTATGAGTGATGTGCTCTAACCAGCTGAGCTACGTAGCCGTAATCAGATTTGCGGGGTGCGCAGGGTAACCCAATTGTCATACCGAAGCAATAGCGGCGTGGGACCGTCTCCTGCCCGCTGGGGAGATATATCCATGCCATTTATTTTCAAGATGAAAAACCAAGATTTAGCAGAAGAAGTGCAACAGGCAGAACTGGGCAAGACCCCTGCCAGGATTTCCAAAACCAGCGCGGAAACCGAAAAAGTGAAAGCGGGAGACGGCGAAATTGCACGCAGACATGGATATCGTGCTCGCCGAGATGCGCAAGATGAATGCAGAAGCTGCCAAAGAAACCCGATGCTACCCGATAACAGTGATGCTAAGCACTGCATCCGCGGTGGTGCTTGGCGTCATATTGACCAGTAAATACCTGGTTTCTTAATCCAACCGTGCGCTGGACGATTACATGCCGGACGGTTCGATTGAGGAAGCCCGGTTTGTGAAGGGCAGGCAACAAAAATAATGGCGGATTTGTTCGGGTGGTGCCATACGTATACAGGGGATCGGGTGATTATTTTTTCTGCTTTCTATCGTAAGAATTCAAGGCTGTATTCCCGGTTTGATCCCATCGTTAGGAGATAGACCACCATGAATATATCAATGACTTCAACGGAGGGTTTTGCCTGTGACAGATTGTATCCCTGAAATGTTCCTTTTTTTCTGAAAAACACCATGGACCAATTCCATCCAGCGGTTTCCAGGTGGTTTCGGGAATCATTTGAATCACCCACCCAGCCTCAAACCGAAGCATGGCATGCCCTCTCCAGCGGCAACCATGCCCTGGTTGCGGCACCCACCGGCTCGGGGAAAACACTGGCCGCGTTCCTGGTTGCGATTGATGGGCTGGTGAAGCAGGCGGTTCAGGGTTTGCTTAAGGAGGAGGTTACGGTGGTATACGTGTCTCCGCTCAAAGCCCTTTCAAACGACATTCACCAGAATCTGGAGCAACCCCTGGAGGCAATTCAGGAAAATCTCGAGAGTGATGCCGCATTGTCCGGCCAGAATCCGGCCCCAATCCGGTCAGCGGTCCGTACAGGCGATACCCCGCAACGGGAACGGACCAAAATGATCCGGACCCCCCCGAATATTCTTGTCACCACCCCGGAATCCCTGTATATCCTGCTGACGTCAGATTCTGGCCGGAAGATCCTGGGGACTGCCAGAACGCTGATCATTGATGAGATCCATACCATGGTTTCCAGCAAGCGCGGGGCCCATCTCGCATTAAGCATGGAAAGGCTGCAGCGCCTGTGCGGGGAGCCGCTCACCAGAATTGGCCTGTCTGCAACCCAGAAACCCATTGAAACCGTCGTGCAATTCCTGACCGGCGCGGGCAGCAAAAACCACTGCAGCGTTATCGACAGCGGACATCTGCGAGACTGTGATTTGCAAATCTGTCTGCCTGATTCTGCCCTGGAAGCGGTCATGCCGGGAGAAGTCTGGTCAGAACTGTACCGTAAACTGGAAGAACGGATCGTCTCCCACCGAACCACCCTGATCTTTGTAAACACCCGTCGACTTGCCGAACGCATGTCCAAGGCACTGGGGGAGCGTCTTGGAGAAGATGCAGTGACCTCCCATCATGGCAGCCTGGCCAGGGAACACCGGCTTTGTGCAGAACATCGGTTGAAGACAGGGAGGCTCAAGGCGCTTGTCGCAACCGCCTCCCTCGAACTCGGCATCGATATTGGTGAGATCGACCTGGTCTGTCAGATCGGGTCCCCCCGGTCAGTAAATGTTTTCCTCCAGCGGGTAGGGCGATCCGGCCACAGTTTGGGAGAAACGCCAAAGGGGGTCCTGTTCCCGCTTTCCCGGGATGACCTGATTGAATGCGTGGCTTTGCTGGGAGCGGTGAGAGAGGGCGACCTTGACCTGTTGTCAATCTATCCCCTCCCCCTGGATGTGCTGGCCCAACAGATCATTGCGGAAGTGTCTGCGGGAAAAATGAAACTCGATGACCTCTTCCAGATGGTCAGGAAGGCGAGCCCCTATGCCGGACTGGAACGGGGCCGGTTCGACGAGGTTGTCAACATGGTGGCGGAAGGATTCAACACCCGCCGGGGCCGCCGTTCTGCCTACCTCCATCTTGATGCAGTCAATGGACTGGTCGGGCCGAGAAAAGGCGCCCGATTAACGGCCATCACCAATGGCGGAACCATCCCTGACCAGTTTGATTACGATGTGGTCCTGCAGCCTGACGGCTTGAAAATTGGCACCCTGAACGAGGATTTTTCATTTGAATCCCTGCCCGGGGATATTTTTCAGTTGGGGAACACTTCCTACCAGATACTGAAAGTGGAGACCGGGAAAGTCTTCGTGGTGGACGCCAGGGGCCAACCCCCCAATATTCCGTTTTGGTTCGGAGAGGCCCCCGGCCGAACAGACGTTGTGAGCCATGCTGTTTCCCGATTGAGAAAATTTGTGGGGGCCGCATTGTCGGACGGGAGGGAAAGCGCTCGAGGCAAGGTGCAGGAGTATTACCGGATATCGGACAATACAGCGAACCAGCTTGTCAACTATCTGGCTGCCGCCCAGGCCGCGCTGGGGGCATTGCCGACAACGGACACCATTATTTTTGAGCGGTTTTTCGATGAAGCGGGAGATCAGCATCTGGTCATTCACTCTACTTTCGGGTCCCGGGCAAATCGGGCCTGGGGCCTGGCACTGCGCAAAAGATTTTGCAGAAAGTTCAATTTTGAGCTCCAGGCCGCCGCACTGGAAGATGCGATTGTACTGTCACTGGGAAGCACCCACAGTTTTCCCTTGAGTGACCCGGCCGGATATCTGAAAAAAGATTCCGTAGAGGAAATACTCACCCAGGCGCTGCTGGATGCCCCGATGTTCCCCACGCACTGGCGCTGGAATGCGTCGATTGCCCTGGCAATCAGGCGCTTCTCGAACGGGACCAGGACCCCACCGCAGTTTCAGCGCAGCAACGCTGAAGATTTGATGGCGCTGGTGTTTCCGGACCAGATTGCCTGTGCGGAAAATCTCGCCGGATACCGGGAAATTCCCGACCACCCACTGGTGGCACAGACACTGTATGATTGCCTGAACCGCCTGATGGATGTGAACCGGTTAAAGAACATCCTGGAAAATCTCCATGACGGAAACATTGCGCTGGTTTGCAGGGAGTTGGCGGCTCCTTCACTGCTGGCCGAAGAAATTCTGGTCGCCAAACCTTATGCATTTTTGGACGATACCCCCGCAGAGGAACGGCGAACATCGCTGGTTCGAACCCGGCAGTTCCTGCACCCTGAAGATGCCGTCGCCCTGGGTGTGCTCGACCAGCAGGTGATCCGCAGTGTTCGGCAGGAAGCATGGCCGGATGCCGGCAATCCGGATGAATGTCACGATGCCCTGCTTATACTGGGGGGCATCACTGCCCGGGAGGCGGCGGTGCACGGGTGGCTGGACTGGCTGGGCAGGCTTGCCCGGGACAATCGCGCTTGTGAACTGACAATAAAGGACGCGGTATTTTGGGTCGCATCGGAACGATTGCATTTGTGGCGGGGGGTTCACACGCATCTCCCCATACCCGCCGCTCCCGGGGGCGTCCCGGTCCCGGACTCCGGGGACCCGGGAGACGGATTAACGGAACTGGTTCGAATGCGGCTCCAGGGAACCGGTCCCATTACCGGGAAACAGCTGGCCCGGTTTTTCGGGGTCGCTGAAAAAACCGTCCGGGCCAGCCTGTTATTGCTGGAACAGGAAGGGTATGTCATGTCCGGCAATTTCGAAGCGAATCCAGATTCAGACGGAAATGAAATGCAGTGGTGCGAACGCGGGATTTTGGCAAGAATTCATCGTCGAACCGTCCGGAATTTACGCAGGCACATACAGCCGGCTTCCATCACGGGATTCATGCGATTCCTGTTCCGGTGGCAGGGGCTGGATGGAGGCAGCGATTCAGCACAGGGCAACCCGGAAGCCCTTGCGGGGGTTCTCAAGCAACTGGAGGGAGTGGAGGTAGCTGCGGAAGCCTGGGAGGAATCTGTGTTGCCGGCCAGACTGAATGACTACCAGCCGTACTGGCTGGATATGTTGTGCGCCAGTGGCCGGGCAAGCTGGCTGCGATTAAGCCGGTCCACCAACCTGGTTTCGGTCAGTCCGAAACTCAACAAGCAAAGCCCCATTGCCTTGCTTTCCAGGATAACCAGAGACCACTGGCTGGATTCCGGCCGGGCACCGCAAGGCAATCATTTGCTATCCCATCGTGGAAGAAAGGTCCATACCCTGCTGGCTGTTCATGGACCCCAGTTTTTTGACGATCTGGTTCGCCACGGTGAGATGGCCTTCGATGTTGAGCAGGGATTGGCGGAACTCGCAGGACTGGGAATGGTCAGCAGTGACAACTTTGCCGGACTTCGGGCACTGATCCAGTCTTCTTCGCAATCCGGCTGGACAGCCAGAAACCGGAAACGGGTCAGTAAAACGGTCATGCTGGACGCGGGACGCTGGGCCCCAACCAAATTCCAGGAAACCCAAAATGATGGACCGCAATGGGATTCCATCGAATACATCGCGGGGATATTGCTCGGCCGGTACGGGGTCGTCTTTCGTCGCTTACTGGACCTGGAACCCGGCCTTCCAAACTGGCGGGAACTGCAGTACGTTTACCGGCGCATGGAAGCCCGGGGGGATGTCCGGGGCGGTCGCTTCGTCAATGGGTTTTCCGGAGAACAATTTGCCCTGCCTGAAGCGGTGGGGCTACTGCGCCATATGGAGAAGAAGGACGGTGAACCGGCACTGGTTTCCATCAGCGCGGCCGACCCCCTGAATCTGACTGGAATGGTGCTTCCGGGAGACCGGGTGCCCAAAACCAGGAAAAACCGATTGCTGTTTCAGCATGGTGAACTGGTGGCAACCCTCATTTCAGGAGAGATCAAATGGTTAAAGGCCGTCGAGCAAAACCAGAAATGGCAGGCACAGCAAAAACTGACTGGATTTGCAGCGGTAAAAAGTATCCGGCACCGGCCCCGCCGGTTTCCGCCGGTACACTGACAACCCCATACCCATGGAATGCGTATCGAATATCAATCGCTGACCGACAGTGCCCGCATTCCACTGACCAGATAATCCCAGACGTACTCTGCAAAACTCCATCTCACCTGAATTTCAAACGAAGGCGCGTTGCTGATCTTGTGCAGCAATATGCTGGCGTGTCCGAACCGGGTCTGCGCGCACGCCCCCTTGTTGAATACCGAGGGATGCAAGTCCAGGGGGCAGGCCCTGGACAATAAATCGGCAGAACCGGAACCATCCAGTCTCAAGACCGTGTAGTAGTCACTGACCTCCACCACCGCACTGTGAATGCCGGCCAGGCGGGACCGGAGGTCGGCGACAAGCGTTGGGGTTTGTGGGAGGCCACCGTGGCACAACCACTCATCCGGGCCAAGCCAGAACACGGTGGTGGTGTCCCCCATGTGCCGGGTATTGGGCTTGATGGGTGGAACGATCCCAAGAACGGATGTCACGGCGGCCAGGAATTGTTTGTTTCCGGCGTCTCCGCGCAGGTTTATTTTCCCGCACAGCGGCAATTCTCCGAGCCGGACTGGCCCGTCAATCCGCACACGGTTATAGACCGGCGATATGATTTTGATCTCGTTCACGGGCGCATTCTTCGTCTATGGCAGAAATACGGTATCGGTGACGGTTACCTTTTGACTGGACCCATCCATCAACGGCACATCCAGCGTTTGGCCTTTTCGATTGAATCCATCCTTGAGCAGGGCCAATGCAATCGAACGACCGACATTTGGGCTCATGTAGCTTGAACTGACATGACCCAGCATTTCCATGGGAGGACGGGGCCGGAGGTTTTCAACAACGTGGGCCCCTTCCGGAAGTACAAATTTAGGGTCTTCCGTCAATAGGCCGACCAGTTGTTTCCGGCCTTCCCTGGACGTGTCGGCTCTTGAAAAGGAACGTCTGCCCAGAAAATCACTTTTCTTTTTGGAAACAATCCAATCCATGCCAAGGTCCATTGGCGTAACCGTTCCATCGGTATCCTGGCCAACGATAATGAACCCTTTTTCGGCCCGCAGTACGTGCATGGCCTCCGTGCCATAGGGACATAACCCGTCTTCATCCCCCGCTTCCATGAGTGCTTCCCACAAAGAAAGCCCGTATCTTGCCGGCACATTGATTTCAAAAGACAGTTCGCCGGTAAAGCTGATTCGGAATATTCTTGCCGGAATGCCGGCTACCTCGGCGTTCACCATGGTCATAAACGGCATGGACTGGTCATCCAGTGGATGGTCCGTGAGTTTCTCAAGCACCTTCCTTGACTTGGGTCCACTCAAAGCGGCCACGGCCCACTGTTCCGTTACACTGGTCGCGTAGACTTCCATCTCCGGCCATTCCGTCTGCAACCATTCCTCGATCCAGCTCATGACCCGGGCCGCTCCACCGGTAGTGGTTGTCATGTGGTAATGGTTTTCCCCCAGACAGGTGGTTACCCCGTCATCGAATACCATGCCGTGCTCATTCAGCATCAGCCCATAGCGGCAACGTCCCGGTGCAAGCTGGTCCCATGCATTGGTGTATAACATGTTCAACAGCCGGATACTGTCCTTCCCCTGCAAATCGATTTTCCCCAGTGTCGTGGCATCCAGCAGGCCACAATTCTTCCGCACCGAAAGACATTCGCGCTGGACCGCGGCATGCATGTCTTCTCTCATATTGGGAAAATACCTGGGCCGTTTCCAGTCGCCGACATCTTCATAGACGGCACTGTTCCGGTCATGCCATGCATGCATGGGGGTTTTGCGCCTCTGCAGGAAAAGATCTCTTCGGTCATGACCGACGATGGCGCCAAAACTGAGTGGTGTATAAGGGGGTCTGAATGTAGTGGTACCGACTTCGGGTATGGTGGTGTTTCGAATGTCCGCCATCACGGCCAGGGCGTTGACACTGGATGTCTTTCCCTGGTCAGTGCCCATTCCCGTCGTGGTATACCGTTTCAGGTGTTCCACGGATTCGAATCCCTCTCTTGCGGCCAGTTCGATGTCACTGACCGTTGAATCGTTGTGGAGTTCATGAAAATGCTTTTTCCGGCCCTGGCCAACAGGATGATCACAGGGCAGAACCCAGATGGGACGGGAGGGGCCCGGCACCGGGTCGGTGGATGTTGCCTCCAGAACCAGATGGCCGGTATCAAATCCCGCTGCCTGCGCCGCCGAGCAACCCGCATCAAATCCTTCCGCCAAACAGTCATTCAACTGCTCGGAACCGCCACACGATCCGGCAACGGATACCGGATTGTTGGCCCAGGGTCGGTCCGGAACAAAACAGTGCCGGTCCGGAACATATTTCAATTTGCCCTTTGCCTGGCTGAACAAATGCACGGTGGGGGTCCAGCCCCCGGATACCCCAACCACCTCACAGTCGATGGTTTGTACCTCGCCACGCACCTCCTTCCCGCTCCCGTCGATTTCCATCACCTGCACTTTCCTGATTTTTCCCCGGGCATATTCCAGGCCGGTAATCGTGGAATTTTCAATAATCCGGATTCCAAGCGCTCTGGTTCGTTGTACGAGTTCTCCCTGGGGATTTTCCCGGACATCAACGACATGGACCTCTATGCCCGCTTTTTTGGCATCCACTGCCGTCCAGTAGGCGCTGTCGTTATTGGTGAACAGGGCCATCCGCATGGATGGGGCAACGGCATAACGGTTGATATAACTGCGTATGGCACTGGCAAGCATGACCCCCGGGCGGTCATTGTCTGCAAAGACCAGGGGTCGCTCGATTCCCCCGGTGGCCAGAACGACCTGTTTCGCCCGTATTTTCCACAGTCTTTCCTTCACGGCCTTGCCGGCCTGGTTGGGCCCAAGGTGTTCATTCACCCTTTCGTTGGCGACGACAAAATTATAATCGTAGTACCCGGTCGCCGTTGTGTTGGGCAGGAGCCTGACCTCCCCCATGCGCTGCAGTTCGGAAATCCTCTCCCTCACCCACTGGTCCGCGGGCAAATCATTGATTTGTGCGGAATCGCTCAGCAGTGCCCCGCCGAATTCATTCTTCTCGTCAACGAGCATCACCCGGGCACCCACCCTTCCGGCCACACAGGCGGCCTGAAGGCCAGCAGGCCCACCACCGATGACGAGCACATCACAATGGGCATGGGTTTTGTCATAGAAATCCGGATCAATGTCCGTCGGGGATTTCCCAAGTCCCGCCGCTTTGCGGATATACTTTTCGTACGTCATCCATAACGAAGAAGGCCACATAAACGTCTTGTAGTAAAATCCCGCGGGGAGGATGCGGGAAACCCGGGAAGCGATGGCGCCGAGGTCGAAAGTGACTGAGGGCCAGCAGTTTTGTGAACTGGCGTGCAGTCCGTCGTACAACTGGATTTCGGTTGCCCGCCGGTTGGGTTCGGTATAGGCACCGCTTTCGAGTTGTACCAGGGCATTGGGTTCTTCCGACCCGGCGGAGTAGATCCCCCTCGGGCGGTGATACTTGAAACTTCTTCCAACGAGCATCACGCCATTTGCAATCAGCGCAGAAGCCAGGGTATCGCCGGAAAACCCTTCATAAGCCTTGTCGTCATACCAGAATCGGACCGGTTTGCTCCGGTCGATGCGGCCTCCCTGTCCAAGACGGTTAACCTGTCTACTCATTCTTCCACCTCAGGGCGGGCATCCTCCGGCTTGTAGGTGGCATGGATATGGTCCGTGATGGTGTTGCGCACCACGTTAAACCATCGCCTGCAGCCATGGCTGTGGACCCAGCGTTCATAATGCAGGCCTTTCGGATTCGTCCGAAAGAACACGTAATCTCCCCATTCCTCATCCGAAAGCGTATACGGGTCCCTGGGCCGGGAGATATGCGCCTCTCCATGGGCCGTGAATTCTGACTGGTCGCGCTTCCCGCACCAGGGGCATTCAATAATCAGCATCAGTGCGCTACCGCGGCCGCGGCCCCTTCATCCACCAGCGCGCCGGTATTGAACCGATTGATTGAAAACGGTTGGGCGATGGGGTGCATTTCTCCCCTGGCCATGGAGTGGGCAAACACATTTCCGGACCCTGGGGTGGCCTTGAAGCCCCCGGTTCCCCAGCCGCAGTTAAAATACAGGTTCTCAACGGAAGTTTTGGAAATAATCGGCGACCGGTCAACGGTTACATCCACAATTCCGCCCCATTGCCGCAACATCTTCAACCTGGAAAAAATGGGGTACAACTCAATGACTGGACCCACCGTTTCCTCGATCACATCAAAACCACCCCGCTGTGAATAGGAATTGTAGGCATCGGACCCCGCACCAATGACCAGTTCCCCCTTGTCAGACTGGCTGATGTAGGCATGTATGCTTCCCGACATCACCACACAATCCAGAATTGGCTTGATTGGCTCGGAGACCAGGGCCTGCAGGGGAAACGACTCGATGGGAAGGCGGAAACCGGCCATTTCAGCCAGCACAGAACAGTGGCCCGCGACGACACATCCCACTTTTTTTGCCCCGATGAACCCCTGGGTGGTTTCCACCCCCTGAACGGTGTTGTGTTCTATTTTGAATCCGGTAACTTCGCAATTCTGAATAATGTCCACCCCCCGGTCATCCGCCGCCCGGGCATAGCCCCAGGCCACCGCATCATGGCGGGCGGTACCGCCCCTGCCCTGCAATACCGCTCCAAGAACCGGATAACGGCAGTTCAGGTTGATAAAGGGCACCCTCTCTTTCACCTGCTCCGGCGACAGGAATTCGGAGTCGATATCATTCAGGTAAATGGCATTCCCGCGTCTTCCTATTTCCTGGAGGTCGTGCACATTGTGCGCGAGATGAAGCAATCCACGCTGGGAAAACATGACATTGTAATTCAGGTCACGGCTCAGGCCTTCCCACAGCTTCATTGCGTGCTCATAGAGAAGGGCGGACTCATCCCACAGGTAGTTGGAACGCACGATGGTGGTATTTCGACCGGTATTGCCTCCTCCGAGCCAGCCTTTTTCAATCACCGCTACATTGGTGATGCCGTGTTCCTTCGCAAGATAATAAGCGGTGGCAAGGCCATGTCCGCCACCGCCGACAATCACCACATCATATTCCTTCCTGGGTTGCGGGCTGCGCCAGGCGCGTTGCCAATTCTGGTGATAGCTGACCGCATTGCGGATCAGGCTGAAGACAGAGTAGCGCTTCATGAGTCAGGATGATTTCAGTTGGGTCATTCGGATGGTGGTCCCTGTTGGATTATATCAACCCTGCGGGCCAGATATCGACTGCATTATCGGTCCCGTTTCCATTCAAGCCTCCATGGCTTCCCCTGTCCAGGGAAAACCAAACCGGCCGGTTCATTCACGCCTGGAACCATTGCCAGAATTTTGCTGCCGGGCACCCTGGGATACCTCACTGGATTCCGGTTGCAGGTTGACGCACCGGGCTGCAGCGGATCACGGCATCAGACCGAAGACCCGCTTTGCAGGCACATTATAGCCATTATTCGAATTGGCATGGACAATAAAATTCGCCAATCCTGGAAAATCAGCGCGGCACTGAATGGGCCGGCACTGGCCAGGACTGAAGCGGATTGCCAATGAGCCGGGAATTCTCCCAGCCGGACAGCAATCCACCGGCAAGTCAGGTACACTTCAGGCTCGCCGTTGCGGACGGTTTGCTGCCTGCCCCCATGGAAGGAAGCATCTCAACCGCCCCCGCCACCATGCGTGCGAACCATTGTCACTTTTCAAAGGGATCCCAATGAACCCGGTCTACCTCCAGCATTTCCAACGGCTTAAGGTCTGGAAGAAAAATGGTGAGCGGGCCCCCCACAAACCATTGCTGGCCCTTTGGTCCATCGGGCGGTGCCTGCAGGGAAAGGCCCGTTTGGTGGATTACGACACCGCACACCAGGCACTCCTTGTTCTGTTGAATACTTTCGGCCCTCACCGAAAACACCACACTCCCCAGGAGCCGTTCTGGCGGATGCAGAAGGACCAAATCTGGGAGATTCCCGGCGCAGCTCAAGTGCCCGTGCAACCGGGCGGCAGCGTTTCTCCCGCTGTGCTTCGGACGTTGAAGGTCCAGGGTGGCTTTCCGAAACCCCTCGACGAATGCTTCCGTCGCAACCGGGCGGCCGCCTTTGAGGTGGCCAAACAGCTGGTGGCCGACCATTTTCCGGAAACCATGCACTTCGCCGTACTGAAAGCGACACTGGGCGAGGATGCAATGCATGATCTGTGGACGGGTCACCAACCCGTTGCCAGCAGTCAGTCGCCAATTCTGGAATCCGCCCTGCGGCGACGCACCCACAACCCGAAATTCCGGAAAGAGATTCTTGAGACATACGGATACCGATGTGCAGTGTGCAAATATTCATTTGAATTTCCTGCCGGAAACTGGCCTGCGCTCGAAGCGGCCCACATCAAGTGGCACAGCCACCAGGGTCCCGATGAACCCAAGAACGGCCTGTCTCTTTGCGTGTTACACCATGAACTGCTTGACTGGGGGGTTTTTACGATCCATCCCGGGTCTCTCGATATCGTCGTTGCCACCACTGTGCTTGAGCATTCCCGGGGAACTGCAATGACCCTTTTTCAGAAAAAGTCGCTCCTGGTCAAACCGGAGCAGGATCGGTACCGGCCAGCCTCCGAGTACCTGAACTGGCACGCCAGGAATGTATTCAAGGGTCCTCCGTTACGGAGAATGCCCGCAAACTAGAATTCAACCCCTTGGGCGGCCAGGATGCCCCGGTCAAAGGCATGTTTTATTTTCGTCATTTCAGTCACAGTATCCGCCACCTCAATCACTTCTTCGGCCGCACCCCGGCCCGTCAGGATCAAATGTAGCCAGTCCGGTTTCTGATTCCGGATAAACTCTGCAATTTCCTCCCCCGTCAGCCAGCCCAGGCTGCTGCAATAATTGATCTCATCGAGCAATACCAGGTCATATTTTTCTGATGTGATCTTTTCCTTGCTGAACTCCCAGATTCCGCGGCTGGTTTTGATGTCCTGTACGGGGTTATTGGTATCCCAGGTAAAACCATCCCCCATGACATGCCACTCTATGTTGTCAAATTCCTGTGCCGCGAGCTGCTCCCCCGTTTTCCACTTGCCCTTGATATATTGAATGACACACACCTTCATGTTCCATCCGGCGGCGCGAAATACCACCCCGAATGCGCTGGAAGATTTCCCTTTTCCATCACCCGTATGGACCAGGGTGATGCCCTCTCTTCGTTCTCGTGATTTCATGGCATTGTGGATAACAGGGGATACGGATTACAAGCAGGTCGATTGCAGGAAAGCCGAGTTTACACACAGTGCGCGTTTCTTGCGAGTCTGAAGCCGCGGATTGTCAACGCAAACTAAAGTTCGTCAGCGCAATGCCGTGGTGTCCTCTTTTCCATTGAGGGGTTCCCATTTCCCGGGAGACGTTACGCCAATGGGTGATCACCGAATGGTGGTGCGCGGTGCAGCCTCTGTCCTTCTGGTTTGGGGCAGTGAATATTCCTGTATAAAGGACATCAAGCTCGGGATGCCCGGTTCGTAGTAAGCACCGCTCACTTGCCAGATATAGCCGAGGTGGGACAACTGTTCGAATTTTTCCATGACCCCCTCATTCGTGACCGGTTCATCACCCGCCAGACCTCTTTCAATCGCTTCCTCCAACGTGCTTTCATGCAAAATCGATGAGCCAGACTGGAGAAAAGTCTCGGCAACACTCTCAGCCACTGGCAGCAACCTCATTTTCTTTATCTCATTGCGCCGGACCTGATACATGGCATTTCGCTTTCGGATGGCCTCTTCCTCCACCGCCTTGATGGTCTCCATGGAGATCATCCATTCCCCGGTCTGCTGTAGCCGTTGGGCGATGCAATGTCCCCAGACCTGGGTGAAAAAGGGGTAGCAGTGGGTCTGTTCCACGATGTGCTCCATGACATCGGGGGCAAAAGTGATCCCCGCTGCCTGCAACGGCACGGCAAGTGCCTGGCTGGCTTCTTCCGGTGACAGACGCCCCAGGGGAATGATTTCACCGCGGTCCCAGAAGGACGCATTGGCTGTGCCCAGGGTGGCTTCAAGATTCGGTGTGCCAGCCAGCACCAGCAGGAATGGATTGCCTGCGTTGCGGACGATCTGGCTGGCATTGAGCAAGTCCTCTCCCAGTTCCGGGCCCAGCCGGTGCGCTTCGTCAATGATCAGAATCAGGGGTTGATGCTGACACCGCTCCTGCAGCAGGTCGTCGAGGGTCAGGGTTCGTCTGGAAAAATCAACTTGTGCATTGGCTTTGGCGATGCCAACATTAATCGAAAATTCCGCAGATTGGATCTTGCGCCGAAGGGCGGCATGATCCCCAACAATCAGATCGACCAGCTTTCCCGGGTTGTCCAGCATCCCCGGGGTTGTCCACAGAATGTCCGGGTTGGAGGCGTCTTGCTGGTGGGTCTCTTTTTGCAGATAACGAAGCAGTGCGGTCTTGCCGTTGCCCCGGGGGCCGTAGAGAATCAGGTCCCGACTAATAGGTCTCCGGTTTTTCAAGGATTTGACACAAGCCTGGAAATAGGCCTGTTCTCCCTTACGACCCGCCAAATACGGAGGGACACCGCCAGCACCGGGCGTAAACAGATCGGACAAATCAGGGGCATTCATTTTCTTTTCCGACATTGGGTCATCCTGCCTTAAACCGGGGGTATTGTCAAAAATCAAGTATCGCCAGGGTGTGCGTCATATTTTTGTTAATTTTGGAATTGTATAGTAGGCATGTATTTTGCTGATTGTTTCTGCAAGTGTATAATACTTTCATATTTCAACCATACCCGGACCAGTACCATGCTTACCATCGAACAACTCGAATCCAAGCGAGATTCACTGCTCAAACAATTCACGGACATCGGAGAACTCCGACCGGGCAGTCTGTCCCCGTACTTCCGCAAATGCGGCAAACCTTCGTGCCACTGTGCACAGGAAGATGCCAGCGGCCATCCGGGATGGATGCTGTCCCGCAAAGTCAACGCCAAGACGGTCTCTCGCGGTATTCCCGCCCATGCCCTGGAAACCACCCGGGAGCAGATTGAGCACTATCATCGTTTCAAGGATTTGATCCGGGAGTTCATAGAAGTGAACGAATCGTTGTGCGACCTGCGCCTGAAGGCGGGACGGGGTAAAAAAAAACCCCGCACCAAAAACCCTCAAGCGAACCTTCGCGGATGAAACCGAACGGGAGATCGTTAAACTGCTCGGTGCACAGGATTTTTCAAAGCGCGTGGATTTCGAAGCGATTGAAACCGCCATCAAAGCCGAGGTCATGGCTTTTGCCGCTTCGTTGCTGGAAGTGTTCATGAATAAAGATACCTCTGACCATACCGAAAGCCTCCTCCCCTGTCCGTGCGGATGCATGGCCCGCTACCGGGGTGTCCGCAGCAGGAAACTGACCACCGTGGTCGGGAACATTGAATATGAACGGGCGTATTACCATTGCCAGCAGTGCGGGCACGGCTTTTATCCCAAAGACCAGGCCATGGGCCTGGATTCAAGCGGCGTGTCCCCCGGAGTGGTTCGCATGATCGGTCAAAGCGCGGCCAGGGAAAGCTTTGCGCAGTCCCGGCTGCTGATCCATGAACTGGCAGGGGTAAAGGTCAGCGTCAAGCAGGTTGAACGCAGCGCCGAGCGCCTGGGCGCGAAGATCAGCGACTTCGAGCGTCGCAACATCGAACTGGAATCCGCCCCGGCCAAAACGATGTATCTGGGAGTCGACGGCACCGGCGTGCCGATGATCCAATCGGAAGTCGAGGGGGTCCGCGGCAAACAGCCTGATGGTGGCTCCAAAACCCGGGAGATGAAGGTAGCCGTCGCCTGGTTGTGCGATCGATTCGATGAACACGGCCATGCGCGGATTGACACGACATCGGTGACCTACACCGCGGCGATTGAAACTGCGGGTACCACGGACATCGCCAGGGAACCGGCCCCATTTGTCCAGCGTGTTGAGCGCGAAGCTTTACGACGCGGATTCTACGATGCAGAACGACAGGTAGTTATCGGGGATGGTGCACATTGGATCTGGAACGGATTTTCAGAATTATTCCCCGATGCGATTCAGATACTGGATATTTTCCACGCCTGTGAAAAAATCTGGGACCTGTCAAAACGGATCTACGGCGATGGCACAGAGCTTGGCAACCAGTGGGCGGAAAATACAGTTGACCTGCTAAAATCGGGAGAGATCGAGCAACTGATTGAAGTGCTCCAGCCATTCTCATCGAAGCATCCGGAGGTTGAAACGACGATTGGCTATTTCGACCGAAACCGCGAGCGGATGCGATACCGGAAGTTTCGTGATCAACAGCTTTGCATATCCAGTGCGGCGGTCGAAGCAGGGTGCAAGAATGTCATCGGCGCTCGCTTGAAGCGTAGCGGAATGCATTGGAGCAAGGCGGGAGCAAACAAAATCGCGGCGCTTCGAGCGTGCGTAATCAGCAACCGGTTTGATGATTTTTGGTACGATAGGGCTGGCAATTCGTAGATTTTGCAAAAATTTGACGCACACCCGTATCGCCATGTCAGCGCAAAATGACCCCGGCCCGGTTGAAAACCGTGCTGTCCAACCTGTGATCAATGGGAGCGGCTCCCTCGGTCGGAAGGTGTTGGGCAGGTCCTTGCGTTGGAGGATGGCTCTGTCAGCATCTCCCAGAGTTGAGATGGATGCCGCTTGTAAGCGAAATAGGCACCCCGGGTGCTGATTTTTCCGCTGCCGCCGCTATCCCTCCATTCAAGCTGCGCCCTCATTCCAGGATTATGGGAACATTTCCATATCCAGGATAGCGGCTGACATTGCTCTTCGGAGTGGAGGCAGGGGGGCAAAAGGGGGGGTTCTACTTTGCGTTGACAGTCTGAAGCCGCGGATAGCCATGCCGCCTGCCAGGGTACTTTATTTCGAATATCCATACAGTCCTTTCAGGATACGGTAAACTCCACCCGGTAAATGGAGTAACGGCTATGCACAGAAATACAAGAATTCTACTCGGCATCACCGGCGGCATTGCCGCGTACAAGTCCCCGGATCTGGTTCGGCGCCTGATCGAGCGTGGCGCCGAAGTCAGGGTGGTCATGTCCCGGGCAGCGATGGAGTTTGTTACGCCACTGACACTGCAGGCGGTGAGCGGGAATCCGGTGTACCAGCACCTTCTGAACTGTGATGCGGAATCCGGAATGGGGCATATCGAGCTGGCACGCTGGGCGGAAATCATCCTCATCGCACCGGCAACGGCCCATTTCATGGCAAAGATGGTTCATGGTGAGGCAGACGATCTGTTGTCTACCCTAGTGGTGGCCAGCGAAGCAACCCTGGCGATCGCACCGGCAATGAACCGGCAAATGTGGCAGAACCCGGCTACCCGAAACAACCTGAAGGTGCTGGTGGACAGAGGCGTATCCATCATCGGCCCCGACGAGGGAGAGCAGGCCTGTGGCGAAGTGGGCTTTGGACGGATGACCGAGCCCGACGATATTGCCCAACACCTGCTCGGCGACGGGTTTCCACAACTGTTCTCAGGGAAAAGGGTGCTGGTGACCGCGGGCCCAACGTGGGAGGCCATCGACCCGGTCCGGGGAATCTCCAACCGCAGTTCCGGAAAGATGGGATTTGCCATCGCCGAGGCGGCCCGGGATTTTGGTGCCACCGTGACCATGGTGTGTGGACCGGTGAACACAACCCCGCCTTCAGGGGTGGAATGCGTCGATGTGCAATCGGCTAGGCAGATGCGGGAGGCGGTCATGTCCCGGGCACCGGATACCGACATTTTTATCGGCGTGGCGGCGGTGGCCGATTACCGGCCCGCCTTGCAGGAAGATCAGAAAATCAAGGCGAAGGAGAATGAAATCATCCTGAAGCTCATCAAAAACCCGGACATTCTGGCCGAAGTGGCTGCCCTGGGAGACCCGCCGTTTACCGTGGGGTTTGCCGCGGAAACCCAGGACCTGCTGGGGAATGCACGGAAAAAACTGCGGAACAAGAAAATTGATGCCATCGTGGCCAATGATGTGTCCGGCGATGACGGTGCGATCGACAATGATACCAATGCCGCATCCTTGATTCATCGGGACGGAGTGATCAAACTGGAACGAACGGACAAGTACCGCCTGGCCATACGAATCATGGAAAACATTTCCGTTCTGATGAACCCGGAATAATCCAAAGATGAAGAAAAAAATCGATGTAAAAATTCTTGATGAAAGAATCCGGACCCTGCACGGCTTGCCCGGGTACGCCACGGAAGGGTCTGCGGGCCTGGACTTGAGTGCCTGTATCGATGATCCCGTGCATCTTCAGCCAGGGCAAACCGTGTTGATTCCTACGGGTATTGCCATCCACATTGCCGACCCGAATCTGGCCGCAGTATTGATACCGCGTTCCGGACTGGGGCACAAACACGGTATCGTCCTTGGAAATCTCACGGGGCTGATCGACTCGGATTACCAGGGCCAGCTGTTTGTATCCTGCTGGAACCGGGGGAGCCGAAGTTTCACGGTCCAGCCCGGGGACCGCATTGCACAGATGGTCGTGGTCCCCGTTGTACAGGTAGAATTCAATCTGGTGGACGATTTCAAGTCTACCCACCGGGGAGGGGGAGGATTTGGGTCCACCGGAAGTGCCTGATTGATGCCGGGCTCGACAGGATGGCTTCCCCCCTGTAGGGAAAATGCCGCCCAGTTTTACTTCACCAGCTGTTCCTGAGCTCCCGGAGTTTCAGAAATACGGTCCGGGAATCCGGAGAATCGCCTATTCCAGGAAATACCTGGCGAAGCTGTTCCATCACATCCGGGTTCTGTAACCGGAAGAAGGTGTTGATTTCCTTTTCCTGGGCCAGCGTGGTCACGAGAGCGTTCGCAGGGTCCTGGTCGAACGTTTCTTCCAGCAGGGCTTTCGCGACCTGGTTGCCCGGTTCCCGGTCCAGGGTAAATTGAAGGTTGTTTTGCAGATAGTCGTGCCCCGGATAAATCAACGTATGGTCCGCAAGTTGGGCGAGCTGGCCAGCGAACGTGTCATAAAGCTCATCGGGATGTCCGCCATTATGGCAATTTCCCGCCCCGGCGTTAAACAGGGTATCCCCGCAGAATAACGCCGGATTGTCGGTTCTGGAGAGCAGGCAGACGTGGCTCATGGTATGGCCCGGGGTATCCAGGGCTTCCAGTTCCACGGTGTTGCCGACCCGGATGATGTCCCCTGCTGACAACCCCTGGGACATCTCCGGGATAGCGGCCCCGGCCCCATGATGGGCCAGGACTTTTGCCCCTGTGGCTTCGACCATTTTTCGATTGCCGCCGGTGTGGTCACTGTGCTCATGGGTATTCACAATCTGCGTGACATTCCATCCCTCTTCGCTGGCTGCCGCCAGGCATTTCCGGTGGTCCAGGGGATCAACGGCCAGGGCTTCCCCGGTTTCCGGGCAGACAATGAGGTAATTGAAATTCCGGTATGCGTTTCCGGTCCAGATTTGTTTTACGATCATGGTCGTTGCCCGTTTGGAGGTAAATGAAAGAACAAGGGGGACTATACAACAAAACCGGGGAGGCGAATCTCTCCTGTCCGACCGAAGCCGCCCCCTTCAAAGGAGCGTGCATCGGCAACCCGCGGTTTTGGAGAAGGTCCCCGTGGATATTTTCAGGATGCAGGGTCCAATTGTGTCCGACCCGAATCCGGGTCAGTGCCCTTGGCCTGATGCAGAAAATTGTTGACCCAATCCAGGATGGCCCTGGCATGGAGATCATTTTCCGCCAGGGACTGCAGTGTCGACTCGTAGACTTCCTGACCGATGGTCTCCTTTCTGAATTCGGCTCGAAAGGCACAGAATTCCTTGCCAAATTCAGGGTGCCCCTGAATACCCAACATGGTATTTCCCCCAATGATCATGCTGTTCGGGCAGAAATCGTTTTCCGCGATAGACCGGAAGTGTGGTGGCATTTCCACCACCTGATCCTGGTGAATCACCACCAGATTGTAATGACCGCCGTCCAGATTGCCAAAACCCGTCATCCACGGCTGTTTTTCGGTGACTTTAACGCTCTGAATGCCAAACCCCCACCCCGCATCCGCCTTGACGGTTTTCCCGCCCAGGGCATGGGCGATGAGCTGGTGTCCAAAACAGATTCCGACCACTTTTACGCGTTGGTCCCAGCAATCCCGGACAAATTGCATTAACTGCTTTATCCAGGATTGGTTTTCATAAACGCCGTAACGGGACCCGGAAATAACGTAACCCTCGTATCGCTCCGGGGCGGGAAGCCTTTCTCCCTCAAAACACCGGATCGGCGTAAGCACAATGGACCGGGCATCCGGGTCCAGGCTGTTCTGGAACATGTCTGCATACGTGCCATATTGTGGCTGGTCTTCCGGGGCCACATCGTCACACAACAGCAGTCCTATGTTCAGGGGATCGGTATCGGTCATTTCAACTCAATGCAAGGGGGATTGTCCGTGATGTTGGAAAAAAAGCATGTCGATACTATCCTCGTGTTTTCCACCCAATAAAACCCCTTTGAAAACGCCTGATCCAAAAAGGGATTCAGTCGGCCGTGATAATCCACTTGTGAAATCCACGCGCTAACAGTACCATCCCCTGATACTAAATTCATCTCTACAACGGTTCAAGAAATGCTTACAGGCAGTTTGGTCGCCATGATTACTCCCATGGACGAAGAGGGCGGCATTGACGATCACGGGCTGCGGAAACTGGTCGATTTCCATGTCGAAAACCAGACAGATGCCATCATTTCCACGGGGACAACGGGAGAATCTGCGACCCTGGACATTGACGAACAAATTGATGTCATTGGCAAAACCGTGGACTTTGCAGCGGGACGGATCCCGATCATCGCCGGGACCGGGGGCAATTCCACCTCTGAGGCACTGGAATTGACCGAACGAGCCGCCGCATTGGGCGTACACGCGTGTCTGCTCGTTGTCCCGTACTACAACAAACCCACCCAGCATGGCCTGTACGCACACTTCAGGCAGATTGCCGAAACCGTGGATGTGCCCCAAATCCTCTACAATGTTCCCAGCAGGACCGCCCTGGACATGGAAAATGATACCGTTGTGAAATTGGCGCAAATTCCAAATATCGTCGGCATCAAGGATGCCACCTCAGACATTCCCAGAGTGGGGGATTTTAAAGCCCGGTGTGGCAATGAATTTGCCATCTACTCCGGAAATGATGATACCGCACTGGCACTCATTGAAGCGGGAGGGCATGGCTGTATATCCGTAACCGCCAATGTGGCCCCGGGCATGATGCATGAAATGTGCAGTGCAGCCGTTTCCAGAAACCTTGAACACGCAAGAAAACTGAATGCCCGGCTGGACCCCCTGCACCATGCCCTGTTTTTTGAATCCAATCCGATCCCGGCAAAGTGGGCCCTGCATGAGATGGGATATGTGACCAGGGGTATCCGATTGCCGTTGACCGTTTTTTCCGAGCAATACCATGAGGAACTCCGACAAGCCATGAGAACGGCTGAAGTCATCTAGCCCAAGTTGGCACTTTTCCTACCCGTGCCGTCACCCCGGTTTTTCGGATTGACCCCTGAAATTTTCATTGCATGCTAGTTATTCCGGGTCCTTCCGCGATTTCTGATTTTCGCAGGGAAAAGGTCCTTTTGCAGATTCAGAACGACCTCCCCCACTGCCATGAGATAGAAACCCGGCTGGTCTATTTTCTGAACATCAGGGGACCGCTGGATGCGGCAGACAAGCGGAAAGTGGCCCAACTGCTGGGCGTGACCCTTTCCAGCCTGGACCCGGAATTGGGGAAGCGGTCCGGAGGGGGGCGAAATCCCCTGTTTCGCGTCATTGTCCCCCGTGTCGGCACCATCTCCCCCTGGGCCACCAAGGCCACGGACATCTTTCATCAGTGCGGCCTGAACCGGGTCTTGCGAATTGAACGCGGCATCGGCTGGACATTCCATGTGGAGAACCGGTTTCCCGGGCTGAACCGGGAATCCATGGACCGGGCCCTGTCCGGTTTGATTTTTGATCCCATGACAGAATCCATGCTGTCCGATGAGCATCAGGCTGAACAACTGTTTACACGGGCCGACCCCGCCCCGTTGCGCCATATTGATCTGATGGCGGGAAGCGGTCAATCCCTCCGCGCTGCCAACACTGAATTCGGATTTGCACTCAACGACGAGGAACAGGCCTACCTCCTGGAACAGTTCCGAAGGCTGGGACGGAATCCCACCGATGCGGAATTGATGATGTTTTCCCAGGTCAATTCCGAGCACTGCCGCCACAAGATTTTCAATGCGCAGTGGACCCTGGATGGCGAAAGAATGGAACAGTCCCTGTTTTCGATGATACGCCATACCCATGAAAAAAGTTCTTCGGGAACACTGGTCGCCTACCGTGACAACGCGGCCGTGCTGGCGGGAGCCGAAGCGGAGCGTTTCTCCCCTGACCCTGAAACCCATCGCTATGGGTACACCCGGGAACGCGTTCATTTTACCGCCAAGGTGGAAACCCACAATCATCCAACCGCCATCTCTCCCTACCCCGGCGCCGCCACGGGGTCCGGCGGTGAAATCCGGGATGAAGGTGCTACGGGGCGGGGCGGGAAGCCGAAATCGGGATTGGTAGGATATTCGGTTTCCCATCTTCGAATTCCCGGTTTTCCCATGCCATGGGAAGGCCACGAACAAAAACCGGACCGGATCGCGAGTCCCCTGCAGATCATGACCGAAGGCCCGATTGGTGCAGCGGCTTTCAACAATGAGTTCGGTCGTCCCAATATCTGCGGGTATTTCAGGAATCTGGAATACACCGGCAAAACCACCACGTACGGGTATCACAAGCCCATCATGCTCGCAGGGGGGATCGGCAACATCCGGCCGCAGCATGTGCACAAGGAAAACATCCCCGTGGATACCCCGATTGTTGTCCTGGGCGGTCCGTCCATGCTGATTGGCCTCGGTGGCGGCGCAGCGTCCAGCGTGACTTCCGGCTCCCGTTCCGAATCCCTGGATTTCGCTTCGGTGCAACGGGGCAACCCTGAAATGCAACGCCGCTGCCAGGAAGTGATTGACACCTGCTGCGCCATGGGGAAGGAGAACCCCATTTTATCTGCCCACGATGTCGGGGCCGGCGGTTTGTGCAATGCGTTGCCCGAGCTGGTACACAATTCAGAATGCGGCGGACAGTTTGAATTGCGCGATATCCTGAACGATGAGCCCGGCATGTCCCCCATGCAAATCTGGTGCAACGAGTCCCAGGAAAGATATGTGCTGGCGATCGACCAGGCACGCTATGGGGATTTTGAAAAAATATGTGCCCGGGAAAGATGCCTGTACAGCCAGGTTGGCGTGGCGACAGCAGAAAATCAACTGGTCTTGAACGACCGGTTTTTTTCCGATGGGAATGAAAACCACGGCCAACCCATCGATTTGCCCATGGACCTGCTGTTTGGCCTGCCGCCGAAAATGCAGCGTACCGCCCGCTCTGTGGACAAGGAAACGGCAAAACTCGACCTGGGCCACATTGCACTGGATACTGCGATAGAACAGGTTTTGATGTTCCCGGCCGTGGGGGACAAGACTTTTCTGGTCACCATCGGTGACCGGAGTGTGACCGGATTAATCGCCCGGGACCAAATGGTCGGTCCGTGGCAGGTGCCGGTTGCGGATGTCGGGGTGACGGCTTCCGGCTATCGAAGCCAGTGCGGGGAAGCCTGTGCCATCGGAGAACGCACTCCGGTGGCCATTATTGATGCGCCCGCCAGCGGCAGGCTGGCCGTTGCCGAGGCGGTGACCAATATTGCCGCGGCCGCGATTGGTGATATTTCCAATATCAAGCTATCGGCAAACTGGATGGCTGCCGCCGGAGAACCCGGGCATGACGCAGACCTGTATGCCACGGTCAGGGCGGTGGCCCTGGAATTCTGCCCGGACCTTGGAATTTCGATTCCGGTGGGCAAGGATTCCATGTCCATGAAATCCGTTTGGCAGGACCACCACGGCAACTCCCGAAAAGTCGTCTCTCCCCTGTCATTGATCGTCAGTGCTTTTGCACCCGTCGAGGATGTCGGCAAAACCCTGACACCCGTTCTGGATATGTCGGGGCAGGAGACGGATCTGTGGGTATTCGACCTGGGGGGCGGAAAAAACAGGTTGGGCGGCAGTATTCTCGCTCAGACCACCCGCCAGATGGGGGAAACCGTACCGGACCTTGAGGACGCCCAGGTACTGAAAAATTTCTTTCACACCATCCAGGAACTCATCAGGGGGGAACGGGTGCTGGCCTATCACGACCGTTCTGACGGGGGGCTGATCACCACACTGTGCGAAATGGCGTTTGCTTCCCGTTGCGGATTGAAGCTGGACCTCGACTCACTGGGCCCGGATCATTTCGGTGTGCTGTTCAATGAAGAAATCGGGGCCGTCATACAGACCCGCCGGGATGACCGGGAAAGTATCCGGCAGGCCATCCAGGCACGGGGGCTGGAAAACCTGTTTCACTGGATCGGCCATCCCGTACCGGGGAACCGCATCCATATCATGGGTACGGGAAAGACCCTCTATGATCAAAAACGGTCGACATGTCATGCCTTCTGGTCACGCACCGGGTGGCAGATGCAGCGCTTGCGCGACAATCCGGTCTGTGCAGACCAGGAATACTCCCGCATCCAGGATACGGATGATCCGGGATTATTTTGTGCATTGGGTTTTGAGCACAATGAAGCAATCAGCCAGGGGGTGGGGGAATCGGCTCGGGTTGCAAGGTCCTGCCGCCCAAAAATAGCCATCCTGCGCGAACAGGGGGTCAACGGTCAACTGGAAATGGCCGCTGCCTTTGACAGTGTGGGATTTGAAGCGGTGGATGTCACGACCACCGACCTGACCCATGGAAAAAACCTGGAAGAGTTTAAAGGCATCGCCGCCTGTGGAGGCTTTTCATTCGGCGATGTCCTGGGCGCTGGAGAAGGATGGGGCAAATCCATTTTGTACAACCCGCTGCTACGGGATGCCTTTGAAACATTTTTCAATCGCAAGGACACCTTTGCACTGGGAGTGTGCAATGGTTGCCAGATGATGACCACCATCAAGGACCTGGTACCGGGGGCGGAGAACTGGCCGGGATTTTTGCGCAACCGTTCAGAGCAATACGAGGCACGGTTTGTCATGGTGGAAATCTGTTCAGAAAAATCAATCCTGTTTACCGGCATGGGTGGCTCCAGGTTGCCGGTGGTCGTGGCCCACGGTGAAGGACAGGCAGTCTTTGGGGAGGTGCAGAACCGGAATGAGATGGACGAAAACAACCAGGTTTGCCTGCGGTATGTCGACCACCGCGGACAGGCGACCCAGGTCTATCCCTATAACCCCAACCACTCGGATTCCGGATTCACCGCGTTTACCAATGAAGATGGCCGGTTTACCATCATGATGCCTCACCCGGAGCGGGTTTTCAGGACAGTGTCCAATTCCTGGCACCCGCCGGGGTGGGGGGAATACAGCCCCTGGATAAAAATTTTCCAGAATGCCTACCACTGGGCAGGGCAAGCCACTTGAAAACCGAAACCGGGGCTTTGGCTTTGGATTCCGTCCATCCCGGACAGGCTTTCAAATGGACGGCTTCAACTCCACAGGCCTTCGAGAGACCCGGGGCCGCAGGGTGCTCCAGGGATGTGTGCTACATGTTCGCGTAGTTTGGGCCACCACCTCCCTCCGGGGCAACCCAGTTGATATTGCCGCTCGGGTCCTTGATGTCGCATGTTTTGCAGTGTACACAGTTTTGGGCGTTAATCTGCAATTCCGGACGGGTCCCGGTATTCAGGAATTCATAGACCCCCGCCGGGCAAAACCGCTCTTCCGGACCGGCATAGATGTTGAAATTGGTTTTCACAGCCAGTGATTCCTCCCCCAGCTTGAGGTGGACAGGCTGATTTTCCTCGTGATTGGTGCTGGAAAGATAAACCGAGGAAGTCTTGTCGAAACTTATTTTGCCATCCGGTTTGGGATACTCGATGGGCGGGAGACCGGAAGCCGGCTTCAGTGTCTGATGGTCCGGGACCGGGTCGGTAAGATTGAATGGCAGTTTGCCCGTGAACCAATTCTGGTCAATATAATTGTACGCACCGCCCAGCCAGCTTCCGAATTTGTGTATGGCGGCACCGAAATTCCGGGACCGGTGCAATTCTTCGTAGAGCCAGGACTGGCTGAAGTTTTCCTTGTAATCCCCCAGGGTCCCATCACCATGAATGGCATTGAATGCCGTTTCCGCTGCCAGAAGGCCTGATTTCATGGCCGTGTGAGTGCCTTTTATCTTGGAAAAATTCAAGGTGCCGGCATCACATCCAATGAGCAATCCGTTGGGCAGACACATTTTTGGAAGAGCGTTCAGCCCCCCTTTCGTAATCGCCCGGGCACCGTACGCAATCCTTTCTCCGCCTTCAAGGTATTGCCGGATTCGAGGATGGTGCTTGAAACGCTGGAGCTCGTCGAATGGGCTCAGATACGGATTTTCATAAGACAGGTCGGTAATCAATCCCATGGAAACCAGGTTGTCACCGAAATGGTAGAGGAACGACCCGCCGGTTGCACCATGTTCGGATAAAGGCCACCCGGCCCCATGGACGACCAGTCCCGGCTGGTGCTTGTCGGGATCAATGTTCCACAATTCCTTGATGCCAATCCCGTAGTGCTGGGTCTGTGTTTCCCGGTCAAGCTCAAATTTCTCAATCAACTGCTTCCCGAGATGACCCCGGCATCCTTCGGAAAAAAGCGTAACCCCGGCATGGAGCTCCATGCCCGGTTCATAGGATGCCTTGGGTTTTCCATCCGAATCTTTTCCCATTTCTCCGGTAGCGACCCCCTTAATATCCCCGTTGGGATGATAAAGGACTTCTGAAGCGGGGAAACCCGGAAAGATATCCACGCCCAGACTTTCGGCCTGCTCTCCAAGCCAACGGCACAATGCTCCCAGGCTGATGATGTGATTGCCCTCGTTGTGCATCGGTTTTGGCACCATCCACAGCGGGATGCTGGTCGCTTTTTCACTGTTCCTGAACATCAACACCTCGTCCTTTTGCACCGCGGTGTCCAGTGGCGCGCCCCGGTCTTTCCAGTCAGGAAACAGTTCGTCCAGGGCCCTGGGCTCAAACAGGGCCCCGGACAGGATATGCGCCCCCACTTCCGACCCTTTTTCCAGCACGACCACGGACAGTTCCCTTTCATTTTCCTGGGCCAGTTGCATCAATTTGCAGGCGGCGGAAAGCCCGGCAGGCCCGGCGCCCACGATTACCACATCCACTTCCATCGACTCGCGTTCAGGTATTTGCTCAGACATTTTCAATTCTCGGTCGTTTACAGGATCAGAAAAACATATAGGCTGATATTCTCCTACCGATAAAGGTAAAATTCTAGCCTTTTCTACCGGCAACCCATTTTGGTTCAAATGAGCAAGATCAAACCATCGAATCTGGAAGCCTCCGACATGGCATCCATCCGCCAGTTGCATGATCGGTACATGACCCCCAACTATGCGCCCATGGCCATCATTCCCGACCATGGGTCGGGGTCTTATCTCTGGGACATTGAAGGCAGGGAATACCTGGATTTTGCATCGGGGATTGCCGTTTCCGCCCTGGGACATGCCCACCCCGAACTGGTCGGGGTGCTGGTTGAACAGGCAGGCAGGTATTGGCACGTCAGCAACGTGCTCACCAGCCAGCCGGCAATCCAGCTCGCACGGAAATTGTGCGAGCTCACTTTCGCCGAACGCGTATTCTTTGCGAATTCCGGGTCTGAAGCCAATGAAGCCGCCCTGAAACTTGCAAGACGGTATGCGTTCAACCGGTATGGTGAGGAGAAACATGAAATTCTGGCCTTTGACAATGCCTTTCACGGACGCACCCTGTTTACCGTAAATGTCGGTGGACAGCCGGCTTACAGCAATGGCTTTGGCCCGAAACCCGCCGGCATTTCCCACCGGCCCTTTAACGACCCGGATTCCCTGAGACAGTTTTTCGAAGAAAGAGGAAAGACCACCTGTGCCGTGATACTGGAACCCTGCCAGGGTGAGGCCGGGGTGGTGCCTGCCAGCACAGAGTTTGTAAAAGCGGTCCGGGAGTCCTGCAGCCAATATGACGCGTTGATGATTCTCGATGAAATCCAGACCGGGGTCGGGCGCTCCGGAAAACTCTATACCTATCAGAAAATGGGGGTGACTCCGGACATACTGACGACCGCCAAGGCACTGGGGGGCGGTTTCCCGATCAGCGCAATGCTGACCACGGAAGAAATCGGAAAGGACCTGGTTGTCGGTTCCCACGGCAGCACTTTTGGCGGCAATCCCATGGCCTGTGCCGTGGCCGGGAAGATCCTGGAAATCGTCAGCCAACCCGATATGCTCACGGCGATTGAAGCGCGTGGCAGACATCTGGTAGACGGTTTGCGGTCCATCAATGACCGGTACGGCGTGTTCAGGGAGATCCGGGGAGCCGGGTTGCTGCTCGGTTGTGAACTGGTGGACCGTTACAAGGGGGAGGGGAGAAAATTGCTGGCTACCTGCGTCTCGGCTGGATTGCTGGTTCTGGTCGCCGGACCCGATGTCATCCGGCTGGCCCCTCCATTGAATATCAGTATGGCTGAGCTTGACCAGGGACTGGACCGGTTTGAAACCGCCGTCCGGAACTTCGTTGCCGATTCAAAGCCGTCCCCGTAGCCCATGCCTGCCATGGATGCGCGATGGGACCGGCACGGTCAGCCCACAAAGGCCCGTTCAATGACATATTCCCTGAAATCGCTTTTTCTGGTTTCGGTAAATCCCTTCTCTTTGAGGATGGCACCCAGGCTCTCAAGCATGCCCTTGCTTCCACACAACATGAATCGGTCATCCTCCGGGTTCAACTCCGGCATGCCGATATCCTGGAGCAGTTTTCCGGATTGGAGCAACGTGGTGATGCGACCATAGTTTTTAAACGGTTCCCGGGTCACGGCAGGATAATAGACCAATTTTTCCCGGACGCGGTCGCCGATAAACTCGTTGTCGATCAATTTACGGGTAATCAGCTTGTTATAGGTCAATTCGTTTTTGTAGCGGCAGCCGTGCACGAGAATGACTTTTCTGAAATGCTCGTACACGTCCGGGTCCTTGATGATGGACAGAAACGGGGCAAGCCCGGTACCGGTGCTGAGCATGTAAAGGTGCTTGCCCGGCCGCAAATGGTCCCACAGAAGGGTGCCGGTGGGTTTCTTGCTCACCAGCAATGTATCTCCGACTTCAACATGCTGCAATCTGGATGTCAGGGGCCCTTCCTGGACCTTGATGCTGTAGAACTCCAGGTAATCCTCATAATTGGCGCTCACCATGCTGTATGCGCGAAGCAACGGTTTGCCATCCACTTCCAGTCCCATCATGACAAACTCGCCGTTTCGAAAGCGAAGGGCCGGGTCCCGGGTGGTCCGGATCGTGAACAGTTTTTCCGACCAGTGATGTACACCAATAACGGTTTCGGTATGCGCTTGAACCATGAATTTTAATGACCCGGGTTAATCTATGTCATGTGGGGTGCGTACTCTGGAAATCAAACGGCTGGGCGGCGACCGCAGCGGTTTCCGGGCTGTCTCCATCCAGAACCGGTGATGCCGGTAGGCGGGAAACTGCCGGGGGTTCATCCAGGGCTGATTTTCAGGAAATTGCACCATCAAAACTACTACAAGATCATATTTTTGTCTATTTGATTGTGCCCGCAGGAAGAAGATCGGCCACCGCCAGTATGGGGGTTGAATTTTCTGGGCAGCCGTCTGACCCGCAACGGGGAAACCGTTTTCTTCCAGATGGGGAGTTGGGAGCATCTCGGTTGTCAAGAACGGTCACTCCGGTGGACCCAGTTCCGCCTCAGGCCTGTATTTGGGTCCCTATTCCGGAATCGGTAAACAATTCAAGCAGCAATGCATGCCTGACCCGCCCATCCAGGATCAGTGATGTGCCAACACCATTTTGAACGGCGTCAAGGGCGCAATCCACTTTTGGAATCATGCCTCCTGCGACAATATTGCTTTTTACCAATTCGGGAACCTGGTCCGCTTTCAACTCGGCAATCAGCCGGCCGTTGGTATCCAGTACGCCAGGAGTATTGGTGAGCAGCATGAGTTTTTCCGCCCGCAGGGTGATTGCGAGCTTGCCCGCCACAAGGTCGGCATTGATATTGTAGGTCAGACCGTCTTCGCCCACCCCAATGGGCGCGATCACGGGAATAAAGGACTGGGTGTCGAGTAGTTGCACAATCCGTGGATCGATGGATTCCACCTCGCCGACCTGCCCGTAATCAATGATTTCCGGCCGGTCGAGAATCGGGTCATCCTTGTTGACATACAATTTTCGGGCGCGAATCAGGTTGCCGTCTTTTCCGGTCAATCCAACCGCACGGCCACCCAGCGCGTTAATCCGGTTGACGATTTCCTTGTTAACCAGGCCTCCCAGGACCATTTCCACTACATCCATGGTTTCACTGTCGGTGACCCGCATGCCGTCAACAAAAGTGGACTCCTTGCCGATTTTTTTCAGTGTCTCACTGATTTGCGGCCCCCCTCCGTGGACAACTACCGGATTCATTCCCACCAGTTTCATGAGGATGATATCCCGTGCGAATCCGTTCCGTAACTCTGGATCGATCATGGCGTTTCCGCCATATTTGACAACGATGGTCTTGCCCTGGTACTGCCGGATATAGGGCAATGCCTCGGTGAGTATTTGTGCAATGGGTTGTGGATTCGGGCTGTTCATGGCCTGGAAAATGACACCGGTTGGGGAGCAGCCGTATTCTAACGCATGGAACACTGAAATTTGATTCAAAGCGCATATATTTCTTGGTCCAGGCCGGTACAACCGGGCAATTAAGTATGATAATATACAATGATATAAAGATATCTTTATGTTGATATGTCATAATACCTGGCGTTTTCTTTTTTACCACAACCTTTTTTAACTTTTAACGGCTGGTTCCTGTTCCAGCCACAAAATTCCAGCTTGAGGAGCATACACCATGACAAAGTCTTATCTGTTTACATCGGAGTCGGTTTCTGAAGGCCATCCAGATAAAGTTGCAGACCAGGTCTCGGATTCTATTCTGGATGCCTTGATTGCCCAGGATCCCAAATCCAGAGTGGCCTGTGAAACACTCATTAATACGGGGATGGTAATTGTTTCCGGTGAAATCACCACCAATGCCGTATTGGATTTCCCCGGTATCGTGCGCAACACCATCCGGGAAATCGGCTACAACTCCTCTGAAATGGGGTTCGACTGTGAAAGCTGTGCGGTGCTTGTCTCGCTGGACAAGCAATCACAGGACATTGCCCAGGGAGTGAACGAAGGCGAAGGGCTGGACCTCGATCAGGGTGCAGGGGACCAAGGATTGATGTTCGGTTACGCCTGTACCGAAACGGATGTGCTGATGCCATTCCCCATCACCTATGCCCATCGTCTGGTCGCGAAGCAATCTGAAGTGCGCAAGGCGGGGATACTGCCCTGGTTGCGCCCCGATGCCAAATCCCAGGTTACGGTCAGGTACGAAGGGGACCAAGCCGTGTCGGTGGATACGATTGTCCTTTCCACCCAGCATGATGATGACATTTCCCATGATGACCTGTCTGAGGCAGTGATCGAGGAAATCATCAAGCCGGTACTGCCTGCAGACATGATCACTGCCCAGACCCGGTTTCTGGTCAATCCCACCGGACGATTCGTTATCGGCGGTCCCGTTGCAGACTGCGGCCTTACGGGCCGTAAAATCATCGTCGATACCTATGGCGGCTCTGCCCACCATGGTGGCGGTGCATTTTCCGGAAAAGACCCGTCCAAGGTAGACCGGTCGGCTGCCTATGCAACCCGGTATGTCGCAAAGAACATCGTTGCGGCGGGCCTCGCAGATCGATGCGAAGTGCAGGTGGCGTATGCAATCGGTGTCGCCAGGCCCGTATCGGTCATGGTGGATACCTTTGGAACAGGGAAAATCGGGGATGACAGAATCGGGGACCTGGTCAACGAGCATTTTGACCTGCGCCCCAAGGCGATTGTCCAGGAACTCGACCTTTTGCGGCCCATCTACCGCCACAGTGCGGCATACGGGCACTTTGGCCGGACGGAATCCGCGTTTACCTGGGAAAAAATAGACAAAGCCGAAACTTTGAAAGCAGCGGCGGGACTTTAAGCTAATCATTTTACATTCAGAAGGTACTCATTATGTCTACACAAACTGCAGCAATGGTTCAGGCGGACTACCATGTCGCGGACCTCGGTTTAGCCGATTGGGGCAAAAAAGAAATTCGCATAGCGGAAACAGAGATGCCGGGGCTGATTTCCATCAGAGAAAAATATGCCCAGGAACAGCCCTTGAAAGGCACCCGGATTGCGGGGTCACTGCACATGACCATCCAGACAGCCGTGCTCATTGAATCCCTGGTCTCTCTCGGGGCGGAGGTACGGTGGGCATCCTGCAACATATTTTCCACGCAGGACCACGCTGCCGCGGCGGTCGCGGACCAGGGCATTCCGGTTTTTGCCTACAAGGGGGAATCCCTTGATGAGTACTGGGCCTTCACCCATCAGATCATGGACTGGCCCAATGCCACCGGGCCCAACATGATACTCGATGATGGTGGGGATGCAACGCTGTTGCTGATTCTGGGTTCCAAGGCCGAGAAGGACCTTTCTGTTCTGGACGATCCTTCCAGCGAGGAAGAGGTGGCATTGTACAATGCCATCCGGTCCAGGCTCCGGACCGATGCAACCTGGTATAGCCGGCGTCTGTCAGAAATACGGGGGGTAACGGAAGAAACCACTACGGGGGTTCACCGACTGTACCAGATGGCTGCAGAAGGCGGGCTGCCTTTTCCGGCGATCAACGTCAATGACTCGGTCACCAAATCAAAGTTTGACAACCTGTATGGTTGCCGCGAATCCCTGGTGGACGGAATCAAACGCGCAACCGACGTGATGATCGCAGGCAAGATCGCCATTGTCCTGGGTTACGGGGATGTCGGCAAAGGCTGCGCCCAATCACTGCGGGGGCTCGGGGCCACGGTCTGGGTAACGGAAATCGATCCCATTTGCGCACTGCAGGCCGCGATGGAAGGCTATCGGATCGTGAACATGGATGATGTCTGTACCCAGGGTGACATATTCGTGACCACCACCGGAAATTTCCACGTCATCACCCATGATCACATGGTACAGATGAAAAATGAGTCCATCGTGTGCAATATCGGGCATTTTGACAATGAAATCGACATTGCTTCCATGAAAAAGTACGAATGGGAAAATGTAAAACCCCAGGTTGACCAGATTATCCTTCCAAGCGGAAACCGGATTACCCTGTTGGCCGAAGGCCGCCTCGTGAATCTGGGCTGTGCAACCGGTCATCCGAGTTTTGTCATGTCCAACAGCTTCACCAATCAGGTCCTGGCGCAAATAGAACTGTGGACAGGGGGGGATCAATACGAAAACAAGGTGTATGTTTTGCCCAAGCATCTGGATGAAGAGGTGGCGCGCCTGCACCTCGGTAAAGTGGGCGCGAATTTGACCACCCTTTCCAAGCAGCAGGCGGATTACATCAATGTCCCGGTGGAAGGTCCGTACAAGGCAGACCACTACCGGTATTGATGGACAGGCAGGTGGCCGGGACATCCTGACCTCCCTTCCACACCACTGACCGGGAATCCCCGGCTTTTTCACCGAAGAAACCACGGAAGCGGGACCGTTCATTGGTCCCGGCTTCCGGTATTTTCGCCCCGTTCCTTCATGAGGTTGGGGTTTCACGCGGATTTCGGGGTGATTTTGGCGAAAACCCCATGTGATGGTCTCCTTTGTCGTACGCCCCATCAATGAAAAAAGGGAAATCCCAAGTGCCGGTTTTCCCTTTAAATGCCAGATAAATTAAAGGGGACATTTTAGAATTGCACTGACACTTGTTTGGTTTGGTGTTCACATTTGAACCGGAATGAAGGATCATTCCCCTATGTTATGCTGATATCGGCATGTCCCATGTTCCTACGCACCAAAACCTCTACATCGTCCGGCAAGACCCGGGTTCAGATTGTCAAGTCCGTGCGCAGCGGCACCCGGGTCACCGAGCGGGTGGTCTGCCATGTCGGCACCGCGGGACAGTGCCGAACAACTGCGCCAGTTGCGGGTCCTCGGTGAGACAATGATCGAGGACCTGCGCAAGGCATCTCCCCGGCAGTCTGTATTGACCCCCAAACCGTATGCCGAGTTGTATGAGCACTCCCAGGCGGCGTTGCTGGCGGCCGGGGATTCGAAAAAGCCGATGTTGTCCGGGGTGAATTTGGAGGGGTGCCGGGAGACCGCCCGGGTGAACGTGGGAATACGCGAAGCGATGAGCGAGCTGTACCGCCAGTTCGGCTGGGACCGGTTATTGGGGGCCCGACGGATGAGTGACAACTGGATGCTCAAGGAACTGGTGCTGGCCCGATTGGCGCAATCGCTGCCCGAACCGGCCACGGTGCGGGAACTGAAGGAACACGACGACGTGGTGTTGAACCTGGACCGGGTGTATCAGACGATGGACTGTCTCGATGAACCCCTCATTGACCGGGTCCGCAAGCAATCCCTGGAGGCGGCCCGGACGTTGTATGACGAACCCATCAGCGTGGTGTTTTATGGCACCACCACGTTGTCCTTTACCAGTGAACGGGGGCGGATGAGTTGGACAATGAGCAGGAAGCCACGCCCCATCGGGCGCCGGTGATGCTGGCGCTGCTGCTCAATGCTGATGGCATTCCGGTGGGTTACGAGCTGTTTCCGGGCAAGACCGTGGCGGGAACCACGCTGGTGACCGCCATTGGGCAGTTACAGAAAAATCATCCGGGAGTGCGTTTTACGCTGGTGGCGGATGCCGGGATGATCAGTGCCGACAATGAGGCGCTGCTACGGAACCGGGGGGTTCCCTATCTCCTGGGCCTGGGTGCCCGGCCCAGGGCACAGAAAGCCGGAATCAAGCAATGGATCCTCGACAAAGAGGGGTTTTTACCCTGGGAGGGGACAAAAAGCTCTCCACCGAAACGCAAACCGAAGTCGGGGGTGCATTACAAGGTACGCGCGGTGGACGGGGCCCAATTGATCGTGACCCACTGTAGGCGCCGGGCCAGCCAGGATGCCGGGTTGCGCGGGAGGCAGATCACCCGGCTCAGGAAACGGCTGGAGAAGAGTGGCATCCCCGCCTCGCCCAGTACGTCCGGCCCTGCCCGGTTCCTGTCGTTTCCCGACGGGCGGGTTGAGTTGAATGAAGACAGGGTTGCCGAAGCCGCCCGCTGGGATGGATTGCGCGGTATCAGGGCCTGGGGCCTGGAGGATCAGGACCCCCAGTCATTGATCCTCCAATACCGCCGTCCCTGGAGAATTGAAGATCACTTCCGCACCAACAAGCATGATCTACAAGTCCGGCCGATCTTCCACTGGAAACCCCAACGGATCCGGGCCCACATTGCCATCTGTTACATGGCCTTTTGCTGCCTGCAACATTTACGCCATCGATTGACCGTAATGGGTGTTCCCATGAGTCCCTATGAAATCCGTCGGGCCCTCAATGGCCTGCAGTTCAGTATCCTGACACAACAAGACACCCGCAAGCAGTTTGCGATGCCGAGCAAAGCCACGGCCGAGGCCAGGCACATCTATCACTGTCTGGGACTCAAGTGGAACGAAACACCGTTTCCGGTGCCGACACGGACATGGAAAACCCGCAATCCGAAGCCGTCCTCCTGACCTCAAACAATCCCGGCATCAACCCGTTAAAAATTAAAATACCGGAAGTCAGGAAATGACCGGATATACGGTATTGGCCCATCCTCATCCACAGGGATTCCAGACGGGCAGGTGGCCGGGAAATCCCGGCCTTTCACCGGAGAAACCACGGAAGCGGGCCGTTCATTGATGTCGTGTGCTCCCCTGCACAGGCGGCACGCGGTGACTAGAACCTGAGGGAAACATCCCGGTGTGCAGATCGGCAGGCAGCGAGGTCCTTGGCCTGGTCTGTGGTAAATCTTTTTTGCAGCCTGATCCCGATATTTCCCTTGATCAAATCGTTATAGGTGTTCAATTCGCCCAATAGGGGACGTGCTTCGTCTCTCCAGCGGATTTCATGATCGAACAACACCAGGGATTGTTGATAAAACTCTCCTGCCGCCTGAAAATCAGGAAGGTCGCCTTTCAGGGCTCTTCGGGCTTTCGAAAGCAGGGTTCTGATCTCCGTCACTCCGATTAACTCATTCAGGCCGGACTCCACCTGTTTGAACCTCTCCATGATCGTTTCGACATCCCCCTGTGACCCAAGAACAGACTCCAGTTCTTCCATGGCCGGCCGGAGCTGGCGAATATTTTCGATGTCGTACAGGAGTGCCCGAATGGTTTGTAACGGTTCATATGCCGCATCGACATTCCGGCGGTAGGCCACTTTCGCACGGTTTGCCAGGTCGTACAATTCATCGTACCGTGCTTTTGCCATGTCCCAGTTGGCAGGAATTTTTTCCATAAGGGCGGCCTGTTCCTGTTCCAGATCGAGGATTTCACGCTCCATGGATTCCATCTGTCCCGATGTGGTCTGGAGGGTTCGGCTCAACCGGTCCCTTTTGCGTTCCATCAGCTTTTGCCGAGTCTCCAACGCTCTTAACTGGTTTTTCAATTGACGCATCCCCTGGTGGAGGGGTCTGTATTCCACTTCATAGTGTTCCAGCGCTGAGTTTGCCGATACCGCATGATCCACCAGTTCGAAGGTCTTTTCCGCGAGCACAAAACTATTCAACAATGGGTCCGCGTACGGGGCGGGCAATCCTGAAAAATCCTGGTTTTGAATCCGGTCAATCCCATCCAGTATAACGGCTTTCTCACGGGTATATTCGGGAAATACCCGTTCCTCAATACAATACTGCAACCTCGGATTCACCGGCGGCGGGGCGTTGTCGGAGGTGAGGTATGTGCGATTGGGCATATAGTTGACCAGGCCCGGAAAAGAACCGGCGATTGCCAGCCCTGCCAACTGCAGTATGATAAACGCGATGGCACCCTTGTAGATATGAGTGGTTTTAATTGCACGGGGGGCGACTCCCCGCAAATAGAATAACGCAAACCCGAACGGTGGTGTCAGAAACGAGGTCTGTATATTCAGACCGACCATGACTCCGAGCCACACGGCAGTCACATTGGCCGAAGGGTCGGCGAGGAGTATGGGAGCGACGATGGGGACCACCACCACCGCAATCTCAATGAAATCGAGAAAAAATCCAAGCAGGAAAATAACCAGCATCACCACCAGAAACTGGGTCCAGAACCCCCCGGGCAACCCGGTCAGAAACTCTCGGACAAGATGTTCCCCGCCAAAGCCCCGGAACGCGGCCGTGAGCATCGCTGCCCCGATCAGGATAATAAAAACCATGGAAGTGGTTTTTGCGGTATCGATCATTACATTGACCAGCGTATTGTCGACCACAAAGGTTCGCCAGGTACTCCATACGATGGCACCGAGACAGGCGATGACGGCAACGGCCGCACAGACGACCCCAATGAAGTCCCTTTGATTGGTAATGTTCTTCACATTCAGGTCGAACATTTGCAGGAGCAGCAGGATACAGGCCACCGAGAGAACCGCAATAACCAGCGGGGTATACCGGTGTTTCCTGTGTTCCACCAGCCGATACCCCCCCATCACAATGGCACCCACTGCACCGATGGCACCTGCCTGGTTAACCGTGGCAATACCCATTACAATGGAGCCCAGTACAGCAAAAATAAGGGCCAAAGGAGGGATCAGGGAAATGGCAATGTTGACCACAAACTTCCTGTCGTACCGGCCTGCATACGGGACCGGGGGAGCCGTCCCGGGCTTCAGGACAGCCCGCGCAAGGATATACAGCATGTACAGAACCACCAGGATGATGCCCGGGATCAATGCGCCCATGAACATGTCGCCGGCACTGGCCGAAGTGATATCCAGCTCAGCCGGCATGGAAAACTCACCCGTGGAGTCCTTGTATTCCGACGTACGGATAGTCCGCGCCTGGTCGGCAGCATTCGCCAGCTGGTCTGCCAGGATAATCAGGACAATGGAGGGAGGAATAATCTGGCCCAGGGTTCCCGAAGCGCAGATGGTCCCTGTGGCCAGGGGCTTGGAATAATTGTTGCGCAGCATTGCGGGCAATGAAATCAGGCCCATTGCGATCACCGTGGCACCGAGAATCCCTGTGGTTGCCGCCAGCAGGGCCCCTACAAACACCACTGAAATCCCCAGGCCCCCTGGAACCGGCCCGAACAATTGCGCCATGGCGACAAGCAGGTCTTCGGCGATCTTTGAACGTTGCAGCATGATCCCCATGAAGACAAACAGCGGGATGGCGATCAGGGTGTCCCGCTCCACTTCCCAGTACAGGCTCCTGAAATTCGTAATGCCGGCGGTCAACCACTGTACCGGCCCATCCTGGGCAAAGTACGCCCCGGGATCTCCCGCGAACAAATAGCCGCACAGGGCAGCCAGACCAATGGACCCAATGGCGGACCCCGGCAGTGCAAATGCCACGGGAAAGCCAGAAGAAAGGGCAATGATCATCAGCAGGATCAGGACCCCCAAAAACACCAGTTCCATCTTCAGGGCTCCTGGTTCACGGTTTCAAGGCTCCAGCCGCTTTCTCGAAAGTCGGCAAGATTGCTCAAGATGAAACTTACAAACTGAATAGCCATGCTCACGGCGAAAACCAGCAGGTAGGCTGCCATGAGATATTTGGTATACATGCCAAATCCGCTCTGTGAAATTTCGAAGCTGAGCAGGGGGCTGTTGATGATGCTGCCTTTCCCGAACATCCCGTAGACCAGAATGCACCAGCATAGCGGCAGGCCCAGTAACAGGGACCCGATGGTATTGGTCAGCGCCTTGCCTCTTTTGCTGAAATTGGTATAAAAGACATCAACCCTGACGTGGCCATCATGCAGCAAAGTGTATGCACTGGCGAACAAAAACAACCCGGCATACCAGAATCTGACCAGGTCCCCCATGAAGGCCTGTTCATAGGAAAATACAAACCGGGTGAGTACAATTAAAAATTCGGCGGCCACGATCATCAACGCAAGCCATATGAAACCCAGCGTGCGTGTAAAGGCAGCGACAATCACCGCAACCAGGATCAGGGGGAAGTGGACATAGGTCCCGCGAAAAATCGACCTGCCCAGCTGGGTTGTCAGGTGTTCCCCAACAATCACGCTCAACATCCCTTCGATTCGCAAAAAGGAAATCAGCATATCCGTGACCCCCACCAGCAATACCGCCCAGAAGGCCGCCCGGGTAATGAATGCCGCCATGCGGGAATAGAGCATGGCATCCTGCTTGAGGTCCCGGCCGTGGCCAACCAGGACTGCTGCGGAGATGACCAGGCAAACCGAGAGTGAGACCATCCACTGAATCCACCCCAACAGGCGCTGGGGGTCATTCAGTGGCGGGGATGACCGGGTTTCGCTGAGCAGCCCCAGGTGGACCAGAAAATGTCGTGTGCCCGGCCAGTCAAACCAGAAGATCAGGATGTTGTCCAGCAGGAACAGGAAGGGAAGGGCCACCATCCAGGCGGCCAGCATTCTCGAAACCACCTTCCCAACGGGCATTGACATCGAGAAGGGAAGGCCTCTCATGAGAAACCCCGGGAACCTGGTCATGGCAAGACAGAAACGGAGCCTTCAGGCTCCGTTTCTGTCGCAATATGAAGCGCGGAATTAAACGCCAAGAACGCGGTTTCGCTGGCGCAGGTATTCCTGATCCGCGATTTTGGCCCACCCCCCGACATCGGCACGTGCCTTGACAAAGCTTTCATGGATTCGCCGGGCAAGATCGCTGTGTGCAACGGTTTCCTTGAATACCTCGACCGCCGCTTCACCAAATGAATCGTAGGTGTCATCACTGAATTTTCTCAACTGCACACCCTGATCATTCAGCAGCCGTGTCAGGGAGGAACCGTTGTTGGCATTGAATTCAGCCATCATGACATCATTTTCCATGGATGCCGCGGATTCAACCATGACCCGGTCGGATGGAGAAAGACCTTCCCAGAAATCCTTGTTGATTCCTGCGGCAAGCATCGGACCTGGCTCATGCATGCCCGGGTAGTAGTAATATTTTGCTGCTTCGTAAAATTTCATGGCTTCATCATTCCAGGGACCGACCCATTCGGTGGCATCCAGGGCCCCGGAAATCAGGTTTTCATAAATCTGGCCACCGGGAAGAGAAACGGGAGAGGCTCCCAGCTTGGCCAGTACATCGCCGCCCAGACCGGGAATACGCATTTTCAATCCCTTGAAGTCATCCGCAGAATTCATCTCTTTTCTGAACCAGCCGCCCATCTGCACCCCCGTGTTGCCGCACATCAGGTTCTTCAGACCGGCGGTGCCTGCCAATTCATCCCACAATTCCTGGCCACCGCCAAAACGGATCCATGCATTCATTTCAGTATAGGTCAGACCAAAGGGTACCGCCGTGAAATAGGCCCAGCCGGGGTGCTTGCCTTTCCAGTAATAGTCCGCCGCATGGTATATCTGGGCGTTGCCCGACGCGACTTCGTCAAATGAGTCGAACGCACCGACCCGTTCTCCCGCAGCAAAGTATTCAACCGCAAACCGCCCATCGCTGATATCGGACAGCCGCTGTGCAAAACGCTGCGCACCGGTACCCAGTCCCGGGAAGTCACGGGGCCAGGTGGAAACCACTGCGATCTCAACCCGGTCCTTGACCACTGCCGGGGCTTCCATTGCCGCTTTTGCCGCCTCTTCGAGTTCTGTAATCTTGCTGTTCGCCAATTCGAGCTCGGTTTTTAATTTGGACGCTTCCTCCATTGCCTGCTTTGTGGCGGTATCATCTGTACAACCGGTAAGGGAGGTTACGGCAGCAGTGGCCAGCGCTCCTCCCGCTGCACCTTTAAGTAATTCACGACGTTTCATATTGAAATTCTCCTCGGTCTGATTAGGCATTTACATGTGATCGGACAACACCATTGAGCTTTCGCATTGACATCCTTTCCTGCCTACAGAAAGAAAGTCCCTGATCATCCAGGGAACAACCATTCGCCTGGCTACCCAGACTCCCGTTTACGGAACACACTCCTGCATTTTCCTCCACAGGCTGTAGCGAGTCGTCCGACCGTTCGTTTTTTATGACTGAACCCGGCTCGCGTTCAAGATTGAATTGTAAGCGATTGGTTTCCATAAAATCAAATCTATCCCGGGACAAAAGCCCGGCCCATCTATCCGGCCATCACCGGGCCTTGCTGATTTGCGGGAAACGGCAAAGCAGCCATTTTCGGTCGCCTACATCCGGGAAATCGTCATGTATGCATGAACGTAATCCATTCCATGGCCTTCAGGACTGTCCAGCACTCTCCGGTGATAGGCGGCATAGTAGTCCTCAATGATTTGATTTCGGTTTTCTTCCTCTCTCCCCCTGTCCAGGCCAGCCTTGAAAATACTCTGGTTCCAGCTGCGCACGGTGGGGACCAGTCCATCCGCAAACGCCCTGACGTCTTTGCTTTGTTTGAAGGTTTCCGAAAACGGGCACGGGATGATCCGGGTTTCCAGGCTGTCCAGCCGCAGCCCCGCCTGGTAACAGGGGCTTTCCGGGTCCACCAGCGGCGAGGAAAACTCTTCTACAGTCCGGTAATACTGGGGCAGGGTCATGTTCTCGTATTCGGGCCGGGTAATTCGGCCGGAGGAAACGAATCCCCTCCAGATTTCATCGAAGGTGTCAAACATGTTCACCCCGCCGGAATTTCCGAGATAGCGGCCCTGTTCATCCCGGCAGAAATTGGCAAGCACCATTTTGCTTCCACGTTTCATTTCCCTGGCCCTGCACAGCAGTATGGTTTTCCAGTCTTCCCTGGCCTGCCGGGCGAAGGCATCGTATTCGCTGCCACAGGCTCCCACCATGTGAACGTGATTGGTAATGTTGCAGGGCTTTGTAGACAGCCAGTGCATGGCAGTTGCGGAATAAATCAGGTCAAGACTTTCTTCCGGGACAGTCTGCAGATAAAAGGAGGACCCCGATACCAGGGGAAACGCATTGTCAAATTGACCGACCCAGGATTCAAACCGGGTTCTTCCATGGACGATGCTGATCAGGGCGTTGAAGTCATTGGCGGGCTGGTCCGCATAGATGACGGTAATCCGGGTTTCCGGGGAATCCTTTTGAATATAGTTGATGGCACCCCGTATCATGTCCAGCGATGTGCCGGCATCGGCACACCCCAGGTCTGCAATCGTAAAACGATCGGGGTACGGCTTCATTCCGTCCAGTGCCTGCAACACTCTCGGCATGGAAAAATCGATCACATCCTTGGCTCCACGCGTTGCCAGAGAGTACAGTCCGCCTTCGGACATGGTCACATTTTCAGCTTGTTTACCCTGCATTGTTCACTGATTCCACAATCAGTCCGGTTGAATATCTACCCTCCGGTCTCCAGAAAAGTCCCGAACCGCTGCTGCACAGGCCGGGCGGTCTGTGCAATACCGTTTGATTCCGCACAGTCGTCACCGCAGGTCAGACCGACGCAATCAGGAACAGGACAAAAACCACCACCAGCCCGATGGGGACCAGCAGGCCGAGCCAATCTTGCGGGGCTTCTTTGCTTTTTGCCATCATGGGCTTGATGCCTGGAAAAAACCAGAACAGCACCAGCAGGGCCAGTGCCCCGACAACCAGTTTTTCCCAGGTTTCCATGGCAGGTCAGGCAATCCAGAGGGTGCGGAAGGCAAACCCCTGCTTCAGAACGATTTCTTTGGCACTACTTCTTTTTGACCCACTTGCCCCCCACTTTGATGTAGTGGCCGGGTTTGGTGTTATCCATGGCTTTTTGACCTGCCAGGGATTCCACCGCCGCCAAAGAAGTGTTGTTTTGAGTTGCGATCTTCTTGTAGTGTTCCCGTCTTTGTGTGTTGATCTTGCCGATCAGGTCCTCGATGGCATCGGTCATCCCGGATACCGGTTCAAGATATCCACTGGGCGTTTCTCCAATCAATCCTTGGCTTTTGGCTTCACCCAGCCCCAGTGCCCACGAGTTGGAGGAGACCAGCAGGGACAGCAGGAACAGGGTTGATAGTAACTTTTTCATTTCAACATGGCCTCATTTAGAATAATCCACTGTCTTCCGAGAGAATGTCTTCCAGGTCCTTTTCGACCTTGACGCGAATTTCATGCTCAATTTTTACATTCAGATTGATGGTTACCGGCTCTGTCGGTGCGCTGACTTCGATTTTCGGTGAACACCCGGCCAATAACGGGACCGCAATCACAGCGTATAGTATAACCAGCAGTTTCTTCATTTTGTCTTTGCCTTTGGGTACCGGGTTATTCAATTGGTTGTCTGGTAATTGGTTGTCTGGTGTGGTGTGGTTCTCCGGTTCAGTTCGCCTGGTCGGGGTTTAACCGGGTATTCACCTGGTCGAGAATCCTTTCATCCAGTTGATCCCCCAGTCTGTCTGCGTATCCCAGACTTTTGAGCAACAATAACACATTTTGTTCGGTATTGATGTTCAGATGTACGGGTTGGCTGTCTGCGATATTGGGGCTGGTTCCCTCAATATGCAGCCTGACCAACAAATTGCCGTCCGGTTCATACTCTACCAAACCCGTCAACACATCATAGTTGAAATCCTCCAGGGCCCTGATCACCGGGTCGGTCAACAGGCCCGACATGGCTTCAGCCTGGTCCGGCTCCATCCAGTACCGGATTGTACCACCCTCCTGCTGGTTCCAGATTTTTCCCTTTCTGATCTGAACACCGCCTCCAGAAATCTCCACCGGCAGTTGTCCATCTATTTTCCCACGGGCTTCCAGGCCCTTGATTTCGTGCAATTTGACCAACTCCTCGATATCCAGTCCTGACAGCGAAATATTCAGCCTGTTCACCGAAGAGCCCGGATCGAATGAAAAGTTTTCACTGACAAACCGGCTGCCCAGCACCTCTCCTTGAAGACGGTTGATACGGACCCCTGGCCGGGTTCCGGTTCCGAATGCCGACAGGCGTACATCGGACACGATATTCTCTGCGACCACACCATAGGCAATGGTTTCCACCTCAACCACTGCGGATTCCGACTGCGGTACCGGCGGGAAATACAGGGGGCCCTGAACGTCCAGTCCGGTGAATGACACTCCCGAATACCCACCCGAGACATCCCGGGCGTTCACATCGATCCGATTGAAAACCGCTTCATTGTTTTTCCACTGGCCGTTGGCAGCAAGGGATACTGCCCCCCCTGTCACATACAGGTCCGGCACCCAGCCTGAAAGAAGGAAATTCACTTCCGCGGCATCTTCAAGCATGTCCACGGGGTCGGTTTGCCTGACGGCATAGTTGCCCGTGTTTCCCTGCAAGTCCGCATCCAGCTGAAATTCATAGCGTCCCGGGAACCGGGCCAGGACAAAGCTGCCGTGGGTATCCAGTTCGTGGTCATGGAGTTCGACCCGTGCATTCAGCGACTCAAGGTCCAGTCCAGCCGAATTTTTCCTTGCGCCGACATTCATGGCGGAAATGTTGAATTGATAGCGCCCCGGTGCCAGGTCTTCCGCTTCGAGGGTCAGGTCTTCGCCGTGTACACCCAGGTTGTCTCCCGTCAGGCTGAAATCGGGAATTGCAATCCTTCCCCGGTCGATGGCCCACCCTTGCCGGGGGGCGTCCCGGGCCATTGCAATCCTCATGGGAGACTGGAGCTGGGCTTTGCCGCCGGTCAGGTGGTAGTTGCCAAACCGGGATTCACGGGCCGTGACAAATCCCTCACGGATGTTGACGACCCACCCATCCGGATCATACCGGAGTCCCAGGACGGGGCTGATGTGCAGTTTGCTGAAATGATTGTCCTTCCAGTCCAGCCGGCTGGATGTAAATGAATTGTCGCTGCCGGCCACATATTCAACAGCATTTTTTTTCACCACCAAATCACCATTGAACACCAGCGCCATGTCCGCCAGGGTGAAGGACCCGGATTCCATGGTTTCGACTGTGAGCCGGCTGCCTGTATAGAACCGGACCACCAGGTCTTCAAAATCCAGCATGCCGGGAATTTCTGCGTCAAGAATGATGGCACCATTTCGAATCACGGAATCTTCCCAGGCCAGATGTTCAGCGGTCCCGTTTAACCTCAGCCGCCAACCGCCATCCACGGGCTCCACATGAAACTGGCCTGCAACCCCTCCTTTTATTGCAGCGTCGTCTGTGGAGACGAAGGTCTTCCACCAATCCAATACGGGCCCGGTCCGCAAATCCAGGTTGCCGAAAATTCCTTTCAGTTCTCCGGCTTCCGAATGCTCCAGCGTCAATATCAATTCAAGGATGGATTGTGACGCCATGTCCGCCAGGCTCAGGTCCAGCGTATTTCCGGCTGTTTTGATCCCCAGTGTATGTTGATGATGATGAAGCTCCACGCTCGTTCCGGCGGGGGTCGAATAGGCATTCAGCCGTATCGGCCGGGACCGGGTTGGATTGAACGCACCACTGCTGAAGTACAGTTCGTCAACCGCAATGGACTGGAATGGCAGGGAATGGTCCAGTACTGAGACCAGCATCAACAACCATGCGTCGCTGTTTAACGGGCCCCGGTTCTCCCTCCCCCTTTCTTCCCGGATGGCCAGGTTTGAAATATGCACGCTGTCCACACGGCCGGACCCCAGGGTATCCACCATGAAAGCAACCTCCAGATGTTCAGATGAAATCCGGTACCGGGCCTGTTGTGATGAAATTTCAAAGGTCAGGTGTGAAAACAATGCCGACGATGTGCTCACCGATTCCAGTTGATAATCCAGGTGCTGGATTTCCATGGTTTTGACCACCCTATCCAGTATAGACGAGACAATCTCCGTCCTGAAGTACCAGGCGATGGCAAGAATGAGCCCGATAAAGACGATGGACCAGGGCAGGAACCGTACCAGCTTCATGTTGAATTCAAGGCCTGTACCGCAATTCCTTAAGATTGATACCCAGCTGAATATCCGTCTTCAGTGAAAACAGCCGGAAGGCGGTTCTTGCTTCTTCACCACTGCTTTTCAGGGTTTGGCCAAGCTTGCCCGGCATGGCGTCTGCCGCAGCCAGGACCGATTCAAGACCTCCATGTTCGTTGACCAACCTTGCGGCGATCCGGACCCCGACGGACCGCACCCCTGGAATGGACAGGCCGCTGTCACCCGCCAGCGCCAGGACATCGGGGATGCGCGATGGCTCCACCCGGTATTTCAACTGAACCACACCGTGGTCCAGGGCGCGTTGTGCAAAATGGTCATATACTTCTATGCCGGGCGACAATAACTGGCAGTGGAGCCGGTCGGTGGAAAGAATGACGGACCGGCCATACCTCTTTTGTATTTTGGTTGCCAGAGTCGCCAGAATATCATCCGCCTCAAACCCCGGCAGGGTGAGCACAGCAATGCCAAGCCGCTCAAAATGCCGGTTGAATTCCGGCAGCGCCTGCTTCAATTCCCCGGGCATGGGCCGGCGGTTTTTCTTGTAATCCGGATAGATTTCGTGGCGCCAGTTTTGTCCTCCCGCTTCCAGAACCACAACACAATGGCTGGGACCATGTTGATGGAGTGCGCGCTTTATGGATGCACTGCTGGAAGAGACAACCCGTTGGATATGGCCGGACGGGTGACCCGGCTTGTTTTCAGGGACTGCGGCATAAATTCGTCGGATGATGTTGAGCCCATCTATCAGCAACGCTTTCATGAGAACCCGATAATGGCTGGAATCAGCCTCCCACCAGTGTGAGGAACTCGGCCCGGGTGCGGGGGTCCGTCCTGAAGGACCCCAGCATCATGGAGGTTTTCATGATGGAATTCTGCTTTTCCACACCTCGCATCATCATGCAGAGGTGTTGCGCTTCAATGATCACGCCCACCCCCCGGGCTCCGGTCACCTCTTCAAGGGCACTTGCAATCTGCTCGGTCAGGTTTTCCTGAATTTGGAGGCGCCTGGCGTACATATCGGCAATCCGCGCCATTTTCGACAATCCAATCACCTTTCCCGCAGGCAGATAGGCAATATGGCATTTGCCGATGAAAGGCAGCAGATGATGTTCGCACAATGAGTACAGCTCAATATCCTTGACGATGACCATTTCGTCATTGTCGGACAGGAAAATGGCCTTGTTCACCACTTCATCGAGGTTTTGCGTATACCCCTTGGTCAGGTATTCCAGGGCCTTGGCCGCGCGAAATGGCGTCGCTGCCACTCCGGTCCGTTCCGTATCTTCCCCGACCAGTTGCAACAGGGAACGGTAGTGTTTGGCGATTGATTCTGTTTTACCCATATTTCAGGTTTGAATAGTATGGTTTAATGCGGACTATTGTACCATTGGTTTGCCCGGGGATTGCTGATCCATCCCGGACACCGGTTCCCCGTTTGCCGGCTGGTGGAATTTGGGATATCGAGAATACAGGGTTGGTCAAGGATCAATGTCCGGTTGCCTCGCGCCCAATGGCCGGCGGCATCCTTTCTCGGGAGAAATCTGTATGTCTGAAATCTGTTCTGGTGTGCTGCGCAAAATGAGGGTGGATTACCGTGACCCGGTTTCCTATCAACTTCCGGTCGGCAACGTGATGTATCCCCTCGGTCCGCAACTGGGTCAACCCCTCGAGATCCAGTACAGCGGCAGGATATTTTGCACGGAATGCGGCAGGGCCACCAAAAAGAGCTTCTCCCAGGGCCACTGTTTCCCCTGCTTCAGGACCCTGGCCAGTTGCGACCTGTGCATGGTCAGGCCGGAAACCTGCCATTACCGCCATGGGACCTGCCGCAACCCGGTCTGGGCAGATGGATACTGCATGCAGGACCATTATGTCTATCTCGCCAATTCATCCGGCCTGAAAGTGGGCATTACACGGGGAAACCAGGTACCGACGAGATGGATTGACCAGGGAGCAACCCAGGCAATCCCCCTGTTCAGGGTAAAAAGCCGCTATCACTCGGGATTGGTGGAAGCCGCCCTGAAAACGTGGGTCAGTGACCGGACGGACTGGAGAAAAATGCTGAAGGGGAACGCGGAAACCGTTGACATGAAAGCGGCGATGGATCATCTGCTGCAGCAGGCGGAGCCGGATTTGAACCACCTCGAGTCCAAACACCCCGGGTTGCGTTTGCGGCCACTCAACGAATCGGCGGTAGAGATCAAATACCCGGTTGCACGCTTTCCGGACAAGGTGACCAGCCTGAGTTTCGATAAAACTCCCGCCATATCGGGCACACTCGATGGCATCAAGGGACAGTACCTGATTCTGGATACCGGTGTTCTGAACATACGAAAATTTGCGGGATACGAGGTGACCGTGAACCCTCCCCGGACAATGGGAAGTCCCGGTTGATCCGAATCCGGCCGCCCGGTCCGCGGGTCCGGTTTGGTTGCCGGCCCGGTGAGTCGGTCATGATTTTGCCGGGCAATAGGCCGGGTCCCGGTCAACTGCCCCGATAGGTCGAATAACCGAAGGGGTTCAGCAACAGGGGAACATGATAATGCTGGCCATCCCCGGCGACCTGAAAGATGACTTCTACACAGGGGTAGAATGAAGCCTGTCCTGCGCGCTGGAAGTAACGGCCTGTTTCAAAACAAAGCTTGTAATTTCCTACCGGCAATACCTGCTCGCTGTCCACCAGGTCGGCAACCCGCCCGTCCGAATCGGTGATACCACTGGCGAATTCCGACCATGTTCCATTCGTCTCACGGTGGATTTTTACCGTGATTCCCGGGGCAGGCCGCCCCCGGGATGTGTCCAGGATATGGGTGGTTATCTGGCTCATGGTCCTTCTCCTGTCGATGGGTCGTCGTTCTCGAAAATCTTTTGGATTCTGATCGCGGTTATCTTGGATTGTTCTGCCGCCGCGATGGCGATTTCCCTGCTGGCAGGATTGTCTATCCTGGTCTTGATCAGTTCAAGCATTTCTTCTGCCGATTTTCCCGTTGCACAGACAATGAATATAAAACCAAACACATTTTCGTATTTTCGGTTATAGGCCGCCAATTCCGCCTGTACCCGGGTCGATGCCAATTCCACCCGGGATTGCTCGTGACCCGCCATCGAACGCGTCGTACTGTATTTTTCCTTTAGGGAACCGGGGTCTCCTATTTTGGGATGTCCGTCAAATGCTTCCAGGAAATCAGGCACCTCCATCCGGCCCCAGACAATCTCCGCCTGCTCCAGAATCGCGGTTTTCGAGGGATAGGGTCTTGAGCCGGTCATGGCAAGTACCCAGCGACGCGCGGTACAGCATTGCATAAACGTCTCATTGGCACTTTTTGCGCTCAATGCATTCAATGCTGAAATCCTCATCCTTGCAATGTAATATTTATTGACCAGATGGTCAACATATTTCCTTTAGTCCAGTGCCGGGATTGTTTATACTTGGTCCGGGAACCCACGGGCGGACTCAACCGGTCCTGAACAGGTCATTGATGACGATTGTCAGTCAGATATCATGAGTATAACGGCACATCGCGGTGAAATTTTACATTTCATGGATGACCCCCGGCATGGTGCGACCGGCAGCCAGGACGCCCCGGAACAATACCTTGAAGACGGCCTGCTGGTCATTGAAGAGGGTCATGTGGCCCAGTGCGGACCGGCAAGGGACCTGATCCCGGGGTTGCCGGACAGCGTATCCGTTTATTCGCATTCCAACGCGCTGATTGTACCTGGCTTCATCGATACCCACATTCATTATGCCCAGGTAAACGTCATCGCATCGTATGGCACACAGTTGATCGACTGGCTGCACAACCACACTTTCCCGGTCGAATCCGGTTTCGGGGACAAACAGTCCTTCCTCTCCACGGCGGAATTTTTCATTGACGAACTGCTTCGAAACGGAACCACCACCGCCCTGGTCTTCGGAACAGTTCACCCCCAGTCCGTTGAAGCATTTTTTGACGTCGCCGGGGCCCGCAACCTGAGAATGATCTGTGGGAAAGTGATGATGGACCGCAATGCCCCGGATGAGTTGCTCGATACGGCACAATCCAGTTATGAGCAGAGCAGACAACTGATCAAGCGCTGGCATGGAAAGGGGCGGCTGGGATATGCCGTGACCCCCCGCTTTGCAGCCACTTCCACCGGGGAGCAACTGGCGTTGGCCGGGCAACTCCTGAAGGAAAACGGGAGCGTGCATCTGCACACACATTTGTCGGAGAACCAGGCAGAGTGCAGATGGGTCCGGGACCTGTTTCCGGACCGGATCGATTATCTGGATGTTTATGAGCATTATGGACTGCTGGGAAAACGGTCGGTATTTGCACACGGGATTCACCTGTCAGACCGGGAATGGAGTTGCCTGGGAGAATCGGAATCCAGCCTGTCGTTTTGCCCGACTTCAAACCTGTTTATTGGCAGCGGACTGTTCAACCTGAAATCTGCCGACAAGTATGGCGTGCCGGTGGGGTTGGGCACGGATGTGGGGGGAGGAGACAGCTTCTCGATCCTGAGAACCATTAATGAGGCCTACAAGGTTCAACAGCTCCAGCAGGCGAACCTGTCACCGCTGCGCTCGCTGTATCTGGCCACACTGGGAGGCGCCCGTGTACTGAACCTTGAGCAGCGGATCGGAAATTTCGAGAAAGGCAAGGAAGCCGATTTTATCGTACTGGACTACCGGGCCACACCGTTGCTCGAACGCAAACTGGCAAGCTGCAGGAGCCTGACAGACAGGTTGTTCGCCATACAAATGCTGGGGGATGACCGTGCCATCCGGGAAACCTGGATTATGGGCGTCAAACAGCATTCCAGACATTGACCGCATCCATTGCAAAAGACTTTCCTCCAGGACCGGGGCGACCGGGCGGTCAATCTGGTCCCCCGCTGAAACGGGCGACGGTATCCAGATAAGGGGTAACCGAAAAGCATGCGATACTCAGTGACAGAATATATCCCGGCCGGGCCGGCCTGAACCGCATTTCGAACCTATCAATACCCGTCCAACACCTTGACCAAATCGTCCCGAATGCCGACCCACCGATCCATTTCCTCACTGCTGAACCTTTCACGCCAGGCCAAAACCACCCTATTCCTGGCCATTGATTCCGGTTTGGTCCTGATGGCACTTTGGCTGTCCTACTTCCTGAGGATGGATACCTTCGCGGTACCGGAAAGGCAATGGGTCTGGCTGGGCATGATGGCGCCAGTGGTGGCGATTCCCGTATTTGTACGCAATGGTCTGTACCGTGCGGTCATCCGCCACATGACCCGGGACACCATCTGGGCAGTCCTGAGAGCGGTGACCCTATACAGCCTGATCTGGGCAGTCATCGTACAGTTCTCGGGGGTTTCAGGGATTCCACACACCCTCATTCTCATCAACTGGGCGGTGGCGCTCATATTCATTGGCGGCTCACGGTTGACGGCACAGTGGCTGACGAATATCTACATGAACTCGCTGCACAAAAATGGCGGAAAGACCGATAGAAAGAAAGTGCTGATCTACGGGGCAGGGGAAGCCGGCATCCAGCTCGCCGCCGGTCTGGCCTCTCACCATCAAACCGAAGTGGTCGGGTTTATCGATGACTCTTCCCGTTTGTACAACCAGTATATCCGGGGGCACCGGGTGTATTCATCGGAGAATTTGCAGGAACTGGTCCGCTCCACGGCGGCTTCAGAAATCCTGCTGGCACTGCCATCGGTTTCCTGGGGTCGGCGTACCGAGATCTTAACGGCACTGGAACCGCTTCCCGTACAGGTCCGGACCCTGCCGGATATTGCGTCGATTGCTTCGGGGAAGGTCAAGGTTCAGGATATCCGGGCCATCAACATCGCCGATTTGCTCGGCCGCGAATCGGTCCCGCCGGATGAAAACCTGATGCGCAGGAATATCGACAATCAAATCGTTATGGTGACCGGTGCAGGCGGCTCGATCGGCTCGGAATTGTGCCGGCAAATTGCAATGCTGAATCCGAAACGGATCGTGCTTTTCGAGCAAAGCGAGTTTAACCTGTATACCATTGACCGGGAACTCGGTCGGGGCAAGGTGGATTACGTTTCCATTTTGGGGTCCGTATACGACACCGACTACATGGCGGAACAGTGCCGGCGTTATCGGGTAAACACCCTGTTCCATGCGGCCGCCTACAAGCATGTCCCCCTGGTTGAAGCCAATCTGGAAATGGGGGTGCAGAACAATATTTTCGGGACCCATTCCGTTGCCTTGGCAGCTATCAAGGCGAATGTCAACAAATTCGTCCTGATTTCCACGGACAAGGCCGTACGCCCCTCCAATGTGATGGGCGCGACGAAAAGATTTTCCGAGCTGATCCTGCAATCGCTCGACAACACCCCCCTTGGGAAAGGGACCCGCTTCATCATTGTGCGATTTGGCAACGTGATTGATTCGTCCGGATCGGTTATTCCCTTGTTTCGTAACCAGATCAACGTGGGGGGACCGGTAACGGTCACCGACCCCGATGTGACGCGTTACTTCATGACCATCCCGGAAGCCTCCCAGCTGGTGATTCAGGCGGGTGCCATGGGAAAGGGGGGCGAAGTGTTTGTTCTGGACATGGGGGATTCGGTCAAAATTTATGATCTGGCCGTAAAAATGATCAAGCTGAGCGGCCTGACACTGAAAAATGACCGGAATCCGGACGGGGATATCGGGATTGAATTTACCGGGCTGCGGCCCGGAGAAAAACTGCATGAGGAATTGTTGATCGGCGACAACGTGTCCAAGACACAGCATGACCGCATCATGATGGTCAGTGAAAAATTTGTGCCCTGGGCAGAAATCGAGAAGAAACTGGGGGAGCTCAACCGTCAGGTCAGGCACGGCGGTAACGGAGAAATCCGCAAGATACTGTCTACGGTGGTGGAAGGATATTCATCCGACCCGGCTTCTTTCCGGGATGCGGGGATTCCACAGTGACCCCATCTGCCTGACCGATGGACATCACAGAGGTTAAGTAAAGAACTGGCGCACTTGGGCAGGGTCCTCAATCGGGCCCACTCAGTTTCCCACCGCGGCTGCAACGCGACAGCGCCCACTTCCACGATCATTCCATCTGATACTAGAAATTCCAAAGACGCTTGCTGTTCCCTGTCAGTCCATAGAAGGCACAATGCCCCCTTGATCACCCGCGAGAGATACGCATGCTGTGCCTTCAAGTAATGGCATGGTCCGTTGAACAACTCTACGTGTCGACCCGGTCTAGCAGTTTTGATAAACTCCATGAACGGACAGATTTCGTCGGATACGCCCTTAACAATCTTTGCCTTGAAATCGGCATGCAACGAGGACTCTCCAAAACATCCCGGGAGGGTGCCCAAACGCCACATTGTTTAAACCACGTCTCCGGAATGCTCTGTAAGCTATTTGCCGAGAACTACGCCAATACACCAAGAAAAAGAGGCAACCCCATAATCGGCCATTGCGCTGGAAAAACGAAACTGGAAGGTCCTTCAAATGATTACAGGCAACATCAAAACCCAAATCGACCACATATGGAATTCATTATGGTCCGGCGGCATCTCGAACCCACTGGAGGTGATGGAGCAGATCACCTACTTGCTGTTCCTCCGCCGGCTCGGCGATATGCACACGCTGGAGGAGAACAAGGCCAATCGGCTCAAGAAGCCGATTGAGCGGCGAGTCTTCCCAAAGGGCAAAGACACCAAAGGCCGGCCCTATGAGGACTTCCGCTGGTCGCGCTTCAAGCACTTCGCCCCGGCCGAGATGTTTGCGGTGGTGGGGGAGCATATCTTTCCCTATCTGCGCACCGACTTGGCACAGCAGTTCAGCGGTGCCGACTCGACCTACGCGCTCCACATGAAGGACGCGCGATTCACCATCCCGAACCCGGCGCTGCTGGCCAAGGTGGTGGACCTGCTCGACAAGGTTCCAATGGAGGAACGCGACACCAAAGGCGATGTCTACGAGTACATACTCGGCAAGATCTCGAGCGCCGGACAGAACGGACAGTTCCGCACACCGCGTCACATCATCCAGCTGATGGTGGAACTCACGGCGCCCCAGCCCACTGATGTCGTCTGCGACCCGGCCTGCGGCACGGCGGGCTTCCTGGTGGCGGCCGGTGAGTACCTGCGCGAGCATCACCCGAACCTACTGCACGACACGAAGCTGCGCGAGCACTTCCACCACGGCCTGTTCCATGGCTTCGACTTCGACAACACCATGCTGCGCATCGGCAGCATGAACATGCTACTTCACGGCGTAGAGAACCCGAACATCCGCTACCGTGATTCGCTGGCACAGGAGCACGGGAGCGAGGAGGAAAAGTACACGCTGGTGCTAACCAATCCTCCTTTCGCCGGTAGCCTCGACTACGAAAACACCGCCAAGGACCTACAGCAAATCGTCAAGACTAAGAAAACCGAGCTACTTTTCCTCGCGCTCTTCCTTCGGCTCCTGAAGCCTGGTGGTCGTGCCGCGGTCATCGTGCCCGACGGAGTACTCTTTGGGTCGAGCAAGGCGCACAAAACCCTGCGCAGGACTCTGGTCGAGGAACAGAAGCTCGATGCTATCGTCTCCATGCCCTCCGGTGTCTTCAAGCCCTACGCCGGGGTCTCCACCGCCATCCTGCTCTTTACCAAGACCAACTCTGGCGGCACCGACGACGTTTGGTTCTACGACATGCAGTCGGACGGCTACTCGCTGAACGACAAGCGCACACCGCAACCGGAGAAGAGCGATCTGGCCGACATTCTCGCCCGCTGGCGGAACCGCGAAGCCGAGCGCAAACAGGCGCGAACGGACCAGAGTTTCCTGGTGCCCAAGTCCGAAATTGCAGACAACGACTACGACCTTTCCATCAATCACTACAAAGAAGTGGCGTACAAGGCGGTGGAGCACGCCTCGCCAATAGTCATCATGAATCGACTTGCTGAGATCGAAACCGAGATTGCAAAGGGGCGAAGGGAGCTAGAGGGAATGCTCACGTGAACGTTCGAAGACTACCCTTCCTTGACGTGTTCAAGGATGTATCTGGTGGGAACATCAAGACCCTGCAGAGGGAGTTCCTTGATGAGGGAGAAATCCCCATCGTGGACCAGGGCCAAAGGCTTGTCGCCGGCTTCGTGAATGACCGATCACGGGTTTGCAAAGCCAAGCCACCAGTTTTAGTTTTCGGCGATCATACCAAGATAATAAAGTACGTGGATTTCGAGTTCGCAATGGGAGCCGATGGGACGAAAGTACTCGTGCCCAAGGTCGAGAGCGACACGAAGTATCTCTACTATGCGCTCAATGCTGTGGAAATTCCTGAAGCAGGGTATAGCCGACACTACAAATTCTTAAAGGAAACTCAAATTCCCCTCCCGCCCCTTGGTGAGCAGAAGCGGATTGCGGGGATTCTGGATGCAGCGGACGCCTTGCGGGCCAAGCGCCGCGAGGCTCTCGCACAACTCGACACCCTCACCAAATCTATTTTCTTCGATATGTTCGGGGACCCCGCCACGAATCTGAAGGGGTGGCCAGTGGTGACCATTGCGGATATATGCGAAGTAAAGGGTGGTAAAAGGCTTCCGAAAGGCGAACAATATTCCCCGACACCGACGTCGCATCGCTACATAAGAGTGGTGGACCTGAAAGATGGCCACGTCGATGAACAGAAACTCGTCTTCTTGAGGCCGGAGATTCAGACTCAGATAGCAAATTATGTTGTGAATTTCGGTGACATCATCATCTCGATCGCCGGCTCTATCGGGCTGGTTGCGCCAGTACCAGCCACACTTGATGGCGTCAATCTAACAGAGAATGCGGCGAAACTTGTTCCGCGTCGCAGGAAGGAGTTCGATGCAGTTTTTCTCGCTGCCTACCTTCAAACTCCATACGCACAGAGCCAGATCAGGTCTCAAGTCGGACAGGTAACCATTGGGAAACTGGCACTGTTCCGAATTAAGAAAATCAAGGTACCCCTCCCCAAACTTTCTCTTCAGCGCAAGTTTGTCCTGCATATTTCTACGCTGCGGAAACATTACACGGTGCTACGGAGAGCGCAGTTGGAACTTGACAACCTCTTTGTTTCTCTCCAGCAGCGTGCCTTCCGAGGAGAACTTTAGCCGTGCACAGCGAATTTGTCGCCGTGTGGTCGGAGATGTGGAAGGAGGTCTGGCTCCCGCTGATCAACCAGCCACTGCGTGAAGGCGAAGACAATGTCCCAGAAGACATCTTCTGTGAGCTGTACCGAGAAGCCGCCAAGGCACTCAATGCGCAACCATCCATCGAAGCACTGGCCGACATCATCGACGATCCAGTTGAAAGCCGGGAGGCCTTCGAAAAGACGACCGCGACCCATCTCATGGACGAGCGATCGGTGGTGACGTTCCTGGAGGCCGCGCACTCGATACTTGATGATCTGGGCGGCGACGAACTCTCGAACCGCTACTTCAACTTGCTCTTCGGTTTCATCGACAAGTTCAGTCTGCACTACGACCTGCAGCACCCCTGCATTCTCTACCCCACTTTGCCGGGAATATTTGCCAGCCTCGTACACGACCTGGGGGCACTCACAAAACCCGATCCGCATCTCAACGCACTCATGAGGGATTTCGAGGATTCCATACGGGACCTGAGTCACGGCAACTCGGAGCACCGCATAAAGACCTGCATCTCGAAGCAGGTGAACCTCCTTGAGGCAATCGGTCAAGCCGCGCCCGGTGTCACCCAAAACACGCTGGGGGGGATTTGCAATGAGGTCGGCACCTGGCCACATGAGAAGATCAAGGAGGCAATGAAGAGCCTGTATGGGTTCGCATCGGACTATCCAAGTATTCGTCACGGTGGAACATCGACATCCGCACTGCGTGCGGTCGACATGCGCGACATGGTGGCGTTGTCTATCCTGTTGATGGGTTTCACGCCATATCTGGAAAGCCGTCTGAGCGCGGATTCGATCTTCGGACGAGGTGCTGACCATGTTGAACACGTTCCGCCGGTGGCGGTTCCGCTGAGCGGCCCTGTGGGCTCCTCGGGTCGGTGAGCATGCCAAGGAGACTTCTGGAGTGCCTCGCTTTCTGGGGGTGGAAGCAGTGAGTCAGTTCACCTTTCTCCAGCACGAATGGTCACTGGTGTTTGACTCTGCTACCAAGGCGGAGGCTACCGTGCATGGAGATCCACGCACGGCCTGCTTTTACTCCCGGCGCACGCTGGAGCTGGTGGTGCACTGGGCCTACAAACACGATGCGGCACTCCGGTTGCCCTACCAAGACAACCTCTCGGCGCTCATCCACGAACCGAGCTTCAAGCAGACCGCAGGCGAGGCGGTGTTCAGCAAGGCGCGAGTAATCATCACACTCGGCAATCGTGCGGTGCACAGCCACCGTACCGTGCCGGAATCCGACGCACTGGCGGCGTTGCGCGAGCTTTTCCATGTGGCCTACTGGTTCGCGCGGACATACGCCCGCACCCAACGTCCGGCGCCTGGGCTCGCCTTCGATCCGACGGTGCTGCCCCGGCCCGCCGCGACTGGGCAGCAGACCGCGGAACAACTTCGTACGCTTTCGGCAGGACTCCGGGAGCGCGACGAGAAGCTCACGACGCTGCTCGCAGACAAGGATGCGCTCGACGAGGAACTTAAACGCTTGCGGGCCGAGGTGGCCGAAGCCAAACAGACAATCGCCGCACAGCCAGATACCCACGACTACTCCGAAGCGAAAACCCGCGACTACTTCATCGACCTGCTGCTGAAGGAAGCCGATTGGCTGCTCGATCAGGACCGCGACCGCGAATTCGAGGTCAGTGGGATGCCCAATTCCAAGGGCAATGGCTTCGTGGACTATGTCCTCTGGGGCGACGGCGGAAAGCCGCTTGGTCTCGTCGAAGCCAAGCGCACACGGCGCGACGCACGCGTCGGCCAGCAGCAGGCCAAGCTCTATGCCGATTGCCTGGAGCACCAGTTCGGGCAGCGGCCGATCATCTTCTACTCGAATGGCTACGAGCATTGGATTTGGGACGACACCCGCTACCCGCCGCGGCGGGTTCAGGGTTTCTACAAGAAGGCGGAACTTGATCTGTTGATCCAGCGCCGGGAGATGCGACGCACGCTGGCGACGGCTCCAATCAACTCGGAGATCGTTGAGCGCCACTACCAAACTCGCGCCATCCGCCGCATTACCGAGGCCTTCGAGTACGACCACGACCGCAAGGCACTACTCGTGATGGCGACGGGTGCTGGTAAGACACGCACGGTGATCGCGCTCTCCGACCTGCTTATGCGCTGCAACTGGGCTAAGCGCGTGCTCTTCCTCGCCGATCGGGTAGCACTGGTGAACCAGGCAGTCAATGCCTTCAAGCGGCACTTTCCCGACGTCCCTCCTGTCAACCTGGTCACCGAGAGGAATGCCGAGGGCCGCGTCTACGTGTCGACATATCCGACCATGATGGGGCTGATCGACGAAGTCCACGACGACCAGCGACGCTTTGGGGTAGGACATTTCGACCTGGTGATCATCGACGAAGCGCACCGCTCGGTATTCCAGAAGTACCGCGCCGTCCTCGACTACTTCGACTCACTCCTGATCGGGCTCACAGCGACGCCCAAGGACGATGTGGACCGCAACACCTACGGCCTGTTCGACCTAGAGGACGGCGTGCCGACCGACGCCTACTCCCTGGAGGAGGCTGTGCGCGATGGCTTCCTCGTGCCACCCAAGGCCGTTGCGGTGCCGCTCAAGTTCCAGCGGGAAGGTATCAAGTACAACGAGCTGCCGGAGGAGGACAAGGACCAGTGGGATGCGCTGGAATGGGCCGACGATGGCTCGGTGCCCGACCGGGTCGAGGCCGAGGCAGTAAACAAGTGGCTGTTCAATAAGGACACCGTGGACAAGGTGCTGGCGCACCTGATGACGCGCGGTGTCTCGGTCGCGGGCGGTGACCGGCTGGGCAAGACGATCCTTTTCGCTAAGAACCAAGCCCATGCGGAGTTCATCGCCGAACGTTTCAACGCCCATTATCCACATTACAAGGGCGACTTCGCCCGCGTCATCACTTTCAAGACAGAGTATGCACAGAGCCTGATCGACAGCTTTTCGAACAAGGAGAAAAACCCCCATCTCGCGATCTCGGTGGATATGCTCGACACTGGCATCGACGTTCCTGAGGTGGCGAACCTAGTCTTCTTCAAGCTGGTGCGCTCGAAGACCAAATTCTGGCAGATGGTGGGTCGAGGCACGCGACTCTGCCCCGACCTGTTCGGGCCGAGCCAGAACAAGGAGATGTTCTACCTCTTCGACTACTGCCAGAACCTCGAGTACTTCAGCCAGAACATCCCGGACACCGAGGGGTCGGTCGCCGATTCGCTCGGCAAGCGCCTGTTCAATACACGGCTAGCGCTGATTTCTATCCTGGACGATCAGAGCGACGAAGCCGAATCGGATGACGTCAGGGAGCCTGCGGCCACCGACGGCGAGCCGAAGTCAAACGCCGCCGTTCGCCGATCACTTGCCAACCATCTACAACGCGAAGTCGAGGCTATGAATCTCAACAACTTCGTGGTTCGCCCACGGCGTCGGCTTGTCGAGAAATACGCAAAGCCAGAATCTTGGGTTTCACTGCCGAAAGAGACCCTGACAGACCTCTCGCAAGAGGTGGCCGGGTTGCCTTCGGGGTTAGACCCGGAGAACGAGGAGGCTAAGCGTTTCGACCTGCTCGCGCTGAGCCTTCAACTTAGCCTTCTCCGGCACGAGCCGGACTTCGTCCGGCTACGTGATCGCGTCAAGCAGATCACCGGCCTGCTTGAGGAAAAGGCCACCATTCCGATGGTGCGGGAACAGATGGTGCTCATCCAGGACATACAGACCGACGAGTGGTGGCTGGAGGTCACGGTCCCGATGCTGGAAGTCATGCGTCGTCGACTCCGGAGCTTGATCCAGTTCATCGACAAACGGCAGCGTAAACCGGTTTACACCGATTTCGAAGATATCATCGGTAGCGAGATCGACATCGACCTACCCGGCTTCGCCCCCGGCATGGATTACTCCAGATTTCTGGCCAAGGCGCGCGCGTTTCTTCGAGAACACATGGACCATGTCGCCATCGGAAAACTGAGAAAGAACAGACCGCTTACCGCGGCTGATCTTGCCGAGCTGGAGCGGATGCTTGCCGAAAGCGACGTCGGCGCGCCCAACGAGCTTCGACGCGCGGCCGATATGTCCCAGGGACTTGGACTGCTTGTGCGATCACTGGTGGGTATGGATCGCAGTGCCGCGAAGGACGCCATGCGGTCCTTCCTTACAGGGAAATCCCTATCGGCCAACCAGATTGAATTCGTGAATCTCGTTATCAATCACCTTACCGAGCACGGCATTGTCGCTGCCGATCGACTCTACGAGTCCCCGTTCACCGACATCACACCTCACGGGCCGGATGGCTTGTTCAGTTCCGTAGAAGTGGATGAATTGTTGCAGGTGCTGGAGACCGTGCGAGCAACGGCGATGGCGGCATGAGTCAAGGTGCTTCTCTTCCTCCACTATCCGCTCATAGCTCATCGCCTTGCACTTGGAGGCATTCACGCAAACCTTCGTCCCATCGATAAGATCCCGAAACACACCAAACCCATCCCGTCTCACCTACAAATGAACCACCTCCAGAAACAGGCACTTGAAATTAGCCAAATGACACTTGACTTCCGATATTTCGAGTAACAGAGGCAGCTTCCACACGATGCCCCTACCCGATGGTGTTAAGAGCAAATGATTTGTCCGGTTTACCGACCTTGATTGGGAGCAGCAGAGGTTGATGAAGCCCCGTTGTGCAGCGCGATAAGCTGGGCGGCCACGGACACCGCTACCTCCATGGGCCTTTTCCCCGGGATTTCGTTGAGTCCAATCGGAGAAATCAACCGGGCAATCTCCTGTTCGGAAAACTGTTTTCGCTTCAGGCGATTTCTGAATTTGGCAGCCTTTGATTTTGAACCGATCAGACCACAGTAATGAACATCGTTGCGCGAGAGGATGGCCTGGACCAGTTCCAGGTCCAGTTCGTGACTGTGTGTCATGACCAGGCAGTAGGCATTCGGGCAATACTCGTCGACCTCCGCATCCGGCCTTTCCAGCTGTTGGATGCGGACATTGGAAGGCAGTGGTTGCTCCTGGCGTATCTGTTCGACCACCTCGGGCCTGGAATCCATCCAGCGTATCCGGCAGGGCAGGTCTGAGAGGATTTTGACCAGGGCCTTCCCCACATGGCCGGCCCCAAATACAACGATGTCAAAATGCCTGGCCGGCAGGCATTCATACAACAGTTCCACCCGCCCGCCGCAGCACTGTGTCAAATCCACTCCCAGGGTCACCCATTCCCTGACTATGGCCGGAGTGGCCGCTGCGAGCAAATCCCGGGCTTTGGATATGGCCCTGAATTCCAGGTTTCCACCACCGATGGTATCGTAAACCCCGTGTTCGCTGACCACCATTTTGGTTTGGGTAGTCCTCGGGGATGACCCCTCCACGGACAATATCGTGACAATGACCATGCTGCAGTCGTCTGCATACAGCCTGGAAATGGCTTCGACCCAGTTCATGGCTTCAGCCACCCCTGGCGCGTTGAATTTCCCGGGTCACTCTGAGGATTTCCTCTGGCGTGGCCGGCGCATCCAGGCGAGGAAATATCCGGTGGTCCGCGACCGCACCAATGGCATCGCGAATCGCACACCATGTTGAAATGGCCAGCATCAATGGGGGTTCGCCGACGGCCTTTGAACGAAATATGGTGGCTTCTTCATTGGGCACATTCTCCATCAGCCGCACGTTAAATCTTTCCGGCGCATCACTGGCTGCAGGGATTTTGTAGGTGGCCGGTCCATCGGACAGCAATCTGCCCCGTTCATCCCATACCAGCTCCTCCGACGTCAGCCATCCTACCCCCTGGATAAACCCTCCTTCAATCTGGCCGAAATCGACTGCCGGGTTGATGGAATTGCCCACATCATGAATCATATCCGCACGGTCCAGTTTATATTCTCCCGTCAGCGTATCCACGGAGACCTCGGAAACAGCTGCCCCATTGGCAAAATAATAAAAGGGTCTTCCCGCCGCCTTTTCCCGGTCATAGTAGATCTTCGGGGTCTTGTAAAATCCGGTGGAGGACAGAGAAACCCGTCCCAGATACGCTTCACCGGCAACGGCATCAAAAGGCAGTATCTGGTCCCGTATCCGGACCTGTCCATTGGCAAAAACCACCCCGGTTTCCGGAACATCATATTTTTCCGACAAAAACCGGATCATGCGCTGCTTGATGGTTCTGGCGGCATTCAGCGCAGCCATCCCGTTGATGTCCGTCCCCGCGGATGCGGCCGTAGGGGAGGTATTGGGAACCTTATCGGTCCGTGTAGCCGAAACAATGACCCGATCCGGTTTGACCTGGAATACCTCGGCAACGATTTGTCCGATCTTTGTCATCAATCCCTGGCCCATCTCGGTTCCGCCATGATTCGCATGGATACTGCCATCCGAGTACACATGCACCAGGGCCCCGGCCTGGTTCAAATGGGACACGGTAAAGGAAATACCGAATTTAACCGGCGTGAGGGCAAGACCTTTCTTGATCACCGGGCTGTTTTGGTTGAAGGCCCTGATTTCATTCCTGCGCTCCCAGTACCGGGATTCCGACTCGAGCTGTTCAATGATCCGGGGCAGGTTGAAGGCCTCGATTTTCTGGTGATAGGGAGTAATGTTCCGGTTCCGGGTGTCATACAGGTTGGCCTTGCGTATTTCCAGGGGGTCCTTGTTCAGGCGGTAGGCAATTTCATCAATGACCGTCTCCATGGTGATCATTCCCTGGGGACCGCCAAAACCGCGAAAAGCGGTGTTCGACACCGTGTGCGTCTTGCACCGCAGCCCCTCGATACTGACATGGGGAAGATAGTAGGCGTTGTCACAATGAAACATGGCCCGGTCAACGATGGCATCCGACAAATCCGGAGAATAACCGCATTGCCCGGCAAGGGAGTACCGGATTCCCTGTATCCGGCCATCCTCCCCAAAACCAGCCTGGTACACATTGTGAAAATTGTGGCGTTTTCCGGTCATGATCATGTCATCCCGCCGGGACAACCGGCAGGAAACCGCCGTACCCATCCGGTTTGCAAAGACCGCAGCGATACAGGCCCAGGGTGCGGCATGGGTTTCCTTGCCACCAAATCCCCCGCCCATTCGCCGTGTCACCACATCCACCCGGTTCATCGGGACATTGAGGACCTGGGCCACCAGTTTCTGGGTCTCAGTGGGATTCTGGGTCGAGGTATACACCGTCATTCCACCGTCTTCACCGGGCACCACGATGGAAGCCTGGCCTTCCAGGTAAAACTGTTCCTGGCCGCCCACATCCAGCGAGGATTGGATTCGATGGGGGGCCTCGCGCAGCGCCTGCTCAACATCTCCCCGGTTCATGTAGTGCGGAGGTCTTACATAATATTTCCTTTGGATGGCTTCCCTGAGGTCCAGAACGGGCTCAAGCTCCTGGTAGTCGATGACCGCCCGGGTCACCGCCTTGCGCGCCAGGGTATGGCTGGTGGCCGCCACCGCAAAAATGGGCTGCCCAAGATATTCCACCCGGTCATTCACCAACAGGGGGTCACCGGGAAAGACCGGACCAATGTCCACCTTCCCCGGTATCTCTGCAGCCGTGATGACATCGACGACCCCCGGGGACCGGGCCACCCTGTCCAGGTCCAGGTTTTCAATCCTGCCGTGGGCAATGGTACTGCCGCCAACGCAGACATGGAACTGGGATTGCAGCAATGGGCGGTCGTCCACATAGACCGCCTCTCCCGTAACATGCTTCGTCGCGCTCTCGTGGGGGATTGCCTGTCCGGTGCCCTGGTGTTGTACGTCAGTCATGGGCATACACCCGGGTGGGGGTCTTCGGACTGGTCAGCTCAATGAAGAGCCGGTTCAGCAAATTTTGCGCTACGATCATCCGGTACTCCGCCGAGGCACGTACATCATCAATAGGTTGAAAATCGTCGAGCAGGGCCGCCTGCGCCCGTTCTATGGATTCCGCATCCCATGGACCCCCCCGCAGCGAGGCCTCACACGCCATGGCCCGTTTGGGAATTGCAGACATGCCCCCCACCCCGATGCGGACCGTGTCCACCCGGTTGTGGTCCAGTTCAATCTCGATCGCCATGCATACCGCAGAGATATCGTCGTCAATGCGTTTGCTTACCTTGTAGACTTTCAGATGCCGGCCCTTCCCTGCCCTGGGAAATTTAACCGAGCGAATGAATTCACCGGCACGAAGCCGGGTCTTCCTGTAGTCAACAAAAAAATCATCAATGGGAAGCTGGCGTCTCCCGGCGGAGCTTTGCAGCCCAAGTTCCGCCCCAAGCGCGATGAATACCGGCGGCAGGTCGCCAATGGGGGAGGCAGTTGCGATATTACCGCCCACGGTCCCCGGATTTCTGACCTGTCTTGAGCCGAAACGCAGCAGCAGGCCGGACAGGTCGGGATAGTCCTTCTCAACCAGGTCTTTCAACCGGCTCAGGCTGACCGAAGCCCCCACCTCGAAAAAATCATCGGTGACCCTGATTTTTTGGAGTGCCTGGATATTTCCAAGATAGAGGATCGGATCAATCGTTCTGAGTTGCTGGGTGACCTCAAGGGCCAGGTCCGTGCCCCCTGCCAGCATCCGGGCCGAAGGCATTTGTTTGCACAACCCGGCGAGTGCCCGGCAGGTGGCGGGGATATAAAAGTTTTCCGTACCCGGGTTTTTTTCCCGTTTCAGGCGCTTCAGGGTTTCGAGGATGACGGTTTCGGAGCGGCTGAAATGATCGGCTGGTGCGGATTGCATTCCTTCCAGCGCGGCCTTGACAATCGGCTTGTATCCGGTACATCGGCATAAATTTCCGCCAATATATTCGTCGGTGACCGCTTTGGATGCCCGGTTCACCGGGTCCTTGTACAGTGCAAACAGGGACATGACAAACCCAGGGGTGCAAAAACCACATTGCGAACCATGATTGTCCACCATGGCCTGTTGCATCGGGTGCAACTGGTCGTCCTGTCCCAGATGCTCAACCGTTATCAACTGCTTGCCATGCAGGGTCCCCAAAAAGGTGATGCAGCTGTTGCAGCTTTGGTAGTTCAACCGATTGTCGAGGATGTCTGCCACCACCACCGTACAGGCACCACAGTCCCCGGACGCACACCCTTCCTTGGTACCACACAACTGGCGCTGTTCACGCAGGTACTCCAGAACGGTCAGGTCGGCCCTTTCGCGATCCACCTGCACGACTTCGTGGTTGAGAATAAATTCGATCACAGGACTGGCTATTGCACGTAATGTTTGACTATTTGGTCAACATTTTAACAATACAATTCCGTCCCGTCCAGAACCGGAAATGGCTGGGCTACTCCACTAGTTGCTGATAGACACAGAACCAGCCTGCGGGGTCTTCCCCTTCGTAAAATTTATCCGCGGTCCGGGCCAGGCACCGGATCCGCCGGTCTCCTTCCATCCGGGAAAACGTCTCGGCAAACCCTGCGCTTTCCCAGATGTCAGAATTTACCGTGCAGGCCAGCAGTCCGTCCGGTTTAATGATCCGGAAGATTTCCTCCAGGCACTCCGCGCCAACATGCCCGTGGGTAAACGTGCCGGATGAGATGGCGCCGTCAAACTCATTGTCTTCGAACGGCAGTGGTTGGGTAACATCCGCCGTCTTCAGCTCCTGGTATATCCCGCGTTTCCCTGCGACCCGCACCATCTCTGCAGACAGGTCGATTCCATAGATGGCGGTGTATCCATTCTCATGCAATCCATTGCCAGTCAGCCCGGTACCACAACCGATATCGAGAATGCGGGCCGCTTTGTCAGGCAGGTACCGCTGCATCAGTGCTGTAATGATCCCCGGGGAAACATAGTCCAGTTTTCCCAGCATTTGATGATCGTACTCATCCGCCCATTTTCCATAGAATTTTTTCAAGTCCTTTTTGCCGTGCACATTGTAGGCCTCGGTGACGAAGTCACTGGCCCCCACGGGGTTGCCCGGTTTTGTGGTCATTGCGGATGCCCTGCTGTGTTTGTGATTGGACCTATGGGTGCTTAATCGCTGCATCGGGTGAAAATCATCCCTGCGGGATATTCAAGGATATTGTAATCGAAATCCATTGAAAACCCATTTTGAACGCGGTGACTTCCCGGGAACATTCAAAAGTCCACGGATCACACGGAACGGAAGGTTTTCTTCCGTTGTGCGGGGTATTTTGGGGTCGTTAGCCGATACTCCGGACGGGCCTGTCCCGGCATGCGCCGATATTCGCCGGCCCGGCAATCCAGCCGGACCGGGAAAGCGATTGCATACCCGGATGAACCGGAATCTCCAGCCGGATGGCTCCATGCCGTACTACGCGGCAGTCGAAACACGGGTCAGGGTTCTGGACAGTTCACGGTGGTCATGGCGCAATTGGTCGAAGTCCAGATGAGACAGGTTTCCATCCTGGACCACCCACTGGCCATTGACCATCACGTAATCGGCCCGATGGGCGCCACTGAGTACCAGGGCGGCCAATTTGTCCACACTGCCGGTGAACCTGGACTCATCCATGCTGAACAAAGCCAAGTCCGCCATTTTTCCCGGTGACAATTCTCCAATGTCGGTTCGTCCCAGACAGCGGGAAGACCCCCTGGTCGCCATGTCAAGGGCATCAATATGGGTGAAATGGTCCGGTCCATACTGAAGCCGCTGCAACAACAGGGCCTGGCGGACTTCCTGAATCATATTCGAACAATCATTGGAAGCAGACCCGTCCACCCCCAGCCCCACCGGGGAGCCGGCATCCTGCATCTCACGGACTTTGCAGATACCCGAACCAAGAACCATGTTTGAGGTGGGACAATGTGCAATGCCAACCCCCGCATTGCCCAGCGCCTGGATTTCGTCGTCGCTGAAATGAATGCCGTGGGCCAGCCAGACATCGGAGGCCAGCCAGCCCACACTTTCCAGATATTGCAACGGTGTACAACCAAAATTTGCACGGCAATACCGGGATTCATCCACGGTTTCGGCCAAATGGGTATGCAATCGCACCCCGTGCACCCGGGCCAGCGCCGCCACCTCACTCATCAAGTGCCTGGAAACACTGAACGGTGAGCACGGTGCCAGGGCAATCTGCATCATGCTTCCGGCGCCGCGGTGATGATATTGCCGGATGACCCGTTCGCAATCCCGAAGGATCTCCTCCTCCTCCTGGACCACTTCCTGTGGAGGCAGTCCACCGTCCTGTTCACCCAGACTCATGCACCCCCGGGTGACGGTGGCCCGGATCCCGATTTCATCCAGGGCTGCAATCTGGGCATCCATCGCCTTCCGTGCCGTTTCCGGAAACAGGTAATGATGGTCCGCACTGGTGGTGCATCCCGATAACAGCAACTCGGCACATGCCAGCTGGGTGGATTTGAACACCATGTCCTCGTTCAGCCCCGCCCAAACCGGGTACAGGCTTTTGAGCCAGGGAAACAGCGCCTTGTTCAGGGCCGCCGGCACCGCACGGGTCAGGGTCTGGTAATAATGGTGATGGGTATTGACCAGCCCGGGGATGACCACCCATCCGGAGGCATCAAAAACCTCGTCCACTGCTGTTTTGGGCTGGTGCCCCGTGGCAACCAGTTCTTCCACCGAGTTCCCGCTGATAACCACTCCATTGCCGGCATCCGACCCGGAGCCGGTAAATATCCTGAGAGGAGATTTAATCCATGTTTTCATTTTACAACGTGGATTGGTGATGAATTTTGTGTCGGCGGCGGTTTTGGAGCAATCGGTTCCCATTCATTTTACGATACCAAAATAGTTTGAAAAGAACCCGGATTATAGTCTACAATGCCCCTGGTTTCTGACTGTTTGGTCAAACTTTGTATCTGAAAAAAAATATAGCTATACTGGCGAAGAACCTGCCTCCGGGGCCCTGTCGAAAACAATGCCGCATGACCAGACACGAATAATGCCGCCGCTGTTGCAGCTGCAGGGAATGACCAAATCCTTTCCCGGCGTACTCGCCAATGATGCCGTGGACCTGGAGGTCATGGAAGGAGAGATTCATGCTTTGCTGGGGGAAAATGGAGCAGGAAAATCCACCCTTGTAAAAATGATCTACGGCATCCTGAAACCCGATGCCGGGGTCATGTCGTGGAAAAACGAACCGGTCAACATTCGAAACCCCGCAGTAGCCAGGGCCCTGGGCATTGTCATGGTCTTCCAGCATTTTTCACTGTTTGATTCCATGTCCGTGCTGGAAAATATTGCGCTGGGGGTGGCCCGGGGAACCGACAAGTCCGAACTGGAAAATCAAATTGTCGAGATCTCCAACCGATACGGCCTGCCCCTGGACCCGGGAAGACATGTGTATACCCTCTCGGTGGGGGAGCGCCAGCGAATCGAAATCATCCGGTGCCTGTTGCAGGACCCCCAGCTCCTGGTGATGGATGAGCCCACGTCGGTATTGACCCCCCAGGAAGTGACCAAGCTCTTTGAGACCCTGAACCGGCTTTCCGAGGAAGGGGTGGCCATTTTATACATCAGCCACAAGCTGAATGAAATCAAGGCACTGTGCCGGAGGGCCACCATTCTGCGCAGCGGAAAAGTGGTGGCAAGCGTCGAAGTGAAAAGTGAAACCCCGCAATCCCTGGCGGCCAAAATGATGGGGGAAGCCCTCCAGGCCGCCCCGGCCCGCCATCATCGCAAGGCCGGTGAAGTACGGCTCGAAATCGATGGATTGCACAATCCCGCCACCGACCAGTTCAGTATCAGCCTGAAAGACATCCGGCTCAAGGTTCAAAGCGGCGAGATTGTGGGCATTGCAGGGGTTGCCGGAAATGGCCAGGATGAATTGCTGCGGGCGATCAATGGTGAGGAGGTATGCCAGCCTGCACAGGCCATTAAAATCAATCAGCAGCCCTGTGCCGACCAGGGCCCAAATCAACGGCGGGGGCTCGGCATCTCTTCCATCCCGGAGGAACGGCTGGGTTACGGCGCGGTGCCCGGAATGAGCCTGTTGCAAAATACCCTGCTGACGGCCTTTCAGCGGCTGGACCTGGTCAAGGCAGGATTTGTCGACAACCGCCGCTGCAAGTCTTTTTGCCTTGGCGTCCTGGAGAGCTTCAACGTCACGTCCAGCGGGATATTTGCCGAAGCCGGGAGCCTGTCCGGCGGCAATCTGCAAAAGTTCATCGTCGGCCGGGAAATCAACCAGACTCCTTCTGTGCTGGTGGTTTCGCAACCGACCTGGGGAGTCGATGCGGGGGCGGCACAAACCATCCACCGCGCACTGCACAAGCTGGCGGAAAATGGCACCGCGATCCTGGTGATCTCCCAGGACCTGGATGAATTAATGAGCCTTTGCGACCGGATTGCAGCCATTTGCTCCGGCACACTGACCCGGACTACCCCGGCATCTGAAATTGCCATTGAGCAGATTGGAATGATGATGGCGGGGATTGAGAACCCGGAAACCGAAAAGAGCCGCGATGTTTGTCAGCCTGGTTAAACGACCCGAACATTCACAGATGATGGTGTACCTGTCCCCCGTCATCGCCCTTGCCATGACCCTGATTTCAGGAATTGTCCTGTTCCAGGTCATGGGCGTGGAATCCGGCAAGGCCCTGTATGCGTTTTTTGTGGAACCCATTACCCATAAATACGGCTGGGCCGAACTGGGGGTCAAGGCGACCCCCCTGATATTGATTGGTGTTGCCCTGTCCGTGGGGTTCCGCGCCAACGTCTGGAACATTGGCGCAGAGGGCCAACTGACACTGGGGGCCATTTGTGGCGGGGGAGTCGCCCTGTTGTTTTACGGAGTGGATTCTGTTTTCGTGCTGCCGTTGATGATGGCCAGCGGCATTCTCGGCGGCATGATGTGGGCAGCGATCCCGGCATTGTTAAAAACCCGGTTCAACGCAAACGAAATCCTCACCAGCCTGATGCTGACCTATGTGGCAACGTTACTGCTCAGTGTCCTGGTGCACGGCCCATGGAGAGACCCGGATGGATTCAACTTCCCGGAGTCCAGGATTTTCAGTGATTCCGCTACGCTGCCTGTGATCTGGGAGGGCACCCGGCTGCATCTTGGATGGATCATTACCATTGCTGCGGTGGCAGCGGTCTGGGTCCTCATGTCCAGGACCATTGTTGGATTCCAGATCAAGGTGGTGGGCCAGGCTCCCCTGGCTGGCCGGCATGCGGGATTCAGTGTCAACCGGGTCATCTGGTTTTCCCTGCTGCTCGGTGGGGGAATGGCCGGCCTGGCCGGTTTGTTTGAGGTTTCCGGGCCGATTGGCCAGTTGCTGCCGGTCATTTCACCGGGATACGGGTTTACGGCGATTATTGTTGCGTTTGTGGGCCGGCTGCACCCGGTGGGGGTATTTTTTGCGGGCCTGCTACTGGCCCTGTCCTATCTGGGTGGAGAATCGGCACAAATCACCATGAACCTGCCCCTGGCCGTCACCGGCGTATTCCAGGGAATGCTGCTTTTCTTCCTGCTGGCCTGCGATGTGCTCATTGCCTACCAGTTCCGTTTTAATATGACCCGGGGAGAAAGGTATGGCTGATATCCTGGTTGCGGCAATCCTGACGATCATCACGGCGGCGACCCCCCTGGTCTATGCCTCGCTGGGAGAAATGATCACCGAGAAGTCCGGGGTGCTCAACCTGGGGGTTGAAGGAATGATTCTGGTCGGCGCGGTAGCCGGATTCGCCACCATTCACAGTACAGGGAGTGCAACCCTGGCGATTTTTGCCGGGCTGGCGGCGGGCGCGTTGCTGGCGTCGATTTTCGCGTTGCTGGTACTGGGGTTCCAGGCGACCCAGGTTGCCACCGGTCTGGCGCTTACGATCTTCGGGATCGGCGTCAGTGCACTGATCGGGCAGGACCTGGTGGGAATCGCCTACGACGGCCTTCCCAAGCTCTCCATACCGCTTCTGTCCTCCATCCCCGTGATCGGGCCATTGCTGTTTCAGCACGATATTCTGGTATACGGCTCGTTTGTCCTCGTGCTTCTTGTTGCCTGGTTTCTCAAAAGCACCCGGCCGGGGCTGATTCTGCGTGCCGTGGGAAATTCCCACGATGCAGCACATGCCATTGGCTACCCGGTGATCCGAATCCGGTATATGGCCATCCTGTTTGGCGGCGGAATGGCTGGCCTGGCAGGGGCCTATCTTTCCCTCGCCTACTCCCCGCTGTGGATAGAAAACATGAGCGCCGGCCGTGGCTGGATTGCACTGGCACTGGTGGTTTTTGCAACCTGGCGCCCATGGCGTGTATTCTTTGGGGCCTATTTATTCGGTGGCATTACCATTTTTCAACTGCATGCCCAGGCGTTTGGAGTCGGTGTTCCCGCTCAAATCATGTCGATGTTGCCCTATTTGGCCACCATCCTGGTGCTTGTTATCATTTCCCGTGATATCAACAAGATCAAACTCAATGCACCCATGTGCATCGGCAAGCCCTTTCATCCCACTGCATGATGATCCATTCTACTTCCGGGGGCCCCACCACCGGGTGCCGGGCAGAACCCTGATACCGCTTAAACCTTCACTTACATTCAACCTTGAGGACAATTCAAAATGAAAATCAATTTTAGTCTATTCAGAATACTGAAATCCATCTCTGCGCTCTTTCTGGCTGCGACCATGATGGTCGCCGGCACGAGCGCCCACGCCGAAGACGTCAAAGTGGGCTTCGTCTATGTTGGCCCAGTGGGGGACCATGGATGGACATACCGGCACGACCAGGGCCGACTGGCCGTTGAAAAGGAACTGGGAGTGGCCACGACGTTCGTCGAAAGTGTCGCAGAGGGAGCCGATTCCGAGCGCGTCATCCGGAACCTGGCGACCACCGGGCACAGCATCATCTTTACCACATCGTTTGGCTATATGAATCCCACTTTAAAGGTTGCCCAGCAGTTCCCGGATGTCAAATTCGAGCATGCAACCGGGTACAAGCGCGCGGACAATCTGAGTACCTATTCGGCCAGGTTCTATGAAGGCCGGGCGGTTCTGGGGACGATTGCAGGCCACATGAGCAAGACCGGCGTTGTTGGCTATATCGCCTCGTTCCCGATTCCGGAAGTGGTCCGGGGAATCAATGCCTTCATGCTGGCCATGCGCAAAGTCAATCCGGATGCAGTGGCCAAGGTGGTCTGGGTGAACTCGTGGTACGACCCGGGCAAGGAAGGAGATGCCGCCAAGGCCCTGATCGACCAGGGGGCCGACATCATTACCCAGCACACCGATTCACCCGCTCCACTCCAGGTTGCCGAACAAAGAGGAGTGTATGCGTTTGGGCAGGCATCGGACATGAGCGCGTTTGCACCCCGGGCACAACTGACCTCCATCATTGATGACTGGAACCCCTATTATGTCAGCCGGGTCAGGGCACTGATGGAAGGCACCTGGGAATCCCAGGATGTCTGGGATGGAATCAAGTCCGGCATGGTGGGATTTGCCCCGTATGGTGATGTCGTGCCCGCAGAGGTACGCGCGGCGGCGGATGCGGTCAAGGACGGGATTGTCAACGGCACGATGCATCCCTTTGATGGCCCGATCAACAACCAGGCCGGGGAGCAGGTGATTGGTGAAGGGGAAACCCTGGACGATGGTGTGCTCCTTGGAATGGACTGGTACGTCGAAGGCGTTCAGGGGGAATTGGGAGGGCAATAGCCCGTTTGATTCAGGTTTACAAAGCCCTTCATGCATGAAGGGCTTTGTCTGAAAGTACTGATTCCGCTCCGATGTCCAACGCGCTAAGAAAAACAACCAGCATCGGGCTGGAGAAAAAACAGCTGATTCTCAAGTCCGCTGAAAACGAATTCGAGAAATACAGTTACGGCGGTGCCAGGATGCAGCGCATTGCAGACCAGGCAGGCCTGCCCAAGGCAAATGTGCATTATTATTTCCGCAGCAAATCCGAATTGTATAACGCGGTACTCGAAGGCGTGGTGGGTCTGTGGGACCAGACGTTTAAAACCCTGGATGCCAGCGACGACCCCCGGATTGTACTGTCGGAGTTTGTCCGGATGAAAGTGGAATTTACCCGACTCCACCCCCAAGCCACCCGCATATTCACGAGCGAAATGCTTCATGGCGCCCCCCATCTGAATGAGGAGCTGAATGACAAAATGAATCGCTGGACCCAAAACCGCGCCCGCGTCATTGCACAGTGGGTGGAAAACGGGAAGATTGCCCCCGTAGACCCCTATCACCTGATATTCATGATCTGGGCAAGCACCCAGCATTTTGCCTGCTCTGAATTCCAGATCAAATCGGTCTACCAGAAACCGAAGTTGACCCGGAAGGATTTTGCCGACCAGGCAACCTCCCTGACCACGATGGTGCTGCGAATCTGCGGCCTGGATGATCGACCGGATGATTGACCGGATGATTGAGACAACTTCCAGGACGAGATGATTGAAGGCCACCTACACGAATGGGGCAACCTGCTGGTACGCTGGATTCATTTCATCGTTGGCGTGGCGTGGATCGGGGCTTCCTTTTATTTTAACTGGCTCGAAAACAACCTGAACCGGCAATCCCCCGGGAAGGAAGGCATCGCCGGGCATCTGTGGGCCATCCATGGGGGTGGGTTTTACTACCTGGAAAAGTTCAAAACCGGGCCGGAAAAGTTGCCGGCAGAACTGCACTGGTTCAAGTGGGAAGCCTACATGACCTGGTTGAGCGGTGTCACGCTGCTGATCATTGTCTATTACTTCAACGCCCGGTTGTTTCTGATCGATCCCACGGTCAGGGACCTGTCCCCGGCCGAGGCCATCATCATTGCCACCGCGTCGGTTTTGGGGTCCTGGTTTGTATACGATATCCTGTGCCGCTGCCCCCTGCGAAAATCCGCCGCACTGCTTGGAATCACCATTGCCGGTTACCTGGTCCTGCTTACCTGGTTCCTCAGCGAAGTGTTCAGTGGACGCGGGGCATACATCCATGTCGGTGCCGCGATAGGAACCATGATGGTCGGGAATGTTTTTTTTGTCATCATCCCGTCCCAAAAGAAAATGGTCCGGGCCGTGACGGAGAAACAGCCCCTCGACCCCGCGGTCAGTGCGAACGGGTTGCTGCGCTCAACCCATAACAATTACTTTACGCTGCCCGTTCTGTTCATCATGATCAGCAGTCATTTCCCGAGCACCTATGGACATCACTGGAACTGGGCCATCCTTTTTCTGGTGTCGGCGGCCAGTGTCGCCGTTCGACACTATTACAATGTCCGGCGGGTCACAAAATCCCTGTGGTGGATTTTACCTGTGGCATTTATTGGCATGCTTGGGGTGATGTGGTGGACGGCCCCCACACCGAAACCGGCGGAAACCGCCCAGGCGAACATCCAGCAAAGCATCCTGCCCCTGATCCAGGAGCGATGTACGGTCTGCCATTCCGAAACGCCGACCCAGCGGGGGTTTACCTCGCCGCCGGTGGGATTGGTACTGGATACCCTGGATCAGGTGGAAACCAGTTCACAGCAGATATACCAGGCCACCGTGGTCACCCGAACCATGCCCATCGGAAACCTGACCGGGATTACCGATGAAGAACGGGACCTCATTTCATTGTGGTATTCTTCGCGAAATACGGACCCGCACAACCCATGACCTATCCCAGGAACATGGCGGGTTATGGCCCGAAACCGCCTGACCCGGCCTGGCCGGGCAACGCACGGGTTGCGGTTCAGTTTGTGTTGAACTACGAAGAAGGCGGAGAAAACAATGTTCTGCACGGCGACAAGGGGTCCGAGGCCTTCCTGTCTGAAATCGTGGGTGCCCAATCCTATGAGGGTGTTCGCCACATGAACATGGAATCGCTGTATGAATACGGGTCGAGGGCGGGATTCTGGCGGCTCCACCGGATGTTTACGGAACGGGAAATCCCCGTCACCGTTTTTGCCGTGGCCATGGCCATCCAGAGAAATCCCCGGGTGGTTGAAGCCATGCTGGACAGTGACTGGGAAATTGCGAGTCACGGGTTTCGGTGGATCGATTATCAGTTCGTCGCGGAAGGCCTGGAGATTGAACACATGCACGAAGCAATTGCCCTGCACACCCGCCTGACCGGATCACGTCCAAAAGGCTACTACCTGGGCCGCACCAGTCCGAATACCCATCGTATTACCGCGGAACTCGGGGAGTTTGTCTACAGTTCGGATACCTATGCGGACGAACTGCCTTACTGGTCAACCGACTACCGCAAACCGCTGTTGATGGTGCCGTATACCCTGGATGCCAATGACATGCGGTTTGCCACCCCCCAGGGATTCAATTCCGGGGACCAGTTTTTCAGTTATCTGAAGGATACCTTCGATTGCCTGTACGAAGAGGGCCAGGTCACGCCGAAAATGATGTCCATCGGTCTGCATTGCCGGCTGGTTGGACGACCCGGCCGGGCCAGGGCGCTGGGCAGATTTCTCGACTACATTCTTTCCAAGGAGCACGTATGGCTGACGCGAAGAGTGGACATTGCCAATCACTGGCACCGTCGTTTTCCCTGTAATGGTGAAGTCAAATGAACGATTTTTCCCGGCGCTGGGTAAACCTGGCCTCATCCAGGCTGGGGGCGAAGGCCATCTCCTGCAGCGATGAATTTTTTGCCCCCATGGAACGGATGCTGAATGACCGGCCTCCGGTCTTTATTGACGGCAAGTACGATGACCACGGGAAATGGATGGACGGCTGGGAAACCCGGCGGCGGCGGCAACCCGGTCATGACTGGTGCATTGTGAAACTTGCCAGACCCGGCGTGATCCATGGCATTGAAATCGACACCACCCACTTTACCGGAAACTATCCGCCCGCGGCGTCCATGGATGCATGTGTGCTGGATGGACAAGACCCGGATGAAAATACGCCCTGGCATCCACTCCTTGAAAAACAGGACCTCCAGGGTGACAGTCAGCACCGGTTTGCCGTAAACAACCCGGCTCCCTTCACGCACATCCGCGTGAACATCTATCCCGATGGAGGGATTGCACGGTTGCGCGTTTTTGCAGAACCCCGGGTCGACTGGGAGAAATTCCCCCAGGGACACCTGGTGGACCTGGCGGCTTCTTTGAACGGGGGGGTGGCCATGGCGTGCAACAACGAACATTATGGTTCGGTTCAGAATATTCTGGCACCGGGCCGGGGAATCAATATGGGCGACGGCTGGGAAACCCGGCGACGGCGTGAACCGGGTCATGACTGGGTCGTCATCGCACTGGCCAGGCCAGGGATTGTCCGGCGTATTGAAGTGGATACCGCCCATTTCAAGGGCAATTATCCGGATACCTGCAGTGTGCAGGCGACCCCCCTGGATTTGGACCATTCACTGTCTGTGGAAACACTGAGTGAATCATGGAATGAATTATTGCCGTCGGTAAAACTCCGGGCGGACAGCCAACACCGGTTTACCGATGAAATCAGGGAGATTGGCGCGGTCCGTTATGTCCGTCTGAACATCTATCCGGACGGCGGCATCAGCCGTCTGCGAATGTTTGCTGAAATCGGGAAATAGGCGGATCATGGAACTTCAGCCTGTTCCCCTGAGCGCAGAAAAATTCGCATCCTTCGGGGAAGTCGTCGAGCTGGAATCCGCCAGGCAGCTCCAGATCAACCAGGGTCTGACCACGCGCTACCACGACTTGTTTGAAATCGATGCCAGCGACCAGGGCGGGAGACCCATCGTCAGTGTCTTTCGCACCGCACCCCTGCCGCTTCCTCACCAGGTCACGGTGATGGAACGCCACCCATTGGGCAGTCAGGCCTTTATCCCCGTTGAACGCAATCCATTTTTGGTGCTGGTTGCCCCTGCGGGGGAGAAAATCCGTGCTGCCGATTTGTGCCTGTTCATCACAAATGGAAAACAGGGCATCAACCTTTGGAAAAACACCTGGCATCATTTCCAGATTGTCCTGGGCAGAACCCAGAGTTTTCTGGTGATTGACCGCGGCGGCAAGGGAAACAATCTTGTAGAAACCCCCGTCGCCGATCAGCCCGTCTGGATTCCGGAGCATTTTTCATAGCCACGCATTTACCGCGGTTGAAGAGTGTTCCGTTTTGTCCTGACTTAAAAATCAAGATGTCTATGTCAGGAAGATTCCCATCCCACAAACGATTGAACAAACGGAGGGAGGCGGACGCACTCACTCTCACCGGGTTTCATGCCGCTTCCCGAAGGTGGGGGCGGACCATCCCATTAAGTTGAATATATAATTCCCATTTCAATCACTGATCGCGTCCGGCCCGAAAACCCCACTATCCGGCCGGCTTGGCCATAGCCGGCCAAATGCGCAAATACGACGGTTGAAGAGCGTCCCATTTTGCCTGAATCAACACCATGGACGGATTGCCCGCCTTCTTCCCGGCACGGGAAGAGGCCATCCTGCGGCCGGGCTTTCCCGGATAATTCGCTTGTTAAACTTGCAACTATAATGTTTAATTTAGCATGTTAATTAGTTTTACTGATAATTGATCACAGAACGATGACCGCGCGAATCGAAGCACACGGATTAAGCATTGATCCGGGAATGTATGCGTTGGTCCAGAATGAGATTTTACCCGGTACCGGAGTGGCCTCCGATCAATTCTGGAGCGGGCTGAAAGCGATCATCAGGGACCTGGCTCCAAAAAACAGGGTACTGCTGGAGAAACGTGACGACTTTCAACGGCAGCTGGACGAATGGCACCAGGCCAACCCCGGACCCGTGGATACCGGGACCTACCGGGCATTTTTGGAAACCACCGGATACCTGGTTCCCGATGGAGACCGTTTCCAGGTCAGTACGCAAAACGTCGATTCCGAGATTGCCGAAATCTCCGCACCGCAACTGGTGGTTCCCCTGGACAATGCACGCTATGCCTTGAATGCGGCGAATGCGAGATGGCACAGCCTGTATGATGCGCTGTACGGTTCCGATATTGTCCTGGAAGTGGAAGGGTGCAAAAAGACCGCGAAATACAACCCGGTCCGCGGTGTCCAGGTCATCCGGTATGTCCGTGAGTTTCTTGACCAGGTCGTCCCCCTTGCAGCGGGCAGCCATGCCTACGCGGTGAAATACAAGGTCAAGTCAGGCAAGCTGGTGGTGGTGATGGGAGATGGCAGCGAGACGGGATTGGGCTGGCGTGAATGTTTTGCGGGATTTTGCGGGGACCCGGACTCGCCAACCAACATTCTGTTCAAACACAATAACCTCCATATTGATCTGTGCATCGGCGAAGGCTATTTTATCGGTCGCGGCGACCTGGCCGGCATCTACGATGTCATCGTCGAATCCGCCCTGACCACGATCATGGATTGCGAGGATGCCGTTGCCGCGGTGGATGCCGAGGACAAAACCAGGGTTTACCGAAACTGGGCCGGCCTGATGCGGGGCGATCTCACGGCAACCTTCCGGAAACACGGCAAGATGCTCGACAGAAAGCTCGAGCCGGACCGGGAATATACCGGACCGGACGGCAAACCCTTTACCTTGCAGGGTCGCAGTCTGATGTTCGTGCGCAATGTCGGCACGCACATGTACACGGACGCGGTGACCTGCAATGGCGAAGAGATCCCGGAATCTTTTCTTGATGCCATGGTCACTGCCCTGGCGGCAAAACATGACCTGGATGCGAAGGGGCCTTTCCGGAACAGCCGCACCGGCAGTATCTATGTAGTCAAACCGAAAATGCATGGGCCGGAAGAGGTGGCCGCCGCCGTTGAATTGTTCGAGCGTGTGGAAGAGTCCCTGAACCTCGAAAGAAAAACAATGAAAATCGGCATTATGGATGAAGAGCGCCGCACCACCGTGAATCTCAGGGAATGCATACGCATGGCACAGGACAGGGTGGTGTTCATCAACACCGGATTTCTGGACCGCACCGGCGATGAAATTCACAGTTGCATGGAAGGCGGTGCAGTGATTCCCAAGAACGATATCAAACATGCTCCCTGGCTCCTGGCCTACGAAGACTGGAACGTGGATATCGGCCTTGAGACCGGGTTACCGGGACATGGGCAGATTGGCAAGGGCATGTGGGCCGCCCCGGACAACATGAGAGCCATGATGGAAGAGAAAATTGCGCATCCCAGGGCGGGTGCCAGTACCGCGTGGGTGCCTTCCCCTACCGCGGCCGCCCTCCACGTCATGCATTACCACCAGGTCAATGTGGCGACCCGCCAGCTGGCCCTTTCGGACAGCGGGCGAACCAACCTGGAGGACATCCTGATCATACCGGTTTTGGGAGAACGGACCGTCAAGCACAGTACGGTGGTCAAAGAGCTGGAAAACAATGCCCAGAGTATCCTGGGTTACGTGGTGAGATGGATTGATTCGGGAATCGGCTGTTCCAAGGTGCCGGACATCAGCGATGTGGCACTCATGGAGGACCGGGCCACTTTGCGCATTTCCAGTCAGCACATTGCCAACTGGCTACATCATGGATTGACCACCAAAACCCAGGTAAGAAAGGTTTTTGAAAAAATGGCCGGGGTCGTGGACAGGCAAAATTCACGCGATCCAGGCTACCGGAACCTGTCGGATGATTTTGATACCAGTATCGCTTTCCAGGCATCCCTGGACCTGGTTTTTCGGGGTCGCGATATCCCCAACGGCTACACCGAGACCATCCTGCACACGCGCCGCAGGGAATTCAAGGCGAAGCAGTCCTGAAACCATAAAACAGCGCATCCTGGCCGGGTTTCCCGGACCCGGGACCTTCCTTTCGGGCGCATACTTCCGACATACTTCAACCCCTGTCCACCATGAATGCCAACGGAAGGGCCGCCTTGATGATTGTCGCCTCGATGGCCATGATTTCATCGAACGATGCCATCGTGAAAGTCAGCAGTGAAGACCTGGGGATTGGGCAGATACTCTTCATTCGAGGAATCTTTGCGATCGTTGTGTTCCTGTCACTGATCCGGATCACTGGAAATCAATGGCTGTCATGGTCGATGCTGGACCGGTTCAACCTCGCCAGGGCCGGGGCCGAATGCCTGGCGACAGTCTTCTTCGTCACCGGTTTGACCATGCTTCCCATCGCAACCGCATCGACACTGGTCTGGACTTCACCCATACTGCTGACCGTGTGTTCTGCACTCGTATTGCGCGAAAAAGTCACTCTGGTCCGGTGGCTTGCGGTCTGGACCGGCTTTGCGGGAGTGCTGTGTGTCACCAACCCGTTTGGATCCGAATTTTCATGGCCGATGTTTCTGCCGCTGGCGGCGGCGGCATTCGTGGTGATACGCGATCTTCTTACCCGAAAGCTCGATGCCGGGATTGACTCAAAATATGTGGTGCTCTCTACGCTGGTTCTGGTCACGCTGGCAGGGGGCATGGCTTCCGCATTCGACTGGCATCCCGTGGAATTCCGTCATCTTGCCGGACTGTTCGCCAGTTCGGTGCTGTTGAGCACCGGATTCTTTTTCCAGATCCAGGCCATACGGCTTGGGGAGTTGTCGTTTATTGCTCCCTTCCTGTTTACCGGAATCCTGGTTTCAGTGGGTTGGGGGTATACCATATGGGATGAGATTCCCACCGCCTCCATGGTAACCGGAATCGCCCTGATCACCGGGTCCGGCTTTTACATTCTTTCCCAATCGAGCCGTGCCGCCCGCAGGGCAACCAGGCTGTAGCCTGGACCACTGCGTTCCGTTTCCACGACTACGGCTTCCGGAAAACCGCCGGTTCCGGGACTGTCCCACCCATCATTTCGGTTACTGCCCGGGCAGCCTGCTGGACCCTGGGGCCCAGTTCCTGGATGGTTTCCACCGGAAACCGTACCGTGGGCCCGGATATGGAAATTGCGGCAACCGCTTCACCGAATGAATTGTGAACGTTGGACGCGATACAGCGCATGCCCAGATACCGCTCTTCATCATCCAGGGCCCATCCCCGGTTTCTTGAAATTTCCAGGTCCGCATGCAATGCATTCCAGGCCGTCCGTGTATTCGGGGTGAATTCAGGCAAACCGGGTTTTTTCAGGATTCTTTCCACCTCGTACCGGGGCAAGCTGGACAGCAGGGCCTTGCCGACCCCGGACGCATGCATGTGACTGCGTGTACCGGGCCGGTAAAATGCCCGGATCGGGTTCTCCGTTTCCACCTGGCTGATAAAAACAACCATGCCGTGACTGGCGATTCCGAGGTTGGCCGTTTCTCCGGTTTCTTCCATCAGCCGGTACAGCGTTTTTCGGGCCACTTCCACCAGGTTGGTATTGTTCAGATAGGCACTGCCCACGCGAAACGCTTCCACGCCAACAGACCATTTTTGCGTGGATTCGTTGAATTCCGCAAACCCCTGTTGCTGCAGCGTGATCAGCATCCGGTGGGTTGTGGATGGCGGCAGCTCCACCGTCAGTGCGATGTCCGTCAGGATCATGCCGGTATCCGCGCTGAGAGCACGCAACAGCGTCATGCCGCGGTCAAGGGCCCGAACCGGATTAAAGGGCCTGGTTTCCGGTTGCAGCCTTGGCCGGCCCCTGGGCCGTTTCGAACGTATTTTTTCTTTTGTCACGGAACAGCGATACCGGTTGAAATCCAGGAGCGGGACGTTAAAAAAATATTTTCGTGCTGAAATAAAAGGATTTATGGAAAATATTATTGCTGATATATCAATATTATATGAATTTACTCATAAAATGGAAATATATTTTAAAAAAATTGATTACTGCCCGGATGCCCCCTATACTTCAGATTCTGAAAACACCCGATCATGCCATGAACCAACAAAATCCCGTGTTTATACCCGGGCCGACAAATATCCCTGACCGCCTCCGGGCAGCCATGAACATCCCAACCCGGGACCATCGCGCCCCGGACTACATCGATGTTCTGCTGCCGTTGCTGGGGGACCTGAAGGAAATCTACCGGCTCAAGGAGGGCGAAGTCTTTATTTTTCCGGCCAGCGGCACCGGGGGATGGGAAGCTGCCGTAACCAACACCCTGTCTCCGGGGGACCGGGTGCTTGCTGCCCGATACGGCCTGTTCTCCCACAAGTGGATCGACCTGTGCATCCGGCACGGACTGGACGTGGAGTTTGTCGACTGTGACTGGGGGACCGGTGCACCCCTGGACTATTACCGGGAAAGACTGGCATCGGACGACAATCATGAAATCAAGGCGGTACTGGTCACACACAATGAAACCGCCACGGGGGTCCGCAGTGATATTGCCGGTGTCCGGCAGGCCATGGACGACAGCCATCACCCGGCCATGCTGTACGTCGACTGCGTCAGTTCCCTGGCCAGCATGGACTTCCGGATGGAGGACTGGGGCGTCGACCTGGCGGTATCCGGTTCGCAGAAAGGTTTTATGCTGGCGGCAGGGATGGCCATTGTGGCGGCCAGCGACAAGGCGCTGGAGTCCATCCACCGTGCAAAGTGCCCCCGTTGTTTTTTTGATTTTCGCGACATGCTGACCCTGAACCGGCACGGGGGGTACCCCTATACCCCGCCTGTCCAGCTTATCAACGGCCTGCGGGAAAGCATCGACATGCTCAACGAGGAAGGGCTGGAAAACGTATTTGCCCGTCATCACCGGATCGCCGAAGGCGTCCGCGCGGCCGTGGCGGCCTGGGGGCTGGGGTTGTGTGCGAAATCGAGTGACCTGTATTCCGATACGGTGAGTGCCATTTATGTTCCCGAGGGCCTGGACAGCGATGTGCTGACCAATCATGTCTATGAACGATATGGCCTGTCCTTTGGTGTCGGGCTTGGAGAAATGGCAGGGAAAGCCTTTCGGATTGGGCACCTGGGGGCACTGTCCGACGTCATGATGCTCTCCGGCCTGGCGGCCATTGAAATGGCAATGAAAGACCTGGACTATCCTATCTCGCTTGGTTCCGGCGTGGCCGCGGCCCAGCAGTCCTATCGCCAGACCACCCACCTGGCCGCCTGATCGCTGCAAGGAAACCATCCAGGACATGTACATCCCCACCTTCGAAGATGTCCTGGGAGCACGGGAACGAATCAAACCCCATGTCCATACCACTCCCGTTGCCACCTCCCGCTACCTTGATGAACTCACCGGGGCGGCCTTGTTTTTCAAGTGCGAGAATTTCCAGAAAACGGGAGCGTTCAAGGTGCGCGGTGCTTCCAATGCGGTTTTCAGCCTGTTGGATGAACAGGCCGAAAAAGGGGTGGCCACCCACTCCTCCGGCAATCACGCCGCGGCACTGAGTTATGCGGCCGCATGCCGTGGAATCCAGGCCACGGCGGTCATGCCGCGAAATGCCCCGGAAGAAAAGAAAGCGGCGGTCCGGGACTATGGCGGTGAAATCCTGGAATGCGAACCAACCACCGCTGCACGGGAAACCCTGCTGGAAGCGCTGGTGGAGGAAACCGGGGCGCATTTTGTCCATCCCTATAACGACCCCCGGGTCATTGCGGGCCAGGCCACCTGTGTGTGTGAATTGCACGAGGAGGTGGGTCCCCTGGATGCCGTGGTGGCCCCCATCGGTGGGGGTGGATTGATATCCGGCACCTGCCTGGGCCTGTCCGGAATGTCGCCGGACACCCGAATCTATGCCGCAGAGCCGAAAAATGCCGATGATGCCTGCCGCTCACTGCAGGCCGGCCGGATGATGGAGGACAACACTCCGATGACGGTGGCGGACGGATTACGGACCTGTCTGCGCCCACGGACATGGCATTTTGTCTCCCGCCATGTGACGGACGTGCTGCTCGCAACGGAGGACGAGATCATCCAGGCCATGTACCTCACCTGGGAAAGAATGAAAATGGTCATCGAGCCCAGTAGCGCGGTGCCGTTGGCAACCATCCTGAACAACCCGTCGCTGTTTGCAGGAAAGCGGGTCGGGGTGCTGGTCTCGGGCGGGAATGTTTCCCTGAAAAAACTGCCCTGGATGAACACCGGGCTGACATAGCGGGCATTGGAAGCGTTGTCCGCCCGCCCCGGCAGCCGGACAGCCGGGTTGGCCGACTGCCGGAAAACCCACGGTTTCAGACCAGGGTTGCTCCCAGTTTTTCTGCGCCAAACCGGACCACGTCGGTCACCGGCAGCCCGGTTTCATCCTCCAGCCGGTGGATTTCCGAAATGGCTTCCTTCTCATCCACCCGGGCGGTATTGAGGGCAATCCCCACCGTTTTGGCCCGGGTCAGGGACCCGCATACTGCGCTGAGTTCTTCATTCAGCTGTATGAATTCCCCAAGGGGCGGAATGGAGATGGATTCCGGTTTTCGAAGGCGTGTCATGCCGGCAAGATGGCACATCACCAGATGCGTTGCACAGCTCCCGCGCATCAATGGCAGGGTTGCGGTACTGCCCGGATGCAGCAGTGACCCCTGGCCTTCGATGAAAACCAGGTCATTCCGGGCGGCTTCCAGGACCATGGTTTCCACTGCCCCGCAGGCATGATCAACCTTGAAAGCATCCAGGGGGATGCCTTTGCCCGTCAGGGTAATCCCGATTTGCCCGGTGGCCAGAAATTCTGTTTTCACCTCCGGGTGGTGGTTTCTTACCCAGTGATAAATTTCCAGCCCCGCCGTCATTTTTCCGATGGCCATGTCGGTTCCAACCAAAAGAACCCGTTTGTTTTGAAGTGAAGCGGCCCGGGCAGCGGCGATACCCGGGGTGAAGGCGGGTTGTCTGACATCCCAGATCCATTGCCGGTCCCCCAGGCCATGGCCAAACCGGTCATTCAGCCTGTCGTGCAACCCATTGATCACGCACAGGCCCTGTTCAATGGCCCGGTTCAGCGGGGCATGCCATTTTTCCGGCAGCCTTCCCCCGGACGGGGCGATTCCCAGCACAAGCACTTCTGCACCCAGCCTCACCGCTTCATCCACATTGCTGACCACGGGATAGGGAAACGGAAGACCCTCCACCTGGTTCACGGTTTTTCCGGCATGACTGGAATCAATGACACAAACGATGGGATTGCTGCTGAATCGCATGATTCCAAAACCCATCTTCCCATAGTCGGTATCCAGGTTCTGCTCCATGTAAATCGCCAGTTTCTGATCCTTGTTGAGCATGTCAGTCACCGATGATCCGGGCACCATGGCCGGGCAATTCACTGGGCATCACAATCCCGTCAACAAGATGTGCTCCCGTACAGGGGTCCGGGGACAGATTCAAATGGGAATCCAGGTCGACATGGTCAAGCAGGCCGCTGATCGCGGCCCCGGCTGAAATCGACATGGAGGATTCCCCCATGCATCCAATCATGGTTTTCAGGTTATGGGCCCGGGCCACCGCAATGATTCTGAGTGCTTCGGTAATTCCACCGCACTTCATCAACTTCAGGTTGACGCCATCGACACAATCTGCCCAGCCGGGGATATTGCCGGAATTCCGGCAGGATTCGTCTACATACACCGGCAGGGGGCGGCCCTTGAAAATTCGGGGCAATTCACTTTCTTCCCCCTCCCCAAGGGGCTGTTCCACATAGTCAGCCCCTCTCCCGGCAAGCCACTTCATCATGAATATGGCCTCGTCTGCCGTCCACCCCCCGTTGGCATCCACCCGCAATGCGACAGGATGGGACCGGGTGCTTTCCACCACCTGGGCATACATGTCCTGGTCCGCTTCAATCCCTTCGGGGGAACCGAGCTTGATCTTCAGGCACCTGGTCCCGGTTTCCCGGAGTAGCAGCGGTATGCGCCTTTTCACCACTTCCGGGGGATTGATCCCGATGGTCACCGACGTGGGAACCGTTGGTTTGCCAAGGCCCAGCAGGCGGTACAGGGGCAGATTGGCTTTCTTGCCCAGCCAATCCCAAAGCGCCATGTCCAGTCCGGCCATTGCACAGGCCGGAACGCCCTGTTCACGCCCCCGGTCAACCAGCTGGCAGACCGACAGGGCTTCAAAGCCGGGGTGACAAAAATCCTCCAGTGCACGGCGGGCCCGTTCCGGGGTGTCCGCCCCTTCGGACCTGCCCGGAGAGAGTTCCCCCCAGCCGGTGATGCCGTCTTTGGTCAGGGATATGAACAGGTTGTCAGAACCGGCCTGTGTTCCCCGGCTGATGGTCAGGGGAAACCGCTTGTGCAGATGAATGATCTGGAAGTTGACATTCACAACGGATCGTCCGCATTCGACTGCACAGACGTAATCGCAATGAGCTGCACGATATCGTCTACACTGCACCCTCGTGAAAGATCATTGACGGGACACTTCAGTCCCTGCAGCACCGGTCCCACTGCCCGAACCCCCCCGATTCGCTGGGCGATTTTATACCCGATATTTGCCGACTGCAGGTCCGGGAAAACAAACACGTTGGCCGGGGCCCGGGCATTGATTCCCGGTGCTTTTTGCTCCAGGATGCGGGGAACCACTGCGGCATCAAACTGGACTTCGGTCATCAATGCCAGGTCCGGCCGCTGCCGGGAAATGATTTCTCCGGCTTCCCTTACCTTCTCTACATTGGAATGCGAGGCGCTTCCGGAAGTCGAGAACGAAAGCAGGGCGACCCGGGGGTCCAGGTTGACCAGGTTTCGGCCACTGTCCGCCGTGGCCATGGCAATGCCGGCAAGCTGCTGTGCATCGGGGTCAATGACCAGGGCACAATCGGCATACAGCGCCGTCCCCTGCATGGCCTGGTGAGGCAGCTCGTGTTCCATAATCATGAAACTTGAAACCCGCCCTGCACCCGGCCTCATTCCAATCACCTGCAATGCCCGGCGAACAACCTCCGAGGTCGTACTGGCTGCACCGGCAACACAGCCCTCGGCATCTCCACTGCGGACCATGCATGTCGCGTAAACCAGCGGATTCATGATTTCTGTCGCCGCCGTGTCTTCGGTCATCCCCCTGTGTCTTCTCCATTCGAGAAGCTGTGACTGATACCTCCTGGTTCCGGGGCTGTTTTCAGGGTCGATGATCTCAACCGAAGAGAGATCGACCCGGCTCCGGTGAGCAAAGTCCGCAATCTGCCGGGGGTTGCCCACCAGGATGATCCGGGCGATTTTCCGGCGTGTGATGATCGAGGCGGCCCGGATGATTCGAATGTCACCGGATTCGGGCAATACGATTCGACTGGAGACCGACTTGGCGATTTCAGTAATTCGGTCCAGGGCGCGCATGGCGGAAAATTCGCATCAACGAACGGAAAATGCAAGAGATATCCGGCACGCCGGCATGGAGCGCAAACGGTTCGGGGCACATCCGGCCAAAACGGGGTCTTTACCCGGCATATCGGTGCACGGCCCCCTGCCGGATGGCGGGCCACCGGAAGACCAAGCCGTTGCGTGTGCCACGCCCTCGTTTCACGGGTCAGCCCATTGCGTCGTGTCGGGCCGTTTCCCTGCCTTCAGGCATTCGCGACCTCCCCGCCCGGGTCCCCGCCGAGAGCAGGGCGACTGGACCCTGGCCTGAGCGCAACTTATACAAAATCCCGGTATTTCGCCAGGTGGCGTACCGGCTTTGACAGCGCATCCCTGCGGAACGGGTCCCCCAGTTCCCGGGTACACATGATTTCAATCACCGTGGTTTTCCCGTCATTCATCTGGGCATCAATGGCCCGGGTCAATGCCGGCCCAACCTCCTCCAGCCTGTCCACGATCACTCCTTCGGTACCCATGGCTTTTCCGACCTCGGCAAAGCTTGGATTGTCCAGTTCATCGGCCACAAACCGGCGATTATAGAAATCCACCTGGTTTTTCTTTTCCGCCCCCCACTGGCGGTTGTGGAATACCACCCCGGTAACCGGAATATTGTGCCGCACTGCGGTCATGATTTCTGACATGCTCATGGACCAGGCGCCATCCCCTGAATAGGCCACCGCCGGGCGTTCAGGGGCCGCGCATTTCGCCCCGATCATGGTGGGCAGGGCGTAGCCGCAGTTCCCCCAGCTCATGGGCGCCAGGAAACTCCGGGGGCGCTCAAATCGAAGATAACTGTTGGCAATGGCATTGATGTTGCCGATATCGGTTGAAACCATCACATCCGAAGGCATTGCGGTTTCCAGTTCACGCAGCACCTGCCGTGGATGAAGCCAGTTGCCGGCCTCTTCCCCCTGTTCCTTGATCATGTCCAGGCTGTAGTCATCTTTTTCGTGGAGCCATCCATCCAGCTCCGCCTCCCAGGCGGCCTTGTCCCCCGCGATTTCCCGGGCGCGGTCGTCCCGGGTGGCATCACAGGCCAGTTCCCGGCTTTGGATGCGGGCCAGCAATGCCTTTGCGGAAGCGCCTGCATCCCCACAGATTCCGACCGAGATTTTCTTTACCAGGCCCAGCATTTTATGGTCCGCATCCACCTGGATAATTTTGGCATCCTTGGGCCAGTAATCGATGCCATACTGGGGCAGGGTGCCGAAGGGTCCGAGCCGGGTTCCCAGGGCAAGGACCACATCCGCTTTTGAAATCAGCGACATGGCCGCCTTGGAACCATGGTAACCCAGGGGACCGCACCACAACGGGTGGCTGGCCGGAAAGGAATCATTGTGCAGATAGCTGTTGACTACCGCCGCACCCAGCCGTTCTGCCAGGGCAACGCATTCTTCCACGGCGTCTCCCATCACCACCCCGCCGCCAGAGACAATCACCGGAAATTTTGCCTTTGCCAGCATGTCCGCGGCTTCATTCAGCGTTCTTTCTCCACCCGGACCCCGGTCAAGCACCATGGGCTGGGGTATTTCTATATCCACATCACCAAAAAAATAATCCCGGGGAATATTCAGCTGGGTCGGGCCAAGTTCCGAATGCGCGCGGTCAAAACAGCGGGCCGTGTATTCAGCCATTCGTTTCGGATTGTTGACGTGTCCCTGGTACTTGACGAATTCCTGGAACATGGGAAGCTGGTTGGCTTCCTGGAACCCCCCCAGGCCCTGGCCCATGGTTCCGGTCTCCGGCGTGATCATCACGACCGGGGAATGGGCCCAGAAAGCGGCGGCAATGCCGGTGACACAGTTGCTGATCCCGGGGCCATTCTGGCCGATGACCACCCCGTGGCGCCCACTGACCCGGGAGTACCCATCCGCCATGTGGGCGGCCCCCTGTTCGTGCACCACCGGGATGAGCCGGATTCCCGCGGGTGCAAAGATGTCCATGGCATCCATAAATGCGGACCCCATGATGCCGAACATTTCCGTTACTCCCTGGGCGGCCATGGTTTCCACGAATGCTTCGGAGGTGGTCATTTTTGTCATCGGATTTTCCCCTGATACTAGATAAATCGAAACGGATGGAGGTTACAGGCCCCCAAGGGCAGACACCGCATCGTGATACTCGAAGCCCAGGTCTTCGGCAACTTCGCGGTAGGTAATTTTCCCGGCGCACACATTCAATCCGTTTCTGAGGTGTTCATCTTCCATCAGCGCGTCCCGGACCCCCTTGTTCGCCAGGGCAATGGCGAAAGGCAGGGTGACGTTATTCAGTGCAAAGGTGGAGGTGCGCGGTACGCCTCCAGGCATGTTTGCCACGCAGTAATGGACGACATCGTCCACCATATACGTGGGGTCGGCGTGGGTCGTGGCCCGGGAGGTCTCGCAACAACCGCCCTGGTCAATCGCAACATCCACGATTACCGACCCGCGTTTCATGTTTTTGACCATTTCCGCGGTGACCAGCTTGGGAGCTTCCGCCCCGGGAATCAGCACCCCGCCAATCACCAGGTCTGCACTCAATACATGTTGTTCCAGTGCATCCGCAGTGGAAAATACGGAATTCGTCGTTCTCTGGAACTGTTGCCAGTGGCGTTCGAGTGCATAGGGATTGTTGTCCAGAACCCACACGTCAGCCCCCATTCCAACCGCGATATGGCAGGCATGGGTTCCAACCACTCCTGCACCAAGTACCACCACCTTGGCCGGGTCAACACCCGGGACTCCGCCAAGCAGCATCCCTTTTCCGCCATGGGGCTGCTCGAGACAATACGCACCGGCCTGGACGGACATCCGTCCCGCCACCTTGGACATGGGAGCAAGCAGGGGGAGTCCGCCGAACGGGCTCGTCACCGTCTCATACGCAATGCATGTTGCCCCGGAGTCCACCAGGTCCCTGGCCTGAGCCGGGTCCGGTGCGAGGTGGAGGTAGGTGTACAGTATCTGGCCTTCCCTCAACATTGCACGTTCGACCGCCTGGGGTTCCTTGACCTTGATGACCAGTTCGGACCGGGCGAAAATTTCCTCGGCAGAATCCACCACGCCTGCACCCGCAACCTGGTATTCCCCGTCCACCGCACCAATGCCGGTACCGGCATTGGTTTCAATGATGACTTCATGTCCTTGCTTGATCATTTCACGTACACTGGTGGGGGTCAGACCCACACGGTATTCATGATTTTTTATTTCTTTAGGGACACCGACCAACATGTCAATTCCTCAGAGTATACGATCCGGGCATGCTGCCCGGCCTGTGTAATTCGATGCTGTGTACATTGGCGCGAAAAAATAGTGATTCCAGTAAAAAAATTCTAGTACCAAACCCATTCGAACGACTATGCCAGATTGCATAACCTGTTGTTATTGCTATACGATTTTTTCAGCGGGCCCATTTGTTTAATTTCCGGGCGGACTCTTGTACACTCCGGTTTGCAGCCATCCACTTCAATATCGGTGTTGCCTTCGATTGATCCATTTCCGATAATCCGCAATACACCCCGCACACAGCCCCCCATGCAACCCTCCACGGCCATCCCTTTCCAGGTTTTCCGTTTTCGGTTTTCCATTTCCCCGACCCGGAAGCGTATTCCCCCTCCCATTGATTCCGCAACGTGAAAACCCCGGTCCAGCCAGAGAAATGCGACGCAATCGCCAAGCAGTCTGACCAGACCGTCCATGTGCAGTGGAACGATGGACACCAGGCAGAATTTCATTATATCTGGCTTCGGGACAACTGTCGATGTGTCCTTTGCGGGAACCCGGCCATCGGCAGGCGAAAATCCCGGTTAACGTCATTGAATCTTGACGACTCCCCCTCCAGGATGTCTGTCAGCCCGGGAGGCCCGGTGGAAATCCAGTGGCAGGATGGCCATGTCAGCACCTTCGAATTCAACTGGTTGCGTCAACATGCCTATGGCATTGAACACCGCCGGGGCCGGGTTCACCCGGTACGACTGTGGGACAGGGACTACCTCGGCAACCCCCCAACCTTTGCATTTGATGCCATCGGGGCCAGCGACCGGAAATTTCTTGAAATGCTGCAGGTGGTGCGGGACCAGGGTCTGTGCTTTATACAAAACGCCCCGGCCAAACCGGGAACTCTCGAAGCACTGGCCTCCAGGATCGGGCCATTGCAGGAAAGCAATTTCGGGCGCGTCCAGGACCTGGTCATCGACAGCACCAAAAGAAGCATTGCAAACAGTTATGAGGGACTGAAACCGCACACGGATGAACCCTATCGTGCGTCTCCACCCGGTGTACTGATGTTTCACTGCCTGGAAACCGACCGGGAGGGGGCCGGGGCCTCCACCTTTTTGGATGGTTTCGAGGCGGCATCCACCCTGCGCGAAGAAGACCCGGAGGGTTTTCAGGCCCTTTGCAGGAACCATCAGCGGTTTCGCCGGCATTTTGCCGGTGAGGTGGACCTGATTGCAGAATTTCCCCTGATTACGCTGGATGAGTTCGGGAATATTGTGGGAATACGCATCAATGACCGGGTGGCCGCCCCGCTTTGCATTCCACCTGAAAATGTGAATGCCTACTACCGGGGGCTGAAAGGACTGCTGAAATTATGTGAAGACCCGGATCGCATGATCGAACGTGCTTTGAGCCCGGGTGATATGGCGGTGTTTGACAACCACCGCATTTTACATGGCCGGACCAGGTTGACCCTGACCGGACGACGGTGGCTCCAGTGGGTCCAGGTCGAGCGCGGTGACTTTTACAGCCGCATCCGGGTCCTGAGCGATGATCTTGGCGCGGCCCGTGACGACAACCCTTTTCTACGGGGGTCGTATTGATCCCTTTGGGAATTATATATTTAACCCCCGTTCCAGAAACCTGTCAAAGGAGGCATCCATTATGAAGGTCTTGCTAGTTACCGGAAGCAGTCGCGGCATCGGTGCCGAAATATGCCGGCTGGCCGCAACCCGGGGATGGGCCGTTTGCGTCAACTACGCCCGGTCGTCATCCGAAGCCCAGGAAGTGGTGAAGACGATCCGGGACGGGGGCGGGGTGGCGATTGCCTGCCAGGCCGACATCGCACGGGAAAGCGAAGTGATTGAAATGTTCCGGTGTATCGACAATGAACTTGGCCCCATTACCGGGCTGGTCAACAATGCGGGCATCAATGGAGGCGGGGTGCGCGTGGATGATATCGACCCCGGGGAAATAGAAAGACTGTTCAGGGTCAATGTCTTTGGCGCGATGTACTGCGCAAAACATGCGGTCAGGAGGATGGCAAAACGGTATGGCGGCAACGGCGGCCGTATTGTCAATATCTCATCCGCCGCTTCCCGTCACGGCGGTCCGGGCTATACCGACTACGCGGCCTCCAAGGCGGCCCTGGATACCTTTACGGTGGGCCTGGCAAAGGAACAGGCCACAGAAGGAATCCGGGTAAACTGTCTTCGACCCGGGGCCAGCATGACGGAACTCAGTGTTGTCTATGCACAGGACCATCCGGAGTGGCTGGACTGGGTGATGGAACAGGTTCCCCTGGGAAGACCCGGGGAAGTGGGGGAAATCGCCAGTGCCGCCCTGTTTTTGCTGTCGGACAAGGCCTCCTACATCACCGGTGCAGTGCTGGATGCCTCCGGTGGATGGGTCAGTCCCTGATCACCCGGGTACGGCCGCCTTGAACGCCCCGTGAACACGCCATCCGGCAAACCGGTGAATCCCATGATTCCGGGAGGCCGCACCCCGGCAATGGTCTCTTGTGGCGGTGCAGACCATCCGCGGTTCCGGCTCCCGGGGTCCCCGCATGAATAATCCGGAAAACGAAACCGTTGTCATTGTCGATGGTGCCGACACGGTGGTCGATGCCGCGCCGCGTTCCATGATGCGGGCCACCGGGATGCTTCACCGTACGACCTATCTGCTGGTTTTCAGCTCAAGGGGGGAGCTTCTGGTACAGACCAGGACGGCCACCAAGGATATCTTCCCGGGTCTGCTGGATTTCGCGGCTGGCGGGGTGGTGCTGGCGGGGGAAACCTATCCGCAATCCGCCGAACGGGAACTCAATGAAGAACTGGGGATCATCGTGCCGTTGGAATACGCGTTCGAACTGTATTTTGAAGACATGCATTCGCTGCCCCGAAACCGAAACTGGGGCCGGGTGTATACCTGTGTGTGCGATGGCCCGTTTGTCCTCCAGAAAGAAGAGGTGGCTTCGGCAGAATTTATTGGAATCGAGGCGGCCTTGAAGATTGATCCATCCCGGGTCACCCCGGATACCCGGCAGGTCCTGCTCCAGCACCTGCTGTAACGGCCTGCCCGCCTCCGTCCAATCCGTGACCTCCGAACAAGCCCAACCCCAATGAACCTGATCAACCCCCGGCAGATTGCCCTGTTTCACAAAAACGGCTACCTGGTGGTGGAAAATTTCAATGCCCCGGACCTGGTTGAATCGGCGAAGGCACGGTTCAAGCCCCTTTTCCACGGAGAATTTGAAACCGGTGTGCAGCCGGATGAATGGAACTGGCGGGCCGGGACCAGTCCCGAAGACCATACCCGGCAAATCTGTAATGGCTGGAAGTCTGACCGGGCCATCGCACGGCTGGTGCTGAACCGGAAAGTCGGCCAGGCCTGCTCCCGGCTCATGGGTTGGCCCGGCACCCGGATCAACCAGGACAATGTGATCTGGAAACCACCGGGTGCCCAACCCCTCGGTTTCCACCAGGACGATGCCTACCAGGACTGGATTGACCCCCCCTCCCTGGTCAGTTGCTGGATGGCGCTGGACGATACCCGGGAAGAAGGCGGCACCATCGAATATGTCCGAAACTCCAATCATTGGCCGGTGGAACCGAAAAAATTCACTTTTCATGCCCCACAGAAGTATCGGGAGGGATTGCGGTTTTCCATGAAGCGGATGGGTATCGCGGACTGCAAAATCGACCGGCTGTGCATCAAGGCGGGAGACGTCGTGTTTCACCATGGCCGGACCTGGCATGGTTCTGGAGTCAATTCAACTCGCAAACCAAGGCGTTCCGTCGTTGCCCACTGCATGTCGTCGCAGGCACGGTTTCATCCCGTGAGGACCAGTCCGATATACAGCCGCTACAGGCAATACGGCAGCACCGAAATGGAAGAAAGTTATTTCCCGGTCATTTACAGCGAAACCGGATATCGGTCCGGATTTCTCGAAGAGCTTCTGTGCCCTGCCCCCCCTGCACACAGGGAGGAAAAAATCCCTCCCGGCGACGGGCGCGGTGACGATGTCAGCGATTGTCCGGTACACCGCGACACGGCGGATTCCGAAACCACCCCCTGAATGTGCCGATTGGGTTAGAATATCCTTCAAATCTTATTGACCCCAATCAGGTGATGTCCCGGCTCATCCGCTTTTTGACTGCATTGCACCTCCTGTTGTTCGCTCAAGCCATCCAGTCGGCCCTCCCCCTGGCCACCCCCGATGGAGGGGAATTGCCCAGCCTGGCCCCCATGCTGCAGGAAGTACTCCCCGCCGTGGTCAACATTTCAACCCGCAGCAAGGTCCGGACAACGGCAAACCCCTTGATGCAGGACCCGTTTTTCCGCCGGTTTTTCAACCTCCCCCAACAATCCCGTCCCAGCAGCAGCCTGGGCTCAGGGGTCATTGTGGATGCCGCCAACGGATATGTCATTACCAACCATCACGTCATCGACAAGGCCGATGAAATCATCGTCACCACCAAGGACGGACACAAACTGGACGCCAGGCTGGTGGGTTCCGATACGGCCAGTGACGTGGCGATCATCCAGGTGGACAGCGATCATCTTGCCGAGATCATACTGGGAGTATCCGAAGAATTGCGGGTGGGGGATTTCGTTGTGGCCATTGGCAGTCCGTTTGGGTTAAGCCATACCGTAACCTCCGGCATCGTCAGTGCCCTGGGCCGAAGTGGCCTGGGCATCGAAGGATATGAGGATTTTATTCAGACCGACGCTTCCATCAACCCTGGAAATTCCGGTGGCGCGCTGGTCAATCTGCGGGGGGAATTGATCGGCATCAATACTGCCATCCTGTCCCGGGGCGGTGGAAGTGTGGGCATTGGCCTGTCCATTCCCGTTGACATGGTCAAGAGCCTGATGGATCAGCTGCTGGAGCATGGTGAAGTCAAACGGGGCCTGCTGGGGGTGCGCATGCAGGACCTCACTCCTCCCCTTGCCAGTGCCATCGGCATCGCCGGAAAAAAGGGTGCCCTGATATCGGAGGTGATCCCGGACTCGGCTGCAGACGAAGTCGGGCTCAGGGAGGGGGATGTCATCGTCCTGTTCAACCAGTCCGCGGTGGAAAACAGTGCGGATTTGCGCAATGCCGTGGGACTGGTCCGTCCCGGCATGGAAGCCGAAATGGAGTATTACCGGGACGGGGTCCGGGAATCCGCCACCGTCAGGATCCAGGCGTTCAAGGAAGCAGCCTCCCCGGATTCCCATGTGATCAGCCGGCTTCATGGCGCAAAGTTCAAGAACGCTTCCCCGGATGGAAAAACCAAGCAGGGTGTGGTGGTGATTGGCATCACTGCGGGCAGCCCGGCGGAGTCGACGGGCCTGAAGGAGAACGACATCATTGTCGGCATCAACCAGCAGGCCGTCAACAACCTGGATGACATGAAGCGGATTACCGCCAGCGCAGCCGGCAGGCTGGCCATTACATTGATCCGAAATGAAAGTACGTTACTATTGGTCATCCAATAAACCCTTTTTCGAAAAATGAAGACGACTCACCCAACGGACCATGCCATCGCGCCATCCATCCTCTCTGCTGATTTCGCACGCCTTGGAGAAGAGGTGCAAGATGTGCTGGCTGCGGGGGCGGACATGGTGCATTTTGATGTCATGGACAACCATTACGTGCCCAACCTGACCATCGGGCCAATGGTCTGCCGGGCATTGGTTGATCATGGAATCACGGCTCCCATTGATGTGCATCTCATGGTCAAGCCCGTGGATCGGATTATTCCGGACTTTGCCGATGCCGGGGCCAGTTATATCACCTTTCATCCCGAGGCCTCCGAACATGTGGACCGGACCCTGCAGCTTATACGGCAGTGTGGCTGCAGGGCGGGCCTGGTATTCAATCCGGCCACTGCCCTGGATGGCCTGGAATATGTCCTGGACAAGCTGGACATGATCCTGCTGATGTCCGTGAATCCGGGGTTCGGAGGGCAAAGCTTTATCCCCGGTACACTGGGCAAGCTGCGCCAGGCGCGATCCATTATTGACCAAAGCGGCCGGAGTATCCGGCTTGAAGTCGATGGCGGCGTCACCGTGAACAATATTGCAGAAATCGCCGCCGCCGGCGCGGATACCTTTGTCGCCGGCAGTGCTGTTTTTTCCGCTTCAAACCCGGATGACCGCAACCGGTATGACACCGTCATCGGCAAAATGCGGGCACAACTGGCCACCATATAGTTCTGTACTTTCCCTCTGAAATCAGTACAATCACCGACTGTACTGGTCATGGGTGGTTCCATCGCCGTTTTTTGTTGGAACGGGCAGGGGAAAATCCATCATGGCCTCCATTCCATTATCGATCGGTAATCTGCACAGGATGACTCCGCTCATCGCGAAAAATACGAAGACACGGTTCACGCAAACCATGCCCTGGCGTGGCTGGCCCCGCTGGATTTGATCCCGGGTCTGCCCGGTTTTCCGTTTTCTATTTTTTATCGCGATGATTCACCATGCTCAACCAACAAGAATTTGCTCAATTTTCTGCCGCCGGTTATACCCATATCCCCCTTGTACGGGAAATCCTGGCAGACCTTGAAACGCCCCTTAGCACCTATCTCAAGCTCGCCCACCAACCCTACAGCTACCTGCTCGAATCCGTGCAGGGCGGGGAAAAATGGGGACGCTATTCGGTCATCGGTCTTCCCTGCAACAAACACCTTGAAATTCGGGGGAAATCGTTAACGGTCATTGCAAATGGCGCGGTCATTGACCAGCGGGAGTGCGAAGACCCGCTGGATGAGGTCCGACAGTTTCGCAACCAGTACCGGGTACCGGAAATTCCGACGCTTCCCCGCTTCAGTGGCGGCCTGGTCGGATACTTCGGCTACGACACCATTGGCTATATCGAAAGCGGTCTTGGCGCGAACCCGGTAGCCGACCCGGTCAATGCGCCGGATGTGCTGTTGATGCTCTCCGAGGAACTGGTTGTATTCGATAATCTGGCCGGACGCCTGTACGTCCTCGTGCACGCTGAATCCCGGGGGGAAAATGCCTGGGAAAAGGGAGTGGCCCGCCTGCAGGAAGTGATTGACCGGCTGCACTCCCATCTTTCCATGCCCCATCTCCCGGGCAGCCGGGAATTGCTGGATGAGTCAGGGATTCAATCCTCTTTTCCCCAGGAGGCGTTTGAAAGAGCCGTGGAGAAATGCAGGCAGTACATTTATGACGGCGATGCCTTCCAGATCGTCATTTCCCAAAGACTGTCGATCCCCTATTCAGCCCGGCCGCTGGATTTGTACCGGGCCCTTCGAACCCTGAACCCGTCGCCCTACATGTATTATTTTCATTTTGGCGGGTTTCACATTGCCGGGGCCTCTCCTGAAATCCTGGTTCGCGTGGAAGATGGGGAGATTACACTGCGTCCCATCGCCGGTACCCGGCCACGGGGCAACACCCCGGAACAGGATGCGGCACTGGAGGAGGAGCTGCTGGCGGACCCCAAGGAACTCGCCGAACACCTGATGCTCATCGACCTGGGGAGAAATGATGTGGGCCGGGTATCCAAAACCGGCACCGTTTGCGTTACGGACAGGATGACCATTGAGAAGTATTCCCATGTCATGCATATCGTTTCCGATATCACCGGGCAGATCAAGGATGATCTGGATGTGATCGATGTGCTCAAGGCAACCTTCCCTGCGGGCACGTTATCCGGTGCTCCCAAATTCCGGGCCATGGAAATCATCGAAGAACTGGAACCGGACAAGAGAGGGATTTATTCCGGCGCCGTGGGATATATCGGCTGGTCCGGCAATATGGATACCGCCATCGCAATCCGGACCGCGGTGATCAAGGACGAGACCGTCTTCATTCAGGTTGGTGCGGGCATCGTTGCCGATTCAGTCCCCAGGACTGAATGGGAAGAAACCATGAGCAAGGGACGCGCCATTTTCAAGGCGGTGGACATGGCCCATGCCGGATTGCACACCCCCCTGGACAAGGAGGACTGACAATGCTGGCAATGATAGATAACTATGATTCCTTTACCTATAATCTGGTGCAGTATTTTGGTGAACTGGGGCAGACGGTCCGGGTCTTTCGCAACGATGAAATCAATATCGCCGCCCTGGAGGCCCTGGACCCTGCGTACCTGGTGGTATCACCGGGTCCGTGTACCCCCAGTGAAGCGGGGATTTCCGTGGCAGCCATTGCCCATTTCAAGAGCCGGCTGCCTATCCTCGGCGTATGCCTGGGCCACCAAAGCATCGGACAGGCCTTTGGCGGAAAGATTATACATGCACAGAAAATAATGCATGGGAAAACATCCATGATCACCCATGTGGGAACCGGGGTCTTTGACAGAGTCAACAGCCCGTTCCAGGCCACACGCTACCACTCCCTGGTAATCGAAAAACAGTCCATTCCGGATTGCCTGGAGGTCACGGCCTGGACAGACGATGGTGAAATCATGGCGGTCCGTCACCGGGAATTTGCCATTCACGGGGTACAGTTTCATCCTGAATCCCTGCTTACCGAACACGGACATGCGTTGCTCAGGAATTTCCTTGGAGAAGCCTCGAATGGTGCCGGCTCCGCTTTGCTGCCTTGAACCGTTCCGGGGAGCGGGCCAACACGGAGTATCCCCCGTGATGGGGATGGCAGCCCCGGGCAATGCGCCAGGAGGGCCCTTCCCAGGCCAATAAAGATGACTGATATTCTTTCGAACATACTGGCCTCCAAAAGGTCGGAGATTGTCCTTCGCGCAAAACGGCATCCGCTGTCCGAGCTGCGGCGGAAATGCGAAAACCTGCCCGGCCCCCGGGGATTTGAGCGCGCAATCCACGAACAGGTTTCCATCGGGCGCCCGGCCATCATCAGCGAAATAAAGAAGGCCTCCCCAAGCAAGGGGGTCATTCGGAAAAATTTCAATCCCGCCGAAATCGCCAGGGACTACGCGGAACATGGCGCGACCTGCCTGTCTGTACTCACGGACAAACCGTATTTCCAGGGCCATGACGACTACCTGGGAGCCGCCAGGGCAGCCTGCAGCCTGCCCGCCGTCCGAAAGGATTTCATCATCGACCCCTACCAGGTCTATGAATCACGGGTGATCGGTGCAGACGCCATCCTGCTCATCGTCGCTGCACTGGACGACCGCAGGATGCAGGATCTCACCCGCCTCGCCCGGTCCCTGGACCTGGATGTACTGGTGGAAGTCCACAATCAGAATGAACTGGACCGGGCCCTTGCACTTCCCTGCAGATTGCTGGGAATCAACAACCGGAATCTGCGAACTTTCAAAACCAGCCTGGATACCACCCTTGACCTGCTGCCAGGGATTCCCGCTGATCGAATCGTGGTCACCGAAAGCGGCATTCTTCACCCGAAGGATGTTGCCCTGATGCGGTCCCACCATGTCAATGCGTTCCTTGTGGGGGAAGCGTTTATGCGTGCACAGTCTCCCGGGGAAAAACTGCAACAGCTGTTTTCACTTGCCTGAACCCATGAAAATCATCGTCAAACATCAGCCGGGGGCCGGCTTTCTGGCCGAAACGGCCAGCGGCCATCCCATCCACATGGACGCTTCCGAAGAGGCCGGAGGCCGGAATCTGGGCGCCCGTCCCATGGAAGTGGTGTTGGCGGGGCTGGGGGGCTGCAGCACCGTAGACGTGATGATGATCCTGAAAAAATCCCGGCAGGTGGTGCATGACTGCACAGTGGAAATCACCGCCAAGCGCGCAGATGCGGTGCCCCCGGTCTTCACTGAAATCCACCTTTCCTACCATGTCCGCGGACCGGGCCTTGAACCCGAAAAGGTGCACCGGGCGGTTTCCCTTTCCGTGGAAAAATACTGTTCCGTCACACGGATGCTGGAAAAAACCGCAACCATTTCATACGAATACACCATTGGCCCGGAAGGAAACTAGTGGTTTTTGGTCAAAACTGATATAACTTATTCATGGATAGAATACTCGACTGGTTTAAAAACCATCTTTCCAATCCACAGGTCGTCTTCCTTGCGCTGGCAGTCGTCGGCATTCTGGTCGTTGTTTCGTATGCCGGAAAGATGATGGCCCCGGTCATCGCTGCGGTGATTTTCGCCTATCTCCTCGACGGCCTGATTACCCGGATGCTGCAGTGGTCGGTCCCCCGGATGGTCGCCGTTTGGCTGGTATTTCTGGGTTTCCTGTTCTTTCTGACCGGGATTACTTTCGGATTGTTTCCCATTCTGTATAACCAGCTGACCGGTGTTGTACAGCAAATACCCAACATTCTGGCAAGCGGCCAGGCAACATTGATGACATTGCCTTCAAACTATCCCGACTTGATTTCCATTGAGCAGGTCGAGGCACTGATTGCCGGCCTGCGTGAAGGGCTGACCGACTATGGGCAGAGCCTTGTGACCAATATATTAACGGGTGCAGCCAGCGTGGTCACCCTGCTGATCTACATGATTTTACTGCCTATTCTCATCTTCTTTTTCCTCAAGGACAAGTATTTGATTACGGGTTGGATCAAGGATTTATTGCCGAAGGACAACCAGCTCACACTCAGCATATGGGGGGAAGTGGATGTTCAGATCGCCAACTACATTCGCGGAAAAATCTGGGAAATTCTCATCGTCTGGAGCGTCACCTTCATCGTATTCGCCTTTCTGGGCCTGGAATTCGCGATGCTGCTGTCCTTCCTCGTGGGACTGTCCGTCCTGGTTCCCTACGTGGGCGCTGCCGTGGTGACCATCCCAGTCATCCTGATCGCCTGGTTCCAGTGGGGATGGGGGACCGATTTCATCACGCTCGTGGTCGCCTATCTTGTCATTCAGGCACTGGACGGCAACCTGCTGGTACCCCTGCTGTTTTCTGAGGTAGTCAACATTCATCCCGTTGCCATCATTGTGGCCGTGCTTTTTTTCGGGGGATTATGGGGAATATGGGGTATTTTCTTTGCCATTCCCCTGGCCACGCTGGTCCACGCAATCATTCTTTCCTGGCCAGCAGATTCCAGGGCAGAAGAAGGCCCGTAGAGGTGGTGGGGCCGGTCCAGCCGGTACCGGCGCACGGTTCCGGAGATGACGCCCTTAGCCCTGCCCGTAAAGCAGCCCTGAGTCATTGAGCAGAAAACATCTTTCGCAAAGGCGACACCGCAACCGGTATCGAAAAAAACCCGGCGGGAGGCCTGCCGACAATTTCATTTTCTTTCTCTCAACCCGAATACTGGGAGGCCTGTTTTTTGTAACCCTGATCTTTCTGCTCTACCTTGACCTGGAGATCAGACAAAGACTCGACCGCAATCTTCAGTCCCAGCCCGCTCATGTCTATTCCAGCCCGCTTCACATTTTTCCCGGAAAGGAACTCAGCCTGAACAGGCTTTCGAAAAACCTTCGGGAGCGGGGTTACAAACAGGTCAACAATATTGCCGAACCCCGCACCTTCGCGGTGGGGGACCGTGCCCTGGATGTATTTACCACCCGTTTTCAGCATGGTTCCGGGGAACAGCCGGCCAGGGCGGCCAGAGTGTTTTTTCGCGGCGGCACCGTCGCCCGGATCGTTGACCACGACTCCGCCTCCGATGTCCGCCAGATTTTTGTTGAGCCGATGCTCATTGGCAGCCTGCAGCTGGGCTCCTACAAAGACCGGATTTCCCTCAAGCTCCACGAAATGCCGGAACCGATGATCAAGGCCCTGCTTGCCATGGAAGACCGGCAGTTTGAATCCCATTACGGGTTCGACCCCTCAGCAATCCTGCGGGCAATGTGGTCCAATTTACGCGAAGGCAAGACCGTTCAGGGTGGCAGCACACTCACCCAGCAACTGGTGAAGAACCTTTTTCTAACGCCACAAAGAACGGTCACACGCAAGGTGACCGAAGCCCTGATGGCCATACTGCTGGAACTTCGCTTCAGCAAGGCAGAAATTCTTGAACTGTATATCAACGAGATTTTCCTGGGACAATCGGGCAATCGCGCTGTTCATGGTTTCGGCCTGGCAAGCGAGTTTTATTTCGGCCGTCCCCTCAGCCAGTTAAAGCTCCATGAAACGGCCCTTCTGGTGGGCATCATCCCTGCCCCCTCCTACTACAATCCGAGACGCCACCCGAAACGGGCGATGAGGAGAAGGAACCTGGTGTTGAATACCCTCGCCCGCCTGGACGGCATTCCCGCTGCCACGGCTGCGAGTCTGTCTGACCTGCCACTCGGCATCGCGGAATACCGGTCCCGGGACACCAGTGCGTATCCGGCCTACCTGGACTATCTGCACCGACAGCTACGCCGGTTTTACCCGGAGGAAATACTGCGCACCCGGGGCCTGAAGCTCTACACGTCCCTGGACGTGGAAATCCAGCAACACACACAGAAAATGCTGACGGATACCCTGTTGCAACTGGAAAAGCAAAAAAAGATGGGTTCGGGAACGCTCCAGGGTGCCGCCATCGTGGTCGACCCCCGGCAGGGAGACATTCTTGGGATGGTTGGCGACCGGATACCGGGGTTTTCTGGATACAACCGGGCCATTGATGCAGAGCGCCCCATCGGCTCGCTGGTCAAGCCCGCGGTTTATCTCACTGCCCTGGAGCAACACCGGAAGTATTCCCTGGCCAGCATGCTTGAGGACAGCCCTCTCACGCTGCGCTCTGACAGGGGAGAGCCCTGGTCACCACAAAACCATGACAAGGAATTTCGGGGTCCGCTGCCGATGTACCAGGGATTGGTTCACTCCCGGAATCTTCCCACGGTACGACTGGGCATGGAAATCGGGGTTGAGCAGGTCATTGAGACCCTGCGCCGTCTTGGAATCAACCGGGCAATGGACAGCTATCCGTCTACCCTGCTTGGCGCCAGTCAACACACTCCCCTGGAAATTGCCCAGATGTATCAAACCATCGCAAACAACGGGGTGCGAATCCCCTTGCGACCGGTCCTTTCCATCCAGAATCAGCGCAGCGAGACGGTGGCAAAATTTACACCCTCGGGAAACCGCGTTTTCGACCCGAACAGCATGTATCTGATCAACCATGCATTAAAACTGGTGGTGCAGCGGGGCACTGCGGCGGGACTCGGCGGAAGCTTCGGTCCCGACCGGGTTCTCGCGGGGAAAACCGGCACCACGGATAATTTTCGGGACAGCTGGTTTGCCGGATACGGCCACAACCTGCTGGGGGTCGTCTGGGTGGGACGGGACGACAATCAGCCGGTGCAGCTGTCCGGTTCCAGTGGTGCCATGCGTATCTGGGAAAAAATCATGATGGGCCTGGACATCCAGTCCATTGAGTCCCGGAAACCGGACGACATCGTATTTGTGGACATCGACCCCAACAACGGAATGGCGGCCAATTACCGGTGCCCTGACCGGCTGTCCCTGCCCTTCGTTCGAGGGTCCGAACCGGAATCCTTTTCACCGTGCTCTGGACTGACTGCCAAATCAGACTCCTGGTTCAACCTGAAATGAAGGAACCGGGCCGGAGTCGAACCCGGTGCTGACGGGATCAGTTTGCACCCGGCAAGACCGGTTGGCGCCGCCGCTCATGCAACGTTGCCGCAATCAGGGCACCGACAAACAGGACCAGCCAGCACAGGTATATCCAGAGAAAGAAAATGGGGACCGCGGCCAGCGCACCATAGATCCGCTGGTATGAATCAAAATTGAGGATGTAGAATCCAAATCCAAACTTTGAAATTTCAAACAGGATGGTCGCAGCCAACGCGCCCATGAAAGAGTCCCCCAGCCTGACTTCCACATTGGGAATAGCCTGATAGCACAGTATAAACGCCATCAATTCACACAGGATTGGAAGGTATTTCCATGCAACCCGGGTCGCCCCTGCAATCAGCGTCTGTTCGGACAATGCCTGGGATGACAACAGGGTGGACGTCATGGACAGGCTGACCACAATCAGCAGGGGCCCAAGAGTCAGCACAGCCCAATAGGTCACCAGCCTTTGCAGCCATTGTCTTCCTTTGGGGACTTTCCAGATTTTATTGAACGCGTCTTCAATCGTGGACAACAGCATCAGGCTGCTGACAAACAGGAATCCCAGGCCCACCGCCGTCAGGTTTCCCGCCTTGTCTGAAAATTCACGCAAATACCCCTGTACGGTTTCCCCTGCGGCCGGGATAAAATTCTCAAACAGGAAGTGGTCAATCCCCGTGACCAGTTTGTCCGATACCGGAAACAGCGAAAGTGCCAGTATAATGACCGTAACCAGGGGAACCAGCGCCAACAGGGAGGTAAAGGAAAGGGCGGCGGCCACGCTAAAACATCTTTCATGGTGGAATCGTCTGCCAAGATCGACCATGAACGCCTTGAAATTTTCGGATTTCTCCTGCCACTTCTCCATAATCTACTTGCCTATTTCCCTGAAAGGGTTTTATATTCGGATTCTCAAGGGAGTATAGCATTTCAAGATTCAAGCAAGTCGATGACCACCATCTACCACAATCCGCGTTGTTCAAAGTCCAGGACAACGATGCAGTTGCTGCACAGCCAGGGAATCGAGCCCGAGGTGGTCCATTACCTGGAGAACCCTCCCCATGCGGACACCCTGAAAGAATTGACCGGGCAACTCGGTTGCTCCATTCACACTATCATCCGTACCGGGGAAGATCTTTACGTGGAACTCAATCTTGCCAACAGGAATCTGTCCGAAGACGATTTGATCCAGGTGGTGGCTGACAACCCCCGGCTTCTCGAGCGACCCATTGTCATCCACAATGGCCGGGCGGCTGTGGGAAGGCCTCCGGAAAATATACTCTCCATCTTATAAGAGCCACCCTGAGGATGAGCCCATGAAAACCGTGGATTTTGTTCACATGTCTGAAGGAACCGCCCGGGAATATGAATTTCTTTCCGGCCTTGAAAAGGAATATGTCAAATCTCTTCCGGACCGCTTGATGAAAACACTGGAAGGGCTTCAGAACACATTGCCCGGTTATAAGGTGAGCCGGCTCGAGCATTCGCTTCAGTCAGCGACTCACGCATACAATGCCGGAGAGCCGGAAGAGATGGTCGTCGCTGCCCTGCTTCATGATATCGGCGATGAACTGGCCCCGGTGTCGCACAGTGAAATGGCGGCCTCCATTCTACGGCCGTATGTATCGGATCATACCTATCAAATCATCAAGCACCACGGCCTGTTTCAGACGTATTACTACCATCACTATTTTGGCAAGGACCGGTATGCCCGGGACCAGTTCAAGGAGGCCTCCTGGTACCAGGACTGCGTGAACTTTTGCGAAAATTATGATCAGAACTGCTTCGACCCGGATTTTGAATCAAAGCCTCTCGAGTTTTTTCGTCCCATGGTAGAGCGCGTCTTCTCTACACCAAAAATGCATTTTGTATAGCGGTAGAGAACGGGTGGGCCGGTCCTGGGGTCCAGCCGGGGCGCTACCGCTTTGGCCCATCCCCTGATCCGTTTCAGTGTCTCCGTATCGGCGGAGACAGCGGCGGATTGCCTGGAACGCAGGATTTCAGGATTCCGGTACGGCCCCCTGGATTGGCTGAACCGGACTGAAAATCCTCCACCCAAACCACTGGACCACGCCGGGATAAATGGGACAACCCGTCCAGGCTGGCGCAGCATGATTCATCAGTGCCATCAATGTCCGGTCCATCCGGCCATTGGCTGCCTGACCGGTTGACGGTTCAGGACATTCACTGGAGGGCTGCCGCCTTTCATCGGTAATTCCAACCCCTTGCCTTTCCGGTCTGGAACGCCTTGACAGTCAGCCATCCCGGGTCATCAGTCGAGAGCCAATCAGTCCCAGCAGGAAAAAGATCAATGCATTGACCACTATACTTGGACCAGGAGGTGTATCGAATTCAAGCGAAGTCATGAGCCCACCGACCACGGCCAGTACCCCGACGATGGATGCCCCCACAGCCATCTGCTCAGGTGTCCGGGAAAGCTGCCGGGCCGCAGCGGCGGGAATAATCAGCAATGCCACGGTCAGAATGATGCCAACGATCTTCATTGCGAACGCAACAATGGCCGCAATCAGAATCACCAGGAGATATCGCGTCTGTACCGGCTGCATGTTTTCCGCCGCGGCAATCTCTTCACTGACCGTAAGGCTGATGAGGGGTTTCCACTTCCACAACAGCACGGCCAGCACGAGGGAACCTCCCGCGTAGATGATGATGATCTCGGTGCCGGTGACCGCAAGGATGTTTCCAAAAAGAAAATGCAGAATATCCACGCGAACCCAGTACATCAGTGAAACAAGAACCAGCCCAACCGCCAAAGTCGAATGTGACAGGATTCCAAGAGTCGTATCCCCGGACAACCTGGATTGATCACTGACCCGGCCGAGTATGAGTGCGATCAAAAGACAGACACCGAATACTCCAATGAGTATGTTGATTTCGAACGCCAGGGCAAGCGCCACACCAAGAAGCGCCGAGTGCGCCATCGCATCTCCGAAATAGGCAAGCCGCTGCCATACAACGAAACACCCCAACGGTCCTGCAACGATGGCAAAACCAATTCCGGCGATCATTGCGCGACTGAGAAAATCGTCGAAAATAGCACTCACCGCCTGGGTCTGTTGAAGCGGCAATCAGGCCTTCGTCTGCCGGGGGCCATTATGAGACCGTACCGCCATCGAGTCGATGCTGGTGGTCGTGGTGATGATGGTAGAGCGCATAGGATTGTGCGACGTCCTCACCAAACAACTGTACGAATTCCTTGTTGTGGGTGATGTGGTCCGGCGTCCCGGCACAACAAACATGCCGGTTCAGGCACACCACCGTATCGGCTCTTGCCATGACAATGTGCAGGTTGTGGCAGATCAGGAGTATTCCGCAGCTCAGGCGATCACGAATGTCGACTATCTGGTTGTACAACTCGGCCTCCCCCGGCAAATCCAGGCCCTGGGAAGGTTCGTCGAGAATCAGAAGATTGGGGTTCTTAAGCAGGGCCCGGGCAAAAAGTACTCGCTGAAACTCCCCCCCGGACAACTTCTGAACGGGAGATTCAGCCAAATTCAGCACCCCCAGTTCAGAAAGCTTTTCGTCGATTCTTCCATCCTTTTCCATTCCGGTCAGCTTCATCAGGCGCCGAACGGTCATCGGCAGGGTGGGATCGATATTGACTCGCTGCGGCACATACCCGACACAAACGTCTCCGGCCCTTTCCACGGTTCCAGCATCTGCAGACAGAAAACCGGCAAGCACCTTGACGGCAGTGGTTTTGCCGCCTCCATTGGGTCCGATCATGGATACAATCTCACCGGCCCGAATCGTGAGATCAACATCGTGGAGCAGCCAGCGATTGTCTCTTCGGACTCCCACTGACCGCATGCTGGCAAGTACCCTACTCATCCGCTGGGTCTGTCCAGGCTTCTGTGCGGCATTTAACCGAATTGTAATCAGGTGTTCTTTGGGTACTCATGTGGCTGAATTCAGACAGTCCCGCAAGGACCCGACCATGCCCCGCATAATTTGAAAATAGGCGTCCGGTCCCGCATCGATATCGGCACCAAGAGGGTCAAGCACACCGAACCGGATATCCGTTCCTTCGGCGATGGTTTGCAGAATCTTTGCGTCGAATTGTGGCTCGCTGAACACGCAAACTGCCCCGGTACCCAGGATGGTTTCGCGTAACTCCTTGATTTTTTTCACCCCCGGAGCACGTTCCAGGTTGGCGGTCACCGCTCCAACATTATTCAGGTTCAATTTTTTTTCCAGATATTGGTAAGCGTCATGAAAGACGATATAAGGGGAACCGGCAATCGGTTCAGCATGTTCCTGCAATTCGGCTTCCAGGGCATCCAGTCGTTGCAGAACATGGTTCAGGTTCGTTTCAAATTCATCCTGATACTCGGGAAAGGCATTCTGAAGAGCCCTGGCAATTTCCCGTGCCATCACTTTTGCATTCCCGATGTCCAGCCAAATGTGCATATCCTGCATCCCATGATCGTGGTCGTGATGCTCGTCCTCGTCATCGTCATCGTCATCGTGCCCGTGCTCATCCTCGTCCTCGTCCTCGTTCCCATGCTCATCCTCATCCTCGTGCCCATGCTCGTCCTCGTCTTCCTCTTTGCTTTCTTCGCCATGTGCATCCGGGGTTTCCCGGTTTGGAAGCAGCGTTAATTCACTTGCCGTGCTCAATTCGACTATTTTCCTGCCTTTGGCCAGGTTCGAAATCGAAGCCGTCAAAGAGGTTTCAAGAGTGGGGCCGACCCATAACAGGACATGGGCATTTTCGATCATCCTTGCATCCGATGGTTTCAACTGGTAGCCATGCACCGAATCTGCCCCCTTTATCAGAAGAGCCGGAGACCCGACACCAGCCATCACTGCACTGGCCAGGCCATGCACCGGCTTGATGCTCGCAACCACACGGATATCCGAACCGAATGATTGCCCACTGCACGCAAAAATTGTCAACATTGCGCAAACCCACAGACTATAATTTTTCAACTTCATCGTTCCAAAAGTGCATATTCCAAGATTTCAAGCATTCGCTATTATAGGGCTTGGCACTCATCTTTCCAAAACCTTCTGCGACAATCGCAATTCCCGCCAGAAAATAATTTCAGCCCGGCAGCGGTAAAATACCGGTTTTCCAGGGCCCCCCGCACCCACCCTGCCAGGGCCTCCAGGAAAAGTGCCGGGCCAGGTATACGCGGAAGACCCCAGAACCCGTCAGGGGGACCCGGCCACTGCACGGGAGAATATCCGAAGGCAATCCGGCAAAAAGACCTTCCCAAACGGTTGCTCCGGGATTCATCGAACCGGTTCTTGTTTTCCTCCACAGCGTGCGGCGGCTGCAGCGACTCTCAAGAGCCTGGGTGAACCGGCCGCCGCATCAATGAAAAAAGGGGGCATTTCTACTTTGCGTTGACAACACGACTGTGGAACCTACCAATAGCCTTTCATTTGGTTTAAACTTGGCCCACTCGAAAACATGTTCTGGTAGGAGTCTTAACATTGGGTGATCAGCCTCTTGGTGCAACCCTCAGTTTCTTCGATTTTCTTTGGTCGTCGTCTCTGCTGTTGGCACCCATGTTGTTGCTGGGACTTTTCCTGTCCGGCCTGATTCACGTCTTCATTTCACGCCAGGCTATTCTCAGGTGGTGCAAGGATGACAGCTTGAAATCCGTCAGCACGAGCGCAGCCATCGGAGTACCGGTTCCCCTTTGCAGCTGTTCAGTGGTGCCGGTAGTCGCTGAAATGCGCAGAAAAGGAGCTTCCCGTTCTTCGTGCATGTCGTTCCTGATCACCGCACCGGAAACCGGTGCGGATTCCATCCTGGTAACCAATGCCTTTTTTGGGTGGATCGTTGCCATCGTCCGGCCGGTCATCAGTTTCATCACTGCAGTCGTCGCGGGTATTTTCTGCATCGGGCTGATACGCGATGATCGCGATGAAACAAAGTCAAGCAGCCACGGTCATGATCATGACCACGATCACCACCATGATCACCACCATGATCACGACCACGACCATGACCATGGTCATCAGCCTCTGCTTTCAGAAAGCGACGACTGCTACATCAGTCCTGCCCAGTTCAGGGAATTGGCGTCCAACTGGTTCAAAAGTGTTTTGCTCGCCATCAGCGCGCTCAGATTCGTATCCTGGGTCAAACCCGGTTTCTACCAGGAAGGTGCCCCTGCCGACCAGGCTCTCCCCGTGCAAGAAGACACTCCTGACAAGGCAGCAGACGGTCTGACATTCAAAAAAGTCGTCAAACACATTTTTCGATATGGATTCGTTGAGATTGCCGATGACATTCTCTTCGCTCTGCTGGTAGGTCTCGCATTGGGAGGCCTGCTCTTTCTGGCGATCCCCAGCGACTTAATGGCCAACGAATACGCACGATGGCTGGCGTATCCGGTGATGGTACTGTTTGCCGTTCCGCTTTATATCTGTGCGTCTGCGAGTACTCCCATCGCAGCTGCACTGGTTGCCAAGGGGTTCAGCCCAGGTTCCGCCCTGATTTTTCTCATGACCGGACCCGCTACCAATACCGGAACGATTGCCATCATCGTCAGCCAGTTTGGCGCAAAATTCGCCTCCATTTACGTCGGAATTGTCATTGCGGTCACCGTTCTGTTTGGCATAGCCATCGACATGCTGCTTCTCGCCACCGGCCTGTCTATCTCGGTCAACCTCGAAGCTTCAGACCAACCAGCCATCCAGCTCCTGCAGTGGGGAAGCGCCCTGGCCCTGGCTGCCTTGATCATCTGGCGCTTTCGCGCTGGAGCCTTGAAAAGCGGTTACGATGATCTGTTGCTCAATCTGCGACCGGTATTCAGTGCCACAGGACGCGCATGGTCATACATGATGTGTAACCGCAAGCGGACTGCCGCGCTACTGACCACTGTGGTCCTTGCGGCCTACCTTGGAACCGGATTCACGAAAGTCGCCCCCGGATATGTCGGGTATGGACTCCTGTTTGGTGAGGTTTACAAGAAGGACCTGCCACCGGGACTGCACTACCTTGGACCCTGGCCCTTTGTACAGGTAGACAAGTGGTCCATCAAGGAAGTGAAAACTGCAAAGGTCTCCGCCTCGTATGAATTCATTACCGGTGACCTCAGCCTGGCAGCACTCTCCATGACCATGCAGTACCGCGTCAAGGACCCCTATGCCTATTATTACACCATTGATGGCCCGCGAGGGGTCATTGAAAATGTTGTCAGAAACAACCTGCGCACCTTTGTGTCGGCCCGGAGCCTTGATCAACTGCTCAATGTTCACCGGGCAACCCTGGAACAGCATATCAGAGACCAGTTTGTTGTCGGACCGGACCATGAAGCCTATCCGGCGGTAAACAGTATTGATCTGGTGAAGGTAAATCTCCTGGAGATCAATCCCATCGAGGAAACCATCAATGCATTCCGGGAAGTCTCCAGTGCCCAGGAAGACCAGGAACGAATCATCGTCAATGCCCAGCGATTTTTTGCCATGTTGACTCCCCAGGCGCATGGCAATGCCCAGTATGAACTGGAATCCGCTGAAGGCGCAGCCTATCGAAAAGTCACCGTTTCATCCGCAGAAGCCGATGCGATCTCGGATGTGTCCGTTGCGGTTCAAAGTGCCCCCGATGTGCTGCGTTACATGCTGTGGCGGGAAAAGCTGGAAACAGCATTGGCGACAAATCCCAAAATCATCGTGCCCAATCAACAAAGTCTCAATAAAGTTGCGCTTTGGAAGCAGAACCTTTTGCCTGCAACCACGAATACACGGAGTAAAAAATAATGTCCTTTTCCCGGAAACTGACTCTGACCGCAGTGATTGCGATCGTTCTTGGGACCATCGCCTATGGCAGCATCTACACCATTCATGAGACGCAGCAAGGTGTCCTGACGCACTTCGGAAAAATATCCGGACCGATCAAACAACCTGGTCTTCACTTCAAATGGCCGCCACCGATCTCAAAAATCTACAAAATTGACCGGCGCATTCATACGTACACCAGTCCTCCTCATGAACTCATCACGGATGACCAAAAGAATATCCTCGTCAAAGGCTATCTTCTCTGGAGGATTGAAGATCCCGTGTTGTTTGTTGAGGCAATACGAACCAATGAGAATGCGGTGGAAAGATTGCAGGGTCTTTACCTTTCAAGTATTGGCGTCGTGATCAGCAACCGGGCCCGGGACGCGTTTATTGGCCTGGGGCTGGAACATGAAGACTCGTCCGCGCTGTTCCATGAAATTCTTGCCAGGGTTGCGCCGGTCGCCAAGGCAAATTATGGAATCGATGTGCTCAAGGCCGGCCTGGTGGAGTACACGCTGCCTCTGGAAAACCGGCCAAGTGTTATCCAGCGCATGATCTCGGAACGCGCACGCATTGCAGCACGTTATCGAAGTGAAGGGGAGGAAATGGCAATCCGCATCGAAGCAAGGGCCATCCACGAGCATGAGAAACTGTTGGCAGATGCCCACGCTAAAGCGACAAGGATTCTGGGCAAGGCCGAAGCTGAGGCCATCGCCTTACTGGGAAAGGCGTATAAAAAAGACCCGGATTTCTACAAATTCATTCGCGCTCTTGACAGCTACGACCTGATCATCGACAAGAACACCACGCTGATGTTACCGGCTGACAGCGAGTTGTTTAAGTACCTTGACAGCCAGGAATTACCCAAGTGAATCCGGAGTCAAGCGGATGAGCGAAAATCAGCCGTTGCCGAGAAGTACGCGAGCCATCTACGGTTCCTTTGACTTCTTTCAGAAGCATGGCATGACACGGATCCTGCCGATCACCGTCATGCTGGTCATCTTCGGGATCCTTGCAAGCGGCATCTATATTGTCAAGAAAGAGGAAGAAGGGGTCCTGACTCGCTTTGGCCGGGTTGTCCAAACGGAGATCGGGCCAGGCATCCATTACTACATTCCATTCATTGATCAGGTGCACATTCGCAAGATCAGACGAATCAACCGCATGCAGATTGTCAGCAATGACGCTGGCAAGGTCAATTTCACGATCCTGTCCGGCGATACCAACATGCTGGAGATAGACGTTGCCCTGCAATACAGAATCGACCATCTCAAGAACCATTTGTTCGCCGCTTCTGATCCGATCAGTCTAATCACCATGATCACGAGAGAGGAGCTGGTGGGTATCATCGGGTCAAACTTCATCGACCTGATTTTCACTTCCAACCGTAACCTCATTGAGCGACATCTCTTCAATGAAGTCGCCCGACAGATCGAGCCTTTCCGTATCGGTGTGGAAATCATCGCATTGAAGATTGTTGATGTTCGACCCATCGAAGAAACCCTGGATGCATTTCGTGACGTCAGCGATGCCATTGCGGAACGCATGCAACGGATCAATGATGCCAACCGCGCCAAGGAAAGGTCCATTTCCCACTCCAAGGGACAAGCAGAAGCACTGGTCCTGAGCGCTCAAGCCAAAGCGGAAGGACGTTTGCTGCAAGCCAAAAGCAATGCAGACATGTTCACCGCATTGCTGGAGGAATATCAGAAACAACCGGATCAGGTTGCGATTACACGCTATTGGCAGCGAATGCGCACCATTCTCAGCGAGGCCAGCCTGGCTGCGGTCAATCCAGGGAACGAATCGACCATCGACATCAACATGATCGACAGCCTGGCTGGATTCACCCCTGCACAGGTATTGCGGGGTGCTCCGCCCGCTGCCACTGCCGACGAAGCACTGGACCGGCCGCTGCTTTCCACCATGTTAACCGAACCCCTGCACACACTCGAAAAGACTGGCCAGGACAAACATCTTCTGGAAGGGCAATTTCATACACCCGGCGTCGAACGCGACCACTTCAACCTGGCCACTCCCCGTTCGCTTATTTTCGATACGCCGTCGGTATTGTCCCATGATCACTTGACCCGCCAAAGCAATATTGCCAAACAGCAGGACAACGAAAAGCCAATGGTGGAAGTGCTTGCGTCTGGCGGTGCGGAACACGGCACCACTTCGCCGCCGGCAAGTGTTGAAACCACCGAAGAAACCAATGCAACCGCAGAAGATCAGCACGATGCATCGAAGGAATAAAGTGTCGCGATGCGCGAAGCATCTGCTGGCAATCTGTCTCGTCTTATCCTGGGTCCCGGCATCCCAGGCTGAGATGGGAGTCACTGCCACTGAGATCGTATTTGGACAGAGTGCCTGCTTTTCGGGCCCGAGCAAAAATCTCGGCGTGTATTACCGGGCCGGGATCCTGGCAGCGTTCGAGGAACAAAACAACCAAGGAGGCATCCAGGGAAGATTGCTGAAGCTGTCCTCCGTCGATGACGCTTACGAGCCCGAACTGGCGGCGGAAAATGCAGCGAAATTTGTGGCGGATGACAATGTTCTTGCGGTAATTGGCGGAGTGGGAACTCCTACGGCAAAGCGCATTGCACCCGTTCTAAAGACAGCCGGCATCCCATTTGTAGGTCCCTTTACAGGGGCTGATTTTCTACGCGATGCCGAGCAATTTCCCAATGTCATTAATTTACGCGCCGGATATCTTGATGAAACCCGCAAGCTGGTCGAACACATCATCAATGACCTTGGACAGAATCGACTGGGAATCATTTATCAGGATGATGCATTTGGACGGTCTGTGCTGAGAAACTACAAGAACGTGCTGGAAGAACTGGATATCCCGATTCTTGCCAAAGCTTCCTTTTCCCGTAACACACATGCTGTCCATGCAGCCCTGTTTGCATTAAGCAAGGCTGATTTGGACGCCATCCTCATCGTCGGGACCTATGCCAGCAATTCGGAAATCATCAACCTGGCAGATTATCTTGGTCACAACTACATCATAGCCAATCTTTCTTTCGTGCTTTCCCACGAGCTTGAAAAGAGGATCAACAATCCAACCGACAGAATCATAGTGACCGAAGTCGTGCCGGATGCGATGGATACCAGCCGCCCGATCGTGCACCGGTTTCACCAGGCTCGTGAGTCACAATACAATGCGCTTGGAACCCAGCCCACTGCACAGGATTTCAATGAAGTGTCCCTGGAAGGCTACATCCTTGGTCGGTTTGTGATCAACGTGCTGGAGCGTATGGACAATACGTTCACGCGTGAAAATTTCATGGCCCAGGCACTGTCCCCCCAATCCGTGGCTCTTGACGATTGGATTCTTGAATTCGAGCCAGGAACGAATACCGGTTCCCACTACGTACGGATGATTGATCTGGGTGGGCACAACGATACAAGCGAGGAGTAGGGTTTGAAAAAGATCGACAACTTTACCACTGAAGAGACCGGCGAAGAATGGTTGCGTGAACTCTATAAAGTGATCGCCCGGCGGCGGGGAGTCATGTTCCAGATGATCACTGAGTCTGCGCGAATTTTATTGTTCGGAAATGCCGGTGGGGCCGGGTTGGTCATTGGTTTGATGAGTGCATCTTCCGGGAACGACGCCTCTGTCTTCCATTGGCTGGCGATCGCTGCACTGTTTATTTTTGGATTGGGCACCCTGGCATCGGCCCTGACAATGGTTTTGGTCACCTTCGTATCAGTAAAGGAAGCCCACTCTGCTGAGACCGGTTTAAAACGGTTTGTTGACGGTGAGATAGACCGTACCCAGGTGTTGTTTGTAGTCGAAAACCAGACTTTTCGAATCGCCGATTTCGCAACGGTTTCCGGGATGGTTGCTGCCATTGGGTTTATGGTGGGTGGAGTAATCGGTCTTGTTTTGCTTGCGCTGTTCTTCTGACGTTCCGGTCAACCCCCTGTTTCCGCCGGCATTCTTTTCAATCAAGAGAGCAGAGCCCCCGTGCAGGGTCCTGCTACCGCAGACCGGGTCCAATCCACGCTGTTCCCTTTCGTAGACCACGCCTGTCTGCGTTCCAGAACCAATTATTGACAGTCGAACACATTCCTAGAAATCCCCCAGCCCAAGTTGGCACTTTTCCACCAGAATCGGCTGATTTTCGCTGATTTTCGCACTTTCTGATTATTTTTCGGTTATATATCAATAGGTTGTAATTTCTGATCTGTTGTAGGGCCATAGGCACTGCATAAATTATTCACATCTTCCCCTCCCTCCAGTATAATCGGGATACCAAAACCATCCATGGTCCGCATCCTGCCCGATTCATGCACTTCAAACGAACCAAAACCTATACCGACACCCACGGAAACCCCCAGTACAGTGTCCGGCTGGTCAAAAACCAGCGCATCGGCGGTAAGGTCAAACAGACCACCATGGCGAACCTCGGAACCAAATGGGACGTGCCCCAGACTCTGTGGGGTCCTGTCGCCCAGAGGGTGGAAGAGCTCATGGTTGGTCAGGACCCCCTGGTGCCCTGTGAAGCGGAGGTCGAACAGGCTGCCGAAGAAGTGGTGAAACTGTTGCGCTCCCGGGGCATCCAGACCGCTACCCCCGGTCCCTCCGTGGCCACGGTGGACCTCAATACCATGGAACATCGTGACCCGCGATTCGTCGGGGGAGAACGGTTGTGCCTCCACGCATGGGAAGAACTCCGACTGAGAGAGTGTCTGCAGAATCTGGGCTTTACTGCCCGGGATACCCGGATTTCCCTGGCATTATTGACCGCCAAGATGCTGCATCCCGGCAGTGAACGGGAGACCAGCCGATGGTTGAAAGACGACAGTGCCACCGCGGAAATCCTCGGTCTGGACAGGGATTCCCGGGCACTGTCCCGCAAGACCCTGTATCGGATCGGCGATAAGTTGTGGAAACATCAAGAAGCCCTGCAAAGGGCGCTGTTTGAGCGGGAGCGCATATTGCTGGATATTCCCAATACCATTGTGTTTTATGATTTGTCCAATACGTACTACACCGGAACACAGAAAAAACAGGATACACCGGACAATCCGGACTCTGCACAGAAGTCGCTGCTGCAGTTCGGTCGATCCAAGCAACGAAGGAATGACTGTCCCTTGATCACCCTTGGGCTGATGCTGGATGAGGCCGGGTTTCCCCGGGGTTGTGAGTTCCTGCCCGGCAATGTAACGGAAGTCGACACCCTGAAAGACGCCCTGGGCCGGTTTGAGGCCCAGGGACACGGTACCGAAGGGGACAAGCCCACGGTGATCATGGATGCCGGGATCAGTGCCCAGGAGAATCTCGACTGGCTCACGGAACGGGGATATCCCTGGCTTTGCGTGGCCAAGGGGTGCAAGCCGTCCCAGGCCCCGGACGGGGACCCGGAGCTCACCATCACCACTCAGGCCAATCACACGGTGCGGATCTGGAAACTGGACACCGATGCCGATGAAACCCGGTTGTATGTGATGAGTGAAGGCCGACAGCAGACGGCCCGGTCCATCCGGGACCGGCAGGTGGAAAAGTTTGAGGATGGACTCCAACGGTTGCACGACAACCTGTCTGTGCCCCGGCGGATGAAAAAGTATGAACGGATCGTGGAAGCTGTTGGTCGTCTCAAGGAACGTCATTCGGGGATTGCCCAGCACTATACGGTTCAGGTTCAACGGGGAGAAGGCACCCAGGCCAAGGCGGTGAAATTCACCCGCAAGGCCAGTTTTGATGAGACCGATGAGATGCTCGGAGCCTGTATTCTGCGGACCAGCCACACCGACTGGGACCTGGAGACGGTTCTGCGGACCTACCATCGGCTGGTGGACATCGAAGCCGTGTTCCGGGAATTGAAGGGGGAGTTAGGATTGCGTCCGATCTGGCATACCCGGGAAGACCGTATTCAGGCACACCTTTTTCTTGCGGTGCTGGCCTATCATGCGGTGCAGCTGATCCGCACCCGGCTGCGGGGAGCGGGGACCTCTCTACGCTGGCAGAGTATTCGTCGGGTACTGCGCACCTGGATACGTGTTACCACCACGCTCCAGACCGTTCAGGGGAAGCAGATTGTCATCCGTCAGGACGTCCATCCCAGTGTCGAACAGACCGGGATCGTCAAGGCAGCCGGGGTGAAACCTGGTCTGCATCGGGTTCGCATGAGGCAGCCTGTGTAGGCAATCCATGCAAGTATTCCGTCATCAAGGCGGGAATACGGCTCCACAGAATTCAACAGAAATGTGGGGGGTAGTTCTCTTGCGTCTGAATTATATCACCTATAATCAAGCACTTATAGAGTCCCCATGGCCCTACAAGTGCCATCTATGGCCAGGCAATCCCGTAAGGCACGAATATGTTCGGGACCCGTCCCGCAGCAGCCGCCAACGATTTTTACTCCGTATTTTGTCACCCACTCCTTGATTTGTGTGGCATATTTGTCCGGTGCACAGGCATCTCCAAAATGCCAGTCCGGAAATTCCAGCCGCCCCGTTTCCGCATAGATGAGAATGGGCCCCCTCCAGTGTTGTTCCAGCACTTTCAGGGCGGGTTCAATATTGGCAATTCTGGTGTGCATGATCCCCGCGGCCTGGCCCCCCAGCGGGCCGAGTTTTTTGATCATTGCCGAAAAGTCATCCGAGATGGAATATTTTCCCTGGTCCAGCCAGCGCAGACCCTTAACACCGATGCCATCCTTGTCCATCATCGTGCTGTAACCAATCCACACCGGGAGCCCCGTGGAAAGGGCAGCTTCAATCACGATGGTCGCATTCTCAATGTCCCGCATCATTTCCACGATAATCAGGTCGGCTCCCGCCTCTGCCAGAACATCCGCCTGTTCCTGGTAACTGACCCGGGCATGCTTGCCCAGGGAAATATCGTGGCTCCCCATCAATGGCGGCATACTGGACATGGAGCCTGCGACCCAGACGTCCCGGTCCGCAATATTGTCCCGGGCCTGTTTTGCAATCTGCACCGATTTGTAATTGAGCAGTTTTGCCTCGTGTCCAAGGTTGATGCTTTCCAGCACATGCCTGGCAGTGGAATAGGTGTTGGCCGTTATCACCTGGGACCCTGCCTGGATATAGTCTTCATGCACCTGCAGAACCTTGTCTGGATGCGTCTTCGTGGTCAGGCCGCTCCAGACATTGGGGTCCAGGGATACACCGCGTTTTTGAATTTCGGTGCTGACACCGCCATCCAGCAGAATGATCCGATCCTGCTCTAGCCGTTCGCTGATTGAAATCATGTTTTTTAATTCTTGCTGTCCACTGAAGAGTTGAATTCCTCCACCTATGCGGATAAAAGCATAACAGGACCCGGGCAGAATTAGTAATCCTTTTGTGATTGGCCAACCCGGAATGCAGGCCTTGACCCGCCCATCGGGTACGCGGGAAAACCGTCAACAACGGTGCCCGCATCGTGCTGTGAAACCGGTCCAAACGCCAGTTGCAACTGATATACTCCATGCGGGCAACCGACCCGGTCAAGAGCCGGGTTCCAGGCATACTGTTTCTCCTTGCAGGCAGATGAAAGAAGAGGAGGACAGAACCGGCCCATGTACCGAACCTGTCCAGCATGCCCACAACAAAACCTTCCTTTTTCTGTAACATGACTACCCAATCCAACGACAGCCAGATTCGATTCTGGAACCACGGCCCCGGCAGCAACTGGGTCAAATACCAGCAGGGACTGGATCAATGCTTTGAAAACATCAATAACCGGTTGCTCGAACTGTGCGCCATCAAGCCCGGCCACCGTATTCTTGATATCGGGTGCGGTGCCGGCGCAACCTCCATCGCCCTGGCAAAAAAATATGGAAATACGGTTTCCATCACAGGGGTAGATGTATCCAAACCATTGCTGGAACATGCGAACCGGAGAATCCGGTCCGGCAAACCGATGTCCACGCCTATTCAGTTGATCGAGGCAGATGTCCAGAATGAACCGCTGGAGCCTGCCATGTATCACCAGCTGGTCTCCAGGTTCGGGGTCATGTTTTTTGCCGACCCCTATACGGCATTCAGAAACCTGAAAAGATCATTGCATCCGGATGGGTCCATGGCTTTCGTGGCCTGGTCAACCGTGGAAAACAATCCATGGTTCCAGATTCCAAAATCCGCCGCCATTTCCCGGCTCGGAAAACCCGCACCGGCCCACCCGCGTGAACCCGGCCCCATGGCATTCGCTGACCTCGATTACCTGGATGAGATTCTCCGGGACAGTGGTTTCAGAAATTTCTCCGTGGAAGAAGAAGACAACCTCATTGCAACCCGGCTGTCCGTGGACGAGATGGCTGACCTGGCATGCAACCTTGGCCCCGCGGTCCGGTTAATGAAAGAAAAAAACGGTACGGTGCAGGACCATCAAATCATAAAAAATGAAGTTGCGGAGCGATTTGTGGAGTATGGAACCGGCGGCCGGTTTGAGATCCCCGTCAGGCTGGTGGTTTGCAGGGCGTGACCCGATTGTCCCCGCATGGGTATCAAAATCCTACAGATGCCGGGTTACCCAACATGGCTCTTTGAGGGGCCGTGGGCCTTGATTTACCCGCGGCACTCCGTGCCGGAAAAAGCCATCGCATTTCCCTGTTTTCCATGGTAATCCGCCCTTTGCCCATGGACCACATCCTGAAGATCCAGGATCAATGAAACCGTTGTATCATGCATGCAAATAGCAAGGGCTGGGCAATTCTCCTGCTCTCCGGCAGTGTCTGGGGCATCACGTTTACGCTGGCTAAAATCATTACCCAGGCCGGAGCACACCCGATCGGGATGAATCTCTGGCAGGCCACCATCGGAGCCGGGATTCTTGCGCTGCTGCTGGTCGTCAAGAGACAAAGGCTGCCGGTCGACCGCCATCATCTTGTTTTCTATTTTGTCTGCAGCCTGACCGGGACCGTCATACCCGGTACCTTGCTGTTTTACTGCTCCTTCTATCTTCCGGCCGGGGTTCTGTCCATCGTCCTCGCAACCGTTCCCATACTCACCGTTGTGGCCGCTTTGCTCTTTAACATTGAAAATTTTCTGTTCAAACGGATTCTGGGCGTACTCCTGGGTGCGGTGTCCATCATTCTCATGGCCGTCCCGGAAACCAGCCTGCCCGACCCGAAAAGCCAAGTCTGGGTCCTGCTGGCGGTTCTCGCTTCCCTGTTGTACTGTATAGAGAACATTTACATCACGTTAAGAAAACCTGCGGATACCGATGCACTAACCATCCTTTGCGGAATGCAAGCGATTGCTGCAGTCGTTCTGCTGCCACTGGTCCTGCTCACCGACAGTGCCGTGCCGATGCACTGGATAGGGGACTGGCGTGGCCTGGTTCTGATTTCCATGGCGTTGATCAACGTGTTCGCATACGGATCGTTTATCTACCTGATCACCCATTCGGGTCCGGTGTTCGCCAGCCAGATGGCGTATGTCATCACCCTTGCCGGGGTATTCTGGGGGATGCTGGTTCTCGGCGAGACACACAGCGCATGGATCTGGTTGTCCCTGGTGATGATGCTGGCAGGGTTATACCTGGTTCAGCCAAGAAATTCCTGAAACAGGAATGCGTCGATCAGAGACCTTGCCGGTCCGTCATTCGATCAATCTGTTTGCATTCAGTGTTCAGCATGGCCCTGTGAATCACCATGGTCCATGTCTGGCGAACGGACCGTAAACCGGGCGTCAAACACCGACCCATCGTCGAATTCCAGCGAAATGCGGATCGTATCTTCGGCCTTGAATGTCTGCCGGGCCTGCATCAACATCAGATGCAGTCCACCGGATTCAAACTTCACTTTATCGCCTGGCCCGATGGGTAAAGAATCCACTGCCGACATTTTCGCTACGCCATTTTCCACAAACGACCGATGCACCATTACTTTTTCAAATGCTTCGGAGGATGCGCCAACCAGGGTTTTCTCCCCGGTACCACTGTTGTGCAGCACCATGTACCCGGCCATGGGCGCCCCGGGTGGAGCTTCCCGTACCCAGGAGTCCTGAACCATGATAGTAGTATCGGCGTGTGCGGTTGGAACAAATCCTGACAATGCCAGGAAACACAAGAAGGCATGCACCAGGTTTTTGGGTTGGATATCGGTCATAACAGTCCTCCGGAATTCCAGCTGGTCGGTTTGCCCGGTCAACCCCCGGGCGATACAGGGTGTATGGTGAAAAAGCGATGAACCCGTGGGACCCGCCCATGGCAATCCTTGTCCAATCACCAGAAAATCGACGATAATCCCAGAAAACGCAGAAGTCAATTCCGAGGTCGTACCCTTGGAGAATGGGCGGGTCCGGTTATGCGGTCAAACCGTGTCCCCGCCAAAACCCGGGTCATTCTGAATGTCGAGGTACGGAGGCCGGGCTGACAGGAAATGCCGGAGCCGGTCCAGCCGGTCGTTGCCGAAAAATATTTTTCCCCCGGCAACCACTGCAGGCAAACCGAACAGGTTTTGCCTGGCGGCCTGCGCGAGATTTTGATGCAGCCTGTTTTTATATTCATCTGCCAGGGCCGCCCCGGCGAGTGCCTCCCCGTCCAGGCCCGCGGAATTCGCTTCAAGCTTCAGCCAGTCCAGGTCGGATATATCCTGCTGTTCGGACCAGTACCCCTTCATCACCGCCTTGACAAAGGGTTCGCCCAGGCCCTGGTCATGGGCGTACATGGCGGCTCTCAATGCCCTGGAGGGCCGCTTCGGATAGTCATGGTGCGGGCAATATGGCAATCCCTGTAATGCCGCCGCATCCTGCAGGTCCTGCATGTACCAGGCAAGAAAGCGGGGATTGGCTTCCAGTGGACGGCGACCATCCACCCTCTGGATCAGGTTGGCGAGGTGCACTGGCTTCCAATTGACCTTCAGGTCAAATTGCAGTGCGATACCTCCTATTCTTTGGCTAGCCAAATAACACCATGGGCTGTGAAAATCGAACCAGAAATCGATCTCTTCGGCCACTTTCGGGGTTGATTTGGATGCATCGCTGAACTGTTCGCGATGCCGGATTGCCCGGTGGTGTTTGCCGCGCATGACCAGGGTTCCCCCCTGCCTGGCACTGAGATCAAATTCCAACCGTCTCCCCTGCTGCTTTACCAGAATGACGGTGATGGCCACGGATTCATTTGCACCGGCGGGCGCCAAATGGTCCACACTGACATGGGTCCCCACGCTGATTTCACCATGATCGTAGTACGGGGACGCCAGGTCGTTCGACACGGCCTCAAAAAACAGTATCAAAGCGGTTGTCGAGACCACATCCACGCCATGATTCCCCACACTGGATGCCAGGTGCACCGGGCCGGGATGAAAGATCCGGGTCTGCTCAGTGGGGATGGGAACGGGTTTCATGCCGTTTGCTCATGACCGGACCCGGCCGGGTTGTTTTCCTTGTGCCCGCCCCCCGCCAAGGCACCCGATGATCTCCGGGGGCCCCCGTGTTCATGGCCCACCCTCACGGGAGGATTCGCCTCTCACCAAAGGAAATTCCGGGCCATGCAGCGGTTCTCCGTGTTTCAGCCGGCAATGGGGAAACGGCGGCGAGGTCGACCCCTGCCGCACCGCAAAGGTGGCATCGCTGCCAACCCACCGACTGGAAAAGGCTCTTCGCCGAACCGACTCTGAGCAGTTCCCGGGCGCACCATGAACCGTCAGGAAATGGAAGGCGATCGCATCACCCGGCTGTACTGCCCAACTCAATATCCTGTACTTGTCCCGGGCAGAATCGATATCAGGCACCCGCTCGGATGAATCACCTTCATACAAGGAGGACCGGTCAAACCGTTCTGGTTTATACCATTTTCCCCAACAGTGTGACCCACTGACAAACTCTACGGCAATTTCCCTGGGAACAGGGTCCAACGCGAGCCACAGGCTGCAGTTTTGCCGGCCGTCGACACAATAATAGGGTTGGTCATGATGCCACGGTGTGGGGATTCCGGTCTTCGGCTCCTTGACCAGAACATGTTCATGAAACAGCCTGACCTGTTTCGATTCCATTAACTGTCCGGCAATATCTGCCGCGGGGGACTCAAAAATAAATTCCTCGTATTCCCGGATTCTGCCCCAATTGCAAAAATCACCAAAAAACCGTCCTTCCTCTTGACTGCCGTAGTCCCGTACATAGGGCCCGGGGTTCGCCATGTTTTTCTCGATTCCGGCGCGCAGTGGTTCGACCCAATCCACCAGGACGCCTCGAAGCAGTGTCGCGCCGTTGGTGTGAAATTCCTGAATTTGCCGGTCCGAAATCATCGTCTGGTTCTTGTGCTGCGTGAAAGAGTCCTCTCGCACACAGGGAATCGGGAAATTGAATTATACTTGATTGCCCCAGTCCTGTAACCGCAACCGTCGCCCATGGAAGCCGCCCGAAAACCGCCCGACCTCCAGCGGGTCAGCGACTACGTATACCATTACGCGCAACACCAACCGGAACACGAAGCACTGGTCTGGCAATCTGTGCGGATCACGTATTCCGGATTCGCACAGAAGGTCAAAACGGTTTCCAGGGCACTGCTGTCCAGCGGAATCAAAAAGGGCGACCGTATCGCGTTTCTGGGCCCCCCAAGACCCGAATATTTCATTGTCATGATGGCGGCGGTAGACATTGGTGCCATCTGGATTGGTCTGAATCCGCGGTATCGAATCGGTGAGTTTCGTCATGTGATGAACCAGGGTTCACCGAAGCTTGTTTTTGCCCAGAATCCCATCGATGGCCGCGACTACGGCGATGAACTTTCCACCCTCTTTGCCGAATTTGACTGTGTTGACCAGGTCATCGCCATTGATACCCAAACCCCGCCCGGGATCAGGTTCGAAGACTTCCTCGGCTGCGCCGGGAATATTTCTGAATCGAAATGGCGTTCAGTCCGGGAGTGCGTCAATGCTGATGACCCGGCTGTAATCATATTTACCTCGGGCACCACCGGAAAGCCCAAGGGGGCCATGAACAGTCACTACGGCCTGGTGTACGGCGCACAGACAGAATTCAGCCGTTGGCCCAGCAGGGCCATGCGCGTATTGCAAAACATGCCGATCAACCATATTGCCAACATCGGAATGATGTCGAGTTATGCACTGGTGGCCGGGGGAACACTGGTATTCATGGACCGCTTTGAACCCGGAGAAATCCTGCACACCATTGAGAGGGAAAAAATCACTTTCTGGCTGCAGGCTCCGGCCATGTTCCACCTTGCGGCAAACCATCCTGATTTCGGGCAGACTGATTTGTCTTCCCTCGAATACATCATCTGGGGCGGCGGTCCCATGCCCCAGCATCTCGTTGAGTTCCTTCATGGGGTGGGTGCCACCCTGGCCATGGCGTACGGCATGACCGAGCTGACCGCGTACGTCACCTATTCCGACCTGGATGCGGGCCCCGAATCCCTGGCCCAAACCATTGGCCGGCCTGAACCCCGCTATGACCTTCGTCTGATGAAAAAGGACGGTACCCGGGCCCATGCCGGGGAAAGTGGAGAGATTCAGGCCAGGGGCCGGTGGTTAATGACCGGGTATTACCGGCAACCCGAAGCCAGCCGGGACGCCTTTACCGAAGACGGCTGGTTCAGGACCGGGGATGTTGCGGAACGGCTTCCGGACGGAAACTGGAAACTGGTTGGAAGAATCAAGGAAATGTATAAATCCGGTGGCTACAACATCTACCCCAGGGAAATCGAAACAGTCATTGAAGAACACCCCGGCGTGGCGATGAGTGCGGTGGTCGGGGTTCCGGACCCGATCTATCATGAAGTGGGCCATGCTTTTGTTCAATGTGAGCACGGGGCCGGGATCACTCCTGTGGAGATGAAAGGCTGGTGCAGGGAACGCATGGCCAATTACAAGGTGCCGAAAGTTTTCGAGATCGTGGAAGAGCTACCGAAATTGCCCATTGGAAAAATTGACAAGCAGGCGCTGAAGAAACGGGCGGGCTTCCGTACGGGATGAGCCCCGTTCCCCATTTACAATCTTCCGTGCAGGCAGTACGCTAGACCACCACTTGTTTTCCCATTACCGTGGCGGGAGGGCTGTCTGCCTTGACTGCCGACCCCAACGTCAATGCCGTCTCCTTCTCCAGGTTCGCTTTATCCGCTGTTCAGGGTTGCCAATTCCCTGGTAATCATGACCGTTGCCATGTCAGGCATGTATGCCTCCATCATGGTGCTGGAACCGGCCACCCGGGAGTTTGGGATTGGACGGGGAGCCGGGGCCCTGCCTTATACCCTGTATATGGTTGGTTTTGGATTGGGCAATATTTTTCTCGGAAAGATCATGGATCGGTGCGGAATCGCGGTACTTGCCCTGGTGGGCTCGGTATGTCTCCCGGCCGGTCTGTACCTGGCCACCGAAATGAATACCCTCTGGTCATTTTCCATCACCCTGGCCGTTTTATGTGGATTTTTCGGGGGCGCTTTTGCATTTGGCCCCCTGGTGGCGGATATTTCTCACTGGTTTGACCGGCACCGTGGACTTGCCGTGGGGATTGTATTCAGTGGCAGCTATATCGCAGGAGCCATCTGGCCTCCGATCATTCAAGGCTGGACCAGCGCGGGCGGATGGCGTACAGGCTTTATCAACCTCTCCATTTTCTGCGTGCTTACCATGGTACCGCTGTCGCTGGTTTACCTGAAAAAAACCCGGTCCGATCAAGCCAGCGGTACCGACTTCCGGCCCAGCAACTGGGAAAACCCGCTCGGCATGACCAAGTCCCGGCTTCAGGGATGCCTGTGCTTCGGTGGAATTGGCTGCTGCGTTGCCATGTCGATGCCACAGGTTCACATTGTTCCCTATGCGATTGATCTTGGATTTACGGCACAGGACGGTGCGTATATGCTGGCGCTGATGCTCGGATTCGGCATTGTGAGCCGGGTCCTCTCCGGATGGATTTCGGACCGGATAGGGGGGTTGAAAACGTTATTGCTGGGGGCCAGTCTCCAGGTTATGGCCATTGTCCTTTTCTGGTTCGTGGATACCTTAACAGGGTTGTACCTGGTTTCGGTGGCTTTTGGCCTGTCCCAGGGCGGGATCGTGCCATCCTATACCATTATCATACGAAAATATTTTTCCCCGGACGAAGCCGGAGGGCGGATCGGGCTCGCATCCGTTGCCACCACGGGAGGCATGGCCCTGGGGGGGTGGATGGCGGGGGCTCTATATGATCTGTCCGGTTCCTATACGCTGTCCTATCTGAACGCGGTGGCCTTCAATATGGGCACGCTGGGGATCGCGGCCTACCTGTTACGACGGCATTATCGACGGCAAGCGGCAGGCCTTACCCCTTCCTGATTTCAAGGAGATACATGACCATGATGTGTTCATCCTGCCTGTATTTGAAATGGTAGGCATCGGAAAGGCTTTCCACGGTTTCGATCTGTTCCAGGTTTTCGCTGAATACCGGATTAAACTGGTATAAATTGAAATCCACAACCCGATACCGATAATCATATCTCGACAGCAGGTCTTCTGTTCTTTTCTTCCCAAGCATGGAGACCTGCATGAGATAGGCCGTACCTTCTTCATCCAGGTAATTGTCCAGGTTCTTGATGAAGTGATCAAACAGGTTTCGTCCCCAGTAATCAATGTCCCGATGGCCCCGGAATTGACCCTTTGGATTTGTCGGCATCTGGTAAAGGCTTGCAACAATAATGTCGTATTTCTCCTCGGGCAGAAGAGAATACAGGTCTCCGGCAACCGCTGTCATTTTGTTCGCCACACCATTGCGAAAAGCATTCGTCATGGTATTGTCCACAGCTTCTGGAAGAATATCGATAGCGGTCACATCCCGGGCACCATTCAATGCAAGCTGGATCGCCAGAATCCCAACACCACAGCCGATATCGAGGCAGGATTTGTCCTCGCCAATGGCATTGTTGAACAGGTACTTCCATATCAGGTAACTGCCCTGGGTCGGCACAAATACGCCTTCATCCACCACAATTTTCGGCAATGGCAATGGATATAGTTCCCGCCCCCTGCCATCCACCCACTGGGCAGCCCGAGGGGTAGCAGGTGGATGGCCATACCGGTCGGAATCCGGCCTCGGCTTCCGGTCTGTACCACCCCGGGGCGCTCCATTCAGGCTTTCGGCAACCAGCTTGATTTCATCCGGCCCCACTCCACAACAGCCCCCGATAATCTGCGCCCCCTCATTTCGCCATTCCCGGGCCATTTCTGCGTAGTCTTCGGGTCTCATTTTTTGGTCAAACTGCCAGTTTGATTCAATATACCGTCCAATATTCGGATAGACACCAAGCGGCAAATTACAGAAATCCCGCAACCAGGGCAATGTCCCTTCCACCCGGTTCGCGGGCAGACAGTTGATCAGCAGGGCACCAACACCCATGCGTTCCAGGCTCTGGGAAAGTCGCCCGAACCGGTCGCCTTCGGGCCCGCCCCAAAGCTGGCCATGGATACCACAGACCCCTTTTCGGCAACGCCTGAAACTCGCCCATACCGGCAACCCGCTGTCCAGGACCCTCTGAATCGCCTCCATGGTGTGATTGTCTTCGATGAGCGAAATGGTTTCGAACAAAACCAGGTCCGGCGGGGTGTCCCTGAAAATTTTCAACAACAGGTCGATGGTGGTGAGATGGTCAGGGGTCTCGATTTCTCCTCCAATGCTGAACGCAACCGCGGCGGGCCGGTCCGGGTTGCCATTCGAGACAGCGGCCCTGGGCAATTCGATTGCCAGACGCGCAAGTTCCATCCAGTGAATGGGGCCGATATGGGTATCGTAATGCCCGGTATACGTCGGTGCATCCAAAATGGAATAGGTGTTGGTGGTTAGTATGTCCGCGCCGGATGCCAGGTATTGCTGGTGGACGTCCTGGACAGCTTCCGGTGACCGGTGCAACGCATCAAACCCCCAGTGGTTATCGTCGCTTAATTTAAAACCCTGGAGTTCATGGCGTTGCAGTTCCGTGGCAATTGCGCCATCAAGAATGACACATTCATCCTGTTCTATCTTTTCCTGGATTCGCGGATACGCGTGACGTGTTTGCATTGGGCGATTTGGATGGCTTGATCTTTGTGATTTCTGTCGTCAACAAAGGAATTCGAAATCCTTTGTCTTGCAGGTAAAAATCATAGATAATTCCCGTGCTGTGTTGAATATCTCTGATGTGATAGCAGGGACTCGATTTCCCGCTGAATTATGCCGAGCACAAGAAACTTCCGGGAAAAAGAAAACAACTGCAACTTGAATTGTAACGGAGAAGACAAAGTGAAATGACGGGAAAACGGCCTGTCTCTGATTTGCTCGCCACCTGTTCAAGTCGACACAAAGGGACGGAGGGCAGTGTGCGTGGTGGCAATCCGGGCCGCCACTGCCGGAAGGAGACCAGCTCATGCACCGGGCCGTAGAGCCGGTGATCTGTCCAGGAGAATCATCGCCAGCGATCAAACCATGAAGCCAGCCGCTATCGCCGCATCCCCGAAGCGAAAATCCTATGACGTTGTCATCATTGGCGGTGCCGTGATTGGCTCGGCTTCGGCCTGGTTCCTGTCTGCCAATCCGGATTTTGATGGGACGGTACTGGTGGTTGAGCGAGACCCCACTTACCAGTGGACATCCACCGCAACCACCAACAGCTGCATCCGAAAGCAGTTTTCCAACGCCATCAATGTGCGGATTTCCCAGTTCGGCGTCGAATTCATTAACAGTTTTCGGGAGCAACTCGGAGGGGATGAGACCATTCCGGACATTACCCTGGACAGCTATGGGTACATGTTTCTGGCGGGCAATACGCATTTTGCGGAGGTGTTGCAGGAAAACCAGGCGCTGCAACAGGCCTGCGGTGTAAACACCCGCATCATGACACCGGAAGAGATTGCCGAGGCCTATCCCTTTTATTATCTGGACGATATCGTGCTCGGCAGCCACAACACCGACAACGAGGGTTATTTTGACGGCAACACCATGTTTGAATGGTGGAAAAGAAAGGCCCGGCAAAATGGCGTGGAATATATCACCAACAAAGTGGTCGGCATTGGTCGGGCCGGGAAGAACGTGGACAGTGTCATGTTGAAATCCGGGGAAGTCATTTCTGCCGGCAACATTGTCAACGCATCCGGCCCCCGTGCAGCGGTTACCGCCAAAATGGCCGGAATTGAACTGCCTGTGGAAGCGAGAAAGCGATACACCTTCGTCTTTGATGCGCAAGACCCCCTGGACAGGGATTTGCCCCTGACCATCGACCCCACCGGGGTGCATATGCGCAGTGATGGCGCCTACTATCTGTGCGGCGGTCCACCGGACGATGATCCGGCCGTGGAATTTGATGACTTTGAGTTTGATCATTCTATCTGGGAAGAAAAACTCTGGCCTGCCATCGCGACCCGGATTCCTGCTTTTGAAGCCATAAAAGTAGTCAATTCATGGGTCGGGCATTATGCCTACAATGTCCTCGACCAGAATGCCATCATTGGTGCACATCCTGAAATAACCAATTTTATCTTCGTGAATGGGTTTTCGGGTCACGGCTTTCAGCAATCCCCTGCCATGGGCCGGGGTGTCAGCGAACTGGTCACCTACGGCGAATTCAGGGCCCTGGACCTGTCGCCCCTGGGTTACGAAAGAATTTTGAAAAACGAGCCCTTCCTGGAAAAAGCCGTTATCTAGACCGGGGTTGAGCATTTTTTCCCGGCCCCGGGAAATCTCCCCATGACGAATCCGCAGCCAGGCGTTGGGGGGCCTTCCATATCTGATAGACTATGGCCCATGTTATTCGCCACAACCCCCATGCGCCATTTGATCAACCTGGAAAAGTTCCCGTTGGATCGGCCGGAAAGCCATGCCTTTCATTCCCTGCAGGCGCATTGCAGGGACGAATTGTCGAGGTCCGGCAGTATTGGCCTGCATGGATTTCTCAAGCCCGAAGCCTGCCGGGATGCGGTGAATGAAGTTGCACCCATCCTGGACAGCGAATCCTTTACCCACCGGCGGAAGCACAATGTCTATTTTCTGGACGATGTTCCGGGAGTGGACCAGAATCACCCCGCGTTGAAGAAAAGCGAAACCATCAACCACACCGTCTGCGCTGACCAGCTGGGCCAGTGCATTGTGACGCGGATTTATGAATACCCTCCCCTGGTTCATTTTCTTGCCGGTATTCTGGGGAAATCCGGGCTTTTCACCATGGATGATCCCCTGGCCCGGGTGAACGTCATGGCATACCGCCAGGGCGAAGCACTTAACTGGCACTTTGACCGGTCAGAGTTCACCGTAACGCTGTTGCTGCAATCCCCCCGGGCAGGAGGCCATTTTGAATACCGCCCGGATTTACGCAGCGACCAGGATCCCAATTACGACGGGGTGGCCCGGTTGCTTGCCGGCCGTGACCCCGGCAAGTGCAGGCTGGCCTTTCCCCCGGGCACCCTGAATATTTTCCGGGGCAGAAACACGGCCCATCGCCTGACCCCGGTTGAAGGGAATCGAGACCGGATCATTGCCGTGTTTTCCTATTATGAATTTCAGGGAAAAAGGTTCAGCGAACAGGAGAGGCTCGGCTTCTACGGGAGGACGGCGTAATGACAGGGATGCGTGTGTGCAAACCGGAGACCGGATGCCGCAGACATGACCACGTGTACAAATCTGGAACAAATCAACCGGACCACACCAGTCAGGTTGACCAGGATTCCCGCGCACCCGGCCTGGTGCACGGTTACCAACGATATTACTGAAATATACAGGAGCTCAATATGGTTCATATCAAAACCACCCGCAACTCGGATATCCATGAAAATGAAGTCACCGATGAGAAAATTTACCGGCAACGGCGCCAGTTCATTCGGTCCGGTATTGCCACCGGTGCGGGCATTTCCCTGGCCAGCTACTTCCCGGTTCTGGCCAGTGCCGCCGTAAGCAGCCTGGCAGAGCGCATTTCCGGTGCCCCGAACACGCGCGTTCTGGATGAAAACGACGAATTGAATTCCTTTGAAGACATCACCCATTACAATAACTTTTATGAGCTTGGCACTGGAAAGGAAGACCCCCACGAAAAAGCCGAAGCATTGGTGACCGACCCCTGGTCTGTTTCCGTTGAAGGCGAGTGTGAAAAACCCGGGACCTATACCCTGGAAGATGTGCTGAAGCCCGTAGGGCTGGAAGAACGTATTTATCGGCTACGCTGCGTGGAGGCCTGGTCCATGGTGATTCCATGGGTCGGTTTCCCGCTGGCCGACCTGATCAAGCAGTATCAGCCAACCAGTGCTGCCCAGTATGTGGCATTTGAAACCGTTTATGATGTCCGAAACCCCCTGCCCGGACAGAACAGCCCTATTCTGAGATGGCCATACCGCGAGGGCCTGCGAATGGATGAAGCCATGCATCCCCTTACGTTCATGGCCGTGGGGTTATACGGAAAGCCGTTGCCCAATCAGAACGGCGCACCGCTCAGGCTGGTTGTGCCCTGGAAATATGGTTTCAAAAGCATCAAGTCCATTGTCAAAATCGAATTTACGGAACATGAGCCCCCGACAAGCTGGAACATGGCCAATGCCAGGGAATATGGATTCTACTCAAATGTGAACCCGGAGGTTGCCCATCGCCGCTGGAGCCAGAAAAAGGAGCGCCGGGTAGGAGAACTGTTCAAACGTGACACGTTAATGTTCAATGGATATGAAGAGGTTGCCGATCTCTATTGGGACATGGATTTGCGAAAGAATTATTGATGCGTTCTCCCGGCATCCGGAAAATCCGATGGGTGTATAAACCCATCGTCCATGTTCTCCTGCTGGCTCCGTTTGCGTACCTGCTCATCGGCTTTTTCACCCATTCTCTGGGGGTCAATCCGGTAGAGTCCATTACGCATACCAGTGGACAATGGACGCTTCGGATCCTCCTGGTCACCCTGGCCATCACCCCCCTGGCCAGGCTGACCCGTTCCGGCTGGTTGATCCAGTTCCGGCGCCTGGTGGGCCTGTACTGTTTCTTCTATGTGTTGCTTCATTTCCTTACCTATCTTTTGTTTGACCTTTCGTTCGATTTCGGATTCCTGCTGGAAGACATCATCGAACGGCCATACATCACCGTCGGCTTCGGTGGGTTTTTAATCCTGCTTGCGCTTGCCTCCACCTCAACCCTGGCGATCCGGCAACGGATGGGGCGCGCCTGGACCCGATTGCACAAAGCCGTCTATGCCGCCGGGATTCTCGGTGTGATTCATTTTCTCTGGATTACCCGGGTTGACGATACCGAACCCTTCATCTACGGTTCTATTCTGACGGTACTGCTGGGGTATCGGGTGGTGAAAAAGCTGCAGAAGAAAAAGGGGCGCTCTTCGGGCAGACTGTTTAATTCCCAGAAGATTGGCACCCCATAAAGGCATTTGTCCGGACTCCTTTGCGATTCCATTGGACAGAAAAAGCGTGCAAAACAAGGCGGGGCAGACGGGCCTCCAACTCCCCCGAACCCGCTGGCCCGGCGGTTTGGATGGATGGTTGGAGGAGTGGCGAAGACCGGCAGGCGGCGCGTCGGTGCCGGTGTTTCGGTTTAGATTTTTTTGAATTCCGCCGCGAAACGGTGCTGCATGAGACTATTTCAATACCTGGAAAAATTCAAACACACCGGAACGGTCACGCTGGTAGGTCCCCTGGCTGAACCGCCCGGGCAGGTCCCTGAACCGGTTATATTCGTGGATGGCGGGTCCCGCTTTCGGGTTGAGGGAGTGGGCCTCTCGGTGGGGGATGGCGATTCATTTGATGGGGAAATCGATATTCCCCTGAACCCGGAAAAGGATTTTTCCGACTTTGCGTTCGCCCTCGAACACATTCCCCGGGAATATGACACCATTGTTGCCACCGGTTTCCTCGGCGGCCGCAGGGACCATGAAATGTTCAATCTGGGAGAAACCCACCACTTCCTGAAATCCAGAGCCCACCCGGCCTCTATCGATTTTGATGGGAAAATCACCGGATACACCAGGGGGGACTGGGCATTCCACCGAAGCGGGCTTTTCAGTCTGGCGGTGGTTGAAACCACCCACGTCCGGATGACCGGCGCCTGCCGGTACCCCTGTGTCGAGCGAACCGAATTCCAGCCCTTCTCTTCCCTGGGATTGAGTAATATCGGGACCGGCACCATCCATGTGAGCAGCGAAGGCCCGGTTTTTATCCTCTTTGAGGACATTTGAACACGACAATCCTCACGAAACAGTACCCAATGAGCGATATATTTGATTTCAAGGCGAAGCCGGCGGGCTATGCCGTGATGGGAAACCCGGTGGCACACAGCAAGTCTCCCCTGATCCACCAACTGTTTGCACAACAAACCGGCATTGCGATTCAATATGACCGGATACAGGTCGATGTGGGGGGGTTCAGGCAAGCCGTCAGCCATTTTTCTGCAAATGGCGGGGCAGGACTGAATATTACCGTGCCATTCAAGGTGGAGGCCTGGCAACTGTGCCGGACGGGGAAAAACCGGATCAGCCCCCGTGCACAATGCGCTGAATCCGTCAATACGCTGCAATTCAATGGCGATGGAACCACATTTGGAGACAACACGGATGGACGGGGTCTGGTTGCAGACCTGCAAAACAATCTTGGGTTCAGCATCAGGAATAAATCCATTTTGTTGGTTGGTGCGGGTGGTGCCGTCCGCGGCGTGCTGGGGTCCCTGTATGAATGCAGCCCGGAACGGGTGGTTATTGCCAATCGTACCGCGGACAAGGCGGTCCGCTTAAGCGAACGATTTGACCAGCGGGTGGAAGGGATGGGGCTGCACCGTGTCCCCAACGATGAATTCGACCTGGTCATCAATGGGACGGCTGCCAGCCTGGATGGCACACTGCCGGGGATTGACCGGAAATGCCTCGGCGCGAAAACCACCGTCTACGACATGATGTATGCGGACCAGCCCACGGTATTCATGAAATGGGGGCTGTCAAACGGGGTGGCGCATGCCCACGATGGCCTCGGGATGTTGGTGGAACAAGCCGCAGAATCCTTTTATGTCTGGCACCGGCGACGCCCGGACAGCCAGCCCGTGATCCATGCCATAAGAAAGGAGTATGGCGTGGCCCCGGGCAATCCGCGCTGATGGCTTTTTGCCACAGAACATTCTGTTGCCTGCCACCCCCGGGCTGAATACAACCGGAACCCGTTTTGTACGCCTCTTGGAAGCGGTCCCTCGCAAACCCGCCCCCCGGCAGGGGCTACGGGCCCGGAAGATGCAGACTGCGGCAACCTCCTCCCAACGTCCCTGCACAGACCCTGAAATAATGAAAATATTGCTTGCCGGGAGAGATTCAGAGGGATACACTCGGCCCATGAACTTGATTGTAGCCAATCTGATTCCCTCTACCGAGTCGATGCGGGCCTGTTGTTGCTGTACAACGGGGAGCGCCGGCTTGTCCATTTTGCGTGTTCAATAGATTTTAAGTCCCCGAATTCACATCTGACGCTCCCCGAAACCCGATTCAGGTCCCAGTTCCTGGGCTTTTATTTCACTATCGGAGCGCTGCAAGATGTATCAATATTCCCAAACCGATCAACACCTGGTTGATCAACGTGTTGTTCAATTTCGAAACCAGACCAACCGTTATCTGAACGGCGAGTTGTCCGAAGACCAGTTCCGGCCCCTGCGGCTGATGAATGGTCTCTACATCCAACGGCATGCGCCCATGCTGCGCATTGCCATTCCCTACGGAGAACTGAATTCAAGGCAGTTGCGAATGCTGGCCCGGGTCGCACGGAAATACGACCGGGGTTACGGGCACATTACGACCCGGCAAAACATACAGTTCAACTGGTTGAAACTGGAACAGGTTCCGGATTTGCTCGCCGACCTGTCTTTGGTGCAGATGCATGCCATACAGACCAGTGGCAACTGTATCCGGAATATCACCTCTGACCCCTTGGCGGGGATTGATGCGGCGGAAATCGAAGATCCTCGCCCGTGGTGTGAAATCATCCGGCAATGGGCCACCGTGCACCCGGAATTTCTGTATCTTCCGCGAAAATTCAAGATTGCAGTCACTGGCTCTGAAAACGACCGGGCCGCGATTCTGGCGCACGACATCGGGTTGAGGCTGGTACGGAATGCCGGGGAAATCGGTTTTCAGGTGTTCGTAGGGGGCGGCCTGGGGCGCACCCCGGTGATCGGAAAACTGCTTCATGAATTCCTGCCGAAACACCATCTGCTGTCCTATCTTGAAGCCATCCTGCGCGTATACAACCTGAACGGCCGGCGGGACAACAAGTACAAGGCGCGAATAAAAATTCTGGTCAACAGCATGGGAATCCAGGCATTTGGGCAGGCTGTGAATGACCGGTTCCAGGAAATCAGGGACGGGGACCTTACCCTGACCCCCGACCGGATCGAACAGATCAAGGCCCGGTTTCCCAGTCCCTTGATGAATGTGGCATTTCATCCCCGTATCCATCCCGTCACGGCAGGCGCTGGCAGCACTGTGCCGGACCGGGACGCGTTTGAAAACTGGAAAATACAAAACACCCGCCTTTCCAAGTATGCGTCGTTCAGCTCTGTTTTCATCTCCCTGAAAAAAGAAAATGTGGCACCGGGGGACATTACTGCCGATGAAATGGATGTGTTGGCCGGCCTGGCCGACCGGTACTCCGGCGGCCTTATTCGCACCACCCACAGGCAGAACCTGTTATTGCCCCTGGTTCACGCAGACCATCTGTATTCCCTCTGGAAGGACCTTCGGGCATCCGGCCAGTCGGATACGAATATACAGACGGTGCAGGATATCATCTGCTGCCCGGGCCTGGAGTTCTGCAGCCTGGCGAACACCACCTCCATTCCAATCGCAATGGAAATCCAGAACCGGTTCACGGACCCGCTGGAACTGAAATCACTGGGAGATATCCAGGTCAAGATTTCCGGATGCATGAATGCCTGTGGCCACCATCACATTGGACATATCGGAATACTGGGTGTGGACAAAAAAGGCGAACAGTGGTTTCAGATCACACTCGGAGGTCGCGCTGACCAGAATCTCAAGCTCGGCACACGCCTCGGCCCTGCAGTGAGCCGGGATGACATCGCCGGGTGTGTTGAATTGATCATCCGACACTACCTGAAGCTGAGATCCAGTCCCGACGAAACCTTTCCGGACACCTTCGAACGGGTGGGGGCCGCTCCCTTCAAGGAGGTTATCTATGGGAAATAGCGCTCACCGGCCTGCCCCGGTGCAACCGCAATTTGTCAAATGCGGTCAGGACGGGGGGCAGTCTGACATGGTGGTTGTCCCGGCCGACATCAAAACCCGTAACTGGATGGAGGCCCTGACTCCGGAGCATCGTGTCTTCATTTACACCGGGCACTTTGATGACGGCAGGATCTTCAGCCTCGGACGACAAGTCCGGATCGCGGGTTTCGAGGGCAGCCTGATTGCGGTGGGAGAATTTCTTCCGGACCAGCTGGACAGCCTGGCCCGTTGCGGCTTCAACCACTATTTGCCTCTGCCGGGCATCCCGGACGGGATCGAAGACCCCGCTCTTGAAAGTCTGGTCGCGCTGCCCCCGCCGGGGGACCTTGATCACACAGGGTCCACTGCCGGGGGATAACCTGACCTCTGCAAATCCCATGGTCATTGATTCCAACTCGTGGTTGCAGGATTTTTGTCGACCCAGGATTCGTCAGGTATCCGGGACCCCGTTATTTTCAACGAAGATGATCGGTCCTAAAAATCGGGGTTCCTGGCCTTTCCGGACAGGCTACTGGTGAATGCGCGGGGACGGGGGATCCGGCCCCGCCTTTTACCCCGGCAGTCTGGACTCCCCCACATACAGGCTTTCGAGCGGCTCGCGTTGGCGAACAACATGGAAGGTGTCCCGGTCCACCATCACTTCAGCCGGGCGGGGACGCGCGTTGTAATTTGAACTCATCACCGCCCCATAGGCTCCGGCAGTACGAACCGCCAGGAGGTCTCCTTCCCGGACAGACAGCCTTCTGCCCTTGCCAAGAAAATCACTGCTCTCGCAAACCGGACCCACGATGTCATACACGGTTGCGGTCCGGTCGCCGGATTTGTTGACTTCGATGATCTCCTGGTACGCCTGGTAGAGTGCCGGGCGAATCAGGTCGTTCATGGCGGCATCCACCACGCAGAAACTGTTTTCAGCGCCCTGCTTGAGATAGTGCACCTGGGTCAGCAATATCCCCGCATTGGCCATGATGGCCCGGCCGGGCTCAATGGTAATCGGGTATCGCTTTCCAAAGGTTTCGAGGGTTTCCAGCAGGGCCGCACAGTATTGTGCCGGGCTCGGCGGCTTTTCATTACTATAGCGGACCCCCAGGCCACCCCCAAAATCGATGTGCTCAACAGGGATGCCTTTTGCGTCCAGTTGGCTGGTGAAATGGAGAATTTTATCCAGGGCCTCCTGGTAGGGCGCCAGTTCTGTCAACTGGGAACCGATGTGGCAGGCGACTCCACTGATGCGGATATTTTTGTCCTTCGCTGCGAGTTGGTAAATTTCCAGCGCCTTGTCTGCGGTGAGCCCAAACTTGTTTTCCCTCAACCCGGTAGAAATATAGGGATGGGTCATGGGGTCGATATCCGGGTTGATGCGCACTGAAATACGGGCCATCTTTCCGGTTTCAGCGACAATTTCCTGGATTTTCTCCAGCTCTCCCTGGGATTCGATATTGAAACTGTGGATTCCCGCTTCCAAGGCTTCACGTATTTCCCACGGTTGCTTCCCCACGCCGGAAAATATCGTTTTTCCCGCCATGCCGCCCGCTGCAAGCACCCTTCGCAATTCACCGGCTGAAACAATGTCGAACCCCGACCCCAGGCGGGACAGGATATCCAGAACGGCCAGGTTTCCGTTCGCTTTGACGGCATAACAGATTCGATGAGGATACTCACCAAAGGCATCGTCGAAGGCATGCCAGTGCCGCTCCAGGGTGGCCCTGGAGTACACATAGCAGGGGGTACCCACCTTCTCTGCGATCCGGGAAAGCTCAACCTGCTCCGCGTGCAGGCAATCGTTTTCGTAATTGAAGTAGTCCATCAGGTTGGTTCCCCAGGGGAAAATACGCGACTTTCCAGATGATCCCGTGCGTGCAAAGAGAGCGCCATCCGCATCAATCCAAGGGAATCCTCGCGGATCAAACCGACCCAAGAGGCCGCAATGCCCCAACAAAACGTCTGTACACCGACAATCTCCTGACTCCCTCGAATCCGATGAATCCGGTCGACCCCGGTCAACCCGGGTTACTCATTGACCGCCTCGTCCTCTTCCGTATCGTCGGTCTGTTCATGACTCGCGGCTTCCACTGCCAGCGGCTCTTCAACCGGCAGATACAGCGGCCCTTTTTGGCCACAGGCGGAAACGAAACACAGGCTCACCAGGACAAAGAACCGCAATTTTCCCATGGGCTGGATTCGCCTTGACATGATTTCAACAAACTCCATTCTAACCCGCTTTGGCCGTTCTTGCATGGAGTAATTTCCGCGCTTCCACAACGGCCTGCTTCACTCGCCCCGGCGCGGTCCCGCCCACATGGTCCCTTGACCGTACCGATCCCCGGACATCCAGGATTTCATAGACATCCTTTTCCACAGCCGGGCAAAAATTTCGCAGTTTCTCCAGGTCAATATCGGACAGGGACAAGCCGTGTTCAACGGCGTAGCCGACGACTTTTCCAACCGCCTTGTGCGCATCCCGGAAAGGCACGTTCTTCATGACCAGGTAATCCGCAAGATCTGTGGCGGTTGCGTATCCCTCTTCAGCCGCCGCTTCCATGGTGTCGCGATGGAAGGTAATCACGGGAACCAGCTGTGCAAAGACGTCCAGGCACATCCGCACGGTGTCCACAATGTCAAAAATGGGTTCCTTGTCTTCCTGGTTGTCCCGGTTATAGGCCAATGGCTGGCCTTTCATCAGCATCAACAGTGCCACCAGGCTGCCGTTTACCCGCCCGCATTTTCCCCGTATCAACTCTGCGATATCCGGGTTCTTTTTCTGCGGCATAATACTGGAACCGGTGCAAAACTCATCTCCCAGATCAATGAAAGAATAGGCCTGTGAGGACCACCATACCAGTTCTTCGCAGATTCTCGACAAATGCACCATCATCAATGATGCATGGGCGGCGAATTCCACAAGAAAATCCCGGTCAGAAACCGCATCCAGGGAGTTTCTTGAAATCGAATCAAAACCGAGCTCCGCGCGGGTCATCTCGCGATCGATGGGATACGAAACTCCCGCCAGTGCAGCACTTCCAAGGGGACAGGTATTCATGCGTTTCCTGCCGTCCTGGAATCGTTCATAGTCCCGTTGAAACATCTCGTTCCAGGCCAGTATATGGTGACCCAGGGTCACCGGCTGGGCCGTTTGCATATGCGTAAATCCAGGGAGCAGGGTGGAAGCTTCCCGTTCCGCAACGTCAATCAATGCATGCTGCAGATTCGTCAGCATTGTACAGATCTGGTCCACTTCGTCCCGCAGATACAGCCTCATGTCCGTTGCGATCTGGTCATTGCGCGAGCGCCCGGTGTGCAATTTCTTTCCCGCTTCCCCGATTTTGTCCGTCAGGGCCTGCTCGATGTTCATGTGCACATCCTCCAGGGCATCGGTCCAGTCAAATTCTCCGCGACCAATCTCTTCCCGGATTTCCAGCAATCCTGCCTGGATGTCTGAGAAATCCTTTTTCGACAGAATGCCCTGGGTATACAACATGCGCGCGTGTGCCATGGAACCCGCGATATCCTGTTGATAGAGTCGGCGGTCAAATCCTACCGAGGCAGAGAATGTCTCCATTGAATGGCTGGTAGGCGAAGAAAAGCGCCCTCCCCACAATTTTTTTTCAGCAGTCATCTTGTGATTCCATTACCTGGTTGGCCGGTATTCGGGATTTTAGCCCGTCGCTCTGTAACAGTGGATAATTACACCACATGTCGCGGGCTCTTTGTAACGAATATGGAAAACGCGGCCATCGCGCCGGCCGGGAGCCGGGTTGGAACCGGTTGAGGCAGACCCCATGGCCCCAGGGTGTACCCGGTTTTTCCGTCCAGCGGGTCGGACCCGGCCCGGCCCAGCCCTGAAGGACAGGTGCCCTGTTTTCCATGCCGGTAGACGCTGGCTGCGCAAACCAGGCAAGCGCACCCCGTTCCGGCTGGGTTTCAACCCGGCCCGGTCAGCCGATCCTCGACAGTTTAAGCAGTTTTTTCATGTCCTTGATCAATAATCTGGGATCCAGGTCCGCCGGAATGACCATCATCACGTTGCCCAGGGGATCAATCAATATCGCATCGTCATTGCCGATCCCGCGTTGCCTGGCAATGTCCGTCAGCTGCAATTCAAGACCTTTTTCAGCCTGTCCGGCGAAAAAAGCGTCCGGCTGGCCAGTTTCAAATTCCCCGGCAATGCCGGAGTCGGAAAAAAGCAGGATGCGCTGTATTCTTCGTGCATCCCTGCCCACCGCAAGACGGGCCTGCCGGGTGTTGTACAGTGACTGTTGGCAACGCTCCGCACATTCGGGGCCAATCAGATGGACGATGGTCCACATTCGCTTCAGGGTTTCATTTCCAAGTATCCCTTCCGGAAGCACCGGATTCTCAAAACTTTCCAGCGGAACGATGGGACTGATTAATGGAGAATGGTTGGCCTGTTCCTTGGGGGCCAGCACCGCCCCCATGCCGTAGTACCACAGGAAGGCAAACAGCAGGGGTCCGGCAAATAAAAGAAAGACCGCTATCAACTTCAGCCGCGAACGCAGTTGCTTGCCCCTGGCTACCGTACTGTTTTCATGTTTCATGCGATTTTTTTACCCATTCGGTACCAGATCACGCCAAACACCACCAGCACCGCCGCCAGCCCCCACCACTGGACCGCATAGCCAAAGTGCCGGGTGGCATTGACCACATAGGGCTGCCAGATTTTAATGAACCCGGAACCGGCATCCGGCTCCATGACGATCACCGCAGATTCCAGGTTTCGACCGGAAACGGCTGACAGCTCCGGGATATCCAGCGTCTGAACCACCTTTGGCCAGGTTGCCGACTCGGTCATGATCGGCCCCAGGGCAAACCCTTTCTGCGGGAAATACAACTGCCCATGGATTTCTTCTTCTGCCGTTGCCGGGGGCATTCTGTCCCCCAGGCCATCGGCTGCCGGTTTTTCCACCCAGCCGGCATTGGACAGAAACGTGGCCTTGCCATTGGCCAGGGTGAATGGAACGAAGACTTCATAGCCCACTTTTCCTGCATGGATTCGATTGTCGAGGAGGAAGGCATGTTCCCAGTGCCATTTGCCCGTTGCGCGCACATTCCGGTAATTCAGGTTTTCAACCGGCCCCGGGAATTCGTTCAGATTGACCAGGTGAAAACCACTTTCGGATATCTGTTTTTCCAGCACCTTTTTATCCATTCCCCTTTTTGCCTGCCATGCACCGAGACCGACCAGGATCGACAAACTGATGAAATAAACCACCATGACCGGTTTTATGTCTGGTGTTTTGGCCCCATTCATGATCATAATACCGATAATCGGCCTATTGTCATATCACCTTGTTGAAAGTAATTATTGTCGCGCTGCTGCTGTTTGTAATTGTTAGCCTGTTTACCGCGTTTTATTACCTTGTCAGGGACCCTCCCCGTTCCACCCGGGTCGTCAAGACCCTGTTTTTACGTGTCGGACTGTCATTGCTTGTCATGGTGCTGCTGCTGGTGGGGGCAAAAATGGGCTGGATCACCCCCCACGAATTCGGCCTGTAACCCCCTGGGATAAGGATTCCAGCCAACCGTGTCCTGGCCGGCCAGGGCTGGCTGCACAACACCTAGTTTACAAGGAGCGGGGATCTTTTCTAGAGGATGTAGACGAAAATAAACAATCCCAGCCAGACGACATCCACAAAGTGCCAATACCACGCCGCGGCCTCAAATGCAAAGTGCCGGTCCGCAGTAAAGTGACCGGCCATCGCCCTGAACAGCATGACCGTCAGCATGATGGCACCGAGGGTGACATGCATACCGTGAAACCCGGTGAGCATGAAGAAAGTCGAACCGTAGATGCCGCTGCTCAGCTTCATGCCTTCGTGGTAGGCTTCAACATATTCAACGCCCTGAAGAAACACGAAAAGAAATCCAAGGAAAACCGTGAGAAACAGGCCGAGCACAATTTGCGTACGATGCTGTGCCTTGATGGCGTGATGCGCCCAGGTTACCGTGATTCCAGACGTTAGCAGAATGACCGTATTGATAAACGGCAATGGCCACCAGTGCATATGGAAATCGCTTTCCCCCAGATCTTCCGGCCCATTGGTCGGCCAAATTTCAGTATAGTCATTCCACAGGTAGGTATGGGTACTGGCCCCGGATCCCTCCCCCAGCAACCAGGGCACGGAATATTCCCGGGCGTAGAACAATGCCCCAAAAAACGCTGCGAAAAACATGACCTCGGAAAAGATGAACCAGCTCATTCCCATGCGAAATGAAACATCTTCCCAGGAGCGATAGGTCCCGGATTCACTCTCCCGGATGACCGTGCCGAACCAGCCGAACAGCATGACGACGAACAGAACCAGTCCCAGGGCAGTGATTTTCATTCCGATGCCACCACCATTCAGATGAACAGCGAATCCGCAGACCGCCAGGGTCAGGGCAACGGACCCGACAATGGGCCATCTTGCTGCTGTGGGAACGTAATAGTGGTCTTGTGTGGCCTCTGCCATAGCGTTACCTCAGGTAATCTCTAGTTTATTTTACTGTTGACGTCAAAAAACGTGTAGGAAAGCGTCACCGTATTCACCCCCTCGGGCAACTCCGGGTCCACTACAAAAACAAGCGGCATGCGTTTTTGTTCATTGGCCGCAAATTCCTGCCGGTTAAAACAGAAACATTCGGTTTTGTTGAAATACGCGGCCGCTTTCGCAGGGGCCACGCTTGGCACCGCCTGGCCCACCATTTCCCGGCCCAGTTGATTGGTTGCGATATAGCTGGTCTGGTACGACTTTCCGGGACTGACCATCATGCTGTCCACTTCCGGGTCAAATTTCCACGGCGCCTTCCGGTTCAGAACGCTGTCAAATTCCACCTTGACCTGGCGCTGGTCGTCCACAGCCAACTCCTCAACCTGCTCAAAGGAAATTCTCCCCGTTTTGCCATTCAGCCCGGTTACCTCACAGAAAATATTATAGATGGGCACCATCAAATAACCAAACCCGAACATGGCCACGGGAATCAGGAACAGGTGTGCGATGCGGAACCGTTTTTTCATTTACAGCACCACTTTTCCGGTGAGGGCCATATAGATGAAGGCCAGGTAAAACAACACTGCAATGGTCACGAGGATACTCACCGTCCTTTTTACCTGTTTCTTCACTACACCCTGGCTTCCATTAATTTTCCATTCCCGTCATTTGACAATGGGTTGCGGAGAAAAGGTATGGTAGGGCGGCGGTGACGCGACCGTCCACTCCAGCCCCTCAGCACCTTCCCAAACCTGGTCGGTTGCCTTTTCACCCCCCTTGATGCACTTCACAATCAACACCAGGAACAGGATCTGTGCAAACCCAAATCCAAATGCACCAATGGTGGCAATCTGGTTAAAGTCCGTAAATTGCACGGAATAGTCCGGGATTCGTCTTGGCATGCCGGCCAGTCCCACAAAGTGCATGGGGAAAAACAGGATATTCACAAAAATGGTGGACAGCCAGAAATGGGTCTTGCCCAGGGTTTCGTTGTAATAATTCCCGGTCCACTTGGGCAGCCAGTAGTAGACCCCCGCGATAATCCCGAATATCGCACCCGGGACCAGTACATAGTGGAAGTGGGCAACCACAAAATAGGTGTCGTGATACTGGAAATCGATGGGGGTCATTGCCAGCATCAGCCCGGAAAACCCGCCGATGGTGAACATGATGACAAAACCCAGGGCAAACAGCATCGGGGTCTCAAAGGTCATGGCCCCTTTCCACATGGTGGATACCCAATTGAACACCTTCACTCCTGTGGGTATAGCGATCAGCATGGTGGTAAACATGAAGAACAGCTCCCCGACCAGCGGCATGCCCACGGTAAACATGTGATGCGCCCAGACAATAAACGAAAGGAAGGCAATGGAAGCCGTGGCGTACACCATGGAACTGTAGCCAAACAGTTTCTTTCGGGAAAATGTCGGGATGATTTCAGAGACCAGGCCAAAAGAGGGCAAAATCAGTATGTATACTTCCGGGTGACCAAAGAACCAGAAAATATGCTGGAACATGACCGGGTCTCCGCCCCCTGCGGCACTGAAGAAGCTGGTGCCGAAAAACTTGTCCGTGAGCATCATGGTCACGGCCCCGGCCAGTACCGGCATGACCGCTATCAGCAGGTAGGCGGTGATGAACCAGGTCCAGACAAACAGCGGCATTTTCATGAATGTCATTCCAGGGGCCCGCAGGTTCATGATGGTGGCAATGATGTTGATCGCACCCATTATGGAAGACACCCCCAGAAGATGGATGGAAAAAATCAGGTACGGCAGGGCATCCCCGGTTTGCAGTGACAGGGGAGGATACAGCGTCCATCCGGCGGAAGGGGCGCCTCCTTCCATGAACAATGTCGAAAGCATCATCCCGAAACCGAACGGCAGAATCCAGAAACTCCAGTTATTCATGCGTGGCAATGCCATGTCCGGTGCGCCCACCATCATCGGCAACATCCAGTTGGCCAGTCCGACGAATGCCGGCATCACCACCCCGAAAATCATGACCAGCGCATGGAGCGTGGTCATCTGATTGAAGAAATGGGGATCCACCACCTGCAGTCCCGGCTGGAAAAGCTCGGTGCGAATGACCAGCGCCATGGCGCCCCCGATAAAAAACATGATCAGGGAGAACCAGAGGTAAAGGGTTCCAATGTCCTTGTGATTGGTGGTCACCACCCACCGCCACAATCCCGGGGGCGGTCCATGGTGATCGTGATCGTCGTGATACAAATCAGTGGCTTGTGCATTCATCTTGGTAACCTCAGGTAAATCTGTTCTGTCTTGGTTTCAACCGTTCCTCACTGGACCCTCATCGACCGGATGGTGGACGGCTGGATCACATCCCCCGTGTCGTTACCCCATGCATTTCGTTCATAGGTAATCACCGCGGCCAGATCAGCATCGTTCAGCTGGCTGGAAAATGCCTGCATGGCCGTCCCTTCCTTGCCGTTGAGAACGACATCCACATGGCCCTCGAGGTCCTCAAGCACCATGGGCGTGTTGACCAGGGAAGGGAAGATCCCCTGGATTCCCTCGCCATTGCCCTGATGGCACGCGACACAATAGGTGGCGTACACCCCTTCTCCACGCTCCATGAGTTCGCCCATTTCCCACTCCCGGTCTACCGAACTGGCCGCCGCCTCGGCCGCGGCCAACTCCGCGGTGACCCAGTCGTTGTAGTCGGCTTCCGATCTTGCATCCACCACAATGGGCATGAAGCCATGGTCCCGTCCACAAAGCTCGGCACACTGGCCCCGATAGATGCCGACTTCATCGATCTTTGTCCACATTTCATTGATAAACCCCGGGATGGCATCCTTTTTGACGGCAATGGCGGGCAACCACCACGCGTGGATGACATCACTGGCGGTGAGCAGGATACGGACTTTCTTGCCAACCGGCAGAACCACCGGCTTATCCACTTCAAGCAGGTAGTTTTCCACGGTGTTGGGATCAATACCCGAATCCAGGACAGCGGCTTCCCGGCTGGACGCATGCAGGCTGCTGATGAACCGGATACCGCTTTCCAGATATTCATACTCCCATTTCCACTGGTGGCCGGTTACCTTGATGGTGATGTCTGCATCGCTGGTATCCTCCATTACGATAAGCGTCTTTGCGGCAGGAATCGCCATGGCTACCAGGATAATAAACGGAATCACTGTCCAGATTAATTCCGCCGTGGTGCTCTCGTGAAAGGTTGCCGGGGTAACGCCTTTTGATTTGCGGTGATAAAAGATGCTGTAGGCCATGGCGCCAAAAACAATCACGCCGATGACCACACAAATCCACAGGACAAACATGTGCATGTCGTAGACCTCCCGGCTGATCTCGGTCACCCCTTCGGTCAGGTTGAGCTGCCAATCGGCCGCTGCCGGGAAACTTGCTGCCCACAACACCAGACTCGGCAAGGCTATGGGAATTCGTCGAACATTCTTCATCAATTGCATGGATCCTCACCGACAATAAAATTTAACACTAAGAGCCACATTGTACCGCCTTGTCAAACGACATTATTATACGTTTCCTTCTTCTGCAACCGGTCATCCGGAAGGTCTGTCCTGCTTCAGGAAAGCCCCGGCCAATTCCATCATTGCGTTGTATTCCGGGCTGGCCAGCCCTGCCCGGCAGACTCGAAAAAGGCGGCATGGTAGCTAAATTAAGTTCAGTATACAAGCATCGGTTGTACTTGTCCCTGACGCGTGGTTTTACAGGCTGATTATAGCCAGATTGAAAATTTTTGTGTGTTGTGACCACTGTGTCTCCACCCACATCGCCGATTTGCCGGTTCCGGTTCCCTCGGGAACCTTCCCGAACCGTCCCTTTGTACCTCCTTTTTCCGGCCATGGGGTGGGTCGTCATGGTGTGGTCGCAATCAGGTAGTTCACCATGAGCCAGACCATGCCCAGAAACAGTGCAACAAACAGCAGTCCTGCAAAGAAAAAATGCCAGAATTTCCCGCTTTCAAAATCCCGTTTCCTGTTGGCGTTGTTCTGCACGCCAATAAAGGATGAAAACACGCTTTTGGCAATGGTGAAAAAGGTGACTTCCCGGTGGTTTGCCGACGTCTCATCCGGGGCAGGGGGCTGGTTGTGCGTGCTCATGGCCGGGCAGGTCATGTCTCCATGATAAACGTGCGAATGAATATCCGGGCGTAGTGATCCAGCAACAGAAAGGCGAAAAGCGCACTCAAATAAAATATGGAGTACCCAAAGGTTTTCATGGCAAACTGGTCGCCATCAGAGCGATAGAGCTTGACCGAATAGAATACAAACCCTGCCCCCAGCGTGATTGCTCCCGCCAGGTAGATCGTCCCGCTCATCATCACCACAAAAGGCATGATGGTGACAATTACGAGCAGGATGGTATACAGCAGCACATGCAGTTTTGTAAACGCAATCCCGTGGGTGACCGGCAACATGGGCACGTCCGCTTTCTTGTAATCATCGACCCTTTTGATGGCCAACGCCCAGAAATGGGGGGGCGTCCAAATGAAAATGATCAAAAACAACAGCAGTGCTTCGCTGTGCAGTTCCCCTGTGACCGCCGTCCAGCCCAACACCGGGGGGGCCGCTCCCGCTGCACCGCCAAGGACAATATTCTGCGGCGTGCTGTGTTTGAGAAACATGGAATAAATCACCGCATATCCAAACATGGAGGCAAAGGTCAACATGGCGGTCAGTGCATTCACAAAAGTGAACAGGATGACCATGGATGCCGCCGCCAGGATCAATGCGAATGCAACGGCCTGCCGGGAATCGACATTCCCCGCGGGGAGAGGCCGGTGGTGGGTGCGTTCCATGCGGATGTCAATTTCCCTGTCCACCCAGTGATTCAGGACGGCCCCGGCGGAAGCCGCCAGGCCAATGCCGACCAACCCCCAGAACCATGCCTTGAACGGGACCAGCCCGTCCGTAGACAAAAACATGCCGACCAGGGCCGTGAACAGGATGAGCACAACCACCCTGGGCTTGCACAGCTCCAGGAATTCCCTCCAGTCAATTCGCGGATGTATCGCCTCGACCATCAATCCGCAAACCCCCTTTCAGGCAACCCCACGCCGGGGTGAGCGGAAATCCGACGGAATTCACTTTCAAGCGCCCGGGTCAGCGCCCCTCTTTCCCGGTCGGTCAGGCAACGTCCTATTTCCACCCATTTGCCCTTGCACCCCAGCAGCAATCTGGCGGGATACCCCCGGTATCTCGGGTGCTCCAGCCTGATCTGGGTCCAATGCAGGGGAAATTCCCACTTTGCATCGGCATTGTCCTGGATGTGGAAGATTTCAACCCGGTTTTCAGACATCACCACCCGTTCCACATACGCGGAGTGCCGGGCGACGAGGAAAAACACGGTCCCCACCGCCAATACATCCAGCAACGCGAAGGGCAAAATCAGCCAGTAGCCCAGAATTGCGAATCTCAGGGCGATGCCCAGGGCAATGACCGCCAGCAGTGTAACCAGCCAAATCCAGGTCCTGGAATGAAAGGAACCGTTTGGTCGAATAATAAATTCGGACTGGCGCGAAGACATGGCCGGATCGGGTGCAGCACATCAGATTAGGGACTGGGGATTTTACCAAAATTTTTTGTCTTCGACAGAAAAACAAGGCCGCACCCGGCCATATGGCATGCCCGGGGTGTTTCGGCCCTCCCATTCAGGTTCTTTCCTGACGGGCGGACCTGGCTGGCACACCCGGGGCATTGTCACTGAACGTCCCACAGGGCGTATAATCCTTCCCTTTTACGGATCCGGATGAGCATGCGCGAAACACTGGTGGTCAAAACCGACAATGAAAAATTCGAGGATTGGCAGCATGCCCTCGCACACTGTGACCTGGATATCGTACGCTGGGACTGTGTCACCAACCACGATGCGGTGGATTTTGCCCTGGTCTGGCAACCTTCCCCCGGGGCCCTTGCCCGGTTTCCCAACCTGAAGATCATTTTTTCTGTCGGTGCCGGCATCGACCACCTGAAGGGAGACGGAATTCTGCCTCCCGGGATTCCCGTTATCCGGATGGTGGATGAATTGCTGACCGCCGGCATGGTTGAATATGTGCTGTTTCATGTGCTCAGGTTTCACCGGTTCATGCCCCAATACGAACAGCACCAGGCGGAACATGCCTGGCGGCCCATCCGCCAGGTCCCCGCCTGCGAACGCACGGTGGGGATACTCGGGGTGGGTGAAATGGGCCAGGCATCAGCCCGGGCACTGGTCAACCTCGGGTTTGATGTCATTGGCTGGAGCCGCAGTGAAAAAACCATTGAAGGAGTGACCGGTTATGTGGGGCTTTCCCAGCTCGACAGCCTGTTGTCGAGGAGCGAAATCCTGGTTTGCCTGTTGCCCCTGACGGATCAAACCTGTCAGATCCTGAATGCAGAAAACCTGGCCAAACTGCCCCGGGGGGCACACCTTATCAGCGCTGGCCGCGGAGGGCACCAAATCGAAGCGGACATCCTGACCGCACTGGACAACGGGCAATTGGCAGGGGCCGCACTGGATGTGTTCGAAACCGAGCCACTGCCTGAAAATCATCCCCTGTGGGACCACACAAATGTGTACATCACCCCCCATATTGCCAGCATGACCGTGCCCGCATCCAGCTCTGCCCATGTTTACAACAATATCCTGCGGTATCGCAATCGCGAGCCACTGACGCATGTGGTGGACCTGGAGCAGGGGTATTGAGGGGCAATTTGCCCCGTTCGCCCTGCCGGAAGCCTGTCAACGAAAAATAGAAATGTCCTCTTCATACTCCCCTGTCTACACTCCGAAGCGCAATACCCGTCGTGGCGGCAGCGGACAAATCAGCACCCCGGAGTGCTGATTTCACTCACAAGTGGGGGCCATCTCAACTCTGGGAAATACTGACAGAGTCATCCTCCAACCCACGGACCTGCCCAACACCTTCCACCCGAGGGAAGCCACTCCGATTTTATGGGAACCTTATGTTTATGGGAACGTTCCCATATCCCATTGATCACAGGTTGGGAAGCACGGTTTTCAACCGGGCCGGGGTCATTTTGCGCTGGCATGGCGATGCTTGATTTTTGACAATACCCCCGATTTAAGGCAGGATGACCCAATGTCGGAAAAGAAAATGAATGCCCCTGATTTGTCCGATCTGTTTACGCCCGGTGCTGGCGGTGTCCCTCCGTATTTGGCGGGTCGTAAGGGAGAACAGGCCTATTTCCAGACTTGTGTCAAATCCTTGAAAAACCGGAGACCTATTAGTCGGGACCTGATTCTCTACGGCCCCCGGGGCAACGGCAAGACCGCACTGCTTCGTTATCTGCAAAAAGAGACCCACCAGCAAGACGCCTCCAACCCGGACATTCTGTGGACAACCCCGGGGATGCTGGACAACCCGGGAAAGCTGGTCGATCTGATTGTTGGGGATCATACCGCCCTTCGGCGCAAGATCCAATCTGCGGATTTTTCGATTAATGTTGGCATCGCCAAAGCCAATGCACAAGTTGATTTTTCCAAACGAACCCTGACCCTTGATGACCTGCTGCAGGAGCGGTGTCAGCATCAGCCCCTGATTCTGATCATTGACGAAGCGCACCGATTGAGCCCGCAACTGGGAGAGGACTTGCTCAATGCCAGCCAGGTCGTGCGCAACGCAGGCAATCCATTCCTGCTCGTGCTGGCCGGCACACCGAATCTCAGCGCCGCATTGGGCAAAGCCAATGCGTCCTTCTGGGACCGCAGCAAAAAATTGCCTTTGGGACGCTTGTCACCGGATGAAGCTGGCGCCGCGCTTACCGTTCCATTACAGGAGGCCGGCATCACCTTTGCCCCCGGTGTCGTTGCAGAAATCGTTGCACAGGCCCACTGTTATCCTTTTTTCATGCAAGTCTGGGGAGATTGCCTGGCCCGAAGACTGGATGAAACCAAAGAAACAGAGATCACCCTGGCACAGGTCAAAGAAGTGGAAGCTGCAGTGATAAACGAACGCAACGCGATGTATGATATCCGATTCAATGAGATAAAAAGAATGGGGTTGCTGTCCATCGCCCGGAGCGTTGCAGACGCTTTTGTCCAGTGCGAGGAACCCGTCCTGCATGGAAGCGATCTGGATCAAGCGATTGAAAAGGGAATGGCAGGGGATGAACCGACCACGAATGAACGAATCATGGAAAAACTCGAACAACTTTCCCATCTGGGTTACGTCTGGCCTGTTGGAGGGTATGCTTACGAGCCCGGTATCCCGAGCCTGATGGCTTTTGTGCAAGGCTATTCGCTGTCCCAAACCAGAGGGAAAGAGGCAGCACTGCACACCACCCCTCGGTGAGCATCCATTGGCGTAATGTTTCCCCGGGAACTGGGTCCCCCTCAATGGAAAAGGGGACATCTTAGAATTGCGTTGACACACAGCCCTTCCGGAAGTCTTGCAAAAAGACCGCACTGGATTTATTCTTCAACCAGATAAACTGGTCAATGTCGTCAACCGCAGACATGGTCGCGTGTTTAACCCTGATCTCATGGAGTGTAAAATATGAACCCACTAAAAAGTATTCCCGGCACCATTATTGCCGGTTTCGTTATTGCCATAGTCATTGCCCTTGTCCTTTAGGCAATTCCCCTGTCCGGCTGAAAAGCAGGATTAAATATCAAGTCAGGAGGTTTACAGAACAATGAATACCTGGTCTTTCGTAGTTTGGTTACATGTATTGGCAGGGATCGTCTGGATTGGTCTGCTGTACTATTTCAATTTTGTCCAGGTCCCCGCCGTCGCGGAAGGCGCGGCAGACAAGGACGGCCCCGGACCGGCGGCGATTTCAAAATATGTGGCTCCCCGGGCCCTGCTGTGGTTTCGCTGGGGAGCGGTGGCAACCTGGATCACCGGTGCGATTGCGCTGGAATCTTCCGGGGCCGGCCTGGTCGCCGCGTTTACGCTTAACGGGCCTACGCCCGTGATCGTCATCGGGATTGGTGCCTGGCTCGGGACCATCATGCTGTTCAACGTATGGGTATTGATCTGGCCAAACCAGAAAAAAATCCTGGGCCTGGTCTCGGCCAGCCCGGAAGAAATTGCCAAGGCGAAAAATGTCGCCCTGCTGGCATCCCGGACCAATACCATGCTCTCCATCCCCATGATCATGTGCATGGTTGGCTTCATGCACGGCCTGCCTTTCTAGGCATCCGGGCTGACCCCGAAAGTTCCCCGGCCTCCGGTCACGAAAAGAACCCTGGCCGGACCGAGTTGTTTTCCTGATCCATGCACAAGGAACAGCAATGCGCTGAAAATACCCGTCCACGGGGGTCGCAGGCCAGGCAGGGGCCCCCAGCCAGGTGCGCCGTGCTAAATTTCGGAAAACCGGCTAAAATACCGCCACGACCTGATTGAACCGAAACCTGTATGTTTACCTTCGCAAAACGCAAAACCAAGCCATCCCGGCCGGATACCCTTGCACACCGGGAACAGGCCATCCCGGTAACGAACCGGCATTATGTCAACGGCAACCCCATTCAGGGCCCCTTTTCGGGTCACCTGCAAACCGCCGTGTTTGGGTTGGGTTGTTTTTGGGGAGCAGAGCGCAAGTTCTGGCAACTGGACGGTGTTTTTACCACCGCGGCGGGATATGCCGGCGGCACAACGCGCAATGCCACCTACCAGGATGTCTGTAGCGGAAGGACCGGCCACGCAGAAGTGGTCATGGTGGTCTTTGATCCGTCGAAAATCAGCTTTGAAGCGCTCTTGTCTGTATTCTGGGAATCCCACAATCCAACCCAGGGGATGCGCCAGGGCAACGATATAGGCACCCAGTACCGGTCCGCAATCTATGCCCGGGATGAACAGCAATTGACCGAAGCCCAGGCATCAAAAACCGCCTATAACCAAAGACTGAAAGCCGCGGGATTTCCGGACATCACCACGGAAATCCGGAAAGAGACCGGTTTCTTCTATGCGGAAGATTACCACCAGCAGTACCTGGCGAAAATTCCCAACGGCTACTGTGGTCTTGGCGGAACCGGCGTACCCTGTGGGTAATGGTGGAGACGGGACCGGACCTTGTCCTGGCTTCCACTCCTTTCACAGACGTCCCACTCCCCGTCCTGGCGGCATGATGGTACAGGGCCTACCCGGGAACCCACCCGGGCCGTGATTCTTCAGCGTGACGAGACGATTTTGTTCTGTTGAGCGGGTTCAGTCGCTTTTGGGCTGCAGGGGCGGCATGGGGAAGGCCGCGATATTGCTCCCGCTCTTGTTCCCGGTGCTGTCCGTAATTTTATTGATGCCTTCCTTTTCCACCTCATCAATTCGCACGATGGAGTGCAGCGGGATATAGGTCCGCTTCACTGCGCTGAATTCCTGCTTCAGCCTTTCCTCGGAGGGGTCAACGACGACCTGGGTTTTCTCTCCAAAAATGATGTTGGCCACCTCGATAAACGCATACATGTTGCTTTGGGTGACTTCCCGGGCATAGAGTTCATAAAGCTTGCCCTGACTGTGGAACTGTATTTTGTAAATATTGTTTTTTTTGCTCACTGTTTACTCTTGATCGCTCATTTTTACCCAGTCCCACGGACCCTGTGATGTAGAATTCCGGATATGCCTGCCGCCGGATTATATCATTACTTCAATTGTCGCTAATGCTTTCTCGTTACATTTCCAACCATCTGCCCCGGTTTGTTGTCTGCCCGGCTCTCCTGCTGTTCGCCACCACCGCGTTTGCGCATTCGCTCCCTGACCGTGTCACCCGATTGCTGCAGGATTACCGGATTCCGGTCTCTGCGGTCAGCATTGATGTGCGCCAAATGGAAACGGGGAGGTCTGTACTAAGCCTGAACAGTGATGTTCCAAGGACACCGGCTTCCGTGATCAAGGTCCTGACCACGCTGGCGGCCCTGGAAATGCTCGGACCGCATTACCAATGGGAAACCCGGTACCTGGCTGACGGTCAAATCAAACAGGGTGTGCTGCACGGGGACCTGGTTCTGAAAGGGGGCGGAGACCCTTTCCTGACGGTGGAACAATTCTGGGGACAAGTGCTGGATATCCGCCAACGGGGGATACAGACCATCACCGGGGACCTGGTCATTGACAATACACTGTTTCGTTTGCCCAACCATGACCGGTCGGCATTCGATAATGAACCGGCCCGGCTTTACAATGTGGGCCCGGATGCCGCTTTGGTGAATTCATCGGCAACAAACTTCGTGATTCAACCCCGGGATGGCCGGGCCATTGTTTTTGCCTCCCCTCCCATGGCGGGCCTGGAAATCGAAAACCAGCTGACGCTGTCCGATGGAAAGTGTTACCACCCGGGGCATGGATGGCAATATGGCATCCATCGGAAAAATGAAAAAATAATCGCACGTTTCAAGGGCAAGTATCGCCGAAGCTGCGATCAATACTCGTTCGGCAGGTCCATCGTGCCCAACCTCGAATATACCTACCGCCTGTTTGCCTATCTGTGGACCAGTACCGGGGGACGCTTCAATGGCGGATATCGTGTGGAAAGGACACCCTCCACCGCCAGGCCACTGGCCACCCATGCGTCCCGGCCCCTGGCGGACATGATTACCGGAATAAACAAATTCAGCACCAATGCGCTGGCCCGCCAATTGATGTTGGGCCTGGATGCCCAGGACGAGAACAAGCCGGCCACCATTGAGGGCGCGCGACGTGCCATCGGGGACTGGCTGACGGCCAGCAACCTGCCCATGCCCCTGCTGAAGCTGGACAACGGCTCGGGACTGTCCAGGCAAACACAGATCACCAGCGGCGATCTGGAGAAACTGCTGCAATATGGCTGGCACAGCAACTTTCGTGCGGAATTCCTGTCCTCACTGGCTCTGGTGGCATTGGACGGGACCATGAAAAAACGGCTGGTTGAGAGCAACTTGACCGGGCGTGCCCGGATAAAAACCGGATGGCTCAAAGGGGTCCGGAGCATGACGGGGTATGTCCATGCCCGAAATGGCACCTGGTACTCGGTCACGTTGATCATCGAATCCGGTTCGATACGATACAAGGATGGAAATCGCATACAGGATGCCCTCCTGAAGTGGGTCTATGATCTTCCGGCCCGATGATGCGCTGCCTTGCCGTCATCCGCCGGCCTGCGGACGGGGCGGCATCAGGACCAGCCGGCTGCCGGGGAACGGATGAACCGTTCGATCAGCGGGGCGACCCTCTCAGGATGGTCCATGTGCAAGTGGTGATGCCCGTGGACTTCTTCAACAACCAGATCGGGGATTGCCTGGATTCGCCGATTGGTCGACTTTCTCGATATCACCAATCCGTCTTTGGCCAGAATGAGCAATGTCGGGGCTGAAATGCCCTGGAGGATCGACACCACTTTGTCCTGGCTCATGTAGATCGGAGAATGCTGCTTGAGCCTGGGGTCGCTGCGAACAGTGATTTTTCCATTTTGCCGGAATGTCCCCCGGTGCAGCAGTGTTTCCACACTGCTTCGGTTGATGCGGCCGGCACGCAGGCGTTTATCCACCAGGCTGTCCCAGGAACGGTATTGCGACAACGGAAGAACCTCCCCGTCGTCCAGAAATGCCATGGATTTTCGAAATTGATCCAGGGAGTCGTCATCCTCTCCGGAAATTGGCCCGATTCCGTCAATCAAAACAAGGCGGTTTACGCGCCCTGGAAATGACGCGGCAAACGCCGAAGCGATCCCGGCACCCAATGAATGCCCAACCAGGTTGAACCGGTGGAAGCCGAGGTTTTTGACAACCCGGTATACATCCGCGACATAGTCTGTAAAATGGTATATGCAGCCAGGGGGCCGATGCGCGGAATGCCCATGACCCGGCAGATCAATACTGATCCACCGGTGAGCGGGAATGGCCCGGCATACCGACGTGAAACTGGACGCATTGTCCAGCCATCCATGAAGACAAAGGGCCGGAAAACCGCTCTGGCTGCCAAAGTGGAGCGCTGCGATATTCCCGGTCAACCCCTGAACAGTGGTTTCAGTTTGCTGCATCATTGTGGGCGAATATGTTTCCTTATCATGAAAAACAAAACCGGGGCAAATACCCGTTTGTCATGCCAAGGCTTTTCAATAATGTGGTAGATTATTATACGCAATATAAAATTTTGACCGGTTGGTTTGTTGCAAGAAATTATTAATGGAGAAGATAGTATGGGAAAAGATAGTCTGAGAGATAAAAACAAATCAGTAGACGACCGTCCCGCCGATTCGTTCACGCTGACGGATAACCGCACCAATGAAACCTGGACCCTCCCCGCCCGGGTCGGCGCGATGGGAAACCGATTGGTTGATGTCAAAGCACTGTATGGAGAGACGGGCCTGTTGACCTATGACCCGGGCTTCACTTCTACGGCTTCATGCACATCCAGCATCACTTATATCAATGGGACAGAAGGTATATTGCTGCACCGCGGATACTCCATTGACGAGTTGGCCAACAAAAGCGATTTTATGGAAACCTGTTATCTGCTTTTGTATTCTGAGCTCCCCACTCCGGAGCAGCGGGCCTCCTTTATCCACGACATCAAGCACCATACCCTGATTCATGAACAGCTTGCCCGCTTTTACCAGGGCTTCATGCGCAGCGCTCATCCCATGGCCATCATGGTGGGGGTTGTCGGGGCACTTTCGGCCTTTTACCATGACAACACCGATACCACGGACATTGCACACAGACGGCTTGCTGCCCACCGGCTGATTGCCAAAATGCCGACCATCGGCGCCTGTGCGTACAAGTATTCCCTTGGACTCCCGTTTCCAATCCCACAAAACGACCTGAGTTATTCGGAAAACCTGCTGCAAATGATGTTCTCCAATCCGGCGGAAGAGTACAAGATCAACCCGGTACTGGCCCGGGCCATCGACAAGATTTTGATCCTCCACGCAGACCACGAACAAAATGCGTCCACCTCAACCGTGCGCCTGGCCGGCTCCTCCGGCGCGAATCCCTATGCCTGTATCGCCGCGGGCATTGCCTCCCTCTGGGGTCCCGCCCATGGCGGGGCGAATGAGGCCGTGCTGAAAATGCTGGATGAAATCGGGTCTGTAGACCGGGTTCACAAGTATATCGCCAAGGCCCAGGACAAAAACGACAGTTTTCGCTTGATGGGTTTTGGGCACCGCGTCTACAAGAATTATGACCCAAGAGCCATGGTCATGCGCAAGACCTGCCATGACGTGCTGAAAGTGCTTGGCATTCATGATCCTCAGCTCGAGCTTGCCATGAAGCTGGAAGAGATCGCGCTCAAGGACAGCTACTTTATTGAGAAGAAGCTGTATCCAAACGTGGACTTCTACTCGGGGATTATCATGAAAGCCATGGGATTTCCCACCTCGATGTTCACGGTCATGTTTGCGATTGGCCGAACGGTGGGCTGGATCTCTCACTGGAAGGAGATGCTGGTGGATGAAGAGCACCGCATCGGACGCCCGCGCCAGCTGTATTCCGGGGAGAAACAACGCAAGTATATCCCCCTTGACAAGCGGGGACACACCTCCAAGAAGACCAGCTGGTCATGGTTATGGGGAAAGTGAATGAGCCTTCTGCGCTGATTGGATTCAAACCAGGGAATCCCGGTCCGGACCCTGGTTTGCCGCGCCCACAGGGCCTGCAACGGTTAAAATCACACTATGCACACTTGGGTCTATAAAGGCAGCCGGAAGGAAAATACCTATTTATACGTAACTGCAAAAGACCATTTTGACCGGGTTCCGGAAGCGTTGATTGACCTGCTCGGAAAACTGGAACTTGTCCTGCATACCGAACTGACGGAAAATCGCCGGCTGGCACAGGCGGATGCGAGCACCGTGATCCGGCAATTGAAGCAGGAAGGCTATTATCTGCAACTCCCTCCCGCAAAGGAGAGCCCGGACCGGATATGCTCGTAAAAATCCTGTTCACGCTTCTGGTCATCATCGTTGTTGCCCTGGTTTTCCGTACCAAGCAGGGGGCGAGCCAATCGGTTTCGGCCAATGACCCGGTGGATGCCCGCTCATTGCCACCCCGGGTGGTTGCCTATGGCCTGGTGGGGGTTCTGATGCTCGTTTCGGTTGCCATCTTTGCCATCAAGTATCAGTCAGACAACCGGATTGTCAATATTTCTGTGATCGCCAAAGATGGCGAAAGCACCCTTTACCAGGCCCGGCACAAGGATATCAAGGGCAGGCAGTTCCTCACCCTGGATGGAAAACAGGTCGCGCTGGGTGAAAGCGACCGGGTTGAAATGGAAAACTAGCCAGCGGCCTCCGGTCACATGGAAATCCCCAAAACCCCTCCCCTTACGATGGGCCTGGTGGCCGCATCCATCCTCATTTACCTCATGATGAACCTGGGGCTGCAGCATGTCATCATTCCACCGTTGCTTATTTCGGAATACCTCCAGCCCACGCTTCCGGAAATTTTTACCGGGGAGGTCTGGCGGTTGGTGACCCCCGTGTTTCTCCATTTCGGCATTTTTCATATCGTGTTCAACATGCTGTGGACCTGGGAACTGGGACGCCTGATTGAATGGCGCCAGGGAATCTGGCAGCTGGGGGCATTGACCCTGATTGTAAGCATCGTTGCAAACCTCGCCCAGTATTTTGTTTCCGGTCCATTGTTTGGCGGAATGTCGGGGGTGATTTATGGTTATTTCGGCTACGTATGGGTCCAGAACCTGACCAATCCCCGTTTTGGCGTTCAGTTGAATCCGGCAATCGTCAAGCTGATGCTCGGATGGTTTGTGATTTGCTGGACGGGGCTTCTTGAGAAAATTTTCGGCATCGCCATTGCCAACACCGCACACACCGCCGGGTTGATCAGCGGTATGGTCGTCAGCCTGATCGTGAGCGGCATCGTCCAAAGGAATATCCGGGGAAACCGGGGGGGCTGACCCGGCAACCGCTGCCGTTTCCGCGCGGCAGGGGATGGCGGCGTTGAAGGACAGATTCCGGGAGAATCCATCGTCCCCGAAGCCGCTGTCCGGAGACAGGCCTGCGAGTCATCTGTGGATGCGATCCGGGGTTTTCGGCCAACCCTCCAAATAAAGCGCCCGCCAACAACCAAACCAGAGCCCGTGTCCGGGTATCCGGTTCGCCGTACCCGGCGAAATCATTTTGACCCCGGGGCTTCGCCCTGGCGAGCTGGCGAGCCAGGACTTGCTTTGTATGGCCGCAACCGTTAAATTTCACCAAGGCAAAGATGGGGACGAGTAATCGGCCAGATCCGGATATTCCTGGGTGATGCCCAGGAATCAGCGAGTTGGGGATGGTGGAAGCCCAGTCGACGATTCCGATGAACATCACCCCGGAGCCGCTGAAAGAAAGGAGTCACTCCAAGTAGATTCAGCCGGTTTGTTTCCGATACAAAACAAGAGTGATCTCTCAAACCGGTCATCCGTGGTGAAATGTCACTTGCCAAGGCAGGAAGCGTGAGCAACCTGCGAATTTCGGGTGGTACCGCGAACGAACATCGCCCCGGAGAGAAGGCTGGCAGAACGGCCCCCTCCGGGGTTTTTGTTTTCTGGCCGGTTAAAAATAATTGATATATAGAAGGTAGAGTCGGACCATGTTTGAAGAAGTACGAGGTCGATACAACGGGCCTGAACTGGAAGAGGAGATACTCGAATTCTGGGAAAAGAATGCCATTTTCGAAAAAACCCTGGAACAAAGCGAAGGAAGACCCCGGTTCAGTTTTAACGAAGGCCCGCCAACCGCAAACGGGCGACCCGGCATACACCATGTTTTGGCCCGCACGTTCAAGGATATCTACCCCCGCTTTCGATCCATGCAGGGCTTCCACGCCCCGCGCAAAGGGGGCTGGGATACCCACGGTCTTCCCGTTGAACATGAGATCGAAAAGCAACTGGGTATTTTTGACAAGAAGGAAATCGAAAGCCAAGTAGGCATTGCCGAATTTACCCGCCGCTGCCGGGAATCCGTCATGACCTACATCGGCGAATGGGAACAGCTGACCCGCCGCATGGGATACTGGGTCAACCTGGACGAAGCCTATTACACCCTGGATAACCGGTATATTGAATCAACCTGGAATCTGCTCAAGCGAATCTGGGACAAGGACCTGATCTATAAAGGATACAAGGTGGTCCCCTACGACCCCCGCATCGGGGCCACCCTGTCCTCCCACGAGGTGGCCCAGGGTTACCGGGAAGTGGAGGACCCTTCCATCACCGTTAAATTCAACATTGAAGGGGAGGAGAATACCTCGTTTCTGGTCTGGACAACGACTCCCTGGACGTTGCCTTCCAACCTGTTGCTTGCAGTGGGCACTGACATTGAGTATGACTTTGTCCAGTACAACGATGAAACCCTGGTCCTGGCGCGGTCCCGGGTGGAGGCCTGTTTCCACGAACAGCCCCACAAGGTAATCAAGACCGTCAGGGGCGCAGACCTCGCTGGCATGCGTTACCACCGATTGTTTGATTTCCTGGAAATCGAATACGGAGATTGTTTTCGGGTCGTGGAGGCTGATTTCGTCAGCACTGAAGACGGCACCGGCATTGTTCACACCGCCCCGGCATACGGAGTCGATGATCTGTCATTGGGCCAGCGCGAGGGTCTTCCGGTGGTTCACGGCATCGGACTCGATGGTTGCTTCAAGGAAGAGGTGGCACCGGTAGCCGGCCTGTTTTTCAAGGATGCGGATCCGGTGATCAGCACTTTGCTGCGTGACCGCGGCCTGATGTTCCGGGAAGAGAGGGTGGTGCACAATTATCCGTTTGGCTGGCGCACCGGCGACCCGTTGATCTATTATGCCAAGGAAGCGTGGTATATCCGGACGACCCAGATCAAGGACCGCATGGTTGCCCTCAACCAGACCATCAACTGGGTTCCGGAAACCATTCGTGATGGCCGGTTTGGAAACTGGCTTGAAAACAACGTTGACTGGGCGCTTTCCAGGGAACGGTTCTGGGGGACGCCGCTCCCTGTCTGGGCCAGCACACAGGGGGATTGCCTCTGTATCGGCTCACTCGGCGAACTGGAGCAGTTGACCGGCCGCTCCATGCAGGAGGTGGATTTGCATCGTCCTGCCATCGATGAAATCACGTTTGAAATCAATGGACAGGAGTATCGCCGGGTCCCGGAAGTCATCGACTGCTGGTTTGATTCCGGGGCGATGTCCTATGCACAATGGCATTATCCCTTTGAAAACCAGGACATTTTTGAAAAACACTTCCCGGCGGACTACATTTGCGAGGCCATCGACCAGACCCGGGGCTGGTTCTATACCCTGCATGCGATTGCGGCCCTGGTCGACGACAGCGTCGCATTCCGGAATTGCGTCTGTCTGAGCCACATCGTCGACAAACACGGGAAGAAAATGTCCAAGTCCCAGGGCAATATCGTTAATCCCTACGATGTGTTTGACACGGTGGGCACCGATGCGCTGCGCTGGCTTTTTCTTGCAAGAACAGCGCCGGACGTGCAAAAACGAATTTCCGTGGGGATTGTCAGGGAAGTGGCCGCAACGTTTGTCAATACCCTCTGGAACACCTATTCCTTTTTTGTTCTGTATGCGCGTCTTGACCAGGTCGACCTGAACCACCGGGTCCCCTTGGACAGTCGGCCGGAAATCGACCGCTGGATTCTGGCCCTGGCACACCGGACCCTGCAGCAGACCACGGAATTTCTGGAAAAATACGATGCGTTCAGTGCAGGGCAGGCCATCGAAAAGCTCGTCGACCAGTTGAGCAACTGGTACATCCGGAGAAATCGCCGCCGGTTCTGGAAAGCGGAAAGCGGAGACAACAAGCAGTCTGCCTACCTGACGCTGTTTGAGTGTCTGGACATTACCCAGCGCATCATCGCCCCCTTTATGCCATTTTTGAGCGAAGCGATGTATCGAAACTTGTCCCTGTTTGATGACCAGGCCAAACAAAGCATTCACCTCACCGCCTGGCCCAAATGCAATCCGGATTGCCTGGATGACGACCTGGTGTATGAAATGTCCGTGGTGCAGACAGTCGTTGGCCTGGGCCGCAGCGCACGGGAGAAAAGCCGGATCAGGGTTCGCCAGCCGCTTTCCCGGATACTCATTGCCGCTCCGGATGTTGCCGTGGAATCCATCGTGGAAAAACACCTTGCCCAAATTACGGAAGAACTCAATGTCAAGCAGGTTGAGTTTATTGATTCCGGGGACCAGCTGGTCCGCCATTCGGTGAAGCCGAACTTCCCAAGCCTGGGAAAACGCCATGGGAAACGAATGCCCCGGATCAAGGAAAGACTGTCCCGGGCCACCGACCTTGAGATTGCGGAAATAATCCGGTTCAAGAACGCAGACCCTTCCCTTGGCCTCCCCCCGTTTCAACTGCTCGTGGATGGCGCCCCGGTGAACTTCGAGAGAGAAGACATCCTGCTTGAAACCACCTCTGCACAGGGGTTTGAATCCTGCGGTGCAGAGGGTTTCCTGCTGGCGCTGGATACGAACCTGACCGAAGACCTCGTTCTGGAGGGCGTCGCAAGGGAAATTGTGCGCACCGTACAGGATGCGCGAAAATCCGCCGGGCGGGAAATTTCAGACCGGATTGACCTCGCCATCACCGGCTCGGAAAAGGTGCGGGCTGCCCTGGACCGGTTCGGGGACTACATTGCATCGGAAACCCTGGCCGTTCGTCTTGACAGCGAGCTAAAGGAGGGACACAAATCAAAACACTCCCTCGGAAACGAGCATTGGGAAATCATAATCACGAGAGTTTATATCACGTAACTTCTCCTCATACCATACGGGCCGGTTTGGGTAACAACCGGGTACAAATGGATTCTTGACACGGCCGGTACCGAGCCAGGATTATCCTGTTTCGCCGGGTTCTTTCATGCCACCGCTCAAAGCGCCGATATTTTTTCGATCTGTTCTGCAATCCCCGCTTTCCGGGTATGGAGGTCGGCCAGCTTTGTCCTTTCGCTGTCCACCACAGCACGGGGGGCCTTGGACACAAACCCCTGGTTGTCCAGCTTCTTTGTGGTCCGGTGAATTTCATCGGCAAACCGCGCCAGCTGCTTTTCCAGGCGTTCCAGCTCGGCATCCTTGTCGATCAGGCCTGCAATGGGAACCAGGATACGCATCCCGCCAACCATGGTGACCGCGGATTCCGGTTCCTCCTCGCCCGGGTCCAGCACCCGGATGGGGGCCGTTTTCCCCACCACTTCCAGGTAAACCCGGTTCCGTCCCAGCCAGCCACGGTCCTGCCCGGAAGCATTGGCCGCCATGACCGGGACCCGCTTCCCGGGGGCCACATTCAATTCTCCCCGGATATTTCTGATTCCAAGAATAAATTCCATGACCCGGTTCATTTCTCTTTCGGCACCTTCGTCGATTTTGCCCGGGTCCCACTCCGGGTACGGCTGGGTCATGATGCTAACGCCTTCCCTGCCGGCCAACGGGGCAATGCGCTGCCAGATCTCTTCGGTAATGAACGGCATGAAAGGATGGGCAAGCCGAAGCATGGCTTCCAGCACCCTGACCAGGGTGCGCCGGATTCCCACCCGGGCTTGTTCCGTGCTGTGTTCATCGTTGAGCGCCGCTTTGCAGGACTCAAGATACCAGGCACAGTACTTGTTCCACATGAGGTCATAGAGTGCCTGTGCAGCATGATCAAACCGGTATCTGCGGATTCCATCGTCAATCGCCTGTTCACTTCTTTGCAACTGGGAAATCATCCACTTGTCCGCAACGGACAGGGTGAAGCCGACGCCTTTTTGACCACAGTCCATGCCATCGGTGTTCATCAATACAAAACGGGCTGCATTCCATATCTTGTTGCAAAAGTTCCGGTTCCCTTCAATCCGCTTCAAATCAAAATTGATGTCCCGGCCATTGGAGGCCAGGGAGGCGAAGGTGAAACGCAGTGCATCGGTCCCAAAACTCGGGATGCCCCCCGGAAAGTCCTTTCGGGTCTGTTTTGATATTTTTTCAGCGAGATGGGGCTGCATCATTCCCCGGGTCCTTTTCTCCACCAGGGACTCCAGGTCTATCCCGTCAATCAGGTCAATGGGATCCAGGACGTTGCCCTTGGACTTAGACATCTTCTGCCCGTGGGCATCCCGGATCAGGCCATGAATATAGACCTGGTGAAAGGGCACTTCGTCCATGAACACAATGCCCATCATGATCATTCTGGCCACCCAGAAGAATATGATGTCGAACCCCGTAACCAGCACACTGGTGGGATAGAAAGTGGACAGGCGAGGGGTTTTTTCCGGCCAGCCCAGGGTTGAAAACGGCCACAATGCCGAACTGAACCAGGTGTCCAGAACATCCGCATCCTGTACAAGTTCAATGTCCCGGGAAAGACTGTGTTTCCGCCTGACATCCGCTTCATCATGGCCAACATAAATGTTCCCATCCGCATCATACCAGGCAGGAATTCGGTGACCCCACCATATTTGCCTGGAAATGCACCAGTCCTCAATATTGTCCATCCACTGGTAATAGGTCTTGCTCCAGTTGCCGGGTACAAACTCGATGTCCCCATTCCTCACAACCTCAATACAGGGGTCCGTGATCACGGTCTTTCCACCCGGCCTGCCATCCTCCAACCGGTCCCGGGTCATGTCTACAAACCATTGGTCCGTCAGATAAGGCTCAACGATGGCACCGGACCGGTCTCCCCGGGGCATCATCAGCCTGTGGGCATCGGCACGCTCCAGCAGTCCGGCCTTTTCCAGGTCTTCAACGATTCGGGTCCGGGCTTCCATCCGGTCCAGTCCGATGTAGGCCCGGGGAATCAGCGTCCCTTCACACAGTTCGCCGTCATTGACATTGTCCCGAATCCCCGCATCCTCCGTAAAAATATTGATCAGTCCATGGTGCGGCTGGTCCAGCATGTAATCCTGGTGCCGATGCCGCACCCACATCTGGTAATCATTGAAATCATGGGCCGGCGTAATCTTGACGCAGCCGGAGCCAAAATCCGGGTCCACGTATTCATCGGCAATGACCGGGATTTTCCGGCCGGTCAACGGCAATTCCACAAATTGTCCGACCAGGTCCCGGTACCGGTCATCCCCAGGATGCACTGCCACGGCGCTGTCTCCGAGCATGGTTTCCGGGCGGGTGGTGGCCACCGTGACAGCTTGCCCCCCCGTGCAAAGGGGATAACGCAGATGCCAGAGGGTTCCATCCTCCTCCTGTGACAACACTTCCAGGTCAGACAGCGCAGTGTGCAGGACCGGGTCCCAGTTGACCAGCCGCTTCCCGCGATAAAGAATCCCCATCTCATAGAGCCGGATAAAGACTTCGCTGACCGCATGGCACAGTCCTTCATCCATGGTAAATCGCTCGTGCTCCCAGTCCAGCGACGCCCCCATGCGCCGGAGCTGCCGGGTGATCATGCCCCCGGATTCGGATTTCCATTCCCATATCTTTTTAATGAAGGGCTCCCGGCCGTAATCATGGCGGGTTTTCCCTTCCGCATTGATCAACCGTTCCACCACCATTTGCGTGGCAATTCCAGCATGGTCCATTCCTGCCTGCCACAGGGTACGGTCCCCTTTCATCCGGTGGTACCGGATCAACGCATCCATGATCGTATCCTGGAAGGCATGCCCCATGTGCAGGCTTCCGGTGACATTGGGAGGCGGGATGACGATGCAGTAGGCATCGGTTTCATCCGCCTGTGGGTCTGGCGAAAAATACCCGCCCTGCTCCCAAAACCGGTACCAGCGGGATTCTATGGAACTTGGGTTATAGGATTTGTCCAGCGTCATTGAATAATTTTCCTGGCCAGGTTTCATTGCTGCCGTGTCTGCCGAGGTTGGATAGTACCCTACGCCCATCTCCAGACCAACCTTGGGGACCCGGAAAGGCCGGTCCCCGGGACTATGCAATGTGATGTGTGTTGGGTTTGATGCCCCGTTCAAGATAATAGCGGAACCGCTTGCGGCCCGCTGCTTTTTCCGCGGGGGAATCCGCCACCAGCTCGACAATACGCCGAAACCGGGAATGGGTTTCCGGAACGCCCTCAACCAGGCTGATGAGGACATCTGCTTCCCGGCTGCCGTCCAGGAAAGTTCCGACCTGCACCGGAAAATCATCCCAGTCCCCTTGCGGACGGTCCGCAATGGTATGGGGCAAAAAACTGCACTGCGAAAATGTCCACAGCAGGGCATCCAGGCGGGTGCTTTGCTCCCTCGTTTCCGTTTGCAAATAGACCGTCAGGCCCTGGGTATAGGCCTTCTGTGAAATCCGGCAGGCAAACTTAAGCTTGTTCACGGGGTCCTCCCGGCCCAGAATATAAAAATCCACCTGTTCCATCATTCACCCTTCGGCAAACTGCCGGCGCCATTTCTTCCCAGAAGAAACTCCACCAGCAACGGCACCGGCCTCCCTGTGGCGCCTTTCCGGCTTCCGCCGCTGCGCCACGCCGTTCCGGCAATATCCAGGTGGGCCCAGTCATAGCTCCCGGCAAACTCCTTGAGGAAACAGGCTGCCGTCACGGAACCTCCCCCTCTCCCGCCAATGTTGGCCAGATCTGCAAAGTTGCTCTTGAGCTGTTTCGTATAATCGACCCACAACGGCATTTCCCATGCCCGGTCCCCGGAAACTTCCCCGGCCCCCAGCAACTCTTTGGCCAGTTCCGGGTTGTTGCTGTACAGGCCGCTGGCATGGTGCCCAAGGGCGATAATGCAGGCCCCCGTCAAGGTGGCGACATCCACCACCGCCGCCGGGTTATAGCGTTCTGCGTAGGTCAGCGCATCGCACAGGATCAACCTGCCTTCGGCATCGGTATTGAGTATTTCGATGGTCTTGCCGGCCATGCTGGTGACGATGTCACCCGGTTTGTTTGCCGCCCCATCGGGCAGGTTCTCGCTGCTCGGCACAATCCCCACAATATTCAACCTGAGTTTCAGGTCTGCGGCGGCCCGAATCGCTCCAAACACGCTTGCACCCCCGCACATGTCATATTTCATTTCATCCATCGCGGCCGCTGGCTTGATGGAAATACCCCCCGCATCGAAAGTCAGGCCCTTGCCCACCAGCACCACCGGTTTTTCACCGTCTTCCCCGCCCCGGTATTCCATGACAATCAGTTTCGCCGGCTCCCGGCTTCCCCGGGAAACCGACAACAGTGAACCCATCTTGAGACGTTTCATCTGGGCCTCGTTCAGCACCGTGGTGCGGACCCCATGGCTTTTCTGCATCGCTTTCGCCTGCCGCGCCAAATAGCCGGGGGTACAGATATTGCCGGGCAGGTTTGAGATGGTTTTCGCAAAACTCACGCCTGCCGCCACCGCTACGCCCTGGTATACCCCGGCCCGCACTGTCTTAAGGAATTCCCGTTCAACCGGCAGATTTATTTTTTTTAGCCGGTGCGGTTTCTTCCTTGTACTTTTTGTGTCGTCATAACGATACAATACCTCCTCGGCAGCCTCCACAAGGTTGCGGGCCTGCCGCATCTTTGTGGAGTCACTGTCAAACGAGTCGAGCAGCGTGAAATCCGCGGACCGGATGTTGTTCCCGCTGATCTGCTTTACGGCTGCCTGCACCGCATTTCTGAACGAAACTCCCGTGATTGACTGCTTTTTCCCCAACCCCAGCAACAGGATTCTGCGGGCCTTGACACCGTGTGGATTGTGGAGCATCAACATGGTCCCGTTTTCCGCCGTCAAGTCCCCCAGGGCGACCAGTGCTCCGATCTGTCCGCCCCCGGCTTTATCGAGAATTTCTCCGCAGGGCGATAACCGCGGCTTTTTTGACTGGTAGACCCCCACTACCAGGCAGGGTGATGGGTGTTGAATCAAATCTACGGCTTTGGCTGAGTAATCCATGGGCTCCCTCGCAATCAGTGCTGGAAAAACGAAAATAACTGGAAAATTAATATTCAGACAATTCTACCACCCTGTAAAATCTGAAAGTATCGTTCCGGTCATTGGTTTGTTATTTGTGACCCGGGCTTTGCCGGCAGAAAAAAATTGGAATCCCGGGAAACCAGAAAATGATTATCCACCGAGCTTTCATTCGTGAAGTGCTGCAGACCTGTACGGCGGTGATGGCAATCCTGTTTTCCATCTTCCTGGTTACGCGCCTGGTTGGGTTTCTCAACGAGGCGGTGGCGGGGGACGCCCCCCTGGATCAGGTGTTTTTGCTCCTGTTGTTGAAGATGATGACGTATCTGGACATCCTGGTCCCCCTGGTGCTTTATATTTCCATTCTCCTGGTGATGGGCCGGTGGGCCCGGGACAACGAACTCACCGTTATCAGTGCCTGCGGGATTGGCATACAGGAATTTGTCCGGCCGGTTCTGGTTCTGTTTGCAATAGTCGGGACAATGGTCGCGGCCTTCTCCCTGTATATCGCCCCGTTGTCCGCAGAGATTTTCCAGTCGATCCAGCATGAACACCGGAGCCGGTCTGACACCACCGGAATCATTCCCGGTGTTTTCACAGGAACCCGAACCACTGACGGGGTCTATTTTGTGGAGCGCTACAACCGCCAAACGGATGTCTTTTTCGATATTTTTGTCTACAACGAACATGAGGGCCAGGATGAAATCGTTATCGCAAGCAGTGGATATAAAACGGTAGACGAAAAGACCGGGGATGATTTTTTTGTTTTGACCAACGGCACCCAGTACCGCGCCGTGGCCGGCTCCAGCGATTATTCCATGATCGACTTTGAAAACTATGCGGTTCGTCTGAAACAACCCGCCACGGATGAATTGCGGCTGCCCGTGAAAGCCAAATCCACCCTGGCCCTGCTCGAAGACCCTGGTCGGTCCGCCGTTGGTGAATTTCACTGGCGTATTTCGAAAATAGCCATGCTGCCGGTCCTGATGCTCTTTGCGCTTTCCTTTTCATCGGTTCGATATCGCAAAACCCGTTTCCCCGGGGTGTTGGTCGCTTTGCTGGTGTACTTCGGGTACTCCAATGTCCTGGGGCTGGTGGTGGCCCTGATTCGCAAGGGAACGGTTCATCCACACCTGTCCCTGTGGATTGCCCATCTGGTTTTTTTCTTTCTTGCGATGTATCTGTTCAGACGGCGGCACCTGAATTTGCGGCTGATTCCGAGGTTGCCGGGCTGATGCGCATTCTCGACCGCTACCTGGGGCGCATCATTCTCAAATATACCCTGCTCAGCATGATAACGCTGCTTGGGTTGTTCACTTTTGCCACCTTCATTGATCAACTGGGGGACCTGGGCAAGGGGGAGTATGACCTTTACGCCGCCATCCGCTATGTCCTGCTGGTCATCCCCAGAACCATTTATGAGCTGTTTCCCATGGCCGCTCTGCTCGGCACAATCATTGGCCTTTCAATGCTGGCCAATGATTCCGAATTGATTGTCATGCGGGCCAGCGGCATTTCCATCCTGCAGATCACTTCTGCGGCGTTGAAAATGGGGGGCCTGTTCATCATCGCCTCTATTCTCATTGGCGAACTGGTGTCCCCCTACACGGAAACCCGGGCCCAGCGGGAAAAAGCCGAGGCCCTGCAGAAAACTCCCCAGCAACAGATTCCTTTTGGTTTTTGGATGCGGGACAGGCAGGCCTATGTCAACATCGGGGAAATCTTTCCCGACCTGACCCTGTCGAAGCTGAAACGGTTTGAATTCGACGACTCCAACAAGCTGCGTTCCCTGGTTTCAGCCAACCGCGCGAATTTTGAAGAAGATCACTGGGCAACCCACCGCGTGCAACAGACCACCATTGAACCCAGCGGGGAGACCTCTGCCCTGTCCAGCCCCACTGTGAAATGGCAGACTCCCATCACCCCGCAAATCCTGTCGGTTTTTCTGATACAGCCCGATCAACTGTCCTTCCTGCAGTTGAGTCGCTATATCAACCATTTGAGCCATAACAAGCAAAAAACCGCCCCGTATGAACTGGCCTTCTGGAATAAAATCATGTTGCCGCTTTCAACCGCGGTCATGGTCATCCTCGCGATACCATTCGCATTCGCCAATATTCGCTCGGGAACATTGGGACAAAGCCTGTTCTTTGGTATCATGCTGGGCATCGGGTTTTATGTGGCAAACAAAAGCATTGGCTACCTGGTTCTTGCGTATGAACTTTCTCCGATGCTGGGCGCAACCCTCCCAGTCGTCGGATTTCTGATGTTGGCAATGGTGATGATGCGACAAATTGAATAGCCGATTTACCGGCCCCGGCAACAACCCAATTCGTGCCTGTGACCCAGCGTGTTTCCATATCACGGCGGTCATGGGATGTGAATTACCAACCGCAAACTAATTTCATGAAAAATATCAATGTTTCTTTTATCGGTCTCGGTGTCATGGGGTATCCCATGGCCGGGCATCTCGCGCGCCACGGCTATTCGGTCTGTGTCTACAATCGCACCACCGAAAAAGCGGAAAAATGGGTCGAGCAGCATGGCGGCTCCCTGGCCAGGACCCCCGCAGAAGCCGCAGACAACGCAGACTTTGTTTTGTCCTGCGTGGGAAATGACGATGACCTGCGCAGTGTAACCACTGGAAATGACGGCGCTTTTCAGGCCATGAAAAGCGGGTCAGTCTTTGTCGATCATACCACCGCCTCGGCGACGGTGGCCCGCGAACTCCACGCCGTCGCGGCGGACAGGCACTTCGGCTTTCTGGATGCGCCGGTCTCCGGGGGGCAGGCCGGCGCCGAAAACGGGGTTCTCACCGTGATGGTCGGCGGAGACCAGGATACCTTTGACCGGGGCAAACCTCTCTTTGACTGCTATTCCCAGACCGCCTTGTTGATGGGGGACAGCGGGTCCGGGCAGCTCACCAAAATGGTGAACCAGATCTGCATCGCCGGCCTGGTACAGGGGTTGTCCGAAGGGCTGGCCTTCGGCGTCAACGCGGGACTGGATGGTTTGAAGGTTTTCGATGTGATCTCCAAAGGCGCTGCCGGTTCCTGGCAAATGGTCAACCGGCACCAGACCATGCTCGACAATGAATTTGAATTTGGCTTTGCCGTCAAATGGATGAGAAAGGACCTGGGCCTGTGTTTCGACGAGGCGAAATCCAATGGATCAGAACTCCCGGTAACCGCCCTCGTGGACACCTACTACAAAGAGGTTCAGGAATCAGGCGGTGACCGGTATGACACCTCCAGCCTGGTGACCCGCTTGTTCAGAAAAGACCTCGGCGGCAGCTAGCCGCCGCGGCAATATCCTGTGCTGGTAGAAGGGCGACCATTCAAAACCATCTGGACAGATGCCGACCCGGGCTGCATCCATATCATCGATCAAACGCTGCTGCCCCACCGGTTTGAAATCCGGCAGCTGACTCACCTTGACGAGGTGGTGTTTGCGATCACGCATATGCAGGTGCGGGGAGCGCCACTGATTGGTGCCGCGGCGGCGTACGGCATCTGTCTGGCCCTTGACGAGAACCCGTCCAACCCCTCCCTTGCCCACGCAATGGAGCTGTTGGGCAGGACCCGCCCCACGGCGGTGAATCTTCAATGGGCCCTGGATCGCATGCGGTCTGCGGTACTGCCTGTCCCGGAAGACCACCGGGCCCGGGCCGCCTACCTGGAAGCCGGCAAAATCTGCGAGGAGGATGTCCGGGTCTGCCAACGCATTGGCGAATTCGGGCTGGATATCATCCGGGAACTGCACCGCAAACAGCCGGACCGTCCGGTAAATATTTTAACCCATTGCAATGCCGGATGGCTGGCAACCATTGACTGGGGAACTGCCACCTCCCCCATTTACCATGCCCAGGTCGCAGAAATCCCCGTTCATGTCTGGGTCGACGAGACCCGCCCCCGGAACCAGGGGGCGGCCCTGACCTGTTTTGAACTGGACCAGCAGGACATTCCCCATACCCTTGTTGTGGACAACGCCGGGGGGCATTTAATGCAGCAGGGCCGGGTAGACCTGGTGATTACCGGTACCGACCGAACGGCGCGAAACGGGGATGTCGCCAACAAGATTGGCACCTACCTGAAAGCCCTGGCGGCAAAAGACAACGGAATTCCATTTTACGTTGCCCTGCCATCTTCCACCATCGACTGGCACTGCACCCGCGGGGCCGAAATCCCCATTGAATATCGCTCAACCACCGAAATCACCCACCTCCACGGCATCGATTCCAGCGGAAACCTGGAACAGGTCAGGGTCTCCCCCCCGGGGTCTCCTGCTGAAAACCCGGCTTTTGACATTACCCCTGCCGAGCTGGTTGACGGCCTGATTACCGAGCGCGGGGTCGTCCCCCCGAATGAAGCCGCCCTTTCCCGGATGTTTCCCGAATTCAGCCCCCATGCGTAAGGAGCACCGGCTGCGGACCCGCCTGGTGCAGGCCGCCCGGGGCCTGGCGGAATCCGGGCTTTCTCCGGGCCGGTCCGGAAACCTTTCCGTGCGCCACAAGGATGGCATGTTGATTACTCCCTCTGCCGTTGCCTACCAGGACCTGCACGAGACGGAGATTGTTTTCCTTGGTTTCGATGGCGACCACCGGGGGGAGAAACGAAAACCGTCTTCGGAATGGCGCCTCCATGCTTCCATATACCGCCGTCATTCCACCGCCGAATCGGTGTTGCACTGCCATTCCCTGTATGCCACCACCCTGGCCTGCCATGGCCTGGCCATCCCGGCCTTTCACTACATGGTGGCGGCAGGCGGCGGGAAGGACATCCCCTGTTGCGGGTATGCCACCTTTGGCAGCACGGAACTCGCCCGGCTTGCCACGGAAGCCCTTGCAGACCGCCGGGCCTGCCTGATGAAAAATCACGGGGGGCTGGTCTATGGAGACTCCCTGGATTCAGCCGTTGACCTCGCCCATGAAGTGGAGAATCTGGCGCAGATGTACTGGAGCGCACTGCAGATTGGCAAACCCGCCATCCTGGACGATGAAGAGATGACCCGGGTAGTCGCCCGATTCAAGCATTACGGGACCCGGAACCGGGGTAGCCCCCGGTGAGAATTCCGTTGGGTTGGGAGTTGCGTTCGAAGTTCAGGACTAGCTTTTCAGTTCCTTGAGCTTCTCAATGGCGCGAATCTGTGCCGCATAGGCGGCCAGCTCCGCTTTCATCTGGGCATACTCCTGGTCGTCTGCACTGGACTCCCTGAGCTTCTCTTCCGCCTTTTTCATGGACTCCCGGGCAGACACCTCATCCAGGTCTTCCCCCCGCATTGCCGTATCGGAAAGCACGGTGACAAGATGGGGCTGAACTTCCAGGAGCCCCCCGGTGATAAAGAAAAACTGCTGTTCGCCATTCTCTTGCTGTACCCGGACATCCCCGGGCTTCAACCGCGTGATCAGCGGCGTGTGCCTGGGCGCGATGCCCAGCTCCCCGGAAATCCCCGGGGCAAAGACCATGGCACCCTCACCGGACCAGATGGCTTCCTCGGCGCTTACAATTTCGACCTGTATCGTGGACATGTGTTGTTCCTGGTCAGTTAGTGGGTCAGTTCAGTGGGTCAGCTCAGTTGCTTGGCTTTTTCCACGGCTTCATCAATGCTGCCAACCATGTAAAAAGCCTGTTCCGGCAAGTGGTCGTACTCACCATTTGCAATGCCCTGAAAGCCCTTGATGGTGTCGTTCAGGGTGACATATTTCCCCGGTGTGCCGGTAAATGTCTGGGCAACCGTAAACGGCTGGGAGAGGAATCTCTGCATGCGCCGGGCCCGGCCCACCGCAAGCTTGTCATCTTCGGACAACTCGTCCATCCCCAGGATCGCAATGATATCCTGGAGTTCCTTATACCGCTGCAGGGTGCCCTGTACCGACCGCGCGGTGTCATAGTGCTCGTTTCCAATGACCAGGGGGTCGAGCATCCGGGAGGTGGAGTCCAGGGGATCCACCGCAGGGTAGATTCCCAGCTCCGCAACCTGGCGGGACAGGACCAGTGTGGCATCAAGGTGGGCAAACGTCGTCGCCGGCGAGGGATCGGTCAGGTCGTCTGCGGGAACGTAAATGGCCTGAAAGGAGGTAATGGAGCCGGTCTTGGTGGAGGTAATGCGTTCCTGCAGGGCCCCCATTTCATCGGCCAGGGTCGGCTGATAGCCCACCGCCGAGGGCATGCGGCCGAGAAGTGCCGAGACTTCGGTTCCCGCCAGTGTGTACCGGTAGATGTTGTCTATGAACAACAAAACATCCCGGCCTTCGTCCCGGAAATGTTCCGCCATGGTCAGGCCGGACAGGGCAACCCGCAGCCGGTTGCCCGGGGGTTCGTTCATCTGCCCGTATACCATGGCAACCTTGGACTGGGTGAAGTCTTCGATATTGACCACCCCGGCTTCCTGCATTTCGTGGTAGAAATCATTCCCTTCACGGGTACGCTCTCCCACCCCGGCAAATACGGACAACCCGCTGTGGGCCGTCGCGATATTGTTAATCAGTTCCAGAAGCGTAACGGTCTTTCCAACCCCGGCACCTCCAAACAGCCCGATCTTGCCGCCTTTCGCAATGGGCATGATCAGGTCAACCACTTTAATCCCGGTTTCAAGCAGTTCAACACTGGCGGCCTGGTCTTCGTAGGTTGGTGCAGGCCGATGAATGGGCATCCGGCTTTCGCTGAGAATTTCACCTGCCTCGTCCACCGCATTCCCGAGCACGTCCATGATCCGCCCCAGGGTCCCTTCCCCCACCGGAACCATGATGGGTCCCCCGGTATTGCTCACCTCGATTCCCCGTCTCAGGCCATCCGATGAGCCCATCGCAATGCATCGTACCACCCCATCCCCCATTTGCTGCTGTACTTCCAGGGTCAGGTCAGCGCCCGATACGACCAGTGCCTCATACACCTTTGGCACCGCCTCCCGGGGAAACTGTACATCAACGACTGCGCCAATTATTTCTACGATATTTCCAGAACTCATGGCTAGAAAAACCTCTGTTTAATGTTCAAATTCGTTAAAAGGTGCTCCATGGCATCCGCCTACACGGCCGCTGCACCACCCACTATTTCAGACAGTTCCTGCGTAATCGCCGCCTGCCTGGCCTTGTTGTAAACCAGTTGCAAATCATCAATCAACTTGCCCGCATTGTCCGTGGCCGCCTTCATGGCCACCATTCTTGCGGCCTGTTCACATGCGGAATTTTCCGCAACCGCCTGGTAAACCAGGGATTCGATATACCGGTCCATCAGTACATCGATCACTTCCTTGGCATCCGGTTCATAAATGTAATCCCAGTAATGGGACAGGTCCTCTTCGCCGCTGGGAACGATGGGAATCAACTGCTCTACCCCCGGTGTCTGGGTCATGGTATTCACAAATTCATTGCTCACAATGAACAGGCGATCAATCTTCTCTTCCTGATATCCATCCATCATCACCTTGATCGCACCGATGAGTTCTTCCAGCTCCGGGGCATCCCCCAGACCGGTGGCTTCGCTCAGGATTTCAATCTTGTGACGTTTGAAAAAGGCGCTGGCTTTTTTTCCGATGACGGAAGCCCTGATCTCCACCCCCTTGTCCCGCCAGTCGGACATGGCGCTGACTACGCGGCGAAACACGTTCACATTCAGGCCTCCGCAAAGACCCCTGTCACTGGAGACAATGATGAATCCCACCGCCTTGGGCTCCCGTTCCATCAGGTAGGGATGCTTGTACTCGGGATGGGCATGGGCCAGATGTGCCACCACCGTCCGCATTTTCGCCGCATAGGGCCGGGCGGCGGTCATCCTGTCCTTGGCGCGCCGCATTTTGCTGGCGGCCACCATTTCCATCGCCTTGGTGATCTTCCGCGTGCTGCCGATGCTCTTGATCTGGTTACGAATTTCTTTTGCGCCTGCCATGTTCGTTACCCTGCCGAGATGGTTTCCACGTTACCAGCTGCCATTCTTTTTGAAATCGTCCACCGCAGCGGCCATCCGCTCAACAATTTCATCGCTGTAGCGGTGGTCCTTTTCGATGTCCTCCATTACTGCGCCATGGTTTGATTTGACGTAGGCCTGCATGGCGGATTCAAAAACAACCACTTTTCCTACGGCCACATCATCCAGATAGCCTTCGTTGACGGAAAACAGCGAAAGGGCCATTTCCGCCACCGACATCGGCTGGTACTGGGGCTGTTTCATCATTTCCATGACACGTTCCCCCCGCTCCAGCTGTTTCCGGGTGGCCTCGTCCAGGTCCGAAGCGAACTGGGAGAAGGCCGCCAGTTCCCGGTATTGCGCCAGCGCCAGGCGAATCCCGCCCCCGAGTTTCTTGATGATTCCCGTTTGCGCCGCCCCGCCAACCCTGGACACCGACAGGCCGGCGTTGATCGCAGGACGCATCCCCGCGTTGAACAGGTCGGTTTCCAGGAATATCTGGCCATCGGTGATGGAAATCACGTTCGTGGGAACGAATGCGGAGACATCCCCCGCCTGGGTTTCGATGATGGGAAGGGCGGTCAGCGACCCGGACTGGCCCTGGACCCTGCCATCGGTAATCTTCTCCACTTCCTCTTCGGAGATTCGGGAGGACCGTTCCAGCAGCCGGGAGTGGAGGTAGAACACATCTCCCGGGTAGGCTTCCCGGCCCGGGGGGCGGCGAAGCAACAGGGAGATCATCCGGTAGGCCCAGGCCTGCTTGGTGAGGTCATCATAAATGATCAGTGCGTCTTCACCCTTGTCGCGGAAATATTCCCCCATGGTACAACCCGAATACGGGGCGATAAACTGCTCTGCGGCGGTGTCCGATGCCGCCGCAGAAACCACAATGGTATGCTCCATCGCACCATGCTCTTCCAGCTTGCGCACCACCGCCGCGATGCTGGATGCTTTCTGCCCCACTGCGACATAAATACATTTGATCCCGGTGCCTTTCTGGTTGATGATGGCATCCACGGCCACGGCTGTTTTGCCAGTTTGCCGGTCTCCAATGATCAACTCCCTCTGTCCCCGGCCAATGGGGACCATGGAATCGATGGATTTCAACCCGATCTGTACGGGTTGGTCAACGGATTTTCGGGCGATTACCCCGGGTGCTATCTTTTCAATGGGAGACGTCGCCGCGGCTTCGATTGGCCCCTTGCCATCTATGGGCCGGCCAAGGGAATCGACCACCCGGCCGAGCAGGTCATCGCCGATGGGCACTTCCAGTATCCGCCCGGTGCATTTCACGGTGTCGCCTTCTGAAAGGTGCTTGTAATCCCCCATGATGACGGCCCCGACCGAATCCTGCTCGAGATTCAGCGCCAGGCCATACGTATTTCCCGGGAATTCCAGCATTTCCCCCTGCATGGCTTCGCTCAGTCCATGGATTCGGGCGATTCCATCGGTCAGCATGACAATCGTACCTTCGGTACGGGCTTCGACATCCGCATCGAAGTTTTTGATTCGATCCTTAATCAGCTCACTGATTTCAGATGGATTCAGTTGAATGGACATTGTTAAAATTTCCTCTTGTTTTTGTGTGCCAATCTTCGGGCCTGACTAAGACCCTATTGCCCCGACAAGTTGTTCAAGTTGTGCTTTTACCGAGCCATCGACCACCCAGTCTCCTGCCCGGATCACTGCGCCACCGATCAGCGCTTCATCGACCCCGAATTCCAGGTCAACGCGGCGACCGAGTTTTTCCTGCAATACCTTGGCAAACTGTTCCTGCTGCCTGTCTTCCATGGCAACGGGGGTAATCACCCGGGCGGTGATGACTTTTTCCGCTTCCGCTTTTCGTTCCGCATAGGCTTCGGCAATATCCGCCATGTCCGCGACCCGTCCGTTTTTAACCAGCAAATGAACCAGGTTTTTTCCTTCCTGATCCAGTCTGTCCCCACAAACATCAATGAGCAAACCGATCAGTTGGTCCGCGGGCACATGGGGATTGTTTGCCATATTCAAGACTGCAGCGTCCCCCATGACCATCGCCAGCAAACGCAGCTGTTCGTTCCACCGGGCCAAGTCATCCTGTTCCTGCGCAAGCTCAAACAACGCCTGGGCATAGGGTCTTGCAATGTTACTTTGGGCGGACATGGCTTATCGTCGTGGTTTACAGTTTCGCTGCCAGTTCATCCAGCAGCCTGGCGTGTGTCTTGCCATCTATCTCGCGTTTCAGTATCTGCTGGGCCCCCGCAACGGCCAGTTCGCTGACCTGGCTGCGCAACGATTCCTTTGCCTTGTTGATTTCCGTTTGAATTTCGACCTGGGTCGCCGCCATGATTCGCGCGCCTTCCTGCTTGGCATCGGATTTGGCCTCTTCCACCAGTTTGGCGCCATGCTTTTCGGCTTTGCCAATAATTTCACCGGCCTGGGTCTTTGCCTCGGAAATCACCTTCATCGCCTGGTCGCGGCCTTCCTGTTCGGCCATCTGGCCTTTTTCAGCCGCCACCAGGGCATCCGCAATCCGGGTCTTGCGTTCGTTCAGGGCACCGATAATCGGGACCCAGACAAACTTCTTGCTGAACCAGACAAAAACAATGAAGAACAACACCTGGAAAGCCATTGTGAGATTAAGATTCATGTTGCTTCGCCTCGTCTCCTCGTGTGTAAATAGTCGTCAGGAATGCCGAGGCCACCTCAGGCCACGGCAAACAGGACATACATCGCGATACCCACGGCAATCATCGGGACCGCATCCACCAGGCCCATGACGATAAAAAACTGGGTGCGCAGCATGGGAATCAGCTCCGGTTGCCGGGCAGCGCCTTCCAGAAAGCGGCCGCCAAGGATTCCGATGCCGACGGCGGCACCCAACGCGCCCAGGCCCATCATAATCCCGCCTGCGATATATAAAAGTGCTTGTTCCATCTTAATCTCCGAAAGTAGAAGTTGGATTTAGAAATAAGTAAATAAAGCTGTCTCGCTCATTGATGTGCTCAATGGTGCTGGTGCGCCATGTCCATGTAGACAATCGTCAAGACCATGAATATAAAGGCCTGCAGGGTAATGACCAGTATATGGAATACGGCCCAGATAAACTGCAGGAACCCTCCAAACAGGGTGAGCGTAATGCCCGCTCCAAACATCAATGAAATAAGAATAAAGATCATCTCGCCGGCGTACATATTCCCGAACAGCCGCAACGAGTGAGAAATGGGTTTTGAGATCAGACTGACGAATTCCAGAAAGAAATTCAACGGTATGAACACTATTTTCAGCACCGGGTTTTTTGCTTCAAACGGATGCATGGTCAATTCAGCGGCAAACCCTCCCGGCCCCTTCACCCTGATGCTGTAGTAGATCATCAGGAAAAATATGCTCAGCGCCAGGGCGAACGTAATATTGGGGTCCGTGGTGGGCACCACTTTCTGGAAGTGAACCCCGAACAGGGCAAAGAACCGGGGAATGACCTCAACCGGCACCAGGTCCATGAGATTCATCAGGAATATCCAGCAAAACAGCGTCAATGCCATGGGGGCAACCAGGTCATTCTTTCCTGAAAACGACCCGCGTACATTTTCGTCGACAAATTCCACGATCCATTCACAGAAGTTTTGCAGCATCGCCGGCTCCCCCGAGGTGACCCGGACCGCAACCCGCCGGAACATCCACAGAAACAGGGCCCCCAGCACAAAGGACCAGAACAGGCTATCTACATGAATCGCCATGACGCCCATTTCAGCGGCTTCCGCCCCGGTCTGCGCCATCCCCCAGCTGCCATCGGCATGGCGACCAAAAGTCAGGTTGGTCAGGTGGTGTCGGATAAACTCACTGGACGTGATGGATTCGGAAGAAGCCATGTTTTAAATCATGTTTTAAAATTTAATACATCAACACTCTTGATGATTCCACCCTGGTGAATCATCCTGTGCACTACCTTTCCGGCTGTAACAGTACCAGCAGGGTCGACAGCTGGACCACCAGATATCCGGTCACCAGCCAGATCGGTTCCAGGCCAAGACCTATCAATCCGAATGCAACCCCACCGCCCACGATCACCAGCTTGTTCAACAGGCCCACATACACCGGAACCATTCCAGTCAGGCCGGGTTCACCCGCCCCTTCGCCGGCCTGCCGGACACTCCTTGCATTGAGTAAGGTGCCCGCGATCGCAAGCATCGAACCATAGAGAACCGACATCAGCCTGTCAAACAGGATCGGGGAAGCCACCACGCCCTGACCGGCATGAAAACCCTTGAAAACAGCGAGCCCACCAGCCAGAATCATTAACACTGCAGCACAGATACACTGTAACACCAAAACCTGCTTGACGCCACTGTTGCGGTTTGCTTCTCGCCACTTTTCATGCATCGTTGATTTTAGCGAATTATCCGGCTTTCCGCCACGGACCCGGGGGATTATTCTCGCTTTGCCAAAGACAAAATGGCCGTCCACTGCGAACGGGGTGCCGCCTCTTTACTAGGCCTCGCCCCGGGCTGGATATCCCGTCTCAATCACGAACCGGATTCCCTGCAGGACCTCCTCAAAATGCGCCCGTGCAAACGGCATGCTCTGAACCGCCGTCATATACAGGTTCCCGCCCGGCTGTATGACAAACAACCCCGGCTCACAAAACAAAACCGGTTCTTCTTTGCCGATGGAAGTCACCCCGTTGCTGCTGGATATGTACAGGCCCCATTCCCGGGCCCTGTCAATGGTCAGGCCATATCCGATATTCAGGGTATCGAGCCCCCAGTCGTTTTTGGCTGCAGTCGCCCGGTCCTCATCGTCACAGCTGACCGCGATGACCGAAACCCCGATCCCGGCAAAATCGGCTTCTCTTTGGTTCAGGTCCATGAGGGATATCCTGCATTTCGGGCAATGCACACCCCGGTAAAAAACAACCATGGAAAAATTTTCCGGGTTTTGGTCGGCAAGATTCCACCGCGGCCCCCCAAGGGTCGCCACGGTCAGGTCTGGTACGGGTCTGCGGGTTTTGAGAGACATGATTTTTTTCCGGTGTATGGTTTCCCGGATAGTACCCTGATTGTTCGCACAATTGGGTTCGGTCGAGCACAGTGTTCAGGATCCGGGTGTCCTAATTGATTCTTTCCAGAATGCCGTCGAGCTCGTCCAGCGTGTGATAATGAATAATCAACCTGCCTTTTTTATTGCCGTGCTCGATTTTCACTTTTGCACCGATCTTTTTCGACAGGTCATCCTCAAGCAGGACAATGTCCGCATTGTCCTCGTGGCCGGGGTTGATTACCTCATCCGGGTTCTTTCGACCCAATGCCTTGACCAGGCGTTCAGCCTGCCTTACGGAAAGCCCTTTACCGTGAATTTTCAACGCGGTTTCAGGCTGCAGGTCTTCCGGCAGTCCCAGCAGAGCCCGGGCATGACCCATATCAATTTCGCCGTGCTCCACCATTTTCTGCACGGCGGGGTGAAGGGAAAGCAGTCGCAACAAATTGCTCACCGCCGTTCTCGAATACCCGACGGCCTCGGAAACTTCCTGGTGGGTAAAACCAAACTCATCCAGCAACCGCTGATAGCCCCGGGCTTCCTCCATGGCGTTCAGATCTTCACGCTGCATGTTTTCAATCAAGCCGACTGCCGCCGCCGTATGATCCGGAATTTCCCGGACAACCGCCGGAACCGTTGTCAGCCCTGCAAGCTGCGCACCCCGCCACCTGCGCTCGCCGGCAATGATTTCAAAGCGATTCATTCCTGCCGGCCGTACCAGCAGGGGCTGTATGACGCCCTGGGAGCGGATGGATTCCGCAAGTTCATTGAGGGCTTCCTTGTCTATTCGGGCCCGGGGCTGGTATTTCCCTCTTTGCAGCCACTCTATCGGGATCTCATGAAATCCGGTTTTACCCGGTCCGGCCTCCTCGCCCCCGGGCAAGGAGGTTCCGGGTTTTTCCGGTGCAACCGTTTCCGGATTGTCCCGGGTGGTGGCTCTTACATCCCCCAGCAGGGCCCCAAGCCCCCTTCCCAACCGGGGTTTCTTCCTGGTCATTTTGACCTCCCTCCCGTCATTTCGGTTTTCGTCGCAACAATTCGCTCATCAATGCCAGGTACGCCTGGGACCCCGCACAACGCCGGTCGTAGTCCAGTACGGGCCGGCCATAACCCGGTGCTTCCGCGAGTCGAATGTTTCTTGGCACAACGGTGCGGAACAGCTTGTCCGGAAAATGTTCCGTCAGCTGCTCCGACACCTCCCTGGCAAGGGTGTTCCGGCCGTCGAACATGGTCCGCACCAGCCCGACGATTTCCAGTTCCGGGTTCAGGCCTTCCCGCACCAGGCGGATGGTTTTCATCAGGCTCGCCAGGCCTTCCAGGGCGAGATACTCGCACTGCACCGGGATCAACACTTCCCTGGCCGCTGTCAGCGCATTTACAGTCAGGATGTTCAGTACCGGCGGACAATCAATCAGTACATTATCATATTCGTGGATGATTGTAGCCAGCGCGGCCCCCAGGCGGTGCTCCCTGCGGTCCAGCACATTCAGTTCTACCTGGGCACCGGAAAGGTCCGGATGGGAAGGCAACACACGGAAGCCACCGGATGCCCGGATGACCGTATCGGCCATATCGGCCTCCCCAAGCAATACTTCATAGATGCTGGCCTCGGTCTCCCCAACGGCAACCCCGCACCCCACCGTGGCATTCCCCTGCGGGTCCATGTCGATCAACAGGCCGCGGTACCCGGCATGCGCCAGTGCAGACACCAGATTGATCGCCGTCGTGGTTTTTCCCACTCCGCCTTTCTGGTTGGCAATGGCGATGATTCTGGTCATGGTTCAGAAGTCGACAACAATTACATTTCGTTCCGCTTTCAAAAAAGGCACCGCCACGTTATGGATTTTGATCCGTTCACGCAGGGCGTCGGGTAGCCGGTCCATCTCTGCCCGGGGCAATTTGCCTTTGAGAGAAATCAACCGGGTGCCGGGCAAAAGGTGCGTTTTGCTTAATTTCAGCAGCCTGTCCAGCGATGAAACGGCCCGGGCAGTAAGCGTATCAAATTTGTCCGGGGGGCGGTAACTTTCGACCCGGCAATTCGCCAGTGCCACATTCCGGACCCCCGTATTGATGACCACGTGCCGGAGAAACTCAATGCGCCGGCTCCGGCTGTCGAGCAGGGTCACCTCCAGTTCCGGCCGGGCCATGGCAAGTGGCAGCCCGGGAAATCCGGCGCCGGACCCAATGTCCATCACCGTCCGCCCGGAAACAAATCCGTGTATCGAAAGGGAATCCAGCAGGTGCTGGACAATAATGTCGTCCTGTGCCCGGACCGTGGTGAGATTCAGCCGCCGGCTCCATTTGGCAAGAAGCCCTGAATAGTGCCGGAATTGCTGTATCTGGGTCTCACACAGTGCCAGGCCCAAGGCCGAACATCCCCTGTCCAGTTTTTCTGTGTCAAATTGCATCGGGTTTCGCCGTCACACTGCCCCGGGTGTTCTTGTGTGCAGTATAGCAAATTAAAACCCGCCCTCCCCGCACCTGGCCACTGTCCCCCGGTGCGGCGGGGAAAAGCGGGTCCACCCGGTGTCGGCAACCGGAACCCGGGTCCCCTGCGGGGAACGGTTTGCCCGGCCGGTTGCAACCCGGGTCACCTTGGTTCAGGGGGGCACCGCACAATGCCGGTTGTCCCGGGAGAGCTGCCCTGTGCCATTCCCGGCCAAACTAAAGCGAAGGGCCGGCACCAACCAGTGCCCGGCCCTCTTCCATGTCCTGGTACTTGCGAAAGTTGTCCACAAACAACCTTGCCAGCTTCCTCGCCTTTTCGTCCCATGCCTTCGGATTTTGATAGGTATCCCGGGGGTCCAGAATGGCCGTGTCCACTCCCGACAGGGTTTCCGGGACATCAAGATTGAAATAAGGAATGGTTTTAAATGAGGAATTTTCGATCTCGCCGTTCAGGATGGCATCGATAATCGCCCGGGTATCCTGGATCGAAATGCGGTTTTCGCTTCCATTCCAACCGGTGTTAACCAGATACGCCCGGGCATTGGCAACCCGCATCTTCTTCGCGAGTTCCTGGGCATAGCGTGTTGGGTGCAGACTGAGAAATGCCGCACCAAAACAGGCGGAAAATGTTGGGGTCGGTTCGTCCACCCCTCTTTCCGTCCCGGCAAGTTTTGCGGTGAATCCGGACAGGAAATGATATTTTGCCTGGGCTTCTGTCAGCCTGGATACCGGGGGCAGGACCCCGAATGCATCGGCAGAAAGAAAGATCACCTTGTTTGCGTGGCCCCCCCTGGAAACCGGCTTCACAATGTTGTCAATGTGGTAGATGGGGTAGGAAACCCGGGCATTCTGGGTCTTTGAGTCGTCTTTGAAATCGATGGTGCCCTGGTCATCAACCACCACGTTTTCCAGCAATGCATCGCGCCTGATGGCATGATAGATGTCGGGTTCAGAACACTCATTCAGCCCGATTGTCTTGGCATAGCACCCGCCCTCAAAATTAAATACGCCTTCTTCATCCCATCCATGTTCGTCGTCACCGATCAGCCTGCGTTTGGGGTCGGTGGACAAGGTCGTTTTTCCGGTACCGGACAGGCCGAAGAATATGGCGGTCTCACCATTGTCCGAAACGTTGGCCGAACAATGCATGGATGCCATGCCGCGAAGGGGCAGGAGATAATTCATTATTGAAAACAGGCCCTTCTTCATTTCCCCCCCATACCATGTACCGCCGATCAATTGCATTTTCTGGGTCAGGTTGAAGGCAACGAAGTTTTCGGAATTCATGCCCATTTCCTTCCACCGGGCATTGGTCGATTTCGCGCCGTTCATGACAACAAAATCCGGCTCAAATCCCTCCATCTCTTCTTCCCCGGGACGAATAAACATGTTTTTCACGAAGTGTGCCTGCCACGCCACCTCAACAATAAACCGGACGCTCAATCGGCTGTTGGCGTTTGCTCCGCAATATGCATCCACGACGAAAAGCCTTTTGTTGGACAGCTGGCCGGTTACGATATTTTTCAACCTGTCCCAGTTTTCCGCCGACAGGGGCTTGTTGTCGTTCTGGCCCTGGTCCGCCCACCAGAAGGTCTCCTTGGTCACGCCGTCGCGGACAATATACTTGTCATCCGGAGACCGGCCGGTAAACACGCCGGTGTCCACGGCAATTGCACCGCTTTGGGTCAGCCTGCCTTGCTCATAACCCGTCAGGCCTTCCCGGGTCTCTTCCTGGAAAAGCAGTTCGTAGGACGGGTTGTAAACGATTTCCAGGGTGCCTGTTATGCCATATCTTTCCAGATCAATCTGATGCATCATTTTGTAATTGTTTTGTCATTGACTCTGTTGAATAAAAAATTCAACTTGTTTTGTTCCGGCAATTATAATAACCAAACCGGATAGTCTGGGTTTTACTTGAGGGCTTGTCAAACCGTATTACTGGCGTACAATCCGGATTTCTGTCGGCCCATGGGCCATAACGAGAAATATCATGGGGGAAAAATTATGACCGAATGTCCTGTATGCGGTGCCGACCTTGTACTGGCCGATGATACCGTACAAGGTGAACTGCTGGAGTGTGATGACTGTGGCTGCGAACTGGAAGTTGTTTCCACGGAGCCCGCAATGCTGGCTGAAGCCCCCGAGGAGGAAGAAGATTGGGGCCAGTAAAAGTCGGTTTTCTTCACTCTTTAATCCGCAAGGAAGAAAAGCTGCTGATCAGCGAGTTCAACAAGCGCCGGAATGTATCCCTTGTCATGCTGGATGACAGGCGGCTCATCTTCCACCTGGACGAGGAGACCGCCGGCGGCCTGAACGTGATCATTGAACGCAGTATCAACCACTCCCGGGCCCTGCATGCCTTGCGTCTGTACCAGAGCCTGGGCATTCCCTGTGTAAACAGTTATCAGGTCTCCCATGTCTGCGGAGACAAAATCCTGACTGCGGCGGCACTCGGGGACCACCAGATTCCGCAGCCTGAGTTGAGAATTGCGTTCACCCAGGAGTCTGCTCTTCAGGCGATTGAAAACCTGGGGTATCCCGTCGTGCTCAAGCCGGCGGTGGGGTCCTGGGGCCGGCTGTTGTCAAAAATCAATGACCGGGACGCCGCGGAAACCATTCTTGAGCACAAGACGGTTCTCGGCAGCTATCATCATTCCATCTTTTTTATACAAAAGTACATCGCCAAAAAAGGCCGGGATATCCGCGCATTCGTGGTCGATGACCAGTGCATTGCCGCCATTTACCGGCGTTCTGACCACTGGATTACCAATACCGCGCGGGGCGCCACCGCAACGAACTGTCCGGTGGACAATGACCTCGCTGAGATCTGTGTCAAAACCGCCCGGGCCGTTGGCGGCGGACTGCTGGCGGTGGACTTGTTCGAATCCGAGGACGGCCTGCTGGTCAACGAGGTCAACTACACCATGGAATTCAGAAACAGTATTGACACAACCGGGGTCAACATCCCCGGCAGGGCGGTGGATTACATCCTCTCCCGGGCCGCCCGTGACTGACCGGTCGGCGGTGAAGCGCTCGCCGGGGTCTGCCGTGATGCCCCCCCGAAAGCTTCGCGTGTCCATCGTCGGCGGCAGCGGGTACGGTGGAGGGGAACTCATCCGCCTCCTCCTGGACCATCCCCATGTCGACATTCACCAGGTTACCTCGGAACGGTTTTCCGGCAAACTTGTGGGCCGGGTCCACCCGAACCTGCGCAAAGCCACCTCCCTGCGGTTTTGCGGGGTTTCACACCTGTGTGAGTGTGATGTCCTGTTCCTCAGCCTTCCACATGGGCAGGCCATGAAGCGGTTCGATTATTTCAAAACCCTCGCCCCCCGAATCATCGACCTGAGCGCCGATTTCCGGCTGAATGATGCCGAAGCCTATGAAAAATGGTACGGTCATCCCCACCTCCAGCCAGCGCTTTTGAAGGAATTCGTTTACGGGATTCCCGAAATCAACCGCTCCGCAATCCGCCATGCACGGTACGTCACCGGGGCTGGGTGCAATGCCACGGCAACCCTGCTTGCCCTGGCGCCCCTTTTCAAGCGCGGCCTGGCCGACCAGGCCGTCATTGAAGTCAAGGCCGGGTCGAGCGAAGGCGGCAACCGTGCCTCCGATGCCAGCCATCATCCTGAACGAAGCGGGGCCGTGCGTTCCTACAAGCCCACCGGGCACCGCCATGTCGCCGAAATGCTCCAGGAACTCGGCAGGGATTCCAGGATTCTGTTTTCAGCGACCTCGATTGAGATGGTAAGGGGAATTCTGGCAACCTGTCATGTTTTTCTCAACCAGCCCCTCACCGAAAAGGACGTCTGGAAAATCTATCGGGATGAGTACTCCATGGAACCCTTTGTTCGGATTGTCAAGGAAAAAACCGGGCTGTTCCGGTATCCTGAACCCAAGCTGCTCAGCGGCACCAATTACTGCGACATCGGCTTTGAAATCGACCCGCATCATGATCGTCTGGTTGTCATCAGTGCAATCGACAATTTAATGAAAGGTGCATCGGGTCAGGCTGTCCAGGCATTTAACATCATGCACGGTTTTGAGGAAAACACGGCTTTGGGGTTCACTGGATTACACCCGATCTGACGCCTTTATACGACCCATGTGCCGGCTTCTTTTGGTTGAAAACCCGGATGGAATCAATCCGCTGCCCCATCTCGACCGCTTCAAGGCGCTCTCAAAAAACAGCCGGGAATACCAGGGGCATGGATGGGGATGCGCATGGCTTGATGACAACGACCAGTGGCGGCTCCACCACAACATCCAGCCCATTTGGGAGGACCGCCGAGCCTTTCCGCCGAGCCGGCTGTTCATGGCCCATGCCCGCAGTGCTTTCAGAAATGAAGGCATCGCCGTGGAAAACAATATGCCCTTTTATGACGGGGAGGCGGTTTTTCTGTTTAACGGTGAATTGCGCGGTGTCCGGATCAAGGCGCAGGGCCGCATTGGTGCAGAAAAGGTATTCAATACCCTGAAACGGTTTGACCGGGGTGATCGCGCGGAGGCCATCTCCAAAAGTGTGGCGGTGATCCGCAAACGGACGCGTCACATCCGGGCGCTCAATTTTATTCTCGCAAACAGGGAACAGGTTCATTACTGCTGCCATTTCAATGAAGACCCGGATTACTTTCAGCTTCATGCGTCGAGGTCCGGGAATACCCGGATCATCTGTTCACAGCCTTACCCCGTATCCGATGGCCGCTGGCAGCCGGTGGCCAACCGCAAAATTGGGGTTTTCAACCTGAAGTAGGTTTCCAATGGTCATCGTAAAAATTGGTGGGGGAGCAGGCATTTGCCTCGAGGCGATTGTCCGGGACCTGGCTCAACGGGACGAACCCTTTGTGATCGTCCATGGTGCCAATGCATTGCGTGACCAGGTCGCCTCGAAAATGGGTTTTACCAAGGAGGTCATTACTTCCGTTTCCGGGTACAGCAGTGTTTTTTCTGATAAAAATGCCGTGGATGCAATTTTAATGGCCTACAGTGGGTTGCGAAACAAGCGCCTGGTGGAACTGTGCCTCCTTCACAACATCAATGCCGTGGGGCTTACGGGCCTGGATGGCCGTCTTGTGCAGGGCCAACGCAATCGGGGAATCCGGGTGATGGAAAACGGCAAAAAAATGTTGAAGCGGGATTTTTCGGGAAAACCGCGATCCATCAACACCGATCTTCTGGACCTGCTGATTTCCCGGGGATACACCCCCGTGATCACCATTCCGATCTGTGACGAAAACGGCTTTGCCATCAATTCCGAGAATGACGACATCGTCTGTGAACTTCAACAGGCCCTGAATGCCGGGACCGTTATCCAGCTGATTGAGGCGAAGGGCCTGCTGGCAGACATCAACGATCCGGATTCCCTGATCCCCGGTCTGAGCCATTCGGACCTCGCCCGGATGGAACACAATGCAGCGGGGAGGATAAAAAGGAAACTCCATGCCCTGAACAAGCTGGTGCAAAACGGCGTCCGGCGCGTGATCATTTGCGATGGCCGAATCAAGAACCCGGTCAGCAACGGGCTCGCAGGCGGGGGAACACAGGTCGAATGACTTCGCCTTCCGACCACTCCAGGCTAGAAGACCGCTTCGGGTTTGAGGTCTACCCGAAGCGAAATGTATCCATTGCAGCGGGGCGGGGCGCTTTGCTCTGGGATGCCGCTGGCCATGAATACATTGATTGTGCCGCCGGCGTCGGCGTGGCCAGTGTCGGGCATGGAAACCAGGCGGTCGCCGATGCCATCGCCCTGCAGTCCGAAAAACTCATCACCTGCCCGGGAATCTTTTACAACGACCTTCGCGGGCAATTGATGGCGAAGCTGGTTTCCCTCTCTCCCCGGGGCCTGAATCGCGTATTTCTGTGTAACTCCGGAACCGAGGCCATGGAAGCCGCCTTGAAATTTGCGCGACTCACCACCGGAAAACACGGTTTTGTCAGCGCCATGCGAGGGTTCCATGGCCGGACACTGGGGGCGCTGAGCGCCACCTTCCGGTTGCGGGACGAATTTGAACCCCTGGTCCCGGGACATCGATTCGTTCCCTTTAACAACCTGAAGAAAATCGAGGAGGCCGCGGACCGGGATACCGCTGCGGTGGTGCTGGAAATCGTACAGGGTGAAGGTGGCGTACGCCCTGCTGAAATTCCTTATCTCAAACAGGTCCGCCGATTTTGCAGGGACCACGCTATATTGCTGATCATTGACGAAGTCCAGACCGGATTTGCCCGAACCGGGAAAATGTTCGCGTGCGAGCATGCCGGGATTTCTCCAGATATGATGACCCTGGCCAAGGCGATTGCGGGCGGGGTTCCCATGGGCGCGGTCCTGTGTGCGGACCACATTGGCCCTGCAGCGGGAAAACACGGTTCAACCTTTGGCGGAAATCCGCTGGCCTGTGCCGCGGCGCTGGCAACCATTCAGTATATCGAAACCCACGACCTGGCCGGGGAATCCAGAAGAAAGGGTCAGCTTTTCCGGGATATCCTGGCGCAGCAGCCCCTGCCGGCTCCGGTCCGGGAAATCCGCCAGATGGGCCTCATGATCGGGATTGAACTTAAATCAAAAGCCAAGCCCATCATTGAAGCCCTGGTCGCGAAACGGGTCCTGGTGCTCCCGGCCGGCCCCACGGTGGTCCGATTGCTACCGCCCCTGGTGATCACCGACGAACAAATCAAAAAAGCCGCAGGGATCATCCGGGAAACGATTGAAGAATCCGGCCCCACCCATGGGGGACCGTAAGCGGTTTCTGCTTCGGTCCTTCTTTCGCTCCACCGCTTTGGTCGACCTCGGCGGACGGTCTTTTCCGGAGATATTCTACGACCGAAGCACCTTGTTCTGCGGGTCGTAGGGCGATTCTGCAATGACCGTGGCGTCGTGCAGCCGGCCCAGAATCTCGATCTGGAGCCCGGTACCCACCCCGGCCCATGCCGGGGAAACCAGGCCCAGGGCCAGGGACTTTTCCACCCGGAACCCATAGCCCCCGGAGGTCGCCCTGCCAACCAGTTTTCCATCCTTGTATATGGCTTCGGACCCCCGCGCATCGGCATCCACCACGTCATGGACCTCCAGGGTAACGAACGCGTTTTCAAACCCCCGGTCCCGCCAATCGATCAGGGCCTGCTTGCCAATAAAGTCTTCTTCCTTGTCCAGGCGGATAAACCGGTCCAGCCCGGATTCGTATGCACTGTACTCGATGGACATTTCCCTGGGAATCAGTCGGTATGATTTTTCCAGCCTCAGGCTATCCATGGCACGGATACCAAACGGCCGAATCCCGAATTCTTCTCCCGCCTCCATGACCGCATCAAAAATATAGTTCTGCATTTCAATGGGGTGATGCAACTCGTAACCGAGTTCACCGACATAATTCACTCTCAACGCCCAGGCGCTGGCCGCATTCACGTTGATGGGTTGCCCCGTCAGCCATTTGAACTTCTCATCCGACAGGTCCGTGTCCGTGATCTTTTGCAGCACCGCCCGGGACTTGGGTCCCGCCAGCACCAGCACCCCCCACCCCGTGGTGACATTATTTAAATAAACCGTTCCGTCCCGGGGGCAGTTCTTGAACAGGTAGTCCCAGTCGTGGCGTTCCATCGCTCCGGCGGAAACCAGGTAATAGCGGTAGTATCCGGTCTTGAATATCGTAAATTCAGAGCGTACGCCTCCCCGCAGGGTCAGCATGTGACACAACCCAATCCGGCCCATGCCCTTGGGAATGCGATTGCATACCAGTGATTCAAGCCAGGCCCCTGCGCCTGGGCCGCTCACCATGAATTTCGAGAAAGCGGACATGTCCAGAAGGCCCACTTTCTCCTGCACATGCCTGCACTCCTGGCCGACAAACGGGAAATAGTTGGACCGCCGGAAAGAGTATTTTTCCACGATGCGCCCATCTTCCAGTGGCGGCGAATGATTGTGGCCCAACAGCACATCGCCACTGCCTGTTTCCTCTTTCGGTAGCTCATACTCTTTCGGAACAAACCAATTGGGCCGTTCCCAGCCATAGATATGCCCAAACACGGCCCCCAGGGCTTTCATCCGGTCATAGCAGGGAGCCGTTTTAAGCGGGGTTGCCGTGGCTCTTTCCTCGTCCGGGAAATGGTTGGTAAAAACGTTTCGATACGCTTCCTCGTTTTTTTCCTTCAGATAGCCCCGGGAGGCATACGAACCAAATCGTCGCGGGTCGACCCCCATCATATCCACCGTCGGCTCCCCGTCCACAATCCATTCCGCAAGCTGCCAGCCAGCCCCCCCTGCGGCGGTGATTCCAAAACTGTGTCCTTCATTCAGCCAGAAGTTCTTCAGTCCCGGCGCCGGGCCGACGATGGGATTTCCGTCCGGGGTATACGCAATCGCCCCGTTATAAACCTGCTTCACCCCGCTTTCCCCAAAGGCGGGGACGCGGTTGATACAGGCTTCGATATGCGGCTCCAGCCTGTCCAGGTCTTCCTGAAACAATTCATTCTCGCAATCTTCAGACGGGCCGTCCACATAACAGCACGGTGCCCCGCTCTCGTAGGGCCCGAGCAGCAGTCCGCCTGCCTCTTCCCGGAGATAATACCCGGCATCCGATTCCCGCAATACGCCCTGCTCCGGCAGGCCTTTTTCTTTTCGGGCAAGAATCTCGGGATGGGCCTCGGTGACGATATACTGGTGCTGCACCGGAATGACCGGGATGTTAAGGCCCACCATTTCACCGGTTTTACGGGCAAAATTGCCGGTACAGGAAACAATGTGATCACAGCAGATGTCCCCTTTATTTGTTTTTACCAACCAGCCTTCTCCCCGTTTCAGGATGCCGACGACGCAGGTATGCCGATAAATCTCCGCCCCATGGTTCCTTGCCCCCCTTGCCAGGGCGGTGGTCAGGTCATTGGGCTGTATATACCCGTCTTCCGGGTGCTGAATGGCGCCCACCAGGCCTTCAATGTTACACATCGGCCAGGCTTCCTTTACCTGCTTCGGGGTCAAAAACCGGATTTTCACCCCCACCGTTTTACCGACTCCCGCATAATATCGATATTCATCCATTCTGTCCTCTGTGCAAGCCAGCCGGATGTTGCTGACCTGCCTGAACCCTACGGACAACCCGGTTTCCTTTTCCAGTTCCTGGTAGAACCTCACCGAATACTGGTGCAGCTTGCCCACGGAATAGCTCATGTTAAAGAGCGGCAACAGGCCTGCCGCATGCCAGGTTGAACCGGATGTCAGTTCCTTTCGTTCCAGCAGGACCGAGTCCTTCCAGCCCTTGCGGGCGAGGTGGTAAAGCGTGCTGACGCCGACTACTCCGCCACCGATTACAACCACTTTTGCCTCTGATTTCATAGATTGGTACCTTTTGACAATTCGTTGAGTTATGACTTTATGCTTACATGTCACTTATAATTCGTGCAACAAGCCCTTATCGAGACATGGATTTATGTCAATATCGATTATTCCGAATCTCAAGTCGACAAATCCCGTGGACGTGAGACAAACCGGTTTTGATGAAAAAATTTTCAGCACAAAGTGGAAAATTTATGTTTTTCAGATTAGACTAGAACTATATCAAATCGGAAGTCGAAAAGTATTGATTTAAAGTTTCCGCCTGTTTTTCTTTATACATCAATAGCTTGCGACTCTGTCATAAATTGTGCCCGGGTGATCGCCTGTGCCTGGGGGCAACCATGTAGAACTTTCACCGATAGTGGTTAAACTTTGAGCAAAACTCAATACTGGGATAGCTGTCTCCACAAACTGGGGGATGAATTGTCAGCGGATGATATCAACGCGTGGGTCCGGCCACTGCATGCCCTGACCAATGGCGACACCCTGAAATTGCTCGCCCCGAACCGGTATGTGCTCAACTACATCAAGGACAATCTCTATACCCAGATTGAAAAAACCATCATCGGCATGGACCACGGTATCAAACAGGTTCAGGTTGAAGTCGGCAGTCATGGACTGGAAAGAACCGATGTCGATGCCGGGCCCGGCCGGGACCTCGGAAAAGGGTACCTTGAGACCCCCGCTCCCTATACGGGTGGCAGCCTGAATGCGGAGTATGTTTTTGACACCCATGTGGAAGGCAAGTCCAACCAGCTCGCCCGGGCTGCAGCGGTCCAGGTCAGCCAAAGTCCGGGCATGGCTTTCAATCCCCTGTTTATTTACGGCGGAGTGGGTCTGGGGAAGACCCACTTGATGCAGGCAACCGGTAACCAGATCCTGAAATCCAATCCCACGGCGAAAGTGGTTTATGTCCATTCGGAGCTGTTTGTCAACGACATGGTCAAGGCCCTGAGAAACAGTTCCATGGACGAGTTCAAGCGGTACTATCGTTCACTGGACGCCCTGCTGATTGATGATATCCAGTTTTTTGCCAGGAAAACCCAGTCCCAGGAGGAGTTTTTTCACACGTTCAATACCCTCCTTGAGGGTCAGCGCCAGATTGTCATCACCAGCGACCGCATCCCCAAGGCCATCGACGATGTGGGAGAACGGCTGACTTCCAGGTTTGGTTCCGGGCTAACGGTGAGCATCGACCCGCCAGAGCTGGAAACCCGGGTCGCGATCCTGCAAAAGAAAGCCCTGAAGCACGGCATTGACCTGCCCAATGAAGTGGCTTTCTTCGTTGCCAATACGGTGCATTCCAATGTCCGGGATCTCGAGGGCGCTCTCCATCAGATTCTTGCCACCGCCCGGTTTTCCGACCGGGGCATTGATGTCAATCTGGCCAGGGAAGCACTCCGGGACCTCCTGCTTTACCGCGAAATCCAGATCAGCATTGAGAACATACAGAAAACTGTCGCGGAATATTTCCAAATCCGCGTTGCGGACATCCTCTCAAAAAACAAGGCCCGCAAAATTGCCCGGCCCAGGCAACTGGCAATGGCCTTTGCCAAGGAACACACCAATCTGAGCCTGCCCCAGATCGGGGACCGCTTCGGTGGCAAAGACCACACCACGGTGTTGCATGCCTGCAGACGGATTGCAGAGCTCAGGAAAACGGATTTGAAAGTGCAGGAAGATTACAAGAATCTGCAACGGTTGTTCGGCGTATAGCTCCCTTCGCACGGTTTCCTTCCGACGACCGGTTGTGTTCCTCCCCCCTGGAAGACAATTCCATTCCATGGCGCTGCAGTTTATCCTCGAATCCTGTTGATTGCCTGTGTATAACCCGGCCATGGTTGTGGACAGACCGGTGGAAAAGAGTTGCCCACAAGATGTTATTTCGTTTTACAATGCTTATACTAGGGGTTGTCCACAAGACGTGTCGGTTTTAAGTAATTGAAAAAATGCGTTATATTGAAGTTTCCCACAAATTCACAGTGCTCAACTATAACTATTCCTAGATATACGATATGAATATAACTATAGAAAGATCAAAACTTCTTCCAGCACTAAATCTGGTAACGAATGTTGTCGAGAGAAAACAAACCCTTCCCATTCTGTCCAATCTGCATGTGAGCCTGGTGGACAACCGGTTGACCCTGGTCGGAACTGACCTTGAGGTCGAGATTTCCGAAACCATCGACCACGTGGAAGGAGAAGATGCCGCAACTACCGTATCTGCCCGCATAATCCTCGATATTGTACGCATGTTACCCGAAAATGCGGTTATCTCCATGGTACGTGATAGTTCCAACCTGACCGTCTCATCGGGCAGGGGCCGCTATACACTGCGAACACTGGAAGCAGATGAGTTTCCAAGGATTGAGGCTTATAACTGGGAAGAAAGGTTTAAAATCAATCAGATAACACTTAAAACGGTTCTGGAAAAAACCGCGTTTGCAATGGCCGTACAGGATGTCCGGTATTACCTGAATGGGTTGCTGTTTGAATTGAAGGACAATACGCTGCGTGCCATTGCGACGGATGGGCACCGTCTTGCCCAGTCAGATGTGGAGATCAGCCTGGATTCAACGGATCTTCGGAAACTGATCATACCGAGGAAAGGCATCACGGAAATAAACCGGTTTCTGGATGTGGTGGAAGACCGGGAATTGACGTTGGAGATGAACAAAAACCACCTCAAGGTGAGCAAGGGAGAAACCATACTCATCACCAAGTTGATAGACGGGAATTTTCCGCAATTCAAGGAAGTGGTGGAAACGGATATCCAGGAATCGGTTGTGCTGGACCGGCAGAAACTGATTGGAACCCTGAACCGGATCGCCGTGTTGACGGCGGACCAGTTCAAGGGCGCGAAAATTGCCCTGGAACCCGGGTTGATGCGAATTACCTCCACCAATCCCGACAATGGAGAAGCGCTGGAAGAACTGGAACTGCAGTATTCCGGAGAACCGCTGACAACGGGTTATAACCTGAATTACCTGGTTGAAGCGGCCAAGGCAGTGAAAACAGACGAGATCGAAATGCATTTTCAGGGAAACAATGGAATTTGCGTGTTGCGGGAACCCGGGGACGAACACTCCGTCTGGCTGGTGATGCCCATGAGAATGTAGCGGGCAACGGAAAATTCCCGGGCCAGGGACGGCCGGGACCCGGCCGTTATCCGGGGTGGCTTGAAATAGCCGCTCCCCAGGAGCACCGCCAGAGGTTGACAGATTTTCCCGTGGGTCAACCCGGCGCGGCCCACAGCAGGATTGTTTCACGTGAAACAATCTTCCGGACCCAACTCCGGTATTTTCCCGGTTGCCAGCACACTGGAACCTCCCCCGTCGCAACTTTTCCCGCCCCGCTGGCCGGGAAAATCGCCGGATTGCCAGGCACCCGGGTCATCCGGGCAATGTTCCGCTGGCCCCGCCGCAGACCGGTGCCGGGATGTCCGGGATTGGGACAGTTTCCGGGCAACCCGCAACGTCCTGGCCGGTTGGTCCCACGGGGATGCCGGCCGGCACAAAGCGGAGAGCGTGCCGCATCCGGGGCCCGGAGCGGCGGGGACACCAATTGTTTCACGTGAAACAATGACGGAAAATGCCGGGAGCCGTTGACCGGGAACCCCGGAAACGGGCCCGTAAAAAGCCAGGCGGCTGGTTGCCGGGATTCCCTGCCGCGACGGTGCCCCGAGTTGAGATCTCTGAAACCAATTAAATCATAACTGTTTGATTAATAAAGATAAAATAATTTTAAGCAGGAAAATAACTGTCCCTTTCCAGGGGAAGGCATGGTAAAATGGGTGCTTTATACACACCCCGACTAGATCCATGGTAGAGAAATACGATTCCAGCAGTATCAAGGTGCTCAAAGGGCTTGATGCGGTCAGAAAACGGCCAGGGATGTACATCGGTGATACCGATGATGGAACCGGTTTGCACCACATGGTATTCGAGGTGGTTGACAATGCCATCGACGAGGCGCTTGCGGGCCACTGCAATGTGATCAAGGTCACGATTCATGATGGTGAATCCATTACCGTCTTTGATGACGGAAGAGGCATTCCCACCGGCATCCTGGAGGAAGAGGGCAAAAGCGCCGCGGAAGTAATCATGACCACGCTGCATGCGGGGGGCAAGTTTGACCAGAATTCCTACAAGGTTTCCGGGGGGCTCCATGGTGTGGGGGTTTCCGTGGTGAATGCGTTGTCTGAAAGGTTGACCATGACCATTTACCGGTCTGGAAATATTTACAGGCAGGAGTATGTCGAGGGTCATCCACAGGGACCGTTGGCGGTGGTTGGCGACACCGGGAAAACCGGGACAACGATCAGCTTCCGGGCCAGCCGGAAGACATTCAACCACGTGGAATATCATTACGATATTCTGGCCAAGCGACTCCGGGAACTGTCGTTTTTGAATTCGGGAATCTGCATTGAACTCGATGATGAACGCACCGGGACCAACAACCGGTATGAATATGAAGGGGGCATCGCGGCCTTTGTCGGCCATTTGAACCGGAAAAAAAGCCCTCTCCACCCCACCGTGTTTGCGGTAAGCGGGGAAAAGGACGGTGTGCAAATCGAATTGGCCATGCAGTGGAATGATTCCTACCAGGAAAACACATTCTGTTACACCAACAACATTCCCCAGGGCGATGGCGGCACCCACCTGGCCGGTTTGCGCGGAGCGATGACCCGGACGCTGAACGGGTATGTAAACGGACTCGGGCTTGCAAAAAATGAAAAGGTGAGCCTGAGTGGCGATGATTGCCGGGAAGGGCTGACCGCCATCCTGTCAATCAAGGTCGCCGACCCGAAATTTTCCTCCCAGACCAAAGACAAACTGGTGTCCTCGGAGGTCAAGGGGGCCGTGGAATCGTTTACGAATGAAGCCCTGGGCAATTTTCTGATGGAAAATCCCGGTGAAGCGAAAATCATCGCCAACCGGATCGTGGAGTCGGCCCGGGCCCGGGAAGCCGCCAGAAAAGCCCGGGAAATGACACGACGCAAAAACGCCCTCGACCTGGGTGGTCTGCCGGGGAAACTCGCCGATTGCCAGGAACAGGATCCGGTGTTGTGCGAACTCTACCTGGTGGAAGGAGATTCGGCGGGCGGCAGCGCCAAACAGGCCCGGGACAGAAAATTTCAGGCCATCCTGCCGTTGAAAGGCAAGATTCTCAATGTGGAGAAAGCCCGGTTTGACAAAATGCTGACCTCAGACGAGGTGACAACGCTGATCACGGCGCTGGGAACCGGAATCGGTGAAGATGAGTTTGATATCAACAAGCTCCGCTATCACCGGATTATCGTGATGACCGATGCGGATGTGGACGGGTCCCATATCCGTACACTGTTGCTCACTTTTTTCTTTCGGCAGATGCCGGAACTGATCGAGCGAGGGCATATATACATTGCCCAGCCCCCCCTGTACAAGCTGGCAAGGAAAAAGAAGGAAACCTACCTGAAAGACGATTCTGAAATGGCCACACACCTTCTGGGCATCGCCCTTGACAATGCGGAAGTGACCTTGTCGAACGGCAGCAGTCTGAAGGGAAATGAACTCAAGTCATTGATATTAGAGCATAAAACTACCAACAATACGATACAGAGGTTGTCCAGGAAAATCAGTGACGACATATTGAAAGCACTGGTGTCGATGGGTTCCGTCGGGGACGGTTTCAGCAAGCCGAAGCATGTCCAGAGCCTGGCCGCCGAACTGGAAAGCAGGTTGAACGAAACAGAATCGGATGTTGTCAGCTATTCCGTGCGGGCGGATGCCGAGGCACAGAACATTATTGTGACGCGCCATCAATATGGTCTGAGCGAAGAAACCGCGCTGACGGACCATTTCTTCAAGAGCATCGAGTACCGGAACCTGGTTGCGCACAATACCCGGCTGAACAAACTTGAAAATGGATCCGGAGGCGTGCCGGCACAGGGGAATGGAACCGGGACCGATGCCGCCGGTTTTACCGTAAAATGGAATGGAAACGAAACCGAACTGTCCAGTTTTACCGAAGTGGTGGACTGGATGATGGGCAAGGCGAGGAAAGGCTATTATATCCAGCGGTACAAGGGGCTTGGAGAAATGAACCCGGAACAGTTGTGGGATACCACGATGAATCCCTCGGTGAGACGCCTGACCCGGGTGGTGATTGAGGATGTCATCGGTGCGGACGAAACCTTTACAACCCTGATGGGAGACCAGGTGGAGCCCCGACGGGAGTTTATCGAGAAAAACGCTTTTTCGGTTTCCAACCTGGATATCTAGGGGCCGGTCCGGCAACAAGGGCGCCCGGCAAAAAAAAATCTCAAATGACGCAGGACCGAAAACCGGTCCTGCGTCATGCCTGTTTTTCCAATAACCGGCGGTTGGTCCGCGGGGACCGACATCCATGGGAAAACACTCATCAACCCGGTGACAGGATGGATGTTTTTGCTCGAACGCACACCGAACCATGAACCCGCGGAACAACCGGAATCCCGCTGATACCCGTCTTGGCATTGCTCTGGTGGTGGCCGGGCTGTGCGTGGCGTCCTTGAGCGGCGCACTGATGAAACTGTTGTCCGAGGATATGAATGTCTACCAGATTGCCTGGTTTCGGTTCATGTTTTCCTTCCTTTCCCTGTGGCCCATCGCGGCATTGGTGTTGCGTCCCGCAGCGCTGAGACCTGCACGCCCGGGGATGCATGTTGTCAGGGGGCTGACCATGTCCGGGGCAACGGTTTGTTTTGTCATTGGTGTGCGCACCATTGAGTTTTCCGATGCGATTGCCATTTTGTATGCCTATCCGTTTTTACTGACCGTCCTTGCGGTACTGTTTTTGGGCGAACGGGTCCGCGGGGGCGGCTGGGTCGGGTTGTTTGGAGGTTTCGCCGGAGTACTGCTGGTGATGCGCCCGGAATTCGGTACCGTCAATATCGGGACCTATTTTGTGTTTTTGTGTGCAGTCATCATCAGCATACAAATGGCGATAAACCGGAAACTGGGGTCGGTTTCACATCCATTGGTGACCGCATTGTGGGGCTCTTTTTTTGCGGCGGCTTCCTTGTCCCTGGTCCTGCCGTATTACTGGGAACCCGTAGACGCTCAGCAGTTCTGGCTGCTGTGCTTGGTCGCCCTCACCGGGACGGTTACCCAGACCTGTCTGGCATATGGTTTTTTCAAGGCGGAAGCCTCGACGATTGCTCCTTTCACGTACCTGGAAATTGTTGCGGCCATACTGATCGGCTATCTTTTTTTCGGAACCCTGCCGTACTGGGTGTCCTGGCTCGGCATCGGATTGATCGTGGCAAGCGGAATCATCGTTGCCCGGTCCCTGGACCGGGCCGTTGCGGTGCGCCAAAATCCCAAGTATTAACCGGTCACTGCTGGACCCCGCAACAACGGTTCGTCAGGGATGGCAGGATGGCCGGGGACCGTTGGGACAGGACAGGGAAAACGGAGGTCAGCCTCCGGACGTCCTTTCGGAAAACCGCATCTAGTCCAGTATGATTTGCCTGACCCATTGGATATTGGGCAAATCGGCAATCAGCAGGATGATCTCGTCGCTGAGTGCTTCATCAACGGCAACCAGTCCCAATGACGACCCTCTGGGTTGCTGCCGGCCCACGCTGAAGTGTTCAACATTGATGTCATACCTGCCAAGCATCGAACCCACGGAACCCATTACACCGGGGAGGTCAAGAGTTGAAAAGACCAGCAGCACGCCAACCAGAAACAAATCAACCTGAAAGCCTTCAATTTCCACCAGCCTGGGAACGGCATCCGCAAACGTGGTGCCGGAAAAAGTGTGTGTACGGTTCTCCCCCCGTGTTTCCAGTTTTACCAGTGACCGGTAGTTGCCGGGTCTTCCGCTTTCGGTGCAGGACAATGAAATCCCCCGTTCCTGGGCGAGAACCGGTGCGTTGACGGCATTCACCGACATGCTGACCACAGGCTGCAGCATCCCCTTGAGCAGGGTGCTGTTTATGGCGGGTATTTCATCGTATTCATCTCCGCAGTATTCGACCTGAACATCGGATATGCCGCCCCGGGTATATTGCTGGGCGAGACAGCCAAGCCGTTCCACAAGGTCTAGCGTTGGTTTGATCCGGCCAAAGGTACGCCAGTCTTTCACCGGTATATTTACGGCTTCCCGAAATGCCCCGGTCTGCAGGGCATCGGCCACCCGTTCGGCAATCTGCAGGCCCACATTCAGCTGGCTTTCCACGGTACTTGCCCCCAAATGAGGGGTGGCCACGAGATTGGGTGCGCTCAGCAACGGCGAACCCGTGGGCGGTTCATTGTCGAAAACATCCAGGGCAGCGCCTGCGACATGACCGTCCCTGAGGGCCTGGGCGAGGGCATTTTCATCCACCAGGTCACCCCGGGCACAGTTGATGATCCGGACACCGGGCTTGCAGCGGCCCAGGCGTTCTGCGTTGATCAGCTTTTTGGTGTCCGCGGTGCTGGGTAAATGGAGGGAAAGGAAATCACATTGCTCCAGCAACCCATCCAGGTCACTGACCAGTTCAACATTCATGGACTTCGCCTGCTCAACCGAGAGGAAGGGGTCGTATCCAAGTACGGTCATTTCCATTGCCGTACACCGCATGGCCACCCGGCCGCCAATTTTGCCCAGACCCAGCACGCCGATGGTTTTCCCGTAGAGCTCAACCCCGGTGAACTTCGCCCGTTCCCAGTTCCCGTCAATGACCAGGGACTGGTGGGCGGCAGGGATATGGCGGGCGAGGGACAGCAGCAGGGCCATGCTGTGTTCCACCGCGGCCATGGTATTGGCGGTTGGCGTATTGATTACCGCGATGCCGCGGCGTGTCGCACTGTCCACATCAATATTGTCAATACCGACCCCGGCGCGTCCGATTACCTTCAATGCCTTCGCGTTTTCAAGCATTTTTCCCGTGATGGTCGTGCCGCTGCGGATGATCCACCCATCCGCATTCTGGGATGCTTTGGCAAGGGTCTCCCCGTCTACCTTGATTTGCAGGTCAAGGTCGAATCCACGGTCATTCAGCAGGTCGAGCGCCGCATCATCAAGTTTGTCACTAATCAGAATTTTCATTGGTTTGGTCGCCAGCACAGGTATCGGTGGTTCAATTATACCGAAGCGTATCCTCCATCAGCCAGGTAAACGCCCCCGGTGCAGTACGAAGAGGCATCCGAGGCCAGATAAACGGCCAATCCTGCAATGTCTTTCGGTTCCCCGATGGTCTTGAGGGGGATTTTCTCCATAAACCGGTTGAGTATACGGTCATCGTTCCACAGGGCCTCGCTGAATTTTGTTTTTATCAGGCCGGGGCAAATCACATTTACGCGGATATTGTCCGGACCCCAGTCCTGGGCCATGGCCTGGGTCATGTTGATCATGGCTGCCTTGCTCATGCTGTAGACACCGATGCCCGGTTCCGGTGTCAGCCCCCCGATGGAACTGATATTGATGATCGAACCGCCACCGCGCTGCTTAAGGATCGGGTACGCTTTTTTGGACAACTCAAAGGGTCCTTTGAGATTGACGTCCATGATTTTGCTGTAGGCCCCCTCGTCGGTATCCTGTATCGGCCCAAAGACCGGGTTGGCCGCCGCATTGTTGACCAGGATGTCCACGCCGCCATAGGCGTCAACAGTCTGGTCCAGCAGAGCCGATATTTCATCCCGATTTCCCATGTTCGCGGCAATGCCCAAGGATTCCAGTCCTGCGGCATTGAATCTGCGGGCGACTTCATCCACCGCATTCTGTTTGCGGCTGCTCAGGACGACTCTGGCGCCAAACTCCGCAAGCCCTCGGGCCATGGCTTCGCCGATACCCTTGCTGGCACCGGTAATCAGGGCAACTTTTCCTTTCAGCTGGAACAAGGGAGCGATGTGATGTTCAATGGTCATTTGATTTTCCCGAAATCGGGGCAGGGGAGTCGTGGATCATGGAATTTCCCCCGTGGCCTGTCATCACCATGAGGTCCGGCATTTCTCCCGAAGCCGGGTATCGGCCTCACCTGGCAGGTCTTCAAATAATTTAAATGCATCGATTATTTTTCATTTCAGCGGTTATTTTCCTGTGTGTCCAATCGCCGCAGTTTCGCCAGTTTTTCCCGGATTTTTATTTCCAGGCCCCGATCTACGGGATGATAAAACGACGGGTTGCCGAGTTCGCCAGGAAAATAATTCTCTCCGGCTGCGTATGCACCGGTTTCATCGTGTGCATACCGATATCCCTTTCCATGGTTGAGTTCTTTCATCAACCGGGTGGGTGCATTTTTCAGGTGCAACGGGACATCCAGGGAGCCCGATTGCCTGGCCGCGGCCATGGCCTGGTTGAATGCCGTATAAACCGCATTGCTTTTTGCCGCAACGCTCAGGTAAACAATTGCCTGGGCGATGGCCAGTTCACCTTCAGGGCTGCCAAGACGCTGCTGTACCTGCCAGGCATCGAGGGATATCCGCAGGGCACGCGGGTCGGCATTGCCAATATCCTCGGAGGCCATCCGCACGACACGCCGGGCAATATAGATCGGGTCACAGCCCCCATCCACCATCCGGCAAAACCAGTATAAAGCGGCATCCGGGTTCGAGCCGCGAACCGATTTGTGCAATGCGGAGATCTGGTCGTAGAAAACATCGCCGCCCTTGTCAAATCTCCGTCCCGGGTCACCGGCCACTACCTCGCTGACCAGGCCCCGGGTGATTCGGCCCTCTTGTGCAAGGTCTGCCGCGATTTCCAGAAAAGTGAGCGCCCGTCTTGCATCGCCATCGGCGACCCGGGCAAGCAGTTCAACCCCATCCGCCGGCATTTCAAGGTTCAATTTTCCCAGCCCGTTGGGAATATCCTTCAAGGCCCGGTCAATCAGTCCTGCAATGTCGTCAATGGACAGCGGTTGCAACACATACACCCTCAGGCGGGATAACAGTGCATTGTTCAGTTCAAAGGAAGGGTTCTCCGTGGTTGCCCCCACAAAGATGACCGTGCCATCTTCGATATGGGGGAGAAAAGCGTCTTGTTGCGCCTTGTTGAAACGGTGAACTTCGTCCACGAATAAAACGGTTTTGCCCTGGTTGGCAGCCTGTCGAATCTTCGCTGTTTCCACGGCCTGTCGAATGTCCTTCACCCCGGACAGTACGGCGGACAGTGATATAAAGGCCGCATCGCAATAATCCGCGAGAAGCTTGGCCAGCGTGGTTTTTCCCGTGCCGGGGGGCCCCCAGAAAACCATGGAATGAATCTGTCCGCAGTCAATCGCGGTATACAGCGGCTTCTGCTTTCCGAGGATATGTCGCTGGCCCGCCACCTCGTCCAGGGTGGTGGGCCGCAGTCGCTCAGCAAGGGGTTGGTATGAATTGTCCATATGCAGGGAATTGTACGCCTACGGAAATATATTTACAGGAACCCCGGGGTGGTGGCAAATCGGATTCGGACAAAAAGCGAAGAAAGATCCCGCCAGGCCCGGAAAATGCCAGGACGCCGAACCAGCCCGGACCGCGGCTTTGCCGGGCTGCGGGCCCGAAATGGCGGTTCTATTACCGACAGGATGGATGAATGCGGTTTCAATGCCCCGCCGCCCACACTACAATATCACTTTGTCCCAGCACAGCGAAAGCGACGATATGCCCAGCAAGCGAGATTTGACACATTTTAACGACCGCGGCGAAGCCCACATGGTCGATGTCGGAAACAAAGAAGTCACGGGTCGCAAGGCCGTTGCCGAAGGCCGGATTGAAATGGCTGCTGAAACGCTGGAAATGCTCAGAAACCGGGGGCATAAAAAGGGGGATGTGCTGGGAGTTGCCAGGACGGCGGGGATCATGGCAGCAAAGAAGACTTCTGAACTGATTCCCCTTTGTCATTCGTTAATGCTGACAAAGATCCATATTGACCTCGAACTGGACAGGGAGCATTCCAGCGTGGTGTGTACAGCGGCCACACAGACCACAGAGCGCACCGGGGTGGAAATGGAGGCATTGACCGCTGTGCTGGTGACGTTGCTGACCATCTACGATATGTGTAAAGCGGTAGACCGCAGCATGCAAATGGAGGGGGTTCGGCTGGTTCACAAGTCCGGCGGCCGGTCCGGAACCTGGAACCGTGGATCAGCGAACTGAATAGAGTGCGATGCCGAGCATGAAACCAGAGCCTGAACAGATCTCCTGCGATTTCGACCCCGCATCCATCACGGTAGGCCAGGCCATGGCACACATCAGTGAGACCGTGGTTCCGGTGGTGGACACCGAGGCCCTGGACCTGCATTCAGCACTGGGCCGGGTTACCGCACAGGAGGTGGTGAGCAACGCTGATGTGCCGAATCATACGAACTCGGCGATGGACGGGTACGCAGTATGTGGTGAGGAGCTTCCGGACCATGGCACTGCGGCGTTCAGGGTGATCGGGGAATCGTTTGCCGGGTCCGCATTCCATGGCCGGGTAAAAAGCGGCCAGTGCGTTCGCATCATGACCGGCGCGGTGATGCCCCCGGGGACCGACAGTGTCGTGATGCAGGAAAGAGTGGACCGGGCGGGGGATACGATTACGATTCGGGCCGGGGAACAAAAGGCCGCCAATGTGCGGTATGCGGGGGAGGATATCAAGGCGGGGGATGTGGTGATTCCGGTGGGCACCCGTCTCGGGGCCTCCCACCTCGGGTTGCTGGCGTCCATGGGACAGTCGGAAATCGAGGTGTACAGAAAGCCGCGTATTGCCTTTTTTTCAAACGGCGATGAGCTGCGCCCGGTGGGTACGCCCCTGGCCCTGGGCGAAGTGTATGATTCAAATCGCTACACCCTGTACGCAATGCTGCGCAACCTGGGCGTGGAACAAACGGACCTGGGGATTGTCCGGGATGACCGGGAGGCCATTGCCGCAGCCATTGAGTCGGCCGCGGGTCAGGCGGACCTTGTTATTACCACCGCGGGGGCCTCGGTGGGGGATGCGGACTACATCAAGGAAATCCTGACCCGGCTCGGGACGGTGAGCTTCTGGAAAGTGGCGGTCAAGCCGGGTCGGCCGCTGTCGTTCGGAAGACTTGAAAAAAGCCTGTTTTTTGGGCTGCCCGGCAACCCGGTTTCTGTAATGGTGACCTTCCAGGTTTTTCTGAAACCAGCGATCAAGCAGCTGTCAGGAGAAAGATTTGACGTGCCAACGGTACTGAAAATGCGCACCCTGACCGCCCTGAAAAAACGGCCGGGTCGAATGGAGTACCAGCGGGGGGTCATGTCCCTGAATGAGAAGGGCGAAACCGTGGTGTGCTCTTCCGGGGAGCAGGGGTCGGGGATCCTGAGTTCCATGAGCCGGGCAAACTGCTTCATTGTCCTGCCGGACGACTCGGCAGGTGTCAGCGCCGGGGAGTGGGTCGAGGTGCAGCCGTTTATATCGTGACCGGGATGCGTTTCCTCCCCCCCAATCCGGACGTTGAACGCTGGAATCACAAATACCGGAACACCCTTCGCCAAAACCGGAGCGTCCGGGTCCGGGGAGCCCCCGAACTGGTGGCCCATGAATCCCTGTTGCCAAAACGCGGGCTGGCGGTGGATCTTGCCTGCGGGAAAGGGGAAAATGCCCTGCACCTGGCGGCCATGGGATATGATGTGGTGGCCTGTGACTTCGCCCTGTCAGGCCTGGTCCAGTGTCTCCCGGTGGCCCGGAAACGGGGATTGCCGGTGTATCCGCTGTTATGTGATCTCACCCGGTCCCCCTTTCCGCCAAACACCTTTGACCTGGTCTGCGTAGTGCGTTACCTGGAACGGGCGTTGTTTGACCCGATAAAGACCTGGTTAAAGCCCGGCGGGATACTCTTTTACAAAACATTCAACCGGCAGTTCCTGTCCACCAATCCAGGGTTTAATCCTGCATATGTGGTGGAACCCGGAGAACTCAACGAGCAATTTTCCGACTTCGAAATAATTGCTTCGGATTGGGACTGGCCAGAGTCTTTTTGCAACACCAAACCAGGCATCAGTTTTATTCTTGGAAAAAAACCAGGGTGAAGATGCCGATCCAGGGGGAGGTGTTTATTGCCCACCAAACCGAATATAACGAGTATAATCGAAGTCATGGAGTACCGGGGCATCCGCCATCGTCTTTACCCAAAGACAAAACAAAAGGCTGAAATGCTTCACCAGTGTCTGGGTGCCACCCGTTATGTATGGAATCATTTCCTTGCCCGGAACAGGCAAATGATGGAAGCTCACCGCAACGATGAGTCCTTGCCCCGCCCGAAGGTTTCGTTTTTCTCATTGGGAAAAGAGTTTGTCCAGTTAAGACGACAAACCGAATGGCTGCAGTGGCGGACCAATGGCATTTCCTTAAGGATTCGGAGCTATTTCTTTAAGGAGACGCATTTGTGCGTACCGGGGACGGGTGTTTTCCGATGTGGTCACCGGCCAAGTGGATGTACGTGGCATTGAGGTGTCGGAGGTTGCCGAGGACGAACTGCTGGCGCTGGAAGAGGACACTGCCGATGGCGATGACGTGATTGATGACGAGGGGGAAGATCGATGAAACAGACTGACAAAACCCCAAAAAACAGCCTCGGCAAACCGCAGGACTATCCACGCCTGCTGACCGAGATCAAGGAGCGCATCCGCTCCGCCCAATACGAAGCTCTCAAGACGGTCAATAAGGAGCTCGTCGGCCTGTACTGGGATATCGGCCGGATGATTGTGGAGCGGCAGGATGTTGAAGGCTGGGGCAAGGCGGTGGTGGAACAGCTCGCCGCCGACCTGCGGGCGGAGTTTCCCGGTGTGGGCGGTTTCTCGGCATCCAACCTCTGGCGGATGAAGGCTTTTTTCAAGGCGTACACTGGTCTGGAAAAACTCGTACCACTGGTGCGAGAAATCGGCTGGAGCCACAATCTGGCCATCCTGGAGCGCTGCAAGGACCCGCTGGAGCGAGAATTCTATCTGCGCATGACCCGCAAGTTCGGCTGGTCCAAGAACGTGCTCATCCACCAGATCGACAACCAGAGCTATGAAAAATCCCTGCTGGGCCAGACCAATTTCGACCAGACGCTCACACTGGAACTTCGCGCCCAGGCCAAGCTGGCGGTGAAGGACGAATACACCTTCGATTTTCTGGAACTGGGCGAGGAGCATAGCGAGCGGGAGCTGGAGCGGGCGCTCATCGCCCGGATCGAGGATTTTCTCCGGGCCATGGACGGCATGTTCGCCTTCATGGGCAGCCAATACCGATTGGAGGTGGACGGCAAAGAGTTTTTCATCGACCTCTTGCTGTTTCACCGCCGCCTGCGCTGTCTTGTCGCCATTGAATTGAAAGTCGGCGAATTCCTGCCGGAGTTTGTCGGCAAGATGCAGTTTTATCTGGTGGCTCTGGACCGGCAGGTCCGCCAGGAGGATGAAAACCCCTCCATCGGCATCATCCTGTGCAAGGAGAAGAGCCGGACGATTGTGGAATACGCCCTGCACGACGCCCGCAAGCCCATCGGCGTGGCCACTTATGAAATCACCAAGACCCTGCCCAAGGCGCTGAAAGGTCAACTGCCGTCGCCGAAGGACATCGCCCATTTGTTGGAGGACCTATGAAACCGACCGACACCAGCGAAAAGGGCCTGGAATCAATCATCGTTGCCTCCCTCATGGATGATGCCGGATACGTGCAGGGCGACCCGCAGGACTACGAGCGGTATCAACGCATGATGGCCAGGAGACAGAAGCCGACGAAACGGAAGAAAAAAGACGGTACGATGGTTTATACCAACGGCTCGAAGCGTTATGAAGCGGCGCGGATCAAAAGTGCCAGGGTCAGTCGTAGGATCAGGCATATCCGAGGCAACTGGCATCACCAGGAATCGAGAAAGATTGCGGACCAGTCCCAGTACGTGGTGGTTGAGAACCTGAACACCCGGGGCATGACGAAGTCTGCGAAGGGGGACATGGAGAATCCGGGCCGGAACGTCAAACAGAAGTCGGGGTTGAACCGGGAAATCCTGAAAACCGGCTGGTCGGGATTCAAACAGAAACTCGGCTACAAATCGGAGTTGATTGAGGTCGACCCCAAAAATACCAGTCGGAGGTGTCATGCGTGCGGACACACCGACCAGGACAACCGCAGGACGCAAGACCAATTCAGGTGCGTCGAATGCGGACATCGGGACAATGCAGACATCAATGCTGCATTGAATATTTTAGCCCTGGGGACTCGGGTGGTTGGACGTGGGAGAGGCGATTGCGTTGGCAACCTTGATGATCCGTCAAGAAAATATACGGATTGATTCTGTCAACCAAGTATATAGTGTCTGGCATGAAAACCCCTTGATTTTGCGCGACCGGAGGAGTGAAAGCAATTTTGCAGGGTCCCTCCGGCGAATTGCGGAGGAGATTTTCGCTCAATGCCGCTTATTTTCGGCGGTTTGAGGCACGATTTGGCGGAATTTTACGCTCCAGGTCATAGGAGACCCTCCCCGTCGGTGCGGGGGCAGATCTGACCGGGTGAATAGGGCGTCAGGCAGCCAGGCGGTGTCTGTCACGATGCGTTTTCTCCGATTTCTGCAACATCCGGCCGAGTTGGTGCAGGTTGGCAGCAACGATGGCCAGCCCGACGGTTCTCTCGAACCCGTCGGCTCCTTTCGCCCGGACTCTGTCAAGTCCGTGATGCTCCAGGTGATTGATTGCTGACTCCACGGCGGGGTGCTGTTTCCGTGCCCGGGAAAAGTTTTCTTCGGACTCCCGTTCCTGGTCCGCGGCATTCAGTCGGCCCTTTTTCGGCAAGGCCACCATGTCAAGCAGATTCTCCAGACGCCTGCGATTCTCCGGGCTGTGAAAGCCCCGGTCAAAGCTGCACTCCTGCAGGTCCGGGTGCATCTCCTGGCAGGACTCAATCAGGGGAACCGCTACATCCACATCCCCGCCTTGCCACATGATCTGATAATCCAGCACAAACTGGTGCTGGTCCTCGACAATGGCCAGGGGAACTCCGAGTTCCACCGGACGCCCCGCCTTGCCTTTCGATATCCACCGGGTATGCTCCTCGAATACCGAAAAGATTTTCTCGGAATGCTCAATCACTTCGCCCTGCAACACCCGGCGGTCGATCTGGTCGGTGAATAGGTGGATATGCTTCAGATAATGGCGGATCTTCTCCATCCAGGCGGTGGATGCCCCGGCTTCCTTCAGGGCAACCAGAGATAACTCCGCTTTCCCGGCCATCTTCCGGCAGATCTTCAGATACTCCGACACCTGATCCGGTCGCTTCGTCCAAAGCCGGGCTGTGGCGACTCGATTGAACCGCTTGCGCACCTGTTTGGTCAGGTGCCGGTGCTGCCGCCAGCCTTTCACATCATGCAATTCACAAGCCTTGCCGGTTTCGCGGATCAGGCAACGAGTGGAATCCAATAGGAGGTTGAAATCAGTCGGGTAGTGGACGTCCGTCTCCACCACGAAACTATCACATCGCCCGGCCAACGTTTCTCCAGGCTTTTTTTTTGCGACCGTATGCCCCGTGGAAACCACCAGTCGGTTGACCTCACGCAGCAGTTCCGGAGTCAGCAGGGCCACATTGTCCACGATCCGGGCCCGGACGTAGTAGGTATTGTCGATGCCGTCCATACCATGACCCAACATCTTGCGTATCGTTCGGTGCTCGTTGGCCAGATCATGCAGACGGTCGAAATCGCAGTTCAGTCCTTCCTTGAGAATGCCCAATACCAGAATCCGCCACATCTCCATTCCCGGACGCCCAACGGTGCGGTCGGTATCCGGTCGGATATGGGCTTCGAGCAACTCGAACAGCTCCTTGCGGGTATCCGGGTCGGTATAGATCAGTTGAAGGCCCTTCAACAGGGCCGGAATGTCGTCCCGGGACTTTTCGTCGAGGGCGATCTGTTCAATCGGGACGGAACCCAGAGGGGATTGGAGATCGATGACCGTTCTCATGCTGTACAATGCCTCGAAGATTTGCCGTAAATGGCGGTTTCAGGGGGTTTTCCCTTCGGATTGTACTATATTCGCGAAATCTTCGCCACAAAAAAACGGGTAGTTATTCAAATAAATCAATCGTTTATGGGGTTTTCTGACAAGCACTATATAAGTCCCAATGAAAGTCATCGAGATGCCTGACAAGCCCATGCATTGTGTTGCTGGACCACGGACAAGCACGGACAAGGACAGCCGGTTATGAATCGGTCTGATTCGGGCAGGGTTTTGCTGATTACCGGGGCGGGAAGGGGTATCGGCGCCGCTACGGCTGTTTTGGCCGGGCGCCAGGGATGGCGAGTGGTCGTCAATTACCTCAGGGATGAGTTCTCCGCAACCGGGGTAACCGAAACGATCCGGCAAAATGGCGGAGTCGCCTTCTGCGCCCAGGCCGACATTTCCGATGAGGATTCCGTGATCAGTCTTTTCAATATCGTGGATTCGGAATTTGGTCGATTGGATGGCCTGGTCAACAATGCAGGGATACTGGAGACCCAAATGAAACTGGAGTCCATGGATGGGGGCCGACTGGACCGGGTTTTTGCCACCAATGTACGGGGAAGTTTCCTGTGTGCCCGGGAAGCGGTGAAGAGAATGTCCAGTCAACACGGTGGCCATGGAGGGGCCATCGTCAATGTGTCTTCAGCGGCTTCCAGACTGGGGTCGGCGAATGAGTATGTTGATTACGCGGCTTCAAAGGGCGCCATCGACACCATGACCATTGGTCTTGCCCGGGAAGTGGCGGCCGAAGGCATCCGGGTCAACGCGGTTCGCCCGGGGTTGATTGAAACCGAAATACATTCCCGGGGCGGAGAACCGGGACGCGCTGAACGTCTTCAGCAGCATGTTCCGTTGAAACGGCCGGGCAGGGCCGAAGAGGTGGCGGAAGCCATCGTGTGGCTGCTGTCTAAGGAGGCGTCTTACTGTACGGGGGCGTTTCTGGAGTGTGCTGGCGGGCGATGAGGCGGCAGGACATTGTCGACAGAAACCCGGCCCAGTGGGAGTGAAGGGTGACCGGCCATGAAAAACGGGCTGTCTGACACCCCCCCGACTTTGGTCTATGTGCATGACCCCATGTGCAGTTGGTGCTGGGGGTTCCGGCCTGCATTGCAGGCGCTGATGACCGGTTTGCCAGATACGGTAACGGTGGTCCGGTTATTGGGTGGGCTGGCCCCGGACTCGGAGGTGCCCATGTCCGGGGAAATGTGCGGATACCTGAAAAGCACCTGGGAGAAAATCGAGGAGCATATTCCCGGAACGGAATTCAATTATGATTTCTGGACCCGGTGCATTCCAAGGAGGTCCACCTATCCCGCATGCCGGGGCGTCATTGCCGCTAGGGAACAGGGCGACAGGCATGATGAGGAGATGACCTACGCGATCCAGCAGGCGTACTACCTGCAGGCGAAAAACCCGTCAGACCAGTCCACCCTGGCGAAACTGGCAGGTTCCCTTGGTCTGGACGTCGACCGGTTTCTGGCAGCACTGGTTTCGGAAAAAACCAGGGATATCCTCCTTGGGGAGATCAGCCTGTCCCGAAAAATCGGAATCCAGGGGTTCCCCGGCATGGTGTTCGCGGCAAACAACCGGATTACACCGGTACGCATTGACTACCATCATCCCGAAAACATGTTACAGGAAATCCGGTCCCATCTGAAAAACCGAAAATGAGGGGGCGGGTGCCGGGTTTCATGGGGCGGATGGGCCACACAATGGTCACAAATGCCCGGCCATGTGGCGCGCTGCCTGAATTTTGTGCTTTCAATCAACGCGATGCAGTCCCCCGGTTGTCTCCAAGTGCCAATTTTGACCAGGCGTTCGCACCGGGGAGACATCAATCAACGGTCTTCCGGGTGTGCGTGGCCGGCCATTTCGCATCCGGCTGCATGACCAGGTTACCGAAGTGCGCCTTTCGCATGAAGATTTCCTGGGCTTCGTGGAACCGCGAGAGCGGGTAGGTATCCGCGAGCAAGGGCCGTAGTTTGCCGGCCTCGATCAAGTCGACGAGTTTCCGGAAGTCGGCCCGCGTACCCTGCGATGAACCATGCATCTCGAGGTGCTTCAGATATACCGTCCTCAAATCCAGCCGGACATTGGGTCCCGCCATGGCGCCGCTGGTGGCATAGCGCCCCCCGGCCCTGAGGAGATTGATGACGTCCCGGAACAGGGGGCCTGCGACGACGTCCAGCACGACATCAATGGGCCGGTTGCCAACCGCGGACCGGACGGCATCAAACAGATTTCCGCCGTCCCGGACGACGACCGCTTCCGGGTCGAGTGTTGAGACCGCTTCCACCTTCGGTTGCGATGTCACCGCAATGGGGCGGGCGCCCCGGGCCCTGGAAAGCTGCACCAGGGCGGACCCCACTCCCCCTGATGCGCCGGTTACGAGAACCCGTTCGCCCTCGACAACCCGGGCACGGACGAGCATCTGTTCAGCGGTCATGTAGGCGCAGCAGAAGGTTGCCAGTTCCGCGTCCGTCATCCCCGACTGAATGGGGCAGGCATTCTCAGCGGGGACGGTGACATATTCGGCATATCCGCCATCCCGTCCGTGTCCGATGTAGTCAATGTCCGTCAGGCTGTCCGTTTCCGTATTGTAGATCGAGAAATCGACGAGAACCCGCTCTCCGATGCGCCGGGGGTCCACCTCCGTTCCGACCGCGGCAATGTGTCCAACGGTATCGGTGCCCTGGACCCGGGGAAACTCCAGCGTGGACGCATGACCCCGGCGCCAGCTGGCCGTTGCACCGGGGTCGGCATCAGTGCCGTACGCCCCCTCACGCACCCAGACATCCGTGTTGTTCATGCCACAGGCCGCGACCTCGATGAGTACTTCCGTGGAAGCGGGAACCGGCACCGGGTGGTCGTCTACAACCACCAGCTTCTCGATGCCGCCATGCCCGGTGAGAAGAACGGCCTGCATGATTTCAGGGATGGCCACGGTTTCATTCCACCGGTTGGTCATGGAGAGGGTCGCCGGTCTGCCTGATGTCGCACCCGGTGGTCACGCCGGTCGTTTGGCAAACAGCACTTCACCGAATGTGGAGTACTGGTTTGCCCCCAGCCGGGACAGCGGCCGGACTTTATCGGGCAGTATTTCGAGGCGTCCTTTTGCATTCACCGCCGTGCACCCGTCCTGGACATATATATTCCGGATTTTGCCAAACAACAGGGTTTGGTGATTGTTGCCGATTTCCTGGATAGTGTGTACCGTGCACATCAATGCAATCTTTGCCGCCTTGAGTCTTGGCAGGCGACCACCCGGGAACGCCTCGGTCTCCAGGCTGCCCCGGGTGACTTCCGATTCGCCGGGGGGCAGGGTGGCTGATGAAAGATTCAGGTCAGGCAAATGCTCGCAGCTGGCGATGTGCACGACGAACTCCGGACGATCCATCACATTGGCCAGCGTGTCTTTTTTCGTGCCATCGTCCTGCAGGCCAATGGAGACCATCACCAGCGGCGGGTCGCTGGAAACGGCATTGAAATATGAAAAAGGGGCCAGGTTATAATCCCCGGCCTGGTTTTCACTCAAGATCCAGGCGATGGGCCGGGGCAATATGGTCTGGGTCATGGTGAAGTACACCTGGGGGGTGGAAAGCTCTTCAAGATTGATGATCATGGGAGGTCCTGTAGGGATGGTACAATTGCAAGAATCCGGGGTTTCTGAAACAGCCAGGGGTTGCGGGTATTTTGTCGTGAGCAATAGCCGTGGGCAATAGTAAAGAATTCAACGATTTCCTGAAAGTGGAAATTCACGCAGGGACCGTATTGTCCGTCCGGGAGCATGACAGGGCACGAAGGCCGGCGTATGTGATGGAAATTGATTTTGGTGAAGGTCTTGGAACGCGGATGACCTCGGCCCAGGTCACGGATTTTTATGACACGGACACCCTGGTTGGCAAGCAGGTTCTGGCCGTCACCAGTCTGCCGCCGTTGCGCGTCGCAGGGGTTAAATCGGAAGTTCTGGTGCTGGGTGTCGCAACCCCTGAAGGTGTGGTCCTGCTCGCACCCGACCAAAAAGTGTCCAATGGCTCTAGGGTGACGTAATGCCCTGACATCCGGCCCGGCATCATGGTGGTGACAATCTATCGGCCACTTGCCCGGGCACCCAAAGCAACCCTGCACCCCTTTATGGGGGCTACCCGGGTCTGGTGTTGCCCAAACGCTGACAGAGCGTATCTACGAGGGAATGGAGCGGAATCTCTTCGCTTTTGCCGGTGGGGCGGTGATGGTATTCGACCAGACCTTTCCCAAGGCCACGATCCCCGATGGCCAGCCGGTGGGGAATACCAATGAGCTCCATGTCGGCAAACATCACGCCCGGGCGTTCGTTGCGGTCATCCAGCAGCACTTCATATCCACATCGCTGCAGCTGGTCATAGACTTCCATGGTTTTTTCCTTCACCGGCGCGGATTTACCCAGGCCAATGGGAACCAGGGCGATGTCGAACGGTGATATGGAGGCGGGCCAGAGAATGCCCCGGTCATCGTGGTTTTGTTCCACAGCCGCCGCCACCACACGGGTCACCCCAATGCCATAGCATCCCATTTCCATGTGGACGGCCCTGCCGCCTTCGTCCAGCACCGTGGCATGCATGGCTTCGCTGTACTTTTTGCCAAGCTGGAAGATGTGGCCCACTTCCACTCCCCGGGCAATGTGGATTGTGCCCGTACCGTCCGGGCTGGGGTCGCCTTGCGTTACGTTTCGCAGGTCCGCAATGTTTTCCAGCGGGACATCCCGGTCCCAGTTAATGCCGAAGTAGTGCTTGTCCTCAATGTTGGCCCCGGCACCAAAATCCGACATTTCCGCCACTGCCCGGTCCACAACAAACGGAATCGGTAGATTGACCGGGCCGAGTGAGCCGGGGCCCGCACCAATGGCGGCTCGAATCTCCTTTTCTTCTGCCATGCGAAGCGGTGAAGCGACCATCGGCAGTCTTCCTGCCTTAAGCGGATTGAGCTGGTGGTCGCCCCGGACCAGCAGGGCGACGACGGCTTGTTCACAGGTCTCAGAGGCTTTTACCACCAGCGTCTTGATGGTTTTTTCGATGGGCAAACCGAAGTTTTCCGTCAGGGCGGCGATGGTCCTGGTGTTGGGGGTGTCGACCAGTTCCATTTTCCGGCCGGGTGCCGTGCGTTTGCGGGCAGGGGCAACCGCTTCAGCAAGGTCAATGTTGGCGGCGTAGTCGCTGCCACTGGAAAATGCAATCGCATCTTCCCCTGAATCCGCAAGCACATGAAATTCGTGGGAAGTATCCCCGCCGATGCTGCCGGAGTCTGCCGCCACGGCGCGATATTTCAGGCCCAGCCGGTCAAAGATGGTGCAATAGGTCCGGTACATCACATCATAGGTTTCCTGCAAAGACGCCCGGTCCACATGAAAGGAATACGCGTCCTTCATAATGAATTCACGGCCACGCATGACCCCGAAGCGCGGTCGTATTTCATCCCGGAATTTTGTCTGTATCTGGTAGAAGTTTTGTGGCAGCTGCCGATAGCTGCGTATTTCATTGTTTACGACCTGGGTAATGACTTCTTCGTGGGTCGGCCCGAGGCAGAAATCCCGCTTGTGCCGGTCCTTCAGCCGTAAAAGCTCCAGGCCATACGCTTCCCACCGACCCGATTCCTGCCACAACTCCGCTGGCTGGACACCCGGCAGCAGCACCTCCTGGGCCCCGGAACGGTCCATTTCCTCCCGCACGATATTCTTTACCTTGTTCAGGACGCGCATGCCCATGGGCAGCCAATTGTAAATGCCGGCGGCCACCTGGCGGATCAATCCCGCCCGCAGCATGAGCCGATGGGAAATGACTTCGGCATCGGCAGGGTTCTCTTTCAGGGTGGCCAGCAGCAATTGTGAGGTGCGCATGTTCTCGGATGTCGGTACTGTGATGGTAAACGGGACGTACGTTATACGGTTTATTGCGCGTGGATGCAATCTTGCCGCGGCTGATTGTGCGCCGTCCCTCCCCGGTTCGTTCGGTTTCCGTCCAGGTCCCGGACGCCGGGCCCCGGCTTTGATCTGTGCGATAAAGATTGTACAGTCGGCCATGGTTGCTGATATGTTGGGGGGAATATCCCGGGAAAAAATTGCGTTGTGGAACCGCCAGACAAAGAACTCATTGGCCGAAGGGCGGATATGAACCCGGTTCTGGTTGAGGTTCATCGCAAAAACGAGGTGGAGTCCTGTCACCGCGGCAGCGCCATCGTGGCCAGGGATACCGGGGAAACGGTATTTTCAATTGGCAATACCGATCGAAACATGTATCCCCGTTCTGCTTTGAAGCTGTTTCAGGCCATCCCCCTGGTCGAGTCCGGTGCGGCGGAGAAATACGGGTTGACCGATGAAGAAATCGCCCTGGCCTGTGCGTCGCACAATGGTGAGGACAGGCACGCATCCGGGGTGGAAAAATGGCTGGCCCGGCTGGGGCTGTCGCCCGGTGACCTCGAAAACGGACCGGCGTTTCCCATGTTTGATCCGGCAAAATCCCGGATGATTTCCAGCCAGTCAGGCCCGACCCGGGTGCACCACAACTGCTCGGGAAAACATGCGGGCATGCTTACGCTTTCAAAATATCTCCATGCCGGCACCCGGGGCTACAGCGACTATGACCATCCCAGCCAGATTGCCTGGATGAACACCCTGTCCGAATTGGTGGAGATGGATGTCCGGGAGCTGGGGTGGGAACGGGACGGCTGCGGGTTGCCTGCGCTGTGCATGCCCATGGAACGGCTGGCCCATGGGTGTGCGTTGTTTGCCAGGCCGGACAGGGTGGGGGGAAGAAGGGGGCAGGCCATGTCGAAGATCATCCAGGCCATTGTTTCCCACCCCGGGATGATCGCGGGCACGGACCGGTGCGATACGGCGGTTCTGGTGGCAACTTCAGGAAAAATCATCGTGAAAACCGGTGCCGAAGCGGTGTATGCGGGAATGGTTCCCGGGGAGGGATTGGGATTTGCGCTCAAGATCGATGATGGTGCCTCCCGGGGAAGCGAGGTGGCCCTGGGGGCGCTGCTGAAACGAATGGGAGTGCTGGATGAGGCCGTCTACCAGGGCTTGAGCCGGTATTTCCAGCCGGAAATCATGAACAGCCAGGGAATATTGACGGGGAGAATCTTGCCTTCTGCGGCCTGGTGCACCCACCAGGGCCCCGGCATTTCGCCGGGGTCTTCAACGAAAAAACCCTGAAAGCCGGTCTACGGCCATTTCGATATCCTCCCTGCAGAGGTCCTTGTGGGTTACCATGCGGAGGGGCCTGCGACCACCAAACAAAACATTGTTGTCCCGGCCGAACTCCAGAAACGCTTCATTCCGGCCGCTGTAGAGTTCAAGGAACAGGATATTGGTATGGGCACTTCCATGGATAAAATGTATGTCCTGAAACCGCTTCAGCTTTTCCCACAAACCCCGGGCCAGGTCATGGTCTTCCTGGAGGCGGGAAACATTGTTTTCCAGGGCGAACAGCCCGGCCGCGGCCAGCATCCCGGACTGCCGCATGCCGCCGCCAACGGTTTTTCGCCAATGCAGGGCCCTTCGGATGAAATCCCCTGATCCGCACAACACCGATCCCACCGGGGCGCCCAGGCCCTTGGAAAGGCAAACGGAAACGGAATCAAACCGATGGGTGATTTCGGAAACATCCACGCCAAGCTGTACGGCGGCATTGAAGACCCTGGCGCCATCGAGATGAAGACCGAGGTGATGTGTTCTGCAAAGGTCCGAGGCTTCCTGGATGTAGGCCAGGGGGATCACCCGTCCTTCGGTAGTGGTGTTTTCAAGTGCCAGGAGCCGTGTCCTGGCGAAATGGATGTCTTCGGTCTTGATCGCCTGCTCAACCAGAGCCAGGTCGAGAATGCCATCGGGCTGCCGTTCCAGGGGCTGGGGCTGAATGCCCCCCAGTACGGCTGCGCCACCGCCCTCGTATCGGTAGGTGTGCGCATTTTGGGCAACAATATATTCATCGCCGCGCTGGCAATGGCTGAGCAGGGCAACCAGATTGCTTTGGGTCCCCGAAGGAAAATACAGGGCCGCTTCATGCCCGGTTAATGCTGCAAGGTGTTTCTGAAGAGCGGCGACGGTGGGGTCTTCTTCGTATACATCATCCCCCAGGGCCGCTTCCAGCATGGCGCGTTTCATGTCTGGGCAGGGTTGGGTTACAGTATCGCTTCTCAAATCAATTACGGGATCAGTCATGGATAAGTTTTCCGGGTCAATGGCAATCTGGAAGGAACGGTGCTTCACAAAGCGTTGCGGTGGTCTATTTTAATCCACCACCGGGGCAACGGGTATCACTTTAAACCGTAACATGAGAAGCCATCACAAACGAGCGACATGAACACCCCTGCCCACGTGATTTACAGCCTGGTCCTGCTTGGCCGGGAGAATGCCGCGAAGTTTGCCATCGCCATCGCAGCGGGGGCGGTGTTGCCGGACCTGTTCATGATTCTGTTTTACGCCTATGAAAAACTGCTGGGGACCCCGGAGCAGGTGATCTGGCAGGATCATTATTACCGGCCATTCTGGCAAAACCTGTTTGATACCACGAATTCACTGCCGCTGCTGGGTATCGCCCTGGCCGTTGCCTGGTATACACGGCACAGGGCCTGGGCCCTGCTGTTTGCCAGCATGATGATTCATTGTTTGCTGGATTTCCCGGTCCATCATGATGATGGCCACCGGCATTTTTTCCCGTTTTCAGAGTTCCGGTTCCGAAGCCCGGTTTCCTACTGGGACCCTGAGCACTACGGTAACCTTGTCGCGTTCGTGGAAATGGCAAGTTTCCTTTTTGGCGCCGTTTTTCTCTGGAGGGGAAAAGGAAACGGGGCCAAACGGGCAAAAACAACACGGCTAAGAATTGTTATAATTCTCACCGCAACGGTATATATCGGATTTATCGTTTTTGTCGTCACAACATGGATGGACATGTAATGGTCGTTAATGTGCCGGGTTGTTGAACAAGGCACACCAGCATAACGCCCCATAGACTGAGAATGGTACAGGTTGAATCAAGGTGTTTTCTGTTTGGTCGGGCCCCGGGGCAGTCGTCGGCCCGGGGAGAGGGGCCCTGTTTCCGGGTCTTCAGGACATGACGCTGCACATCCGGAAAATGGTGCGGTATGTGGATGAGACCTATATCGAAGGTGGCAAGGCTGCGGCCCGGCCGTGGGTCATGGCAGGGGTTGCCGCGGTGATCCGGAACCCCTGGGCGGGGCGGGGATTTGTTGAAGACCTGCGGGGAGATATCCTGAAGCTGGCATCTCCGCTTGGCGAAAGCTTGGTGCCCGCGTTGCTGGCGACCATTGGCGGCGCAAACATTGTTGAGGCCTATGGCAAGGCCGCGGTGGTTGGTGTCAATGGCGAAGTGGAGCACGGTTCGGGCCTGATTCATACCCTGCGGTTTGGCAACCAGTACCGCCTCGCTGTGGATGGAACGGCCTTTTTAAGCTTTACAAACAAACGGGCCGGTGCGGGGACGGCGATTACGATACCGATGATGCATAAAGAGGATGCCGGGCAGCGGTCCCATTACCTGACCCTGGAATTTCATATCCCCGATGCACCGGGGCCGGATGAAATCGTCATCGCCCTCGGCGGGGCCACCAGTGGCCGGCCTCACCACCGGATTGGCAACCGTTACCTGGATATGGAGGAAATGCAGGTGGACCAGACCGGCAAATCCCGGGCGTAAACGGCTGATGCGTCGACCAGCCATTCTGCTCATCGTTCTCGCGGGAATCTGGTGCCTGCTGTCCGGGCACTATACCGGCCTGCTGCTCTCTCTTGGCCTGGCGTCCTGCCTGGCCTGTTGCTGGATATACAACAGGATTTCCAGGGACTCGTCCCTTCTGGAAATCAGGGTCCACCCGGTCAGGCAGCTGAATTACCTGGGCTGGCTGCTGGTGCAGATATTCAAATCGAATATGCAGGTGATCGGCGCCGTGATTTCCCCGGGAAAAATTTCACCGCAGTTCTTCAAGGTAAAGACGGGGTCTCTGGATGAAACCGGGCGCGTGATTTATGCGAATTCCATCACCCTTACCCCGGGGACCGTGAGCACGGATGTCGGCGAGAATGAAATCCAGGTTCACGCGCTGCTTGAAAGCTCCCGGCAGGGGCTGGTGGACAACAAGATGCGCGGGAAAGTGCTGCATTTAAACCCGGGGGCACCGGACCGGCCGGGATGACCATGGAAATCCTCTATCTCATTGTGCTGGTGCTGCTGTTGATTGCGGGGCTGCTTTCGCTATGGCGTGCCGGCATCGGCCCGACATGGTTTGACCGCATGCTGGCCGCCAACACATTCACGTCCAAGAGCATTCTTTTCATTTCGGTTTACCTGTTTGCCACGGGCCACCCGGAATATATTGATATCGCGCTGCTGTATGCACTGGTGAACTATGTCACCTCCCTGGCCCTGGTCAATTACCTGAACCGAAACCCGGTGTCGGCCAATGATTGATATTTTCGGCGGAATATTGCTTCTTCTGGGGGTCCTGACGGTGCTGGTGGGGGGGATCGGCCTGCTGCGGTTCCCGGATTTTTTCTGCCGGCTGCACAGTGCCAGCATTGTTGACACGCTGGGGGCCGGGCTGATGTTGCTCGGCATGCTGGTGCTGTCCGGATCGGTTGTGGTTGCCTTCAAGGTCGCAATGATTGGTGTGCTGATATTTTTTCTGTCACCCATGACCACCCATGCGCTGGCCAAAGCCGCATTGCGGCCCGGAATGAACCGGGACCGGTCCGGGGGTCGTGTTTCCACGGATATCACGAGATGATTAATCTTGTCGCGGATGTGGGGCTGCTTTGTCTGTTGCTGACGGTCACCCTGGTCATTGTCTACATCCAAAGCCCGTTGTCTCTGGTTCTTCTGTCCGGAATCTACAGCATCACCATTTGTACCGTGTTTGTCATTCTCGATGCCGTGGATGTTGCGTTTACAGAAGCGGCCGTGGGCGCAGGAATTTCCTCCATATTGTTTTTTGCCGTGATCCGCCCCGAGGATGAACCCCGGGTGGTGGTTTCATGGCCGTCGTCCCGGGCCATACTGCTCGGGCTGGGGGTCGGTGTGCTGTTGCTGGCCGGCACCCTGGACATGCCGATGTATGGGGACCCCATGGCACCTGCGCACCAGCATCTTGCACTGCGGTTTCTGGGGCAATCCCTGGAAGAAATCGGAATCCCCAATGTGGTCACTTCGGTGTTGGCCAGCTACCGGGGGTATGACACCCTCGGCGAAGTCGTGGTCATCTTTACCGCAGGAATGGCCGTTTTGCTGTTGCGCTCAAAAGACAGGGGGGCGCCGGAAACACCCGGGGCCCAGGGTCGCGCCGGCCCGGAACTCATGGAGAACCCGGTGTTGAAAACCATCCTGCTTCGAATGATCCCCCTGGTGATCCTGTTTGGCCTGTACGTACAGTTTCATGGTGATTACGGTCCAGGTGGCGGCTTCCAGGCGGGGGTCATCCTGGGGGCCGGGCTGATTACCTATGGTTTGCTTTCCAGCGCGACGAGGCTGAAACGGATCCTTTCAGACAAGTGGGTGATCCTGGGTATGGCGCTGGGGGTGCTGCTCTATGGGTTTGTCGGGGTTGCCGGGTTGTTTCTGGGGGCCAATTTTCTGGACTATTCGGTTCTCGGGGACACCCGGACCGCTGGACAGCACCTCGGGATCATCCTGATTGAATTGGGCGTCGGGTTGACGGTTTCATGCACCATGGTGTCCCTGTATTATTGTTTCAAACAGGGGGAACAATGAGCTTCCCCGGGTTGTTGAATTACTGGGTTGCGCTGATACTGCTGGTATGCGGGCTGATCATTGTCCTGGACAGCCGCAACCTGGTGAAGAAACTGGTGGGCCTGGGAATTTTCCAGTCCGCCGTGTTCCTGGTCTTTATCTCCATGGGCAAGAAATCAGGCGGCAGCGCCCCGATCCTGGATGCATCGGTATCCATTTACAGCAACCCCGTGCCCCATGTCCTGATTCTCACCGCAATCGTGGTCGGGGTTGCGACCACAGCGGTGGGGCTTGCGCTGGTCACGAGAATACGCCGGGCATACGGCACGATTAACGAAGATGAAATCGATGACAAACCGGAAGTAGAGCCGGAGATCATCCCCTGATGGATTCATTCATTCCCCTGTTGCAGAACCATCTGCCCGTCCTGCAGGTTATTGTCCCGCTTCTTGTCGCGCCGTTTTGCGTGATCCTGGGCAGCCGAAAGCTGGCCCGGGGGATCATGGTGCTGACCGCCGGGACCATGCTGGCGATGACCCTGGGACTGGCAGGGCTGGTGCAGCAGCAGCCAGTCATCATCTATGATCTGGGGGGGTGGGCCGCCCCCTGGGGAATCGAATACCGGGTCGACATGCTGACCGTTTTTGTACTGCTTACGATTAACCTGGTCCACATGCTGGCATCGATATTTTGCCTGGGCAGGAAGGACGACAATCTGGGGGCCGCCGCCAGGCCGGCATTCTATACTTCCTGGTTGTTGTGCATCGCCGGTCTCAATGGCATGGTGGTCACCAACGATGCGTTCAACGTTTTCGTGTTTCTGGAAATCAGTTCCCTGGCCACCTATACACTCATCAGTTGTGGCCGCAACCCCCTCGCCTTGTTGTCCGCATTCCGGTATCTGGTGGCGGGAGCCGTGGGGGCCACCTTCATACTGTTGTCCATCGGACTGCTCTACATGCAAACGGGGACACTGAATATTTCAGACCTATCCCGAATCATTGCGGAAAGAGGTACGGACCGGACGATTATCCTGGCCCTGGCTTTTTTCATTATCGGCGTCGGGGTGAAGTGTGCGTTGTTTCCCCTCCACGACTGGCTGCCGAATGCCTATAGCTTTGCTCCCAACTCCGTGACGGTGCTGTTGTCGGGAACGGCCACGAAAGTCGGCCTGTACGTGATGATCCGGTTTTTGCATGACCTGTTTGGTGCGGATTTCGGCCTGGTCGAAATGCCGTTGGACACGGTCCTGGTTATTGCTGCGATTTTCGGGTTGCTGGTGGTACCCCTCATTGCCTTGCGGGAGTCCAATCTGAAAAGAATGTTTGCCTGGTCCAGTGTCGCCCAGGTTTCGTATATCGTCATGGGCATTGGCCTGGGCACCCGGCTGGGGGTTGAGGCGGCCCTGCTTCACCTGTTTAACCATGCCATTGTCAAGACGGCGATTTTCATGGCGGTGGGGATCATCATTGCCCGGACCGGGACGGCGCGGATCAAGCACCTCGGCAGCATGGCGCATCAGCACCGGTTTGCCAGCTATATCATGCTTTTCGGTGGACTCAGCCTCATTGGCCTGCCGGGCACGGTGGGCTTTGTCAGCAAATGGGTGCTCGTTACCGCTGCGGTTGACAAGGGCTGGTGGTGGCTTGCCATCCCCATACTGGCCGGGTCCCTGGCCAGTGCCGCCTATGTCTGGAGAATCGTCGAAATCATGTGGGCAAAACCCGCCACCCTCCAACCGCAGACCCCTCCGGCGTCGCTCCACTGGGTGGAATGGCTGCCGCTGGGTATTCTGACCGGGCTGGCACTCTGGTTTGGGCTGAATGCCTCCCTGATTACGGAACTTGCGTCGGCCGCAGCACTGGGCCTGTTAAGTCCGGGAGGCTGGCCATGATCACCCCCGCCGTTGCTGTTTTCATTCCGTTTCTTGGCGCCATACTGGTGGTTGCTGCCGGCGGCCGGGCATGGCGGTTGCGCAATTATTCGCTGATCGCCACCGGCTGTGTCAACCTGGCGGTGTTGGCCTGCATCGCCCTTGACCGGGGAAACCATGCCGAAGCCCAGGTCCTGCTGGAAACCCTGCCGGGTCTGCGGATTGCCTTTCATGTCGAGCCCCTGGGGTTGATTTTCGCCCTGACTGCCGGGGTGCTGTGGCCCATTACCTCGGTGTATGCCATTGGTTACATGGAAGCGAGCAGGGATGAACACCGGACCCGGTTTCATGCCCTGTTCTGCATTGCTGTGGGCAGTGCGATGGGGGTGGCCTTCGCTGAAAACCTGTTTACCCTGTTTCTGTTTTATGAAATCCTGACTTTTTCCACCTGGCCCCTGGTGACGCACAGCCGGACCCCCGCAGCCGTCTCGGCGGGCAGGGTATATTTGGGGGTGTTGCTCACTACCTCGGTGTTGATGTTCCTGCTTGGGGTGGTCGTTGTGGGAAATTTCGGCGACACCCTGTCTTTCCGGCCAGGCGGGGTCGTCGGTTCTCTGGGCCCCGTGGCAACGACAGCGCTCCTGCTCCTGTTTGTATTCGGAATCGGCAAGGCGGCGGTCATGCCCTTTCACCGCTGGCTGCCCAATGCCATGGTTGCCCCGGCCCCGGTGAGCGCCCTGCTCCATGCCGTGGCCGTGGTAAAGGCTGGGGTGTTTTCTATCCTGAAGATCAGCGTGTACACCTTTGGGTTTGACAGCCTGGAATCGGTGCTGCGGCATGATTTCATCCTGTGGATTCCCGCGGTCACCATCCTGCTGGCATCCGCCATTGCCATGAGGCAGGATGATATCAAGGCCAGGCTGGCGTATTCGACAGTCAGCCAGCTCTCGTATATCGTTCTCGGGGCCCTGCTGGCCAACCAGCTGGCCCTGGTGGGCAGCAGCATACACATTACCATGCATGCCTTCGGCAAGATCACCCTGTTTTTCTGTGCGGGGGCCATCATGGTTTTTGCGAACAGGAAATATGTTTCTGAAATGAATGGTCTGGGTCGGGCGATGCCGTGGACATTCGGGGCATTTCTGGTGGCGTCCCTGTCCATTTGCGGGTTGCCGCCGACGGGGGGGCTTTGGAGCAAATGGTATCTGGCCATGGGAACGCTGGAACGGGGACAGGTGGGATTGCTGGCGGTGTTGATGGTGAGTTCGCTGCTGAACCTGTATTATCTCGCCGCCATCCCGTTCCGGGCATTTTTCCTGCCCGGGGATGCGGACAGTGGGTTCCTGGAAAACCGGGCATCCATGGTTGCGGCGCTGGTTATCACCGCCGTCATCAGCGTGCTGCTGTTCTTTTTCGCCAGCGACCTGGTCGCTCTGGCAACAGAGATCAAGACATGATTAACAAATTCAGGTCCCTTTCTCCCCGGTTGCGCCGTGGGCTCCAGGTGTTTTTTGCACTCTGTGCCCTGGTGACGCTGCTTGACCTTCTTGTGCCGAAGCACCCCGAGCACCTCGAGCACTGGTGGGCATTTTTTGGTTTCTTCAGCTGGTATGGCTTCATTGCCTGTGTCGTGCTGGTGGTGGTGGCAACCTGGATGCGACGCATCGTGATGCGTGATGAGGATTATTATGATTAATGCCCCGTTTCTGATTTTCTTTGTCGGGGCGGTCATCGCAATGGTCGTGCCGCTGCGATGGCGAAACGGGGTGTTGCTGGCCGTGCCCGTGATCGGGCTGGCGAACCTGTTGACAATGGACCCATCGCTGCAATGGACCATTGAGTGGGTGGGGCTTCAGCTGGTGCCGTTTGTCAGCGATCGCCTGAGTTTTATTTTTGGTGTGCTGTTTCACATTGCGGCCATCCTCGCGACGATTTTTGCCTGGCATGTACAGGACCGGCCCCAGCAGGCCGCTGCCCTGCTGTATCCCGGAAGCGCCCTGGGCGCGGTCTTCGCGGGGGATTTGCTGACCCTGTTTGTGTTCTGGGAGTGCCTGGCATTGTCTTCGGTGTTTTTCATCACCGCTCGGGGGACCCCCCGTGCCGTCCAGGCGGCCATCCGTTACCTGGTCATCCAGGTCCTTTCAGGCGTGCTGTTGTTAAGTGGCACACTGATCATGCTGGATCATTCCGGTCAGATTGCGGTGGGTCCCGTGGACATCTCTCACCCGGGTGCCAAGCTGTTGCTTCTGGCCGTTGGAATCAAGGCGGCGTTCCCGTTGCTGCACAACTGGCTGACCGATGCCTATCCGGAAGCGACCCCCAGCGGGACGGTCTTTCTCTGTGCATTCACCACCAAAGTGGCCGTCTACGTGCTGGCCCGCATCTTTCCCGGCCTGGACCTGCTGATTTATATTGGGACCATCATGGCCTGTTTCCCGATTTTTTACGCGGTGATCGAAAACGACCTGCGAAGAGTGCTGGGGTACAGCATGATCAACCAGATCGGCTTCATGGTGTGCGGGATTGGCATTGGCACTGAACTGGCCATCAACGGTGCCGTGGCCCATGCCTTCAATGATGTCCTGTTCAAGGGCCTGTTGATGATGAGCATGGGTGCGGTATTGTTTCGTACCGGTGAGATGCGGGGGTCAGAACTCGGGGGGCTGGCCAGGACGATGCCGAAAACCACGGGGCTTTGCATTGTCGGTGCCGCATCGATCTCTGCATTCCCCCTTTTCAGTGGTTTCGTGAGCAAGTCCATGGTCATGGCGGCCCTGCTGATCGAGCACCATGAAATCCTTTGGTTCGCCATGCTGTTTGCCTCGGCCGGGGTGTTCCATCATGCAGGAATCAAAATTCCGTACTTTGCGTTTTTTGCCCACGATTCCGGGAAGCGGCCGGACGAGGCACCCACCCACATGCTGGTGGCCATGTTCCTGGCCGCTGCACTGTGTATCTATATTGGTTGCTATCCGTGGCTCCTGTACAGTCATCTGCCCTTTGCCGTGGATTACCTGCCGTTTGATCTTCCGCATGTGACCGAGCAGCTCCAGCTCCTGTTTTTTTCGGCACTGGCGTTTATCTGGTTACAGTTGTCAGGAATCTATCCTCCCGAGCTCCGGTCCACCAACCTGGACAGCGAGTGGCTGTATCGGAAAGTGTGTCCCGCCGTGTACGCGGTCTGCTACCGCAGCGCGCAGCAGGTCAGAAAGGGGTTTTATCGTGCCGTGACGGGTCTGGCCGGCGTGTTGACGCCCATGGCACGACGGCATTCCTATCATTTGCTCATGCCCTGGTCTGCGCGGGACATCGTGATGATTACCATGGGGTTTCTGGGCATCACCCTGTTGTTGTTCTATCTGTATTCGCTGCTGCCCGGGGGCTGACAGAATTCGGCGGCCTGCCCCCAATGGCTTCACCTCAAGGCAACAATGCGCCTACAATAGGGACGGCGAAAATCGGTATGAGTGAAAGCGTGAAATCCTGAATCAAGCATGTCTGCAGACCAGATAAAACAGGCATTGGAGGGAGTGAGGCATCCGATTGCCTCCTCCAGCAGCCTGCCGCCCCCCTGTTATCACGAGACGGACTGGTTCCGGCATGAAATGGAACGTGTGTTCAGGCGTGGCTGGCTGGGGATCGGTCGTCGCGACCAGTGGAAACGGTCGGGGGATTACGAAACGATCCACCTCGGAAACATCGCCATCGTGGTGATCATGGACGAACACGGTGCATTGCAGGCCATGTCGAATTCCTGCCTGCACCGGTCCAGCCAGATCATGACCGGGAAAGGCAACTGCCGGGCCATGGTGTGTCCATTTCATGGCTGGAGCTATGATTATTCAGGACGGCTTGTTTCCGCGTCCAGAATGGAGAATGCACCGGGTTTTTCGGAAAAGGGGATGGAGCTGAAAAAATTTCATGTGACCACACAGGATGGTTTCGTCTTCCTGAATCTGGAGGAAAATCCGGACCCCCTCGATCATTGGCTGGGGGATTTTTCGGAGATGCATGCGCCCTGGTCGCTGGATGATCTGGTCACGGGACGCCAGCGGGTCCTGGATGTGGACTGTAACTGGAAGCTGTTTCTCGAGGTATTCAACGAGTACTACCATCTCCCTTACGTTCACCCGGAGTCCATCAGCCACTATTATCCGGAACCGGATCCAACGGATGACGTGATGGGGGAATACACGACCCAGTTTGGTCCAACCACCGCCAATCCCGCACTCCTTGAAGAAAACCAGGGTTATTCCCTGCCCCGGATCAAATCCCTGGGGGAGCGGGAAAAAAGAGGGGCCCGTTATACCTGGGTTTACCCGAACATGACATTCGCGGCCGGGTCCGATTGCCTGTGGATGTATCATGTCTATCCCTTGACAGCGACCCGCACCCGGGCGGTCCAGACGGTCTGTTTCCCATCACAGACGACCCGGCTGTCAGAGTTTCGGGCAACGTCTGAGATTTACTACTCCCGATTTGACATTGCCATCAATGAAGACATTCCGGCGCTTGAAAAGCAACAGACGGGAATGGAATCCCCCTTTGCGGTCCAGGGACGGTTTTCGGCTTTGGAGCCCAGTGTGGGCAACTTTGCCTGCTGGTATGCTGCCGTGACCCGATAACGCATCGGTATGGTTTCAAAGCGGAAGCGGGGGGACGGATTATTCGTTCAGCAGCTCTGCCACCCGGTCCCGCAACTCGGGGATAACCTCCTCTTCGAACCACAGATTGGAAATTATATACCTGATTGCCCATGCTAAAAGGGCACTCCGGCATCCATTTGACGCTTCACAGGCCGGGTAACCCCGCCACCTCCACGTCCAGCTGCCCCATTCCCGGAGGCCAATATATTCAATGCCGCATTCAAATCGGCATTGTCCCGATGACCGCAGCACAGACAGTGAAAATCTGCCTGGGTCTTTCTGTTATTCCTGTCTTTGCTCCCGCACTGGTGGCAGGTTTGTGATGTGTACGCCGCCGGAACCTTCGTTACGGTTGCCTTGTATCCAAGGCACTGCTCCAGCTTTCCCCATCCACTCGCCAGTATTACCCGGTTCAGCCCGGCTTTGGCTTTGACATTCTTACCGGGGTTTTCCATGTCTCCCTTTGCCGAAGCGGACATGTTCCTGATCTTCAAATCTTCCAGGTAAACGACATTGTACCGGTCAGCAATCTCCCTGCTGGTCTTGTGGCACCAGTTCGTCCGGTTCTGCTCAATTGCCTTGATGGTTTTCCGGCACAGGGTTTTTGCTTTCAGGTAGCGGTTCGAAGGATTGATTCCCTTCTTCCGGTTGCCTTTTTGCCTGCGTGCCATCATGCGCTGATACCGCTTCCTGCGGACCTCAAGACGGAGGTTTCTTTCCTGCAGGTATACTTCCCCATCCGAACAGGTAATCTGCCCGACATTCCGGTCGATGCCGACTTCCTTGACGGCTTCCATTGATTCTTCGGCCTGAATCTCATAAGAGATATAGGCATACCATTTACCGGCTTCACACTTGATCGTACCCGACACCGCTTTCGCTTCCGGGTAAGGATTGTTTCCGACCAGTGTGACCTGTCCAATCCTCTGAATGTGCAGGCTGGTTCCATTCAGTTTGAATAGACCGGTTGCAATTTGAAAAGATGGGCCGTGCGTATGCTTTCCGTGAAACTTCGGCAGACCGCCCCTGCCTTTGTAAAATTCCCTGTAAGTGGTTTCTATCGGCTTTAACGACAATCTGACAATGTTCGCCGAGTAGTCCTGTAACCACGGATAGGCTCTCCGAAGATTGGTGAATTGCTTGTTGAGCGTGTACCAGCGAGGGTCCGCCTTGCCGTAAAAGACGTATTCATCCCGCAGTTTGGCAACAAAATGGTTCCAGACGAACCGGCAGGCTCCCGCCAGTTCATAGAGTTTCCTGGCCTTTGCCTCGGTCCTGGGATGCAGACGGTAGCGGATTGTGCGGTGGGTTTTCATTGCGGATTAGAGTATACACTATCCCATTTCCTGATTTTGGTGTTCATTAGGCTTGGGCAATCAGGGATATAATCCCCTTTTCTTTCTTTGGTGACCAAGATGATACCGATGGGAATACTGGCCGATGGCAAGCGTCAGCGTGATTGCGGGAAGAAAGCCCAGCAGTTTTGCCCGCCAGGTGTCTGCGCATTCCGGCCGGGGGGGCAGGTCGCCGCTCCTGCCCGTTCCCGGATCACAAAATCCCATGGGGAGGATGGCGATTTTGCCGGGGTCGTAAAAGGTGGCCCGGTCGACGTTCATCCACTGCCGCAAGCGGTCACCGCTGGGGTCGTTGAACGGAACCCCGGTGTTGTGGACACGAATCCCGGGAGCCTGGCCCGCCACCAGGGTCCTTGCACCTGGTGCGGCACGGAAAACCGGGTTCGCGCCTTGCGGAAGCATCGGTTCACAAAGCCGGCACCGCTGGATTTCTCTGGTCAGGGCGGCAAGGGACATCTATGGCCTGGGAAATACCAGCCGAAGGGACAGCAATGTGAGCAGGACAAGCCAGATCAGGCTCCATCCCGGCATGGAAATCGCCAATAGAGTCCAGGAGACTTCAGCGCACTCACCGGAACCTTTCAGCACGGTTTCCAGTACCTGGACAAGGGGAAAGGCATCCAGCATGAATTCGAGACTGGGCCCGCATTCCGGAACCTGGTCTTCGGGCAGGTTTTGCAGCCAGACATGCCGGCCCGCAATGGCGGCACCAGACAGTCCGCTGAGGATTGCCAGCAGGCCATAGATGCGTTGTCCGAGCCTTCGGGGGTTGTGCAAAAAGCAAACCAGAAAGACAAGGCCCATGACGATAAAGGCCACCCGCTGGAAAATACACAGGGGGCAGGGGTCAAGCCCCTCAATATGCTGGAAGTACAGGGCAATGGCGATAAGTGCGAAGCAGGTGATGAATCCGGCAAAGGAAATGATGCGACTGGACATGGCCTGGAAAATGATTGTCGATAAACAGGGTGATCTTCTGATTTTACATGAGCAGGGAGCCATGCTTTGAACTATTGAGCCCATCAATATCCGATTCTGTATGCCGGGAATCCGTGGGGGTCCGGTGTAGCCAGCCGCTGGGAAGTGGCCCCGGTTTCCGGGGGAGATGCGTTGCCAACCGGGTCGATACGCCATACACTTGATGGGCAGGAACCAGCCGGGTGGATCTCCAGGGAAAAGAGCTTCAATTCAAGGCGGGTTCCCGTTATTTCAATTCAAATTCAAACCTGATACAGAGGGCTGACTTATGACCCATGCCATACGCATTCATCAACCAGGGGGGCCAGAACAATTGAGCTGGGATGAAATTGATGTGGGGGACCCCGGACCCGGAGAAGCATTGATCCGGCAGTCTGCAGTGGGTCTGAATTTTATTGATGTGTACATGCGTACCGGTCTTTATCCCGTGGCAGGGTTGCCCGCCGTGCTGGGCATGGAAGCTGTGGGCGTTGTTGAATCCCTTGGTGAGGGTGTCGAAGGGCTGCAGGTCAACGATCGGGTTGCGTATGCCATGGTGCCGGGCGCCTATGCGCAAAGGCGGCGAATCGCAGCGGAGAAACTGCTGAAACTGCCGGATGCCATCGATGACCGGACGGTAGCCGGGATGATGTTAAAGGGGTTGACGGCGCATTATCTTCTGTTTCGGACGTACCCGGTCAAAGCGGGCGACACGATTCTGGTGCTGGCGGCGGCAGGAGGCGTCGGGCTCATCCTTTGCCAGTGGGCCCGGCATCTGGGCGCCCGGGTCATCGGTTGTGTGGGTTCGCAGGAAAAGGCGGAACTGGCCAAGGCCAACGGGGCCGAACATATTATCCTTTACCGCGAAGAGAATATCGCGGAACGGGTCCGGGAGTTCACCGGGGGAGAAGGAGTGGCGGTCTCCTATGACTCGGTTGGCCAGGCCACGTTTGAGGCATCCCTGGATTCCCTTCGGCCCTTCGGTGTGTTGGCCACGTACGGCAACGCTTCGGGACCGGTTGAGCCATTCAGCCCGGCAATACTGGCACCCAAGGGGTCGCTGTATGTCACCCGGCCGACGCTGGCAAGCCACACGGCCACCCGCAATTTGCTGGAAGAGGGCGCCGGGCGCCTGTTTGAGGTGGTTGGCCGCGGGGCAGTCAAGGTGTCCGTGAACCAGACGTACGCGTTATCGGAAGCCGCGCAGGCTCACCGCGATCTGGAAGAACGGGCGACCACGGGGTCTACGGTTTTGATTCCCTGAACACCAATCGGGGAATAACCGGTCCAGACAGATTATCAGCTCGTGGCGGAATAGTTGTTATGGTTGTGTGAAGGGGTTACTTTTTGCACCTCCACTTTGAAGCACGTCCAGTGCCGCTCGAAATATTCATCAGCAATGGCTGTCTGCGAATCCGGGCCGTTCCCGAACAGCACGTACCAGGCCCTGAACCTGTCTCGTATTGCCATGGGGTCGGGTATGCGTTTCTCTCGCCAGGATTCCCCGGCCTCTTCGTCTCAACCCGTTCGGCCCTTCGGAGTTTGAAACGCATGCATGTCCTGAATTTATAGGGCTACTCTGAATCTCTGGCACCGCCTGGGCCATAGGTGGTATCGGAGGTGACAGCGGGCCGTGCAGCAAAGCAGACATACTCCCGGCCGGACTCATCCTGCATTGCCCGGATGTTCCGGAAGATTGCCGCCAGGTCATAGCCGAAACGGGCTGCGTGTGCGTCGCGTACAGCTCTCACCTCAGAGATGATCGGGTCAGTCGGTTGATTCGGCATGGTTCGTCTCCATAAGTTCGTTTGGTGTGCAGATACCCGGGGGCTCATAGCCCGCTTGCCGGCATGTATGCTCGATTTGTGAGCACATCGCTATATTGGCAATATGCCGAAAATTCCACGTTATCAGAAAATCGATTCCGTTGGTTGCGGCAATGGCGATGTGCGCCGCATCTTCAGCCGGGGCTGCGCTGCCTTGGGACCACTCGAATCGGCTTCCGTGCCTGCCCGCCGTCCGAAGTGTTCCTTGAATTCGAACCGTACATGGTTGTCTTGTCTTCCGCAACCAGACAGAATTCCGGTTCATCCCGCCCCATTCGCTGTGGTCTCTCGTTCCATATGAGCGGAATTCATGGAAATCATTTAACCGGGGCGAATCAATCTACACGCCAGACGCTTGCCGCCTGATCTGCAAGCCAGGATTGGTGGTGGTTCAGGGTCGTCAAGTCCCAGTCTTCATACCCGGCAACCTTTTTAGCCAGAGTGAACGGAGTGTCACGGTAACAGGCTTTTTTTGTAGCAAAATCTGTGTGGCCAAGGTCGTCTTGTTGCAGCAACACCATATTGCCCAGGCGGTCTGCAATATCATTGGCTCCCTCCCCAAAATACTGATGCCAGTCCTGGTCTGGATTGCAGGGGCAGACAAGTTCAAGTGTCGTGTTCAGGTAGTTGACACGCTGGCCGGAACGGCCTTCGATGTCAGCCAGTAAAAACCGGATTTTCTTGGATGAGCACCGACTTGGCATTTTGAAGCGCTCAAAGGCATTTCGGAATGTTTCATCCGCGGGATAGATAGCCTGATAGTCAGGGCTGTTCTTGACATGATGTGCACGCTGGAATTCGCCGGAAGATATCATCATGGAGAGGTTGTTGTAGCGCTTTTCCTGCTCGTTTGCCGAATAGCCGCAAATCACATTGTAACGGATAGACAGGTTATAGATGTATTTCAAGGTCTTGATGAACTCATCTGGTTGGAACTGCTGAAATGCTGCCATCAGCACGGTATAAGACTGGCGTATCCCGAACAGCTTCAGGCCTTCAAGAAAATGTACGGCATCCCGGTACCTTCCGCCATCCTGTTGCCACCATTCGTCATAAGGTTCAGACAGGGAGGCGTATACAGGCGTAGCCTCCAGCAATGACTGCAGATAGCCATGCGCCTGTTCAGGCAGGGTGTAGAGCCGCCTGACCGATTTGAACAGGTCTCTCTTGGTTGAGAACGCCCTGTGGGAGTTGTGGTGATAGCGGACAAAATCAGTAAAGTTGTTTCCGCCCAATTGGCTCAGGATAATCGACCAGGTTTCATCAAGATCATCCAGTGTTTCATCGGGCACATTGTCATTCTGGCTGACTACTGAAAAAATGTAGTTTTTCAACAGGTCCGGGGTGGAAAGCTGCACCCCCCGGGCATTCAATGTTTCGAATACTTTGTAGGCATTCAGACTGTCCTGCACCACGATTTTTGTGAAAACCAGTTTGGATGAAAACCGGTTAATGAACGCGGCAATGTTCTCACCGCGGTCCCCCATCTCCTTGCTGTAAAAAAAGTTGAATGCCTTACCCAGGAGTCTGTTGGTTGCAGTGGTCCCCCGGCTTTGAGGCACACGGAGATTGGAGCATATGTCCTTGTAGAAGCGTTCATTGTTGCGGTTCAGCGTCAGTTTGCTACGGGCTCGCAACGAAACAATGTCTTTTGAGCCGATGTAGCGCCTGGCAATCTCTTTTAAACGCTCCTGGTTATTTTCTACCTCTTCATCTTTATCAACCAGTTGCCCGATGTGCCGCATTGCTGCCAGAACCAGCAAAGAGAGGGTAACGAGACGCTGTTGTCCGTCAATCACCTCAAAATCATGTTGGCTTTTTCTCTGCAGGACGATATACCCCATGTAGTGATAACCTTCCGGCTCCAGATTCTGGATATCCGCCCACAGGTCTTCCCATTGCTCCTGCTCCCAGGAATAATCCCGCTGAAAACGCGGCACGACATATTTGACCCCGGCACCCAACAGTTCCGCCAGACTTTGATTGGCGGGTTCCATTAACATGAAATCGCTCATGCAGCCGTCTCCTGAACGGATGACCCTGTTATCTGACCTTGCCTGTCAGGAAATTGAAAATCAGCATAGTGCAGCATGTGTTTGTGATTTGGTGATTCACAGGGTTAAGTGGTCTTTAGCTGTTGCGCTCAAGTGCCCCGACAATTATACAGGCGACCCTGAAAAACCCTGTTTCAGGGTCGCCTGCATGATCTCACGAACACCAGTTTCAAGGGCACTTCGGCACAACTGCCCAGGCCCAAAGAGGACCTTCCAGGGAAAAGCGCACCGCCGGTCTGTTTCCCGGGGCAGTGATCGGATATGCCTCAGGGCACCGTGGTACGGCCTCCGTCGACGCGGATGACCTGGCCGCTGATATACTGGGAACCGGCAATGAGAAAATAGATGGTTTTGGCGATGTCCTCAGGCTCCCCCGCGCGTTTCAGGGGGGTCCTGGAAATCATTCGCTGTTGTGAAATTTCATCCGTGGCATGTTCCGGCCAGAGAATGGCACCCGGGGCCACGGCATTGACCCGGATGTCTGGACCCAGTTCCTGCGCCAGCGACTTGGTGAGGGAGACCAGTCCCGCTTTCGATGCGGCATAAATGGAATGGTCGGGCAATGGCCGGCCGGCGTAAATATCCACCATGTGGATGATGACCCCCTTGTTTTTCGCCAGATAGGGGGCGGCTGCCTGGGAAATGAAATAAGGCGCCATCAGGTTGGTCTCCATAATCGCCTGCCACTGGTCCTCGGTGGCAGTGGCCAGGGGGGTTGGGTAAAAAGCGGATGCATTGTTTACCAGGGCATCCAGCCTTCCCAGTTTGTGTACGGATTCACGGACCAGGTATTTCATTTCCGGGATCCTTTTCAGGTCGCCCTGTATCAAGGCCACCGAATCGGGTCGAATTTCACACAGTTCTGCCTGCAGGTTTTCCGCATCCGCGGAACTGCGGTGATAGTGCAGGATGATTCGCATGCCCTTCGAATGCAGGTACCTTGCCGTACAGGCCCCGATTCGGCGGGACCCGCCGGTGATCAACGCGACGTTGTCTTCCAGTTTTTTCATGTTCCTTGCAGGAGGTTTGGCGTGGATTATACCCCGTCAGGTTTTGGTTGCGGCAATGCGGATTGATTGACCCGGACGAATCCCGTAAGGTTCACAGGTCCAGTCCACAGGGTCGCTATGGCCCAACCCCGAGCTCAAGGTGCCGGTATTCCATGTTCCATGAACCCAGCAAAGACCAGGTCCGGCATTCATCAATGCTGCATGACGTCATCTCCAGCGAGATCCATGCCAACGGAAACTGGATGGGTTTTGACCGGTATATGGAGCTGGCGCTCTATGCCCCCGGGCTGGGATACTACAGTGCCGGGGCTGTCAAATTCGGCAATGCAGGGGATTTCGTCACCGCCCCCCTGGTGGGACCGCTTTTTGCCCGGTGCATGGCCCGGCAATGCGGCGAAATCCTCCAGACCATGAAATCCGCCGATGACCGGATTGTTGTGGAATATGGTGCCGGGACCGGGCAGTTTTCCCGGGATTTTCTTCAGGCGGCTGAAGAGGCCGGATCGCTGCCCGACGAATACTGGATCATCGAACCAAGCCCGGACCTCAGGGTCAGGCAGCAAAGCACGATTGAGAAGGGAACCCCGTCCTGCGCCGACCGGGTTTCCTGGCGAACCGACCTCCCCGGGGACGGTGTGAGCGGCGTGATCATTGCCAATGAACTCCTGGATGCCATGCCGGTCACCCGATTTGAGGTGGACACGCAGGGGAAACCCCGGGAGATCGGAGTGATGCATGGCGAAAACGGGCTTGCGTGGGCCGTGAGCGAAAACCGGTTGACGGCACCCCACGCAGACCGGTTGTCCCGGCATGCTTTGCCGGCGGGGTACCGGAGTGAAATCGGACACTGCGCCGAAGCCTGGGTACGGACCGTTGGAGAAAAGCTGAATTCCGGGGTTGTGCTGTTGTGTGACTATGGGTTTCCCCGGCACGAATACTATCATCCGGACCGAAGCGATGGCACGCTGATGTGCCACTACCGGCATGTGGCGCACACCGACCCCTTTTTTTATCCCGGTATACAGGATATTTCAGCACATGTCGATTTCACGGCCATTCAGCAGGCCGGACAAGATGCCGAGATGGAAACGATCGGCTATGCGACGCAGGGCAGTTTCCTGCTTTCACTGGGACTGCTGGATGATCTGCAGGACCTGCAGGACGACCACCACCCAACCAGGGACACGCTGAGAGTTTCCCAGGAAATCAAGAAACTTACCCTGCCTCACGAGATGGGAGAGTTGTTTAAAGTGATTGCTTTTGGTAAAAACTATTCTCGGGGTTTACGTGGATTTGCAATGCATAATCGGGTAGGGCGGCTGTAGTGGAGTGGTCACAGGCCTTCTGGCTTGCCTTGGTCCAGGGTTTAACGGAGTTTCTCCCGATTTCCAGTTCCGGGCATCTTGCGCTGGCCCCGTCCCTGTTCGGCTGGACGGACCAGGGACTGGCATTCGATGTGGCCGTTCATGTGGGGACCCTGGTTGCGGCGGTGGTCTATTTTCGCAGGGATATCGGCTTGATTCTGGGTCACTGGTTCCAGTCGCTGATCGGTGGTCCAACCACCGTATACAGCCATCTTGCCTGGTGCATCGTTTTTGCCTCGGTGTGGATTGGACTGGCCGGGTTTGTGTTGGAGGATTTTGTCGAGACAAGGTTGAGAAATCCGGTATCGATCGCGGTTGCCACCATCTTCTTCGGAATTTTGCTGGGCCTGGCTGACCGGTACGGAACGAAAAAAAGACAGGTCGAATCCATCAACTGGAAGGATGTGTTGTTTATCAGCGGCGCACAGATACTGGCCCTGATCCCCGGGACCTCCCGCTCCGGCGTCACGATTTCCGCCGGGTTGATGATGGGTCTGGATCGACAGGCATCGGCCCGGTTTTCCTTTTTGCTGGCCATCCCCGTGATCGCCATGGCCGGGACCTGGCAGGCACGGGGCCTGGTCGCTGAGCCCGGTCCGGTCAACTGGCCAATCCTCGCATTCGCAACCGCTGTCGCGGCCCTGGTGGCCCTGGTGTGCATCCATTATTTCATGCGCTACCTGGAAAAGTTTGGCCTGGCCCCGTTTGCCTTGTACCGGGTGGTACTCGGTGTGATTTTATTGGCGGTCTTCCTGTAGAATCTCACCTCTTGTAATCAATCCATCGGTTCGCATGAAGAAGTCGGCCAAAGAATTCAGACAGTGCCCCAACAAGGCGATTACCCTGCTGGGAATGTCGGGGGTTGGCAAGACGACCATATCCGCCAAGTTGCCCCACAGTTCCTGGTTTCATTTTTCAGGGGATTACCGCATTGGCACCAAATATCTGGATGAGCCGATCCTGGACGATGTGAAGAAAAAGGCAATGGAAAACCGCTATTTGCGGCAGTTGCTGCTAACGGATTCCATCTATATCCGCAACAATATCACCATTGATCATTTGCACCCCCTGGCCTGTTTTCTCGGCAAGATTGGAAACCCGGAGCTGGGAGGGTTGACGGTGGAGGAGTTCAAGCGGCGCCAGGGCCTGTTCCGCGCTGCAGAAGTCCATGCAATGACCGATGTGCCGGTGTTCATGGAAAAAGCCAGGAATATTTATGGCTATTCCCACTTTGTCAACGATGCCGGGGGCAGCATCTGCACCCTGTCCGACGAGGAATGCTGGGCGGAATTGTCCCGAAAAACCATTGTCCTGTACCTGCATGCCAGCGACGACATGGAACACACCCTGATCCAACGGGCCCAGCACAAGCCGAAACCGTTGTTTTACGGGGAACGATTCCTGGACAGCCAGCTTTCCATCTATCTTGAGGAAAACGCCCTGCGGTCTACCGATGAAATTGTGCCGGACGAGTTCGCCCAGTGGATATTTCCGAAATTGATCATGTATCGCAAGCCCCATTACGAATTGCTGGCGGAGAAATACGGGTATGTCATTGAAGCCGAAAGAATATTTGACATGCGTGACGAAAAAGATATTATCGACCTGATTTGCGAGAGCATGGGTTGAGGGAGGTGGAAAAACAGATGGCCCATTCATTTCATCACACCGGTCTTTTCTGGCCGGAGCCCGGTTGAACCATGCCTCTGGTTGCCAATACCGACCTGCCAAACTTTGAAAGGCTGCGCAAGGAGGGACAGGAAGTCCTGTCTCCCGAACGTGCGCAAAACCAGGATATCCGGGAACTGCATATCGGCCTGCTCAACATGATGCCGGATGCAGCGGTTCAGGCCACGGAAAGGCAGTTTCTGCGATTGGTGGGGTCCTGTAATCGGATCGCCCAGTTCCATGTTCATCCGTTCACTTTTCCGCAAATCCCCCGCAGCGCCGGTACCCGTGAGCATATCGATCAGTATTACAGCAGTTTTGAGGAACTCCAGGAGCAGGGGCTGGATGCGCTGATATTGTCCGGTGCGAACCCGGCCAAAAGCGAAATCACCGAGGAACCGTTCTGGGAGCCCCTTGTGGAAGTTGTGGAGTGGGCGAAAGACAATGTGTGCTCGGTCATGTGTTCCTGTCTTGCGACCCACGCGATTGTGCAGCAGTTGTGGGGGATTTGCCGATACCCGTTGCCCCGGAAGAGGTGGGGGGTCTATTCGAACCGGGTGACCCGGCAGCGCCACCCGCTAACGGTCAATATCGACACGCGATTCGATGCACCGCATTCCCATGTCTATGAGGTGAATGGGGCGCAGTGCCGGGAAGCGGGCCTCCTCGTCTTGGCCGAAAGCAAACAGTCTGACTTCCATCTGGCGGTCAGCCCGGATGGGCTGCGATTTGTCTTTTTTCAGGGGCACCCTGAATACGATGCAATCAGCCTGCTGAAAGAATACAAACGGGAAGTCTCCCGGTATTTAAGCGGGACAAGAGACTTGCCGCCGACCCCGGAAAATTATTTTTTCGATGAGGCCGGCGACATCATCCAGGCGTTCGAAAAGAAATTGCAGGCGCATCCGGACGAGGCCGTGCAGCTGCAGGATTTTCCGGAATCCGAGCTGGAAAAACGGGTGGACAATACGTGGTCTGATACCGGTAAGGCCATCGTCAACAACTGGCTCGGGCTGGTCTACCAGACGGCGCACCGGGACCGGAGAAAAGTGTTTATGGACGGCATTGACCCGGAGGACCCCCTGGGCTTGTCAGCACAGCCGGCGCGTTGCAAATAAAAGGGAATTGCACAGATTTAGATGACAAAGTCGGCGTTCCGACTTGTCACTCTATCAATGCGCAAATGGGCAATGACCGTCAGGAGACAGTGTGAAAACACCAGCGGAAAGTGCATCACATAGATGTAACCGTCCTTTTGAGGGTTGCCCGGCATCGCTGGAAATAAAGGCGACTTTCCATACGGGGCCGACAGCCCAACTAATTTGCCCGGAGAAGGTTGGCACGAGAAAAATATCCTAAATCGACAGATTTATCTGTTACTTCCTGAACGGAAAAGGGTTTACCGTTCAACAGTGTTCTCCCTGCCTGCATCGCATCCCTGCTTGTATCGAAGCAAGCTATTACTTCTCGGTTCTGCATCAACGCGAATCTGTTAAGATCACCGGACTCCATTAATTGGGGCAATATCTTTTTGAATGCCTCACAGTTTTGATCTACCTCTTGTTGTTGTGTCACGTCAGTCATTGTCATTGCCTGCACCTGTTCGCCCATAATTGGAACAGCAGACAAAATATAGGTTTTAAGGTCCTGAGTCAAAAAGTGTTGGTGTTGCGGGCAAAAGCGATTGAAATGACCCGGATGCCATAGCGCCACGCATCGTTTCCTATGCGTGAGAAGGGAAGGCCGCCAAGTGCCGGTCTCAAAGGAACTGCAGACAGGGTACGCCGCGGAACCCGCGAAAATGAACGGGCTTCTTCGAAACTCCCGGTTAACGTTCGGACTCCGAAATGGCGTTAACTCAGATGCGGTTTGGACAGGTACTGATGGGCGCTCATTTCATTCAACCGGCTTGCGGTTCTTTTGAATGGTCCGGCGAGTCGTTTTCCGGTGTAAATCCGGTCCGGGGGTTGCGCTGAAGAGGCCACCAGGTTGACGTTGCGGTCATAGAACTCATCGATGAGTTCGATAAACCGCCGGGCGGCATCGTTTTGATCATCGCCCAGGGGAGGAATATTGGAGAGCAGGACCGTATGGAACTGTTTTGCGATTTCAATGTAGTCCAGTTTTGAGCGGTGGGTCTGGCACAGGATGTGAAAATCAAACCAGATGACCCCCGGGCCCAGGGCGACAATTTCGATGTCACGGCCTGCGATGGTGACCGTCCGGGTCCCATCCCTGTTTTTCCCCGCCAGTCCATCGAAACAGTCCCGCAATGCGATATCTGCCCCGGTTCCCAGTGGCGTATGAAAAATAGCACGGTCCTGGAGGTATTCCATCCGGTAATCCTTTCCGCTGTCCACATTCAATACATGGGTGTGTATTTTGAGCAGTTCAATCGCCGGTAAAAAGCGGGCGCGCTGCAACCCATCCTGGTACAGGTCATCCGGCCGGGTGTTGGAGGTGGTGACCAGCACAATGTTCCGCTTGAACAGATGCTGGAGCAGCCCGGACAGGATCATGGCATCGGCAATATCCGTTACCGAAAATTCATCCAGGCACAGCACCTGGATATCCGATGCATATTCCCTGGCGATGACGGCCAGCGGGTCCTGCTGGTCCTTGATTTCATTCTTGCGCTCAAGGACAGCCTGCATGAACTTGTGGAAATGAATGCGCTTTGCAAATCCGTCGGGCAGCGCCTGATGGAAGATGTCCATCATCATGGTTTTTCCGGTGCCAACGCCGCCCCAGAGATAATACCCCCTGCAGTTCCGGTTACCACGGTTCACAAACCGGTGATACCATCGGTCTTGGCCCGGTGGAGACAGCAGTTGCCGGTACAGGGAATCAAGACGACGCACGACCCTGAATTGTCCCCGGTCCGGCACCAGGGCGCCCAGGGCGATTTCTGCCTGGTAGATCCCCAGCGGAGAATCGGCATCACTCATGGGTATGGCTGAAATATTTCTTGCAGTTGAAGTGGCTAAAATATAGCGTAACGGCTCTCAATACACTCACTTATTTTATTCAATGGAACAACTTCTTGCAGAAGTGCTCGACATTGCTGTCCAGGCCGGCGGGCAAATTCTCAAGGTATATGAAAACGAATTTGATGTCGATTATAAAGACGATGGTTCGCCGCTTACAGTGGCGGACAAGCGGGCGCACAGGCTGATCTGCAAGGAACTCGAAAAGGGTTCCTTCCCGGCGCCGGTCATTTCCGAGGAATCGGATGTCACAGACTACAGCGAACGAAAAAACTGGGAAGCGTTCTGGATGGTGGACCCACTGGATGGGACCAGGGAATTTATCAAGCGAAATGGTGAATTCACCGTGAACATCGCGTTGATCGAAAAAGGGGTTCCTGTACTGGGTGTCGTGCATACCCCCGTGACCAACATCAGCCACTATGCCGCCCGGGGTGTCGGTGCTTTCGTGACCGATGGTAGCGATGGCACCCGGGAGATACGGGTCAGGAAGTTTTCAGGCAGACCCCCCATCATGGTCGTGAGCCGTTCCCACCCGGGGCCCGAGGTCAATGAGTATCGAAAGAACCTTGAAGAGAAAAAGGGCACGGCGCGCATCCTCCGCATGGGGAGTTCCCTGAAAATCTGCCTGGTGGCCGAGGGAAAAGCGGACATCTATCCGCGACTCGGTGCCACGTCCGAATGGGATACCGCTGCCGCACACTGTGTTCTGGAAGTGGCGGGGGGCTCCCTGACTGATCTTGAAGGCCAGTCGTTGAGGTACAATAAGGACAATATACTGAACCCCTGGTTTCTGGCAGGGGGAGACCGGAGCGTGGACTGGACCCGGTTCCTGGGAACAACGGCCCAAAACCGCTGATATGCCGGCTTTCCACGGTATTCCGCGCTTTTCGGGGTTGAATTATGGAGGTTGACCTGAGTGTCAACAATGAGTAGTCTTTTCCTACTGATTTTCCGCACACAAATCTGAGAAACCAATCATGCGAGTAGCGATACTGGGTGGACCCGGTTCAGGTAAAGGCACCCAGGCAAAAATGCTGGCCGAACGCTATCGGGTGCCCCAAATCTCCACGGGGGACCTGTTGAGGGATGCATTAAAAACCGATCAGGACCTTGGCGAGAAAGTGAGGCAGGCCATGGCCGGGGGAAGATTGGTGGACGACGAGGTGGTGCTGAATCTTCTGGAAGAAAGACTGCGGATGCGGGATACCAAAAGAGGGTTTATTGTGGATGGCTATCCAAGGAGCATCCCACAGGCCCAGGCACTGGATACCCTGCTGGGCATGCTTGGAAAAACCCTGCAGATCGCCATCAATATCGAGGTGGACGATGGTGCGCTGGTCAAACGCATTGTTGGCCGGTTGCTTTGCGAGGAGTGCGGCGAGATCTACAACCGTTATTTTTCTCCGCCCAGCCATCCCGATGTCTGTGACCGGTGCGGTGGCGCGCTGGTATCGAGAGTGGACGATACGGTGGAGACGGTGAAAGTCCGTATCCAGGTCTATCATGACGAAACCGCTCCCCTGATTACCTATTATCGTGCCCAGCACAAATTGCGGACGCTGTCCGGTATGGGTGACATGGACGAGATCCACCAGAAACTCGTGGACCTGGTCGACCTCGAAATCCGGCCCTTGGAAATCAAGACGCTGGAAATCGACCCGGACAGTGATGAGGAGGAAGAGTCCACCATTATCGCGGGGGGGCAGATCAACAAGGTCGTTACCGAAACCCGGTCAAAGAAAACGAAGAGGAAGAAAAAGATCATCGTTTCGGGAAAGCCCGCCGGGAAGATCAGGCGTAAACGGAGAACAAAGAAGAAAAAAACCACAGCTAAAAAGGCCACAGCCAAAAAAACCACGACTAAAAAGGCCGTTGCCAAAAAAACAACGGCCAAAAAAGCCACTGCCAGGAAAACCACCGCCAAAAAGGTGTCAAAACGCACCCCCGTTTCAAAAAAAGCCCGGGCAAGCAAAAAAACCGCAAGCAAGAAAACAACGGCCAAAAAAACCACGAAAAAGAACGCTCCGGGCAAACCTTCCGCAAAGCCGTAAAAAGGAATCGGCGACCATGACCTCTCCCTAGCAACGGACCCCGGAGTCTCCGATGGTGGATCACCCGCAACAGGGAAACTACCCGTTCTCCCGCCCCAGGCGGATGCGGGCCGACCCGTTCAGCCGACGATTGATGCAGGAGTCGGTCCTGTCTGTAAACGACCTGATTCAACCCCTTTTTGTGAAGGAGGGAAGCGCCGGGGAAGAAGCGGTGCCCTCCCTGCCGGGGGTGTTCAGATTGTCCCCGGACACGGTGGTGGAAAAGTGCCGGGCCCTTCGGGACCTGGGCATCCCGGCCGTGGTGCTGTTTCCGGTCACCCCGGCCAGGGTCAAAAGTGAAAATGCGCAGGAGGCTTGGAATCCGGATGGACTGGTGCAACGCACGATATCCGCGATCAAGGACGCCGTCCCTGAAATCGGCGTGATTACGGATGTCGCCCTGGACCCCTATACCAGTCATGGACAGGACGGGCTGGTGGATGAGTCCGGGTATGTGGTCAATGACCGGACCGTGGAGGCACTGGTCAAACAATCGCTGTCCCATGCAAAGGCGGGCGCCGACGTGGTGGCACCGTCCGACATGATGGATGGACGTGTCGGGGCCATGCGGTCAGCGCTGGAGGAAAACGGCTTCATCAATACCCGGATTCTTTCCTATGCCGCAAAATATGCGTCCAGCTATTATGGGCCTTTTCGCGACGCCGTGGGTTCTGCAGGCAATCTTGGAGGCGGCAACAAGTACAGCTACCAGATGGACCCGGCCAACACGGATGAAGCGTTGCGCGAGGTTGCGATGGACATTGCCGAAGGCGCCGACATGGTCATGATCAAGCCCGCAATGCCCTATCTGGATGTCATATGGCGGGTCAAGCAGGCGTTTGGCATGCCCACCTTTGCCTACCAGGTCAGCGGCGAATATGCAATGTTGAAAGCCGCCGGGAGGCAGGGATGGCTCGAAGAAAAGCCCGTGGTCCTGGAAGCCATGGCGGGATTCAAGCGGGCTGGCTGCGATGGAGTGCTGACCTACTACGCACAGGAGGTCGCGCAGTGGCTGGGCGACGAATGAAGGCCCCTTCGGGGCTGGTCCCTCGAATACCCTGATTCCCACGAAGTGGTTCTCCGGGTGACCCGGAATTTCAGGCCCCTGGAGCGGGAGCGTGAAAGGGCATCTTTTTTGCGGGCGGGTGCAGGGACGGACCGGTTGTTTACCATGGCCAGCGGAGCAACCGCATACCGGGTTCGCTCCATTCAGGTACAATCAACTACTTTACTACCGACCGGATTTGTTCATGAGCGAGCACACACCTACAGAAATCAACCTGAACCGCCGTACCCGGATGCTGACGGTTTCGTTTGGGGATGAAACCTTTGAAATGAGTTGCGAGTACCTGCGGGTACATTCCCCTTCGGCTGAAGTACAGGGACATGGTCCAGGCCAGGACGTGTTACAGGTCGGCAAGGAAGACGTCAACATCGATAATATCGAACCGGTGGGGAACTACGCGATCAAGCCGGTGTTTGATGATGGACACGACACCGGCATCTTTTCCTGGGATACGCTGTACAGGCTTGGCAAATGCCAGGATGAAAACTGGCAGCGATACCTGAATCGTCTGAATGAAGCCGGCAAACCCCGAAAACTGGATGCATGATCCAGGCATCATGACGGAATCCAGAAACAATCCGAACCAGCCAGATTCAAGCCGGACAGACTTCGGCAACCGTGTTGTGGAGGAGGCCGACAAGGCGGCACTGGTGGGTGAGGTATTCAGTTCGGTGGCATCGCGGTACGATCTCATGAATGATCTGATGTCTGGGGGAGTGCATCGGCTCTGGAAGCGTTTTGCGGTATCCCAGTCCGGCCTGCGCAGCGGAGACTCGGTGCTGGATGTGGCGGCGGGCAGCGGGGACCTGTCCCGGCATTTCGCGGGGATCGTTGGCCGGGCCGGCAGGGTGGTTCTGACGGACATCAACGGGGACATGCTCGCCCTGGGCAAGGCCAAAATGATGGATGCCGGGTACGCCGGCAACATTGAATACCTCCTCGCCGATGCAGAAAACCTGCCATTTGATGACAACGGGTTCGATTGCGTTTCAATCGGTTTCGGGTTGCGGAATGTGACACGCAAGGAAAAAGCGCTGGCCTCCATGTGTCGTGTCCTGAAACCGGGGGGCAGGGGACTGGTCCTTGAATTCTCAAAGCCGGTACTGCCGATGCTGGGCAAGGCCTATGACTGTTATTCTTTCCAGGGGATTCCCAGGATCGGCCGGCTGGTGGCGGACGACGAGGAAAGTTACCGGTATCTGGTCGAGTCCATTCGAAACCATCCGGACCAGGAAACCCTCCGCACGATGATGCAGGATGCCGGGTTCGACGAAGTGAGATACCACAACCTGAGCGCAGGCATTGTCGCCCTGCATGTCGGGTACAAGTTCTAGCCTGGACAGGCCGGGAGATGGACGCGTTCTTTGATTTTCTCAACCGCACCCTGAAAACAGTGCTCAGTCTCGACCCGGAGACGGCAGAAAAACTGGGCGAACTGGAGGGAAAAACGCTGTGTCTGCAGTGCAGCGCTCCGGATATGACGCTCTACCTGTGCCCCGGTGCCGATGGCCTGGAGATCAGGCAGGTCGGTGACGGAGATGCCGATGTGACATTGCGGGGTTCGGCACTGTCTTTCGCAAGGCTGGGGGTGTCCGGGCTGGACAGCACGGTGGTGACGGACACCCAGATCACCATGGAAGGAGACGTTGAAACGGGACAGCGGTTCCAGAAAATCCTGTCGCGGATGGACCTGGACTGGGAAGAGCTGGCTGCCAGGTACCTTGGCGACACCCCCGCGCGCAAGGCTGGCAATCTCGTCCGGGAAATGGGAAGATGGGCCAGTGAGTCCGCTGATCTTTCCAGGCAGAATACGGCGGAATACCTTCAGGAAGAAAAAGAGATGCTGGCCACCCCCCTGGCGGCGGAAAGATTCCGGCATGCGGTCAACGAATTGCGCGCGGATGTGGATCGCCTGGAACAGCGAATTGCAAAGTTCGGGCAATCCCTCGAAGAAAACACCTAGCATTATCCCCCCACACCTGGAATCCGACATGCGGATCAAAAACCTGTTTCATCTGCTTCGTATTGCCCGGGTGCTGACCCGGTATGGATTGGAGGAGCTGGTGTCAGCGCTGCACCTGTTTCGACCCTATGCGTTTTTATTCAAGCTGATTCCGGTACGCCGGGTCAAGGACCGGCCACGGGGGGACCGACTGTGTATGGCGCTGGAAGAGCTCGGCCCGGTATTCGTGAAGTTTGGACAGGTATTGTCCACCCGGCCGGACATGTTGCCCGGGGATATCGCCAGCGCCCTGACAAAACTTCAGGACCAGGTTCCCCCTGTCTCCGGAGACCGGGCGGTGAAAATGATCGAAGAGGCCTACGGCGATGGTCTTGAGGCACACTTTGATGAATTCGAAAGGGAGTCCACGGCATCGGCATCCGTGGCCCAGGTGCATTATGCCCGACTGAAGGATGGCAGCGAGGTCGTCGTAAAGGTATTGCGGCCGGACATTGAACCGGTGATTGACCGCGACCTGGAACTGTTGCACGCCCTCGCGGGCTATGCAGACCGGTACTGGTCCCAGAGCCGGCGATTCAAACCCAGGGAGATCGTTGCCAATTACGACAAAACCATCCATGACGAGCTGGACATGATGCGGGAAGGCGCAAACGCCAGCCAGCTCAAAATCAACTTCAGCAACTCTCCCCTTGTCTACGTTCCGACGGTCTACTGGGAACATACCTGTCGCAATGTGCTGGTCATGGAGCGCATTCGCGGGATTCCCATCCGGGATATTGATGCGCTCAAAGCCGCTGGAATCGACATGAAAAAACTGGCACATGCCGGGGTTGAAATCTTTTTTACCCAGGCCTTTCGTGACGGGTTCTTTCATGCCGACATGCATCCGGGCAATATCTTTGTCTCGGAAACCGGGCAGTATCGCGCGGTGGATTTTGGAATCATGGGGACCCTGAACACGGCTGACAAGCGATATCTGGCGGAAAACCTGCTGGCATTTTTCAACCGGGACTATCATCGCGTTGCCGAGGCGCATATCCGTGCCGGTTGGGTCCCTCCTGACACCAGTGCCGAGGATTTCGAAGGAGCCATTCGCACGGTATGCGAACCGATTTTCGCCCGGCCCATTGCCGAAATATCGTTCGGGGTCTTTCTGGTGGACCTTTTTCGCGTCGCCCGCCGTTTTCAGATGCCGGTTCAACCGCAGCTGGTACTGTTGCAAAAAACAATCCTGAATATCGAAGGACTGGGTCGCCAGCTTTATCCCGAACTGGACCTGTGGGAGACTGCAAAACCTTTTCTTGAAAAATGGATGAACGAGCAGATTGGGCCGAAAGCGGCCATCCGGACCTTTCGCAGGGAGCTTCCCAACCTGTTTACCCTCGCACCCGAAATTCCGGGCCTGACGCACCAGCTCATGTATCGCCTGAAAAATGACGAACTGGTCATACAGACCCGTGACCGCGAAATCACGGAACTGAAACACCAGGTTGCGGCCAATCACCGGAACACAATCGGTGCGGTCCTGGGCCTGGGGCTGGTGGGCATTTCAATCCTGTTGCTCCCGGACCCGGCAGAAATCACGACGATGCCGGTGGCAGGCTGGCTGGCACTGGCCGCGGGGCTGCTGCTGTTGCTCAAAGCCGCGTTTTCCGGAAATTTCAGGAAATAACGTTCTCACTTCGGAGGCACACGATGGCTACTTACCCATTTCAATGGCAGGACCCTTTTGACCTTGAATCACAATTGCTGGAAGAAGAGCGTATGGTCCGGGACAGTGTCCGGGAGTTTTGCGGGGAGCGGTTGATGCCGGGAATCGTTGAGGCCAACCGGAAGGAACAGTTTGACCCGAACATCATGAAACAGTTCGGCGAACTTGGCATGCTCGGGAGCACTCTTCCCGAAGAGTATGGAGGGGCCGGCCTGAGCCATGTCTGTTATGGGTTGATTGCCCGGGAGACAGAACGGGTGGACAGTGGATATCGCTCGGCAATGAGCGTGCAGTCCTCCCTGGTGATGCATCCGATTTTTTCCTATGGAAGTGAGGCGCAGAAGAAAAAATATTTGCCCCGGCTGGCAACCGGCGAACTCATTGGCTGTTTCGGCCTGACCGAACCGGACCACGGGTCGGACCCCGGAGGCATGAAAACCCGGGCCAGCCGGGAGGAAGGGGGGTATCGGCTCAATGGCAGCAAAACATGGATCACGAATTCCCCGATTGCAGAGGTTGCGGTGGTTTGGGCCAAGCTGGAGGGGGTCATTCGGGGTTTTATCCTGGAACGGGGCATGGACGGACTCAGCACGCCGAAAATTGAGGGGAAAATGAGTCTTCGGGCATCGGTCACCGGGGAGATTGTGATGAAAGACGTCTTTGTTCCCGACAGCGGCCTGCTGCCCCATGCGGAAGGCCTGAAAGGCCCTTTCGGGTGCCTGAACAAGGCGCGGTATGGCATTGCCTGGGGGGTCCTGGGAGCAGCGGAGTTCTGCTGGCACGCCGCGCGCAACTACTCCCTTGAGCGGGAACAGTTTGGCCGCCCCCTGGGGAACAACCAGCTCATACAGAAAAAACTGGTCGACATGCAGACCGAAATCACGCTGGGACTCCAGGCCTGCCTGCGGGTAGGGCGGCTGATGGACCAGAACACCTGTCCCGTGGAAAATGTTTCGCTGATCAAGCGCAACAATTGTGGCAAGGCACTGGATATTGTCAGGAATGCCCGGGATATCCACGGTGCGAACGGTGTGTCCGATGAGTACCATGTCATCCGCCACCTGTGTAACCTGGAATCCGTGAATACCTATGAAGGAACCCACGATATACACACCTTGATACTGGGCCGGGCGCAGACGGGATTGCAGGCCTTCTTTTAGACGATGCCGGCAGCCCGGCCAGTCAGGATCGGGTTTGTCCGCATTTCCCTTTCATCCAACACCAACCGGAACCAGATAATGAGTATCACAAAAGCATCCTGCCATTGTGGCGCAGTGGAGTTGAGCATCGACCTGCCAGGGGGGCTGGAAGATCTCCGGCGCTGCAACTGTTCCCTGTGCAAACGCAAGGGGGCGATTATGGGTTCTGCCCCGTTATCGGCCATCACCGTGACCCGGGGCAGAGAAAGCCTCGGCATGTACCAGTGGAACACGCAGGTGGCCAAACACTACTTCTGCAGGGTCTGCGGGATCTATACCCACCACCAAAGAAGGAGCAACCCCGACGAATACGGGTTTAATATCGGCTGTGTCGAAGGGGTCGACCCGCTCGATTTCGAACCCGTTGCCGTCGGGGACGGCGCATCCATGTGACAGGTCGGTCATCCCTGTCAGCGCAGAGGCGGCAGCGAAGGGTGCTACTCCTTCTCACAAAGGGGTCAAAAGGCCCGGGTCTCCGAATCGGCCCGACGCAAGGCCGCCGGCAAGAAAACCGAAGAGGGTCTGGCAGTGTCGAGTCTCGGGGCCCTGCTTGCCGCGGCCACGCCGTTACAGCGGCGGGCCTTTGAACTGCTCAAGGTCAATCCCAACTCCGGCCCCAATGTTGCCATAAGCGGTACACCCGGAATCCGGCCCAATTCCTTTGGGGACAAGGGATCTCTCTCGATTTGATCAGTGAAGTTTCAGTCAGACTAACCCGGATATTGCGGCGCACCGTGGAAAGGCGCATTTTCCTGATGGGTTCGAGTTCCGCCAACAATTATCGCTTCGGTTGGCAGTAGCCTGCCCGGTCACCCCCCAACCACCTCGACAATGGCATCCCGATAGATGCCAACCATCTCATCCAGCGTGGACTCATCCGTAGTGAGAGGCGGTGCGCTGCAAATGACTTCGCTTCGCACTCTCGTGTACAGCCCCCGGTCCATTAACGCTTTTGTCAGCCTGGGGCCCAGGCCAAAGTCGGCGTCAAAGGCCTCTTTGGTTTGCCTGTCCCGGACGATCTCAATGCCGTGCATCATCCCCTTTCCGCGGACGTTTCCAACATGGGGATGGTCATCCAGCGCATCATGGAGCTTTTTAAGCATGGCCTCCCCTTTTGTTGCGGCCTGCCCGGGGAGGTCTTCCCTTTCGATGATATCCAGGGTGGCCAGGGCCACTGCACAGGTGGTGGGGTGGCCACTGTAGGTATAGGCGTGCATCCAGGGCGTTTTGCTGGAGGTCACGGTTTCTGCAATTTCATCGCTCATGCCAATGCCTCCCAGGGGAACAGCGCCGGAAGTGATTGATTTTGCAAACTGTATCAGGTCGGGTTCAATGCCATAGTGCTCTAGCCCAAACATCTTCCCGGTGCGGCCAAAACCGGTGATCACTTCGTCAGAGACCAGCAGGACATCGTATTCATCGCAGATTTCACGAATTCGTCCGAAATAGTCGTCCGGCGGAACAATGACACCACCGGCGCCCTGCACCGGTTCCGCGATAAACATGGAGACCGTTTCCGGGCCCTGGGCCAGGATTTCCTTCTCCAGTTCATTGGCCGCGGCAATGCCCTGTGACGTCCCGTCTTCCGGCACGGGATAGTGATAGGGGTCCGGTGCGGCAATATGGCTGAACCCGGGTATCCTCGGCTCAAACATCGGCCAGTATCCCTTGATGCCGGTGGCGCACATGGCGGCGAAGGTGACTCCGTGATATCCCCAGTCCCGGCCAATGACCTTCACCTTTTCCGGTTTGCCTCTCGCTTTCCAGTAAAACCGCGCAAGCTTGATATTGCTGTCCGTGGACTCTCCCCCTCCCGAAGTGAAATAAAAATTGTTGATTTTCGGGTAGGCAATCGTGGACAAACGTTCTGCCAGTTCGATGGCAGGGCGATTTGAGCCGCCGGCATAGCTTGAACAGAACGCCATCTCCGTCATTTGCCGGTAGGCGGCATCTGCCAGTTCCTTGCGCCCGTGGCCAGCACTGACATTCCATAAACAGGACAAGCCATCGATATACCGGTTTCCGTCGGCATCGTACAAATGCGAGCCTTCCCCCTTCGTCCAGACCCTGCCATCGGCATGACCGACGGTATGGTGCAGGGGATGAATCATGTGCTGATGGTCTTTCTGCAACAGTGCGGCGTTGCTTAATGGACGGTTCATAATCATTCCTCTATATGTCATGTTGAGTTCGACAACCGCATTTTGTGCCTGGGGTTCAGGTACTTTCACGCCGGCTGGCCGCTGATTATCTGTTGTCGGCCATCAATTGGCAAATTTTATCGACCAGCCTGCAATCCGGGGCAGGGAATTGTCTGGCGTGTGCCGGGTCACGGATGAGCTGTTTTGGTGCCGTCTCGGATTCGGGAGGCGGCTTCGCCGATGATCCCCAGGATTTTCAAAACCGGATTTTGGTGCAAAGCGTTCTGCGGGAACTGTGCACAGGCCAACCTCTGGAGAACCGCGCCGCCTTGTGTGCCGCGATAGGTGTGTCGAGCAGGCAACACTTATTGGTCCGCATAGATGACCTCCGCCGATTCCAGAATCCTCTTCCGCCGGATATGGTTCAGACTTCGTTCGATCGCCGAACGTGTCAGAACAGTCACGGGCCGCCCCAGCAAACCCGATAACCCCGAAGCCATGCTGACAAACCGGAGGCCCGGCACGCCAGCCGGCCTGAACTCGACAAGCACGTCGATGTCGCTCCCGCAACCAAAATCATCCCGAAGAACCGAACCAAAAAGGGCCATTTCCCGGATGTGCCAGCGTTTGCAGAATTGTGCAATCAACTCCGGGGAGACCTTGATTCGAAGCGCAAGCCGATGCGTGTTCGGGGTGGGCGCAGCAACACTCCTGGAAAGGTGGTTCATTGGCTTAACTCCACAGTTTTCAGGTGCTCGATCCTGCGGTTATTCACGATTTTGACTGGCCCCCCTGACCGTGTTCGCCCGGCTCGAAGGGCAGGGGCCGGACGCATCGACAGGCCACAATCAGGCTGGTGTCGATTTCGGCTTTACAGGGCGCAGTCCATGGATGGCGGCCCGGGCCGGCTCTGTGTGCTCAATACGGAGAACAGCTCATGCCTTGCGGACCCTGTCTTTGGAAAGATACCAGATTTATGCGCCAGTTGGGATGCTCTTATGGGACGATTTTCCGGGAGGTAACCGGCAATCGCGATCACCGGGGGCGGACCATAGATGGATACGCTCTTTGAGTTCCGCCTTGGAATGGACACGGATACCCCGCAACAAGGTCCGTGCCATTTTACCGAAGAACGATTCCACCAGGTTCAACCAGGAACCGTGTTTCGGGGTAAAGATGAACTCGAATCGATTGGTCATGGTGGCCAACCAGGCCCGGGGTTCCTTGGAAATATGAGCAGAGTGATTGTCAAGTACCAGACGAATGGTCGCCTCAGGGGGGGTAGGCGGCATCCAGCTGTTTGAGAAACGTGATGAACTCCCGGCTGCGATGTCGTTCCACGAGGGTGCTGTGGACGTGCCCGGTCACCAGGTCGAGTCCCGCCATCAGGGTCAACGTCCCGTGCCGCCGGTATTCATAATCACGTCCTACCGTGGGATACTGCCCCGGGACCGGTGGCAGATCATCCACGGTGGATCCGATCGCCTGAATCCCCGGTTTTTCGTCATAGGAGATGATGGCGGTCAGGGAGGGCTCCGATGAGACCTCCTGTGCACGAAGAATTTCCACCTGTCTATATACCAACAAGCACCTGTGCCATCTTTAAATCATCGAGGACCCCGTCTTTCGAGGTAATACGAGATCTTGTGAGGACGAATCGCCTGTTGCGAAAGGATCTTCGATACCGTTCCCCGGGCCAGCTTCGACAGACGGGGATGTCCCGCAGCGTGACAGTGCTGGCGAACATGCTCCGCCAGCAGGCGGGTCGTCCACAGTTCTTCGGGATATCCCAGATCTTTGGGTTTCTGGCACGCCAGGGCCACCACCCAGGCCCGGGCTTCCGCAGGAATCTGCCGGGGCCGGCCACTGCGCGGAATATCCTGCAACGCCATCAAGGCACCCAATTGCAGGGCCTTGTCGACGCAACGTTCCACCTTGGGACGGTTGGTGTTCATCGCACGGGCAATCGAAGAAATGGTGGCCCCCTCCGCATAGCTCAGCAATATCTTTGCGCGTTCCACCCGGTGCACCGGTTCGGTGCGCGAGTGACCAATGGTGTCCAGCTGAGCACGGATATCTTCCGTGAGAACCAATGTGGGCCGTTGACGTTCAAAGGGCATGGTATTTCCTTCAAGACAGTTATTCTTGGGGAAGACAGTATATAACAGGTTAAGATATATTGAAATATTATTATGGAATCGTTCTACTAGTGCGCAAGCCATTTAATGAACGGGTCCACAGCAACAAATGCTTTGCAAGCTCCGCCATGCCATATAGCGGCTCTTTTTTTGGCATCGATTTCGAATTCATCCTTTTCTATCAAGTCTTCAACCCTTCTATCATCCTCCAACTGAGGCTTGGAATTATCATGAAATGAGGTCTTCAATGTACGCTTCACCTGCCGTGACCAAAATTCATAACCTTCAAGACGACCAGTTCTATATCTCTGGGGGCACGATTTTTCCAAAACAACTACTTTCGGGTACGGCCTTTCGCGGCTGTCAGGTAGTTCAAATCTATTCTGAATCGCCCGATTCACATGCAGGTCGCCAAACCCGTAACCGACTATCAAGATTGCACAGGCCTCATGGATATGTCGAACCAATGTTGAATAGAACGTTTGGTATGGCTCAGCCAAAATCTGATCCAGCTTGAACCCACCTGAAATCAGCGTCGTCAATGGTATCGACCTGAAGTCTTGTGCCATGTCAGCAGACCGTGCAACGCGATCCGTAAATTGTTCTTCAAGATTATGTGTCCAGACAATCCGCGGTCTCGCTACGCTATCGGAAATACAATGATGCACGCTGCCATGGAGATGGTAGATGAACCCCCATTCCTGGCGTTGGGCAACGGCCAGTGGATCGAAAAATCCCCGCTTGTCGAATCCACTGAACGCCTTGGACCATGCGGTTCTGGCAACCGTGTCGTAATTTAGATTATAGATACCAACATCAAAGTGTTCCCGAAGTCTGAGAAAGAATTTGGTGTAGTCAAAAAAACCAGGCGAGTCAGAAATATCCCGCTTGCGCCTGCAACATTCTCGCATGTGATTAGCTAACTTTTCGAGAAGAAACTCCTGCTGGCTCAGAACCAACTTCCTACCGGAGAATTTGTCCGACGAATCACGAAGCCACGTAAGTGCATTGAAAGGTGCGCAGCCGTCAATTGCTTCTATGATCGGATTGCCGAACGGTGGAGGCGACAGCCAGCTCGCGAGTGCCGTCATTTCGCCGAGGATGCGCTCATAGTTTGGATGAATGCCGTAATGGTTCTCTGTGTAGTAGCGCTCGGATATTTCCCAAAGAATATTGAATACATCGGCCTTTGAATGCTCGGATTGGCATGGTTTCCGTTCCGAACTCCAACGCTTCATGAGTTTATCGACCTTACTGACAGAAGGCATGCCGTACGGAATGGAACTCCCGGCTCCTAAAAGAACAAGTAACTTGCATCGGTCGTCATCCATGGTCAGTTACCCTCTATAGCCTGATCAATCCCCTCCCTGATCTTCAGTAGCGCACAGCCTGCGTCGTCTTGTGCGTCTCGGATATAGTCTTTTCTGCACATTACCCAAGTTTCCAGATCTAACTCATAGCTTTGTACTTCCCAATCATCACAGTCCTTCATGATGACGCAAAACGGCTCTGATGGCTTTACGCAGTTCGGCTTATCGTAGTCGGAGAAGGTGTTTACAGAATTGTTCATGCTACACCAGCTTAATTGATCGTTTATCCATCCATAGCGGGCTTCATAACTCTTCGCTATCTCTTCCCACTTCTTCGACTCAGCTTTCCATTTTTCCGCTTCGGTCTTCCAGTCATCGGTCGCTATCGTTGGAGTGCTTAGGAGCACCCCAGAAAGTATTGCAACGATCACGTACCCAATCTTCATTTCACATCTCCATTCGCAGTTCTTTCGTAATAGGGGCAACTTGCCGGGATACTTCCTACCCGATGGTATCGTAAGGATGGTGATGAGTGGACTTTTTTTCAAAAAACCGGGATGGCCACTGATAACTTAAGCCGAAATCGGGTAGGGTCACGCCGTGATGATGGACGGCGATTCAGTTTCTCTCCCGGTTATCCCGGACAATGGGTTCCCTTTGGATGGGGCCGATGTGTGTCCGACGTGTGGCAAGGATCAGGCTGACCCGCAAGATTCCAGGTTTCGGGACCTTCTGTTTGAGCGGGACGAGGAGATTCGGGAACTGAAGGCCCAGGTTGCGGAGTTGGAAGACACGATCAAGGGGCTGCAGAAGCGGCCGCAGCGACCGAAGATCAAGCCGAGCGGGCTGGCCAGGGCCGGGGAGGAAGGAGAGGGCCAGGGTGGCGAGAAAAAGAAGAAGCGTGGGCGCGGTCCCCGCCAACCGGGTCCGCGGTTGGCAAAGCGGGTGGTGGAGGTGCCGTTGGCCGAGGTGCCCGAGGGGGCAAGACGGGACGGGGTGGAGGAGCGGGTGGTCCGCCATGTGGTGATGAGGGCCGAGGAAGTGATTTACCGTCTGGAGGTGTGGCGGAGTCCGGACGGTTGCCGGCATGTAGCCCCGATGCCCGCCGGGGTTGTCGAAGGCAAGGAGCAATATGGACTCGAGATCAAGGCCCTGGTGATCGCCCTGTACCATCAATGCCAGTCCACGATCGGACGCATTGTGAGGTTTCTGAATGACCTGGGTCTTGGGATTTCATCGCGTCAGGTTCGACGTTATCTGAATGAAGCCACCAAGGGGGTCGTTGAGGAGGCCGGGGAAGTCTTGAGGGCAGGACTGCGCCATGCACCATGGATAAATGTCGATGACACCGGGGCCCGGCATCAGGCACAAAACGGATTCTGTACCGCAATTGGCAACGACAGGTTTACCCATTTCCGTTCGACGGACTCCAAGGGTCGTCTCAACTTCCTGCGTCATCTGTGTGCCGGAGAAGACATCTATACGGTGAATGCCGAAGCGGTGGAGTATCTGCACCGGAGGAAACTTCCGAAAGTGACCATCACCTTGATTGAGGAGGCCGGGTTCCAAACCTTTCTTGATGAAGCATCGTGGCGGCAGCATCTGGAGGTCCTGGGGCTGAAGGATACGGAGGGAAACATGAGTCCCGTCAAAGTGGCCACGGAAGGTGCCCTGTGGGGGGCGCTGTGTGACCGCACCGGGTTGAACAAGACCGTGATCCTCAGTGACGATGCCGGGCAATTCAATGTGGGACTCCATGCCCTTTGCTGGTTTCACTGTGAACGGCTGATCCGCAAATACTGGGTTGCGGATGATTTTCGCAGGATGCGAGTGGAAAAGGTGCTCGACGAAGTCTGGGACTACTATCGTTCCCTGTTGGACTACCGGGAAGTCTCCAACGAAGAACTGCGTGCGATCCTGGAGGCTGGCTTCGACCGGATCTTCGGCCAGCGCACGGGTTATACCCTGCTGGATCTTCAATTGGCCCGGCTCAAGGAGAACCGGACTGAGTTGCTCCGGGTGCTGGAGTATCCGTTCACGCCGCTCCATACGAACCTGATTGAGAACGATATAAGATGCCATGCGACCCGACGGAAGATCTCGTTCGGGACCCGCAGCGAAGCGGGGCGTACGTCCCGGGATGGCTGTCTCAGCGCACAGAAGACCTGCCAGAAGTGGGGGACCTCGTTTTGGGACTACCTGAACCACCGGTTCGGGGTCGCGGGCGCCCCGAAGGTGCCCCGTCTGGAAACCTTGATTGATCCGCCCTGACGACTCAAAAGCAACCGCTGCCGCGACTCGATCTGCTACCATGGAACCGATGGCTAAAAGCGAATCCCATGCGGTCGAATGTCGCTATTATGGCCGGGACTTCACGGTGACAGAAATGGCACTGTTGCGCACCCTGATTGCGTCTCCCGAGAACTACCATCGCACCGCGTTGTCCCGGGAATTCTGTCGCCGCGTCGGGTGGTACACACCCGATGGCGGCCTCAAGGAAATGATGGCCCGGTGTGCCATGCTGGCGATGCACCGATACGGGATTATTACCCTGCCGCCGCGCCGAAGAGCCCCGCCGAAACGCAAACCCATCGTCTTCACCTCCGCCACTGAACCACCTTCCTCCCCGGTACCGACCACTCTGGGCGAAGTGCAGCCGCTGAGCGTTCGCATCGTGGTCAGCGGGACCCCACAGGGCAAGTGCTGGAACGAATTCATTGCCCGCTACCATTATCTCGGCTACAAGACCCTGGTCGGGGCGCAGATGCGCTATGCGGTGGAGGACCGACACGGCAACCCCATCGCCCTGCTGGGCTTCTCCACCGCCGCCTGGCGCCTGGCTCCCCGGGACCGCTTCATCGGCTGGACCTCCGAGCAGCGGGAGAAAAACCTGCCCCGGGTCATCGACAATCCGAGATTCCTTATTCTCCCCTGGATCCGCGTTCCCAACCTCGGTTCCCATCTGCTGGCGATTATCAAACGACGCCTCCCTGAGGACTGGACCACCCGCTATGGGGTCACCCCGTTGCTGATCGAAACCTTCGTTACGCCAGGATAAGTTCTGAAGAGGAGGAAGTTATGACATAACCGAAACCTATTATTGCAGTCCAGCAGATTCGACCCCTGCCCGGTAAAGGTGTAGCCCACCAGCCGGGAGCGAGTGTTGCATGGCGTACCGAAATGCCAAGCTTGGGATTTCGGTACACCCTGAATCTGCCCTCATCCTTTGGGGGATAAGGGTTTCTCTCGATTTGGATCGGTGAAGTTTTGGGCAAAGAGGGACCATAGGGCCCGGGTCTGAATTTCCACAACCTCATGGAACACCTGGCCCGGACCCAGCACGATATCCAGACAGGGTCGGCCAGCCGTTGACCGGCCGCTGTCTCGGGGCTCATCCCCTGGGCAGGGATGAAAAGCCCTCCGGTCAGGGGTTTTTCCCAAAAGACAGTTCCCGGCAGATTTCCTGGATCAACCCCGGCCCGTGGTAGACAAACCCGGTATACAGCTGAACCAGTTTTGCCCCTGCGTCGAACTTTTCCATGGCATCCGCTGCAGTGTTGATCCCGCCGATTCCAATAATCGGTATTTCATCCTGCAGGTTTCGGTACAGGGCGGCGACCACGGCGGTTGATTTTTCGCGCAGCGGTGGTCCGCTCAGCCCGCCGGGTTCTCCGGAAAGAAAATGCGACTCGATCTGGTTTCTGGAAACAGTCGTATTGGTCGCGGCCACTCCATCCATCTGGTGCTGGCGCAAGAGGCTGGCGATGGCATCCACTTCGCCGGTGCCGACATCCGGCGCAATTTTCAGGACGAGAGGGACACGGGTTCCATGGAAGTCCGCAAGTTCCCGGCGCTGGTGGTTCAGTCTGGAAAGCAGCAGGTTCAGCGCCTCGTCCTGGTGCAGCCCGCGCAGCCCCGGGGTATTGGGAGAAGAAATATTGATGGCAATGTAATCCGCGTACGGATAGACCGCCTCCAGGCAGGTGAGATAGTCGCCCACCGCACCGGACAGGGGGGTTGCTGCATTCTTGCCGATATTGATCCCCTTGAGCAGGTGGGGGGCCGTTCCCTTACAGTGTTTCAAAAACATTTCCAGGCCAACACTGTTGAAACCCATGCGGTTGATAATGGCCTCATGTTCGGGGATTCGAAACATCCTGGGCCGGGGATTGCCCGGCTGGGGCCGGGGGGTGACCGTACCCAGCTCAACCCAGCCAAACCCCATGGCCCCCAGCGCATTGGCGGCCCTTGCGTGCTTGTCCAGGCCGGCGGCCAGGCCGACCGGATTGGGGAACGGGATGCCCATCACTTCCACCGGGCAGGATGGCGGTTTCCCTCCCCCAAGAAGACCGCAAAGCGAAGACATGGATTTTGAACGGGAAGCCAGCGCCAGCGTCGTCATGACCAGGTCGTGACCTTGTTCGGCTTCGAGGAGAAACAACAGGCGCCTGAGCGCGGAATACATCAAAAGCGTTCGTCCCGGCGGAGCAGGCGCCATTGTCCCTGTTTTAAATTCCCCAGCCGGACCCTGCCGATACGAATCCGTTTCAAACCGGTGACCTGCAGGTCCACGAGTTGACACATCCGGCGGATTTGCCGCTTGCGGCCTTCTGTCAGGACAAAGCGCAGCAGATTGTCTTTCAGCACCACGATATCCGCCGGTTTCAATTCCTTTTGGTCCAGGCTGAGACCGTGGCGAAGCAGGCCCAGCGTGTTTTTTCCGATTTTTCCGTTAAATCGAACCAGGTATTCCTTCTCCATGCGATGGTCGGAACCCACCAGTTGCCGGGCGATTCGTCCATCCTGGGTAAAGACGATGAGCCCCGTCGAATCGATATCCAGGCGACCTGCCGGGGCGAGCCCCGCCCTGTTGGGCACCGCATCCTGTCTGTTTTGACGGTTGCCGCTTTTCACCAGCATGACCGCAGACGGGTAGCCTTTTTCCGGCAGGCCGGAGACATAGCCGGGTGGCTTGTTGATCACCACCGTCGCCAGGGCGGCCTGAAGGTGGGCCACTTCCGGGCTCAGGGTAATTTTCTGGTGTGGCAGGACCCGGGTCCCCAACACGGAGACAACCGCTCCATCCACCCTGACTCCTCCCATTTCGATATAGCGGTCGGCTTCCCGGCGCGAGCACAGGCCCCGTGCGGCCATCAGTTTTGAGAGTCGAATTGCGGCGGGCAAGGGAAATCTTATTCGTCCAGTGCGGCTTTAGCCGCATTGCCGATATAGTTTGCGGGGGTCATTTCCATCAAACGCGTCTTCACGGATGCCGGAATATCGAGGTCCTGGATAAACCTGTGCAGTGATTCCCGGTTGATCTCCCGGTTCCCCCGGGTCAATCCCTTCAATTGCTCATAGGGTTCCGGGACCCCGTAGCGGCGCATCACGGTCTGAATGGGTTCTGCGAGGACCGCCCAGTTCCGGTCCAGGTCCGCCTCCAGCACCTGGCAATCGAGGTCCAGCTTTCCCAGACCCTTCAAGGTGGATTCCATGGCAATCAGGCTGTACCCGATCGCGACCCCCATGTTCCGCAGCACGGTGGAGTCCGTCAGGTCCCGTTGCCAGCGGCTTACGGGCAATTTGGCTGCGAGATGTCCCAGGATGGCGTTCGCCAGGCCGAGATTTCCTTCGGAGTTTTCAAAATCGATGGGATTGACTTTATGGGGCATGGTGCTGGATCCCACTTCACCCGGAACGACCTTCTGTTTGAAGTATCCCAGTGCAATATACCCCCAGATATCGCAGTCAAGGTCCAGCAAAACGGTATTGAAGCGGATAAGCCCGTGGCAAAATTCCGCGATGTAGTCATGCGGCTCGATCTGTGTGGTAAAGGGCTGATAGGCCAGTCCCAGATTCGTCACAAATTCACTCCCCTGGGCGGGCCAGTCGATCCCGGGATATGCGGCGTAGTGGGCATTGAAATTTCCCACGGCACCGTTCAACTTCCCGTATATCTGCACCCCGGCAAGCTGGGCGGTGGCCTTTCTGAGCCGGTGAACCACATTCGCCAACTCCTTGCCCATGGTGGTCGGGCTGGCGGGCTGGCCATGGGTTCGGGCCAGCATGGCATTGCAGGCATATTTTCGTGCCAGGCTGTCCAGGCTGTTCACCAGTCTGCCGGCAGCCGGCAACAGCACCTCCTGCCGGCCGGCCTTCAGCAACAGCCCGTGGGCAAGGTTGTTGATATCTTCGGACGTACAGGCAAAGTGCACAAACTCGCGAACCGGCTCCAGCCGGGAATGGCCGGCCAGGGATTCCTTGATGTAATACTCAATGGCTTTTACATCATGGTTCGTGGCGCGTTCGATTTCCTTGACACGTTCTGCGGCCGCCTGGTCAAAGTTTTCGACCAGGGATCTCAGGAAACGGACATCCTGATCGGCCAACCCCGGGATTTCCGCGACATCCGGGTTGTTCGAGAGATGAATCAACCACTCGATTTCAACGTTTATCCGTGCCCGGATTAATCCGTATTCACTGAAATGCGCTCTCAAAACAGCGGTTTTGCTGTGGTATCTCCCGTCCAGGGGAGACAGGGCAGTCAGTGCGCTGAGTGGGATTGTCCGGGTAGCCACAAAATTCAATACACGTTGGGAAACTCCCGGATTTTAACATATGCGAAGGCCCCTGCCGTTTTGGGAAAGCGGCATTGTTCCCGGGTTCAAGTGTCGAGCGCAGCCTGGATAACGCCGCCTCCGATGCAGATATCGCCGTCGTAGAAAACAATGGACTGGCCGGGCGTTACCGCCCATTGAGGGCGCTCGAATTCAATTTTTGTATACGTGGGGCCGATCAGGGTGATGGTGCAATCCTGTTCGTCATGGCGATACCGTGTTTTCGCCCTGTAGTGACCCGGGAGGGAAGGGGGAATCCCTGTGATCCAGTGAAGCTGCTCAGCGAGCACAATCCGTTTCAGCAGCGCCGGATGATCATGTCCCTGGACCACATAAAGGATATTGTTCCGGACGTCCTTGTGCGCAACATACCAGGCGTCGCCTTCCCCGCCGATGCCCAGGCCCTGGCGTTGTCCGATGGTGAAGTAATAAACGCCCGGGTGCTCGCCAATGACCTGGCCGCCGAGTGTTTTGATCTGGCCTTTCCGGGGAGGCAGGTACCGGCCCAGGAAATCCCGGAAACGCTGTTCTCCGATAAAACAGATTCCGGTACTGTCTTTCTTGTCATGGGTCGGAAGGGCCAGCCTGCGGGCTTCTTCCCGGACCTGTTTTTTGTGTATTTCTCCAATTGGAAACCGGGCCCGGCGGAGCGCTTCCTGATCCAGGGTATGCAGGAAATAGCTCTGGTCCTTGCTGTGGTCCTTCCCTTTTTTTAACAGGCAGTGGCGGCTTTGCCGGCCAGTCCGAGCATAGTGGCCGGTGGCGATGCAGTCCGCGCCGAGATGGATGGCCCAGTTCAGGAATTCCTTGAATTTGATTTCCCGGTTGCAGACCACATCCGGATTGGGGGTGCGCCCGCTTCGGTATTCTTCCAGAAACTGCTGAAAAACCCGGGTCCAGTACTCATGGGAAAAATTGATGGTTTTAAGTTCTATTCCCAGCAGTGCGCAGACCTGCTGTGCATCTTCGAGGTCCCGGGCCGCAGCGCAATACGCTTCATCATCGTCCTCTTCCCAGTTTTTCATGAACAGCCCCGTGACCCGGTGGCCCTGTTCGATCAATTTTGCAGCGGCAACCGACGAGTCCACACCGCCTGACATTCCGATAATGATGTTCTCCACGGGGGACCCCTTTTCGATGATCAGTCGGTGCGGAAAAACCGGCCCGGGTGAGCCCTGCGCTTCAGTACCGTTTCTCCCTGGACGAATTGTCCACAACGGCGGTCAACGGGGAGATATTTTCCCAGTCTGCACTGTCCTGGATGATGGGCAGGAATCCGTTTGGCTGAAACCATGAATCCACCACATATCGCTTTCCGGTCCCCAGCTCACGTATTTGCCCCGCCCAGTGCTGGTCCAGCACAGCGCTGCGGTAGGCCTGCTCGATGACGGTGTGATGGGTGAGTTGACCCTCCAGTTCCAGCAGTCGAAGGTACGTGGTCGTGTTGACGGCTTCATCAATGCAATCCTGCTGGCCGGGAAACAGGCCCGTTGCATCCTGCTGGCTGACCGGTAAATCAAACGCGATATCCTTATGGGTGGGGGTGTGCCGCCCAATGATGACTTCCATCCAGCCAATGGCCTGCTTGATTTGCCGGCGTTCTTCTTCGGGGCTGGCGGCAGCCGGATGGAACCACCCGGAGATCTGTTGCCATTCGTCTGCGGACAGGCTCACCGTGGAACGGTGCTTGCACCCGAAGTCGTAACACACGGGGATGGCATCCAGGGTGATAAAGGAAGGTGCCTCCACGCCTTGGGACCGGCCCGCAAGGAGCGGTGGGCAGAGGAGCAGGCAGATCAACAGTACAGTCAGTTTCATGGTCTATTTCAATCGTTGTACGCAGTGTAAAGGGAGTCGGTTTCCATTTTCAAAGTCGGAAATACATTTCAAAACAACCGGACTGCGCAATTGGTCCGGCCGGTTTTCCAGGGCCGCCCTGTCCAGCCATAACACATCCTCGATGATCGGATCCAGGGGGCGGTTTTCACATTTCGATGTCAGTTCTCCGGCATACGTGAAGCGGAGATAGGTTTCATGGTTGGCGGCAACGAACTGGTAGATACCGCACAGAAACTTCGGTACAAAATTCCAGCCGGTTTCCTCCAGGGTTTCACGCACCACGGCCTGGAGCAGGGTTTCGTCTTTTTCGAGATGGCCGGCGGGCTGGTTGATGACACTTTTCCCGTTATAGGTTTCCTGTACCAGCAAATACCTGCCATCCCGGGTGGCCAGGGATGCGACGGTGACATGGGGGTGCCATTGATCTCCGGTCCAGGAGGACTCAATTGTGTTCACTGTGATGCTTCACCGGGTTGGAGGGCATGTTGGCGCCGTAGCGCCTGAAAAAATCAGGGGCCAGGATTTCAACGAATCGTTTTGCCTGTGCCGGGATGAATTTTCCGCGACGCAGGACAATTCCGTAGTTTCGGGCCGGAAAATACTCTTTAACGGGGAGGACGGCCAGGCGGTCGGATTCTTCCAGGCAGACATCGGTTACGATTGAAATCCCCAGGCCCATTTCAACGTAGCGCTTGATGACCGTCCATCCGCCGGTCTCGAGGATGACCCGGTGTTCGATATTGTGCTGCTGGAAAATGGATTTGACCAGGCCCCAGGTGCTTAAATAGCGGGGCGGCAGTATCAAATCGTATTCGGCGATGTCCTCCAGGGTCACTTTTCTGCGTTTTGCCAGGGGGTGGTCAGGGGGGGTGATCAGGACCGGGTAAAAAGTCAGGATCGGATAGTAATTCAGGTCCTCGGGGGTGTCGAACATGGAGCTTACGATAAAATCGACTTCATCCGCCCGCAGCATCGCCAGTCCATCTGCCCCGGTGACGTTGTGCAACCGGATCTTAACCCCGGGAAACTGCTCTGAATATCGCTTCAGATGTGCAGGCAGCACATTCAGGATGGTGGATTCCCCGGCAGCGATGTTCAGGTATCCGCTGTTGAGGTCCCCGCACCGCGCCGCAAAGGTATCGCGCAGGGAATCCATCCCTTCCACCATGGGCAGGGCGATATCCAGCAGGGCCTGTCCATCGGGAGTCAGGTTGATCTTGGGTCCGCGCCGCTCAAACAGCAGGGTGTTCAGTTCCCGCTCCAGTGCCTGGATCTGCAGGGAAACGGAAGGCTGACTCAGGTAGAGTTGCTCTGCTGCCCGGGAAATGCTGCCGGTTTTTGAGGTGTAGCAGAAAGCCCGGAGTTGCTTGAGCCGGTTTTGCTTGTAGTACGAAGCCGCTTTGGGTTTCATTCCAGTTGTCCCGAATTGACAGTTATTGCCGGATCGCTCCCGGCAAAACCACCACAGGGTTATTGCTCCTCTTTCCAGGCATCAGGAAGGACGATACCAGCTCCAAAAAGATAGGCTTCCATCTGGCTCCCCAGGTACTGCTTGTGTTCTGCATTCAGGGGATTCAGTTTGTATTCGTTGATCAAAATCGTCTGTTGCCGCAGCCAGTCCTGCCACGCTTCTTTTGAGATTTCGTCAAAGATCCTCTGTCCCAGGTCTCCGGGCCAGATGGGATGGTCCATCCCTTCCAGCTCCCTGCCCAGTTTTGCACACTGCACCATGCGGGTCATCAGCGGTCTCGTCTATAGTACTTGCTTAAAAATTTTCTTCATGGCTGCGGGAAGGGCAACCGGGTTTTCTGATTGCGGGTTGTACCAGAGAACCCGGCGGTTGTCCATGGTCATCACGGTGGTATCTGCAACTTCGCACACAATCGGCAGGATCTCCATCTGAAAGTGCGTCAATTCATGGCGAACGCGATGCATTTCCTGGCCGCCGGCCACCCGCACCCCCCATTTTGCGTGGCACCAGGTTCCATACTCCTCGACTTCCGGGGGAATTTCAGGCAAGGCCCACAGGCTGCCCCAGATGCCTCGGGGAGGGCGTTTGGTGAGCAGGATTTTTGATTCCCGGTTTCGCAGAACCAGCATGCGCAGGACCCGCTTGGGTTTCCGGGGTTTTGCCCTGCGCTGGGGATACGCTTCCGGGTCGCCCTGTGCAAGGGCGGCGCACGACGGTTTCAGGGGGCAGGCTGTACAGGCGGGGCGATGGCGGGTGCAAAGCATGGCTCCCAGGTCCATGATGGCCTGGGTATAGGCCGCGACATGGGTCCGGGGGGTCAGCCGGTCGGCCTTTTCCCATAACCGTTTTTCCACGGCCCGGTCCCCGGGGTATCCCGGGATGGCGAAACAGCGGGCCAGTACGCGCTTGACATTCCCATCCAGTATGGGATGCCGCTGGTTCCGGGAAAAGGCCAGAATCGCCCCCGCAGTGGAACGGCCGATCCCGGGCAATGCCAGGACCTCCTCAAACCTGTGCGGAAAAACCCGGCCGTGTTCATCCCGGATGATCCGGGCGGCCCGGTGCAGGTTCCGGGCCCGGGCATAATAGCCCAGTCCGGCCCAGCAGGTCATGACTTCTTCCAGGGGCGCATCCGCCAGGGACCGGAGGGTGGGAAACCGGGCCATGAACTTTTCATAGTACGGAATAACCGTCTCCACCCGGGTCTGCTGGAGCATGATTTCGGATACCCAGATCCGGTAGGGATCCGGGTCGATTTGCCATGGCAGGGATTTTCGGCCGGACATGGCATGCCAGTCCAGCAATCGGCGGGCAAAGTTTTCCTCTATTTGTCCGTGGCTCCTTACCATTCAGCCATTATTTTGGCTAGTTTGCTGGATAATTCCCTTTTTTTGAAGGTTTTCGGGAATAATTCAGCCTTTGTTCAGGGTTATTTGGTAGTTTTCGACAAGTTCCTCAAAATCGGAAACCAAAAAAACTATGAAACAGTTGCTTCCCCCGTGCCAGTCCGAAGTGCAACACCCGTTGCTGACCGCGGCCCCGGTTCCTTGGAAGCATAGTTAGTGTCTGGCATGAAAACCCCTTGATTTTGCGCGACCGGAGGAGTGAAAGCAATTTTGCAGGGTCCCTCCGGCGAATTGCGGAGGAGATTTTCGCTCAATGCCGCTTATTTTCGGCGGTTTGAGGCACGATTTGGCGGAATTTTACGCTCCAGGTCATAGGAGACCCTCCCCGTCGGTGCGGGGGCAGATCTGACCGGGTGAATAGGGCGTCAGGCAGCCAGGCGGTGTCTGTCACGATGCGTTTTCTCCGATTTCTGCAACATCCGGCCGAGTTGGTGCAGGTTGGCAGCAACGATGGCCAGCCCGACGGTTCTCTCGAACCCGTCGGCTCCTTTCGCCCGGACTCTGTCAAGTCCGTGATGCTCCAGGTGATTGATTGCTGACTCCACGGCGGGGTGCTGTTTCCGTGCCCGGGAAAAGTTTTCTTCGGACTCCCGTTCCTGGTCCGCGGCATTCAGTCGGCCCTTTTTCGGCAAGGCCACCATGTCAAGCAGATTCTCCAGACGCCTGCGATTCTCCGGGCTGTGAAAGCCCCGGTCAAAGCTGCACTCCTGCAGGTCCGGGTGCATCTCCTGGCAGGACTCAATCAGGGGAACCGCTACATCCACATCCCCGCCTTGCCACATGATCTGATAATCCAGCACAAACTGGTGCTGGTCCTCGACAATGGCCAGGGGAACTCCGAGTTCCACCGGACGCCCCGCCTTGCCTTTCGATATCCACCGGGTATGCTCCTCGAATACCGAAAAGATTTTCTCGGAATGCTCAATCACTTCGCCCTGCAACACCCGGCGGTCGATCTGGTCGGTGAATAGGTGGATATGCTTCAGATAATGGCGGATCTTCTCCATCCAGGCGGTGGATGCCCCGGCTTCCTTCAGGGCAACCAGAGATAACTCCGCTTTCCCGGCCATCTTCCGGCAGATCTTCAGATACTCCGACACCTGATCCGGTCGCTTCGTCCAAAGCCGGGCTGTGGCGACTCGATTGAACCGCTTGCGCACCTGTTTGGTCAGGTGCCGGTGCTGCCGCCAGCCTTTCACATCATGCAATTCACAAGCCTTGCCGGTTTCGCGGATCAGGCAACGAGTGGAATCCAATAGGAGGTTGAAATCAGTCGGGTAGTGGACGTCCGTCTCCACCACGAAACTATCACATCGCCCGGCCAACGTTTCTCCAGGCTTTTTTTTTGCGACCGTATGCCCCGTGGAAACCACCAGTCGGTTGACCTCACGCAGCAGTTCCGGAGTCAGCAGGGCCACATTGTCCACGATCCGGGCCCGGACGTAGTAGGTATTGTCGATGCCGTCCATACCATGACCCAACATCTTGCGTATCGTTCGGTGCTCGTTGGCCAGATCATGCAGACGGTCGAAATCGCAGTTCAGTCCTTCCTTGAGAATGCCCAATACCAGAATCCGCCACATCTCCATTCCCGGACGCCCAACGGTGCGGTCGGTATCCGGTCGGATATGGGCTTCGAGCAACTCGAACAGCTCCTTGCGGGTATCCGGGTCGGTATAGATCAGTTGAAGGCCCTTCAACAGGGCCGGAATGTCGTCCCGGGACTTTTCGTCGAGGGCGATCTGTTCAATCGGGACGGAACCCAGAGGGGATTGGAGATCGATGACCGTTCTCATGCTGTACAATGCCTCGAAGATTTGCCGTAAATGGCGGTTTCAGGGGGTTTTCCCTTCGGATTGTACTATATTCGCGAAATCTTCGCCACAAAAAAACGGGTAGTTATTCAAATAAATCAATCGTTTATGGGGTTTTCTGACAAGCACTAGTTAACCATGCCGGGCCTTACTAGGTTTCTTCGGGAGGAAGCGGAACTGGTCTATGGGTCGAAGGACCGGCCCGACCGGCCCAAGATGCAGGACGATTCGGACGGGTCCGTCGGGTACGTCGATATGCTGATTGCCGCAACCTTCGCGCTTGTTCTCTGGGTGTTGCCGCTAATCTTTTTCCTGACTTAAGACGTTGTCGATTTTTAAGTCAGGAATGCCTGTCCCTACCGCAACTGGTCCATCACCTGACGACCGAAGGATTACACTTGGGTTATGGAATCATTACGTTGTTGTAACACCATTCCCAACTCTTTCCACTTCTTGTACAGTCTAACAAATAGTTGCTTTCCAGTTGAAAACGTTTGGAGGAGTTAGGAAAGGGCTGGTTCAGCAGGTCAATGCCGGATTCAATTCCATAACTTTGACACCGAGCGAATTTCACAACTCTACCTTCAACCAGTTCTAGCATCTTGTCGGCATCACAGTGGTCGAACTTGGAATTCACAACCAAGTTTGTGTCTGCATTCTTTTGAAATCCGTATGGACCTCCAGTGTGTGCCACAAAATCGCAGTCCCCCAACCTTTTTCGCATCTCCAAAACATATTGAGGACCAAATGATATGCTCAACTGTACATTATATTGCGATTTCTTTGCTCTGACATTGATCCACACTCCCTGAGTAGGAGATGGTAACCTCGAATCCTGCAACCTGAAATCAAAAACCCAAGGTATACCTAAACCCCAAGCAGCTCTACTTCCCACAGCGTCTAGTGTAATTAATGTAGGTTTATACTTTTCAGGAAGCATCTTCGCTATTTGGTATGCTGTATCCCCGCCATAGCTATGTCCGATCAAAATTATAGGTGCATTGCTTTTCGTGGAACGTCGGTGACTCCGTATGTCTGCAACGCTCCGTTGCACCCACGAAAATTCATCTGTCCACGGGTAATACTTGATTGCCCAGCCTTCTTGGTTGTACTGTTGACTCCATTGTTCTGCGAGCCACCTCATGGGACCTTTCTTCTGATCTCCAAAGCCTCCATAAAATGCAACAAATGGTTTGCAGGCCAAGGATGCATTGGGCCAAAGACCAGCGAGTAAAACCACCAAAACCAAAGTCGGCAGCGAGATTATTTTTTCAGCGGGATGATTCCATAATAACATATTAATATATGCCCAACCTATTGTATACTGTCAGAGTTGTCCAACGGAACATGAGCCTGAGAGCTTAACGTGATTTTCCAACGGAAAGCGAGCCTTAAGGCGGTAATTTTGGGATCATTGGAGAATGATCTTGACATTAAAACACCCTCATCTACGTACCGTGAAGGAGGTCCGGGCCTTTTTGGACGGAACGACCCCCTTTGAATTTAAACCCCAATCCCGCGAAGACACCTACCGGTGGATCGGCACGACCCTGGAACAGCTGCGCTACAAGACACTCGGTAAGGCCGACCGCGGCACCGTCAAGGCCTTCCTGGAGAAGGTCAGTGGTCTGTCTCGCGCTCAGGTTACCCGCCTGATCAGCCAGCACCGAAAGCACGGGCGGGTCCGGGGTCGCCGGGGTCCCCCGCGGATGCCTTTCCCCGGCGCTATACCTCCCAGGATATCGGTCTGCTTGCGGAAATGGATACTCTGCATGGCACCCTCTCGGGGCCGGCTACCCGGAAGCTGTGTGAACGGGCCTTTGTCCTCTACAAGGACCAATGTTATGAGCGACTGGCGAAGATCTCCAACGGCCATTTGTACAACCATATGTGAATGTTCACATATCCGCGGAACGCGGCTCAGTTCAACGGGGGCGGACCATCCCATTAAGCTTGGGATTTACTACCGAGGCGAATCCGGCACACTGCCCATCGTCACCCCATGTATAATCAATTCTCCATTCCATGGAATTCCTCAACTCTTTAGCATAGGATAGTCCTGGGCTAGGGAGTACTTGAAATGAAAAAGACACTTAAGGAGTACTTGAAATGAAAAATACACTTGCAGCAATAGTGATATTTACTTCCATGTCATTCGCCAGTAGTACACTAGGTAATACCCCACAAAATGTTTGTTATTGGTCGGGACAAATTTACAGTGAAGGATCAATAATATATCCTGATTCAGGAGCAGTCTTAGAGTGCACATGCGCAACTACATGTTGGTGGAAACGCGTAGAATGAAGGCAGCAAATCTCAATTCAATCATCCTGATTCTATGGTTGCTGGTATTAGGGCTGATTGCGTCTTTACCTGCATTTGGCGATTCGAATCAAGAGAGTGCAAATAAGTGTGTGCATGCACATAAGCACATCCGAAAAGGGAACTTTTCCCATAAAAGTTATATCGGACACTACGATACGCACTTGAACCACACTCTGCATTTAAAAAACGTATGCTCTCGTAAAATCTATTTTTACTACTGTGCTCCTTCCTATTGCGGTCAATTTAATAAGTATTATCAGCATGTAATGACAGTTTACCCTAACGGTGAATTTAGCATCAGTTGGAGCACGCCTATCAATTTGAAGGTGGGTTCTGGTGGTACAACAGCTAGAATCACATACCGTATGCCCTCGTATAAGGCTGTCTTTAGGTAAGAATGGGTGGGCATTAAAACCTTTTTTTGTTCAAAGGAGTAGAAAAATTGAAAGCAATATCCGCAATTTGGGGTTTGTTATTTCTTGCCCTCTTTATTTTCGATCCATTGTCCTTAGCGATAGCTGATAACTCGCCGGATAGCCTAAAAAATTGCGTTAAAGTTAGTCCTTTTGTAACTGGTGTTAAGGCACCAGGGTTCCGTAAAAAGTGGGGTACTGTCTACAAGTTTGGCTGGGAATTTAAAAACCAATGCAAAAATGACGTGGCAGTCAGTTACTGTATCGGTGTTCTAGGAACTAAAATTAGGTGGTTGAGTCTGATGGGAAACATTTTTGTTCAATACCAGTATGACGGCAGGACACTATTGTCGGAGTCTGCACTTTCTTATGCTTCTTGGCTATACTCCGAACCGGAAGAAATGATTATTGGATCTTCAAAAATGGGTTATTTGGTCATATATGAGGACGAATTGCACAGTGACTATGTTAGCCTAAATTTTAATGATGTCAGAGGGTCTATTGATGGACAAAGTGTTGAATTGATTTACAAAGTTAAATGGAAGGATAGAGTAGAGTCAACTAAAGCAGTGCCACAGTGGTCGACAACGATTTCTACGTACAAAGGAAAAAACTACATAGAAGGGAAGCAGCCAACAAGAACTTGTAAAGGTGATCTTCCATATTATTCACATTTTCAATTTGGGTTTGGGCCATTCCGCAACAAAAGTAAAGAACTCCCTAGCGTAGGTGAGCCAGCCTTTGGCACTCCTGACTATTTGCCATCTGTCAACGCAAAGTAGAAATGATACGCCAGGCGAACTGGCAAAAGGTAGGGGGTGAAAGTCCCCTGTGTTGAAGGCGAAACCAGCCATAACACTCCGCGAGCCGTGCGTTTGCCCCCGTGAGGGGGCCGATGAAGTAATGGTATGGTCCGCCCCGCCCCACCTTCGGGAAGCGGCATGAAACCCGATGAGAGTAAGCGCCATGAAATAGTCTACCGATGAATCGGCCCGACGGGGCCTTGGTACCAGCACCGGGTAGTCCGTGGATTTGTGGACAAGTCCTGCGGACCAGTCCGCGTCCCGCCCACAACTCCACAGGCTCTACTACTAACTTTTTTATGAACAGCAAAAACCAATTTTTATGATCAATACAAACCCATGTGGCTGGCATGATCCAGCGATTCCGGATGATTGCCTGATCCGTTCTCCAGATAGTGTAAATCCTTCCACTATCTGGGTACTATTCAGGCCACTGTAGTTGCGTCGCTATCGCTCCGATCGGGATGGTAACTGTGAGTGTGCAATCGTTGGTAAATTTCCATGTAATACACACAATATTCGGGTTAGCATGGGATAGTCCTGAAACCCCGTCCCCCGATCGGGGGCAGGCTGAAACAACGGAGACTTTCCTGGGCTGAAGATGAGCAGCACGACCCACCGCGACCCCCCACTGACCCGGAAGCAACGGCACCCGGAACGGGTGATGAATCCTGTCGGGGGTCCGGCATGATCGGGGCCATGGAAACCGGTGCACGCCAACCGGGCCCGGGCTGGATCCTGAAGCCATCCGGCAAAACGCGATACGGGAGCATTCTCCGGGCAGGGTTCTGCGCTTCCAGGGCACCCATTACTCCGGCATCCCGGGGGTAGGCCGCGTTGTTGTGCCATCCGGCAATCATCGTGTTTGCATCCAGGGGAATCCTGCTGCTGGGCGTTTTCCTGTTTCTGGTGATGGGGCCGGCGCAGGCCGACCCGATTCGCAGCCATGCCATTGCCATGCACGGCGAGGCGAAATATGCCGCGGACTTCCCCCATTTTGACTACGTCAATCCGGACTCGCCGAAAGGGGGGAGGATCCGCCAGGGTGCCCGGGGGACCTTTGACAGTTTCAATCCCTGGATCGACAAGGGCACCCCGGTCTCCCCCGGGTCCATCGAGACCCTGACGGTGCAATCCCTGGACGAGCCCTTCACCCGGTACTGCCTGTTATGCAAAGAGATGGTGTATCCCGAGGACCGGTCCTGGATTGTCTTTTATCTGCGGGAACAGGCCAGGTGGCACGACGGCCATCCCGTTACCCCTGAAGATGTGGTGTGGTCATTCAACACCCTGCTGGAAAAAGGCCAGACGTTTTATCATTTCTACTATGCAGATGTCGAAGATGTGGAGGTGGTTGAAAACAACGGTGTCCGGTTTCGGTTCAAGAATACGGGAAACCGTGAACTTCCCCTGATTCTGGGGGACCTGCCGATCCTGCCCAGACACTACTGGGAAAGGGAGGAAAACGAGTTCACCAAAACCACACTGACGCCGCCGCTGGGCAGCGGGCCCTATCAAATCGAGGCGTTCGATGCCGGGCGGTTCTATACCCTGAAAAGGGTTGAAGACTACTGGGGACGGGATTTGCCGGTGAATGTCGGGCTCAACAATTTCGACACCATGCGGGTGGATTTCTTTCGTGACCGCATTCCCATCCGCCTGGCCCTGAAAGCGGGCAATATCGATTACTACTATGAAAATACCGCGAAAAGCTGGGCAACCGAATTTGAGATTCCCGCGGTGCAGACCGGCTGGCTGGTGAAGGAAACGGTGGAGCATTCCGCCCCCCAGGGGATGCAGGCCTACGTGATGAACCTTCGTCGCAACAAGTTTCAGGACCCCCATGTTCGCCAGGCCATTGCCCTGGCATTTGACTTTGAATGGACCAACCAGAATATCTTCTACAATCAATACACGCGATCAAAAAGTTTTTTCAGCAACTCCGAACTGGCATCTTCGGGGATTCCCGAAGGCGACGAACTGGCCCTGCTGGAGGAATATCGCGAGCAGTTGCCGGAGGCGCTGTTTACCCGCCCGTTCATGGTTCCACAAACCGATGGCAGCGGGTGGTCCAGGGAGAACCTGCGCAAGGCCCTGGCCCTCATTGAGGAATCCGAATGGAGGATTCGGGACGGCAAACTCGAGAACCCCCAGGGCCAGAAACTGACCATTGAGTTTTTGTTGTACAGCAGTTCCTTTGAACGACTGATTCTGCCCTATGTGGCCAACCTGAAACGCATCGGCATTGACATGAAGGTTCGGATCGTGGACACCGGGCAGTATGTGAACCGGTTGCGGGCATTCGATTTCGATATGATTGTGGGGGGGTGGGGCCAAAGTGAAACACCGGGAAACGAGCAGCGGGATTACTGGAGCTGTGCCGCCGCTGAACGTCCCAGCAGCCGCAATACGGCGGGGATCTGCCATCCGGTGGTGGACGCGTTGATTGAAAAGCTCATTGTCTCCCGGACCCGGGAAGAGCTGGTTACGGTGACCCGGGCGTTGGACCGTGTATTGCTGTGGCAGCATTTCATTGTGCCCAACTGGCATTTGCCTGCGAATCGAATTTTATGGTGGAACAAGTTTGACCGTCCCGACACTCCCCTGCGCAATGGCGTCGACATCTCCCGCTGGTGGGTCGATGACGCCAAGGCGGAACAGCTTGCCCGGGCCCGGGAGCAAGGAGAAATCAACCAGCGGGACAGCGGCGCCAGCGATGCGGAAAGAGCGGGCCGCACCCGGCTACAGGGCTGGAAACTGGGGCTGCTTATCGGGATTCTGGCCGTGGGCGGCTATACGATAAACCGGGCAATGAAGAGGAAGGCGGGGTAATGGGTCCCTATATTGTCAAACGGCTGCTGCTGGTCATCCCGACCCTGTTTTTCATCATGCTCTTTAACTTCGTCATCATCCAGTTTGCCCCCGGGGGCCCGGTGGAGCAGGCCATTGCAAATATCACGGGCACGGGGGTGGATGCGGCGGAACGGGTCACCCGGGACACGTCGGAAAACGTGGTGCAAAGCGGTGCGGGGACGGGTGACAGCCAGTACCGCGGAGCCCAGGGGCTGGACCCGGAATACATTGCCGAGCTCGAAAAACGGTTTGGTTTCGACAAACCCGTTCACCAGAGATTTTTCGAGATGATGGGAAACTATCTTCGTTTCGATTTCGGCGACAGCTTTTTCCGGGACAGTTCGGTGGTGGACCTGGTGCTGGACAAGATGCCCGTGTCCATCTCTTTGGGGCTGTGGTCGACATTGCTGGTCTATCTGATCAGTATTCCGCTGGGAATCCGCAAGGCCGTGCGCGATGGCAGCCGATTTGATATTACCACCAGTGTGCTGCTGACGGTGGGGGTGGCCATTCCGGGCTTTTTGTTTGCGGTCCTGCTGCTGGTCATTTTCGCGGGAGGCGTCTACCTGGACTGGTTTCCACTGCGGGGGCTGGTTTCTGACAACTGGGAAACCCTGTCCTGGCCGGCAAGAATCGCCGACTATTTCTGGCATCTTGCATTGCCGCTGATCGCCCTGACGATCAGCGGGTTTGCGTCCCTGGCAATGCTGACAAAAAACTCGTTTCTTGACCAGGTCAGCCAGCAGTATGTGCTGACCGCACGGGCCAAGGGGCTGTCGGAACGCCGGGTTATGTACGGGCATGTTTTCCGAAATGCCATGCTCATCGTCATTGCCGGATTTCCGGCTGCGGTGGTGAATATCCTGTTCACCGGCGCGATGCTCATTGAAATCATCTTTTCCCTGGACGGGCTGGGTTTGCTGGGGTTCGAAGCGGCATTGCAGCGGGACTATCCGGTGATGTTCGGCACCTTGTGGTTTTTCACGCTGCTGGGCCTGATTCTCGGCATTGTTTCGGACCTGATGTATACCTGGATTGATCCGCGAATCGATTTCGATTCCAGGGGGTCATGATGGAAATCACCGCAACGTCGCACAACCCGGCTGCGCCGGCAGCCGGACGGTGGAGCCTGGGCCCCATTGGGCAAAGACGGTGGGACCTGTTCAAGGCCAACCGCCGCAGTTTCTGGGCACTGTGGATCTTTCTTTTTCTGTTCGTGGTTTCGCTGTTTGCCGAACTGATTGCGAATGACCGGCCATTTTTTGTCTGGTATGACGGCGAGGGGTACTGGCCCGCATTTGTGGACTACCACGAAACCGACTTTGATGGTGAATTCCCGACCCTGGCAGTTTACCGGGACCCCTGGTTGAAGCAGCACATTCAGGACCACGGTTTCGCCATCTGGCCCATCATTGAGTTTCACCATACCACGGTGGCCTGGGACCTGGAGCATCCGGCGCCTGCCCCCCCCGGGGGCGGGCACCTGCTGGGGACCGATGACCAGGCCCGGGATGTGGTGGCCCGGGTCATCTATGGTTTTCGGATTTCCGTGCTTTTCGGGTTTTTGCTGACCCTGATCAGTGCCGTGGTCGGGGTCGGGGCGGGGGCCATCCAGGGATACTTTGGCGGCTGGGTCGACCTGCTGGTGCAACGGTTCATGGAAGTGTGGTCCAGCATGCCTACCCTGTATATCCTGATTATCCTGGCCAGCGTGGTGGAACCGAATTTCTGGTGGCTGCTGGGCATTCTCCTGTTGTTTTCCTGGATGGGGTTTGTGGGGGTGGTCCGGGCGGAATTTTTGAAAACACGGCAATTTGAATATGTGCGGGCAGCCCGGGCACTGGGAGTGGGAGACACCCGTATCATCCTGCGCCATATCCTGCCCAATGCGCTGGTTGCCACCCTTACCTTCATGCCGTTCATCCTCGCCGGATCGGTGACGGTGCTGACCTCCCTGGATTTCCTGGGCTTTGGCCTGCCACCCGGGTCCCCTTCCCTTGGAGAACTGCTGGCCCAGGGCAAGGCGAATCTGCAGGCCCCGTGGCTGGGGGTGACCGGGTTTTTCATTGTCGGCACCATGTTGTCGCTGTTAATTTTTATCGGTGAAGGGGTGAGAGATGCCTTTGATCCGCGGAAACTGTTTCGTTGAGGGAGGGTGGAAATGGATCAACCGCTGTTGAGCGTCCAGGCCCTTGGGGTCAGTTTTCAGCGCCAGGAACAGGCCAGGCGGATCCTGTCCGAAGTGGTTCGGGATGTGAATTTCGACCTCCATGCCGGCGAGACCGTGGCCCTGGTGGGGGAATCGGGTTCCGGCAAGTCGTTGACGGCATTGTCGATTCTGCAATTGCTGCCCTATCCCCATGCCTTCCACCCCACCGGGTCGATCCGGTACCGGGGCACTGAACTGCTTGGAGCCGGCCAGGCAACGCTGCAAAGGATTCGTGGAAACGATATCTCCATGATTTTCCAGGAGCCCATGACCGCGCTGAATCCCCTGCACACCATCGAAAAACAAATCCGTGAATCCCTCTCTCTCCACCAGAACCTGGAGGGAGAGGATGCCAGGGCGAAAGTGATTGAATTGCTGGACCGTGTCGGGATTCAAAATGCGGAAACCCGCCTGGCCGCGTATTCCCACCAGTTGTCCGGCGGACAGCGGCAACGAATCATGATTGCCATGGCCCTTGCCAACCGCCCCGATGTCCTGCTTGCAGACGAGCCGACCACGGCACTGGACGTGACGGTACAGGCAAAAATCCTGGCGTTGCTGAAAGAGATCCAAAGGACAGAGAATCTGGGCATCCTGTTAATCACCCACGACCTGAACATGGTGAGGAAAGTGGCGGACCGGGTACTGGTGATGCATGAAGGAAGACTGGTTGAAAGAGGTACGGCGGAGCAGATTTTCACCTCCCCAAAGAAGGCCTATACCCAGAAACTGCTGTCCGCGGAACCGCCGGTTCGCCAGGCGCCATCAGGGGGGAAGGAGGACGTATTGTGTGTCGAGAATCTGAAGGTATGGTTTCCCGTCAGAAAAGGGCTGCTCAAACGAACGGTGGGTCACGTCAAGGCGGTCAACAGTGCCTCCTTGAGATTGAAGCCGGGACATACCTTGGGGGTGGTGGGGGAATCCGGTTCCGGGAAGACGACGCTGGCTCTGGCCCTGCTGAAGCTGGTCCATTTCGAAGGAAAGGTCCTCCTGGACGGGAAAACCGTGGGTGTCCCGGGTGGGTATTCCATGCCCGAAATGAGGCGCAGGATGCAGATCGTTTTCCAGGACCCGTATGGCTCCCTTTCTCCCCGGATGACCATCGGCGATATTGTCAGCGAAGGGCTGGATGCCCACGGCCTGGTCACGGACCCCGAAACCCGGGACCGGAAAGTGGTGAGCATGCTGGAAGAAGTGGAGATTGACCCCGCCCTCCGGTTCCGGTACCCCCATGAGTTTTCCGGTGGCCAGCGCCAGCGTATCGCCATTGCCCGGGCGCTGATACTGGAGCCGCGAATCCTGTTTCTCGATGAACCCACTTCCGCCCTGGACAGGACGGTCCAGGTCCAGGTGCTGGAACTGCTCAACCGGATCCAGCGCGAACACGGGCTGGCCTATGTGTTCATTTCCCATGACCTGAGCGTGGTTCGGGCCATTGCCGATGATCTCATGGTGCTGAAATCAGGGGATGTGGTGGAGCAGGGCAATGCGAATTCCATTTTCAGCAATCCCCGGCATCCCTATACCCGGGAGCTGCTGTCCGCGGCCTTCGACCTGGCGGTCTGAGCGGGAATTATACAGATGAGTGCGAAGCACCCAAGAAAAGAGCCAGCCGATTGGCTGGCTCAGTCGCTACAAGTTAAAGCGCTCAATCTCAGGTCAGCTTGACGTTTTCTTCTTTCAAGAGCCGTATTCCCTGCTTACTTGAAACAACAAGAACGCGTTCAAATCTGTGCAGAAAGTCCATACCGATTAACACTGGACCGTTCTTTGTTTGAGGGATGTGGCAGAGACCGGAAACTGTTTCTCCTTCTACGGTTACCGGTACTTGTTTCAGCCACACTTGTTGTCTTGTTCCATTTGCAAGAGAAACCGCTCCAACAGTGATCGGGTCGCAGACGATGCCTAACGCAACAGCAGGAGCAATTGGAACTTGAATGAAACCAGTGAACCCAGTGTCAAGTATGCCATCGAACGTGTACTTCCTCCCATCACGTTGGCTAACAAGAGTGAAATTTAGACAAGGACTATGTTGACTGTCGAATCGTCCAATCCATGCCATAATATTGATCTCCTATATGCCCTACATGGAAAGCGGCTTCCGCGCCAATTTTGACCAGGTATAAATTGGTGTCCGAATTGTCTTTTTCAGCATTGTCGAGTGCATCTTCTGGATAATCGCCAAGATACGCTTTTGCGTTGACAACATCAATCGCCAAAAACTTGCCATCATGAACACCTTCGTATTTTTTGCGAAATAGATTATTGTAAATTTCATCGCCTTTTTCGCCGATCCTGTCTGGAGTCATTACGTTGTCCATAGCAAAAGTCCGTACCGTTGGTTTTATCCTCGCCTCTGGGTGCTTCTCTTCTGTTGGTTTCATAGTATTCTCCGCATTGTGTTGATTTACTCAAGAAACGCTGTCATTACATGGTTTCGATAACAGCCAGTTTCAATTCTAACTGTCTACGACGATCATTACCTCCGCCTGTCCCATTCCCTCCAAGCGATTCTGGTGATGGATGTCTTGGAAATACATGGTCCTTTTGGCTCATGTGTTTTTCCCAGCCATTCCCACGGTTCTTTGGCCCATAGCCACAACAATATAGGCAAAAGGAATATTACCACAGTGAGGGCCGTTGCCGTGAACTTCCGTGGGGGGCCGGTGCAAACCGGCCTTACAGCAAACGGTCCAGGGAAAATGCAGACAGGTCGGTGTCCGGGGTGTTTCCCGTCGCCAGGGCGGCAGTGACCTTTCCGGCCCCGGGACCGATGCCAAAGCCGTGTCCGCTGTATCCCGTGGAAACCACCAGGCCCGGAACCTGATTCACCGTTGAAATCACCGGCAACTCATCCGGCGTGACATCAATCATGCCTGCCCAGCGCTGTGCAATCCCAATGCCCTGAAGTTCCGGAAAGGTCTCGCCGAGCAGCCTGTACGCCCTGTCCAGTATGGCCAGGTCCGGGTCCGGGTTCAAAACCCGCTCCTTTTCAAACGGGGTCGGTTTGTCCAGGGGCCACGTCGAAGGCCACATCAGTTCCCGGAAAAACCGGTTACCGGGCTTCAGGGTCACGATTTCCTTTGAATGGCGATAGGCGGGGAGATAAGCCCGGAAAAACCGGAACAGGTCCGGCGTGATTTCACAGCTGGAGCCCCCTCCATAGGCAACGGTATACCCGCCATCCCGCCGCCGCCGCATCCCCAGCCCGGTGCTCCAGATATTCTGCTCGCTGACCCGGACCCCGGTGGGGTCGGTGGCCATGACGGAACTGATCACCTTGAGGTGGGGAAAGACCAGCGCCAGGTGCCTGCAAAAGTACCCGGACCACGCGCCGCCGGCACACACCGCAACCGGGCATCGAATGCGGCCGTGTTCAGTGACCACGCCGGCCACCTTGCCCCCCGCAAGATCAATTCCCCGCACGGCGCACCGGGGCAGGAGAATTCCGCCGGCGGATCGGGCCTTTTCTGCGATGGCTTGGGTCGCCAGGGCGGGTTCTGCACTGGCGTCGCTGGGAGTGAACAGGGCACCCCGGGCCTGATTCTGCATCCCCGGAACCAGTGTTTTCAGCTCCGATACGCTGAGAAAGGTGGAATCAAGCCCAAAGGTCCTGGCATGCTCAAGCCACGCCAGGTTGGCGTGGTAGCGCTGTTCGGTTTCCGAAAGATACAGGGTGCCGCCGACACGAAAACCAATGTCGGTCTCCAGTTCCCCAACCAGTTCATGCCAGCACTCAAGGGCAAGGACCATGAGTGGAATTTCGGATGGATGGCGTCCCTGCTTGCGGATAAATCCCCAGTTGCGGCTCGACTGTTCACCGGCAATCACGCCTTTTTCGCACAACGCGACCCGGACCCCGGCCCTGGCCAGGTAGTATGCCGTGCTGGCCCCGACAATCCCTCCGCCAATCACCACCACATCCACGGCATCGGGCAGGACCCGGGAGGGCGGCGGCGGCTCAGTCATGAAACCGCGATGCCGGGACAGGGACCCGGACGGCAAAAACCCCGGACAAATCCATCGGGCCGCCCCGGGCAGGCCGGGTTGAAGCCAGGCATCCGGCGGATGCGACCATGCCGGGAAAAAGGGGGTTCACAGGGATGGCGGGCCGATTCAAAACAGTTCAGGGGGGGCTGGTGATCCGCTCCATCTGTCTGGCGAGTTCGTAGTCCAGTTCCGTGACACCGCCACTTTCATGGGTGGAAAGTTTGACAATGACAGTCCGGTATACATTGCACCAGTCGGGGTGATGGTTCATTTTTTCCGCAATGATGGCGGCCTGGACCATAAAGCCCATCGCTTCAATGAAATTTTCGAATACAAAGGTTTTGCAGATGGCATCCGACGTGGCTTCCCAGGGAGTCGTGGTTTCCCGGTTCAGGGCCGCCAGTTGAACGGCCCGTTCTCTTTTATCCAGCAGGGGTTTTTTCATTTGTTCTCTCCAGTTGTGGGTTTGCCGCTAAGTCAGGCCGGCATCCGCCCAGACCTCGCCGCTCAAAGCCGGGTTTTCGATCATCGCACAGATAATTTCTCCGATTTCATCCGGCCGTATTTTTCTGCCCAGCCCAATCCGGGGTCTGAAATGCTTTTCAAAATAATCGGAATCAATGGAGTCCACCATGGGGGTGTCGACGAACCCGGGGTGTATGATTTTGGTCTGCACCCCATGGTACAGGCCTTCCCGGTTCAGGGTGGAGGCAATGCCGATCAATGCCGACTTGGCGCCCGAATAGGCCACCTGGCCGCGCTGGCCCCTGGACGACACCGAACCGACCAGGATGACCACCCCCTGAATGCCTTCGCTGCTCATCCACCTCCCCTGTCCCCGGTGAAACCGTTCTCTGGCGATTCCACCAATGGTTTCCAGGGCCCAGTAGGTCGGATGATGGCAATTGATCTCCATCAGCCGCCTGAATGTCGACTCCGGGTAGAGCACGACATCGCCGCTGTCCCGGTCCACTTTGACGCCAAGAGAATCGGCAAGAATCCCTGCGGCGGGGATGCAGACATGCACGCCCCCGAACCTGGTGCACATGCCGTCGAATACAGACCGGCGGAACCCGGGGTCCGTCACATCGCCGCAAAAAGCCCGGGTTTTTTCGCTGCCGGCCAGGGTATTGAGTTCCCTGGCGGTTTCGATGCAGGACGGGGAGAGGTCCACCAGGCCGAGGCCCCCCACACCGTGGGCAATCAAACGCTTTGCGGTTGCCAGGCCAATGCCGCCGGCAGCCCCCGTGACCAGCGCAATTTTGTTTTCAAGTTCCATAACAGGCACATTGCGGGATTACGATTCTGACCATGGATTAAATCACAGAACGGGTACGCGGTGGTTGTCCGATTTCGGTAACAGGGCATTTCTTCCCCCCCGGGCCGGCACCGGGGGGGTTCACTGCCCGCCTCCCCGGGTGCCCGACCCTCAATCCGGAGATTTAAATTTGCCCCCCAAAATTCAAGGTTCTGGTATAATCGGCGATTTTCAAAAGCCAGAGAATTGTCCGGGATTCAGGAAATCAGCTTCAGTTTGATTTCCGGATGCCATGCAGACTCTTTTCCCATTTCAGAGGTTAAACATGACCGATCATCATGTGAATAACAAACGACGAAGGATGTTGACGATTGCGACCACAGGAGTCGGATTGGTGGGGGCCGCGGGGATGACGGTGCCGTTTGCAGGGAGCCTGCTGCCGAGTGAACGGGCGAAAGCCGCAGGCGCCCCGGTAGAGGTGGATATCAGCAAACTCGAGTCCGGCCAGCAAATCACCGTTGAATGGCGGGGAAAGCCGGTCTGGATCATCAAGCGATCGAAAGAGATGCTGGGTTTCCTGCCCGGCATGGAGGGCATTCTGGCGGACCCGGATTCCAGGGCAGACCAGCAACCGGAGTATGCGCAGAATGTCTATCGGTCCATCAAGGAGGACATTCTGGTGCTGGTGGGGATATGCACCCATCTCGGGTGTTCACCCAAGTACCAGCCCCAGATCGGTGCCGCTTCCTTTGACGATGACTGGAAAGGCGGGTTTCTATGTGCCTGCCACGGGTCCAAGTTCGATTTGGCCGGCAGGGTCTACAGCGGTGTACCCGCGCCAACGAACCTGGTCGTTCCACCACATCAGTACCTGTCTGATACGGTGTTGTTAATCGGTGCGGATAAAGAGGTGGCCTGATGAGTTTCATGAATTGGCTGGACAATCGGTTTCCGGCAACCAAAGTTACCAAAGAGCACCTCACCGAATACTACGCGCCAAAGAATTTCAACTTCTGGTACTTTTTCGGCAGTCTGGCAATGGTTGTCCTGGCCCTGCAGATCATCACCGGGGTGTTGCTGGCGATGAACTACAAGCCCGATGCGAAGCTCGCTTTTGACTCGGTGGAGTACATCATGCGGGATGTGTGGGGGGGGTGGTTCATTCGCTATATGCATTCCACCGGCGCGTCCATGTTTTTCGTCGTGATTTATCTGCATATGTTTCGTGGGCTGCTCTATGGATCCTACCGGAAACCCCGGGAGCTGCTGTGGATTTTTGGCGTCGTGATTTATCTTGCCATGATGGCCACCGCATTTTTCGGCTATCTGTTGCCCTGGGGCCAGATGTCGTTTTGGGGTGCGCAGGTCATCGTCAACCTGTTCGAGACCCTGCCCCTGATCGGAGGCGTGCTTTCCGAGTGGATTCGGGGGGATTATGTCATCTCGGATATTACTCTCAACCGGTTTTATGCCTTTCACTACCTGCTTCCATTTATCCTGGTCGGGCTGGTTTTTTTGCACGTGGTGGCCCTGCACAAGGTGGGCTCGAACAACCCGGATGGGGTGGAGATCAAAAAAGGTCCGAAAGGCAACCGGTGGAGTGAACAGGCCCCCAAAGACGGGATTCCTTTCCATCCTTACTACACCGTAAAGGATCTTCTGGGGACGGTGGTGTTTCTGGCGGTTTTCTTTGGAATCGTTTTCTTTCTCCCGGAAATGGGGGGCTATTTTATCGAGCAGCCCAATTTTGAACCCGCCAACCCGCTGAAAACCCCGGAGCATATCGCCCCGGTATGGTATTTCACGCCGTACTATGCGATGTTGCGGGCCGTGCCGAGTTTTGCCGGTACCCAGGTCTGGGGGGTCCTGGTCATGTTTGCGGCCATCGCGTTACTGTTCTTCCTGCCTTGGCTGGACAGGAGCCCGGTCAAATCCATTCGGTACAAAGGGCCGATTACCAAGCTGGCATTGATGGTGTTTGCGGTGGTGTTCATTGTTCTTGGATGGCTGGGTACCCAGCCGCCGACAACGGATTTAACCATCATGGCCCAGTTTTTTACGCTGGTGTACCTGTTGTTTTTCTTTCTTTTTCCATGTTTCAGTTCCGGGGGAGAAAAACTGGCGGTGTGCGGCAAGCTGCTGCTCCTGGTTTCGGTGCTCCTGCTGCTGGGCACCATCTTTTACTGGTGGTTTGGATGGAACGGGGGGCCCCCGGCCAGCCTGAAGCTGGTTTACACATTCCTGTCCGTGGGGGTGCTGTTGATTTTCGGAATTGTGCCGGCCTACATCAAGCCTGACCCGGTCAAGCCTGTCCCAGAGAGGATCACATCATGAAACGGATATTGCTGGTCTTGGGGTTGGCTTTTTTCCCGGTGACAGGGTTTTCCGCCAGTGCAGGGGTCGCTCTCGACTATGTGGAGGTTTCCCTGGATGACAAGGTCTCCCTGCAAAATGGCGCCAAGCTGTTTGTGAATTACTGCATGTCCTGCCACGGTGCCAAGTACATGCGTTACAACCGCATGGCAGAAGACCTCGAAATACCGGAAGATCTGGTCATGGAGCAGATGATCGTTCCCGGTGGGAAGATCGGCGACACCATGAACATTACCATGTCCAAAGAAGATGCCGAAGAATGGTTCGGGGTGGCCCCTCCGGATTTGACCCTCATCGGAAAGCTGTACAGCCCGAAATGGCTGTATACCTATCTTCGTTCATTCTACCTGGATGACAGCACGGCAAGCGGCTGGAACAATACGGTCTTTCCGAATGTTGCCATGCCCCATGTCATGTATGAACTGCAGGGGACACAGGAGGCCCGGGTCACCACCCATGTGGATGAACAGGGCCATGAGCAGCAGGTTACCGAGCTTGAACTGGTCAAGGCGGGGTCCATGAGCACCGGGGAATTTGATCGCGCCATGCGGGACCTTACGAATTTCCTTTACTACATGGCCGAACCGGCCCGGATGGTCCGAATCAAGTATGGGGTCTGGACGATGTCATTTCTGTTCGTGCTGGGAATCCTGGCGTATATGCTGAAGAAGGAATACTGGCGGGATGTGCACTAGACCCCCAGGCAGGCGGGTGTTCCATGTATTCTAACCTGTCGTTCACGAATCGACGGCCATCCATGGTGCTGCTTTCGGGGCCCCTGGATATTTTCAGTCACTGCTGCCGCATTGTTCTGCTCGAGAAGGACATTGACTGCGAGATACAGTATGTCACGGTAAACGATGACCCGTCGGTAGTTGGTGAGCACAATCCATACGGGGAAACCCCGACGCTGGTTGACCGGGATGTCGCGCTTTACGACATGTGTGTCATCACTGAATATCTGGATGAACGGTTCCCGCATCCGCCCCTGATGCCGGTGGACCCCATTACCAGGGCGAAAACCCGCCTGATTGTTTCACGGCTGTCCAGGGACTGGCTGAAGCCCATCAGTGACCTGGGAGAAACCGTCTCTCCCCAGCCATCCCCCGCATTGCAAAAGAGCCTGCATGATGGCCTGGTCTCGCTGTCCTCCATTTTTACGGGCCAGCCTTTTTTCCTGGGGACGGACTTCTCCCTCGTGGACGCGTACTTTGCAGCATTGCTGTGGCGGCTACCGGTTCTGGGGATTGAATTGCCGAAACTGGCAGACCCCCTGATGCGGTACGGGGTGTCCCTGTTTCAGCGCCCGACATTTCACGAAAGCCTGAGTGAACTTGAAGCAGAACTCCAATAGGGGCGGGATGACGGGGGGTATGGACCCGGTCACGGGGTTGATGCCGACATTGTTGATGCCCACATTCAGGTGTTTCGGAAGCCGGGTTGGGCGGGACCGGTAGCGGTATGGCGAATTCCAGGCGCAGCGGCGGCGGCCCTCAACCCCCCCTCCCGTCATTCAGGCCGTACCTGTTGCGGGCAACCTACCAGTGGTCGGTGGATTGCGGGGACACCCCCCAGATACTGGTAGACACCCGGGGGAATGAAGTGGTGGTGCCGGCCCGGTATATCGTGGACAACCGGATTGTTTTGAATGTTCATCCCCGGTCGGTGAAGCACATGGAAATGGGGAATGAGCACGTGACCTTTACAGCGCGTTTTGGCGGCAAGCCATTTGATGTGACGGTGCCGGTCTCCTCGGTGATGGGCATTTTCAGTCGGGAAACCGGGAGGGGAATCCTGTTCGATGAGGAAGAAATTGTTTTCGCGCGCCCGGATGGCGGCCCCACCGGCCCTCCTGTGGAGCCCTCCCGTCCAAAAGGCGGCGGGCACCTGAAGCTGGTTGAATAATTTTTTCGCCGTTTTCATCAACCACCTGGACAGAACTTGAAAATTTCCGCTTTGGCCATATAGGTAAGGGTCTGGGGCCACGGCTTTATCGGGACAGCTTTTATGAAACAGTTTAGAGGGACCACGATCCTGTCGGTACGGAAGGATGGCCAGGTGGTCATTGGTGGAGACGGCCAGGTGTCCATGGGCAGTACCATGATGAAAGGGAATGCCGGGAAAGTGCGACGCCTGTACCATGATGAGGTGCTGGTGGGATTTGCCGGGGGTACGGCGGACGCCTTTACGCTTTTTGAGCGTTTCGAGGGCAAGTTGGAAAAATACCAGGGGAAACTGGTTCGCGCTGCGGTGGAGCTGGCCAAGGACTGGCGTACGGACCGCATGCTCCGGCGGCTGGAGGCCCTCCTCGCGGTGGCGGACCGCGAGTCCTCGCTGATTATTTCCGGAAACGGGGATGTGATTGAACCGGAGCACGGAATCATGGCCATCGGCTCCGGCGGCGATTACGCAAAATCCGCGGCCCTGGCCCTGGTTGAGAATACCGGGCTCGGAGCCAGGGAAATTGTCGAGAAAAGCCTGAATATTGCCGCGGATATCTGTATTTACACCAACCACAATCTGACAATCGAAGCCCTGGACATCGAGGCGGGAGCGGGCAATGACTGAAATGACCCCCAGAGAAATTGTCGAAGAACTCGACAAGCATATTATCGGGCAAAAAGCGGCCAAGCGCGCGGTGGCCATTGCCCTGCGCAACCGCTGGCGCAGAATGCAGGTCAACGAGGCACTGCGGGCAGAGATTACCCCCAAAAACATTTTAATGATCGGTCCGACAGGGGTTGGCAAAACAGAAATTTCCAGGCGCCTGGCCCGTCTTGCCAATGCCCCCTTTATCAAGGTCGAGGCCACCAAGTTTACCGAAGTCGGGTACGTTGGCCGGGAAGTGGATACCATCATCCGGGATTTGATGGACATGTCGGTGAAGATGACCAGGGAGCAGGCGGTGGCCCGGGTCAACACCCGTGCCGAAGATGCGGCGGAAGAACGGATTCTTGACATCTTGCTGCCTCCGGCCCGGGGCGATGAAGCCGGCCAGGACGGTGCGGGGCGCCAGCGGTTCAGAAAACTTCTCAGGGAAAAGAGGCTGGATGACAAGGAAATCGAGATTGAAGTCAGCTCCCCGTCCATCGGCGTTGAAATCATGGCGCCTCCGGGCATGGAAGAAATGACAAACCAGCTCCAGGGCATGTTCCAGAACATGGGGGGCCAGCGCACCCGCAGCAGAAAAGTCAAGGTGGCTGAAGCGCTCAAGCTGCTGACGGAGGAAGAGGCTTCCAAGCTCATCAATGATGAAGAGATCAAGACCGAGGCCGTGGAGAAAGTGGAGCAGAACGGGATTGTCTTTTTGGATGAAATCGACAAAATTGTCGGCCGGTCCACCGCCGGGTACAGCGGCGCGGATGTTTCCCGTGAAGGGGTGCAGCGTGACCTGCTGCCCCTTGTCGAAGGGGCAACGGTGTCGACCAAATACGGGATGGTCAAAACCGACCATATCCTGTTTATCGCATCCGGTGCATTCCAGATGGCCAAGCCGTCGGACCTGATACCGGAGCTCCAGGGGCGATTGCCGATCCGGGTGGAGCTGAAAGCCCTGACCGCGGAAGATTTCATGAATATACTGACGGAACCGGATGCCTCGCTGACGGAACAGTATGAAGCCCTGATGGGGACCGAAGGCGTGCACATCGAGTTCGACCAGGAGGGCATCCGGCGTATCGCCGAGGTGGCCTGGAGAGTCAATGAACAGACTGAAAATATTGGGGCGCGCAGGCTGCACACGGTGATGGAAAGACTGCTTGAAACCATTTCATTTGAAGCGGCGGACAAATCCGGCCAGACCATTATGGTGGATGTCGAATATGTCGATCATTACCTCAAGGACTTGGCCGACGATCAGGACTTGTCCCGCTACATTCTGTGACCCCGGCCTGACCCGTGGGGACCGCTTACCGGGCCATTGCCCTGTTTCGAATGCTGTTGCTGGTTCTGCTGGTATTTCTGGGGCTGATCGCCGGGGTCTTTTCGGGGTTTCTCTCCACATCAAAATATATGAAAGTAGCGGCCCTGTGGCACTATTGTGTAGCAAAAACCGTGGGGGTGCGGTGCCGTTTCAGCGGTGCAGACTTTGAACAGGGGGCATTGGTCGTCTGCAACCATGTCTCCTGGCTCGATATTTCCGTCATCGGTTCCCGGTTCCCGGTGGTCTTTTTGGCGAACAGCGTGATTATGAAGTGGCCTGTGCTCGGCTGGGTCATCAAGAAGGCAGGGACCCTGTTTATCGAAAAAGGGTCCGGGGCCGCAAAGGCCATCACCGACCTCGGCAATTCCCTCCGCAACCATCAGTCCGTCCTCATCTTTCCGGAGGGAAGAACCACGGACGGGACCGGGGTGATCCGGTTTCAGCCCCGGCTTTTCCAGTCGGCCATTGATGCCGGCGCCCGGGTGCAGGCCATCGGCATCCGGTATGTGGACGCCGCCGGTGTGCGCGAGCCAAGGCCCCGGTTTGACGGCGACATCACCTTGATCCAGAGCGTCTGGGCGGCCACCCGGGGGAAGCCGTTTTATGTGGAGGTGCACCTGTTTGATCCCATTTTGGCGAATGCCCGCCGGGATGCGCTCAGCAGGGAGACGCAACGCCTGGTCAGGGGGTGGGTGGAGAATCCGCCGGGGCCGGCCGCCGGTCCAAAACCGGGCTGAAGCGCCCGGCCCCGGGTAAAAACCGCCCATTTTGGGAAACATTAAAAAAATTAGCACTCTCCCCCATAGAGTGCTAAAATAGGGCCTGATTTCAAACCGAGAAACACTTGATGACCCAGAGTTTACCGATCCCGATGGATGTATCCGCCAGCGACAGCATGGTCAGCTATATGCGTGCCGTGAATGCGGCTCCCATACTGACGGCTGAGCGGGAGTATGAATTGGCGCTGCGATACCGCAATGAGGGAGACCTGGATGCCGCCCGGGAGTTGGTCCTGTCCCACCTGCGTCATGTTGTTAAAGTGGCCAGGGGTTTCATGGGATACGGGCTTCCGCTGACTGACCTGATCCAGGAGGGCAGTATCGGGCTGATGAAAGCGGTCAAGCGATTTGATCCGACCCGGGATGTCCGCCTGGTCTCTTTTGCCGTGCACTGGATCCGGGCCGAGATATACGATTATGTGCTGCGAAACTGGCGCATGCTGAAGGTTGCCACCACCAAATCACAAAGAAAGCTGTTCTTCAATTTGCGCAAGTCCCGGGCCAGGCTGGGCTGGATGAACGATGAAGAGGTGAATCAGCTTGCCCGGAATCTGGATGTTGAAACGAAGACCGTACGGGAAATGGAATCCCGGTTGAGCAGCAGTGATGTGTCGTTTGATGTGCTGCTGGACCAGGACAATGACGACAATTTTATTGCGCCTTCCCAGTTTCTCGGGGACAGTCGATATGATCCGGCCATCGTCGCCAGCAACAACGAACTTGAAAAGGGCCGGTCCGAACAAATTACCCAGGCGCTGGCTGAACTCGATGACCGCAGCCGGGACATTGTGACCCGGCGGTGGTTAAGCGATGACAAGCCCACCCTGCACGATCTGGCGGGAGAATATGCGGTTTCCGCGGAACGGATTCGCCAGATCGAGAAACAGGCCATGGAAAAAATGAAAAAAGTGATTTCACTGCCTGACTGGAGCTGACCGGACCGGATTTGATTGAACCAGGTCCCCGGTCTCCTGCTTGGGTCGGAGCCGGATCACCCCAAAACCGGTCGCTCTAAAACAAGGATTCAGAAACGGATTCGGTGGAACCGGAACCGCTGCCGGGGTCCGCTGCTCCCACGGGGTTATTTGGTTCTGTCCCGGCCAGGTAGTACTCCAGGTAGCCTTCCGGGTCCTCGGGAGAGGTGACCCTGCCGGTTTCCGTGTTGATGAAGCGGGTGGTGATGTTCTTCGGTATGACCGGTGCCTGCTCCGGAAAATCCTGCAGGATCTGCCCCATGTAGTCCACCCAGATGGGCAGTGCCGCGGTGGCGCCGGATTCACGTCTGCCCAGGTGGGCGGGTTCATCGAATCCAACGAATACCGTGGTGGCGACTTCGGGGTTGAATCCGGAAAACCAGGCATCCCGAAAGTCATTGGTGGTTCCCGTCTTTCCTGCCAGGTCCGAGCGGCCCAGCTGCAATGCACGCCGGCCGGTCCCGCTTTGTATGACCTGTTGCAAAAGACTCGTCATCAAAAATGCATTCTGTGGGGAGATTCCCTGGTTTTCCCCGCTTTGGGAGATGGCCCCTTCCCCGGCAGTTTCTCCGGTCTCCCGGTCCGCCGGGTCCTTCGCAGTGGTTTCTTCCTGCCGTGCAGGAAAAAGGGTGTTCTTTTCACCGTCGGGTCCCGCGCAGTCAACGCAGGCAAGGGGAGGCAGCGCCAGGCGATTTCCTTTTCTGTCTTCGATTTTTTCGATCAGGTACGGGGAGACCCGGTTGCCGCCATTGGCAAACACGGAAAAATACGACGCGAGATCCAAAGGCGTGACCGCGGTGCTGCCGAGTGCCAGGGAGAGATTCCCGGGAAGGTCCTTCGGGTTGAACCCGAACCGGGCAAGATGCTGGATGGTGTTGTCAATACCGAGTGCCCGCAGCAGGCGAACGGAAACGAGGTTGATGGAAAGGCTCAGCGCTTTTCGCAACCGGGTGGGGCCAAAAAACTTTTTGCTGTAGTTTTGCGGCCGCCAGATTCCTTCCAGGTCATCCTCGATGACAATGGGCGCGGCGCTGACCAGGCTGCTTGCCGTGAATCCATTGTCCAGGGCGGCGGAGTAAATGAACGGCTTGATATTGGATCCGGGCTGGCGCTTGGCCTGGGTCGCGCGGTTGAATTTGCTCAGAAAGTAATCGAAACCGCCTGTGAGGGCCCGTATGGCACCGGTATGGGGGTCCAGGCTGACCAGTGCTCCGGATATTTCCGGCAACTGGGACAACATCCACCCGTCTTCATCCATTGGGCGGATATATACGATCTCACCGGAATGCAGGATGGCGCCGGCGCTGTCCGGTTCCGGCCCCAGGGAGTTTGGATTGATGTGTTTCCGGGCCCATTTCAGACCCTCCCAGGGCAATGTCACGGTCTGTGCCTGTGAATGGATCACGGTGGCCGTTTTGTCATCGGTTTCCAGCACCAGGGCGGGCAGCACTTCCCGGCTTGACGGGTATCGCTGAAGAAGGCTTCGGATCTGTTCGTTGCGGTTTTCATCCGGGATGGAGGCCAGGTCGATCCTGTCTGCGGGTCCCCGGTATCCATGTCTGCGGTCATAGTTGAGCAGACCCTTTCGCAGCGCCTGGTTCGCCTTGGCCTGGTATTCGCTGTTTACCGTGAGGGTGACATTTAACCCCCTTTGGTAGACGTCATCGCCGAAACGCTCAAACACGAGCTGCCGGGCCATTTCTGAAACGTATGGAGCCTGGAGCTCCACATCCGCAACATGTCGCCGGGCGGTAATGGGGGCCTTGATGGCCGTTTGATAGCTCAGGTCATCAATGCGGCCAAGTTCATGCAGCCGTTTTAGCACATACCCCCTTCTTTCCCGGGCCACCCCCGGATTCGATATCGGGTTGTTGGTGGAAGGGGCTTTGGGGAGCCCGGCCAGCATGGCAATTTCCGGCACGCTCAGATTCAGCAGGTCATCCCCATAATAAACCTGGGCGGCGGCGGCAAATCCATAGGCACGATGGCCCAGGAATATCTTGTTCAGGTACAGCGCCAGGATCTCATCTTTGGTGAGGACTCTTTCCATGTTGAACGCGAGCAGAATTTCCTTGAGTTTGCGGGTGTAGGTTTTTTCCGGATTAAGGAAAAAATTCCGCGCAACCTGCATGGTGATGGTGCTGGCTCCCTGACTTCTTGACCTGCTTAAAAAATTGCTGATCGCCGCTCGGGCCAGGCCGGGAAAATCCACGCCCGTGTGATGATAAAAGCGGTCGTCCTCGGTGACCAGGATTGCATCAATGAGCAGGGGCGGCACATCGTCCAGTTTGAGGGGAATCCGTCGTTCGTCCCCGTATTCAGCGATCAGCTTGTTGTCTGAGCTGTAAATCCGAAGCGGAATATTCAACGGGATCTTCCGGATTTCGTCCACAGTGGGCAATTCCTCAAGCAGGGCGGACGCATAGAACCCAAGACCCATTCCCAGGGTAATCACCACAATAAAACCGATATAAACCAGCCTGGTAAAGAGCCTGCCAATAAATTTCATAAGCTGTCGTCTTTTGTGGGGCGGGTTATCGGGACATCCGGTGTTTCATTTGTGCATTCAACAGCAATGAGGAGGAGTAGTATTCGCCACATGTTATAGGGTGATTATAGCGGTTATCATCCAACATGGAGTGATCGCTCACAGCAAAAGGGAAGGGATACTGTTAATGGAAGGTGACCGACCTTGAAGTGTATAACCAGCAGCACCTGGAGGGGTGCTTGAGTCCCGGGAAGGAAAAGGGCCGAAACAACCGGTGGGCCCGGCCGGTTTGCAGTGGCCGGAATGATTGATCAAATTCCCCGGTTCCAGTAGTCTTTGGGCTGACAATTACCACATCATTCATGCGCAGCGTTGCAGGGCAATATCTATTTGGTTGGGCCAATGGGAGCCGGAAAGACCACGGTGGGTCGTATTTTGGCCAGGTTGCTGCATTGTGATTTCGTTGATACGGACCGGTTGCTGGAAGAGCGCACCGGGGTGACGGTGAGTCATATTTTTGAAATTGAGGGAGAGGATGGATTTCGGGACCGTGAAAGCAGGATATTGAAAGAGGTGAGCCGGTATCACGAAACCGTGGTCGCCACGGGAGGCGGCATTGTCCTGAGGAAGGAGAACAGGCAAATCATGTGCCAGCAGGGGCAGGTGATTTATCTAAAGGCACGCATTGACATCCTGTTGCGCCGGCTGAGCAATTCCCGGACACGGCCTTTACTGCAATCCGGTGACCCCGAAGCGATCCTGGAGCAGCTTCTGCAGGAACGTGACCCCCTGTACGCACAGGTCGCGGACCTGGTTGTGCAGGTGGGTTCGGACCCGGCACAAAGGACAGCAGCCCGGGTCCTGGACCAATTATCATGAGCGCAAAATGAAAACGGTGAATGTAGGCCTCGGCCCCCGCAGTTATGAAATCATCATCGGGGCGGGATTGCTGGATCACCGTGAAGTATTTCAACCCTGGATTGGCGGCTCCCAGGTGTTTGTGGTCACGAACGAAATTGTGGCCCCCTGGTATCTGGAAAAAACCAGGAAAGCTCTTCGTGGCCATGCCATTCATGAAATGGTGTTGCCCGACGGGGAGCAGACCAAGAACCTTGAAACCGCCACCCGGATATTTGACCGGATGCTCGGGGTGCCCCTGAGCCGGTCCGCTACCGTGATAGCCCTGGGAGGAGGGGTGATCGGAGACATGGCAGGATTTGTTGCGGCCTGTTATCAGCGCGGTGTTCCATTCATTCAGGTCCCCACCACCCTGCTGTCCCAGGTCGATTCATCCGTGGGCGGCAAAACCGCGGTGAACCACCCCCTGGGAAAAAACATGATCGGCGCGTTTTACCAGCCAAAGAGAGTGATCGCCGATCTTGCCACCCTGTCCACGCTTGCGCCCCGGGAGTTCTCATCCGGCCTTGCCGAAGTGATCAAGTATGGAATGATCAACGATCCGGATTTCTTCATCTGGCTGGAGGACAACATGGAGCGGGTCATGGAGAAAGAAGAGGCTGCCCTGGAGTACTGTATTGGGAAATCGTGTGAAAACAAGGCCGCTATTGTGGAACAGGATGAACGGGAGGGTGGTGTCCGTGCATTGCTGAATCTTGGCCACACATTCGGGCACGCCATCGAAACCACAACGGGGTACGGGACATGGCTGCACGGGGAGGCGGTGGCCCTGGGCATGGTCATGGCAACCCATATGTCGGTGAGGATGGGATTGCTGGCAGCGGAAAACATGCATCGTGTCGTATCCCTTCTGGAGCGCGGGGGGCTGCCCGTTGAGTCGAAGACACCCTTGTGCCCGGATGTGCTGAAAGCGGCCATGAAACTGGATAAAAAAGTGGAAGACGGGGCCATTCGACTGATCCTGCTCAATGGCATCGGCCAGGCGTTTGTTTCCGGCGAGTACCCGGAATCAGCCCTAAATGATACACTGCAAAAATATGCCAGGGGCCAGGCGTAGTCCCCGCGACATTGGAGCCGGTTTTGCAGACAAGGCTAAGTGGTTGTAATTTTTAAGAATTGCCGGGGTCTCTTTCAAATACATATTGTCGTTTACGCCGGGTTGATATATTCTAGGATTCTGTTGCGGGCTGTCGGGGTATGCACCCCCGGAGGTGCAATACTGTTCAGTCCGCAAGGTTGTCAATGCTCGCTACACCGGCCCTGGGTAGCGGGCTTTTCTTTATAAATTTAGTCCAGCGATCAGGAGCGCGATTTGAACCGAACCAGCCCCATCCCCTCCGGCCTGTATGACCCAGGAAACGAGCACGATGCCTGCGGCGTGGGTTTCATTGCCAACATTGATGGCGCAAGAAGCCATACCATTGTTGTCGATGGGCTGCAGATCCTGAAAAATCTTACCCATCGTGGGGCGGTTGGCGCGGACCCGGGCGCAGGAGACGGTGCCGGAATACTGCTGCAGATACCCGACCGGTTTTTTCGAAAGGTCCTGCCCGTGGACCTCCCCGCTCCGGGTGAGTATGCCGTTGGCATGCTCTTTCTGCCCGGGTCCCCGGGGCAGCAGGCCCGGGCGAAAGAGGTGGTGGAGCACCACATTCTGGGTGAGGGGCAGACCCTGTTGTGCTGGCGAAAAGTTCCCGTGGATCATTCCAACCTGGGCACCAGTATCAAACCGACCGTCCCCGACATCTGGCAGGTGGTCGTCCGACGGGGTGCAGGGATTCAGGACAGCGATGAATTCGAACGGAAACTGTTTGTCATTCGCAAGCAGATTGAACGGACCGTGGAACAGTCGGATATGGAGGACAAATCCTGTTTCTATTTCAGCAGTTTTTCTTCGAGACTGATCAATTACAAGGGGATGCTGCTCGCCAACCAGGTTGGAGAGTTCTACCTGGACCTGCTCGACAATGACATGGAGTCCGCCCTCGCCCTGGTGCATCAACGGTTTTCAACGAACACGTTCCCCACCTGGCAGCTCGCCCATCCATTTCGAATGATTGCCCACAATGGCGAAATCAATACATTGCGCGGCAATGTGAACTGGATGTCGGCCAGAAGAAGCACCCTGTATTCCGACGTGCTGGGGGATGATATCGACAAGATCTGGCCGGTCATTGCCGAAGGGCAGTCGGATTCCGCGGCATTCGACAATGCGCTGGAGTTGCTGGTAGCCGGGGGATATTCCCTGGCCCATGCGATGATGATGCTGATTCCCGAAGCCTGGTCCGGCAATCATTTGATGGACCCAAAGCGCCGGGCATTCTATGAGTACCACGCCGCGTTGATGGAGCCATGGGACGGACCGGCGGCGGTTGCCTTCACCGACGGCAGGCAAATCGGTGCCACGCTGGACCGAAATGGCCTGAGGCCGGCGCGGTACCTGATCACCCATGACAATACGGTGGTGATGGCCTCGGAGATGGGGGTTCTGGATATCCCGGAAAGCAATATCCGCAAAAAGTGGCGGCTGCAGCCCGGGAAAATGTTCCTGATTGATCTTGAACAGGGAAGAATCATCAACGATGAGGAACTCAAGGACCAGCTTGCTTCCCGAAACAATTACCAGGCATGGCTGGACAACACCCAGATTGAACTGGGGTCCCTGCGGATTGCTGTGGGGGCCATGTCCCCGGATTCGCAGACGCTGTTGAAAACACAACAGGCATTTGGATATACCCAGGAAGACCTGAAGATGCTGATGATTCCGATGATACAGAAGGGAGAAGAGGCGCTTGGGTCCATGGGCAACGATGCCCCCCCCGCGGTGCTTTCCGACAAGCCGAAGAATCTTTCCCTTTATTTCAAGCAGAACTTTGCACAGGTAACCAATCCCCCCATCGACCCCATCCGGGAAGAACTGGTTATGTCGCTGCTGTCCCTGATCGGGCCCCGGCCCAATCTGTTTGGCCAGGCCGACGGGGGAAAGGAGATGCGGCTCACGGTTCCCCAGCCATTGCTCACCAACAATCAGCTTGAGCGTATTCGACAGATCGAAGACCATACCAACGGGGCCTTTCGCACCAAAACCCTGAACATGTGTTTTTCCAAGGCTGTCGGCAGGAGCGGGCTGGGGGCGGCCATCCGGTTGTTGTGTGAAAAAGCGGAACAGGCGATTCTTCAGAAGGGGTTTAACATTCTGATTTTGTCCGACCGCCGGATGGACACGGACAACATTGCGATTCCCGCATTGCTGGCGACCTCGGCGGTGCATCATCATTTGATCCGAAAGGGCCTGCGCACGGAATCCGGCCTGGTGGTGGAAACCGGGGCCTGCCTGGAGGTGCACCACTTTGCCACGCTGGCGGGATACGGGGCGGAAGCCATCAATCCCTACCTGGCCTTTGATACCATCAATGAGATGCGGCGGTATCTGGAAGATCGCCCGGATTTTGAAGAAGTCCAGCAACGCTACACCCGGGCCATCAACAAGGGGCTGAAAAAGGTCATGTCGAAAATGGGAATATCGACGTACCAGTCTTATTGCGGTGCCCAGATATTCGATGCAGTGGGGTTGTCCCGGGCCTTTGTAGGGGCGTATTTCACGGGGACGAGCTCTACCATTGAGGGCATTGGGCTGGATGAAATTGCACGGGATATTTTTACCTGGCATCACCAGGCCTACGCAGACCACCCGCTTTACCGGAAACAGCTGGATTCAGGCGGGGACTATGCCTATCGTACCCGGGGGGAACGGCACGTCTGGAACCCGGAAACGGTGTCCCGGCTGCAGCATGCCACACGGTCCAATAATCCGAAGACATTTGAAGAATTTTCGGAACTGGTCAATCGACAGGACAAGGCGCTGTACAACTTGAGAGGCCTGTTTGACTTCCAGTGGTCCGATACCCCCATCCCCATTGAAGAGGTTGAGCCCGCGGCTGAAATTGTCAGGCGGTTCTCCACCGGGGCGATGTCATTCGGCTCCATCTCCCATGAAGCACATTCCATGCTTGCGGTGGCGATGAACCGGATCGGGGGACGGTCGAATACCGGTGAAGGCGGAGAAGAAGCCTCCCGGTACAGGCCGCTGGACGATGGCTCAAAAAACCCCAAGCGGTCCGCCATCAAGCAGATCGCATCCGGCCGGTTTGGTGTTACCACGGACTACCTGGTGAATGCGGACGATATCCAGATCAAAATGGCCCAGGGCGCCAAGCCCGGAGAAGGCGGACAGTTGCCCGGACACAAGGTCAGCGAGCAGATTGCCAGGGTCCGGCATTCCACCCCCGGTGTCGGCTTGATTTCCCCGCCGCCCCACCATGATATTTATTCCATCGAGGATCTGGCGCAGTTGATCTTTGATCTCAAGAATGTCAATCCCCGGGCCAGGATTTCCGTGAAACTGGTCTCGGAGGTCGGAGTGGGCACGGTTGCAACCGGGGTGTCGAAGGCCCACGCGGATCATGTGACCATCTCCGGTTATGAAGGCGGGACCGGGGCCAGCCCGCTGACATCCATCAAGCATGCCGGGTCGCCCTGGGAAATTGGATTGGCTGAAACCCACCAGACCCTGGTCATGAACCGACTGCGGGGCCGGATCGCAGTCCAGGTAGACGGGGGGCTGCGTACCGGAAGAGACATCGCCATCGCGGCATTGCTGGGTGCCGATGAGTTTGGATTTGCCACCGCACCACTGATCGTTCAGGGTTGTATCATGATGAGGAAATGCCATCTCAACACCTGCCCGGTCGGGATTGCTACCCAGAACCCGGAATTGAGAAAAAAGTTTACCGGCCAGGCGGAACATGTGGTCAATTACTTTTTCTTTGTCGCTGAAGAGTTGAGAAGGATTATGGCCCGTCTTGGGTTTTCCACAGTGAACCAGATGATCGGGCAAATGGACCGGCTGGAAATGAACCGGGCGATTGATCACTGGAAAACCCAAGGCCTGGATTATTCAAGAATTCTGTGCAAGCCCGAGGTGGACGGGAAAGTGGCCATTTTCAATCGTGAAGTCCAGGACCATGGTATTGAGGATGTCCTGGATCAGGAGATGATCCGGGCCGCACGACTGGCCCTTGAATACAAGCAGGGGGTCCGGATCGTGACCGCACTCAACAATACCAACCGGGCGTTCGGGGCCATGCTGTCCGGCGCAGTGGTAAGGAAACACGGTCATCAGGGCCTTCCGGACGACACCATCCACATCCGGGCGAAGGGGACTGCCGGCCAGTCCCTGGGAGCGTGGCTGGCAAGGGGCATCACGGTAGAGCTGGAGGGGGAAGGCAATGATTATGTAGGGAAAGGGCTTTCCGGGGGGAGGCTGGTCATTTATCCGCCGGCCGACACCGGGACCCTGGACCAACGGGACAATATCATCGTCGGCAACACCGTGCTGTACGGTGCGATCAGCGGCGAGGTCTTTTTCAACGGGGTTGCCGGGGAACGGTTTTGCGTACGCAATTCCGGCGCGGTTGCCGTCGTAGAGGGTGTTGGGGACCATGGGTGCGAGTACATGACCGGGGGGGTCGTGGTTTGCCTGGGGCCCACCGGCCGGAATTTTGCTGCCGGCATGTCCGGTGGTGTGGCCTATGTGCTGGATGAAGATGGCCAGTTCAAGGAGAAGTGCAACCAGGAAATGGTCTACCTGGAAACGGTAAACGCAGACAGGGGAAATGAAGACATTGAAAACATGCTTGAGGCGGATGAAGCGAGACTCAAACGGTATATTCGCCGGCATTTTGAATTGACCGGCAGCCGGATTGCAGAAACCGTTCTTGAACGCTGGAATGAATACCGGTCGCGGTTTGTACGGGTGATGCCTTTTGAATATCAAAGTGCCTTGGAAAGCATCCGGAATGCCGGCATCCAGACGGAAGAATACAGGCAGGTGCAACATGGGTAAGCCCACCGGATTTATGGAATTTGAGCGTCGGGAAAGACAGTATTTGCCCGTGGGTGAGCGGACCAGGCATTTCAGGGAATTCGTGCTGGATCTGAGTGAAGAGGAACTCCGGGACCAGGGGGCGAGATGTATGGACTGCGGGATTCCCTATTGCCAGACCGGATGTCCGGTGAACAACATCATTCCCGACTGGAATGACCTGGTTTACCGGGGAGACTGGAAGCAGGCCAGCGAAGTGCTGCACTCCACCAACAATTTTCCCGATATCACGGGACGCATCTGTCCCGCCCCCTGTGAAGCGGCCTGTACCCTGAATATCAATGATCAGCCGGTGACGATCAAGACCATTGAACAAAGCATTGCAGACCGTGCATGGGAAGAAGGCTGGATTCAACCGCAGATCCCCATCCACCGTACCGGGAAATATGTGGCTGTTGTCGGTGCAGGGCCCGCCGGATTGGCCTGTGCACAACAGCTTGCCCGGGCCGGTCATTCCGTGCACCTGTATGAAAAGCAGGAACGAAGCGGCGGGCTGATGCGTTTCGGGATTCCTGATTTCAAGCTGGACAAGAAGGTGATCGACCGGCGCATGGCACAGATGAAAGCGGAAGGCGTCAAATTCCATACCGGCACCCATATCGGCGTGGATATTCCGGTTTCCTACCTGTTCGAGAGTTTCGATGCCGTCGTGCTGGCAGGGGGGTCGGAACAGCCCAGGGACCTGGATGTGGAGGGAAGAAACCTGGAGGGCGTTCATTTTGCCATGGATTTCCTGAAGCCCAATAACCGGCGGGTTCAGGGCAATGTGGTGCCCGATGAAGAGTTTGTTTCTGCGAAAGACAAGCAGGTGGTGGTCATCGGCGGTGGAGACACGGGTTCCGACTGTATCGGGACATCGATACGCCAGGGGGCAGCCACCGTGACGCAGATTGAAATCCTGTCCCAGCCCCCGGAAAAAGAAAACAAGGCGCTGACTTGGCCGAACTGGCCCCATAAAATGCGCACATCTTCTTCACAGGAAGAGGGGTGTGTTCGAATCTGGGACATCAAGACCCGGGCATTTCTGGGAGATGACCAGGGCAGGCTGACCGTATTGAGCGGGGTCAAGGTCGCCTGGGACAACGTGGATGGCCAGTGGCAGATGCGTGAAATTCCGGGGACTGAATTTGAACTGCAGGCGGACCTGGCGCTGCTGGCCATGGGGTTCACCCATCCGGTGCATCAGGGCCTGCTGGAGAACATGGGTGTGTCGTGCGACCCCCGGGGCAACGTGGCTGCCCCGGTAAGTGGCCGGAACGCCTACCAGACCAATATTGAGAAGGTCTTTTCTGCGGGGGACATGCGGCGGGGTCAGTCCCTCGTGGTCTGGGCCATCCGGGAAGGTCGGCAATGTGCCCGGGCAGTGGACCGGTTTCTGCAGGGGTGCAGCGAGCTTCCGGAGTAGGCCTTCTTCGCTGTTCTTTCCGGCTTTGGTGGGATGACAAACACAATGAATGATCGTTTCCTGAGAGCGTTACGCCGACAACCCGTGGACTGCACGCCGGTCTGGATCATGCGCCAGGCGGGGCGCTATTTGCCTGAGTACCGCGAGCTTCGGGCCCGGGCCGGGGATTTTCTGGTGCTTTGCAAATCCCCTGAGATGGCCTGTGAAGTGACCTTGCAGCCATTGCGCCGTTTTGATGTGGATGCCGCCATCCTGTTCTCCGACATTTTGACGATCCCGGATGCCATGGGTCTGGGATTGAGCATCCGGGAGGGCATTGGCCCGCGCTTTGAATACCCGCTCAGAAACCAAAAAGACATCGAAAATCTCCCCGGGGTGGATGTTGAGGATCAACTCGGGTACGTCATGGAGGCGGTTCGACTCATCCGATCCGAACTTGGCGGCAAAGTCCCGCTGGTCGGATTCTCCGGCAGCCCCTGGACGTTGGCTACCTATATGGTGGAAGGGGGTGGAAGCAAGGAATTCGGCCTGGTGAAGGGATTGATGCATGACCAGCCCGGGTTGATGCATGAACTTCTGGACAGGGTCTGTCATACCGTGATTGATTACCTGTCTGCCCAGGCGAAAGCCGGCGCCCAGGCCCTGATGATATTTGATACCTGGGGCGGGGTACTGAGCACCCCGGATTATCTTGAGTTTTCCCTTCGATACATGCATCGCATTGTCTCGGCGCTAAAGGCAATGGGGCACATGCAGGACATCCCCGTTATTTTATTTACCAAGGGCGGCAGCAACTGGCTGGAACAAATTTCCGAAACAGGTTGTGATGCCATTGGTGTTGACTGGACCATTTCGCTGTCCGCGGCGAGAAAAAGGGTGGGCCACAAAGTGGCCCTGCAGGGAAATATGGACCCGACGGTACTGTATGCCTCCAATGAGAAAGTGGTTCGGGAAGTGAAACGGATTCTGGATGATTTCGGGCAGGCTGAAGGTCATGTCTTCAATCTCGGACATGGTATTCATCCAGGTATCCAGCCCGACCGGGTCAAGACCCTGGTGGATGCCGTCCACCACCATAGCCAAAGAAGATGAGGGGGATGCGGACGACGCCACGGGCTGGAGGCCGGGGAAATTCCGACCCCGAATTTTTTACAGGATGTTCTTCCAAAGAAGGGGTGAATACCCCGTAGACGGGTGATTATTCTGTTGCCTTCTTCTGGCTTTCTTCAAAGGCCCGGAGTTGTCCGTCCGTTGCTTTTTCCTGATGGCTGGCCTTGTATTCTGCATAGGGCATGCCATAGACGATTTCCCGGGCCTGATCGTAATCCAGTTCAATGTCATTGTCCCGGGCCGCACCCATATACCATTTGGAAAAACAGTTGCGGCAAAAATAAGCCAGGTTCATGAGGTCGATATTCTGCACTTCCGGATATTTTCGAAAGTGGCCAATCATTTTCCGAAATACAGCCGCTTCAATGGCTGTGCGCTGTTCATCGTTTATTTCAGGGAAGTCGGACATAATAAATATTGAGTTATCGGTGAAACGGGTGCTTGATGAGACTGCTGCCCATCAAGCAAGAGGCGTCTTTGCCTTGCAGAGGTCGGCAAGTACGACAACAACGATTATAAAGCAGAAGGTCGCCTGGCTCATGGGTGCGATCCCATGATCATGGAAATGAAGTTCTGCCAGTGCAGCCATCAAGATGAGGTTGTAATATTTCTCTCATGAAAAAAAGCAAACAGAATAAAAAGACAGCCTATTTGGACAAGGCAGGCATCTTCTGGAACCAGAAAGATGAAAGGACCCGCATAACCACTCAGGACCCCTCTCCGTTTATTTCTACAGTCAGCCCCGATCCAAAAAGCAAACGCGGGAACCCGAACTTGTTCTATACAGAACTTCATTTCGGAAGAACACCCACCGCCCCCGTCCTTGCTGAATTAGATACAGTATAGTCAGGAGACCATGCCCACAAGCACCATCAGCAACAGATCATGCTCAACAGCGCGCGCGCCCTGCTCATCCCAACATAGTGAAGCGAACGCAGGGTCTCGCTATGCCCAGGTCTTGGCATATCGACAAGAACAACCACCTCGCTCTCAAGCCCTTTGAAATCTCCAATCTGAGCAAAGCCGATGGAATGGCGATTCATGTTACGGGGCGAGGCATCGTCCAGAACGGAGATGGAATTTCGCAAATTCTGGGAAAGAGAGGACGTCCAGGACTGTGCAAATGGCAAGGGCGAAAGTACGACGATCTCTCCCGGGCTGAATCCCTCGACATTCACTAGGTCGTGTAGCTCTTTCTCCAGAGCTTGGATCGCACTATCTGCGTCCGCGACACAAACTTCACGTATCGCAGGACCATCACCAACCCCTGAATTACCCACATCAGCGTCCAGATCACCTTGTATCCGTTGTAGAATCGGCAGTGAGTTCCGGCAATTCGTCTTTAGCGGGATTCGTGCCGGGCTAATACTTTCCAGATAATCATAGGCATCGGGCACATAGGACCCGCACAGGCCGGATTGATTGTTGGCGTCGTGAAAAAAACACCAACGGCCTTCGCTTATGCCACCATGCAGACAGCTATCCAGCTGGGCAAGCGCATCCATGTTCAATATGTCTTGACCTTCATCGACGATTAATGCCTCGAATCTTTCAATACTGGCACGCTTAGCGGCAACATGAAGTGAGTCCGCCAGACTGACGATCAGCCCGGGCACGGCGTTTCGTTCCAGAAAGTGCTTTAGCCAAGGCGAATGACAGGTCAGCGCGGTTTTCATTCCAGATGCGCCCCAGCGCTTCGCCAGTTCCAGTGCCAGCATTGTTTTCCCTGTTCCAGCACCTCCGGAACATATTACCCGCGGGTTGGCTTCGACGATATCGATTAACCTCAGCTGATCCTCTGTCAAGTGAGCAATGCGCCTTTCGACCTCATGGGCAGAAACATGTAATGGCACAACAGCTTCGAAATCGGGTCGCAAGTGTTGCTGCAATTCATTTAACTGCGAAGGGGTTACTACAGGCTTACGAGTACCCTTCGCACGCCAGTACCTGATAAATCGTTCCAACCACTTTTCGAACTGCCTGAAGTCACGACCGTCCGCGAGAACGGCGCGATCCCACTCCGCGCTATCGGGAAGGCGCTCGATATCCGGCATGACCACACCGTAACCGACCACAAAAACACTGGAGAGAGAAGCGGGAAGCTTCCCCCGCAAACCATGCAGCGCCCCTTCCGATTGTTTGAACGGTGACTCCCGCAATCGCCTGATTTCACCATACCGGTTCGTAGTTTCCCAGATGCCATTATGACAGGATACTCCGCCGCCTTTGACCTCCAGTACGAAAAGGCCACCCGGCCCGCATATAATAAAGTCGATTTCTCCAAACCGCTTATATTCATGCCGCGGGAGGTTAAGAGAGTGCATGGCAAACCAACCATTCTGGTCCGGCCTGGGAAATGCAGAGCGCAGCTGGTCAAACATGCGCATTTCCGCATTACTACTGGTGCCCAGGGGTTGGCTAGGAATCATTCGCATGATCAACCGTCTCCGTTTGCCTTTTCTTCGATTTCTTGCAAACTTCCAAGATTCTTGCGTGTTTCGGATTCGACCTGGGGCGCGATCGGTGGCCATTGCCCCAAACGGTGCAAGAATTTGGTCTCATCCACTTCTTCCGTAACAGTCTTTACCCTGCCTGATAACACCACCTGCAAGCCTTTACGTTCAAAGCTCTCAGGTAAATCACTCTCCGCTAGAGTGATGCGTGTCTGAAAACAATCGGTCCAATTGCATTTACTTGCGAGTTCTACGGCTACGTCCCGCTTCATGCTGCTCCACTCACCGCTTGGTGAAGTAAATAGTTCTCGCAAGGGTTTCGGACGCAGTGGCGGACTGATAGCAAGGCTTTCACCTTGTTTACGGTGCTCAGCATCTGCCATCCGAAAAGATACGTAGGCAGACAGATCCTGATTACGCAGATCCTTGGGTAACCGCAGCCAACTATCGCGTACGCCAAACAGGATTCCAGCAAGAATATACTCGGCATCGTTTAATAATGGATGTGAAAATTCCAGCAGGTCCGTGCAATGCTCGCGCAAGCAGAACAGTAGTAAAGGTCTCGATAAAGACCCCTTGTGCCGCTCAAGCAGTTCGGTAATTGTTCCTCCACCGAGGCCGAGAGAACTGCGCATGTCCGAGATCAATCGTTCCAGACGTGGACGGAATTCCATTTCCTGCAGCAGATCAAGCTGATTCTCCAGATACGCAAGCGCCACATCGATGGGCGTTTGCGGACGTTCCCGCGCCTGCGCAGTAACCAACGATTGGATAACGCCCCAAAAGAGCCGGGTACGGGTATCTGCTTGCTCGGATATCTCACCCCCGTCCATCCAGTTAGGAAGCTCGGTCAGTATGGGATTGATTTGGACCAGGTCATTATCTTTGTCGCGCGCGGCTCCAGTTACCAATCTAAAGGCCGCAAGCCCCAGATCGCTGCGATTACCAGTGTGGTACAACATCGCAAGCATGCCGCCAAGCGCCTGTCCAAAAGCGGGATAAGGATCACTGTCATCCTCAATCAACAGTTCTTGTGGCTGCTCTGCTGGCCACGCTACCTCCGTGTCGGAGGAAAACAGCGCTTCCGCAATCTCAACCCGATAAGGGAACAGATCGACGTTCGAGACATCGTTGGCAGCACTTTCGAATGCTTGCCGGTCCTCGGATGAGCAAAAGTTGACGCTCAATAGCAATGTTGGTGGTAATGGTGCACGGACGAGGATAGCAATGTCGTCTTTGCGCTTTCTCGCGGCTGCTGATGCGACGTCTCGCATACCTCCATCCCGCGACAGCATCCGAACAGGGCCGGACAGATCACTCAAATCGAAAGATGCGATGCAGGGCAACAAATGCTTGCGCTCACTGGTCGCGTGATTTAAAACGTCGGCTGAAATCTTGCGTTTGTCACGGAACAAGGGAATCCAGCCCGGATAGACACTCAAGGGATCGGAATAGTGCTTGCCTCGAAAACCCGCAGGGCCCATCACCATACCGGCAGCCAGCATGTAAAGCATGTTTTGATGGTTGGTTACCAGGTGCCATATGCGCGCCGGTTTTCGTCGACTTCGTGGCTTCTTTGGAGTACCTGTTTTCGTGGTCATTGCCTACTTCCTGACAAGAATAGTTGGATCGGTGGGCACTAACCCATCCACGACGGGACAAGTATGGCCAGTACGGAGCAGTATGATCTGTTCTCGGGCACGCGCCACCATTACATAAAACCTTGCCTTGAGAGTATAAGGATCGTGTTTGGGTTGGTGCTGGTCGATATCAGCCAAGATGACGGTATCGAACTCCAGGCCTTTACAGGACTGGGCGTTTATGATCATTATCCCGCCTTGATCGAAGTTCGGTAATTCCCGCTGGCCAGAAACAAAGGTCTGGACCGGCGGTTTGTCATTGTCTAGCTTTGGATTGGCACGACTAAGCGCCTCATTGAATTTCGTCCGTACTTTATTGTCTGGAGTAATGATTCCAATTAACTTGCGTGGATTACGGTCGCTCAACTGGAGGACATTGTCTGCAATCGCAGCCAGTGTTGCTGTGTTTGTCGTGCCATAAGTCCATAGCTCCGGCGTCGCAGCAGCCAGTATAAGATCGGGCAGGTCCGGCTTTGGACTGGCCGGGTCCGCTGGGTAAAAGTGCCGGGCGAGCAGCGCGATAGGACGCGTGTTCCGGTAGTTGGTTTTCAGTTCCAGCGTGTCACCGGATTCAATTGCCAGCGTGTTTTCGATATCTTGACGTGAGCTACACCTGTCGGGGTGAATCTGCTGGTTCTGGTCGGCTGCCACGTAGAAGTTCTCGAAGCCCAGATGAGTCAGCGTTCGATAAAAGGCTGGCGGCATATCCTGTCCCTCATCGATCACCAGAAATTTATCGCTTTGATTTTCGATGATATCCAGAGATTGAACCTGTTGATCGACGGCATCCCAATCTATTGGGCGATATCCTCCTGGACAATCTGGTTCAAGCGTAGGAACAGAGCTGAAGAAATGCCTGTAGATTTTGCGAAACCAGGAATCCCAGGTCCGGGCGGAGAATGTCTGTTCACTACCGAACAAATGACGGTTTGAATGATCCAGCAAGTGATTGTAAACGAGCATTCGGTAAGTCTTGTCGTTTTGTGCGAGGCGCCTCGCCCGTAGCAATACCACTACCGACTTGCCTGTGCCAGGGCCACCGACGATCAGGTGTTGTCCCTCCACTGGCAGCGACAGCGCCTCATCCTGATCCTTGTTTAGGTCATGAATACCGGGGAGACTGAATCGGCGGGTGCGGTCAACTGGCATATTCAGGCCATCTTAAAGAAAGAAGGCAGCCCGTTGGCGGCATCGTCCTTGACGAAGCCTCGATCCAGCAAAGTATTGTGATATTCGCAGGCAGGTTCGGGTACCAGCGCACAGGCATGGCAGGCGGCGCGATTCAGCAAACCTGGTCCTTGACCTTCATGCTCGCTGCAAACTGGGTCAAGCGAACACCAGCGTGAATGCTCCAGCGCTCGAGTCAGAATACCTAGAAAGCGCCGGGGTTCACTCAATTCAGCCAGGCCGCCTAGCGAACCGGCAATGTCGGGAACAGCGACATGGATAAGGATACCGGCCATGGGCTCCGGTGCATTGGCACAGTAGATTCGCTCGATTAACGATGCCGCCGGATAACCGCCCTCGGACTCGATTTGCCGCATCAGCAGGTGTGACAGGGTATGTAATAACATGAAGCGTGTGGTCAATGGATTAGGGTTATCGCGACCGGATTGGGTGAATCGGGGAAGTAGTCGATTCAGTCGCGAAACAACCGCCGGTGTTTGCTCCCACACCTTGAGACTGTCCTCATCAAGCGCGAGGAAAATGCCCTCTCCGTACAACTCTATGGCCGGCAACCAATCCGATTCCCCTACGATGTCCGGTGGTACTGGTTCCTCTCCTCCCAGGCGGGTAAAGCCCTTGAATACCTTCACCGCCTTGAGGCGGTCCACGCGGACAAGGTGACGAACGCCGTGAACAATTTTCCGCTCCCCAGAATTTACATCGACCGTGCTTCCCAGTTCACGCCACTCATCACTTCTGTTGCGAGTCACCAGGTCCTCGTCCTCGCGCTGATCGGGCAGCACCTCCAGGAAGGCCTTAAACTCGCTTTCCCGCAATTGCCCGGGTGTAAGGTTCTCGCCATACAAGGGATAGCCACGGGCAAGATCAGCCAATGCGGTTTGGATATCGTCGGTGGTACAGCGATATTTCGTCGCCAGCGTTCGTATGGTGCCCTTCCTCGCCAATGTCGTTCGTGCACCGTCTATGTGACTACGGTCACCGGAATTGCGGTACAAGCGATCCACGACGGTTCCCTTGCGTACACGGGATTCCGGTGGAATCACCAGAACGGATTCAGCGACGGGCACGTAAACCCGCGTATCATTGATCACCAGAACCTGCGCCTGGTCTTTGTCACCTTCTTCCCCGACCTCCATTAACGGAACCAGATCGTCTTTGGTCCATGGCTGCATACGGCCCTGGCCTAAGCCCACTCGTTCATCACCACGGAACCGGGCTTCAACGCCGCAGGCACCGCACCTTAATATGCGCTCTTCGTAGCCACGCTCAATTAACCGCAATTGATCTTGTACTTTGCAGTTGCGTTGCGAGGGATCACGGGTCCCCTGATGCGCGAGAAAATGCCACGGCACATCGGCAAGGTACCCCTCTGGATGTGCGAGTACCCAGGTCACCTGCTCCCGCTTCGGGTGATGTTTGCAATCTTGATGATTGCAATGGGGTGTGTGATCGGGTTGATCTTTCCGCCACGACCAACGATACATGGAGCCGCAGGATGGGCAGCGCATCCAGGATGGAAATCGCGTTGTCGGTACACTGGTGCCATCTACCTGTCCATTCGCCAGCTCTTTCGCCACAGGCGGCTCGCGCAGTCGCTCTTCGATACCCAGTGCGGCACGGACGCGCTCCACATACGGAATCAGCTTGCCCGCGGAGATGCCCTGGCGATCTGTCCATTGTCGGGTATCCTGAACAACCACAAGCCCATTCGCGCCTCGCACGATGGCCCCGACACCGCTATGGCCGAGCAAGTGTGACAGGCGTATCGGAATCAGTTCATTGGCCATAGTTCATAGCGCCTTGAGCAGGGCAGTGTTTTCGACATTGCGCAGGGATTGCAAGGCCGGCCACAGGCCACGGATCCGATCATCATGGTTGTACAACAGGCGATCGCGCCCATTGTCCTTTTCGGGAACTTGATACTCCAATTGTCTTCGAGCTGACCGGCAGCGTTCGACCTCGATCTGCCAATCAGCAATTAGGGCGTCGATATGCCCGCTCACCCCATCAACCTGATCGGGCGATGACAGTACGCAACGTCGTTTGAGTTGTTCAACGGCTTTGGAAACTTGCGAATCGTTCGGATCAAAGTTGGCAGCTGCATCGTTATTCAACAATCCAAACCCACCGTGTCGCATTACGATGACCAGCGCTGCCGGCAGGGCACGCAGACGGGCTTGGTAGGTATAAGGTGTGACGCTGGTAGGCTCGACGAAACGGTAGAAAGCTTCATGGTAAGGGCGGAAACTCTCGTAGTGTGACAGGCTGCGTGCCTGTTCACGGTAATAGTTCGCGAACACCACACCGGGCGCCTCGCTCCGGCCCACGCGGCTGCTGGTCTGAATATATTCCGCCGTAGTCAACGGCTGGCCGTTGATAATCATCAGAGCCAACCGAGCCACATCAAGCCCGACCGAGATCATATTGGTGGCCAGCACGGCATCCAGGCAGCCTGCCTCTTCGCGCGCTTTGCTCAACCGGGCGAAAATGTCTGCATTCTGCGCCGCAGTCTGCAAGCTGGTAAGTTGTGCAATGCTCGGCGTCGAGCGTTCTCTTTTCTTCGCCTTTTCGTTTTCCTGGGCCGGTGCGTCCGATGTGCCAGACAACAACTGCATGAAATCGCGCACATCGCTCGCAAAAGCCGTGTGGCTGTTCCCTACCCCTTTAAGGCTGCCGTGATACACCACCTGCGTCCACCAGGCATCCAGCAGTTCCAACTCGTGCTGGTCACCCTCGAACAGCACGTACGGGGCCAACAGCAATGCCGCCGCCAGCGGCGCCAGACATTGCTGACGGTTCAGCATCGGCGCCAGATAGCCCACGTAGATTCGGCCTGGTCGCTGCTCCAGTGGGACGGTACGGGCGAAATAGGCATCGTCGCAGTCCAGTCCCGGCGGTGGAAACACGGCGACTTCGCGTCCATACAGTCGTTTCACCTGTTGGTCCGCCATGCGAATGGTGGCTGTCGATGCAATGTACTTTGGATACACGCCACGCAATTGAAGCACGGTGTCGATGGCGGCTTCGTACAGACCAGCCACCGAGCCCAACGCGCTAGCAATCAGGTGTAACTCATCCTGGATGATGAGTTCCGGCGGTCGATGTCGTGTGCCTCCCAAGAACGCATTGGCACGGTCCTCCCAGGCCAGTCTCGCGAATTTATCCACCGTGGCGACCAACATGGTCGGTGGTTCGGCATACAAAGCTTCATCAACGATATTACAAGGCAGTACGCCATCCGGGGACACACCAAAGCCGCAGTCCGGGTTCCGGCAAAGGAAATGGAAATGCTTCGTGGTGCTGTCGTAGTTACGGTCAGCCTTAAAGTCCTGTCCGCACCAGGGGCAGTGGCCGAGCACCAGTTCGGGCTTTTCGCTGGCAGCAATCGCCTTCTTTACAAGTTCTGCCGCTTTCTGGAAGGTGTTGGGGCTGGTGGCCTCTCCCACCCACATGCCTATGGTAATCGGCGCGGCACCGAGATCATCACGTTCACGCCGTATCAGCTCCAACGCGCAGATTAGCCGGGTGGCACGTATGAACTGGTCACGGGTCAACAGGCGCAGGGTATAGCGCATCAGGATAGCTGTTCCGCTCCCGGTATCAGAATGACGAAGTCGTCTCAGTGCTATCTGGAATGCTATCAGACCGAGATAAGCTTCGGTCTTACCGCCACCCGTCGAAAACCAGATCAGGTCAACCGTATCGCGATGTTCGTTGTCCTCATCCGCCGTGGATTCAAGCGTGGTAAACAAGAAGGCCAACTGGAAAGGACGCCAACGATAGGCATCGTCGGCGCGAGGCTTACCCTGAAGATGATCATGTTGGCGCATCTGGTCCAACATGGCGCGATTGGCTAAGGCAAAGGCCAGCCTTGCCTGTGCATTGTCGCCCAGCAGGCGCAGACCCACACGCATGCGCGAGACGGCTGTGTTCATGCGCTCGACCATGCGGACTGCGGTTGCGCGGTCGTCGGCCGGAAGACCTGGGATATTACTCTTTTGGCTGGCAACCCAGCTCGCGTATCCGCTTATGAAATCGCCCAACTCGGGCAGGAGGATTGCGTGGGCGTTGTCGATGTCAGCCAGTCTCGCCAGCGACAGTACAGGCTCGCCCCCCGATCCAGTATCTGCCGTCATCTGCGGTACTTCCACCTCCGGCATCGTTTCGGAGCGCAGTTCAGCGACCTTTCCGTCCTTTACCTCCCAGTTGGCGGCGCAGCCATGCCCGATGGCGTAGATGTGCCGGTGGGCGTACTGGAGTTCAATTTCCTGTTCTTCCTGGTCTAGCAGACTTCGGTCAACGCGGGGATAGACACCGACATCGCCGGCGTCGATAACGCAGCGGAGGCTGGCCTCGAACAGGGTCTTTCCCGCGCGTTCATAGACGTAGTCACTGCCTGTCGCGCTATCTGCAAGCTCCTGCGCATTGCAAAGAGAAACTGTGACAATCCAACCATCGACGAAATCACGCCATTGAACGTCAACGCGTGCCTTATCTGCCAGTTTGGAAAAACTCTGGCGTTGGTCTTTCCCAGGACAACTGATGTCCTCGAACTCTTCCCCGTCTCCTTGCCCGGAAATCAGTTCCTTGCGTTTCCAGTCTTTTTTGTATTTTCCTCGCTCGTCTCGTTCTGTGCGTTTATACTCGGCGGCACGGCACAACACCTGGAACCGAATATCCTCACCCTTAATAAAAAACGAGAAACCCAGTGACGACGGTGGAATGTAACGTCGCACAATGGCAGGTTCGGCTAAGCTTTCACCAGCAACCTCAGTAGCACCATCAGCTTCATCGACATCTTCACTGGCAGGGTCGACGCCTTCGCCCCATTTGGATGTAGGGTAGAGCGCACCGCATGGGAAACGTTCCGTAGGGAGCACACCACGGAGGTCTGGGCTATCAGCTGCCGACTCAGGCGGACCGATTAGTTGCTTGCGCACCCAGTCGATCAGCCTCTTTCGTGGTTCAGTGAACATTATCATTACACTTCTATTCCGCCCTGGAATGAGCTCTTTTCGACAACGCCGGTCATGGTGCCCTTTTGCGTCACCATCTCTGAGAACAGCTCCCTTCGATTATACCGATATCGGCATAATCGAAGGGACATGCCCTTCTTGTAGCATACTCAAAATGGGAAAGCCGCACAAAATGTCGCTACAGGGCAGAAAATGCGCGCCGAAAAACAAATCCAGGAAAAATCGAACAAAATTAGCGTGGGAATCCTGGTTGCACAAACTCTTCAGGTGTTAAATCTGCTGCCACTGTGGTAGTATCTTCCAGCATACGGCCGGGAGGGTCGGAGTGGTGTGCGTGGTAGATGGACGAATCCAAACCCGCTGGGAATCCATCCCGGTGTTGGTGGCGTCCAGGGAAGTGCGAATTCACAGGTTGGCACGTCGGGGAGCGGACCGAACTGCCGTCAATCGCGGTCAGACTCCAACCCAGTCCCGAAGGAAACCCGGGCACTTTTCCCCGGATTGGGTGCAATAATGTGACAGGCCACTGTATGAACAGTTGTTGTGGAAATTCCGCAAAGCAAAGCGCGATCAAAGCCAAATGATCGCTGGTTTTCGTTCCATTCTCCGTTTGATTCCCTTCCCGTGTCCCCCGATTTTTCCTTCTTGAGCAGGCAATGCAACCCCAGACATAAAATTTGCCGTGACAGCGAAAGAGTAAAAAGATGAGCATCTCGGAAATCGTAAACAACAATGATACCGTTGCCGGCCGTGTGTTTGACGGTTTCATCTTCTTTTTGATCATACTTTCCCTGTTCACCTTTTCTCTGGAGACGTTGCCGGGTTTGACGGATGAGCAACGTGAATACCTGCATTATTCCGAAATCGTCATTTCCATTCTGTTCACCATTGAATATGTTCTGCGCATTGTGACCGCGGAAAAGAAATCCTCCTATATTTTCAGTTTTTACGGGTTTATCGACCTGATGGCCATTCTTCCGTTCTACCTGGTTTTTCTCGGCGTTGACCTGTACGTTATTCGTGCACTTCGTGTCTTGAGAATCGTGAAACTGACGAGATACAGTGTCGCGATGATCCGTCTTGGCAAGGCTTTTTCCATTGCAAAGGGGGAGGTAGTGGTCTTTTTGCTGGCAACCCTTGTATTGCTTTATCTGGCCGCCGTTGGCGTATATATTTTTGAAAGCCGGGCACAACCGGAGAATTTTGTGTCGGTATTCGATGGGATGTGGTGGGCCGTTGCGTCGCTGACCACCGTGGGGTACGGTGACATTTATCCCGTGACAATAGGTGGAAAGCTGTTCACGTTCATTGTGCTGATTTTCGGGTTGGGCATTGTGGCTGCACCGGCAGGGATCATTTCTTCAGCGCTTACCCAGGTTCGAAGCCAGGAAAAAGAAGAAGAGAGGGAGGGCAAGGACAGGGAATCCGGGGAATCAGGACCCGGATGACCAGGACCGAAGTGACCAATCACTTTGGCGTCACCCGAATAAACCTGAATCGAGTACTGAACGCTTGAGTGCCGGGATCCCTTACTTCCAGCCGACCGCCAAAAAAAGAATCGATTTCCCGTTTCGGATCGTGCCTTCCTCCAATTAACCGTCAAAATGCAGCTGTAATTTTCGCTGGACAGCAACAATTATTTTTTTTAAAAGAGCCAAAAATCATGAGCAGTTGTGGGCAAATGGAGTAGAATTGGCCGTTACTATCCGCTAACGCCCGTAGGCGGGCATCTATACGGAGATCTCCCCGGGTGTAAACCCTGGGAGGTCTTTTTGGTTGAAGACAGCGATAATGATAGACGGTGGCCATCTTCGGGTATTGGTCAAACAGGCTGGTCAGCAGTACAACCCCGACTATATTGAGGCTGTTGCTAAAGCATGCGTCGAAAAAGATGAGCTTCTCCTTCGTGTCCTTTACTACGATTGTGCGCCCTGGTGATCGATCTGGGCCGATTGGCCGGGTTCCTTCCGGGCAAGCGCCAGCCGCTGCCGGGGACCGAAAAGATCTGGCAGGCCTGGCGCATCTATCAGGAAAGCGTACAGGCCATTGCCGCTTGGGATGCCGCCCGCTCCACCGACGGACCGGGATGATGGGGGACCTCACCGGGTGAGACGCAGGATTTCGAACGGGACCCGTCTCCCCGCTATAGCTTGAGCCATCTCCGCTGGCTCGGGCTCCCTCCCCAACCCTGATCACCACGCCCAGGAAAGACGGAAAATAAATTTACCGTGTTAACTCGGGGGGTTGAAAGGGCCCGGACCCTCTACTGTGCAGCCGGAGGAGACAGGGGATGGGTCATGAATGCAAACTCATCCACCCGCTGGCCCCGGATCAGGTGGTCCTGGATGATTCTTTCGAGGACCTCGGGTGTACAGGAACGGTACCAGACCCCTTCAGGATAAACCACGGCAATGGGACCCTGTGTACAGACCCGCAGGCAATTGGCCTTGGTGCGGAAAACCACCCCCTTTTCAACCAGCCCAAGTTCATTGAGCCGGGATTTCAGATAATCCCACGATTCCAGACTTTTATCCTGAAGGGAACATTTTGGTTTGGTCTGGTCACAGCACAGGAAGATGTGTCGTTGTATCTGACGGATCTTCAGGTCGTCCACCACATTCGCAAGGAATTTGTCACGGTTGGCGGCCCTGCGTGCTTCATAACTCATTGGTTGTCCCCTCAAGGGTATTGTACGATTGTTGAACTGGAATGCTACTGCCCGGCAACGCGTCAGCGCTGCATGATGAACGGAACAAAATTCTGTACAGTCGGTGTCGTGCCTATTATCACGTATTGTCGAAGTATTGGCGATGGTCAGAACGAATTGTGCGGTGTTCTGGATGCCGGTGGATGCCAGTGCGGCAGGCAATGGGAACCGGTTTATTGGCACATCGAAGGATCACCGGGCACAAATGGACCGGTTTTGATTCCAGTCACGGCAGAAAGCCTCGACGTCGACCGGTTTCAATTGAACATTCACAATACCTGTTTTAGTATTCAGCCCGAAGAAGCGGTGAGTCCGCCTGCAAGGACCCATCCCGGGACATGTCCGGTTGTGCCCCAGGGCCGACCAGGGAGACCGGGATGGATGCGGGGGGATCAGTGCACCCGTTTACTGCCATCGTTGCCCAGGCGTGAAGCATGACAGGCGTTTGTCTGAAACGTCATGGGCTGTTCCGGAATCCGACAAAACACCAGGTGGAGCATTGCGAATGAAGGAGACTCAAACATTCATCATCATCGGCGCCGGCCAGGCCGGCGGCTGGATTGCCAGAACCGTCCGCATGGAAGGGTTCGAGGGGCGAATTGTATTAATCGGCGAAGAAAGGCATCTCCCCTATGAGCGCCCACCGCTGTCCAAGGGCGCCCTGCTCGGCACGGCCGCCATGGAAAGTACCCGGCTATGGCCCCCGGAGTCTTATGATACGCTGGCAATCGAAGCATTGCCTGGCCGGTGCGTGACGGCCATTCACAGGGCGGCCCGGCAAATCACACTGGACAACGGTGAATTGCTGGGGTATGACCGATTGGCCATCGCCACCGGTGCACGGCCCCGGTTGCTGCCCGTGGAGGGAGCTGGCCTGGCGGGCATCCACTACCTGCGCACCATTGACGATGCGCTGGCCATTCGAAATGATATCCGGGAGGGGTCAACGGTACTGGTCATTGGTGGCGGATGGATCGGCATGGAAGTGGCGGCCACGCTTGTCCAGCTCAACTGCCGGCCCGTGGTGGTTGAGATGGCTGACCGCCTCTGTGCACGGGCCGTGCCCCCTGACATCAGCCAGTGGATGCTGGGGTTTCATCAGGAGCATGGGGTGCATGTGAAGCTGCAGACCGGGGTGGAAAGACTTGAGGGATCCGGCAGGATTGAGCGCGCCGTGCTGTCAAATGGTGAAACCATCCACTGTACCGCTGCCGTCGCCGGTATTGGCGTGCTGGCCAACACGGAGTTGGCGGAAACCGCGGGACTCCGGGTGAATAACGGGATCCTCATCGATGATCATTGCCGCACCTCCGATCCCGATATATTTTCTGCCGGGGATGTGGCCAACCATCCCAATCTCTGGATGGGTCGCCGGATTCGGCTGGAATCATGGGAAAATGCCCAGAATCAGGGGATTGCCGCGGGGAAATCCATGCTGGGCAAAGGGGTGGCCTATGACTCAATTCCCTGGTTTTGGTCAGACCAGCACGATGCGAACATCCAGATGATCGGCATGCCGGAAAACTGGGATGAAACCGCGACCAGGCAAAAAGCCGGTGAAACCGCCTTTCTCAGGATGTATCTCAGGGAAGGCCGCATCATTGGTGCCGTCTCCGTCAACAATGCACGGGAACTCGGGGTGGCAAGACGTCTCATGCAGGCCGGGAAAGCATGGTCTGTTGACGACCTGACCAATCCGGACATCCGGATGCAGGTCCTGCTTAGACGATAGGCGCATTCCGGTTTGTCATCCCAGCCGTGTCGCCATCCGCTCCCTGCACAGCAGGGTCCCATTGCAGTGTTCCGGCCAGCCGGAAGCCCGGGCGATATTTCATATCGGGCAAGACTCAGAGGTTCTGCGCCCCCCCTATTTGTTATACTGTACGGTCAATGGCTCCAATCATGACAGATCTTCACTCCACCACTGACGCGAGGCGGCATGCACAATCTGTGATTCAGATTGAAGCATCGGCTGTGTCGGCGTTGTCGGGTCAACTGGACGATAATTTCGATCGCGCCTGTACAATGATTCTGGAGTGCCGGGGCAGAGTGGTGGTAACGGGCATGGGAAAATCCGGGCACATCGGCGGAAAAATCGCGTCTACGTTGGCGAGTACCGGAACCCCCGCATTTTTCGTGCATCCCGGAGAAGCCAGCCACGGGGACCTTGGGATGATCACGACGGAGGACCTGGTCATTGCTATTTCGAACTCCGGCGAAACCGCCGAGGTCATCACGATCCTGCCCATCGTGAAGCGGATTGGCATTGGCCTCATTACCATGACCGGCAATCCCGGGTCCAGCCTCGCCGGGCAATCGGATGCCTGTATTGATGTCAGCGTGGACCAGGAGGCGTGTTCGAACAATCTTGCGCCCACGGCCAGTACCACCGCGACCCTTGTCATGGGCGATGCACTGGCAGTGGTGGTACAGCGCATGCGGGGATTCACGGCACAGGATTTTGCCAGAACACACCCGGGCGGCATGCTGGGCAAGCGACTGTTGCTGTTTGCCAGGGATTTGATGCACACCGGGAAGGAGTTGCCCCTGGTCAATGAAGATGCAACCATGTCTGCCCTGCTGCTGGAAATGACATCCAAGTCCCTGGGGATGGTCGGAGTGGTGAATCAGAGCGGAAAGCTGTTGGGAATGTTTACCGACGGGGACCTGCGCAGGGCCCTTGGCAATAAAGTCGATATCTACCGGAGCAGGGCGAGTGATCTCATGAATACACATCCCTATACCATTCATCCCGATACCCTGGCGGAAGACATTGTACGAACGATGCGGGACCATGCACAGCACGGTCCCCATGCCATTAACAGTATTTTTGTTGTGGATGAAAACCGGGAGGTTGTGGGGGCCCTGAATACCCATGACCTGCTGCGTGCAGGGGTGATCTAGTCATCACGGGTCGACAGATGGACAACCGGGACAATATTGCCATTGGATTCTTTTTCTTTATCCTTGTGGCGCTGACGGTATGGTTACAGTTTGAGGTTTTGCAGGAAGAAGACGAAAAGAGCGCCGTGCTGGAGAAGAATGATCCGGACTACTACATCAACAATTTTGTTTCCACGGGGTTGGACAAGGCCGGAAAGAAATACCAGGTCATCGCAGACAGGCTGGTGCATTATCCGCAAGGCGACCGGGCCTTGCTGGACAATCCCCATATCATCCAATACAACCCCGCAACCGGCCGACGGCATGTTTATGCCGATTCAGGGTGGTTGTACAACAACCGGTCGACGATATTGCTGACCGGGAATGTACGGGTCCTGCAGGGTGAATCCGTGCACTCTGAACTGGTGGCCACCAGCAAGAAGATGACCATTCACCTTAAGGAAAACAGGGGTTGAAAATGTTGAAAAGGGCGATGATCATGCTTTTGCTGGGATGTTTGATTACATCTGCCCACTCGTTGCAAAACGATGTAGAACAACCCGCTACCCTGTATGCCGATGAATTTGAAATAGATTTTGCTTCCGGGATACGAATCTACCGTGGGAATGTGGAGTTTAACCAGGGTACCCTGCGCCTGAATTGTGATGAATTGACGACTTACCTGGGAGAAAATGAAGAGATTGACCAGGCCATCTGTCTGGGAAATCCCGGCCGATACAAACAGTTGCCGGAAGGGCATACCGAAGAAGTGGTGGGGACCGCAATCAAAATCACCATGGACCAGGTGGAACAGATTATTACCTTGAGTACACAGGCAAAAATAGTCCAGGGTGGAATGACCATGACGGGCAAGACGATCATCTATGACATGGTGACCGAAAAAACCAATGTCAAAGGGGGCGGGTCACCAAGTGGACAGGGGGCGGAAAAATCCGCTGATGGAGAATCCGATGAAAGCAGTCGGCCCGGGATTGTGATACAACCGCGCAAGAAAAACGCCGAATAGGAAAAAGATGCCGGTGGAGTCGATTCCCAGAACCACGGACCCCCTCGCTGCCGGAAAACCCTGTCATTCATGAGAGTACTGTCCGCCAAAGGTCTGTCCAAGCGCTACAGGAAAACCACCATCGTCAACAATGTGGATGTGGTGGTGGCAAGCAAGGAAATCGTGGGATTGCTGGGTGCCAACGGCGCAGGCAAAACCACCTGTTTTGACATGATGATCGGACTGGTTCGCAGTGATAAAGGGGTGATATCCCTTGACCAGGAAGACATTACGAAGTTGCCGATGCATGAGCGGGCGAGGAAGGGAATTGGCTACCTGCCCCAGGAGCACTCGGTTTTTCGAAAACTCACCGCTGAGCAAAATATTCTTGCTGTACTGGAAGCCACCGGGAAACACGGAAAATCAGTCCAAAATCAAATCTGTAACCAATTGCTCGGGGAACTGGGGATTCGCAACATCAAGGACAAGCTGACGATTCAGTTGTCCGGTGGTGAAAAACGGCGTGTGGAAATTGCCCGGGCGCTGGCCCTTGAACCCTCATTTATATTGCTTGATGAGCCGTTCGCCGGCATTGACCCGATCGCGGTTCGGGACATCCGGCATACCATTGAGATGCTGAAAAGCCGGGGAATCGGCGTGCTTATTACCGACCACAATGTCCGGGAAACACTGGGGATTTGTGATCGGGCCTATATTCTGCACAAGGGGGAAGTGCTGGTTTCAGGACATCCCGGGGTGATTATGGAGGATGAACAGGCCCGGGAAGCCTATCTGGGACATGACTTCGAAATGTAACTTTCGACAACCATAATTTTAAAGCCGAAAAGTATAGCACACAAAAGCGTCATTGCCTTTTCGGGTAAACTAGTCTCCAGGAACCCGAAGTGCGGGTTTGATGCATTCATAATTTAATGAATCAATCGTTAATCCTACAAACCAAGCCAGAAGCAGTGATGCCGTCATTTCTGCAGCCAGCCAGGCTGTTATCACTGCCTTGCACCGGCTTGTACACCGCAATTCAACCTGTTCACGAAGTCGATCCTTTGCCTGAAACCGGGGAAGCAGTGCCCGCCGGTGGGGACAGGGGGCCGGCAGGATGATGGCGACAGGGATCATTGCCGGGCCGGGGCGCAAGGGGGTGAAAATCTATGGCAAAATACTGCAAAAAAACAACGGTTCCATTTTCCACCCAATGAATATCCGGAAAGGCGGCATGGTGCCTGCACCATTCGTTCCTGCCGGATTTTCTGATTCTCTTTTTTTAGTAAATAGCCGATAACACTTTACCTGGGAGTATGTTTTATGCAAATTTCAATCACTGGGCAACACATGGAGATCACCCGATCCTTACACAACCATGTTTCAGAAAAAGTAGAAAAAATTACCCGGTATTTCGACCATGTCACCAATACCAATGTCGTGTTGCATGTGGAAAAAACCCGCCATATTGCGGAAGCTACGGTTAACACGAAAGGTGCGATGATCCATGCTTCCAGTACAGCGGAAGACATGTACACTGCAATTGACGCAATGGCCCACAAACTGGACAGGCAGGTCATCAAGCACAAGGAAAAACTGACCTCTCATCACCGCAATGACGAGTCGATAAAACAGATCCCCGGCTAACGGGGGCGTGTATCGAGTGTCTTTGTAGTCCCGCACCCGCTGGCGCCAACCCGGTCAACATTACAACCCCAATGCTAGGCATCCGTTTTCTGCGGCCGGAACTGGTCGTTTCTGGACAGGAAATAACCAGTCGCAAGCGTCTGTTTGAGTACCTGTCGGAACTCATTTCAGGGGTCGGACCGGACCAGGACAAGAGCATTGATCAGGAAGAGATATTTACCACGCTTCACGACCGGGAGCGACTTGGGTGCACGGCTCTTGGCAAGGGAATTGCAGTGCCTCACGGCAGGCTTGACGGTTTGACCGACCCGATTATTGCCATCGTTTCACTGGAAAACCCGATTGACTATGACGCGGCAGATGGGGTGCCCGTCTGGCTCGTTGTCTGTTTGCTGGTGCCCATCGAAGCCAGCGAATTGCACCTCAACCTGCTGGCAAGCCTGGTGACCCGGTTTGAGGATGACAGCTTTGTCGGGGTTGTCCAGGCCGCCCGTACCAACCAGGAATTGTATGACCTTTTTGCCACTCCCTGACGGGACGGCAGCCAGTGTACGGGGGTGAGGCGAAACGGCGCGGGGTCAGGAGGGATTTATACAAACGCCACAAGAGAAAAATGGGTAAAATGGACAGGGCCAATGGAAACCAAAGACACAGACATCATTATCATCAGCGGCCTGTCTGGTTCGGGAAAGAGTGTCGCACTGCGGTCTCTCGAAGACATCGGCCACTATTGTATCGACAACCTGCCTGCGGTGCTTTTGTTGGACTTTGCGGAAAAGCTGCAACAGAACCGGGATCTTTTCACTGCCAATCTCCTGTGGAACCCGGTGGTGAGCATCGACTCCAGGAACCGGCATTTTCTATCGGAACTGGAAGCCAACCTTTCCGCACTGGAGAAGCGGGGAATCCGGTATCGGATCCTGTTTTTGCAGGCGAAAGAACAAAAACTGGTTCACCGGTACAGCGAGACACGCAGAAAACATCCCTTGACGGACACCGAAACCCCCCTCGTCGAAGGGATACGGCAGGAGTGGGCACTGTTGCGTCCGTTGTATGACCAGGCAGAAAAGGTTATTGATACCACCGATACAACGCCACACGAACTGCGGGGCCTGGTCCGCGATTTTGCCGGGGGAGGACTCGCTGCCGGTCCGTTGTTCCTGATCGAATCGTTCGGATTCAAAAACGGAACGCCCAAGGAGGCGGATTTCGTTTTCGATGTTCGATGCCTGCCCAATCCATACTGGGAGAAAGACCTCGCACCCCTGACGGGACTGGACCGGCCTGTCCAGGATTTTTTCGGGGAGAAGCCGGAGGTACACTCCATGACCACCGAAATATTCAATTTCCTGAGCAGATGGTTGTCCGGGTTTACCAATGAGGACCGAAGCTATATTACCGTGGGAATTGGCTGTACAGGGGGTCAGCACCGGTCGGTATTCATCAGCGAGCAACTGCGCACACGGTTTTCAAAGCAGGGGACGAAAGTTCAGGTCAGGCACCGGGAACTGGTGGAATGAAGGTGGAAAAGCAACTGAAAATCGTAAACAAGCTGGGGTTGCACGCCAGGGCAGCCGCCAAGCTGGTGAATCTGTGCACGGGGTTCCAAAGCAGCATAACGCTGCACAAAGACGAAAAAAGCGCGAACTCCAAGAGTATGATGGGGGTATTGATGCTTGCCGCGGCACAAGGTGCTGAATTGACACTCATCGCAGAAGGTGAAGACGCCCAGGTCGCTGCCGACCAGGTTGAAAAACTGTTTGAAGATTATTTTGGTGAAGGGGAATAGAAAAAGAGGTCATCGTGTTTGCGCTGCATGGTAATGGCATTGGCGCGGGGATTGCCATTGGCATTGCCCGAATAATACATCGGCCAGGGCAGGAAATACCCCGATACAAAATCAGCAAGAAGCAGGTCCGTCACGAAATTTCCCGCCTGGACCAGGCGTTCGCCAATGCGGGAGCAGCCCTGAATGCGATCAAGGGACAATTGCCCGGGGAAGGTCTCGGTGAAGCCCATGGAATCCTGGATGCCCATTTGTTGATTTTGCAGGACCCCGTCTTGATCCAGAGACCCCGGGAACTCATCAGGGGGCAACAGATTAACGCCGAAGCGGCTTTGCAGCAACATGCCGAGAAACTGCACCGGACCTTCAACAAAATCGACGACCCGTACCTGAGCAGCAAATCCGCAGACCTGGCCCAGATCATCCATCGAATCCAGGGCGAACTCGCGGATGACCAGGTTGGTTTCATTGCCCGGCATGAAGGAAATTACGAAGGAGAGATCATTGTTGCCAATGATTTGTCCCCCGCGGATGCCATAGAACTCAAAAAGCACCGGATCAGCGCGTTCATTACCAACTTGGGCGGGCCGGTATCCCATACGGCAATCGTTGCACAGAGTATGAAAATCCCGGCAGTTGTTGGGTTGCATGGGGGAGTGCGTTATTTGCGCACGGGTGATCTTCTTGTCATCGACGGAATGCGCGGGGTGGTGCTGGTCAATCCGGATGAAGTCGCCCTCGAAACCTATCGTCGCCGCCAGCTGAAAATTTCGCGCCGGGCCGAGGAATTGAATTTACTGGTGGATGCCAGTGCGGTGACCCTGGATGGCGTTCAAGTGCTGCTCAATACCAACATTGAATTGCCCGAAGACATCCAGGAGAGTGAATCCCAGAATGCGGCGGGAGTAGGATGCTACCGAACCGAATTCATGTACATGAACCGTGAGCACCTCCCGGATGAAGAAGAACAGTATGAAGTCTATGCCGGGCTGTTGAAGCAAACCTCATCGCCGGTGATCATCCGGACCGTGGACCTCGGCTCGGACAAGCAGGTGGATGGAGGCCGTACAAGGGGTGCCATTGGCACCAATCCGGCAATGGGACGACGGGCCATTCGTCTCTGCCTGCAGGACCTGGGGTTATTCAAGCCCCAGTTGCGGGCCATTTATCGGGCTGCCGTGCATGGAAGCGTCAAAATGATGATCCCGATGATTTCAAGAGTGGACGAACTGGACCAGTTGTTTTTTCTGCTCGAAGAGGTTAAGCAGGAACTGCAGTCCCAGGGCATGGATTTCGATCCGGACCTGCCGGTGGGGGGAATGGTGGAGGTGCCTGCGGTGGCCATTGCTGCGGATCTTTTTGCCCAGCGCCTGGATTTCCTGTCCATTGGAACCAACGATCTGATCCAGTATACCCTGGCAATTGACCGTGTGGACGATGAAGTCAACTATCTGTATGATCCGTTGCACCCTGCTGTCCTGAGGCTGGTCAAAATGACGGTGGACGCCGGGAAAGCCGCGAATATTCCCGTTTCAATGTGTGGAGAAATGGCGGGAGATGTGGGCCTCACCCGTGTTTTGCTGGGGTTGGGTCTCAGGGATTTCAGCACGGACCTCACCGCGATACTCCCGGTGAAACAGCAGGTACGCCTGACCGATGTCTCAAGGGTGAGGCCGCTGGCGGAGAGGTTACTGAAAACCACGGATCCGAAACAGACTCAATCCATCCTGGAACGGATCAACCACTGAACAGGAAAGACAAAAATGATGATGACCGACCCTCCCCATCCCGGATACAGTATCCGGGAAAATTGCCTCCGGCCACTCGGACTGAATGTCATCCGGACGGCGCGCGCCCTGGGGGTAGCCCGCCATACGCTCTCCCGGGTTCTCAATGGCCATGCCGCCATTTCTCCGGAAATGGCCATTCGGCTGGAGAAGGTCGGCTGGTCGGACGCCGGGTTCTGGGTACGGCGCCAGGCCGCCTACGACCTGGTGCAGGCACGCAGGAATGCCGACCGCCTTGAGGTTCAGCCGATTGCGATATCACAGGCTGCAGAGGCCGGGACCACCGGGTGACTCAACTGGGATAGGGGGACCCTCGGGGTTCTATCCTATCCACACCACGCTGCATGCGAATCGGCACACGGGGGGCGGTGTTTCCAGTTGCTGTGGACGGTCGCATCGGTATGGCCAGAATCCTCCTGCTCACCGGATAAAATTCCCGGGGTGCGTCGGTGAGGAGAGACCGGCCGGGACCGGCAGCGCTGCCGAGCCACCCCGCATGCATCGAACGGGTCAGGTTTGGCAGCATCCGCCCCGAATCGGTCTTCCATGAAGTGTAATTTCCATTACAATGTATGAAAAATTCCGGAGGCACAACAATGAACCTATCCAACCAAACCATTGAATTTGACGTGGAGGGCACCTCGCACCATGCCTATATGGCCTGGGACCGGGATGTGGCCGGGCCAAGGCCCGGGGTGATGGTGATACACGAATGGTGGGGGCTGAACGACTATATTCGTGGCCGGGCCGATATGCTGGCCGAACTGGGATACTGTGGTTTTGCCGTGGACATGTATTCCAATGGTGAGACGGCGGATAACCCTGACAGGGCAGGAGAGTTGATGAATGCAGTGCTTGGGGATATGGAACGGGGCACCGGCCGGCTCAAGGCGGGGTATGCCGCCATGCTGGAGCAGGACCGGGTCGCGGCAGGCAAGACCGCGGCAATCGGCTATTGTTTCGGTGGCGCCATGGTGCTTCACATGGCAAGGATCGGCCTGGAACTGGATGCGGTGGTGAGTTTTCATGGTGCTCTCGGGTCTTTCCATCCCCCGGCCCCTGGAGGAGTAAGCGCCAGCGTGCTGGTTTGCCATGGTGAAGCCGATGCGATGGTGACCATGAGTGATGTTGCCGGGTTCAGGGAGGAAATGGATGCGGCCGGTGCGGACTATCGGGTGATCATCCATTCGAACGCACAGCATGGATTCAGCAATCCCGGCGCCGATGAGAAGAATCAGAAATATGGATTGCCGGTTGGATACAGCGCCCAGGCAGACCGTGAATCGTGGGATGCGATGACTGAACTGTTCCAGCGCTGTTTTTAAGTCAACGCGGAATGCGGGCAGTTAGCGGGGACGGTGCTGTGCCCCGGTGGAGCCGTTGTTTTGACCGTACGGGGGCTTATCCTCGCGAGGCGACCGGGGCGTCTACACGGATGGTGACGATCGCGGCGTCATGGTATTGCTGGTGGTGAACCGAGGATGCGAGGTGACGCAACAGCCGCAACGAGACCTCCCGTTCGATCGGTACTTCATCGGTTGTCTGTTCGCCAAGGAGTGCGATCCGGTCCTGGAGGTTCTCTTCACCGGAGGCGGCGATAAATTCCAGGATGGCTCCGCCGTTCTCCTTGTGTGCAGTCAGGAGCAGGCGCCGTTCGCCTGTGAATACCTCCTCGTCCTCGTCTTGTTGCAGAAGCGTCAGCAATGTCTCCTCGGCAGCCGCGTCGAGGCGGTGCACCATGTCACCCTCCCAGCCGCTGCGGGACGCAAAAGCAAGCAGGAATTCCCGGATTTTGGGTAGCGCCTTGGCGTTGAAATCCACTTGAATCCGGCGGCGGCGGGGCGCGGTCAACTCCAGGAACAGGGTCAGCAGGATGGCCACCAGTCCTCCGGCTGTCATGCCGTTTTGCAGGAGACCCCCCGCGAATCCCGAGACCAGCTCGGGAAAGATCAATCCGTTCTGGAAGCCGACCCCGGCCCAGAACGCAATCCCGGCAATCAGGCCCTTGCGATAATCCATTCCATCCTGGACGATGATTTTCATGCCGACCACAAACAACAGTGCCAGCAGCACGGTGATATAGGCCGCCGCGACCGGGCTGGGTATGGCCAGTACCACGGCGAGCACCTTGGGAAGAAACGCCATCAGGATAAATGCCGACCCCAGTGCAATGCCGACGCTACGGGCTCCGACCCCCGTCAGCGCAGTGACCGCAATGCTCGTCGAATAGGTTGTGTTCGGCACCGTCCCTCCCAGGCCGGACAGCAGGTTGCCCATGCCGTCTGCGGCGACGGCGCCTTGCACGGCGCGAAAATCCACCGCCCGCGGCCGGCGCCAGGATACACGCTGGATAGCGACTCCGTCGCCGATCGTCTCGATGGCACCCACCAGGGTTACAAAGACAAAGGCCGGAAGCAGTGCCCAGAAGGCCGGTCCGAAGCTGAGATCAAACCCTGGCCAGCCCCCTTCGGGGACCCCGATCCATGCGGCATCGGCAATGCGGCCGACATCGTAGAGACCGTAGAAGCTGGCAACCACCGAGCCGGTGATGACGCCGATGACCGGTGCCCACAGGCGCAGTGTGCCCGTTGTGGCCAGCGAGATGCCGCATATGATCAGCATGGTGGCCAGGGCACACAGCGGAGCGGCCAGTTCCGGGGTCCCGTCCGGGACCTGCGTCAGCATATCGAAGACAATCGGCATCACCGTGACGGGGATCAATGTGATCACGGTCCCCGCAACAGTGGGGGTCAGAATCCGCCGGAGCAACGAAAGCCGCCAGGCGAGTGCAAACTGGAAGAGAGACGAAATGACCACCAGGGTTGCGAGCATTGCCGGTCCGCCTTCGGCGATCGCTGAGACGCAGATCGCGATGAAGGCTCCGGAAGTGCCCATGGCGAGGACATAACCGGCACCGATCGGCCCGAACCGGGCCGCTTGCAATATGGTGGTGATGCCACTGACCAGGACCGCGGCAAAGACCGCCCACACCAGGAACGTTTCCGGCCCGCCGGCAGCGCGGACCACGATTGCCGGAGTCAGAACGATGCCAGCCGAGCAGAGGATGGCGAGTTGCAGGCCGAGGCCGCTGGCAAACAGGGCGGGGGGTTTTTCGTCAGGCTCGTAGCGTACGCCCGTGAGTTGTTCGGAATGGTCAGTGGTCATATTTCAGGTCCGTGGCCTCGTGCGCGGCCGGGATTTTGGTTGTGAAGGTCTCGCTACAAAGAGTCATCCGATGGAAAACAGAGGATTGCCGTCTCAACACACCGGGATCCGTTTGTTGTGCCAGACACGGGGTCATGGGAAGAAAAGGAGGCGCTCACTTGTGGGAAATACTACCGCACCGTCCTGCTTTGGGCAAGGGGGCTCACCCGTATTTTCACCAGCCGTGGCGACTTCCGCATTGAATTGCAGGGAAACCCTTTCCGACGAAAATGCCGGAACCCAAAAAACAAGGGGTTGCCCTTTGCACGGGACTGGAATGACCGATGGGCGGTCCGGATCATTCCATTTCCGCGTTTTAGACCTGAAGCACCACTTTCGGAGCCGCGCAATTTCCACCATGAATTTCATTGAACGCCCTGGCACCCTCTTCAAGGGGCCGGAGTTCAATCCAGTCCAGGGAACCGAGGGCCCCGCTGTGCAGCTTTTGCAGGGTGACGCGAAGATCCACCGGTGTATAGGTATAGCATCCGATAAAGGTGATTTCCTGCAGGGTCATTCTGCGGACATCCAGGGTTCCCTGGTTGTCCATGAGCCCGATGTGCACAATGACCGCCCCGGGTTTTGCACATTTCACGCTGGTCTGGCGGGTAACGGCACCGCCGACCGCATCAAAGACCAGATCATAGGTATTCTCACCGGGGGTTGTCTTGATCGGGTCGAAAACATGGCAGTCGGTATGGGTCTGGACGGTTCTTCGACGCAGCGGGTTGGTTTCGGCAAGGTCAACCTGGAGCACGCCCTTGTCCAGGAGAACCAGGGCGGTCAGCAATCCCACCGAACCGGCTCCAATAACCAGGGCACGGGATTCGCTGACCGGTCTCGCGGCCGCATTTTCTGCAAGCAATACGCCGTGCAGGGCCGTCGCTCCGGGCTCGGTCAGTGCGGCCTTGCCCGGGTCCATGCCATCGGGCACCTTGATGAGGTTGCGTTCGGGGATGGCAATTTGCTGGGCGAATGCCCCGGGCCGGTACATGCCGATCAGATCCCGTTTGTCACAAAGATTTTGCCGACCGCCCAGGCACGTCGGGCAGGTTCCGCAGGTGATGAGGGGGTTCAGCACGACCCGTTCTCCGGGGGAGCCTCCCTGGAGGACGGTCCCGACCGCTTCGTGCCCAAGAATGAGGGGCGGCACCCTGCGCGGGTCATGACCGAGATAAGCATGCATGTCCGATCCGCAGATGCCAACGGATTCAATGCCCACCAGCGCATCCCCGGCAGCGGGCTGAGGTTCAGGCGCCTCCCGAAAGATCATTTCCTGGTTGGCCGTGTAAACGAGTGCTTTCATCCGGGTTCAGTGAGCAGTAAATCCGCCATCGACATACAGTGTTTGCCCAGTAATGAATGAAGACGCAGCCGAGGCAAAGAATATGGTGACACCGTACAGGTCCTCCAGTTTACCATGGCGGCGGAGCAATGCCCGGTTTTTCACCCACTGTGCCTGTTTCGGGTCCGAGAAAACAGGTGCGGTCAGATCGGTGGGGAAAAATCCCGGGGCGATGGCATTGCAGGTAATGCCATACCGGGACCAGGCTTCCGCCATGGCTCGTGTCAACTGGCAGACGCCTCCTTTGGAAGCCCCATAGGCCAGTCCATTTGGGAAGGCGCGGGAGGACTGCAGCGAGGCAATATTGATGATTCTTCCGTAGCCGTTTTTTTTCATGCCTGGAACAAACTCCCTGCTCAGAAAAAAAGGAACGGACAGATTGAGATTGAGCGTACGGTCCCAACTGTCGAAGGAGACCTCTTCCGCCGGTTCACGCAAGTTGACGCCCGCCGCATTGATGACCCCGTCCACCCGCCCGCAGGCCTTCATGCATTGGGAGGCGACCGCCGTCATGGCGGAGCGGTCACCGAGGTCGGCGCAAAGCGAAAAGAACGAGGGTTTTGAGCCGTTGTATTCCGCTTCAAGCGATTCAAGTTCAGGTTGTCTCCGGGCAATTCCGATGACCTGGGCACCGGCATGGATCAAAAACCCGGTCATTGCCCGGCCGATTCCGGAACTCGCGCCGGAAACGACGAATGCCCGGCCGTTGAGGGAAAATGGACGATTCAGGGGGTGATGCAGGGGTTCATGGTCAACCATCAAGCAGGGGCCTTATGCTTCGATACCAAGGTCAAAACTTTCGTCGGGAAAATACTTGTAGAGACGGTCATCGCCGCTGCGCGCATGGCCTTCCATGCCTTCGGCGCGTGAAATTCGTGCCGTTACCGCCCCGACATCACGATTGGCTTCCCGGGTCATGCGCTGCCACGTCAGCACTTTGATGAACTTGCTGACACTGAGCCCCCCCGTGTACCGGGCCGCCTTCTTGGTAGGCAGGATATGGTTGGTCCCGGAACATTTGTCACCGTAGGAAACCGTCGTTTCCTCACCCAGGAAAAGGGAGCCGTAATTGCCCAGGCGGGCCAGCCACCAGTCGAGGTCTTCGCATTGCACCTCGAGATGTTCGCAGGCGTATTCGTCACTGACGGTGACCGCTTCTTCCCGGGTATCGACCACCACGACTTCACCATAGTTTTCCCAGGCGGATTGGGCCGTGGAGCGGTTGGGTTCAGAAAGCCGGTCAATATAGTCCGGAATCCGCGATATTACCTGTTCGGCCAGCGGTTGTGATGTGCTGATCAGCCACGCGGGGGAGTCCGGTCCATGTTCTGCCTGGCTCGCAAGATCGCAGGCAATCAGGTCCGGGTCCGCATGTTCATCCGCAATGACCAGGATTTCGGTCGGACCGGCAAACATGTCGATGCCCACCCGGCCAAACAGGATACGCTTGGCTTCTGCGACGAACCGGTTTCCCGGGCCCACCAGGATATCTGCTGAATTGCCGGTAAACAATCCATATGCAAGGGCTGCAATGCCCTGTACGCCGCCAAGATGCAGGATGGTATCGGCACCCGCCATGTCGGCGGCATAAAGAATCGCCGGGTGGACGCCGCGTTCGCCATGGGTCGGTGAGCACACAATAACGTTTTGTACTCCGGCCACCTTGGCGGTGGTCACGCTCATGATGGCGGATGCAATGTGTGCGTATCGTCCACCCGGGACATAACATCCCGCGGTATTCACCGGAATAAGCCGCTGTCCGCAGACCAGGCCGGGAGAAATTTCGGTATCAAACTCACGCATGCTGGCAAGCTGGCATTCCGCGAAAGCCTTGACGCGGGCATGGGAAAATTGGATATCCTGTTTGGTCTGGTCCGGCAATGAAGCGGTGGCCTGCTCAATCTCCTGTGGGGTCACGAGCACATCCTTCTCCCAGCCATCGAGATTTTTGGCATATTCCCGGGCTTTTGCTTCGCCGCCCGCCTCGATTTCCTCCAGCATCTTGCGGACGATCCGGTGGGTATCGTCCTGGTTCGATGCCGGCGTCTTGATTGCTTTTTTGATAACACGGATCGCCATGCGAACGACTCCAGAATAAAAGTTGTGACGGGCGGGTTATCCCGCCGTAGAGTTGAAGTACTCAGGCAGCCACAGGGCGATTTGGGGGAAGAAAATGATGAGCAGTAGCCCGATCAGTTGAATCACCATAAACTGCATCATTCCTTTATAGATATCCTTGAGATCCCATTCCGGGACCACTCCTTTCAGGAAATAGGCCGACAACGCCACGGGTGGCGATAGCCAAGCTGTTTGCAAATTCACCGCGACCAGTATGCCGAACCACACCAGGTTAAAGCCGAGCTGGTCAACCAGCGGCAACAGTATTGGGACGATAATCAAGACGATGGGGACCCACTCCAGTGGCCAGCCCAAAAGAAAGATCAGTGCCATGATCATCGCCAGTATGGCATAGGGAGGCAGATCCAGGGTCAGCAGGTATTCCGTCAGCATGGTGGGGGTGCCCAGCCTTGAAAATACGGCGCCAAAGAAGTTGGAAGCGGCCACCAGAACCAGGATGAGGGCCGAAATTTCAAGGGTCTTGATGAGCGCGTCCTTGAACCCCGGCAACGTCAGTTTTTTGTATGCGGCGGCGAGGAGAAAGGATCCGAATGCACCCATTCCGGCGGCTTCCGTCGGCGTTGCAAATCCAAACAGGATGCTCCCCAGGGCAAAGCCCACCAGCGCGGCAGGCGGCACCAGGCCCAGAAAGAACTCTTTCCAGACCTCCTTCATGGATTCCGGCTGCATGTCTTCGGGCAGTATCGGGCCCAGACTGGGGTTGATCTGGCAGCGGATCAGGGCATAGCCGGTATATAAAAACGCCAGCATGAAACCCGGGATGATGGCGGCCGCAAAAAGGTCGGTAACCGGAACCTCCAGGATGGGCCCCATGACCACCAACATGATGCTGGGGGGTATGAGTATCCCGAGGGTGCCGCCAGCGGTGATACAACCTGCGGACAGTTGCACGTCATATCCGGAGCGATTCATGGTCTTGGCGGCCATGATGCCGAGAATGGTCACCGAAGCGCCTACGATCCCGGTGGCGGCGGCAAAGATGGTGGACACAAAAAGCACGGCAATATACAGGGCGCCTTTTGTTCGGGACAGCGTCAGTTGAACGGCATTGAACAATCGTTCCATCAGCCCGGCCTGTTCCATCAGGATCCCCATGAACACGAACAGCGGCACCGCGGCGAGGGTCTGTTCGAGCATGACACCGGAAAACTGGAATGTCATCAGGTAAAACACCAGGTTCCCAAAGCCCCACAATCCGAACACCATGCCCAGGAAAATCAGGGTGAATGAAATGGGGAAGCCGATAAATATGGCAAACAGCATGCTCCCTATCATGAGTATGCCGATGTATTCGGGTCGAAAATTGATGATGGCATCAATCATCAGACGGGCCACCTTCCACGGGTTGAGGCATAGATACTTTTCAGAAATTCCGAAACACCCTGGATGAGCAGAAATACGATGCCAATGGGCAACGCACTTTTTATCGGGCCCATGTAGGGCATCCAGGCGGTGTCCATCCCCCTTTCACCCCGGTCGATAGCGGTCCAGGCATAGTCAATGGACATCCACAGGAAGACCAGCAGGCCGGGAAAATAAAACAGGAGGTACAGTGCCGCGTCAACCCTGCCCTGGGTCCGAGGCGACCAGTTGCGATACAGAAAATCAGCCCGGATATGGACGCCTCGCAGCAGTGCATAGCCGGCGCCCAGTACGAACAGGGCCCCGTAGAGCATGCGGCTGATGTCATAGGCCCACATGGTGGGTGCCACAAAGAATTTTCTCGCAACGACCTCGTACACCATGGCCAGGCACATCGGCACCAGCATCCAGCAGACCACTTTGCCGACCCACAGGTTTATCTTGTCGATCACACGAATTGGATTGGCCATCCAGGGCGGCATGTCGTCCGGCAGATGATCCGGGTCCGCAGAGCGCCTTTCAGCGATCAGCTCGTCTGCGATTTCAAGATCATCCGGGTCGATTTCTTCAGCCATTTCCAAAAGAGTCGCGTGGTGTGTCCATTTCAGCGGTGCATTTCAATGCGGCAGTTATGCAACGGTCGTGTCGATTCGGGTCAAGTCCACTGCACCGACACATAACATATAACACAATTTACCATCCCTTGTCGGAATTTTTCGCATATTCAAAGCATCGCCATTGCCCGGGCCGGTCTTCTCCAGTCCCCCGTTTCAGAAAAAAGGCGGACCCCGGAGGGTCCGCCTGATATTCAAAACCCGGTTAACCGGTGCTTTCGCCCGGTTTGCCAGGATTACTGTTTCAGGGAGTCCGCGAACGCCTGACCCAGCTTTGCATTGGAAGTTTGTGCTCCGGCCCAGAATGGAACCGCAATTTTTGCAAACTCGATCTGGGAATTCCAGACTTCCGCGAAGAATTCGTTCTCCGCTGCATTTTTCTCAAGGCTTGCCCTGGCTGCATTCATGTACGCGGGGAAGTAATCAGAAGGCGTGTCGTGCAACTGCACACCATGATTTTCGACCAGGTCCTTAAGAGCCTTGCCATTTTCATAAATCCGATAGCTCATGGCGCGCATCAGGGAGGCGTCTGCCGCAATATTCATGGCCTGTTGCTGGAATTCCGTCAGGCTGTTCCAGACATCGCCGTTGATATACATGTCCGCGTTGACGACTACCTGGTGCAGGCCCTGCAGATAATAGTGCTTCAGCACCTTCTGGAAACCGAAAACGCTGTCGGGCTTCGGACAACACCATTCCGCCGCATCAATGGTTCCCTTTTCCAGGGCCGGGAGAATGTCGCCACCGCCCATGGCTACGGAAGCAATGCCGATATCCTTGTAGGTCTGTCCGGGAATGCCCGGAGGGGTACGGAACCGGTATTTACGAAAATCCTCCATGCTGTTGATGGGTTCCTTGAACCATCCCAGTGCTTCCGGGCCAACCGGCTGGAGCATCAGTCCGTGGATGTTCATTCCCATTTCGCCCCACAGCCTGTCGTACAGTTCCCGGCCACCGCCATTCATCAGCCAGGAAACAAAAGCGATATTGTCTATGCCCACACCGGCCCCTGCGACGGGTGATCCGAACAGCATGGCGGCAGGATGTTTGCCGGACCAGTAATGTGTCCAGGCAAAACCGGCTTCAACCAGTCCCTTGTCCACGGCATCCAGGATATCCCGGCCGCTCACGATGGCGCCATCCGGCAGGACTTCAATCTGCACCTCGCCATTGGTCAGGGTTGCCACATTTGCAGCGAAATCCTTCAGCATGACGATTTCATCCGCCTTGGTTGGCAGGACCGACTGGACCCGGATTTTGACCTCAGCAGCCATCACAGAACCGGTGAGTAACAGTCCAACAGCCAGTGCAAAGCAGTTGAACAGGGTGAATAGTTTTTTCATCTGGATTCTCCTCATAGAGTAGTTGTATGTATGCAATTCGGGATGAAGGGGGTTTGTCAAATGGTTCCTGAATACATAATCTGTGTTAAACGTCTGGTTGTCCGGTATGGATTATACCGATTAAGGAACGCCTATTATGCCAATCACCATGCTGAGCTATCAATTGTTTCTGAGATCCAGGACAGCCCCGATTTTCTGATCGTATGGAAAACCACAAAAACAGTTAAAATGATACTTCACGTTCCATATTGGCACAATTACCCGGATTTCGCAATTTTTATCCGGGCCCACCTCCCGGGATTTGATTAAATTTAGTTAATTTGAAAGGCCTTGTCTCACGATTTCCAGGCTGTTTGCACCATATCCGCACATTTTTCCCCAATCATGATGGTGGGCGCATTGGTATTCCCCGAAGTAATGCCGGGCATGATGGATGCATCGGCAACCCGCAATCCCTCGACATTGTGGACCTGGAGTTCATGATTGACCACCGCCTGCCTGTCCGACTCTTCTCCCATTTTACAGGTGCAGCTGGGGTGGTAAATGGTGGTTGCAGTATTGCGGGCATGTTCCAGCAGCTCTTCGTCGGAACGCACCTTGGGCCCCGGATCGAACTCGGACAGGATATAGTCTTTCAATGCAGGCATGGATGCGATTTGACGGGACACCTTCATGGCATCGACCACCACCCGGCAGTCCTCTTCGGTGGACAGGTAACGGGGCTGTATCGATGGATATTCCAGCGCATCCGGGGACTTGATTCGGATGCTGCCCCGGCTGGAAGGGCGCAACTGGCAGACCGACGAGGTAAATGCGGAAAACCGGTGGGTCCCTTCTCCCGGGCTGTCCGAGCTCAGGGGCTGGTAGTGAAACTGGATGTCCGGTCTGCTTACGGAAGGCCTTGAGCGGGTGAAAATGGCAATCTGGCTGGCTGCCATGGTCATGGGCCCGGTGCGCCGGACAAGGTATTCCAGACCGATCATGAATTTCCTGAATGGGTTGCTGACTTCATCATTCAATGTGGGCTCGGTTGTTTTGTACACCGCGCGGATCTGCAAATGGTCCTGGAGATTTTCGCCGACACCCGGCAAATCGGTGACCACGGGAATCTGCAGGGAGTTGAGTAACCGGCCCGGGCCGATGCCGGACAGCTGCAGGAGCTGTGGTGAACCGATTGCACCGGAAGAGACAATGATTTCCTTCGTGTTGCGGGCACGGAACGTTTCCCCGCCCTTGTGATAATGCACTGTGTAGGCGCGCCGGTTTTCGAAACCGATTCGAGTCACGTGCGCCCCGGTTTCAATGACCAGGTTCTTGCGGTGGCGGGCCGGGTCCAGGTAGCCTTTGGCGGTACTCCACCGTCTGCCCTGGTGCGCGGTCAGCTGAAAATAACCGACTCCTTCCTGGTGGAGGCCATTGAAATCATCGTTCGCCGGGATACCGGCCTGCATGGAGGCCTCCACAAACGCGTCCGTGATTTTTCTTCTCAGCCGGATATCCGAAACCTTTTGCGGCCCCCCCGCACCGTGATAGGCGTCTGCCCCGCGTTCCTGGTCTTCGGATTTGATAAAGTACGGCAGAACGTCGTCGAACGACCATCCCGGATTCCCCGCAGCGGCCCACCCATCGTAATCCTCCGGCTGGCCCCGGACATAAAGCAGCCCGTTCAATGAACTTGACCCGCCCAGAACCTTCCCCCGGGGCCACTTGAGTTGCCGGTGGTTCAGTCCGGTGTCCGGATCCGTCACATAACACCAGTCCACCTTCGGATTGTGCATGGTCTTGAAATAGCCCACCGGAATATGGATCCAGGGATTGGTGTCCGCCTTCCCGGCTTCCAGCAGCAGTACGCGATGGCCGGGGTTTTCACTTAATCGATTGGCCAGCACACAGCCGGCGGAGCCTGCACCGACAATTATAAAATCAAAGTCCTGATTGTCCCGATTCATATGACCGTGAAAATTTATTCATTGGGGTTAACACGGCAATGATAAACCATTTCCAAGGGTAAAATGGCTTATAATGACACAAGGAGTCTCATTATATTTATTACCTTGTTTTGTTCGGAAAAATATAATGGAACAGGCAGGCTGCAATTACAGTGCACTGCCCCCCCAAAAACAGAAATTCGACGATTGATACGACCATGAGCACGGCGAAAAGAACCCGGGGGTCCACCATATTGCGGGTGCTGAACATCCTCGACCAGGTGTCCAACTGCGATCGCCCGCAAAGTGCAACGGAAATCAACCATGCCCTGGGTCTGCCCAAGGCAACGGTCCACCGGATCTGCAACCAGCTTGAACAGGCCGGATACCTGCAGCGCCTGGACAGCAAGCGTTATACCCCGGGTCCCCAGCTGCAAACCCTGGCTGTGGGTGTGCTGTCCCAATCCCCCCACCGTGCCCAACGCCATGCCATACTGATGTCTCTGTCAAGGGAGATCGGGGAGACCTGCAATATCGCCTATCCGGACGGGTCACAAATGATCTATTCGGACCGGGTCGAAACGCAATGGCCGCTTCGGCTCCAGCTCCCCGTGGGAACCCGCGTACCGGTACACTGTACGGCCAGCGGAAAGCTGTACCTGAGCAGCCTGCCCCGGGAGAAAAGGGAGCGACTGATCCAGCATCTGGACTTGTCCGCGTACACTGCACACACCATTGTGGAGGTTGAGGCGTTGAAGACCGAACTGGAGGCGGTACGGCAATCAGGCGTGGGGATTGACAACGAAGAATTTGTCGACGGCATGATTGCGCTGGCCGTTCCAGTCAGGGAGGTTCGGGGCCGGTTTTATGCCGCCGTGGCATTTCACGCCCCGGTCGTGCGAATGTCCCTGGACTCTGCGCGAGAATATATCCCGCGCCTGCAGCAGGCCGCGGACGACATCGTGAAAGTAACCCCTTTCCCGGAAACCTGAACAGCAGGCAGACCCTGTTTTTCACCCGGGCCGGTCCGCTGAACCGGGCCACGCAGTCGAATTGGTGGAACCGTGCTGGACCCCGCAGAATCCGGGTTATTCGCGAATGCCGAAACCGGTATGCAAAAGCCTTAGATTCAGAATAAAAAGCACCGCGATGAAAACGCAAATCAATGCATAGGAAATGCCGAGCTCAATGTCCGTAATCCCGAGAAAACCGTAACGAAAAGCATTGATCATGTACAAAATGGGATTGATATGCGATACCGACTGCCAAAAATCCGGGAGAAGCTTGATGGAATAGAAAATGCCTCCCAGATAGGTCAGGGGGGTGAGCACAAAATTCGGGATAATGGTGACATCATCGAATTTCCTGGCAAACATGCCATTGAGAAACCCACCGAGTGAAAACAGGGTGGCCGTCAACACAATGACGCTGGTCATGACCAGGAAGTTATGGATCGAAAGCTGGCTGAAAAACAGCGATGTCAGGGTCACCATGACCCCCACCAGCATGCCGCGGACGGCACCGCCTCCGACATATCCCAGCAGGATGATGCTGTCCGGCACCGGGGAGACCTGCAATTCCTCGATAGAGCGTTGGAATTTGGCACTGAAGAAGGAGGACGACACGTTGGCATAGGAGGTGGTAATCACCGACATCAGGATTAATCCGGGGACGATGAACTCCATGTAGGAGTGTCCGTCCATTTCCCCGATGCGGGGTCCGATCAGATTGCCGAAAATAATGAAATATAACGACGTGGTGATGACCGGGGGAAAGATGGTCTGTTGCCATATCCGCATGAAGCGTGTGATCTCCTTGCGCAGGATGGTGGCCAGTGCAAACCATTGCTGTTGCAAAGTCATTGCTGCTGGGCCCTTCTTTCGTTGGTGATTTCAAGAAACAACTGTTCAAGCCGGTTGGTTTTGTTTCGCATGCTCTGGACCTGGATATGGTGTTTCGTGAGCACATCAAAAATCAGGTTGATCCCGAGGGTTTTGGGCACGCTGACTTCAACCGTCATGTTGTTGATCAAATTCCAGTATTGGTCCGGGGCCAAAGACAGGTTTTCGGGCAGGATTTCCAGCGGTTCCGCCAGGTCCAGCACGTAGGTTTCCTGCTGCAGTTGTGAAAGCAGTTTCTTTGTACTGGTATTCTCCACCAGTTCCCCATTTTCAATGATGGCAATGTTCCGGCACAGGCTTTCGGCTTCTTCGAGATAGTGGGTCGTCAATATGATGGTGGTACCGCGTTCATTGATGTCCCTCAAAAATTCCCACATCGTCCGTCGGATGTCGATATCCACCCCCGCTGTGGGCTCATCCAGGATCAGCAATTTGGGTTCGTTGACCAGTGCCCGGGCAATCATCAGCCTGCGTTTCATGCCGCCGGACAACGCCCGGGAAGACTCCTGTTTCTTGTCCGCCAGCCCGAGCCGGTCGAGATACTTGTTTGCCCGTTGCCTGGCCTCCTTTCTGGGGATGCCGTAATACCCTGCCTGGTTCATCACAATCTGGAGAGGGGTTTCAAATACACTGAAATTCATTTCCTGGGGAACGATGCCGAGATAGGACTTCGCCCTGGCAAAGTCTTCGTCAATGTCCGCATCAAACACCCGGACAATCCCGGAAGTCTTGTTGATCAGGGATGAAATGATTCCAATTGCAGTGGATTTTCCGGCGCCGTTGCGGCCAAGCAAGGCGAAAAAATCACCGGTTTCAACCTGCAGGTCGATTCCCTTCAGAGCCTCATGGCCATTGTCATAGAACTTTCTGAGATTGGAGATGGCAAGGGCGGCGGTCATGAGTGCAGTCCGGGGCCCCTGCAAAGGGCGGAGGCCGGTCTCAAAGAGTCTTTCAATTGGTTCTTCACAATTGATTCTTCACAAAAAAAGGGCCTCGATGGGCACCGTGGACGCGGTCGGGCCCGTCATCCCGCAAATCCGGGGTCTTGTCGCGGCGACCGCTTGTCCGGCACGATATTTTTCCAATGAACCGTCGGTCTTTCCCCGGGTTCCGGGCTGGCTGTATTCTGCCGCCTCTGTGATCCGGATCTTCTCTCCCGGTGGGCCGCATGGGTATCCATGGGCAGGAAGGCCGTCAAAAACCGTGGTACTCCCTGAAAGATGGCACCCATCCGGGAAATTACAAGACAAGACCGGCGTGAACCCGAAACATTTTCAGGACCCGCGCTGGAGTGTGAATACGGAGACGGATTTCCGTTTCCGGGTGGTGATCCGCACAGGGATGTTGTGGTTTTCCCGGTCAAGCCAGGCCGTTACGGTGCGGCGGGTATCCCCGTGTTTATGACGCGTCACCTTCCAGGTATTGTACTCGGCTCCATCGATGTGAATTGTTTCCATTTCAGGGGGCAGGTAAATATAGGTGCGAACCCGCTTGGCATTGATTTCCCGGACGTGTTCTCCACCCAGGGTACCGATCCTGCTTGCCAGCAGCACCAGGGGGAACGAGGTGGACTCGAACCGGTCCCCCGGTTCGATGGGGAGTTCCTTGCCGGAACTGAACCGGATCACCCCGGCCGGGTGGTCAATGACGTAACTGCGCCGGGCGGTCTTCCCGTCACGGGACAGGGTGGCCCCGCTTTCCACCCTGATCGTATCGCCATCAATGCGGAACAGGGTTTCCTCGATCAACTCCGGCTGGAACAGTTTCGCAATGGCATTGAGATGGCTGACAGCGGTTGTACTGACGAAACGGTCCTTTCTTTCAATGAGAATTTCCAGTTGACCCAGAGAATGCCGGTTGTAGACGAACTCATAGACCAGGGACTGGTCCGGAACTTCAAATGCCCGGGACAACTGCACCGGCCCCCATGCCACCAGGCCCATCAGGATCACCCGAGCCATCCATTTTACGGTGCCCGGATTCCGTGATTTCATCCTGGAGTCCCCTCATCGGGGAGCCTGGCATGCCGAAAGCTGACCTTCCCCGAAGCGATCCCCTGGATGGCCCTGGGGTAAATGATGTGCTCCTGTTCCAATACCCTTTGCTGCAGTGATCCGGCATCGTCATCCGGGTGGACGTTTACCCTGGCCTGGAGGATGACGGGGCCGTCGTCAAGTTCGGACGTGACAAAATGGACGGTGGCGCCATGGTGTTTTTCCCCGGCATCAATGACACGCTGATGGGTATTCATTCCCTTGTAGTCGGGCAACAGCGAGGGATGAATGTTGATGATCCTGCCCGCAAAACGTTCCACAAATTCGGTTCCGAGTATGCGCATGAATCCGGCCAGTACGACGAGACCGGCTTCGTACCGATGAATCATTCCGGCCAGAGCGCGATCATATTCCTGCCGGGTCGGGTACCTGCCCGGAATGATGGTTTCACAGGGGATGCCTGCTTTTTCCGCTCTTCGCAGCCCGTACGCATCCCCCCGGCTGCTGATGACCGCGGCAATCTCGGCGTCCAGGGTTCCGCGCTGCACATGATCGATGATGGACTGCAGATTGGTGCCTCCCCCGGAGATCAACACCACAAGACGAAGCATTCGTGCGTCCAGCCGGACCGGTCAGGGGGCAAACATGACGGCAGAGTCACCCCTGTCGACAATCTCGCCGAGGACATGGGTCTGTTCCCCCCCGGACTCCAGTATCGTTCGGGTGGTTTCGGCCTCTGCGGGACCCACGCAGACCACCATTCCAATGCCGCAGTTGAACGTGCGGTACATTTCCGGTTCGGCCACGTTGCCCTGTTCCTGCAGCCATCTGAATATGGGAAGGAACGGGATTGCGGAAGTCGAAATCCGTGCACAGACCCCCTTTGGCAGGACTCTTGGCAGGTTCTCCGGCAGGCCACCCCCGGTAATATGTGAAATGGCATGTACCGGAACGGATTCGAGAAGCTTGAGGATGGAGGACACATAAATCCGGGTGGGGGCCATCAGTTTGTTCCCCAGTGTCGAGTCATCAAACGGGCTGCCAAGGTCCGTACCGGTGTGTTCAAGAATTTTCCGGATCAGTGAATAACCGTTTGAATGCGGGCCGGAGGACGCCAGTCCAATCAGGACATCCCCGGGTTGAACCCGGTCCGGCAGGATCAGCTGTTCCTTTTCGACGATGCCAACAGCGAAACCCGCAAGGTCATACTCGCCGGCCCGGTACATTCCGGGCATTTCCGCGGTTTCTCCGCCGATGAGCGCGCATCCGGCGGATACACACCCCGTTACAATGCCCTGGACCACCGATTCCGCCTGGTCGATATCCAGTTTACCGGAAGCAAAATAGTCAAGAAAATACAGGGGTTCCGCCCCGCAGACCACGATGTCGTTCACGCACATGGCAACGAGGTCGATGCCGATGGTATGGTGCCGGTCCAGGCGGGCGGCGAGTTTCAGTTTTGTGCCCACGCCATCCGTGCCCGACACCAGGACCGGATGGCGGTACCGGTCCGCAGGCAGTTCAAACAGCCCGCCGAATCCACCGAGTCCCTGGAGCACACCCGGCCGCGCCGTTTGCCTGACCAGCGGCGTGATTCTGTCCACGAGCGCGGCACCCCTGTTAATGCTGACGCCGCTGTCCTGGTAAGTCAGGACGGGTTTGTGTTGCCCCATGTCATCTTTTGTGTTTGGAATGGATTGCGGTTCCCCGGGGACGATTATGCCTGATTGGGGCCAAAGATTCCTGACCGGTGCGGTCATCGATCCAGCGAGGGTGAACCGTCCTGCCATGGAGAGCCGGAACGGCTGGCGCCACGGCAACCGGCGGCAGCCCGGCATTCGCACCGGCAATGGGCCGCCTTCCCGTGACCGGCCAGGCAGGCCTCCGGTGTTCCGGCCGGCACGGTTTCACCGGGCACCGCTGCGGAGTCTCAAGCTGAGTCGGGCAGGTGCCGGGGGAAGCGGGTTCTTTGCCGGGACAACATTAAGGATGACCGGTGGAAAAAAGGGTCGTACAATCGGTATGCTGAAACATTGCCCGGATGGGGTCGTTTGGTTCCAGTCCGGCAAAACGATCTGCTGCCAACGGTCCAACATTACACGGTTATCAAGGTGCTGTCACAAATCCCCAATCTATTGACGCTGGTCCGGATTGTGGCCTGCCCGGTTCTGATCCTGTTGCTCAAGGAAGGGAATTATTCCCTCGCACTGGCGTTGTTCATTTTCGCGGGGATTACCGATGGACTGGATGGCTACATCGCCAAACGCTTCAACTGTGTTTCCAGCCTGGGGGAAGTGCTGGATCCCCTGGCGGACAAATTGCTGATTGCCAGCACCTATATCATGCTGGCCATATTGGGGGATATTCCATTTTGGCTGCTCATCGTCGTCATGTTTCGGGACCTTGTCATTGTTGCCGGCTACCTCATACTGGTGGCAATGGGTACCCGGGATTTCATGAATCCCACCTATATCAGCAAAGTCAATACCTTTGCCCAGATATCCCTGATGGTGTGCATTCTGATTGAAAAAGCGAGCATTGTTTCCATCCCCTGGATGATTGATCTGCTCATCATTGCGGTGTTGTTTACGACCATCATCAGTGGTGTGCAGTATATCTGGCAATGGGGAATACGGCAGGAAATGGACGGATCATCAGGATAATGTACAGGCAGACAATTATCCCCACCCAGCTGGGCGACGAGACCAGCCTGGAGAATTTCAGCACTGCCCGGAACGGACTGCTGGTGGAGGAGCTGGAAAAGCTGCTGAAGAACCCGGGTAAGACGCGAACGGTTTACTTGTGGGGTGAACCGGGCTGCGGCAAATCCCACCTGCTGAATGCCTGTTGCGGTGCCAAACAACACCGTAAGGAGCCCTTTCAGTTTCTGTCCATGGGTCAGGTCAATTCAATCCTGGACATCCGGGACCGGGTGGAGCCCGGGACACTGGTTTGTCTTGATGATATCCAGAATGTCAGGGGGCTGCATGAAGCCCAGGACCAGCTTCTCGGGTTGTATGAAAAGGTGGTCAGCCTGTCGGGCAGCATCCTTGCCAGCGGGAATGCCCCGTTGGATCAAATCCGCCTTGAACTGGATGACCTCACCTCAAGGCTGTCTTCCGGGGGGGGCTACCCTGTGCATGCACTCAATGATCGTGAAAAGATGGCCGCCCTGAAAATGCGGGCGGAAAACCGCGGGTTTGCGCTGGACGATCATGTGATTGCATTTATCATGTCACACAGCCGGCGGGACACCGGGTCGCTGTTTGCGCTGCTGGACAAACTCGATTCGGCATCGTTGCAGGCCAAGCGGAAGGTGACCATTCCCCTCGTTCGGTCCCTGTTGTGAACCGGAGGCAGCACCTCAGGTTGAAATTCGTTTTTGCAGGGCCGCGTTTCTTGGGTTCTGCTTTCCCGGTGAAAGTTTACCGCGTTCAGTGGAAAATCCTGCCTTGATTTCCCCCTATTTCATTCTTTCTGTTTAAAAACATCCGTTAAATCATATGGTTAAGAATCCTGCGAATCCAGATCGGAGGTGCTTTCCCGCTGTATTTTTGTATGACCTAACACACCAGTCTCATCAAAAGGACCCTTCGCGACAAACCCGATTACCAACGCACGGGAATACCGACGCATTGAAGGCGGGGGGTAAAGGAGATATTTTGAATTGCGTTGACAGAATCGGAACATTCATTGTCGCTCAAAACATGGCCCCGGACAGCGCCACCGCACACCGGGCCACTCGGCGGCCCAGTAACCCGGCAATTTCCTTTTCATCACCCGTAATGGGATTGGCCCCATCTTTGCCGGCAACATGGCTGGCGCCGTAAGGCGTACCGCCACTTTTGGTTCTGCCAAGAGGGGACCGGGTGAACGGGACGCCAACGATGACTGAGCCGTGATGAATGAGCGGCAACATCATGGACAACAGGGTGCTTTCCTGTCCGCCATGCATACTCCCGGTGGAGGTGAATACCGCCGCCGGCTTGCCATTCAATGCCCCGTTCAGCCATTGCGGGGTGGTTTGATCAAAAAAATATTTCAGGGGCGAAGCGATGGTGCCAAAGCGGGTCGGACTTCCCAGGGCGATTCCATCGCAGGTTTCCAGGTCGTGCGGGGCGGCATAAATGTCCCCGCTGGCCGGAATTCCGGTTTCAACTGCTTCGCACACCGTTGAGACCGGCGGGACTGTTCGCAACACGGCCTCACAGTGGTGGACGCTTTCCACCCCGGCAGCGATGTGGGTGGCAAGTTTTGCAATCGAACCGTGGCGGCTGTAGTACAGAACGAGAATTCTTGTGGTCATCAGGAGAATGTGCGGTCATGGAATGATAAGGAGGATCATGGTGGAATTTCACCATGATTCACGGTCTCTGGGTCCATCTTTCAACGTCTCAAGCTGTGCAGGCGTGCTGCACCCGGACCCGAACCCCGTCCCGGTACTTTCCGGGGGATGGGATGTACAGGGGGAATTCAACCTGATACCAGGAACTCGATCAACGCTTTTTGTGCGTGCAACCGGTTTTCCGCCTCATCCCAGACCACGCTTTGGGGCCCGTCAATGACGCTGGCCGCCACCTCACAGCCCCGATAAGCCGGCAGGCAGTGCATAAACAGGGCGTCGTCACAGGCCATCGACATCAGCGCTTCATCCACACAGTAGCCGCCGAAGATGATGGACCGGGTCTCTTTTTCCTTTTCATAGCCCATGCCGGACCAGGTGTCTGTGACCACCAGGGCGGCTCCTCTTGCCGCTTCCACCGGGTCGGTAGTCAGTTCGATGTTGGGCTGGCAGGCATCCGTCACAGCGTGGTTCGGGCGATGGTCCACAGGGGTTGCGATGGACAGCAAAAAATCAAGCTGCCGGGCGGCATTCATCCACGAGTGGCACACATTGTTGCCGTCGCCGACCCAGGCAATTTTTTTTCCTCTTATCTCCCCCCGGTGTTCCGTGAAGGTCTGGATGTCCGCGAGCAGCTGGCACGGGTGATTGAAGTCTGAAAGGCCATTGATCACCGGGATGCTGGCATGTTCTGCCATGGTCTCGATTCGCTGGTGCGGGCCGGTGCGCATGATAATCAGGTCCGTCATCCTGGACAATACCCGGGCGGTATCCTCAATGGGTTCCCCCCGGCCAAGCTGGGAGTCCGACGGGGACAGAAAGATTGAATTTCCCCCCAGCTGGCGAATGCCGACTTCAAAGGATATCCGGGTGCGGGTGGAGGACTTCTCGAACACCAGCACCGCGGTCCGGTGGTTCATCAGGGAGGAAGCCGCTCCCCCCCGTGCCTGGGCCTTCAGCTCAATGGCACGAGCGATGACATGTCGGATTTCCCCGGGGGACAAATCCATTAAACTCAAGAAGTGGCGCATGGCAGGCAGTTATGATTCCGGTTGTGTTGAAGAGCGCCCTGGTCCGGGCACTCATCGAAAGGCAAGTTTACTAAAGCGGGGGGTAATTTCCAATGATATAATCACCGCTTTCCCTTCCGGCAGGCAAAGCTAAAGATTATGTCCAGTATCAAAAAGGCCGTTCTCGCCTACTCAGGAGGTCTCGATACCTCGATTATCATGAAATGGCTGGCCGATGAATATGGTTGCGAAGTCGTCACGTTTACCGCGGATATCGGTCAGGGCGAAGACCTGGAACCGGCCCGCAAAAAAGCGGAAAAGTATGGAATAAAGGAGATTTTTGTCGAAGACCTCAAGGAAGAATTTGCCCGGGAATACGTGTTTCCGATGTTTCGCGCCAATGCGGTCTACGAAGGCGAATACCTGTTGGGTACTTCCATTGCCCGCCCCCTGATTGCGAAGCACCTGGTGAAGACCGCCGAAAGAACCGGGGCGGATGCCATCTCCCACGGTGCTACCGGCAAGGGGAACGACCAGGTGCGTTTCGAGTTGTCTGCCTATGCGCTGAGCCCGGACATCCAGATCATTGCTCCCTGGAGGGAATGGAACCTGACGTCCAGGGAAAAGCTCATGGCCTATGCACAACGCCACGGCATTGAGGTTGAAAAGAAAAAAGGCGGTGGCTCCCCCTATTCCATTGACGCGAACCTGCTGCATATCTCCCATGAAGGCAATGAGCTGGAGGACCCCTGGACCACCCCCGGCGACGGTGCCTGGGAGTGGACGGTGTCCCCCATGGATGCGCCGGATGAACCGGAACTCGTCACGCTGGAATTCTCCGGCGGGGACATCGTTGCCGTCAATGGACAGCCCCTGTCCCCGGCCGGGGTGATCCTCAGGCTGAATGCCCTGGGGTCCAGGCATGGCATTGGGCGGGCAGACATCGTTGAAAACCGCTACGTGGGCATGAAGAACCGGGGATGCTATGAAACACCCGGCGGAACCATCATGCTGAAGGCCCACCGTGCAATGGAATCCATCACCCTGGACCGGGAGGTGGCCCACCTGAAGGATGAACTGATGCCTCGATATGCCCGGTTGATCTACAATGGATACTGGTTCAGTCCCGAACGGTTGATGATGCAGGAGATGATCGACGCCTCCCAGAAGACGGTCAACGGTGAAGTCAGGGTCCAGCTGTACAAGGGCAATGTCACGATTCTCGGGCGAAGGTCGGAGTCGGATTCCCTGTTCGATGAAAAGATCGTCACATTTGAAGAGGATGCCGGGGCGTACGACCAGTCGGATGCCACGGGCTTTATTCGCCTGAATGCCCTGCGCCTGCGCATTGCCGGAAACCGGAACCGGGGACCCGGCAGCTGATTTTCCTTGAACCGTGAGTGTTGCCCCCTCCATCTCAATGGTTGTTCCCATCTACAACGAAAGAGAGAACCTGCGCGGCCTGATTCACCACATCCAGGCCCTGGAGGGCTACGATGAGGTATTCATCATTGATTCCAGCGATGCGGAGGAGTCCCGGGCCATTGCCAGTGATGTCCGGCTGGACATTGAAGGCAAGTCCAGAATTAACTACATCCGGAGCACATCCAAGGGGCGGGCCTCGCAAATGAATGCAGGCGCGAGCCTGACATCGGGGGATGTGTTGCTTTTCCTGCACTGTGATACCCGGCTGCCGGTGAACGCAATGCGGATGATCGGGGAAAACATCAATACCGGGGTGAAGTGGGGCCGGTTTGATGTCCGGCTGGGTGCCCCCGGGCTGGTTTACCGGATCATCGAAAAGATGATCAACCTCCGTTCCAGGCTGAGACGGATCGGAACCGGAGACCAGGCAATCTATGTCCTGAGCCAGGTATTTCACGAATGCGGAGGATATCCCCCGGTGCCGCTGATGGAAGACATTGCATTGTCCAAGAGGCTGAATCGCTATTCCAGGCCCGGCCTGATCAAACAGGCCGTCATCACGTCTGCCCGCCGCTGGCAGAATCGTGGCCCGCTGAAAACGGTGATACTCATGTGGAAACTTCGTTTCCTGTTCTGGGTCGGGGTGGCTCCGGAACGGCTGGCAGTCATGTACGGGGATGAGCGGTAACCCCCCCATTCCATTGTACCTGTTTGCAAAAGCGCCCGTTCCGGGGAAGGTCAAGACGCGCATGCAACCCCGGATGGATGCGGCGTGTTGTGCACGGCTGGCAACGAAGATGCTGATCCATTCCGTGGAGAACATTCTTCGGCACTGGCCGGGGAAGCTGGTGTTGACGGTGTCTCCGCATGCACAATTCGAGGTATTCCAGTCACTGCGGTCTTCCGTGAACATGGAGATTCAGGTCCAGATAGACGGGGACCTGGGGTTGCGGATGATGCATGTGCTGAAAAGGGGGGTGAAAGAGACCGGATATTCAGCGGTCATGGGTTCCGACGTTCCCCATATCCCCGGTGGGGCACTGGAAAATGCCTATGAACAGCTGACGGCCCGGGGAAATGTCATTGGTCCGGCGATGGATGGCGGATTTTATTTTCTGGGGGTTGGCCAGGAGGATGAACGTATTTTTCAGGATGTCGTCTGGGGGGAATCCACGGTGCTGGCCCGGGTTCGCGCCAATTTTTCTGCCTGTGGGCTGGCACTGGCGAGTTGCGAAGAATGCCGGGATATCGACACGTGGGAGGACCTGTGCTGGCTGGCGGGAAACGACCCGAGGTACCGGGAATTTGCAGGCCCGTAGCGTGGTTTTCATCCGATGTGTGCACGTTTGAAACAGGTCCGGCAACCACGGTGAAGAAATCCGATGCCCGCTGTCCAAAACCGTCATAATGCCGATTCACAGTACTTCAGCCCGGGTTTTCTGAAACCCGGGTACTGGGGCACATGGTGCCTGCTCGGCGTGTTGTGGCTCGTCATGTGGCTGCCACGGAAATGGGTGATGGGGATTGGAGGGTTTTACGGTGATCAAATGAGAAAGCACAACCCAAAGCGCAGGAAGATCGCAGAAACCAACCTCCGGCTGTGTTTTCCTGCACTGGACGATGACCGAAGACAGGTCATGCTCAAGGATCATTTCCGGTGTTACGGGCAGGGGCTTGTGGACATGGGGCTGGCGATGATGGGCCCCATCAACCGAATCAGGAAATTCACCCGTATCCGGGGCGTGGAAAATCTTTCGGGCCTGCCGGCGACGCAAAAAAAAATCCTGATCACCTACCACACCACCACCCTGGACATATTTTCCATGTCCTTTATGACGGAAATTGACCTGGTTTCCATGATGAAGCGGGATAAAAATCCGGTTCTGAACTGGTTTCTGTACCGTTCCAGGATGCGTCACCGGAAGGTGAAGGTATACATGCGGGACCAGGGTCTGCGCCGCATCATCCATGGCATGAATGCAGGGCGGACCTGTTTTCTGGTGCCGGATGAAGACCTCGGGGCCGGCAAGCACACGGTTTTCGCACCGTTTTTCGGTCAGGACCGGGCCACCTTGAACACCGTGGGCCGGCTGGCAAAAATCACGGATGCAGTGGTCATTCCGGGAATCTGCCGCCTCGTGCCGGAAACCGGACACTATGTGACCACGCTCTTGCCACCCCTGGACAATTTTCCAACCGGCGACCAGGTGCGGGATGCCTCGACCATGAACGAAGCCATGGAGAAACTGATTGAGGAAGCCCCGGAACAGTATCTGTGGACGTTCCGATGGTTTCAAACCCGGCCCGGGGAAATGGAAAACCCGTACGGTTGACCCGGTCAATGCGTGATGGAGCCATGAAAATACTGCTGATCAAACAGACTTCCCTGGGGGACGTGCTGCATGCCAGCGGCCCGATCCGGAGCATCAAGGAGCATTTCCCCCACTGTGAACTGCACCTGTTGACTGCACCGGGTCCGGCAGAAATCTACCGGCACAGTCCATGGGTGGATGAAATCATTCTCCTGGACCGGGACGGGTGCAAGAGAAACTGGTCCACCCGGCCGCTTTGGGTGGCCGGGGAAATCCGGCGTGTGACGGCACAGGTCCGCCGGCACCATTTTGACCTGGCATTCGATTTGCAGGGCCTGGCCAAATCGGTGTGGTTCCTGTATGCGGCCAGGTCAACGAAAAAATTTGTCAAGGGCAACTGGCCGTTCATCGCCGGTTTCAGGGACAGGAAAATGCATGCCATTGAGGAAATGGGCCAGGTGCTTCAAATGGCCGGTATCCCGGTTCGGGATGCCTCCATGGAATTGCCCACGGGCCGGGACGAGGTGGAATTTGTGGATACACTGCGGTCCGGAATCCAGGCCGGAAAAAAACCCGTGCTGATCATCAGCCCCTTTTCCAGATGGAGGTCCAAGGATTGGCCCCTGCAGAAATTCATCGAAGTCGGGGTCCGGGTTGGTGATACCTACCAGGTCGTGTTCACGGGAACTTCAGAACGACAGGCTGAAATCGACCGGGCCCTGGACCGTGCCAACGCCGGGTCCTGCCTGAACCTGGCCGGAAAGCTCACCTTGCTGCAATTTGCTGAACTGGTTGACCGGGCGACCCTGATGCTCACCGGGGACAGCTTCCCCATGCATGTGGCCGGGGCCAAAAAAACCCCCGTGATTGCCTTGTTCGGTCCTACGGATGAGAGAAGAGTGGGACCGCTGGGGGCCAGGGACCGCATTGTTCGGGTGGAGGGCTGTACCGTCTGTGACAAACGGAATTGCCCACGATACTGCCTTTCCCGCCTGGACACCGACCGGGTCACCCGGGCCGTTCGAAATCACCGGTAAAACCCGGGGTTCAGTTCAGCATTTCCTCGAATTCCTGTTCCGATTTTTCAGCTTCACGTTTCAGCCACCCGCGAAAAGCGGCGATCTGGGGTTCGTTTTCCCGGCCGGGCATGCAGACCAGAAAATACGAGACATAGGATTTGCTTTTGATCTGCGGGAACAAACGCACCAGTCGCCCGGCCTTGATGTCGTCGAGGACATGAGCGCTGCGGGCCAGCGCGATGCCCTGGTCATCAATCGCCGCCTGGATAGCCAGGCTGGTCTGGGGAAACTGTGTGCCCTTCGGCATTTTCCCCACCGTGACGCCGGCATCCTTGAACCAGTCGCGCCAGCGCTGCAGGATATCCACCGCATTTCGCCGGAGCAGGGGCAGGTCGAGCAAATCCGCCGGTTTTTCAGGGGCTCCGTACGTATTGAGGAAATGGGGACTGCAGACCGGAAAAACATATTCACTTAACAGCAATTCTTCATACAGGTTGGTCCAGTGGCCATACCCCAGGCGAATGCCGACATCGGCGGTTTCCGCATCAAAGTCCACCAGTTCATCGGAGGTGGAAATCCACACATCAATGTCAGGGTATTCGTGATTGAAATGGCCCAGACGGGGGACCAGCCACTTGAATGCAAAGGACTGCAACAGGGTGACCCGAAGTGCTGCCGGACCCTCGTCCTTGTCCAGGACCTCCTCAAGGGTGGCGGTGAAGCGCCGGATAAAATCCCGTACAACGGGGACCAGCGCATGCCCGGCTTCGGTCAGGATCAACCGGCGACCGCGTCGCTCAAAAAGCCGGATGTCCCAGAGTTCCTCCATGTGCTTGATTTGATGGCTGATGGCACTTTGCGTCACGAAAAGCTCTTCGGCGGCCCGGGTATAACTGAGGTGTCGTGCTGCGGCTTCAAGGGCACGCAGGGCGGACATTGAGGGGTATCGGACAGTCATTCTTCATAGATGAGTATTTGCTCATGCATTGTATGAAAAAGTTTCGTTTGTCCACAAGGGATATTCCCCTTATATTCGTCCTGCCAGCTACTCAAGTAGCCTTAAATTATTAATCAACAACATGAACGAGAGGAATCCAATCATGGTAAACGAAGCGGTAATCAAGGTGGGGTTCGCTTATATCGGGGCCCTGACATTATTGGCGGTCATAATGACCATTGTACATTAGGAAATTATCATGAGCACAACGAGCATTTTCAGTAACCGCGGCAATGTGGTACAGGGCCGTTTTCAGCGCAGTATTTTGGTTCGGCTGGTTGACCGGATCAGAACCTGGAACGACGACAGGGTTGCAATTCGTCAATTGAACGCTCTGTCAGACCGGCTGTTGCAGGATATTGGGATTGAGCGCGAAAATATCGCTGAAGCCGTCCGACAACTGCATCCGAACACCGGGGTTGTCATTGCCCGGGACCCCCGCGAAGCGGGAATACAAGAAGACCTCCGCAAGGCCGCGTAACCAGTTTTTCTCCATAGGTGTTTGTCTATTTGGGCGCTCTTTCTTTTGAGCGCCCTTTTTTTTGGTGCGCCAGACATGGCGCGTAGCGCCGTGACTGGCGCTGTTCCGGTACACGTGGTGGTGTAATCCAGTACTCGGGATTACACCACTTGAACTGAGCCGCGGAACGCAGCTCAGTTCAATACAACATTAAAATACACATATTACTTCATAATTTACGATATATTTGCAAATAATGGTATAATTCTGCAGTTCAAATGACTTATGAGGAATTAGCAAATGCTATTACGCTTTGCTGTAACCAATCATCTTTCCATTCGTGAGAGCCAGGAATTGTCATTCGCTGCCTCGTCATTGCAAGATCGACGAGATGGACTAATTGATTGCAAAGCCGTATCAAGCAAGTCTGTTTTGCCTGCGATCGTAATTTATGGTGCAAATGCATCGGGAAAATCCAATATCTTGAACGCAATAGCAACAATGAAGAAATTGGTGCTCTGGTCTCATACCAAGGGTGAGCCTGGAGGTGGTATACCCCGCAATGCGTTCAAGCTTGATCCGGCCTGTTTACCCGCTCCATCTAAATTTGAAATCGACTTTATCATCGATGATGTGAGACACCATTATGGTTTTGAAGCAACTGACGAGGTTTTTACAGGCGAATGGCTATATACCTATCCGTTGTCGCAACCCAGAAAGCTGTTTGAGCGCAACAAAAGTACATTCAGTTTTGGGCGCGAGTTAAAAGGACAAAACCAAAATATCGCTGGATTGACCAGACCTAATAGCCTGTTTTTATCAGCGGCTGCACAGAATGGTCATGAGCAGTTATTAAAAGTTTACAAGTATTTCAAGTCGATTGAGATTGCCAACTCGATTTCTATATCGGGGGCAAATGCATCTGCGCGAGTTGTCCGAGATGAATTAGATTCACGAGTGATTGAATTTTTGACTTCTATTGATACGGGGGTTACTGGATACCGAGAAAAGAAAATTGAAATTCCTGAAGAAGCTCAAGTAATTCGTAAAGAGTTAAAAGCTGTATTCGAAAAACTCTCCGATGGCACCATAAGCATCAAACCGGAGGAAGAGGAAGGCAAGTATATTGCTATTGAACTTGCACACAGTAATCGTAAAGGTGAGCCAGTTTATTTTGATTTAGATTCAGAAAGCGCAGGGACACGACGATTATTAATCGTACTTAGCTTAGTATTCCAGGCGCTGGATGAGGGGCTTCCACTCTGTATTGATGAAATCGATGCCAGTTTGCACACCATAGCGAGTGAGGCAGTATTAAAGTTATTCTGCTTACCGGAAATAAATAGAAAAGGAGCGCAGTTGATTGCGACAACTCACGATACCAACTTGATGAGTTCTAAAATGCTGAGACGCGACCAGCTTTGGTTTACTGAAAAGACATCAGAGGGAGCTACAGAGCTTTATCCTCTAACAGAGATTCGAACACGCAAGGGTGACGATATCGAATCAGGGTATTTACAGGGCCGATTTGGTGCGCTGCCAAACGGTGACACGATTTCGGCATTCTATGAGCCAGCTTAAATGGCGCGACGCAAGATACCTCCGATGCGGCGGCATAAAACGCAAAGAGAACCAAAAAGACGATTCATCCTTTTTTGCGAAGGCCGGAACACAGAACCGGCATATTTTTCTGCGCTTAAACGAGTTTGGACTGGGGCATTGATTTCTGTTGAATCCAAGCCGGGAGTTGGAGTTCCCATGACTATAGCAAGGGAGGCTGTAAAATTTGCAAAATCCGAGGGATTGACCAAATCCAGTCGGCGCAAAAAGTCTTCATTCGAAAGAAAGGATGAGGTGTGGGCAGTTTTTGACCGGGATACTCACCCAAATTTCGACGCAGCAGTAAAGTTTTGTCTGGACAATAGTGTCGGGGTAGCACGTTCTAACCCATGCTTTGAACTCTGGCTGATTTTACATGAAAGAGATTGCGACAGACCCGACAGTAGCGACGCTATACAAAGAACGTTGAAGGAACTGAGACCAGAATATGACAGACATATAGGAAAGATACCAGATTGCGACGAAATGGTTATCCGGGTTGAGTCTGCAGAAAGACGTGGAAATGTCTTGGTTGATCGTCGTAGAGAAGAAGGTAATCCGTATGGCAATCCTTCGACAACTGTAGGTATGCTGACTAAAGCAATACGGTTAGCAAACGAATTGTCACGTAGGAAGTTGTCCGAGTAAGAGGGGGTGTCGCCACGCCACGCGCCTGTGGTCGGCACCGTCGCGGCACATCCTGTGATACAACCCTTTTTGCCTCGAATCCGTGTCACGTCACACGCACACCCCAAGGTGGAACTGCCCGCTCTAGTGGGCAGTTTGTTTTTGAGCTCCGCGCTGCGCTGCACTTTGTCCCGTGGCGCCGGAACAGGTCACTGCGGCACATAAGTATTACAGATCGTCATGTTCTGGGTCCCACTCGGGCGTCATGGCATGGATCGCTTCCTTGGCACCAAAAATCCCATTGTCCCCATTTCCATAGATGGGATAACCGCTACGCAACCTGCAAACGTTGAGATAAGCGTACGGATACAGGGTTTCTGGCCAATTAGCGCCTTTACGGATATAGACTCCATAGCGAAGCCCGTCGGTGACGATGAGCCTTTTGCAGTTCCCGTAGTCTTTGGCATAGTTCTTCGCTTGCTCAAACGCGCCCAAACAGGCTTGGTGCAGGGCCTTCGCCTCCACGACGAGGGTCAGATTCTCCTTGTTATCTCTCGGCAGGCGAGAAAACAGGGCTACATCGATCCGGTTGTGTTCGATTGCAATCTTTTGCGGGGTCCAACCAAGAACCTTGAGAAGGGGTACGACGAGGTGACACACGATTTCGTGCTCGGAAGCCCCCCGCGTCCGGTACCAATTGGCCAATTGTACGAAGGAACCCTTCGGGTCGAGCAGTTCCCGGATTGGGTCGCCTGGCAGGCCCTTTTCGAATAGATAGATTGCGAGTTCGTCCTTCGCGAGTTCGAACGAACTGCCGTTATTATCCCGAAAATCCAGCGGTTCCATATCCCTCCAGTTTCCGTCGTCGTCGATTCCTCTCAGCGTCTCGCGAATCCAGGCCAGTGCCGGTTCTTTGTACAGTCTTGCATTCGTATGACGCGCAAAGACATTGGTTTCGAAGTCTTTGCCCTCGCAGGGCAACCACCGTACGCGTCTAGCATGGCCCAGCTTCCAGCCGTCAACATCGTTGAATTCGTCAATGTGTTCATAGTTTCCGACCACTCCTATTGCATGTAAGCGGGAGAGCCCCATCTTGAGGACCACGATATCTCCTGGGCGCATCTCCTCGCACAGCCTTCGAACCCTCCCTTTTTCTTCGCGCTTCTCGGCATCGGTGTATTTAGACCACCGCGTCGTTCCGGGTCCTACAATGATGACGTTCCACCGCTTGCACAGGCCTACATGGTTATGACTCTGATCGCCAGCGGTATGTTGCCAGATCGTTTTCCCGTCTATGTTCATAGGACACAGTTTCTCACCGTCTGAGGTTGGTGCGTTGCACTGGCTATGCGAAAGGGAGTCGGCATTGAGACGATCAGGCTCCTCCCAGAATCGTCCGGCCAAAAATGCACATTGTCATGGCTGTTAGAATCCTCCATTATATACCTACATACCGAAGGATATCCCTTGATGTTGTGGATTAAATCAATACACATAATTGCCATGGTCGCCTGGTTCGCGGGGTTGTTTTATCTGCCCAGGCTCTTTGTTTATCATGCCCAGACGACCAATGGACCGAGTATCGAGCTTTTCAAGACCATGGAGCGAAGACTGTTTTTCGGCATCATGACCCCGGCTGCAGTCCTGACCCTCGTATTTGGAGTCTGGCTTTGGGTTGGCTATGGGTTTACCGGCATCTGGTTAACCTTGAAACTGGGACTCGTGGCGCTGGTGGTCCTCCATCATATCTGGTGTTACCGAGCATTGACGGCTTTCCAAAACAATGCAAACACCAAAACGCATGTTTACTATCGATGGATGAATGAGTTGCCGGTTTTGCTTCTCATCGGCATCGTCCTGCTGGTCGTGTTCAAACCCGGTTGATGCCATGTTCCGGATTGCGCTGTTCGAGCCGGAGATTCCGCCGAATACGGGAAATATCATCCGGTTGTGCGCAAACACGGGTTGCGTCCTGCACCTGATCGGCCGATTGGGATTTGACATGGATGAAAAGCAGCTGCGCCGGGCCGGTTTGGACTATCACCAGTACGCCCGGGTGAAAACCTGGGTGGACTGGGATTCATTCAGGCGGAAGCATCCGGCTCGTATCGTTTCATTTTCCACCCGGAATCATCGGTGTTACAGCGATTTCCGGTTCTCGGCGGGAGACATCCTGCTGTTCGGTTCAGAGACCCGCGGACTGCCCGGATGGCTCGGTGAGCAGGTCGAGGAAGAAAACAGGCTGACCATCCCCATGGAGGAAAATAGCCGGAGTCTGAATCTGTCGAACAGCGTTGCCATCGCGGTGTATGAGGCCTGGCGCCAAAATGGCTTCCGCAACAGGTCGCTTTAGTGGGTTTCGGCTTTTGGACCTCTTGACAGCAGGGATTTGACCGCACTGGCCGGGTCCGTGTTTTCAAAAATGATTTTGTAGGTCTGTTCCGTGATGGGCATGTCAATGCCATGTTTCCGACCCGCTGAATACAGTTCCCGGGTGGTCAATATTCCCTCGATTTCCTGGGCGATGTCATCAATCACCTGTTGTCTTGCCCTGCCCTGCCCCAGACCCAGGCCAAATCTCCGGTTGCGGGACTGATCATCTGTGCACGTCAGTATCAAATCGCCCACACCCGTCAGGCCGGCAAAGGTTTCCGGTTTGCCTCCCAGGGCCAGTCCCAGCCGTGTCAGTTCCGAAAGGCCCCGGGTGATGAGCGCAGCCCGGGCATTGACGCCATAGCCCAGTCCGTCACTGATCCCCGCTGCGATTGCCATGACATTCTTGATGGCGCCTCCAAGCTGGACGCCGATCAGGTCGTCGCTGTAGTAAACCCGGGTGGTGGGCGTACGAAACCAGTTGGCCATCATTTCGGCATCGGCTGAGCGGTCACTCGCAACCGTGAGCGCCGTTGGCAGGTTCATGGCGGTCTCCCGTGCAAAGCTTGGCCCTGAAATGACCCCTGTCCGGGCTTCCTGCCCGAGCACATCGTTCGCAACCTTGCTGAGCAATTCCCCGGTGGTACAGTCGAATCCCTTGGTCCCCCAGATGACCGTGGCTTGTTCCAGCGACCGGCTCTGGGAGCGAATCTGGGATTTCAGTGCTTCAAGAGTACTTCTGAAACCATGGCTGGGGGTGGCAATGACGAAACAATGCGTTTCATGGATGGCGCGGGCAAATTCCACTTCAATCTCCAGGTTGTCCGGCAATCGGACGCCGGGGAGATAACGCTCATTACACCGATTTTTTCGTGCCCTGGACAATTCCTCTGCATTTCGGCCCCAAAGCACCACACGCTCGATATTGTTGGACAGCAACAGGGACAGGGCGGTACCCCAGGACCCTGCGCCCAGTACAGAAACAGTGCGAAGGGGCATCATCGGGTCTCGTTCAAAAGAGGATTGGTTTGGACAAACCGGGGCGCCGTCAGTTTCGGGGATAAAATCGGCACCAATGGGTCATGCTATGGTGCTCGTATTTTCCACCAAACCGAACCGGGCGAACTGCATACGGTCCCTTCATGTTCAACCTCTTAAGGAGTTGTTGGTGTGGGTCGAGGGGATATTTTGATAAATGCTCGACCATCATGGTTTTCAACAATTTTTACGGCACTTGTTCCAGGAATATGTGACGTAGAGTGAAAAACAGGAATCAAGTCTTGAAACTGTTGGTCGGTTTCTAGCCTCGAGTTCGCGGTCTTCAGCTTCTGTTCTAGGGATGTGTCTATTATGGCTGTTGAAATTTTCATGACCAGCAAGCCAATCAGAAATATCTTCTGCTTTATCTGGACCAGTATCACTGTTTTTGAACATGTAAGATGTAAGCCATGTCTTGACCAATTCCCTCGTCATCGCTAGTGCAGATTCGCACTGCACTAGCAGGGCAGGTCCATATTGCTCAAGCATTGGTAACCAAGCGGCTAGCTTTGCTGGGTCTGCGCACTCCTGCTGTGCCTGATCAAATTGGTCAAGGACCGCCTGTGCTGGCACAGCCCGTATTCCTAATGATGTAGGAATCAGAATCTGTGGATCAGTTGGGCCTAGGGATGAATGCTCGCCGAGTACGATTTGGTTTGCAGCACATGCAATCATTGTTGCAGCTAACATGGCGAGCTGTGGCACAATTACTCGAATATCAGAAAAACGAGATCTCAAATACGAGACAATTGCCTCTGCTGCCTCTGGAGAACCTCCAGGACTATGGATAATCAAATCAAGACTTTCACCCTCCAACGTATAGCAAACTTCCATAAAGGCCTGCATATCCTCATCATTGATAGAAATCATGGAAGGAGGGGCATCATCCCTTTGTAACCAGCCTGAAGCGTAAAGAATCACATTGCGCTCAGTATGCCGATGAAGTTCGACTAGGTACTTCCTGCGAACACTGTCAAAGTCCCACGGTTGCCCTTGTTTTTCTGTGGCAGTTAGTTCTTTCAGATTCTCACTCCAACCTGGCATTTCTAGAATCCGATATTTTCTAAATTCAAGAAATACTTGAGGAGTTTGTTGTCGTGATTATTGCAGGTTTTTGAATAACAGAGCGGTAGGATTTGAAGTTTTGGTTCTTCTCGTTCCAATTACAGTAGACTTGCATGGCTTCGTGTACACCTGGGCGAGAAAGCGCCTCCTTTAGAATCTCAGCATGTGCTTGTTCCCGGTTCGAGTGCTTGGTTGGTGTAGGCATTTAAAATAATTCTCGTATTTTCGGTATATTATTTTACCACAGAGTGATTACCAAATCTTAATATTACGAGTTGATGGGAGAGAAAGATCAACCATCACCTCCACCCCGAGTCATGGTTGTCATCCGTGACCGCACGTTCCGTCGACCCCTGACTGGTACACCATCAGACGGATATTGACCGGTAAAAGCTGTGAAGCTTGACCCGTATCTTCAGCAGTGAACGGCATTTCGCCAGGGTGCCTAAGGGCAGCTAGTGGGTGTGCGGGGAGGCATCTTTCGGTTGCTGTTTTGAACGGTAGAGCGATTCAAAGTTGACTGGAGCCAGGAGAAATGCACCGAACCCGCCTTTGGTAATCAGGTTGTTCAGTTCCTCACGGGCAAACGGCAGTAAAATGCCCGGGCAGGCGACCTCGATCACAATCTGCCGGGTATCCACATCCGGGTGCTGTATCCGGAACACCCCGGCCTGATGTACTTCTGCCAGGTAGACCGTGGTGTTTTCATGTGCCGCAGTCACCGTTGCCTTGAGAATGATTTCGGAGATGTTGTTCGTTTCATCAACCAGTTGATAGTCGATGGCAATTTGAATATCGTGGATGAGTTTCACCTTCGGCTGGGTGAATATTTTCGGTGTGGAGGGGGCTTCAAAGGACGCATCCTTCAAATACACTTTGACGGTGTCAAATCGTGTGGCGGGTTTTCCGGAAGAAGCAGGGTCTTCCTGAGCGGGCCCATCCGGGCTGTTGCCGTTATCAGCCATGGCCCGTCCTGTCCAGGGGACGTTTTGAAAACATCAGCTTTTTTCCAGGGGCAGGTTTTCCTTCTTCCATCCGCTTAAACCGCCTGACAGGATATACACGTCCGCAAATTCATTTTTCTTCAGAACCGAAACCGCTTTTTTGGAATTTGCACCGGTTTCACAGGCCAGCACGATTGGTTTTTTCTGGTACTTTTTCAGCTTGCCAAGTGAGTCCGGAAACCGGCTGAAAGGGATGTTGATGGACTGGGAAATATGACCTTTTTTGAAACGGTCCTTTTCATTCAGGTCTATGATGACGGCATGATTCCGTGACTGCAATGGGGGCAGCTGCGCCGGGGTCACAATTTTGGAACCCCCCACCCCCTTGGATGCAGGGTCGAAGCTCAGCAACAGCACAATGACAATCAGCATGGCAAACAGGTACCAGTACTCCGTCATAAAATCGATATACATGTCTAAATCGGTTAACAGTGGTTTGGAGGCTCTGCCTGGAGGATTGTAAAATTCCAGATCGCGGAGGAGATAAAACGCATAACACTATACCGCCGGATTATACACCAACTCTTTCCGGATAGTGTTTTGCCCTGGGGAAAAATTTCCCCGGACCCCGCCAGGGTCGGTTCAGAATTTCAGCCCGGCACCCGGCACCCGGGACGAGGCCGCGGTCTGGACTTTGAAGCACGAAGAAAGAAGTCCCGGACTGCGGTGGCCGGGAGATCAGCATGCCGGTCAAACCGCCCCACGGTCTGGGGCCGGAACCGGGCCAACCCAACCGCCGGGGCCATCGAGCCAGAGGGGGATGGATAGCAAACCCCCTGTGTTTTGTGTTAGTGTAAAGCAACTGATTCGCGGGGTGCTGGGACAGTACAAAGTGCTCTTCGGCGGCAATGCCTGTCAGCACAAGTGGTGCGTTGGGCATTCTCTGCGCGGGGTGCAAGAAGTCCCGCCACGGCCCTCCGGCGGTGAGGGCAGGTTACCAGGCGCAGATGTGATGGATGGTTCCCGGGAGACTCCCGGAGACCTGCTATCGTAGCGTCGGTTTGAACAGGATGGTACCAATGAAATACAAAATCGTAATTTTTTTGCTTCTGGGATGCATTGCGACGCAAGGCAGGTGGCTGTATGCCCAGGAACCTGCATCGCTCCCCTTGGAAGACCTGCAGGTCTTTGCGGAAGTCTTCGGGAAGATCAAAAGCGAATACGTGGATGAAGTGTCCGATACGGTGTTGTTGCGTGATGCGATCCAGGGCATGCTTGCCGGGCTTGACCCGCATTCTGAATTTCTGGATCCGGTGGATTTCGAGGAAATCAAGACTGCAACCGATGGCAGATTTGGCGGGTTGGGTCTCGAGGTGACCACTGAATCCGGACTGGTTAAGGTGGTGGCCCCGATCTACGGAACCCCCGCCTACGCGGCGGGGATTCAGGCCGGGGATTTTATCCTGATGCTCAATGGCCAGCCGCTGCGCGGCATGAGCCTCCGGGAGGTCGTGGAAAAAATGCGGGGGGTTCCGGGATCAGAGATCAGTCTGACAGTCTCAAGGGCGGGTTTCGAAAACCCGAAAGACATCACACTCGTGCGTTCGGTCATCAAGGTGATCAGCGTTCGGGGTGAAGTGCTGGCAGAGGGGATTGGGTACGTCCGGGTATCCAGTTTTCAAAGCGGAACGGCCCAGAGTCTGCGCAATGAGATAAAGCTGCTGGGCGATTCCTATGGTCAGCCCCTCAAAGGCCTGATTCTGGATCTCAGAAACAACCCGGGAGGGGTGTTCACGGGGGCCGTGGAGGTGACCGACATATTTCTGGATGCGGGGGAAATTGTTTCAACCCGTAGCAGAAGAGTTGCCGAAGCCCGGAGTTTCACCGCAAAACCAGACGATGTCATTGACAATGCACCCATGGTAGTGCTGGTCAACGGTGGGTCTGCATCCGCCTCGGAAATCGTGGCCGGTGCTCTCCAGGACCATCGACGAGCCATTATCATGGGGACCCAGACCTTTGGGAAAGGCTCCGTGCAAACGATCATACCCATGCACAATGGCAGCGCACTGAAAATGACGACTGCACGCTATTACACTCCTTCCGACCGGTCGATTCAGGCGAAGGGAATTACCCCGGATATCATCACGGAGCAGGCCGAATGGGTGGCCAGTCAAAATCCCCGGGACGAACTCAGTGAATCCGATTTGTTTGGCCACTTGAAGAATGAAGGATCGGACCCGGACGGCGAAAGTGAAGCCGGAGTTAAAATGGCCGATCTCATGGAAAATGATCGCCAGTTAAGGGAAGCGGTGAACCTGATCAAGGGGATGTCGCTGGTTAAAACGCGGTCGGGTTCAGCGGATGGCTGACGCTCGTCTCTCCTTGGTTTTGCTTCCGGGTTATTCGCGGGTTCGCCGTTTCTTGAGCCAGGCATTGATTTTATGGGAGAACCGCCGGGCCCATTGAAAGTCCAGGGACAGAATCATCAGTCCAAGAGGAATCATCCACAATCCCAGCACCGGCAAAAACCAGAAGAAGCCACCCAAAAGCAATGCCAGGCCGAGAACCTGTCTTGGCAAGGCCGGCATGGCGCGGAATCGCTTGAGTATGGGCCGTAGTTTCGGGTTCATTGTCAAAGCTGTTCCGGTGCGACGCTGACTCAGTGCCTGGATAGTGGTATTGGGGTCAAGACACCAAGAAGATCGGTTAAGAAGTTCAGTTGAATCCATGAAGTACAAATTCACCAAAATGCACTCCCTCGGGAATGATTTTGTTCTGTTCAACGGCGCAACGGAACACATCCGGATGACCGGGAAAACAGCCAGAATGATTTCCGACCGCCACTTCGGCATCGGATGCGATCAGATATTGGTGGCTGGGCCCCGGGACAGTCATGAAAGTGGGTTTCGGCTGAAAATATTCAATAGCGATGGAAGTGAAGCGGGCCAATGCGGCAATGGTGCCCGTTGTCTCGCACGATTTCTGTATGACCAGGGATTAACCAGTGATTCAACCATTGAGGTTACCACGAATACAACCACTGTTCACCTGAAACTCAATGACGACAACAGTGTGACGGCGGGCATGGGATGTCCCCGATTTGCGCCGGAAAGGATTCCGTTGAAGCGGGCCCGGCAGGAATTGGTTTACACGGTGGACACTGCACTGGGGGAATTCAAATTCAGTGCGTTATCCATCGGCAACCCGCATTGTATTGTACAGGTAGACAGCGTGATGGCTGCTGAAGTGCACCGCATCGGGCCATTGCTGGAAAGTCATGAACTCTTTCCGCAACGGGCGAATATCGGATTTTCACAGGTGGTATCAGAAAATGAGATTCATCTGAGAGTATACGAACGGGGTGCAGGCGAAACCCTGGGTTGTGGCAGCGGTGCCTGTGCCGCCGCCGTAGCCGGGATGCGGCTCGGGTTGTTGGAAAATGAAGTGAAAGTCAACCTGCCCGGCGGCAGCGTGGAGGTCCAGTGGCAGGGCAAGAACCACCCGGTCTACCAGCGAGGCCCCGTGACAACCGTATTCAGGGGGACCATTGAGTTTCCGAGTTGAAAATCCCGGGTTAAAAATCCAGGGGATTCCGGTATTTTGCCGGGTATAATCACCGCATAAATCCAGTATCTTCCACCACCATGCCTGATCCCGAAGAAGTCATCGATTTTCTGAAAAATAACCCCTCATTTTTTGAGGAGAATGAGGACCTGTTGCTGGACATGACAATCAGCGATGGACAGGACCTGGCCTGTTTCTATGAACGAAAGATCCAGGTGCTCCGGGAACGTGAAAAACAACAGCAGGCAAAGATCGATATGATCGTGGACGGTGCCCGCAGCAACCAACAACTGGAATCCGAACTGTTGCACATGGCAGTCCGCCTGCTGAGCGACGACCGCAGCAACCGGTCCGTGGACCAGGCATCGATATTGATCCGAAGCCAGTTTAATGTGGAAGAAGTCGTCATTTTCCAGGAGCCGGATGACGGCGCGTCCACGGACCCGCAGTATGAGGCGCTCAGGCAAAGAGTGCTTCACATGAGCAGTGTCTGTGATGACCGGATATCCACCAAACTGCTGGTGTCCCTGTTTGGAGGGGACGGTGAGGCGATTCAATCCTGTGCATTTGTTCCCCTGGTATTTGAAGGCGAGATCACCGGAGCCATGGTTTTGGGTTCGAACCGGGCTGAAAAGTTTGCCCCGGGCGCGGGAGTATTGTTTCTTGACCGGCTTGGACAGTTGATTGCGGGTTTTCTGCATGGCCGGCGGTGACGGGATGGGGCGTTTGAACGAAAAGGTGCAGGAGTATATAGGGGTTCTTGAACGCCAGCGGAAACTGTCCGAAAATACCATACGCGCCTATCAGCGGGACCTGGCGCAGCTGGTTGATTTTGCCCGTGAAAAAGGGCTGACCGACTGGGGCAGGCTGTCCACCCGGGATGCGCGGTATTTTCCGGCAAGAATGCATCAAAAAGGGCTCTCCGGGCACAGTATCCGGCGTACCCTGTCCGCCTGCCGGGGCTATTACCGATACCTGCTGCAGCAGCAGTCCGGGGGCGTGAACCCCTTTGAGGGAGTCCGCGCACCCAAATCGGGGAAGAAGCTGCCCGAGACCCTGAGTGTGGATGAGCTCAACACCCTGCTGGCACCCCACGATGGCAGCCTTCTTTCCATGCGCGACCATGCCATGCTGGAGTTGTTTTATTCTTCGGGACTGCGCCTGTCGGAACTGGCGTCCCTGGACAGGTATTCCGTCGACCTCGCCCAGCGCCAGGTGAAAGTGGTGGGAAAGGGAAACAAGCAGCGACTGGTGCCGGTTGGCAGGATGGCCATCAAGGCGATACGCAAGTGGCTGGACAACCGCCCGCAGATGGCGCATCCCCAGGAGGTTGCCATGTTTGTCAACCAGGCTGGTCATCGAATCAGCGCCCGGGGAATCCAGTACCGGATGAACCAGTGGGCAAAGCAAAGAGGGATCAACCGGAAAGTGCACCCCCATATGCTGCGGCATTCGTTCGCCAGCCATGTTCTTGAATCCAGCGGCGACCTGCGTGCGGTCCAGGAAATGTTGGGGCACTCCGATATCACGACCACCCAGATTTATACCCACCTGGATTTCCAACATCTGGCGGAAGTGTACGATCAGGCCCATCCAAGGGCAAAAAAAGTGCGAAAATCACGCGATTCCTGAGCGTACGCGGCTACCCGTCGTTGAAATCTGCCCACATCATGGATATAGTCCGCCGTCATTTTTTTAATGTTTCATTCATCTTAGTTCAGGAAATAGCCCAATGATTACTTCACTGCCCATGATAATGGGGGTTGTCGGCCTACTGGTCGCATTACTGGTATACAAAATGGTATTACGGTACCCGGCGGGGGAAGGCAAGGTTGCCGAGATCGGAGAAAAGATCCATCGGGGTGCCATGGTTTTCATGCGCCGGGAATATGGCTATCTGACTATATTTGTCGCGGTGGTCGCACTGCTGATTTTCATCTCCGACCTTGGCGTCAAGACCATGCTTGCATTTCTGATTGGGGCGTTGTGTTCGGGGGTGGCCGGCTATATTGGCATGTATGCCGCAACCCATGCCAATGTCAGAACTACCACGGCGGCGGCACAGGTGGGGGCTGAAAGCGCGCTGGCAGTGGCGTTTTTCGGGGGCTCGGTGATGGGGTTGTGCGTGGCGGCCATGGGATTGCTGGGAATCGGTTTTCTCTACCTGCTGTTTGGCGGCGACCCGGAGACGGCCCATGTGATTCACGGGTTCGGAATGGGGGCTTCTTCCGTTGCGCTGTTTTCCAGGGTCGGGGGTGGAATATTTACCAAGAGCGCCGATGTGGGGGCTGATCTGGTGGGGAAAGTGGAAGCCGGAATACCGGAAGATGATCCCCGAAACCCCGGGGTTATTGCGGACAATGTCGGGGACAATGTGGGCGATGTTGCAGGAATGGGGTCGGATATTTTCGAGTCGTATTGTGGTTCCATCATCGCAACCATCGCCATCGCCACCACCCTGCCTCCGGCAATGTTCAACCTGCTGGGGGAGCAGTCGGTGCTGATGTTCCTTCCCCTTGCGATGGCATCCGCCGGCCTCGTTTGTTCCATTTTGGGGATCGGGCTGGTGAAAATGAATACCGCCAGGTCTCCGGAGCTCGCGCTTCGAATTGGAACCATCGGGACCACCGTCCTGTTCATGGTGGTTTCCTATTTCGTGATCCGGTACATGGAAGTGAGTGTGAATGTATGGGGGTCCGTAGCGGTGGGCGCAGTGGGCGGAATCGGCATTGGACTGATTACCGAATACTATACCGGTGGAAAACCGGTTCGTAATATTGCGAAAAGCGGGGAAACCGGTCCGGCGACCGTCATGATTGCCGGCCTCGCGGTGGGGATGGAATCGGTGGTGGTTCCGTTGCTGATCATCGCCTCCATCATCCTGGTCTCAAGCCACCTGACCGGCCTGTACGGTGTCGGCATCGCCGCAGTCGGCATGCTGGCCACCGTCGGCATTACCATGGCCATTGACGCCTATGGCCCGGTTGCCGACAACGCAGGTGGGATCGCGGAAATGGCCGGCATGGGCAAGGAAGTCCGTGAAATCACCGATTCCCTGGACGAACTGGGCAATACCACGGCTGCCATTGGAAAGGGCTTTGCCATTGGCGCAGCCGCCTTGGCGGCGTTGGCCATTATTTCCGCTTTTATCGAAACCGTTTCTCATCTGAACCCGGGTTTTTCATTGGAACTCAGTGACCCCAGGGTGTTGGCCGGCATGTTCCTGGGCGGCATCTTCCCCTTCCTGGTCTCCAGTATTACGATGAATGCGGTGGGCAGTGCGGCGTTCGAAATGATTCATGAAATTCGTCGTCAATTCAAGGAAATACCCGGGCTGATGGAGGGGACTGCGGAGCCGGATTCTGACCGCTGTGTGGACATTGCCACCCGGGCGGCACTCAAGCGGATGATTTTGCCGGGAGTGCTGGCCGTCGCAGCGCCCGCCGTGGTCGGATTTGGCCTTGGGGCAACGGCCCTGGGGGGCATGCTCGGCGGGGCACTCCTTGGCTGTGTGCTGATGGCCTTGACAATGGCCAATGCGGGAGGGGCCTGGGACAATGCCAAGAAATACATCGAAAAGGGAAACTTGGGCGGCAAGGGCTCGGAGGTTCATGCCGCGGCGGTGGTGGGGGATACGGTGGGGGACCCATTCAAGGACACCTCCGGGCCGTCCATGAACATCCTGATTAATGTCATGGCCATTGTCAGCCTGGTGATTGCCCCGCTCCTGTAGCGGGAAAGGCATCCGCGGCCTGCTGTCCTGTTTTCGGCCCCGTCCTTCCCATTGGTGGAAGCACGGGGCGGTTCCGGGCAGGGTCTCAGGCAGTCCGGGTCTCAGGAAAATTCCTGCCCCACTTCAAAATCAAAGATTTCGTTGAGCCTGAACTCGGTGATTAGTTGATCAACCGCCGCCTGGCCATGCTCCTTGGACACTTGCGTGAGGATGAGCTGTGCGGAATGCCGGTTGTACGACCCTCCGAAATCCGCCTGTACCTGAATGAGCTGTCGGGCCTTGTCCAGGGTCACAGGCTGAAGTTCGTGTCGAGTTTTTTCCGGACCGGATGGTTTTCCAGTCGAACATAGTCCGGCAGGCCCTCCTGATAGGGAGGGTAATCTTCCCCCAGCATCAGCGGCTGCAGGTAATCCCGGCACTTTTGGGTAATGCCAAAACCATCCTCTGAGATATAGTCCCTGGGCAGTTTCTTTTCCACGTTGGCAACCCGGCTCAGCTCGACGGTGCCAATTTTCCATTCATAGGGGTGGTTGCGGACCCGGTCAATGGTGGGCATGACGGAATTTTTACCCTGCAGCACCAGTTCCACGGCGGTTTTGCCCAATGCGTAAGCCTGTTCCACATCCGTTCTGGATGCAATATGCCGGGCGGACCGCTGCAGATAGTCGGCCACCGCCCAGTGGAATTTAAATCCCAGGTCCTGCTTCACCATGTTCGCCACCACCGGGGCCACGCCACCGAGCTGGGCATGCCCAAAGGCATCCATCTGGCCCTGGTCAGACAGAAACCTGCCGCCTGGGTCGCAGACCCCTTCGGATACCACGACGGACACATAGCCGTATTGTTCCACTTTTCGGCGGACTTCAGCGATGAATTGATTCCGGTTGAACGGGATTTCCGGAAAAAGCACAAGGATGGGAAGTTTTGTCCTGTCATCCGATGCCATTGCGCCGGCTGCCGCGATCCACCCGGCATGGCGTCCCATCACTTCCAGGATAAAGACCTTGGTGGAGGTTTCCGCCATGGAAGCCACGTCAAAGCTGGCTTCACGGGTGGAGATGGCGATGTACTTGGCCACGGACCCGAACCCCGGGCAGTTGTCCGTAAAAGGGAGATCATTGTCCACGGTCTTGGGGATGTGGATGGCCTGGATGGGGTATTTTGTCTCGGTGGACAGCTGGGCAACCTTCAAGCATGTATCCGCCGAATCGCCCCCGCCGTTATAGAAAAAGTAGCCGATGTCATGGGCGTTGAAAACGTCCATCAGCCGTTGGTATACCCGGCGATTTTCTTCGATGCCCTTCAGCTTGTACCGGCAGGAACCAAAGGCACCTGACGGCGTGTGGCGAAGTTTTGAAATGGCGGACGCCGATTCGGCTGACGTATCGATGAGGTCTTCGTGCAGGGCACCGAGGATGCCATGGCGGCCGGCATAGACGTTGCCGATTTTGTCCCGGTGTTTCCTGGCTGTTTCGATGACGCCGGCGGCGGAAGCATTGATGACCGCGGTCACCCCGCCGGACTGGGCATAAAAGGCATTTGGGATGCGGTTCATTTTGTGCAGGGATCGGTTAATTCAGTGACTTGCCGGTACTGCCGGAACCAACCCCTTCCCGCTCTCTTTCATGGTCAGACTGGGTCTGGAGAACGGCAGCGACACATTCATCCAGCTGGTTGTATTCCTCAATCCCCGTTCCGAACTGTTCATGGGGCGTGTAGAAAAACTGGGTTCGAAAAGCAAACATCCCGACTTTGAAAACAACGAAATTGCAGCCCCGTTCATGCCAGAAAACCGTGGGGCACGTGGTGAGGTCCGCATCGTCATTGCCCAAGCTGATCTCACAGTCCGCGAGTTGGATTTCAACATCCTTCTTGTATCGCTGGGTCAGCATCTCCCGGATGCCATGAAGTTCAGCGTCGGTAAATTCTGTCATTCTCTGGGAATTGAAAGGCACGGTTCGTTCTGGATTCTACAATAAATCCAATGTGGTCACCATTCTGCTACCCAACGAGGATTAATACCGCCGACAATTATCGGCTCCTTGCCCTGGCCACTCGGGATAAAGTGGCACCGCCTTCTATTCGTTGATCGTGCGCTGACATTGCTTGGTTACAACCTGTTCAATCCGTTGCAGTGCCGCATACTCGCCATAAAGATTTTCAAAGTTTTCCCTCACAGGCTGCAGGTTCTCCAGCAGCCTTGTAGCAACACCCAGAACTTGATTCTGGAGGAACTGAGGACGCAATCCACACTGGTTCGCCAGTGTGTCCCAATGCTTCAGGGTTACAACCCCCGGATTTCTTTCATCGCCTACGGAAAGAGCCAGGTGATAATCAATGCGTTCTATGGCACAGGTGCAAACGAGGTCATAAAAAGGCGCTAACCGGATTTCACCATTGGCCTGATGCAGTAGAGAAAGGTTTTTGGCGTGGCCATCCGAGTTGCCTGCCAGGACGTTGAAGGCTTGCCAGCGAAGTAAATGCTGTACGTCGTTGGCAGGGTCGGTGGAGACATCCTGAATCAGCCGATAACAGTCGGCGAATGTCGGACCACCGTCCTCCTGATACTTGCGCTCGTGCCCGAAACCCAGCGCCTGACAAAAATCTTCCTGATGCAACCTCGCAATCCGGCCATTTTCAAGTGGGTGTCGATCATAACGCTCAATCAAAGCATAGTGTGTGTCAGCTATTGAACGCAGCTGAATGTCGACCACTGGCAAGCCGATGGCTTCCGCCAGCAGGGTGGTAAAAGTCTCGTAGGCTGGCAGGTGCCGGTAATCGGACAATTCAAATTTCAGGATGTGGCTGGAGGGCGATTCCTTCTTGGGTAGCCAGTAGTCGTCGCCTTTCACCAATACAGGGCATTTGTCCTGAGCTCCGGCTAAAGACAGCCGGGGGCGTTCATTGACAGTCCAGGTATACACTTGACCCCGGCGGGCAACCAGATTGGTGAGTTCTTCGTCCGAGATTTTGTGGTACTCGTGCTCCGTTGAGGGTTGATGCTCTGCTTGTAATAGGGAAAGCGCACCCGCACATTCACCGCCAATGGCGCGAAGCAGATCAAAGTCGGTATTGGCGATTTTGAGGTCGCGAACTATCTGATAGCGGACGCCTCCTTCTGGCAGCAGATTGGCGAAAAAGCGGTGAGCGAGATCTTCTTCAGGCGTAAAATCTTCCTTGCGCAGAGGCAGTGTATAGGAGATGGCAAATTCACCTTGTGCCAGCCATTCCTCTTCGTAACGAAAGCCGATCAGTCCCTGGGTGTTTCGCCACAGGTAGCCGACGAGTCGTTGATCGCTCCAGACATTGAGGCCATCGGGGTCAAGCATGGCGTCCTCCATCCTTTTTTGATTGCGGTCTGGATGACGCGTCCCCACGGGGCTGAACCACCACTTCCAGCCCCAATGTGCGCAGTGCTTGCAACACTTTGCCTAGTTCTGCGGTTTCCTTGCCGCGCTCAAACTCAGATAGAAAGCGGGTACTCAGATTGCCCAGTCCGGAAATCGTTTCCAGTGTCAGCTTCCGTTGTTTTCGGTGAGCACGCACAAGCTTGCCGAGGTCTTCAGCCGATCGAACCGCACTGTATTGCACCGGATCGTTTCTCATCTTTCACCTGCAAAAAATTACCGTACGGTAAAAAATAGCATGTGTATGATGTCAGAGCAACAAATATATACCGTACGTGATAATTGTACGTAATTTTGATTCAGGGATGGATTTTATATCACGTACGGTAAAAAATAGGCTGCGGGCATATAAAAAAACAGGCCGGTTCCACTATAACCACGTGTCGATGAGGTCTTCGTGCAGGGCACCGAGGATGCCATGGCGGCCGGCATAGACGTTGCCGATTTTGTCCCGGTGTTTCCTGGCCGTTTCGATGACGCCGGCGGCGGAAGCATTGATGACCGCGGTCACCCCGCCGGACTGGGCATAAAAGGCATTTGGGATGCGGTTCATTTTGTGCGGGGATCGGCTAATTCGTGTCTGGCATGAAAACCCCTTGATTTTGCGCGACCGGAGGAGTGAAAGCAATTTTGCAGGGTCCCTCCGGCGAATTGCGGAGGAGATTTTCGCTCAATGCCGCTTATTTTCGGCGGTTTGAGGCACGATTTGGCGGAATTTTACGCTCCAGGTCATAGGAGACCCTCCCCGTCGGTGCGGGGGCAGATCTGACCGGGTGAATAGGGCGTCAGGCAGCCAGGCGGTGTCTGTCACGATGCGTTTTCTCCGATTTCTGCAACATCCGGCCGAGTTGGTGCAGGTTGGCAGCAACGATGGCCAGCCCGACGGTTCTCTCGAACCCGTCGGCTCCTTTCGCCCGGACTCTGTCAAGTCCGTGATGCTCCAGGTGATTGATTGCTGACTCCACGGCGGGGTGCTGTTTCCGTGCCCGGGAAAAGTTTTCTTCGGACTCCCGTTCCTGGTCCGCGGCATTCAGTCGGCCCTTTTTCGGCAAGGCCACCATGTCAAGCAGATTCTCCAGACGCCTGCGATTCTCCGGGCTGTGAAAGCCCCGGTCAAAGCTGCACTCCTGCAGGTCCGGGTGCATCTCCTGGCAGGACTCAATCAGGGGAACCGCTACATCCACATCCCCGCCTTGCCACATGATCTGATAATCCAGCACAAACTGGTGCTGGTCCTCGACAATGGCCAGGGGAACTCCGAGTTCCACCGGACGCCCCGCCTTGCCTTTCGATATCCACCGGGTATGCTCCTCGAATACCGAAAAGATTTTCTCGGAATGCTCAATCACTTCGCCCTGCAACACCCGGCGGTCGATCTGGTCGGTGAATAGGTGGATATGCTTCAGATAATGGCGGATCTTCTCCATCCAGGCGGTGGATGCCCCGGCTTCCTTCAGGGCAACCAGAGATAACTCCGCTTTCCCGGCCATCTTCCGGCAGATCTTCAGATACTCCGACACCTGATCCGGTCGCTTCGTCCAAAGCCGGGCTGTGGCGACTCGATTGAACCGCTTGCGCACCTGTTTGGTCAGGTGCCGGTGCTGCCGCCAGCCTTTCACATCATGCAATTCACAAGCCTTGCCGGTTTCGCGGATCAGGCAACGAGTGGAATCCAATAGGAGGTTGAAATCAGTCGGGTAGTGGACGTCCGTCTCCACCACGAAACTATCACATCGCCCGGCCAACGTTTCTCCAGGCTTTTTTTTTGCGACCGTATGCCCCGTGGAAACCACCAGTCGGTTGACCTCACGCAGCAGTTCCGGAGTCAGCAGGGCCACATTGTCCACGATCCGGGCCCGGACGTAGTAGGTATTGTCGATGCCGTCCATACCATGACCCAACATCTTGCGTATCGTTCGGTGCTCGTTGGCCAGATCATGCAGACGGTCGAAATCGCAGTTCAGTCCTTCCTTGAGAATGCCCAATACCAGAATCCGCCACATCTCCATTCCCGGACGCCCAACGGTGCGGTCGGTATCCGGTCGGATATGGGCTTCGAGCAACTCGAACAGCTCCTTGCGGGTATCCGGGTCGGTATAGATCAGTTGAAGGCCCTTCAACAGGGCCGGAATGTCGTCCCGGGACTTTTCGTCGAGGGCGATCTGTTCAATCGGGACGGAACCCAGAGGGGATTGGAGATCGATGACCGTTCTCATGCTGTACAATGCCTCGAAGATTTGCCGTAAATGGCGGTTTCAGGGGGTTTTCCCTTCGGATTGTACTATATTCGCGAAATCTTCGCCACAAAAAAACGGGTAGTTATTCAAATAAATCAATCGTTTATGGGGTTTTCTGACAAGCACTAATTCAGTGACTTGCCGGTACTGCCGGAACCAACCCCTTCCCGATCTCTCGTTCGTCGGCGTACCGATGAGGGAATCCCAGGCGGTACCGGGGCTGGGAATCACCGCAACTTCGCACAACCCGGTGGTGCCGGCAGCCGGGCGGTGGAGGATGAACAGGCTGATTGCATGGAAGATCACGAAGCGGGTGCATTCCGGCAGGGCAGATTCCCGGTTCGGGACGGATTGTTCCGGGTCCAAGGGACATTCTGGTCGTGATTGGGGCCCCGGCCTTTTTTGGTGCAGAAATGGGCGGTTGCGGAGGCGGTGACAGTGCGCCCTTTCAGGGCGTACCACTGTTTTGCGCTGACACGCAACAGGATTCATTTTTGACATCGTATATGATGTGATCCACTATTCAGTGTTGTGCATAGATTCGTTTTGGATGCTGACGTTGTCGTGGTGGTCATGCGTAGCCCAATTGGGACATCTGCGGCTTTATTGGGAAAAGTGCTGGATCAATGGGTCACGATGCTGACCAGCGTGCCGCTGTTTTTTGAATATGAAGCGCAGTGTACCTCCCCTTCATTGGACCGCTGCAGGATTAACGCAAGAGCAGGCGAGTGTATTTTTGAGTGGCTTGGCGGCGTTGATCACACCGGTGAAAATGCATTATTCATGGCGTCCATCGCTGCGGGACCCCAATGACGAAATGGTGTTGGAAACGGCCGTCAATGGACGTGCTGATCATGATCGTTACCTTCAATTTGCGGGACTATGGTAGGGTGCCAGACCGTTTCAATATCGAGGTTCTGAGACCGGGTACCGCGATCAGGAGAGTAAGAAAATGAGTGAGAAGTCCACCTATCCATTAAGGTTGCCCAAATCGCTTAAAGATGAAGTAGCCAAAGTGGCCAAACGAGACGGGACAAGTATGAATCAGTTTATCGCCATTGCGGTGGCTGAAAAAATCTCTGCGTTGGAAACCGGGCAATTTTTTGCTGAACGCGCCAAAGGCTCGGATCTTGAAGCCTTCAGGGCGATTCTGTTTCGTCCCGGTGGTGAACTCCCCCGCTCTGGGGATGAAGTAGTCGATCAATAACCCTGAATCTGGAAGGATGAACACCGCCGCCATTAAAATCCGGATGACGCCTTCCCACCCGGGGGAGTTCGTTCGGCTTGAAATCATTGAAGCCCTGAATCTGACCATTTCGGCGGCCGCAGAGATTCTTGGTGTACGCCGGGCAACACTCTCAGCCTTGCTGAATGGCAAGGCTGCCCTATCACCCGAAATGGCGTTGCGTCTTGAAAAGGCTTTCGATATCCATATGGATCTGTTGATGCGGATGCAGGCCTGGCATGACGTTGCACGCATGCGTCGCCTGGCGGATAAAATTGCTACGGATGTACGTCGATATGAAAGCCGAACTGGTGTATCAGGAAATGGTGGACGAATACGATGACCGACAATCGCGATTTTCCTGCCCACGCCACATTCTCGCAACGCTATGGATACGAACCATTACCAGAGCCAATGCGGCTTGAGGAAATTTCGGATGATTTGAGGCGCGAAATTTGGAACGGTGTTTATTCTTACATCAGCTCTTTAGATCTATATGGAGTTACAGAAAAACGCATACAAGTTGCATTGGGAAGATATCACAGTAAGCCGGAGAGTCAAATTAACACTAACTACATCCCGGTAGAGGGGGATATGGAAAACACCATTCTGTATCACGACTTCAATAAGGTTTTGGACTTTCTTGAAATTGTAATTGAAGAAAAGGTTATTCCTAAGTACCTCCGATTGGAAATTGGGAGATTATTTGAAAAGCATGGAGCCGCTTATCGGCTGGATTTTTCAAGTACTCCCTATCGATTCGTTCCAAGTGCAAGCAAAGAACAGAGTGAATCAACACAACATGCTCTCCAAACGCTCCATGAAGGTAACATGGATGGAGCCACAACACATTTGCGTCAAGCGGCGGAACATATCAACGCATGCCAGTATGCTGATGCGATCACCGATTGCATTCTTGCGGTCGAGTCCGTGGCCCGGATAATCGACCCCCAATCCAGTGCTACGTTGGGACCGGCACTACATTCCCTTGAACAGACCGGCGTGCTGAATCATCCAGTGCTCAAGCAGGCGTTCCTTAAACTATACGGCTATACCAACGACGAACAGGGTCTGCGCCATGCTCTTCTTGATCAGGATGCCGCCGGTGTCGGTCTGTCCGAGGCTGTGTTCATGTTCGGGGCCTGCGCGTCCTTCGCTGCTTACCTGGTGCAGAAGCACCAGCAGGCTGGAGGGACATGAACACAGCTTGTGTTCATGTAGGTTAGCCGTTCGGGTTGCAACCTTCTCGTTTTGCCCTTTCTCCCGGTTTACCGCTCGGGTAAACCCCTTCCATTATATCGACTGTAGTTTTATGCCGATATCGGCATAACCAATAGGAGCCTGTTTTTAAAAGGACCCTTCGGGAGTGGGTCATTGGGCGTAAGCTCAGCTTCGGTTCCCAAGTGTCCAAGGGTTGAATTCAAGGCGACGATGCACACGGTATTGGGAACGTGCGGGCCTGGCTGGTGGACACTCAGGCCCAGCTGCTGGGCTCCCTAGGACTGGCGCAGTCGCCTGTCCACAATGTTCCGGATGATCGATACCCGATCCAGCTCTCGATTGCTCAATATAACGGTCTCTTTTGTCATGGGTCCTCCTCAATGAAAAAGAGGACATTTTAATATTGCTAAAAGAGGACATTACTACTTTGCGTTAACACAATCCCCTGATTCGGCTTGAATTGTTGCGCCAAACAGGTTAGATTCCGCAACCCTTTGGTGGTCATTGAATTAAAACCATGAAACGTACCTTTCAACCGAGCGGAGTGAAACGAAAACGAACCCACGGATTCCGTGCGCGCATGCGTACTCGAGGTGGACGGGCCATCATCAATGCCCGTCGAGCCAAGGGACGGACCCGCCTGAGCGCGTAGACAGGAGTGATTCCATGCCGCAAGCCGCGGCAAAGCTGGGGCGAAATCGCAAATTGCTGGATGGTGGACAGTTCAAGTCGGTTTTCAGCCAGAAAAAATCCATACATGGCAAGTATTTTGGTATGCATGTGATCCGCAATCGCCTGAACCACCCGAGACTGGGGATGGCGGTATCGAAAAAAGTCAGCAAAAAAGCAGTACAGCGCAATCGGATAAAACGTCAAATCCGGGAATCGTTCCGGTTGTGCCAGGACACCCTGGTTCCCATGGACTGTGTGGTGGTTTCGAAAATCGGGTGCGCCGACCAGGAAAACCGGGTGCTGAGGACCGAACTGGATGGTTTGTGGTCGAGAGCGAATAAGAAATGCGAAAATTTTTAATACTGTTGCTGAAAATATACCAGCTGGGTATCAGCCCCTATCTTGGGCGCAATTGCCGATTCCATCCTACCTGTTCGAGTTATGCCAGGGAAGCCATTGCCCGATACGGTTCGGTGCGTGGTGGCTGGTTGACGGCAAAGCGGGTCGCACGATGCCATCCGTGGCATGAAGGGGGCGTTGACCCCGTCCCGCCATCTTCCTGACGGAATGCCGCGAAGAAAAACGGGTTTGGGATTCGGATAAATCATGCAGTTTCAAAGAATCATGCTGCTTGGCGCTCTGGGCCTGGTACTGGTCATGCTCTGGCAGTCCTGGGTAGAGTTCCAGGCAACGTATACCGGGTACAGCGAACAGAACCAGGCATCCGGGGGAGCCGATGGCGAGGCCGTGGACAGGTTCGAGGATGTTCCCGACGCGCCGGAAGCCACGACCCCTTCGGTGGCAACCGCCTCCCCGGAACCCGTCCCGGTGGCCGAGGGAAGTGGAGACCAGGGAAAACTGATTAGGGTGACCACAGACCTGGTCAATGCCGAGATTGATACCCTGGGGGGTGACTTGGTCCGGGTGGAATTGCTCCAGCATCCCGTGAGTGTCGATACCCCGGACCAGCCTTTCATACTGATGCATCGAGATCCCTTCTCGCTGTATGTTGCACAAAGCGGGCTGATTGGAAAGGACCGGGAATACCCCAACCACAATACGCAGTACACGGCCTCCACCTACAGTTATCACCTCGGTGATGCCGACGGCATCGATGTGGTCCTGAACTGGACGTCCCCCGATGGGGTGGTCTATGACAAGATCTTCCACTTCAAGCGGGACAGTTATCGTGTGGAGATCGATTTTCGTGTCCAGAACCACAGCGATACGCCCTGGACGGGCTTTGCCTACGGTCAACTCAAGCAAACCGAGGTGGAAGCCCCGGGTTCAATGGGCTTTCTCGGGAGATTGCCCAGCTACAACGGCGCGGCGATCTATACGGAAGCGGACAAGTACGAAAAAATTGACTATGGCGAGATCCAGGAAGGGCCCCTGAATGTCAGCACCCCGGATGGCTGGGTCGCCATGCTCCAGCATTATTTCGTTTCAGCGTGGCTGCCGGTGGGGTCGGAAAACTACCAGATCTATTCCGGCATCAACCGGGACACGGCAAACCCCCAGTATCGGATCGGATATAAAACCACGGACCCCACCGTGGTGGAACCAGGTCACGAAGGAGTGGTCAATACGGTATTGTTCGTGGGCCCCAAGGAACAGCGCCGCCTGGATGAGCAAGGGGCCAATGGACTGAAGCTCACGGTGGACTACGGGTGGCTGACGCCGGTGGCAAACCCCTTGTTCTGGCTGCTTGACAAGATTTTCGGCTTCACCCAAAACTGGGGCTGGGCCATCATACTGCTGACCTTCCTGGTCAAGCTGGTGTTCTACCCCCTGTCCGCCGCGAGTTACAAGTCCATGGCAAAGATGAAAAAGCTGCAGCCGCGGATGACCACGCTGAAAGAGCGTTACAGCGACGACAAGCAGAAGTTTCAACAGGAAATGATGAAGCTGTACAAGGCTGAAAAAGTCAATCCGGCCGGCGGATGTCTTCCCATCCTGGTACAGATTCCGGTATTTATCGCGCTGTACTGGGTGTTGCTCGAAAGCGTGGAATTGCGCCAGGCCAGTTTCATGCTGTGGTTGACGGACCTGTCCCTTCCAGACCCGTATTTCGTGTTGCCCATCATCATGGGGGTCTCCATGCTCGCCCAGCATTTCCTTAATCCCGCCCCGGTGGACCCGCTCCAGAAAAAAATAATGATGGCGCTGCCGTTTGTCTTTACCGTTTTCTTCCTGTGGTTTCCGGCAGGACTGGTTCTTTACTGGGTGGTCAACAACCTGCTTTCGATTGCCCAGCAATACTACATCACCCGAAAATTTGCGGACTCCTGACCAGCTGGACAGGGCCGCTGCACCAGACACGGATACGATTGCCGCGGTCGCAAGCCCTCCGGGCAAGGGCGGGATCAGCATCGTTCGGGTTTCAGGACCCCGGGTTCCGGAGATTGCCCAGGGGCTGGCAGGGAGTCTTCCGGCGCCCAGGATGGCGGAATGCACCGCTTTTCGGGATGGAAACCACGCCCCCATTGATCACGGCATCGCGCTGTATTTCCCGGCTCCGGAAAGCTATACCGGGGAGCATGTCCTGGAAATACAGGGGCATGGCAGCCCGGTTGTCATGGGTCTCCTGCTTCGCCGGTGCCTGGAACTGGGCTGCAGGCATGCCAGGCCGGGAGAATTCAGTGAGCGGGCATTCCTGAACGGCAAACTGGACCTGGTCCAGGCGGAAGCGGTTGCCGATCTCATCGAAAGCAGCAACGAGTCGGCGGCGCAATCCGCCCTTCGGTCTCTGCAGGGAAATTTTTCCGTTCGCATTCACGATCTGGTGGATGAGGTCTGCGGGCTGCGGCTCTTTATTGAGGCCGCCATCGACTTTCCCGAGGAGGAGATCGATTTTCTGGAAGACGGCAACGTGATACAGCGCCTGGAACGGATCGTGGAAAAGTTTGCGGCACTGCGGCAGTCGGTCCAGTTGGGAAAGCGGTTGCGGGACGGGCTCAAGGTGGTATTGACCGGGTTGCCCAACGCCGGGAAATCCAGCCTTTTGAATGCACTGTCCGAGGAACAGCGGGCCATTGTCAGCGAGTTGCCGGGAACAACCCGGGATACCCTCGACCAGACGATACTCCTTGACGGCCTGCCGGTGGAAATCATTGACACGGCGGGAATACGCGATACGATCAACGAAATTGAGGCGGAAGGGGTGCGCAGGGCCCGGCATGCACAACAGGGAGCGGACCTGATACTGGTTGTCGTCGACGATGCCAGGATCAGCGAGGGGGAATTCAATGCCCTGATGGACGCACAGGCCGGCGGCGTCCGGAAGATTGTTGTCAGGAATAAAATCGACCTCAGTCACCGCACCACCGTGGAGAATGATGACGAGGTGTGTATCTCCGCCCTGACTGGCCAGGGGCTTGCCGGCCTCAAGGAAAGGATCAAGGAAATCGCCGGCTTCAGGAGCCTGGATGATTCCTGTTTCATTGCCCGGGAAAGACACCTGGATGCCCTCAACCGGGCAGAGAGCTTTCTGAAAAGCGGTCTTCAGCAGCAGCGAGAGTTTCGGGCCGGGGAACTGCTCGCCGATGACCTTCATTCATGCCAAAAGGCCCTGGGCGAAATTACCGGAGAGATTTCCAGCGATGATTTGCTCGGCATGATTTTCAGTTCCTTTTGCATCGGCAAGTAAAGTATTTGATATATAATGCGAATGTCCGGACAGTCGGAGGGTTGATCGCTTCCGTGGAACAAATCAAGATGACAACGAACACGCCTCAACACAGTTACACCCGAAACATCCCGTTGCAAATGACCCTGGTGCTGGCGCTGCTTGCCGTGGTGACCATATGGCAGCGGGACATCGTCTACCAGATCTATTTTGCCAACCAGGTGAATACCGTTGGCTGGGCAATCAACGGAGGCATTGCCCTCCTTTTTGTCAGCGGGCTGGCGGAACTGGTCAAACGGTTTTTTGAATACCGTAACCAGGAGCTGTCAATCAATCGTTTTATCGCCAACGTCACCCACAATGAAGACCCGTTGCTGGGCATTGAGGAGTCGGACATGGTGGCAGAACGGTTCCTGACGCTGAAGTCCCTGAACCGCCGCCGGGCCAATATCAACCAAAGCGCCCTGGCGGCGACCCTGTTGGCGTCGGAATCAAGCCGCAACAGTTTCCTCAAGTTTGTGCACAATGTCCTGATCCTGACCGGCGTGTTCGGCACCATCGTTTCCCTCTCGATTGCCCTGTTGGGGGCCTCCGACATTTTACAGAGCAGCGGCCAGGTTGCCCCGGCGGCCGGCACCGGGCAGGCGGAGGGTCTGGGTACGATGATCTTTGGCATGTCCACGGCACTGTCCACCACCTTGACGGCCATCATGGCGTACCTGTTTTTCGGGTATTTCTACATCAAGCTCACCGATACCCAGACGTTTCTGATCAGTAAAATTGAAGAAGTCACGGCCACCACACTGCTGCCTCATCTGCAATTGAACCAGGATGTCGTGATCAAGGATTATTCGGACAGTATTCTTGCGGCCACTGAACTGGTCAAAACCCTGACCCAATCCCAAAAAGCGTATGCCGAGTCTGCGGATTCCCTGCGACTGGCCGCACAGGAACTCACGGACCAGGCAGCACGGGTGACCGACCAGCACGGGGCGTTGCAGGATTTGCTGCCCCGAATCCATGACATGATTGAGCAACAGCAAAACACCTCCAGACACAATGCGGAAAACATGGATGAAGTCGTCGCACTGTTGAGAAGGGGTTTTCGTCTCCGGTCTGACGGGTAGGGGCGCCTCCCGTGCCGGAATCCAGGGGATTTATCGATCTTAGGGTCGGGCATGGCGCCGCCGGGATCGGCGATGAAAGCATCTGGCCGTCTTTCACGGATATCATGACCGTGATTGTCATGATATTCATGATGGCACTGGTGATCATCATGGTACGGAATTTCGAGTTGAATCGTGAACTGGTCTCCACGATTTCCGCCAAGGAAGCCACCACCCGGGCCAGCGAGCAGCTTGCAGCAGAACTCACGGAACTGTCCGGGTTGCTGGAGGATGCCGAAAATCGGGGTGCATTGTTACAGGCCGACCTGGAGTCGGGGCTCAGGAGACTGGCGGCACTGACCTCGGAACATGCGTTGCTGACCTCGGAACATGAAGCGGTTGTCCTGCAACGTGAACAGCTGGAACAGGAAAACCTGGGGCTTGAGGCCGACCGGAAAGCCTCTTTGGTGGAAATCGTCAAACTCAACACCAATGCACAGATGCTGAATCGGCAACTGGATGCGTTGAGCCAGGAACTGGCGATTCTGCAGGTCCAGTCGGACGAGCAGATTGCATCGTTGACGGCGCAGAAACAGGGCCTGGGAGAAAAACTGGACACGGTTTCCCGGCAGCTGGAGGAACTCACGGCGCAATGGTCCAGGGCCCAATCGGAAAACCGGGAACTGTCCCGGGAAGTGGAGGCATTGCAGGCCGGCCGGGCGGAGGCCGAGCAGCGCTACACGGTTGCCCGGGAAGATATCCTGCAACTCGAGGAACTGGTCCGGCGCCGGGAATCCGAAATCGTTGTCCTGGAGGCGGACCGGGAAGCGTCGAGGGTGGCAATGGATGACCTCAATGCCAATGTCCGGGCACTGAACCGGCAGATTGAAACCTTAAGCCGGCAGTTTTCTGCATTGGAAATCGAATCCGGCGAACAGATCACGTCGATTTCCGAAGAGAAACGCAGTCTGAGCGCCAACCTGGACCTTGTTTCCGGGCAACTGGATGTCTTCAGGGAGCTATTGGTGCAGGCCCAGGCACAAAACCGGGAATTGTCCCGGGAAGTGGAGGCATTGCAGGCCGGCCGTTCGGAAGCCGAGCAGCGCTATACGGTTGCCCGGGAAGATATCCTGCAACTTGAGGAACTGGTCCGGCACCGGGAATCCGAAAATGCAGACCTTGCGGCCCGGTCCGCAAGTTTCAGCGAGCAATTTGAATCCCTGCAGGATGAATACGACCGGTTGACCGAAGAATATCGCAGGCTCATCCGGGCGGCGCGAAGTCCGGCGGGGAAATACGTGGTGGAAGTCCGGTTGGAAAAATCCGCGGCAGGGTTTGTTTACCGGATACGTGAACCCGGGGACAGCCAACCGGTGGTGGTCACCAAAGCCCGGTTGGAGGAGAGGTTGCAGGCCATGAAAACAGAGAAGGGAAAATCCCTCTACACCAAAATTATCATTCCCGGAAACAACCGGCTTTCCCACAATGAGGCCTGGCAGTTTACCTGGGAAATCCTGCGGAAGTACGACTACTATTACCAGTAGATGAAAAAGAGGATTTCTCCCGAGAACGTGAATCAGTGATGCCATGAAATACCCGGAAAAATTTGAAGTCATCGTGATTGGAGGCGGCCACGCCGGCGTGGAGGCTGCGTTGGCGGCTGCGCGGATGCAGTGCAAAACGCTTCTGGTGACGCACAACATCGAAACCATTGGACAGATGTCCTGCAATCCGGCTATCGGGGGCATCGGCAAGGGGCACATTGTCCGGGAAATTGATGCAATGGGCGGGGTGATGGCCAGGGCCATTGACCAGGCAGGCATACACTTCCGGGTATTGAATGCACGCAAGGGTCCCGCGGTTCAGGCCACCCGGGCCCAGGCCGACCGGGCGCTGTATAAAATGGCGATACGCGGGTGTGTCGACCGACAGGCCAACCTCACCGTTTTCCAGCAGGGGGTGGATGATCTGCAGGTGCGGGGAGGCCGGATTACCGGTGTTCGGACCCAGTTGGGCGTGGAATTCGAAGCCCCGGTCGTGATCCTTACTGCCGGGACGTTTTTGAACGGAAGGATTCATATTGGCATGGACAACGCCCAGGGAGGCCGGGCCGGGGACCCGCCCTCCATTGCCCTGGCGCACCGGTTGCGGGAACTGCCGCTGAATGTCGAGCGGTTGAAAACCGGCACGCCGCCGCGTATCGATGGAAAGACCATCGACTACGATAACCTGGAGGTCCAGCCCGGGGATGACCCGGTTCCGGTGTTTTCATTTACCGGTGACCCGTCCGAGCACCCCCGGCAAATACACTGCCATATTACCCACACCAACGAACAAACCCATGCCATCATCCGTGGTGCCCTGGACCGCTCTCCCATCTACGGGGGGGTCATTGAAGGCGTGGGCCCGCGGTACTGTCCCTCCATAGAAGATAAAGTGGTTCGGTTTGCCGGGCATGAAAGCCACCAGATATTCATTGAGCCGGAAGGGTTGAATACCGCTGAAATCTATCCAAACGGAATCTCTACCAGCCTGCCCTTTGATGTCCAGTTTTCCCTTGTCAGGACCATCCGGGGATTTGAAAACGCGTTGATTACACGGCCGGGGTATGCCATTGAATACGATTTCTTTGATCCCAGGGGATTGAAGGATTCCCTGGAAACAAAATGCATTGACGGGTTGTTTTTCGCCGGGCAGATCAATGGAACCACCGGGTATGAAGAGGCCGCGGGACAGGGCCTGATTGCGGGCCTGAATGCAGCATTGAGGATCCAGGGTGAAGCCCCGTGGTGTCCGGCACGCAGTGAAGCCTATATCGGGGTGATGATTGACGACCTCGTAACCCGGGGGACTGCGGAGCCATACCGGATGTTTACGTCCCGGGCAGAATACCGGCTGCAACTGCGGGAAGACAATGCGGATTTGAGACTAACGGAAAAGGCACACCAGCTGGGGCTGGTCAGTGACCGGCGGGTCCGGATTCTTGAGAACAAAAGAAACGCCATCGAAAAGGAAAAAGCCCGGCTGGAAAAAACCTGGATACATCCGGACAAAACGGACAGGCAAACGGTGCAGGACATCCTCGGGCAGCCATTGCAGCGGGAAGCCAATTTAATGGATTTGCTCAGAAGACCCGAAATCAGCTACCAGGACGTGGTTGCACTGGGGGGTCTGGAGCATCCCCTTGTAGAGATGCAAAGTATCCGGCAACTGGAAATCCAGGCCCGTTACAGCGGTTATATCGAGCGTCAGGTTGCGGAAATCGCACGCCTGGAGAAAAGCAATGGGGTGAAGATTCCGGCGGACTTCAATTATGGCGATGTGCGCAACCTGTCCAGCGAAGTCCATCAGAAACTTTCCGAAGCCCGCCCCCAGACCATTGGCCAGGCTGCCAGGATTCCCGGGGTGACCCCTGCGGCCATCTCCCTGTTACTGGTCCATTTAAGGAAAATCAGGGAGGCGGCCTGAGAACCGGGGCAGTTCCACTGCTCCACGAATGGTATTTGTGAACGGTATCCGGGTCCGCGGTCACAACAGCCGGTCCAGCGCCCGGGTGATATCCGCAAGCAGGTCGTCCTGGTTTTCGACCCCCACGGAAAGCCGCAGCAGATTTTCCGGGACCCGGCTGTGCGGGCCCTCTACGGAAGCACGATGTTCAATCAGGCTTTCCACTCCGCCCAGGGAGGTGGCCGGAACAAATAAAGTCGTGCCGGAGGCCACCCGTTTTGCATCCTGCGCATCGCCTTTCACAAGCAGCGAGATCATGCCGCCAAAACCATTCACCATTTGCCGCTTTGCAATGTCATGGCCGGGATGGCTTTCAAGGCCGGGGTACAGGACCGCTTCCAGCCCGGGGTGATTTTCCAGGGCCCGGGCCAGTCCCATTGCATTTTGCGAGGCACGTTCGAATCGCAGGAAAAGGGTCCGCATGCCCCGCAGCAGCAACCAGGACTCAAACGGACCGAGGACTCCCCCCGCCAGGGTCCGTACCAGCTTGATTTCGTCCCAGCGCTCATTGAGGGCCTTGCTTACGAGTATGCCGGCGATGACATCGCTGTGCCCATTCAGGTATTTCGTGGCGGAATGAAACACCAGGTCGGCGCCGTGGTCCAGCGCACGGGTCGTTACCGGTGGAGAGACCGTGCAATCCACGGCCAGGACCGCATTCGCATTGTGTGCCAGGTCCGCTGCCCTGCGGATATCAATCACATCCCACGTCGGGTTGATGGGGGTTTCGATCCAGACCAAGGAGGTTTCCCCGGACTCAAGGGCCTTTTCCAGGGTATCCATCTTCCCCGCTTCAAAAAAGGTCACCGAAATATTCCGTTTTTCCGAAAGGCGTCTCAGCCAGTCCTGGGTCCCGTGATACATGACCTGGGGCGCAACAATATGTTCCCCCGTATTGATGGTTTCGAAAACCGCGTTTACGGCGGCCAGGCCGGAAGAGAAGACCAGGGCTTCTTCCCCGCCATCAAGCATGGCCGCCAGGTGCTCAACCTGCCTGTAGGTGGGGTTGTCCGCCCGACTGTAGGAATACTCCCTGGGGCGGGACGGTCCATCGGTCTGTGCGTAGGTCGTGGAAGGGTGAATGGGGGGTACGATGCCTCCGGTGGTTTTGTCAATATAGTGGCAGGCCTGGACCACCAGGGATTCCATGGAAATTGGTTTGACCGGCATATGGCTGTCCGGGTCTATCGGAGGGTCACCAGTTCTTCCGCTGCGGTGGGGTGGATGGCCACGGTGCGGTCGAAATCCTGCTTGGTGGCACCCATTTTCAGGGCGACGGCAAACCCCTGGATCATTTCATCCGCGGCATGTCCCACCACATGGCATCCCACCACTTTCTCGTTCGGGCCCTGGACGATGAGTTTTACCAGGGTGCGGGGCTTGTGTTCGCCGATGGCGAACCGCATGTCAACGAACGTGTTTTGGTAAATCCTGATTTCAGACCCGCCATATCTTTCCAGGGCCTCCGCTTCGGAAAGGCCAACCGTCCCCACGGGGGGGTGGGAAAAAATAACGGTGGGGATGTTTTCATAGTTCAGCCTGGAATCCGGCTGGTTGTTGAACAGCCGGTCGGACAACCTGCGCCCGGCGGCGATGGCGACCGGGGTCAGCTGGGCCCGGGGGGTGACATCGCCCACGGCATAAATGCCCGGGACCGAGGTGTTCTGGAAGTCGTCCACCTGGACAAATCCGCGGGGGTCGACCTCCACCCCGATGGCACTCAGGTTGAGGCCGGCAATGTTGGGATGCCGTCCGATGGCCCAGATGATGCAGTCATAGCCGTCTTTACCCGTGCCGTCTGAATCCCGGTACCCCAGCGTATTGTGTTCATCTGTGAGGGACTGCAGGTCGACTTCCGTCAGAAATTCAATTCCGCTTTCGCGCATGTCAGTCATCACCTTTTGGTGAATGTCATGGTCGAATGTCCTCAGGAGCCTGTCCTTTCGAAGTAGCATGGTCACTTTGCTGCCGAGGCCATGCAGCAGTCCTGCAAATTCGGTGGCAATGTATCCGGCACCGATCACCAGGATGTTTTCCGGCTGTTTTTCCAGTTCAAAAAAGCCATCGCTGGTGATCCCGAGGGAGGCGCCGGGGATATCCGGCACACTCGGCCGGCCACCGGTGGCAATCAGGATATGGTCCCCATGGTATTCCCTGCCGTCGATGCCGATACAGTTTGCAGAACAAAAACCTGCTTCCCCCCGGACCAGGGTCACGCCGGCATGATCCAGGTTGCGTCCGTAGATTCCGTTCAATCGTTTCACATAGCCATCCCGGGACTGTTTGATCGTGGACCAGTCAAACCCCCTGCGTTCAATGTCAAAACCATAGTGGCCGGCGAGGTCCAGGGTTTCATTGATCTGGGAGGTGGTCCACATCACTTTTTTGGGAACACAGCCGACGTTGACGCAGGTGCCGCCCAGGGGCCCGTATTCAGCCACCAGGACCCGGGCGCCGTATTCCGCGGCCCGTCTTGCTGACGCCATCCCCCCGCTGCCGGCCCCAACCACGATAAAATCAAATTTCGCCGTCATTGAACTGTGTTCAGAAAAAACCCGATAAATGCTGCCAGAATGCGTCGGTTATACGGATTGAATTCCCGCCAACCCCGGTTCCCCCGGGGTCCGGGGTTTAATGGAATACGACTTGTGCCGACAGGGTAAATGCAGGGATGACGGCATCAAACAGGTCTCCGTTTTCATCCCGCATCTGGTAACTCCCCATCATGGCGCCCACTGGGGTTTGCAAAATGGCGCCGCTGGTATATTCAAAACTTTCCCCGGGTTTCAAATGCGGATGCTCACCGACCACCCCGGGGCCCCTGACCTCTTCTGTCTTGCCTTCGGAATCCGTAATGATCCAATGGCGGGTCAGCAGCTGGGCCGCGGTATCCCCCTGATTTTCCATGTGGACCGTATACGCGAAAATGTACTGATTGTTCTCCGGTTCGGACTGTTCCTGCAGATAATGGGGGGTTACGGTTATCTTGATTTGCCGATTTGTGCTCATGTCCGACATTAGAAACCAATCGATTCCGGGATGCAACTGGTTTAAGCTGACTGCCACGGAAGCGAGGGCATGGAATTTGCCATGACAACAGGCCGCAGTTCCCGCTGACTGGAGGGAGGCAGCAAAAGGGGATCGCATCTTTTTTCCGGGAAACGGGGATCTGCCGGCCCGGGGTCCCTTATGAGGAAAATTCCCGATTCAAGGCGTTCTGTGCAAGGTAGCCAGGCGGTGTTCGGGTGGGAACATTCTTCTTTTCTGCCGCCTGGTCCGGGCACGGCACCGATTCGAACGAGATGGATTACATCATTGAGTATTGTTACTCAATGATGTAATCCTTGGGTTCATGACTGGGTACAGTCGTCGCCTCCGTGAATGCGCCCCGCGAACGCTTGGAAGAATGTCCAAAGCGGCGGGGCTTCGTGTTCGACCCCCCTGATCCGGCCTATTCCGGAAAAACGTATCGGGGGGAGGGCGGCGCTGCAAAATGGAGGGGGCTTTCATTCTTGAGTCTCCCGGATAGAAGTGATATTGTCTCCGGTATAAAAAAATCAGTTGTGACACTTGGTTGCAACGGGTGATCAGAATGACAATGACGCAGGAGAACCAGCATGTTACGTTCACTTTCTATTGACGCGGAAAAATGCACGGGCTGTTTGCAGTGCGAGATGGCCTGTTCCTACGAAAACGAAGGGGTATTCAATCCGGCAAAATCGAGAATCAAGGTCTTCACCTTTCATGATGAAGGCCGGTTTGTTCCCTATACCTGTACACAATGCGATGAGGCCTGGTGTCTGCACGCCTGCCCGGTCGAGGCCATCACCATGAACAAGGCAACCGGGGCCATGGAAGTGGCGGACTCCGTCTGCGTCGGCTGCAAGGTGTGTACCATTGCCTGTCCTTTCGGCACGGTGAACTACAACCAGGATACGGGAAAAGTGATCAAGTGTGATCTTTGCGGGGGCGACCCCAAGTGTGCCGAGGCCTGTCCCACCGATGCCATCATCTATGTCGATGCCGATGCCACCGGTCTGGATAAAATGCGTGCCTGGGCGGCTAAAACCGATAATGCAGCGTCTGCAAGGGGGTAAACCATGAGCTGGACCAAGAAAGTTTTACGCGTCAACCTCAGTCGTGGCGAGGTTTCCGAAGAACCGCTCAACATGGACTGGGCAGAGGAGTATATCGGGCAAAGAGGGCTGGGAACCCGTTACCTTGTCGAAGAGACCGACCCCACCTGCGATGCCCTCGGTGCGGACAACAAGTTGATCTTTGCCACCGGACCCCTGACCGGGACTGCAGTGTCCACCGGGGGCCGATACTCCGTGATTTGCAAAAGTCCCCTGACCGGGGCCGTTGCGTGTTCCAATTCCGGCGGTTTTTTTGGTGCGGAATTAAAGTCCGCCGGCTGGGACATGGTTATTTTCGAAGGAAAAGCCGAGTCTCCGGTACGGCTGCATATTGAGAATGAAAAAGCCGAGATCATTCCAGCGGATGACTTGTGGGGCAAAACCGTCTGGGAAACCGACAAACTGATCCATGCAGCGGTCCAGGACCCCCAGGTCAGGATTGCCGCAGTGGGACGGTCCGCAGAAGCCGGATGCCTGTATTCTGCCATTATCAATGATCTCCATCGTGCCGCCGGGCGCTCCGGTGTGGGCACGGTGATGGCATCCAAAAACCTCAAGGCCGTCTCGGTGCGGGGAACACGGGGGGTCGGCAATATCAAGGACCCGGTCCGTTTCATGAAAAGTGTCGCCGAACAAAAGCAGGTGCTTGCGGAAAATGCGGTTACTGGCCAGGGCCTGCCGGCCCTGGGCACCCAGGTATTGATGAATGTCATCAACGAAGTGGGTGCGCTGCCGACTCACAATATGCGGGATGTCCAATTCGATGGCGCGAACAATATTTCCGGCGAGGCGATGCTGGAGGCGCGTGAAAGTGATGGCAAGCCCAACCTGACCACCAACGCGGCCTGTTTTGGCTGCACCATTGCCTGCGGACGGATTTCCACCATTGACAAAGGGCATTTTACGGTGGAGAACAAGCCCGAATACTGGGGCAACTCCGGCGGTCTGGAATACGAGGCGGCCTGGGCACTGGGGGCGGCCACGGGGGTGGATGATCTCGACACCCTGACCTATGCCAACTTTGTATGCAATGAAGACGGGATGGACCCCATATCATTCGGGGCCACGGTGGGGGCGGCCATGGACCTGTTTGACCTGGGTGCCATTACCACCGAGGATACCGGTGGCGTGGATCTCAGCTTCGGGTCTTCAGAAGCCCTCACCTGGTGCGTTGAAAAAGTGGCGGCCGGCGAGGGATTTGGCAGGGAGATTGGAATGGGTTCCAAGCGGCTGTGTGAAAAGTATGGGCATCCCGGCCTGTCGATGTCCGTCAAGGGCCAGGAATTCCCGGCCTATGATCCCCGGGGAATACAGGGCATGGGACTGACCTACGCGACATCCAATCGCGGGGCGTGTCACCTTCGAAGCTATACCGTGGCCTCGGAAATTCTGGGGATTCCGGAAAAGACCGATCCTCTCGAAACGGAAGGCAAGGCCGGTCTGGTCAAGGCGTTTCAGGATGCCACCGCTGCCGTCGACTCCATGGGGCTGTGTGTTTTCACCACCTTCGCGTGGTCTTTGGACAACATGGCCCCGCAGCTGGATGCGGCCTGTGACGGCGAGTGGACCGTTGAGCGCCTGGTGGAAGCCGGTGAGCGTATCTGGAACCTGGAGAGGGATTACAACATGAAAGCCGGCCTGACCGGGGCCGATGACAACCTGCCGGAAAGGCTCCTGAAAGAAGCGGCCAAAACCGGACCGGCAGAAGGCAAGGTGTGTGGCCTGGATGAAATGCTACCGGAGTACTATTCGTTGCGTGGATGGACGCCGGACGGCCAGGTGACCGGGGAAACCCGACAGAAATTCTCGTTGCCGGCATGAAACACGTGATTGTCGGGGCCGGGCCCGCAGGGGTGGTGGCCGCGGAAACGCTGCGCAAACTGGATCCTGATGCCAGGATCGTGGTGATCGGAGACGAGCCGGAGCCCCCCTATTCGAGGATGGCAATCCCCTATTTGCTCAGTGATAACATTGATGAAGAGGGGACCTATCTGCGAAAACAATCCGGCCACTTCACCCACAGCGGCATAGAGGTTGTGGCGGGCACGGTGGCATCGGTGGACACCCGGGGCAAACAGTTGTTGCTGACGGATGGCGGTGCCGTGTCGTACGACCGGCTGCTGGTGGCTACCGGCTCGGTTCCCATCCTGCCTCCCGTTTCCGGGATTGACCATGAAAAGGTGACCAATTGCTGGACCCTTGAAGATGCCAGGAAGATTGCCGGGGGATGCGCACCCGGCGCATCCGTTGTGTTGATCGGTGCCGGATTCATCGGCTGTATCATCCTGGAAGCGCTGGTATCCGCGGGAGTGAAGTTGACGGTCATTGAAATGGGCAACCGCATGGTGCCAAGAATGCTGGATGAGACCTGCGGTATGCTGCTGCAACGATGGTGCGGGGAAAAGGGGGTCAACGTCATGACCAGTTCCCAGGTGGAAGCCATTGAAGATGCCGGGGATCATGTGAAGGTAAAGATCAGCGGTGGGCAAGAGGTGGATGCCGAGCTGGTCATTTCTGCCGCGGGGGTCCGGGCCAATGCGAAATTTCTCGAAGGCTCCGCAGTGGAACTGTCCGACGGCGCAGTGGTGGTGGACCAGCACATGTGTTCGTCCGTGCCGGACATCTATGCAGCGGGGGATGTGGCGTGCGGGCGTGATTTTTCCACGGGAGAGTACAGTGTTCAGGCCATTCAGCCCACCGCGGTTGAGCATGGCCGGGCAGCGGCCGGCAATATGGTCAACCATGGCTCGGTGGCGCATCAGGGCAGTGTGCTGATGAATGTCCTGGATACCATCGGACTGGTTTCATCGTCGTATGGTCAGTGGGAAGGCGTAGAAGGAGGGGAGTCGGCAAAGCTGGTGGATGAAGAGGCATTTCGCTATATCCAGCTTCAGTTTGACGGCGATCAGCTGGTGGGGGCCAATACCCTGGGGATGACCCAGCATATTGGCGTCATCCGGGGCCTGGTACAGGGGCGATTCCATCTTGGCGGCTGGAAAGACCGGCTAATGAAAAATCCGCTCCTGGTGATGGAGGCTTATCTTGCGGTGAGTCAGGGGTAGGAAGCGACCCCTGCTTTTTGGGTGGCCGGGGACCCACGGGCACCGCTGAAAACCATGGACCCCATGACCCTGACCTGGAAATCGAGGCAGATATGCAAATCACCTTCAAAATGTTTGCCACACTCATGGAGTATTTGCCCGCTGGTGCGGTCAAGAACACCATTGATATCCAGGTAGAAGAAAACGCCACGCCCTACCAGGTGATTGACCGGTACCGTGTCCCCCGGTCCGAGGTCCATCTGGTACTGGTGAACGGGGTCTACATGGATGAAGAAAGCCGGAACCTGCCAATGAAACCCAACGATACCCTGGCAATCTGGCCCCCTGTAGCGGGAGGATGAGGGACCACGAAGTATTCCGGTACCAGGCAGAGATGGGATACTCCCATGCGGAATTGTTGCGGGAACTGGAATCGGCGGTGGTGCCGTATGCGGTGCGGAGGATTTCCGAGTATTCCTATTCCATGGCGGTGGACGCGGACCCCGGTGGACGGGTTGCCATCCTGACCCTGGAGCCGGAGTCGGTGCGCCGGATCGCCTCAATGAGGATTCCCACCACCCGTGTTAACATCGAGTTCAGGAATTTCGAGGTCGCTGAATACCGGGAATTCCTGGATCGTTTCAGGCAATATTTGCAGCGGGGAGGGGGTTGAAGGTGAACATAACGGTAAAATTTTTCTCGAGTCTAATGGAATACCTGCCAAGGTCGGCTGAGGGCAATGCCATGGTTGTACAGGTCAACCCGGGCACCTCCCCCCGACAGGTTCTGGCGCGGTACCGGGTGCCGGAAGAAGAGGTTCGCACAGTGATGCGAAATGGTGTCTTCCTGCCTGAAGAGGACCGGGACAAGCCACTGGAAGAGGGCGACCTGTTGACCGTCTGGCCATCCATCCAGGGCGGGTAAAATCCCCCCCGGGATGGATGGTCCAAAATATTCCATGCGGCGGATTGCGGAGTCGGGGTAGAATACCGCTGTACGGATTGAATGCACTTGTTATCGGGTTATCGGAATGTTACGGGATTCTTTAAAGCGTCCACTCCATGATTTGCGAATATCGGTCACGGACCGATGCAACTTCAGATGTGGGTATTGCATGCCAAAGGATGTTTTCAAAAAGGGGTATCCTTTTTTGAAGTCCAGTGCATTGCTTACTCATGAACAAATCGAGTTGCTGGTGAAGGTGTTTGCAGAACTGGGTGTCCGGAAAATCCGCCTCACGGGTGGTGAGCCGTTGTTGAGAAAAGACCTTGAAAAACTGGTTTCTGTGATTGCCGGTACACCGGGAATCCAGGATGTTGCGATTACAACCAATGCGTCCCTGCTCACCCGAAGACGCGCGGAGTCCCTGAGACAAGCCGGGATTGAACGGGTCAATATCAGCTTGGACGCGTTGACGCCGCACATTTATGAACAAATCAACGAAGTCCCCTACCCCCTGAAAGACATTCTCGGAGGAATCAACAATGCACTGGAAGCGGGATTCAGGGTTGTTAAAATCAACATGGTGGTCCAAAAGGGGGTGAACGAAACGGATATCCTGCCCATGGTGACTTATTTTCGCGGGTCCGGTGCCATATTGAGATTCATTGAGTTTATGGATGTCGGCAACCACAACCAGTGGAACATGGATCGGGTATTTGGGGCCAGGGAGATTCTTGGGGAAATCAACGGGGTGTTTCCAATGGAACCACTGGACGGGCAATATGACGGGGAAGTCGCAAAAAGATGGCGATTCAAGGATGGCCAGGGAGAAATCGGCATCATTTCCTCCATCACCCAGCCTTTTTGTGGAGACTGCAGCCGGGCAAGGCTGTCCGCAAAGGGGGAACTGTTTACCTGCCTGTTTGCCAGCAGCGGCGTGGACCTGAAAAAATTTCTCGCGGCCGGCATGTCCGCGGATGAAATCCGGCAGAGAATCTCGGCAACATGGAAAAACCGAAACGATCAGTATTCGATGATGCGGAACCTGAACCCGGCGGGGCAGGTCATGGTCCAGCAGCCGCAAAAAGTCGAAATGTCCTATATTGGAGGATAGACAGGGCCCTTCCTTTTCTTTTGCATGTGCCATCGCCATGGCATGTCTTCACTCCGGCCTTCTCTGCGGGGCGGCCGGCCGGTGGGGATATCCGGCGAAAGGGTTTAAAACCACCGCCGGTAGGACAGCGGCCGGCATCCGAAGACCCCGGGCAGGCTTTGTGCTGAGCGGGTTTCCTGAAAAACCCGGCTGCAGAAAAACCCACCATTTGCCGTTGTCTGGAGAAAAATTTTCCGGCGGGAAGGACGGGCGCACAACGCCGAGATACTATCGTTCTCCCGTTTGGGTTAAAATCCAATCTTAATCTCATTAAGAGGCTACCCATTATTTTGGGGAAAGAGGAAATTCATTGAAGCAGGAAAAGAGTCAGTACGACACGGAAGAATTACTTGCATGTGGTCACGGGGAGTTGTTTGGGCCAGGCAATGCACAGTTGCCGCTGCCAAACATGCTCATGTTTGACCGGATCATCCACATTGATGATGATGGTGGAGCGCATGGAAAAGGACTGGTAATCGCTGAAATGGATGTCCACCCCGATCTGTGGTTTTTTGCCTGTCATTTTGAAGGCGACCCGGTCATGCCAGGCTGCCTGGGAGTGGATGCATTGTGGCAGCTGGTGGGGTTTTCATTGGGATGGAGAGGGGGTGAGGGGCACGGGCGTGCCCTGGGTGCGGGAGAGATCCGGTTCAGCGGACAGATTACCAAGAGCTGCAAGGTAATTACCTACCGGATTGATTTCAAGCGGGTCATTATGCGAAAACTGGTGATGGGAATCGCCGACGGCAAGGTATACGCGGATGATCACCCGGTCTATGACTGCAAGGACCTCCGGGTGGGATTGTTCAAAAACATCGAGAATTTCTGATTCTCGGACTTGTCGCAGGTGCTTGACCACTCTTTACCGGATAGTCGAAAGTCGTGTTGAAAGTCGTATTGAACAGCCTGGGTTTTCCATCATTGAACCCGTGTTATGATTTGCAAATGCCTTTTTTGAAACACTCCGAACGGCCTGAACTCCTGGTGGAATTAGCATGAAAAGAGTCGTGATCACGGGGTATGGGATTGTTTCGAGTCTGGGGAACAATAAAGACGAGGTCCGGCAGGCACTGATGACGGGTCAATCCGGAATCGTACATTGCCAGGACTATGCCGATCTTGGGATGCGCAGCCGGATTCACGGCGCCATTGAACTTGACGCACAGTCCATGATTGACCGGAAGCTGTACCGGTTTATGGGGGATGCGGCAGCATACAGCTATATTGCCATGCAGGAAGCCATTGAGCACGCAAATTTAACCGAAGCCATCATCAGCAGCGAAAGAACGGGTTTGTTGATGGGAACAGGGGGGGCTTCACCGGAAAATATCGTCAAGGCTGCGGATACCTTGCGTGAGCGGGGAGTCCGTCGGGTGGGGCCCTACATGGTTACCAAGACGATGTCCAGTACGATTCCCGCCTGTCTCGGAACGGCCTACAAGATAAAAGGGGTTTCCTATGCCATCAGTTCGGCCTGTTCCACCAGCGCCCACTGCATTGGACATGGCGCGGAACTCATTGAACTTGGCAAGCAGGATGTTGTTTTTGCCGGTGGCGGAGAAGAATTGCACTGGTCCCTGTCGGTACTGTTCGATGGAATGGGTGCCCTGTCTTCAAACTACAACGATGCCCCGGCAACGGCCTCCCGACCCTATGACAAGAACCGGGACGGGTTTGTGATCTCCGGAGGGGCCGGGGTGGTGGTGCTGGAGGACCTGGAACATGCCCAGCGCCGGGGGGCGCCGATTTATGCGGAACTGACGGGATACGGGGCGACTTCGGATGGATATGACATGGTCCAGCCTTCAGGGCACGGCGCAGTGCGCTGCATGCGTCAGTCCATGCAGTCCATTGACAAGCCGGTCCAGTACATCAATGCCCACGGAACCAGTACCCCGGTCGGGGACATCAGGGAGCTTGAGGCCATCGCCGAAGTCTTCAATGCAGATTGCCCGCCAATCAGTGCAACCAAGTCCCTCAGCGGTCATGCACTGGGGGCAGCGGGTGTCAATGAATCCATTTACACGCTGTTGATGATGGAGTCCGGATTTATCTCGGGAACGGCGAATATAGAAAACCTGGATGAAGGGGCGGTGGGATTTCCCATTGTCACGGAAACCATGACGGACGTGGAAATCAATGTCGCCATGAGCAACAGTTTCGGTTTTGGCGGTACGAACTGTTCCCTGGTTTTCGAGCGCTGGAACCCGTAATCCCCCGATAATTCCCGGGGCAGGTACGGCAGCCCTGCGGCGCTGCAAGGGTGCTTTCAGGTTTTCAAGCATGATTCAGTCCAAGGCACAATCCCCAGGCCCGGTTGTCATCTGGCTGGTGGTTTGCTGCGTCCTGGTATTGGCCATGGTGCTGCTGGGCGGGGCGGTTCGATTGACAGGCTCCGGGTTGTCCATGGTGGACTGGAAACCCCTGACGGGCATGATTCCTCCCATGGATGCACAGGCCTGGACGGATGTCTTCGAGAAATACAAGACGTTTCCGGAATACCAGCTTGTGTATCGGGGCATGGATCTGGAAGGATTCAAGTTTATCTACTACATGGAGTATTCCCACCGGATTCTTGGTCGTATCATCGGTATCGCATTCTTCGTTCCGTTCCTGGTTTTTCTCTGTACAGGGAAGCTTTTGCCGGGATTGTCGAACCATCTTTGGCTGTTGCTTCTCCTGGGTGCCGTGCAGGGATTGATCGGCTGGTACATGGTACAAAGCGGGCTGGTAGACAATCCCAGGGTCAGCCAGTACCGGTTGGCCCTGCATCTGCTGGTTGCCGTACTCATCTACGCGTACATGGTGCGGATCGTGTGTGGACTGGTCATTCACCGCAGGCCCCGGAACCCGGGGTCCGGGACCATGGGGACCATCACCTTTGCCATCGTATTGCTGATGATTGTCAGCGGGGCTTTTGTTGCTGGAACCAAAGCGGGATTCATGTTCAACACTTTCCCGAAAATGGGGATGGACTGGGTGCCCGCCCAGGTAATGGCCCTGTCTCCGGGGTGGCGGAATTTCCTTGAAAATCCAGTGGCCATCCAGTTTCTTCATCGGCTGCTGGCGGTGGGGGTATTGATTGCCGTCCTGGGATATGCCTGGCAGCTGGGACGATCCACCGTCCCTTCAGGGAAAACCATTGCGCTTCTCCTGGTCCTGGCTGTGGCGGCCCAGTGGGGTTTGGGCATCGCCACACTGTTATCCGGTGTTCCCCTGGTTCTGGGGGTGGCGCACCAGGCAGGTGCCATGCTGCTGTTAACCCTCGTGGTCGTCGGAAATTCACTGGACCGGGGCATTTTCCAAAAAGACGATGGATGAAAAGATGGAGATTGTCAAGTCAGTGATATCAGCAATTGTTGCGGAATGCCGGTGCAGGCCGCAAGGACGAACAGCCCATGTGGCTGTGTCATGATCACGGGCAATCGCATTCGATCGGTCCTCGTCGGTACCGAAGGGGTACGGAATTCCGCTCCGGAGACCCGTGGATACGCTGTTGAGCCGCATGGAGACCAAATCTGCGACCAATGAGATCGCACTGGTGGACCGACCGGCGTAATGATATCAATGTGCCTGAACCAGGGAGAAACGCATGGACAAGAGGCTGAATAATTATCTCGAGAAAAAAGATGCCACAGCGCTGGATGACAGCGTTCTGGAAGCCTACTTGACGTCAATGAAGGAGCAGGTGACCCCCGAGATTGAAAGGCAGATCAGGAAGAACGAGAGACGGGCTGCGGAACTGCGGTTCTCGCCGGGTCCGGTCCCGAGGCGTCAGAAAGCTGTCGCGAAGAAGAAAAGGAAACGGACGTAGGGCGGGCGGGATAAGGGTGTCCCGAGGCCCACTTTCCCCTGGAAAACCACCCTGTCGTTCAGGCGCATGTTCCGTTGGACAACTCTCCCCCTGTAATTACCGGCCCGGCCACCCTATAATCAGCCCCTTTGCTCCCGAGCATTCCCACGACCACCATAAGGTTCGTTTGTGCCATCTCTTGAAAAAATCCGGGTCTTGACGAGGATTCCCCAAACCGGCCTATCCCGGATTTACGCATTTTCACTGGCCCTGTGTCTTGCAGCCAGTGTTCCGTGTATCGCGTCGAACGATGACTGGAATGTGGAAATCCTGATGAAAGAACTTTCACAGGTCACCCATGTGCAACTGGATTTTGTCGAAACCCGGGCATCCGCATTCCTGTTCATTGACCTGGTTGTGGAAGGAAACATGGAATATCGAGCCCCGGGCTACTTGTTGAAAAATACCGTAAAACCGGTCAAGGAAACGGTGTTGATCAGTGGGGATGAAATGACTGTCAAACAGGTCATTGAGGAGGGCAAAGGGGAGGAGGACACCCTGGTCCGGCGGTATTCCGTGCAATCCCATGTCCTGTTGCAGGCAACCGTGGAAAGCATCAAGGCGTTGCTGTCGGGTGATTTCGGCAGGTTGCTCGAGAACTTTGAAATGGACCTTTCAGGTGAACGCGGTGACTGGCAACTTAACCTGATCCCGAAATCAGCGGTGATCATTGAGTCGGTGGCGAAAATAATACTGTCTGGAGCCGGCATCCAGGTGAATGAGATTGTAACCACCCATACCGATGGCGATGAAACCCTGCTTCATCTGACTTACCGGTTACTTCAATAATACTGAATCGGCTTTTGTGAATGCAGCGCGTACCAAGGGGGCTTTAATCGTCTGTGCGGTGATCGCCGCCCTTTTTGTTGTCCTGACCCAATTCAGGGTCTCCACCGACCTCGCGCTGTTCCTGCCTGAACCGGATTCCAAGTTTGAACGGCTGCTGCGATATCAGCTGGACAATGGGGCCTCCGCAAATATTCTGTTTCTGGCGTTTTCCGGGCCGGACACCGAGACACTGGCGGACTTTAACAAAAGTGTGGTGGACCGGCTCGGGCAATCCGGCACATTCAGCACGGTCACGAACAACGCCCGCAGTTTAAGCACCCGTGCACTGGAATTTCTGGAAAAGCACCGTTACCTGTTGACCCACCATGATCTCACTGAACAGTTTTCGGTTTCCGGGCTCAAGTCTGCATTGCAGGCGCGGCTGGAAGGATTGGCCTCTTCCTCGGCCGCCGTGGAGAAAAGGTACCTGCGCAATGATCCCACCGGGGAGATGGCCACATTGCTGGAAGAGTGGCAGGGAAAAATAAGCCGGCACAAGCGCCCGGCTGAAATGTTCGGAGTCTGGTTTTCCGATGACCTGTCGAGGACGCTGATCCTGGTTGAAATTGCTGCGGACATTTCCAGACTGCAGAATCAGATCGATGCGGTGATGGAAATCAGGGAGACCTATGAACAGATCAAAATACCGGGACTTGAAATGACCGTGACCGGTCCTGCTGTGTTTGCCGTGGAGAGCGGCGAGGACATTCGGGAGGACATCAGAAGATTGACGCTGATGGCGGTCTCCATGGTGCTGCTGTTTTTATGGATGGTTTACCGGTCCGTGCGCCCCCTGGCCCTGATCGCCTGTACGCTGGTTTCCGGCGTGATCGTGGCCACCGCAACCATACTGCTTGTCCATGGCCGGATTCATGGGATTACGCTGGCATTCGGAATCACCCTGGCCGGGGTTGCCGTGGATTATCCCATCCACCTGCTGACCGGCTTCCGGGGCAAAAGAAAAGACCGCCAAAACCGGATCAGAAAAATATGGCGCACCCTCCGGCTGGGGGTGTTGTCCACGGTCATTGCATACGCGGCATTCCTGCTTTCCGGATTCGGCGGTCTGCAGCAACTCGGCTGGTTCACCATTGTCGGGCTGGTTACGGCAGCGGCTTTTGCACGATGGGTGTTGCCGTTCCTGGATCACCACGAGGAAAATCCCAGGCAGGGACTGTCCGGGTTGCACCGTTTTTTGAAACAAGTTGGCCAGCGTGCAAAAAAATTGAAATGGGTGGTTGTCGGCAGTTTTGTCCTGGCCATGGCAGGCATGATGGTTTCCGGTCAACCGATTTTGCATCTGAACGTGGATTCCCTCAGCCCCATAAAGGATCAACGCCGGGCAGACGGTAAACTTTTAAGGGATGACCTGGGGTTCTGGTACGGTGGGAGCATGGTGGTGGTTGTGGCGCCCGACAAGGACAAAGTGTTACAGGAAAGCGAAAAACTGCAGGTTCACCTCGACCGCCTGGTGGAACAGGATGTGATGGAAAGCTATGACATGGCGGCGCACTTTTTGCCGAGCCAAAAAATGCAAATGTCCAGAAAATCACAAATTGTGGATGAGCAGACCCTGCGCCGCCGCCTGGAGGAAGCCATGGAGGATTTTCCCTTTCGCCCAGGTGTTTTCGAGCCTTTTCTGGAGGAAGTGGCCGGGACTGCCCGGATGGCGCTGGTGGAGCCGGACACCCTGGATGGGACGGCCATGGACAAAAAGCTGGCCCCTCTCCTGTTTGATTTCGAAGGGGAGGCCGGGGGAGTGGTCCTGTTGCATGATGTCCGGGACAGTGCCGGGGTGCAGGCCTTCGCCGACCAGCATGACGGCGTGTACTACATGCACCTCAAAACCGCGTCAACCGATATGGTCGCCCGCAGCGTGGACCGGGTATCCAAAGCGATGATCCTGTGCGTCATCCTGATTTACCTGGCTCTTTCCCTGTCTTTCAGAAACATGAAACGCCCCCTGAAAATCATGGTGCCGGCGTTTGCCGCGGCGGTGGTGACCGCGGCCGTGCTGGTTTTTTCCGGGAATCCATTGAGCGTATTTCATCTGGTTTCATTGTTGCTAGTCGTTGGGCTGGGCCTGGACTATGCCCTGTTCTTTAACCGGTTGCCGGAAAACCGGGACGAATGGGATACGACTTTCCGGTCTCTTTGGGTATGCGGCGTCACCACAGTCCTGGTCTTTGGCATTCTGATGTTCTCCCAGGCCCCCCCACTGGAAGCGATCGGCCTCACCGTGGGGATTGGCGCATTCCTGAGCATCGTTTTTGCCGCGATGTGGGCGGCCACCCCGGGACCGGGAAATCTGCCGCACCGCCGCCGGAAGCGATCCGGTTGAATTGAGCACGGCAGGGTCGACGTTGAAAACCGCCCCGGGGGGGTGGTTCTGGGGTAAAATAATCCCCACTTTCCTTGTCTGCACACATCGGACTGTTTGATTCAGAAATTCCGAAACGCATAGATCCCGGGGTCAAGAAGATGGCGCGAATAGCCGTGGGCGGCTGGCAACACGAAACCAATACGTTCGCAACGATCAGGGCGGAATACGACTCGTTCGTCTGTGCCGATGAATGGCCCGCCATGACTGCGGGCCCGGCCATGCTGGATGCGGTGAGGGACATCCACCTGCCGGTGGCCGGGGCAATCCAGGCATTGGAGGAAGCGCAGCACCGGATTGCGCCGTTGCTGTGGTGTTCCGCCACACCGTGTTCGTATGTAACGGAAGATGCATTTGAAAGAATCTGCGAAAAGATGCTGGGCCTTCTCGAGCAGGCACTCCCCGTGGACGGGATTTACCTTGACCTGCATGGCGCCATGGTATGCGAGCATCTCCAGGACGGTGAGGGCGAATTCCTGTCCCGGGTGACCCGCCTGGTGGGCCGTGATGTCCCGATATTCGTCAGTCTTGACCTGCATGCAAATGTGACGCCCCGGATGGTGGACAATGCAACGGTGATCGATATTTTCCGTACCTACCCCCATGTTGACATGGGATTGACGGGGTACCGGGTAGCGAAATATTTATGTGATTACCTGGACAATCCCCGCCCAATCTTCAAATCTTTCCGGCAGATTGATTTTCTCATTCCCCTGAATACCGGGTGCACGCTGATCGAACCCTGCCAGTCCATTTACAGCGCGTTGTCGCAATCGACCTCTTCCCGTGTACCGTCCCTTTCGTTTGCCTGTGGATTCCATCTTTCGGATATCCATGATGCGGGCCCCGCGGTCGTGGGGTATGGTCATCACCAGGAAGAGGTCGACCAGGTTGTGGACAGGCTGGTTGCCCGGATCCGGAAGGAGCAGCCGAATTTTTCAGAAAAAATCTGGGCCGCAGACGAAGGCATTGAGGAAGCCATGGCATTCATTTCCAGCCATGGCGGAACGGTGGTGATGGCGGACACCCAGGACAATCCCGGGGGCGGTGGAGCCGGCAATACCATTGGCATATTGCGGGCCATGATGGAACACACTGTGCAAAATGCCGTCATCGGGGTGATCAATAACGAAGCGGTGGCCGCCGCGGCCCATGAATCCGGGATTGGGAGCTCCATCGAAATAAGCATCGATGACCAGACCGGCCAGGCACCCCTGCATGCACACGGCCGTGTGAAAAATTTGAGTGACGGACGATTTACCGCCACCGGGCCCATGTACCGGGGAGCGAACATGGAGATGGGCCTGACCGCGTTGCTCGACCTGTCCGGTATTCAGGCAATTTTCTGCTCAAAACCCATACAGGCCGCTGATCAGGCGCATTTCCGGCATCTCGGCATTGAACCGGAAACCATGGACCTGGTGGTGGTGAAGAGTTCGGTCCATTTCAGGAATGATTTCGAGGCCCTGGCGAGTCGCATCATGATTGTCGCCTCTCCCGGCGAGGTGTATGCCGACCCGGCCTCCCTGGACTATAAAAATTTGCGGCCCGCCATGGAAATCACCCCAATGCGTTGAATCATCAAATGCCTGAACGGATGGTATCCCGGTATGAATTCCAAATCAAAACAGCACAACATTGTGGTGGTCATGGCGGATCAGCTCACTGCCAGGGCCCTGGGCTGTTACGGCAACACGGAAGTCTTCAGTCCGAATATTGACCGGCTGGCTCACCAGGGCGTGCTGTTCGAGAATGCCTACAGCAGCAGCCCCCTGTGTACGCCGGCTCGATATGCCTTCATGACCGGACAGAATATTTCGCGTTGCGCCGGGTATGACAATGCCGCCTATCTGCCCGCCACCATGCCGACCTTTGCACACTACCTGCGGTTGATGGGGTACCGCACCGTGTTGTCCGGCAAGATGCACTTCGTCGGCCCGGATCAATTGCATGGGTTCGAGGAAAGGCTGACCACGGACATCTATCCTGCGGATTTTGGCTGGGTGCCGGATTGGAGGAATCCGGATGAACGCATTGATTTGTGGTACCACAACATGTCCAGCGTTGCCCAGGCAGGGGTCGCGGCCATCACCAATCAGCTGGCGTACGATGACGAGGTCGGGCATCAGGCCCGGCATGCCATTTATGATCATGCCCGCGGTGAAGACCCGAGATCACTCTGCCTGGTGGCGAGTTTTATCCACCCCCATGATCCCTATGCAACCAGACAGAAATACTGGGACCTCTACGACCAGGTGGACATTTCACTGCCCACGGTGCCCAGACCGGAGGCGGATCAACGGGACCCCCACAACCGGCGACTTGAAAAGGTGATCGACCTGGATGCCATCCCGATCAGCGACGAAGACATTATCCATGCACGACGGGCGTATTATGGCAATGTTTCCTATGTGGACGAGTGGCTCGGCCGATTGCGGGACACCCTTGAAGAGTGCGGTATGGCCGGGAATACCACCCTCATTGTGACCTCGGATCATGGCGATATGCTCGGAGAGTTCGGCCTGTGGTACAAGATGTCATTCCGGGAATGGTCCTGCCGTATCCCCACGATCATTTACAATCCATCCACCATGGTGCCGCACCGGGTTCCCCAGGCGGTGGCCCATGTGGATATTTTACCTACCCTGATGGATATTGCCGCCGAGGAAACCGGCGCGGAAAAACCACCGCCCATCGATCCGCTGGATGGCCGATCGCTGTGGTCATTGTGCAAGGGCGAGGACCCTGGGGACCCGGACCGGGCCGTGAGTGAATATCTGGCGGAAGGTACGGGGGCGCCGATGCTGATGATTCGGCACGGCCGTTACAAGTACAATTGTTGCCCTACGGACCCGGAACAGTTGTTCGACCTTCACAACGACCCCGATGAACGGGTGAACCTTGCCGGGCAGGCGGATCATGCCGCCGTACTGGAGAGTTTTCGGAAGGATGCCGAAGAACACTGGGATGTTGACCGGGTACGGGAAGAGGTGATGACAGACCAGGCACGGCGCCGCGCCGTTTACGGTGCATTGCGGACCGGACGTTATCAGGGTTGGGACTACAATCCCGCACGGGACCCGTCGGAACAGTACACGCGAAGTCACATGGACCTGACCCGCTTCGACATCCTGTCCAGGTTTCCCCGGCCGAAGCCGTTCAGGCCTGGATAAAATACCGGGTCATCTAGATCCAGTATGCGGTGCGGGTCATCGTCCGGGAAGCGAACTTCATCCATTGTTTCACGGGTTTGGGCAGCTCCGCGGCACCCGCTTCCCGGGCCTGCTCGGCATGGTGGCTTTCGTCCCGTTGCATCTGGTCCAGGACCTTCCTGCTGCGCAAATCATTCTCAGGCAGTTCCCCAAGATGGTCTTCCAGGTGATCCACGACCTGTTTTTCGGTTTCGGCGACGAAACCGAGATTCCACTTGTCGCCGGCAATGCCCGCAACCGTTCCGATGGCGAACGAGCCGGCATACCACAGGGGATTGAGCCGGCTTTTCCGTCCCCCCAGTTCATTGATCCGCCTCTCGCACCAGGCAAGATGCTCCTTTTCCTCATTGGCGGACTGTTGCATCTGCTCACGGGTCGCCGGGTCCCGGGCAGTGATGGCCTGGCTTTGATACAGGGCCTGGGCACAGATTTCACCGACATGGTTGACCCGCATCAACTTGGCGGAATGGCGTTGTTGACGGCTTGACAGTTCTCCTTCGGGAACATTTTCTCCAGGGTAGCGGCGTCCCCCGGGGGGTTGACCGGCGAACAGGGTATCCAGGGCATCATTGAGGCAAATCAAAACTTTATCGGTTGGACTGTATGACCGTTCATTCATTGGCTATAATCGTAGTGGACCGTTTCACAAGGGTCCCATATTACACCAGAAATGACGCGATTTCCCTCACCCTGTAAGCCGGCACCGGCCCAATCCCCTGGAATCGTCCTTGCACGGGAAAAGATGGTAGACTTGAACCCGGCAGTCGGGTACAGGCCGGGCAGATTTTCCGGGTTCCGGTACCCCGGACCCATCCATCAATATTCTGGCGTTGAGTGACCGTGAACGACCCGTCTTTCGTCAAATTGTTCCGTAGCGTACTGCCTGCCAAAGCAATCATTTCTGACCGGACCGCTCTTCGGGTCTATGAATGTGACGGGTTGAGCGCCTATCGCCAGATACCCAGGCTGGTGGTGTTGCCCGAGTCCATTGCCCAGGTACAGGCGGTCATGGCACTGTGCCAGGAGCATGCCATTCCGATCGTCGGTCGGGGCGGGGGCACCGGCCTGTCAGGGGGTGCATTGCCCCACAGGGATGGCATTGTCCTGAGCCTGGCAAGAATGAACCGGGTACTTGACATCAACCGGTTGAACCGGACAGCAAGAGTCCAGCCCGGTGTGCGGAACCTGGCAATTTCCGAAGCGGTAAAACACCTGGGCCTGTATTTCGCACCCGACCCGTCCTCCCAGATAGCCTGTACCATCGGTGGAAACGTTGCAGAAAATGCAGGGGGGGTGCACTGCCTGAAGTATGGTCTTACCCTGCATAATATTCTCGGCCTGAAGGTGGTCACCCTGGAAGGAGGGTTGGTTGACCTTGGCGGTGTGGGCCTGGATTCCCCGGGATTCAACCTGCTTGCACTGATGATTGGATCCGAAGGAATGCTGGGAATCGTGGTGGAGGTGACCGTTAAGCTGCTTCCCATCCCAAAGTCGGCAAAAGTCATCATGGGGGTGTTTGATTCGGTGAAATGTGCCGGGGACAGCGTTGCCACGATTATTGGCAAGGGGATTATTCCTGCGGGCATTGAAATGATGGACAATCCGGCCATTCGTGCTGCCGAGGATTTCGTCCAGGCCGGCTACCCGGTGGATGCCCAGGCGATGCTGCTGTGTGAACTCGACGGGACGGAGGAGGAAGTGGATGACCAGATCCGGCTTGTCCGGGAGATTTTCAGTGAAAACGGTGCGATAGAAAGCCGGCTTGCCCGGAACGAAGAGGAAAAGGCCCTGTTCTGGTCGGGTCGCAAGGCCGCCTTCCCGGCGGTGGGCAGAATCTCCCCAGACTACTATTGTATCGATGGCACCATACCGCGGAAATCCCTCGGCGGGGTGCTGACTGAAATTTACCGGTTGTCAGAACAATACGGACTGCGGGTTGCCAATGTCTTCCATGCGGGAGACGGCAATCTGCACCCGCTGATTCTGTATGATGCCAACCTTCCCGGGGAACTCGAAAAAACCGAAGAACTGGGAAGCCGGATCCTGGAATTGTGCATCGGTGTCGGCGGCACCATTACCGGCGAACATGGGGTGGGCGTTGAAAAGATCGGGGAAATGTGCGTGCAGTTCAATGATGCGGAGAGGGGCCAGTTTCACGAAGTGCGGGAATGTTTTGATCCAAAGAAACTGCTCAACCCGGGCAAGGCGATTCCCACCCTGGCGCGTTGTGCCGAACACAATGCCATGCATGTTCACCATGGTGAACTGCCCTTTCCGGACCTGGAGAGGTTCTGATGGCTGAAGAGACCGAATTGCGGCTGGTAGAGCAGGTGAGGGAGGCCGGGGAAACCCGCCGTCCCCTGGCCATTGCCGGGGGAAACACGAAGTCATTCTATGGCCGGGAAATCACCGGGACGCCGCTTGAGGTCACGGCTCACCGGGGGGTGGTCGAATACCAGCCCACGGAGCTGGTCATGACGGTCAAGGCCGGTACCCCGATCGAGGAGATCAACCGGGAACTGGGGCAACACAACCAGATGCTGGGGTTTGATCCTCCCCGGTTTTCCCCGGGCGCAACGGTGGGAGGCGCTGTGGCAGCCGGGCTGGCGGGGCCGGGTCGGCCCTTTTACGGATCGGTGGGGGATTTCATTCTTGGCATCAAGCTTTTGAATGGCAAGGCCGAGGTGCTGGGGTTTGGTGGCCAGGTCATTAAAAATGTTGCGGGATTTGATCTTTCCAGGTTGATGGTGGGGGCACTGGGGTGTCTGGGGGTGCTTCTGGAAGTGTCCATCAAGGTGATCCCAAGGCCCGAACACGAGATCACCCTGGTGCTTGAGCATACGGACCAGGACGATGCAATCCTGGCCATGAACCGGCTGGCGGGCATGCCCGTGCCCATTACATCGGCCAGCTGGTTTGATGGATTGACCCGAATTCGACTGTCCGGGAGCCGACCGGGCGTAGAGGCTGCGAAATCTGAAATCGGGGGTCAGCAGGATGGGAATGGCCAGGCATTCTGGACGGGCATCCGCGACCAGACCCATGAGTTTTTTCAAAATGACCAATGGCTTCACAGGGCCTCGGTGGCGAGTGACTCCCGGGCATTTTGCAAGGAATGGCCGCAGCTGGTTGATTGGGGCGGGGCCCTGCGCTGGGGTTGTTTCCCGGAGGACCACCGGGAATTTTCCCGGGAAGCAAGCAATGCGGGGGGGCACTGCTGCCATTTCCGCAACGGCAACCGGGCCGGTGAAGTCTTTGCCCCCCCGGGGGCCGGGAAAATGGGCCTTCATCAAAGGCTCAAAACTGCATTCGACCCCGCGCAGGTTCTCAATCCTGGGCGGCTGTACGCTGAAATCTAGTCATGCAGACCTTTCTGGACCCTGAATATGCCCGTTCACCCGTGGGAAAAGAAGCGGACGCTATTCTGCGAAAATGCGTTCATTGCGGCTTGTGCAATGCAACCTGCCCCACGTACCAGCTGCTGGGGGATGAACTGGACGGGCCAAGAGGCCGGATTTACCTGATCAAGCAGTTGCTGGAAGGGGAGGAACCGGGGGATCAGATCCCGTTGCATCTGGACCGCTGCCTGACCTGCCGAAACTGTGAGACCGCCTGTCCCTCCGGCGTTGAATATTCCAGGCTCCTGGGAATCGGGCGTGAGACCCTGAGCCAGGGCCATTCCCGCCGGTCTGTCTGGCACTGGATTCACAGGGGGCTGGCAGGGGTCATTGCAAATCCCGTGCTTTTCGGGTGGTTTCTCAGGACCGGCGGACTGTTCAGGCCGCTGATGCCGAAGTTCCTGAAATCCAGGGTCCCCGTGCCCGGTATTTCCAGATACCGCCATACTGAAGGGGCCGCCCATCCAAGGAAAATGATTGCGCTTAGCGGCTGCGTACAGGGCACGCTGGCACCGGATACCAACCGGGCAACGGCACGGGTGCTGGACAGGCTGGGCATTTCGTTGGTGGAAGTGCCGGGGGCCGGGTGCTGTGGTTCGCTGGATTTGCACACGACCAGTGAAGACCGGGCAAGGGCAAGAGCCCGGGTTTTAATCGATCACTGGTTTCCGTACCTGGACCAGGGAGTGGAAGGGTTCGTGATGACGGCAAGCGGGTGCGGCGTCACGATCAGGGAATATCCCCACCTGTTCAGGGAGGATGCACAGTACCGTGAAAAAGCAACCCAAATATCCCGGCGGACATTCGATCTTTGCGAGATACTGGAAAAGGAGATCGACGATGGCTATGCCATGGATGCAACGCCCAGAAAAGTGGCGTTTCATTCTCCCTGCACCCTGCAGCATGGTCAAAAACTGAAGGGCAGGGTGGAAGCGATCCTTGAAAAAGCGGGGCATGAACTCGTCGAGGTCCCCGACTCTCACACATGCTGTGGTTCTGCCGGCGTTTATTCATTGTTCCATCCGGTTATTTCAGATCAACTCCGGGAAAAGAAACTGCAGAATTTGCGGAAGAACCAGCCGGATGTCATTTGTACGGCGAATGTGGGCTGTCAGTCACATCTTGCCCTGGGTGGTGGCCAGCCGGTCATGCATTGGGTTGAATTGCTGGTCTGATCCAATGGTTGTTGATCTGTTTCCAGTCGGACCACGGTACTATGGTGTCCAGTATCAACCTGCAGATCACACAAGTTTATTCGAACCCGGGATTGCGCGATGCAAGACAGGTATGTAGGGGACGTTGGAGACTTTGCAAAGTTCGGACTGCTGCGTGCAATCAGTGAAGGGAAACGCCTGGGTGTTGCATGGTATCTTCACCCCAATGCAGGTCCGCCCGGAGATGGCCAGCACACGGAATATCTGACGAGGGATAAAGAGTTCCGGCATCTTGACGAGAAGCTTTTTGATGTATTGAAACAATTGCGCAACCGCAATGAGCTATCTGTCGTGGCGGTGAAGAAAAGCGGTATTTTGGGAAGGGCTGTTTTTGCAGAGGACCCATTGAAAACAGCGGAAATCAAAGTAAAGGATCGAACCGCTTGGCGACATCAGTGATTTGTGCGGGTCCAGGATCAACTGTCTGGCTGCGAGCTTGTTTTCGCGGACCCTGACAATGGTCTTTTCCCTGACGACCGATTCAAACCGACTCGAAAGGAAAGTGCCAGGAGAATCCCGCTCAAAGAAGCGATGGCTCTGGCAGAAGAGCGTCCAGCTGTCTTTTATCATCACAACACCAGGTTTCCTGGTGGGCATCATCAGGAAATCAGAAACTGGATGTCCCGGTTGCCGGGCTGTTCTCATGCATTCTACTGGCGGCGCTGGAGCAATCGGACGTTCTTTATAGTCAATGCGGATGATGAAATGAGAAGCAGATTGGAAAACCTCGCAAAACGTTGGAGTAGTTGCGGAAAGTTGTTGGAGGCAAAGAACCCGGTAATTGAACCGGAAAGTGCGCCCGTACACCTTCTATGACACCATGATCAGAGATGCTACAGTCCCTGTATGTCAACTGCTTTTGTCTTTGAATGCTCCAGGGAGATTTTCTCGGAAGAGGAAATCTCCTTGCTGGAACGATACGGCAACCAATTTCAGCGGTTAATGAATGGGGACAGAGTACCAATGACTGCTGCGCAGCAAAGATTTGTAGAAGTTGCCCATGGGAGATGCAAGCCAGAAACCATCTATGAGAAGGTGTGGTGGAAATACATGTGGCGATTAAGCTGGGAAAAGGACCCGGCTAACAAGGCGGTTATGGGCGAGCGAAGGTACCTTCCAGATGACAGGGGGGACTGGAAGAGGATGCGTGGCACGGTATGGTCCGACATGCAAAGGCGCTCAAAAGGGCTGGGCGGAAGCTGACTTCATTTGGTCTTCCTTGCAGAGCCGGAATGCCTGTTTTGCAGGACTGTCGGGCGTTCATATTCCGTTCATGGTCAAACTGGGATAATTGTCCCCGTTTTCATATGCATCCTCCGCTAGTGGTTCAGCGCGGTATTTCAGACGATACCGCGCTGTTTTTTTGAGGGGCGGAGGTGTCTTCTCCTGAAACCCTCTGGTTTTGCCCGGAAAAAGCCAATAAAACGCCAGAAATGGTTGTAACCCGCACCGCAGTCCAGTATTATCCGCGGTCCCTTTTTTACCCGTACACACTGTAGCTTGATGAAGACGTTTTCCGCAAATCCCGATAAAATCAAACGTGAATGGTACGTTGTGGATGCACAGAACAAGGTGCTTGGCAGGTTGTCGGCCGAGATCGCCCGTCTTTTGAGGGGAAAACACAAGCCGGAATTCACCCCGCATGTCGATACCGGCGATTATATTATTGTCGTGAACGCCGAAAAAGTGGTGGTGACCGGCAACAAGTACCACGACAAACGGTACTATCACCACACGGGTTATCCCGGTGGGATCAAGGAGGCTTCCTTCCGGGAAATGCAGGAGAAGCATCCCACCAGGATTATCCAGACCGCGGTGAAGGGCATGCTTCCCAAGAACAAACTGGGTCGTGCGATGCTGTCCAAGCTGAAAGTGTACGCGGGGAGTGAACACAATCATCAGGCCCAGCAACCCAAGGCCCTGGAAATTTAATCGGAATCACATTTTATGGTACAGGCACAAGCAACCTATCAGGGGACCGGGAGGAGAAAATCGTCCACAGCGCGGGTTTACCTGCAGCCGGGGTCCGGAAAGATCGTCGTCAACAAGATTCCGTTGGAAAAGTATTTTGGCCGGGAAACCGCGCGAATGATTGTCCGCCAGCCTCTCGAACTGGTGGAAATGCTGGGAAAGATGGACGTGAAAGTGAATGTACGCGGTGGGGGTAACAGTGGGCAGGCCGGCGCGATTCGCCATGGAATCACCCGAGCACTGCTTTGCTACGATGAGGGACTGCGCGGTGCACTGAGAAAGGCCGGGTTTGTTACCCGGGACGCCAGGGAAGTGGAACGGAAAAAGGTAGGCCTGCACAAGGCCAGAAAACGTCCCCAGTATTCCAAGCGCTGACGTCCCGATACCTGGATTTTGCCCGGCTCGCAATGCAAGCCCGGGTTTTGCTCCAGACGGACGCAATGGGCCATTTTGGGCCCTGTCGCGACAGTCTTCCGTCGGGGGTCTCCCTGTGGAGTCAAAGGGGATATTGATGGCCAGCACCCGTTTTGCAGGAACAATTTTCGACCTGGAAGAGTTAGGCTGCTACTGTATCTGACCTGTTGGTGAGGGAACCCCAATTACTGGATTTCCTCACAAATCCCAGGTTGCCTGTCGAAAACGACTTGCCCATGCGGTTTTCCAGAACTTTTACTTGCTTTTTATTTGGCGTCTGTTTCCCGCCAAGTATCGCCATCCGTTCATCCTGAACCCGCACACCTTGCATGCCTGTGCGATGTCGGTCCTGCGGACTGTGGGTTTCTTGACCACAACTCCACAGGCCCTGCAACCAACTTTATTTGAGATTACTCACAAACCAATCTGATCGGCACCGGATGATGGTCCGATCCGTTCTCCAGATGGAACTCCCTCTACCAACCGGGAAAGCATTCCGGCCACTTTGAGCGTACATTGAGTGAAAATTTTCCATGACTTGGCATTTTCCATGTAATACCCATGTGAAGGATAGATCGGAAGAAACATAATGTATATTTTTATATTTCTTCCACTTTATGCTATCTTGATATTCAATTATAGTGGGCCTTATATCCTGAAATGGAAGAAATAAAAAAATTAGAGAAAAATTTCGTCCACTTGGCAAGGGTTGCCCTGTCAGACCGGAACCAGGATGTACAGGCCTTTCTGTACCGGATCACGAAGAGAAAGGAGACCAGTGCGGAACTGACATCGGCATTGGTCCAACTCCTCCGCAAGAACCCCACACGGTCAACGCCGTTGCGCCGCGATAGTGGTGCGGCCGTGCCAGCCGACACGGATTCGCGCTTCCAGCTTCTGCGCGTGGAGCAGGATCCGTATTTGCCGAGGGAGCCGGTTTACGCCGAATCAATCCGACTGACCCTCGGTCGGCTGGTCGAAGAGCGCCGCAATTTGCAGTTGCTTCTGGAGGCTGGCCTGGAACCGACCGGCACGGTCTTGTTTACCGGCCCGCCAGGGGTCGGAAAAACACTCTCGGCGCGCTGGATTGCCCGCGCGCTACATCTTCCGCTGTTGGTCCTTGATCTCTCGGCAGTCATGAGCAGCTATTTGGGCCGTACCGGCGCTAACCTTCGTCATGTTCTGGACTATGCGAAGTCCTTAGATTGCGTTCTGCTCTTGGACGAACTGGATGCGATTGCCAAGAGACGGGACGATGCAGGTGAAATTGGCGAACTAAAGCGGTTGGTGACCGTGCTCTTGCAACAGCTCGACGACTGGCCGTCCTCGGGACTGCTGATCGCCGCCTCCAATCATTCCAATCTGCTTGACCCGGCCGTGTGGCGACGGTTCGAGCAATTGGTTGAGTTTCCACTTCCTGATCGAGAGAGCGTTCACAAATATCTTTATTGCCTTTTTACCGAGATCGCTCCCAACGCTATCCCCTGGGCCGATGTTCTCTCACTGTCTCTGGTCGGCCGTTCTTTCGGCGATATTGAACGGGATGTGACGAACGCACGTCGTGCAGCCGCTTTGAACGGACAAGACCTCAGTCACCATCTCGTTGATCTGGTCTGTACGCAACAATGCTCCAAGCAGGAACAAATTGAAATCGCTGTCCGCCTGGTAAGAAATGGCTTGGTTACGCAACGTAAGGCGCGCGAACTTACTGGTGTTGCACGCGACACCATCCGCGTGCGCCTGAAGAAATCTTGACATCACAGCGTTGACTGGAAACCAATGGCACAGCAAAACTTCCTCTTGGGAAAGGGCGAACGAATGACGGCGGAGATCAGTATGAAATCCGGCGGCGGTCCCAAACAGGCACCTTACACTCCCACACGTCGGGTGAATGTTTACGTCAAGTTTGGAATTGCGGTGACACTCGGGAAAATTTTCGGATCGCGCAGGAGATGCGAATCCGGTCTGTACAATGCTTGATACCACTCCATTGCATCCCCGGTATGGCCGTCGGGTTGACGGTGTTCAATTGGCGGAGATCACGGCTGAACAGGGTTATCCGGAAATTCGCAGGGCCTTCGAAGAACATTCCCTCCTGCACTTCCCGGACCAGTTGCTGGATGATGCCGGGCACCTGCGACTCGGTGCATTGTTTGGCCCCCGGGAAGACCGTTCTTTGAGACCCGACCAGCCGAACCCCGCGGTTTCACTGGTTTCCAATGTCCGGGAAGATGGCCGTGTCTACCGGGAAGGGGACCGGCGACTGCTCGACTTGCAATCCAACATGCTCTGGCACACGGACAGCACCTTCCTGCCCGTGCCGGCCCTGGCCAATATCCTGGTTGGCCGGGTTGTACCGCCTTCCGGAACCGCCACTGAATTCACTTCCAGCCGTATTGCTTGGGAGGAGATGCCGGAAGCACTGAAGGACAGGGCCAGAAACCGCTATTTCAGGCATGACTACACGTATTCCAGGCGCAAGGTGGATGCGGCCCTGGCCGAGGAAGAGAAGTTTACCCACTGGGGGCAGCAGGTCTGGAAATCGGTATGGACCAATCCTGTGAATGGCCGCGAAGCCCTGTACATTGCGTCTCACGCCTGTGATGTGGTTGGAATGCCGGACAGGGCCGCCGCCCTGGCATTGATTGATGAACTCACCCGGTGGTGTACCCGGAAACAATATGTCTATACTCATCAGTGGAAAGAGGGTGATGTGCTGATCTGGGATGAGCGGGCCGTCCTGCACCGGGGGGTGCCGTGGAACTACCGTGAAGCACGTACCCTGTCCAGTATTTGTATCTCGGCGACCAGCGAGGACGGACTGGACGAAATGCGGTATTCCCCCAATGAGAGCAGGAGCGTTGAAAACCGGAATCAGGGCGCGGCCGGGGCAACCGCATCCCTGCCCGGTACACATTATTTCTCCTGAACACCATCAGAGCAACTTCGCCAGTCTTCTAAGACGCTGCATTATTTCGTTTCTGGGAAGAAAGACAAGACCATCATCGTGGAAAAGTTGCAGAGCGTCATAAAGCCGGGGCAATGGAACGATATCATGCTTTTCCAGTTCATCTGTAATCCACAGTACACCTCGAACTTCTACCCCGTTGCCCTTTGATACGTTTCGTAGCGATCCGTCTCCTGTCAGCAGGATGCTGTCTTCAATGTCTTCGGCAAGAACCAACGCGAAACAGTCATTCAATTTCAGCGGATTATGTTCGTTGAAATATCGTTGTGCTCTTGTAACCGAAGCGCCCGGCAATTCGCGGACTTTCAGTCCACACTGCCGCAGAGCAATTTTTTCGCCATCACTGATGCATAGCCACTCATCTTCGAACAGTATGTCGGGCATTACGAACGAATAGGGCAGGCGCAGAAAATCCTCCAGGAGGGACGCCTTTCTAAGATCAATCATACATGATGTATCACTGACGACTATCCGCATTACTCCCAGCGGGCCCCTTTAATCCTTCTTCGATTACTGATGCCGGCTGCTGTAGCAACTCGGTTGCTTTGCCCAATGAAATAAGCCCTTCCGCCAAAGCCCGATAGCAAAGCCTTTCAAAACGCCGAGGAAGTTCAAATTGTCCCTCATTGCCGGGTCCTTCCAGTGGCACGGGTTCGGTTTTTCTCCACTTTCTGGCAAACCTCTGAAAAGCATACGCAAGAGTAGAGCTGTTGATGATACCGATTTGCTTTAAGCGTACAAGCAATGCAGCGGCGCTCACACGATACATGCGTTTTAGTTGAATGAGTTCGTTGTAACCAAGCGCATTGCGATGCCGTCCGATTTCCCTGATAAGATGCTCCTGCGGAATGAGAAAAGCTCCGGCAAATACGTTCGACGCTTTTTCGTGGTCCACAGGCGATATTTTGTCCAACAGTCGATGGGCCAACTCATGTGCAAGCGTGAGTCTGCGCCTTTCAAGTGTAATATCCTGATTGACGATAATGACTGGGACCTTGTTTTTGTGCTGCGGTCGACGAACAAGGCACGTCAAGCCGGAAACCTTTTCCGGTAGGGGAATTACAAGCACTTTAATACCCTGCTCCTCCAGCAGGGCAGTCATGTTGGGGATAGGGTCCAGTCCCAGTTTCCATTCTTTGCGCAAGTCTTTGGAAAGCGTTTCACCGTCATTTTCCGCGTCGAGACTGCGATTTCCGCATCGGGGCTCCTGCCATGCGTTACTGTCGACATCCAGGATTTTCTCGATTGCAAGGTATCTTTGCAAGCGGTCGATGACGGTTGCCTCGACTTTTGCGCGATCTCGTGCGCTCGTTCTGGAAAGCTTGCGAAACTCGACAGCTTCAAGTTTTTCAACCTGGTCACTAAGCAGGTATTGGGTTGATACATCCAGAAGCTTCGTCAGGCGCAGCAAAACACCCGAACTCGGCATCATTTCGCCGCGCTCGTATTTTCCGATTGCTTGCGCCGAGACCTCTTTTTCCAGTGCCTCTGCCAGGCCCCGCAAGGAGTATCCAGCCTTCTTTCTGGCGAGCTTTAAACGCTCTCCAAACATCTCATTTCTTTATTTCACCTGGAGATTTACAAATTTTAATATACAAACCAAATTGTAAACCAAACCTCTAGTTTTGTCAGCACATTTGTTTGGAGATATCTCACCAGATAAATAGTAGGCGCGCATTCTTCCCGTTTATTTCAGTCCCTTCGGCCCATTCGTCAAGGCTGGGTTTGCCCAGTACCCATAAAACATGCTGAGCAGAGCTATCCCGATCATTTCTCAATGGGTTTCGGCGCGGATCTGGACCTGGTTTCCCACCAGGGGCAGGATCAATACTCCCGTCATCTTCCATTCTGCGGACTCCAGTTGCACATGCCATTTCCCGTCCGCAAGTTCCGGCAGCTCACCGGCAAAAACACCATTCCCGGTGTGAGCCAGCTGGCTCAGTTTGTCCAGCCCTGACCGGGTTGCGTGGCGTAGGTGCATGGAAATGCTGGGCGATATCCGGAATGAATCGTTGCCTCGAAGAGCAATGGTCACCTGGCGTGAGCCGTAATCAAAACCGATCTCGCCGGACAGGTCCAGGGCGGCAGCCTGCTGCCGGAGTTCCAGGGACCGGTTGATTCCCAGGCCCTGCCGGTAGTAATCGTCTGCGACCAGTCCATCGTAGTATTTGATGGACAGCGCCAGCAATGCAATCCCGACCAGAACGGCGGTGGCCGGAATGGCGATCACCAGCCAGACCATGGGTTCCTGGTACCAGGATCTTGGATTGTTTTGCTCCATGGCGTTTTCTTGCTGTGCGGGCTCTATCCCGGGCCGACGAACCGGGTAATTTCCGTTGCATGGGTCCCGGGGTCGCCTCGGGTGGTCAGGACAAAATCAAATTCAACACTCTGCCGGGGCAGGTCAGCGGGGTCAATCCGGGCCCGAACCGCCAGTTCTCCCACTTCGCCGGCGGGGACAAAAATCTCTTTGGCGTCCAGCAACAGGGCGATCGGCAACGGTGTCTTGATTGCCAGAGTATAGAAATGATCCTGATGGTCCTTGTTCAGCACTTTCAGTGTATAGACATTCTCGATCCAGCCTTCATCCGTTTCACGGTACAGGGAATTGCGGTCACGAATGACATCCAGGCCAAGAGGGGTGCGCTGGCCGATGCTGTAGCCGAATGCGATGAGAAGGGTGACCAGAACCAGGCCATACACCAGGATTCTCGGCCTGAAAATGCGGGTATTCCCGTTTTCGAGACTTCTTTGGGTGGTATAGCGGATTAGCCCGGGGTCATATCCGATCCGGCCCATTACCTCATCACAGGCATCGATGCAGGCGGCACAGCCGATACATTCGTGCTGGAGACCATCCCGGATATCGATCCCCGTCGGGCAGGCCTGTACACAGAGCGTGCAGTTGATACAACTGCCGAGCCCCAGCTTTTCAGGGTCCGCGGATTTGCGGCGTGAACCACGGGGTTCCCCCCGGGCGCGGTCATAGGAAATAATCAATGTGTCGCGATCAAACATGGCGCTCTGGAAACGGGCATAGGGACACATGTACGTGCACACCTGTTCTCTCAGCCACCCGGCATTGCCATAGGTTGCAAATCCGTAAAACAGGATCCAGAACGATTCCCAGGGCCCGGCGCCGAAGGAAAGGAGGTGTTGGCCCAGTTCCCGGATCGGGGAGAAATAGCCGACGAACGTATATCCGGTCCACAGCGAAAGCGCGATCCACAATCCATGCTTGGTGGTTCTTTTGGTGAGTTTGTCCAGGTTCCACGGCCCCTTGTCGAGTTTCATTTGCCTGGACCGGTCTCCTTCGATTCTCCGCTCGATCCACAGGAAGACTTCTGTCCAGACCGTTTGCGGACAGGCATAGCCGCACCAGAGCCGTCCGGCGAGGGCGGTAAAGAAAAACAGGGCCAGTGCCGCAATGATCAACAGGGTGGCCAGGTAAATAAAGTCCTGGGGCCAGAAAGTGAGACCAAAGACATGGAACTTCCGATGGGGCAGGTCCCACAAAACCGCCTGGCGCTGGTCCCACGTCAGCCAGGGCAGGCCATAGTAAATCCCCATTAACCCCGCAGCGCCGATGACCCGCAGCCGGGCAAACAGCCCGTGCACTTCCCGGGGATGGATTTTTTCCCGCCTGGCATACAACGATTGATCGAATTGCGAATCCGTGTTTCGATTCCGGTGGGTTCGCGCCCGGGTGCCGGAGGGGGATGCCGTGATCAAGTCGGATTTCTCAATATCAGGGGTCCCGGGTGAAATGCGTTATTCCTGTTCGTATTCCTGGGACAGGCTGTAGACATAGGCCGACAGCAGATGGACGCGTTCTGCTCCGAGAAATTCCCCATGGGCCGGCATGACACCATGTCGGCCATTGGCAATGGATTCCCGGATGGTTTCTCTGGACCCGCCGTACTGCCAGATCCGGTCTTTCAGATTCGGTGCCCCCAGCAGCTGGTTCCCGCTTCCATCCCCCTGGTGACAGGCAACACAGAACTGCTGGTACTGTTGTTGACCGGCCTCGGCAAGAGTGCCATCGTGTTCGCGGTTGCCCAAAGCGAGGATGTAATGCGTCACATTCTCCACCCCTTCTTCTCCCAGGGCCGGCCCCCAGGCAGGCATCACGCCGGACCGGCCATCCAGAATACTCCGATAGATCTGCTCGGGTCCGCCGCCATAGAGCCATTCGTTGTCCCGCAGGTTGGGAAACCCCCGGGCACCCCGGGCATCGGAGCCATGACAGGCGGCACAGTAGTTTGAAAAAAGCCGTCTCCCGCTTTTCAGTGCTTCGGGATGGGTGCTCAGTGTGCGGATATCCATGGAGGCATAATGCTGGTACAGGGGATCATACTGCTCCCTGGCGGCCTGCATCTCCTGTTCATACTGGCCCTTGGAACTCCAGCCCAGCAGGCCCTGGAAATGCCCAAGCCCGGGGTACAAGGCCAGGTAGACCAGGCCGAAAACCAGGGTGACCACAAACAGGTTCAACCACCAGCTGGGCAGGGGATTGTTGTATTCCTCCAGGTCGTCGTCCCAGACATGGCCCATGGTTTCCAGGGTCCCGGAGGGTTTGTTCCCCCTGTTCTTGTAGACCAGCGGGAAAAGGACCAGTATTCCCAGCAGGGAAACGATGACAACAAACCAGTGCCAGAACGGACTTGTAAAGTCAGCCATGAGGGGGCTCTTTTTCCTCCGGCAGGTCGTCGTCAAGGGGCAGCCGGGCGGACTGTTCAAAATCCTCCCTGCGCTTCGAACTCCAGGCCCAGACGATGATTCCGATAAACAGGATCAACAGCGAGAGGGTCCAGAAACTGTGAAATGCAATCATTTCCCGGTTACCTCGACCTGATGACCGTGCCCAGCCGCTGAAGGTAGGCGATGAGAGCATCCAGTTCGGTCTTTCCTTCCAGCGCCAGGGGCGCCTGGTCAATCTCTTCATCGGTATAGGGGGCTCCCAGGGTCCTCAGGACCTCCATTTTTTTCCGTATATGGCGGGGGTCGACGACGGTATCCGCGAGCCACGGATATCCCGGCATAATGGATTCCGGGACCACATCGCGGGGATTGATCATGTGCACGCGGTGCCACTCATCACTGTATCGGCCGCCGACCCTGGCAAGGTCCGGTCCGGTCCGCTTGGAGCCCCACTGGAAAGGCCGGTCATAGACAAACTCCCCCGCAACGGAATAATGGCCATACCGCTCGGTTTCCGCACGAAAGGGCCGGATCATCTGGGAATGGCAGTTGTAGCACCCTTCCCGGACATAAATATCCCTGCCCGACAATTCAACCGCGGAATAGGGGGTCAGACCCGCCACGGGTTCGGTGGTTGTTTTCTGGAAGTACAGTGGAACAATTTCCACAATGCCGCCGATACTGACCACCACCATGGTCAAAACAATCAGCAACCCAACATTCTTCTCGATTTTTTCGTGAAAGGACATTTAATTTGCCGTTTTTGCCGCACCGGGCACCGTTGCCGGAGAGGGAGCGCCCAAAATGGTCCGGATGACATTGTAGGCCATGATCAGCATCCCCAGCAGGTACAGGAAACCGCCGAGGAACCGGACAATGTAATAGGGATGCATGGCCTGTACGCTTTCGATAAAACTGTAGGTCAGGGTTCCATCCGTGTTGATCGCCCGCCACATCAGGCCCTGCATCACCCCGGATATCCACATTGCGGTGATATACAGGACAATGCCGATGGTTGCGACCCAGAAATGGGTTTCCACCAGCTTCAGGCTATAGAGTTCCCGGTTGAACAGTCGCGGAATCAGGTAATACATGGCCCCGATGGAAATGAAGCCGACCCAGCCAAGCGCCCCGGCGTGGACATGGCCAATGGTCCAGTCGGTATAGTGGGACAGTGCGTTCACGGTCTTGATGGACATCATCGGCCCTTCAAAGGTGGACATGCCGTAAAAGGAAACGGAAACAATCAAGAATTTGAGAATCGGGTCGGTCCGGAGTTTTTCCCAGGCTCCGGACAGGGTCATGATGCCGTTGACCATGCCTCCCCAGGAGGGTGCGAGGAGGATCACGGAGAACACCATCCCCAGTGACTGCGCCCAGTCCGGCAGGGCCGTATAGTGCAAGTGGTGCGGTCCGGCCCAGATGTACGTGAATACCAGGGCCCAGAAATGCACCACCGACAACCGGTAGGAATAAATCGGCCGATTGGCCTGTTTGGGAATAAAGTAGTACATGATCCCCAGGAATCCGGCGGTCAGGAAAAACCCCACCGCATTGTGGCCGTACCACCATTGGACCATGGCATCCTGGACGCCGGCATAGGCGGAATAGGATTTGAACAGGCTGACCGGGAGTGCAGCACTGTTGACGACATGCAATACGGCGATGGTGAGAATAAATCCACCGAAAAACCAGTTGGCAACGTAAATGTGCGGAATCTTCCGCTTCATGATCGTGCCAAAAAACACAATGGCGTAGGCCACCCATACCACGGTGATCAGAATATCGATGGGCCATTCAAGTTCGGCATATTCCTTGCTGGATGTAATTCCCAGGGGCAGGGTGACTGCCGCCAGCACAATGACGCACTGCCATCCCCAAAAGGTGAAACCGGCCAGCCGGTCGGAAATGAGCCGGACGCCACAGGTCCGCTGCACAATGTAGTAGGAGGTGGCAAACAGCGCGCTGCCGCCAAATGCAAAGATCACCGCATTGGTGTGCAGGGGGCGGAGGCGGCCGTAGGTCAGCCACGGAATGTCAAAATTCAGTATTGGCCAGGCCAGCTGTGCGGCGATCAGGACGCCCACCAGCATGCCGACAACGCCCCACACCACCGTCATGATGGCAAACTGCCTGACGACCCGGTAGTTGTAGGAAGTGGGTTGATTCATGGGTTCAGTGAAGGATATGGCCGGTCAATTTACAAATGAGGGACCCAGTCCGTAGCTCCACAGTATCACGGTGGAGACGAGCAGTCCGACCAGCATCACCAGGCACATTGCGAGAATGGCACTGGAAAAAACAAAGCCGCGTTCTACCGGGATTTCCATGAGAACCGGGACCCCGGTGTACAGCAGGTAGACGGAATAGGCCAGGGCGGGCAGGCCCAGCAGGAAATTCACCCAGAGCACCGGGTACAACTGGAAAAACCCGGCCAGAAACAGCGGGACAGCACAATAGGCCGCCAGGGCCATGCACGGCTCCAGGGGTTTTTTCTCTCCGTAGGAATCCGACATCCAGTGAACCAGCCGCCCGATTACGAATACCGAGACAAGAATCGCAAGGAACAGGGCAACACTGATGGGCAATGCGCTGTCAACGGTGAGCTTGACGGGTTCTCCGGCGCCGATTTTCCAGCCGAACCGGGTGGTGCCGATATACCCTGCGATGGGGGAGATCAAGGCCAGGGGAATGATGACGTGGATATACAGCGCCGGGACCGTCCAGTTTTGCTTCCTGATATTGCGCCAGGCAAGCCTGGGTTCGGTCAAGATTTGCCAGATGTATTTCAAAAACATGGTCGCATACTATCCAGAAGTCATCGGCATTTTATCAAGCCACCATCAAAAATACAGCCAGAGTCTGTAAAAATCTGATTGTCGTCCAGGGACTGGTTTCGGATCATTGATCTGGATCAAGTTTATGCCGGGCAAACCCGGTTACACTCTGGCTTGCGGAAACGGCCCCATTTGTTGGCTGGTTTCCGCGCTGGAAAGGTCAGGTTGAAATCATGAAATAACCTTGTTATGGTGCCCGATTATGGCCTCTTCCGGCCCGTAAAGAAGTGAATTTACATGTGTATCCAACTGAGAACCAATTAATGAAAAACAATTCCCGCAGATTCTTCATGACCGCTGTTGCGGCGGTCCCTCTCCATTCCATTTTTTCTGTCCAGGCAAGAGCGAGTGACCTGCCCAGACTGGAAGAAACCAATCCCACCGCCGTGGCCCTGGAATATGTTCATCAAACGCCGATTGATGAGCAGCGTTGTACAGGGTGTCAATTGTTTACGGGTGCAGCGGATGCGGAATGGGGACCCTGTGCAATTTTCCCCGGCGTCAGTGTGAGCGGCAATGGCTGGTGCAAGTCCTGGGTTCCGAAGGCCAGCTAGCGTATCTTGGCCAGCATATTCCAGGGGTATTTTCTCCCCGCCTGTTTCCATGGATCGGGAAAGACCGGTCTTTGCCAGGACCGGCTCCTCCTGCAGTTCCAGGCTACCGGGACGGGATGTCCGGACGGCAAGGGAAGTTGCCATGGAGCGTTGCCATGAGGCACTCCGGTGAACGGTAAAATGGGTGCGGATTGCCCACCGGGGGGTCAGGGAGATCATTCCCAAAACAAATCATACCCGCCCCGTCAGGACCGGTTGCCCGGCCCTCCCGGTGTAGATGACATCGTGCGGTTTTGCTTGAGCGTTTCGTAAAACAAGGGAGAAACGGCTCCCGGGAGGCGGCCTTGAGTGTTGCCGGGATCACCTGTTCAGGGTGTATTGCCTCAATCGAGTCAAAAATTCGCAGACACCCGGGCATTCAAAGCATACAGGTCAATCCTGCGACGCACCGGGCGTCGGTCCGGTGGGATGGTGAAGCACTGCCCTTTGAACGCGTGATCCGGTTGTTTTCCGAGTCAGGGTATCCCGCGGTCCCCTACCAGGCCAGCTGGCAGGAGGAGGACATCGAGTTGGAACGGCGCAAGGCGCTGGTCCGGATTGGTGTTGCAGCGGCCCTGGGCATGCAGGTGATGATGATTTCCGTCGCCCTGTATTTTGGAGAGGCGTATGGCATGGATCCTGGGTATCAATCGGTCCTGGAGTTCGCAGCCATGCTCATGACCCTTCCCATCATGGTTTTTGCTGCCAAACCGTTTTTTATGGCAGCGGCCAGCAATTTGGGGAGATGGACAGTGGGGGTGGATGTCCCGGTTTCCATTGCGTTGCTGGCTGCCTTTTTCGGCAGTGTCGTCGCGACATTCGGGTATCCGGGCCAGGTTTATTACGAATCCATTGCCATGTTTGTCTTTTTGCTGCTGTCGGCAAGGTTCCTGGAACTCGGTGCACGGAGAAACAGCCTGAATGCCATCTTCAAAATGGAAAAGGCGGTGCCTGAAATGGCCTTGAAATGGGCCGCATCGGGAAAAACAGAGCGCGTGGACATCCAGGACCTTCGGGTCGGAGACCGGATCTTTATCGGAGCGGGGGAGGTCCTCCCTGCGGATGGGGTGGTGATCGGGGGCCGGTCCACCGTGGACGAGTCCATTCTGACCGGGGAGAGCGAGCCGGTGCACAAATCCGCCGGAGCCCGGGTCATTGCGGGCAGCATCAACCTTGACAATGATCTCAGGGTACGGGTCGGCGAATTGACGGAAAACAATACAGTTAACCAGATTGCCTACCTCGCCGAATCCGCCCAGGGAACCAAGCCCCGCCTGGCAAAACTGGCGGATGGTATCGCATCCCGATTTGTTGGTTTTGTTCTGCTGCTCGCGGTGGTTGCGGGAGGCTACTGGTGGTTCAAGGATCAATCCATATGGTTGCCGGTGGTCATCTCCACCCTGGTGATCGCCTGTCCCTGTGCACTTTCCCTCGCAACCCCCACCGCATTCATCGCCACCATGGGGCGGTTGACCAAACGCGGCATTGTTCCGGTCAAGGGAGAATTTCTTGAGGACATCGCCGCCGTGGAACACATTTGCTTTGACAAGACCGGCACCCTGACCATCGGGGAACCCGGCATTCACCGGGTCACCGTGGCGCCGGGCTGGGACCAGTCCGGCGCCATGGATATTGCAGCGGCACTGAACCGGGCATCCAGCCACCCCTTTGCGAAGGCTTTTCGCGACGGGGCAACCGGCCGCAGGGAACTGAATGCCGAAAACATCGACAATACGGCCGGGAGCGGGTTGACGGGACGGATCAACGGGCAATGGTATTGTATCGGGTCTACGGAGTTTGTCAGCACACAGTTGCCCGGAGCACTGTCGCCGGAATGGTCGGAAAGAAACGGCGTACACAGCGTGTGCCTGCTTGCGGATTCCAACGGGGTCATTGCCCGGTTTGAATTGTCGGATACCCTCCGGCAGGATGCCGTGCAGACCATCGCGGCCCTGAAGCGAAGAGGGCTCTCCATCTCGCTGTTGTCCGGCGACCATCAAAATGCGGTGGCAGCGGTGGCAGAAAAGCTGGGGATTGCGGATTTTCAAAGCGGGCTTTCCCCGGACGGGAAAAAGGAAGCGGTGAAGGAACGCATCGCCCGGGGACAGGGCGTCACCGTCGTTGGCGATGGCTTCAACGATGCCCCGGTGCTGGCATCGGCCACGGTGTCCCTGGCCATGGGGCAGGGTGCAGGGCTGTCAAAGAGGCATGCCGACGTCGTGCTGTTGAATGACCGCCTGTTGGACATGATTGAAGTTTTCGATGCCTCCAGACGGACTCGCCGCATTATCAAACAAAACATGGCCTGGGCGATTGGTTATAACCTGCTGGCCCTGCCCGCAGCGGTCAGTGGACTGGTCCCCCCCTGGCTGGCCGCAATCGGCATGTCGTTGAGTTCGGTGGTGGTCAGCGTCAATGCGGTCCGGTTGTCAAGAGAGAGCGGGAAAGGCCCCCTGGCGGCAAAAAACCCGGCTCTTTGCGAAGCGGAAGTGGTCTAGTGGATATCCTTTACCTGTTGATCCCCCTGTCGCTTGTCCTGGTAACGGTGCTGGTTGGTGCGGTGATCTGGGCGGTGCACAGTGGCCAGTTTGATGACCTGACCGGGCCGGCGCACCGGATTCTCGAAGAAGAAGACGAGTAGTGGCTGATTTGCATGGAAGGAGGTTGTGCAAAGTCGGCCTGATCGGGTACATTGAATCCTGTTCGACCAAGAAGATTTCATCCCGTATCCATGCGACTGACCGACCATCAAATTGACGAGTTCAACGAACTCGGCTACCTGTTTTTCCCGGACATTTTCAACCCGGCGGAAGTGGCCGTACTGAAGAAAGCGGCCACTGTCGTCTATGCCGAGCAGCGCGAAGAAGTCTGGCGGGAAAGTTCGGGGGCTGCGCGGACCGCTTTTTCGGCACACACGTACAATGAATGCTTCAGAAGGCTCGGTGCGCATCCCCGGTTGATTCATCCTGTGATGTCCCTGCTGGGGGGGCCGGTATATATCCACCAGTACAAAGTCAATGCAAAAACGGCTTTTGAGGGGGATGTCTGGCAATGGCACCAGGATTATGGCACTTGGGCAAGAGATGACTGGATGCCGGAACCCAGGGCAATGAATATTGCGGTGTTTGTCGATGATGTGACCGCGGCAAATGGTCCACTGCTCTTTATTCCGGGGAGCCACAAGCAGGGCGTGGTGGCGGCCGGACACGACCTGGAAACCACCAGTTATCCTCTGTGGACCCTTGACCGGGAAACCGTTGTGCAGCTATACGAGCAGGGAGGCTGTGTTGCACCCACGGGGAATGCCGGGTCGGTCATCATGTTTTCAAGTCTGCTGGTGCATGCCAGTCCGCCCAATATCAGTCCCATGGATCGAACCATTGTTTATCTGTCGCTGTGCCATGTCGACAACCACATTCAACGGTTCAAGCGGCCGGAATGGATTGCCCATCGGGACTTTACGGCTATCGAACCATTGGCGGACGATACGTTGATGGACCTGGAAGCCTGAGACCGGATCATCCGGGCAACGCATTTATTGTCATGTACCTGTATCAGTCCCTGCTGGAAAGGGAAGCCCGGGGAAACCCGGTTCGGGTGGGCCTGATTGGAGCAGGAAAGTTTGGTTCGATGTTTTTGTCCCAGGTGCCGACCACCCGGGGGCTGTCGGTGACGAGGATTGCCGATCTGGATGTGGAGCGGGCCGTTCAACAGTGCAGACAGGTCGGATGGGATGAGGACCGGATCGGGAAAACAGGATTCGGTGACAGTGCAGAACGGCTGATCAAAAGCGATGAGGTCGAGGTGGTGGTGGAGGCAACCGGCCACCCCATTTCCGGTGTCGAGCATGCACTGATGTGTATCGAACAGGGCAAACACATCGTCATGGTAAATGTGGAAGCGGATGTCCTGGTTGGACCCTGGTTGGCCCGGCAGGCGGAACAGGCGGGAGTGGTGTATTCCATGGCCTATGGCGACCAGCCGTCCCTGACATTGGAAATGATTGACTGGGCGCGTGCCTGTGGATTCAAGGTGGTGGCCGCCGGCAAAGGCACCAAATACCTGCCACACTACCATGAATCCACCCCGGATACAGTCTGGTCGCACTATGGGTTGACTGCGGAACAGGCCGCCGCCGCCGGGATGCGGGACCAGATGTTCAATTCTTTTCTCGATGGGACCAAGTCTGCCATCGAAATGGCGGCCATTGCCAATGCGGCGGACCTGCAAGTGCCTTCGAACGGGCTGGCATTTCCACCCTGCAGTGTGGACGACCTTGCCCAGGTATTGCGGCCGAAGGAGCAGGGTGGTCAACTGGAAGTGGAAGGTCAGGTAGAGGTGGTATCCAGCCTGGAACGGGATGGCCGGCCGGTACCACGGGATTTGCGCTGGGGGGTGTACTGCGTATTTGAGGCGCCCAATGACTACACGGCGGGTTGTTTTCGCCAGTATGGGATGAATACCGATTCGACCGGTCGTTACTCGGCCATGTTCAAGCCATTTCATCTCATCGGGCTTGAATTGAATATCTCCATATTCAGTGCGGCACTTCGGCGGCAACCCACCGGTTCGCCGAGATTATTCAAGGCAGATGTTGCAGCGGTGGCCAAGCGCGACCTGGCGGCAGGAGAAATGCTTGATGGGGAAGGCGGCCATACTGTGTGGGGAAAGCTGCAACCGGCGAAGACCAGTATTTTGGACCAGTCCCTGCCCATCGGCCTTGCCAGTGATATCCAGATGGTCCGGCCGGTCAGGAAGGGTCAGGTGATTACCCGTGAATGTGTGGGAGAGGCGGTGTCTTCACCGATTTGGAAATTGCGCGGGAAAATGCTGGATTCATTCCAGTAATGGGGGTCCATGGGACTTGTCCCGCGGTGCCCGGTCGCAACTATGCAAGCATTCGGATCGGCTGTGCTTCCAGTCGCCATGCCGAGCCGCGTCCTGTTCCACGGTGTGCGCTGGCGCATACTCCGTCTCTACCACGACGGGTTGTGCATTCAATCGTCCGCATATCGGTTATCCATGGGTTCCGCGATCACCTTGTCTTCTTCCAAGTCCTTGATAACTTGTGTTTGGAGTACATCCGGTCAATATGAACATGGATAAGACGTGAATCAATAGTCTATTCCTAATCACAATTTTCACTCCAACTTCCAAACCTGACGCAATTTTTTCATGGTCGGCCTCGATTTCCTCAGAATCAGAATCATTTACTCCACTACCTCAGCGACTACCCATATTCTCTTCAGGGGCAGTTCTGTCTTTATTCCCTCATCCAATTTGTCATAGTACGCAAGTACCTGACCGATAAGGTCTCCTTGATCCCAAAGGCGCACCCGGAAGAATTGTGTCGCTTTTTCCCTGTCCACGCTGGATTTGAATCCACCCCAGGACACCAGCAAACCATGTGTTGCATTAACGTTTGCCATCACGCCAATCAGCTGATCAAGCGTCGGACGATCCAATGGAGAATCCCCTGACTTTACCTGTACACAAATACGTGGTTCGCCAAAACCCATCGGGTCAGGTGCAGCCAGAATGTCGATGCCCTTGTCCGGTCCCTCCGGGCCCAGGAAAGTAGAGTACCCTCTAGCCCGGAGCACTGCATCAACAAGTCGGGCCATACCGTGTCCCTGAAACCGAGCAATGATCAGTTTTGCAATCTGGTCACGAGCAGCCTGAGTCAAATCCTCCAATACCTCACCGGCCTCACCCTCTTCCTCTTTCACTAGCTTCTTTACGTTCGGTATCGTGCCGGATGACTTCCATTCATTCGTGGCCATAGCATGAATCCGTTGCTCGGCATCGTTACGGCTCACTTGGCAAACGGTCATGAAGGCACCAAAGGAATAGAGTAAATCCTGGTCGAAGTTAGTGCGTGGTACATCCTGCACAATCCATTCGATTTCCCGGTAGTGAAAAAACGGGTCCTCGCCATCGTGATTGAAGGTGTAATCCCCTTTCACCTTCGCCACATGGATGGCGGGCTTCTGTTTGCTGGGCAGCACAATCCAATCATCCTTATCCATTACTTGACTGAATGCCCAGATTTGACCGAGATGATTTGTGATCCGACCCTTGGGATTATCGGGATAAACCTCCTCCAATTTTGTGCGAAGTTGCCCACGATTCTTCAGCACAGCCAAATCATGCGAGAGATCATTCCAGGTGAGATAGATTCGGTTCTCATCCAGAAATTTATTTTCATATTCGCCGTATGCACCGGCACGCACTAACCATAGAGCCATTGAGTTACCTCCGAAAATTGAACATCTCTGCGGAATAATTCTTCGCGCCGATTCAATACGTCCTGAACGATGCCTTCATTATCGAATAAATCGGCTGGTAAAATCATCTTCCGGGGCCATCGGTCACATCAGTTCAGAAGACTATAGGAACTGTTGGAGTGCCGCTTAAAATACACGGCATGACTTCCGGATTTCCGAAATGGTACTTTGGCAGAAAATTATTCTACGTCCGATAACTCCAGCCTGGACAGGCACGACGAAAGGCCGCAACATGAAACCCTCGGGAAGTGCACCCCGTTCGATTGCACGATGCATATCATCCACAATATCGGTCACTTCCATTTGTGTTCCGTTACGATCAATATTGTTCCACCACTTATCTGAACAGTCTGAAGCCAAGGATAGAGCCGCCTCCTACTTGCACTCAACTCCTTGGTCGTTGGCAGCTGTGTTGAGACGCCCTGCCGTTTCACGGGATACGGGTGTCACAATGTAGCCGCTCTCAAGGTCGCCGAGCAACAAGGAATCGGAACGCTCGCAGGCGAGCCAGACATATCCGATTATGGCACAGACCACCGAGTCCAATTGATCTTGGTGGCCCTTGGATGGGTTGGTTTTAGTGAAGAATCTCATACACCATTCCGAGCATTCTTCCAGTCCCAAACCCCGCGCTGTAACGGCCATCGCTTTGACGACATTATCCCAGTCTGATACACGGAACTTCTTGCGATTCTTCGGGTTGTACTTCGGAGCGCAATGACGGTCGGCAAAGGAAGTGTGGAGCCCGGGGAGTGCGAGTGCCGGGAATACCTCTATCAGGAACAACCCAGAGTCAGCATTTCTGGCAAGCTCTGGGTTGTCTTCGGCTCCCAAGTACTCTTTGAACTGCCAGATTGGAGCCTTGTCACCAAACATGTCCTCTTTCCCCTTGTTGGCAGGCTGGACACCTCCTCCCGTGTAGGAAAGAACAGACGCAGCGATACGTTCTGCAGGTCGCATCCCCGTTGCATTCGGCACAATGGTTGGCTGGTCAATTGCGACGACTGTACGCCCATCGGGTACCCTGAAGTGTTCTATGCAACACAAGGCTTCACTGAACTTAACGAGCTGTGGCGGATTGAAGCTGACTCGCCCGCAGTCGTCGAATGACAGCGTACAGATAGCACCAGGGTTTCTGTCAGTCCACGCCGAGTCGAAACCGATTATGACCGTGCTGGTCAGTGGAATGATGGTGGTTGGTTGGGACACGAATCCTTACATTTTCAAATTATTTTCAGGAAGGAGAGGTCTGTCTGACACTACTGCAATACACCGATTCCAAAGCAAGAGGCCTTTAATGCGATTTTATGTTTCAATTGCCACAACTCGTTGTATGATTGAATCGATTGACTTCTTCCATTCCGGTGCATCCTGGTTGGCTTTGGCCCTGCATTGAAGCATTATCTGTTGCAAGAGACCAGGCATGTCCGCAAGACGACTTTGACTAGATGACAAGAAACTTTTAAACCCCGACAGTGGGATAGGAACGATATCAAGGGACAATTTGCTATCGTCTGGCAGATACCAGTCACCGTAACGGAAAGTGTTGGCTGTGTTACTGTCGATTTGAACTGCTATGAATAGCCCATAGACTTGTTTCCCTGTTTCTTTTTCGACATATTGCGCCACATGCCGACGGACAGGTTCGCCCTCGGCTGCTTCCTGCCGCGATGAAGCAGTCAGGGTGACTTCCACAACGACAATAATGTCCTCGAACTCAAAAACCATATCCGGACCACCACTGGGAGCACAATGTACAGGTAAAAAATCCTGATCTATTTGGAATCGTCTCGATTCCCATGGCATATTGCAAAGGCTGCTGACTGCAAGAAAAGCTCGCCATACCGCCCATTCGAGGTAGGCCGGGCGCTCACCTTTTGGAGCGGACACAGATGTTCCATCCGGCAATTTGACGCTCGTGTTGTTAGAGATAGCTTCCAACCAAGCCATGATTTCTTCCAGTTTTTTGGGTTGCTCGTTAGCATACTCTTGTTCAGCAAGCTGCAAAATCTTGGCCTCCAACTCGTGACGCTTGTTTTCAAGATCGTTGGGGGGTGTCTTATCGGAAGGTATCTGTTCATGAACACCCTGCATCCTGAGTTGTTCAACCAAGTCACACACTACGGTACGGGAAAATATTGCATCATCGGTCGGCAGTTGCGCACCAGACCATAATGCATGTAGATATGCCTTGTCATCCAACGCAGCTTCTTCTTCACACAACAGGGCCGCTAGTCGTCTACGGGCTGGAGAAAGCACAATTCCACGACCCGAAGCACGGAAAATGCTGGTGGCTTTCAGGTAGCGGAAAGACAGGTCGGCATAGTCATTCAGAGTGCTAGCTTCGCGTTTGATTTCTTTTGCCACATGGTCGTAAAAACCACGATCATACTGTCGGACATTGCCTTTAGCCTTTTTCCGGCCTACCCGAAAATCAACGATTTTCTGTACAGTACTATCAATGCCGTCCACCGGTGTTGCTGTTTGGACAAACAACGCGAACTCATTGAACCTTATAATCCCTTCCTGCCCGGATTCGTCCAGTCTGTGTATTACACGCAAGGTGAAAAGAAGTGGCGAAAACCTCTCCCCGTCATAGCGGGCTTCAATTACCGACGGAATGCGATAGCTTGTCAACGATCGCAAAAAACATTCTTGCTGTGCGGTGATGATCTCTGATTGTGCCAGACGGGAGCCATTCGGCGTGATTTCATAGGGTCGGCCTGATAACTCCTTGATTTCTTTCGTCATCAATGCCAGTGAAGGATCGAGCTTTCCGCTCTTGATGCCTCTGGACAACTGAGGAGTTATAAAACCAAGTTGCGAAAGCGCAGAACGCCATTTCCGACCCAGGTCGTCTGCGATCCTCCCATCGGCAATACGTGGAGCATGAAGTATGCCTGCATTGTGCAGAAGAACAGCAAAGCGGTTTTCCTGCTCCTTCCCAGATATGTTGCCATTGAAAGGTGAACTCTGCAAAACACGCAATGCATCGCGTAGACGGTAAGGTGTGCGAACCGTTGTGTTGCCTATATGCCAGAGTATCATCAGAAACCCACAAACAAATATTCCTGTACTTCGTTTCTGTTATCACCGCGCTGATTCCCGAAGCTGTATCGGTAATCAATGTCGATCACCTCGACATGCCTCTTGTACTTGGATATCAGCGATATGATTTCCTCACGGGTGGGCAGCGAATTGGAGGAATAAGAGACAAGTAGAATACTGTCACTCAGGCGCTTGAATAGTTTGTCAAAAGCATCTTCGGATCCAGAACGCGAACTGAATGGAGTCGGATAACTTTTAAATTTCTTGGTCTTGGTATGCCATTGCATATCTACTCCTTCCCAATTCCGAGCTAGCCCTTCAACAAAATGGTAGCGCCGGACATACTCGTTATCCGAAAGGGGACTGTAATAAGGGGGATCGATATAGACAAGATCGGCCTTGAAACGCGTTGTCATGGCATCGCCATGACGCGCGCGATTCTGTCGACCATTGTCAAAGACAGCGGCATTTATCAATGCTGCGGCATTACGAATTTGCTCCTCCATACTCATACGAAGGTCGGTCCGCCCATCATCGTAGCGCATTCCTGTATATGTAAATATACCCCGGGCACGTTTTTTCAGGCAGGCGCGAATGAGGGCAGACATGGCAATGGCACGTTTCTGTTTGTTCGATAATTTTTTGAGATTAGAGCGAACCAGATCAATAACAGCGTTCTCCTTGTCCGTATAGTACAGCCCCTCATAGGTCTCCTGAACAAAACGGCAGGCATTGGAATTGGGTGAAAACAACCGGTCAATTTCCCTTTCTGTGAGAGTATGGCTATTGTTTGCGATCATGGCTTCAGAAAGCGTTGCACTCATGGCCATATAATCGTTAGAGAAAACCTGCTTCTCCATGGTTTTGAATAGGTATCCTACTACGCCGGATCCCGAAAAGAGATCTAGGGCAGAATCGAAATGGAAGTGGGAAGCTACATCTTGAATATATGGTAACAGCTTTTCTTTCGAACCCATGAATCGGGTCGGCGGATAAGCGAGAGCCTTTTTATTCACAGGGATCGGAACTCCACGGATCGTAAAACGTGGATAGGGCTTGACGGTTACAATCACATCCTCACCGGTGCGGGTTTGTGCTTTCGAGCTGATATTGCGGCGGGTATTGATTACCTCAATCTCGTAAGGTTCGTATAGCTCATGGACAAGCTGATGATTGGAATTGGTCAGCACAACATAACAGCCCACTTTTTGCAGTCTGGCCACTTCCTCTGCCAACTCCCGATGATCTTCATCATAGAACTGTTCCTTGGTATAACGCTTAAAATCCGCATATTTGGACACTGGCAAATAAGGGGGATCGAGGAACACAAAATCACCCGGACGGGCTGCTTTGGCGAGAACCTCCTTGTAATCACCGCATTCAATTTCGATGCCCTGTAAGGCATCGGATGCTGCTCTGAGCGCCTCGGGATGGCAGATACGCGGGTTCTTGTAGCGACCAAACGGTACATTGAATTGTCCTTTCTTGTTCACTCGGTAGAGCCCATTGAAACATGTGCGATTCAGGTAGATAGTGCGAGCTGCAGCATATTCTTTCTCCAGATTCGAGAACTGCAGCCCCCTGATTTCGTAGAAATCCACCTCGGTGTTCTTGAATATACTTAAATGCTTGATGACCAATTCGACATTATCAGCAAGGCAGTTGTAAAGATTGATTAATTCTGGGTTTGAATCGGCAATGATGCCTGCGCGAGGTCGCATGGCAAAAAACATGGCCCCGCCGCCGATAAAGGGTTCGATATAGCGATTGAAACTGGTAGGCGCCTTGGCTGTGAGCTCGCCGAGAAGCTGGGTTTTACCGCCCGCCCATTTCAACACTGGTCTAGCAAGATCAATGTTATCACCGGGTTGAACTCTCATGATTGCCCTTCTTGATGTCCATTTTGATTGGATTGTAGGTGAAAGTAAAACCAACAAGACCAAAATCGAAGCTGACCAAACGATAATCTACACGTCATGCAGAGGATAAACCTGCGAACATTAAAGAGTGGTGGGGGTTATACAGGCGATCGGCGTATCTCTGTCAAGTGCCTGAATTTCCTTGCCAAAGGGTGCCCAATCGTAATTTGATATCCCGGATGTCCTCTTCTCTCCGTGTCAAACTGGCCCGAATCACCTTCAGGCGTTTCAGGACCAGATTCTCAGTACCTCCAACCATTCTCCGATATTACCACACAGCGCACGGTTGCTGGATAGGGTGAGCAATATGCCGTTATCTCCGGTTTCCTGCCATGTTTCGGTGTTCGGATCGATTGAGTATATTTTCTCGATGTAGATGCCGCGTTCTGTCGGGTCGGAAGAGACAAAACGACTCCGACCCCAATAACACCATATTCACAATCTGATGCACTCATCCGACCCGTCCCGTCCAGACACGGCTTTTATATCGGTTTTGGAGAGTAACAAAAACCATCAAAGCCAGTTGGCAAGTCATCCGTTTTTGCTTCAATTTTAGTGCAGACTGTATTTTCCAAATTACCAGGATTTCTTCCCTCACCGTTTTCACCATTCCCTGAAGGTGTCTTTATTGGAAACCTGCCCTTGACACGTTGTTCTGTGGGGTCTTCTCAACGAGGCCCGGTTGGATTGGGCCAATGCTTGCTGGAAACCGGATGATCGGCTTCCGGATACGTCAGGTTTCGAATTTTGCGAGACCCTCCAGAACGATTTCCTGGTAACTGATTACACCGATTACCGTGCCCTCATCGATGACCGGTGCGAGGGACAGCCCAAAGCGGTCAAACAACTGGGCACAATACCGGATATCCAGGTCCGGTTCGACTGCAAGGACCGGCTTGGACATGATTTCATACAAATTCGTGCGGCTGCGGGACTGGTTTTTGGACAGCACTTTCCTTGCGATATCCGACAACAGGACAATTCCGTATGCATCGTCCTCCGTCCGTTTGTTCACGATCAGGGCATCGGTGTCCGAACTGACCATCACGTCCAGTCCGTCCCGGACCGTTGCCATCCCGTCCATCATTTTGAACTTGTCGGTCATGATCTCCCTGACCCGAATTTTATTTCGTCTGCTCATAGGTTTTCCTCTACAATTTCGTTCAGCGATGCGGCCTGGTGCAGCACGCCCACCGCATCTTCAATATCAATCTGGACGGCAATTCCGGTTCCGGGTGTTTTATCAAATTCACCGACTTCGGCGATGTGCTCCAGAATTTCCCGGCTGATATGCTCTTCTACCAGAAACAGGATTACGTTTCGCTGGGTTTCAAGGGTAAGGCCCAGGAATGTGGGGGTTTCATTCAGGCCTTCCCCCCTTGCGCCGGTAATGACGGTGGCTCCCCTGGCCCCCTTGTCCCTGGCGGCCTGTATGACAGCCTTGGTTTGCGCCTTGTCGACGAAGGTAACAAGTAATTTAAAGTGCATGATTGGATTCCCCCTTGCTTACGGTTGTTTGGAATGTTGTGGTTTCCCCTGCTGCCGCGATGCCAGCCATGTCGAACCCTGGGCATATCCCATGACGGTGATCATCGGAAACAGGCTTGCAAAGGCGATGAGGCCAAAACCGTCCAGAACGGGGTCTCGCCCCGGGACCGTTTCCGCCAGTCCCAGGCCCAGTGCTGCGACAATGGGGACGGTTACCGTCGATGTGGTCACCCCCCCCGAATCATACGCCAGCGGGACGATCATCTTGGGTGAAAAGTAGGTTTGAATGACGACAAATACGTATCCTGGAATGATGAAATAGTGAATGGGGACCCCCACCACAATCCGCCAGGTCCCCAGGGAGATTCCGATTGCAACCCCCAGTGCCACCGCGGTTCTCAATCCCCAGATTCCAATCGCACCGCCGGACACCTGGTTGGCTTTCTGGGCCACTGCAATCAATGACGGTTCGGCGATGGTTGTGCTGGCGCCAATGCAAAACGCAAAAATATAGACCCAGTAGTAGGAGGACCAGGTGGGCTGTGCCGACAGGGAGTCCTTGAGGATAAAACTGATGTCCGTCAACTGTGCCGCCATTAATCGGCCGATGGGAAACAGGGCTTTTTCCAGCCCGACCAGGAACAGGGTCAACCCCACCAGTACAAATACGAAGCCGATGAGCAATTGACGGATATTCGGCAGTGCCTTGCGGATCACGCATACCTGAAACAGGAGGATGATTGCCGTGATCGGCAATACATCGATCACGGTATCGAGCATGGTGTCCAGAATATGGAGTGGCAGATTCATCGGTACAGCATCCCGTAGCCCATGACAAAAATCATTGGAAACAAGGAAGCAAAGGCAATCAGGCCAAACCCGTCCACCATTGGATTTCGTCCCCGTATGGAAGAGGCCAGCCCGACCCCCAGTGCCGTGACCAGGGGCACTGTAATCGTTGACGTCGTGACGCCGCCTGAATCGTAGGCAATCCCGATAATTTCCCTGGGAGCCAGAATCGTCATGATGACCACAAAAAGGTATCCGATCATGATCATGATATGGATCGGCCACCCCCGGACGATCCGGTAGACCCCCGTGACGATTGCGGCACCCACTGAAAAGGCCACGGTGACCCGAAGACCATCGGCATATCGCTGCCGGGAAGGTTCGGTATCGGGAATGATATTTCCATTCGCCATCACCTTGGAGGCTTCATCCGCCACGGCGATTAATGCGGGTTCTGCAATGGTGGTGCCGAACCCCAGTGCAAACCCGAAGGCCAGCAGCCAGAATACACTGCCCTTTCTGGCAAATGCATAGGCCATGCTGTCGCCCAGGGGAAACAGGCTGATTTCAAGACCGTACAGGAAGAACGTGAGGCCCAGCAATACCAATACGGTCCCCACCAGCAGGTCAAGCAAATCCGGAAAAGGCTGGCCCAGCACCACCAGTTGAAAGAATGCAACCACGACCAGGATTGGAAGCAGGTCTCGAAAACTGCCAGACAGCGTGATCAGGGGGGCCCTGTAATTCAATATTCTTAATTGCTCTCCAGCACGGTGTCAGTTATTTGTTTTGGTGCGGTCCAGGAGGATTTTCGCAGGCAGGGCTTGCCCATCACCACGCATGGCCTGAATTCAGGGGTTCGCTTCCGCTCACCTGCACACAGACCGATCATACCGGATTTGAACCGATAGATGGACGGTTCCATTTTCTTCAGAAACGAACCGGTTCCCGGTTTGCTGCCACCTCATGGGTTTGGGTGAGGCGGTTGAATCCCGAAGCCGGGCTGGACGCAACGATTTCGCGATGGCGAATCCAGGGACCCGGCCGTGGAGCCCGGCAACGGGAAATTTTTTTGACATCCGTAAAGTTGAAGCTGATAAACTTCAAGTTCCGGAGTGGAATCAAAACTTTGGATACGGTGAATCCGGTCAGGACAGGCTCTTGGGAAACCCCGTCAACGTGCCATGAGAGAGGTGGACACAGAGAAATTGTGAAACCACCGCCGACCTGGAACCGTGTCATTCGGTCAGAAAAACAACCTGTAACCTCAATACGCGGAGTAAAACGATGGAATCAAGAGCAGCAGTGGCCTACGAGGCCGGCAAACCGTTGGAAATTGAAACCCTGCAGCTGGAAGGCCCACGGGCCGGCGAAGTGCTGGTTGAAATCAAGGCAACGGGAATTTGCCATACCGATGAGTTTACCCTGTCTGGTGCCGATCCCGAGGGGCTTTTCCCCGCCGTACTTGGACATGAAGGCGCGGGGGTCGTCGTCGAGGTGGGGGCCGGGGTGACCAGTGTTCAGGCCGGGGACCATGTCATTCCGCTTTACACGCCTGAATGCCGGCAGTGCGAGTATTGCACCAGCGGAAAAACCAACCTGTGCCAGGCGATTCGGGTCACACAGGGGCAGGGGGTCATGCCGGATGGATCGAGCCGGTTTTCCATCGGCAGGCAGAAGCTGTTTCACTACATGGGGACGTCGACTTTCTCGAACTATACGGTCCTGCCCGAAATAGCGGTTGCCAGGGTCCGGGAAGATGCCCCGTTTGACAAGATCTGCTATATCGGTTGTGGGGTCACCACGGGGATCGGTGCGGTGATCAACACGGCGAAGGTTCAGCCCGGGGACAATGTGGTGGTCTTCGGCCTGGGGGGGATTGGCCTGAATGTCATTCAGGGTGCCCGGCTTGCCGGGGCGGACAAAATTGTGGGGGTGGACATCAACCCCGGGCGGGAAGCGCTCGCGGCGAATTTCGGGATGACGCATTTTGTCAACCCCGGGGAGGTCGAGGATGACCTGGTGGCCTATCTCGTGGATTTGACAGGGGGCGGGGCAGACTACAGTTTTGAATGTGTCGGCAATGTTGATTTGATGCGCCAGGCGTTGGAATGCTGCCACAAGGGCTGGGGGGAAAGCATTATCATCGGGGTAGCCGGGGCAGGCCAGGAAATCAGTACCCGGCCATTTCAACTCGTCACCGGCCGGGTATGGCGGGGGACCGCATTTGGCGGAGCAAGGGGCCGGACCGATGTCCCGAAAATCGTGGACTGGTACATGGACGGAAAAATCAATATCGATGATCTGATTACCCACACCATGCCCCTTGACCGAATCAACGATGCCTTTGACTTGATGCACGCCGGGGAATCCATCCGAAGCGTGGTGGTGTATGATTCTTGAGTTCCGGGGTTTTCCAGATGGAAATCATCAGTGAACAGTCCTGCTTTGGCGGGGTACAGGGGACCTACCGCCATGCATCCGAAACCACGGGTACACCCATGCAGTTTTCGGTGTACCAGCCCCCGGCGGTCGACCGGGGCCCGGTTCCGGTATTGTGGTTTTTGTCCGGGTTGACCTGTACCGAAGAAAATTTCACCACCAAGGCGGGAGCCCAGCGCCCGGCATCCAACCATGGCTGGATGCTGGTTGTCCCGGATACCAGTCCCCGGGGAGCCGGCATACCGGGGGAGGATGAGGGCTATGATTTCGGTACCGGAGCGGGCTTTTATGTGGATGCCACCCAGGTGCCCTGGGACCGGAATTACCGAATGTACCGCTATATTACCGAGGAGTTGCCGGAACTGGTGTTCTCGAAATTCAATGCGGATGTCCACAGACAGGGGATCACCGGGCATTCCATGGGGGGCCATGGAGCCCTCACGATTGGCCTTCGAAATCCTGAAAAATACCAATCCATCTCGGCGTTTGCCCCGATCTGCTCTCCCATGCGATGTCCCTGGGGCGTCAAGGCATTGAGCGGCTATCTGGGCGATGACCCGTCCGCCTGGGAACCGTATGACGCCACCGCCCTGATCAAACAGGGGCTGGGAAGCCGGGAGATTCTGGTGGACCAGGGGACCGACGATGATTTTCTGGAGGAACAACTGAAACCGGAGCTGCTCCAGTCCGCATGCGACGAGGCGGGACAGGCACTGACCCTGAGACTGCAGCCAGGATATGACCACAGTTATTATTTTATTGCGACCTTCATCGAAGAGCACATTGCATTTCATGCCCGCCAAATGCCGGCCAAATGACGGGTTGACCCGGTTCCCCTTGATCCATTTCCGTTCCCGTGTTTCCGGCAAGCGTGGAGATGAATATAAACCCCCGGCACGACCAGGCCGAAGATCATCGTTGCGATGGCCCGGCCAATGAAGTCGAGGGCATGTTCACACGTGCCATGGAGGACCGCAGCTTCACTTCCATGAGGCCGCCGGGCACAATGGGCCGTGCGGTCACCATGGCCACAGCCTCCGCATCCCGCCGCCGTGGCACAGTCCGTCATGGAATTGCACAATGAACAGACGCCCACAACCCCCAGTACCAGGATCATGGCACCGGGAAACCGGGTGGGAATGGGCACTGGATTTTCACAGTGACCTCCGAATCGCGCACAGACTGACGGGTTCCGTCCGCTCAGGGGCCCATCCATGAACACATCGCCGAATATCCTGTTTGTCATGTGCGACCAGCTCAGGCAGGACTACCTGTCCTGTTATGGGCACCGGTCCCTGGTGACCCCCCATATCGATGGACTGGCAAAAAGAGGGGTGAGGTTTGAGAACGCCTTTTGCCAGGCCCCCCTGTGTGCACCGTCCCGGGCGAGTTTCTACACCGGCCGGTACCCGTCGAGCCACGGTGTAATGGGCAATGGGGATGCCACCCAGCTGGGTGAAAAAATGCTGTCTGACTATCTCCGGCCACTCGGTTATCGGACTGCCGTGGTGGGAAAAACCCATAACCACAAGTGCAGCGCTGACATGCGGGATGCCGGCATCAACCTGGATTCGGAATACGCCCGGGCGGCCGCTAGCGGGGGATTTGAGCCCTATGAATGGCATGAGGGGCTGTATCCCGATCCGATCCTTCCCGAAAACCAGGGGTATACCCGGTATCTGAAATCCGTGGGGTATGACGATGCCAATCCCTGGGACCGCCGGGCAAACAGCGGGGTGGACCACGCAGGCAGGCTGCACTCGGGATGGGCGCTTCGCAGCTCGGCATATCCCGCGGCGGTTCCGGAGCAGCACTCGGAAACCGCGTTCACCACACGACGGGCCATGGACTTCATCACGGATGCCGGGGACCAGCCATGGTGCCTCCACCTGAGCTACATCAAGCCCCACTGGCCGGTGATTGCTTCGGCGCCGTATTGTGGCATGTTTGGCACGGAGGATATTCAGGAGGTCGTTCGCAGCGACGCAGAGCGGGAAGCTCCCCACCCCGTGGTGGACGCCTTTATGCGGCTGGAATACAGTGCGTCCTATTCAAGAAAGGAAGTGCGCGACATCGTTATCCCGGCCTACATGGGACTGGTAAAGCAGATCGACGACCATATCGGCCGATTGGTGGCATTCCTCGAAACCCGTGGATTGCTGGAAAACACCCTCATTGTATTTACCTCCGACCATGGGGATTACCTCGGAGATCATTGGCTGGGGGAAAAAGACCTGTTTCACGAGCCGTCGGTCAAGCTTCCCATGATTGTGGTGGACCCCGGCCGCGAAGCGGATTCCACGCGCAATTCGGTTCGCCGGGAACTGGTGGAGTCGGTGGACATTGTCCCGACTTTTGTGGAGTTTGCAGGAGGCCAGGTTTGCCGGGAGCGCGTCGAGGGACATTCCCTCCTGCCCCTTCTGCGATCACCTTACCCATCCCCATGGCGCGAAGTTGCGATCAGCGAAATCGATTATTCGGACCGCGGGGCCCGGGGCATTCTGGGGATTGAGCCCGACCAGTGTCGGGCCACCATGGTCCGGGATCACGACTGGAAATTCATCTACTACCCGGGGTTTCCTCCCCAGCTGTTTGACATGAAAACCGATCCCGATGAACTGGTTGACCTGGGGCAGGACTCCCGGCTGGAACCGGTTCGCCAGCGCATGAAAGAGGCCATTTTCCAGTGGCAGTACTCGCTCAAGCGGCGGGTCGGCCTTGAGTATCGTGTCATGGAGGGTCAGGGACCGCAGCGGGACGAGGAATACGGGATCATCATCGGTCGCTGGTAATCCCGCTTCGGGAATCTCCCCGGGATTGCTCGACCCGCGTTTTATCCCGGGAAATTCAGGGAGTAGAAACTGGCTGATTGTCTGATAAGGCGTGTCTCGTACCAATCGGCTCATGTTTTCCAACTCTCTTCCGTCGGCAGGTTATCCTTGAAGGACGACCAACGCCGGCTCGCCCAAATCGGAATGCCGTCGACTCACAGCGGCGATATCGAAAGATTCTTCATTGATGCCGTTATCTTCTCACTGTCGTCCTCGTTTGCCTCAAGATGATCGGCATCCCGTTCGACTGCCTTCCAGAATGCAGCGACATGGGGCGATGTCCAGGTTTCCTCTTTGAGATTCGAATCTTCCCCCTCAAAGAGCCAGGACTTGGCGAGAATGCCATCAAGGAAATGGAGAAATGACCGCAATCTCGTGGTATCAGCGGGATACGCTGGAAGAACTTTGTGACGCGCCATTCAGGTTGTTGGTCTGACACTAAGTATCCGATTGCACGGGGCCATTGTGCAAGACGAGCCTTAGATAATCTTCGGTCGCAATGAATTCCGGTTCTGTTCCGTTGTGCTCCATCAGGAGCGGAATGATTTTGTGGCGCACTCCCATGCCCCTCGCATCCACGTAACCGTAGTTACTCAGAACCTCAACAATCAACGGATTGCGCTGAGACCGTTGGCCGGCAATCATTTTTTTCACTGTCATCGAGTTCGGCAGTGCACCTGGGCTTAGCACCTCCAGACGGTCCGAGTAACGCCCAATCTCGATTTCCTCGTAGCGTGTCCAGTCACGGTGAGCGAGCGCGTTCACAATTGCCTCGCGTAACACTTCCACTGGATACGACCATCGTCGCTTGCGGCGCATTGAGATGTCCATATCGTCCGATTCCTCGGAAACAAATGGCTGCATGGCATCGACGAGTTTTTCAATGAGCCCGTCTTCCACAAGTTCGCGATTTCCCTTTTCGTCTGTCTTCCAGAGCGCGACCAGCGCGCCGTCCATCACGCGGTCGTCAAGTGCTTTGTACGACTTGTCTTCGCCTTCGAATGCCAACCATCGGACGCCCGCGTGGCGCAGGAGTCGCCGCGGCGCGTGTCCAAACAGGACAAGCCCGGCGATCGTACAAACGGCTGGACCGTCTATGCGTTCAACCATGAACCCCAAGCTACAAAGACGTTCCCGCCAATCTTCGTCATTCGCCGGGAGCGTCTTGTATTTTACAATTGTTGACAGATAGTCCTTGAGGCGGTCCAGGCTGAGGTCTTGCAAGCCGCTGCCTGACACCGGCAGCGATTCCACATGCAGCACCCCGCTCAGAGAAAACAGCCGCGCCTGTTGCTCCCGCGTTGCCAATCGGGAGGTGCTGCCAATCCGGATATAGATGTCTTCGCGACCCTTGCTCCGGACAACATACGGCCTGGTGGTTTCCTGACTGATGGTGATTACCGCGACCCGGTGCTCCTCGTCAGCTTGAACCTCTTCGTAGAAGGGGATGATCATGGGGTGTACATAACGGCCGAATACTGTGTTCATCATCCAATGTTCGAGGTCTGGCCGTTGAATTCCGGTGAATGTGCCGTCGTCATCAACCCCCAGCAGGATGCGACCGCCCTGGAAATTAGCCAGGGCCACGATCTCTTTCGCTATCTGCTCGGGCCGCAAATCATCGCGTTTGAACTCCACACCGGAGTTCTCTCCATTCGCTATCAGTTCAAGCAGCTCGGATTTGGTCATCAGTAGTCGAACCCGTATTCCTCTTTGCGTTGCACGAACGCTTCCTTACCACCTTAACCTTCAGATAGTGAGCGTGATCACCACTTTTATGGTAGTGCAAGGCATTGATATTATTTCAGGTTACATTATACGGGCAATTAGGGCGCGCTTATCCCTTTGGGTATGGATTCAGGTAACACCGTAATGAAAAACAAACTCAATCTCAAGGACTTGATGCATGAGCGGACATTCTCTGAACCATCGTTTGATTTGGTAGAGCAAGGACGATTGTCCAGCCCAGTCAAGTTTATCCGGAGCCTCCTGAAAACCTGGAGACTTACACAAGATGATGCTCCGTCCCTGCTCGGATTCGAGGACTCTGACCGGCATTACGTTCGCAATCTGTTAAATGGTCATGCTGCCCTCTCGGGTCGCGATGTGGAGGATCGGGTTATCTGTTTGCTGCAAATTCGAAAGACCTTGTCCGCTTTATTCTTGAACGAGGAGGTCGAGAATGAATGGCTTAGAGAAAAGCACGCCATGCTGAATAATATCGCCCCCATGGAGTTGATGCTGGAAGGTACGATGGAAAATCTGCTGCTTGTCAGGGAGTACGTTGATGCCGCAGCAGGGAAATGACTGTACAGGCAAACATGAGTCGTAAGCAGTTTATAGAGGCCAATGGCGCAACCTGCAATAACTGGCGGCAAAGCTGGTTGAGTATTGAGTATTCCGGGATGTCGCACCACAGCAGTTGTAGGTCGTGTTCTTTCAGGCAACTTGCATTACTTCTCGTCTGGGTCACCAAAGCCTTCAGGCTCCGCTTGATCGACAATGTCAACAGAACCGCGATGACAACCGCTCCCGGCGCTTCGGCTCATCCCATGCAATCGACTGGTCCCGGGTTTGCAACGGGACGATGAATACGGAATCATCATAGGTCGCCGGTAATCCCGCGGGGAATCTCTCCAGAAGGTTGCGGTCCGTTTTTCCCTTTGGCAATCCGGGGCATTGGGGATTCCGGAAGAGGGGTCCATCCGAAACGGACCCGTTTGCGCCCATGAATGACCGGGATTGATTCCAGTATTATGTATGGACAAACGGAATAACTGTACATACAGCGGATTTATTGTATAGAAAAAAGGATAATTTATATATTAAAATTGTGCCGCATATATAAAACCACGAAAAATATACAATACTGTGAATAATCCGTTAACAAACTTCCCGATTCCCGATGAAAATTTACTGGAAACACCGGAAGTCCTGAAACCACTTGTCCAGTCCCACCGTTTTCTCGCGGAGTTGAAAGGGGTGGTGAAGACGATGCCCAATGAGGGGCTTCTGGTTTCAATTATTGCAATGCAGGAGGCGAAAGACAGTTCTGCGATCGAGAACATTATCACGACCCATGATGAGTTGTTTCTTTCGGAAGTGCTGAAAAGAACGAAAACCAACTCCTCTACCCGGAAAGTGAGAAACTACCGTACCGCATTGCGGGAAAGTTACCCAAATATCCGGCAGTCCGGGCTCATCCGGTTCAACGATATACTGTCGATTCAATCTGCTATTGAACCGAACAAGCCGGGAATCAGGAAGCTGCCCGGTACGGTTATCGGAAATGCGAGTACGGGAGAGGTGATTTATACGCCGCCACAACATCCAGATGAGATCGAGCAGAGACTGGACAACCTGATTGAGTATATGAATGATGATCAGGTTTCCGAACTTGACCCATTGGTCAAAATGGCACTCATCCACCATCAATTTGAGAGTATCCACCCGTTTTATGACGGAAATGGCCGGGCCGGACGGATCCTGAATATTGTGTATCTCATCCAAAAGGGTCTTCTTGATTTGCCCATACTCGATTTGAGCCGGTATATCCTTCGTACCAAAGCAGAGTACTATCGGCTATTGCAAGCTGTTCATGATGAAAACGATTGGGTTGCCTGGGTGCTGTATATGATTAAAGGTGTTGAAACCACCGCAAGAGAAACTGTGGAATTTATTCAACAAGTTGATTTTTTGGTGCTTCAAACCAAGCAACGCATGAGAACTGAGCTACCGAGGATTTACAGCCAGGAGTTGCTGAAAAATCTGTTCTATCATCCGTATACCAGGATAGAGTTTGTGGTCAAATCTCTGCGGGTGACGCGAATCACCGCTACCCGGTATCTGAATTTGCTGGTTTCTCATGGATTCGTGACAAAACATCAAGCTGGGAGAACCTACTATTTTATCAACGAGCCCCTGGTCAGATTGATTGCACAACACAGAGAGTGAAGAACCGGTGACCCGGACAACCGTCATGGCAGAATCCGGCAGGACTGAAATTCCGGACCTGCCTGCCGCTTTCATCTATTCGGCATCCCGGCCAGTGTCTTGATGTTCGCCCCGGGCCAGCGACCTGACTGGGCGGCGGGTGTTTGCTCATCGTGATAACCCGCCTGCTGATGCACAGGACGGGGTGTCATTCATGGCATCGATTGCAAGCAGTTGCTCATCGGCACAGTACCAGACCGACTGGTTCCGGGCTTTTCCGTTGCGATGCACAAGGGTCCGGTAGCGGCGGACTCTTTCCCCGGTTCCGTCAATGGTCCGGGTCGGGAAGCAGGGTTTGCAGTATCTCGTCGATAAACAGGTAGCCCTGATCAGAACAGGTGATGCGGTGATCCGTCATATGGACCCATCCGGAATCCAGGATGCCGGATAACCGTTGTTGGATTTCACTGGTCGGCAGCCCGGTCCTTTGTTCGAATTTTGCGAGTTCCACCCCGTTTTTGAGCCGCAGCCCATTCAACATGAACTCGAAGAGCAGGTCTTCGGTCCGGACCATTGTCCGGGTCCGGTAGGGTCCATTGCTGGACACCTGGTCCATGTAGGTTTCAGGATGTTTCTGTTTCCAGAACCGGGACACCCGGTTGTTTTCGGTCATTTTGGAATGAGCACCCGCACCGATCCCCAGGTAATCCCCGAACTCCCAGTAGTTGACGTTGTGAACGCATTCCCGATTCGGAACGGAATACGCTGAGACCTCGTACTGGAAATACCCTTCTTCCCGGAGCCGTTGTTGAATAGCCAGCTGCATTTCAAATTGCCGGTCATTTCCGGGAAGTTCAGGCGGGTCGACAAAAAAACGGGTCTGGGGTTCAATGGTCAACTGGTAATACGATATGTGTGCCGGAGAATGTTCCATCGCCCGGTTGCAGTCCGTGACCGCCATGTCAACGGTTTGATGCGGCAACCCGTACATGAGATCAATATTCAGGTTTTCAAAGCCGGCCTTCCTGGCCGCCGCAATGGCTTTTTCCGCGGTATGCGAGTCGTGGATTCGGCCCAGGGTTTTCAGGTGATCATTGTTGAAACTCTGGATTCCCAGTGAAAGCCGGTTGATGCCAGCCTGAAGATAACGGTCAAACTGGTCATGTTCCAGGCTGCCTGGATTCGCCTCCATGGTAATTTCGGTTGATTCAGACAAGGGAAACCGGTCCCGGATGGCCTGCAGGAGAGAGGAGATCGCCTTGGCAGAAAACAGGCTGGGAGTGCCTCCGCCGAGGAAAATGGATTCGAGATTTCGATCCTGGACAAGGGGCATTTCATGGTCCAGATCCGCAATCAATGCGCGGAGGTAGGAGGGTTCGTCAAGGGCCTGTTTCAGGGCGTGCGAATTGAAATCACAGTACGGGCATTTTTTTGCGCACCAGGGAAAATGGACATACAGCGAGGTCGGGGGGATGCCCATCCACTAGACCGTATTGATGGGACTGCCCTGCAGCCAGCCCGCGAGATTCTGCCTGAGTTGATCCACCAGCCTCTGCCGGGACTCCCTGCTGGCCCAGGCATTGTGAGGAGTCACAATCAGGTTGGGGATGTCCGGCTGTAACAGAACATGGGAGCGGGGAGGTGGCTCACTTTCCAGGACATCGATTCCGGCGCCGTATATTTCCCCCTGCTTCAGTGCGGCTACCAGTGCCTCGCTGTCAACAATGGCCCCCCGGGCAGTATTGATCATCACCGCGGTGTCTTTCATGCTTCGGAATTCATCCCAGCCGATGAGGTGGTGGGTATCCGGGGTAAGCGGGCAATGCAGGGAGACAACATCGGATTGGGCCAGCAACGGATGCAACCGCCACCTTCCAGGAACGGATGGGCCTCCCGGCCGCTGGCCAATCAGAATCCGCATCCCGAATGCTTCCGCAAGCCGGGCCACCCGTTTCCCCAGCACGCCATAGCCAATAATGCCCAGAGTCTTGCCCTCGAGTTCCGTGATGGGATGGTCCAGAAGGCAAAATATCGGACTGTCACTCCATTTTCCCGAGCGGATGTCGTGGGTGTACCGGATCTGGCTGGTGAGCAGGTTCAAAATAAGCCCCAGGGTATGCTGGGCGACCGCAGGCGTTGCATAATGACGGACGTTGCAGACGGTAATCTGCCTGGACCGGCAGAAATCAAGATCAATATTATCCGTACCGGTGGCCGCGATCAGGATCAGTTTCAGGTGCTTTGCCGAGGCCAGGTTGTCCCGGTCCAGGGTGGCCTTGTTGGTGACGATGAGGTCACACTGCCGGATTCTTTCAACCACCTGTTCCGGGGAGGTGCTGCGGTGGAAATCCCACTGTACCGGCAAATCGAGAAAAGCGTCCAGATTCACATCGTTCCGGTCAAAGGTGTCCAGGTCGAGAATGGTGCCTTGCATCAGATTTCAGGTCGGGCTACTCGGCATGTTGACCATGCCGTTTGGTTTGCAATAGTTTCCTGCGGTTTCTTTTCCCCGGTTTCCCCGGGTCATACCGGATACCGAGCCGCTGGTTCCTTGCAAGACCGGCCTGGTCTTCCCGGTTGCGGATGCTTTCCCTGGTTTCTGCATAGAGGTGTTGTGCTAATTGTGCCCGTTGTTGGGTTTTGGCGACTGCGGAAACAAGAATGTGATATTTCGTTTGATGACGCCGGATGAGCAGATAATCCCCGGGTTTGACCGGTTTCCCGGGCTTGCTTCGGCGGCCATTGACCTGTACATGCCCTGCACAGACCGCCTCGGCGGCAAGCCGGCGTGTTCGGAAGAACCGGCTTGCCCACAGCCACTTGTCCAGCCGCTGTGCAGCCAATGGGCCAGTTTCAGCAGGGGGTGGTTTCGGGTTCATGGATTACGGCGGGTTCTTCATCGTGGTCTACAGGGTAAATTACCACGAAACCAACCATTGCTGAATGGTTCTTTCCGGTTTGCTCCCTGGATGCTCACAATATGGGATGGGTCGGGTCCTGAGTGGGAGGTTCCGCCCATTGGGGGCATCAATGGACGGGTGCCTGAAGGGGTACCCCTTCACTTCCCGGGGTTCTGGACGTTGAGCGGATTTCGGAAACCTCATCGCCATCCGGTGGGCTGGGGTCAGTGGACAATGCGGGTATTTGTGCCGGGCTGGTTTTGACTGGCCGGGCACCCTTTCCACCGGGAACCCCGGGGGATGCCCCACGGCTTCCGCCAAGCACTTGCCCGCCGTGGTATGGTGGATGGCAGACCGTAAAATGAAATGAGTTTCGGGCAAAAGCGAACGAATATGGAACACGAGAATATGGAACAGAAAATCAGGGAATACCGGCCAGACCTGATTCGGTCGGAAAGAAACAAGCTGGCATCGGTGGCGCTGATATTGAAAGACATTGAAAGGGACCCCCATGTGTTCTTCATTGAGCGTGCGCGGAACAGGAATGATCCCTGGTCCGGTCAGATTGCGTTTCCCGGGGGGAACATGGAAAAGCAGGACAAGGATGTCCGGGACACTGCGATACGGGAAACCCTTGAAGAGGTGGGCCTGGTGCTGGATGCCGGTTCAAAGCTTGGCCGTCTGGATGACCAGCAGGGCCGGAACAATCACCGGGAAATTCCACTGGCCATCAGTTGTTTTGTCTTCCATGTCGACTTCGGTGAGGTCTCCATCAATCATCATGAGGTGGGGGACGGTTTCTGGGTCAGTCTCGACCACTTGCTGAATCCCGCCCATCGAATCCTGTACGACACGCCCTATTCACCCGACCCCTATCCCGGCATTCAATTTCCATGTGGTCGGGTGTTGTGGGGGCTGACTTTCCGTTTCGTTGAAAAGTTTTTGGAGGTCATCCGGTAATCGGGTGCCCGGTATTGTCTGCAAGTCGGGAACATCCGAATTTCATCGTCGGCGGTCAGCCGATCATTGATCACCCGACCCCCCACTGCTGCACTCGTTCTTCCCAGGACTCAAATTGATGCGGTAGCGGCATTTTTTGAAAACCATCCGAACCGTGAAGCCCATACGCGTGCTTACTTTTCGACGGGCTCAGATACTGACGGTGCGGGATGTGGTTCAGCCTCTTTTCTTCTGGTTTTGGACAGTGTATACCCCTGCACGAAAGTCATCAGGCTTGGAATGCCGGGTTCGTACTCATACGCTCCAGCTGGCCAGATATAACCCAGATGGGAAAGTTGCTCGACTTTTCCCATCACCCGATCATTGGTGATCGGTTCATCCCCCGCCATTCCTCTTTCAATTGCCTCCCTTAATGCATGGCGATGCAGTGCCAGATCATCGAGTCGGATGAAGGCATCCGCAACACTCTCGGCCACCGGCAGCAAACCCATCCTGTCCAGTTCATCGAACCGGACCTGATACATGGCGTTTCGCTTTTTAATGACATCTTCCTCCACCGCCTTGACGGTCTCAGAGGTGATCTCTGTTTCGTTGGTTTCATCCAGTTTGCGGGCCAGGCAATCGCCCCAGATCTGGGTGAAAAAGGGATAGCAGTGGGTCTGCTCCACGATGTACTCCATGACACCGGGGGCAAAGGTGATGCCGGCCTCCTGCAATGGAATGCTGATCGCCTGACTGGCCTCTTCCGATGACAAACGCCCCAAAGGAACGATTTTTTCACTGCGATCCCAGAACGAGGCATTGGCTTTTCCCAATGCGGCGCTGAGATTCGGCGTACCGGCCAGCACCAGCAGGAATGGGTAGCCCTTTCCACGTACCTCCTGGCTGGCATTGAGCAAGTCCTCTCCCATCTGCGGGTCCAGTCGGTGCGCTTCGTCAACAATCAGAATCAGCGGTTGATGCTGACATCGCTCCTGCAACAGGTCGCCGAGGGTCAGGGTTCGTCTGGACAAATCAATTTGCGTATCGGCTTTTGCGATACCGAAATTAAACGAAAAACTCGCCGATTGGATCTTGCTCCGAAGCGCTGCATAGTCCCCAACAAGAAGATCAACCAGCTTTCCCGGATTTGCCAGTTCTCCCGGTGTTGCCCATAGAATGCCCAGGCTTGACCCTTCTTTCTGGCGTGTCTTTGTCTGCAGATAACGCAGCAGGGCGGTCTTGCCGTTGCCCCGGGGGCCGTAGAGAATGAGGTCCCGACTGACGGAGTTCCGGCCTTTGAGGGCTTCGACACAATCCCGAAAATATTCCTGTTCCTCTTTGCGCCCGGCCAGATACGGCGGTACCGCACCGGTGCCCGGCGTAAACAGGTGTTTCAAATCAGACTGGCGCATTCTCTCGCTTTTGTTGATCCGGGAAGTATTTCAACACTTTTTTCGGCTTGCTCAGTCAAAGATGATACGGCGTTCTCCTGCATTTGGTCTATGATGTAGGGCATCAGGCTCGGGATGCCCGGTTCGTAGTAAGCTCCGCTCACTTGCCGGATATAGCCAAGGTGGGAAAGTTGTTCGACTTTTTCATCACACGCTCATTCGTGATCGGCTCATCCCCTGCCAGACCTCTTTCAATCGCTTCCTCCAACGTGCTTTCATGCAGAATCGGTGAGCCAGACTGGAGAAAAACCTCGGCAATACTCTCGGTCACCGGCAGCAAACTCATTCTGTCCAGTTCATTAAAGTGAATCTGGTACATGGTGTTTCGCTTTGTGATGACCTTTTCCTCCACCGCCTTGACGGTCTCAGTGGTGATCTCTGTTTCTTTGGTTTCGTCCAGTTTTCGGGCCAGCCAGATACGGAGGCACATTGCCATCACCGGGCACGAACAGATGCTTCAAATCAGGTGTGCTCATGTCACATTCCCTCCCAAGACATATCATCCTGCCTCAAATCCATGACGTTGTCAAAAACAATGTTAGGACTGGTACGCCAGGCGAACTGGCAAAAGATAGGGGGTGAAAGTCCCCTGTATTGAAGGATTAGCCACCCGTTGGCAGGGCGATGAAGCAATTGGGTGTCGAGATGATCCCGGCCTATTCACCACAGGCACGAGGGAGGTCGGAACGGGCCTTCAGGATCCACCAGGTGACCCTGGTGTTTGCAACCTCCCACAATTGACTTTCAGATTCCATGGTTTCACAACAGTTGGTTTCATGGTTGTTGTTTGATGGCTTTATTAAGAGTGGGACAGCGTGATTGAGGATGGAGAGGCCTGCCGGATTTTTTGGGTATCGTCGGGGAGCGGTTGCCGTATTTATGCCGATATCGGCATTGCCGTTTTCTCGGTGCAAAGCCGGCAAAGCGGGCCAGATCGACCACAAAGGTATCAGGGTTGGGAGGGGGGCCTGGTGGAGCCCGGATGATGCTGTATGCTGTAACAGCAGGCAGAGGGTATCGATGTGCATGCTTCCCGGCATTTCCGGCGGTCTTCTGTCCCGTTCACCAAAAATCGACCCCTCCGCCAGGGTGGAAACCGCAAATCATCAAAGTCGGGATATTCGGCCTCACCGGGTCCGCAAAAGGGTTCTGGATGGTACTGGGCCACCTTCCGAGGCCTCTCCAATGTCCATGATTTGCCGAAAAAGCAAGATCAGATTCAGAATTGCAGGGTCCCTCGTGATGGTGAAATATCAAATATTACAACCTGAATTTCCATATATTTTATTTAACAATCGGAGGTTGAAGGCCATATCTAGAATTCACTTTAAAAACAGACAATAATACTTGTTTTCTTTCAGGATCAACATTAATTCCCCCTCAAATACCATTGCTTTTCCTTGACATAAAACAGGCAGCGGTCATATAGTGCAATTTTGTGGGAGATTGTGGGAAAAATATCTTACTTGGTGGGTCGAAGACAATGTTTCGTGGGGCGCATTCTTTAAATCTGGACGCAAAAGGCCGGTTGGCGATTCCAAGCCGATTCAGGGAGGATATTGCCGAGCGTTGCGAGGGAAGAATGGTTGCCACGGTCAATAATACGAAGGAATATTGCCTGTGGTTATATACCATGGATGAATGGGTAAAGGTGGAAGAAAAATTGGTGGCCTTGCCCAGCTTCGATCCAAACCACCAGAGACTGAAGCGGTTTCTTCTTGGCTATGCCAGCGATGTGGAAATGGATGGCAGCGGCAGAATCCTGCTCCCCGCTCCCCTGCGTGAATTCGCAATGATGACCAAGGAGGTTTTTCTGGTCGGACAGGGAAACAAGTTTGAAGTCTGGAGCAAGGAGCTTTGGAATGCGAAAAGGACGCAGTGGCTGAAAGAAGACATGGACCTGGAAAGACTGTCCGTGGAAATGGAACAGCTGACGCTGTAATGCCATGACTTCAGCCCCCCACATCCCCGTACTGCTGAACGAGGCCCTGCAGGCATTGAACCTGGCGCAAAGCAAACTGGTGGTGGATGCTACCTATGGCCGTGGAGGCCATGCACAGGCCATCTTCAGGCAGCTTTCCCCCAATGCGCAATTGATTGTCATCGACCGGGACTCCGCGGCCATTGAACAGGCCCGGGCCACGTGGGGTTCAGAAAGGCGGGTGGAAGCGGTTCATGCCCCGTTTTCCCGGTTATCGGAGATTATTGGCGGACGGAATCTGGTCGGTAAAGTGGATGGGATCCTGTTCGACTTGGGAGTGTCCTCACCGCAGCTGGACCAGGCAGAACGGGGATTCGGCTTTTCCCGGGACGGGCCACTGGACATGCGGATGGACCAGACCCGGGGGATCACTGCACAGGCGTGGATCCGGCATGTGGATGAAAAGGAACTGGCCAGGGTACTGAGGGTGTATGGAGAGGAACGATTCGCCAGAAGAATTTCCCGGACCATCAAGAAAGCACTCGAAGAGAAAGAGATCCGGTCCACCGGGGAACTGACGAGGCTCATCAGTGCGGCCGTCCCCACCCGGGAGAAGGGAAAACACCCGGCGACACGGTCCTTTCAGGCCATCCGCATTGCGGTCAATGACGAATTGCAGGAGATCGATGCGGTCCTGCCCCAGGCCCTCGAAGTGCTGTCCCAGGGCGGGCGAATGGTCTTTATCAGCTTCCATTCCCTGGAGGACCGGATCGTCAAGCGATATTTCAAGACACAATCCAGGGGAGATCCCTATCCCAGGGATTTGCCGGTGACCCATGACATGTTGAAACCAAGGCTGCGATTGATTGGAAAGGCGGTCATGCCCTGCGCACAGGAAGTTGCGCGCAATCCCCGGGCGAGAAGTGCGGTGATGCGGGTTGCACAAAAGGTGAGCCCGTGAATTTGCTGCATGGGATATGGTGGGTCCTGGTCCTTTGGTTCTTTCTGGTGATAGTCGGTGCCATGGCCGTGGTGACGGTGCGCCATCAAAATCGCCTGCAGTTCGTCGAACTGCAGGCTGTCGAGGAGCGCGGGAATACGCTGAAAACCGAGTGGGGGCGGTTGATCCTGGAGAAAGAGACATGGCGGATGCAGAACAGTATTGTTGAAGATGCACACCGTCATCTGGGGATGACCGCACCGCCGTCAGGGGAAATCATCAGCCTCTATCTGGAAAAGCATTCGCTGGAAAACTGAAGTGAACCAGAACGAACGGGAAATGATTCGAAAAGAAAAATCCGGGGCAATCCTGGTCCGGCGGCAGAATGTGGTCCTGGGAGTCATGCTTTCGGCCTGCATGGTGATCGCCCTGAAAATCGTGTTCCTCGACACGGAAGGGTTGCGCGCCAAGGGGGACCGCCAGTATCTGCGGGAAATCGAAGTACTTCCGAACCGGGGAAGAATCATCGACCGAAATGGTGAAATCCTGTCCGCGAGCACCCCGGTCCGGGCCCTGACCGCCAATCCACGGGAATTCTGTCCGAACTGGCCGGACCAGGACCGGGAAATCCGGCAGGCCATGCTGGATGAAACCGGTTTGTCCGAACAGGTGCTGTCCCAAAAATGCGAGGGGTTTTCCAGGGCGAGTTTCATGTATATCAAAAGAGGGCTGTCTCCCGAGATTGCTGAAAAGGTGATGGCCATGAAAATCCCCGGTCTGCGATCCGTCGTTGAGCAGAAGCGCTTTTATCCCGGCGGGACAGTCAGCGCACATTTGCTGGGTTTTACCGATATTGACGACAAGGGCCAGGAAGGGCTCGAACGGGCGTACGATTCCCTGCTGACCGGGGAAGCCGGCAGCTACCTGGTCCTCCAGGGTCCGGGAGGACCCAATGTGGAAATGGTGGGGAGCGTCAAGCCGGTCCGGCATGGAGAAGACCTGCGGATCAGCATTGACCAGCGTGTGCAGTCCCTGGCCAGCAGGCATCTTGAATCCGCCATTCTGGAGCACGAGGCTTCCGGAGGCAGTGTGGTGGTACTGGCCGTGCCGAGCGGTGAAATCCTCGCAATGGTGAATTCTCCCCGGTTCAATGCCAACAATCGCAGCACCTTGAAGGGCAACGTGTTCAGGAACCGGGCGGTTACCGATGTCTTCGAACCGGGCTCGACGGTAAAACCTTTCACGATTGCGATGGTTCTGGAACACGGGGAGATGGATGAAGAGACCCTGGTTGATACCGGAACGGGAACCCTGAATGTCGGCGGCTACACCATCCGGGATACCCACAATCACGGAATGATTTCTGTTTCCGATATCCTGGTACGTTCCAGCAATGTCGGTGCTGCCAAGCTGGCGCTGGAGCGGCCTTTTGATGAGTTGTTTGAGACGTTCGAACGGGTCGGGTTTGGTGAAAGGGTGCTTGGACAGGATAGAGCGGACCGCGGCAGGCTGCCCGGGGAAATCTCCGGCCTGCTGGCGCGGCGCACGGAAACCAGCGAACATGCCACCATGTCCTATGGATATGGATTTTCATCCACCCTGCTGCAGCTGGCCCGGGCCTACACGGTATTTGCCACCGATGGGGAGGTTTTGCCGGTGACCCTGATGCCCAGGCAGCCAGGATATCGTGCCAGCGGGACCCGGGTATTCAAGGCCGATACCGTGCACCGGGTACGGGCCATGCTGGAGAAGGTGGCGACACCGGAAGGTACGGCGCGAAAGGCGGCCATCGCGCGGTACCGGACCGGCGGAAAAACCGGCACAACCCGAAAATTGATCAACGGCGAATACAGCACGGAGCATTATCTGTCGCTGTTTGCGGGGCTCGCCCCGGTGACCGGTCCCCGGTTCGTGGTGGTGGTGGTCATTGATGATCCCCAGGGAAAGCACTACTACGGTGGAGCCGTGGCTGCTCCCGTGTTTTCCGGCCTGGTGTCGGATTTGATGCGGTTGTACAACATTGAGCCGGATGGACTGGACCAGCCCCGGGTCACCTCCCTGTCCGAAGCCAACAACAATGTCTGAATGCGCCGCCAGGAACCGAGAAATGGCCGCTCCCGTAAAAATTGCCGGCAAACCCCCGGCAAATGCCATCCGGCTGAAAGAATTGCTGGCTGGAATCCAGGCCATTGGGGGGGAAGACGACCGATGGATTACGTCGCTGCAGCTCAACAGCCGGGACGTGACCCCGGGCAGCCTGTTCATTGCCCTGGTGGGCCGGACGGTGGATGGCCGGGATTACATGGATGAGGCCCGGAACAACGGTGCCGCTGCGGTGCTGTATGAACGTGCCGGGGCCTCCTTCGGCCCGGGCCGGGAAAAGGGGGTGCCCAGGATTGCGGTGGAGGACCTCCGGAACCAGCTGGGCCGGATCGCATCCCGTTTTTACCGGCATCCCTCCCGGAAGATGAAGCTGGTGGGGATCACCGGCACCAACGGCAAAACCACCACGGCATTTCTCCTGGTGCAGGCGCTGGGACTGCTGGGTATGCGATGTGCCTACTCCGGCACACTGGGTATCGGGTTTCTGGGCCAGTTGCAGGAATCCGGTCTCACCACGGTGGACCCTGTCCGGATGCACCGGCGGCTCGTTGAGATCCTGGGTTTTGGAGCCGAGGCCGTGTGCATGGAGATTTCTTCCCATGGCCTGGACCAGGGGCGGGCCAATGGGGTCGACTTCGACGTTGCGGTCTTCACGAATCTGACCCGGGACCACCTGGATTACCACCACTCCATGAAAAGATATGGTGAAGCCAAGCAAAAACTGTTCGAGTTTGACTCCCTGGGCACCGCCGTGATCAACCTGGATGACGGGTTTGGGAGAAAACTGCACCGGTTTTGCGAACACAGAAAGAAGGCCGTGAACTGCCTGGGTTTTGGCTTGGAGTCGGGTGATTTGCGACCCGGAAACCTGCGGGTGGATGATCAGGGCATCCGGTTCCGGCTGGAATATGAAGGAAACGGGTGGGAAATCACTTCCAGGCTGCTGGGCAGGATCAATGTGCCCAACATCCTGTGCTGCATCGCCACACTGCTGGGCCTGAAATTTCAAATCCGGGACATCGTGCCGGTGATCGAACGGCTGGACCCCCCCCCTGGAAGAATGGAAGCGTTTCGCGGGGGTGCCGGACAACCGCTGGTCATTGTTGATTACGCACATACACAGGATGCGCTGGAGCGGGCGCTCAAGTCCCTCAAACCGCTGTGCCGGGGAAAACTGGTGACCGTATTCGGGTGTGGCGGCGACCGCGACCCGGGGAAACGTCCAATGATGGGCACCGTTGCCGAGGCGGTTGCCGACGAGGTCATCCTGACGGATGACAATCCCCGCACGGAACCGGCGGACCGGATTGTCAGCCAGATCAAGGAAGGATTGAGCAGGCCGGTCACGGTCATACACGACAGGCGGGCCGCCATTGCCCATGCGGTGAAGAGCCTGTCTTCCCGGGATATCGTGCTGGTGGCGGGGAAAGGCCATGAAACCACCCAGACCACCGGGGTCCGGACCCGGCCGCTGTCCGACCGGCGCATTGTTCCGGAATTGCTGGGAGGGGCCCCATGATGACCCTGTCCGAAGCAGCCAATGTGGTAGGCGGCATTCTTGCCGGCAACGATGCCGTGTTTGCGTCGGTGTCGTCGGATACCCGGTCATTGCAGGCCGGGGCCCTGTTTGTGGCGATTCGGGGGGAAAACTTCGATGGCCATGATTTTGTATCCCGTTCGGGTGAAAACGGGGCGGTGGGAGCCCTGGTATCCCGCCGGCACGGCACCGGGGTTCCGCATATCCGGGTGACGGATACCACCCTTTCCCTTGGCAGGCTGGCCGCCGACTGGCGGTCAAGATTCGGGATTCCGGTCATTGCGGTGACCGGCAGCAATGGAAAAACCACGGTGACGTCCATGGTGGCCTCCATACTGAACCACGGTGGAAACTGCCTCTTCCCCGAAAAGAGCTTCAACAACCAGTGGGGGGTTCCCCTCACCGTGTTGAAATTGCGGGACCATCACCAGTTTGCCGTCCTTGAGCTGGGCATGAACCAGGCGAAGGAAATCGAATACCTGGCTGAAATGGTCAAGCCGAATATCGCGTTGGTGAACAATGTGGCCCCCGCCCACCTGGAAGGACTGGGCAGCATGGAGAATATTGCCCGGGCCAAGTTCGCCGTGTATGCCGGCCTCGCTGAACAGGGCATTGCCGTGGTCAACGCCGATGATCCGTTTGCAAAACAGTGGGTGGCCCGGATTTCCTCGCTGCCCCAGGGATGCAGTCCGGTCACTTTCGGGGTTGAACACGACGCCGAGGTCACCCTTGACAACCTGGAAACCAGCGCCCTGGGCAGTCGATTCGAGATCCGGCAGGGCGACGCGGTGGTTGGGATTGACCTGCCGTTGCCGGGACGCCACAACGTGTCCAACGCCCTGGCTGCCGCGACCGTGTGCATGGCCGCCGGGGCAGGGCATGATGCCATCCAGCGGGGGCTGGAAAGCATCCAGGCGGTGCCGGGGCGATTGAATTTGAAGCGGGGAAGCAACGGAGCCCGGATTCTCGACGATACCTATAACGCCAATCCCCGGTCACTCAAGGCGGGGATTGACGTCTTGACCGCATTCCCGGGAAGAAAAGTCCTGGTCCTGGGAAGGATGGCAGAACTCGGAGCGGAAAGTGAACAGCTGCATGCCGAGGTCGGGGGGTATGCCCGGGAAAAGGGCGTCGACCGATTGTTTTGCCTGGCCACTGGCCAGGGAAAGGAAACACAGGGGTACTGCGAGGGTTTTGGCCGGGGTGCCACGAGTTTCGGTTCCATGGAGGCCCTGGTCCGTCGTCTCGGGTCCATTCCAGGGGAAGATCTGACGGTGCTGGTCAAAGGTTCCCGGTCTTCGAGGATGGAACGGGTTGTTGACCGACTGGTTGGCCCGGACAACCCGGCCCGTGGAGAATCCCGCCCATGCTGACCTGGCTGTTCGAAAACCTGTCCGGCGAATACAGTTTCCTGAACGTGTTCCGGTACCTGACTTTCCGCGGCATTTGCGGAACCCTGACGGCAATCGGGATCTGCTTCCTGTTTGGTCCGGCAATGATTCGCAAGCTCAGCGACTACCAGATCAACCAGACGGTCCGCAATGACGGGCCGCCGACCCATTTTTCCAAGGTGGGCACGCCCACCATGGGGGGAGCGCTGATCCTGGTTTCCGTGGTGGTGGCGACGGTATTGTGGGGCAACCTGGGCAATCATTATATCTGGGCGATCCTGTTTACGACCATTGCATTTGGAGCCATTGGCTGGGTCGACGACTACCAGAAACTGGTAAACAGGGACCCCAGGGGAATGGGCGCGCGAAACAAGTTTCTGTTCCAGAGCATTTCAGGATTGCTCGTGGCCGGGTTTCTGTACGGGACGGCGAGTACCCCCGCGGAAACCGCCCTGCTGTTGCCGCTGTTCAAGGAGGTCGCGGTTCCTCTGGGGTGGGGATTCATCCTGCTGACGTACCTGGTGGTGGTGGGAACCAGCAATGCCGTCAACCTGACGGATGGCCTGGATGGCCTGGCGATCATGCCCGTTGTCATGGTTGCCGGGGCACTTGGGGTGTTTGCCTACGCCACGGGGCATTCGGTTTTTTCCGGCTACCTCGGCATTCCGTACATTGCCGGGGCCGGGGAAGTTCTGGTGTTCTGCTCGGCCCTGGTGGGTGCCGGCCTCGGCTTCCTGTGGTTCAACACGTATCCCGCCCAGGTATTCATGGGGGACATTGGCGCACTGTCCCTGGGGGCGGCCATTGGGGTGGTGGCGGTCATTGTCCGCCAGGAAATCGTGTTGATGATCATGGGGGGGATTTTTGTGGTGGAGACCGTATCGGTGATTCTCCAGGTGGCGTCCTATAAATTGATTGGCAGAAGAATCTTTCGCATGGCACCCATTCATCACCATTTTGAACTGAAGGGATGGCCCGAACCCCGGGTCATTGTACGGTTCTGGATCATCAGCCTGATCCTGGTGCTGATCGGACTGGCCACTCTGAAAATACGTTGAGCATGATCGTGAACGCAGCACGCAAAATGGCGACCGAATCGAAACCGACCCTGGTGCTTGGACTCGGCTTAACCGGCTATTCGGTGATTCGGCACCTGGCCGGGACAGGCTCGGAGGTCACCGCCGCGGACAGCCGGGAATTTCCTCCTTACCTGAAAAGGGTGAAGGATGAATTTCCGGGGGTGGAGATCATTACCGGAGAGATCCCTTATGGTCGATTCCAGGGCTTCAGTCAAATTGTGGCCAGTCCCGGGCTGGACCTGGGTGAATTGGGGGTTGCGGGGACCCGGGTTCTGGGGGACATCGAATTGTTTGCAAGACAGGCCGATGCCCCCAGTATCGGAATTACCGGATCCAACGGAAAATCCACGGTGACGATGCTGGTGAAGACGATGCTGGAGGCGGCGGGCAGGCGCGTCAAGGCGGGAGGCAACCTCGGAACCCCGGCGCTGGATTTGCTGGACGGGGAGCCCACGGATTTCTACGTTCTGGAGCTGTCCAGCTTTCAGCTGGAATCCACCCATTCCCTGGATCTCGTATCGGCAACGGTGCTGAACCTGAGTGAAGACCACATGGACCGCTATGACGGTCTGGCGGAGTATGCCCGGGCAAAGACCCGGATTTTCCGCCATGCCGGACAGTGCATCGTGAACCGGGATGACCCGCTGTCCAGGGCATGCCTCCATTCCCGAGCCTCCCCGGTCAGCTTCGGACTGGGTCCCCCGGAAAACCATCTTGACTTTGGCCTGCTGACGAAGGATGGCAGGCGAATGCTGGTCAAGGGAAAGCGGGTCCTGGTGGATGCGGACCTGCTGACCCTCCCGGGTGACCACAATATTGCAAACATCCTGGCCGCCATGGCCCTGGTGGATGCATCCGGCGTGGCCCTGACCCCCGGGGTGGTCAACGCCGCCGCCGGGTACGGCGGGTTGCCGCATCGATGTGAAATCGTCAGCCGGGCGGACGGGGTGCAGTGGATCAATGATTCCAAGGGAACCAATGCGGGGGCAACCATCGCCGCAATCAAAGGGTTCAGCCTGCCGTTGATCCTGATTGCGGGGGGGCAGGGAAAAGGCGCGGATTTCGGTCCCCTTGCCGAAGTCATTGCACAGCAGGTGAACCATACCATCCTCTTTGGAGAAGATGCCCAGGCCATTGCATCCAGGCTGGATGAGTCGGTACAGCACACCCGGGCGGCTTCCCTGGAAGAAGCGGTATCCATCGCCAAAAGGCGGGCCCGGCCCGGCTGGGGGGTTCTTTTTTCCCCCGCCTGCGCCAGTTTCGACCTGTTTGACAACTATGCCCATCGCGGGAACGTTTTCAGGAATCTGGTCCTGGAGGGAGTCCATTGAAACCATTGCTGACCAATCCGTCCCTGACCAATGATCAGTCCGGCACCCTGAAGGCGGGTCGCCATTCCATTCATACGGGACCGGATATCTGGCTCGGGGTGACCGTGGCGGCGTTGCTGTCCATGGGCATCGTCATGACCTATTCCGCGGTGGTTCCCGGGTACATGGCGGTGCTGGAGATTGATTTCGGGATATTGATAAAGCATATGATGCACATCGCAATCGGGCTGGCCCTGTTACTGGCCGCGGTTTCGGTGCGGATCTCCCACCTGCAGCTGGCAGGCAGGACCCTGCTGTTCATCGGTTTTCTGGCATTGCTGGTATTGCTCTATTCGGACCTGGGCGTGGAAGTCAATGGCGGCCGGCGGTGGATTGAAATTTCCGGGTTCCGGTTTCAGCCTTCCGAATTTATGAAGCTGGCCGCGGTCATCTATTTTGCGGACTATCTTTCCCGAAAAAAAGACGATCTGCATCTTTTCAAAGTCAGCATTATCAACGTCGGGGCGGTGCTTGGCATCATTGGCCTGCTGTTGTTTGAATCCGATTTTGGTACCACGGCACTGATTATCATCACGGTGCTGACCATGATGCTGCTGGCGGGGGTCCGTTTCTGGCACATCTCGGTGGTGGTCCTGGTCGCGAGCGGTTTGCTGGCACTCATGATCGCGATGAAACCCCATCGGATTGAACGAATCAAGATTTACCTGGACCTGGACAATGCGGAACCCCTGGGGTCCGGGTACCAGTTGTGGCAATCCCTCATTGCCATTGGCCGGGGGGAATGGTTCGGGATGGGAATCGGGAACAGCATCCAGAAAATATCGTACCTTCCCCATGCCGGGAACGACTTTCTCATCGCCATTATCGGCGAGGAACTCGGTGCCGTGGGCATTTTCAGTGTGCTCACCCTCTACATTCTCCTGCTGATTCGTGCTTTCTCCATTTCACGGAAGGCGTTTTACCTGGGGGAGCGGTTTTCCGGGTTTCTGGCCCAGGGTATCGGAGTGCTCCTTACTTTCCAGGCCATCATCCACATTTGTGTCAATGTCGGGCTGTTGCCAACCAAGGGATTGACCCTGCCCATGATGAGCACCGGGGGAAGCAGCATGCTGTGCAGCCTGGCGGCCATCGGGCTGCTGTTTGCCGTGGACCGGCAGAACCGCACCCACCCCCGGGTCACCCCATCTGGAAGCTACGTGTACAGGGAGGCAATCCGTCGATGATCCTTCTGTGGCAGACCCGATCATTTCCCCCGGTTTTGTGGCCCCCCGGGGGGCTGGCCCCGGGGCCATCCAGTGGGGTATGGACCCGAACCCGGGATCACATCCAAAGGAGGGGGCGGGCATGAGGATGCTGATCATGGCAGGAGGGACCGGGGGCCACATTATTCCTGCCCTGGCGGTTGCCAGGGAACTCATTTGCCAGGGAGTGGAAATCAGCTGGATGGGTTCCCGCCATGGCCTGGAAGCCCGGCTGGTGAACCCCGGTGAAATCGATTTCAACCCCATTGACATCAAGGGCCTGCGCAAAAGCGGGGCCCTGCGAAAAATCCTCATGCCGCTGATACTGTCCAGGGCAATTGGCCAGTCGTTGTATATTTTTCTCAAACGGCGGCCCCATGCGGTGCTGGGGATGGGGGGATTTGTTTCCGGGCCCGGGGGGCTGGTGGCGGCGGCCCTGAGGCTGCCGCTCATCCTGCATGAGCAGAATTCCGTTGCCGGCCTCACCAACCGGTGGCTGTCCCGGTTCAGTTACCGGACCCTGACCGGGTTCCCGAAAGCCGACGGCATCCGGGAGTTTGAATGGGTCGGCAACCCGGTACGGCGGGAAATTGCGGACATCCCGTCTCCGGCCCGGCGACTGTCCCATCGCCATGGAGGGTTGCGAATTCTCGTGGTTGGCGGAAGCGGGGGAGCGGAGGTGTTCAACCAGCAGCTTCCCCGGCTCCTCGAATCCGGTTCCGCCGCGCCTTTTGAGGTCTGGCACCAGGCGGGAAGACGGGATTTCGGGGACATCGAGAAGGCCTACGAAGACCGCGGGATCCGTTGCCGGGTCCTTGAGTTTATCGAGGACATGAAGGCCGCCTACGAATGGTGTGATGTCGTCATTTGCCGCAGTGGCGCCATGACGGTATCCGAGGTCTGCAGCGCCGGCGTGGCGGCCATTTTTGTGCCCTATCCCCACGCCGTCAACGACCACCAGACCCGGAACGCGGAGTATCTGGTGCAGGAAAACGCGGCGTATCTCGTCAGCCAGGAAGACTTTCTGCAGGGGGGCTGGGTCCGGCTGCTCGCACAATTTGGTGGTAATCGGGATCCGTTGATCGAAACCGCGGACCGGGCCCGGCGGTTGTCCAGGCCGGATGCGGCGGGCCAGGTGGCCAGTATCTGCATGGAGGCGATGCATGCGTGAGTTTATCAATCATATTCATTTCATTGGCATCGGCGGCATCGGCATGAGCGGAATTGCAGAGGTCCTGCTGGATCTCAAATATACCGTTTCCGGGTCCGACATTGCGGAATCCCCGGCACTGGACAGGTTGAGGAAAGCGGGTGCCGCCATTTACCTGGGGCATCGGGCCGCCCACATCGACGGGGCCCATGCAGTGGTGACCTCCAGCGCCATCGATGAGGACAACTGCGAGGTCATTGCCGCCCGGGAGAGAAAAATTCCCCTGTTGCCCAGGGCCGCCATGCTCGGTGAACTCATGCGATTTCGAAAAGGCATTGCCATCACCGGCACCCATGGGAAGACCACCACCACCAGTCTCGTGGCCTCCATACTGGGGGCGGCGGGATCTGACCCGACATTTATTGTCGGTGGTGTCGTCAACAGCGTCCACTCCACGGCCAGACTCGGTCAGGGGGAATACATGGTTGCGGAAGCCGACGAAAGTGATGCCTCGTTCCTGCACCTGCAGCCCCTGATGGCGGTGGTCACGAACATTGACCGGGATCACATGGAAACCTACGGTGGCAGTTTTGACAACCTGAAACAGACGTATCTCACTTTCCTTGGAAACCTGCCTTTCTACGGGCTGGCCATCCTGTGTTTTGATGATGCGGATATCCGGGAAATTTCCCGGGACCTGCGCAAACCGTTCATCAGTTACGGATTTTCCGAAGACGTGGACTACCGGGGGACGAACCTGGTCCAGCGGGGCACGAAAAGCTGTTTTTCACTGGTTCGCAATGGCGAGCCGGCCGGTGAATTCATGCTGTCCATTCCCGGGCGGCACAATGTGCTGAACGCACTGGCGGGTCTGGCCATTGCCTTTACCCTGGGGTTGCCGGTGGATGCCATGCGGCGGTCACTGGCCGGGTTCCAGGGGATCGGCCGGCGGTTCGAGCAGCTGGGCACGGTTCGGATTGGCGGGCATTGCATCGAGTTGGTGGATGACTATGCCCACCATCCCACTGAACTGACGGCCACGCTCCAGGCGGCCAGGGACTGCTGGCCGGACAGAAGGTTTGTTGTCGTCTTCCAGCCCCACCGCTACACCCGCACCCGGGACCTGTTTGATGATTTTGCCCAGGTACTGGCCGGCGTGGAACATCTGGTGGTTACGGAAGTCTATCCTGCCGGGGAAAAAATGATCGCCGGAGCGGACGGTCGGTCACTGTGCCGGGCCATCCGCAAGCGCGGGTCCGACCCGGTGTTCGTTCCTTCCCTGGGCAAACTGAAATCTGTCCTGCCCTGCCTGGTGCAGGGCGGGGACATTCTGTTGACCCTGGGAGCCGGAGACATCGGGCGTTTTGCACAGTACATGGCCATGAAAGCCAGGACCCCTGCGGAGGCCGCCAATGATGGCTGAACCCATGGACCGTGAACCCGCATTCCTCCAGGGGCTGAAGGGACAGCTGCTGGTCAATGAACCGATGTCCAGGCATACCACCTGGCGGACCGGAGGAGCGGCCCAGTATTTCTATACCCCGGCGAACAGGCAGGATTTGCTGGCCCTGCTGGCACAGCTTCCGCGGGATCTCCCGATTCACTGGGTGGGGCTGGGCAGCAATTTGCTGGTCCGGGACGGCGGCCTGTCTGGAATGGTCATTCGTACCGCGAAAGGGCTGAAAGAAATATCGTTGCACTACGACGGAGTACTGTATGCCGAATCCGGCGTATCCTGCGCCAAAATTGCCCGCCGGGCTGCCCAGCACAATTTACGGGGGGTGGAATTCCTGGCCGGTGTCCCCGGTTCATTTGGCGGAGCGCTGGCCATGAATGCCGGAGCATTTTCCGGGGAAACCTGGGAGTGGGTGCGCGAGGTGGAATGGGTAGACCGGTTTGGGAACACCAGTATCCACCCATCCACCGAGATCCACCATGCCTACCGGGAAGTGGAGTTGCCGGCCCAGACCTGGATTCTGGGGGGGTGGCTCGCACTGGAGGAGGCAGGCTCCGGCTACCGGGGGCGGGACAGGATCCGGGCCTTCCTGAACCGGCGCGCCGCCTCCCAGCCGGTTCAAAGCGCCAATGCGGGGTCGGTATTCCGCAACCCCGCCGGGGACCATGCCGCCAGACTCATCGACCAGGCCGGTCTCAAGGGCGCGGAATCCGGGGATGCCGTGATTTCGGAGGTTCACTCCAATTTCATCATCAACCGGGGAGCGGCCACCTCGGCGGATATCGAGAACCTGATCCGGTTGGCCAGGGATGAAGTCAGGCGCTGCAGCGGGGTCGAACTCGAAACCGAAGTGCGGATTATTGGAGAGGTCCCATGAGTGCCGGCATTGCAATGGACCCTGAAATGAAGCTGGATTCGAGATCCGTCCTGCCCCGGGAAAACCGGGTGCTCCAGCCAAAATGGCTGGTTGTAACGGTGGCCATCCTGTTGTCCGGGCTCGGCCTGTTATACCTGGTGGACCAGCTGTTTCACCCGGGCCGGTTCCCGTTCCGCCACATCGAAATCCAGGGTGATCTGCAGTTTGTGACGGAAAACCAGGTGCAGGAGGTGGTGAGGACGTCGTTGACCGGCAATTATTTTTCAGCCAGTCTGCCCCAGCTGGAAGCCGAGGTGGGGCAGTTGCCCTGGATCTCCTCGGCAACGCTGGGCCGGCAATGGCCGTCAACCCTGGTCGTTGAAATTGAGGAGATGCAACCCGTAGCCCGGTGGGGTGAGGAACAGTGGCTGAAGTTTGGCGGAGGGGACCCGGTGATTGTTTCCCCCATCCAAGGCGTTGTCCAGGAGGCCGGTCTGCCCCGGCTGGACGGGAATGATCGGGATGCCCCGCTGGTCTGGAAAACCTTTCAGCACTGGTCGGAAAAACTGTCCAGCAACGGACTGGTGGTGGATGAGATTTCACTGCATTCACGCGGATTGTGGACCCTGAGGATTTCCCGCAGTGCGTTGCGCCTGAACACGGCGCAGGCTGCACAATCCATTTCAGGGGAGATGGAAAATCCGGAAGTTGAGATTGTGGTGGACCAGGACAATGCCGATGTCAAGCTTGATCGCCTGATTGCGGCGCTGAACCAGGGGCTCATGAGCCGATTTCCGGAGATGAAAAAAATCGATTTGAGATATGCCAACGGGTTTGCCGTGCGCTTCCGCGGGTCATCGCCGGGGTCCGGGGAACCGGGGGCGGAACCGGAGGGGGGTGTCCGTACGGGCACAGGGGGATGACGATGGGGAAAAAACCAAACAACAACCTGGTAGTCGGACTCGATATCGGTACTTCCAAGGTGCTGGCCATTGTCGTCGAAGTCGGACCGGACGGTGAAATGGAAGTGGTGGGGGTGGGTCATCATCCGACCAAGGGATTGAGGAAAGGCATGGTTTCCAACATTGAGGCCGCGGTCCAGTCCATTAAAAGAGCCGTGGAAGAAGCGGAGTTGATGGCTGGCTGCCAGATCTATTCCGTGTTCACCGGCATTGCCGGGGCACACATCAACAGCATCAATTCACACGGGGTGGTGGCGATTCGGGACAATGAGGTGACCCAGCAGGATATCGAGCGTGTCATCGATGCCGCCAAGGCAATGGCCATGCCGAATGAGCAGCGGACCCTGCATGTGCTGCCACAGGGCTATGTGATCGATGGCCAGGATGGTATCCGCGAACCCGAGGGTATGTGCGGGGTGCGGATGGAGGCCAAGGTGCACTTGATCACCGGGGATGTCAGTGCGATACAGAATATCATCAAGTGCATTCACCTGTGCGGGCTGGAAGTGGATGACATCATCCTTCAGCAGATTGCCTCGGGGGAGGCGGTGCTCACCGAAGACGAACGGGACCTGGGTGTCTGCATGATCGACATTGGCGGCGGGACCACGGATATCGCGATTTATACCAGCGGGGCGATCCGGCATACGGCGGTAATTCCGGTGGCGGGGGACCAGGTCACCAATGACATTGCCGTGGCATTTCATACCCCCAGCCAGGCCGCCGAGGATCTCAAGATGAAATACGGGTGTGCGCTGACACAGCTGGTGGATGAGACCCAGATCATCGAGACGCCCAGCATGGGCGGCAGGCCGCCCAGAACCCTTTCCCGGCAGAATCTGGCTGAAATCATTGAGCCGAGGATGGAAGAACTGCTGATACTGGTCCAGGCGGAACTGGGGAAAAGCGGGTTCAAGGATGTGATCGGATCGGGGATCGTCCTGACCGGGGGCAGTTCGCGGATTGAGGGCCTGGCCGAGCTTGCCGAGGAGATCTTCCATTTGCCGGTCCGCCAGGGCATTCCCGGCTATCGGGGGAATCTCAGTGAAGTGATCTGTAACCCGATCTATTCCACCGGGATCGGTCTGGTGCAGTTCGGGCACGCGAACAGAAACCGGACCACCCCGGTTTCCAGCGCTCCCCAGGGTTGGGCCGGTTCACTGGCCGAGAAATTGAAAAACTGGTTCAGAAGTAATTTTTAGACAATGACAAAATTCATTTACAAGACCGGGTTCTTCACGGCCCTGTCTTTTTATATATCTTGCCGAGGGAGGTAGTGAAATGTTTGAGTTGGTAGAGACAGTCAGTCAGCAAGCCGTGATCAAGGTAATCGGAGTCGGTGGGGGCGGCGGCAATGCCATTGAGCACATGCTCACCGCAGATTTCAACAGTGTTGATTTCATCAATGCCAATACGGATGCACAGGTGTTGTCGAGGTCCAATGCCGGCACCGTGCTTCAGATCGGCGAGGAATTGACCAAGGGACTGGGCGCCGGGGCGAACCCGGAAACGGGTCGCCAGGCGGCGATGGATGACCGGGAACGCATCGAATCGGCCATCGACGGGGCGGACATGGTCTTCATTACTGCCGGCATGGGAGGCGGGACGGGTACCGGTGCCGCCCCGGTGGTGGCGGAAATTGCACGGGACAAAGGGGCGCTGACGGTGGCGGTCATTACCCGGCCGTTTCCATTTGAAGGCAGCAAGCGGCACGCCGTTGCGGACGCGGGGATCAAGGAACTCCAGGATCAGGTGGATTCCCTGATCATCATCCCCAATGAAAAGGTCATGGCCGTTATGGGACACGAAGCCACGCTGATGGATGCCTTCAACAAGGCGAACGAGGTTTTGCTGAATGCCGTACAGGGCATTTCGGAATTGATCACCCGGCCGGGTCTGATGAATGTCGACTTTGCCGATGTTCGGGCCGTGATGTCGGAAATGGGAATGGCGATGATGGGCTCCGCCACGGTCAGTGGTGAAAACCGCGCCATTGAAGCCACCCAACAGGCCATTTCCAGTCCGTTGCTGGAAGATATCAATCTGCATGGCGCCAAGGGGATGCTGGTGAATATCACTGCCAGCCCACATCTGACGATCGGTGAATTTACCGCGGTGGGAACCGAGATATCCAAGTATGCCGCCTCGGATGCCAATGTCGTGATCGGCACCGCGGTGGACACGGAAATGGAGCTGGAACTGCGGGTTACCATGGTGGCAACCGGGTTGATGGATGCACAGGGGAAGGTGCCCGGAAAGGCATCGGACAAGTCCGGGAAAAAAGCGGCGTCCGTAAAACCCGTTCCGCCCGAGGACAAGCCGGTTCGGCCGGTGGAAAATCCCGTGTTGCCCCCGGTCCGGGGAATCGCCCCGCACCGTGTGGGGAAAGGCGGTGCTGCCGCCGCCGCAAAACAAATGGATCTTGGGGACCTGGATATTCCCTCATTCCTGCGCAAGCAGGCGGACTAGACTCCCGGGCTTCCCGCATGCCTCCCCACTTTGCCATCCCGGGGGTCCGGTAGAGCGGACATTTTCCCTTCATGCGGTGGGTCAGCGAGGCCGGTACGGATGGCCGCCCGCTTCCCCTGTATTGCCGGAATATCCCGGGGCCTGTCCGGGTCCGGGTTTGCCGGCGGGATCGAATGATCGCGCTGGCGGTTTTCACACAGGTGAAATATGATTCATGCCGGTAAAAAAAGCGGCACGCTGCTTTTATTCCAACCGGTTTTACGGTACCATCTGACCGTTTAGTCAAAAATAACAACAACTACTCTACGAAGTTTATCATCCGGATGATCAGACAGCGTACTCTGAAAAACATTATTCGCGCCACCGGTATTGGTTTGCATACCGGTGAAAAAATCTACTTAACCCTGCGCCCTGCCCCCGTCGACAGCGGAATTATCTTCCGGCGGGTGGATCTGGGTTCGGATGTAGAGGTGGCTGCTCGACCGGAAAATGTCAGCGATACCCGGTTATCCACCACGCTTGAAAAGGACGGCGTGAAAATATCCACCGTGGAGCATTTGATGTCTGCTTTCGCAGGCTTGGGCATTGACAATGCCATCGTGGAACTGAGTGCTCCAGAAGTCCCGATCATGGATGGCAGTGCCGGCCCCTTCGTTTTTCTGCTTCAGTCCGCCGGCATCCTGCCCCAGGAGAAACTCAAGCAGTTTATCCGCATCAAGCAGCCGGTGCGGGTCGAGGAAGAAGACAAGTGGGTGCAGCTGGAACCCTGTGACCGGTTCAAGGTTTCCTTTGCCATTGATTTCGATCACCCCATTCTCAAGAACTCCACACAGGTGACTTCGCTGGATTTTTCAACGACGTCCTATGTCAAGGAGATCAGCCGGGCCAGAACCTTCGGTTTCATGGACGATCTGGAAGCCTTGCGCAACGCCGGCCTGGCCCAGGGAGGCAGTTATGACAATGCGATTGTCATGGACGCTTTCCACATTCTCAATGGCGATGGACTTCGGTATGCCGATGAGTTTGTGAAGCACAAGGTGCTGGATGCGGTGGGGGACCTGTATTTGCTCGGTTATCCGCTGATCGGGGCCTTTGAGGCCTACAAGTCGGGGCATGCATTGAACAACAGGTTGCTGAGAAAGCTGATGGCGACGACCTCGGCCTGGGAACTGGTGTCTTTTGGAAACGAGGCCGACGCCCCCATTGTATTCGGCCAGACTGCAGCGGCTTTCTAGCACCCTTCGGCAGGATTGCCGGGACCGGCGGTGCAAACAGCCTGATCTCTTCTCTGTCCGAACTGCAGGAACAGGGTTTCCGGGGGTTTGTGACGGTTGCCGGATTGCGAAAGGCAAACATGAACGGAATCCCCGCCTCCTCCGGTGTTTATCTTGTCCTTCGCGACTGTGCCTCTTTTCCGGAATTCTGTGACCCCGGCACGGGGGAATATTTCAGGGGCGAAGACCCGAATGTGTCCATTTCCAGATTACAGGAGGAATAGGTGGAGGGAGCCTTTGTTGTTTATGTTGGCCAATCGGGAAACCTCAGAAAACGAATTGGCGAGCTGATTAAATTTGGCCAGGGAGCTAACGTTGGCCATAAGGGTGGCAGGTTGGTATGGCAACTTGTGCAAGCGGAGGAATTGCTGCTCTGCTGGAAGGAAGTGGTGGACAACAAACCAGGCAATATCAAGAAGGATTTCCTCGAAAAATTCGAGTCGGTGTATGGCGGCAGACGACCATTTGCGAATCTGAAATAGGCTGATTCGGGTGGTTCGGATTGTCCCGGATGGTGAACGGAATCGCCAGCTTGTACAGTAACACCCAGGAAATGGGTGTTGAGGTTCCGGTCATGACTGCCTCAGGCCAAGGCCTCTGAGCCAGGCGTCGACCTGCCCGAAGGCATCCTGCTGCCATTGGCCTGCCGTGCGACCGCCAAGCAGGTGAGAGCCTCGACGAATCTTCTCACGCTCGTTGGCCCGAAATCTTCGGCATCCCGAAACTTGTCAGAGATAGAGCGGTAACCCTGAAGGGCCGATTCGACGTCGAGGAGCGGTCGGGTTGCCTCGACGAGGGCGTCGATTCCGTCCGGGAAATTCCTTACGGAGTAATAGATGTCGTAGGCATCCTTGTATTTCAGACGGTTTGCAACGGCGTAACCCTTCATGGCCAGTAGGGCCGGGATCGATGCAACCGCGATGCGGACGCGGTTGCGGTCACTGTTGGGCATGTGGCCTTCAATGGCCACCATTTGGTAGAACCTGAGCGCCAGACCCGCGCCGTCCGCACGCTGGACGGCAAACTGGCTGATAAGCGGCGGTGTATTCTTTGTGATCTCGGCATCGCGCGGCATAAGGAAATCGACAACGACGTCGATGTCGGGCCCGCCGTCAATGGCGGGGACGGTGCGCACGAGTTGGAAGCGCCGCAAGTTGTTCCGTTGAAGGTAGCCATGTTTCTGGAGAGCTTCGACAAGGCGGACGTATTCGCCGTCGCCCAAGGCCGCTGGATCGAGGTCGAGGTCCAAATCTGTGGTGCCCACATGCTGCATCTCGGCTTCGCCCAGCAACAGCCAGGGAACAGCACCTCCGATGACCGCAAACTTGCCTTCGAAGTTGCCGAGAATCTGGCCGATCTCGATGAGTACGGACTTGACCGCCGCTGTCGTCCGCTCATCGTAATCACCGACAATTTGGGATTCCGTCATAACCATGAAAAGCACTTGGCAGCCAAATGGTCAGCGGCCTCACGGTCCCGATCGTTGCCGTTCCACAGATCGAGGTAGGTGACCACCGGATTGACACAGAAGATACCTGGTGCCGGCTCAACGGCGTCTTCGAACAGAGTCTCATCGTTGGGGATGTGCAGGACCACGTTGGCCCCCTGTGCAGTATGGGTCAGTTGAAGCGTCTCTTTCAGTATCCGTGCCCCAGGTTCGTCTGCATAGAAGCGGTGTGTTCCGCCTCGGACGTATGGCGCAAACCATTCGGCAGCCGAGTTTGATGCACAGATCGCGCGGGGAGGTTGCGGACCCGGGCTCAGGCCTCCCGACAGGCGAGTGCGCAGTTTGTCCCCGTGGAGAATCGTGTATCCGCTAATGTGATGGTCGGTTGGCTGGCGGTAGTTCTCGCGCCAGGACTTCAGCAGTGCATCCGGTCGGACAAGGACGAGACCTTCGTCCCGTATTTCGATCCATTCCCGATCGAGTAGCGCTTTGCGAACATTGCTCACGTGCCCGAGGCTGGCGTTGGCTGCCTTGGCCAGATGCGTGACACGCCATGCGCGGGCCGGGTCGCGCAGGAGAACCCGCAGGATTGCGCCCGCCTTCGGGGTGAACAGTGACCGCTGAGCGCGGACTTCGGGCTTCGGTCTGTCCGGGACGGACCGCTCGATATAGACGTTGCCGAAAGCAAGGTGAGCGTTACCATAGAGGTCGAGGTAGGCGACATTGTGATCGAGACAGATGGAGCGCGCATCTGGAGACAGGTAGGGGCTCACCAGCATTGGAATAAACTGCCGTGTGACGTCCTGGTTTTCGGATCGATGCAAGTGTGTGATGCAGCTCTCGAGTTGATAGACCGCGGAACGGGCAAAGCGTGGCGCTCCATTGGATTTGATTTCCATGAGAAGCGCACAGCAGATTCCATCGTGAACCAAATCGATCCTGGCATCGAGGCGGTAGTCGGACGCGAGATGCTGCTCGCGGTGAACTCCGATGATCTGTGTATTCGGGATATGCTCAAGCAGGGCCGGGACTGCGTCCAATGCCGCGTCCAGTACTGTGCTCTCCATTGGTTTCACTGTTTCATTCAATTTCACCATTCGGTGAAAATAGTAGATATAGTGAAATTACTCAAGTCTATTTCGATGGAAAATTGTTTTTCACCAATTTTCTGATATGGCTTAGTTGGATCGTAATGGTTGGGTTCTGACATAAGATATTTTTTATATCAGAAAGTTAATGAGTATTTGACATAAAAGTCCGATTGTTTTAGATTTTGATATAGTGTTTTTTATATATCGAAATATGAGGGGTAATTTGACATTAAATGGACATTAACCAAAATGGACATTAACCACTTTAAGCCTGGACAGTACCGAGAGCAATATCAATATAAAAGTTTCTCGCCTACTACCATAAATCACGCATGGTATTTTACTGATGGCCAGGTTCAGGAACTGCTTAGTGAGGCCGACAGGGCATTGGGTGAACTCAATGCTTTTTCTCAGCTTGTCCCTGATATCGATTTCTTTATCAGTATGCACATTACCAAAGAAGCGACCCAATCCAGCCGCATCGAAGGCACGCGCACCAATATGGAAGAAGCCCTATTGGAGGTTCAAGATATCGAACCCGAAAAACGTGATGACTGGCAGGAAGTACAAAACTATATTGCAGCAATTAATGAAGCTATCGCGCAGCTTGAACATATTCCCTTATCCAATCGACTGTTAAGAAATACCCACCGCATTTTAATGCAGGGCGTTCGTGGAGAAGGTAAACAGCCGGGGGAATTTCGAGTCAGCCAAAACTGGATTGGCGTCAGTTTGAAAAATGCTGTTTTTGTTCCTCCGCATCATGAAGAGGTTATTGAGCTAATGAGTGATCTGGAGAAGTTTTTGCACAATGAGTCATTGCAAACCCCACACCTGATTAAAATTGCCATTGCCCATTACCAGTTTGAAACTATTCACCCCTTTCTAGATGGTAATGGCCGCTTGGGACGGCTGATGATTGCTCTGTATCTGGCCAATTTTGGTTTGTTGCATAAGCCAGCGCTGTATTTGTCCGATTACTTTGAGCGTCACAAAACCCAGTATGTGGATCATTTGACGGGGGTACGTGAGGCAGGTCAACTAAAACAATGGCTCATCTTCTTCCTGCATGGAATAGTCGAAACCGCTCACCATTCAATCCAGGTGTTCAAGGATATTCTGCAACTGAAATCTCGGTTGGAGGAACAGATATTGCCTCACTTCAGTGTTCGCCGGCAGGGCAATGCACAAACGCTGGTCAAGCACCTCTATCGTATCCCGGTTGTCAGTGTAAAAAGCGTCACTGCCCTGCTAAAAATAAACCCTAATACAGCTTCGGCATTGATCAACGATTTTGTTAAATATGGGATATTGAAAGAAATCACTGGCCAGCGACGCAATCGTTTGTTTATGTTTAAGGAGTATGTTTTGATTTTCACCCGCGTTCGGGTGAAAGAATAGACGAGCTCTGGTTGATCACACATTTATGAGTATTCCATGGAAAGTAGCCGTTTAATATACGAGTCGAATGGAACAGATACCTTCAATCTTGGCGTGTCGGAAGATTGTCACGAAGCATTCGCCAGGATGCCGGATCGCGCTGGTGAGGGTCGGCTGCGAGTGCCGCTTCCGCGGGGTCGAGGTCCGCGAGGAAGGCGAACCCCGTTTGGCAAGCAGTAGTGATCTGAGTGTGGTCGACCACCTGCGTTCGGCGAATTAGTTGCCGGAGATCGTCCCAATCGAATGCGGTGGCATCGTCGAATTTCGTTAGGAATCCTTCCGGGTCGAAACTGTCGCCTGCCTGCCAGAGCTTGAGTACGACGAGTCGGCGAATGAGCGGGCGGTCCAGGGGGCGCTTTGCAAACACGCTGAGGTCGTAGACATCTCGCGCCTTATCCCGCTGGTAGCAGGCCCGGATTTTCTCGGCGATGATCTCGGGCAGAGCCAGGCATGTGATTTCCATCGGTTCGAATGGCAGATGCCGGAAGTAGCTCTGCGGGCGTTGAGTGTTTCTCGACGGGGCAAGCGTAGGCACTTCCCGTCGACTGACTTGGAGCTTGAGCTCGCTTTGCCCGCCCGGATTCCAGTCATGGGCGTAAGTCGGATTGACACCCCAAGACAAGCCATCCTGTGTCTCGTAGTAGCTATCATCGGGAACGTTGAATTGGATACCGTGAAACGGATGCTCGAATGCCTCCATCATGTCGAGGACCAAATCTTCGTGGTGGTGCTCTTCCACCCGAGTGAAATCCAGATCGGTCGAAAAGCGTCCCCCGCTTCCGATGAACATCTTACGAAGGCAGGTGCCGCCCTTGAAGGCGAGCTTGTCCAGAATACCGCGCTCAGCCATCAGCTGGAGCAGGTAGGTGAGCACGACCTCGTTTTCGGCGATCATGATGTCGCGTAGCCCGGATTCAGCCGAGTAGCGCTGGACTTGTGGACGGGTCAGAATCGCTCAGCACTCCCGGTTAATCGAATGTCGCCGTGCGATACCGGCACTGTCGCTCAAGTCGTGGTTGGCAACATTGGCGGTGAGTTGCCAACTGTCCTGGTAGCCGATTGCGTCGGGTTTGGGGGTTCTCGGACCGAAAAACGCTTTGCCGGTTCCCTTCGCAAGGTCTTGGAGATGTGTTCGTACGTTCTCGGGAATCGTGGCGCCGGCACGTTCCGCCAGCCACCCGAAACGTCGTGTGAGGGTTTTGGAGGACATTCGTTCCAGATAGCTGGCTGCCTTGTGCCAATTGAAGCGGCGGCAGGCCGTCGCCAGGATGACCGCAGCTTCTCCTTCGCCACCGGCGAGGTCTGGACGGTCGAGGCAGTCGATGACGGTCTTTTCTCGATCAGACATCATGACGGTGTAACCCAGCATGTCGACTGGGCCGAACCCGAAGAATTTTCGTGCGACCGGATTGACGATGCGAACTTCGGTGTCGAGCACGCGTCGGTTTCGCGTGCGCACCGGTGTGATCAGTCGAATGACCTGGCGGTGCTGTGTCGTGAAGCCGTAGTACATCGCGGCAGTGGCATAGCCGAAATAGTAGGGTTCGGCGATCCGGCTGGCGAGTGCGAGGACATTGCTTTCTCCGAGAGCGTCAGGCCCCATTTCGGGAGGTATGAACAGGTAGCGACCCCAACTGGCGCGCTCCAGCCATCCCTTCCGGCGTAGCGAACGGATGATGTGGTCGGCGGCCTGCGGGCTGACGTCGAGCATGTCGATGATTTCCCGGCGGTCGATTTTCCTGCTGCCTTTTTCTGCCATGTTGAGGACTACGCGACTCTCTTTGGGCGAGAGCGAACGGGTGGCGAAGGTCATGGTTTGATCGAAAGCGAAATTGGAAAACTATCTGTGTTTTGATGGATACCGTATCAAAAGAAAGCATCATAGTCAATCTTATATTGTAACAAAACACAGGGAATTACGTAGTTTCGAGGAAGAGAATTAAATCTTTCAAGGTGACTCAGGAAGTACCCCTCAAGTAGAGTTGAAGGCATAGGGATCGGAGCCGGCGACTGTTTCCTGTCACTTACCGGGCCATTCATCAATGCCTTTGGATGGAGCACAATTATGCGACACTTGACAAAAATAACAATATGTGATACCTTACAGAAACATCTTAAGATGTTTCTGTAAGGTTTAGTACTATCCTCTAATACGATGTATATATCCTTAGGATATATACATCGTATTAGAGGATAGTACTGCAGTCAATGCTTTTAAATTTATTCTTGAGTGCACAGAAAAAACAGTTCCCTACCAGAATCCAGCCGTTATCTTGTCAATAAACTGCAAGAGACAAATCAACCTGTTATTACCCGCTATCAGTTCTTCCAACTAATTCAGGAGATGTATCACGGAGGGTCTGTCGGAAGTTTGCGCAAGGACACGGTCCCAAAAGAAAATCAATTTCGCATCTATTACAAAAGACTCTCGCAGGTGGAAATAATCGACCCGGACCCGGACTATAATTTACGATTGATAAGGGTCCGAATGGCTTCCAGCCGGCCAGCCGAAGAGATTGTCTGCCTGGCCGACCCACTGTGCCATATGTCTCACCTCTCAGCCATGCACCGCTGGGGGCTGACCAATCGTTGTCCCAGCCTGCTTATCTTCACCCGACCGGATAGGGAAACCGCCCGGGCCAAGCTGATGGAAATGATGGAAGATCATCCATATCCCCTTCCGCCGGAACCTCTCCAGCTGCAGTACGTCAATCACCCCAAGCAGGTTCGAAAACGGGAGGTCAAAGTCACTGAAAGTTGTTCACCCGGGAATTTTCTTGATGAAAGGCCTGACCGTCTACTGCGTCTGACAACCATCGGTCAAACTTTTCTCGATATGCTGCAGAGACCGGAACTGTGTGGTGGTATGTCACATGTCCTCGATGTCTATGATGAGCATGCCTCGTTCTGGCAGAATGAAATTATTGCTGCAGTCGATACCTGCAGCAGAAAAGTCGTCAAATGTCGCGCCGGGTATATACTGGAGGAGCGGCTTCAAATTCACCACGAGATCATTGACAAATGGAAGGCTACGGCCCCACAACGGGGAGGCAGCTGCAAACTGGATCCATCGCGGGACTATGCTCCGACTTATTCTGAATCCTGGATGCTGTCTCTGAATGTCTGAAACGCCTGAATCAAGGATCCGAATTGATCTTTCCGCACGGAGCGAAACCACCCGGTCCGGGTTTGCCTTCCTGAGATGCTCCAAGCGTATCAAAATCCTGCATGCGATCGTTGGTACACCATCTCTGCGGAATTTTCTTTATCTCAAGGGCTGAAACTGAAACTTGGCTCCGAACCGCTACCAGATTTCGACCTCTGCTTTGAAAATGTTGCTTCCTTTTACCGGCACCTGCCCTGGTCGGAGGCTGAACACCTAGGTTGACCGTTTTCAGTCCCCACCCTCAACAGACTGACCGTTGCAGATCAGTTCTTTTTCGCCGTGTCTGACAGCCTGATCAGGGATTCCCGTAATCCCCTGTGGTGGATGGTTTTTGCCAGGTCGCGGATGGCCCGGGCCTGGTCAGGAGACAGGCGGGCAGGTTTCGGTGGGGCAGCGGGAACGGACCGGATTGCGGGGATGTGCCGGATTTTGACCTTGATCCAGGCGATATCAAAGCCATCGGCTTTCATCTGTCTAAGCATCGTCGGCGTCCGGTGCTGTATCAGGGTGGCCCAGGCTGACGAATCACAGAATACCACTAGGCGTCGCGACTGGAAGAGCAGGGGATACGTGTAGAGCGTAGCGGACTGTGCATACCGGTGCCATGACTTGGCAAGCCGCCGTTGGGCCGGTTCACTGGCCACCGGGTCTTTGGTGTCTGGAACGCACTCCTTGAGGATGCTGGAGATTGGCTTGAAATTATTCAAAACCGGGGCATGGTCTTATTGTAAAGTATTGACTCTGGCATAATCCGCCTAACCGCTTATCGTACTACATTCATGCTCAACATTGCATTGAAAAAAGTTTTCGGCGATCGCAACCAGCGATTGCTCAGGAAGTTGTCCAAAACGGTCGCAGGGATCAATGCGCTGGAAGATACACTGAAATCACTCAGTGATTCGGAACTGGCGGCGAAGACCGCCGAGTTCAGGGAGCGCAGCCACCGGGGCGAGTCCTGGCAGGATTTGCTGCCCGAAGCGTTTGCGGTGGTTCGCGAAACCGGTGTCCGGACACTGGGTCTTCGACTGTTTGATGTCCAACTGATCGGTGGAATGATCCTGAATGAAGGGAAGATCGCGGAAATGAAAACGGGGGAAGGCAAGACACTCGTTGCCACCCTGCCGGCATACCTGAATGCGATCATCGGCCAGCCGGTACATATTGTCACCGTGAACGATTATCTTGCCAAAAGGGATGCGGACTGGATGGGAAAGATCTACACGTTCCTGGGGTTGAGCGTGGGCGTCATCTTCTCCGGGCAGGACCGGGAGGAAAAGCGGGCAGCCTATGGATGCGATGTGGTATACGGGACCAACAACGAGTATGGGTTTGATTACCTGCGCGACAACATGGCCTTTTCGTCCAGGGACCGGTACCAGAAGGGCCTGGGATTTGCCGTGGTAGACGAGGTGGATTCGATATTGATCGACGAGGCCAGGACGCCGCTTATCATTTCAGGTCCGGCGGATGAGAGCACCGACCTGTACCAGAAAATCAACGTCATTGTGCCCGGCCTGGTTCAACAGGAAGATCCCGAAGGACCGGGGGATTTCAGCCTGGATGAAAAAACAAGGCAGATCACGCTTACCGAAGCCGGGCACGAAAAAGCGGAATCATTGCTGATTGAAGCGGGCCTGCTCGCATCGGACAGTAGTTTGTATGAGGTTTCCAATATCGGGTTGATGTCCCACCTGATTTCAGCACTGCGTGCTCACAACCTGTTCAACCGGGATGTCGATTATATTGTGCGCAATGACAGCATCGTGATCATCGATGAATTTACAGGCCGGATGATGCCCGGCCGCCGATGGTCCGAGGGGTTGCACCAGGCCATCGAAGCCAAGGAGGGCGTGTCGGTCCGGCAGGAGAACCAGACCCTGGCCTCCATTACCTTCCAGAATTATTTCAGGTTGTACGACAAGCTGGCGGGAATGACGGGGACCGCCGATACCGAAGCGCCGGAATTCCTGCAGATTTATGGACTCGAAGTGGTGGTGGTACCCACCAATGTGCCCATGATCCGGGACGACGGTGCCGACCTGGTCTATCGGACGACCCAGGAGAAATATGCGGCCATCTGTGAGGGCATCGACCAGTGCCAGAGCCGCAACCAGCCGGTTCTTGTGGGCACGGCTTCCATTGAAACGTCGGAATACCTTTCAAAAATCCTGCAGGGCAAGGGGGTTGAACACCAGGTGCTGAACGCGAAGCAGCATGGAAGGGAAGCCGAGATCATCGCCGAGGCCGGACGTCCGGGAAAGGTGACGATTGCAACCAACATGGCGGGCCGGGGAACGGATATCGTGTTGGGGGGGAATCTGGAAATCGAGCTGGGCAGGCTGGGCAATGAATCCGACCGGGAAAAGGCGGAATCAAAGTGGCGTGAAAGACATGACCAGGTCATCCGTGCCGGCGGACTGCATGTCCTTGGAACGGAGCGCAATGAATCCCGAAGGGTGGACAACCAGCTTCGGGGCCGCTGCGGACGCCAGGGTGACCCGGGATCGAGTCGCTTCTATCTGTCCCTTGAAGACGGGCTGATGCGTATATTCGGGTCCCAGAAAATCGCCGGGCTCATGGAAAAACTGGGGATGGAAGATGGGGAAGCCATCGAACACGCCTGGGTTACGCGGGCCATTGAAAATGCCCAGAAGAAGGTGGAAGGACACAACTTCGATATTCGAAAACAGTTGCTGGAATATGACGATGTCGCCAACGAACAGCGAAAGGTCATCTATGAGCAGCGCGATGTCCTCATGGAAACCGAAGACATTTCAGAGTATATCCGGGAAATCATGGAAGAGGTGGTCCTTTCGGTGATTGACCGGTCCATCCCGCCCCAGACCCTGGAAGAGCAGTGGCGGATTGAAGATCTGGAAAAGGATCTGGAAACCGAGTTTGGCATCCGGCTGGAAATCCGGCAATGGCTCAACCAGGAAGATTCACTGCATGAGGATCCCCTTCGGGAAAGGATACTGCAGCAGGTCGTCGGCATGTTTGAATCAAAGGCCGAGCGGGTAGGTTCGGACAACATGCGGCAATTCGAAAAGCAGATTATGCTGAAAGTGCTGGATGCGCAATGGAAGGAGCACCTGGCGAACATGGACCATCTCCGGCAGGGGATCGGTTTGCGGGGGTATGCCCAGAAAAACCCCAAGCAGGAATACAAACGGGAAGCTTTCGAAATGTTTACGGCCCTGCTGGAATCGATCAAGTTTGAGGTTGTCTCCATTTTGACCAAGGTGAGGGTGCCAAGCGAAGAGGAGATGCGGGAATTGGAAAGCCGGTTGAGGGCGCAGCAGGCGCAGGATGAGAAGAGGCGATACATCCACCAGGATGTGCCCACACCGGATGCCGCCCCGGCACCGCCTGGGGTGCAGCCCGTGGAACGGCGGACCCAGCCCGTGGAACGGCGAACCCGGGCAGAGGTCGAACGGCCCTTCGTCCGGGCAGGCAGAAAGATAGGAAGAAATGAACCCTGCCCCTGTGGTTCCGGAAAGAAATACAAGCAATGCCATGGAAAGCTGTAAACCACCCCGGGGCAAGCCGTGAGCATTTCGCCCCTGGCCCCTGACCACATTGCAGAACTCCCGCCGGTTGCCGGGGTTCGCCTGTCTGCGGTTTCCGCCGGGATCAAGTATCCGCGGGATGACCTGATGCTGGCCAGCTTTTCCGAAGGGACGACCGTCGCCGGCGTGTTGACCCGGTCTGCGACCGCCAGCGCCCCGGTGGAATGGTGTCGGCGTCATCTTCAAGGGGGCGTGGCCCGGGCGCTGATTGTGAATTCCGGAAATGCCAATGCCTTTACCGGCCGGGCCGGAGAGATGGATTGTACCCGGACAGGGGAGGCCGTGGCCGCCTCCCTGGGATGTGCGGCGGAACACGTATTCATTGCATCCACGGGGGTCATTGGCGAACGGTTGCCCATGGAAAGGATACTGGATGCCATCCCGGGTCTGCAAAGCGGGCTCGACCCGAACCAGTGGCAGGCTGCCGCGGGGGCGATCATGACCACGGATACCTTCCCGAAAACGGGGACCGTCGAAACGAGGGTCGGGGACCGGAAAGTGCGGATCAACGGTTTCGCCAAGGGGTCGGGGATGATTGAACCCGATATGGCGACCATGCTGGCATTTCTGGTGACCGATGCCAACCTGCCGGCACCGGTTTTACAGGCATTGCTGACCGATGGAAACCGGGATTCATTCAACGCGATTACCGTGGACAGCGACACGTCCACCAGCGACACCTGCCTGATTTTTGCAACGGGGAAGGCGAAAAATGAAGTCCCGGACAGTCACCGGGATCCGGTCCTGTCTGAATTTTCCCGGGACCTGGGCCGACTCATGCGGGACCTGGCCATACAGGTCGTCCGGGATGGTGAAGGGGCTTCAAAGCTGATCGAAATCACGGTCCAGGCTGCCGAAAACAATGCCGCCGCCCGGACGATTGCAAAATCCATCGCCAACTCGCCCCTGGTGAAGACCGCCATGGCCGGCGAAGATGCGAACTGGGGCCGGATTGTCATGGCCGTGGGGAAATCCGGGGAAGTGGTGGACAAAGACCGGCTGGGCATTGAAATCGGTGGTGTGCAGATTACCCGAAATGGCGAGGTCGTGGAGGGATACCGGGAAGAGCGGGTTTCCCGCCATCTTGCACAGCAGGAGATCTGTATTCAGGTGGATGTGGGGGTCGGAACCGGCAGGTCGACAGTCTGGACCTGCGACCTGACGCATGACTATATCAGTATCAATGCGGATTACCGGTCCTGACGACCGTCTCTACGTCGTCGTGGGCGTTCTCAGCAATGCCAGCGGTCAATGGCTGCTCCAGCAAAGGCCGGCTGGAAAGCCCTGCGCTCACCAGTGGGAATTTCCCGGCGGAAAGGTGGAAGACAACGAATCGCCGTACCAGGCACTGTCACGGGAGATGCATGAAGAACTGGGTATTTCCATCCACAAAGCGATTCCCCTGACCCATGTCTCCCAGGATTACGCGCATGCCAGAGTCTGGCTGGATGTGTATGTGATTGAAAGCTATTCCGGTGAAGTCACTGCCAGGGAAAATCAGCAGGTTGCGTGGCTCAGTCCGAAGGAGATTTCGCGCAAGGAGGTGCTGCCCCCCGTTTATCCCATTCTCGATGCCCTGGAGGCCAGTTGAAATATTCGAGGTGCTGGTTGTACAGGATCGGCACCCGGGTTTTCAGGTCGATGTAATCGGATCTCTTTGTGTGGATACGTTTCTTCCCGCCCCGTGCCTGTGTTGTACTTCATACTGGAACGGGGGTCGGCGCTGGGCCTGACATTTTCAGATTTGCTTGCTGGAATTATCTGCCCGAGTCAATGATCTGAGTAGGCCTCGGCCCTCCTCTACAGCATAATCATATCCTCCGGTTTTATTTATCGCCTGTTTCAGGTGTCTAACCCCGCGTCTGTTGTCGCCTTGATCCAGGTAGAACCTGCCTAACTCAATGTTCATCCTTTGGCGGATACGAATTTTTGAGACTGAATCAGCTTCTAATTCGATCGATTCTCTATAAAGGGCTTTTGCTCGATCAACCCTCCCCATCTTCAGATGATACAAACCGAGCGTTGCGGTGGCACATGAGTCACGATGCACCCATTGGCCAAGTATACCCAGAAAGTGCTTCGCTCTATTGATGTCGCCAATTCTCAACAAAGCGAAAACCATGTTGTTCAATGCTCGGCGGCGAAGGTTCTGCGGGATTTCCTGATTACGATCAAATATCTCTTCAAGCATACGCATAAAGCCTGTGATGGAGACAGGATCTGGCTCTATAAGGGCCTTATAGCAAAAGAGATGTGATAAGAGTTCTACGTTTACGGTATCGTCTGCTATGTTTAACTGCAAAATTCGTTCTGCTTCAATGGCGGCTTGACCAGATTTCCCCGTTGCCCCCATGCTGTCTATGTAATAAACAAATATGCTAGGTAGCGCATCGTCGCCTCGGGACTTGAGGTGAGCTTTCGATAGCCTGATAACTTCTTTATATTGCTTCAGTTGGACAAGTACATTAAGCAGATTGAGAAAGGGAATGTCCTCGTTTTCGTTCAGCTGTTTGGCTTTTATCCAAGCCTGTTCAAAGTATCTTCTGGAATGACTGGTATTTCCAAGCTTGTTCTGGACCACTCCAAGGTTATTTAGTATTTCTGAATATAAGGATCCTTGTACTTCAAGTTGAATCTTCAGGGCATCCAACGATTTTCGCAGTCTAGACTTGTCCTTCAATCCTTTGGTTCCCGACTCATAGTACGCCCTGGCCGCCCTTGCCCAAATCTCGGGATTATCTTGGTGGTATGACAGAATTGCTTCCAATGGGGCGATACATTTCTCCGGCGTTCCCAGGGAAAACATTGCATCTGCCAAGAATAGGACGGCGGTCTCGTTCAGGGGATCAAGAAACACAGCCTTCCGCAGGGATTTGACTGCCTTTTCTTTTTCCCCGAGACGCCAATATGCTGCCGCAAGATTTGTGCACAGTACTGATGAATCATCCTTCGTTTCCGCTGCAACCCTAAAGCTGCGTACTGCTTGCGCCCACTCCATTTTGTAGAGATGGATAGCGCCGGAAAATAACTGGGCTTCATAACTTGTGTTATCGACAAGCAATGCTTGATTGACGTATCTCTCCGCATCTTCAATTTGTTCTTGACGTACTGAAATATGTGCCAATCGTAAGTTTGTCTGGAGATCATTCGAGATATCACCTTGATGCAGGATTTGCAACGCACTGTGATAATCGTTTTTTTCTATTAGCAAGGCGCTTAAGTCGACCCGCAAAAACGATGTCTGGTTTGTTCGCAAGGCCTCTCTCAAGTGGCGCTCAGCACCATCCAGATCACCAACCAACTGGCGCAATTGGGCAAGATGGCTTAAATATGTGTAAGAAGACCCAAATCGTTCGTGTTTTCTCGATAGTTTTGCATACTCATTCTCATAAAATTCCGGCTGAATACGGATGGGGAAATCGTTAGTCGAATAACTCACATATAAACGTGGTTGGCTTGTTTTTTCTTGCTGATTTATTTCCTGTACAGCCGGCAAGACCACCTCAACCTTGTTACGTGGGTCATCTATCATCGGAACAGAAATCTTCTTTGGCAAGACATCTATTTCCTGTAACGGCAAATTCGGTTTATGGTTAAGCATGATTCACCCTCGGTTGAGAGTTAAACATATCAATGCGTTTCTGTTTTTGGCGAATTTTTTCCTGTCTTCGTTTTCGAATATCCCGCTTGCGTCTCAAGTCTATTTCCTGTCTTTTTTGATTTCTCAGTACACGGACCGCAGTATCGATATGTCTACGCGTAATAGACAGATTGTCTGTCCTTTCAAGAAAATCGAAATTGATCAGTCCTGAATAGGCCCGTTTGATTATTTGTGAGATCGAAGGAGGAAGCGTATTCCCGGGGCCCGCAATTTCCGGCGTGACAGGCAGATTTCTGAACTTACGTATGTGTTGTTGCCACTTCCTTCGTTTGTTATCCAGTGAACTCTCCGTTGCCAATTGTGATTGCATTGACAACAATAGTTGTTCGAATCTGGTTTCGTGTTTTTGGACATTTCGGAACTCTCTGTGGTTAAACAAATTGAACAGTAACGCACCAAGCGCATAACTGTCCGATAACCTGCCCACGTCCCTGTCGCCTGAAAATCCGACAAACGCCTCTGGCGGCGAATAAGCTGGTGCACCCACAGGTCCACTATAGCTGCTTTCCAGCGGAGCGCCATCAAAATGGGTTGCAGTGCCGAAATCAATCAAAACCGCAACAGAGGAGTCATCAGTTGATTTAACACGTATATTGTCAACCTTTATATCGCGATGAAATATTTTTGCATGATGGATTGCTTCAACTGCCAGTAATATGTTTCGAAAAATCTCTAGCTTTACAGGCCCTTCATGCTTGTCCTGTTCATAAAAATATTCGTCCACATCCTCTTCAAGCCACTCGACCACAAAGAAACCACATTGGAATTTAAGTGGTTCCTCGACACCTTGGTGATTTATCTCCCAGATGTAATGCTCAAGGCCACTTATCAACTGGAGGCATCTGTTCCTCCCCTCCAAAGCCTGGAGCAAATCGGGTTCCCTCTCAAATGCCTTAATCCGGTATGCATTACTAAGGCGATCAGGGTCCATCACCTTTATAGCAACGAGACAGTCTCTTACGGAATCGTGGCCCTGAAAGACGAGTGACAATACACCACGCCTCTTACCCCCGATCACATTTACGCAATTTAGATTGGTATAACGACCCATGAAAGAACTCTCATTTTGAAGCTGATGAATCAACTCTTTTTGATTACCACTCAGACCCATAACTTCACATCCTTGTTGCATTTATACAAAATCAGTTCAGACACTCATTAGCACCCTAGATACGGTTCTCGCTGAGTACGGTTAATTCGGTAGTTTCTTAAATACTATCCATGGAAACTGGCAAAACACAGGCCTTTGACCAAAAACTCAAAATATTAATCGGTTTCTGTGTATGTATGGCGTAATAATTCATACGCGTCTTTACCATGTGTCTGGATGATCTCTGTGATATCGTGTGGAAGGGCACCTGTTTTTGCAATAATGTCATCAGGATCAGCACCGTACAGTTTACAAAGCTCAGTAATTAAACCAACACTTGGGAGCTTTTTTCCGTTTTCAATCTTGCTCAGATAACTGTAGGATACGCCAACGCGTGGGCCAACCGATTTGATTCCCAGTTTTGCGCTTAGGCGAAGTCTCCGTAGAGTGGAGCCCACAGATTCTTCTATTAACATGTTCACCCTTGGAACATCTGTAAGATGTTGCAATCTTACAAGAGGTTGACCTATTGGTCAACCCTTGGATTGTTGCCTTTCAGCGAACACGGCTGTACTGAAAATACCAAACAGCAAATCGCAGTATCCTACCGGATCCCGTTTATGGGTTTCGACAGGACAAAGTGAGCAACCACATGTCCGTCGTGATGCCAACCCGACTCCGGGAAAGGACTTTGGTAAGGATATATACGAAGTAGCAATCCCGACCGGTGATATCAATGCTCTGAATGCCTCGCTGGCTGTTATCGTTTGGAAGCAGTCAATCGGCCTTTATCGAGATGCGCTCCGGCACCGACGCATGGAACTGCATGTGTCTTCTGGCCGCTGGGTGGGCTACGATAGCGGATTGGAGGATTGCAATTATGAAAATTGAACTCGAACTCGTAAAGAGCATCCCGTCCGAACTCAAAACAGGCAAGCTCTACGTATGCCTGAAGTACAGGACCAGCGCCCATCTTTGTGGATGTGGCTGTCGAACGCGGGTGTCCTTGAAGTTGGGACCGAAACACTGGTGCGTGATCCTTAATGGCGAGACTGTGTCAATGCACCCCTCCGTTGGCAATTGGCAATTGCCCTGCCGATCACACTACTGGATTCGGGAGGGCCGGATCATTGAAGCGGGGCGGTGGCCCAAAGCAAAGATCCTGAGCGAAAGAAAGCGTTCCAAGGGTCAACTTACACAATTGCCTCTGTGGTTGGATCAGCAGCCTCGGCCTATTGACCGAACGCTGGCAGAAGACCCATGATTGGTTTCACCAAGCTACTGTCGGCCGGGACCTCTTCATCCAGGACTTTGACTCCTTGTGCATTATGACCGAAATACGAGTAGGTCGCTGTGCCGTAAAACCCCAGGTCCACATGACAATGGTTGTCATCCCATAAAAAGTTTACTCCCCCGTCATGGGCGGGTCGAATTTCCCGGCGGAAAGGTGGAAGACAACGAATCACCGTACCAGGCACTGTTACGGGAGAGGCATGAAGAACTGGGTATTTCCATCCACAAAACGACGCTCCTGACCCACATCTCCCAGGACTACGCGCATGCCAGAGTCTGGCTGGATGTGTATGTGATTGAAAGCTATTCCAGCGAAGTCTCTGCCAGGGAGAATCAGCAGGTTGTGTGGCTTGATAGAGAGGAGATTTCACGAAAGGAGGTTCTGCCTCCCCTGTTTATCCCTTTCTCGACGCACTGGAGGTCAGCTGAAATATTCGAGGTACCGGTTGTGCAGGGTCGATACCCGGGTTTTCAGGTCGATGTAATCGGGATTCTTTGTGTATTTTTCAAAAGAGGAGTATACGTTTCTTCCCGTCCCCGTCCCAGTGTTGCGCTTCGCGCTGGAACAGGGGTCATCAATTACAGATAAAATGAATAAACGACTTGTGATGTTTCTGCGGCACTGAGCATGTACAATCCTCCTAAGCAAGGGTTGCTACGCACAGCCGCGTTAAAATCCATTATTTGAAAAGCACGCATTTCAGAACCGTATGTGCAGATGGTGTGATTGGAAGTGTGACGCCTGCAGGCAACATCCATATGGCTGTAGAATGGACGGTCCGCTATATCACGGGAGATGGTTCATGAGATAAAGCCTGAAGGGGCTTTAGGTGAGGTCATACATGGGGAGACTGTTTTGTGTGATGGGACAGAAAGGAAATGGAAGTGGATGCATTGATGAGTGCAGAACAGGCCAGGAGTGTAGTAGGCTGGTTGCAAGACCAAATAAAGCACTTTGAAAAAGGAAGTGGTGACGAAATCATATGACGGTGAGTGAGATATGAGTGATTACACCACAACACAACCAATAGTCGATTCCTGTACGTTTTTTCCTGACAAATTTTGGAGATATAACGACAACGAAACACATTCGTCAGCAGAAACCAGGAGTATACAAGAACCAGACCTGCCTGAGTTTCGCCCAAATTATCGGGAAACGGTAGAAAAAGAGACTAAAATCTTTAAAGAAGAAGCGAGGGTTTTAATCGAACGGTGGATACAGGAATGCGAAGAGATGTCTTCATTTTCAGATATGGTTTCACATCCTGATTACAAGACTATTTTGGCTAAAGGCAGCAAAGTTATTCCTGTTTTGTTTGATGAATTACAGCACAGACCTCATTACTGGTTCGATGCATTACAAATCCTGATAAAAGCAAACCATGGTCTTGATGTAGACCCTGTAAATGAAGAGGACCGTGGTAATTTGTGCAAAATGGCAAATGCTTGGTTAGCTTGGGGTAAAGAGCATGGCTATATTTAGACCAGACCATTGGACCCGGATAAATTTCCCAATGTTTTGCAAGGTTGCTTCAATAGACATCCTCCCGGTAATTCTGTAACTGTATAGACTTCGCGGCAGGGGATACGGAACGTTGGTGGTGGTCAAATCCCTCAATGGTATATCGGCCAAAGAATGTTCCAGCACGAGAAACCGTTTGTGCTTTTATCGAGTTGCTCAAGTCTCTTCGGTATCAAATTTGTAAGGATGGCTTTGAAAAAGTTGCGATATACGCCTTGGACAAAAAGGTTAAGCACGCTGTTCGACAGTTGTCCACCGGAAATTGGGGTAGTAAAGTCGGACAAAATATAGATGTAGAACAAGCGACTTTCGATCAGGCGCTGTCGATGGCCGCGAGAACGGCATTTGGTCGGGTAAAATAAATGAGGGCATGGACCATCACGGCACGCATTCCAGCGATCTCGGCGACTTTGAGGGTCCTGATAAGGGCATCTCTTACCAGTGCCCGGCCGAGCCCTCGTCCTTGATGGGTTCGGGCCACGGCAAGACGGGTAAGGACCATGACCGGAACCGGATCGGGCATGTTTCGCCGAATTCCGTCGGGAGCCCTTGAGTGTACTACGCTGCCGGTCGCAAGCGAGTAGAACGCGACCACCCGACCCGCCTCGCGAACGACATAGGTACGCGAGGCACCGGATTCCTGATTGGGCAGGGCGTGTGTGGCAAACCATCTGTCGAGAGCCGGACTCCCACTATCGAAGTAGTCAATGGAATCGTCTTTCGAGACAGGCGATGGGCGTTGCATCGGCTCATTTCTCATCCCATGATGCCGGGGTGTTCATGGTCTTGCGGAGTGCCTCCGAAGGCTCTATCGGTGCAGTGAGGGCTGCTTCGAATGCGGCGAACCCCTCGTCATCAAGCAAATAGAGACGACGATCAAGAAGCACCTGTTCCGCGGCTTCCCCGGTCGTGTCGAGGATGAACTCGGTGCGGCTCTTCACTTCACCCGTCAGAAGATCCATGATTGGTTTCGCCAAGCTGCTGTTGGCCGGGATATTTTCATCCAGGACTTTGACTCCTTGTGCATTACAGCCGAAATACGAGTATGTTCCTGTGCCATAAAACCCCAAGTCCACATGACAATTGTTGCTATCCCATAAAAAGTTTATTTCCCCGTCATGGGCGAGTCGAATTTCCGGAATCTGAATATCCATCAATGGCAACCTCTTGATAAACACCCGAGCATCCTCGAAAGCTCCTGGGGTCGGCCATGTCGCCTCTGGCCATCGATCATCTTCCGGCATTTCACGAAGCGTTCTGAGTCGAGTCAAAAGCTGTATGGTCGGCGATTCTCTCGGTGTCTGTTCTTTCGTCATAAATCCTCAGTCCGTTCGATCAAATTCTTTGAGAAAGTCTTCATAGGGCACCCATGTCGGAGCACTCATCATCGCTATAGGGCACTAATTGCTGTGAGCCAATCGATCAAGGGCGGTATCGGAAGGCGCAGAGACTGCTGCTGCATTCCCCATTATTTCTGTAAAATGATTCTCATGAATGGTAATCATAGCAAATATTCGTTGGATCATTTCAGGACGAAGAAGATTAACAAGAACAGTATGATTCAACTGATGCAAGGGGTCCAAGGTATTCTTCAAATTTGATCCTTCGTCCTTCAGCGGAATTAAATCCTGACCTGAACGTGTCGCGATGCAACTCAAGTAAACGCCCTGCACCGGCAAGTGCAGCCGGGCCAGGGACAACCGGATTATGGAAGTTGCAGGCACCGCACCCGGGAACCTTCCCGTTTGAACAGCTTAGGACGCTTCCTCGTACGAGCGTGTATCTGAAAGGCGGTCACCTCGTTGCCGTCTTTCTTCCTGTACAGGCCCCGGCGGTTTACCTGTTCGGCGATTTCTCGCGTGGTCATCCAGTCGTTGTCATTGGCGATGAGGATGTCCTGGATTTCTGCGTGGAGCGTGATCTTTGGCATGGCGTTTTCTCCGGTATTGTGTAATTTCCCGGATTGGTTGTTCTGGTCTTTGACCCGAATTTTCCATGAGGTTCTGGTCACTTCCTCATGCATATTCGGGTGATGGGCCTTTTGTTTGTATGGGGTGGCGTCGTAAAAGAATGTTCGATAATGAAGCCGGTTCCGATGCGACACACGACAGATGGCAACTTTCTGTGGTTTACCTGCCCGACACCCTGAAGGCTATTTGAAATATTCGAGGTACTGGTTGTGCAGGGCCAACACCCGGGCTTCCAGGTTCGCATGGTCGGAGTCATTGACAAGAATATCATCCGCATAGCTGGACCGTGCGCCATCGTCCAGTTGTGCTTCCATCACTTTTTCAATGGCAGCCGGTTTCATGTCGCGGCTGTCCAACAGCCTTTTTAGCCTGATTTCGGGATCGGATTGAACAACCAGGACCCGATCCATTTCCCGGTACTGGCCGCTTTCAATGAGTAACGGGATCTCGAAAATGCAGTAGGGTCCCTGGACTTGGCTGAACTCTTCCATCATCGTATTCCAGATTGGAGGATGCAAAATTTTCTCCAGGGCACGACGGCTTTTTGCATCGTTAAATACCCGGTCCCCCAGCTTTTGGCGATCCAGCAGCTGGTTGCGGTCGAGAACCCCGGGGCCGAAGGCCTGCACGATCTGATGGTACTCGCTGGAGCCGGGCTGGCTCAACTGTCGTGCAATCCGGTCGGCGTCCAGGGACCGGATGCCCAGCTGGCCGAATAGTTTCGCAATGGTGGATTTGCCGCTGCCGATACCCCCAGTAAGTCCGACCTTGCCCGGGGTCATGGTCCGAATCCCTTCTGAGCGTTGCAGGCAGGGGCCTTTGTCCAGATGAAAGTGGCTCCTTTCGGGATGGTCGGACAGGACCTGAAACACGCCAGGATGTCCGGGGGATGATATGGGAAGACTATCGCCAAACCCGTCGCCCCGGAATCACTTTCCCTGTGTACGGACTGCGTCGAACCGGATGGAAAGCCCATGGCAACCGGTTTCCACGCACCGTCTATTTGTCCTGTCTGACGGATTCTCATATTGCGCTGATCATAAATACCCAGTAAAATAGTTGGTTTATTCAACCATTCTCCAATGTACTCATGAACCATTCCAGAAAGGTCGCCGTTTTGCACGATCCGAGGATTGCGACATGGGTTTACTGGATGAATCTGGAGAGTACTGGATTATGACTGTTTTTGCACTCATGCCATGGTTGCAGGTCCGTTCGATCCTTCACCCTGGCCGGGTTTCGCCATGCGGTTGACAACCAAAGGCCGTTATGCGGTCACGGCAATGATTGATCTGTCGATCAATCAGTTGAAGGGACCGGTCACCCTCAAGAGTATATCGGACAACCAGGGAATATCGCTGTCCTATCTGGAACAGTTGTTTTCCAAAATGAGAAAATCAAACCTGGTCACCGGAACCCGTGGCCCTGGCGGCGGTTATCGCCTTGCCCGGGACGTGGACCGGATCAGTATTGCAGATATCGTGATCGCAGTGGACGAGCCCCTGGATATCACAGAATGTGAAGGCAAACAGAATTGTCACGATGGGAAACGATGCCTGACCCATGGTTTGTGGAGCGAACTGAGCGACCAGCTGTATAACTTTCTGGCCGGCATCCAGCTTGGCCAACTGATGCGCGAAAGCGGCATCTCCGGGGCGGACCCTATGGCTTCCATGGGCACGCACCTCGTTGATGTGCCCCGTATCAACCAGCAACCGGATAAATTGACGAATTAAAATCATGACGACCACGGAAAAAGACCTGGCCTCACTGGTACAACGCGAATACAAGGAGGGGTTTGTAACGGATATCGACGCGGACACGCTGCCGCCGGGCCTGGATGAAGCGGTGGTCCGTACGATTTCAGCGAAAAAGGAGGAGCCGGAGTTTCTCCTTCAGTGGCGACTGGAAGCCTATCGAAGATGGCTGGAGATGGATTCACCGCAATGGCCGCATCTCCAGTACCCGCCGGTGGGTTTTCAGAATATCAGCTATTACTCTGCGCCCAAGCAGAAGAAGCTGCTGGACAGCCTGGATGAGGTGGACCCGAAGCTGCTGGAAACCTATACGAAGCTTGGCATCCCCATTGACGAACAAAAGGCCCTGGCAGGGGTCAAGGTGGCGGTGGATGCCGTTTTTGACAGTGTATCGGTGGCCACGACATTCAAAAAGACGCTTTCCGAGGCCGGGGTTATTTTCTGCCCGCTGTCCGAGGCGCTGAAAGATCACCCGGGGCTGGTCCAGAAATACCTGGGGACGGTGGTTCCTGCCGGGGACAATTTCTATGCGGCGTTGAATTCCGCGGTATTCAGCGAGGGGTCCTTTGTATACATCCCTCCAGGGGTTCGTTGCCCAATGGAACTGTCGACCTATTTTCGTATTAATGCCATGAATACCGGCCAGTTCGAACGGACCCTGATCATTGCGGACAAGGACAGCTATGTCAGCTACCTGGAAGGATGTACCGCGCCCCAAAGGGATGAAAACCAGCTGCATGCCGCCGTGGTCGAACTGATTGCCCTGGAAGGCGCGGAAATCAAGTATTCCACGGTACAGAACTGGTATCCCGGGGATGAACAGGGAAGGGGGGGCATCTACAACTTCGTCACCAAGCGCGGGGCCTGCCAGGGAAAAGGGTCCAAAATTTCCTGGACCCAGGTGGAAACCGGGTCCGCCATTACCTGGAAATATCCCAGTGTTATCCTGCAGGGGGATGATTCCACGGGTGAATTCTATTCAGTGGCCCTGACCAACAACTTCCAACAGGCGGATACCGGGACCAAGATGATCCACATTGGCCGGAACACGAAAAGCACCATCATATCCAAGGGGATTTCTGCCGGCCGGGGCCAGAACTCGTACCGGGGGCTGGTGAAAGTACTCAAGGGAGCTGAGAAGGCCCGGAATTATTCCCAGTGTGATTCCCTGTTGATGGGAGACCGGTGTGGTGCCCACACCTTTCCGTACATGGAAGTCAAAAACCCGAGTGCCATCGTCGAGCACGAAGCGACGACCTCGCGGATCGGGGAAGACCAGCTCTTTTACTGCCGGCAAAGAGGCCTGTCAGAAGAAGATGCCGTCTCCATGATCGTCAACGGGTTCTGCAAGGAGGTGTTCAAGGAACTGCCCATGGAATTTGCCGTGGAAGCACAAAAATTGCTGGGGATCAGTCTTGAAGGAGCGGTGGGCTAGACCCATATAATCACATTACAAAAAAATGCAGTCAGGGTGATCACGATGTTGTCCATTCAAGGCTTGAAAGCCGTTGTACAGGGGAAGGAAATTCTCAAGGGCATTGACCTGGAAGTCGGTTCCGGAGAGGTCCATGCCATTATGGGACCCAATGGGGCCGGCAAAAGCACGCTCGCCAATGTGCTGGCCGGCCGGGAACAGTACGAAGTCACCGCCGGGAGCATGCAGTTCCAGGACCAGGACCTCGTGGAGATGGAGCCGGAAATCCGGGCCCGGGAAGGCGTGTTCCTGGCATTCCAGTATCCCGTGGAGATTCCCGGTGTGACCAATGTCTATCTGCTCAAGGCCGCTATCAATGCGATCCGAAAGCACCGGGGAGAAGAGGAACTGGATGCCGTCTCGTTTCTCAAGCTGATCAAGGAGAAGGCGGCGCTGGTGGAAATGAAACAGGAATTCCTGTACCGGTCCGTGAACGAAGGTTTTTCCGGAGGGGAGAAAAAACGCAATGAAATTCTGCAGATGGCGTTGCTGGAACCCGCCCTGTGCATCATGGACGAAACGGACTCGGGCCTGGACATTGATGCCATGAAAATCGTGGCCCACGGAGTGAATTCCCTGAGAAGTCCCGATCGCTCCATCATTATTGTGACGCATTACCAGCGATTGCTGGACTACGTCGTGCCGGATTACATCCATGTGCTGGCGGATGGAAAGATCATCCGGTCCGGGGACAAATCCCTGGCCCTGGAGCTGGAGCAGAAAGGGTACAGCTGGATTGAGGAACATGCCAGTGCCGCCTGACAGCCTGATGGCCCCGGGGACCGGACATTATATGGGGCAGTTTGACCAGCTGAGTCAGCACCTGCCCGGAAACCGGCATCCCTGGTTTCAGGACCAGCGAAAAATCAACCTGGCCCGTTTCGGGAAAGTCGGGTTTCCAACCCAGCAGGACGAAGATTGGCGGTATACGCCCCTGCGACCCATTACCGGAAAATCCTTTGAGCTGGTGACCGCGGATACGGTGCCGGCGGATGTCGGGAAATTCCAGATCCCAGGCCTGGACAGCTACCGGATCCTTTTCAGGGATGGGATCCTGGACCCGGGCACCTCGGACCTGGATCAGCTCGGGGACCATATCGATGTCCAGCCGGTTTCCGATTTTCTCGATGACGGTCCTGAAGCCCTGAAATCCGGATTCGGCGAAATCACCGGGGGGGCAGCACATGGATTCACGGCCCTGAACAACGCGTTGTTCAACGGCGGGGTGGTGATGACCCTGAAAGCCGGGGCGGTGATGGACAAGCCCCTTGAACTGGTCTTTGTCAGTGGCAGGAACCTGGCCCTGGCACAGCCCAGGAACCGGATTTTGCTGGAACGGGGCAGCCGGGTGCAGATGATCGAACGGTACGTGTCTGCCGGCCCGCATCCCACCCTGACAAACAGTGCGACCGAGATCATTCTGGATGAAGAGGCACAGGCCGACTACTATATCATCCAGACCCAGTCCAATTCCGCGTACCAGGTGTGCGGAGTGGGGGTGCGGCAGGAGGCGGGGAGCCGGTTCAGCTGTCGTACGGTCACCCTGGGCGGTGCCCTGGTCCGGAACAATCTGTGCGCTGAACTCCGGGGAGTGCAGGCACATTGTGACATGTACGGCGCATACAGCCTTTCGGGCCGGCAGCATGTGGACAATCATACGACGATGATTCATGCCGCTCCGGACTGCACCAGCAACGAACTGTACAAGGGCGTGCTTGACCAGCGGTCCCGGGGGGTTTTTCGTGGAAGGATCAAGGTCGAACAGGATGCGCAAAAAACCGATGCCCAGCAGGCCAACAATACGCTGATTTTATCCCGGGATGCAGAAATCGATACCAAGCCCCAGCTCGAGATTTACGCGGACGACGTCAAGTGTTCCCACGGGGCAACCATCGGCCAGATGGATGACAAGGCCCTGTTTTACCTGCGTTCCAGGGGAATTGACCTCCAGGAAGCCGAATCACTGCTGACCTATGCCTTTGTGAGCGAGGTGTTGAGCCAGGTCGAAATTGAACCCCTGCACCGGTACCTGGAGAAAGTGCTGGGGGAACAGTGGGGTCACGAAGATGCGTACCAAAGGATGGATTAAACCATGAAAAGAGTCAATTTTGATCCGGACCTGGAAAAGAAGAAGGCCGAGATCATGGAACAGTTTCACCACAATAACGGGCCGGAACAGCCGGAGGGTGCGGACCAGGAGGTGGAGGCCGACGCCCACGCCGGAGACCCGGTGACTGTAGAGGTGCTTCGCGAGCGCGTGATCGAGGCATTGAAGACGGTGTACGACCCGGAAATACCGGTGAACATTTACGACCTGGGGTTGATCTACAAGGTGGATGTGAAAGACCGGTTTGTGGACATTGACATGACCCTCACTGCCCCGGGTTGTCCGGTTGCCCATACGTTTCCCGGGATGGTCGAACGTTCCGTGACCCTGGTGTCCGGCGTGGATGGGGCAGCCGTTGAACTGGTGTGGGACCCGCCCTGGACTCCGGAGTTGATCAGCGAAGCCGCGAGACTCGAACTCGGACTGATATGAGCGAGTGGTTCATCGCGGGCAAGGCGGAAGACCTGGGTCCCGGAGAGCGGTGGGTGGTGGAAGTGGACGATGTGATGATTGCCATTTTCAATCTGGATGGCGATTATTACGCCATGGAGGATGTGTGCACCCATGATGGCAGTGAAATCGCCAGCGGCTGCCTGGTTGGCGACAGTATCGAGTGCCCGCGGCATGGTGCGCGCTTCAATATCAAGACCGGCGAGGTCACGGCCCCGCCCGCGTATGAACCCGTGGACACGTTCCCCGTGGAAGTGGACAACGGGATGATCAAGGTCCGGGATGACCGCTGGGACTGACTCCCTTCCAGTGGCCCCGGGTACCGGAGGCATCCTTCTTACCCCGGACGCAGAAGCCCTGGAGGGCAGGGGGTAAGCCGGTTTCATCCCGGAACGATCCGGCATGCCGTCCTCGGTCCGGGGATGGGCACACGGTAGGACCTTTCGGTTGCCGGGACCCATCAAGGTCCAGCGGACCCCGTTTTGGTCCGGTTTTCACGAAATCCAGCGATTCCCGGCACTTCGACAGGGTCAGTCGTCCCTGGACTGGAACAGTGGAATCATCCAGATGAGGCAGGAGATCATCCAGACAACACTGCCGAGAATCGTCAGGGTATCCCCGTGGCAATAAAAATCACCCCGGCAACCAGAAAGCCGACCAGTCCAATCATCTGGTAGTGTTTTTCGCTCATCAACGGGTTTCCTGGACAGGGACCGGGGGAGGCGGTGGTCCTGTCAGGACAGCGGGCAGCGGTCGACCTGAAGTCATGTCCCGGGATCCGGTTGTGGTTCAGTTCCGGGTGATCCGATAGCCGGGACCCCGGTCCGAAGAGAGATCCATCACGATTTCCTGTCCGCCGAAGCCCTGGACAATGTCGTGTGCCCGTACGGTCAGGGTACGGACGTTTTCGGGGACACGCAGGCCGCCTTGGCTGCGTGTGAACGGCTGTTCGGTTTCGTGGGGGTGATGGAGCAGCCGGGTAAACGGGTCCGATGCGTTCTGTTTCAGGACCTGGCCCTGGTCGGTGACGATATCCCAGCCGTTGCAATAATCCCCCCATCCCGTGTCAGGGTGTGCCACGGTGACATGGAATGTCCAGTTACCGGAAGCATTTTCAACGGCTTCCACTGCGATGACGTCTGCATCGGCCTTTTCATCCGCGATGGAGACCCCGGAAATTCCCGGGATGACCGTGGAAAACACGACCATGATTCCGACAACAATACGTCGTTTAAAACCCATCATAACTGTAAGCGGCCCAGATCAAGTGATGTACAATACCACAAAAACCAACTCTGTTTTCTTTTCCTCTCCATGGACAAATTGATCGCAACCGGAGGCATTCCACTGCAAGGTGAAATACGGATTTCCGGTGCCAAAAATGCCGCGTTGCCGTTAATGATTGCGTCATTGTTGACCGAAGAACCCCTGACCATCAGCAATATTCCCCATCTCCATGACATAACCACTACGATGGAGTTGCTGGGTCAGTTGGGGGTGAACCTGCAGGTGGATGAGAAGCTGTCCATCGAGGCGAGTGCCCGGGATGTCACCAGTGTGATGGCTCCCTACGAACTGGTACGAACCATGCGGGCGGCGATCCTGGTCCTGGGGCCATTGGTCGCCAGGTTTGGCGAAGCCGAGGTATCGTTGCCCGGTGGGTGCGCCATCGGGTCCCGGCCCATCAACCTGCATATCAAGGGCCTGGAAGCACTGGGGGCAGAAATCACTATTGACGGTGGATATATCAAGGCCACTGCCGACAGGTTGCAGGGGGCACGGATATTCATGGACCTGATCTCGGTGACGGGGACGGAGAACCTGATGATGGCCGCCACGCTGGCAGACGGAACGACCACCATTGAAAATGCGGCCAGAGAGCCGGAAGTGGTGGATCTTGCCAATTGTCTCGTTTCCATGGGTGCAAGGATACAGGGTGCCGGAACCGATGAAATCATCATTGAGGGGGTGGAGAAATTGAGCGGCGGCAGCCACCGTGCCATTCCCGACAGAATCGAGGCCGGTACCTTCCTGGTGGCTGCCACGGTTTCCGGTGGGGAAATCAAAATCAGGGACGTGATTCCCAAGCAATTGGATGCGGTACTGGATAAACTGCATGAAGCCGGTGCCACCATTGAGACGGGAGAAGACTGGGTGTATCTGAAAGCGCCGGAAAGCCGAATCCAGCCCGTGAATATTCGCACAGCCCCCTATCCGGCTTTCCCCACGGATATGCAGGCCCAGTTTGTCCTGCTCAATGCCATTGCGGAAGGGACGGCAACGGTTGTCGAAACTGTCTTTGAAAATCGATATATGCATATCCACGAGCTGCAGAGAATGGGAGCGAATATTGAGCTGGACGGAAATACCGCCGTGATTCGGGGGGTGGAACAGCTGCACGGAGCGCCGGTCATGGCCACCGATCTGCGGGCTTCGGCATGCCTGGTGCTGGCGGCGTTGATTGCAGACGGGGAAACCGTCATTGACCGGATCTATCATATCGATCGCGGGTACGCCAGCATCGAAGAAAAACTGTCCCAGATGGGGGCATGCATTCGCCGGGTTCCCGGCCATTATCTTGATGCCAGGGGGGCTTGAATGCGGGGAATCTCACCGTCTCCCATGGAATGTGATTGAGGGAATTGAATCCAGTGTTGCGCGAACTGTATGTGGGTGACCCGGGCTTTGACCGCACCCTGGCGGGATTGCTGGACCGCCGGGAGAGCATTGCCGCGGACACTGAAGCGGTAGCGGACGGGATCATTGCCGATATCCGGGACCGGGGAGATGCGGCACTCGTGGACTACACCCGAAAACTGGATGGCCTGAAGGTCCACAATGCAGCGAGCCTGGAACTGGGTCCTTCGGACATTGAATCGATTTCCACGGAACTGGACCCGGACCTGCTGGCACCGCTGGGGGCGGCGGCGGCCCGTATCCGTACTTTCCATGAACGGGAGCAGCAGGCATCCTGGCAATATACCGAACCCGACGGCACCGTGCTGGGTCAGCGGATTACGCCAATGGAAAAAGTCGGGATCTATGTGCCCGGGGGGAAAGCGGCGTATCCGTCCTCGGTGCTCATGACGGCGGTTCCTGCGAAAGTGGCTGGAGTGGGGGAGATTGTCATGACCGTGCCCCGGCCCCGGGGTGAAATCAACCCAGCCGTGGTCGTGGCGGCATCCCTGGCCGGGGTGGACCGGATATTTACCATTGGCGGCGCCCAGGCCATTGCCAGCCTGGCGTATGGGACGGAAACGGTTCCTGCGGTGGACAAGATTGTCGGGCCTGGCAATGCGTATGTTGCTGCGGCGAAGAAAAGAGTGTTCGGGAAGGTGGGCATCGACATGATCGCCGGCCCTTCCGAAGTAGTGGTGATCTGCGATGAAACCGCGAACCCCGATTGGGTGGCCATGGACCTGTTTGCCCAGGCGGAGCACGATGAGAATGCCCAGTCCATCGCGATTACGAATTCGGCCCATATGGTGCAAGCCATTCTGGAGTCCATGCGTCGCCTGTTGCCGGACCTGGAGCGCCGGGAAATCATTCAGCAATCCATCGCCGCCCAGGGGGCGGTGATCCGGGTGGATTCCTGGGAGGAGGCGGCACAGGTTGCCAACCGCATTGCCCCGGAGCATCTGGAACTGATGCTGGATAAACCTCGACCGCTCCTCGATCAAATCACCCACGCCGGGGCCATTTTTGTCGGGCAGTACAGTGCCGAGGTGCTGGGAGATTACTGCGCGGGGCCCAACCATGTTCTGCCCACCGCGGGGACCGCACGATTCAGCTCACCGCTGGGGGTGTATGATTTCCAGAAAAAGACCAGTATCATTCAGGCGTCGCCGGCGGGGGCCGATGAAATGGCCCGAACGGCGGCACCCCTGGCCCGCTGTGAAGGGCTGACCGCCCATGAACAATCCGCGAAATACCGGATGCGCTGACCCGATTCGAGCAGACTGATGCAAAAGCCGGACCGTACTGAAAAGGACCGCCTTGCCCCGGAAAGCCTGGTGCGGCAGGAAATCCGGGACCTGCAGGCCTACCATGTCCCCTCTGCCCGGGGGCTGATCAAGCTGGATGCCATGGAAAGCCCCTATAGCTTTCCGGAGTCCCTGGTGGAGGAATGGAAGGAAACGGTGGGGGCTGCCCGGATCAACCGCTATCCGGATCCCGGCTGTACCCGGTTGCGGGAAATTGTACGGGGTTGCTTTCAGGTGCCCGATGCCTGCGAGATCGTGTTTGGCAATGGTTCGGACGAGCTCATCCAGATGATTGTCATGCTGGTCGGGGGGTCCGGGAGGCCGGTTTTGGCCCCCGAGCCCAGTTTTTCAATGTACCGCCAGATTTGCGGACCCCTTGGGGCGGAGTTTGTCGGGGTTCCCCTGGGGGAAGACTATTCACTGGATGGGGACCGGTTCCTGGGGGCGGTCAGGGACCAGGATCCGGCCGGCATTTTCCTGGCGTATCCGAACAATCCCACGGGCAACTGTTTTGATGAAGGCCTCCTTGCCGAAGTGCTGGAGGTGGCCCGGGGGCTGGTTGTCATGGACGAAGCGTACTTCGCCTTTTGCCGGAAAACGTTTCTGAATGAAGTGGCTGGTCACGACAACCTCATGGTCTTGCGCACCATGTCGAAAAGTGGTCTGGCGGGCCTTCGGCTGGGAATGCTTTTTGCGAACCGCCCCTGGACCTCCCAGATCGAGAAAATCCGCCTTCCCTACAATATCAATTGCCTGACACAGCTTTCAATGCAGTTCTATCTGAAGCACCATGGGGTGCTGGACCGGCAGGCGCGGAACATTGTAGCGAGCCGGGAAACCCTGTACGGCGCACTGCAGGGAATTCCCGGCATTGTGGCGTTCCCCAGTGAGGCCAATTTCATCCTGTTCCGGGTCCAGGATGCCGGAACGGTGCATGCCAGACTGCGGGACCAGGGTGTGCTGGTCAAGAGCCTCCATCAGCCACAGACCGCCCTGGAAGACTGCCTGCGGGTGAGTGTTGGATCCGAAGCGGAGAATGAAGCCTTTCTCAAGGCGCTGGTCATCGTGATGGCAGGTTGAACCGCAATCGGATGGTTTCGAGTTGCCGGGGGTGGGTTCGAAGGAGAAATTCCCCGACCAGTTGTCTCAGTATGGCGGTTCCCGCCTTCCGACCTGCGGAGGCGGGCAGGGTGGAACAAGCTTTCCAGTCCCTGCCCTGGAGGACCCGTTCACAAAACAGGATGAGATCGCGTTGGGCGATCCGGGCAGGCCGGGGGTGCTGAAGGGTCGTCTCCCAGGCCCGTTCCAGGACGGCCCGGTGATTGTCCAGGGGATGTCCGGCATACGCAAATCCCGCCAGGCTTTCCAGTTCAGCCCGGCTCAGGTCCCGGGGCTTCGAATATTTTCCCATGCCCTGGTAAACCAGGGGGATCAGTGCCGGGTCCAGGTCCTTCAGCGCGGTTTTCAGCTGGGTCCCCAGGTTGTCTGAAAATTTCTGCACGGCCTGGCGCACCAGGGTTTTACCGGTCCCGGAACCCGGTCGGACCAGGCAAATGGAGGGGGAGCCGGATTGATGACGGTGGCTCATCCCGATCCGGACCGGCCGGTATCCGCACCGGCACCAGAATGACATCACATCCGGGGCGGCACTGAACACGGTGCCGATGATGTCCGCCGTCCCGGAGAAATGCTTCTCGACATGGTGCAGCAGTCCGGTGCCCACGCCCCGGCGCTGAAATTCCGGATGGACCACGATCCGCATGATCCGGATGAATTTCAGCGGTGCCGCCTCGATGAACCCCTGTTGGGCACACAGCAATTCCGGCAGCAGGTGGCCGCTCGGACGACGCTGGTTTTTCCAGATTTCCCGGGCCATGGAATCATCCAGCCCCCCTTCCGTAACGGCCAGGGTGACCCCGATGGTCTGTCCCTCCCGGTGGGACCGGAAAATGGTGAGGCTGTTGCTGTCCAGCAGGTGTCTCAGGTCAAAGGGGCGGGTCCGGTAGTGGGCCTGGGTCAACAGGCCGAACAGGTCGGTCAGCAGTTGTTCATCCTGACAAAGCGTCCCGGGTTCGACCGTTTCGACCCTGCATTCCGGTTTCCGGATGGAAGTTTCCTGGGGACGGCGGGGTTCGGCATCCAGCAGCAGGGAACGGAACAGGAACTGCTCAAGGGGGTCCTTCTTCGACCATCGAATGGGGGCGTGCAGGACACGGGTTTTCCAGCCGCGGGTCTGGTCGTCCAGCAACTTCGTGAACCTGAGCAAAAACCCGCGCCCGGTGCCTTCATACCCGTGTACCGTACTGGCAAAGGCAATGCGGGGGTAGCGGGCCAGCAGCTTCTGCAGTGAGGAGACCGGAATGGAAGCGGCTTCGTCCACCAGTAGCAGGTCCGGGTGATATTCCCCCTGAATGAGCTGGTCGGCCGGGACGTATTTCAACTGTCCGGGGTGGCCGGCGTGCCGGAAAACCGCGTCCATGGAGGGACGGTTTTTCCCGGTCACGATGACCTGGTTCATGCCGTTGTCGAGGAGCTGTTTTGCCGCAATTCCCAACGATGCGGACTTGCCGCGTCCCCGGTCCGCCAGGAGCACAACCGGGCGGCGCCGTTTTCCGGTGGCCACCTTGATGACGGCCTCCACGGCTTTTTTCTGGTCGGAAAAATCCGGTACGGCGGGAATGCGGGATTTTTTCCGTGGCCACGGTCCCAGGGCCGGCAGTGTTCCATTCTGGCGGATGGTGAAGACGCCCAGTGAGTGGGAGGTGATCCGGATAAACCGCTGGATGTAGTGACTGAACGGTGGCCAGGGCTTTCCATGAGAGATGATCCGCGGATATTGCGGGTCCCGGTACCCGGGCCACTGGCTGAAATCCGGGGTGATCAGAACCAGCAGGCCGCCAGCCTTGATGGTGCCTCCGGTAATGCCCAGGGCATCGGGGTCCAGCCCGCTGAAGCCATCATAGATGACCAGATCATATTCCCGGCCCAGGACATGCCGGGACTGGTGGAGGGAGACCCGTTCGGCCCCGTCGAATGAAGAGGAGATTTCCGGGAGATCGGAAACCACCAGAACCGCGTCCTGCTGCCCCCCACTTGTCCACGGATGGATGGCATCCACCGCCCAGTCGGCAGTGCCGCAGAACAGGACGCAGAAGCGGTGCCGCCTGGACAACGCGATACGGCGCAGGGTCGGACCGAATTCGTCCAGATTCGCGGTTGAAGGGGTCAGGATGGCTTCCGGGTCAGCCACTCATATTTGGCCATGAGTTCAGATGGGGACTCCCGGTGCGCCGGGTCAACGGGAATGCAATCCACCGGACAGATTTCGACGCACTGGCTGGTTTCGAAATGGCCCACACATTCCGTGCACAATTTCCAGTCAATCTCGTAAATGATTTCCCCCTGATAAATGGCATCGTTGGGACATTCAGGTTCACAGACGTCACAATTGATGCACATATCCGTGATGTAAAGGGCCATGCGCGGATTCTCTTACCGGTATTTGGATTCCAGTGCCCGGTGTACGTGTTCATGTACAAAGGTGCTGACATCCCCGCCGTATCGGGCGATTTCCTTGATCAGGCTTGCCGAGACAAACGTGTGTTGTATGGCAGGGGTCAGCAGGACCGTTTCAATATTGCTGTCGAGTTTTCGGTTCATGGAGGCCAGCTGAAACTCGTATTCAAAATCAGAAACCGCCCGCAGGCCACGAAGAATGATCCCTGCCCGGCATTCTCGCGCAAAATCAATCAACAGGCCGGAAAAACCGGTAATTTCCACATTGTCATAGCCACTGAGTACATGCCTTGCCAGGTCAATGCGTTCCTCCAGCGAGAACAGGGGAGATTTTTCCGGGCTGTTGGCGATGGCCAGTACAACCTGGTCAAACATCCTGGTGGCACGAAAGACCAGGTCGGAGTGGCCATTGGTAATGGGATCGAATGTTCCGGGGTAGATCGCTATTTTCGGCATGATGACTGTTTCAGGTTTCTGCTAGGGTTAGTTGTGCCATCCCGCACCGGGACTCCCGAATAATATTCCAAGTTGCGGGGATTGGTAAGGGGTTATTGGAAATTGGCGACTCGATATAGATCCAGGCAGGGTCCTTGAGCACCGGGTATCGGACCAGCGCCTGGCAGGCTGGACCAATCAATGCCTGTTCAAACGGTGGGTCCATGAAAACCAGATCATATTTGACAGGGGTCAATGAAAGATGATTCAGGGCCTGGCCGTGAACGATGTTCACCTGGTCCTGTGCGCCCAGCGATTCACGGTTCTTAAGGAGGGACTGGACCGATTTCCGGTTCGATTCCACCATCACAACCCGGGCGGCCCCGCGGGAAGCTGCTTCGAACCCCAGTGCCCCGCTTCCCGCAAACAGGTCCAGGCATGTTTTTCCATCAAGGTGGTTCATCAGCCAGTTGAAAAGGGTTTCCCGGGCCCGGTCCGGAGTGGGTCTCAGGCCCGGCACGACCGGAAACCGGATGTTCCGGCGTTTCCACTGTCCGCCAATAATCCTCAGTTTGCCACTTTTTTTCATGGATACGGTCACGTTGCCAGATGAATTCCATGTGTACAATGATACGATACCAAGCTGGTCATCCAGCAAAATAATTGAAATCGTACCATGACGTCCAAAGAAGGGTTATTCGCCCGGCTCGCCAAAACCCGGCAACACCTGGCTTCGGGGTTATTTGGGGTTTTCGGCGTGGCCAGGGAAATCGATGAATCCATTTACGAAGAGATGGAAGACCAGATGCTGATGGCCGATATGGGAGTACAGACCAGTCAGCACCTGCTGTCGGCGCTTCGCAGAAAAGCACACCGGCAGCGCTACCGGACCACGGATGAGTTGCTGACCGGTCTGCGCGAAACGGTGGTCGAGGTGCTGGCGGGACCGGAGCACCGCGGCGACCAGGACAGTACGGCCAGGCCGCGGGTCACCCTGATGGTGGGGGTCAACGGTGTGGGCAAGACAACCTCCCTGGCGAAGATGGCCCACCGGTATAAAAACCACGGCAACCGGGTCATGCTGGCCGCCTGTGATACCTTCCGTGCGGCGGCCATTGAGCAATTGCAGAGCTGGGGGGACCGGCTTGAACTGCCGGTGATTACCCAGCCACACGGGTCCGATGCGGCGGCGGTGGCGTATGATGCGTACCAGGCGGCCTGCTCAAGGCAAACGGATCATTTGCTGATCGATACGGCGGGTCGACAGCATACCCACGGCGATTTGATGGAGCAGTTGAAGAAGATCAAGCGGGTGCTGGGAAAAGTGGATTCCGCGCTTCCCCATGAAGTCCTGCTGACCGTGGACGCCGGGAATGGCCAAAACGTGCTTTCCCAGGTCGAGAATTTTCACCAGGCCATTCCACTGACGGGCCTGTGCGTGACCAAGCTGGACGGCACGGCGAAAGGCGGCGTGGTGATTGCCGTTGCGGAACGATACGGCATCCCCATCCGCTATATCGGGGTGGGGGAAGGCCTGGAAGATTTACGGGAGTTTGTTCCCGTGGACTTTGTGAATGCGCTGATTCCGGAACGGGAGGGAAGCCGTTGAACCCGGCATTGATTTTAGAGACCTTCTTTTAAAACCCAATCAAAAGGACTTGCAAAAATGGGGTTTTCTGGTTGACACTAATAGAACAATGTGAGCGCGTTTACCGCACACTTTTCATCCGTCCGGGTATATCGTTCCGCAAAATACGTTTAGACACCTCGGCAAACATGATTAAATTCTAAAGCATTTTTAGTTGAAGTCCGGTGCAAATTTTGGTATAGTCAGAAACACTGAACGGCCCGCTGCAGTGCAACGGACCGTTCAGTACTTGGAAATTACGTAATTGGTGGGGGTGGCTACTGGTCGGGGCAGGTCTCCAAAACTTAGATCCCGAGGGTTCGATTCCCTCCACCTCCACCATTTACTGGAGAAAGATTATGCCTGTTGATATAAATACTGTCAACCAATTACTGAGTATGTTAGATGATCCGGACGAGGTCATGCTCACAGAATTCTCACTGTTCCCGGAAGAATTTTCACTCTACGCTGAAGCGGTACGAGATTTGTTATCCGAGCACACAAGCCAATGCGAGGAAATCGATAAATTAAAACAACTAATGGAGCCCGTTTCCCCTGATCTTGGAGACTTTTCCGACCTGCCAGACGAATTGTTCGAGGAATTAAGCATTATAAAACCCGACGAACTCACAAGACGCTTGTTTATTACTGTAAAGAGTTATGGAGAGAAGGCCACGCTCGATCAAATCATCGTTGCATTGTACCGGAAGTTCGGAGAAATCTATGAGCGACGACTGGTTCAAAACAAGCTCTATCGGGCCCAAGGGATTTATCAAGTAAAGGACGAAAAAGGGATGTTCACAACGGACGCAGCGGTCGCCCGTGGACAGGACGACTTTGAGCCATTTTGAATAGTGTGAAAATAACCAGCCCATGCTGGGACATTAGCGAGTGCCATCGCTGGCCGTCGCTCTGGACCACTGGTGCTTTGGTTCGGACGACGGGTGTTTCTTGCGTTTCGACAGGTCCGGTACCATCGCGTCCACAAACATTGATCGTGCGCCGACCTCATTCCTTCGGCTGGTCCTTGCATTTTCTCCATAGGTTCAATGGACTCTTCACGAGTGCGTTGTTTGAGATGCCAGGCGGTCACCCGGCGAATGCCGAGTACGCAGCTGATCTGCATACTTGTGCCCTTGTGCGAGAAAAAGAATGCATGGCATCCACGACATCAGTACGGTATCAGGTAATGTTTCTTGATTCGATGACGACATTGCACCTCCAAGATTGTGGTCCACTATCTGATCAATTTCCAATGGTTATTTCCGACTGCAAGTGATATCAGTGTTCCTCTATTCTCTTTTTCCGGGGCCAAGGGCCGAATCTGCACTTTGAGTCAACAGTCTGTTTTGTTCTTCGAGATGGTGCCGCATGGCGGACCTAGCGTGGCGGGCGGTGATCCACCTGAATATTTTTCTGGCCCTGGCTCGGTCGCCATCCAGAAAAATCACCAGTGAACGATATCGCTCCGTGACCGTTAATATCCCCATGGCTTCTTTGGTCAAACAGGACAATTCCACCATTTGCAGATGAGCACGACCGATTCTTCTGTGCTTGAAACGAGGACAATCAATGAACCATAGTTTGTAACCATCGGTTTTCTTTTCCACAAGGATATTATTCCAGGTCAGGTCCCGATGGAACAAATGATTGTGATGTGCTTTCTTTACCAGGCCAAACAGCTTGGATCGAATTTCCGACAGCACGGCCTGCTTTTCCGGAGGTTTCATGGCAGACCACACCTCCCGTGCAAAGGTTGTCAGGTCCATGGCTGATTCCAGTTCCCGTATGAGGAGATATCCCCCAACCAGTCGCCCAAACTGACGGTCTTCTCCAAAACCGACTCGTTCCGGGACAGGAATCCCAATTCCGGCCAGGGCCGTCAGTCCAGCCCATTCCCCAACGGCTCTGCTCCGCCGCATAAAATAACGCCAGCTCGAGCCGATGCTGTACCTTTTGAAGATCACTTTGCCCTGATCCGTATTCACCCGGGATACCTGGTTTTTCTCATGGGGCCCACCGACCAGCCTTTCCCCGGTATCAAAGACCGACCATTCATCCAGGTTTCCCAGGCTGGACCGGGTGATGGCATCCTCCCATTCAGGAGCGATGAATCGATATTGGCCGTGCAGGGTGTAGATACGACGTCGGGAAGGGGTTTTCTTTCGGATCATTGTTTTTTCAGCAGTACAAACCGGTAGTGCCTGACATGGGGTCCGATCGTAATGAACCGAAACCGGCGCCCGGTGCATCGGCAATGTCCTTCACGGCCAGGGCGCAGGAATTCAGGGAATTTCTCCGTACTGTGTGCCCCAGGGACTGGATGGAGATTGGATCAGCCAATGAAAGTACCACGGTTCTGCCGGTCACACTTCAATTCAAAGAACAGTTCGTAAAATTCGCTGGTACCGGAAAACCCTGTCTCAACAGGACCCTCCCGACTACCCTCATCGGGTTGCCGATTTTATGTGACCTCATTGCTCCCGTTCCTTGTCCGGGGAATCTGATGCCACAACCATCCGGTAGCATTGCAGGATGGATGGCACCATCAACATCCATTCTTGACCAACCAGCCAGTGCTAGTCGATTTTCCGGTACTCCCCGTCAATGACCCTTTGTTCAGATTTATGGGGACCCGGCCCCCCCGGAGCCTGGCCGGCACGGAATGAAACATTGGGCTGCACAACCCGTCCCCGGATTATTCGATGGATCATCGCCCGCCGAAGTGGTGGTGTCAAAATGATAAATCCGAACGTGTCCGTGAAAAAACCCGGGGTAAGCAGGAGCGCTCCGGCCAGAAACAGGCCCAGACCTTCCAATAGTTCCATGGCCGGGGGCTGTCCCCTGGCCACTTGCCTTTGTACCCTTGCGAGGGTAGAAATCCCCTGGGCCCTGACCAGAAATGCGCCAAGCACTGCGGTAAAGACCACCAGGAAGATGGTCATTCCCGCCCCGACTGCACTGCCTACCTGGATCAACAGGTAGATTTCTATCAACGGAACGATGAGGAAGATGAGCAGTAATGGCTTCATTTCGGGTTTGGCCGGAGGCGACTTTGACAATGGTTGTCGTGAATCCCTTATAATATAAGGTTGCAGCCACATATATAAGGGAAAAACCGGAGATTTCCAATTATTCGCTCCGCCATTAAAGGTGAACTGGTGTTGTCTCCACAGGGCAGCCGGTTCGATCCCCATTTATCGTTTCTCGACTTCCCCAGTATCCCCTGACCATTGTCCAGCGTTCTTTATATTCTCCTGGGGTTGATGGCTGCAATGTCATCAACATTGTTCGCAGACGATGATGTCCTGTTGCCTGCTGACCAGGCGTTTGAGTTCCGTGCACAAATGGTGTCCCCGAACCGGATTGACGCGACCTGGAGGATCGCGGATGGCTATTACATGTACCGGGACAAATTTGATTTCAGGTTCACCGGAAACGATATTATCACGGCACAGGTGAGTCTTCCTGTTGGGACACCCAAGGAAGATTCCATATTCGGGAAAGTGCAGGTTTATACGCAATCCCTGGAGGTCGCGATTCCCATTCTTCCCAATGGTGCCAGGGAATTTCAGTTAATCGCCTCGGGACAGGGATGCAATGAGCCGGTGGGTGTTTGCTATCCTCCCATGGAAAAAACGGTTCGATTCAGTCAAAACGGGCAGGAAGAGGAAACCCCGAAAGCTCCATCATTCTTCCAGTCCGGCACCATGGTGCCCAACTCACCGGGGCCATCCGATGAGCTAAGAGACCAGCTTGCCGCGGGTTTCCAGCCCCCGAAGTTTCTTGATGTGGACGACGCATTCAGGTTGCGAATTGAAGCGATATCCCGTGATGCCCTCCATGCCGTCTTCACCATTGCAGAAGGCTACTATCTCTACCGCGACAAAATCCATTTTTCGAGCGAATCCTCCCCCCAAATCAAACCGGTTGTTTTGCCCGATGGAAAAGACAAGGTGGACGAGTATTTCGGAGAGGTGGTGATTTTCGATCAGGATTTCAGTGCCCTGGTTGAACTGGACACCCTGCTCACCGATGAGAATCGTTTTGTGCTGAGCGCAAGTTATCAGGGGTGTGCTGTGGATGGAATCTGTTATGCCCCGGTAACGAAAACCTTTGACTTTTCATCCCTGTTTACGGTGCTTTCCTTCGATGCGAATGCCCAGTCCACCCCGGTTTTCACGGCCGAATTCGTCGGAGGACAAAGTTCCACCCCAACTTCGCCTCAACCCTCTTCAAATGACGTCCAGGCAAATTTGAACGATGCGGGCAGCAAGGCCGCAAAGCTGAAAACGGAGACCGATATCCCGACACGAACCGTGTTCCTGTTTTTCAGCGCCATGATTGCCGGCCTGTTGCTGACGTTTACCCCTTGTGTCTTGCCGATGATCCCGGTGTTGACCAGTATCATTGCTGGCCAGGGAAAGCACCTGACCTCGGCAAAAGGGGGAGTGCTGGCTATCTTCTATGTCGTGGGGACCATGATTACCTATGCGGCCATGGGGGCACTGGCGGGGGCAACGGGAGACCAGTTGCAGGCGTATTTCCAGAATATCTGGGCGATCGGATTCCTGAGTGTACTGTTTTTCATCATGGCGCTGTCCATGTTTGGCCTGTTCGACATCCAGATGCCGGCATTCATTCAGGCCCGGCTGCAATTCCAGCCCACAAGAATGCGGGGCCCCATTCCCCTCGTATTGTGCCTGGGAATCCTGTCTGCGCTGATCATTGGTGCCTGTGTTTCCCCCGTACTCATCTCATTCCTGGGTATCGCCGTCAGCACGGGTGATCCATTCCTGGGTGCCCTGCTCATGACTGCCATGGCACTGGGTATGGGAATTCCGCTGATTGCACTGGGCTTTGGTGCGGGTCATCTGGTGCCCCGGGCGGGCCAGTGGATGGTCAAGGTGAAACAGGGATTCGGGGTGTTGCTGGTTGCCACCGCCATTTACCTGCTGGGGATTCTTCCCGAGGTCCCCGTACTGCTGTTATGGGGAGGATTTTTTATCCTCCTCAGCGTCTTTCTGGGCGCGGTTGAAAAATCCGGGGAAACCGCTGGCAACTGGCAGCGGTTCGAGAAAGGAGTGGGTATTTTGCTGCTGGTATGGGGGATTGTCTTGCTGCTCGGTGGGTTCCTGGGTCAACGGGACCTCTTCAGGCCATTGCCGCAAGACCTGTTTGCCCGATTTTCGCAATCGGTTGTTGAAAATAGCGGCATTGAGTCCCATCCATTCACTCGAGTTGCCAATACCTCTGAATTGGAACAACTGCTGTCCATGGCCAAACTTGGGAAAAAGCCGGTCCTGGTTGACTACTATGCGGACTGGTGTGTGGACTGCCTTCGCATGGAAGAGACCACTTTCAAGGACGTGGCCATTGATTCACTGCTGAGAGAAAAGTTTGTCACGATTCAAATTGATGTGACCGATGCGACCAATCAAGACAACCGGTTACTCAAGCAATATTTTGGGGTCTTTGGTCCGCCGGCAACCATTTTCCTGGATAGGGACGGAAATATACTGGAAGAAAAAAACTTTTATGGCTATATGGACAGTGACCGCTTTCTCCAGCTGATATCCGGGTTCCAGCCGTAAATGAAGAAAGTCCTGCTGCTGGGAAGTTTGGCCCTTGCTGGAGCGGCATTGGGTGCCCTGTTTGGGGTTTATCAACTCGGCTCAAAGAACAGTGGTCCTGGAAATCCGGTGTTGGCACAGGCCAGGCTTTCCGAAATCCGCTTGCCGGACGTGGACCGAAAAATCAGAAACGGCGAAGAATGGCTGGGCAGGATTGTAATCGTGAACCATTGGGCGACCTGGTGCCCTCCCTGCCTGGAAGAGATCCCCATGCTGATTGAATACCAGCATCGCATGGCCAAAGAGGAGGTTCAAGTGGTTGGGATTGCCCATGACCAGTTGGAATCAACCTTGAGATTTGGTGACCAGATAGGAATCAATTATCCGTCTCTGGTTGCTGTAACCGGGGGGAACGAACTGTTGAAAGACCATGGCAATACGGATGCGGGTGCACTTCCATTTACAGCCATCTTCAATAAAGATGGGGAATTGGTACGAACCTCGTTAGGGAAGCTGACCTATGTGGAACTGGACCGTCTGATACAACCCTTGCTATAACGACTTCCTATCTGACTTTCTGAGAAACTTCGGCCTGTCCTGATCAAAAATGGTTTTATCCAACCCTGGTTCTGGTATTGTCGGATTGGTTATTTCCAAAGACTTTCAAACCTTCTACCTGACGTTGACGAAAAATCAAAACCGTTTAGCAGGATGATTTGACAACATGCAATTATTCGTTAACCACGGCATCGTGAAAGTGTTGCATTATGCGCCGTTACATTATGTGACGCATATTGCTCAGACTCAGGCGCTGAAATCAAAGCAGGCACTTACCTGTGATGGGTTTGAAGTAACCCATTTCCGGTCAAAGTCCCGAGGCAGTGATGTTCGTCGTGGGTTTGGAGAATATGTACACATGACCCTTGCCGAACGTCCTCCAATTCTGATGGCAAAACTCAAGGGAGGATTTCCGCATGTGGCCATTGAAGTTCCCGTTGAAGCGTTTGAAGATACGGAATATGATCTCTGCAGATACAACATAGCGATGGCTCGTCAACTTCGCCGTTGTGGAAAGCCCGGCTTGCCGGAGAGCGAAAGCAATGGACGATACTACGGCGACAAACAGATACCCATCGCAAAAACAAATACCGAACAGAACGCTTTGCTGTTCCGCCATTACAGACAAGGGCGAATGATTGAGGTTCTTGTACCAATCCAGCTATCTCTCCCTCGTAACACAGAAATAACCTGCTATCACTCCGACGACACAGCGATTGCTCGTCGAATCCTGCAGGCATATGGAAGTTCCTGGACGCTCTCAGAGGAACCGCTGGGCTGTTTATATCGCCGAAATGACCAATACGTCTCTGAGGTTACGGATTATGTTGATCGTGCACTGAAATCACCGGATTGGCGCGGCAATGGATTGGAGTTCGACAGGGTTTAGCAAAGCCTGCATGAAAATCCAGTAATTGGCATTTCGCTACGCGCCCGTGCCATGCCTGGCGCACAATCGGGTAGGAGGCGGAATCACTTCCGCCGTCCTCCCACACCACCGTACGTACGGTTCCGTATACGGCGGTTCATGGTAAGCCCCGCAACCGACACGCTGTATCAAGCAGCGATACCAGTCCAAGACGATCAAAATAAGCCTTCGGAAATGCCGCGTTCATGTGTGAAGCACCGCTGTTCCACCACGGACCCCGTCCGTTGGTCGCAGATTTCCACGCACGAACCTCCGACAGGCCGGCCTTCATCAGATGTCGCGCTCGCGTGTAAACCCGTTTCCATTGCCGCCACAAGATAGCACGCAGCTTGTGTCGAATCCATCCGTCCAATGCCAAAAAGGGGCGTTTTGCCCTGGCCAAACGAAAATAGGCCGCCCAACCCCTCAACAGCGGGTTAAGCGCCTCAATGGCCCTGGCGAGGCTTCGTCCCCGCGCTCCGCGCAGTACGGCCCGCACCTTGTCAGCAAATCGCTGGCAGCTTCCCTTCGAAATACTCAGTCTGGACTCCTTGAAGCCCGTCACACGGTATCCCAGGAATTGCCGCTCCCACGGTCTCGCCACCGCACTCTTGGTCGAATTGACCTTGAGCTTGAGGCGGGTCCACAGAAACGCTTCCAGCTTCGCCATCAACCGATGGCCAGCCTTCTCGCTTTTCACGTAAACATTGAAGTCATCCGCATACCGGCAAAACCGGTGCCCTCGGCACTCCAGTTCCCGGTCCAGTTCCGTCAGCAGGATATTGGATAATAAAGGGCTTAGTGGGCCACCCTGCGGCATCCCTTTCCGCCTTGGCGAAATCAGCCCATCAGCCATCATCCCTGCTTCCAGATATCGGCGAATCAATTTCAACACCCGCGCATCGTCCACCTGCTGTGCCAGTTTCCCCATCACTATATCGTGATTGACCCGGTCGAAAAACTTCTCCAAATCCAGATCCACCACCCAGCGATGCCCGGCCGCAACGTGTTCCCGCGCCGCCTCCACCGCCTGATGGGCCGAGCGTCCGGGTCGGAACCCGTAGCTCGAATCCGAGAATCCCGGCTCAAACATAGGACTCAACACCTGATGCAACGCCTGCTGGATCATCCGATCCGTCAGCGTTGGAATGCCGAGTGTCCTCACCCCGCCCTGCGGCTTGGGTATGTCCACCCGACGTACCGGCGCGGGAATATATTCCCCCGCCAGCAATCTGGCCCTGATCGTCGGCCAGTGCCGTTTCAGGTGCTCCTTGAACTCCGGTACCCCGATGCCATCGACACCGCTTGCACCCTTGTTCCGAATCACCCGCTCGTAGGCCTTCATCAGGTTGCCGCGTTCCAACACCGCTTCCATCAGATCGACCTGCTTCGGCTGCGCTTTCGTCCGCATCAGGCTCGCCGATGTCCCCTCAACACTCAAACCGGCTCCCGCCGGATACCGTCCGGCGTCCTCCGTCTGAGCCCCGCCTCTCCGACGGGCTTGTGTCTTGTTCAGTTTCATCGAGAAATCCCATGCCTACTCACGTCTTGCCATGTTCAGCCCTTCAACTGCCGGTCAGCAGCCTACTATGGCCTCGGCTGACTTCTGCCGTCCCATCCCGCTTCCTCTCGGAAACGGTAGCCCAAGGCAGGACCACAGACCTCCCAGGGTAATGCGCGTGACCTTCCCGCTTATGCTCGCCGCCTATACGTCCACGGTGTCCGTACAAGTATCGGGCTTTGAAGATATTAGCCTTCTCACCCACCGTGACCGCCTCATAGGCGATTCCTGTTCGTCGAGCCAGCGGTTTGCCTGCGGCTTCCTTCAGATTCCACCTCGCGGTGGACACCCTTGCCGTTCGGCTAATCGTTCCCCTTGTCGGGCCGACAGCGGACTTGCACCGCCCAGTCATCCGGCCCACCACCACGTGTACCGGAACAGCGCCAGTCACGGCGCTACGCGCCATGCCTGGCGCACATCGGGTAGGAGGCGGAATCACTTCCGCCGTCCTCCCACACCACCGTACGTACGGTTCCGTATACGGCGGTTCATGGTAAGCCCCGCAACCGACACGCTGTATCAAGCAGCGATACCAGTCCAAGACGATCAAAATAAGCCTTCGGAAATGCCGCGTTCATGTGTGAAGCACCGCTGTTCCACCACGGACCCCGTCCGTTGGTCGCAGATTTCCACGCACGAACCTCCGACAGGCCGGCCTTCATCAGATGTCGCGCTCGCGTGTAAACCCGTTTCCATTGCCGCCACAAGATAGCACGCAGCTTGTGTCGAATCCATCCGTCCAATGCCAAAAAGGGGCGTTTTGCCCTGGCCAAACGAAAATAGGCCGCCCAACCCCTCAACAGCGGGTTAAGCGCCTCAATGGCCCTGGCGAGGCTTCGTCCCCGCGCTCCGCGCAGTACGGCCCGCACCTTGTCAGCAAATCGCTGGCAGCTTCCCTTCGAAATACTCAGTCTGGACTCCTTGAAGCCCGTCACACGGTATCCCAGGAATTGCCGCTCCCACGGTCTCGCCACCGCACTCTTGGTCGAATTGACCTTGAGCTTGAGGCGGGTCCACAGAAACGCTTCCAGCTTCGCCATCAACCGATGGCCAGCCTTCTCGCTTTTCACGTAAACATTGAAGTCATCCGCATACCGGCAAAACCGGTGCCCTCGGCACTCCAGTTCCCGGTCCAGTTCCGTCAGCAGGATATTGGATAATAAAGGGCTTAGTGGGCCACCCTGCGGCATCCCTTTCCGCCTTGGCGAAATCAGCCCATCAGCCATCATCCCTGCTTCCAGATATCGGCGAATCAATTTCAACACCCGCGCATCGTCCACCTGCTGTGCCAGTTTCCCCATCACTATATCGTGATTGACCCGGTCGAAAAACTTCTCCAAATCCAGATCCACCACCCAGCGATGCCCGGCCGCAACGTGTTCCCGCGCCGCCTCCACCGCCTGATGGGCCGAGCGTCCGGGTCGGAACCCGTAGCTCGAATCCGAGAATCCCGGCTCAAACATAGGACTCAACACCTGATGCAACGCCTGCTGGATCATCCGATCCGTCAGCGTTGGAATGCCGAGTGTCCTCACCCCGCCCTGCGGCTTGGGTATGTCCACCCGACGTACCGGCGCGGGAATATATTCCCCCGCCAGCAATCTGGCCCTGATCGTCGGCCAGTGCCGTTTCAGGTGCTCCTTGAACTCCGGTACCCCGATGCCATCGACACCGCTTGCACCCTTGTTCCGAATCACCCGCTCGTAGGCCTTCATCAGGTTGCCGCGTTCCAACACCGCTTCCATCAGATCGACCTGCTTCGGCTGCGCTTTCGTCCGCATCAGGCTCGCCGATGTCCCCTCAACACTCAAACCGGCTCCCGCCGGATACCGTCCGGCGTCCTCCGTCTGAGCCCCGCCTCTCCGACGGGCTTGTGTCTTGTTCAGTTTCATCGAGAAATCCCATGCCTACTCACGTCTTGCCATGTTCAGCCCTTCAACTGCCGGTCAGCAGCCTACTATGGCCTCGGCTGACTTCTGCCGTCCCATCCCGCTTCCTCTCGGAAACGGTAGCCCAAGGCAGGACCACAGACCTCCCAGGGTAATGCGCGTGACCTTCCCGCTTATGCTCGCCGCCTATACGTCCACGGTGTCCGTACAAGTATCGGGCTTTGAAGATATTAGCCTTCTCACCCACCGTGACCGCCTCATAGGCGATTCCTGTTCGTCGAGCCAGCGGTTTGCCTGCGGCTTCCTTCAGATTCCACCTCGCGGTGGACACCCTTGCCGTTCGGCTAATCGTTCCCCTTGTCGGGCCGACAGCGGACTTGCACCGCCCAGTCATCCGGCCCACCACCACGTGTACCGGAACAGCGCCAGTCACGGCGCTACGCGCCATGCCTGGCGCACTAAAAAAAAAGGCCCTCCGAAGAGGGCCTTTTCAGTAGATTATGAAATGGTTTTAGAAAGACTGTACCAGAGAGAGGAGAAACTTGTTTGTGTTTTTTTCATCATCATCCACAGTGAAAGTATCTGCAGTCACATCTGTCCCAGCGGGAATGGCTTTGGTTATCGTTTCCGTGACGGTACTGTATTCAGCAACCGCGCTCAGACCACCGCCAAAAGATTTGGTGAGTGACACATACGCGTTTGTCTGGTCACCAGCATTTTTATGTGAGGGAGCTTCGTAAGTAGCGTCAGCATTGCGATTTACCGCCGGAGAAGTTCCCGCGCCAGCGTCTTCTTTTCCGCCGTCGGTGTAACTGCCAACCCCGATCATTCCAAAGTAACCGCCACCAAAGTCATTCATGACCAGCAGGCCCCAGGCTTTGTTGTCGTCACGATCTTCGATATCCGCATCCACCTGAGTCACATGACCGCGCACTTCTGCAGAACCCAATGGTGCTCGGAAACCGAACGATAAAAGATTCGGAGACCGCTTCTTTCCGTCGGACCCCTTGCTCACGTCACTGCCGTTTTCATCCACATAGGCCAACTGGAGTTTCACCGGACCCAGTGCGGTCGCTGCTGCAAACGTGATCGAATCAATAGATTCGCTGTCGTCCATGGCGGCTTTGTATGTCACTGCTGGTACGGCTCTCGTGGTTATTGCGACACCAGTTTCGCCCCCTACCCCTTCCGTTGCAGCGACAGAATTCCGTTCAGCTGTGCTCATGTCTACACTCTGCACCTGGATATCGAAGGTGATGGGATCATCTCCACCTGGGCCGGCACCAAAGCGATAGGCTGCAATGTTCGTCATACGCAGACTGTGGTCACTGTTCATCCTAGTACCAGCTTTATTCTTGCCCGCAATGGCATACCACTCACTACCACCCAGTGCCCAGCTCTGATCACTGTTGGAACCGATATAGCGGTACAGAACACCGGTCTGTTTACCCAGCCGGAACTGGCCAAAACTGCCGTTCAGGGTCATGTTGGCATGACGCAAGCCCAGCGATTCACCTGCTCCGTATTCCAGAAGATAGTCCACGGACATCCCGTTGCCCAGATCATTCGTACCCTTGACCCCCAATCGACTGCCAAGGTGGTCATCGATTCGTTGGGAATCATCGGCATCGGTTTCTCCGCTAATGTTTTTGAAGCCGAAAGCGATCCGACCGTACACCGTCGGCCCTTCGGCTAGTACCGCCATGGAGGTCGACAACATCCCCGCAGCGACTGTTAAAATAGCTATTTTTTTAAGCATAAGAATTTACCTTTATTGATTAATTCAACTTGATTACTAATCACGGTAACGCATCCGGATAGGAGCAGAGACCTTCCAGGTCTCAGGTAAATGGTGTGCAGTGGGTTCTCCGGCACCATGGAGATTGTCCATTTTTGACAATTGTCCACGAATCATGGACAATAAAAAATAATGGACACACCAACTGAAAATGAACTCTTGCAGAGGGTCGTAGCCACGACCGCGGACCGGATCGGCATTCCGGTCCGGGTCACCAAAAATATGTCTGAGCTCGACGGCCAACGCGTCGACGCGTTGGTCCGCATTGGGAGAGGAAAGACGGGGGTAACCTATGTGGTCGAAGTGAAAAGAGGTCTCCGACCCGCAACCCTCGGCCCAATCCTTCATCAGACCGACCGTCTCAACACGCATTCACTGCTTGTCGCGGACTATGTGACGCCACCTTTGGCCGAGACGCTCAAGGAAAGAGGCGTGGCCTTCCTGGATGCGGCGGGAAACGGATATATTGATCAGCCCCCATTGTTTGTATGGGTCAAAGGTGAACGCTTACCGGAAGAATTTGTCGCCACCACGCGTGTCGGACGCGCATTTCAGGCGAGCGGGCTCAAGGTGCTTTTCGCGCTGCTCTGTAATCCGGAATGGGCGGAGCGGCCCTACCGCGAGATAGGACATCTCGCCGGTGTCGCTCACGGAACCGTGGGTTGGGTCATGGCGGAACTTCTGAAGCTTGGCTTCGTCGGCACGATCGCCGGAAGGCGGCGCCTGCTCCGATGCGAGTTGCTCTTAAAACAGTGGGTGGAGGCCTACGCCCGAACGTTGCGGCCCAAGCTTGTCTTGGGTCGGTATCGGACGGAAATGAACCGGTGGTGGACAGAGTTCGACCAGCAAGAGTACGGACTCGTGCTCGGCGGCGAACCTGCGGCCGAGCGGCTCACTCGGCACCTGCGACCCGAAACGGCTACAGTTTACGATGCCAAGCTGGACCCGCGCTTCTTGCTTGATTTCAGAATGCGGGCCGACACGAGGGGTCCGGTGGAGGTGTTGAAGCGCTTCTGGAATTTCGAAGGAGAAGATGCGACCGTGGCTCCCTTGCCGTTAGTCTATGCGGACCTGCTTGCGATCGGCGACGCGCGTTGTTTAGAGACGGCGAACCTGTTGCATGAGCGGATCGTTGATCGATTTAGTGGCTAAGAAGGGGGCTGGGCTGGCCCGCGACAGTCATTCAGGGTCTACAGGTGGTGACGGACAGGGAGCAGGCTCTCTTGATTGGGGCGCTGGCCCGTGACCTGCTCCTCCACTATATGCACGACGTACCGATCACACGTGCAAGAACGATGTGGACCTAGCGTTTGCCGTGGCCGACTGGGATGACTTTCATTCTCTGAGAGAAGCATTGCTTCGTTCGGGTGCCTTCGGTACTGAACAACCCGTGATTCACAGTGCACCGTGGTAAGGCGCGTTTTCCTAGTGGGTGCGAATCCCACCCAACAATTGTCGCTTCGGTTGGTAGCAGCCAGAGCGGTCTCGCGGAAAATGTTGTGCACAACATTTAGAATAGGCTCTTATTGGTCGTGCTGACGCACGACCAATAAGAGCCTATTCTTTAGCTGATCAGTGACACTTCTTCTCCTGCTATAATGCGGTCTAACATAAGCGGCATAAAATCGGCAGGTATTATTGACTGTTTATACGTAACCAATGTACTCGATTCGTCAAAAGACGGAAAGGACAGCTGATTACTTGGGAACAAAAGGGAATCAGTATGATGTGTACACATCAAATCAAAAGTACGGGGAGAACCGCCTACTCAGATTCATTCCCCGATAACCAATAATTTTTGATAGGACTATAACTGATGAGTAAACTCAAGCACAGGACACTGGTATTCAGCTTCGACGGCACTGGAAACGAACCACAGGACGCAGTTGGTTTCAAACATGATGAAAGCGTGAGCAACGTCCTAAAGCTGCATATATTAATGGGTGGCGGCCTGGAAGAAGACAGAAGCAAAACAACTACGGATAACGGTAACCCCCAAATAACGTTCTACTACAACGGCATTGGAACGCGTGAGGACGGAGAAACCATTCCTCTAGTCGGAGAACTCGTCGCCAAGAGCAGAAGACTAATCAACAGTATGTTAGCCCCAGGTTGGGGAGATGCACGAAGAATTCTGGAGCAGGCTGCCAAGAACCTAGAGCACCTTGAGCCGATCAAAAGCGATCATATCGTCTTGTTCGGCTTCAGTCGCGGTGCGGCACTTGCACGAAAGTTCGCTTCCAAAACGCTTAGAAAGTATCCTGATTTGCGTATCGCTTTCCTCGGTGTCTTCGATACTGTAGCTGCCATGGATGGAATCCACAGGGAGGGCGATGAAATCAGTAGCGATGTCGTATTCGAGCATGGAACGCTCAATTCTCGAGTTGATCGTGCTGTACACATCGTTTCCCTAGACGAGAACCGAGTAGCGTTCGAGCCAACGCTGATCAACCGAGATCAAGAAAACTCCGAAAGAATCACTGAAATTTGGTTCCCTGGTGTTCACAGCGATATCGGGGGCGGTTATTGGCACGACGGTCTTTCTGACGTCAGCCTGACTTTCATGGTTGATGAATGCAGAAAACATCTAGAGGAAGACATTAATATCGCGGATTCGACAAGCAGGAACAAAATTGTCGAGCTTCTTAATGAACAAGGAGAGATTCTAGAACTCCTTGATGCGGACGATATTCTTGTTCATCCGAACGTAACCGGTATGGTTCACCGGCATACTGCAGGGGTCGGGAAAATCTATCCCAAGAACGTGAGGAAGGTTTGCATCAGGATTGATGACAAGCCAGCCAGTCCTACTGCATATCTCCCTCTGGTACACCATTCCGTAAAGGCCCGATTTGATCTGGTCGCGGAATATCGTCCACCGGCACTTCGGGGTGTAGAGTTTGATCTCCTGCTTCCCGATGGAAATACGGAGCCGATTCCAGGAATCTCCGGGCTTCGGGAGTACATTGACAAAAGGAACAGGAAGGAGAAATTATCGGGCTGAGGTGCAATTGCATGAAGCAATGAAGAATTAATTATGGTCAATGCCCTGCCAAGAGAAGATGCGGTAACACCGAACAGTCGGATATGCACCGGATAAAGAGATATGCCTCCTCGCTCGGCAACCAGGTCGTGGGGGCGGTTGTAACGACCATATGTCTCAGTTTTGGATACATGATCTTTAACGACCTTGTTGCTCCACCTCCAGATATGTCCGGCAGTTGGAGGTTCACCGTGATTTATGAAGATACGGCCAAAAAGGATTTCAAGGACCTTCAGGTGACGTACGAGGTGTTACTGTCCCAGGAGGGGCTGAATCTGTCGGGCCACGGCGAAAAGCTATCCGACCGGGGCCCAACACAGGATGCGGTAGACTATGTGGGGGAAAGTAGGACAAACATCAAGGTGAACGGCATCATCACACACAACTATCTGTGGCGGTCACATGACACATTACAGTTGCACTACAATGAAAGAGGCGACCGACGCGACAGTGCGACTATCCAACGATTGGTGTTGTGCGGTTCCGAGGTATTATGCGGCTGTTTCCGATCCACGATAGCGGATACAACGGGATCGGTCTGGTGGCAGCGTCGGGGAAAGCTGAGTTCGATGTATGATCCGGTGGAACCGCCGAAACACTGCTCGCGGACAGACTGTTTGGTTGATATCGTACGATGCGAGTAACAACTCCAGAATTTCCTCAAGCAGTGATTTCACGCGATAGAGTAATTCCTTCGATTTTGATAAAGCAAGTGCCGACTCCACTTGGCGCAAACCCGGCTTCTACTAAACAGACTTGCATCCGGTCGTATGTATCGCTGTATCCGGCTGTATTCCACCTCTTCCAACCTTGACAACGCACTATGCTAGAATGAACTGATCGTGGGTTTCCGGCAGGTTGAAATCAATCGCAGCCTACCGGAGACGGGTTGAGCATCATGCATTCGTGCCACTTTTTGCCAACAGCTATCCAAACATGCGACATCTGAACAGTCCTCCGAAGTTCCCGTCTGTTCTGCCGGACGGTTATCACTATACCGATGAAGCAGTCGAATTTGATCCGGCCATACATCTCCAGCTTGAGCCGCCAGAACACACCCTGACATTAAGCGACCTGGGCTATGACGCCAGCGCGATTGAAAAATGTCCCACGGATTTTGCGGTTTCCAGTGCAGTTCGACTACTGTTGGCCGAAGGAGTGCGGGTGATGCTGGATGAGGCCCGCTCTCTTCGAAAATACGCAGTCAACTGCGAACGAATTGAGAATATGGTGCGCGGCGGGACCTATCAATCCCGCTTTCTAAAAAGTTTTTGCCTCTGTGATGAAGTGACAGAATTTGTCTCCGACATCTTTGGCACTCCGGTGGCCCCGCACAGCATGCCGCTGCACCTGGGTCATCTGAATTATGCCCCGGATGATCTCAATCGGGCGGTTGACAAATGGCATCACGATACATTGAGCCTGGATTATGTGTTGATGCTGTCTGATCCAAACCAACTGGCCGGCGGCGATTTTCAGTATTTCAGGGGCACTCGTGATGAAGCAAAACAAATTGCTGACAGCGGTCAATCCATTCCTGAGGAGCGGGCGGTCAGCCCCGAGTTTCCCGGTGCGGGTTACGCCATCGTACTGCATGGCAACATGGTGGTGCATCGCGCTACAAAACTTACCCGGCCTGCGGAACGCATCACACTGGTTAATGGCTACGTCCCGCTGGACACGACCATTGACGATGTTTGCCGCTTCCCGGATTTATCCCTGGTCGACCCTCATCATGTCCTGTTTACCGAATGGGCACGACACAAGGCATGGCTTTCAATGGGCAGACTCCAGACGTTGGTGGATGAAATCCCCTTTACCGACAACCGACAGGTTCTGACACAACACCTGAAAGATGCCATTACCGAGATTGAAACCGCGATCAGCGATATCAACAACACCGAAGACACATCCATGATCCACTACGGTGACTGACACAACCACGACCACGACCCCGACGCTGGTTTTTCAGGTGGAGCCTTCGGTTACTTTCAACCATGAATTTCATTATACTCACTTGAACTCGTAGCTTATTGTCCAGCATAAACGATTATGATTTTTCGACCTGTTTTCCTCACGGTGCTCTGTGCAACCCTGCTCTCCGCCTGCACAGTCAAGGAACAGGCCATTGGGTTGAACCCTATACTGATCAACCCCCAGTGGGAATCCACCCGAACTTCTGCAGATGCCCATGAATCAGCCTTAACGGGAATGCTGCTCGTTCTGGACCCGGCCAAATGCCCCATTGCAGCGGGATGCGGTCCTCAATTCAGTCTGCTGGGCCAAAATCTGATTACCCAGGTGGCGATTACCGGAGATATTGACCCCGTACATGCCGGCCTGATTCTCTCGGTTGAGGGGAACACTTCAACCCTGCCATCCAAGTTGAGCAACCAATCCGGATATGAGCGAATTAACACTGTTGCCGATGTGGAACAGTACAGGGTGCTCTCTTCCATTCCCTACCATGCCTATCTGGTGGAAGCGGGGACAAAATATACCACTGAAAATTTTGGTTGTGATCTGCTCTGGGACAAATTGTATTCATGGGACTTTACACAAGGTGGAACACAACTGATTGTCAGAATGACCGATACCTTTGCCAGTGGTTCTGAACCGTGGATCGAATTATCCTATGACGGTTTGACGGGTGAACTGGTCCATGCCACGGCCCACCCTGTTGTGGAAAACCCCTGCAACCTGTAAGGATATTGGATTGCATTGGGTTTGAATCAGGACATCTACGAGGTTGTAAAACGAATCCCAACAGGTCAGGTTTCGAGTTACGGGCGGATTGCGCAAATTGTTGGCTGCACTGCACGTCAGGTGGGGTATGCGATGGCTGCAACCCCCCATGGGTTTGGCATTCCCTGGCATCGGGTCATCAATAGCAAAGGAGAAATCAGCGAACGCAAGGACGGGACCGGAAGTGATCGGCAAAAGCGAAAATTAATGGAAGAGGGGATTGTTTTCGACCAGAACGGGCGGATCAGCTTTAAAGAGTTCGGTTGCCCTGACCTGGCATTGATTGTCTCCGCTGGTGATTTGTCGGGAGATTGGCCCGCGGACTGGCCGGACCCGCTGGAGTGGGAAAAACATCGCCTTTGACTCAGCCCGACATCCTTTCCCCGGAAACCCAGGACAACATTCACCGGAACCAGAAAGTACCCCAATGCAGGTTGAGGCGGATTCCACTACAAAAAGATGACCGGGCCCTATCCTATTATTAATTGATCGTTTGCAATGGTTGGAGCAAACAGATATAACAGGATAATATAGATTTAGTGTATTTTTTGTTACACATGCGAAATTTCACACATGGAGCGAAAATTCAATGCAGGTTATCTTACATGTTGGAGCACACAAAACGGCCACGACTACGATTCAAAACAATTTGGACGCGAACCGGGATATCTTGCTCGAAAATAAAATCGTAGCCATAACTGCTCCCCGACTTGATAAAAGTGATTTCAATTCAGTCCCTCATCTTTTCCGATATAAAAAACCCACAGGGCTAAGCAGGATTTTTTTCAGGCGCAGGGTAAAAAGAGCTGCTTTCTGGAACTTCGTAAAAAGTAATTATCAAGGTCGATATCCGAACAAGGTCGTCGTATCAGAAGAGGCTTTCCTTCGACCACCTTTTGATACAAATTCAGCGAGGCTGGTCTGCCGTGGTTGCAGATATAAAGAAAGCATTTCCAGATGTCATAATGCGGATATCATCGTATGAACATGATTCAGCAGACGAACGCTTGAAAGCCATGATCGGTCCGGTATTTGCCAACTTTTCACTAGATAGTAACCAGCAACGATTAAATGTGAGGCCAACCGTTGAAGCAATCAAGAATACTCGCAGGTTGTCAGGCCATATGTTGCCCTATGATATCCTTGCAAGTATGCAGATGGTGAACGATTCAATCCACTTGCCAGACAAGAGAAAAGTTTGCTTGTGTCCAGATATGAGAAGGATGTGGCATCATTGAATTGCATCACAACCACAAAACCATTGGAGATTTAAATGAACCATACATACTGGATCATTGGTATTTCTGCAACTATAAGTACCATAGTGATTGCCATGCTTACATTTGCTTATAAGTATGGGAAATGGCAAGGGAAAGTAGATACGGACCGAGCGAATTTCAATGATTTCATGACAGAAGTCCGTTCGGATATAAAGCAAATTTTGATCCGCTTGCCTGCAAAACCAGTTGAAAGCATCTCCAGTCCGATCTCTTTAACTGATTATGGAAAAGAACTATCTGAACAAATCAAGGCATTAGAGATAGTGGAAATGCAGGTAGACCGAGTAAAGGATGCTGTCAAAGGGTTTAATGCTTACCAGATTCAAGAACATTGTTTTGTATTCTGCAAGAATGAATTGATGTCTGAATTAGAGGAAAATCAGGTTGATCGGTATAACCAAATACATGAAGTTGCCTACAAAGAGGGCTTGGATTTGGAAAAACTGACGCGAGTCATTGCTTTGGAATTAAGAGACAAAATCTTGTCATCTTTGAGCAAACCCCATACGGAAATTGATCAGTATTCCCCTGATTGAGGCTCTATCAAGTTAAGCATATAATTCCCAAAATTATCCTCAGCACGGGGGAGCCGGGAGGGATTGGGCCGGATATCCTGATCAAGGGCTGTTACCAGAGTTTCGCCGCGGCCCTGGTTGTGATTGGCGACCCCGGAATGATTGCCCACAGAGCCCGGCGGCTTGGCCTGGATGTCCGGATACTGGAATGTGATGGTCTCCCGGAAGCGGCCATTCACCAACCGGGGGTCCTACAGGTCATCCCTGAGTCACTGGATGACCATTCCAGCCCCGGACAGCTTAACCCCGGCAACAGCCGGTATGTGGTTCGCTGCATCGACGGTGCGGTGGATCGCTGCCTGTCCGGTCAATTTGATGCCATGGTTACCGCACCCGTGCACAAGGGGGTGATCAATGAAGCGGGGATTTCATTTTCCGGCCATACCGAATGGATCGCAAAGCGCACTGGGGTGGAACAGCCGGTCATGCTGCTTGCAGGCGCCAATATCAAAGTCTGCCTGGCGACTACCCACCTTTCGGTTCGCGATGTCCCTGACCAGATTACGGCTGACCGTCTGGAAAAGGTGCTGACGGTCATGCTTCAGGAATTCCGCCGGCTTTTTGGCCTTGAAAGACCGAAAATCGGCGTTTGTGGGTTAAACCCACACGCAGGTGAAGGCGGACACCTGGGAACCGAAGAAATCGATACCATCATCCCGGTCATACGAAAATTTCAACAAGCGGGCCATTGGGTGGATGGGCCTTTCCCTGCCGATACCATATTCACCGGGAAATACCTGAAACAGTATCATGGCATTCTTGCCATGTACCATGACCAGGGGTTGCCCGTGGTCAAGCATGCCGGATTTGGTGAAGTGGTGAATGTTACGTTGGGACTGCCCATTATTCGTACGTCGGTGGACCATGGTACCGCCCTGGATCTGGCCGGGACGGGTGAGGCCAATGAATCCAGCCTGGTGGCGGCGATCAACCTGGCCATTCAATTGAGCGGAAACCAGGTTTCAGTATCTTGAGGCACCCCGTTCCACGGAAACGTTTCGGTCAGCACTTTCTGAAAGACCCGGCTGTCCTGGAAAGAATTGTGGCGGCATTTTCCCCGTCCGACCATGATTGCATTATCGAAATCGGCCCGGGAACCGGCGCACTGACAAAGTGCCTGCTCGCTCGTGTTGACAGCTTGACCGCCATCGAGATGGACCGGGACCTGGTGAAGTTTCTTGAAAAAAACCACGACCCGAAAACATTGAAGGTGATCCAGGCAGATGCTCTCAGGCTGGACTTTTCATCTCTCAATGCGGATCGGGAGGTCGCAACAAAAATCAGGATTATTGGCAATCTGCCGTATAACATATCCACACCCCTGTTATTTCACCTGCTTGAATTCATCGACCATATTGAGGATATGGTCTTTATGGTGCAAAAAGAAGTGGCGCTGCGCCTCAGTGCCCGTCCGGGCGGAAAAAACTATGGCCGGCTCTCTGTCATGAGCAATGTTGCGCTGGAATGCCGTTGCTTGTTCGATGTGCCGCCCCAGGCCTTCTATCCGCCGCCGAAGGTACAGTCCACGCTGGTCCATCTTGTCCCCAACCCGTCCAGACATCCGATTGAACATCCTGTCCGTTTTGACCGGGTTGTCAAAAATGCTTTTTCCCAGCGCCGAAAAACCCTTCGCAACTCCCTGGCTTCCCTGATCACCGAAAAGCAGTTCGAACGTGCACAGGTCGACCCTTCGCTCCGGGCTGAAAACCTGTCACCGGAGCAATATATCGCACTGTCCAAAACCTGAGCACGATGCCAGAACACAGGATAATGCGCAGATTGCAACGGGGGAGTTCACCAATGACAGCGAATATATCCGCAATCTGATCCGACGCGACCAAGCCGGAAAAACTGAAATTCTGGCGATACGCTCCGCACTCATCGAGGGCGAGGAAAGTGGGGTTTCTGAGCGGACACCGGAGGACGTGAAAGCGAAGGTGAAAAGGAGATTGCAAGGCAATGGTCAGTTACTGCCTGACTGATGCGGCACTCGCCGACCTGGACAGATTATACGAATACGGGATATTGGTCTTTGGATTGACACAAGCCGACAAATATTACGATGGACTTGTGTTCTATTTTCAAACCATCGCGGGTAGTCCGCTTTCTTTTTCGCAGGTGGATGCGCGAGTTGACAACGACTTTTCCCCAGGTTTATCCCCGTTTTCTGTGGCTATATAGTGGGCCTGCAGTACTCCGGCTGTTTGATCGTGGAGATTTCAGCCAGTTACTACTCACTGCCTAACGATGGTCAGGAAGCGTCTGGAGTTCTGTCTTGATCCAGGACTCGACCTCCCGGTTCAGTTCCCGCACTTTTCTGCCTTCCGGCAGGATGGTTGGGCCGATACGGATATCAATTACGCCGGGGTACTTGAGGAATCCCCTCTTCGGCCAGAACACCCCGGCATTGTGGCACACCGGCACAACCGGGCAATCGAACTTGCTCGCGATCATTGCCCCTCCAGACTGAAAACGGGCCGGGTGTCCGGGTTTCATTCGACTGCCTTCCGGAAAGATCACCAGCCACCGGCCCTCCTGGAGCCGCTTCATCCCCTGGTTAATTAACTGTTGCAGCGCCCGGTTTTTTTTTGACCGGTCAATAGGCACCGGGCGATTCAGTGCCAGTCCCCAGCCGAAAAATGGAATCCACAACAGTTCGCGTTTGATGAGATAAGACTGTAACGGGAAGATATTCTGAAAACACAGAGTCTCCCACGCTGACTGGTGATTGGAAATAATGACTGAAGGCACATCCGGGATATTTTCCGCACCCCTGACCCGGTATTCAATCCCGCAGATGACCTTCAAGGTCCAGATATTGAACCGTGCCCATTGCAGGAGTATTTGTGAACGCAGTGAAATTGAAAAGAAAAAAACCAGGGCAACGATACCGATGACAACCGCACTGAGGACCTGACCGGTGATATAAATCAGGGAGCGTGTAAACAACAGCATGAGCCATCCATTTATGCGGACCCTGAGGCGAGCAACAGGTCGTCAACAAATCCACTGAGGTCTTCGTATACCGGCACCTGACCCATCCCGTTTTCAGGGTCAAGAAAGAGCAGTTCCTGACAGGTTTGCCGGCCTTTCCCGGTTTTCACCAAAACCGGCAACGCTCCGGCTGCCTGCGCCGCCTTTAGGTCCCGGAATGAATCCCCCACGGCGAACACATCGTTCAAACTCAGTTTCAGCCGCTCTGACAATTCCAGAAACATTCCTGGCCTGGGTTTTCTGCATTCACACTGGTCACGATCACTGTGGGGACAAAAAAAGATGGCGCTGATTTCCCCGCCAACACGATGCAATTCATCCAGCATTTTCTGGTGAATCCGATTCAATTGATTCGTTGAATAAAATCCCCTCGAAATTCCGGATTGATTGGTGATCAGGACGACCTGGTAATCCTCCCGGCACAATCGTGCAATGGCCTCGAGACTGCCGGGGATAGCGTGCCAATCCTCGGGAGAACGGATGTAGTCGGCAGAATCATGATTGATCACACCATCCCGGTCCAGAATGACCAGCTTGTTTGCTTTCATGGCCTGCCCTTTTTGAATACCTGCATCAAGACGAATCTTTCGCTCCGAAATTGGAAACCCGGATTCGCCCATCAATGATGCGACTGTTTCGCCGCGACACGGTCTCCATTTTATCCCAGAATGCCCGGTTTAAATCAAACTCGGCACTGATTGCGTTTCCGATCAGCAAAATCAGCAAATCCGCACATTCTTCAGCGAGTTCATCAACGGGTTTTCCCTTTGAAACACAGGCGGATATCTCTCCGAGTTCTTCGGCCATCAGCGCAACCCGATAAACCATGTCCTCCCCGCCATGCCGATTGAATTCATGCTGGTCATGAAATGCCTGCACTGCGGCCAGCATCGCGTCGTAGGAGTCCCTGTTCATGAATCCAGCCGCATTTTTGACAGGTCGGCCCCGCCCAGGAACAACCGGCGTATCCGCGCCAGCAGTGCCAGCCGGTTGGCCCGGACCATCGGGTCATCATGCATCACCATGACCTGGTCAAAAAAGGCGTCGATGGGTGACTCCAGGGCAGACAACTGGTTGAAACCACGATCATAGTCATCGTTTTCAAAACAGGTGGTGACCTGTTTTTCTATTTTCTCCACAGATTCCGCAAGCGCCTGTTCAGCCGGTTCCGCCAACAACCCGGGGGCAAATTCCAGGGCACCGGGATGGTGTTGACCGGCCTTTGACAGGATATTCGCGATGCGTTTGTTGGAGTAGGCAAGGGATTCGGCAACGGCCCGGTCTGTTGCAAAGAGTCCGCTCACCGCCTTTAGCCGAAGATAGGAATTGAACGGCTTGGTGGGCCGGACGGCCTGCACGGCTGCAATGGCTTCAACCTCAAATCCCCGTGAAATGAAATAGCCTTTCAGTCGCTCATCCGAGAATGCCAGAACCTGTTGAATCACCTGTTCAATCCCCGGTGCCCGGTCCCCGGCGGTCTCCACATGCGCGTAGAGGCTGGATGCCTGTTGATACAGGTCCAACAGGTCCAGGTCCAGTCGGCATTCCACGAGGATGCGCAAAATCCCCAGTGTGGCCCGGCGCAAGGCAAAGGGGTCCCGGTCACCGGTGGGCATTTCGCCGCACAGGAAAATTCCGAATACCGTGTCCAGCCGATCGGCCAGCGCCAGGCATTGTGCGATTGCCGACTCAGGCAGTTGATCGCCGGCATGGCGGGGGAAATAATGCTCCTCGATCGCATCGGCGATCTTTCGGTTCCAGCCCTGGTTACGGGCATAGTGTTTGCCAATGGTCCCCTGGAGTTCCGGAAACTCCCCGACCATGTTTGTCACTAGGTCGGCTTTGCACAATGTGGAAGCCTTCTGGACACTTTCATCATCCACACCGAGTTGTCCTGCAATCACTCCGGCCAGCTTTTCGATTCGCCGGGACTTGTCGTAGACGGAACCCAGCTTGTGATGAAACAGGACCCCCTTCAACTCATCAATCCGTTCTTCGAGCCGGACTTTCTGATCTGTTTCGAAGAAAAAATCCGCATCGGATAACCGGGCGCGCAGTACCCGTTCGTTGCCCTGGCGCACTCTTGCAGGGGTTTTGCTCTTGAGATTCATCACCGCAACAAACAAGGGAACGGGGGTGTTCTTCTCATCGACCAGATGAAAGTATTTCTGATGACGGTTCATGGTCGAAGTCAAGACTTCAACGGGTAATTTCAGGAACCGCTCGTCGTATTTGCCCAACACGGAGACAGGCCATTCAACCAATCCGGTCACTTCCTCCAGAAGAGGAGCATCCATTACCACATGGACCCCGGATTTCCTGGCCAGTCGGGTTGCCTGATTGGCAATGGTGGATTGCCTGGATTCGTAATCGGCTATCACAAACCCGCTGGTTTTCAGGGTATTCAGGTATCGGTCCGCTGACAGGATTCGCAATTCTCCTAGGCAATGAAAGCGATGGCCCCGACTGTACCGACCTGCTTTGAGCCCCAGAACCCCGGTTCGAATGACCTCGCTGCCATGGAGTGCAAGCAGCCAGTGAACCGGACGGATGAATTCCTCTTCACAGGCTCCCCAGCGCATCCGCCTGGGGATCGGCAATGCCTTGACGGCTTCATCTAGGCACTGGGTCAGGATGGTCCCCAGCCGCTTTCCCTTCACCGTGTTTTCATGAACCAGCCACTCGCCTTTCCCGGTTTTCCGGCGTTTCAGCTGGTTCACTTCCACGCCACAGGATCGGGCAAACCCTCTGGCCGCCCTGGTCGGATTTCCATCTGCGTCAAAAGCCGCCTTTATGGCAGGACCCCGCCTTGCCTCGTTCCGGGCGGGCTGCACGGGACGCACGCTCCGGGCCCAGACTGCGAGTCGCCGAGGGGTTGCATAATACCGGTAATTGTCCTCCCTGTCCTGCATGACCCCGGCATCCACCAGGCCGATGAAGATGTGCCGGGCAAAGGCCTGGCCAAGCTTTTTGAGCGCTTTCGGAGGCAGTTCTTCCGTGCCGAGTTCAATCAGCAGGTTCTTCGATCTGCCGGGTTGGTTCCCAGTCATTGCCATCAGCGTTTACTCCGGGAACGCCGGGGTGCCCGGGATTTCTTCACTCCGGGAAATCCGAGTTTCTCCCGGCTCTCGTAATACTCCCGGGCAACCCCTCTCGCCAGGTTTCTCACCCTGGCGATGTACCGGGCCCGCTCGGTCACCCCGATGGCGCGCCGGGCATCCAGCAGGTTGAAGGTGTGAGAGGCGGTGAGCACCTGTTCATAGGCCGGCAGGGGCAGACGCTTGTCCAGCAGAGCCCCGGCCATGTGTTCTGCCGTGTTGAACTGGTCCAGCAACCCCGGAATATCGGCATGCTCGAAGTTGTAGGCGGACTGCTCGACTTCATTCTGCAGATACAGGTCGCCGTAATGGCGGGTTCCATGTTTCCCCTTGGTCCAGATTAGGTCATACAGGGAGTCCATGCCCTGGAGGTACATTGCGATTCGTTCCAGTCCGTAGGTGATTTCTCCGGTGACCGGCCGGCAATCCAGGCCGCCCACCTGCTGGAAATAGGTAAATTGCGAGACTTCCATCCCATTCAACCAGACTTCCCAGCCCAACCCCCAGGCCGCCAGGGTCGGCGATTCCCAGTCGTCCTCCACAAACCGGACATCATCTTTCAGCATATTGAGGCCAAGGCTGGACAGGGACCCTAGGTACAGGTCCTGAAAATTCAACGGAGATGGCTTGAGAACCACCTGGAACTGAAAATAGTGCTGCAACCGATTGGGATTGTCGCCATAGCGTCCATCGGTCGGACGGCGGGACGGCTGGACATAGGCCGCCTGGGCCGGTTCAGGACCGATGGCGGCGAGGAAAGTGGCCGGATGAAACGTACCGGCCCCCACTTCCATATCGTACGGCTGCAGGATGACGCACCCCTGCCCTGCCCAGTACTGCTGCAGCGTCATGATCAGTTGCTGGAAAGTCACCGTGGTATTGACGTGTACGATATTCCGGAATTGGCCAGGGTTGTTGCCGTCGCCTGTGTTTGTAGTGGATGCACAGACAGAAATGAGCTCAGGAAAGATCCGAAATCAGGGCATCCAGGGCTGCAAGTCTATCGCCTTTTAGCATCCAACGCACTATCCGGGTTTCATCCGGATTTTGATTCGAATCCAGTACCGCATAATCGCCATCCGCCTGGGCTCGATGCAATTGGACAAACCCGTAGGACCGTCCCGGAATTGCCAGGTCTTGCATGCGTTCCTCGGTCAATTGCAGGAAACCGGCATTCGAGGGGCCTCCCTTGTGGAACTGGCCCGTCGAATGCAGGTAGTGGGGGCCATATCCCAAGGCCACTGGCCTGGACAGGCGGTGCGCCAGGCACTGCTTCAGCTGATGCAACCGGAGCTCCACGTCCGGGAATCGGGGCAGATACGCCAGCAGCCCCAGATAGAGTCCGACATCGCCAAGGTCCTCAAGCGCAACGAGCAGCGTCCTCCGTGAGCCCGGTCCGCCCGGGGTCCCCTGTGGGGCATTGGAGAATACCTCGTAGTGATCCCGCTTCAGCCGGGAAAAGATCGGGTAGGTTTTTCCGCTGTGGATAAACCGCCGGGATTGCCGCTTGGCCGACTCCACGTCGGGTTGATCAAACGGGTTCACCGAGAGCACGCTCGAAACCAGGGCCGTGGCCATCTTCCACTTGAGAAACTCCCCGCCAATCTCATCGGCGGTGGCCAGATTCCAGGAGCGATGGGTTGGCGACCCCGGAATCTGTCTGGCCTGACAGGAATCTGTCTTTCCCATTGTGATTGTGATGGAAAATTCTGGTTCAGACTGGCCGCTACAGGGAAAATCCGGGTGATCAACGATTGGCAGTATGCCCTGACCCTGTTTCCCCGTGCTTTCCGCAAGCAACTGCTCGATCCATCCTCCCAGGGACCACAGATTTTCATCCAGGTGTAACTGGAGCAACCCTTTCCCCGATTTCGCGCACTGTGCGAGAAACCGGGACAGTTCAAGCACCGGGTTGTCTTCCACATCCGCCTGGAACCGGCTTTGCAGGTGCCGGGTTGTCGTCCACAACCGCTGAAGGTCGACGCCGCACAGGGCGGCCGGGACCAGGCCAAAGTAACTGAGGGCCGAATAGCGGCCGCCCATGTTTTCCGGATTTTCGAACACCTTCAGGAAATGGCGTTGTTTTGCCGTGCGATGCAGTGGAGACCCGGAATCGGTAATGGCAATCATCTGACGGCCGGGGGTATCCGAGCGTGTTTCGAGCAATGAGTAAAAATACTGGAACAGGTCGAGTGTCTCAACCGTCGTTCCCGATTTGCTGGAAACGATGAACAGGGTCTTTTCGGGAACCATGTTGAGACCCCGTATTTCATCCGGCGAGGAGGTATCCAGAATACTCAACCGTGGATATCCGGGCTGGCTGCCAAACAGGGCAGCAAAAACACCGGGAGACAGGCTGGACCCTCCCATACCGAGCAAGACCAGGCAGTCGAATGCGCCGGACGCAACGGTCCGGTCTGCCCAGTCCGAGAGTTCGCCAACCCGGGTTTCCAGCCAGTCCACCGCATCCAGCCATCCCAACCGGTTGCGGATGGACTCTTCACTGCATCCAGCCCCGTTCCACAATGCCGGGTCCCTGTCCCACAGGCGGGAGATCATTGCCGGACTGATTTCGTTTTTCCTGCCCACTCGCTACAGACCCTTCTCACTCAGCAATGTGCTGAATCTGCGCTGTATCTCGGGAGCACCGTTCCAGTTTTTCAAAAACCGTGCCTTGTCATTGTCGAACGCCAAGCGGTGCAGCAAGGGGGACCGGTGCTGCTTTGCCGCATCCAGGTCAACCACGGTCAGGCGGTCCTCATGGACCAGCAGGTTCGACCCTTTCAGGTCGCCGTGGGAGAACCGGTGGGACTGCAGGGCCTGGAACAGCTCGCACACCCTGATTTTGATCAGTTCAAATCTTTCTTCCCAATCCGCCGAGTCAAGATAATCCGGCAACAGGGTGTTGCCCACATAGCGGCAGATATACCAGGACCGCCCCGAGAATGGTCCCCGCTGATCTTCTACGACGGCCATGGGTTCCGGGGTGTCGATCCCCCTGGACCGGAATAATTCACCCATATGCCAGCAGTTCAGTGCCCGGCTTGTCTGGAAGTTCCGCCGGGCCAGGTGCCATGCATTCTTGGTATTATAGCGTTTGATCACCAGGTCACCGATATCAATGGTGACCCGGTGAAGGGTATTTCGGGTGCCATCCTTGACCATCACGGCCGTTTCGGAAAACGCACTGTCCGGGTGGGAACAGAGAGTTTTCAGGTCGCGGCTGCGGACCCCGGAATTCAAATACCGGATTTTCAAGGTCATGATGGGGGCAACAGGAGGTCTTTCGATTTCACGCGCGTTGTCTTTTCGACTGGTACAGATTTTCCCCACGACGGTAAACACGCTTCCAGAACCGCTGGTCGCGGCCAAGTACTTCCCTGAGCGAACCGGAACGATAGACCTTCATGAATCGGTACCGGTCCCTGGAAGTGAGATTCATGTCCTTGCTTGAGAAATACAATCCTGCAATATCCTTGATCGCCCAGCGCACCGGGGTCCGTTTGCGCAGTTGCATTCTGTGCAGATCAATCACATACAGCCGGGATTTTTCCGGGTCCGGTTTTCCGGCAGTATACCCCCGTTTCAGCAGAAAATGGCACAGATAGAAATCACGATGGTTGGCACCGCTGTTGTGAAGGTTCCGGGCGATTCGAGCGACTTGATAGATCAGCCAGCGTTTGTACCGGATTTCATCGGGACCCCTTGGCGGAAATTCCAGCCAATGGGTAAACAGTTCCTCAAGACTGATGGTGTCGGCTATTTCGTCGGTGAGCAGGAAGGACCGGCGCCTGGCCGGATTGCCCACTGTGGTGCCGCACCCGGCCGCCGTCAGCGTATCGATGCCCAGACGATTCAGATGATGAATGCCGTGCCATTCATTCATGGCCCCCAAGACCGGCGTTCTGAAGTACAGGATATTCTTGACAATTTCCTGCCAGCCAACCCCCGTGTGGGTTTTGAGGTAAAAAGTGTGATCACCCAGGTTAAGCTTGATGGTCTGCCTGCCCGGTACGTTCCGGACCTCTTCGCCGTCCAATGCCATGATCTGATCAAAAGCAGACGCGGGATCAAACACGTCCTGCAGGTCCTTTCTCAGGTAAATACAGGTATCGTCGATTTCCCGGGTGGGGTCTTCCCCGGCGGTCCTGCATTTCTGCCCGACCCCCTCTTCAATCAGGTCGCAGACCGTTTGCGGCATACGGTACAGGCGGGGGTCCTTTCCGTAGGCAATACCATTTTCATGCCATCGAAGACGCTCATCGGACAAAAGCATGGTGTGCAATTGTTCATTGAGCTCGTTTTGATCGAAGGGTGAATGCAGCACGATTCCGGCTTCCGCTTGGGTGATATGGGGGGCATACCCACAGATATCCGTGGTGAGAACCGGTAGTCCGGTCACAATCGCTTCAATCAGGACCGTCCCGGTATTTTCCTTGTACGCCGGGTGCACGAGAATGTCGCCAGCCGTCATGATTTCCAGAACATCGTCCCGACCACCCAGGAATTGAATGTGCTCTGGAAGTCCCAGTCCAGTCGCGAGCTGCTGGAACTCCTGTTTGCTATCCTGTCCCACGACAACCAGTCTGGATCGGCCTCGAATCTCCCCGGGCAGGGAAGCGACGGCCCTGATTGCACGGTCCAGGCCTTTTGTCTTGAACCCCGATCCAATGAATAACAACAGGAACTGATGGTCTTCCATCCCCAATTCCTTCCGCTTGTTTTGTCGTACAGTTTCGTGGGGTTCCCTCAGCTTCCGGTCGCTGTCCAGCGTTGGCGGCAATGGTTTAAACCGATGTTCCGGGGTACCGTAGTGTTGTTGATAGATCCCCTTTTCGCGTTCGGAGATTGACAAAATGGTGGTTGAGGACCGGACATCAAACACCGCCCGTTCAAAGGAATAAAAATTACGGTACCGTGGAGTCAACCGGTAAAGCGGTCCATAATGGCGCGCGGTCTTTGCGAGGTAACAACTGTCTGCAGCGTAATAGAAATCCAGTCCGGGCATCTTGTTGAATCCGATGACCGCGTCAAACTGTTGGTTCGTGGTTTTTCGCCTGAACTGCCGGTAAAAGGAGGCGTTTCGGGTATGGTTTCCCAGAGGCAACACACGCAGCAGATTGATATGGATACCTTCCGGGTACTCCCCTTCCCATGCAAAGGCATACGCATGGACTTCATGACCTCGCCGATGACATTCCTGCAAAACGTGCAGCAAATCCCGGGAGAGACCGGAATAGGGGAAATATTTGAATGTGCAAAATGCCAGTTTCATGCACAGATTAACGTCTGGATGCCATCCCTTTTTTTTCCCACATGAAGGCAGATTTACAAATGGTTGACAGATCGTTGTATCGTGGTTTCCAACCCAAGACTTGCTTTATTTTGGTATTGTCGGCGATCAGCTCAGGGGGGTCGCCGGCTCTTCGCGGCCCGATTGCGACCTCGAAATCAACCCCACTGACCTCTTTTATACAGTTGATGACCTCCCGGACGCTGAATCCCTGGCCATACCCGCAATTCAATATTTGATTTGCCCTGCCATGATCAAGATAGGTAAGGGCCAGAAGATGGGCAGTCGCCAGATCTTCCACATGGATATAGTCTCGAATGCAGGTTCCATCGGAGGTTGCATAGTCATCCCCGTAAATTGTAAGAGAGGGCCTGGACCCGCAGGCTGTCTGGCAGGCTACCTTGACCAGGTGGGTTGCCTCCGGCGTAGCCTGACCCAACAGTCCTCCCCGATGCGCCCCTGCCACATTAAAATATCTGAGCGCAACAAAACTGAACGTGCCGGATGCAGCATGGGCCAGATCACGCAAAGCCCATTCGGTAATGAGTTTAGTCGTTCCATAGGGATTGATCGGACGGGGATGCATGGTTTCGTTAACCGGAACGCTTAGAGGATTGCCATAGACCGCTGCGCTGGAAGAAAACACAAAGCTGCGTACGCCTTGGTGGATACAGGTTTCAATCAGGTTGAGGGAACCCAATACGTTGTTGTCATAATATTTTACGGGATTGGTCATTGATTCCGGGACAACCGTATATCCGGCAAAATGGATCACCGAACAGATCGCATGGTCCTGGATTATCTTCTGTACTAAGGGGCGATCAGATATATTGCCTTCATAAAATTCTGCCTGTTTGGGCACCGCCCATTCATGTCCCGAATACAAATTGTCCAGGACTACAACATCATGGCCTGCTTCGGTTAATTGAAGCGCGGTATGAGAACCGATATAGCCAGCACCGCCGGTGATTAAGATGCGTTTTTCCATACTGTTTCAATGAGAATCTGGATTCGGTTATCTGCGGAATATTAATGTGGAAATTATGTGAAAACATTTTATTCCGGCACTTTATTATGTCGGTAACTGGGATGGGATTCACGCTGGAATATTGCTTATATTGACTTTGATCACGTTACCATTATCACTTCCCACTCCTGTATCCCGCCCGAGAAGGGATAAACAAATCCACTGGTAGATTTTAACTGATTTTTCTGAAAAACATTTCAGACAGGTTTCCCGGGTTGATACAGGAGAATCTGAAAGTCTGATATTGACTGTTTTCAGGTGCTTTCCTGAACCTCCTGCGCGTTACATTCCAGATAATTTCAACAGTTAATCTTGGTACTTCTTCACATTGACCCAATCAAATACGGGTGAAATTTAATGACGGCAGATATCGGGTCAGGGGAGGAATCTGTGTGCAGCATGATCTGGTCATGGCAGCACCACTGAACTAAACCTTTATTCATACAGGAATTCATCGAAGCTAAAGTCTTCGTCAAACTTCATCAAGGTATCGAAATACACGGGGTCATGGGTGAGACACCGCATGATGCCGGCAAGAATTCGTTCCGGAGTCGCAAAACTTGGCGTATAGTATTTCAGTTGTTCCGTCGAACAGTCCGTTTCGTTGACCAGGATAGTTGCCAGAATTCCATATCGATCCTGTACAAAGAATGATTCGTCATCATCAGGATTTATACCATTACTCAGATACGGCCCGTGATCCCCTATTACGATGAATACTGATGGTTCGTTATCACTTTCGATCCGGTCACGAAGATAGTCCATCATCTCGGCAGTTTTTCGTGCACCTGTACGGAATAATTCTATATATTGTTCGAATGCGTGCTGGTCGGATATCTGGAAACCTGAAGGGGTATGCCCAATTGGATTACTAATATAATGAAGAGTGAACACTGGTGTGGCGTATTCGCGGACGGAGCGACCGATGATATCGATGATTTGATCGGACCATTTTTGTTTTGGTTCCCTGTCATCTGTAATCAGTGACATGAAGTAACAGATTCCAAAATATTTGAGCGGGTTTTGCAAAGCAAGGCGACATAATGTGCTGTGGAGAAACGGCGAGTCTTGTCCGGGATAATTAAAATCCACGAATGGTCCTTTTCTTCCAAAATGTGATGCATTGTACCCAGTCCAGATATTGTATCCATTGGAATGGAATGCCTGGGTTACAGGGCCATTGGCACGACCCGCGAAATAAGGATAGCTGTCTTCACGATAGTAATCGGCATGGGCAAGGAGCATCAGACTAGTCAGTGAGGGCTTGGTTGGAACATGACTTGCGAAAGCGTTCCTGTAAACGACAACTCTGCTGTCATCCAACACTCGATCATAGGGTAAATCAGAGGGGGAGAGACCCATGTATTTTTCAGCCAAAGAGACGGGAATGAGGGCGTCGACTGCAAGGATATGAATGTTGGGTGTAGTGCGAAACCGGATATCAGCGAATGATGTCAGTTTGCTCTCATTCTTTGGTGTATAAAGCACCGAGGTTGTTAGGACTATAAACATGCCCAGAGCGGTTACACCCAGCACGGAATTGGCGTTGCGCAAGGGAAGGATTCGTTTTCCAATCAATACAAAGAAGAAAATGAAAGACAGAAATATGATAAAGACGACGACTGTCTGGGAACTAATGGATAAAGTAGAAAACCAGCCGGATAACGCAAAGTACAGTGCGACATAATTAAACGTGCTGAACAGTGCTGGTAAAACCAGATGAACCCACAATCTTTGAGTCAGCGAAAGTGCGGCGTGGACGAACGCGGCCTGAAGCACCATAACGAAAAATACCCAGATCAGCAGCATTGCCCAGTATTGGCTCGACACATCATCAAAAATTGCGCGGAGCGATGCGGCCACACTGTTCAAAAATATGAGAGTGAACAGCAGTATGATGCCGCGTCGGAGTTCAACTGTTGAAGCCAGGTCAATCGGTCGCCTCCACTTTTCTTGTGCAAACCATTTGGTCAACAGCATTATGCCGAATACCATTGATACAACCAAAAACTGGGTGGTTCGGGAGAGTCCTGTCAACTTATAAATCGGGTCCCATGAGCGGTTCGGCAAAATAAGATGATTGGTGAGGGCGTAGAGAACGTAGAGGCCGTAAATACCTGCCAGAATGCGTGCATTCCGCAGAGTAAAGTCGACAAAACAGAGCCAAGCGCGTCTAATGAAATCCATGAAACCCGTCATAGTCTGCTCTTATGGTATTCTGTGTAAGAATCGGAAACTTCTCAATTCTGACATCTCTAATCCCGTTGAAAACGAAACAACTCCCGTCCACTCTCCGAAACAGTTTCATGCGCAACGACAGTTGCTCGACGTTCCAAGGCCTTAATGAAGGTTTCACGATTATATGAAGCAAATATATCCTCCCGCAACGCAAGCATAATCTGGACTGTGGGATCGTCTTTCGGCACGAATTCAATAACCCCACGGGGAGCCATGGCGACGATGGCGTCGACAACCGCGTCGAGGGGGACATTGCGCGCAATTGCCAGATGATGGACCAGGGCGAGTGCGAGCACAGCATCGGCACGGGCCAAGCGGTCCTCCAAACTCTGTCGTTCTCGGGCATTCCAGCCAAGACCGGGTGTAGGGTTTCCCAGATCCTGATATAGCGGTAGAAAGTTCAGGTCATCAGAAACGGACCGCATGAAGGCGCGTTCAAGTGCACCATGGTCACTGTCAAGACCAACCACATACTTGGCCCCGCAGGACAGTGCTATCTGGCTGTAGTCTCCCGTATTACACCCAAGGTCAATCAAAAGATTAGGCCGACTGTCCGTCACAAAGCGTTCGACAACCGCGCGCTTGGCTGCGGCTTCTACAGTTTCGTAGGTATTGTCATCTGCGTAACCCTCCCAGGTCGTTTGGGCTCCTTCCGCAGGTTTGAGGTGAGAGATAAACTGGTGGAGTTGCAGTAATATGGCACGATAGCGGTCGCGTTTGAGGCCTCGAACTTGTGCTGCCTGGGCTTCTTTAAGCATGCTCGCATTCACACGGTTCTGCGAACGGGCGAACAGGGTTATATGGCTGAACATGGTCGGAGACCATTTGTGTCGCAGCTTGAGCAGAGGTGAGAGGCTGACCGATTCGATTCCGTCGGGCCGCCCCCGGTATGCCGCATGGAACGGTACGCCCAGTTTGGCTTGCAGGATTAATGGATTGAGAAACTGTTCACAGAATTGCCGATGACCAAACCATGGTTCGCCATCCTGATAACGTCGAAACGACAGGTAATCAATAAAAATCGGTTTGCCACCAAGAAACTGGATGTTGAATGCCGATGCATCCGACAGTGCAATGTTGTTCTTGAGCACGGCAAGCTGGATATCAAGATGAAGCAATGCCGCTGCTTTCAATGCCCTGAAAGGCCACTCATATGGGTAGGAAAGAACAGGGATATTCGGATGTTCAAGGATCAAATCTTGCGGACTGGCATCGGCAAGGACGATCTTCTCTACTTCGGTTGCCCCAATCAACAAACCACGTTCAATCAATCCATTGAGTGTGCCACTGTCACGGATAAACTCGTATTCCGCCCGCCCATGAGGCGTTACAGTACGAAATACGCGTTCCCCCTCAATATGGACATGGCCGGATGGGTCCCGATAGGAAGCCGGATCAACGGTCATCGGCGTTGTGTTCCTCAACCTCCTCCAGATTGGGTTGGGACAGGTTTTCCTTGTTTTTTCGACCACGACTGAACAGGCCAAATATCCTTGAAATCCAGCCACGAAAATAGATCCCCGCAACGGCTATGGCACCAATCACAGCCTGAAGAAAAATACTCGCCGTTCCCGGGTCAACGTATGCGTAGGCTGGTCCTGTCCCGACAAACACAAGCACCGTGCAAAGCACGATACAGCTTGTGGTAATACGGGTCTTATGCGATGGAGACCGTCGAAGCAGTTTTCGATTCATGGATTGCATCTCGGAGTGTGCATGAATTACGTATGGAAACAATAATCGGGCAATCTTAACCAATCACATTGCCTTGATGGTGAACATTTGGTTCAGACATGAAAAAGAAATGCTTGAGTAAAAAAATATTAGAATGTGAAGAAAGCACCACGGCCCCTTTCCTCGGGCTCTGCCCTCATTCCCCAAAGGGTGGGTGTTGCACTTCGCAGTGCAGCCGGGGATTAAAATTTGTCTAATGTAATGGTTTTGTATAAAGAAGGTCGGGTACTTTTTAATCCAAGTTGTATTGAGAACAAATGATCATTGAGTGGTGTTTATGTGTTAGCCTGTCCGTAAGGAAAAGATCAAAATTAGCCTCTTTTCCCGACCTGGTTTTTCGTAATTCGTAAATGAACCTGTAGTTATTCTTCTTCAAATACTCGATGGCCGGACTTTTTCCATTTGATATACTCGAAGCCATCACTTCACAAGCAATCACGGGTTTATGCTTATTGAGAAGATTAACAGCCCCTTCATAGCATTCCAGTTCGTGGTTTTCGACATCAATTTTTATGAATTCAATCGTTTGGCCGTCGTTCACCACTTTCATATCGTCCAGTAATTCCAGGTCAAATTCAACTCTATTAAATGCGTCACCGTTCGAACTAATGGAGTCGTCTCTGGAGATAAATGTTGCGCTAGCGTTTATCAACGGCTCAAATGCCAAGGTCTTTCTTTTGACGTTCGAACATCCTTTGTTAACGGGAACAACATTATCAACAAGTTCTGCGTTCATTTCCAAAAGCCGGTATGTTTTGGGATGAGGTTCGATAGCAATTATTTTGTCAAAGTGATCTGCCAGGTACAATGCGTGATTTCCAATGTTTGCCCCGATGTCCAGACACACCGATTGTTGCACTTCGGAGTGGGAGGGGGGGAGTGTTTTGTGTTTGAGTTTTGGAAAAACCTTCGATGCTAAAAAATCCAATTCTTTAACATCATAGCGCCCATCTAAAAATATATTGATAGTCACAGGATCTGATGAAAAACAAGCAATTTTAGGATAATTCTTCGCATATTCCTTGTTCACTGTCCTCAAATATCTGGATGCAAGACGTCTCATTCCGGTTACCGGATGGAATAGAAGAAGCATTAAATTTGATATATAGCTATATCTCACATTCTAACTCGTATACTGAAGGTTTTGGGTTGGACGTGCATTGTAATTCCAGAATGAGCCTTAAACAACCTGACATCCATCCTCTTTCACGGTCCAATAGTCTGACCGAGAACAAATTATATGCATTTTAGTATGCTTTTTTGCTTTCCAACCATTGATTTTTCTGTCGACGACACTATTATTAGCACTCACTCAATGTGAGTGCTAAGAGTGCTAATAATATTTCTGTAGTATCACATAACATTTAAGATATTAATTTCAATTAACAATCATAGGAGAAATGAACGTATGAATATCCGTCCACTTCATGATCGTGTCGTCGTTCGACGTGTCGAAGACGAACGCACCAGCCCAGGTGGTATTGTCATTCCCGATTCAGCAACCGAAAAGCCGATGCAAGGTGAGGTTCTCGCAGTGGGTAATGGCAAAATTCTTGACAACGGGGAACAACGAGGTCTCGACGTGAAAGTTGGAGACAAAGTGTTGTTTGGAAAATATTCCGGCACCGAAGTCAAGGTAGATGGCGAAGAAGTACTTGTGATGCGTGAAGACGACATCATGGGGGTTATCGAAGGCTAATCCATAAACAGAACAATTTTTGAGGATAATTAACTATGGCTGCTAAAGAAGTCGTATTTGGCGATAATGCACGGTCTCGCATGCTCAAGGGCGTAAACACCCTGGCAGATGCCGTGAGAGTAACACTTGGCCCTAAAGGCCGTAACGTAGTGCTTGATAAATCTTTTGGTGCGCCAACGGTAACAAAAGATGGGGTGTCTGTCGCAAAAGAAATTGAGTTGAAAGACAAGCTTGAAAACATGGGTGCACAGATGGTTAAGGAAGTCGCTTCCAAAACTTCCGATGTTGCAGGAGATGGAACAACTACTGCTACGGTCCTTGCACAATGTATTGTTCGTGAAGGTTTGAAAGCGGTTGCGGCTGGCATGAACCCTATGGACCTCAAGCGAGGAATCGATAAAGCTGTCGGTGTCGCAGTGGAAGACCTAAAAGTACTTTCCAGGCCCTGCACCGACCACAAAGAAATTGCCCAGGTTGGCACCGTATCAGCCAATGCTGATAATAATATAGGTGATATCATTGCCGAAGCAATGGAAAAAGTAGGCAAGGAAGGTGTGATCACCGTAGAGGAAGGCAACACCTTGGAAAATGAACTGGAAGTGGTTGAAGGTATGCAGTTCGATCGTGGTTATCTGTCTCCTTATTTCATTAACGACCAAGACAGCATGGCCGTTGACCTGGAAAACCCTTATGTTCTGATACACGACAAAAAGATTTCCAACATACGGGACCTTTTACCAACCCTTGAAGGTGTCGCAAAATCCAGCCGTCCACTGATGGTAATAGCAGAAGATGTTGATGGCGAGGCCCTGGCGACGCTGGTTGTTAATAACATCCGTGGAATCGTCAAGGTTTGTGCGGTCAAAGCTCCCGGGTTCGGTGACCGTCGAAAAGCCATGCTCCAGGATATTGCCATCCTGACAGGCGGGCAGGTGATTTCTGAAGAAGTTGGCATGAGCCTTGATTCCGTTTCTCTGGAAGACCTTGGTCAGGCCAAGCGTATTCAGGTATCCAAAGAAAATACCACCGTTATTGACGGAGCAGGAAGTTCTAGCGAAATCGAAGGTCGAGTCAACCAGATTCGGGCTCAAATTGAAGAAGCCACTTCAGACTATGACCGTGAAAAAATGCAGGAACGCGTTGCCAAGCTTGCCGGTGGCGTTGCCGTGATCAAGGTCGGAGCTGCAACTGAAGTTGAAATGAAAGAGAAGAAAGCGCGTGTTGAGGACGCATTGCACGCAACTCGGGCGGCCGTTGAAGAAGGTGTTATTCCAGGTGGCGGCACTTCACTTGTGCGATGTGCCGGTGCTGTAAGTAAAGTAAAGGGCGACAACCAGGATCAAAATACTGGTATCACCATTGTCCTTCGTTCACTGGAAGAACCTTTGCGCCAAATCGTAAACAACGCTGGTGATGATGGCTCTGTTGTCCTGAATAATGTGGCAAGCAAAAAAGGTAATTATGGGTATAACGCCAGCACCGGTGAATATGGCGATATGATCGATATGGGTATTCTGGACCCTACCAAAGTAACTCGAACTGCACTTCAAAATGCAGCATCTATTGCCGGTCTCCTGATTACCACCGAGGCGATGATTGCAGAAATACCTGAAGATAAGCCTGCTCCTCCGATGCCTGATATGGGCGGTATGGGGGGTATGGGCGGTATGATGTAATTTTCTGTTTGATTCCCCGTAAAAAAGGCCTCATCTGGGGCCTTTTTTACTATGTAGGCACGATAATGTGCACACTACAAAATCAGACATACCCCTATATTATTGTGTACGCCTTTCCACTGTGCACACTATATAGGGGACACCTTGCAACGGATGATTCTCCACAACTTATCGTGTTGACTTCTTTTGCGCACATAAGTAAAAAACAGCTCGAACCGCTTTGCTTAGATATGAGGAACGTAATAGTGTTGAGGGTGAATTGTTTACAGCATGGATAAAGTATTCAAGGGATTGAGCGTACTCACCAGAAATATATAGAGTCCGGAATAGGCTCAGGAATCTAATCGTTTCATACTGGCTTCTATAAGCGAGCAGATTTTTTGGGAGGCGCTGCGGAGAAAATATTTCATCCAGAAGCGACATGCCAACAGATAAATTTAATGCAGCATTGTTTCGCATACTATCATCATGTTTATGTATCAATGCAATCGGTTTATTTAGAGTCATACACTGAAAGTTAGCAAGTGCATAGGAAAACACGGGGATGTCTTCGAGACAACAAAAATGCTCTGGATATTGGTATCTTACAAAAATTTTCCGATGCATTGCTGTTGCACCATTGGAAATAGGTAATTTCCCCTCCAAAAGGTACTGCTTGAATTGGTGTTCTTTACTTTGTGATAAAGGCTCTCTGGAACGTAATTTTTTTTGGCCATCGGGTTGTACTGAAATGTGTGCACCAATGATCATATCTATAGAAGGATGTTGATCAATGGCTTGCTCCAGATACTCAAGAGCATTTTCAGCAAGTTCGTCGTCAGCATCCAGAAAAATTAAGAAATCACCATTGCTTTCAGCAATCCCCTTATTTCTTGTTGCTGCAAGTCCACTGTTGTTTTGATGTATTGCCCGGAATGCGTTTGGTGCTGTTCTGTTTAACCGCTCTATTACCTCAACTGTATTATCGTTTGAACCATCATTAATTATGAGTAACTCAGTATTGTCTAATTTTTGTGTAAGAACAGAGTTAAGGGCCCGTTCCAAAGTGTGTGCATAGTTATAAGCAGGAATGATAATACTGAATAAATGCTTAGTGTCTGCCAGAAAAGCCATTCGTGTATTGATTTAAAAGGACTATTGACGGGGCGGTTTTTGGTAAAATAGGCCCATCTATGGCCCGCATGGCCCACCCCCTCTACTCGGACATATCATCTATCCGACCTGTTGGTGGACTTGTGCTCTCTGGCCCCGATGGAATTCGCGCCGGTGTGTCCTTATCAACTTGTCGGCTTCAATTACTTGAGCCTATGTTCGGTTCAGGTTTTCACGCCGACAGGTTTGCCTTTGCTCTTGAGCAACCTATGGGGTAACGGTCAGGGAGATAGTCACCGCAAGGCATGGCAATTCTCCATAGCCGCATACAGAGATGGCTCACCATCCCCGACTATCGACTCAAACGATATAACAGGTGTGGTGATCATCGTTAATTGGGAATTATATATTAAATTACCGCCGATGACATATGCGATAGAACCATATCTTGACTAAGGAAAAAAAAGGCAAGGAATAGGATTTCAAAAGACTTTCTGCCTCGCTAATGCGTCGGTTTCTCAACAATCTACGTACCGTTCTCAGACATTGAGTTTCCAAAAAACATTGGCTAAGAGGTTGGTATATATCCGGCAAATTTTTAAATACGGCTTCGGTAACTAATTCTGGGGATGCAATCGTGGTGTTTCTTGACTGGCTAATGCTATTGGCCTGTCGATAGATTTGCACAAGCACATAATCGGTCGTCAGACAATTAGGCTGGATGAGCATAAAAGCATGCACAGGAAAATCTTCGCTTTGTTGTAGATTAGCATAAGGGCAAGTAAGTAGATGGGCTCGCCGGAAAACGCTGGCACCGTGGGAAATGAATATTCCCTTTTTTTTATTTTTTAAAATAAGAAACTGGCGCAACCTCTTATAAGGCGTATTATCAAATGCTTTAGAAGGATAGCGCACTTCAACTCGCCCGCTAGAACGCCTAGTTTTTTTCCCACCAACCAGTAAGTCTGTATCTGGGTAAATTTCTAGCAACTCCAGGATGTGCATCACACTACCAGGTTCTAGCGCATCATCAGCATCCAAGCAGAGAACCCATCGGCCAACACTAATTTCGATACCTTTGTTTCTTGCAGGTCCGGCTCCGCTGTTGGTTTGATGGAAAATATGTATATTAGGTCGTTCATCAAATTGGTGGAGTAAGGCCAAAGTGTTATCAGTTGAACCGTCAACTACAATGATTAACTCTGTTGCGCGGGTCATCTGAGTAACAACCGAATTAATTGCCCTCACTATTGTCGCTTCATTATTGTAGGTAGGGACTACAACGCTGAGAAGAATTTGGGGCGGGGCTTTGCAATCCAGGTCATCTGATTCCCCCAATTCGGTTTTGTCAGAGGCAACTATTGGCATACTACGTCCACGATTGCAGATTGCTCCCCAAATGGTAGCCGTTATCCAAACTCACCCGGCCAGGCCATGGACACAGTTCTGTTCGGTCTTCTGCAAAGCGGGTTCAACTTCCTGTTGGTCATTCGTGTGCTGACTGACATACTGTCCGCCGATAATCTGGTGGTCACTGTTCACACTGACCTGCGGGTTGTACGCGTACTCGACTCCGCCTCCTTTTCTGGGCATGATCTGTGCCTGATAATCTGCAAAACTGTTTTTTCGTCTTAAATTTTTTTGTTCAGATACAGGGCTTCTAGGTCTTCTCCAGCCGGCCCACGATTTACATAAACCCAAGTCCTCCTTGCCGCGTTCCTCGGTCTGGCGGGAACTATAGGTTCCATGACCGTGGGCATAAACCAGAATGGACAAGATTTGGTGCGACAACTGCGCTACCAGACACTCGGCAAGGCCGGCCACGGCACCGTCAAAACCTTCCTTGAGAAGGCCGGGTACTTTTTAATCCAAGCTATATTGAGAACAAATGATCATTGAGTGGTGTTTATGTGTTAGCCTGTCCGTAAGGAAAAGATCAAAATTAGCCTCTTTTCCCGACCTGGTTTTTCGTAATTCGTAAATGAACCTGTAGTTATTCTTCTTCAAATACTCGATGGCCGGACTTTTTCCATTTGATATACTCGAAGCCATCACTTCACAAGCAATCACGGGTTTATGCTTATTGAGAAGATTAACAGCCCCTTCATAGCATTCCAGTTCGTGGTTTTCGACATCAATTTTTATGAATTCAATCGTTTGGCCGTCGTTCACCACTTTCATATCGTCCAGTAATTCCAGATCAAATTCAACTCTATTAAATACGCGTTTCGGGCTAATGGGGCCGGTTTCTGAGATATACGTTCCGCCCACATTCATCACCGGTTCAAATGCCAAGGCCTGTTTTTTGACGTTCGAACATCCTTTATTAACGGGAACAACATTATCAACAAGTTCTGCGTTCATTTCCAAAAGCCGGTATGTTTTGGGATGAGGTTCGATAGCAATTATTTTGTCAAAGTGATCTGCCAGGTACAATGCGTGATTTCCAATGTTTGCCCCGATGTCCAGACACACCGATTGTTGCACTTCGGAGTGGGAGGGGGGGAGTGTTTTGTGTTTGAGTTTTGGAAAAACCTTCGATGCTAAAAAATCCAATTCTTTAACATCATAGCACCCATCTAAAAATATATTGATAGTTACATAATCTGATGAAAAACAAGCAATTTTAGGATAATTCTTCGCATATTCCTTGTTCACTGTCCTCAAATATCTGGATGCAAGACGTCTCATTCCGGTTACCGGATGGAATAGAAGAAGCATTAAATTTGATATATAGCTATATCTCACATTCTAACTCGTATACTAAAGGTTTTGCGTTGGATGTGCATTTTAATTCCAGAATGAGCCTTAAACAACCTGATGTAGAGAACAAATGATTTCTTTCATAAAGAATACACTCCCAGATGAAGAAACATGAAAACACTGACTGAAAGCGAATGCTTGAATCTGATCAAAGGTGGCACTGTTCTCAAAATCAATGGGACTGGAATTAACGTTGTTCGAACCACCGACGGTAAAATTGCCAAAACATTTAGATCCAAAAAATTCTTTTCCAGTGATTTGATTTCTCCTCGCCCCAAACGTTTTGTTAAAGCGGTTCAGAAACTTACAGATTTAAACATTCCCACCGTGAGAGATGTTCGGCTGTACTGGGTACCCTTCATGAAACTCCATATGGTCCATTATCAACCCTTGGAAGGAGAAGAGTTAAGAAATTTCTTTGCTCACAATGGATATCATTCCCAAATGGTTTCAAAATGGATCGGATTTCTTACATCCCTTCACGACAAGGGGGTGTATTTCAGAGGAATCAACTTCAACAATATTATTTTGCAACCGGATGGCGAATTTGGGTTGATTGATGTGGATAGCGTCAAGGTATTCAACCATTCACTTAGCACTGACTTTCGTGCCCGAAATTTTAAACCCCCCCTGTCTTACAGTCAGGACCAGAAAATATTGTGCCAATTTGGATTGGATAATTGGATTCGAGAATATTTGGATAAAGCCGATATGCAACAGTCGAAGGAGCAACATTTTCTTAAACGGATAAGAAAACAGCATCCTTTGTTAGCCAAGGCAGTCTCAACCATGGATAGAAACTGTAAGAATCTTTAATTCAGGTCTGTTTTACTACGAATTTCCGAGACTTCTTGCGAACCCTCCTGGCATGATGAGAGGTAATATTCCTGAACATTTTTCTGGTTTTAGCACGATCGCCATCCATAAATATCAATAACGAACGATATCGTTCTGTGACCGTTAACACACTCAAAGCCAACTTGGCCAAACAGGACAAATCGGACATTCGCAAATAGGAACGATTAATCCTGCTGTTCTTTAATCGTGGGCAGTCAATAAACCACAGCAGGTACCCACCGGGTTCCTTTCGCACAAGTATATTTCTCCAGATCAGATCTCGGTGGAATAGGTTATTATCATGTGCCCGCTTGACCAGAGCAAACAACTTTGATCGAATTTCCCTCAGCACTGTCTGCTTTTCTGGAGGTTCCATTGCATGCCACACCTCCAGTGCAAACGTTGCTAGGTCCATGGTGGATTCCAGTTCCCATGTGATGATATAGCCTCCAACAAGGCGACCAAACCGACGGTCTTCTCCAAAACCAATCCGTTCAGGTACAGGAATATTGACCTTTTCCATGGCATTCAGTCCAGCCCATTCCCCGGCGGACCTTCCCGGTCGCATAAAGTAGCGCCAACCTAAACTAAGCCGGTACCTTTTGAATATAACGGTCCCCTTGGGTGTACTAACCCTGAATACATCGTTGCCCCCAACTGCCAGTTTTTCCCCTGCTTCAAGGAACGGCCATTCGCCCAGATTTCCCAAGCTGGAGCGGGCAATCGCATCCGCCCATTCAGGAGTGATGAATCGATATTGACCGTGCAGGGTATAGATACGTCGTCTGGAAGGCACTTTCTTCCGGGTCACTGCTTTTGTACCAGGGCAAACTGATGATGGGGACCGACATGGGATACGGTTATCAATGAACCAACTCAAGCACCGTGCGCATCTGCGATGTCCGTAATTTCCGGCACAGCCATGGCGCAGGAATTCAGGGGATTTCCCTGTAATGTGTGCCTCAAGAGCTTGATGGGCCTTCGATCAGAAAATGAAAATACCACAAATTTTCTGGCGGCTTTCAACAACTCCGACAATAATTTCTCGCATTTTCCCGTATCGGGAAGATGATGGAAAAGTCGGGCACAAACAACCCCATCGACTGAATCAGGCCTAAACGCCAATTCCAGAGTGGTGCTCACAACTCAACTGCCGCTCCAACCCCGTTCGATGTGTTCCTGCCCTCTCGCCACTGTATGCGTATTCTGTAAAATTTGGATTATGACTGGAGCATTGTTCATGCAGTGCTATATTTCATGATGAAATCACAGCAGTGAATTTGTGTTCAACGTAAGGGGCAGTTAGCGCTCGCGGTATGTGATACGGCCTTTTGAAAGGTCATAGGGGGTAAGCTGCACGGTTACCTTGTCACCACGCAAGATGCGGATATAGTGTTTACGCATTTTTCCAGAGATATGCGCAATGACTTCATGTCCATTTTCGAGTTCAACTTTGAACAGCGTATTGGGTAAGGCTTCAATGATTGTGCCTTCCATTTCAATGCTTTCTTCTTTAACCATTATTTGACTGGTAAATATAGGAGAATCAGAGTGTAAAGAAGAATCGCGTATAGAGCAAATACGATTCCATGGAAAAGCATGGCAAATGCACTCATCCGAATGCGCCATAGTGCTATCATCGTGATAGGTACTGTCCCGCGAAGATACAGTCTTGAATCTGAACAAATAATAAACAATATCAAGAGTTAAAACGGTAATAAACATGTCGAAACAAGCAAGCTCACACTCAAATATCACGATCAATTCATTGGTAAAAATGAAAGTCACAAGTGAGAAATTCGCCTGTGTCACGGCGTATGATTACAGCACCGCATTCGCAGCCACAGAAGCCGGTGTGGAAGTATTGCTGGTTGGCGATTCTCTCGGGATGGTTATTCATGGTCACGACAGCAGTTTACCCGTGACGATCAATGACATGGCGTACCATGTGCGTTGTACCAAACGTGGGAATAATGGCGCATTACTGGTCGCAGACCTCCCCTTTATGAGTTACTACACAGAATCCAAAAGCCTGGAAAATGCTGCCATACTGATGCGTGAAGGGGCGCATATGGTGAAGCTTGAAGGGGGAGCCTGGCTGGCAGAATCGACAAGGCTACTGGTTGAACGAGGAATCCCTGTGTGTGCCCATATGGGGCTGACACCCCAATCAATCAATCATCTCGGCGGATATCGGGTTCAGGGCAGGGACCCTGAAAAAGGGCAGACGATCATCGATGAAGCCAAGCTGCTTCAGGACGCCGGTGCCAGCATAATTTTAATCGAATGTGTACCCGCTAAGCTTGGTAAAAATCTGGCACAAAGTCTGGATGTACCTGTTATAGGAATCGGTGCAGGGGCGGGAACCGATGGTCAAATTCTGGTATGGCACGACCTACTTGGTTTGTACCCGGGTAAAACTGCTAAATTTGTAAAGAATTTTCTGACCGGAAACAAAAACGGCATCCAGGGTGCGTTGTCGGACTATGTCAGGGCGGTAAAATCTGGAGAATTCCCCGGGGAAGAACATAGTTATACCTGAATGCTGTCACACCTGTTAGCTTCTGGAACTCAATAAAACTATTTGTTTTGCCGGTTTTCGTACAGTGAGCAGAAAAACGTAATGCAAATATACACCCGATATAGATTGGCTGTTCACCAGGGTCGGCCCAGTTTATACGCATACGGACCTTACAGAAATCCAGGTAAAGTGTTGGGTATGTTCCTGGCCCGGTTACGCGTTTTCCAGTTTTAGACGGTAACGTATTGACTGCATGACCAATCGGATTTTTTCCGGGTCCTGCCCGGTTTCGACCCAGTCCCATTCAGCATTATTTATCATGGTAGCTCTGACAGTTTGTATTTTCTTGCTTCCCCGATGGGCCAGATAAACCAGGGTTTTCGCATTGTCCTTCCGTTCCATGCGTAGTGTGTATTTATCCAGTGATGTCACCTGGTCTGTGATGTCTGTCAGAATACTGATTATTACATTACCGGTAATTTCTTTCTTCTTTGTTGCTTTCTTGTCCTGCTGAACCCAGTCCGTTTCCATGATACCTGTTTCCGGGTCCGCCAAAATCAGCGGTGCGCCGATTTCTCCCCAGTAATTTACCAGTTTGGGCCATACCTGCTCAGCGGGGGCATCAATTTCAAGCCAGCGCTCGGTGCCGTTATCCAACATCGTAATACCCACCGTTTGAGGGACAACCTCTTCTTCCGTAAAGCTTCGGTTTACAATCACCTCATTGGTGGTGTCGATCAGGTCAGGAGGCAACTCAAGACGTGTTTTTTTGGGCTTGAGATCAGTGCCCAGATCAATGGTTTCACGTTCTTCACTGATCGTGTTGCATCCGGTCAGTGTAAACGCGATGAAGTAAATGGCAATGTACTTGAATGGAGAATTTGTTATGTTCATCATTTTATCCAGGGCAATTATTGCCATTTACAGTTGCAGACAACACCTCAAATAACAGATTGCCGCCGGATTATAACCGTACAACCAGCCCTGTGCTATAACGGATGTCACTGCCCAGCAATTCCCGCCAGAAAATATTTTCATCCAAATCGCAGATAAATGGTCGATTTGTCTACAGGAAGATCGTTCAGGGCGAGCCGTGCCTATCCTGCAGGGTGGCTGCAGGAAACAAGTCGGGGAGTGTACGCGGAAGAAGTCCCGGAACCTACTCTTCGGTCACGGAATACGTCTGGAGGAGTCGGGTAGCAGCAATACATCAATCGGGATAGAGGGAGCCTCACGGTTCCCCCCCCCCCCCACACACCACCGTGCATACGGGTCCCCGTGCACGGCGGTTCGACGGATTATGCGACCTGAGGGACTTCAAGGGAAAGAAGGCATTCGGCATCGCCATTGCGAGCACCGGACTGTTAGCTACTTGACGCACTAAAAAAGGCCCTCCGAAGAGGGCCTTTTTTAGTGGATTATGAAATGAGTTTAGAAAGACTGTAGCAGAGAGAGGAGAAACTTGTTTGTGGTGTCTTCATCATCATCCGCAACCCGCTCTGCGCCTGTTAGGGCGGTACCATCAGTTGCTGTGCGCTGCATACTCTTTGTCACAGAAACGGTGTTGTATTCAGCAATGGCACTCAGACCACCGCCCAAAGACTTGGTAAGTGATACAAACACGTTTGTCCGGTCGCCAGCATCACCATGTACGGGAGCTACATCGGCAGTGGCTATTACTTCTTTCCCGCCGTCGGTATAAGTACCAACGCCAATCATTCCAAAGTAACCGCCGCCAAAGTCATTCATGACCAGCAAGCCCCAGGCTTCGTTGTCGTCACGCATATCAACATCCGCATCTACCTGAGTCATATGACCGCGGATTTCAGCAGAACCGAGTGGTGCCCGGAAACCCAGTGATACAAGATTCGGGGACCGGTCGCCAGATACGTCACTGCCGTTTTCATCCACGTAGGCCAGCTGGAGTTTCACCGGACCCAGTGCGGTCGCCGCCGCAAACGTGACCGAATCAATGGATTCGCTGTCGTCCACGGCTGCTTTGTCAGCCACTGCATCTCTGGCGGCAATTCCAGCAAAATCATCGGTGGCATCCACTCCCGTCACTGCAGGTGTACCCGGAACCGCCGCTGTGCTCATATCCACACTCTGCACCTGGATATCGAAGGTGATGGGATCATCTCCACCCGGACCAGCACCAAAGCGATAGGCCGCGATGTTCTTCATACGCAGGCTGTGGTCACTGTTCATATTCTTGGAAGCAATGGCATAGTATTCATCACCACCCAGTGCCCAGCTCTGATCAATGTTGGCGCCGATATAGCGGTACAGGACACCGGTCTGTTTACCGAACCGGAACTGGCCAAAACTGCCGTTCAGCGTGAGATTGGCATGACGCAGGCTCTGTGATTCCCCTGCTTTGTATTCCAGAAGATAGTCCACAGACATCCCGTTGCCCAGATCATTCGTACCCTTGACCCCCAATCGGCTGCCAAGGTGGTCATCGATTCGCTGGGAATCTACGGCATCGGTTTCTCCGCTAATGTTTTTGAAGCCGAAAGCGATCCGACCATACACCGTCGGCCCTTCGGCTAGTACCGCCATGGAGGTCGACAACATCCCCGCAGCGGCTGTTAAAATAGCTATTTTTTTAAGCATAAGAATTTACCTTTATTGATTAATTCAACCTGATTACTAATCAACAATCATGTAAACACAGGGTCGACTTCTGTACGCTTCACCAGTTGACTGACCGGACCTAGCTGAAACCGTGGATGACGAACAGTATCCCGGCGGACGGCTGATAATTTGCTGTCATCCCGGTCTTGATCTCGGTACTGGAAGCGGAACAGGCACGTAGGCTAGGAATGCCTGCTACAGACCACAGAATGAAAGCAGGATGAAATTGTGGTCGCGACACAACGGTAAACCGTTGTGTTCAAAGCATGGAGCGAGTTCACAAGGGAATTGGAAAGCGTTTTAGTGCCTGCAAGATGGAGAAATATTCCCGGGTCACCATCACTGATGACCAGTTCTCCTTGAGCCAGAACCCACGAAGCATCAACCGGGTGGCGGTCTTGAACCAGCTTGGGCTGGGCTGAAACCCCCCATGATTAATCGATTGCACAGCAACACTCAGCGAGTGTTTTTATAGTTCTTGACGTTCAAAAATAGAGGATTTCGACCAGATACCAATCCCTAACCTGACAGGAAATCATTATGCAACTGAATGAACTATTGGACCTCTACTTTTCGCTGAGGATACTACGCCCCGACACCGAGAAAGGTTATCGAACCACCTGCAAGATCTTTATTACGGATACAGGAATCTGTGAACTGGATGAATTGAATGAAGCGGTCTTTATCCGCTGGCGCCAGCAGGTGTTGGATCGTGCCTGTGAAACCACCTGGAATTCCTATCGTCGGAGTTTCCGGGTGTTGATGCGGTTTGCCGTCAAACGGAAATTAATGCCAACCAACCCCATCGAAGAGGTGGCCCCGGCCACGGTTTCGAACCTGAAGAAGAAGACCGTGGACGTGAAGTCTCTGTCGAGAGTGATTGACGGACTGGCCAAACCCGATTGCCCCATAAAGAACGGATGGTTCTGGTCCATCTGTATCAAGACGCTGTTCTATACGGGGATGCGCCGGCGCCAACTGGTGGGTCTGTGCTGGAAAGACATTGATTTCCAGAAAAACCTGATTTACCTGGTTGCAACGACCAGCAAGACGAAACGCGCCTGGGACATTCCCCTGGATGCCAGGTTGTACCAGGACCTGCTGACTTTACAGGAGGAAACCGTCCGAGTGCTTGGAATCCAGAAAGACCTGTCGGAGTATCAGGTGTTTTGTGTGCAGCGGTTTGATAATCGAATCCGGTTCACCTATGACCAGTTGACGGGGCAGCAACTCACGGGCATCTTGCTGAAGATCGGCAAACACTATTCCGTGGCGCTCTCTCCGCACCGGTTGCGTCATACGTTCGGGACCGAAGTAGCCAATGCGATGTCCCAGAAGGAGGACGTTCCCTTTGGAATCCGGGCCCTGCAGCACCAATTGGGCCATACCAATCTTTCGACAACGCTGGGGTATATCCAACCCAAACCGGAACAGCAACGACAAATCGTGGACTCCCTGAAAACGATCTAAGTCATGACCGCCTGCTGATTGTCTGCAGGAATAAAACGCTGGGTTAGGTATTCCCGACCCAGCGTTGGTCTGCCCGATCACCGGACCCGGCCAGCGTTTCTTTTTTCCAGAAGGTTGCATGCGACTTCAGGTGCTCCATCATTTGTCGACAACCATCAAATGCAGCTGCGCGGTGCGCGGACCAAGCAGCCACCAGCACGATGGAGTCGTTCGGGTAGATCTCTCCCACCCGGTGAAGGATCAGCAAATCCAGGAGTTGATGTTTGTCAATGACCTGATTCGCGAATGATGACAGCTGGTACTGTGTCATGCCTTCGTAGTGCTGCAATTGCATGTGTGCGACCTCATCTCCGAGGTTGCAATCCCGCATTGTTCCGACAAATGTTGCACAGGCACCATAACTGCCAGGCTTCAACCCCGGATGATTTTGATAGGCATTGAGTTCCGCCCACGGATCAAAAGGGGTCGACCTGATCTCGATCCGCATTTTTATCCACCACTGACGGGAGGGAAAAAAGCTACTTCATCCCCGTCTTTGACGACCTGGCCGAATTGGGAGTATTCATGATTCAAGGCACAAAGCAGGTTTTCCGGGGCTGGCCGATTCGCAATCTTTATCCAGATCTCTTCAATGGTCAGAGGCAGCGGGTATTCGATGCTTTTATCTCCAAACCCCAACTCCTCTCTCAAGCTGGCGAAACATCTGACTTTCACGCGCATGATTTCTGAATATATTTCTCGGACACAATGGAATTCAGCTACTATAGCATCTTTATCCAAAGGTGCCTAAATCAGCCATGATCCAGCCAATTCTCCGGGAATTCATTCCAACCAGTATTGCCGTCCTGACTATCTCTGATACCCGAACAGATGAAGATGATAAATCCGGGAATGCACTGGTCAAACGACTTGAAGAGGCGGGTCACCTGCCTCATGAGAAACGGATCGTTCCTGACGATATCTATCAAATCCGCGCGGAAGTATCCAGATGGGTCGCCAATCCCACAGTACAGGTGGTGATCACCACCGGCGGCACCGGAGTCAGTGGCCGGGATGGCTCCCCTGAGGCAGTAGCTCCCTTGCTGGATAAGGTTCTCGATGGTTTTGGTGAAATGTTCAGAGTCCTGTCCTACGATGACATCGGCACCTCTACCTTGCAGTCCCGGACCCTGGCGGGGGTTGCAAATGGAACCTACATTTTTGTTTTGCCGGGCTCGACAGGTGCCGTCAAACTGGCATGGGAGAAATTAATATCCCATCAGCTGGATTATCGTACCCGTCCCTGTAATCTGGTTGAAATGATGCCAAGATTACTGGAGAAATGACCCGAATATATGTTGATACAATACAGGACGGATACCGCATTTCGGAACAGTCCTGAGACCTCCGCCGGTAGACCTAACGTTCCAACACGTTAAATGGATGGCCATGCCGCTTTAAAAACTCAAGCAGGTCCCGGGTACCCATGGTGACTGTTTTGGTATTGTCCAGCGGATGCACATGAATCACGGAATGATCCAGTAATATTTCGTCGATATAAAATTCGACTTCATGTTGCATGTCATTGAGCAGGCCGAAAGGGCTGACTGCACCGGGTTCCACACCAAGATACTGTATCAGGCGCTCGCGGCTGCAGAATGAAAAACGTCTTGTTCCAATGCGCCTGGCCGTTTCATTCAGATCGATCTTCCTGTCCTCATGCAGTGTCAGCAGCCACATCCTGCCCTTTTTGTTTTTCAGGAACAGGTTCTTGACCTGCCCCTGGCCGGACTTATCCAGGACCCGTATTACCTAGGTTTCTTCTATGTTAGCGATTGAAATGCATAATTAATTCATTCACCTCAACCACGCCTATCATAAAAAAAATTAACGCCGCTAAAGAAAGTATAATAGCGAACCATTGAAATACTGTCCCCAAAGTTACCAACGTCTGTGACTTCTGGGTTTCATGTATGTAGGGATGCTCGTAATTACGTATACGATCAACTGATGCGATGGCATAGCTGTAGTTTGTAAAGTACGCAAAAAACATTGCTATGGCAGTCCCTGCGACCCCAAAGGCAAACCACATTAAAGGGGTGAAAGCTGGAATAATCTTCGGCAATGTAGCGTACTCGCCTTGCAATGCTGGCACTAGATTACCGATAAAGGCAAGCAACGCTATTGCTGCACCGCCATTAATAATTAACAGGGCGCGTAATGCCAGGTTAGCGGCATCAATTGCTGCTTCATTGGTGTTAATTCCAAACTCCAATTCAGCGTCATGTGCTCGCCTTGCTGTTGCAACGTTTTGCTCATGCTGATCAACATGTAGGGGTTGTTTCGTGCACATAATTTCTCTGTAAAAGTAGTCCTTAGCTCTAGGAACGCATCAAATATATCCACATATTATTTTAAACGTCTTAACTGGTCGATGGAAAGCAAGAAATTTCCTCTGATATAATCCACCGTTCCAAAGTTATCTATTTCACTAGGACTAAAAAGGATAGTGCTCAAAATGAAAAATGCACAAAAACAGCCTACGAAACCCCCACCAAGAGATACTGTTCCACCGAGACCAAGCCATCGTCAAAGTATACCGAAGGGACCAGTCAGCCCCCCCCCGCCACCGCCTTCACAAAAGTAAGGAAATTGACTGTACATAGTTCAATGGATCCATGATCGCTGATTAAAATCATGCTGTATGCAGGTTAGAGATGGGGTGCTGTTACTAGCTGTTTGAGTGAAAGGGAGGGCTCATAATAATACTGCCACCATAGCCTCACCGAAGTTTTCGTGCCCCGGTCCAACGCCAGCTACTAATGCTGGCGTTTTTATGCAGGAAAGCTTTCATGCAATCACCGCACCGAACGACTTTCAAAATCTATCCTTTCCAGGTATAGGGCTGCCTCCTCCAGTAGTGTCTGCCAGAAAAGGTAATAGGGGACATCTTCCCAGAAAGATGCCCACTATTACATGTTTTCCTCATCCAGCAAATTGAGGAGTATTGAACAGGTAAAGGGAGGACCCGGCTGCATCAAATTACACTTTGTTGTCGGGCTTTGGTTATCGGTTCTATCCGTCAGCTATAATCGGGATGAATTCAATTTTTACAATCCCTGACCTGTCGAACATCATGACCAGCAACTCTGCATCACATACAGATGTAACACGCCCGGAAACAAAACTGAACTCTCTGCCAATGGCAATGTTCACCGAAAAAGCGTACCTGAACTATTCCATGTATGTGATTCTCGACCGGGCTTTGCCAAATGTTGCAGACGGGTTGAAACCGGTTCAGCGCCGTATCGTCTATGCCATGTCCGAACTTGGCCTGCATACCACTGCCAAATTCAAAAAATCGGCGCGCACCGTAGGCGATGTCCTTGGAAAATTCCATCCTCACGGAGATTCCGCCTGCTACGAAGCCATGGTGCTCATGGCACAGTCCTTCAGTTATCGTTATCCACTGGTTGATGGTCAGGGTAACTGGGGCAGTCAGGATGACCCGAAATCCTTTGCCGCCATGCGCTATACCGAGTCACGACTTACCCGGTATGCCCAACTGTTGCTGGAAGAACTGGGACAGGGCACAACCGATTGGACCGCGAACTTCGACGGCACGCTGGAAGAACCCAGGTTGTTGCCTGCAAGGTTGCCCAATGTGTTGCTGAATGGAGGGTCGGGCATTGCCGTGGGCATGGCGACTGATATCCCCCCGCACAATATTCGGGAGGTAGTAAGCGCCTGTATCCGTTTGCTGGAAAACCCGAATACAACCCTGTCGCAGATTTGTGAGCACATCCAGGGGCCGGATTTCCCAACCGAAGCGGAAATTGTATCGACACGGGAAGAGATCATGGACAACTATCAATCCGGAACCGGATCACTGAGGCAGCGGGCAGTCTGGCAAAAGGAAGGCGGTGACATCGTGATTACCGCGCTTCCCTACCAGGTCTCCGGGTCCAAGATCCAGGAACAGGTTGCGGCCCAAATGCTGTCGAAGAAACTGCCGATGGTCAGTGACCTTCGAGACGAATCCGACCATGAAAATCCGACTCGTCTGGTGATTGAACCCAGGTCGAATCGCGTCGACACCGAAGCTTTGATGCAGCACCTGTTCGCCACGACGGATCTGGAAAGGAGTTACCGGGTCAATCTGAATATGATCGGACTGGACGGCCGCCCTCAGGTTTACGACCTCCGTACCCTGCTGCTGGAGTGGCTGGACTACCGCATCGATACGGTCAGGCGCCGACTGCAGTTTCGCCACGACAAAGTAGTGGACCGGCTCCATCTTCTCGATGGTCTCCTGATTGCCTACCTGAATCTTGATGAAGTCATCCGGATCATTCGCACAGAAGACAGGCCCAAGCCCCAGCTGATACAGCGATTCAAACTGAGCGAGATTCAGGCGGAGGCAATTCTGAACACACGATTGCGGCATCTCGCCAGACTGGAAGAAATGAAAATCCGCGGAGAGAAGACGGAATTGGAAAAGGAACGGAACTATCTGGTGGAATTGTTGAAATCTCCCGCAAAACTCAAACGCCTGGTGCGGGATGAATTGAATGCCGATGCGAACAAGTACGGGGACAATCGGTGCTCACCGCTTATTGAACGGGCAGCTCCCAAGGCCCTGGACCAGAATGCCCTGATGCCCGCAGAACCGGTTACCGTCATTCTTTCGGCCAACGGCTGGATTCGAGCGGCAAAAGGGCATGATGTTCAGGTGGAAAATTTGAACTTCAAGGCCGGGGATACCTATTTGTGCTCGGTTCAGGGCAAGACCAGCGAGTACCTGCTGGCCATTGACTCGACGGGACAAACCTATTCCTTTTCTGCGCACAGCCTTCCATCGGCCCGCAGTTTCGGCGAACCATTGAGCAGCAGTTGCAATCCCAAGCCCGGTGCCACCTTCAAGGGACTTATGATGGGAAGTGCCGAAACGGAATACCTGCTTGCGACCGATGCAGGCTATGGATTTATTGCGAAAGTGGAGAAAATACTGCCCCGAAACAAGGCGGGGAAAGGCACACTCACCGTCCCCGAGGGCGCCAATGTATTGACGCCTGGAAAAATAAATGATTATGACGATGACTGGATTGCAGTGATTACCAAAACCGGTCGGCTGCTCATCTTTACCGTCGGGGAACTCGCCCGGCGCAGCAAGGGAAAGGGTCTTCAACTGATTAACATTCCGAATGCAAAATTCAGGGCCGGGGAAGAATCGGTGGTCGATTACACGATTTTTCAGGAAGGAAACAGTTTGCGAATTTATAGTGGCCAGCGTTATCTGAATCTCAAGCCGAGAGATTTTGACAATTATGTGAGTGCCCGGGCGAAAAAGGGAAACTTCCTTCCAAGGGGTTTTCGACAAACCCATTCCATCATCACCCTTAAGAACTGAATACAGGCAGGCCGTGAGATCGGTAAAGCATGAATTCCGTGCCGACCGGGATCTTTTTGTTACAATTCGCGGTTTGAAATCCAGTGAACTAGATAGAACCCCCATGAATCCACCCTTATTCCAATCTGATCTCAGTCACCTTGAACTCCTGAACCGGGGCAAGGTCAGGGATATTTATGCGGTTGATGAAGACCATTTGCTGATTGTAACCAGCGACCGTCTTTCTGCCTTTGATGTCATACTGCCCCAGCCTGTACCCGGGAAGGGAGAAGTGCTTACCCGGTTGTCAAATTTCTGGTTTTCGCGAACCCAGGGCCTGTTGCCAAACCATCTCAGCAGGAAAACACTGGCTGAAGTCGTCCCGGATGAACACCAGCAGGCAGAATTGGGCGATCGGGCCATCGTAGTGAAACGGCTAAAACCCCTCCCGATTGAAGCGATTGTTCGCGGGTACCTGATCGGTTCCGGATGGAAGGATTATCAAAACAGCGGCACGGTCTGTGGCATTCCCCTGCCCAACAATCTCCGCCAGGCGGACCAATTGGCCGAAGCCATCTATACCCCTTCAACCAAGGCAGAAATGGGGGGACATGATGACAATATCAGTTATGAGGAAACGATCCGGCTTCTTGGAGAAGCCCTCGCGGAAAAAGTCCGGACACTCAGCCTGAAAATCTACTCCGATGCGGCGGCTTATGCACGGAAAAGAGGAATCATCATTGCCGATACCAAGTTTGAATTTGGTTTGGACAAAGAGAACAATTTGTATTTGATCGACGAGGTGTTGACACCGGATTCGTCGAGGTTTTGGCCGGCAGACCAGTACCAGCCAGGGACCAGCCCCCCCAGTTATGACAAACAGTTTGTTCGGGATTACCTGGAAACCCTTGACTGGGACAAAACACCTCCCGGTCCGGAACTGCCCAGAGACATTGTTATCAGGACTGCCGGGAAATATGCCGAGGCTGAAAGAGTACTGACCGCCTGATGCACGGTTTTCCCGTTTTGAACATCGAAGCAGAGGGCTTTAACTTGAAGGATTGCCCTCCCATCGATCAAGCTGCCTGAACCGATCAAGCAGGGTTGACATCCAGCCTGGCTCGTCATCGTCATGGTCGGGTTCGGGTGTGAGTAAATTGGAAAACCGGGCATCCGACAACTCCATGGCTAGGTATTCGCTGTCTGGATAATTCAGTTCAAGCACCCGCCTGGAATCCTCGGCAAGGTCTTCAAAACCCATATGCTGGTAGCTGAATACCAGCAACGCAAGCGCCGATTCGACTGAGGAGCTTGCCGGGTAATTTTCAATGATGCCGGTCGCCCGGTTGACCACCGCGACATAGACCTGCCTCGAATAATAGTAATTCGCAACATGAATCTCATTTCTGGCAAGGGCCTCCTGCAGATAGTTCGCGCGGCGCTTGGCATCGGGTGCATACCGGCTGTCGGGAAACAGGGTGTACACATCGGTAAACGCCTTCAATGCATCGTGGATCGGAGAGGGGTCACGGTCGCTCAAATCACTCTTGCCCATGAACTGGCCAAGCAACGAACGGTTTTCATTGAAACTCGCCAGCCCTTTCAGGTAATAAGCGTAGTCCACCGATTCATGGGTTGGGTTCAATGAAATAAACCGGTCAGCCGCCGCGATGGCAAGCCCGGGCTCGTCATTGCGGTAGCGCGCATAGATCGTGTCAATCTGGGCCTGCTTGGCATACACACCATACGGATACCTGGCCTCAAGAATTCGCAGTTCCTCAATCGCCTCGTCCCAGTTTTTTTCGACCAGATTTTCCTTGACGCTCTCGTAAATCTCTTCGGCGGTTGCGTCTTTGAACTTATCCTCCTTGTCCTTGCCAAAATAGGAGCATCCGGAAACGAATACGATCATTGCCAGAATTAAAATCCTTGTGCAGGAAGTCATCCACTCCCGGAGATGACTTTTCTGAATTATTGTCTTGGGGCTTCGCATTGCAATGTCAACATAGCGTAATATTGAAGGATTGGGCAGGTGTCCTTTGAGACGTCCTGTCCACTACAGAATTTAACAGAACCGATGCACCTCACCGATTCTATTGTCTCATATTTGACCAGATTATGTCGGATTCAAGTTCCCTTATTTTACTCAGGGTCCCGGAAGAAATGAGGGGCATGCGTCTGGACAAGGCGCTTTCCAGCCTGGTTCCCGAACAGACACGTTCCACGCTGCAGGGCTGGATCAAACAGGAACGGGTGCGGGTAAACGGAAAAATCGTAAAACAGAAATTTCGGCTTTCCGGTGACGAAACACTGGAAGTCAGCAAACCGGAACCCGATTCCAATGATTGGCCGGCGCAAAAAATGGACCTGGATATCCTGGACGAAGATGAGGAGATCATGGTGATCAACAAGCCGGCCGGCCTGGTTGTCCACCCCGGGGCGGGGACCAAAGACAATACGCTGTTGAATGGGCTGATTTACCACAACCCGGCCATGGCGGCATTGCCCAGGGCTGGCATCGTACATCGCCTGGACAAGGATACGACTGGATTGATGGTGGTTGCCAAAACCGAGTTCGCCCGGCAAAACCTGATCAGGCAACTGGAGACCAGGGTCATGTGCAGGGAATACATCGCCATCGTAAATGGTGTCCTGGTCGCAGGCGAAACGATCAATCAGCCGGTGGGCCGTCATCGCCATGACCGTTTGCGCATGGCGGTGACACGCTCCGGCAAGCCGGCCATCACCCATATCCGCGTGCTCGAGAAATTTCGGAGCCATTGCTCGGTACAGGCAACCCTCGAAACCGGTCGAACGCACCAGATCCGCGTTCACCTGGCCTGGAAGGGGTATCCCATTGTTGGAGACAGGCGTTATGGCAGCCGCCCACGAATCCCGCCTTCTGCTTGCCAGTCGTTGACCCAGCTTATCCAGGACTTTCCGCGTCAGGCGCTGCACGCCAGAAAATTATCCCTGAACCACCCGCGTTGGGGTACGCCCGGGAGCTGGGAGCAGGAACCGCCAGAGGACATCACCATTCTGGCGAAGAAATTGACGGAAAACAGGGTGCCGGACCGTTGAACGGATGCTACAGGGAGTCATCCATGACCAACACGTTTCGAATGCTCTTCCCCCCCAGTGTGTTTTTGATGGCATCGTTGATTTCATCCAGGCAATAGCGGTTGCTGATCAACTCATCCAGCTTCAGCCTGCCCTGGCGATAGTGTTCAATCAGCCAGGGAATATCGACACTCAACCGGGTCTGGCCCATGAAACTGCCTCGGATGGTTTGCGTTGAACTGACCAGATTCAAGGGCAGGAATTCACTGCGGACCCCCCTTGCAGTCATGCCCACGAGTATAACCTCTCCTCCCCGGCGCATGTATTGATAACTTTGATCCATGGCCGTCCGCGCGCCCACCGTGACAAATACGAAATCTGCCCCTCTTCCATCGGTGATCTCCAGAATGTGTTTTCTCGCGTTCTCTTCATTGGCATTCATGCCATGGGTCGCCCCCAATTTTCGGGCAACATTCAGCTTTTTATCTTCCGTATCCAAGGCAATGATGCGGGCAGCACCGCACAGCCTGGCCCCCTGTACCGTGTTCAGGCCGACTCCCCCCACACCGATGACCACCACGGAAGCTCCGGGATAAACCTTTGCCGTGTTCACCACGGCACCAACCCCCGTTATCACGCCGCAGGCCAGCAGCGACGCCGCATCCAACCGGATATCTCCGGGCAGTACTGCGACCTGGGAGGCATCAACCACCACGTATTCCGCAAATGCCCCCGTTTTCATGCCCTGAATGACCGGGTTGCCCCGGGTATCCGTCAAAATATCTCCCGAATCCAATGCCACCGCGGTACCACACAGGGTGGGAGTACCCTGATCGCAATAGAAGCAACGGCCGCAGGACCGGATCAAGGTCACCACCACCCGGTCGCCTTCATTGCGATGTTGCACATCCCCACCCACTTCCACCACGACACCCGCCGCTTCGTGCCCGTATACGGCGGGCAATGGGCCTTTCCAGGCCCCTTCTGCATAGTGGATATCAGAATGGCAGATGGCACATGCACCAATTTTTATTTTCACCTGGGACCCTTTCGGTTCCGCAATGTGGACGTCTTGAATTAACAACGGTTTTCCATGCTCGTGGCATACAGTTGCCTTCATATTTTCCTGCCTCCAGATCAATGGGACGGACTCCTTCTGGTCCGACGGGTTCGGTTTTACACCAATATAAGGATTGCAAGCAACACCCGGAGAACTCTGAATGAATCCTGCTAAACGGACTGGAGCCGATTTGGCAAAGCGTGTTTGCGGGTCGTGAGCAAATAATCTGACCTCATATTCTTCGGGTTTCTGGATTTTGATTCCCGCACCTCATCGCGGTCCTTACACGACAAACGAGGATGAGTCGGGTCGGTTGGCCAGAATGGGGATTCGCAGGAAACCCGGTTTGGAACAATGATACTGCTTCAAGTTTTGATCATTGAGAAGTCAAATGCTCTGGATGATAGAATCCAGATTTTCGTGCGCCGTGGAAAGGCGCCATTTCCTTGTGGGTGCGAATCCCGCCCGGCAACTGTCGCTCCAGCCGGTTAGCAGTCGGAGCAGGACATAAAGGTAACGATATGGACTGAAGCACTTTGACAAAAGGACCGCCTTGGGCGGTTCAGCGACCATGCGGGCCATAACGCGAGTAAACGTTGAGCAGGCCCCGAAACATTCAACGTGGAAGCCGACCCGCCGGAAATCCGGGGAAGGCTGCTACTGGACGGGAAGCGAGCGACCCACGCACCGTCCGGTTCCGCCGGGGTAGTGACGATAGCACGCATGGAAGATGGAGATGGTAGCAACACGGGAAGCCCTGTCGGTGGTGTTAGCACGCACCAAACCGGAACCCCGCGAGGGGCAGGCCGGGCCGGCAGGGTGGCGGACGGGCCTGTAGTACTGAGGAAGCCGGGTAATGCCGGTGGAGGAAAGAGGCCTGACTTTGAGAACAAAACGTAAAGGGGGAAAGACATGACTACTGACGAAGGTCTAACAGGGTCACCTAGTGTTCGGAGACTCCGGCGCGTTTTACATGTGAAAGCGAAGGAAGAACCCGAAAGGCGATTTCATGCGCTGATCGATAAGGTATGGCGTGAGGACTTTCTGTTTGAAGCCTGGAGGCGTGTTCGTCGTAATGGCGGCACGGCGGGGGTGGATGGGGAAAGCTTCGCGGATATTGAGGCGATTGGAGTGGAACGCTGGATCGGGGAACTGGCGCGGGAGCTGAGGGACGGGACCTACGAACCGAAAGCGGTTCGTCAGGTACTGATTCCGAAGAAACAGCCCGGCAAGTTCCGGCCCTTGGGGATTCCCTGCATACGGGACCGGGTCGCACAGACATCGGCGTTGCTGGTATTGGAACCGATTGTCGAAGCGGACCTGCAACCGGAGCAGTATGCCTACAGGCCGGGGCGAAGCGCCCAAGACGCGGTAAAAGGCGTCCATGGTCTCCTGAACCGGGGACACAATGAAGTGGTTGACTGCGATCTGGCGGATTACTTTGGTCAGATTCCCCATGCTGAATTGATGAAGTGTTTTGCCCGGCGCATCAGCGACGGGCGGATGCTGAAGCTGCTCAAGGCATGGCTGGAGATGGCGGTGGAAGAGGATGACGGGAAGGGCGGCAAACGTCGCACGAACCGGGCGCGCAGGGAGCGCAAGGGCACCCCACAGGGTGCCCCGATCAGCCCGCTGGCCAGCAACCTCTACATGCGGCGTTTCCTGCTGGGCTGGAAGAAGCTGGGCTATGCCCGGCGGTTCCGGGCGGAGACCGTGAATTACGCGGATGACCTGCGTGTGCTTGGCAAGGCTCCGGCGGCAGAAATGCTGGCGGCGGTCGAGCGGCTCATGTCGAGACTGAAGCTTCCGATCAACGAACGGAAAACCCAATGCCTGCGGTGCCCGGATGAGGCCTTTGAGTTTCTGGGGTACCGAATTGGACGCAATTACCGCCGTAATGGAAAGGGGTCATATATTGGCAACCGGCCCAGCAAGGCGAGCGTTCAGGGCATCTGCCGCAAGGTAAGTGAATTGACCCACCGACGATATGGGATAAAAGACCCGGAATGGATGGTAGACAGACTGAACCGGACAATATCCGGCTGGTCACAGTACTTCTATCTTGGACAGGTCAGTCCCGCCTATGCAGCGGTGGACAGACACGCAACCAGGCGGCTGCGACAGTGGCTCTGTCGGAAGCACAAGGTGAAGTCTGGGAAGTATGTGCGCTTCTCGGATGAGAGGCTGTGGAATGACTACGGCCTGATACACCTTGCGTCGAGGACCAAGGGCCTTCCGTGGGCGAAGGCATGATCTCATCGGAAAGCCGGGTGCGGGAAATCCGCACGCCTGGTTTGACGAGAGGGAACTGGAAACGTGATAATGGGAGCCGGACTGAGGACCAAAACGAAAGTGATGGAAACCATGCCACCGGACCCTAAAATTGGCGCGCCAGTTCTCTACTCTACCAATCACTGATCACAGCAATGGAATACATCAGCACCAGAGGAACCGCTCCCCGTCTGGATTTTGAAAAAGTAACCCTGACCGGGCTGGCGAGCGACGGCGGTCTGTACCTGCCCCGGAAAATTCCGCAGTTGGAAGCCAATACCATTCGGAGTTATCAGAACATGGCATACTCCGAGCTGGCGGCCGCCATCCTCAGCAATTTTACTGGCCGTTCGGTGCCCCCTGAAGATCTTAATCAACTGGTGAAAAGAGCTTATGGCCACTTTCACCATGATGCCGTCGCGCCGGTCATACAGCTTGATGACAACCTGTATTTTATGGAACTGTTCCACGGACCGACCCTCGCTTTCAAGGATTATGCCTTGCAGGTACTCGGCCAGTTTTTCCACTATTTTCTGGATAAGCATGCCGAAAGCTGCACCATTGTGGGTGCCACCTCAGGCGATACGGGCTCAGCGGCGATCGCCGGAATTCGGGGACTTCAGTCCGTCCGGTTGTTTATGTTGCATCCCCGGGGCAGGGTATCTGAAGTCCAGCGTCGGCAGATGACCACCGTCACAGACAACAATATTCACAACCTGGCCGTAGACGGGACCTTTGATGATTGCCAGAACCTGGTAAAGGCACTGTTCAATGATCGGGCGTTCAAAGAACGTTACCGACTGTCTGCGGTAAACTCCATTAACTGGGCACGGATCGCTGCCCAGGTCGTGTACTACTTCAGAGCCGCACTGGTACTTGGCAGCCCTGACCGTCAGGTCAATTTTTCGGTGCCCACCGGCAATTTCGGGAATGTATTGGCCGGATATATCGCCATGCAGATGGGGTTGCCCATTAAACGTCTGATCATCGGTTCAAACAAGAATGATATCCTGACCCGGTTTTTTGAGACCGGGGTCATGAAGAAAATGGGAGTCACGCCAACGTTGTCTCCGAGCATGGACATTCAGATTTCCAGCAATTTCGAAAGATACCTGTTTTTGCTTCTCAACCGCGACAGTGCACATTTATGCGAGATGATGGAGGAATTCAACCGTTCAGGCTCGTTCTCCATAAGCCGGCGATTACTTTCAAAAGCACAACAGGTCTTCGGGGCCTATCGACTGGATGATCAGCAAATCTCTTCGGATATCCGGGAAATCTATCATTCGACAGGGGAAATCATAGAACCCCATTCAATCATAGGGGTGTCTGCGGCAAGGCGGGAACCGGACGCATCCGTGCCCACAATCGTATTGGGGACCGCGCATCCAGCAAAATTTCCCGAGGCCATTCACCAGTCAACCCATCGAAGGGTTGCGTTACCTGACCATGCAGGCGATATCATGAATATGGACGAATATTATTCCCACATGAAAAACGATCTTGCGGCACTGAAGGCACATATCGAGCAACATGCGTAAATCCCGTTATACTGAGACCAGCCCATCGGTCCGTTAATCAAATCGTTGAAGAGGCGCTTTATCGGGTTTCCATTTTTTCGTAGCCCTAATTCCTGTAAAAATGCTTTTGTTGTGCTTTGCCCAGGCTTTCGAGTTGTTTTTTCAGCTCAGGACTCGATGTTAGCCATGAGGATAAAAGGTAAAAATGCAAAATGTTCAGCAAATTTGCAGAAATTCACCATTTTTTGTTTAAATATTAAAAAAAGTTAACATTTCTCTGAAAACTTACTTTATAATCCATACATCGCAGAACAAAGTTGTAGCGATAATAATCTTAATTAGTAATCAAGTTGAATTAATCAATAAAGGTAAATTCTTATGCTTAAAAAAATAGCTATTTTAACAGCCGCTGCGGGGATGTTGTCGACCTCCATGGCGGTACTGGCCGAAGGGCCGACGGTGTATGGTCGGGTCGCTTTCGGCTTCCAGAGTATTAGCGGAGAGACCGATGCCGTGGATTCCCAGAAAATCGAAGACAAGCTTGGCAGCCGATTGGGGGTCAAGGGTACGAATGATCTGGGCAACGGGACGTCCGTGGACTATCTCCTGGAATACGGAGCAGGTGAATCGCTGGGCTTGCGTCATGCCAATATGAGCCTGAACGGCAGTTTTGGCCAGTTCCGACTGGGTAAACAGACGGGTGTTCTGTACCGCTATATCGGTGCCAACAGTGACCAGAGCACGGGAGCAAAGTATGCTGGGAAGGAGTGGTATACCATTGCGGGCAAAGACAGTATGAACAGTGATCACAGCCTGCGTATGACGAACATCGCGGCCTATCGCTTTGGTGCCGGTCCGGGTGGAGACGATCCCATCACCTTTGATATCCAGATTCAGGGTGAGGATATGAGCAAAGCTGGGACGGCTGCAGGGACCGAGTTCTATCGGGGAACGGATGACTATGGCAATCCATTGCCTAAGGAGACTAAAGCGAGAACCGCGATAGCGGAGGACGACGCTACCGATGACGAGCCTGCCCGTACTGCCATTACTGAGGGGCAAGCGACGGAACGAACCGCAGCCTATTCAGAAATTAGAGAGCGAACAACTGACGCAGTCGCAGCCAAGGATGACGATAAGACCATTGATTCGGTCACGATCGGTGCGGCGACTTCTCTGGGTCCGGTGAAGTTCCAGTTGGCCTATGTGGATGAAAACGGCAGTGAAGCGACCGGCGACAAGTCTCCGAGTCTCTTATCACTGGGTTTTCGGGTGCCATTGGGTTCTGCTGAAATCCGTGGGCATATGACCGAGGTGGACCCGGATATGAAAGACCGTGACGACAACGAAGCCTGGGGCTTGTTGCTCATGAATGACTTTGGCGGCGGTTACTTTGGAATGATCGGGGTTGGTAATTATACCGACGGCGGAAGAGGCAAGATGGGTACTGCCGCGGTTGTGGGTGGTCTTTATGCTAGAACTGCGACTACTGTTGATGGAAGTGTTGTAACTCCGACTACGGGTGATATGATCAGGCTCGAAAAAACAGTAACACCCAGTACTGCTGACCGCACGACGGCACCGACAACAACGTATAGAAATTACGATACTGATGTTACAGTCCCGGTAGGCGACCCAGATGACGGTGGGTTTACACTTGAGGATGGTGGTGTAGATGAGACTAAGATTGAAGAGAGACAATACAAGGCCGCAACCAAAGGTGAACATAAAGATGCTGGTGACCTGACAACCTTGTATGCATCACTCACCAAATCTTTCGGCGGTGGCCTGAGCGTGGTTGCTGAATACAGTACCTTCACGAAGACGATAACGGAAACAAAAACCGATGGTAGTGTAGACGATGATGATGAAACCACAAACGAGTTTCACCTCAGCCTAATTCAGACTTTCTAAACCGTTTCACCATTCATTGAAAAGGCCCTCTTCGGAGGGCCTTTTTTATGCGCCAGGCATGGCGCGTAGCGCCGTGACTGGCGCTGTTCCGGTACACGTGGTGGTGGGCCGGATGACTGGGCGGTGCAAGTCCGCTATCGGCCCGACAAGGGGAACGACTAGCCGAACGGCAAGGGTGTCCACCGCGAGGTGGAGTCTGAAGGAAGCCGCAGACAAACCGCTGGCTCGACGAACAGGAATCGCCTATGAGGCGGTCACGGTGGGTGAGAAGGCCAATATCTTCAAAGCCCGGTACTTGTACGGACACCGTGGACGTAAAGGCGGCGAGCATAAGCGGGAAGGTCACGCGCATTACCCTGGGAGGTCTGTGGTCCTGCCTTGGGCTACCGTTTCCGAGAGGAAGCGGGATGGGACGGCAGAAGTCAGCCGAGGCCATAGTAGACTGCTGCCCGACAGTTGAAGGGCTGAACATGGCAAGACGTGAGTAGGCATGGGATTTCTCGATGAAACCGAACAAGACACAAGCCCGTCGCAGAGGCGGGGCTCAGACGGAGGACGCCGGACGGTATCCGGCGGGAGCCGGTTTGAGTGTTGAGGGGACATCGGCGAGCCTGTTGCGGACGAAAGCGCAGCCGAAGCAGGTCGATCTGATGGAAGCGGTGTTGGAACGCGGCAACCTGATGAAGGCCTACGAGCGGGTGATTCGGAACAAGGGTGCAAGCGGTGTCGATGGCATTGGGGTACCGGAGTTCAAGGAGCACCTGAAACGGCACTGGCCGACGATCAGGGCCAGATTGCTGGCGGGGGAATATATTCCCGCGCCGGTACGTCGGGTGGACATCCCCAAGCCACAGGGCGGGGTGAGGACACTCGACATTCCGACGCTGACGGATCGGATGATCCAGCAGGCGTTGCATCAGGTGTTGAGTCCCCTGTTTGAGCCGGGATTCTCGGAGTCGAGCTACGGGTTCCGACCCGGACGTTCGGCCCATCAGGCGGTGGAGGCGGCGCGGGAACACGTTGCGGCTGGAAATCGCTGGGTGGTGGATCTGGACTTGGAGAAGTTTTTCGACCGGGTCAATCACGATATGGTGACGGGGAAGTTGGCACAGAAGGTGGACGATGCAGGGGGTTGAAGTGATTCCGCCCCCTACCCGATTGTGCGCCAGTCACGGTGCGACGGGCCAAGCATGGTGCGTCGCCGTGACTGGTGGGAGCATCATGAAAAAAGGCCCTCCGAAGAGGGCCTTTTCAATGAATTGTGAAGCGGTTTAGAAAGTCTGGATCAGAGAAAGGAGAAACTTGTTGGTGGTTTCTTTATCATCACCGATACCGTCCATTTCCGTTACCGTTGTACTGGTGGTGCTGTATTCAGCAGTAGCACTCAGGCCACCGCCGAAAGACTTGGTGAGTGACACATACAAGTTTGTCATATCACCAGCATCTTTATGTACACCTTTCTTTCCGGCCACATAGTCCTTATCCTCTATATCATCCTCATGTACTGTTACTACAGTACCATCAGTAGATTCTCCAGCTGTGTCGTTAACTGTAATCGGATCACCAGTTTCGGCATTGTAATACAAAGACTCACCAGCATTATCAGGGTCCGCAGTCTCTATGATCAATATGTTTGCATTCGCACGCGACTCATCGACATCCGTAGTAGCAGCATCATCAGCCGTTGTAGTCCGGGTTTTAGTAGCATACCTACCACCGAGAACCGCAGCTTTAGGATCCGTGACTCTTCCGCCGTCGGTATAATTACCCACACCGATCATTCCAAAGTAACCGCCGCCAAAGTCATTCATGAGCAACAAGCCCCAAGCTTCGTTGTCGTCACGCATGCTATCATCCGGATCCACTTCCGTCATATGACCGCGGATTTCAGCAGAACCAACTGGCACCCGAAAACCCACTGATGCAAGACTCGGGGACTTGTCATCGGTCGCTTCACTGCCGTTTTCATCCACATAGGCCAACTGGAGCTTCACCGGACCCAGAGAAGTCGCCGCACCGATTGTGACCGAATCAATGGTCTTATCGTCATCCTTGGCTGCTTCGGCCTCGACCGGCGTACTTCTACTAACATCATTTCTCTGCATTTCCAGATCGTTTCGTACGTTCTCAAAAGCCAAATCTGTAAGCTCAGCCGAAAGTCCTAGATCGACGAGTGCCTTTTTGAAATCGGCGTCGTCCATTTTGAACGTCTTGTCCGCCTTCTTTTCCACCCAGCGATTATCCACTGGATTAAGATAGTCATCTGTTCCTAAATGGACTTTTTCCGTTGCATCCGTTCCATCTTCACTCATATCCTTACTTTGAATCTGGATATCAAAGGTGATGGGGTCGTCTCCACCCGGACCGGCACCAAAGCGATAGGCTGCAATGTTGCGTCATACGCAGACTGTGATCACTGTTCATACTGGTGTCGCCCGCAATGGCATACCACTCAGACCCACCCAGTGCCCAGCTCTGATCACTGTTGGAACCGGTATAGCGGTACAGAACACCGGTCTGTTTACCCAGTCGGAACTGGCCAAAACTGCCGTTCAGGCTCATATTGGCATGACGCAAGCCCAGCGATTCACCTGCTCCGTATTCCAGGAGATAGTCCACGGACGTCCCGTTGCCCAAATCATTCGAGCCACTGACTCCCAATCGACTGCCAAGTTCGTCATCGATTCGCTGGGAATCATCGGCATCGGTTTCTCCGCTAATACTCTTGAAGCCGAAAGTGACCCGACCATACACCGTTGGCCCCTCAGCCAGTACCGCCATGGAGGTCGACAACATCCCCGCAGCGGCTGTTAAAATAGCTATTTTTTTAAGCATAAGAATTTACCTTTATTGATTAATTCAACTTGATTACTAATCCACGGTAGGTCATGCATTCGGTTCAGGCGCAAAAAAAGAATATTTGAAGACCGTTGCATTCGGTCTAATTTCGGCGAAAGCAGGGGGGGTGCATATTTCACGGGTCTGCCTCCCCGGACGAGTTTTGATTCCCGAGTCGATGGGTCTCTTTCCCGGGATTGGCTTGGAACAGGTAATGGGATCCGTTGACATATAACCCGCCTCTGTTTCGAAAGCATCATCCGCGGATTTTTAAAAATGAGCCCGATGGATACCGGTTGGTATGGTCATCCATTTATTGGATATGGAAATTCACCCGGCACTTGTGTAGACTGGTTTTTCCGGTTCTCTTCCGAAAGAAACGTGATTTAAGTCGATGTTCGAATTGCTTCAGGCCGGTGGTTTACTGATCTGGCCCATCCTGTTGTGCTCCATCCTTGCCCTGGCGATCATCATTGAGAGAATGTTTGCGTTGAAGCGGAGAAATGTTTCACCGCCGGGATTGACTGATAGTGTCGGCAAACTGCTGATGAGAGGGAGAATCAGCCCAAGAGCCATCGCCGAAATAGAAGGGAATTCCCCTCTGGGCCGCGTCCTGGCGGCCGGATTGAAAATCTCCCACCAGCATCGTGTTGTGATCAAGGAAACCGTGGAAGAGGCGGGCCGTCATGAGGTCCACGAACTGGAAAAGCACCTGCAGACACTGGGGACCATTGCTGCGATTACCCCCCTGCTGGGATTGCTGGGGACGGTGATCGGGATGATCAAGGTGTTTTCCGCGATTACCATATTTGGGGTTGGGGACCCCCAGGCCCTTGCAGAAGGGATATCCGAGGCACTGGTCACGACTGCGGCCGGATTATCCGTCGGTATCCCGAGCTTGATGTTCCATCGGTATTTCCGGGGGAAAATCAATGAACTGGCGGTGGATATGGAGCAGCAGGCGGTGAAATTCATGAGAATTCTGCAGCAGCAGAACCCGGTCCAGAACCAGCCATGAATTTTCGTGCCAGTCCTTCCGAGGCCGTCGAAATCAACCTGGCGCCGCTGATTGATGTGGTGTTCCTGCTGCTGATCTTCTTTATGGTTACCACCACATTTTCCAAGGAATCCCAGATCAGGGTGCAGTTGCCCGATGCTACCTCCGCGGAAAAGCCGGTTGAGGCGGAAAACTTCCTGATCATCCAGATCAGTGAACTGGGGGAGTATGCGGTCCAGGGAACCACCGATGATGAGCCGCGACAACTGCTCAATAAACGCCTGGAAACACTTCAACGGGCCCTGGAGCAGTCTACAGGAAACCTGACCGATCCCATGGTGCTCATCCGGGCAGACCGGCTGGCCCCCCATGAGTCGGTGGTCAGGGCGATGGATGCCGCGCGGCTCTTGGGATTTTTCCAGATGACCTTTGCCACCGACAACACCGAGTAATCGGTCGGTAAACGGATAACCATGTTTTGGGGAGTCGATCCTTTTCTGATCTGGGATCAAAAGCCCGGATCGGGGGTATCGACCTGATCCCGCAACAGCGCCTCATTGTCCTCATGTCGGGACCGGCATAAAACGGTTGTCGGCAGGCTTGTCCTTGGGGATCATCCCGGTATCGGCTGCCCGTGTGAAAGCAACGCCCGGATGATTGGTTGGTAACGGCCTGATGCCAGGGATAACCACTTCAAAAACGGTGTTTGGAGGTCCCCTTCCATAAATTGACAGGAAGTTCAGTCGAATGTATTCTCCAACCATCACAGACGGTAACTCAGCGACCATGCCATGTGCACAGTCAGGCTGGGGCATATTGCGGGAACGAAGAGGGGAGTGCGGAAATCTCCTGATGGAGGCACGCTATCGGGATCAAATAAAGCCACTAATCGTGTGAACACAGTTGAAAGGGTGCGAAACAGGATTGCAGCGGATTTTCTGGGGTGATACAGGTACGGTCAGTGATGCGTTTAATTGCAGGGGTGGTCTTGAAAAGTAAGACGCTAGTCGATGCCCGGCTAGAGACCCAGGTGCAACTCCTGGTCCCCGTTCCTCCACTCGCTGTTGTGGGTCAGTACACGAAATAAGGCCACAACAAGGGCGTTTTACAGTTCATGGCTATAACCCGTGCTCGATGAATTGCTTAAGTGTCGGCAACATTGCAAAGCGGATCGTCATCCCCCATGACTTGATTCCAGGGACCAGGGCGCACGTCGAGAGTAGCCGGAACGAGTGCCTCTATTTCCCCGATCCAGACGGATTGGCGAGCAGTCTTGTAATTCAGTTTGGCTGGGAACACCGTTAATCTCCGTACGGTCAATCTCTCTCGGTCACAAGGGACATCAACCCCTTCAAAAGGAGCGTAACGATATGAACGATCCAGCCATGAAAGACAGTCTTGAACTGGAAGTGAGGAATTTTGGTCCAGTCTTTGAGGCCAGGGTCGACCTGCGCCCGCTGACGGTGTTCATTGGGCCGGGCAACACGGGAAAATCCTATCTGGCAATACTGATCTACGCACTGCACCGGCATTTCAGTGCGGACAAGTTGTCTGAACATCAATTTTCGTGGGAGTCTCGCGTGTTCGGTAGCGGTGTCACGACATTGTCCGAAAGTACGATTGATGAGCTTTTCGATTTGGCGGAACAGTTGGCCGTAGATATCGAGAGATATTTGTTCGAAGAAGATCTTGTCCTTCCCGGTCCGGTTTTGGAGGCCATTTGTTCCGGATTCGACGAGCAGGGAGACTACCTCGGCAATGAAATCGGTCGATGTTTCGGAATCAAAGAGCCTGGGGCGCTCATTCGTAAGGGAGGCCAGGGTGCTGCGGAGATTACTTTCCGCAAGCAAAACGTTGGGGATCCGTCGCCGATCAATCACCGATTGACAATAAAGCCCAATTCAAGCGAGTTCAGTACAATACTTCCCGAAGGTATCCAGATCAGGGTCGGGAATGACCCTGATCAGATGGAGAATTTGCACCGCATAGCGATGGAAATGATGTACTTGGATGAACTCTACGACGATCGTTCGAACATTTCGGAGGGGGAGCTGCTGGATATCTTGATCAATCATGCCCGCCCCCAGATTGTCGGTCCGTTCGACTCGCCGGCGTATTATCTCCCTGCCAACCGGACCGGCGTCATGCGTGCGCACAGCGTCGTTGTCAGCGCCCTGATCGAAAGTGCAGCAATGACAGGGCTGCGTCCGGCCGCACGCACGCCGATGCTTTCGGGTGTTCTGGCGGATTTTCTCGAACAGTTGATCGAACTCGACCGTTCGCCGCATCGGCGGCACAAGCGTCGACACGATCTCGGCAGGCAGATCGAAAAAGCGATTCTCGGTGGATCGGTAAGGGTCGATAAATCGGAAGCAATCGGCTACCCGCACTTCACCTACAAGCCGAAAGGATGGAAGAGCAGCCTGCCCTTGATGCACGCTTCATCAATGGTTTCGGAACTGGCGCCTGTGGTGCTGTATCTGCGCCACCTGGTCAGGCCCGGAAATGTGCTGATCGTCGAGGAACCCGAATCGCACCTGCATCCGGCCATGCAGGTCGAATTCACTCGCCAGCTTGTAGCCCTCGTTTGCGCCGGTATCAGGGTAATCGTCACAACGCACAGCGAGTGGGTGCTTGAGGAACTCGCCAATATCGTGCGGCGCTCGGGGATTTCTAAATCCCGTCGGAAAAAGATGGGGAGCGACCGTGTTGCACTGCGCCCTGATCAGGTGGGGGTATGGTTGTTCAAGCAAAAGAAGCGCTCGAAGGGAACGGTCGTAGAGGAAGTAAAACTGGACGATGACACCGGCCTTTATCCATCGGATTACGATGCTGTCAGTGAAGAATTGTACGATGAGAGCGTAAACATCTTCAGACACACTCCAGATGGAAATGCCGGATAATGGGATCGGTTGCCAATTTCGGTGAGGGCCAGGGAAATGAACTACCGCGTTGAAGAGATCGAAAGCCAGCTTCGGTCGGGCGAAGACAGTGGCTTCGAATTCAATCAGGTCGGGTTTTCCGGTGATCGTCCGAAACGACCGACCCGCGATGTCTGGGCGAACGAAATCGCGGCCTTTGCCAACGCTGCGGGCGGAGTGGTGCTTGCCGGCGTGGCCGACGATGGCACCGTTATCGGCATGTCGCGCACGCAAATCACGAATCTGGACTCCCTTCTGGTGAAAGTGAGCACCGACACGATCAAGCCACCGGTTCGCATTCACACGTATCACAGGGAGCTGTCCGACGGCAAGCTTGTGTTGCTGGCTGAAGTTCCCCAGAGTGATTTTGTGCATGAGAGCCCTGGCGGGAACTACATTCGTGTCGGTGGCTCGAAGCGACTCCTAGGCAGCGATGAGCGGTTACGTCTGACACAACGGCGGTCGCAAGCCCGCTTTCTTTGGTTCGACCAGCAGCCCGTGCCGGCGACCGGATTCAAAACACTGACCGAAGTGCTCTGGAAGCCTTTGCTGAGTGCCGAAGGCGCCGCGGAACCTGAAGCATCGCTGGAGAAACTAGCGCTTCTGGAAGATGACGAAGCCGGAGTACTTCGCGCTACGGTCGCCGGCGTACTGTTGTGCACCCAGAACCCGGAACAGTGGCTTTTCAACGCCTGCATCACAGCAACCCGATACCGGGGCAAAGACCGCGCATCGGGCCAGATCGATGCCCGGGAGATTTCCGGTCCGGTGAACGAACAGATCGCCGGCGCCGTTGCCTTCGTCGTCAGTAACATGCAGGTTGCGGCAAGAAAGGACCCAGCCCGTTCGAATCTGCCCCAGTACAGCGAAAAAGCCGTGTTCGAGGCCCTGGTCAATGCAGTGGTCCATCGCGACTATTCCATGAGGGGAAGCAGGATTCGCCTGTCCATGTTTGATGACCGCCTGGAGATTCAGTCCCCTGGCTCCCTGCCGAACAACCTGTCCGTGGAGAGCATGTCATCAAGGCAGTCGACGCGCAATGAGGCGTTGACCTCCGTATTGGCGCGGATGCCTGTGGGTGGAACCCGTGGCGGTGAAGACCGGCTATATTTCATGGAGAGCCGCGGCGATGGTGTCCCCATTATCCGCAGTGAGACACGGGAACTTTGCGGAAAGTATCCCGAGTACCGGGTGGTCGACGATTCGGAGGTCCTTCTTGTCATTCCCGCAGCGGTACAGGACCAAAGTCCTGCCCGTGCTGTCGTCTCCGTGCGGGCCGGTGGTCAGCCCTTGGCGGGCACCGATCTCCTGCTCCTGTTTCCGAACAAAACCTGGATACGTGCATCCACGGACAAACAGGGCGAAGCGGCGGTCGATCTGCACACGACGCAATTGCCCATGACCGTGTTCGCGGCCGCGCCGGGACATGCCGCGCATCTGGAGCAGGATTGGACGCCCCGCGAGCGGGCGCTTGCGGTTGATCTGGTTGCCCTGCCGAAAGGCGGGAGTGTCATTTTTGCGGAGGCGACCGGCACTCTTCCGGGTTTGAAGGGCAGGTTGAATCCGATCCGTGATCCCCATGACCGGACTTATCTCTATGCTTCGAACATCGCGATTGATGAGGGCAAACAGCAGCCGGTCCACTTTATCCCCGGCGAGGAACTGAAATTGACCGATGTCGAAGGGGTCACACTGCGCGTGCGGATCGTCGACATCGTGGGCCGTTCGGCGCTTGTCGAGTATTCCGATGCCCAGCAAGAAAGTGGGTGACCCGGCATTCACTCCTGGACCACAGTGAATCATTCACAACAACGGCATGGGAGGAGACAAAGCACCGGACCGGGAGTATCTGCCAGACACTGTGTCGATACCGGTATCAGGAACAGTCTGTTTTTACTCCTGCGCCGATCAATGCCATCCGGGGTTGATGACGTTCCCGTGCGATACTCACCCCGACGGCGTGGTATGCAGTTCCACCTCTTTTCTTCTGGTTTTGGACAGTGTATACCCCTGCACGAAAGTCATCAGGCTTGGAATGCCGGGTTCGTACTCATACGTTCCAGCTGGCCAGATATAACCCAGGTGGGAAAGTTGCTCGACTTTTTCCATCACCCCCCCATTCGTGACCGGCTCATTGCCCGTCATTCCTTTTTCAATTGCCTCCCGTAATGCGTGATGATGCAACACCGGTTCACCGAACCGGACAAAGGCATCCGCAACACTCTCGGCCACCGGCAGCAACTTCATTCTGTCCAGTTCATTGAAGCGGATCCGGTACATGGCGTTACGTTCGTTTATCACTGCAGCTTCCACTTCCTTGACCTGCGCCAGGGTGACCTCTGTTTCTTTTGTTTCATCCAGTCTTCGGGCCAGACAATCTCCCCAGACCTGGATGAAAAAAGGATAGCAGTGGGTTTGTTCAACGATGTTCTCAACGACACCGGGGCCACAGGTGATGCCGGCCTCCTGCAATGGAATGCTGATCGCTTGACCAGCCTCTTCCGATGACAGGCGCCCCAATGGAAGTTTCTTGCTGCGGTCCCAAAAGGACGCATTGGCTTTGCCCAATGCGGTTTCAAGATTCGGCGTGCCGGCCAGCACCAGCAAGAATGGACAGCCATCTGACCGCACGGTCTGGCTGGAATTCAACAGCGATTCGGCCATCGACGGCTTCAGCCGGTGGGCTTCGTCAATGATCAGGATAAAAGGCTTGCGTTTGCACTTCTCCCTTATCTGGTGCTCTGTGATCGACAGGGAACCGGTTAAATCCATTTCAATGCCCGCTGAGGCGACCCAGGCTCCCACAGAGCCGGTCAGTTTTTTAAACCGGTCCTTGAGTTTCTTCGGACCACTCAGCAGATGGGCAAACTCGGTCTCTGTAGCGATATTGTTCGGCGTTACCCACAGGATATCCAGCCTGTCCTCTTCTTCCTGACGGGTCTTCGCTTGCAGGTAACGAAGCAAGGCGGTCTTGCCGTTGCCCCGGGGGCCGTAGAGAATCAGATTCCGATGGGCGGGTTTTCTGTTTTTCAAGGATTTCACACAAGCCTGGAAACAGGCCTGTTCTTCCTTGCGACCCGCCAAATGCGGAGGGACACCGCCATCGCCGGGTGTAAACAGATCGGATAAATCAGGGACACTCATTTTCTTTTCCGACATTGGGTCATCCTGCCTTAAATTGGGCGTATTGTCAAAAACAGGCGGTGCCGGTTTTGAAGACTGCTATTCCACCGTCACGGATTTCGCCAGGTTTCGGGGCTTGTCAATGTCCGTGCCCTTGATCAGGCCGACATGATAGGAAAGCATCTGCAACGGGATGGTAAAGATAATCGGGGCAATGGAACTGTCAACGGATGCCACACGCATGACCTGCAGGTTTTCCTGGTCATAAATTTTGGCGTGGGTGTCGGCAAAGACGATCAGTTTCCCTCCCCGGGCCCGGACTTCTTCAATGTTTCCCTTCAGCTTGTTCAGCAAGCGGTCATTGGGAGCTACGGAGATCACCGGCATTTCGTTGTCCACCAGGGCCAGTGGTCCGTGCTTGAGCTCTCCGGCCGGATACGCTTCCGCGTGAATGTAGGAAATCTCCTTGAGTTTCAGGGCGCCCTCAAGTGCGATGGGGTAGTGCACACCCCGGCCTAAAAACAAGGCATGATGCTTGTCAGAGAACTGCCCGGCAATTTTCATGATGTCGGGCCCCAGTGCCAGGGCCGCCTCCACTTTTGCAGGGAGTTCCCGGAGTTCCCGGATGAGCCGGGCCTCATCGGTTTCGGTCATCCCGAACCGCCGTCCCAGGGCAATCACCAGGAGCCGCAATGCCACCAGCTGTGTGGTAAATGCCTTGGTCGATGCGACGCCGATTTCCGGTCCGGCATGGGTCATCAATACCAGGTCGGATTCCCGGACCAGCGAACTTTCCGGGACGTTGCAGATCGTCAGGCTGTTCAGGTAGCCCAGCTCCCGGGTCATGGCCAGTGCGGACAGCGTGTCGATGGTTTCGCCCGATTGTGACAAGGTCACGGTCAGGCAGCCATCCGGGACCGCGTGGTGTCGCGAGTGGAACTCACTGGCGATCTCGACCTGGCAGGGGATACCGAATTCCTCCAACCAGTGTTGCGCCACCAGGCCGGCATGATAACTGGTGCCGCAGGCAATGATCTGGACAGCTCTTGTTTGGTCAAAAATGGCCGGTGCACCCGCACCAAAACACTCTTCAAGCAACCGGGTGCCGGTAATCCGATTGTTCAGGGTATTGGCAATGGCCGTCCCCTGTTCGTGAATTTCCTTGACCATATAGTGCCGGTGTTCCCCCAGGGCGATGGCGTCTGCCGTCAGGCTGCTGGTTTTCCGGTCCCGGAACTGGGGATGCCCGGACTGGTCCACGATCGTAATGTCCCCGTTGTGGAGGTCGACAATATCGCCATTTTCGAGAATGAAGAAATCCCGGGTGACGGAGATCAATGCCGACATATCGGAAGCGAGGTACGATTCTCCCTCGCCAATACCCACTACCAGCGGCGACCCTCTCCGTGCCCCGACCAGGCGGTTCGGTTCCTTCGTGCTGACAACGCCGATCGCGTATGCCCCTTCGAGGACAGCCACCGTTTCCGTGACCGCGGCCAGCAGGTCCAGTCCCCGGTCAATGTGCTGCTGGATCTCGTTGACGATGACTTCCGTGTCGGTTTCAGAAGAGAACGTGATGCCGCCTCTGATCTGCGCCTGCCGGAGTATCTCATGGTTTTCAATGATGCCGTTGCACACCAGGGCCAGGCTCTGGCCACTCATGTGAGGGTGTGCATTGATTTCTGTCGGCGGGCCATGGGTCGCCCACCGGGTGTGTGCGATCCCCGTGGTACCGGGCATCGCGCCGGAGCAGGACAACGCTTTTTCCAACGCCGCAATCTTGCCGGCACTCCGGGTTCTCGACAACTGGCTCTGGTCATTGATGACGGCGATTCCTGCCGAATCATAGCCTCGATATTCCAGCCGTTTCAGGCCATCCAGCAACAGCGGCAGGACATCCGATTTGGCAACCGCGCCGACGATTCCACACATGACTATTTACCTTTCTTTTTGTGGTGTTTCCGCTTTTCCTTGTTTTCCTGGGGGACCCGGCTAAGTGCCAGATGGTAGTCCCCGACATTGCGGGTAATGGTGGAACCCGCCCCGACGGTTGCGCCGTCCCCGATGACCACCGGGGCGATGAGCTGGCTGCCCGAACCAATAAACGCATGGTTGCCGATGGTGGTTGGATGCTTGTTCGTGCCGTCGTAGTTGCAGGTCACGACGCCGGCGCCGATATTGGCCTGACGGCCAATTTCACTGTCCCCGATGTAGCTCAGGTGGCTGACCTTGGAACCGGTGCCGATGCGGCTTTTCTTGACTTCCACGAAATTGCCGATTCGGACCCGGTCCTCCAGCACGGTCTGTGGCCGGATCCGGGCAAACGGGCCGATCGCACACTTTTTCCCAATCGTCGCAGAATCGATGACGCTGTTTGCCTCAATGATACAACCGTCGCCGATAGTGGAATCCCGGATCACCGTGTTGGGCCCGATCCGGACCCCGTTGCCGATTGTTACCTTTCCTTCCAGGATCACATTCACGTCGACGGTGCAGTCCCTGCCAAACCGGCAGGTCCCCCGGACATCCAGCCGGCTCGAATCCATGACCGTCACCCCTTGGGACATGAGTTTTCCGGCGAGGCGGGCCTGATAGATGCGTTCCGCCTTTTCGAGGTCTTTTTTGCTGTTGATTCCCTGGACTTCAAGAATATCCGGTGCCGGAATGCCGTAGACCGGGACCCCCTCGTTGACCGCACATTCGACAATGTCCGTGAGATAGAACTCCCGGTTCGCATTGCGGTTGTCCAGCAACGGCAGCCAGTCGGCCAGGCAGCCCGCCTCGGTGCTCATGCAGTTGGCATTGGTTTCCAGGATGGATTTTTCCGACTCGTCCGCATCTTTCTCTTCGACGATGCGAAGGATGCCGCCATCGCCGTTTCGAAGGATTCTTCCCATGCCGGACGGGTCCGGCAGGTTCGCGGTGAGGAGATTCAGGGCCTTTCCCGGACGGCATACCGCCTGCATCGTGTCGGCTTGAAGCAACGGGGTGTCGCCGTTCAGGACCAGAACCGTTGAGTTCCTGTCAATGGCCGGGATCGCCTGCAGGACCGCATGGCCGGTCCCCTTGGGTTCGGGTTGCTCCACCCAGTGGATCAGCGAGGCCTTTTCGTCCGTGAGGTATTCGTTTTCGATGTTTTCCATCACCCGGTCCTTCCCGTGACCGACGACAATATGGATACGGGCCGGGCGGATGCGATGGACGGTATCGAGGAGATGATGGAGCAGGGGCCTCCCGCCCACCCGATGGAGCACTTTCGGCAGTGTGGAGTGCATCCGCTTGCCCTGGCCGGCCGCCAGGATGACGGCTTCAACGGTCATGATCCCATCCGGATCGGCAATGGATGACCTCCCCAATGCGTCCCGAGTGGCTGGGATGTCCGGTCATTCAATGCCCTAAATTGCTGGTCCACACCTTAAATACTACCAATTTCACGTTAAAACCGTCATACTGAATGGTTTACTTCCGAATCAAGCGTTACTATCCAATACGGTTGATTTTACATGGCTTCGCTGGAGTTGCACGAAAAAAATGGTACTGGATGATCTTGAAAAGATAAAGGACGAAATCCCGTTCGAAAGCCCGGTCAATCCGGTTGAGCTGAACCTGGACAGTGAAATCCAGTTTCATTGCCACAAGGGGATTTCCTGCTTCAATGAATGTTGCCGGAATATCGATATTACCCTGACTCCGTACGATATTTTGAGACTGAAACGCCGGTTCGGCCTGTCGTCCTCCGAATGGGTCAACCAGTTTACCCTGCCATACCCCATGGATGCCCATGAGATGCCAGGTTTGAAGCTGGCCACCCGGCCAGGGACCACGGCGTGTGTTTTTCTGCGGGAAGAAGGATGCAGTGTCTATGAGGACCGCCCGGCCGCGTGTCGGCTGTATGCCATGGGCTCCATGGCTGTCCGCAAACAGGGTAGCGCGGAAGTGGAAGAGATTTATTTCATGGTCAAGGAGGCACACTGCAAGGGCCATGAAGAACCCCGGAAACTGACGGTCCGGACCTATCTCGAGGAACAGGGATTGCTCGAGTACCAGGAATTCAATCGAAGCTGGCGGGATATCGTGCTGAAAAAACGCTCATCCGGCCCGACGGTGGGGAAGCCGTCGCCGCGTTCCATGCAGTTGTTTGACATGTGCAGCTACGACATTGACAGTTTCCGGAAATTTTTCAACAGTCCCGGGTTTGCCGAAGTCTTCGACCTGGAAGAGGACGAGAAGCAGGCATTGAACGAAAACGAGGACCGGCTGTTTCAGTTTTCCTGCCGTTTTCTGAAACAGGTGCTGTACGGAGAGCGGTCCATTGCTGTGCGGCCCGATGCCCGGGACCGCAGGATACAACGCAGGGAACACCCAGAGACTGCCGCTGAAAGCGATGGCCCTGAGCTGTGAGGAGGCGTTTGGTCCTGCGTTGGGTTAGGCCGCGTTCCGCGACGGCATTTGGCTCTGTTCAAGGGGCCATCTGCTGGCGAGTCTGATCCAGCCGGGTGTGTGATTTCACCGATTGTTGTCCGTCCCTTTTGATCTGGGAACTGCGCAACTGGTGGGTGGTCCATTGGGCGAATAAAACGGGGACCACCACGTAAACCCAGGATGCCAGGCACTGGTTTTCAGGTTCTTGGCGTACGATATTTCCCGTTTCGTGAGGCGGCCCCTGATTCCGTTCAGGATGATCCGGTTTACGATTGATAAACAGATACTGTTGCTGTAGGGTTTTTCAAACAAACAACACTAACTTTAACAAGAGGTGTTTATGGAAAAATACAAACCTCTTGCGGATCATCTGCGTGAATCGTCGCAAGATACCTTGTCCATGACTTTCGATGAAATCGAACAGATCATCGGAGGCAAACTGCCTCCATCGGCCTTCGAATACCGGGCATGGTGGTCGAACAATCCGACAAACAGTGTGATGACTCATGCCTGGCTTGGGGCCGGGTACAAGACGGTGCGTGTGGATATGCCGGGTCGTACACTGGAGTTCCAAAAGGTCTCACCGGAAGAACCATCAACCGGAATGGACGGTGGCCAACCGTCCCGAAAAGAACCCCATCCCTTCGAATCAGATGCCAACACCGATTTTTATTTCAATATCTTCGGCGCACTCAAGGGCACGGTGACCATCACAGCAGGCACGGATCCGACTTCGCCGGTCGGCGAAGAATGGGAGATCGTACGGTAACCGACGATGTTTGGCTTTCTGCTTGATACCTGCGCTGTGATTTGGAGGATGAACGGTGATTGCTTGCGGGAACCAGCAAGGAGTGTGTTCAGGGAGGTACGCACTAAACCGTTTCTGGCCTCTCCAGCGACCGCGTGGGAAATCGCCATGCTTGCAGAAAACGGGTATCAGGTTTCTGTGGAACGGAAGAAAGTTGCTGAACGGGGTGGTCATAAAATGTCTGGTCATTCCGCTTTTCCATGAATCGCTCCATTCCCGGAAAAGTGGGATTTGTCAGCCTGGGTTGTGCCAAGGCAACCGTGGATTCCGAGCGCATCCTGACAGAATTGCGGGTGCAGGGATACCAGATGTGTTCCGGGTTTGCCGAAGCCGACCTGGTCATTGTCAACACTTGTGGATTTATTGACGCCGCCATTGAGGAATCCCTGGAAGCCATCGGCGAGGCGATGGAAGAAAACGGCAGGGTGATTGTGACCGGCTGTCTGGGGGCCAAGGGGGACATCGTGCAGGAGAACCACCCCAATGTTCTGGCGGTCACCGGGCCCCAGGCCACCGAAGAAGTGATGGAGGCCGTGCATCACCATTTGCCGCCGGTCCATGATCCGTTTGTGGACCTGGTACCTCCGGGAGGAATCAAGCTGACCCCCCGGCATTACGCCTACCTGAAAATTGCCGAGGGATGCAATCACCGGTGTACATTCTGCATCATCCCGCAAATGCGCGGGAAGCTGGTGAGTCGCCCTGCCGCCGAGGTGCTCCAGGAAGCCGAAGCACTGGTCAGTGCCGGAGTCCGGGAATTGCTGGTGGTTTCCCAGGATACGAGCGCCTATGGGCTGGATATCCGATACAGGACGGATTTTTACGGTGCGACGCCGGTTCGTTCCCATATCCAGGATTTGTCCGTCGCCCTGGGCAGGCTGGGGGTATGGGTTCGGCTGCATTATGTGTATCCGTATCCCCATGTGGATCATCTCATTCCGTTGATGGCAGAGGGATGGCTGCTGCCCTACCTGGATGTGCCGTTCCAGCATGCCAGCCGCTCCGTATTGAAAGCCATGCGGCGGCCAGCGCACAGTGAAAAGGTATTGAACCGGCTGCACAAGTGGAAAACGGTCTGTCCCGACCTCACCGTGCGAAGCACCTTTATCGTTGGCTTTCCCGGGGAGACGGACGAGGATTTTGAGGTCCTGCTGCAGTTTCTGGACGATGCGCAGATTGACCGGGCAGGATGTTTCAAGTATTCAGCGGTGGATGGGGCCACTGCAAACGCCATAGACGGCCACGTTCCCGAAGCGTTGAAACAGGAACGGTATGATCAATTCATGGCGCACCAGGCGGTCATCTCGGCCACCCTGCTGCTGCAGAAAGTCGGGAAAGAGATGGAAGTGATCATTGACCAGGTTGACGGCAGTCAGGCCATTGCAAGGAGCCAGGGTGATGCCCCGGAAGTGGATGGGATTGTAGAGGTCAGCCAGGTTCTGGAGGAGGTCGTTCCCGGGGACATCCTTCGAGTTGAAATCACCGGGGCCACAGACTACGATTTGATGGCCCGGCCGGCCAGGTCCAGATCAGGGGCCTGAAACACGCATTGTGACCCATGGATATGCTTGAATAACCGCTGCTGTCCCCCATTTATTCAGTAGGTTTATTTGAAGAATATGTGGGGTGTTCCATGCGAATGGACAAGTTGACTGCGAAGTTTCAGCAGGCGCTGGGGGAAGCCCAGAGCCTGGCGATTGGCCGCAGCCACCAATTTATAGAGCCGGTGCATTTGATGCTGGCATTGCTGGATCAGGAGGGTGGGATTGTCCGTTCTCTCCTTGCCCAGGGTCATGCGAATGTTAACCAGTTGCGGTCGGGTCTGGGAGAGGTGATTGATCGGCTGCCCCAGGTGGATGGCAACCAGGGAGAGGTCCATCTGTCCCATGACCTTGTGAAACTGCTCAATGTCACGGACAAGCTTTCCCAGGACAGAAATGACCGGTTTATTGCCAGCGAGCTGTTTGTCCTGGCGGCCGTGGAGGACAAGGGGGAACTCGGAAAGCTGGTGCGGAATGCCGGGGCATCCAGGACGGCCATAGAACGGGCCATCCAGGCCATGCGGGGCGGGGAACCGGTGGACAATGAGAATGCCGAGGAAAATCGGCAGGCACTGGAAAAATATACCATTGACATTACCGAGCGCGCTGAACAGGGGAAACTGGACCCGGTCATTGGCCGGGATGATGAGATTCGCCGTGCCATCCAGGTATTGCAGCGCCGGACCAAGAATAACCCGGTCCTGATTGGAGAGCCCGGGGTTGGCAAGACTGCCATTATCGAAGGGCTTGCCCAGAGAATCGTCAACGGGGAGGTTCCCGATGGCATCCGGAACAAGCGGGTATTGTCCCTGGACCTGGGAGCGTTGCTCGCCGGGGCGAAATTTCGCGGGGAATTTGAAGAACGATTGAAGGCCGTTCTCAACGACCTGGCCAAACAGGAAGGCCAGATCATCCTGTTTATTGATGAACTGCATACCATGGTCGGGGCCGGAAAGGCAGAAGGGGCCATGGATGCCGGGAATATGTTGAAGCCTGCACTGGCCCGGGGAGAACTCCACTGTGTGGGAGCCACTACCCTGGACGAGTACCGCAAATACATCGAGAAGGACGCGGCCCTGGAGCGCCGGTTCCAGAAGGTGCTGGTGGAAGAGCCGGGGGTCGAAGATACCATTGCCATTCTGCGGGGCCTGAAAGAGAAATACGAGGTGCATCACAGTGTCGATATCACCGACCCGGCCATCGTCGCGGCGGCCACCTTGTCCCATCGATATATCACGGACCGGAACCTGCCCGACAAGGCGATCGACCTGATCGACGAGGCAGCCAGCCGGGTCCGCATGGAAATTGATTCCAAGCCGGAACCCATGGACCGGCTGGACCGTCGCATCATCCAGCTCAAAATAGAACGGGAAGCGTTGAAGAAAGAAGATGATGAGGCCTCGATCAAGCGATTGGGGGGCCTGGAGCAGGATATTGACCAGCTTGAAAGGGAGTATGCCGATCTCGAAGAAGTCTGGAATGCGGAAAAATCCGCCGTCCAGGGAAGCCAACAGATCAAGGAAGACCTGGACCGGGCCCGCGTGGAACTCGAAGCCGCCCGCCGTGCAGGAGACCTGGCGAGGATGTCCGAATTGCAGTATGGGCGGATTCCGGCGCTGGAGAAACAGAAGACCGAGACCGCAGACCAGGCAAAGGGCCAGAAGATGACCTTGCTTCGCAACAGTGTTTCAGAAGATGAAATCGCAGAGATTGTCGCGAAGTGGACCGGTATTCCGGTTTCCAGGATGCTGGAAGGCGAGCGGGAGAAACTGCTGAAAATGGAGGAAAACCTGCATAAGCGAGTGATTGGCCAGGAGGAGGCGATTAGTGCCGTATCCCATGCCATCCGGCGTTCACGGGCCGGCCTTTCCGACCCAAACCGGCCCTATGGATCCTTTCTTTTTCTCGGTCCGACAGGAGTCGGGAAAACTGAATTGACCAAAGCACTGGCGGAATTCATGTTCGACAGTGAAGAGGCCATGGTTCGGATCGATATGTCCGAATTTATGGAAAAGCATGCGGTCGCCAGGCTGGTCGGGGCGCCTCCAGGCTATGTCGGTTATGAAGAAGGTGGCTATCTGACGGAAGCGGTCCGGCGTCGGCCGTATGCCGTGATTTTACTGGACGAAGTGGAAAAGGCCCATGCGGATGTTTTCAATATATTGCTGCAGGTTCTGGATGATGGCCGGTTGACGGACAGCCACGGCCGTACAGTCGACTTCAAGAATACGGTCATTGTCATGACTTCAAATCTGGGGTCCCACATGATCCAGAAAATGAGTAGTACCGAGGACTATGAGGCGATGAAAACCTCGGTGATGGACGTGGTAGGGACCCATTTCAGGCCCGAATTCATCAACCGCATCGACGATATGGTCGTGTTCCATCCGTTGCACAGGGACCAGCTTCGGGATATTGCAAGAATCCAGATTCAATACCTGAAGGACCGGCTTGGACAGCGGGACATCAGTCTGAACATCACTGACGAAGCGTTGGACAAGCTCGCCGAAATTGGTTTCGACCCGGTGTATGGGGCAAGACCACTCAAACGGGCGATACAAACCCGGCTTGAAAATCCGCTTGCACAGGATATCCTCAATGGAAAGTTTGGCGCTGCGGACACGGTTCTCGTCAATCTGGAGGACGATTTGATCGTACTGACCAAAACTGGTCATGCACGCCCATGATTGCATCCTGCCGGGTTGGAGATCAAAAAAGAATTCGAGACGGGTTGTCGGGCATCTGCTACCATCTTTGCCCCAGGACAACTTTTCTGGAGAGCATCTTGCTATGCCGGACAAACTACCCAAAGATGAGCTTCAGCGGAGTTCCTCACGCGACAGGACTGCACCAGCCGCCAGGCAAGAGAGTGTATCCAGTGTTGCTGTAGCCGATGAGGTTTCTGTTGAGCAACTGGAGGAATTTTTCATACAGGCACGTCAAACGGTGGAACCGATTATACGTCGTGAGGCAGAGAATAAAATCGCGAATGAAGACATTCTGTTTTTTGCCAACAGACGGTATCGACCTTTGTATGCGTATGAAGCAATAGGATTGCATCGCAGTCCCTGAACCTGAATTCCTGTACACTTTGGAGGACATGACCATGGCAAGTATCACTATCCGCAATCTGGATGACCAGGTAAAGGCGCTCCTGCGGGTGCGTGCAGCCGAGCACCATCGTTCCATGGAAGAGGAAGTACGGGTGATCTTGCGTGAAGCGGTTGGACTCAAGCCGGGTTCCCGTAATTTGGCAGAAATCGCCCAAGCCTATTTCGGGCCGGACAATGGCGTAGACCTGGAGTTGCCGCCGCGCGGGCCGGGGCGGGAACCTCCGGCTTTCGATTAAGTGCTCGGTCATGCCCTTTCTGTTGGACAGCAGCGTGGTGTCCGAACTGGTCCGCAGGGTATGCAATCTCTGGACAGCGCATTGAATGAAACAATCGGGGATTATATATTTCGCTTGACAGACGAAAAGATCACATTTCTACTTTCCATCGACATCTCAGGTTAATGTTGATCTCAGGTATTTATTGCCCACCAAACCGAATATAACGAGTATAATCGAAGTCATGGAGTACCGGGGCATCCGCTATCGTCTTTACCCAAAGACCAGACAAAAGGCTGAAATACTTCACCAGTGCCTGGGCGCCACCCGCTTTGTGTGGAATCATTTCCTTGCCCGGAACAGGCAAATGATGGAAGCCCACCGCAACGATGAGTCCTTGCCCCGCCCGAAGGTTTCGTTTTTCTCATTGGGAAAGGAGTTTGTCCAGTTAAGACGACAAACCGACTGGCTGCAGAAACTCCCCTGTGCACCAATCCGGTACACCCTGAAATATCAAGCGGATGCCTGGAAGCAGTGCTTTGAGTCGGGAAAGGGCTTTCCGAAGTTCCAATCCCGGGCCAGCCATTCCGATTCCGTGACGTTTGTGAAAGGAACCTTCCAGTTGAACGGGAATTCCCTGCATTTACAGAAGATTGGACAGGTGGTGTTGAGCGGAAGCCACCCGTATGCCGATGCTGAACCGGTATCGGTGGTGATCCAACAGGAAGGGAACCGGTTCTATGCCACCGTGAGTTACCAGATGGAGACCATTCAAAGGAATGACAATGGCAAGGCCATTGGCGTGGATATGAATGTCCGGCAATTTGCGACCAGTGAAGGGGAGATCCGGCGAATGCCCCGGCTTGACCGGCTCGAAGCCAGGAGAAGGCGGTATCAACGCATGATGGCCAGGAGACAGAAGCCGACGAAACGGAAGAAAAAAGACGGTACGATGGTGTATACCAACGGCTCGAAGCGTTATGAAGCGGCCCGGATCAAAAGTGCCAGGGTCAGTCGCAAGATCAGGCATATCCGAGGCAACTGGCATCACCAGGAATCGAGAAAGATTGCGGATCAGTCCCAGTACGTGGTGGTTGAGAACCTGAACACCCGGGGCATGACGAAGTCTGCGAAGGGGGATAGGGAGAATCCGGGCCGGAACGTCAAACAGAAGTCGGGGTTGAACCGGGAAATCCTGAACACCGGCTGGTCGGGATTCAAACAGAAACTCGGCTACAAATCGGAGTTGATTGAGGTCGACCCCCGAAATACCAGTCGAAGGTGTCATGCGTGTGGACACATCGACCAGGACAACCGCAGGACGCAAGACCAATTCAGGTGCGTCGAATGCGGACATCAGGACAATGCGGACATCAATGCTGCATTGAATATTTTAGCCCTGGGGACTCGGGTGGTTGGACGTGGGAGAGGCGATTGCGTTGGCAACCTCAATGATCCGTCAAGAAAATATACGGATTGATTTTTTCAATTTAAGTGTATAAGTCCCAAACAATCGCACGTTGAAGAACACACGGTGAGGGAGAGGGGCAAACGCCCGGTGTCGATAATGTGGGCGAAATAAATCCTTACGAACAAAATTGAGATGACAATGTCTGATGAGCAAATACATATCACAAGGTACTGTCCGTATTGCAATATCTGGAAAAAGAGGAGGTGAACTATATTTTTCGCCAAATGCCAAATTCTCCATCACTCCACCTTGGGACGAAAAGAAGTCTTACGGTGTTTTTATTCCGAGCAAGTTAAAAAAACAAGAAAATAGCTCTACCGATAAGGAATCATCGTGTTCAGAAGCTTTTTTGGTAACAGAAAGAGAGGTGAAAATTCATGGAATGGAGGCATTGAACTTACGTACTGAGCTTGGATTAGCAGCAATCAACAAAACACTGGTCGAAGTGGAGGTTACAGTTGACGAAAAATTGACCCTGAATTCTATTTCCATCCCCGCATCTGTACAGAAGTGAGTACCACTCCACGTACTGTCTTGTTCTGGGGCGCTGGGGCTACCGCATCGATTGGGTTTCCCACCACTGTGCGGCAGGGTGAAATTCTACGAGAACTTGCGCCAGAGTCGGGGAGTTGCAGGAACCTGGAGGCCCGGGTACGGAACGCTCTTGGCGATCAGACCCAGAAAAAATGGATTGACGCAGTTTGCGACCTGCTCAAGATACTTGGTGACGGTGGCGATTCCAAGGACAATGGTATTTCTGCCATGGAGATTCTTCCGCAACAAGTGGAAGCAATGCGTCGTAACTGGGAAGGTGTCGATGATGAGGCTCTTCGTGCCCGGATCATGGAATTGCGCAGCTTCTATGACTGGCCCGCACTGGTAGCAGCCATCAATGTCTGTCCGGAGCACGCTCGACATTCCGAGCGCGGAAGTCATGATGCATCGAAAAACGTATCCTTCAAACTCATGGACCTGTCCAATCTTCTGGATATGCACATCCAGAGCGGGCATGGCTTCCCGGACGAAAAAGACGAATTCCTCGCGCCTCATCGAATTCATGGCGCCCGCAGGGCACTGATTTTGATTATCCAGGTCCTGTTTTATGTTATCTGGCATACCTGGGCACGAACATTACATGACCTTGAGCATCACCGGAAATTTGCAGAAGAGCTGGGTCTAAGAATGCAAAGGGGGGGCATTCACCTTGCAGAGGATGCCGGTAATCCCGGCCGGTTCGAAGAAGATGAATTCATTCTGGGTGATGTCAGCGTTGTATGCTTGAACTGGGACCCTGTGGGGTTTATGGCGAAGATAGCTGCCAACCGGGACCTCAACCGGGCACCCGACGTTCCGTACATTGGCACACCGGCTCGAAAGCTGCAATTGAACCACGATCTCGGTTACTACATTCCTGGTCCAAGGACCCAGCACACATCGGGCAACAGGATATGGCAGCCAATGAGCATCGCCAGTGCCAAGCATCTCAATCACCTGGACCATGGATCACAAGTAAGGATGCGAGTAAGTCGGTATCTGTTCCCGCATGGCTGTCTGTGGTGGCGCGAGTGCCCCAATTGCGGAAAGTTGTCTTCGTATAAGGGTGACAGTTGGACAGTTGACTCGGAAACTCTTCTGCCTCCTCCTCCTTTACAGGCGTTTGTGCATGGAATCGCATACGAAAGCTGGCTTGATAAAGAAGATAGTGAATGGGGCCGTGGTGGTGTTGACGCCCGAGCCTGTGTTCATTGCGAGACTCTGACCTATGCGCATCACACGCCCGTAGTCATGCAGACAAGCTTCAAGACCCGGCCACCACCGTATCTGGAGGAGATTCAGAGAGATATGCGCGTGGTTGTCCAGAAAGCGAATCACATTGTTTTGATGGGATATTCCTTGCCCCTGGACGATGTCACCTACCGGGCATTCCTTGCTGCGAGGGTGAATCGGAAGAATAATAGTAGGGATTCAGGCGATACGGTCAAGTGCAGCGTGATTGACAAGCAAGATGGCTACGAAAACCGTTGGTACTATCCTGATGAGCTTGGAAAAATGGAAAACCATCCCGATGTTGTCACATCTGTATGGAATCTCTTTGGAAAGGACAATGTTCGTTACTTCGGCGCAGGTGTTCCCAAAGTATTTCTGGATGGGGATTCGGTTACGGAGCAAGCCGTAGAGAGAATGCTCACATGGAAACGATTATAGAGGTCAAAAAATAATGCGAGGTATGCATCCCTGATCGCATCGAGTCGGGCCCGGTGCTTCTTTCCCGACAAGGCCTCAGTTCCTCGACCGAGGCCGGTTCATCGAGGTTCTCTCGGAACACAGTGATGTCGATGTCATCGAAAAAGCGCTGGATCAAGCCGTAGGTTTTCGACAGGGACGTACTGCATCAGAGGCTCTCGGCAGATCGCGCAAGAATTCCCGCTTCCAGATTGGCGCGAACCGCCTGTTCGTGACGGGGTCCGTAGTCGATGCGACGTAGACCGTCGGCAGCAACCAGGCACTGCAGGGTTTTGTCGACAGCGACACGATTGCCGAGATCGGCAAAGTCGTCGGGGACCCAGACCTCGTCCGGGTTGGCCGCCATCCGGGCGAGGAGGGCCGGAACGCAAACCGGTGTCTTGCGTCAAGATTGTCATGTCCGAAGTTCGACATATATTTCCGATGGTTCAGGTGGCATCCGAAACGTGTTGCAATCTTTGGACAACGAACGTAGTCGGAGCGGGTGTTGAACTTCGTTCTGGTACGGGGGCTTGATAAGTCATTTCAAACGGGCATAGTGGTCATTATGACCACCGTCTCAATTACCGACCTGAAATCGAATCTGTCGCGCTACCTCCGCGAGGTGCGTCGTGGCGGAGAAATCCAGGTGCTTGACAGAGGCAAGCCGGTCGTCTGTATAACTCCCCCACTGGCCAGTGGGGACAAGGTGCGCAATTCCCTAATCAGGGCAGGTCTTGTGCGCCCCGGGAAGGGGAGGGCAAGCGAGATTCTGGATGAACCGCCGCTTGTGTTGTCGGTTGATTTGTTGGCCGCTCTGTCGGAAGAACGCAATGATCGGCTGTGAGGTACTGGGATGCCTCGGCGCTTGTCCCGTTACTTATATCTGAACAGAGTAGCGAAGTAGTCCGCCAACTGCTCCAGGAGGACGACCATGTCATCATGTGGGTGTGGACTCGGACGGAGATGGTCAGTGCCATTGAGCGACGCGCCCGCGAGGGTAGCCTGCCCCGTGCTCAGTGCCGCAAGATTATGGGGCGCTTGGCTTCCTTTGCCACCACTTGGGATGAAATTGACGACGTTTGGTTGTGCGGTCCCAGGCGATCAGGTTGCTTGCCCGACACCCGGTACGGTCGGCGGACGCAGGCCAACTGGGGGCCGCCCTGCTTATCCAGGAGCCACTGCATGAACCGCTTGACTTCGTGTGTCTGGACAACCGTCTGGGCAATACCGCGGAACTGGAAGGGCTTCACGTAATGCCGGAGGGCAAATAATCCATCTATAGATTCGCCTGCGTTTTGCAAGAACAATTTTTCGCTATGGAAGCGGATTGCTGAGGCTAAACTGACCAAGCCCGATGAACGAAGAGCCCGCCAGTTGAACAAGGATCGATGGACCGATATCGATTACATCAAGATCGGCAGAGGCCGGCATCCCTATCTGCTACCATGCCATTCCTGAAGTTGACTAACCCCAATATTGCAGTGCGCCGAAGCTGGTCTCACAGTTGCCTGACGACATAACGGTGGGCCCTGGAAAAAGGATCACCGAGATATTCAAGCAGACATACCAATTGCATCAGAACCATTGCCGGGACTGGTCTGGACGCAGGTCGGGATACAGCGGAAGTTGATCCTGTACAATCTCAACCATGGGAAGGGGAAACTGGAAGAAGAATTCAGCCACGTCAAACGGTATGGACTACCTGCTGTCTCCCATTCGCAGGGAGATGGAAGAACGAATACGCTTGAATTCTGCCGAGTATGCCCAGGTGTTGCTGGTCGATTTCAAAACCGGTGACCTGGCGGTCAATGGCCCGTCAGTGACCCAGCTCGACACATTGGGTGACGGTTGCAACGACGGCCAGGAGCCATTTTCCCAATTCCCGGATGGGAAATTTGACTGCGTCGTGATGAATCTGCAATTGTCCTGGATGAGTGCTGGCCAGGTCCTGCCGGAAATAAAACGAATTCTGAATCCGGGCGGGGATTTTTATTTTTCCACGTTTGGCCCGGATACCCTGCAGGAAATCCACCAGGCGTGGTCCACGGTGGATGTATTGCCCCATGTGCATTCCTTTACGGATATGCATCATCTTGGTGATGCGCTGATTGCACTGGGGTTTCTCCGGCCCATCGTGGATGCCGACTGGTGGCAGATCGATTTTCCGGATGTGGACCTCTTGTTCCAGGACCTGAAGCAGGAAGGATTCACCAATCGGTTGAGAGACCGCCGCAAAACCCTGACCGGAAAAAACCGGTTTGACGGTTTTAGGCAGGCACTCAAGCAGTGTGCGGCCCGGGATTCCGGTTACCGGATCACTTTTGAAATCATCCATGGCTATGCCAGAAGCCCGTCTGCCACGGATGGTTCCGTACGGGTTACTCCCCCGAGTTGGGTCGAAGGATAAATGGGTGGGGTCTGAGAGCCGCACACCAGAAATATCCGGATTTCCGATGCATGGAGCAGAACCCTCCACCAGTGGACTGTCATTTCCTCCGGATAGTCCCCCGGACGCCTGGTTCAGCGATAACCCGATTTCAGTTCAGCGATTCGGGCGGACAGACTTTGTGCAAGATACCCGTCCGGCTCCGCTTCCCGAAGTGCGAGTTCCAGGGACTCGATGGCTGCCGGGTCGTTTCCAAGAACCGCATGATATTCGGCTTTTGCCTGGTGGGCTTCCGCCAGGTTTTTTAGGTTCGCATTGGCCTGGGAAAGAAATTCGTACAGACGAAACAGCTGGGGATTTCGCCGAATCTGGTATCGCACAAATTTCTTTGCCTGTTCCGGCTGTTTGTTCGCAAGATACGCCTGTGCCATGTGATAGTAAAGGTAAGGCCGGGGGGCATGGTTTTCCAACAGGTCTTCCAGTATGGAAACGGCGATTTCCGGGTGGCCATCCGCCAATTCATTTTCCGCCTGGGCGACACCAATCCACGGGTGGCCGGGATACTTGGAGGCCAGGGAGTCGAGCATGCTTCGTGCCCGGCTGAAATTTCTGGCACGGGTCAGATAAACCGCCAGCCCGTATTTTGCGGCATCACTTTTTACTTCCGGACCGGAGGTGATCTGGTCTTCGAGGAAGATTTCCGGGTGGTCATTTCGCTCCCTGTACAGTGCCCGGATTTTAGCTTTGGCCAAGTGGTATTCGAAACTGCTGGTATGGGTTCGGGGCGGGTACTCGCTGGCTCTTGATTCCGATTCCGAGACACGGTTCAGGGACAGGGGGTGGGTCTGGAGAAATTCATAAACCCCGGCCTGGTCATGCCGGCTGTGCGCCTCCAGTGCACGGAAAAACTGCACCATGGAATTGGGGTCGTGACCGGAATCCGCCAGCAACTGAATGCCAATCGCATCCGCTTCGCGCTCAAAGGCTCGTGAATAGGCGAGTTGGTTTGAGGCAACCGTTGCGGAGGTCAGGGTTGCCCCGGCAAGACCGGCCTGCCCGCCTATCAGGATGGAACCGAGGAGGGCCGCTACGGCCGGAATCTTGTCTTCGCTCTGTTTTGCGATCAATCGCGCCAAATGGCGCTGGGTCAGGTGCGCGATTTCATGGCTGACCACCGAAGCCAGTTCGCTTTCCTCTTCGGTCAAGGTCAGTAATCCGGTGTAGAAGGTGATGTACCCTCCTGGGACGGCAAACGCATTCACACGGTTGTCCATGATCAGGTTGAAATACAGTTTCATTCCCCTGAGGTCCGCACTGGCACCGATCTGTTCCCCAAGGGATTGCAGGTAGTCCTGCAGCACATAGTCCTCGATGAAATTCTTGCTTCGCATCAACTGCCGAAAAAAACGTTGTCCGATTTCGACTTCCTGGGACGATGAGAGATACCGGCTTGCGCTGTCACCGAGTTCAGGCAAATCCGTTGTCTGGGCTTGGCCGGTGGTACTGAAAACCATCATCGCAAGCACAAGAAAATGGAGTACGGCGCGTTTCCCGGGGAAATCGTGCAATCGGTTGGTTGGTATCAATTTAGTTCTCATTGTCTGGGTTTTCATGACCTTGAGCCCGCAATAACCTGAAGCAGGTCTCCTTCATGATTCGCGAATCGGATGATGTCATTCAAATGCAATTTTATTTTAATGGACTGGATGCAATAAAACTCGTTAAATCTCGGTCGCTTCACGATTTTCCATCGACTGCGGAGCAGGCCGGGCGAATCGCTGTTGGTAGCCTCAATCCTGTCTTTGAAATTCAGAATAAGGAAAAAGTGTAAACATGTTTTTCTCTCAAAGTTGTTGTTTTTTAATAATATGATATTATTCACCAGAAGCGTTAGCATATAAATTCGTCTGGACGGATTTGAGATACTTTAATCAGGTCCTAACGGTGAGCATCGGCCAGCTACCGCCCTTGGGTGTGTGGTCAAGGTACCTACTAGCAAAGTTACGGATACCATCCTGATCTATTCTGCAAGACACAAGAGCAATAGCGGTGTTGCTGGTGGTAAAGTTTGTGCTGAGTCTTTGAGCAAGTCCGAACGTTCAGCAATTTTGAAGAAAGCAACCTGCACAAAGTGAAAAAAGCAAATGGAAGCAATTAATGTTGATCAGCTAGTGAATGTAGTACTAGCGGACATGAATACAGGTATCTCCAAACGTTTAAAGGGAGATTGTATTTTTGTTTGGTCTGGTATTCAGTCCCCGCTTGACGATGAATTTCGTGTTGCTATTGAACATTTAGTGCAAGAAGGCAAAACACACAACCGCCTTATCGTTTTACTGGAAACCAATGGAGGGCATATAGAGGTTGTAGAGCGGATGGTTTCAGTAATGCGCAAGCATTATGCTGAAGTGTATTTTATAGTTGCCGGTCATGCGTATTCGGCTGGAACTGTTCTAGTTTTATCCGGGGATAAAATATTTATGGATTACTATTCAGTCCTTGGCCCTATTGACCCACAATATCAAGATGAGGAAGGCCATAACTTGCTCCCGGGGTCGGGGTATTTGGCGAAATTCAACGAATTAACTGACAAGATAAATCGTTCCAGTTCACCTGCAGAAACAAAAGCAGAGTTATCATATCTAATTAAAAGATTTGACCCTGCCAAATTATTTCATATTGAGCAAGCGATTGAGCATGGACAATCATTAATAATGGAATGGTTGCCAAAGTATAAGTTTAAGAACTGGAAAACCACTAAAGGCTCTAAGACGGTAGTTACTTCAGACATGCGAAAAAAAAGGGCTGAAGAAATTGCAGAGTTACTGGCGAAGGCGGACAGGTGGCATTCACACGGGCGTGGCATCACCATGAAGCAACTTCAGTCAGATGAAATTAAGCTGGAGATAGATGATTTCGGGATTAATTCCGACCTAAGCGTAGATATCAGGAATTACCACGGTTTAGCGGTTGATTTTGCTAGAAAAATGGGTATGCGGGGTTTTATACATACAAAACAACAAGAGATGAGGCGAGTGTTCTAATGACTGCACAACAAAATTCGGTTGAACACAAAAATAATAAATACACGGAAATGATCCAGGAAATGGACAAAAAGGCGAAAAATCAAGGATATATCAATTTGGATTTTCTCGACCAGATTTCAGAAGATGAAATTATAGATGAACCCATTCCCTTTCCCTACGGGACACAAAGTACGCCGAACAAATGGGTGATAAAATAGCCATAATGCTTGTGACAAAATAATCTACAACCCTGGGGCATGAAAGTTCCTCAGGAAAACGCTTGATGATTTGAACCCTTCTGTCTGGTTGAAAGTCCATTCCGGCATTCAATCAGTGCCTCGGGCACCATTCCGGCTGATGGCGATGAGCACTCATCAGGGCCCGCAAGACACTCGGCGACTCCAGTGTCATCTTAGGGGCTAATGACTCTAGAACGGGCAAAGACATGGATTAAAATACGGCATTAGTGAACACATTTGCACTAACCTTCTCAATAATAGCATTTTTTGAGAAGATAAGAGTTGTTCAACGGAAAGCGAGCCCCAAGGCGGGGTTTTGGGATCGTTGGACCCTGATCATGACCTGACACCCTCCCGTTTGCGGACCGTGGAGGAGACCCGGCCTCTTGCGTGTCCCTTGAAATGGAAATATCCGGTTCCATGCGCGAATCAGGTCAGCACATCGACCCCGTCCTCGCTTCCGAGCAGCAGGACATCCGCAGCCCGGAGCGCAAACAATCCCACAGTGACCACTCCTGGAATCTGGTTGATGGTGCGTTCGAGTTCGATCGGATTGACGATATCCAGATTTCGCACATCCACAATGATATTGCCGTTGTCCGTGACAAAGTCATGTCGCAATTCCGGCTGTCCGCCAAGCTTTACCATCTCCCGGGACACGGAACTCTGGGCCATGGGAATGACTTCAACCGGCAGGGGAAACGCACCCAGGCGGTCAACCAGTTTGCTCTGGTCGGCGATGCAGACGAATCGGTCGCAGACATGGGCCACAATCTTTTCCCGGGTCAGCGCCCCGCCACCCCCTTTGATTAAATGCAGGTTCCGGGTGGCTTCATCCGCACCATCCACATACAGCGGCATTGTGCCGACCTGGCTGAGGTCCAGAACAGAAATCCCGTGCTGACGCAGCCGTTCCGCAGAGGCATTGGAGCTTGCGACCGTCCCGTCGAGTTTGCCCTTGATTCGCGCCAGGGCATCAATAAAACAGTTTGCGGTGGACCCGGTGCCGACACCGATAATGTCCCCCACCTGGACATAGTCAAGGGCAGCTTCGGCAACACGTTTTTTCTGGTCAGCGATGGACATGCTTATCCCCCTGTTCGGGAAACCATCAGAACAGGGACGCGCTCAGTTCGTTGATGGCCTTGAGCATTTCCGGGTCATCGGTCAATGTCTCTGAGATGGCACCCCGGCAAGCTGCACGGGGGTCGATGTCGCTCACCATCAGTTTCGCAGCATGGACGAGTAGCCGGGTACTGGCCCCTTCCTCCAACCCGTTGCCCTTCAGGTTCCGTGTCATTCCGGCAAATTTCACCAGTCGTCCCGCTATGGTGGCATCCAGTCCGGATTCCCGGACAATGATTTCGGTTTCCAGGTCAGCCAGGGGGTAATTGAACTCGATGGAGACGAAGCGCTGGCGGGTACTTTGCTTGAGGTCCTTCAATACACTTTGATACCCCGGGTTGTAGGAAATCGCCAGGCAAAACTCATTCGGGGCGACGAGCAATTCCCCGGTTTTTTCGATGGGAAGTGCGCGTCGGTCATCCGCCAGGGGATGAATAACCACAGTGGTATCCTTTCTCGCCTCCACAATTTCATCCAGATAGCAGATTCCACCCGTGCGAACGGCCCGGCTCAAAGGACCATCGGACCATTGAGTTTCCCCACCGACGATCAGGTACCGGCCAACCAGGTCCGCTGCCGTCAGGTCGTCGTGACAGGAAACAGTAAACAGGGGTCGCTGAAGTCTCCAGGCCATATGTTCCATAAACCGGGTTTTGCCGCATCCGGTGGGACCCTTGAGAAGAACGGGGATTCGATTGTGGTACGCGGCCTCAAACACCTCAATCTCATTTTGCTGGGGAGCGTAAAATGGGGATTGCGAAATCCGGAATTCCTCGGCCGTGGAGGTTGCTGGCATAGGCGGTATTACGAGTATGAATCCAAGTTTGAGTGTAGCATTTTTAGCGAAAGGAGAATCCACGCAAACTAAAGTTCGTCAGCGCAATGCCGTGATGTCCTCTTTTCCATTGAGGGGGGCCCAGTTCCCGGGGAGACATTACGCCAATGGATGCTCACCGGGGGGTGGTGTGCAGCGCCGCCTCTTTCCCTCTGGTTTGGGACAGCGAATAGCCTTGCACAAAAGCCATCAGGCTCGGGATACCGGGCTCGTAAGCATACCCTCCAACAGGCCAGACGTAACCCAGGTGGGACAGTTTCTCGAGTTTTTCCATGATCCGCTCATTCGTGACCGGCTCATCCCCCGGCATTCCTTTTTCAATTGCCTCCCTTAATGCGTGACGATGCAGTGCCGGCTCACCGAGCCGGATAAAGGCATCTGCAACCCTCTCGGCCACCGGCAGCAAACCCATTCTGTCCAGCTCATTGAAGCGAATCCGGGACATGGCGTTGCGTTCGTTTATCACTGCATCTTCCACTTCTTTGACCTGCGCCAGGGTGATCTCTGTTTCTTTGGTTTCATTCAGTCTTCGGGCCAGGCAATCTCCCCAGACTTGCATGAAAAAAGGATAACAGTGGGCCTGTGCAACGATTTCTGCAACGACACCGGGGGCAAAGGTGATGCCGGCCTCCTGCAATGGGACGCTGATCGCCTGACCAGCCTCTTCCGGTGACAGGCGCCCCAATGGAAGTTTCTTACTACGGTCCCAGAAGGACGCATTGGCTGTGCCCAGGGTGGCTTCAAGATTCGGCGTGCCGGCCAGCACCAGCAGGAATGGACAGCCATCTGACCGTACGGTCTGGCTGGCATTCAACAGCGATTCGGCCATCGACGGCTTCAGCCGGTGGGCTTCATCAATGATCAGGATAAAAGGCTTGCGTTTGCACTTCTCCCTTATCTGGTGTTCTGTGATCGACAGGGAACCGGACAAATCCATTTCAATGCCCGCTGAAGCGACCCAGGCTCCGACAGAGCCGGTCAGCTTTTTAAACCGGTCCTTGAGTTTCTTCGGGCCACTCAGCAGATGGGCAAACTCGGTCTCCGTGGACATCGTGTTCGGCGTTACCCACAGGATATCCAGCCTGTCCCCTTCTTTCTGACGGGTCTTGGTTTGCAGATAACGGAGCAGGGCGGTCTTGCCGTTGCCCCGGGGGCCGTAGAGAATGAGGTCCCGACTGACGGAGTTCCGGCCTTTGAGGACTTCGACACAATCCCGGAAATATTCCTGTTCCCGCTTGCGACCGGCCAGATACGGCGGTACCGCACCGGTGCCCGGTGTAAACAGGTGTTTCAAATCAGTGGTGCTCATTCTCTCGCTTTTGTGGATCCGGTACAGCCGCCTTCCCCCTGGTTTGAGACAGCGAATAGCCTTGCACAAAAGCCATCAGGCTCGGGATTCCAGGTTCGTAATCATACTCCCCAGCTGGCCAGACATACCCCAGGTGGGAAAGTTGCTCGAGTTTTTCCATGATCCGTTCATTCGTGATCGGTTCATCGCCCGCCAGGCCACTTTCAATCGCTTGGTCCAACTCGCTGCCATGCAGAGTGGGTTCACCGCACCGGATAAAAGCGTCCGCAATGCTTGCAGCGACGGGCAGCAACCCCCTACTTTTCAGCTCATTGAACCGGACCTGATACATGGCGTTTCGCTTTGTGATGACCTTTTTCTCCACCGCCTTGACGGTCTCAGTGGTGATCTCTACTTCTTTGGTTTCGTCCAACCTTCGAGCCAGGCAATCGCCCCAGAGCTGGGTGAAAAAGGGATAGCAGTGGGTCTGCTCCACGATGTGCTCCATGACACCGGGGGCAAAAATTATGCCCGCTGCCTGCAACGGCACGGCAAGTGCCTGGCTGGCTTCTTCCGATGACAGGCGTCCCAAAGGAACGATTTCACTGCGGTCCCAGAACGAGGCATTGGCCTGCCCCAACGTGGTCCTGAGGTTTGGCGTGCCGGCCAACACCAGCAGAAACGGACAACCTTCCAATCGGACGGTCTGACTGGCGTTCAACAGCGATTCAGCTATCGCTGGAGTCAATCGGTGCGCTTCGTCTATGATCAGGATAAACGGCTTGTTTCCACTTCGCTCCTGAAGGAGTTTTCGGATAGTCACAGAGGCCAGGGACAAATCCACTTCCGTTTTGGCTTGAAAGAGTCCTCCGACCCCTCCGGAGACCTCCACTGACTTGAACCGCTTGCGTACTGCCTGATGGTCCTCCATCAGGCGGCCAAACAGTGCATCCAGGGTTCTCAGTTCATCTGGAGTGACCCGTAGAATGTCCAGCTTCGAGGCCTCTTGTTGGTGGGTCTCTTTTTGCAGATAACGAAGCAGGGCGGTCTTGCCGTTGCCCCGGGGGCCGTAGAGAATGAGGTCCCGACTGACGGAGTTCCGGCCTTTGAGGACTTCGACACAATCCCGGAAATATTCCTGTTCCTGCTTGCGGCCGGCCAGATACGGCGGTACCGCACCGGTGCCCGGTGTAAACAGATGTTTCAAATCAGACTGGCTCATTCTCTCACTTTTGTGGATCCGATTCAGCCTCATTCCCTCTGGTTTGAGACAGCGAATATTCCTGTATGAAGGACATCAGGCTCGGGATACCCGGTTCGTAAGCATATCCCCCCGGGGCATGGATGCGCCAGACATAGCCCAGGTGAGAGAGTTGTTTTAACTTTTCCCGGATACCTGGCTCGGTGATGGGTTCATCGCCGGGCATTCCCCGCGCAATCGCTTCCTTCAGACCGCGTTCATGCAAAGGCGCCTCGCCGCTTCGGATAAACGCATTTGCAATGCTTTCCGCGACAGACAGCAATCCCGCCTCTTCGATCTCATCACGTCGGGTATCATACATTTCCTGGCGCTTGCCGGTGACCTCTCCCGCAATGTCCTTGGCCGTCTCCATGGAGATAATCCGTTCCCCGGTCTGCTGTAGCCGTTGGGCGATGCAATCTCCCCAGAGCTGGGTGAAAAAGGGATAGCAGTGGGTCTGCTCCACGATGTGCTCCATGACACCGGGGGCAAAAGTGATGCCCGCTGCCTGCAACGGCACGGCAAGTGCCTGGCTGGCTTCGTCCGGTGACAGGCGCCCCAGGGGAACAATTTCGCTACGGTCCCAGAAGGACGCATTGGCCTGTCTCAACGTGGCCTTGAGGTTTGGTGTGCCAGCCAGCACGAGCAGGAATGGGCTGCCTGCGTTGCGGACGATCTGGCTGGCATTGAGCAAGTCCTCTCCCAGTTCCGGGCCCAGCCGGTGCGCTTCGTCAATGATCAGAATCAGGGGTTGATGCTGACACCGCTCCTCCAGCAGGTTATCGAGGGTCAGGGTTCGTTTGGAAAAATCAACTTGTGCATTGGCTTTGGCGATGCCGACATTAATCGAAAAATCCGCAGAATGGATCTTGCGCCGAAGGGCGGTATGATCCCCAACAATCAGGTCGACCAGCTTTCCCGGGTCTTCCAGCGTCCTCGGGGTTGCCCATAGAACGCTCAGGTTGGAGGCTTCTTGTTGGCGGGTCTCTTGTTGCAGATAACGCAGCAGGGCGGTCTTGCCGTTGCCCCGGGGGCCGTAGAGAATGAGGTTCTGGCGGGCGGGTTTCTTGTTTTTCAAGATATCGACACAATCCCGGAAATATTCCTGTTCCTTCTTGCGGCCGGCTAGATACGGTGGCACATTGCCGTCACCTGGCGCAAACAGATGTTTCAAATCAGGTTGGTTCATTGTCTTTCTATCCCAAGTTTGACCATCCTGCCTCAAGTCAATGACGTTGTCAAAATCAAGCACAGCCACTGAGGTCTGAATCAGATCGGAGTCATTGCGGGTAAACCAGGTGCCACAGGACCGACGGGTCAAAGAACGGCGGCTTCAGGATATTTTGGATATTGACCCCGCCAGGGTTTTTTGCCAGCTTTCACCGAAGATGACAACCCACGTTTGCTGTGGGCCCGCAAAATCCCCTGGATGCCCATCGGCCGGTGCGGCACAGCAAATCCGAGTGTGCTCTGATTCGGCCCGTCCCTCATGCCCCACCCGGTTGGTGACCCTGACCGGCCCGTTCCATCACCGGGAAATCCAGGTTCAGACCATAAGGATCGGGGGATGCCCTGGGCAGGGCCGCCATCACCGCATGGGAGGCCTTTGATGGGACAATCCCCTTACGGGACAAAGGGCAGCCGCTCAAGGACCGTATCCTGGAAGCCAGTGAGCCGCCGGTCCCGATGGTGGATGGGGTAACCCTCAGGACCGGAAGTGGCCAACATGCGGCGGTATCGGTTTTTTCTATCGGTGAGTAGGAAATATTTATGGGCAAAAGAGCTTCTTGACTGGTCTATGCAACGGGAATTCCGTATAGTATCCCTGTATTCCACGCCCAGCCCCTATAAACCAAAAACGAAACTGATGATGACGGAACTGGTTGCCAGCAATGAGACCATATTGGTCATCGGAGGGGGGATCAGTGGCATGACGACTGCACTGGAAGCCGCCGAGTGCGGAAAAGAGGTCATACTGATTGAAAAGAATCCGTCCCTTGGCGGCCGCATCTCCCAGTTGTACAAGTATTTTCCGAAATTGTGCCGGCCCAGTTGTGGCCAGGAAATCAATCTCAGAAGGGTCAAGGCCAACCGCAACCTTCGTGTCATGACCATGGCGGAAATTGTCCGTCTGTCCGGGACCGCCGGGGATTACACTGCCACCGTCCGCATCCACCCGCGGTATGTGAATGAAAATTGCACCGCCTGTGGAGCCTGTGCGAAGGCCGTGGTGTCTGAAATCGGAGATCCCCACAATTACGGGATGAGCACCATCAAGGCCGCCTACCTGCCGAACAACATGGCCTATCCCCAGCGGTATGTCCTCGACCCGTCCATTATCGGCACCGAGGAAGCGGAAAATGCCCGGGCGGCCTGCCCGGTGGATGCCATTGATCTGGACCAGGAAGAGCAGACCCTCCACATCCATTGCGGTGCCGTGGTTTTTGCCACCGGATGGCGCCCGTACGATGCGTCCCGGATCGAGCCCTATGGCTACGACCGGTACCCCGATGTCGTGACCAGCGTGGAACTGGAGCGGATGATGGATCCCTTTGGTCCCACCGGCGGTAAACTGGTGCGGCCATCCAACGGAGAGGACGCAAAAAATATTGCCTTCATACAGTGTGCAGGGTCCCGGGACAGGAACCACCTGTCGCATTGCTCGAGAATCTGCTGCATGGCCTCCTTAAAGCAAACGACCTATCTTTCCGAACAGTTTGGCGAGGATGCCGGGGCCAGTGCCACCATCTACTATATCGATATTCGCACCATCGACCGTTTCGAGGACTTTGAACAGAAAGTCCGGCAGGACCGAAAAGTCCGGTTTGTGAAATCCAAGGTCGCGAGCATCGTCCAGGACCCGGATTCGGGAAGGCCGGTCTGCCAGGGCGTGGACACCCACGGGTATGACCGGTATGAAAATGCCCATGACCTCGTTGTGCTGGCCGTTGGCATGGAACCCGGTCTGGATCTGGCTTCGATCACCGATACCGGTCATGGTGTCGCTCTGGACACCAGTGGATTCATTGAACTGGATGAGGCCAATGCCGGGGTGTTTGGTGCCGGATGTGCCACCAATCCCCTGGACGTCAACCGGTCTGTCCAGAGCGCCACCGCTGCCGCATTGCGTGCCATCCAGGTGGTGAACCGGATTTCCGCTTCCTGACGAGACCCTCCATGTCTGCCGAATCCAGAACAGCCACGTATATCTGCCGGGGATGCACCCTGGGGGATCGTCTGGACGTCGATCACCTGGTGCAGGTTGCACAGGACGAATGCGGGAGCCACATTGCCCGGTCCCATGACTACCTGTGCGGCCGGGATGGAGTGGAACGGATCCGCAATGATATCGATAAGGAAGGGCTGACCCATGTGGTCATCGGGGCCTGTTCCCAGCGGTCAAAAACCGAGGCATTTGGGTTTGATACCGTTGCCGTCGCCCGTGCAAATTTGCGGGAAGGCGTCATCTGGAGCCAGCCGGAACGGGATGAAACCAGGGAGGCCACCCAGGAGATGGCGGATGACTATGTCCGCATGGCCTGCGCTGAAATCAAGTTCATGCAACCGCCAAAAGCCAACCGTGAACGGGGCGCGAACCGAAGGATTCTGGTGGTGGGAGGCGGAATCAGCGGGATTTCTGCGGCGCTGGGGGCCGCCAAGGCCGGATACGAAGTATTGCTGGTGGAGAAAACCCCTGCACTGGGGGGTTGGGCCGGCACGCTTCACCGGCAGTTGCCTTCCCGTGAGCCGTATGTCCGGCCCCGGGAAAATGACATGGACGACCTGGTCTACCAGGTGGAAACCTCCCCCCATATCACCGTTTTGTTGAATGCCACCGTGTCACGGACGAGTGGGGCACCCGGACAGTTTTCAGTGGACATCGCGACCCAGGGCGGGGCAGCCTCCACGGAGAATGTGGGTGCAATCATCCAGGCCACGGGGTTCTCCCGCTATGATGCCGGCCGGCTTCCGGAACTCGGATACGGAAAATCCGCGGATGTGGTCGACCATGTCCAACTGGAGGAAATGGCGCGAAAGGCCAACGGAAAAGGGATGGTCCGGCCTTCGGATGGCGGGGCAGTGGAAAGTGTGGTGTTTGTCCAGTGTGCCGGACAGCGGTCTGACAAACCGGGGCACCTTCCCTATTGTTCCGGCTATTGCTGCAATGTCAGCATCAAGCAGGCGATGTACTTCAAGGACCAGAACCCCCAGGTGGATACCAACATTATCTATACCGACCTTCGTGTCCCGGGAAACGGCGAAGATTTTTACCGGGCTGCCCAGCTCAAGGGCGTGGCGTTCACGAATGGCTCCGTGGACCAGGTGACGGTGGATGGTAACCGGCTGGCGGTGCGGTTCAGGGATGACATCCTTGACCGGGAAGTGACCGTCCATACGGACCTGGTGGTGCTTGCAACCGGACAGGTCCCCAATTCCGGTATCGATATTTCCGCAGAACCGGCCGATGGCGCCAGCAGTACGAACGGGGGTCAGGCCAGGGTATCGGTGGATTCCATCCTGAACCTGGACTACCGCCAGGGCCCGGACATCCCGCAGTTGAAACACGGGTTCAGTGATTCCCACTTTATCTGTTTTCCCTACGAAACCCGGCGGACCGGAATCTATGCCTGCGGTCCGGTTCGCCGCCCCATGGATATCGTCCAGTCGGTGGAGGATGCCACCGGGGCGGCCATGAAGGCCATTCAGGCGGTGGAAGGCGCGGCATCGGGCCGGGCCGCCCATCCCCGGTCCGGGGATTTGTCCTATCCTTCCTTTCGCAGGGAAGGATGTACGCAGTGCAAGCGATGCACGGTAGAATGCCCGTTTGGCGCCATCGACGAAGACGAAGACCGGTACCCCGTTTTCAACGAATCCCGGTGCCGCCGGTGCGGGACCTGTATGGGGGCCTGTCCAGTGAGGGTAATCTCATTTGAAAATTATTCGGTGGATTCGGTGGGGCAGCAGATCAAGGCCGTGGAAATACCGGATGAGTTTGAGGAGAAATCCAGAATACTCATTCTGGCATGCGAAAATGATGCCTATCCCGCAATGGATATGGCCGCCCGGAACCGGTTTGAATACAATGCCTTTGTACGCGTGGTCCCTGTCCGGTGCCTGGGTTCGGTCAACCAGATCTGGGTCACGGATGCGCTGAATGCCGGGTTTGACGGGGTCATGTTGATGGGCTGCAAGAAGGGAGAGGATTATCAATGCCATTTTGTTCGCGGGTCTGAACTCGCTCATGAAAGAATGAGCAAGATTGCGGACACACTGAGCCAGTTGCAGCTGGAAACGGAACGGGTGGAGGTGCATGAGGTTGAAATCACGGATATCCACCGGGTCCCGCGGCTGATTAACGATTACGCGGACACGGTCAATGGGATTGGCCCGAACCCGTTCAGGGGCTTCTAGTGGACGTCATGAACCAGACCGCCTCCGTACCCCTGTCCCCGAACCAGGTGATGGTGGACAAATACCGCAATAATTTCCTGCGTGAAGTGGAAGCCAATGTCGAAGAGGGGGACTGGGTGAAAATGTGCATGCAGTGCGGGGTCTGCTCGGGGTCCTGTCCCCTTGGGAACGCCTGGGAGCATCCTCCCCAGGAATTGTTCATGATGATCCGGGCAGGGCAGCGCGAAGAAGTGCTGCGCAGTGAGTCCATGTGGATGTGCACCTCCTGTTACAACTGCATTGTCCGTTGCCCGCGGGGGTTGCCCATTACCCATATCATGCATGGCCTGGCGAATTATGCAAATCGACTGGGCCTGGCACCGAAAATGAATCCCACCCGGCGATTCGCAAAGATCTTCTGGGACAATATCAGTACTACCGGCCGGGTTAATGAGACCAGGCTATCCATCAGGCTCTATTTCATGGATGGTTTCATGAAGGGGTTGAAAACGGCATTCGCCATGCGAAAGGTTGGCCTTGGAATGCTGCTGACCCGGCGCCTGAATCCTTTCGGTCTGTTTGCTTCAGGCGGGATCAGGAATAAATCACAGCTGCAGCAGATGCTGAAGAGGGCGTATGAAATCGAAGACAAGCGCAAGGGGTTCCAGTGAAAACGGCTGTCGAAATGAATCCTGAATTCAAACGGTGCCCGGTCCGGTCCGTTCCCCGGTCCGAGGCTTGTCGTGGTGTCCCCACTACGCATTCGGGTCCTACAGGTGTTTTTCCGTTGAGGTATCTTGCGGGCTGGACCTTGCAGGGCTCTGGCAGCCGCGTTTCAAAAGCCATTCTTCACGGATAACCATTATGGCCAGAAAAGAATATTCCTTTTACCCGGGGTGCTCTTCCGAGCGCAATGCGTCCGCTTCCAACTACATGGTTTCCGTGGAAACGATGTGCAAGACGCTGGATATCCAGTTGAATGAAATTCCGGACTGGAACTGTTGCGGGGCCTCCATCGGCTACGGGGAAGGGGGTGAACTGCCCCGCCATGTCATGAATGCCCGCAACATTGCCTTGTCCCAGGAACACAACGCAGGGCAGGATATCGTGGCCACCTGTGCCGCGTGCTGGCTGGGGACCAAGGAATCCGTGGAGCGGCTGTCGAAGTCGGAACAGTTGCTGGCCGATACCCAGAATATCCTGAGCGAAGCCGGTCTTAAAGTCGATATTACCAAGAATACGGCAAAGGGGGTGCGGCACATGGTGGAGGTCCTGATCGAGGACCTGGGATATGACGAACTAGCCGCACCGGTGAAGAAGCCCCTGGATGGTCTGAAGATTGCCGGATATGTGGGGTGCCAGACCAATCGGCCCTTCGGCATTGACGGGGAATCCTTCGAGAACCCGAAATATCTCGACAAGATGGTGGAGATCATGGGGGCGGACCCCGCGGAGGAGTATGAGCAGAAAGTCACCTGTTGCGGAGGGGCCCTGGCATTTTCAGAGCCTGAAAAAAGCCAGGCCCAGATCAAGGACATTGTCGAGTCCGCGTACGACCACGATGCCGACATGATTGTGACTCCCTGTCCGGTCTGCCAGATGAATGTAGAGGTGTACCAGGAGCAGATCAACAAAACCTACCGGAAGAACTTCAAAATGCCCGTGGTCTATTACAGCCAGCTGATGGCGGTGGCCTATGGCAGTTCGGCGAAGGAAGCAGGGCTGGATGGGCAGGTGATCAGGGCGAAGAAGCTGGAAGAGGTCGCTTCACAATAACCGGGTGGGGAATAGTTTCTGGCTCCTCCGGGCGGTGAAGCCCGGGAAAGTCTGGTGGGAACAGGACAGGTGCCCATGGGCTCAATAGATTCCCGAACAATGCGGGAGTTGGTCGGGGAAACCCCTGAAGGGAAACGGAGCTTTTGAAAGACATCGTTCCAGGTACGGATTCTGAGTACGGTCACGAAGACAGAACTGTTGGAGATTGCCCCGAACGGCGAGAATTTCGGTATAGAGTTTACGCGCGACATACTAAAAAACCATGAGCTGGCCCGGCATGATGCTCAAAACCAGTTGATGGTAGACTATGCTCAGGCCGTAGGGTCCGCCGCAGGGCCGTGAAATGAAGGGTAAAACCGGACAGTTCTATTTGCTTCTAACACACGTATGGACAGATCGAAGCGAAATGTATTCAATGTCATGCACTAATGGAGAACAATTGATGAGTGCAAATAAACTGGTACAGGCTCGTATCGATGGCGAAACCAAGGAAGAGGCGGCTGCTGTCTTGGCCGCAATGGGGCTTACGTTGTCGGATGCGGTGCGTCTGTTGCTCACTCGCATCGCCCGGGAGAAGGCGTTACCCTTTGAGCCGTTGATCCCGAATGAAACCACCATCGCAGCGATGAGAGAGGCACGTCGGGAGAAATTGCCCCGTTTTGCGACCGTGCAGGGTCTCCTGGATGACCTGCATGCGGGCGATTGAGCGTGCTCGCCAATTCAAACGTGATTACCGACGTGAAGCGAAAGGCCGACACCGGAAAACACCCGATAATGACTTGAAGATCGTTGTATCAGCCTTGGTTGTTGATCAACCGCTGTCGCCGAATTACCGTGATCACGCTTTGACCGGTCAGGGGGCCGGCAACGAAACCGAATTCCCCGCCGATATCCGGCCTTCGGTGTCCGGAATGAAGGTCATGCCAAAATAGATTTCACCGTTGCGCTGCCGATAGGATGACAGGGTATGGATGGGTTCCGGGCCCGCCAGTACTCCCGTATCCGGGTCAACGGTGGGAACCGAACAACGTCCACAGGGGGTCCCGTTTCTCAGCTCCAGGCCATTCACCTGAACCGACTCCCAGCCATCCTCCTCATGTGCCTCACATCCTGTTACGACAAGATTCGGCCGGAAGCGGTTCATTCCCACGGGAGTGTTTAATTTTGAGTTCAGGAAATCCAGCGATGCCTGGGAAATGAGCAGCACCGGGAAGGCGTCGGCAAACTTGACATGATCGCCTTTTTGGGAATTTTCAGGGTCGCACTGTCGGGGCTGGTCCTCAGGAAAAGAAACCAGCTGGCAGTCCACGCCGAGTGCCTGGCTGAGCCATTCGTTGGTGGCCGGGGCATGCACCAGGGCGCTGACTGGAGATCCCCATACATCCGTGGAGATTCGGCGGTTGGGGTCGGATATGGGTTCCACCGTGTGGGATGCCATACCAAAGGTGTCCAGAACCAGATTGCCGTGGTCTATGGCGGTTTCCACCAGTGCCATCTGCGGACATTCACGCTGGGTCAGAAAACGGCCGTCGGAACGAACCACCATCCATTGGCGATCATTGTCCAGTCCGGCAGCAGTCAGGGATGCCGATTCCAGGGAAACGCCCTTCAGGGATTTTACGGGATAGACATAAATTTCCGAAATATTCATTTTTGTATCCATGATAAAATTCTGCAAAGAATACGGGTAATTTCAAGTTCCATGGTCAACCAGCAATCAACCGCAGAGGTATTGTCTCAGCTTATCGCATTCGATACCACCAGCCGGCATTCCAACCTGGAGTTGATCGATTATGTCAGAGAGACGCTGAAACCATTTGGAATTGACGTTGAATTGACCTTTGACCGGGATCGCAAAAAGGCGAACCTGTTTGCGACACTGGGTGGGGGGTCCGGGCCGGGTATCGTATTGTCCGGCCATACCGATGTCGTGCCGGTCGATGGGCAGGATTGGTCGCTGGACCCTTTCCAATCCGAAATACGGGGAGCGCAGATGTTTGGCAGGGGGACCTGCGACATGAAAGGATACCTGGCCGCCTGCCTCACCAAAATCGGGGATATCCTGGAGGCGGACCTGGCCACCCCGATCCACTTTGCCTTTTCCTATGATGAAGAAGTCGGTTGCCTTGGTGTCACGGATTTGCTGGAAGAACTGAAGAAGAAACCCGTGCAACCCCGTGCCTGCATCATTGGCGAACCGACGAGCATGGGGGTGATTCGTGCACACAAGGGAATGCTGTTCAAACGATGCTGCATTCATGGCAGGTCCGCCCACTCCTCCCTGGTTGACCAGGGCGTGAATGCGATTACCGTAGCGGCAAAGATCATTTCCAAAATTGACGGCATTCAAAAACGGATCCAGGAAGAAGGCCCGTTTGATTCCGGATTCAACCCCCCCTATACCACTCTTCATTCCGGTGTGATCAAAGGGGGGACGGTCAACAACATTATTCCCAACTACTGTGAATTCGAGTTTGAGATTCGCAATCTCCCGGAACAGCCGCCACGGCTGCTGTTCCGGGAAGTGGAGGATTTTGCGAAGTCCCTGCTGCCGGATATGCATCGGATATCCACCGAAACGGGTATTGACTGGCAGGCCATCGCAGAGTATCCGGGAATGGATACCCCGGCGGATGAAAAACTGATTGCCGAGATTACCGGCCTGCTTGGCATCCCTTCCGCACCCGGCAAGGTCAGTTATGGCACCGAGGGTGGCCATTTCCAGTCTGCCGGCATTCCCACCATTATCTGTGGCCCGGGGAATATCGAGCAGGCCCACAAACCGGATGAATTCATTGATCTGGACCAGCTCGATCAATGTGACCGGTTCCTTTCCACGCTCATTGAATCCTTGCACCAGTTGCCTGAATGACCCTGTATCTTGGTCTCGGATCGAACGAAGGGGACCGAAAAACCAATCTGGGGCACGCCATCTGTCGGCTGGAATCCGGAGGATTCAGGATTGCCCGGATTTCCCCGGTCGTGGAAACCCCTGCGTTGCTGCCGGACGGGGCGGACCCGGAATGGAATCAACCCTACCTGAACTGTGTCGTTTCGGGGGATGCAGGCTGGACCCCTGCGGAAGGGCTGAGCCGGGTAAAATCCATTGAAGCGGCCATGGGCCGCCGGCCAGGGAAACGATGGTCGCCACGGATCATGGATATCGATATTTTGCTCTGGCATGACCAGACCATCCATACGGAAGATCTGGTGATTCCACACGATGGAATACTGGAGCGTCCATTTGTCCTGACGCCATTACTGCATCTGCAACCGGACCTGATTATTCCCGGCCAGCAAAAAACCATCTTTCAACTCAGTGAGAGCAGGGTTCCGGTTCCCTTGTGGATGGGGGTGCTGAACCTTACCCCGGATTCTTTTTCTGATGGCGGCAAATGGACGGACCCGGAGGCATTGGAGCAGCACCTGGAATCCATGGTCTGTGAAAATGTGCAAATTCTGGATATTGGGGCCGAGTCCACCCGGCCCCGGGCCTCGCAGATTGATTCACAGGAAGAATGGGGTCGTCTGTGGCCTGTCCTGGAGCGTATACAGGAGCAATTGGGGAACCACCCGGTCCGGCCCATGATTTCCCTTGACAGCCGCCATGCCGATACCATTGAAAAATCATTCCGGTATGGCGTGAACATGGTGAATGATGTGAGTGGATTGACCAGCCCGGAGATCATCAGCGTGGTCAGGAATGCGAAATGCGATGTCGTGGCGATGCACAGTGTCTCGGTCCCCGCAGACCCCCGAAAACTGCTTCCGGTTGACCGGGGAGCGGTCATGCAGATAACCGACTGGCTGGACAGGGAAATTGAGCGGTGGCTGTCTTTGGGGCTGGACCTGAATCGGATTATCGTTGATCCCGGTATCGGGTTCGGCAAAACCGCGTTGCAGTCCATGGAATTGCTTCAGCATTGTCAGGTGCTGAGAAGCCGCGGATTGAGGCTGTTGATCGGACATTCACGGAAGTCGTTCATGAATTCCTTTTCCACTTCCATGTTTTCGGACCGTGATCTGGAAACCCTGGGGGTTTCACTTTCCCTGTGTCAACAGGGTGTGGACATCCTCCGTGTCCATGATCCCGTCATGCATGTGCGGGCCTACCGTGCCTGGTCGCATATCGCATCATAGTGTGACGCGCGGTTCTATCGTTCTGAGGGCCGTTCGCACTTGGATGCGAAATAATTCGTCAGGAGTGTCTGCCACTCGTTGATGAATTCGTCGTAGGCTGCTACGCTGAATCTGGAGATGAACGCTTCTCCGGCCCGGGACAGAGCCTGATACCTGTAGGTCACTTCCACCCGGGTGCGCTCGTCATCCAGAGCCGTACACCGGACCTTCACCGTGCCCACTTTCTGGTCCGGTTCGATCCGGTAGAATTCCACCCGGTACACTGCGGGCTCATAGCGTTTGACCACCCAGATGGCTTCGGTGGACCAGTGGTCCTGGGTCCTGGTCAGAAACACATAGTCCTCACACAACACCGTGGTTTCCATGAGATTCTCGTAATGCCAGCCCGGCACTCACAGGGTTTCTCCTTCCGGACTGAATAGCGGAAAGAGTTCTGCCGCGGGGCAGTCCATGTCAAACGCCTTCGTGTGTTCAATGGATTTCATGTTCTGTTCCGGTGAAAGTACGGTGCAGGGCAAACGAAAGCCGTTGCCCCGAACTTTTTCGAGCCGACTTCCCACGGTTGTTTCGGCCTGCCCTTTGGGCTTCGTTTTCCAATTCAGGGGCCGGGAGGATGCATGACCGGAATCATGGCAGGAATAGCGCCGGATTTCGAGGGTTTTTATTGCCATGGAGCCTGGATGAAGTGTAGGGGTTACAATACCGGAAAGACAACACGAACCATCATGCCGGAAATCCCCATAGCGCGTTTGCGAACGGTTGACTGGCGCTGTGCGCCTGCCTGGCGTCGAAGCGCCGGCAATACCCTGTGGTGCCTGGTGGGATGTTCCATCGGGGACTTTGGTACCATTGCGTTTTTCCAGATTTCCGGCATTCCATGGCCGACGCCGGGGATTATGGTCCTGGCGATCATCAATGGCCTGTTGACCGGTATTGCCTTGGAAACCGCGATTCTCTTTCGCGGCGGCATGGATACCCGGTTCCTTCCACACCGCGGTGGGAATGAGCATGGTTTCCATGCTTGCCATGGAAATCGCCATGAATGCGGTGAACTGGGTCATGACAGGAGGGACCGTGTTGAACTGGTGGGTCGCATCCCTGATGCTGATCGCCGGGTTTGTTACCCCCTGGCCATACAATTACTGGCGGCTTGAGAAATGGGGGAAGGCATGCCACTGACCCGTTTTGCCGGGTGGTTGATGGTGCTGGGAATGTTCATCCAGGGACCTGTTTTGACGGTGCAGGCACAGGAGGATCGATTCCATGATGAACAGGGAGCGGGTCCCGGCAATCCTCCTTTCCAGGGGAATTGCGCGGCCTGTCATGAAGACAATGTCCGGGATACCAGGGAGAACTCCACCCCGCCGGATGAGAAGGACCCGTTGTCGTCCCCCACCGTTGAACCCGACCGTGCATACCCGGCATCCCCCTCCAGGGGTTCCTGCGGCTGTGATCAGGAGGAAATGGGGTAGCAGGTGGTCCCCGGCCTTGGAAATTCAGCCAGGTACGCCAAACCCGGTTCCAGCGTTTTTCCGGTTCCCGGTCCTTTGATTTTCCGGCTTCTCCCCAGGCGTCCGCTCGTGCGACCGAATAGGCCTTTCCTCCCTTAAGTTTTTCCATGGTCACCCGGCCACCCCCGGTTTTTCCAAATCCATCCATGCCGATTGTGCCCCCACCGACCTTCACATGGACCCGAAATCACGTAATGCGTTCAAAGCATACCCGGCAAAGACGCACAGGGCGAAAAGAACGGGTTTTGCCCATGTCTCAGCGTCATCAAGAGGATCACTTGAATTTTTTTGATTAGACTCAGGATACAATAATATCCGAAAAATAATATTTTCAGCTATAATAGATATCATAATATCTACAATTGTGGGTTATGTCGCGTTTTCTCTTGCTGGATGACACCGATGTACAGCAGGCCTTTGCCGCACATTTACGTCATTTGCGCGAACAGGCCAGGCTCTCGCGCGATGCGCTGGCCAGGCGCAGTGGCGTGCCGGCTCCAACGATAAAAAAGTTCGAATTAACCGGGAAGATCTCGTTTCGGCAGTTGTTGTTACTTTGGCAGTCACTGGATGATTTAAAGCGGTTGTACGAGCTCACCCGGGGACAAAATTCGCGGGCCAAAAAGCCGTTACCGACAACGATTGATGAGGTGTTGAAAGATGGGTTTTAAACCGGTCCAAAAGCTCATCGTTCGCCGAACGTTATCGACGGGTGAGGAGGTTCCCGTTGGGGTTCTCGCACAAAACCGCCAGGGCGTTTTTTTTCAATATGATGCGCAGTACCCGGCGCACTTTGGCAACCTCTCCCCCTTCACCCTGGATGTGACGACTGCGTTGCAAATGGCACCCGGACAACCCCATGATGGCATTCATGGCGTCTTTGCCGACAGCCTGCCGGATGGCTGGGGTTTACTGCTGCAGGATCGAATTTTCCGCCAGCAGGGCATTTCGCCGGTACAACTGACTGCAATGGACCGGCTCGCCTTTGTCGGTGCCCAGGGGATGGGCGCGCTGGTGTTTTCCCCGGTGTCTGAATGGAAACCCGGGGACCCTCAGGATGTCGATTTGGCAACGCTGGGACTGGAAGCCCAAACCCTGTTTGATCAAAGGCCCATGGATGACCTGGATGGCCCGACCCGGGAAGTACTGGGGACCCTGGCCGCGGTGGGGAGTTGTGGTGGGGCCAGACCAAAGGCCCAGGTGTTTATGCGTGCAGACAATTTCGAGCAGTGTCGCACCCGTGCAAACCCGGAAGACGAGGCCTGGCTGGTGAAATTCACCTCCCGGAATCTGGCACTGGGGCACGAGGGGGGGCTTTGTGAAGCGGTTTATTTGCAAATGGCAGAACAAGCCAATCTGCAGCCGCCATCCTGGCGACTGGTCCCGGCGCCGGAGCGAAGCGGCGCCGTTGCCTGGCTGGCGGTAAAACGCTTTGATTATCTCCCGGTTGAGCCGGATGCCAAAAATAAAACCACACAGCCCGGACGTCGACACATGCACAGCGCCTGTGGCTTATTGGATGCAGATTTTCGCACGCCAAGCCTGGATTACGTCGACCTGATCAAAGCCAGCCGACAAGTATGCAAAGCGCCGACGGTTGGCCAGCTTCAATTCTGTCGAGCCGTGTTTAACCTGTTCACAGCCAACCAGGATGATCACAGTAAAAACTGGTCGTTTCTGCAAAGCGATGATGGCAGTTGGCAGGTCGCTCCTTTCTATGATGTGACCTTCAGCCCGCATCCATTGAATGAGCATGCGACTGCGTTTGATGGCCATGGCCGGCAGCCACCGTTAAAAACCATGCAAAAGTTGGCAGCCAGTGCCGGTTTCGCATCGTGGAAAGAAGCACAACACAGCATTCATGAAGTGGTGGATGTGGTCAGTCGTTTTTCAAGCCTGGCCAGAGATCAAGGCATCAAAAAAAACACCATCGAGACCATTCAAAGGACCTTGGGACGGGTTTATACTCCATGGTAAACCCTGAAGTCCCGGTTACGAAAGCACATGAAAATCGCCCGCGCAGAACTTGTACCATTTGAACCCAGGTTTGCAGACGGAAAGACCTATGTCATGTCATCGGCCGAACACTCTGTTCTTCACAATGGTCTTTTGAGGATCACTGCAGACAGTGGTTTGATCGGAACGGGTGAAGTCGCACGCTTTCCCGCCACCGGGAGCAGGGAGTACGAGCAGGAGGAAGCCAAAGCGCTGGCAGAACTCGGCAATCTCGGTCTGTCGGACGTCCCGGCTTTGCTCGAAGATTGGCGTCGGCGACCGATGTCGATGCGCGGCATCAGTTTTGCCCTCGATTGTGCGTGGCACGATCTTGTTTCACAGCAAACCGGGTTGCCGCTTGCTTCCCTGCTTGGCGGACCAGCGACCGGCGATGTACCGGAAATCCTATCCCTCTCGGCGGGTTCGGTAGAGCGCACGGTGGCGAGTATTCGCGCCGATGGCGGAATCTCTCCGGTCATCCAGATTAAGCTTGGTGTCAGTGATCTGGACACCGATGTGGGATGCGTTCGGGAAGTCTTGTCTGTACTGAAAGAGCACCAGCTTGTTCTGGCCGATTTCAATGGTGCGTTGACGGTGGATGCGGCCGTGTCGGCCTTGCCTGGAATCACAGATTCGCGATTGATGTGGGAGGACCCCTGTGCCAGTTATGAGGAAAACCTTACCGTGCTTCGTTCATTACCCACCCCGATGATGGTGGACATGTGCCTCGCCGACCTGTCGACCTTTGCCAGAGCCATCTGTGATGGGGTAGAAGTGGTGTGCATCAAACCTCCCAAGCTCGGTGGCGTATCGGTCGCACGAGTCGCTCGCGACCTGTGCGCTTCTGCAGGTCTCAAAATCCGTATCGATGGCCCCTGGAGTGGTCAACTCTGTGCCCATGCATCCCTTGCACTTGCCATCGGTGTTCCGGCAGAACAGTGTATTGGTTCCATCGACCTGACCGAGCCAATAGAAACGGACAGGGAAATGATCGCGCATCCGGCGCCAGGGCGTGTGGGCCCAGCCTGGTAAAACCCAGAGGCAAGTAGTGTAGACCCGGAAGATTATGTGAATGAATTCGACGAAATTAAACGACTGCACCATTACACAACGCAATTCCGGCATTGATATTGGTTGGCCGGACGGAGTTTCCGGGTTTTTTCACTATGTGTGGTTACGTGATTGCTGCTACTGCAAATCCTGCGGCGACAGCTATTCAAGTAACCGGTATTTGCACCCGAATGAGGTGCCGTTGGATATCAAACCTGCACAGTTGGAAATATCAAAATCCAATGCCCTCATCATTGTTTGGGAAAATGACCACCACAAGTCTGTCTACGACACACAATGGCTAAGGCAATACGGCTATTCAGATAATTTTCGTACTCTCCGTTTTCATCAACCCAAACTCTGGGATGCGAAGATTAACGAGGCCATTCCAAATGTCGAATACACAGAATCCATCCATTGCGACCATACACGGTTGGAGTTGCTGCGACACCTTCGTGATTATGGATTTGTAGTCGTCAAAAGAGGGCCGCCGGACGAGAAAGGCATTGAGGCGGTTGCGGGGTTAATTGGGCAGATCGCTGAATCGGCATATGGGAAATTTTTTGACTTGTCTCCTAAAAGCACTCACAAGACGGCCGGGAATACCATGTTTCCTGTGCCACCGCACACCGATGAGGCTTACCGGGGGAACCCGCCCGGGATCAATATTCTTCACTGCATCCATCCGGCCCAATCAGGCGGTGAATCGATTCTTGTTGATGGATTTAATTTAGGCGAGATATTGAGGTATTCTGATCCTGATAAATTTGAACTGCTTGTTAAACAACCGCAATCGTACCATCGTGTTGTACACCACAGTAATATTGATCAACGAGCACGGGGACCCGTTTTTACCCTCGATGAAAATGGAACCATCGTTGGATTCCGGTTTCACCCCCGATCAGCGGCCCCATTGGATGTGCCCAGCGATTTATTCCTTTCGGTGTACGCGGCGAATCGGCGACTTTGCGAGCTAATGTTTGATGGAAGACACCAAGCCCGGTTTAAACTGGAGGCTGGGGAGGCGGTACTGTTTGATAATCACAGGGTAATGCATGCCCGGGCGGGATTTGATGATGAAAATCGAAAGCTCAGGATTTGCAGCGTGTCCAGAGAGCAGTTCCACGAGCAACTGAGAATGCTTGCATTCAAATTGGGTTATGTTGAGGAGTCCCAGATGATCCTATCGGCAGGAGTCTCTGGTTAGAGAGAAACAGACAGGAACCTCTGATTGAAAGTAATGGCGGCGACGTTACTGATAGTATCAGGCAGCTATGGTTTTCTGTACAAATTCTGGATCGGCCTGAATCATGCGCAAGTAGTTGCTGGCCGCTGTATCCGGGCTGCGCTTGCCTTGTTCCCATCCTTTGACAGTATCCAGGCTCAGATGGAACGTGCGTGCAAAAGCGGTTTGTGACAGACCAGTTTTACGTCGTATTGCTTTGATTTGTGCTGGTGTGACCACCACATGTATGGTTTTCGGTGACGTGTGGCCCCTGGCAATATGCACTGCTTTCTTCAGGTTTGATTCCAGTTCGTCGAATAGTTTGTTGTCCATTTTCAACTCCTGACCAAATTCATCAATGAACTGATTATCAAGAACGACAACACGGCACGAACCTTAAACCCGTACCGTTCTATGCAGAAGCTGGTCCTGGCCAAACACCTGGATATATCGCTGCATGGCGGTTTTCGGACCCGATGCCTTTTCCAGATTGTCGCACTAGTGGTTGTGTACAACATTTTCCGTAAACCGCTCTGGCTGCTACCAACCAAAGCGACCATTGTTGGGTGGGATTCGCATCCACCGGAAAAATGCGCCTTTCCATGGCATTTCATGGCGCGCTGAAATATACGGGTTAGCATCTTGAGCACCAACATAGACAGTCCGCTCTTTGTAATTGGCTGTTTCCTATCCTCCTTTGAACACAGTGTTAGGCAACCAAAGCGCTATTTCTGGAATAAAAGTTATCAGTAGAAGTACGATAACAAGAGGAACCAGGAAAGGCATAGTAGCTTTTACGCACTTTTCGAAACTAACTCCGGAAACTTCTGAAAGCACATACAGAACCATACCGATTGGCGGGGTCAACAATCCCAGCATTAGATTCAGAATTACAATTATTCCCAAATGAACAGGGTCGATACCAACTGTTATAGCAATAGGCATTAGTACGGGAACAAGGATGGTGATTGCGGCAATGGTTTCCATGAATAAGCCTATCGCTAATACAATGCCCATGATCATGAGTAGGATCAGATGTTTATTCTGAGTCAACCCAAGAAGTGTATCTCCTAACAGTGCAGCTACCTGATTCGCAGTGAGAATCCAAGCAAATATTGTTGCCGCAGACACAATCATCAAAATTGCGGCAGATGTTTCTATGGTATCCATTGAAACTCTCACAATGTGCTTCCAGGATAGAGTTCGATATATAACCATCCCTAAAAACATTGCATAAATTACAGCTGCTATTGCGGCTTCAGTGGGAGTAAACACACCTGTAGCGATGCCGCCAATTATGATTGCTGGAGTTAACAGTGGAAAAAATGCCGCTTTAAATGTGTGCCAAATAACGCAGAGATTAAACTTGGCATCACGCGGATAGTTTCTTCTCTTGGAGTACCACGCAACCATGACCATCAGTGAAACTGCCATTAGTAATCCAGGCACTAGACCCGCTGCAAATAGCTCACCGATTGAAACGGAAGCCATGACACCAAATATGACCAATGGCAGTGAAGGGGGAATTATGGGGCCGATTGTTGAAGAAGCTGCCGTAACCCCAACCGCAAAATCCGTATCATAGCCTGCGTCACGCATCGCTTTAATTTCAACATTACCAAGGCCTCCCGCATCTGCAACTGCGGCACCAGACATTCCAGCAAATATGACACTAGCGCCAACATTGACATGGCCAAGGCCTCCTGGTGTCCACCCCATTAGTGCACGGGCGAATGCGAAAATCTTAGTCGTAATTCCGCCAGTATTCATTAAATGACCGGCCAAGATGAAGAAAGGGATTGCAAGAAGCGGAAAACTATCCACCCCGGTAATCATATTGTGTATCAACACTACTTCAGGCGTACCTGAAATCAGAATATACGATAAAGAGGCAAGTGCCAAGGAAACCGCAACGGGAACCCCCAAAATCAAACAAACTGCCAGTACGATAAAAAGTATCCAAAGTCCCATGATGTTATCTCCTAATCTAGATTACTAAGTTTCTCTGCTGCAACATCGCTTGCGGACATTTTGAGAAGCCTGAATATTCGATAGGCTGCAAAGATCGCCATTGCGATGCAGGCAGCCACGACAATGTAATAAATAACACTCTTTGGAAGATCGAGAGAAACCATTCGCTGTGACTTGGTTTTTTGTGCCAACTCGATTCCAAGCCACCCCATGTAACCAAACATTCCAAAAACAACCAACTCGACTATTGATGAAATTGGCTTAATTAAACCCTGTGGTAAATATCGGTAGAAAAATTCTAGATAAATGTGCTTACCTTTGCGCACGCACGTAACTGACCCAACAAAAGCAAGCAGGATCAAAAGGTATCTTGCGATTTCTTCTGTCCAGCCGAGACTGTCATTTAATACATATCGGGTAAAAAACTGTAAAGCTACGATAAAAAACAACAGTACAAAAATGATAAGGGCTGGAAAATCGAGTGGCCCAACTTCTGAAATGTCATCGGTAACTTCTTCGATTTCACAAAAAATATTCTCTTTTTCAGGGGAATTCGGATTATCCATAGCGCGACGGCTCCTCTCGCCATTTACTCAGTGTTTATATCTGTCTGGACACAGATTAAATTGATTGTCGTCATTTCATAAAGCTAGCCTGCTGTTTCCATGCAGAAGCAGCAGGTTTTGCACAAGACTAGCTGGCGTCCGGTATCGCTTGTAGCCGCTCGTAGATTTCATTACTGAATGGCATGTCGTCACCAAGCAGTGCTGGTTTTACAATGTCCATAAATGGTTGACGATCAACTTCATTGACGTTTATCCCCTGTCCCTTGAACCAATCTACAAGCTCTGCTTCAGATTGCACGATTTGTTCCGAAACCCATGCGGCAGAATCTTGCAGCGCCTTTTTCACTGCCGCCTGATCTGCATCACTCATTCCGGAAAAACGAGAACCGGAAACCACTGTCAGTGTTGAGTTAGTAATGTGACCTGTGAGGTTAATATCCGATTGCACTTCGTGGAATTTCTTTGCCTGGATAGTAGGCAAAGGATTTTCTTGGGCATCGACTACACCTTGTTGCAAAGCAAGATAGACTTCCGCAAAGGCCATCGGTGTTGGATTTGCCCCAGCAGCCTTAGGAAACAAAACATACGCCGGCGCATTTGGTACGCGAATCTTAATATCTTTAATATCCGCTGGGGACAAAATGGGTTTGTTTGAAGTAACGTGGCGGGTGCCGTAGTAACTAGTGTCTGGCATGAAAACCCCTTGATTTTGCGCGACCGGAGGAGTGAAAGCAATTTTGCAGGGTCCCTCCGGCGAATTGCGGAGGAGATTTTCGCTCAATGCCGCTTATTTTCGGCGGTTTGAGGCACGATTTGGCGGAATTTTACGCTCCAGGTCATAGGAGACCCTCCCCGTCGGTGCGGGGGCAGATCTGACCGGGTGAATAGGGCGTCAGGCAGCCAGGCGGTGTCTGTCACGATGCGTTTTCTCCGATTTCTGCAACATCCGGCCGAGTTGGTGCAGGTTGGCAGCAACGATGGCCAGCCCGACGGTTCTCTCGAACCCGTCGGCTCCTTTCGCCCGGACTCTGTCAAGTCCGTGATGCTCCAGGTGATTGATTGCTGACTCCACGGCGGGGTGCTGTTTCCGTGCCCGGGAAAAGTTTTCTTCGGACTCCCGTTCCTGGTCCGCGGCATTCAGTCGGCCCTTTTTCGGCAAGGCCACCATGTCAAGCAGATTCTCCAGACGCCTGCGATTCTCCGGGCTGTGAAAGCCCCGGTCAAAGCTGCACTCCTGCAGGTCCGGGTGCATCTCCTGGCAGGACTCAATCAGGGGAACCGCTACATCCACATCCCCGCCTTGCCACATGATCTGATAATCCAGCACAAACTGGTGCTGGTCCTCGACAATGGCCAGGGGAACTCCGAGTTCCACCGGACGCCCCGCCTTGCCTTTCGATATCCACCGGGTATGCTCCTCGAATACCGAAAAGATTTTCTCGGAATGCTCAATCACTTCGCCCTGCAACACCCGGCGGTCGATCTGGTCGGTGAATAGGTGGATATGCTTCAGATAATGGCGGATCTTCTCCATCCAGGCGGTGGATGCCCCGGCTTCCTTCAGGGCAACCAGAGATAACTCCGCTTTCCCGGCCATCTTCCGGCAGATCTTCAGATACTCCGACACCTGATCCGGTCGCTTCGTCCAAAGCCGGGCTGTGGCGACTCGATTGAACCGCTTGCGCACCTGTTTGGTCAGGTGCCGGTGCTGCCGCCAGCCTTTCACATCATGCAATTCACAAGCCTTGCCGGTTTCGCGGATCAGGCAACGAGTGGAATCCAATAGGAGGTTGAAATCAGTCGGGTAGTGGACGTCCGTCTCCACCACGAAACTATCACATCGCCCGGCCAACGTTTCTCCAGGCTTTTTTTTTGCGACCGTATGCCCCGTGGAAACCACCAGTCGGTTGACCTCACGCAGCAGTTCCGGAGTCAGCAGGGCCACATTGTCCACGATCCGGGCCCGGACGTAGTAGGTATTGTCGATGCCGTCCATACCATGACCCAACATCTTGCGTATCGTTCGGTGCTCGTTGGCCAGATCATGCAGACGGTCGAAATCGCAGTTCAGTCCTTCCTTGAGAATGCCCAATACCAGAATCCGCCACATCTCCATTCCCGGACGCCCAACGGTGCGGTCGGTATCCGGTCGGATATGGGCTTCGAGCAACTCGAACAGCTCCTTGCGGGTATCCGGGTCGGTATAGATCAGTTGAAGGCCCTTCAACAGGGCCGGAATGTCGTCCCGGGACTTTTCGTCGAGGGCGATCTGTTCAATCGGGACGGAACCCAGAGGGGATTGGAGATCGATGACCGTTCTCATGCTGTACAATGCCTCGAAGATTTGCCGTAAATGGCGGTTTCAGGGGGTTTTCCCTTCGGATTGTACTATATTCGCGAAATCTTCGCCACAAAAAAACGGGTAGTTATTCAAATAAATCAATCGTTTATGGGGTTTTCTGACAAGCACTAACTAATCGCACTAACCACGCTCCCACCTGACGCTTCCTCAAATCCTTTGGAAAGATCTTTGAATAGGTCGCTTTGCCCATATGCTTTCCAGTGATCCAGACTCCGTAACGTAAAAGGGAAATCAGTAATAGATATTGGTCCGTAGATGGACCCAGCGAAACCTGCACCGGTATAGATTATGTCGACAGTGCCCAAGGTTAGGCCTTCATTAAGCCCTGCCTCTTTCCCTAAGGAAGATGCTGGAAACACCTCTACCTCGTAGCGCCCTTCGGTGACTTTATTTATTTCCTCTGCAGCCATCAATGCCCCTTTGTGCAGCGGATGCCCAGCTTCGTAAACATGTGCGAATTTAAGCATCTGTCCAGCTTGTGCATTGCCTAAAGGTAATGCCAAGAAACTAAGTGCGGCCAAGCCAAAAAAGGTTTTTAGGAGTGGGAGTGTCTTTCGTTTAATTGAATTCATGTTTTCCTCGTATTGGATATCTGGTAGTTTTAGGACCGCCAATATATTTGACAGTATCTATTATATAACATATAAAATAGAATAAATAAAATATATTTTATATGTTAGTGTTATGATATATATGAGAAACCCTAATTAAAGCGGATGCTGCATGAAATCGAACAAATTGCACCTAGTTAAGGAAACCCTGACGCAACAAATTTGCAGTCTCTTAAAGTCAAAAATAATCGACGGCGAGTTGATTGCAGGCGACCGGATATGGGCAGATGCACTGGCAAAGGACTTGGGAGTGAGTATTGCTCCGGTAAAAGAAGCGTTACTAATCCTTTCCGGTGAGGGATTAATTATTAATGTTCCTCGTAGAGGATCTGTTGTTCGCAGTTTTTCGTATAAAGAAATGCGTGAACTCTATGATATAAGAAAGTTACTAGAGCTGGAAGCAGTAGAAATTATGTTTGCTAAGTCACTGGTGTCTGATGACTTTATTGGGGAGTTAGATGCGATAAATAGTGCCATCGGGAAGCTGCGCAACGATGGAGAATTTAAGGACCGGAGTGCGGCATTTGAACTTGATTGGAAATTTCACGAACGATTTATCCTAAATTGTGGGCATGGACTACTCATGGAACTTTATTCTAGGTTGAACACCCAAGCCCAAATTATTCGGTACTCCAGCTGGAATATAGGCCCCCGTGGTGACAAAACCTATTTTGAGCACGATGCCATCGTTAAGGCGTTGAAAGATCGAAATGCCGAACACGCAAAAATCGCGATATCGGCTCATCTGGGATCAATACTACGAGATTTTGCAAAAGTTGTAGAAAACAATGAGTCTCACGAACCAGTCATTGAAGACGTTAGCCTTAATTTAGTCGGCTGAACACTTTACTGGGACTCCCCTTTCAACTGGTTGGAAATATTATGGGTTCATCATTAATAAGTACCGTAGACAATCAGCTATTCAAAATTCCGCTTCCAGAAATTTTGAGTGATGCAAAGCATGGTGATCACACCCATTTCGAGCTTGTAACGACAACTATCACTCTAGTTAATGGTATTTCTGGTGTCGGATATACCTACACAGGCGGGCGTGGTGGACAAGCAATTCTTGCCATGCTCGAACAAGATATGAAACCCTTCTTATTAGGGAAAAGTGGTGATGACATCGAAACTATCTATGATGAAATGTTCTGGTACATACATTATGTCGGACGCGGAGGAATTTCTTCATTCGCAATTTCTGCAATAGATATCGCTTTATGGGATATAAGAGGCAAAAAAAAACAGCAACCATTGTGGCGATTAGTCGGGGGCGCGAACAACACCACTGCAGCCTATTGTGGTGGTATCGATCTTAATTTTTCTCTCGAAAGACTAAAGGAAAATATTTCAGGATATCTCGACCAAGGGTTTAGTGCCGTAAAAATCAAAGTTGGTCGTGAGGACCTAAATGAAGATGTCGAAAGAGTCGCTGCAATTAGAGAGTTTGTCGGAAAGGACGTTACTTTTATGGTCGATGCAAACTACTCCATGTCAGTCGAAAAGGCTATTGAAGCTGCATTGGAGTTTTCGAAATATGACATCTACTGGTTTGAAGAGCCCATTGATCCAGATGACTACCAGGGGTTTTCTGAGATTGCCCGGATAACCGACGTGCCGCTCGCAATGGGAGAAAATCTCCATACGATTTACGAATTTGAGTTCGCTCTTGAACAGTCGAATCTCTCTTTTATACAGCCCGATGCGTCAAATTGTGGTGGTATCACAGGTTGGCTTCGAGTGGCAGAACTGTCGCGGAAAAAAAACATTCCGGTGTGCAGTCATGGTATGCAGGAATTGCATGTGAGCTTGGTTTCTGCCCAAGAAAATGCAGGATGGATTGAAGTTCACAGCTTTCCAATCGATCAATACACTAAACGACCGATACAAGTCGAAAATCATCGGGCAGTTGCTCCAAACACACCTGGTATCGGCGTCGAGTTTGATTGGAAGAAGCTATTTCCATTCAAAATTCCATAGTCGCACATACGCCTCTCTGTAGCGTCTACTGCTTGATGCGCTTCTCATTCTCCCCTTTTTTGATTTTCAAGAATGGTCCCAAACTGTATATATCGGAGTAAATAAAATGAAAGCTTCTTATTACAATTGTGATAAGACCTTCACACTGGGAGCATGTTGTCCAGCGGAGCCAAAATCTGGGGAAGTACGTATACGGGTAGCCTATTGTGGTTTGTGTGGCACTGACTTACATGTCTATCACGGCAATATGGATGCAAGAGTTGGTTGTGAAAGGATAATTGGACATGAAATGTCAGGCACTGTGGAGGCTGTTGCGACCGATGTACGGGATATCGCAATAGGAGACAACGTGGTAGTACGGCCATTGGAACATTGCAAGGAATGTGCTGCTTGCCATAATGGCAATGGCCATATTTGCCAAAATCTGAAATTTCTCGGTCTTGATACTGATGGCGCACTACAGCAAAGCTGGACTGTAAATCGTCACACGGTACATAAATTACCCGATGAGGTTTCACTCAAACATGCTGCTCTCGTAGAACCAACAGCTGTTGCGTGCCATGATGTTAGTCGCAGTCGAATGATTGCTGGAGAAGATGTCCTCGTCATTGGAGGTGGTCCGATTGGGATATTGATCTCGATGGTTGCGAAACAAAAAGGTGGAAATGTTGTTATTTCAGAGATTAATGAACAACGGCTAAGTATTGCTAACAACCTGGGATTTGACACTATCAATCCCTCCCGGGTTGATGTCGGTAAATATATGTACGAAACGACGGGTCAGAAAGGCGCCGATGTGATTTTTGAGGTGTCAGGCACCCAGGCCGGTGTACATTGCATGACATCTGCGGCAGCCGCTCGCGCCCGAATTGTGATGGTGGCAATCCATGCAGAGCAACCACTAATCGATTTGTTCCAATTTTTTTGGCGAGAGATTGAACTCCTGGGAGCGCGTGTTTATACGGCAGATGATTTTGATGCAGCAATCCAGATGATTGCATCCAGATCAATTGATTGCGATTCCATCATAACAAACGTTCAGGGACTCGATAAGGTTGGTGAAGTCCTGGCTGATTTAAGCAGGAATCCGAGTGCGCTGAAAAGTCTGATTCAAGTTGGCGAGGCGGTAGCTTAATGAGTGTGCTTAACCAATTTTCCCTTGCAGGAAAGACAGCTTTGGTTACAGGTTGCAAACGAGGCATTGGTAAAGCTATGGCCTGTGCGCTTGCTGGTGCGGGGGCAAACATTGTCGGTGTTAGTGCTACGCTGGAATTAAAGAACAGTAAAGTATCGGAGGAGGTGAATGCACTAGACCGAAATTTCACGGGATATGCCTGTGATTTTAGCGATCGTAGAGCATTACATGGTTTCATAGACGATCTAAATGAGAATCATCCAACCATTGATATTCTTGTCAACAATGCGGGCACGATAATGCGAGCACCAGCGTCCGAGCACTCTGAAGACTACTGGGACACAGTAATTGAAGTAAACCTGAATGCTCAGTTTGTATTGTCAAAATCGGTCGGTAAGAAGATGCTGGAGCGCAAATCTGGGAAGATTATTTTTACCGCTTCACTCCTCACCTTTCAGGGTGGGGTCACGGTTCCAGGCTATGCAGCTAGCAAAGGCGCAATTGGGCAACTCACCAAAGCACTATCTAATGAATGGGCTGCTCACGGTATCAACGTCAATGCAATCGCACCGGGATACATCAGAACAGACAATACTAAGGCACTACAAGAAGACACAAATAGAAGTCAGTCCATTCTTGATCGTATCCCGGCTCAACGATGGGGGGAGACAGAAGATTTCGCTGGGCCAATTGTCTTTCTAGCATCGTCAGCTTCAGACTATATGCATGGTTCCATTTTGACAGTCGATGGTGGCTGGCTGGGTAGGTAATGTACGCTGGATTTTCATTGTGTCAGCAATACTGGTTCGCCCAATAATCATGGGACAGGCTCCATGAATCTTATGGATCAAATTCGGACACATCGCCTCATCCCTGTGCTTGAAATAGCTTCAGCAACCAATGCTTTGCCGCTTGCTGAGGCAATTTTGGAGGGTGGCATTTCCATCATGGAAATCACACTAAGAACGTCAGACGCTATCAAGGCAATAATTGCTATCCGCAATACTTTTCCCGAAATTCTAGTTGGGGCAGGTACCGTGGTTACACTTGAACAAGCAGCTATGGTGCAGGATGTTGGTGCGCAGTTTGGTGTTAGCCCTGGTTTTGATTCGGAAGTTGTTAGAAGCTTTCAAGACCAAGGAATCCCATTCATCCCGGGAGTAGTAACGCCTTCTGAGGTGCAGGCTGCTATTAAGAAACAGTGTTACTTGTTGAAATATTTTCCTGCTGATGTCGCGGGAGGACCCCAGTACCTTCGAGGGCTATCTGGACCATTTTCTGCATACGACATTCAGTTTTGTGCCACTGGCGGAGTGAATCAGGAAAATATGAGTGAATACTTTAAAATCCCTTCTGTATGCTCAATTGGTGGCTCTTGGCTCGCATCCAGGCAGCAAATATACGATCAAGATTGGAAGGGTATAAAGCAACAGGTTGCGTTGGCCCTCGAACTAGTTTTACCTATCAGGGAATCATAGAAAATGGTGGATATCGTTTGCTTGGGTGAACCACTCCTTGAATTCAACCAAAAGGAACCAGGGGTTATCCTCCAGGGATTTGGCGGAGACACATCTAACTGTGCAGTCTCGGCGGCACGCCAAGGTGCCGATGTTGGTTATATAACTCGTATTGGTAAGGATAAATTTGGTGAGAGTTTTCTAACCCTTTGGAGAGAAGAGGGCATTGATGTATCACAAGTTTCTGAAGATCCATACGCCCCAACCGGAATCTACTTTGTAATGCACGATAATCTTGGACATCACTTTTCATACTATCGAGAGCACTCAGCTGCTACCAAAATAAAGCCGCATAATTTGTCGATTCCCTACATAGCGGATGCAAAATATCTGCACGTTTCCGCAATTAGTCAGGCGATCAGTTCCACAGCTGCGGACACCGTATTCTCAGCGATAGACATAGCGAATTACAATGGTACAAAAGTATCGTATGACACCAACTTAAGGTTGAATCTTTGGTCTGTCAAACGAGCACGCGCTATTATTCATGAAGCAATGAAATACTGTCACATCGCTCTTCCGAGCATCGATGATGCAAGAGTATTGTCAGAATTAAATTCTGCCGATGCAATTGTCGATTTTTATCACAATCTCGGAGCTGAAATTGTCGTATTGAAACTCGAAAATGATGGCGCTATCGTTTCAACGCAACAAGAACGCAGAAAGATTGAGGGGCTCAGAGTAAAAAGCATTGATTCAAACGGAGCAGGCGATACTTTTGCCGGAGCGATCTTGGCTGAATTAACTAGAGGTCAGGATCTTTTTCAGGCAGCTGAATATGCAAACGTTGCTGCGGCACTGTCCACCCAATTTGACGGCGCGGTAAATGCAATTCCGAATCGTCTGCAGATTTCGGACTTTCTTCGTTCTGAAAGCCCCGATACAGCTCCTTTGAACTAGTAGAACGATTGACCAGTACCGCACCCTGCACAGAGAGTTGATTGAAGGATTGCCTGTTGATACAGCGTTCGTTTCCAGCAAGGCCCTTGAAGGGCTACCGAACGCCCGCATCCTTTCCAGGGTCGAGGAAATTCTTGGTACGCTGAGCGGCAAACTGAAGACAATCAGCGAACAGTTCGGCAATGCTCTTGCCGAAACCAACCACGCGGTCCTGGAGACCAAATCGCACTGGAGCGAGCGGAAGAGCGCAATCGAGGGAACCTATGAAAGGCTTTTGCGCGAACTCCAGAAATCGAAAATCGACGGTGCGGAATTCATCCGGCTTCGCCGGCAAATTGAGGAATTGCGTCCGCTGAACGACAAGATGGAAAGCCTCGAGCGTGACTTGAAAACACACGAAGCCCAGCGCCGCAACCTTCTGGCCGAGTGGGAAGATATTAAGGCAGCCAAATACCGGCAAATCGAGACTGCAGCCAAGCAGGTGTCCCGGAAACTCCGTGACAGGGTGCAGGTCAAGGTGACCATGGCCGGGGACCAAGGCCCGCTCGAAAAACTCCTGCGAGAGGTTGGTGGCAATCTTGCCGCTGCACTGGAGCGTCTGCGCGAACAAGATCAGTTGTCTCTGCGGGAACTTGCACAGCGGTGCCGGGAAGGCAAGGAAGCGCTCATGAAGCATTACAACCTGCCGCCTGGTGCGGCCGACCGGATCGCACAAGCCGACCTGAACCTGTTCATGCGTATCGAAGAACTGGAATTGCTTGAGACAACAGAGATTCAGTTAAACACGGCACCCGACGGGGAACCGGTCAATTGGCAGACGCTGCAAGCACTCTCGACCGGCCAAAAGGCAACAGCTGTCCTGTGGCTTCTGCTGCTTGAATCGGAAGCACCGCTTGTCGTCGATCAGCCCGAAGACGATCTCGACAACCGCTTTATTACGGAGAGCGTGGTGCCGATCATGTGGCAGGAAAAGTGCCGCCGCCAGTTCGTCTTCTCGACGTACAACGCCAACATCCCGGTCCTCGGCGATGCCGAACTCATCCTTGGCCTCGCTGCGACAGGTGGGGCTGGGGAGGGTCAGGCTCGGGTTGCGCCGTTCCAAGTACGGGTTCTGAGGCATGACGACACGCACCGAATTGCTGGAAATCATCGCGAGCGGAGAAAATTCCGGGGTGGAATTCAAGAGGGATGATCTGCGCACGCAGGACCTCGCGAAGGAGCTGGTCGCTTTCTCGAATCTTGAGGGCGGTATGGTGCTGCTCGGTGTCGAAGATGACGGAACAGTCACGGGTTTGATGCGGCACGACCTTGAAGAATGGGTGATGAATGTATGCTGCGACAAGATCAGACCAGCGATCGTTCCGTTCTTCGAAGTGTTTCGTAGTGTCAAAGACGATAACGATGTCGCCATCGTCCGCGTGACCCGCGGCTACGATGTGCATGTGCTCTGGCACAACAACACCAACAAATATTTGATGCGTGTTGGTACGCAGAGTCGGGAAGCAAGCCAGGAGGAGCTCGCTCGTCTCCAACAAAGAGGTTCCGTACGGGCCGAATTGCGGCCAGTCTCTGGCGCTACGCTCGCGAACCTGGACCGCAGGCGGTTGCGAAACTATTTCGGCGATATCCGCCAGCAGAATGTGCCCGCGGAGGAAGATGAAGAAGCGTGGCGGACACTTCTTGTCAACACCCAGGTCATGACCGAGGAAGGCGTATCTGTCGGCGGTATGTTGTTGTTCGGCAAGATGCCGAACCGGTTTTTGCCTTATGCCGGGATAGATGCCGTCGCATATCCCGGAACGGAACAGGGCTATGACGCGCAGGAGCGCACGGCGCTTCGTGGCTCCATGACGCCCTTGCTGAGCGAAGATGGCGATATCGTTGAAAACGGCCTCGTCGAACAGGCTCTGGATTTTGTGCAACGCAACACACGAAGAGTCGTCGAAGTAAAAGGTGGGCGACGGGTGGAGCGGTCGGTCTATCCCCGCGATGCGCTACGTGAGGGCATCGTCAATGCCCTTATTCACCGTGATTGTCTGCTCACTGGGACCGATGTTGAGTTAACGATTTATAGCAACCGGTTGGAAATCGTCTCGCCGGGCCGACTGCCGAACGGTATAACGTCGGCCCGCATGCGGTTCGGGACGCGGGCTGCACGAAACCAACTATTGCAAGACGTAATGCGTGGCTATCGGTATCTGGAACACATGGGAATGGGGATTCCCCGGAAGATCGTCAGGGGTATGAGGGAGCACAACGGTACTGAACCCGGTCTGGTCGAACTGGATGAACGGTTCATTGTGAGGTTGCTAGCGCATGCCCCAAAATAGTATACCCAGAGTCACGAATGCGTGTGGTGAAACGGGCCTTGACTTTGCAGGTTTCCCGAAAACCACAAACCGGATGCATTTTGTATAAATGGCTTCTGAGTCCAAACATCCGAGGTCGGGAAAGAGTGTCCAAGCAGCACAGGCCTTAAACCAGTACCGTTCTGCGCAGAATCTGGTCCTGGCCAAACACCCGGATATATCTCTGCACGGCGGTTTCTGGGCCCGATGCCTTTTCCAGATTGTCTGAAAGCTTGACGGTGGGGCAGCCGTTTGCCCGGGTCACCTTGCAGACCAGGGAAAACGCATTCAATTGGTCGTTTTGATCGGGGGCACAACCCCGGAAGTCATTGGTCAGATGGGTGCCCCACCCAAACCCCATTCTTGCCTTGCCCGAGAAGTGCCGATGAATCAATTCGATACTGTCGATGTCCAGTCCATCGGAGAAGATAATGAGCTTGCCGGAAGGGTCCTGCCCCCGGGAGTGCCACCAGTCAATCAATTCTTCCCCGGCGGCAACCGGGTCCTTGGAATCCACCCGGAATCCGCTCCACCCGGCCACCCATCCCGGGGCATTGCGCAAAAACCCGGTGGTTCCGAACGTATCGGGGAGGACGATGAGCAGATTGCCATCATAGGTTCTTTGCCAACTTTCCAGCACCCGGTAGGGCGTGTATTTCAGCTCTTCGTCATTGGTGGCCAAGGTCGCAAGTACCATCGGCAATTCATGGGCATTCGTCCCAATGGCATCCAGATCATGTTCCATGGCAAGGAGCATATTGCTGGTCCCCGTAAAATTCTCTCCCAGCCCATCGCGCAATGCCTGAACACACCAGTTTTGCCAGAGAAAGCTGTGCCGTCTCCGGCTGCCGAAATCCGCCAGCCGGATATCCGGAAGTTGTTTCAATCGCACGATCTTTTCCCAGAGCTTGGCCTTGGCCCGTGAGTAAATGATATCCAGTTCGAACCGGCCATATCTTTTCAGTGCTGAACGCGACCGCAATTCGCTGATGATGGACAACACCGGGATTTCCCAGAGCGTGATGTCAGACCAGCTTCCATGAAAATCTATTTTGATCTGGTCTCCGGCTTCCGAAAGTTCATACCCGGGCAGGCGGTAGTGCCACAGCCAATCAATGAATTCACTGGAAAACAGGCGGTCCTGGCCATAGAAAGTATTGCCCGCCAACCATATTTTTTCTTTTTTTGTCAGAGAGATGGTTCTGGCATGATCCAGTTGTTCGCGGAATTCCTCCAGGTCAATTTGCCTGGCCAGGGGCACATCACGGTTGCGATTGATGAGTGAAAAGGTAACGGGTATGTCGGCAAACTCTTTCCAGATGGTCTGCAGCATCAGCAGCTTGTAAACATCCGTGTCCAGCAAACTCCGTACAATGGGGTCCAGTTTAAAAGTATGATCGTAGACGCGTTTGGCTAGGTCGGTATTGGTCATGGCGGTTTACATGGGTCGACTAACGGGAAAACACACCTGGATCGTCTGTACGAGCGTTGAATTTTCCGGTCATATTTTCTCAACCTGAACGTGATGTATTGGCAAGCACTTCCCTTATCCCATCATTATACCCCGGCTCTGTCCGGTCCGGCGGGCAAACGATTTGTTTGGGGTGCCTATTCAGCGCAGGCAATCCCGGTGCTTCCCCTGCCAGCATGCGAAAACAGTGCGTTGGCCAGAATGCGGTGCGGTACCCAGGGTGGTGGGATGGGCGAGGGGACTGACTTGATCAGCATTTCCCGCAGAGTGATTTCCACCAAAATGCGGGTTTGAAGCGCCTGGAGGTCATCGGCGAAGCCCCGTCAGGGGAGATTTGCCCCAACGTGCAGGCAGAGGGGGCATCTTAAACCGGGCCGCGAAGACCTGGCATGGTCGCAGCCGGCAGGTTATTCCCACGGCATGCCAAGGCCGAGTCCGCGAATGGCCTTGCGGAAGGCTGCTTCCGATTTGGCGTGCACCGCCAGATGTTTCTTTCCGGCGGGGAGGCACATCTTCGATATATGCTTGTCCGTGGCGAGTCGGACAGCGATCTCCTCGCTGGCGCATTCAACCAGTAATGCCCTGCCTCGCTTCCTGAGGGCCGTTCCGCCCTGCCCGACGCTCCGCAGGAAGCCTTCCACCCTCTCCGGCAGGGGCTGGTCGTCCCTTTCAGCAAGGAAGGCTCGCAGGTCGTCCACATCATGGCCGTGCTCAATGGCATCCAGGATCTTCCCCCGGTCCAGCCGCCAGACGCCGTCCACCTCGGCGTTCGCCCAGGTTTCCAGGGTGAGGCGTTCTTCCGACGACAGGGGCCTGTCCGCGCACAGACGCCGGTCGGGGAAGACCTGGAGCGGGGTGCGGTCCGGCAGACTGGGTGGTTCATACTCCTTTGAGATGCCGAGGCAGTACGCGCCGAGAGGATTTAACCGGAAATACTCCAGACCGTCGTAGCGGCTCAGAAACCTTAGACTGTCTCCCGACACAAGGTCCGTGAAGTCGGACCGCGCGTCTTCCGGATCGGTATAGACGACATCTATGAGCCCCAGGGTGGCGGCGTATTCAAACAGCAGGCAGAGAGTGTACCGGTCCTGAAGGAGTTCCCATTCGTAATAGTCGCCACGTCCCAGATTGCCGTAATATGACTCCGCGATATACAGTTTCTCGGGATCTTGGGTGATTTCGAACGTGTGCCTGTTTGCCAGCATGAAGCGGGAGAATTCGCTGAAGCGCACCCAATGACCCACGGGACACCGCTCCAGGGCGTCGGCCACCACTGGCCTGCGTCCCGACACCGCCGTCATGACGCGCCTGCCCCGGCGCTGGCCGCTGATGGTATCGATGCGGCTGAACTCGTCCAGGATGCCGTTCGTGATCCACCGGTTCCACAGGTGCCGCAATGTTTCCGCCGGGGGTGCGCTGAAGGCGGTGCGGCCGGCCTTTGTCAGTGCGAGCTTCGAGCCATGGATTTTCACCAGCCGGCCGGCCTGCAGGAGCAGGGGCCAGGCGAATGCCCGGATTGCCCCGATGCCCTGGCCCACGTAATATTTCCTGTCGTCCGGCCCGAAGAAATCCCCGCCGTCCAGTTCGTCGGAGATGCGCCGAATCGTCAACGCCGAAGGCCGCCGGGTTTTGTTGCTCACGGCCACCTTGCCAAGGTCCACCAGCCGGAGCATCACGGACAGGTCCCGGGGTGCAGCCTGCTCCATGTCCCGCCGGATGAGTTCGACCTGGTGACATTCCGGTTCTTCACCCGGGGGAACATAACGGCGCAGGAATCGTCTCACGGATTCCGGCAGTTCCTTTTCCACGACGAGTCCCTCCTCGGGAGGCGGGGGCACGAATTCATGCAGGCGCTCCTTGAGGTCCGCTGGGATGACCGAGGACTGCAGTGCGTGGCGGCTTTGGGGATACACGAAGAAATAGAGAACTGATGACAGAGACGATGACATATATTTACTGCAATTGCCAAATCCTGCAGGCAGGTTGCCGTATTTGGCTGCGAACTGTTCCCGGTCCAGTTCTCCGTCCGGGTCGTACAGCGTCTCGCGCACCACGAGTTGCTCTTTCTCTCCCAGATTGTCCCAGAGTTCCCGAAGGTAATCGTCGGTGAGTTGGTCTACGATGGCCGCAATCATGTCCACCTTCCGGGTGGGGTAGGGTTTGGCAATGGGCAGGTAGTTCACCATCTCCCGGAGCATGCCGACGTAGTGCATGTCCAGATGATCCGACAGGTTGTTATCGGGGCGGCTGGTCCACGGTCTGAAAGAGTGGGTCATCTGTGGATTTTTCCTGGAATGGAAACGGAGCGGGGAACCCACCGATCCGGAGTCTGCCCCGGTGTTTCGTCCATGTCCAGAAGCCGTGGTGCGAGCCGCGCCCATGTGGTTATGGAGATTCGGGAATGATGGGGGGAGAAAGTTCGCATCAATGGCATGGCCCCGGGTGGGCGTGCATGGGTTTTCACAGAGTGGTCCAGGGGGATAAATCCCTGGGACGGACAGGTTTTTTCATCCAATTTCTCCTGTTATTGAAACAGGAAGGATAGGATACTATTTTTTTGGAAAAGTTGTGAAAACTTTTTTTCAAATCCCCTGAAATTTTCGGGCATGGCGGGTTCTTCAACCCTGGCGGGAAGGACTGGGAGTGCTTCCGATCAGGTATGCATGGATGGTTTGCAGGAGGTCAGGGTGCGGAGGAGTCCGGGGGTTCAGGCAGGCCACCCCGGTGCTTCCCCTGCCAGCATGTGGAAGCAATGCGTTGGCCAGAATGCGGTGCGGTGCCCAGGCGGTGCGATTGGAGGGTGGACGGACTTGATCAGCATTTCCTGCAGAGCGATTTCCACCAAAATCCAGGTTTGAAGCACTTGGATGTCATTGGCGAAACTCCGTCAGAGGGGGGTTCCCCAACGTGCAGACAGACAGAGGAGGCATCTCAAACCGGGCCGCGAAGACCTGGCATGGTCGCAGCCGGCAGGTTATTTCCGGGGCATGCCAAAGCCGAGTTCGCGAATGGCCTTGCGGAAGGCCGCTTCCGATTTGGCGTGTACTGTCAGGTGTTTCTTTCCAGTGGACAGGCACATCTTCGATACGCGCTTGTCCGTGGCGAGTCGGACAGCGATCTCCTCGCTGGCGCATTCAACCAGCAATGCCCTGCCCCGCTCTGTGAGGGCCGTTCCGCCCTGCCCGACGCTCCGCAGGAAGCCTTCCACCCTCTCCGGCAGGGGCTGGTCGTCCCTTTCAGCAAGGAAGGCTCGCAGGTCGTCCACATCATGGCCGTGCTCAATGGCATCCAGGATCTTCCCCCGGTCCAGCCGCCAGACGCCGTCCACCTCGGCGTTCGCCCAGGTTTCCAGGGTGAGGCGTTCTTCCGACGACAGGGGCCTGTCCGCGCACAGACGCCGGTCGGGGAAGACCTGGAGCGGGGTGCGGTCCGGCAGACTTCCCGGTTCATACACCTTCGAGATGTCGAGGCAGTACGCGCCGAGAGGATTTAACCGGAAATACTCCAGGCCGTCGTAGCGGCTCAGAAACGTTAGTTCGTCCGACTCAAGGTCCGTGAAGTCGAGCCGCGCGTTTTCCGGATCGGTATAGACGACATCAATGAGGCCCAGGGTGGCGGCGTATTCGAACAGCAGGCAGAGAATGTACCGATCCTGCAGGATCTCCCAGCGGTGACGGCCGGCATATCCCAGGCTGCCGTAATGAGTATCCCCGATATACAGCTTCCAGGGATCGTGGGTGATTTTGAACATGTATCCGTCCGACTGCATGAAGCGGGAGAATTCGCTGAAGCGTACCCAATGATCCACGGGGCACCGCTCCAGGGCGTCGGCCACCACTGGCCTGCGTCCCGACACCGCCGCCATGACGTGCCTGCCCCGGCGTTGTTGGCCGCTGATGGTGTCGATGCGGCTGAACTCGTCCAGGATGCCGTTCGTGATCCACCGGTGCCACAGGTGCCGCAATGTTTCCGCCGGAGGCGCGCCGAAGGCGGCGCGGCCGGCTTTCGTGAGTGAGAGTTTCGAGCCACGGATTTGCACCAGCCTGCCGGCCTGCAGGAGCAGTGGCCAGGCGAATGCCCGGATCGCCCCGATGCCCTGGCCCACAGAATGTTTCCTGTCGTCGGGCCCGAAGAAATCCCCGCCGTTCAGCTCGTCGGAGATGCGCCGTACCGTCACCGCCGAAGGCCGCCGGGTTTTGCTGCTCACGGCCACTTTGCCAAGGTCCACCAGCCGGAGCATCGCGGACAGGTCCCGGGGTGCAGCCTGCTCCATGTCCCGCCGGACGAGTTTGACCTGGTGGTGTGTTGGTTCCTCGCCCCTGGGAGCATAACGGCTCAGGCGTCGTTCGATAAATTCCGGCAGTTCCTTTTCCACGGCGAGTTCCGCCTCGGGAGGCGGGGGCACGAATTCATGCAGACGCTTCTTGAGGTCCTCCGGGATGACCGAGGGCACGGTCGCGTGGCGGTTTTCAGGGTACAGGAAGAAATTGAGAGGCGATGGTATGCGAAGATCACGATTGCTGAATTTTTCGGGCAAGGCACCGTACTTGGCCAGGAACTGTTTCCGGTCCAGTTCCCCGACCGGGTCGTACAGCGTCTCGCGCACCGCGAGTTGCTCTTTCTCTCCCAGATTGTCCCAGAGTTCCCGAAGGTAATCGTCGGTGAGCTTGTCCACGATGGCTACAATCAAGTCTGCCTTCCGGGTAGGATGAGGTTTCGGAATGGGTAGCTGGTTCACCATCTTCCGGAGCATGTCGACGTTGAGCAGGCCCAGATAATCCGGCAGGTTGTTGTCGGGGATGCCGCTCCACGATCTGGAAGAGCGGGTCATCGGTGGATTTTTCCCACAATGGAAACGGCGCGGGGAAACCCCGGCCCCTGCCGGGCCGGGGGGGACAAATCCCGGGGCGGGCGGGTTTTTTTCATCCAATTTCTCCTGTTGTTGAAACGGCAAGGATAGGATACTATTTTTTTTGAAAAATTCGTGAAAATTTTTCAAAATCCCTGAAATTTTCGAGTATGGCAGGTTCTTCAAATCTGGAGGGAAGGACCGGAAGAGCTTCCGATCATGTATGAATGGATGGTTTGCAGGAGGTCGGGTGCGGAGAATTCCGGGGTTTCAGGCAGGATGATTCCGGCTTCATCGATACAGGGTTCCCAGTGCTCAGGAACAAACGCTCAGAATAAACGCAGAACAAAATGAAAATGCTGATTACCGGGGGGACCGGATTGATCGGGAGCAGCTTGATCAGGATGTGCCGGAAACCCGATGATGAGATCACGGTGCTGTCCAGGAACCCGGATCGGGTGGTCACCCGATTCGGGGGCCGGGTCCGGGCAATGCAGTCCCTGGAGGAATGGACGCCGGAGATGGATTTTGACGCAGTGATCAATCTCGCGGGAGCGCCCATTGCCACCCGTTGGACGGATCAACGAAAAAAGGAGATCTGGGACAGCCGGGTGACTCTCACTGAAAAACTGGTTCGGCAGATTGCACTGGTCGAAAAGAAACCGGAAGTACTGATCAGTGGTTCTGCAGTGGGGTATTATGGCAACACCGGGGAGAAAGCAGTGGATGAAAATACCGGGTCGGCAGGGGATTTCGGTGCGCGCTTGTGCTCGGCCTGGGAACGGGCCGCCCGGCAGGCCGAAGAGTGGGGGGTTCGGGTCTGTACCGTGAGGACGGGCCTGGTGTTGAGCGACCAGGGCGGCATGCTGAAACAGATGCGGTTGCCGTTTGCTCTGGGAATGGGGTCCAGGATGGGAGACGGCAGGCAATGGATGAGCTGGATACATATTGAGGATCATATCCATGCGGTTCTTCAACTGATGCAGGGCCGCGAATTTTCCGGTGCGTATAATCTCACCGCGCCCAACCCGGTTCGCAATGCAGAGTTTACCCGGGCACTCGGGGCTGCCGTGCACAGGCCGGCCTTTCTGGTGGCCCCGGCAGCGATCATCCGGTTGTTGCTGGGCGAATCGGCCTACCTGTTGCTGGGCGGTCAACATGCACTGCCGGTCCGGCTTGGGGAATCGGGGTTCCGCTTCAAATTTGCTGCCCTCGATGATGCCCTCATTGACCTGGTTGGACAATAGGTTTCCGTCTGCATGGAAACCCTGTCACCGGGTCGAATCCGTGCCTGACGCAACCGGGGTTTCCACAGGGGGCGGTACCGATGGAGCGTAAAGACCACATTGATGCCCTGGGCACATTTCTGCTCCTGTTTTGTTCCACACTGATGGCGATCAACCAGGTGCTGGTAAAAATTGTCAATAGCGGCCTGCATCCGGTGTTCCAGGCCGGTCTGCGCTCTGCGTGTGCCATCCTTCCGATTCTCGCCTTCGCGGTATTCATGAAAAGACGCCTGTCCATATCGGATGGCAGTTTGTGGCCGGGAATCCTTGCCGGTATTTTCTTTGGAGGTGAATTCCTGTTGCTGTTTCAGGCTCTGGATTTCACGACGGTTTCCAGGGCCTCCATATTTTTTTATACCATGCCGTTATGGACGGCCATTGCCAGCCATTTCCTGATTGAGGGGGAATCCTTGACGCCGGGCCGGGTCATCGGTTTGATCCTGTCGATTTCCGGGGTCGTCGTGGCCTTTTGGGGCAATGGCGTGGTGCAACTCGATCATACGTTTGTCGGAGACCTGTTTTGCCTTGTTGCGGCGGTTTTATGGTCCGGAATTGTTATTCTTGCCCGCACGACCCGCTTTTCAAAATCGTCTCCGGAAATGCAGATGCTGTACCAGCTGGTGGTCTCGGCCATCCTGCTTCTGGGGCTGGCACCCCTGTTCGGAGAACTGATTCGTGACTATCATGCGTATATCGGCGTGCTGTTTGCGGTGCAGGTCCTGGTTATTGTCTGCATCGGCTTTTTGACCTGGTTCTGGGTCTTGTCCATTTACCCGGCATCCGACATGGCATCCTTCAGTTTTCTTTCTCCCGTGCTGGGGGTCCTGTTTGGCTGGATGATTCTGGATGAAGCCCTGAGCCCCTCCATCCTCATCGCCCTGGTTCTGGTCAGTTCAGGAGTATTTCTGGTGAACCGACGGCGCCGGACCGGTATTCAGCGCTGACGCATTTCGTTGCCGGTCCCGGGTACTCCGGCCTTCCGGGGGAACCCGGCAGAGGCTGCGGGATTTCCCCCGGTTTGATGAACCTGAATGAGGGTGATACAGTACGGTGTCCGGCTGATCACTGGGAAACATGGGTTGCCTCCAGGGTTTTCAGCATGGTTCGGAGGTGCCCGCTTTAGGCCACAGACCGGTTCTCCATGGGAGTCATTTACCAAATCGGGGGAATAGATTTATGCTGAAAAATCGAGTCATTGTAGCCAGCACACTGTTGTTGGGGGCCCTGTTCGGCTTGTCCGCACTGGCTCAGGAAAAATCCACGGCTCCTGCGGACGCAGTCACCTACATTGTTTCCCCGGCGGATGGAGCCGTGGTGACCAGTCCCGTCACGGTGATTTTTGGCCTGGATGGAATGGGAGTCGCTCCCGCGGGGATCAATGTCGAAAATACCGGGCATCATCATCTGATTATTGATGCGCCATTGCCGGACTTGGACCTGCCGGTCCCTGCAGACGATCACTACCGGCATTTTGGCAAAGGTCAGACACAGGTCACGGTTGCACTGGATGCTGGAGAGCATACCCTGCAGCTGTTACTGGGTGACTGGCTGCATATTCCCCATGACAAGGTGGTGGCATCGGAGCCAATCACGATTACGGTACAGTAGGGACGGGTCCCCTCCACAGGATGGAAACCGGGACCGGGGAAGCGCAATGTGTTCCTCGATTAATGGGGCAGGGTATGGAGGCCCTTGTCCCGGGGGTTAACACCGAAACCCGGGCCGGCCGGAACGATGCCCGGCCACCGATGACGGGCTATCCGCGGCCGACATACGGCATGCGGTTGGCCAGGATGGTCATGAACAGTACATTCGTATTCCGGGGCAGTCCGGCCATGTAACGGATGGCCCGGCCGACTTCCTCGACGCTCATGGTGGGTTCCGGTTCCATCCGCCCATTGGCCTGGAGGACCCCCTGGCCCATGGATTCCGTCATTTCCGTGGCGGCATTGCCGATATCAATTTGTCCGCATGCAATGTCGTACCGGCGGCCATCCAGGGCAGTGGAACGGGTCAGGCCGGTCATTGCATGCTTGGTGGCCGTGTAGGGAGCGGAATCCGGCCGGGGGACATGGGCGGATATTGAGCCATTGTTGATGATTCGGCCTCCCCTTGGATGTTGGTTCTTCATGATCCGGAAAGCCTCCTGGGTACACAGGAAGGGACCGGTCAGATTGACATCGACAACGGCCTGCCAATCCTCGAGGCGCAGGTCTTCCAGGGGGACGCCGGGTGCGGCAATGCCGGCATTGTTGAACAGCAGGTCCAGCCTCCCATAGGTCTGCCTGACTTGGTCGAACAGGTTTCTGACTGACCTGGGCTGGGCCACATCCGTGGGCACGACCAGGGTGTGTGCGGCCCGCCCGGCCGCCATGGAGACCGTTTCTTCCAGGGGTTTGCAACGGCGCCCGGCCAGCGCCACCGCATACCCCATGTCGAGCAGGGCCAGGGTGGCAGACCGCCCCACGCCGGTTCCTGCCCCGGTTACGATGGCAATTTTTTTGCTGGAGTCATCCATATCCGAAGAATCGAAGAATTTACCTTGTGGGATATGGATTCTACTTCAAACCAAAACATGGTATACACACAAAACCCTCCCAGGACGGTTTTGTGGAGGGTTCAAGCCGTATAACCCATGAGCAAATAAAGACAGGATGAAAAATCTAGCCCGAGTTGTGGTGGTGGGGGGAGGATGTGTCGGTGTAAATATCCTTCATAGCCTGACCCAAAGGGGGATCACCGATGCCGTGCTGCTTGAGCGCACCGAGTTGACGGCAGGATCGACCTGGCATGCTGCCGGGCTGGTCCCCCTGTACAGTTTCAGTTACACCTTTGGCCGGATCATTGCCCGATCCATTGAACTGTACGAAGCCGTGCAGGAATTCACCGGCCAGGAGATTGGCTGGCACAAGTGCGGCCAGTTGCGACTGGCGAACACCGCTGACCGCATGGATGAATACCTGAATTACCTGAGCATCGCGGAAACCCAGGGCGTTCGCGCACAACTACTGAGTCCCGAACAGGTCTATGAGCTTTGGCCCCTGATGGCCCCGAATCCCCGTTTGCTGGGGGGGGTGTACAACCCGGACGACGGCCACATTGCCCCCGCGGACATCACCCAGGCCCTGGCCAGGGCCGCGCGCAACAATGGGGCGGAAATCTACCGGAATACCGAAGTGCTGGGGTACGAGTTCCTGCAAAGCGGAGACTGGAAATTACGCACCAGTGCGGGGGAGATTCGCTGTGAGCACGTGATTACCGCAACGGGCAACTATGTCCAGCAAACGGCCTCCCTGCTCGGGATCAATATCCCCGCCTTTCCCGTTGTGCATCAGTACTGGGTGACCGAGCCCGTGCCGGAGCTGGAACGGCGCCAGCAGGAAGGCCTGCCTGAAATGCCGGTCCTGCGGGATGAAACGATCAATGGATATGTCCGGGAAGAACGGTCAGGATTGATGTTCGGACCCTACGAGCCGCCCCGGTTCCTGGAGCATTTTGCCCGGGACGGCGTGCCCGAGGGATTTGGTGCAGACCTGTTGCCGGAAGATTTCGATTCGGTGGAACGGAACTGGACAGAAGCCATCCGACGGGTTCCGGCACTGGGCCAGGTTGGCATCAAGAGCAATGTACGCGGTCCCATCTGCGTTTCTCCGGACAACCTGCCACTGGTCGGGCCGGTCCCCGGCAGGCGGAATCTCTGGCTTGCCGAAGGATTTTCCGGGGGGATATTGATGGGCGGCGGGGTGGCCGACCAGCTTGCCGGCTGGATTGCCGAGGGGGAACCGGAATGGAACCTGGCTGAAATAGACTGCCGTCGATACGGGAATTTCGCGAACCGGGAGTGGACCGGAAACCGGAACCGGGAAGTATTCGGGAACAACTTCGGCATTCATTATCCCGACCACCAGTGGCGGTCGGCCCGGCCTTCAAAAACCGCGCCCTGTTATGACCGCCTGTGCGCCCGGGGAGCGGTATGGGAATCGGTGTATGGCTGGGAAACTCCACTGTGGTTCGCACCCGAAGGCGTGGAACCCCGGGATGTGTACAGTTACCGTGATTTCAAATACATGCCCTATGTGGAACAGGAGGTGCAGGCCGTCCGGCATGCCGCCGGGCTGATGGACATGACTTCGATGACAAAGTTCGAAGTATCGGGCCCCGGGGCCCGGGACTGGCTGGATGGCATACTGGCCAACCGCTGTCCAGCCAGGATGGGGCAGATCACCCTGTCGCACCTGCTGACCCCCTCCGGTGGGGTTTGCTGCGAATTTACCGTCACCCGGCTGGACGAATGCCTCTACAGCCTGATCGCCACCCCGGGGGCCGAAGCCCATGATTTTGATGTCCTGTGCCGGTTGCTGCCCGGCAATGGCACGGTTGTCCTGCGCAATGTGACCGGGGAATGGGGTTGTTTCACGGTGGTTGGGCCCCGGGCCCGGGAGATTCTGCAGCCGGTCACCGAAGCGGATTTGTCCAATGCCTCCTTTCCATGGCTGACCGCCCGGACCACGACCATGGGCTGGGCATCCGACGTGCACATGATGCGGGTGAATTATGAAGGGGAACTGGGATGGGAGTGTTATCACCCGATCTACCATCAGCATCATCTCTACGATGTCCTGATGGAAGCCGGGAAGGAGCACGGACTCCGGTGGGTTGGCCTCCGTGCCATTGAATCGGCACGACTGGACAAGTCCTACCGGGCCATGTACCGGGACCTGAATGGAGAATATTCCATACTGGAATCGGGGATGGAACGATTTGTCTGCCTGGACAGGGAGAGTGATTTTCCGGGAAGGCAGGCCGTGGAGGCACAGCAATCCACTGGGATATCGAGAAAACTGGTGACCCTTGAAGTCGACTGCGTGCAGGCGAACGCCTACATGAATGAAGGGGTCTACTGCGGCGGGAAACGGGTGGGGAGAGTGAGTTCCGGGGGGCAATCCTATTTTTTCGGTCATGGAATCTCCCTGGCCTACCTGGATGTCGACTACACCCAATCCGGGACATCTCTCGAAATTCCCATTCTTGGCGAACGAAGACCGGCGGTGGTCATTGAGGATTCTCCTTATGACCCGGAAAACACCCGGCCCAGGATGTAACCTCCCGGACGGGTGGATACTGGCTCCCGGTGGGGGGCTTCAGGAAAAATCCTTCAATAACCGGGTGGTTTCCGGGTCCATGAAACCCGTGGTGGTGGCGTCCGTTTCAAGGTCCAGGGCATGACGGAAGTTGTGCAGGGCCGTCTGGTTGAGCACCCTTTTCATGGCGCGGCTGGACAACCGGGGCAGGCCGGTCAGCCGCTGTGCGACGGCATGGGCCTCATCCAGCAGCCTGTCATCCTCCACCACCCGCCAGGCCACCTGCATATCCAAAAGTTCTTGTGCACTGTACCGTTCACCGAGCAGCAGCATTTCCCGGGCCCGGTTTAACCCTGCCAATGCGGGGAGCAGGGAGGTGACTCCGCCAGTGACAAAAAGATTGAGGGAGACCTCCGGAAAAAACCCCTTCGCAGACCGCGCCCAAATGGGGAAATCGCAGTTGATCGCCCATTCAAACCCCCCTCCCACTGCCCAGCCGTTGATCGCACCCACCACCAGTTTTTCTCCCAGCACAATCTCCCGGGTCACGGCCTGTATGGATTCGACCCATCTTCTTGCCGCACCCTCGCTTTCGGGGTGCACATGTTCATGCCGGTCATCGCCTGCGCAGAACGCCCGGCCGGCGCCGGTCAGGACAATGACACAGACCCGGTCATCACCATTCGCCTGTGCAAAGGCCGCAGCGGTTTCCCGGACCAGCTGCCGGTTCATCGCATTCAGGCTTTCCGGACGGTTGAGCCGGATGGTGCAGATGTCATCTTCTACGCGGTAGAGGAGGGTTTGGAACGCTTGCATAAATTCTGTCACGGACAAGGTGCGACCAATGTAGCAGAGTTGGCATGGATTGGAAAACGCTGCCGTTTGAAAAAAATTTGGAAATCAAGGCAGTGACTGGATACTATACGGAGTGTCCGGCGCAAGAAGTGTGAAGATCAGGGTTGCCCAGGTTTTCCGGCAGCCAACCAGGCAAGCCCATTTTAGTGTTCAAAATACATGGAACCCCGATTTAACGATTTTGTCAATGACGAGTTGGCTCGAATCCAGGAGAACGGCCTGCACAAACCGGAACGAGTCATCACGTCGGCCCAGTCTGCACAAATCAATGTGAAGGACGGTGGAGTGGTGCTCAATTTGTGTGCCAACAACTATCTGGGCCTTGCCGACAACCCGGAACTGGTCAAACAGGCCCAGCGGGCACTTCGAACCCATGGCTATGGAATGGCCTCGGTCCGGTTTATCTGCGGGACCCAGCAGCCCCACAAGGATCTGGAAGCACGAATCTCCGGGTTTCTGGGTTTTGAGGATACCGTTTTGTATTCCTCCTGCTTTGATGCCAACACAGGCTTGTTTGAAACCCTGCTTGGAGAAGACGATGCCATTTTTTCGGATGCCCTGAACCATGCATCCATCATCGACGGGGTCCGGTTGTGCAAGGCCAGGCGATACCGGTACCGGAACAACGAAATGTCCGACCTGGAGGAAAAACTGCACCATGCCCGGGATGCCCGATTCAGGCTCATTGCCACCGACGGGGTGTTTTCCATGGACGGGACCATCGCGAATCTTTCCGGGATTTGCGACCTGGCGGATCAATACGGGGCCATGGTCATGGTGGATGACAGTCATGCGGTGGGATTCGTTGGACAGAACGGCCGGGGGACCCCGGAGCATTGTGGGGTGGAGGGACGGGTCGACCTGGTCACCGGGACCCTTGGAAAGGCCCTGGGAGGGGCCTCCGGGGGGTTTGTGTGTGCGAGTGCCGCCGTAGCCGACCTGCTCCGCCAACGGTCCCGGCCCTACCTTTTTTCCAACACCCTGGCACCGGTCATCGCCGCGACGTCGCTTCATGTTCTGGACATGGTTGAACACGGACAGGGGCTGCGGGACCGGCTGAAAGAAAATGCCGGGAAATTTCGCCGTGGCATGACTGGTCTTGGATTTGACCTGGTGCCGGGAGAGCATCCGATCATACCGGTGATGCTGGGAGACGCGGCACTCGCTCAGGCCATGGCGGATGACCTGCTTGTACAGGGGGTGTATGTCATCGGTTTTTCCTATCCGGTGGTCCCGGAAGGCAAGGCGCGGATCCGGACCCAGATGTCTGCCGCCCATACCGCCGATGACATCGACCGGGCGATTGAGATGTTCGGGTTGATTGGAAAAAAACGGGGCGTAATCTGAACAGGATGCCGAACAGGAGGGTGAGATGAAAGCACTGGTCAAGGCCAAACCGGAACCCGGAATCTGGATGGAGGAGGTTCCGGAGCCGGATCCGGGTCCAAACGATGTCAAAATAAAAATCAGGAAAACCGCGATTTGCGGCACCGATTTGCACATCTATCGCTGGGACCGGTGGGCTGCCGATACCGTTCCGGTCCCCATGGTCACCGGCCATGAATTCAGCGGTGAAATTGTAGAGGTGGGCAATGCGGTCACCAAGTACCGACCCGGGCAACGGGTGTCCGGCGAAGGCCATCTGGTCTGCGGTGCCTGCCGGAACTGCCGGGCCGGCCGGGGGCATTTGTGTCGCAACACCCTTGGCGTCGGGGTGAACCGGCCGGGTGCATTCGCCGAATTCCTGTGCATTCCGGAGTACAATGTCTTCGCATTGCCGGAGGATGTGAGCGATGAGATCGCGGCCCTGTTTGATCCGTTGGGAAATGCCGTGCATACCGCGTTGAGCTATGACCTGGTTGGGGAGGATGTGCTGGTGACCGGCGCAGGGACCATTGGGATCATGGCGGCCGTGGTGGCCCAGCAAGTGGGTGCCCGCAAGGTGGTGATCACCGACATCAATCCGGCGAAGCTGGATCTGGCGAAAAAGCTGGGAGTACAGTTTGTCATCGATGCCCGCGAACAGTCGTTGGTGGATGTGATGAAGAATATTGGCATGACCGAAGGCTTTGATGTGGGTCTTGAAATGTCGGGGGCCGCACCGGCTTTCCGGGACATGATTGAGGTTATGAACAATGGGGGGAAGATTGCCATCCTGGGTATTTCTCCGAATGCCTTTGAAGTGGACTGGAACAAGATCGTGTTCAAAATGCTCAACCTGAAAGGAATTTATGGCCGGGAAATGTTTGAAACCTGGTACAAGATGACCACGCTGGTGCAGACCCGGATCAATCTCGACCCCATCATCACCCACCGGCTGAAGGTTGAGGACTACGTCGAGGGATTCGAGGTGATGGCATCCGGGAACAGCGGAAAGGTGATCCTTGACTGGACCTGACAAAGTGGTTGGTGGTGCGATGATCACCCCGCCGCCTAGAGAGGGTTTTAAGATAGACACTGTGGGGCATCATGGAAATCAGGGGGTTTTCTCTCAGACACTAAATAACTGGAAATTGACGACTTAATTTCGAGGTAATCAATATGGCAAAAGATGAGCTTCAGAAAAACATGGAGGCTTTCGACAAAATCAAGAATGAGCTTGAAGGTGAAAACATTGGGCGCATGGCGCTTTTTAACAATGGAAAGTTAATTTCAATCTATAACGACAAATTTGACGCTTACACCGCAGGATGCTCTCAATTCGGGATCGGTAATTTTTCAATAAAGACTTTCGGAGAGTCTCCAATATCGTTAGGGATATACACGTTATGCTTGGAGAGTTAGATTTCAAGGGATTTTTACATGGCGACATTTTTTGGAAAGGTTGAAAACCGACAAATCTTATTGGTTATTTGGGCTTCGGACCCAAGTAAAACACAGGATTTCAAAGCGCGGGCTTTTCGAGCTTTATTGGATACCGGAGCACAAATAACGTGGACATCGTTGTTGCTGATGGGAACGTTGTCACAACGGAAACATACATGCTTAGACTCGATATACCGATTTCAAATAACGTCAAATTGCCTGACGGGGAATCAGGTACAGAAAATATTGTTCGTGGAGGCAATCTAGATGTTGGCAAACTACCCTACAATCCAGCTAATCATGATGTTTTAGTTGGGATGGATTTTATCCACCATTTTCATATTACATTGTATAGCGGCAATTTTATTTTGAGTAATTGAAATAGATACAGAGGATTCCGGGTTTTCAAGACGAGTTACAGGACCGAAATCCTCTGACTCTGCTGAATTCGGTTCAATTCGATGATTTGTCGGGTTTCACAGACTCATAGTACTTTACTGCGGCCTGCATATCACCCGATACTCTTTCCCAATCCGATGCCAGATTTGCCCGGTCTTCTTCAAATCCGGAGCGCTTGACATCTCCCCCGATCTTGACCACTGTCCGGTCCCTGACCACGACCGCGATACGCTTCCTCCTGGATGGAGCGAATGTAAAGGCCTGCCGTAAACCTTGATAAAATGCTTTTGTTAAAACCTTGTGCACGATGACCCCCGTTAGCCGTTTTTTTGAGCATAGTATGCCAGTCATGCCGAAATGACCACAGCAAATTTTGTGGTATTGCAAAAAAGGTGAACCTGAATCCTGGTCTGTCCAGTGCAGGGAAAAATTCCGATGGTTTTTTTTAGGGGACTCTCGAAATAATTTCGAAATAATGGCATGCTCAACCCATGCCCAAGTATCTGACACAGCAGCAGGTGGATGCCTACCGCGAACAGGGGTTTGTTTCCCCGGTGGATATCATGACGGAAGAGCAGGCCGCCCACTACCGGGAACGGCTGGAGGAAGCCGAGAACCGCTACCCCGATGCCGTCAATGCGGAAAACCGGAACAATGCGCATCTGGTCTTCCCGTTTTTTGACGAACTGGCCCATCATCCGCGCATCGTGGACGCGGTGGAAGATCTCATCGGCGGGGATATCGTGTTGTGGGGCTCGGTTCTTTTCATCAAGGAATCCGAAAGCCGTCAATATGTCAGCTGGCATCAGGATGCGACCTACATGGGGCTCACGCCCCATGATTTTGTGACCCCCTGGCTGGCACTGACGCCGAGCAATCGGGACAATGGCTGCATGAGCATGATTCCGGGCAGCCACAAGGGCAGCATCCGCAAGCACGCAGACACGTTTCACGATGACAATATCCTGACCCGGGGCCAGGAAATACTGGAGGTCAATGAAGACGCAGCGATTGATCTGGTTCTGCGGCCCGGCCAGATATCGATGCATCATGCTAGAATAATTCACGGTTCCCGGCCGAATCAAAGCCGCGAGCGCAGGATCGGGGCCGTCCTGCAGTGCTATGCGCCCTCCGGTTGCCGGCAGGTCGTGGGGGAAAACTACTGGTTGCCCATCCGGGGGGAGCGCAACCCGGCGCATCATGTCTATCTGGACCGGCCCGACCATGACATGGACCCCAAAGGGGTGGAAAACCGCCGCCGGGTGAATGAAAACTGGGCCGACATCCTCTATCACGGTGCCCGCCAAAAACGGGACTATTAGTCATGACCATCCCCATGAAACAGAATCATCCACCCGAAAACTTCTTGCAAACGAGATCGTTCCAATGAACCAGAATCCATCCCGCCGCCCCCGGGGCTACCAGCCCCCGGATCCCATTGAAGTGCCTCCGTTGTATGCCTGGCCGCCAAGGCCCGTGGCTGCCATTCGGTGGCTGACCACCCAGATGCTGGTTCCCTGGGGATTCGTGTTCCTGGGACTGGCCATGGTTTCATGGTTCTTTTTCACCCCGTCCATGGAATCGATGGCCACTTGGTCTGTCGATTGGGTCGGGTTGATCTGGCTGCGAAATGCCGTCCTGCTGACGTTGGTTGCGGGCGGGTTGCACTGGTGGCTATACATGCGTAAGACCCAGGGCATGACGCGGAAGTTCAACCCGCAATGGCTGGCCACCGACGACCGGAAATTTCTCTGGCGAAACCAGGCCCGGGACAATGTGTTCTGGAGCGTGGTCAGCGGGTGCACCATCTGGTCGTTGTACGAATCGGTTACGTTGTGGCTCTACGCCAGCGGCCGGATGCCGGTCCTGTCCATCGCGGAAGCCCCGGTATATTTTGGTGTGATGATATGGGCTGTGTTTTTCTGGTCGACCTTTCATTTCTATTTTGTCCATCGTGCCCTGCACTGGCCTCCCTTGTACAACCTGGCCCATGAACTGCACCACCGGAACGTGAATACCGGGCCATGGACCGGAATTTCCATGCATCCCGTCGAACACCTGCTCTACTTCAGCGTGTTCATGCTCTGGTGGGTCGTGCCCGTTCACCCCGTCATCATCATCCTTACGGGTTTCTTCCAGGGATTGAGCCCGGCCATTTCCCATTCCGGCTTTGAGAGGGTTCAATTGGTGGGCACGGCAAGGATGGGTGCCGGAGACTACTTCCATCACCTGCACCACAAGCATTTCCATTTCAATTACGGCAATACGCCCACGCCGGTGGACAAGCTGTTCGGGAGTTGGCACGATGGCACGGCCGAATCGATGGCCAGAATGAAAGAACGGCTGCGTACCCTGCGCCGCGACCGGCTCGCCTCCTAGGACCGCGGTCCTATGGAAGCGGGCCGTGCCCTGGACCGGAGCCAGTCGGTTTACTTCAGCCGCTTGTAGCGGATTCGCTGTGGCGTGGCCGTGGTGCCGACCCGGCGTTTATAGTCTTCCTCGTACTCGCTGTAATTGCCATCGAACCAAGTCACCCGGGAATGGCCTTCAAAGGCCAGAATGTGGGTCGCAATCCGGTCCAGGAACCAGCGGTCATGGGAGATCACCACGGCGCAGCCGGGAAAATTCAGGATGGCTTCTTCCAGGGCACGAAGAGTCTCCACATCCAGATCGTTGGTGGGTTCGTCCAGCAACAGCAGATTGCTGCCGCTGGCGAGAATCTTCGCAAGATGTACCCGGTTTCTTTCCCCTCCTGAAAGCAGCCCCACTTTCTTTTGCTGGTCGGTGCCCCGGAAATTGAATCGTCCGACATATGGCCTGGACGGGACCGGGTGTCCATTCACCAGCATGATGTCCTGGCCTCCCGAGATTTCCTCAAAGACGGTTTTGGTCGCATCCAGAGAGTCCCTGGACTGGTCCACATACCCCATGCGGACGGATTCGCCGACCCTGAATTCCCCGGAAAGGGGTTCCTCCATTCCGGTCATCATTCTGAACAGGGTGGTCTTGCCGGTGCCATTCGGCCCGGTGACCCCCACAATCCCTCCTTTTGGCAGGCTGAAATTCAGGTTGTCATACAGGACCTGTTCCCCATAGGCCTTGGAGACTCCCCGTGCTTCCACCACCAGATCTCCCAGCCTGGGGCCGGGAGGGATGTAGATTTCACTGGTTTCGGCCCGTTTCTGGTAGTCCATGGAACTCAGTTCCTCAAAACGCTTGAGCCGGGCCCGGTTTTTTGCGTGGCGGCCCTTCGGATTGGACCGCACCCATTCCAGTTCGCTGTTCATGCTTTTGATTCTGGCCGCTTCGCTGCGTTCCTCCCGTTCCAGGCGGGCAGCTTTCTGCTCCAGCCAGGAGGAATAGTTCCCTTGCCAGGGAATCCCGTGACCCCGGTCCAGTTCGAGAATCCAGCCGGCCACATTGTCGAGGAAGTACCGGTCGTGAGTGACCGCGATCACCGTGCCTTCGAAGGCATGCAGGTAGTGTTCGAGCCAGCCAACGGATTCCGCATCCAGATGGTTGGTGGGTTCATCCAGGATGAGCATGTCGGGGTTCGATAACAGGAGCCGGCAAAGCGCGACCCGCCTTTTTTCGCCCCCGGAGAGGGTTTTGATATCGGCGTCCCAGGGAGGCAGCCGCAGCGCATCCGCCGCAATCTCGAACTTGTGGTCGAGATTGTGGGCATCCGCGGTCTGAATGATATTTTCCAGTCGGGATTGTTCGGTTGCCAGGGCATCAAAATCCGCATCGGGTTCGCCATAAGCGGCATAGACGGCATCCAGTTTTTCCTGGGCATTTCGGATGTCCGCCAGGCTGTCTTCAACATTGCCGCGGACATCTTTGGTTTCATCCAGTTCCGGCTCCTGGGCCAGATAACCAATCTTGAGGCCCGTCTGGGGGCGGGCTTCGCCAAGGATGTCCGTATCCAGCCCGGCCATGATTCTCAGCAGGGTTGATTTTCCGGCACCGTTGTATCCGAGAACGCCGATCTTTGCCCCGGGGAAAAAGTTCAGGTAGATATCCTTGAGAATCCGCCTGTTCGGCGGAACCACTTTTCCTACCCCGTTCATGGTGAATACGTATTTTGCCAAGGGACCGGCCTCAATAGAAAATCAAATGGGTGAAAGACGCGATGGATTATAAAGGGCAGCGGCTGGTTTCGGAAATGGATTTCCTCTTCTCAGTCGGTCAGGCCCCGGCCTTCGGTGGTCTTCTGTGTTCAGGAATGTTGCCGTGCCTGGCTGCAACGCAAGGTCCACCCTGGGGGTACGGTCAGCCGGGACGGGACCTTCGGAATCTTTACAACGGGATATTCATGCTATATTCTTTAATCACGGTATCCGATGGATATCGGTCAACAAGTACACGTGGTGCGAATGGTGAGAGTACCGGGAGTATCCATGGAAACCCAACCAACTGGAATACGATATGAGAAAAATTGCAAAAACGCTGGTGCTGACGGTGATTGTTTCGATGGTCTTTACCGTTACAGCATTTGTGCCAAAGGCCCAGGCCTGGGAGCCCAAGAAGCCGATTGAATTCATCATCATGGCAGGTGCCGGCGGCGGCGCGGACCAGATTGCCCGATTGCTTCAGGGCCTGATCGAGCAAAAGGGCCTGTCCCCCCGTCCCTTTATACCCATCAACAAACCCGGAGGTTCCGGTGGTGAGGCATTGCTCTATCTCCAGGGCAAGGCCGGGGATGACCACACCGTACTGGTGACACTGAACAGTTTCTACACCACCCCGGTGATCCAGGACATTGGTGTGGATGTCAGCAACTTCACCCCCATTGGCCGGATGGCTCTGGACAACTTCCTGCTCTGGGTTCACTCCGACATGGCGGATATCACGGATCTGGACAGCTACGTTGCGGCGGTGAAAGCGGCCGGTGGCAAGTGGAAGGTAGGCGGTACCGGGAGCGGCCAGGAGGATTCCATCCTGACGGCCATGATGGAAAAGGAATTTGGGTATGAAGTCACGTATATTCCGTTCCCAGGGGGCGGCACCGTGGCGAAAAACCTGGTGGGAAAACACATTGATTCAACGGTAAACAATCCGGCGGAACAAAGCGAATTCCACCGCGCAGGCAATACCAAGCCGCTGGTGCAGTTCACGGCGGAACGGTTGCCGGCGTACCCGGATACCCCGACGGCCAAGGAACTCGGTGTCGACATGCAATACTACATGCAGCGTTCCATCAATGGACCTCCCGGCATGTCAGCCGAAGCCCAGGAGTGGTACATCAACCTGTTCAAGACGCTTTTTGATTCGGAAGAGTGGCAAACCTTCTGCACGGATGATGGGCTGGCCTGTGATACCTGGCTGTCGGGCAGTGATCTGGGTGAGTACCACACCAGCCAGATTATGCTACACAAGGAACTCATCGAAAGTGTAGGCAGTTCAGCCATTACGGGAGAATAACTTCTTTTCTACCTGTCGGGGTGAAGCATGGAATGTGCTTCACCCCGACCAATTCATTGTTTTGCCCCCGGTTGGCCGGGCCATTGTGTAGGTTCCATTTGCAACCCCGCCACGAACCCTGAAATAAAAAACATCATGTCGGTCAGGACTGCAGAATTCGTCATGGCAGTAATCTTGGGCCTTTGTTCCATCGGCTTGATGGTGAAAAGTGCCGAGCTGAATATTGGCTGGATTGAGGGGCGGGGACCCGGATCCGGTTCCTGGTCATTCTGGTTGTCTGCGGGCATGTTGCTGACCTGTATGATGACATTGATTCGATGGTTTTCCGGAACCACCCCGGAATCGAGAAACCGGGAGCTTTATATGACCCGGGACACGGTGATCGTCGTCGGCACATCCGCGGGAGCCATCCTGTTTCTGCTGATCCTGACTCACCTGCTTGGGATGTATGGGGCCCTGATTTTGTTCCTGCTGTTTTACCTGAAATTTATCGGCCGTCATTCCTGGCTGCTGACCCTTGTTCTTACGATTGCGATTCCCGTGGCCATTTTCTGCCTGTTCGAATGGGCGCTGAAGATTCCCCTGCCCAAAGCATGGACTGAACCCCTGTTCTACCCCATTTATGATTTGATGTATTCATGACCAGGCGGCGGATGCAAAAACAAGATCAATCCGGTGTAACCTCGTCAAACTGAGATGGAATCCATTCTGCTCCTGCTCGGTTCCGGGTTGTTGGAAGCGCTCCAACCGCTCAATTTCCTGATGATACTGCTGGGTTGCAGTATTGGACTGATGGTGGGGGCAATGCCCGGACTGGGGTCGGTCAACGGGGTGGCCATCCTGCTTCCCATTACCTTCCTGGTCCCGCCCACGGCTGCCATCATTTTTCTTGCTGCCATTTACTATGGTGCCATGTATGGTGGCGCAATCAGTTCCATCACCCTGGGAATTCCCGGCGCTTCCACCGCTGTGGCCACGGTATTCGATGGTCGTCCCATGGCCCAGGCGGGCAAGGCGGACAAGGCGCTCACCGCTGCGGCAGTAGCCTCCTTTATCGGAGGCACCATTTCCGTGGTGCTGTTCACGTTGTTTGCGCCTCCCCTGGCGGTACTGGCCCTGAAATTCGGGCCGGTTGAGGAGTTCGCCCTGATGGTTCTTGCCTTCGCCACCTTTATTGGCCTGGGTGGGGACGATATCCCGAAAACCATCTTTTCCATCCTCATTGGCCTGGTTCTGGCAACGGTGGGACTGGACATCATTTCGGGGCAGCCGCGATTGATTTTCGGTGATATTCCGGGGTTTCTGCACGGCATCAATTTCCTGGTCCTGGCGATTGGGATCTATGGCATCGGGGAGATGTTATGGACACTGGAATCCTCCCAGGGGAAGATCACGGTGCACAGGGTCAGGATGTCCCTGGGGAGTCTGCTCGGCAATCTGAAGGATGTGAAACAATATATCAAGACGACCTCACTGGGGTCGATGATCGGGTTTTTTGTCGGCACCCTGCCAGCGGCGGGGGCGACCCCGGCATCGCTGATGTCCTATGGCCTGGCGAAGACATTTTCCCGGGACCCGGAAAGTTTTGGCAAGGGGAACGTTGCCGGAGTGGCCGCCCCGGAAGCGGGGAACAATGCGGCATCCACGGGGTCCATGCTGCCGATGATCACATTGGGCATCCCGGGGTCGCCCACCACCGCCATCCTGCTGGGGGGCATGATCATCTGGGGCCTGCGGCCCGGACCGTTGCTGTTTACCGAGCACCCGGACTTTGTATGGGGCTTGATCGGTTCCCTGTACATTGCCAACCTGGTGACCCTGCTCATCAACCTGGCGTTCATTCCCCTGTTCGTCAGGGTGCTGACCATCCCGTTCAGCATCCTGGCGCCGGTCATCTACATCCTGTGCGTGGTCGGGGGATATGCCCCCACCCAGACCATGCATGATGTCTGGCTGATGTTTTTGTTCGGGGTGGTGGGGTATTTGCTGCGCAAGCTGAATTATCCGGTGGCCCCGGCGGTACTGGCCATTGTCCTGGGCCCGTTGGCGGAACGCTCACTTCGGCAGTCTCTCATTTCTTCTCATGGCGACCCCCTGATCTTTGTGGAAAGACCGATTTCTGCGATCTGTATTGCCCTGGCGGTGGCGTTAATCCTCTATCCGGTGATCAGGAAACAGCGGAGCCGTGGAAAGAAGGCCGGGTGAGAAAGCAGGGATGTCCGCGGGAAGGGGGAGTCCGGTGGGGACCCCGGGAGAATACAGGGCGCGACGGCACCGGTTTTACAACATTTATTCCAGATGGTTTGATTTATGAAAGCACTTGAAGGTATCCAGATTCTTGACTTTACCCACGTTCAATCCGGCCCCACCTGTACCCAGCTGCTGGCCTGGCTGGGCGCGGATGTGATCAAGGTGGAGCGTCCCGGGGTTGGGGACGCAACACGAAAGCAACTGGTGGATGTGGAGGGGGCCGACTCGCTTTATTTCACCATGCTGAACCACAACAAACGGTCCCTGACCCTGAATACGAAAAGTGAGGCCGGCAAGGAGGTGCTGGAGCGGTTGATCAGGCAGTGCGACATCATGGTGGAGAATTTTGCCCCCGGGGCCCTGGACCGCATGGGATTTTCCTGGGAGCGGATCCAGGAATTGAATCCGCGGATCATCATGGGTTCGGTGAAGGGATTCGGGCCGGGTCCCTATGAGGATTGCAAGGTGTATGAAAATGTTGCGCAATGTGCGGGAGGGTCCGCTTCCACCACCGGTTTTCTGGAGGGTCCGCCACTGGTCACCGGGGCACAGATCGGCGATTCGGGAACCGGGCTTCACCTGGCCATGGGCCTCCTCGCCGCACTGTACCAAAGAGAACAGACCGGACGCGGCCAGCGGGTTTTGGCAGCGATGCAGGACGGGGTGCTGAACCTGTGCCGGGTCAAGCTGCGGGACCAGCAGCGGCTTCAGCGTGGCCCATTGACGGAGTACTCGCAATACGGGGAAGGGGTTGAATTCGGGGAGGCGACTCCCCGGGCCGGCAATGATTCCGGCGGCGGGCAACCCGGCCGGATACTGAAGTGCAGGGGGTGGGAGAACGACGACAACGCGTATACCTACTTCATTACCCAGGCCGCAGTATGGGGCAATATCTGTGATGTGATCGGAAAACCCCAGTGGAAGGAGGATCCGGAGTATGCGACACCCGGGGTGAGGCTGCCGAAACTCAATGAGATCTTTGCAGCCATTGAGGACTGGACCATGACCAAAACCAAGTTTGAAGTGATGGATATCTGCAATCCCCTGGATATTCCGGTTGGACCCATCCTGTCCATGAAGGAATTGTCCGAAGAACCGTCGTTGCGGGAGACGGGGACCATTGTCGAGGTGGATCATCCGGAACGTGGCAGGTATTTGACCGTTGGCTGTCCGGTGAAACTGTCGGATTCCCCCGCTGAAGTGGTGCGTTCGCCCCTGCTCGGGGAACACACCGATGAAATCCTGGCCTCCGTTCTGGGCTATTCTGAACAGGAGATCCAATCCGTCCGGGAGTCCGGAGCGGTTTAGCCGATTCCAGGTTGCCATGCGGACGGAAAGGCTAAAGTGTGCGGAGCAGGAATTTCGCCGGTATGTGCACGGCCCGGCATATTGACTCCCACAGCACAGGGGCTATGATACCCTCTCTTTTTTTTGGAGCTTGAATCATGAAAATCTGCGTAGTCGGGGCCGGTGCCATTGGAGGTTTCATGGGCGCACGGATGGCCGGCATTGGCCAGGAGGTGTCATTGATTGCAAGAGGACCCCATCTCGCTGCGATCCAATCCAATGGGTTAACGCTGATCCAGGACGGGGAAGAGCGGGTGGTGGACAATGTTCTGGCCACCGATGACCTGTCTTCACTGGGCGCACAGGATCTGGTCATCCTGTCCCTGAAGGCCCATCAGATTTCTTCCATTGTGGATCAGTTGCCGGCGTTGTTTGGCCGGGACACGGTCATGGTGACCGTGCAAAATGGAATCCCATGGTGGTATTTCCAGAAGTTGGGCGGGGCGTATGCGGACCGGGTGGTCAACACGGTGGACCCGGGAGGCATTTTGTTCAATTCCATTGACCCGGACCGGATTCTGGGGTGTATTGCGTATCCCGCCGCCGTGGTCGCGGAGCCTGGTGTGATCCGGCATATTGAAGGAATCCGTTTCCCCATTGGAGAGCTGGACGGAAGCCAGACGGACCGGGTTCAGCGGGTTTCCGAATTATTCATCGCCAGCGGGTTCAAATCCCCGGTTCTCGATGATATCCGTTCGGAAATCTGGTTGAAGCTGTGGGGCAATCTTTCTTTCAATCCCATTAGTGCCCTGTGCCATGCCACCCTTGAGGGAATTTGCCGGTTTCCGGTATCCCGGGCCCTGGCAGCAACGATGATGAAGGAAGCACAAAGCGTTGCGGAGACCCTGGGGGCCCGTTTCCGCGTGACCCTTGAGCGGCGCATCGACGGGGCGGAAAGGGTCGGAAAGCACAAGACCTCGATGCTGCAGGATGTCGAGGCCGGCAAGCCCCTGGAGATTGATGGAATGCTGGGGGTGGTGATTGAACTGGCTGAGATATGCCGGGTCGAGGTGCCGACGCTCCGCTCAATCTATGCCTGCGTGGGTTTGCTCAACCACACGATTCAAACGGAACGGGTGGGGATCAAGGGCCGTCCATTGGAGTAGCTTTCTTGTTTGCGTGCGCCGTGGAAAGGCGCCATTTCCTTGCGGGTGCGAATCCCGTCCGGCAACTGTCGCTCCAGCCGGTAGCAGTCGGAGCGGCCCATAAAGGCAACGATATGGGCTGAAGCACTCTGACAGAAGGACCGCCTTGGGCGGTTCAGCGACCATGCGGGCCATAACGCGAAGTAAACGTTGAGCAGGCCTCGAAACAAGCAATGCGGAAGCCGACCCGCCGTTAATACGGGGAAGGTTGCCACCAGACGGGAAGCGAGCGACCCACGCACCGTCCGGTTCCGCCGGGGTACTGACGATAGCACGCATGGAAGATGGGGATGGTAGCAACACGGGAAGCCCTGTCGGTGGTGCAGCACACACCAACCGGAAACCCGCGAGGGTCAGGCCGGGCCGGCAGGGTGGCGGAGAGGTTCGTAGTACTGAAGACGCCGGGTAATGCCGGTCGAGGAAAGGGACCTCAGGTTCGGAGGGATGTCGGAAGAGCGAAGGCGGGTGGAGTGGCTTGGCCTATTACCCACCATTAATGCAAAGAGTTCAGAAGTATCACAGGCATAAGCGAAGCCGGTGCGACCAGGGAGGGACGCACGGTCGTCGGGGCGTTGACAGGCCTGACGGCGTATCGGTCAGAAGAGATCAGGAGCAGTGGGATGGGGTGCACCATTCGACGAACGGACGGTTTCACAGAGTCCGATATTCCTTTCTCTGATGGCAGGTGCGGTGTGTGCGAAAATCCCAAGCTTGGCATTTTCGCACAAATGCCAAGTAGAATAAAATGCCAAGTTGTCGGCCAGGAATGGCTTAACCATGCGGTTTTCCCGGCGTTTTTACTTGGCATTTTATTTGGAGCCTATTTCCCGCCAAGAACCGCCATCAGTGCATCCTGTGCCCCATAGAAGGTCCCTGGACGGATGTCTGGCGGGGTATTTTCCTCCAGGATTTTCAGTTTCTCGGCCGGTGTGGCGCGTAAATACACCTCGGTGGTCTTGACATCCGAATGGCCCAACCACAGCGATACCTTCCGAGTATCCCCGGTGGACCGCAGAACGGACATCGCACAGGCATGCCGCAAGGTATGGGGAGTCACCCGCTTGCTGGCGATGGACGGCACGGTCTGTTCCGCGGTGGCAACATGCTGCCGGAGAAGGTAGGCAAACCCCTCTGTACTCATCGGTCGTCCCCGGGCATTGGGAAACAGACAACGATGATTGACCGGTGGGCGGACCGCGAGCCATTCGCGCAGAACGGTCCTGGTTTCCTTCCACAACGGCAGTTCCCGTTCCCGTCGGCCCTTGCCCCGGATACGGATACGTGCCAGTTGGGGGTTGGTGAAATGGTCGAGGGTCAGTCCGGTCAATTCCGAAACCCGCAATCCGGCGGCGTAGCACAGATGCAGCATCGCCCGATCACGCAATCCCTTCACGGTCCCGATATCCGGGGCATCCAGAATGGCCTGCATCTCGGTTTCATCGAGCCAGTCGATCAGCGGTTTGTCGGCCCGTTTCTGCACAATGGCCCGCACTTGCAGGGCGAGGTCGAGACAGGCGGGCTCCCGGTATTCGAGATAACGGAAGAAACCCTTTATGGCGGCAAGACGTTGATTGCGCGTAGCGACACTGTTCCCTCGCTCCTGCTCCAATACGTTGAGAAAGGCTGCAATGCGCGGGATCGTGATGTGCTCGATCTTCAGGGCAATGGGACGTACCCTGGCCTGTTTCCCCAGATAGGGGACAAACAACCGGAAGCAATCCTTGTAGCTTTCGATAGTATGGTGGCTAAAGCCGCGTTCGTCGGGCAGGTGACCATGCAGGAAGTCCGTCAGGTGGGGGGCCAGATCAGTCATGGGAACCTCCGCACTGTTGGGCATGAGAACGTTCCGTGGCCTCGGCGATGCCCTGGAGCAGCATCGGGGTCGATTCCAGGTACCAGTAAGTATCTGAGACATTGGCATGCCCGAGGTAGGTGGCCAGGGCCAGCATGTGACGACTGGGGTCGGCCTCGGGAACGAGGTTCTCGATGGACCGCACAGCAAAAGAGTGTCGCAGGGAGTGAGGTGTGGGGCCTCGTGGTGCACCGGGCTTGCGGATACCGGTCTGTTCCGCGAGACGCCGGAAGATAATCTCGGTATAGTTTTTACTGGGCGGTCGACCGGTGGACGCGAGCACGAACAGATGGTCATCCTGGGTTTTTGCCTTGTGTCGGACCACGAGGTAGCGGTTCAGGGCCTTCCAGGTGGTGGGATGCAGGGCGACCATTCTGGACTTGCGGAACTTGGTGTCATGAATGATCAGACCATCGGCGGTCAGATCCTCCAGGGTCAGTGAGAGGGCTTCGCTAATACGCAGTCCGGTGACCGCGATGAGCCCGAACAGATGATGCCAGGTCAGCGGCGTAATGGTGCCCTCCGGTTCAATGGATAGCGCGGCCATCAGCAGGGCCTGAATCTCCTCAAGAGAGACCAGATACGGCGAGGGTCGGCGGTGGGACCGTGGGCCCAGTGCCTCCCGGTGCGGCACTTCATGACGGGCATCCTCGGCATGCACCCAAGCGGCAAAGGCGTGCACCGTGTGCAATCTTTTAACGCGCCGGTTCCTCGATACCCCTCCTGCAGCAGCCCATTCCAGCACGGTGTTGGCCTGGATCACGGTCTCGTGGCGGTCCTCGGCAAATCGGGCAAAGCTCTGCAACATGTATTGGTTATCGATAAACCGGTAGCCAAGTTGTTGTTTTATTTTGACAAAGTGGCCGAGATGTTCGGTCAGGGTAGTTGTCTTGCTCATTTTTCCACCTCCCCACCGATCCACGGTTGGACTACTTCCTGCAACATCACCGTATCGGTTTTGGCATAAATCATGGTGGTATCCATGGATTCGTGCCTCAGCAGTGACTGGACGACTGTCAGTGAAGACCCGGTCCGTAGCAGGTGGGTGGCCTGGCTGTGCCGAAACACATGAGCACCACGACTGGCAAAGGTCTGGACTCCCGCCCGGTCCAGCGCCCTACGTGCCACCGCGCCGACCGTGGTCGGACCAGAAAAAGGTCGGTAGGGTGCGACCGACCGAAGAAACACGTTCTCTTCGTCCACCTTTGGCCGACGTTTCAGGTAGGCAACCAGTGCATCACCGACCTCCTGGGGAAGCGGCAGTACGGCCTGTCGTCGGGACTTTCCCGACACTCGAATCTCGGCCCGCTCCCAATCGATGTCGTTCAGGCGCAGAGCCACGATATCCCCGGCCCGCAGCGCCAGTCGTGCCAGCAACAACAGAATGGCCCGATTGCGCAGGCCCGTCGGTTGCTGATCACACGTCTCGATGACACGATCAATATCGTCGGCTGAGATGTAGCGGGGAAGAGTCGACAACCGCCATTGTGGTACCGTCGGAACAGCCTCGACCAAGGCAGCTTGGATGCGACCTTCCGACACCAGGAATCGCAGGTACACACGCATTGAGGTCGTCATCCTTTGGGCATAGTCTCGTGACCGATGCTCGATCTGTTCCCACAGCACCTTGCGAATCCGTGCGGCATCATAGGCATCCGGGTCCTCTCCGAGATTGGGCAGGATCGCTGACACCCGTCGGATATGAGCTCGACAGGTACTCCTGCAAAGGCTCCGGGTGTGTTCAAGCCAGTCCGAGAGCTTCTCCAGAATGTCCGGGAGAGGGTCCTTGTGGGGGGGTTCCATGGGTGGAATCCGCCCAAGGGCCGCAAGATGCACCATAAACCGGGACAGTATCCTTCTGTTTTTATCACTATCGGAAGACTGGGCGCGTCGACCATAAAAGACGCCGGGGAGAGAGCAGACAAACAAACGATGATGGAATTGTTCGAGGACCGCCGGGGTCAGTTCGCGTAGCGGAAGTCGGGAGAGATGGAGCCAGACAATCAGTCCAGTGTAGGTCTTCTGATAGTCCTGAATGGTGGAAGAGGAATAACCATCCGTGCGTAACCGGTCGGTAAAATCATCTACAAGGCGGAGGTTATCCTCCAGATCCCCCGGGGTGGCAATCCATCCTTCCTGCTCCAGATAGCGGACGAAGTGCATGAGTTGGGGGGAGGTGTGGCGTTTGGCCCAAGAGCGGAACCGAGCCGATGCCGGGGCAACGGTGCAACCATCACAGTCGTGCTGGAGGAATCGGTGGATGACAAGACCATCGACGGTTTCAAGAGCAATATCATTGCACGCCAGCCAGGTAAGGAAGTGATGGGCGGGATATCGATAATCGCTGAGATGCTTCTCGGTTATACGCCCGGTCAGTCCGGAGGCATCAATAAACCCAGCAATGAGGGCATCGTGGTCGATCTGTGAGGGGGTTGCCAGAGTCTGGCGATGGGGTTTGGATGACATTTTTGGTTCTCCACTTGGTTTGAAAGGAGAACCACTCTACCCGGAGAACTGTGGTCAAATAAAATGCCAAGTAAAAACGCCGGGAAAACCGCATGGTTAAGCCATTCCTGGCCGACAACTTGGCATTTTATTCTACTTGGCATTTGTGCGAGACGCCTGATCCGGCTGGAGAGCCCGGTGCTGGAAATTGGCACGCCGGGTTCGGTGAGCAGAGAGTGGAAACGTGGTTCATGGTGGAATAGCGAACCCACCCGCATAACCGAAAGGGCGGGAATAGGCACAGCCTTCACCTACCGATGCGCGCGCCACTCTCTGACTCTACGTTTCAAGCGCACCTTATATGGAGGCATGGAACGCAGGGGAATCCGACCCGGGAAATATGATTGGCAGGGCTGACGGTTTTCTTCTGTTGGGAAAAGTCCAAAATGTGGTTGAACCCACAAAATAAAAGCAGGGATGCAACGCCTTCGCGCAGGCGGCATTCCAGGCAGTATGAACGGCCGGGGGTGCTTGTCGAGTAGAGGGAACCTTCAGGGACTGGTGTTGGGAGGAAACCCGCTATCCGGTCCCGGACTCCAGGGAACGGACCATGGCCTCACGCAGAATCGCATTCAACCGGGTCTGATAACCCTTGCCTGGGCTCTTGAGCCATGCCAGCACGTCGGAATCAATACGCACGGTTGTGGAGGTCTTGGTGGGCCGGTAGAACGGATTGTTTACCGCGTTTTTCCAGAACGCGTTGGTCAGCGACGGAATATCACTGTAATCGATCGAGGATTCCGGCATTTCTGCCAATGCCTGCAACTCGGCCTGCTGCTTTGCAGTCAGCGGCGGCAGGTTACTCAAGTCAACTTTGTAACGAACGGTTTTGCTCATAGCGCTTCACCTCTTTCTGTCCGGCGCGACGTGCCGAAATAATACGAATGACCTCTGGACCGTCCCCGTCGTCTCGGACGGTATGGGCAACCAATATCAGCAAACAACTGTCGACAAGTCCCAAAGTTTGCCAACGCCATTCCCCGTCTTCTATCCGGTCTTGTTGGATCATGGCGAACGGGTCGGTAAAGACACGGGTTGCCGTTTCAAAACTCACGCGGTGTTTTTTGAGATTGTTTGCCGCTTTTGCCACCTCCCATTCAAACTGCATTTCCATACATTAATGTTACTACATTTTTGTTATGTACAAAATAGTATTGTACAAAATTCCAACCGGAAGTGGTGCAAGGGCACGAACAACCCTTCAGCTTAAAGGGGAATTCGCGTCCCACGGCCAGTGTTTACCGGCTCCCAATGCAAGCTGCGGTCCGTCTCTTTCCCCCATTGCCGGGGCAACCTCCCTGGAATCCTGGGCAGGGTGGCCCGGGATTCCACGGTCTTTGCGCCAATCAGGAGACCGGTCTTCTCTTGGGGCGGAGGTATAAATTGGACGGCATCATCGTGAAGGCCAGATGCTCTTCGACTTCATTTCTGTCCGGTACCGATTCCAGCTCGAAGTTGCGGCAAAGCATGGACAATACCATCCGAATTTCAAGCAGGGCGAGGTTCCGCCCCGGACACAGGCGAGGACCGGCTCCAAACGGGATAAAAGCCTCGCGCTCATGCGGACAGTGCCCTGGTCCAGAGGAAACGAGCCAGCGGTCGGGTTCAAAACGGCTTCCGTGGGCAAAATTTTCGTCGCGGGTGGCCATTCTTCGAGCCAGTATGTTGATCGGGGTTTCCCTGGGTATTTGGTAGCCCATGATTTCCACATCCGAAATCGGCTGGACCACCTGCAACGGGGCCACGGGCTTGAGTCGCATCACCTCATTGAAAAATGCGTCCAGTCTCGGGAGTTTTCTCGTCTGTTCCATATCAAGAAGGGTCTGGTGGGGCCCCGCCAGGGCATCCACTTCATTCCGGACGCGCTGAAAGTGTTCCGGGTAGGTGATCAGATAGTGAACGGCCCAGGCAATCGTGTTCGCGGTAGTGTCCTCGCCCGCCAGGAGCAGCGTCCCCGCGTTGGCAAACACTTCCTCATCCGAGAAGCCGGAATCCTCCTGCTCCAGTGCGGCCAGAATGGATTCCAGAAAATTGGTCGGCGCCTGGGCCAGCCCTGGTTCCGACTTCATCCTCTCCCGGGCAGCACGAACCATCTCACCCACCTCCTCCTGCAATGCATCCAAGGCACGGTCCAGGGCACGGTCAGACGGCAGACGAAAATACCGCCAAATGGGGTACGGAAAAAATACCCGCCGGTGCAGCACCGGAAAAACCTTGTCCAGATGGCGCTGGATGACCGGCCCTTCGGTTTCCTGCGTGTTGGGGTCAAGACCAAATGCAAGCTGCATCGTGACATCCACCGTGAATCGCATCAGGTCCCGACACAGGTCCACCGGCTGTCCTTCGTCAGCCGCCCTCTCCCAGCGCCGTTGCAGCCTTGCCACCATCTCCTGCAGCTTTGGGAACAGGGTTTTCAGTCTGGTACGGTTCAGGGCTCCCGTGACAATACGGCGCTGACGGCGCCAGTCTTCGCCTTCGGATGCAAACACCCCCTTCAGGCGCATATCTGTCGCCGCCGCCTCAAGGATGGCGGCCCGGCGAAAGCCCTCCGGGCGGTCGAGCAGCATGTGTTGTACGGCAATACGGTCGGTGATGACCAGTACGGGGCGGGGGCCGTAGCGGATCAGGAAAATATCCCCATGCTGGTCCGCCCACTCCTCCAGTTTCAGGTGGAGCCGGTGAAGAGGAAACAGCTGGTGCAGATTGCCGATCAGGGGTAGACCAGCCGGGCCCGGAAGGTCACGAAAGGTCTTCAGGTCGTTTCCTGCCGGAACAGGTGGTTCGATTTTCGGGGGGGTCATTTTTGATGACAATGGTCAGGGCAAACTGGCTTGGAGGGGTTGACTACGACGGGAACTCGCTGCGATCCAGAATGTTTTTGGATAGGTTCCATCTCTCGATCATGGTAATGTGCCCGGGTCGATGCCACATCGACAGTCAGGCTGGCCGTGTGACAGATGTGCTCGTTGACCCCACCGATCTTATCACGCAAGTGCTCGGGGTAGTAATCCGGACCCCTGTCCCCATTTCACCGAAGACGCAGTGGAATAGGCGGATCACTTCTTCGGATTGATTTGACACGATCGCGGTTTGCCGGAGGCCGGCGAAGTGCGTATTTTCGCAGCCGTTCCGGATACGAAAGACGGCGGTAATGGATATAATCGGACCTGGAGTCATGGCGTCATGGTTCTTTTCCGCACGGGCTAAACCCCATTCCGGGTCCGACCCTGTCTGTGCGATCAAGGCACCCATTGACCACTTGGAGAGAGTCCCTGAATTCAAACAGGCAGCAGTTCTCAAAAGACGGTTTGATCCAACTGAATCAAAAATCATGAAAGCAATCAACTTGAAAAACTTTGGCGGTCCGGAAGTGATGGTTTACGGGGAGGCCGCCAGACCGGTGGCCGGACCGGACCAGATCCTGATCAAGGTGGCCGCCACCTCAGTCAATCGCCCGGATATTGTGCAACGGCAAGGCCACTACGCCCCCCCGGAAGGGGAGTCGCAGATACTTGGACTGGAGGTTGCGGGCACGGTCGAATCCATGGGCACGAACGTTTCGAACTGGCACCGGGGGGACCGGGTGATGGCATTGATTGGCGGCGGCGGATATGCGCAATACGCCCTGGCGCATCAGGACCATGCCATGGCCATGCCGGACAACATGAGCTTTGAGATGGCGGCCTGTGTCTGTGAGACCTATATCACCGCCTATTTGAATGTCTTTTTGCTGGGAGGGCTCCAGGATTCCCAACGGGTATTGCTGCATGGTGGAGGCGGCGGGGTCAATACGGCGGCCATCCAGTTATGCCGGGCCCTGGTGCCGGAAACGCAAATCTTTGTCACGGCTTCTACCGGAAAAATGGACCGGGTGGCCGCGCTGGGGGCCCACCGGGTGATTGATTACACCCGGGAGAATTTTGCCGGGGTCATCCAGGACTCCACCCATCGCCAGGGGGTCAATGTGATACTCGATCACATCGGCGCCGCCTACTTTGAGCAGAATATGAAATCCCTGTCCGTGTCGGGGACATTAATGCTCATCGGGGTGATGGGAGGTGTCAAAGCCGAAGTCAACCTGGCCCTGGCAATGGTCAAGAGACAAACCATCATGGGGTCCGTGTTGCGCTCCCGGTCCACTGCAGAGAAAACCGGAATCATTGACCGGTTTGCCCGTACCGTGATCCCCCTGATGGCCCGTGGTGAAGTGACCCCCCTGATTTCGGAAGTCTTTCCGCTGCCCGAAGCGGCCCGGGCCCACCGGGTCATGGAGTCCAGCGGGCATTTTGGAAAAATTGTTTTGATTGTGTAAATGGGAGGTGTTCTAATGGGGGGAATCCGTTGACTTTAGGGCCTGCAGCATGAATCTTCACGAATACCAGGGAAAAGGAATACTGTCCTCCTATGGAATTTCCGTCCCCCGTGGAGAAGTTGCGAGCACACCGGACCAGGCGGAAAAAACCGCTTCAAAAATCGATGGAACCCATTGGATGGTGAAGGCACAGGTTCTGGCGGGCGGCCGGGCACGGGGTCATGTGGCCGGAAACGAGGGCATGGCAGGCATCCGGCGGGCAGGCAGCCCTGCGGAGATCCGCCGCATCAGCACGGAATTTCTGGGCAGTAACCTGATTACCAGCCAAACCGGAACAGAGGGAGAGCGGATTGAAAAGGTGTATATCGAACAGGCCCTGGAGATTGAAAGGGAATTGGCAGTGGCCATGCTCGTTGACCCCAATACCAAAAGGATTACGCTAATTTATACCCATTTTGGCGGGTCCGATATCGAATCCGTTGCTGCACAGCAGCCCGAGTTGTTGCGAAAACTGGAAATCGACAAGGCCGCAGGCCCCAGTGCGGAAAAGATTAAACAGGCCGCCGGGGAACTGGCATTGAATGCGGGGTTGTCCGCCCGGTTCGGCGAGATTGTGAACAGCCTGTTCCGGTTCTTTGTTGAGCGCGATGCGACCCTGGTGGAAATCAATCCCCTGGCGGTCCGGGGGGACGACCTGCTGGCACTGGATGCGAAGGTATCGCTGGATGAGAATGCACTGTTTCGCCAGCCGGAAAACCGGCAACTGGAGCTGGACAATAAAATCGCGGATGGCGGGTTGAGAGCGAGCTGGGATGGGTTCAATTATTTCCGGCTCAGCGGCAATATCGGGTGTTTGACCGTCGGGGCCGGATTGGCCATGGCAACCCTGGATACCATTCATGCCTGTGGCGGCCGGCCGGCCAATTTTCTTGACCTGCCCCCGGACTCCCAGATGAGCCGGACCCGGGATGCCATTGAGGTCATACTGGGCAACCCGGAAGCAAAGGTATTGCTGATCAATGTCTTTGGAGGGGGCATCATGCGCTGTGACACCATTGCCGATGCCATGCTGCTGGTAAAAAGATCCACTCCCCACCTTCCTCCCATCGTTGTACGACTCGCGGGGACCAATGCCGAGCTGGCCATCCGTCGCCTGAGAGAAGCGATGCCGGAAGTCGTGGTGGCCTCGAACATGGGGGAGGCCGCTGAACTGGCCGTGGAGCGGGCAGCCGGGGAGGCGGCCACGGAAGGGGGCAGGCAACAAAGCGGTTGGCCCGGAAGGATTTCCCGCTGGTTTCAGCGAACCGCCCGCTGAGTATTTCCCAAATGTTTTGAGGAGAAGGGCATGTCGATATTAGTGGACGCAGAAACCAGGGTGATCTGCCAGGGCATTACCGGTATCCAGGCCACCTTTTATGTGGAGCGCGCCATTGCGTCGGGAACGAAAATGGTGGGCGGGGTTCGACCGGGCAAGGGCGGTCGCCAGCACTTGGATCTGCCGGTCTTTGACACGGTTCAGCAGGCGAAGGATGCCACGGGGGCGGATACCACCGTGGTGTTTGTTCCCAAGGCGGTGGCTGCCGCCGCAATCATGGAAGCCATCGAAGCGGACATGGCCCTGATCGTCTGCATTACCGAACACATTCCGGTACTGGATATGGTGGATGTGCTGCAGGCCCTGGAAAAGAGCAATTCAAAATTGATCGGACCGAACAGCCCGGGAATCATCACCCCGGGAGCGTGCCGGATCGGTATCATGCCCATTGAAATATTCAGACCCGGAAGCGTGGGCATTGTCACCCGGTCCAGCACCCTGACCTATGAAGCCGTTTTGCAGACATCCGTCGCGGGGCTGGGACAATCCACCTGCATCGGTATTGGAGGAGACACGGTTCGGGGCATGGGTTTCATTGAGTGTCTGGAACAGTTTAAAACCGACCCGGACACCAAGGCGGTGCTGTTGATTGGAGAAATTGGCGGATCGGAAGAGGAAAGTACGGCGGAGTATCTCCGCCGCTCCAGCTATCCCAAACCGGTTGTGGCCTATATTGCCGGACAATCGGCCATGCCGGAACGGCGCATGGGACACGCCAGTGCAATTATAGAAGGGGGGACCGGCGCTGCAGCAGGCAAGATTGAAGCGCTGCAGAATGCGGGAGTACAGGTGGTTCAATTTCCGTTGGAAATCGGCTCCACCGTGGCATCCCTGGTCCTGGAGTGAACCGGTCTCAAATCCCTCCCTCAATCCCAACGCATCAGGGAACCAGCCGGGCACTGCTATCGCCGGAAAACCCAACACGATTGTAGTGCCCTATTGATTTTTCACCTCAATAAAATCAATGACTTGGAAATCCAGATGTCTTAACCGAGAGCCATTCTCTGCCCCGAGGTGCCTGCTCTGGAAATATCCCCACGGCAACCCGGGGCCGGATCATGCCCGCAGTTTCGCATAGACCCAGTAATGGGCTTTTTCGTCGGTGGTATAGCTTGCGTTTTTCAGGGTTTTGATCAGCTTCAGGACCCCCCGGGACTCGAGGTCGTCGCTGACTTCCCGGAAGTTTTCGCTCTGGCAGTACTCAACCCGGGTGCTGACGAGAACGAGTCCCCCGGGCCGGGTCATCCGCACCAGCTGTGACAGCGCCCGGGGAGGAACATGCCCCGGTGTAAAAACCCCGATGGAAATGGTGCAGTCGTATTGGTCAACCCATTCGGATTTCACCGGGGCGTTCAAATCGATATTGCCCTCCAGGTGCCGGTAGAAGCCGGTCTGCCGGGCAATCTCCACCATTTCAGGGCTGAGATCGAATCCATCGATATTCGTATAGCCGGCTTCCTTCAGTACCCTTGCCAGCAGGCCCGTACCACAACCCGCATCCATGATTCTCATCCCGGGATTGGCGGGATCAATGGAATGTTCTCCGGACCCGGGTAAATTCTGCAGCAGGGCCAGGATGTTGGAGGGGGCCGCGTAGTTCCAGTGGGTGGTATCCTCCTCGTATTGATTCGCCCATTTTGAATAAAACTGCCGGATCGATTCAGGGGAACCATCCAGGTTCAGAACGCTGTGCAGGGTGGGGGGGAGTCGTCCCCCGTTGTGGCTCATAAAACGAATCCTTAGTTTGTGATGGACAATCATACACCAACTTGTTCTGTCGGCAGATTGCGGTACACTATCGCGATTCATTCAAATGACGGGTTGGGAGGCATGATGGTGGAGGACTGTGGTCCATGCCACAGCGGCATCGGACCCCGGGGCCGCAAACGGGCCGGGGGGTCATGAAAATCGTACTGGGTTCCATGACCTTTTCGGACCAGGCGGATGAAGAGGTTTCCCTGGAAATGCTCCGCCTGTTTTGCGCACAGGGCGGGGAGGAAGTGGACACGGCCTACCAGTACAACGGGGGGAACACGGAACGGTTACTGGGCAAACTGCTGTCTGCCCACCCGGACCTGGCTGCGAAGATTGCCACCAAGGTGAATCCCTGGGATGGGAATGGCCTGAAACCCGATGAAGTCCGAAAACAGTTTGTCGAGAGCCGGAAGCGGTTGCAGGCCGGTTCCGTGGACATGCTGTACCTCCATTCCCCGGACCTGGACACCCCCATTGTGGACACCCTCGCTGTGTGCTGGGATTTTTACCGGCAGGGAACGTTCAGACGGTTCGGTCTCAGTAATTTCGCATCCTGGCAGGTGGCAGAAGTGGTGGAAATCTGCCGGTCGAAAGGGTGGATGGTGCCCACGGTGTACCAGGGAATGTACAATGCCCTCACCCGGGATGTGGAAAGGGAGCTGTTTCCCTGTCTTCGAAATTATGGAATCCGTTTCTACGCCTACAATCCGCTGGCCGGCGGGTTGCTCACGGGGAAACACGGAAATTATGCGGACACTCCGGAACCCGGCCGATTTACCCTGAATGACCAGTATCCGTCACGGTACTGGAAACCGGAGTATTTCAGGGTTCTCCAGTCATTGACCACCGCCTGCAGGGGCCACGGCATCGCACCGGGGGAGGCCGCACTGCGCTGGCTGGTCCATCATTCCAGGTTGTCCGGGGATGCGAAGGATGCCATCATCCTGGGCGCGAGCCGGCTTGCGCACCTGCAGGAAAATCTTGCGGCCTGTGAGCGCGGTGGACTGCCCCGGGAGGTTGTCAGTGTGCTGGATGAAGGGTGGGAGACCGTGCGGGGGGATTGCTTCCGGTATTTTCGCCCGTAAGGCCTGCCCCGGCCGGGCAGGGAGTCTTTCGACTCCGGGTTTATTCCGGAACCGGCCCAGTCCCCAGCCGCCGGCTTTCGTGGAATTCATGCACTGCGGAACCGGTCCGGATGGAAGGGCTGGAGGTTGACGCAAGGGGGTTCCCCGGCGGCCAGTTCGGAGACCAGCCTGCCGGTGATTCCCGCGAGGGTCAATCCGATGTGCTGGTGTCCGAACGCATGGATGATCCGTTCATCCTTCCTTCCCGGACCAATGACGGGCCGGGCATCGGGGAGCGTCGGTCGATAGCCCAGCCAGGAAGTGGTGGGCTCCCTTTCAAGGTTAAACATGGCCCGGGCTTTCCGGGCAAGATAATCCAGATGCCGGGGGTTCTTTTTCGGGGACAGTCCTGCGATTTCAACCGTACCGGCAAAGCGCAGTCCCTCGTTCATGGGAGTGGCGTAAAACCCGCAGTCCGCCCAGGCCACGGGACGATTCACCAGGTGCTGCTGATCCGCATACTGGATGTGGTATCCCCGTTCGGTGTCCAGCGGAATGCCCGCAAGTCCACACCCGGCGATCTGTTTGGAAAAGGCACCGCTGCTGATCACCACCTGGTCTGCCGAAATTCCTTCCCCACTGGAAAGATGAACCTGCAATCCCTTTTCATTGCGAGTGATCCCCTTCACATGGGCAAAGAGGTGTCGGCCATGATGGTGGAGGAAGGATTCAAAAAACCGTTTGACCAGTGTTTTGGGATTCAGGACATGGCGGGCATGCCTGAACAGCAGTCCTTTTGCAAAGTGCGGTTTCAGATTCGGTTCCAGGTCGCGAATTTCAGGTGCGGTGAGTTCAGTGAATTTCGCGCCCTGTTCCGCCCGTGCCTGGTTACCCTGCCTGGCACGGTTGAAGGCCGCCTCGGATTCATACACATACATGCATCCATTCGTCTCGAACAGGTCCTGGGTCCGGGTGAGCCGGATCAGGGGGTCGAGCCCGTCATGGGTCAACCGCAGGAGGTCTCCCAGTGCCTGGATCGTTTTGTTCACCTCGGACCGGGTGCAGTGCCTGAGAAACGACAGCATCCAGGGAAAATGGGTCACCGCATACCAGGGATTGATGCTCAATGGACTGTCCCGGCCCCACATCAGCGTGGGCAGCCTTCGGATCAGTCCGGGATGATTCACCGGAACACAGGCATAGTCTGCGATGGTGCAGGCATTTCCCGATGAGGTCATGGACCCGGGCTTGTTCCCGTCTGCGAGACTGACCCGGAACCCCTTTTTCTGCAACCACAGCGCGCAGCTGACGCCCACCAGGCCGGCACCGATGACAGCAATATGCGGGGGGAAGTTCGACAAGGATCAGGACAGGTCGATGGCGTGGTTTTTCAGGTCGGCGAAACGGATGACTTCCAGCGCTTTTTCATGGGTCCCCCGCATCACGACCCGGGGAGCGAAGCCGGCTTCCAGAGCCTGGACCCAGCGCAGGGCGCACAGGCACCACCGGTCTCCGGGTTTCAGCCCGGAAAACCCCGGCCTTGGGGTGCTCAGGTCATTGCCGGCGAGTTTGCTGAATTCCAGAAATTCCTCCGTAACCTGGACACAGACGGTGTGGGACCCAATGTCTTCCGGGCCGGTTTCACAGCAGCCATTGCGGGTGAATCCGGTCAGGGGAGACAGGGAGCAGGGTTCCAGGGGCTCCTGGAGTACGCTCATCTGGTTTTTGGGCCAGTTCATGGTCGGTTGTTATGGGTGATGGGATCGGGATGCGTCATTCAAACCCCGGGGGTTCGCCCCGCCAATCATACCCAATTCCCCCGGGTTTGTTTAGCCCCGGAGTTGTCCAACGGCACATGGTACTGAAGACAGGGTGGTTTCCAGCGGAAAGTGAGCCCCGGACGGTAATTCCGGGATCATGGCCTCGCCGGGTCAGGAGAGAGGAAGGCTGAATTCCTGTCCGTCCAGGATTTCGGCCTGATTGTTGTAGTTGGTTTCAAGGATGAGAAGGTCCCGGGGATAAAACAGCAGACAGGTGGTGGTGCGGGTACCGTACTGATCACCGCGGATGAAAATGGAAGAGCGGTAATTTTCTGTATTGTGTTGCGTGCCGGGTCCGGGGGGTTGATCCGGGTTTGTCCCGGCTTCATCCCGCATGATCGCATTCAGTTTTCCGGGGCTGGGGTCGCCGGCATCCACCCACCTCGCTAACCGGCGGGTTCCGGCAGAAATTTTAGGCCAGCACTGGCCAATCGGGCCATTGGACAGGCCATGGTAGCCCGTTTCCAGGGTGTGCAACGAGCCGTCCTGGCTGCAAAAGGCCCGGATGCCGTTCTGGCTGCCGTATACCACGTTGAACGGGTTGAACTGCCGGGAGTGTTTCCGGATTCCATGGGTAAATTCAGCATCGGTTTCAGCGCCATCCAGGTATCGTCTGACGAGTTCTCCCCGGCTTTTCAGGTCCGGGTTCCTGGGCGCCCCGGTCCTTAAATTGGTCACCGCACAGAATTTCCCGCTGCGATTGGCCCCCAGCCAGCTCCCGCACCTTGACAGGTCCCGGCCGGCCAGGATACCCGGATGATCCGCCCAGAAATGCATGGACCGGGATGGCCGCTGGAAGTATTCGTCCCGGTTTGCTGCAATGACCAGCGGGCATTCGGGATGGGTGTTGATGGCCAGAAGAAGCAGGCACATAATCGATTCGCGGTGGTGAAGTTTTGTCGGATTCCCCGCCAATAGTAATCCCTGGCGGGTAGAATAGGAATCCTTTTTGACGCAACCAACTTCCATGGAACTCAACCCGATCCAGTGGTATCCCGGCCACATGCACAAGGCCAGCAAGGAGGCCAAGGCCGTCTACAAAAAGGTGGATGTGTTCATCGAAATGCTGGATGCCCGGGCCCCGTTCAGCAGCGCCAACCCCATGCTCGAGGCACTGCGCAGGGAAAAACCGTGTTTGAAGGTGTTCGGGAAATCCGACCTCGCGGACCCCGAACTGAATTCAATCTGGCAACGACAGTGTGAATCCCGAAACCATGCCGTGGTGTTCGCAGATACCCGGAAACCCCGGCAGGTTGCCGCCATTGCGGGGAAGTGCCGTCGGATGCATGCGGCCCGGGGCACCCATCGCAGCCCGGTCACGGCGATGGTGGTGGGGATTCCGAACGTGGGAAAATCCACACTGATCAACAGCCTGGCAGGGAGGACAGTGGCCAGGACCGGCAATGAACCCGCGGTCACGAAGCAACAGCAAACCATCGAAGTCACCATGGATTTCAGATTGCTGGATACCCCGGGACTGATGTGGCCGAAAGTGGAAAACCTGTCCAGTGGATATCGCCTGGCGGTGACCGGGGCCATTCGGGATACCGCCATTGCCCACACCGATGTGGCGATTTTTGCCATTGCCTATCTCAGGCAGGTTTACCGACAACGGTTGCGCGAGCGGTACCGCCTGGAGAATCCGGACCTGGATGAGATGGGGGTTCTTGGGCAAATTGGCATGAAAAGAGGCTGCCTGGTGAAGGGTGGTGGCATGGACCTGGACCGTGCTGCCAAAATCCTCATCGCCGATATCCGGGCAGGTCGTCTGGGCAGGATTACCTGGGAAACCCCTGAAATGTGTGCAAGGGAGACCGGACAGGGTCCCTGAACGGGTCCTGGTTCCGAAGAGCAGGAAGAGTTCCCGGATCATTTCATCATCCGTACAATCCGGGTTACGTCCCCACATATACCGGGAGATGCGATATCATCCCCCCCAGCAATTCCAGGAGACAGGTTATGCAGTTTGAAGGCATTTATCCCCCGGTGATCACTCCCCATTTCGAAAATGGGGAGATTGACCGGGACGGGTTCGCATGCATGGTGAATCATCTCGTCGATTCCGGGGTGCACGGTGTGATCGTCGGTGGGACCACCGGTGAATACTACGCCCAGAGCAGGGAAGAGCGGGTAGAAATGATGGGTCTTGCCAGGGAGGTCCTTAAGGACCGGTTGCCCCTCATCGTTGGAATCGGGGCCATACGGACCGAAGACTGCATCGAATACGGTTTGAGGGCAAGAGAAAATGGGGCGGACGCGGTATTGATGCCGGCCCCTTACTACGCGGTGCCGACCCAGCGCGAGCTGGCGGACCATGCCCTGGCCGTGGACCGCGAAGTCAACCTCCCGGTCATGCTGTACAACTATCCGGGTCGGACAGGGACCATCATGCAGGCCGAATTTTTCAACCGGGTCCGCCACCATCCGAATTTTTGCGGGGTCAAGGAGTCCACCGGGGATATCAACCAACTGCATATGCTCGTCCGGGATTATCCCGGGATCACATTGCTTTGCGGCATGGACGACCAGGCCCTGGAATTTTTTGCCTGGGGTGCCCGGGGCTGGGTCTGCGCCGGCGGAAACTGCCTTCCCAAGGAACATATTGCCCTGTATGAAGCGGTTGCCATTGAAAACGACATTGAAAAAGGCAGGAAAATCATGTCTGCACTGATGCCCTTTATGGATATTCTGGAGCAGGGAGGCAAACTGATCCAGACCATTAAACAGGTCTGTCACCTGAACGGTCTGCCATCCGGACCGGTGCGCAGGCCGCTGCAGGGGCTGAGCGCGGAAGAGAAGCGGCGGCTGGAAATTGTACTGGAGGACCTGGAGTCGGCGATGGCGGCGATCGGGGACGAGTATTCCTGACCCGGCCCGGCCAGCGGCGGCCGTGTCCCGAAAGGCGGCGGCTCGCGGCACAAAATAAGGCTCGATATGGCCCGGCACTGGCCGTAGAATACCCATGCCGGGCATTCGTCCTGTCCCGGATACTGCCGACACGGGATATCCCGGGCACAAGAGTGAAAAAATTTATTGATGGATGGAAAGCTGACATGACAGACAGAAAAACAGTATTGATGGTGGGCTGGAATCCGGATGTGGTGGATTACAGCCGGTGGCCGGGTCTCACTGCCGAAAAAGTGCGCCATGCATTGAATGCCGATGCGGACCGCCTCAATGCCCTGGGTTATGCGGCGGAACTCTGCTTTATTCATGACAGCGAAAGTGCGGCCCGGGAGGTGGCGGCAGCACTGGACAAACGGGCCTGGGATTGTGTTCTGATCGGGGCCGGGGTGCGAAAGGATGAGGCCCAGTTTCTCGTCTTTGAGGCCCTGGTCAACACGGTGCACCACCTTGCACCGGCCGCGAAGATATGCTTCAACACCGGCCCCACTGATTCGGTGGATGCCGTTCAGCGCTGGATGGGATGAAGCCTGGGATGAAGTCGTTGAACGGCGGGTTCCCGGAAAACCGCGGGCTGCCCCGGGACAGGAGTTTTGCGGCAGTCTCCCGGCCCCGGGGATGACCTGAGCGGTCCCGATTCCGGATTTTCAGAGCATTGCAGTTTGCCGCTTCCAAATTGCCCGCTGACCTGACGGGGTCGGGATGGTATCAAATCCTGCCGCCGCCTCCTGCAGCGCGCATCCTGGACCGGGACATCCGGGCAGACTGGGTCATCATCGGTGCCGGTTTCGCTGGCCTGAGTGCCGCCCGGCGAATTCGTCAAAAATCACCTTCGGATACCGTCGCAGTTCTGGATGCCCAGCGCATCGCCTGGGGCGCGGCCGGGCGCAACAGCGGTTTTTTCATTGATCTTCCCCACAATCTGCAAAGCGATGATTATGTGAGCGACCGGTCAGAAGACCTGAGGCAGATTGAAATGAACCGATTCGCCATTGGGTATGCGAAATCGATGATTGACGAATTTGGCCTGGAGTCCTTTGCTTCCTCCACCGGACGAATCCAGGCGGCTGCGGACCCGGTGGGCCTGGATGCGCTGCATTCCTATTCCCGGCATCTGGAAAAGCTGGGGGAACCATTTACCCGGCACAATAAGAAGGGACTCAAAGCACTGACCGGCTCGGAGTACTATTTGGGCGGCATTCATCTGCCGGGATGCCTGCTTGTCCAGCCCGCCGGGTATATTCGGGGGATTGCCCAGGGGCTGTGCAGCAAAGAGCAAGGCCATCCCATCGATATTTTCGAGAACAGCCCGGCGGTGAAGATTGAAACCGGTCCTTCCCTTCGCGTGGTCACCCCGAAAGGGTCCGTGGTGGCGGGCAGGGTGATTCTCACCGTCAATGGCCACCTCGAATCCTTTGGCCTCTTCAAACGGCGGCTGATGCACATTTTCCTGTATGCCAGCATGACCCGGGCACTGGCAGCCGGGGAGCAGCGGGACCTCGGCGGGGAGCCGGAATGGGGAATCACTCCGGCACATCCCATGGGCTCCACAATACGAAGAACCCGGGACCACCGGATACTGGTCCGGAATTCGATTACCTACAATCCCCAGCGGGAAACCACTGTGCCGCTTGTTTCAGCGGCAGGGAAGAAGCAGGAGGAGTCCTTTGCAGCGAGATTCCCCATGCTGGGCCAGGTGGAGATGGAATATCGCTGGAGCGGGCAGTTGTGTCTTTCACGAAATTCCGTTCCGGTATTCGGAGAAATTGAAAAAGGACTGTATGCGGCCTGTTGTCAAAATGGCCTGGGGGCCACCCAGGGCACGCTCGCCGGAATGCTGATCGTGGACCACGCGGGGGGAGATAATCATGCCATGGTCCGGGACAGGCTGCAGTGTGCCCCCCCGCAAAAACTTTTTCCCGAACCCTTCATGAGCCTGGGGGTCAACACCCGGTTGTGGTGGGGACGGCGGCAGGCAGGCAGGGAATTGTAGTTCCCGGACGGCTTTCTCACCCGAAACCATGGAAACCGTCTCATTTTCCCCCACACAGGCCCGGAAGCTGGCGTTGTTGAGTCAGCAGGTGCTGGGGCTGCCAAGGACCGGCAAGGCACTGGACAGTACTTTCAACGCCATTTCCCATCTGGGTTATATCCAGATTGATACGATATCGGTGATTCAGCGTGCCCATCATCATACCCTCTGGAACCGCAATCCCCGCTACGCGACGGACCATCTGAACAAGCTCCTGGAGCAGAAAAAGGTATTTGAATACTGGTCCCATGCCGCGGCTTATCTGCCCATGGAGGATTATCGTTTCTCCCTGCCGAACAAGGAATCCATCGCCAGGGGAAGACAGCTCTGGTTTGACTGCGACCCCGCCGTGAAACAGGGGGTACTGCAGCGGATTCGCGCGGAAGGGCCGCTGCAATCCAGGAATTTTGAAAACCATGGAAAAACAAAATTGCCCATGTGGGAATGGAAGCCGGCCAAATACGCCCTGGAACAACTGTTCATGGAGGGCCGGCTGATGGTGGCCAGGCGGGAGAATTTCCAGAAAGTGTATGACCTGGCGGAACGGGTACTCCCCGACGGCCTGGATGTGTCCATGCCTACGAAGGAGGAGTTTGCCCGGAAACTGATCCTTCAATACCTGGATGCCCATGGTTTCGGGGATGCCGCTGAAATCGCGTACCTGCGAAAGGGAGTGAAGAAAACCGTCCAGTACTGCCTGGACAGCATGGCCGAAGACAACGAGCTGGTCCGGGTATCCATTCAGGGCCACCCCGGTTTCACCCGGGTCTCCAGCCTTGATCTGCTGGACCGGCGGCTCCCGCTTTCCCGGCTCAGGATCCTGTCGCCGTTTGACAACCTGGTGATCCAGAGAAAGCGAATAAAGCGCCTGTTTGGTTTTGACTACCAGGTGGAATGCTATGTGCCGGCGGACAGGAGGAAGTATGGTTATTTCTGTCTTCCCGTCCTGTGGAATGCAAAATTCGTTGCCCGGCTGGACTGCAAGGCGGACCGGAAGACCGGAACGCTGAGAATACGGAACCTGGTGCTGGAATCCGGATTGCGGCAAAAAGAAGCCTTTGCCCGGGCCCTGGCCCGGGAACTGGAAAACTTTATGGGTTTCAACGGATGTTCCGTCCTCCGGGTCGAACGGGTTTCGAACCCATCTTTGAAGAAGTTCCTGGCATCGAAATTTTCCTGACGGACACCACAGACTTTCATGTTCTCTTCGTTTTCCAATCAGGCCAAGGGGTTGCTGATTACCGGGCTGGGTGTGCTGGTGATCAGCCCGGATGGACTGTTGGTCCGGTTGATCTCCACGGACGTGTTGACCATTACATTCTGGCGGGGATTGTTCTACAGCATTGGCATGCTTATGCTGCTGGTGCTGTATTATCGAAAGGGGATTGTCGAGGCTTTTTTCAATATCGGCATCCCGGGATTGTGGATGGCCGCCCTGTATTTTCTGGGGAATTTGAGTTTTATCTACTCCCTGACCCATACCGCGGTGGCGAATACGCTGTTTATCATCAGTACGACCCCTTTTTTTGCGGCATTGATCGCCTGGCTGTTTCTCAGGCAGAAGGTGGACCGGCGAACCTGGGTGGCAATCAGCGCCGCTTCCGCGGGCATCCTCATTATCTGTTCCGGGAAGAATGTGATGCCGGATGCGTACCTGGGAAATCTGGCGGGACTGATGGCGGCGTTTACCCTGGCGGCGAGTTTCACCCTGGTGGCGCACTACCGGGACCGGGACCTGTTGCCTTCATTTGTCCTGGGCGGTTTTTTGATGGCCCTGGTCCTGGAGCCGTTTGTCCTGCCTTCCCAGACCACGGACCGGGACCTGTTGTACTTGTTCCTGATGGGATTCGTCATGCTGCCCATCGCAGCGACCATGATGTTCCTCGGGCCCAAATACATTTCCGCGCCGGAGGTTGGTCTGCTGATGCTGCTTGAATCCGTGTTTGGCCCTCTCTGGGTGTGGATGATGCTGGAGGAACACCCCGGTAACCTGACCCTGCTGGGAGGTGCCATTGTCATCGCCACCCTGGCCATTCATTCCGTGCTTGCAATGAAAAAAGCGCCGGCATTTCCGGGAAAAGGACCCTGACCGGTCCCGGTACGCCAGGTAATTTCGTCAGTTTGAACCGGTTTCGGGGCCCGGTGTCAGCCCGACCTCTCCAATGGTATGGCCCCAGCTTTGTTTGGCACTGAGATATCGCCGGTTCCATTTCGATACACCGGCAATATGCTGTTCAACGGAGATTTTTGTCAAACCGGCGGTTTCCAGGTCCCGGATCTTGTTTGGATTGTTGGTGAGTAGGCGAAAGGGCCGATTGCCGAGAAAATGGAGGATGAGGGAGGCGGCGTCGGAAAAATCCCGGGAATCCGTGGGCAGGCCCAGGGATTCATTGGCCTGGTAGGTATTTTCACCGGCATCCTGCAGGAGATAGGTGGCGGCCTTTGCCCACAATCCGATCCCCCGGCCTTCGTGCCCCGCCATGTAGACAATCATCCCTCCTCCGGGATTGGCGGAAATACGTTCCACGGCCAATGCAAGCTGGGGACCGCATTCACAGCGCTCGGAACCAAACACATCTCCGGTCAGGCAGTTTGAATGCACCCGGACCATCGGCTCCTGTGAGCCGGTCGGGTCTCCGATCATCAGTACGCTGTTCACCGCCATGAAGGACGCGAGTTTGGAAAACAGGTTTTCCCCCCCGGTTTTCCTCAGTTCACTGGCCAGCGATTCCACCTTGTCCAGTTCCGTACTCCTTACGGCGGCATACCACCGGGCCTCATGGGATCGGTTGTGCAGCTTCAGCGGCAGGGGAATCGGTCCCAGAAGGTTGATCACCAACTGGTCCCCGGGCAGGGAGTCATCCATGGAAAGGGTTCTGCCCTGGCGGTCGATACGGAAAAGTGTTCCGGATGCGGCCAGCCGTTTGCGGACGTTCGGGTTCAAATAGGTAAACATGGTATATTGACATTTTTGTGATAGGCTAAGCGTACTCCAGCAGGATGAAAAACGGTATTGAAACCATCGATTTTTTGTATGAAAACCCGTGAATCCAACCGGCTGGCCGACCCGGTGGAACTGGAACCGCTGGTGCGAAAAAACAATCTCAGGGGGCTGGTCCAGCTTTCAATACACGCCGGGCTCATCGTATCGGCCGGGTGGGGGCTGGGAGCCGCGACCCATTGGGCGGTGCATTGCCTGATGAGCATGCTCCTTGGCATCGGGCTGGTATTCGTTTTTGCCCCACTGCATGAATCGATCCACAAAACCGCATTCAGGACCCGGCGCCTGAATGCCGTCGTGGGCGGGATCTGCGGCTTCATCATCCTGCTGCCGCCCCGGTATTTCCAGGCTTTTCACATGGCCCACCACCGGTTTACCCAGGTGGAAGGCAAAGACCCGGAACTGGATGTCGGCAAGCCGGAAACGGGGTCCCGATACCTGTGGCATGTGTCGGGTCTGCCCTACTGGACCGGGCAGGTCCGGACGCTGTGCCGGCTCGCATCGGGCAATGCGGACATCCATTATATCCACCGGGCGAAACGGCCTGCCGTAGTCCGGGAGGCACGGGGGTTCCTGCTGGGGTACACGGCGGTATTTACCGGGGGCATGCTCTTCGGCCTTACGGAAATTCTGGTGTACTGGGTTATCCCGGTTTTGGCCGGGCAGCCATTTTTGCGGTTGTTTCTGCTTGCGGAGCATACGCTTTGCCCTACCGGCCCCAATATGCTTGAGAATACCCGGACCACCGTCACGAATCCCCTGGTACGGTTCCTGTGCTGGAACATGTGCTATCACGTGGAGCACCATGTCTGGCCGTCGATTCCATTTCATCAACTGGCACGCGCCCATCGCCTTGCCAGGCCCCACATCCGCTTTCTGGCCGCTGGTTATTTTGCTGTCAACCGTCAGATTCTGCACGCCACCGGCCGTCGGTAGCCCAGTGGGACGGTCCCCGCCATGAGTGTGCCCATTGTCCTGAACGGCACCAATCTCGGGATATACCGGCTCGTCCGCTATTCCCGGGGCAGGGAATTCCGGTTCGATCTTTCGGAAGAATCGAAAACAGGAATCGCGGCGGCCAGGCAGGTGGTTGAAAAAGCCCTGGCAGGCGGGGACCCCGTATACGGACTGACCACCGGGCTCGGGGCCAAGGTGACCCGCCGGCTGAGCGATGAGGAACAGGAGGACTTTTCTTGCCAGACACTGCGTGGACGGGGGCATTCCCTGGGGGAGCCCATGCCGGTAGAGGTCATTCGGGGGAGTATGATCACGAGATTGAATACCCTGGCCCTGGGTGTCTCCGGGGCGTCACCACACCTCGGGGAGTTTATCCGGGAGTGCCTGAACCGTCATCTGACGCCGGTGGTCGGATGCAGGGGGTCCATTGGTGCCGGCGACCTGTGCTGGGGCGCAACCATGGGGCTGGCGTTTCTGGGGGAGGGCCGGATGTATGATCCCCGGCATCGAATTGTGCCGGCCCGGGAGGCCCTGCGGAGTGCCGGGCTATCGCCCCTGGAACCTGGACCCAAGGATGGCCTGGTGCTTGCGAACCATTCCAGCTTCTCCGCCACCCTGTCCGCCTTTGCCGTGCACGAGGCTTCCGTGCTCATTGATGCGGCCCAGGCGGCGACCGCGATGACCATGCAGGCCTTCCGTGCCAACCCTTCCCCCCTGGATCCGTTTGTTGCGGGCCTGAGCGGGCATCCCGGGGTGGTGGAAGCGGCGGGCACGCTGAGACAATTGCGGGGTGCCGAACCCGCCGGCAGTGGCCGGGCCCGGGGCATTCAGGATCCGTTGTCCATACGAAATGCGGCCCAGGTGCATGGTGCCGCGCTGTCGGCATTGAAATTTGCACGGAGCATCGTGAATGCCGAGTTGAATGCGTCTTCAGACAGTCCGGTGGTGGATGTGGAAAAGCAGCGCATCGTATCCAGCGGTGGCTTTTATACGGCCCATCTCACCGTCGCGGTGGAAACGGTGAGCCGGTCGGTATTGCAGCTTGCCGTGACCCAGCTGGCCAGGATGGAGAAACTGCTGAGTCACCGGTTCAGCGGCCTGCCCCGGTTTCTGGCCTCTCCCGGGGCGAATTCAAATGGTTTTGCGCCGGTGATGAAGCTGGCCGAATCCATGCTGGGGGAAATCAAGATGCTCACTGCCCCGGTAGACCACTGGCCCGGCGTCAACGCAGACGGCATGGAGGATATACAGCCTAACTCGCCACTGGCGGCGCAGTCACTCAGAAAAGCCCTGGCACTGTGCCGGCACCTGAGTGCCATGGAAATGATGTTTTCAGCCCAGGCCCTTGAATTGAGCGGACAGCTGGACCGGTCCTCTTCGGCGATCACCGAATTGTACACGGCGGTGAGAGCCGTGGTTCCCAGGCTGGACAATGACCGGCCCATGGGAGAAGAGATCGAGGCGCTGGCGGATAAAATCGAACAGGCTGAACTCCCCTGTGTCGGCAAGCCGGGGAACCCGGCAGCCTGAAAACGGGTGCCGGCCCACGCCACCGGCAGGGTGCCCGGGAGATGAATGCCGGGTTTTATGGGGAATAACGGCCGCCTTTTCAGGATAGAATGGGGGAGGGAAGACGGATTCCGGATCACTCCCTTTCCCTGTATGCCCGATACCGGCCAGTGAAGTCCGGCCGGGCCTGCCGGCAATGCGTGCAGGGACTCCATTCAGGGCCCCGCGCCGGCGGAGTCACCGGGTCACCACCAGTGCATCCACCGCGACCACGCCGTGGTGGGTCACAATGACCGGGTTGACATCAATTTCCCGGATGTGGCCCTGGAGGCAGTGTGCCAGATTGGAAAGCGCGACGATGGTGTGGACCAGCCCGGCTCGATCTCCGGGGCGTCTGCCCCGGGTGCCCCGGATCAACGCATCCAGCGGCAGGGATGCGAGCATTTTGTCGGCCTCCCGATGGCTCACCGGTGCCAGGGCAAGTGCATGGTCTGCCAGCAATTCGATGAATATTCCTCCGGCGGAGACCATCATGAACGGGCCGAATTTCCCGTCGTTGAGCACCCCCAGGCCAACCTCGGTTCCCCGCTCCACCATCCGGGATACCAGCACCCGGGGGCCAAGGCGGTTCGCAATTTCCCCGTAGCGCAAAACCAGGTCGGTTTCACTGGCAATGTCCAGGGCCACCCCATGGTGGTCGGATTTGTGATGGATGGCCGTGGCAGCGGTTTTCAGGGCAACGGGGTATCCCATTTCACCGGCTGCTGTCAGCAGGTCATCCAGGGTGTCTGCCCGGGCATGGTCCGGCACCGGGATGGAGAAATCCTGCAACAGGTCCATGGATTCCGCCTCATCCAGGGTTTCCCCCGCCCTGGATTCCAGGCGGGTTTTCCACCTGGCCACCGTTTTTGCATCCACGGTTCCGGCGGGTGCCGCGGATTCATCCTCGAGGATGAAGTCACGAAAACGGAACAGGTGCCTGGCTCCAAGCAGGGCCTCCCTGGAACCGTCGATCAGCGGAATGCCCAGGGTGCTGCTGCGCCGGCACAGGCTGGTGTTCGCCAGGTCCGAATAACAGTTCACCATGGCAAGGGGTTTGGTGGTTTCCCGGCTGACCCGTTCGATGTTCCGGTAAAACGCTTCCGTCAGGTAGTAATCGTCCTTGAAATTGGTGAAAAACATGCCCACCGAGACATTCTCATCCTTCATCAGCGCCGACAGACAGGCATAAAAACGCTCTTCGAAATTCTGGTTGGTTCCCCAGGCATCCAGGGGATTTTCCGCCACCAGCCCGGGCTCCAGTTGTGTCTGGATGGTTTCCCGGGTCCGGGGGCTGATGGGTGCAAACCCAATGCCCAGCTCATGGGCCCCGTCGGCAACGAGTTCACGAAAGCCACCGGATTCCTGGATGCTGGCCAGTTTCCCGGGGCCGGCACGGCGGGGGGTCTGGAACAGCATCAATGTCGCCGCTAGTTCATTCAGGTCATTGACTTCAATGACGCCGTATTTCCGGAAAAGTGCCTGGTAGGCGGCGTGATTGCCGACGATGGCCCCCGTGTGCGTATTCGCCAGGGCTTCCCCCAAAGGCGATTTGCCCACCTTGAGAACCACCACGGGAATTCTTTTTTGGGCGGCGGTCCGAAGCGCGGCAGTAAATCCTTCCGGGTCCCGGACCGTTTCCAGGAACAGCCCGATCACCCGGGTGCTTTCCTGTTCCAGGGACCATGACATGTAATCGGCAAGGGTGGTCACCATTTCGTTTCCACTCGAAACGCACAGATTGAATTGAAGGCGGCAGCCATTGTGGGCCAAACTGGCAAATGCGGAGCCGGATTGTGCAATAAAACTGATGCTTCCCCGGGGGACAGCGCCGGCAAAGGGGTAAATGCCGACATACAAATCCTCGGAGACATTGTAAAACCCCATGCAGTTCCCGCCGCACAGTTGAAAACGGGCAGTCCGGGCCCGGGAAGCCAGTCTCTGGTTGAGGGACGGCTCGGGGTCGTTTTCCAGGTAGCAGTTTTCATAAATGGTGCCCGCCTTGGCACCCTGCTCAATGGCCTCGGTCAAAACCGATTCCAGCCGTGCATTGGAAACCGCCATGACCACATGGTCCACGGCCTGGGGAAGGGATTTGAGGTCCGGATAACAGGGTTTTCCCAAGATGGACGCATATCCGGGATTCACCGGAAACACTTTTCCCGGATAGCGGGAATGGATCACCATGTTCGCCAGTTGAAAACCCGGGGTTCCTTCCCTGGCGGAGGCCCCCACCAGGGCAATGGACCCTGGCTTCAACAGGGGATCGAGTGGATGTTCAGGCATGGTTGCTGCTCAAAGCTTATTTTGTCAGTCGGTCTTCCCGCCACTTCAGGGCGGCTTTCAGGCCCTTGGCCCGGTGGACCCGATTGAATTCGCGACGAAGGGCCGTTTCGATGGATTCGATCTGCACAGCGGTGTCTACCCCCATGTCCAGCGCCTGGTTCATTCCCATGATTTCATAGGTACGGTTAATGGCCTGTTTGGTGAGTCGCACGGAATCCGGGTCCATCAGCGCAATTTCCCGGGCCAGGGCCATCCCGCGGTCCAGTCCCTTTCCCGGTTCCGCGATTTCATTGACGATTCCCATCTCCAGGGCTTCTTCGGCCGGGAGCCGGTCCTGGCCGCTGAGCAGCAGTTTCTTGGTTCTTTTCGGGTTGGTGTACCAGGGCAGGAGCAGGGCAACGATGCTGCTGCCGAACCGCAACTCGGGTTCCCCGAATAAAGTGCCCTGGTCGCAGACCGTGATATCGCAGGCCAGGGCCAGCTCAAAACCGGCGGCCAGCACATAGCCATGAACGACGGCAATGGTGGGCTTGCTCAAGCGCCAGAACCGCATGATGACATCCAGATCGTATTGCAGGGCCGGTCGCCATTCGTTCACGCCCTTTCGACTGGTTTCCATCCCGGCCGACAAATCGAACCCCGCACAAAATGCCCGGCCATTCCCGTTCAGAACCAGGGCCAGGATGCTGTCGTCCTTCTCCGCGTTATCCAGAGCGGTGTCGAGCTCTGTGAGCATGGTGTGGTTGATCGCGTTTAATTTTTCAGGCCGGTTGAGGGTGATCAGGGCAATCGGGCCGTGTTGTGACAGCTGGATGGTTTCAAAGTTCATAATAAGAATGAGAATGAGAAGGGGTTGTTTCTGAATGATTCAGGTATACGGTAGCGGTTCAATACACCGGGCGGGCGGCGGGTCTATCGTCCCCCATGCCGTAGAAAACCGACTGCTCCGGCCGGCCCGGGAAACCAGGACAACCGGTTTTCCAGTCCGGCTGGAATCGGGAAATCATCAGGCATAACGCAGGGTCTGCCCGTGGCCGAGTCTTGCGGCCTTGTCCAGCATCGCCATGCCAAGAGCGATGTCACTGGTGGCCAGCCCCCGGTGCCAGAAGAGGATCGTTCCGTCCCCGGTTTCCCGTCCCGGCAGGGACCCGCCGACAATCTCCCCAATCTCTGCGTGCACGGTTTCGGGGCTGACCTTGCCGGCATTGATGTGCGGCCGCAGTGCCCCGAATGGCCCGGAATTCATCTGGCCACGGTCATCCACCACGATTTTGTCCATCACATCGGTATGGTCCATTTCCAGTGCGCTCATGGTGCCATACGGGACCACCAGCCCCCCTTCTTTGATCCACCGGGTCCGAAACAGCGGGGCGGGTTCGGGAAGCCGGGAGGCTTCCACCATAATGTCCGCATCCTCCAGGCATTCCTGCCAGGTATCGGTGACCACCACCGACTTTCCCAGGTCCCGGACCAGGGTGTCTGCGAAAGCATTCCGGCTTTCAGGGCGGCGGGAATGCACCCGGATCTCGTCGAAATTGAACAGATGGTCCAGCAACCGTACATTCCAGTATGCGGTTCCCCGGGCACCGATATGCCCCAGCACCCTGGGGTTCGGGGGTGCCAGGTATTTTGCACCCACTGCAGTCATTGCACCGGTTCGCATTTCCGTGATGGCCGTGGCATCGATGATGGCGACGGGCACCCCGGTCTGCGGATGAAACAGGTTGAGCAGTGCCATTTCCGATGGCAGCCCTTGCCGGTAATTGTCCAGGAAATCACTGACGATCTTGACCCCTGCCACATTCCGGGTTGCTAGATACCCCCGCAATACATTGAAATGACCGTTGAATCCCGGGTCAGGAACCAGATGGACGCGGGGTTCCAGAACGGTCTGGCCACTGCCCGCAGCCCGTAAACCGCCTTCCACCGCATCCAGGATTTCGTGGTCGGTCATTTTGAGTTTTCCAATGTCCGGGCCATTGAGATAGGTAAGGTGGAGAGGATTCATGGCGCCACGCAGTCAACGTATGGGTTGGCGGGGATACCCGGTTGGTCGAGGAGTCCGCATCACTGCCTAGATCTTGATGGCCGCGAGGTTCAGGTGATGTTCCCGGGCACACTGCTTGGCTTTCTGGTATCCGGCATCGGCGTGGCGCATGACCCCGGATGCCGGGTCATTCCACAATACCCGGGCGATGCGTTTGTCCGAGGCTTCACTGCCATCGCACACAATCACCAGTCCGGCGTGCTGGGAGTACCCCATGCCGACCCCTCCGCCATGGTGCAGCGAGACCCAGGTTGCACCGCTCGCGGTGCTGAGCATTGCATTCAAAAGCGGCCAGTCGGACACGGCATCCGAGCCGTCAATCATCGATTCGGTTTCTCGATTCGGGCTGGCGACGGAACCGGAATCCAGGTGGTCCCTGCCAATCACAATGGGGGCCTTCAGTTCTCCGGTGCGCACCATTTCATTGAAAGCGAGTCCCAGCCGGTGCCGTTGCCCCAGCCCAACCCAGCAAATCCGGGCCGGCAGGCCCTGGAAACGGATCCGTTGCCTCGCCATGTCCAGCCAGTGATGCAGATGGGGGTCCCCGGGAATCAATTCCTTTACTTTTGCATCGGTTTTATAGATGTCTTCGGGGTCTCCGGACAGCGCTACCCAGCGAAAGGGACCGATGCCGCGGCAAAACAGGGGACGGACATAGGCCGGCACAAAACCCGGAAAATCAAAGGCATTCTCAACCCCGTAATTCAAGGCTTCCTGCCGGATGTTATTGCCGTAGTCGACGGTGGGGATTCCCTGCCTGTGAAATGAGAGCATGCTGTCCACGTGCTGTGCCATGGATTTCCGGGCTTCGCTGGCGACCCGCTGGGGATTGTTTCGGATTTCCCGGTGCCACTGGTCCATGCTCCATCCTGCGGGCAAATAGCCATTTACCGGGTCGTGGGCAGAGGTCTGGTCGGTTACCAGGTCAGGTTTGATGCCTCTTTTTACCAGTTCCGAAATGACTTCGGCCCCGTTGCCCAGCAATCCCACGGAAATCGCGGCCTCCTGCCGGCAGGCCGTCCCGATCCGGTCCATCGCCTCGTCCAGGGTCCTGCATTTGTGGTCAAGGTAGCGGGTCTGTAACCGGAAATCGATGCGGGATTCATCACATTCCACACAGAGTATGGAGTACCCGGCCATGGTGGCGGCCAGGGGCTGTGCGCCCCCCATTCCACCCAGGCCGGAGGTGAATATCCACTTGCCCCTGGTTTTACCGCCGAAGTGCTGGCGACCGGCTTCCGCGAAGGTTTCGTACGTTCCCTGGACAATCCCCTGGCTGCCGATATAGATCCAGGAACCCGCTGTCATCTGCCCATACATCATCAGTCCATCCCGGTCCAGCTGATGGAAGCAGTCCCAGTTGGCCCAGGCAGGGACCAGGTTGGAATTGGCGATCAGCACCCGTGGTGCATCGGCATGGGTCTGGAAGACCCCCACCGGTTTCCCCGACTGGATCAGGAGGGTTTCATCGTCTTCCAGAACTCTCAAGCAGGCGAGAATCCGGTCAAAGCTTTCCCAGTCCCGCGCCGCCCGTCCGATCCCGCCGTATACAATGAGTTCTTCGGGCTTTTCCGCGACCCTGGGATCCAGGTTGTTCTGGATCATCCGGTACGCGGCCTCGGTGAGCCAGCTTTTGCAGCTCAGCCGGGTTCCGGTGGGGGCCTGGATGGACCGTGAGTGATCTATGCGGCCTGATTGCATGGTGACCTGGACTCAGATTTCATAACCGGGTTTCACAACGAAGTTTCATGATAGGGGATATGCCAGCGACCATCAATGATGGTGGCATTGCACAAATTCAGCCCGGCATAATACGATAAATCCGCCGGGTTCGTGGTATTCCAGATGGCGATATCGGCTTTTTTTCCGGGGGAAAGCGTGCCCACACTGTCTTCCATGCCAAGGGCCCGGGCCGCATTGACCGTCATGCCGCGCAATGCCTCGACAGGAGTCAGGGAAAACAGGGTGCACGCCAGGTTCATTACCAGCAACGGCGAGCAGACCGGTGAGCTCCCGGGGTTGCAATCGGTTGCCAGGGCGATATTGACATGGTGATCTCTCAGGGCCTGGACGGGGGGCAGCCGGGTTTCCCGCAAACAGTAAAATGCTCCCGGCAACAATACCGCAGTGGTGCCCGCCCGGGCAAGTGCCCCGCAATCCCCGGCCTTGAGGTATTCAAGATGGTCCACCGACCGGGCGCCTTTTTCCGCGGCCATCACGGCTCCGCCCAGGTCGCTCAACTGCTCCGCGTGGAGCCTGATGGGAAGTCCAAGCTGCAGGGCCACGTCAAACACCCTTGCCGCCTGTTCCACCGAAAATGCGATGCCTTCCGCAAAGACATCCACCGCATCGACGACGCCGGCTTCAAACGCAGCGGGCAGCATCTCAGTGCACACCCTGTCAAGGTAGTCATCCCTGCGGTTTGCAAATTCCGGGGCCACGGCATGGGCCCCCAGGAATGTTTTCTGCAATCGTACCCCGGACGCGCTGGAAAGGGTTTCGGCGGCGTGCAACATCTTGATTTCGTGATCGGTATCGAGTCCGTACCCGGATTTGATTTCAACCGTGGTGACGCCTTCGGACATGAGTTGCGCCAGTCGTGGACGGGACTGGGCGACCAGTTCGTTTTCGGATGCAGCCCGAACCGCTTGAACGGTGGACAGGATACCGCCTCCGAGCCGGGCGATTTCCCGGTAGTCGGCCCCCTCCAGGCGCTGTTCAAATTCCGCGGCCCGATTGCCTGCATACACAAGATGAGTATGGCAGTCGATCAGCCCGGGGGTAACCAGTTTCCCCTTGATATCCAGGACCGTGTTTGCGTCGAGTGAATTCGGGTCCAGGTCACAACTGCGCCCGATCCAGGCAATGTGTTTCCCGGCCAGGCGGATGGCTCCATTGTCGATGAGGCCATAACCGCGATCCGTCATGGTGGCGAGTTTGGCATTGACCAGCAGCATGAAAACCCCAACGCGATTAATAAAATCGGTATATACTTTTTTACCTATTTTATCCTAAACCTGCATGCACAAAGCCGCTTCCAGCCATGTCCAATGACCTTTTGCAGTTCCAGTCAATCCTGTTGCCGGATGGCTGGGCTGAGAATGTGTTGATTGAAGTCAATGCCGAAGGGAGCATCCATGGGGTCTCGCAGGGGAAGGATGTCCAGAAACCGGGGGTGCAACGGATTCCGGGGTGTGCGCTGCCCGGGGTCCCGAATTGCCATTCCCATGCGCATCAGCGCGCCATGGCGGGGCTCGGGGAAAAGGCCGGGTTGAGCCGGGATGGCAGATCGACCCTGGCTGACAGTTTCTGGACATGGCGGGAAGTGATGTACCGCTGCCTGGAGCGTATTCAACCTGAACACCTGTACGCGATCAGCCGCCAGGTTTATACCGAAATGCTGAAGGCGGGATATACCAGTGTCGGTGAATTCCAGTACCTGCATCATGACCCATCCGGGAAACCGTACTCGAACCGTGCCGAGATGACCCTACAATGCATGCAGGCAGCGAAGGATGTCGGAATCGGGTTCACCGCCCTGCCCGTTTTATATCACTATGGCGGTTTCGGGAGCCAGCCTCCCCTGGACGGGCAGAAGCGGTTTGTCAACGATGCCATGGCGTTCTGTGAGATTGTACATCGCCTGGTTGAGGCCTCGAAGGACAACGGGAACGGGACGGTAGGCATTGCCCCGCATTCCCTGCGCGCCATTGATGAATCCCTGTTGCAGGAAGTTCTCCGGAGCCTTTCCGGGGCAGCGCTGGCCGGCATTCACCTGCATATTGCTGAACAGGACAGGGAAGTGGCGGACTGTCTTGCCTGGAGCGGAGAACGGCCGGTTCAGTGGCTGCTGAACCGGTTCGACATCGATCACCGGTGGTGCCTGGTACACGCAACACACATGGACGAGGCGGAAACCTTTGGTATGGCCAGCAGCGGAGCCATTGCCGGATTGTGCCCGACGACGGAGGCCAACCTGGGGGATGGATTCTTCAACCTGACCAATTACCGGCAGGTTGGCGGACAATGGGCCATCGGTTCCGACAGCCACATTTCCATCAGCCCGGTGGAAGAGCTGCGCTGGCTGGAATACGGGCAAAGGCTGCTGTACCGGCAAAAAAACATGGTGGCTGGGCCGGCCAGCCCCCATACAGGAAAAACGCTGCTGAGTGCTGCACTTGAGGGGGGTAGCCAGGCATGTGGACGGAAAACCGGTCGGATTGAACGGGGATATCGGGCGGATTTCATTGTGCTGGATACCGGGCATTCTCGACTGGTGGGACGAAACGCAGACGAAATCATTGACAGCTGGATATTTTCCGGCAACGAAAACCCGCTGACCGATGTGTTTGTGGGGGGCAGGCAGGTGATTATCGAAGGCCATCACAACGAAGAGGAGTCCATCCGGGAGGCCTTCGGCCAGACCCTGAGGGAGCTTTCGGTTTAGGTATCGATTATGGACATGACCATTGTTCCCGGCCGGGTTCCCCTCGACTTCCTTGAATCGGTTTATCGGTCAGCCACTCCCGTCCGGCTTGACCCCCGGTTCAGGAAAGTGGTGGATACCGCGGCTGAAATCGTATTCGCTGCGGCCGGGAAGGATACGGCCATCTACGGGATCAATACGGGATTCGGCAAGCTTGCCAATACCCGGATTGCACCCGGACAAACCACTCAATTGCAACGGAATCTGGTGCTTTCCCATTGTTGTGGAGTGGGACCTGACCTGCCGGATGAGATTGTCCGGTTAATCCTGCTGGTGAAACTGTCTTCACTTGGCCAGGGGGCCTCCGGCGTTCGCTGGGAGTTGATTGAGCTGATGCAGGCGATGTTGAACAAGGGGATTCTGCCCATCATTCCTGCGAAGGGGTCGGTGGGCGCCTCGGGGGACCTGGCTCCCCTCGCGCACTTGACAGCCGCCATGATTGGCGAGGGGCAGGTACGGTTCAAGGGCCGTGTTCTGGATGCAGCGGATGCGTTTAGGCAAAATGGCCTGAAACCATGGGTGCTCGGGCCCAAGGAAGGGCTGGCCATGGTCAATGGCACCCAGGTGTCTACGGCCCTGGCACTGGCCGCCCTGTTTGACTCCTGGCGGTATGGGCAAACAGCATTGATTGTCGGCGCATTGTCCAGCGATGCCCTGATGGCTTCGACGATTCCTTTCCGGCGTGAAATTCACCAGCTCCGAAAACACCGGGGGCAGGTGGACGCGGCACGGTCACTGCGGTCCTTGCTGGCAGGGTCTGCGATCCGGGAGTCCCACCGGGAAGGCGACGAACAGGTGCAGGATCCGTACTGCGTTCGGTGCCAGCCACAGGTAATGGGGGCCTGCATGGACCAGCTTCGTCAGATTGCAGTCACCCTGGAAGTGGAAGCCAATTCCGTCACCGACAATCCCCTGGTCATGGTTGAAGAAGGCAGGATTATGTCTGGGGGCAATTTCCATGCAGAACCCGTTGCCTTTGCGGCGGACCAGAACGCATTGGCGGTCGCTGAAATGGGGGCCATTGCCGAACGACGCATCGCCACACTGGTGGACCCGGCCCTGAACCGCGGGTTGCCCGCTTTTTTGTCCCCTGAACCCGGGTTGAGTTCTGGTTTTATGTCAGCCGAGATCACCGCTGCCGCGTTGATGTCGGAAAACAAGCACAAGGCGGCCCCCTGTTCCGTCGACTCGACACCGACCTGTGCCAACCAGGAGGACCATGTGTCCATGGCCTGCCACGGTGCCTGGCGACTGATGGAAATGAACCAGAACCTGGCCCATGTGATTGCCATCGAATTGCTGGCTGCAACCCAGGGGGTTGAATGTCGCCTGCCCGTCAAAACCAGTATTGTCCTGCAGCGCGTCATGGACCGGGTCCGGGATGTTGTGGACCGATTGCACCAGGACCGGTATATGGCCGGGGAGATTGACAATGCCGCCGACCTGGTCAGAACGGGTGTGCTGCTCGCTGTGGTCGGCGATGACAGAATGCCCTTACTGAAACCGGAACCTTTGCCGGAAAACCCGGATCGCCGGCCATGAATACACGGATCAGCGATGAACAGGTTGCGCAATACCGGGAAAAAGGGTATCTCGTCCCCGATTACCGGTTGCCCGGAGAAGTTCTTGAGGCAATGCGCCTCGCCTATGATGTGCTATTGGACAGAAACTCCCGCCTGGAATCGGATTTCCTGCTGGGGGTTCATCTTCCGGTTCCCGGTGCTCAGGGCGTCCAGGGATCGTCGGAATGGCTGGAATTTGCCACGCATCCCGATTTGATGGATATGGCGGCACGGTTGATCGGTGAAGACATTATCCTGTGGGGGACCACCGTCTTTGGCAAGCCCGCCGTTTGCGGAAAAGGGACGCCCTGGCACCAGGACGGGGACTACTATCCCATACGACCACTGGAGACCATGAGCATATGGATTGCGCTGGACGACGTGTCGGAAGAAAACGGGCCCATGAGTTTTATTCCCGGGTCCCATAGGGAGAAGAAGCTGTATCCGCATCATCGCGAAGAGGATCCGGGGTTCACGATCCATGATGTCTGTGATGCCGAACATTTTGATCCGTCCACCGCAGAAGACCTGATCATCGAGGCCGGGCAGGTTTCCTTCCATGATGTTTACATGATCCATGGATCAAGACCGAATCGGACCGAAAACCGGCGAGCGGCACTGGTTGTCCGTCTGATGCCGGCCAGCAGCCATTATGACCACAAACTCGGTGAATCCATGGGGGCCAAAAATACAAGCCATGATTATGGCAGCAGACCGTTGTTTCTGGTTCGGGGCAGGGATGTCTGCGGCAGGAATGATTTTGAAATCGGGCATCCCCGATTGCTTGAAGCGCCCTGTGAACCAACATAAAGCAAGACAGTGCACAATCGCGTCTGTCAATGGGAATAGTTTTCTGCGATCACATTCGGGAAATATTTCTCAAGAGCCATAAATCCAGATGAAGCGCTGTCGATTCGAATCCCCTGTGTTCAAGCTGCGGCGACTGTTTCTGACGCGCAGCAAAAAGCGCTGCCATCTTCTTGTCAGAGCATCCCATCCACACGCTGGTTTTGTGACTGGAACCATGGTTTCGTGGTCCGGTCCATTCGCAACTCACCTGTCAACGATCAGATGCAATACATTTCAACAATGCATCCAGTTCTGGAACATCATGCCGGCGCTTCTCCAGAACATCCCTGGAAAAATTTGTCTGGTAGTTGTCCGGGTCCGTCAGCCTGGCCGAAAGCAAATCACCTATCCGTGTCTTGCACTCAGCGGAGGTGTGTGGCCAGGTTTATCGAGGATTTGGAGCAGTAACCCTTCGAAACAGGGTGTAGAACCTATAATCTGAATCCTCTTAGACCTGGCACGCTTTTGTGCCGTTGCAGACATTTCCACGTCGGTATCCAGCAATGTTGTGACCCGATCATATGCTGCATTCCTGCTTTGCCTGATGGCGGAATCCACGACATGGTCAGGCCCCCCACCATGTGCATTGTGAATTTTGACGCTTACACCGCAATAGCGGCTGATGTAAAGCGACTTGATGTGATTCATAAACGCGCACTCTGTTTTACCCTCCCCTACCAAGAGGATGGTATAGAGAGCACGTCGTCCCCGAATTGGCACCCGTTATCCCTTAAAGGTCCGGGATTGCACCGTAAGCGCCGGCACGGTACTTGGCATACAGATTGTCATCCCGGCGAATACCTTTCACATCGCCAAGGCGCCAGGCCTCGCTGCAGCCATCGGCATCTTTTTCAACGAGCAGGACCTGGTCTTTTTGCAGTTCATTGAGGACCTCATGTGCGTGGCAGGTGAAGATAATTTGAGCATTATGCGGATTGAGATCGCAATCAATGAACAGATCAAGAATCGCCGGAATCATATCTGGATGCAGGTCCGCCTCCATCTCATCAATGATGGCGACACCACCATGCTCCAGTGTCGGCAAGATTTTTTCCAGCAGAACAAATGCTGCCTGGGTGCCACTGGATTCAAGCCAAAATGGCAGCTCATGCTCTTGCCCGCCTTTGCGGTGTATGCCAAAGGGAGCATGGAACCTTTCATTCCTGCCGGATTCTTTTTCCATAAACGTGTGTTGCTCAATGAGGACTTCCGCCAAACCCAGGTCCAGGTTGCCCAGGATATCGGACATCTGTGCACGCAGTGCTGGCTCATGATGGAAGAATTCGGCAGCTTCGAATATGTCGGGGGGATCGAAATTATTCCGACCGATGTAGGATATATTGGAAAGGAACCGCGTAAAGTAGCTAACCAGTTCCTGTGCAAAAGGCACGTTGTACTGGGCTGCTGTTGCAATCAGGGACGCATTCCGGCGGACTTTTTCAGCTTCCCTGATTGCAAAACCGAATTTTTGCTGACGGATGCGGATGTGATAAGAAGAGTCCGGTTCAGACCAGTCGCGACGGAAAATAAAACTGAAGAACTTGCTGGTCTTGTGATACAGGGATTCATGCACTACCCGCTCTGGGGATATCTTCAGGCAATAGCGGTAATGCTGCCCCTGGTCCTCGAATTCAATCTCGAACTTGCTCTCGGCAGAGTCAGAGAAAAAGTGTGGCTGTACCGGGCATTCATCCTCCGGTTTGCCGGAAGCAAACGAGCGTGCGACAAACCAGCATAGAAAAGTCAGTGGCTTCAATACATTCGTTTTGCCGGATGCATTGGGACCCATGACCGCCAGTACTTTTGACAATCGTGTGCCCCTCGGACTCGTGCATACCAGGTCAGAATCCGGCACTTGGTGATTCAGTTCGAAGGAGACCTCGGTTTCATCAGCAAAGGATAAAAAGTTGGCGAATCGGTATTTATGCAGCATGATCGTGTCCAAAATTATCATATAAACGCATAATTAACATTACATTGTTAATTATGCGTTTATATAGAAATCAATCAAGCATTATTACGATCCCGAACCAGATTGGAAGCCCAACAGGGGTGGGGCGCAGGGTTTTCAATACGGAAAATGACCCTCCGGTCATCACCCGGCTGCATTCATCGCGATTGCCCGGAGGCCCGGACCAAAAACGCCACTCTCAATCTCATCAGGTTTTAGATGACCTATCCCAATCTATAGACTCAATCAGATTGGTTGCCATTTTCTTCGCCGCTTGGATCTCTTTTGCAGAATGGGCAGACAGACATCTAAAACACACTTCTGAAACCCGCTGTCTCTGACCAGTGGGCAAACGTTGTACCCCGATAACCCAGCGGAAAATTGCTCCTATCTCAAGATGGGAAAGTTGATACTCACTCAGCTCACTTTTTGAAAAAACCGCCTCATCTTCAGGCAGGCTGTTATCAGTGTTTATGTTCACTAATCTCGTTACAAATGAATCATCACTCATGCTTTCCACATACCCTTCCCATTCAGCTAAAGGATACAGTGATCGACTTGCGTGGCTATTTTTATTGGAAGGTGGTAGATAGTGTCTGAGAGAAAACCCCCTGATTTTGCGTAATCGGAGGACTGAAATCAATTTTTACAGGCTCCCTCCGACGGATGCGGAGGAGATTTTCGCTCAATGCCGCTTGTTTTCGGCTGTTTGAGGCACGATTTTGAGGAATTTTACGCTCCAGGTCATAGGAGGCCCTCCCCGTCGGTGCGGGGGCAGGTCTGACCGGGTGAAAAGAGCATCAGGCAGCGAGGCGGTGCCGATCATGATGCGTTTTCTCCGATTTTTGTACCATCCGGCCGAGGCGCTGCAGGTTGGCAGCAAGTATGGCCAGCCCGACGGTTCTCTCGAACCCCTCGGCTCCTTTCGCCCGGACTCTGTCAAGTCCGTGGTGTTCCAGATGGTTGATCGCTGACTCCACGGCCGGGTGCTGCTTGCGGGCACGGGCAAAGACTTCGTCGGACTCCCGTTCCTGGTCCGCGGCATTCAGTCGGCCCTTTTTCGGCAAGGTCGCAGTGTCAAGCAGTTCGTCCAGACGCTTGCGGTTCGCCGGGCTGTGAAAGCCCCGGTCAAAGCTGCATTCCCGCAGGTCCGGGTGCATCTCCTGGCAGGACTCAACCAGGGGAACCGCTACATCCACATCTCCGCCTTGCCACATGATCTGATAATCCAGCACAAACTGGTGCTGGTCCTCGACAATGGCCAGGGGAACCCCGAGTTCCACCACACGCCCCGCCTTGCCTTTCGATATCCACCGGGTATGCTCCTCGAATACCGAAAAGGTTTTCTCGGAATGCTCAATCGTTTCGCCCTGTAACACCCGGCGGTCAACCTGGTCGGTAAACTTGTGGACAAACCCCAGAAATTTGCGGATCTTCTCCATCCGGGCGGCACTTGCCCCGGCTTCCTCCAGGGCAACCAGGGATAACTCCGCTTTCCCGGCCATTTTCCGACAGGTCTTCAGATACTTCACCACCTGCTTCGGTCGTTTCTTCCAGAACCGAGCCGTGGAGACCCGATTGAACCGCTTGCGTACCTGTTTGGTCAGGTGCTGGTGCTGCCGCCAGCCTTTCACATCATGCCATTCACAGGCCTTGCTGGTTTCGCGGATCAGGCAGCGAGTGGAATCCAACAGGAGGTTGAAATCAGTCGGGTAGTGGACATCCGTCTCCACCACGAAACTATCGCATCGCCCGGCCAACGTTTCTCCAGGCTTTTTTTTTGCGACCGCATGCCCCGTGGAAACCACCAGTTGGTTCACCTTGACCAGCACCTCGGGACGTAACAGGCTGACATTGTCGATGACCTGCTGGAGCTTGTAGGAAGCATGGATCGTCCCGTGACCCAGAAAGGCCTGGATGTCAGAATGTTTATTCACCAGCTCATGCAACCGGTCAAAGTCACAGTTCAATCCTTCTTTGAGTATTCCCATTACCAGGATGCTCCACAGGGTCATACCCGGGCGGCCATTGTTCAGGTCCACCCCGGGGAGCACCTCTTGCTCCAGCAATTCAAACAGGGCGGTGCGGGTGGTTTCATCGGCATAGAGATATTGCAGTCCCAGCAACAGGGCAGGAATATCATCTCGGGATCTTGGATCAAGCTGGATATCCTCGATGGACAAGGCACCGATCTCGGCCTGGAAGTGGAAGACGTTTCGCATAATGGAAAAATAAAAGAAGAGAGCAGATGAAGAAGGTGAAGATTCGACAAAAAGGGCCTATACTGCCCGTATTTTACCATAAACCGCCTTTCTTGGGGGAATCTTCGAGCAAAAAACCCGAAAATAATCCTTTTAAATCAACATACTATCGTTGATCTGGGGGTTTTCTGGCAAACACTAGATAACGATTCTTTGAAACAATTTCTTCATCTGAACGTACGCTACAATTACTCGTTGCTGAGTATATCTCCGGGCTCTCCACAGGTTGCTTATTTCCGAGTTGCTCTTGAGTGGTTTTTGAATGCGTGACTGAAGTTGTATGCTTGTTTATAGCCATGTCAACTTGGTTCTCATAATTTTCAAACCTGTTTTCATGCGCTTCTGGAACTTCCCCATTATCACGGACTGCTGGTTTACTTGCACTGCCTGCAAGATAAGGAGCCCATTGGATGATTATGCATTTTGGATGCCCACTATAGTCCCTGAAATCAGGGCGATTTCGGCTGGAAGTTCAGTCCAGTCGATTGTGGTCATACCATTCCCATTTCAAAGATCGGGGACCCGGTTCAGACTGATGGAGAGATTTGATGTCACCAGAAATGCTCGTCTGTTTCCTCTTTTCTGCGTTGGGCTGTTTTTTCGAGTATGGCCAGTTTCTGTTCCCGGTCGAGAATGATCCATTCACGAATTTCATCGGCATCCCGATAACACCCCCGGCAGAATGGTTCGCCATCGAAACGGCATACCGATAAACAGGGAGAGGGGACACTGGTGTCGAACTGTTTTGGTCGAGGGTTACGGCGTCGGTTCTTCCTTCGACCTGAACGGATGGCTGGCATGTCGGGTGTTTCGGGAGGGAGCGTGACGGGTTAGAGGCCCAGACTCCAGGGCTGTTGCGTGGCGATGACAATAATGACGAGGAGTATGATCTGGGTCGCGTTGATAATGACACTTCGCCGATGCAGGGATTTATATCGCGTCTTGTCCTGAGGGGATTCGCTGATGGTCCACTGATCTTTCGCTTTCGATATTTTGGGTAACAGGATCTGCCGGCTGTAGGCAAACCCCAGCAGGATTACAATCAGCAAAATGAAGGTATAGGAACCATCCAGGATCGAAAAGATGATACCCAGTCCGGACAGGGCAATGCCGCACAGGAAATACCGGGGAAACAGGTATCGGCTGAATGTCAGCGCTTCATCATCATCCAGGCTCTTGTGGATGGAAGGAGCCACGATGATTGCAAAAAACAGCATGGTCCCGAGTAAGACCGTTGAGAGAATGGCTGTGATACTTAGCATAGGAACACTTGGGAGCGGTTATCTACGGACAGGCTTATGACCGGGGTTGTGGCGGCATATATTCAACCAATTGCATCTCATTTTCACAGGATACCGGTTGGACAGCAGGTCTCTGTATCCAGTTGATATTGATTTTGCCTGGTTCCCAAGAGACCATCCAACCGATCATTTAGTCGAGCCAAGTCTACCATACTTTCCCTGAATTCACCTGTTCGCGTCCCAACCCCGCAATGGAAGCGGTTGGAGATGTGAATCCGAATCCACCCGGGTCATTGCTGTTTTCATCTCGTGACCCGAATCCCTGTTTCACCCCGGGGACCGGGGTACGGCGCGATGGTAGCCCTACGAAAGTGGTTCGGGCAATGGATTCAATCCGGCTACGAAAGCAGCGGTATCCGCGTAGACATCATATCCCGAAATTTTTCCATCCACCACGGTAAATACGTTAATCATACTGCCCTTGACGATGTAACCGGACTCCCTGTATTCCCACAGGCCTTCACACTGGTTGATTATCTTGTTTTGGGTGCTGATACTGTCAATCACCGACATATCAACGATATTCAGGTAATCCCTGACCAGGGAAAAAAACCGGTCAAAGCCCTCAATCCCATGAAACCGGCCTGCCCAGGGCAGCTGCCCCGGCTGGCCGTGATAGGTGACCACAATATCAGTGGACAGTAGGCCGAGTAATTGTTCCCGGTCGCGGTCCCTCAGAAAAACGTAATAATCGTCAACGACTTCTTTGGCTGTTCTCATTTTTCGGGTTGCTGATAAGAAAGGGTGGGACGGACAAACACCCGGTCCAGAAAATGGTGAAACCATCGCTCCTGGATCGGGTCGGCATGCTGGATGACGGCATCCTGCTCTTCCCGGGTCTGGGCACCGGCCTCGTTGAAAAATGCCCAGTCCGAGTTCTGCCATCGCTTGAAAATATCGGCAGTCACTTCCGGGTGAAACTGCAACGCAAAAATATTGTTTTTGTATTGAAACGCCTGATTCGGAAAGGTCTCCCCGGTGGCAAGCAGTACAGCACCTTCCGGCAACTCGAACTGCTCATAGTGCGCCTGGGTAACCAGCATTTTTCCGGAAAACCAGTCTCCGGCACTTTCAGTGGGACTGATTTCATAATAACCGAACTCACACAGCCTGTTTTGGTGAGGACCCACCCTTGCCCCGAGGGCATGGGCGATCAGCTGGGCACCGAGGCAGATCCCAAGCAGCGGCAGGTCTGCCTTGATTGCACCGCGGACCCAGTCAATTTCATCTTTCAGAAAAGGCAGGCTGTCCCGGTCGCCGACACTTTGAGCGCCACCGTAAATGACCGCGCCGGCAGTCTCTCCGTCCAGGTCAGGCAGGGCATCCCCCTTGAACGGGCACCGCAAATCCAGTTCAAAGCCGATTTTTTCCAGGTGAACCGCGACCCGGTCATCTCCGGGATTGTCGTGGTGGTCGATGAGAATGATCCGGTTGCTCATGGTGTGTCCTGTGACCAGAGTACGGGAAAACTGGGATGGATCATCTCCTCCCCATCCAGAAGATCAACCTCCGGGAAGGGCGGCGAGGTCGGCCAGGGCCTTGAGGCGAAGCGGGCATCATCCCCAATCCATCGTGTGGAGAACCCGCGGCGTCTTGACGTTGAACCGATGGTCGAGGGTGCTCCATGGAGTGTCCGCATATGAAAGACAATACAGTCCCCGGGTTCCAGTGCCCAGGACACGATGCGATAGTTTTCGCGACGGGCATCAATATCCGGGACCGTTTCAAATTCATGAATGCCCTGCATGTAGTTTTGGCTGTTACAGAAGAATCTGGGGTAGTACAGGACTCCTGTGCGGTGAGATCCGGCTACAAATTCAGGGCAGGCGTTTGCCGCAACGGGGTCCAGGGGAAGCCAGATGGAGCAGGCCTGATCGGCGTCCACCCCGTAGTAAGGCAGATCGTGATGCCAGGGGGTGGTTTCCCGGGTTCCGGGTTCCTTTACCAGGACATGTTCATGGTAAAGACGCGCCGAGCCGGACTGCATGAGTTTCCCTGCAATTTCCGCCGCCGGTGAGCCGTACAGAAATTCCCGGTACTCGGCATTGCGTTGCCAGTTGCAGTAATCATCGTAAAAGCCTCCGGGGTCCCCCGGGGGGGTATACCGGGTGGCATAGGGCCCGGGGTCGTTGAAATTTTTTTCAACTCCCAGTGAAAGCCTGTCCAGCCACTGCATTTCGAACCGGCCTTTCAGGAAAATAACCCCGTCTCTCCTGAAATCTGCAATCTGGGACGGGGAGATCAACCCCTCTTGACAGGATATTCCCGAAGCCGGGGTTTCGACGGTTTGTGCTGGGGTCGCCATGGTTGATTTTTCGAACTGCAGACAAGGGCAACGGACCTGCCGCATTCTATCACCTTTTGATTTGATGGGCGCCAGTTTCCCTGGCCGCGCAGCCCGTGCCAGTCTGGTATTGGCAACCAAATGCTCCAGGGGGAACCGCGGGGTTGTCAGGGGGCAGCCACGGACCCGATGCCGGCATGGCGACCGGGTTCCAGGGAAAATAACGGGAATCCACCCCCGCAGTTTGGGTTAAATTTCCCGGTGTTAATGCTATGATCGTCCGGGTCGATTGTGAAAAAAGTGTGTAGATCATGACGTATAAACTGTACTGGTCAAGCCTGACCGCCGGGTTTGTGGTCCAGGTTGCATTGACAGAAGCCGGCGCAGACCATGACCTGGTCGAAGTTGACCTGGACAACGCCGAACACCGGGGCGCAGCGTACCGGTCCATGAATCCGGTGGGTCAGATTCCCACCATGGTTCTTGCCGACGGCACCGTCCTGACCGAATCCGTGGCCATGGTCCTTCATCTCGCCGATACATTTCCCGAAGCGGAATTACTGCCGGCTCCAGGGTCCGTTGAAAGGGCTCTGGCTTATCGCTGGCTGTTGTTCATGGCGACCAGCATCTATCCCGGGTGTCAGCGGTATTATTACCATGAGCGATTCACCACGGAACAGGATGCGGCGGGAGGAATCCGGGCAAGTGCCATCGCACATATCAATGCCGGGTTTGATTTGCTGGATTCGGTGTTGGAAAAACAGTCTTACCTGGGGGGTAGCGTCCCGTCCATTGTGGATACCTACCTGACAATGATGGCCTCGTGGCACCCGCGGTCAGGGGAGATATTGCGGGGCCGGGGAAATCTGGACAGGGTGGTCAGGGAGGTCTGTGCCCGCCCGGTTGTTCGGGGGATATGGCACCAGTATTATCCTGATGGTCCCCGTTTCCACTTCCACTGAAACACCGTCCGGTTTCCAGACGAAAATGCCCGGGACATCGACCAGCGGCCAGCTAAAGGGGGTCTGCACGCCGGTTTGTACCGTTTTTTCCGGGAACGGTGGCGGCATAGATGAAATGGCCCAGAAAAGACACATTGATGTCCTGATCGACTCCGGTGTGCATATCCTGTGCCTGTGCGGCGGAACCGGGGAGTTCTCCTTCCTGACCCGGGAGGAGCGGCTGCATCTCACGGAACTGGCCGCCGAACAGATCAATGGCAGGGCCAGGCTGATTGTCCACGTTTCCGCGGTCATGACGGAAGAAACCATCGAGTATGCCCGGCATGCCGAGGGGGTGGGCGCGGATTGCCTGCTGGTGTTGCCGCCTTATTTTGAGGGGCCGACCCTGGAGGGCACCTTTGAGCACTATGCAAGGGTCGCCGGTGCCGTGAATACGGAAATCATGGCCTATAACATTCCGGTTCATTCCGGTATTGACCTGCAGCCGGACTTTGTCCAGCGGCTCATGGCCATCGACAACATCAACTACCTGAAGGACAGCACCGGGGATTTTCTCCGCATCCAGCAACTGACCCGGGCCGGTATCAACGTATTCAACGGCGCCGACCCGCTGATGCTGCACGCTCTCATGGCCAATGCAGCCGGGTGTTTCTGGGGGACATCCAATGCGATTCCAGACGAGGCGGTCCGGTTGTACGAGTGGACCCGGGAAGGGCAGTGGGACCAGGCGATGGCGCTCTGGCACCGGATCTATCCCGTGAATGATTTTATCTGGCACCATCCCTTTAACCCGGGGGTGAAGGCCTTGTGCAGGTTGCTTGGGCATGACCTGGGTGAATGCCGCCGTCCCGTTCAGCCGCTGACCGATGAGGACCTGTCGCGGCTCACCGAAGCCGCGGCAGGACTGCGGTAGACCGGGGCCCCGGGCAGGGAACCCGCTATGACCGGCCAGAATCCTTTCACCGTGAACCCCTGCCCTTTGTTTCATGCCCGCTGCAGGTTTCCGGAAAACCCATGAGTGGGACTCCGGATTGCGCCGTGGTCGGGGCGGGCATCGTCGGCATCAGCTGCGGCATACACCTGCTTGAACGCGGTTACAGGGTGACCCTGTACGACCCGGCACCGCCCGGCAGCATGACATCCAAAGGCAACGCAGGGGGGTTCGGGTTTACCGACGTGGTTCCGGCTTCGGTGCCCGGTATACTCTGGAAGGTTCCGGGATGGCTGCTGGACCCCGGCGGACCGTTGTTCATCCGCCCGGCCCATTTCCCCAGAATGATTCCCTGGTTGTGGCGTTTCCAGCAGGCCAGCGGACTGAAGCAGGTGACCGCAGCCGCGAACGCACTGTCGGAGATTCTGCGCTCCAGCATCACCGACACCCGCGGGCTGCTTCACCGGACCCGCCTGGGTCACCTGTTTGTGGAAAATGGAGCCATCACGGTATACCGGTCAAGGAAAAAAGCGCACAGGGACCGGCACGAGTGGGCGTTGAAACAGTCCATGGGAGTGGCCGTGCAGGTTCTGCACAGTCTTGATGAAATCAGGGAATTCGAGCCGGCCCTCCACAACGCCCACTATGGAATGTACACCCCGCAGTGGTGCAGCACCCCGGATCCCTATGGTCTGGCCACTTCCCTCGCAGCGTATTTCTGCCGGTCCGGTGGGCGGATACGGCAAGTGGAAATCGCTTCGGTGAATCCTTCCGCAACCCGGGTGGATACCCTGTCAACCATCGATGGAGAATCCCTCCGCGCCGATCATTTCGTCATTGCAGCGGGGGTATGGTCCGGGAAGTTCTGCCGGCAACTGGGGGAGAAAGTGTTGCTGGAATCGGAGCGGGGGTACAATACAACCCTGCCGAGACCCGGCATCAAGCTGAATCGTGAAGTCATATTCGGGGAAGAGAAATTTGTGGTGACCAATATTGGGGAGGGATTGCGTATTGGAGGCGCGGCTGAATTCACCGGCATCCAGGCTCCGCCAAACTACCGTCGCAGCGACAGGCTGGTGGAGATCGCCCGCCGATACCTGCCGGGCCTGGATCATACGGGTGGAGAAAAATGGATGGGGCAGCGGCCGGCAACCCCGGATTCGCTGCCGGTCATTGGACGGTCCGGACGGTTTGAAAACGTGTATTATGCCTTTGGCCATGGTCACGCAGGGCTGACCATGGCCGCGACGACGGGTAAGCTGGTTGCACAGCTGGTTGCGGCCAGGCAGCCCGGTATCCATCTTGAACCCTTCAGTATCCATCGTTTCCATTCATGACCGGTACAATCTTCCATTGTGTGGATGCCCACACCTGCGGCAATCCGGTGCGCGTGGTGACCTCCAACCGGCCCACCCTGAAGGGAGTGACCATGAGCGAGAAGCGCCAGCATTTTCTCGCGCAATACGACTGGATACGCACCGGACTGATGTTTGAACCGCGGGGCCATGATGCCATGTCCGGTTCCATTCTTTACCCGCCAACGCAAAGCGAAAGCGACATCGGTGTCCTGTTCATTGAAGTCAGTGGATGCCTCCCCATGTGCGGTCACGGTACCATTGGGACGGTCACCGTCGTCATTGAAGAAAACCTGGTGGTTCCGAAAACACCCGGGGTCCTGAAAATGGATGCTCCGGCGGGTCTTGTGCAGGCCCGGTATTCCCAAAGCGGCCAGTACGTGGATTCGGTTGAAATCCGGAATGTCCCCTCCTTTGTTCACTCCACGGATATCACGGTGGAGGTGCCGGGGCTGGGCCGGTTGAACCTGGATGTCAGCTACGGGGGAAATTTCTATGCCATCGTCGAACCCCAGGCAAACTACAGAGGGCTGGAAAAATTTACAGTGGATGATGTCCGGCGGTTCAGCCCCCTGGTGCGCAATGAAATCAACAAGGTCCGGGAATTTGTACACCCCGGGGATGAAACCATCCGCCGGGTCAGTCACGTCATGTGGACAGACGAGGCCAAAGACCCGAATGCGGACTCCAGAAATGTCGTATTTTACGGGGACCGCGGCATCGACCGTTCCCCCTGCGGGACGGGGACCTCCGCCCGGGTCGCCCAGCTGGAATCAAGGGGAGAACTGAAAATGGGGCAGAAATTTGTCCATGAAAGCATTATTGGCAGCCTTTTCACCGGTTGCGCCGTTGAAAGGACCCGTGTCGGCGGGTATTCCGCCATCATTCCAACCATCTCCGGGTGGGCACGGATTACCGGCCACAATCAAATCAGCATCGATGAACGGGACCCCTATGCACGGGGATTTCTCCTCATGTAGTGCCAGCCGGAACGCCGGTACGGGACAGGGCGCCCGGGAACCCGGGCAGATATCCAGGGCAGATATCCAGGATTAATCCCTGGCATTCCGGCGAACCTATAACCCCCGGACCATCTCCAGAAACCGGTTGAGCGTTTCTTCTTCATTGTCATGTGTGTGGGCATACCCGACATGACTGTCCAGCGGGGCAGACGGATCCAGTTCAATCATCCACAACCCCTGTATTTTGTTGGGCAACATGGAATTGCGGATGTCCATGATGCGGTTGGGATGACGGGGGTGCACCGCAATCCAGTCATCGGCAAACCATCGAAAACGCTCGACATCCCTGGCTTGCTGGGAATCCGGGTCAAGCCAGGGATAGGCTGCGAAGACATCCAGCCTGGGGATGGATTCTCCCGGGTAAATCCGGGTGGACAGCCCGGCATGAATGCCGTCCGCATGGAAGGCATCCCCGGCTTCGTAGACCAGTCTCCACAGCACCTGGTTACCAAAGCTGGGCTGGACCTCCAGCCGGACCGGGTCATGACCCCGTGACGCCGCCAGTTCCCGGCCGATGGCTTCCACCCGTTCCCGCTGGACCATCCCGAATGAGAGATACAGGAATACCCAGGCCGCCGCGAACCGGGCATAGCGAATATTCTTCCTGATGGCCGCAAGGAAAATCAAGCCAAGAAGGGGGAAGGTAAAGACCGGGTCGATGATTGAAATGGTGTTCCAGGAGACCCGTGTGTGGCTGAATGGCCAGAACAACTGGGTGCCGTAGAAGGTGCAGGCATCCAGCAGGGCATGGGTGGCATAGCCCGCCGTACAGGTGATATAGACCTGCTTGAAGGAAAGCTGCCAGCGCCTGCCCAGCAACATGTAAAACACAAGAGCGCAAACCAGGCCGCCGACGGGAATGAAAACCAGGGAATGCGTGAACTGCCGGTGATATTCAAGGGCCAGCAGGGGGTCGGTGTCTGAACGGATGAAGATGTCCAGGTCCGCCGCCATGCCGGAAAGAAACCCCAGCATCCCGGCGATCCACAGATTTCCCCGGCGGAAAATGTTTTGGGAAGCCATGGAACCAAGGGCACCCTGGGTAACGGGATCCATAAATCGATGTACCAGATTGAAAGTGAGTCGGGGCCCGGTATGCCACCGGGTCAATCCGGCCGGTTTCTGAGACTGGCCGGCCCGGCGTTGGTTCTTTTTGAACCCCGGGAAGGACCGAAACCCATCGGATTATACCGGGAAACCCCCTTCAACCGGGCCCTCATCAACGGAACTATCCACCGCAGACCACATTGAATTCCGGACCGTATGGAAACCCGGTGAGGTTGTCCGCACCGTTTTCCGTCACCACCAGGATATCGTGTTCGCGATACCCTCCCGCCCCCGGGTGGCCTTCGGGAATGGTCAGCATTGGCTCCATGGAGATCACCATGTTGGGTTCCAGTACGGTCTCGATGTCTTCTCTTAACTCGAGGCCGGATTCCCTGCCATAATAGTGGGACAGCAAACCAAACGAGTGGCCATACCCGAATGTCCGGTACTGCAACAGACTCACGGATTCCAGGTACCGGTTGATCTGTTCGCAGATTTCCGAACACCTGATTCCGGGCCGTACCAGCGACAGGCCCCGCTCATGGGCCTCCACGTTTGCCTGCCAGATTTCCAGCGAGGCCTTGTCCACCTCCTCCAGGAACAGGGTTCTTTCAAGTGCCGCATAGTATCCGCAGATCATGGGAAAGGCATTCAGACTCAGGATATCACCCGGTTCAAGCCGCCGGGTGGTCACCGGGTTGTGGGCGCCGTCGGTGTTGATCCCGGACTGGAACCAGACCCAGGTATCCCTGAGTTCACTGTCCGGATACGCCGCTGCGATGGCGGTTTCCATGGCATCCCGTCCAGCCATGGCGACATCGATTTCCCGTATGCCGGGCCGGATACTGTCCAAAATGGCCTGGCCGCCAAGATCCGCGATGCGTGCACCCCCCCGGATCAGGGCAATTTCCTCCTCGGACTTGATCATCCGCAGCCGCATAATATCCCGGCTCATGTCCTGGAACCGGTACCCGGCTGCCATGCCTGCCAGTTCCTCCCGGGACTGCAGTGTCATGTGGTCCGCTTCAATACCGACCTGCCGGTTGCCTCCCAGGGCGTGCACGACGGCGCGCCAGTAATTGCCGTGTTTCCAGTCCGTATAGATGAGGTGGTCGCCGTGGCTCCGTCTCCCCGGCTGGCCGAAATCAATATTCGCCGAAATGGTGATGCAATCCCGGTCGGTCACCACACAGCCGTAGTGCCGGCCAAAACTGCAATACAGAAAGCCTGAAAAATAGGCAATGTTGTGCTGGGATGTCAGCAAAACCGCGGACAGGCCGGTTTCATCCATTCGATTCCTGAGCGCGGACAACCGATGGTGGTATTCCTGGTCAGAAAAGGGCAGGGGCGATCCGGGTCCGTTACGGAGCGTGAAGAACTCCGGGCGGGAAAGGGTAGTATTCATCGAAATTCACCTGGGATTATCCGGATGAATGCTGGTACAGTTCACCCGGGTTGTTTCATCCGGGCGTACAGGATGTCCTGAAACCCGGGTTCGGGGAATCGGCAAACCGCCCCGAAGCGGATTTCACAGTGGCCTGCATGGGGCGACGCCATCGCTTCAGGCCGGGAGGAAATATATTTCAATGGCTCCCGGGATTCAAGGGCCAGTGCGCGGGAATGGAGGAGAACAGGAGGCAAACATGGGCTGCCACAACCTTCCGTATTGTGAAAATGGTTTTCCAGGTGTATTTTTAGGCCATGCAGCTCAGTGACCAACAACTAGACCGGCTGGATGAAGACGGGTACCTGGTATTGCCCGGGCTTTTTTCCAAACGGGAAGTGGAGGTTGTGCAGGGAAGGTTGCCCGGCCTGATGGCTGAACCGCATCCCGGGAATATCATTGAAAAATCATCGGGTCTGGTCAGAACCTCCATGGGGCTGCATGCCCGGGATGCCGTGTTGAATGTCTTCGTCCCCCATCCCCGGCTGATTGATCCGGCGACCCAGATACTGGGGGAGCCCTTTTACATTCAGCAGGTCAAGATCAATATCAAAGGGGCCTTCAGCGGAGAGCCATGGCAATGGCATTATGATTTTGCAACCCACCATCGGGAGGACGGGGTGGAAAAACCCCTTGCCCTGAATCTTCATGTTTTTCTGAACGAGGTCACCGAATTCAATGGACCGCTTTATTTTATTCCCGGTTCCCACAAAACGGGATTGGCCGGGGTCCGGCTGGATACTGAATCGACGAGTTATCCCCTGTGGGTGGTGGAGCATGAACGGGTGAGTGCGCTGGCCAATGAGCGCGGGTTGTTTTCTGCCACCGGCCGCCCGGGAACGGCCTTGATTTTTCATGATACCCTGTTGCATGCATCGGGTTCCAATATTTCCCCCTGGGAACGGTCCATTTTCTCGCTGATCGTGAATCCGGTTTCCAACGCCGGCCGCAATTTGACGCGACCGGATTTCAAGCATCACCGGGACTTTACCGCTGTGGAGGCGGTGGAAGACGACTGCCTGGACCCATGGATACAGCGGTAGCATTTTCCAGTGACCGACACCATTTCTTCCACTTGTCCATAGAACAACTCAGGAATATTGCCATTATCGCTCACGTCGATCATGGCAAGACAACGCTGGTGGATCGCCTGCTGCAGCAGTCCGGGACCCTGGGGGAGCGGTATGGTCCAGTGGAACGGGTCATGGACACCAACGATCTTGAAAAGGAGCGCGGCATTACCATTCTTTCCAAGAACGCATCGGTTCAATGGAAAAATTTCCGGATCAATATTGTGGACACTCCGGGACATGCGGATTTTGGCGGAGAAGTGGAGCGGGTCCTGTCCATGGTGGATTCCGTGCTGTTGCTGGTGGATGTGGTGGAGGGACCAATGCCCCAGACCCGGTTTGTCACCCAGAAGGCATTTTCCCATGGTCTGAAACCCATTGTTGTCCTCAACAAGATCGACCGGGAGGGAGCGAGACCGGGCTGGGTTCTCGACCAGACCTTTGACCTGTTTGACCGACTCGGTGCATCCGATGAACAGCTGGATTTCCCGGTGGTCTACGCATCCTCCCTGGAAGGGTATGCCTCGTTGGAGCCCGGTCTGAAGGCAAACGACATGAAGGTGTTGTTTGAAACCATCGTGGACAACGTCCCCCCGCCCAGGGTGGATGCGGAAGGTCCCTTCCAGATGCAGGTTTCTTCCCTCGATTATTCACAGTATGTGGGCACCATCGGCATTGGCCGGGTGGCCCGTGGCCGGATAGGCCCGAAATCCCCGGTAACGATCGTGGATTCCCGGGGCGCGAAAAGAATGGGTCGGGTTCTGCAGATTTTCGGTTTTCACGGGCTGGAAAAGCGGGAGATGGCCGGGGCGGGGGCCGGGGACATTGTCGCGGTCACCGGAGTCGATGATCTGGGCATTTCGGACACCCTGTGTGATCCGTCATTCCCGGACGCGTTGCCATCCATGCGTGTGGATGAACCCACCGTACGCATGAACTTCCAGGTCAACACGTCCCCGTTTTCCGGGCGGGACGGTAAATTTGTCACCTCACGCCAGTTGAGGACACGCCTGGAAAAAGAGGCGATTCACAATGTCGCCCTGCGGGTCGAGCAAACCGAGGATGCGGATGTGTTTGCGGTTTCCGGACGGGGAGAATTGCACCTGACAATTCTGCTGGAGACCATGCGCAGGGAGGGCTATGAAATGGCGGTATCCCGGCCCAGGGCCATCTACAAGCGGATTGATGGCGTGCTGCATGAGCCATGGGAAGAACTCAGCATCGACGTGGAAGAATCCAGTCAGGGAGCGATTATGGAGACCCTCGGCGGTCGAGGCGGAAAATTGCAGGACATGCAGCCAGGGGACCGGGGCAGAGTCCGGTTGCTGTACAAAATTCCGTCCCGGGGGTTGATCGGGTTTCACACCGAGTTTATGACACGGACCTCGGGAACGGGCCTGATCTATCATGTTTTCGATGAGTATGCGCCCGTGGCCCGGGGTGAAATTGCCAATCGTCGCCACGGTACACTGGTTTCCATGGCAAATGGAAAGGCCCTGGCGTTTGCCCTGTTCAATCTTCAGGAACGGGGACGCCTGTTTATTCATCCCAATACCGAGGTCTATGAAGGCCAGATCATCGGCATACACGCCCGGGACAACGATCTGGTGGTCAATCCGCTAAAGGGCAAGCAACTGACCAATATCCGGGCGGCGGGCAAGGATGATGCGGTGGTGCTGGAGCCACCTGTCCGATTAACCCTTGAATATGCGGTTGAATTCATTGATGACGATGAACTCGTGGAAATCACCCCCGGGGACATACGGGTCCGAAAGAAACAGCTGAAAGAGCATGAAAGGCGCCGGTTTGCCCGAGAGTTGAAAACCCGGGCCCGGGACAACCCGTAATGGCCGGGGGGCGGCCGACCGGTTTGCCCGGCCGGATGCTATCCGAGGGACCGCTCCAGTGTCTCAAGGTCTTCACTGGCTTCATACCACCGGGATTCAATTTGGGCGATGTCCTGTTCCAGGCCTGATTTTTCCCGGGCCAGGGCGGCCAGGTCCGCCGTGCTTTCCCGTTCATAGGTCCGGGGGTCCATCAACATCCTTTCCAGTTCATTCATTCTGTCCTGAGCCCGTTTCATCTCCTGTTCCAGCCTGCGGATCAACTCCCGTTTGGGTTTGAGCTGTTGCCGGAGCCGTGCCTTTACCTGCCGGCGTTTTTTCCTGTTCGGTTTTGATGTCCGGGTGGTTCCCGGCAGGGGATCATTGCCCGCAAGACGGGCCCTGCTGGCCTGTTTCAATCGCTGGAGATACGATTTCATGTCACCGTGAAATTCTTCCAGTCGGCCTTGCTGGAGAATCCACAGTTCATCGGTCACGCTGTTAATCAGGTTTCGATCATGGGACACCAGGATGATGGCACCCTCATAGTCCTGCATGGCGATGCCCAGTGCATGCCGCATTGCCATGTCCAGGTGATTGGTAGGCTCGTCCAGCAAAAGCAGGTTGGGGCGGTCGAAAATGATGAGGGAAAGGGCAAGGCGGGCTTTTTCACCCCCGGAAAAACACCCTATGGGCTCGTTGACCCGCTCACCCCTGAAACCGAACCCCCCCAGATACTTCCTGATCTCCTGGGTCGTGCATTTCCGGTATCGCTGCTGGAACTGCTGCATTGGAGACACCCCGGGGTCAAGCTGGTCGAGCTGGTGCTGTGCAAAGTACCCGATACGCAGGTGTTTGGCCGTGACCCGGTTCCCTGACATCAATCCCAGTTCTCCTGCGAGAAGCTTGATCAGGGTGGATTTGCCCGAACCATTGGGACCCAGCAGCCCGATACGATTGCCGTTGGCGAGAGACAGGCTGGTTTGATGCAGCACCCTGTTTCCGTCATACCCCGCATCCACCTGTTCAAGTGTCAAAATGGGGTCCGATACCCTGTGGCAGGGGCGGAACGAGAACCGGAAGGGCGAATCACTGTGGGCGGGCAGGACGACCTGCATTTTTTCCAGCATCTTGATACGGCTCTGTGCCTGGCGGGCCTTGCTCGCCTTGTACCGGAAACGGCGGATGAAACGTTCCATGTGTTCCATTTGTTTGCGTTGCTTCTCATAGGTGCTGTGCCTGCCGGCCAGCCATTGGGCCCGTTGCCGTTCGAACTGGGTAAAGTTTCCCGTGTAAATACGGATTCCATGGTTTTCGATGTGCATGATTCGCTGGCATGTCGAATCAATGAATTCCCGGTCGTGGGAAACGACAATGAGTATCCCCGGGTACCTGTTCAGCCACTCTTCCAGCCAGACGATGGTATCCAGGTCGAGGTGGTTGGTGGGTTCGTCAAGCAGCAGCAGGTCCGAGGGACACATGAGGGCCTGTGCCAGGTTCAGCCGGACCCGCCAGCCCCCGGAAAAGGTGCGGGTTGCCCGATTGTGCTCGGCGGGGTTGAAACCGAGACCGGACAGCAGTCGCCTGGCCCGGGAGGAAGCGCGATATCCATCAATCTCGTCCATGCGGCTGTGCAGCCATGCAGTGTCGTGGTCTTCCCGTACCCCGGCCCGGTTCAAGGCGGATTCTACCCGCCTGAATTCCGCATCGCCATCGAGCACGTGGTCCAGGGCACTCCGGTCATTGTCCGGGGTTTCCTGGGCGGCCTGGGCAATCCGCGTGCCTGACGGGATATGCAGTTCACCTTGGTCCGGACTGATTGAACCGGAAATCATGGAAAGCAGGCTTGATTTGCCGCTTCCATTGTCACCGATCAGGCCCACCCTGTCCCGGTTTGTGAATTCAATGTCTGCGTTCTCGAACAGCAACCGGGGGCCACGCCGCAATCCTATTTTACTGAGCTTGATCATGTGGCTGAAGTGTACCTGCAAACGGCCCCCCTGGCAGGGGGAATGGTCCTGGCGGATTCCCGATTCCCCAGGGTACGTGCAGCACCGGCCGTGAAATGGCCGGGGCCTACTGGAAAACAGATGGATTGGATTGTGAAAATGCATCGGAGTATTTGATAAAATACGGGGGTTGGAGGGGATGGCCTGTCCGCGAATCCAGCCTGCCGGAGAAATTCAATTCAGAGGAGTCAAAAAATGAAACTAGTGGTAGCAATAATTAAGCCGTTCAAGCTGGATGATGTACGGACCGCGCTTTCGGAAATAGGCGTGTCGGGAATGACGGTGACGGAAGTGAAAGGGTTTGGCCGGCAAAAAGGTCATGCTGAACTGTACCGGGGCGCCGAATACGCAGTGGACTTCTTGCCCAAGGTCAAGATCGAGGTTGCGGTTGACAATGATGTGCTGGATCATGTTGTAGAGGGGATTGTCACGGCCTCGAAAACCGGCAAAGTTGGAGATGGAAAGGTTTTTATCTATGACATTGGCCATGTCATACGGATTCGGACGGGTGAAACCGGGAAACATGCGATTTAAACGGAGGACAAGGTAATGGAAAATCACATTTTTCATCTGCAATATGCGATGGATACATTTTATTTTCTGGTTTGCGGTGCACTGGTGATGTGGATGGCGGCGGGGTTTGCGATGCTGGAGGCCGGGCTGGTCCGGTCCAAGAACACCACGGAAATTCTGACCAAGAACGCGGCTCTTTACGCCATATCCTGCATCATGTACATGATTTGTGGTTATCTCATCATGTATGACGGGGCCTGGTTTTTGTCCGGCATCCGGGAGGTGGATGTGGAGGGTGTCCTGGCTGACTTTGCAACCCGGGAGGGAGGGTTCGAGGGTGCGTCAGTGTATTCCGGGGCATCCGACTTCTTCTTCCAGGTTGTATTTGTGGCCACCGCGATGTCCATTGTCTCCGGTGCGGTAGCGGAACGGATGAAGCTCTGGGCGTTCCTGGCTTTTGCGGTGGCAATGACCGGGTTTATCTATCCCCTGCAAGGCAGCTGGACATGGGGCGGTGCCGATGTTTTTGGGATGTTCTCCCTGGCTGACCTGGGTTTCAGCGATTTTGCCGGGTCAGGAATTGTGCACATGGCCGGTGCAACGGCCGCTTTGTCGGGGGTGATGTTCCTGGGTTCCAGAAATGGCAAGTACGATAGCCAGGGCAATGTCCGGGCGATGCCTGGAGCCAATATGCCTCTGGCGACGGTGGGAACATTTATCCTGTGGATGGGATGGTTTGGCTTCAATGGCGGTTCCGTCCTGAAGATGGGTGACATCGAGAATGCCCATGCAGTGGCTTTGGTCTTTGTGAACACCAATTCGGCTGCAGCCGGCGGTGCCGTAGCGGCCTTAATCGTTGCCAAGTTACTGTATGGCAAGGCAGACCTGACCATGCTGCTGAACGGTGCCCTGGCGGGACTGGTGACCATTACTGCCGAACCACTGACGCCAACTCCCCTGCTGGCCACCCTGTTTGGTGGTCTCGGAGGGGTTCTGGTTGTCTACAGTGTGCGTTTTCTGGACCGGGTCAGGATAGACGATCCGGTGGGCGCGATTTCGGTTCATGGTACCTGTGGACTCCTTGGATTATTGCTGGTTCCGATAACGAATGAATCGGCCACTTTGATTGGTCAGTGCGCCGGTGCGGTGACCATTTTTGCCTGGGTTTTCGGCGCCAGCAGTATCGTCTGGTATCTGCTTAAGGCCGTGATCGGTATTCGTGTCAGCCAGGAAGACGAGTATACGGGGATGGACATCGTTGACTGCGGGATTGATGCCTATCCTGAATTCACGCGGACAATACCCTGACAGAACCCGGTGGGCGGATGGGAACCGGAGTGAGCCGGATGACTCCGGTTCCGATGACGTTTCCGGTATCGGGTTCTTCAGGAAAATGCGGTTGCCGGCTCGTTGGACAGACGAATCAATGGGCAAGTCATCCGGGCAGATCATCCGCAGGAGCCCGGTGATTTCTAGCCGGCAATATATTGTTCGAGCTGGTCAATGGTGAATTGTTGTTCCTTGATCACCACTTTCACCAGGTCACCGATGGATATCATGCCAACCACCCGGTTTTCGTCCACAACCGGCAGGTGGCGAAAATCGTTGTCGGTCATCAGGGTCATGCATTCTGCAACATTGTTTTCCCGGGTGATGGTTTTGACCTCCCGGGTCATGATTTCGCTGACAGGCGTATCTCTTGACGACCGGTTGGCAAGGATGACCTTACGGGTGTAATCCCGTTCGCTCAGTATTCCCGATAACCGGTTGTCGTCAATGACCAGCAGTGCCCCAATGCCTTTTTCGGCCATCAGTTTGATGGCATCCAGTACAGACTGATCAGACCGGACGCTCCATACATCCCCCGGTCTTTTATCCAGAATCTGTGAAATTTTGCTCATACCCGTATCCTCTGTCATGTTGACAATACAGCGCATCATACCAAAACACAAAAAAAATTGGCGAATCAATGACCCCTGCAGACCCGGATGAATCAAAGAAACCCAGTCAATTCAGCGGTGACGGATTCGGGCGCCTCCCGCAACAGGCTGTGTCGCAGGCCCGGCAGGATTTTAAGCCGGGAATGGTTGATTTGAGTGTGCATGAATTCAGCCATCTGGACGGTGGACCCCGGGTCTTTTTCCCCGGTCACAATCAAGGTGGGGCAGGGGATTGCATGGAGTTGTTCGCCGAGGTCCCCCTGCGCAAATACGCGGTATGCATTCAAATAGCCTTCGGGATTCATGTCCTGCAATTCGTTCAGGCGGTGTTGTACCCGGTCGGGATGCCGCTGCCGGAATTCCGGGGAGAACCAGCGGCCCGCCGCCAGGCGAAGATTGGCCTGCAGGTGGCCGTTCTCAAGATTGGCAACCCGCTCATTCACCTTCCCGCGTTCCGGTTCCGTGCGCCCGGCAACCGTGCTGAGCAGGACAAGACGTTCCACCATTGCGGGGTATTTCAGGGTAAAATCCTGGGAGACCAGTCCTCCGAGTGAAAATCCGACCAGGGCAGTCTGTTCAATGCAAAAATGATCGGCCAGCTCTGCGAGATCCTCCACGAAATCATCCAGCGACCAGGGCCCTCCCGGGTTTTCACTGTTGCCGTGGCCGCGCAGGTCGTACCGGATCACACGAAACCTGTCTTCCAGTGCGGGTACGACGGGGTCCCAGTGCCCCAGGTTTCCGCCCACCCCGTGAACCAGGATCAGATTTCCGCCGGAACCGGAAACAACCGCATGGGGGATCATGAGAACGGGGACGGCTGAAAATGCGTCATGGCTTTTGCTGCAGCCGGCTGGAGTGGGCGTTGGCCAAGCCGGTCATCGGGACCCGGGTCCCCGCCATCCCGCAATGGGCTCCGGCCGGTCTGGGGTATCTTTCCGGATTTTCGACCCTCTCACCGGCGGTTATTCGAGTTTCATCACGAAGGGGTCCTGTGTCGAACCCGAGTAGTCGATCACCACGTTTTTCAGCCGCGAATACTCGCGAACCCCTTCGTAGCCGTTGTGCTTTCCATACCCGCTTTGTTTAAACCCCCCGAACGGCGACATGAATGAGGCGCTTCGATAGGTGTTTACCCAGACCGTCCCCGCATCCACATGGCGTGCGAACCGAAGGGCTCGATCAATGTCCCGGGTCCAGACCCCGGCAGCCAGTCCATAGATGGAATCGTTGGCTTTTTCGATCAGGTCCCTTTCCCCGGAAAACGGCATGACCGCGACCACCGGCCCGAATATTTCTTCCCGGGCAACCCGCATGTCGTTTCGGATGTCGGTGAATATCGTGGGCTCGAAATAATACCCGTTGGCCAGGGACGGGTTGTCGGGTCGTTTCCCCCCTGCCCGGAGTGTGCCGCCCTCGCCAAGCCCGATGGCGACATACTCCCCCACTCTCTCAAGCTGGGATTTCAGGGAGAGCGGGCCGAGCTGGGTGTCCGGTTCCATGGGGTCGCCGATGATGATACGGCCTGCCTTGTCCCCCAGTTTTTCCAGGACCTGGTCATAAATGGTTTCCTGGAGGAAACAACGCGAGCCGGCGATACAGGTTTGGCCGCCCGCGGCAAACGCCCCGGCAACGATGCCATTGGCGGCCTGCTCGGGGTCGGCATCCTCAAAGACAACATTCGGGGATTTCCCGCCCAGCTCGAGCGTACAGGAAACCAGGTTCCGTGCCGCATTGGCGGCTACCCGGCGTCCGGTCGCCGTCCCTCCCGTGAATGCAATCTTGTCCACCCCGGGGTGACGGGCCAACGCCTCACCGGCGGTTTCCCCCAGCCCGGTAATGACGTTGAAGACCCCTGGAGGAAATCCTGCCTGGGCAATGAGGTCGGCAAATTCCAGGGCCGAGGCGGACGTGTTTTCCGCGGGCTTGGCGACCACCGTATTGCCAACCGCCAGGCAGGGCGCCAGTGCGCTGGACAACAGGTACAGCGGAGAGTTCCAGGGAACGATGATTCCCACCACACCGATGGGTTCACGGAGCGTGAAATTAAACACATCGCGCTTGTTTACCGGGATGGTTTCCCCGGTTAACTTGTCTGCCATTCCGGCATAGTAATAATAGGTCTGGGGCAGGCTGGCCATTTGCGCGCGCATTTCCCGGATGAGCTTGCCATTGTCCCGGGTTTCAATTTCCGCAAGGCGGTCGCCGTGGACTGCAATGAGGTCGCCAAGCCGGCGAAGCAGGGCTCCCCGCTCGGTTTGTGTGATTGCGGACCAGGAAGGGTGGTTCAAGGCATTGCGCGCTGCCCCGACCGCTTCCCCGATGTCCATTTCCCGAGCGTCGGTGAGCACATACCAGGGCTCACCGTTGCAGGGGTTCAGGCTGGGAATGATTGTACGGGGAACGGGAGACGAATAGTGCCCGTTGATATACATTCCATACCCCTCTCCCCGGGCATGGTGGAGCAGTTCCGTGGCTGGATTCATGGCTGGGCGGCGTTTTTCATAGTAATGATCGACGGGACCGGGCCAAAGCAGGCAGGCCCCAGGGTATTTTACCGGGATTTGAAGTCCGGCAGGCCATTTTTGGATTGAAACCAGCTGGCGGACCGTTCCAGGGCCCTGCCGACGCGAAAGACCGGGACATCATCGTAGGGATGCCCGACGATCTGAATGCCGACCGGCATTCCGGCACGGGTAAAACCGGCAGGTACGGACAGGACCGGACAACGGCTGTACAGGTTGAACAAGATGGTGAGGGCGGTTTCATCGGGAGACAGTTTCCGGCCATTCACCGTGACCGACTCCCAGGGGAGCAGGTCGGCGGGGAGGTTATTGGAGGTGGTGGTCGGGCAGATAAAGACGTCAAACTCATTCAGTAACGGACCGAAATGATCGTTCCAGATTCTCCCGGCGAGACGGTGGGCATCGTGAACCTGTTTTCGGGTAATCCTGCGGAGTTGCCTGGCGAACCAGGGAGTGTATTCACAGACCAGGTCCGGGTAGCGGGACACGGCATCGTCGAAATCATCGGAATACAGATGATCGCCATAATGGCCACTTATCTCAATGGCATCGGCGGCCCAGGGGATTTCCACGGCTTCGATGCGTGCCCCGGCTTCCTCCAGCCGCTCCAGTGCCCCCCGTGTTTCCCGGCGGACATCCGATGAGACGGTGTAACACCCGAGATCCATGGAATACGCAATCCGCATTCCGGAAACCTCCCCGGGATTTTCGGGAATCCGCATTTTCGGTCTCACGCAATGGGGGTCCAGGGGGTGGGGCCCGGCCATCACGTTCTGCATCAGCAGGCAGTCCTGAACGGACCGTGCCATGGGTCCGATATGGTTGTAGACATCAAACGACACATCCGGACCTTGTGGATTGCGGCCATGGGGTGGTTTGAAGCCGACAATGCCGCACAGTGCGGCGGGCTGGCGAATCGAACCCGCGCTGTCGGTTCCCGTGGCGAGCATGGTGGAACCGGCTGCCAGGGCTGCGGCGGACCCTCCCGATGAGCCGCCGGGCGAATAATACAGGTTCCACGGATTCCGGGTGACTCCATTCAGTTTGGTCGCCGTTACCCATGTCCAGCAGAATTCCGGGCACGTTGTCCGTGCGTGGACAATGGCACCACTGTGGATTAGTCTTTCCACGCTCGGATGGGTCTGCCCGTCGACATGATCCCGCAGAAACAGCGAGCCTGCACAGGAGCGCTTGCCCTGGATCGCGGTATCATCCTTGATCGCAACCGGGATTCCTTCCAGCGGGCCGGGCTGGACCGCGGGGGTTACGTACCGCTTTTCCGCCTTCCTGGCACGGGACATGGCTTCATCAAAATACCGGTCGCAGAACGCATTGACCTGCGGTTCGACGGCTTCACTTCTTTCGATCATAGCCTGCATCAGGTCCACCGGGGACAATTCCCCGGACTGGAACAGCAACCGGGTTTCGTGGGCAGTCAAGTAAAGGAGTTCGTCGTGATTCAAAATGGAATATGCCAGGAGAAAATGAACGGTGCGGGCAATGTAGCACGACCATTCATTGGCTGCCAAACCGTTTATTGATCACTGACAGGCGGGATGCCGGTCACTTCCATTGCGCCATGGCATGGTTTAGTATTTCAGGTCCATTGAATGCTTGCCCGGCAGGAGGAAGACATGGCCCAGTTACGGTATGAGGTGGTCGATGACATCGGCTGGATACGCTTTAACAAGCCGGAACGGCTGAATGCCTTCGACGCGGCCGAATGCCGTCGCCTGGTTGAGGTGCTAAAGGAAGCCTCCGACGACCGGAAGGTGAAAGCGATCATCCTGTCCAGTGTGGGGGACGCCTTTTCGGCAGGCGATGATTTGAAGGTTGCCATGGAGGAATATCCCAGAATCCTGAACGGTGAGATTCATCCTGTCCTGGACATTATCGAAGACATTACGGAGAGCCTGCAGGAAATACCGAGAGTGATCCGGAAATCCCCAAAAGTGGTCATTGCCTCCGTACGGGGCTATGCGGTGGGCGCAGGATTTGAAATCGCCATTGATGCAGACATGATTGTGGCGGCGGACAATGCGGTTTTCGGTTTTCCCGAAACCAATGCCGGTATGACGGTTACCGGGGGTGCCAGCAAATTGCTGCCGATGATCGTCGGCTTGAACAAGGCCAGGGAATTGATGCTGACCGGGGAGTTTATCGATGCACAGGAAGCCTGGCGCATCGGCCTTGTCAACAAGCTGGTTCCGTTGGGGGAGGAAGAGAAAGCGGCAGAGAAAATGGCGCGAATGGTGATGTCCCGGGCACCTCTTGCCACCACCCATCACAAGCGAATGGTGAGTCAATCTCCGGAAGCCGACCTGGAAACGGCATTGAACCTGGAAAAACAGACCATTGCCACCCTGGTGTACTCCGAAGACTATGGAGAGGCGATCCGGGCATTTTCGGAAAAACGAAAGCCACAGTTCAAGGGTAGGTAAACCGTGGCGCTGGTTGACCCAAGGCCGGAGCAGGATCTGGCGGCCGTACTGGCCAGGCGCGTTGAATACTGTCCACACAAGCCCTGGATTGTCGCGGCCGGGAAGTCCTGGAGCTATAAGGAAATCGACATCCGGTCCTCCCGGCTTGCCCGGGGCCTGACCGGGCTTGGCATTCAGCCCGGGGAAACCGTGCTGGTGATGTTGCCGGACGTTGCGGATTATATCGTGATCTGGTGCGCCCTTTCGAAGTTCGGGGGGATCGAGGTTCCGGTCAATGCCCACTACCGCGGAAACCTGCTGGCGTACCTGATCAATGATTCCCTGGCGGAAACGATTCTGATCGATGACCGGTTCCTTTCCCGGCTGGCGGATATCCAGGATGATCTGGAACGGTTGAGACGGGTAGTGGTGTATTCGGAGGCCGGGAGTGCCGGACCGGGCCCGGCGGATGACCTGCCCCGGAAGTTTGAAATTCTTTCCTATCCGGACCTGGTCGCCGAAACGGAGTATGATGGCCCCGGGCCTGCCTGCAATGACCTGATGGGGGTACTGTATACCTCGGGGACCACCGGGCCGTCCAAGGGAGTGACCATGACCCATGCCCATGCGTATGAATATGCCCTGGGGGTCACCGAAATGCTCGAGTTGGGCGAAAATGACATTTATGGTGCCCACTTGCCGTTGTTTCACATCGCCGGACAGTTTGCAACGGTGTATGCCAGTTGTATCGCGGGAGCCACCGCTGTGATCACGGCAGCTTTCAGTCCCAGACGCTACTGGGAGGAAATCAATGCACACGGGATTACGTGTACCTTCCTGCTCGGTGCCATGGCGAATTTCCTGTACGGACAACCGCGTACCGACCGCGACCCCGACAATACGCTTGACAGGGTGTTGATGGTTCCCCTGATTCCGGAAGTCGAAGACTTCAAGAAAAGGTATGGCTGCCGGGTTTCCACCACCTGGGGTGGGACCGAAATGAACTGCCCGACCCGCTCCGGCTTTGACCTTGCGAACAACCGGAGCTGCGGCCGGGTGCTTGAAGACCGGTATGAGGTCCGGATCGTTGACCCCACGGACCGGGAAGTTCCCGATGGTACCCCCGGGGAAGCGCTGGTTCGGACCAGGATTCCCTGGATCACGACCAATGGGTACTGGAACCATCCTGAATGGACGGTGAGCCTGTTCCGCAATCAGTGGATACACACTGGGGACATGCTGATGCGCGATGGCGAGGGCAACCTGTATTTTGTCGACAGGATCCGGGATGCCATCCGGCGCCGGGGAGAAAACATTTCCTCCATGGAAGTGGAAAATGAAATCAATGCCCATCCGGCGGTGCTGGAATGTGCGGTGATCCCGGTGGATTCCAGGGAAACCGAACAGGAGGTCATGGCGGTTGTGGTCCCGGGAGATGGAGAACGGGTGGAGCCTGAAGCGCTGATCAGTTATCTGGAAACCCGGATGGCCTATTTCATGGTGCCTCGCTATATCGATATCGTGGACACCCTGCCGAAAACCCCCACCGGAAAGATCCGGAAGTTTGTCCTGCGAGAAAAAGGCATCACCGAAACCACCTGGGACCGCGTTGCCGCGGGGATAACAGTCAAGCGATAGTCTGGAGAGAACAACATGGGAATCATGAAATTTCATTCCGAAGAGATCAAAGAGGAGTGGCTCGACCCGTATGGGCACTTGAATGAGGCCTACTACCTGGTGCCTTTCAGCAATACGACCTGGATACTCCAGGATCACTTCAAAATCGGGGTCCCGTATTTTGAGGAAACGGGTTGTGCGATTTATACCGTCGAAACACACCTGCGTTATTTGAATGATGTCAGGAAACCGGCAGTGATGCAGATCGAAAGCATGATTTTCGGTTCCGATGCCAGGAGGATCTGGCTGGCGCACCAGATGGTGGTGAATGGGACGGTCTGTGCTACAGCCGAATTCATGGCGTTGCACTACAGCACCCGGGAGGGTCGGACCATTGCGATGCCCGACGAGGTCCAGGACCGGCTTGTGGCGGCGAAAATGCCGGAAATACCCGATTGGGCAGGCAGGCAAATATCCCTGACCAGACGGTAGGGTTCTGTCGGAAGATGGTCAACGCCGTTTCATTTTGGGAAAGACCGGGGAGCGTGACCGGTGACGGTCCTGTTTTTCCCTGAATCGAGCCATGGAATCCCCCGGTACAATGCGTCCCGGATGATTTTCACAGCCGGCACCATTCATTGACGGGATAACCCAACAGGAATATGGCAATTGAAAGCGCATTGTTGTCCAATGTTACCGTTACGATTTCCTGCACCCCGGACTGGAGTGGGGTTTCAATACAGCAGATTTAAAGCAGAACAATGAATATTCTTCAGGGGCTGATGCCGACCATCTGGAGTGGGAACTGGGCCCCCGCAATTCGCAAGCGCCTGTTCAAGGACGGAGAATCTTCCATTGAGAGCCTGTGCCAGATGATGATGGAGTCGGACGGCGAATATTCCAGTTTGCTGATTTCCGACCGAATCTTGACGGCATTCGAGAATCTGGATGCCGAGGGCCTGGTTCACTTTTTCTACCTGTTGAACGAAGAATACGATTTGGATGCGGGGCAGGTGGAAGTCCTGGCCAGGGAGTATGCCCGGGAGCAGAATGCCGAAACACTGAGCGCGTTGACCCACGCTTCGGAGCCCAGGCGCCTGGAGCTTTTCAGGCGGCTGAATCTGGCGCCCGGGGGGATTCGCAGGCTGGTGAAAGTGCGTGAGGAACTGCAGAAGCTGTTAAAGGAGCACCCTTCGCTGAAAAAAGTGGATGCCGATTTCCGGCACCTGTTCAGTTCCTGGTTCAACCGGGGCTTTTTAACCCTGCATCCCATCGAATGGGAAACGCCGGCGCATATCCTGGAAAAAATCATTGTCTACGAAGCGGTCCATGAAATCTACAACTGGGAAGCGTTGCGCCCCCGGGTGGAGCCCGTCGACCGGTACTGTTACGGGTTTTTCCATCCCGCCATGGAGGATGATCCCCTGGTCTTTGTGGAAGTCGCGCTTTCCAACAGCATGCCCGAAACTATCCAGGAGATACTGCAGACGGATCGGGAAATCATGGATCCCAACCAGGCAACCTGTGCCGTTTTCTATTCAATTTCCAGTTGTCATGCCGGTTTGAAAGGGATTTCCTTCGGCAATTTCCTGATTAAACAGGTGGCGACCAGCCTGAAACGGCGGTTTCCGAACCTGAAAACCTTTGCGACCATCTCTCCCGCACCTGGATTCCGGAAGTGGCTGGCGGTGGACTGTGCAGGATTGCCCCACCTGGATGACCTGATCGACCGGTTTGAAAACGGGTCCGGGGATACAGTAGATGAGATGTCCGGCCACCACCTCAAACAACTGGCGGCGCGCTATTTTCTCACGCAGAAAAACGAGTACGGGCAACCCCTGGATCCGGTGGCCCGGTTTCATTTGAAGAATGGCGCGAAACTGGAAAGGCTGAATCTTCTCGGCGACCGTTCTGAAAATGGCATCCGGCAATCGTTGGGACTGATGGTCAACTATGTCTATGACCTGCAAAAGGTGGAGGAAAATCACGAAAAGTACATGAAGGATCACAAGGTGGTATGCAGTACCCAGGTCCGGAAACTGCAGGGGTAGCCGTTTGCCTGGTAGCACAGTGGTTTCAATAAAGGATACAATGCTTCGATCAGGTGGATGGAAGCCTGCAGGGAAGCGCAACCCCCAGACCCGTTACAACGTTCAACCATGACAGGCGATTGTTGATGGAAAAAATTCAAGAATGGTACAACTCCTGGATCGCGGTCTTCGGGCCGAATCCCTACCTCAAGGCATTGCTGATCATTTTGGTCTTTACCGTGATCGCGTCTGTTTTCAAATTTGTGGTCATCCGGTTTCTGAAGAGACTGACCGCCAGAACATCGTTCGAGGGCGATGACCAGATTGTTGCAATTCTGCAGCAGCCCCTGTTTGTAAGCCTGTTTATCGTCGGCCTGACCCAGGCGGCAAGGGTACTGGAACTGCCGGACCACCTGTTGCATATTGTCCTGTCCATCCTGAAAACGATTACGGTGTATGTCTGGGCCGTCTTCGCAATCAAATTTTCCAAATTCCTGCTGTACCAGTTAAGTACAGATGCCCACAGGACCCGGATAATACAAAAAAGCACATTGCCCCTGTTCAGCAATCTGGCAATGATCATCATTGTGCTGGTGGCCGTTTACTTCCTGTTTATCGCATGGGGCATTGATGTCTCGGCGTGGCTGGCCTCCGCCGGCATTATCGGGATTGGGCTGAGCCTGGCTGCCAAGGATACACTGGCAAACCTGTTTGCGGGAATCTTTATTTTGGCCGATACGCCTTACAAACTGGGTGATTTCATTGTACTGGATACGGGGGAACGTGGGCAGGTCACGCATATCGGGATACGCAGCACACGGCTGTTGACCCGGGACGATGTGGAAATTACGGTGCCCAATTCCGTGATGGGCAATGCCAAGATTACCAATGAGGCGGGCGGCCCGGACGTCAAGCACCGGATTCGCCTGCAGGTCGGGGTGGCGTATGGCTGTGATGTTGACAAGGTCCGGGAAGTGCTTTACCAGGTGGCCCAGGACAACCCCCAGGTATGCGAGGTTCCGGAGCCCCGGGTGCGGTTCCGGAGTTTTGACAATTCCAGCCTGGGTTTCGAATTGCTTTGCTGGATCGATCTGCCTGTATTGCGCGGCCAGGTATTGGACAAGCTCTATACCAGTGTCTACAAGAAGTTCATGGAATTGGATATTGAAATTCCCTACAGCAAGCAGGATGTCTATATCAAGAGCATGCCGCCGGCATAGCACCGGCGTTCGTTTGGGAAGATATTTCCAGACCCGCCGTCTGTTCACGAAATGGTTCGGATTCCGCCGGCACGGCCTGGGGAGGGATTCGGGATGACAAACAGCAAAAAATCGGTGCACCAGGCACTGCTCAATGCATTGATCGAGTTTACCCATGGCCAGGACCATCGCGCCATGCAGCCCTTCAAGGAGGAGATGCAAAACTGGGGGGAGGACTGGATTGATGTTCCGTCCGCGCAGCTGCCCGCCAGGGAATGGCTGACCCGGATGGCGCCCCGTGCGAGCCCGGGATCGGAAAAAATGGTCAGGCTGTTCGAACAGTATCGCGATGCCCTGTGCTGGGAACAAAGTTATACCAGGGAAGATGGCGTGGTGGGAGAGGAGATGCTCCGGGCGTATGGATTTTCGGAAATCGTGGGCAAGCAGGGGCCCTTTCTCAGTGAGCGGGTGCGAAGCGGGATTGGGGTGTGGGGCCCCGGCATTACCTACCCCATCCATCGCCACCAGGCCGAAGAGATCTATATCGTACTGGCCGGTTCCGCGGTTTTCACGGTGGGAGACGGTTTCCACCGCGAATGCGGTCAGGACGAAGTGGTCCATGTGCCATCGATGACGCCCCATGGGTTCAGGACCCGGGAGGACCCCGTGGTTCTTTACTACATTTGGCGAAATGGGGATTTAAGGGAAATCTCGACCTTTGATTGAGGTCGGTTGAGTTCGTGGTTGACTGTTTTGTCAGACAGCCCCCTTTTTTTGCAAGTTCTTTGACTCGTTTTTGAAACGAAGACCGACAGAACCACCGTGCTGACCCGCCAGAACAGCCTGGGACCTGACGCAGTTTGATATCATGGATTCGGAAATTCCCCCGGCCGGCAGTGCCGGGGCGGATGACCGGTTTGTTCTTGGAATGGATGCCATGGGCCGGGACATGTTCAGCACGATCCTGTATGGAACCGGGATTTCCATTTTGATCGGCATTTTCGCAACGATTCTCCAGGGTGCCATCGGCATTTCGGTTGGATTGATGGCGGGATATTACGGAGGGCGCCTGGACAGTTTCCTGATGCGCGTTGCGGACATCCAGCTTTCCTTCACCACGCTGATGGTTGCGATCATCGTCCTGGCGGTATTCCAGGCCACCGTTGGCCTGGGATTTTACGAGGATTTTGCCATTGTTGCCATCATCCTCGTGATTGGAATTGCCGAATGGCCCCAGTATGCCAGGACCGTTCGCGCCTGTGTTCTGGGGGAAAAGAAAAAGGAATATGTGGATGCTGCGAGGGTGATCGGCCTGAGTCCGATCACGATCATTTACCGCCATATCCTGCCCAATACGTTTTCACCGCTGCTGGTCATCTCAACGGTTCAGGTCGCCAATGCCATTATTACGGAAGCGGCCCTTTCCTTTCTGGGTCTCGGGATGCCGGTGACCAAGCCGTCCCTGGGGTCGCTGATCCGGAACGGATTCGAATTCATCTTCAGCGGATCATGGTGGATCACGGCGCTCCCGGCAATTGTGCTGGTGGTATTGATTCTCGCCATCAACCTGCTGGGGGACTGGCTGCGGGATGTACTCAACCCGAAAAAATACGACTGACCGATTATGTCCTTGCTCAGTGTAGAGAACCTTGAAGTCAAGTTCCAGTTGCGCACGGGTGCGGTGACGGCACTCAGGGATGTCAGTTTTGATCTGGACAGTGGAGAACGGATCGGTATTGTGGGGGAAAGCGGAGCGGGCAAGTCGGTCTGTGCATTTGCCATCCTGAATCTCATCAGCAAGCCCGGGTCCATTTCGTCCGGAAGAATCCTGTTTAGGGGAAATGACCTGGCCAGCCTGGATGATGAATCCATGCGCCGGATTCGCGGCAACGAAATCAGCATGATCTTCCAGGATCCGATGATGACGCTGAACCCCGTTCTGAGCATCGGAACACAGATGGTTGAAACCATCCAGACCCATAATCCGGTCAGCCTGGAAGATGCCCGAAAGATTGCCGTTGAAAAACTCAGGACGGTCCAAATTCCCTCACCGGAGACCCGGCTTGAGCAGTACCCCCACGAGCTTTCAGGAGGGATGCGGCAAAGAGTGGTGATCGCGATCGCTTTGCTCAGCGAGCCCGGGATCATCATCGCGGATGAGCCCACCACGGCGCTGGATGTCACAATCCAGGCAGAAATTCTCGAATTGCTGTTGACGCTGTGCAAGGATTACCATGTCGGGCTGATTCTGATCACCCATGACCTGGCCGTGGTGTCGGAGGTTACCCAGCGAATCCTGGTGATGTATGCGGGCCGGATCATTGAACAGGGAGCCACCGCAGAGATCATCGCCCATCCATCGCACCCGTACACCAGGGGGTTGATCGGGGCGCTGCCGGAAAAGACCACACCCGGGAAACCGTTGAACTAGATACCCGGGGTCATGCCCTCCCTGCAGGATATTCCATCCGGTTGCGCATTCCACAACCGGTGTGAATTCACGGCGGAACGATGCCGGTCGGATTTGCCCCGATTGACGGCGCTGAAATCCCGGTCCGTGGCCTGCCATTTTCTCATCGGGGAGTAGCATGGCAGAGCACAACAACGCCTCCGATTCACTGGTGTCCGTGCGGGCACTGCATAAACGGTTTACCGTATCCGGCGGGTGGCTGGATGAGCTGGGCCTGGAACAGGGGAAATTGGTGTGCCGGCGCCAGATGGTGCATGCCGTGAACGGGGTTTCCCTGGAGATTCGAAAAGGCGAGGCGTTGTGCCTGGTCGGGGAGAGCGGCTGCGGAAAGACCACGGCCGGCAGGACGATCATGGGGCTGTTGTCGCCAAGCCAGGGAACCGTGCATTACCAGGGTGAGCGCATTGACTCCCTGGGCCGCGCCGGGTTACTGCCCTACCGCAAGAAGATGCAGATGATCTTCCAGAATCCCTATGCGTCCCTGAACCCGCGAAAAACGGTGGCAGCCACCCTGCTTGAGCCCGTGCGTTTTCATTTTCCCGAAATGAGCCAGGATGCGCAGCTTGAAAAAGTGCAGGAAGTCATGGAATCTGTGGGGGTGGATGTGCGCTGGTCGGCCCGTTTTCCCCATGAATTTTCCGGCGGCCAGAGACAGCGGATCAGCATTGCCCGGGCCCTGATGGTGGACCCCGAGTTCATGGTTGCAGACGAACCCATTTCAGCCCTGGATGTTTCCATCCAGGCCCAGGTGCTGAACCTGTTGATGAAGGCCCGGGAAGAACGGGGCCTGACCTATCTGATGATTACCCATGACCTGTCCGTGGTGGAGCACTTCGGTACCCGGGTGGCGGTGATGTATCTGGGGAGAATCTGTGAACTCGGTGGGACCCGGGAGGTTTTTTCTGCCCCCAGGCATCCCTATACCCAGGCATTGCTCAGCGCAATCCCGAAGCTGGGAAAGGGGCGGTCCCGGCACATTCGACTCACCGGCGAGGTGCCGACCCCCATCAACCTGCCGACGGGTTGTGTGTTCCACAGCCGTTGTCCCCATGCGTTTGACAAATGCCGCCAGGTCATACCCGGCCAGACCAAAACCTCTTCCGGGACCGAGGTGGCCTGCCACGCAGTGGAAGAAAACCGGATCTAGCGGCACCATCCGCCGTACCGGACAACCGCCGGGGGATTGCGGAAGAAAAAAGGGATTTCCTTCCTTTGCAAAAGACTGGCCCGATGGTGTTGGGCGGAGACCATCCGGATGCCATCGTTGGCAACCCCGGTGATCCGTCAGGAAGACCGGCCCCCTGATTTTGTCAGCCGGGGGATATAAATCCCTAAAATTTCCATCTCAGTGGTATAGTTGCCGGGCATCACCAGCCGGAACCGAACCCGGCTGACCGTTGGTTTTCACAGGCGAAAGCCAGGCTTCACGAACAGGGAAGATCCATCATTTTCTTCGTGCATTGAGCGCACATCATGATTGCAGATTGAGTAATGAATCCAGGTCTTCCTGACAATACCCGAAACATCGTGGTTCTTGCCATTTGCACCGCGCTGTTTCACAGCGGCCGGGCCCTTGCGTTTATCGCAGCGGCGCTGGTGGCCATTACGATGTTGGGCGATGACCTGACCCTGGTTACCGCGCCCCTGACCATGATGCTGGTGGGTACCGCTGCAGGCACTCTGCCAGTGGCGTACGTCATGCAGCGGTATGGCAGAAAAGCTGGCTTCGTATCAGGTTCCATGGTGGGGACGATAGGCAGCGCGGTCTGTGTTTTTGCCGTCTCATCGAATGATTTTCTGGTCTTGAATCTCGGCCTGTTCCTGTTTGGTCTGTACAACGGGGCTGCCCAGCAATACCGGTTTGCGGTGGCGGATGTGGCCACTGAAGAGCGCAAGGCAAAAGCAGTGTCCATCGTAATCGCCATGGGTGTCGTCGGTGCCTTTGTCGGTCCTGAAGCCATACTGCTGACGAAGAGCCTGTCCGGCCTGGTTGAGTTTGAGGGACCCTTCTGGGTGTTGACCGGGTTCTGCTTTTTGTCTGGAATCATCGTGCTTTGGATTGATATTCCAAAACTGTCAATCTCCAGGTATGCCAATCCGGGTCGTTCTCTGCGGGAGATTTTCGTGATTCCCACCTTCCTGGTTGCCCTGGCAGCGGCCCTGTTTGGATATTCGGTGATGAACCTCGTCATGACAGCGACCCCGGTCACCATGCAGGTCGATTCCTTTACGGACCACCATATTGCCAGGGTGATACAGTGGCACATTGTCGCCATGTTTGCGCCGGGATTTTTCACGGGGACCCTGATCCGGTGGACCGGTACGGTACGGATCATTATCCTGGGCAGTGCCCTGCTTCTTGGTTCTGTGCTCATCGCACTCGCCGGCAGCAGTTTCCCGTATTATTTTTGGGCACTGGTTTTCCTTGGCCTCGGCTGGAACTTTACCTTTACGGGAGGCACGGTACTGGTTACCGAAGTCTATACCCCGGAGGAAATGAACAAAGTGCAGGGGATGAACGATTTTATCCTCTTCACCGGGCTCGCCATCTCAGCGCTGTCGGCGGGGATCATCTACCATTATTTCGGCTGGATATGGGTCAATCTTGCAACGGTGCCGTTGATACTCGCGGTGTTGTTTTCCGCGCTCTGGTTGCGCTCGATCCGAAAAAATCCCAGGCGGACTGAATTTCCATCCGGTTGACTTCCCGGATCAATCTGGGCGGCGGTTGTCCGGCACCAATTTTTACCGGTTTGCTGTACTATCGGCCTGGATCAACAACAAGCAGGGGGAAATCGGAAAAATGGCAAGTGATCATCCATTGAAGGCCGTGGTCGCGGGGGTCGGGCCGGGACGCGGACTGGGCGGGGCCCTGTGTGCAAGGTTTGCCCGGGAAGGACATCATGTCTTTGTCGCCGGCCGGACCCGGGAAAAACTGGAGGCGGTGGTTGCCGGGATTGAATCCGCAGGGGGACGTGCCACGGCGGTGCCATGCGATGTGACCCGGGAGGACAGTGTTCTGAACCTGTTTGACTCGGTTGAAAATACTGGAAATGGGAAACTGGATCTTGCCGTGTACAATGTCGGCAACAGTACCCCCGGGCGGATTCGTGACATGGAAGCGGATTATTTCGAACAATCCTGGAAAACACTGTGCTACGGCGGGTTCCTGTTTGGCAGGGAAGTCGTTCGCCGGATGAGTCCGGGAACCCTGATCTATACCGGAGCGAGTGCTTCTTTGCGCGGGAAGGCCGGTTACGGAGCGTTTAATTCGGGTAAGGCGGCATTGCGGACGTTTGCCCAGGCACTGGCGAAGGAAAATGGGCCGGCGGGTCTGCATGTGGCCCATGTCGTCATTGATGGCGGCATTGCCGGGGACAAGTGGTTTGGCAGACTGGACGGACCGCCGGATGAAGAAACACGGAAGAAGTTTATTTCGCTTGACGGACTCACCGAAGCCTATTGGAATATTTATCGCCAATCCCCCCAGGCATGGTCCTTTGAGGTCGACATCAGGACGGCGCTGGAGACGTGGTAGGTTTTCTCATGAAGGAACGGCTGCATGACGAGTGAGGCGGGTCGGTGGGTGGTGCCGGAACACGCTCTGCCAGCGTACTGCGGGTTTCCCCGGTTTCGGAAAACCGGACAGGGGGCAATGACCCGTCAAAATATCTGGCCGATGTATTTTTCCCTGGCAAGACGCCAGAATACGACAAGAAAAGCAGTCAGGGGGATGGCCAGGATCATGCCAAGGATTCCGTCCAGGGCCGCCCCCCAGAAGAAAATCGCAATGATAATGGTCAGGGGATTCAGTCCGGTACGGTCTCCCATTATTTTTGGAGTGAGAAGATAGCCCTCAATGGCCTGTACCAGGACAAACACGGCCAGAGTCAGGACGACCAGATTCATGCCACCCCCATCCTGGAACCAGGCAAGGGGAAGGCAGACACTCAATCCCACCATGCTGCCCAAAAATGGGACGATATTGAGAAATCCCAGAATCAATCCCAGGATGATCCCGTACTCAAGGCCAACCAGGCTGAATCCGATTGAGAACAGGATTCCCTGGAAAAGGGATATCAACAGTTGTCCCCGGAAAAACATGACGACCAGATGAAAAAACTCCCGGATCAGGTAGATGACATCCTTTGCCGTCTCTTCCCGGAAAAAGGAAAAGGACCCCGGTGACAGTGAGCCGGGCCTCAGCTTGGGGATCAGCAGGAAGAAGGCAAGGTAAACGGGTGTGATCACCCAGCCGAGCAATGAGATCATTCCGGACGCAATACTGTTTCCCGCCGACAGGACCGCGGACAAAACGTAGTTGGCCGCGTCTGCAGCGGGACCGTCTGGTGATTGCAGTGCCTCGGTAATTTTTATACCAACCCCGTCGGCACTGAAAAACCGGCTGATGGTTGGCTGTTGTGACCGCACCCAGGCGGTGAAATGGTCCCAGAATACCGGCAGCTGGTCAAGGAGGTCGCCAAACTGGGAGGCAATCAGGGTGCCAAAAAAGACCAGGATGGCAACGACGGGTATGATCAGGGACGCAAAGACAGCAACCAGTGCAATGGCATCGGGTATCCCCTTGTTTTTCAACCATTCATACCAGGGGTCCAGCACCATGGCTAGAATGGCCGCAACCGCCAGGGGCAAAAATACATGGCTGAAGGCCTGGAAAAACCGGGTGGTAATCACAAACAGGATGACGATGGCGGCCACCACGATGCCCGCCCCAAGAGTGGTCACTCCTGCCGCTACAATTTTTTCCTGTTGTGGATTGAGCACGATCTTCATTTCCGTTTTCTCCGGTTTTCACAGTCTAATGTCAAACCCGCATTTTTTCTACCCAAACCCGTTTGCGGCTTCCCGGGTTCTCAGGGTCCGGGAAAGCGGGTTCCGGATTTTCGGACTGGCGGATTTGCATACCGATTCCCGGATATGGTAGGTTACCCCCGCCTGTCCCATTGGGGCCGGGCCACCGGTTTCCTTGCCAGGACGGGTGTGGTCCGCACTGGAATGCATTGGCACAGCGCCCATGGCCCGTTGAGATGGGACCCCGGGCAGCGAATACCGGACGGTGATTGGTGTTTTCCGGGGAAAAGCCCTCTACAATGCAGACTTGAAACCACAATGAGAATCCCGGGATGAAATTTATTCGAGAACGCCTGAAACGCCGTTTGCAGCGCATTGCGCAGGAGCGCTCCCCCGATGTGGTGATCGGGGGAAAGGACAATCCCTACCTTTGCCGGTGGCACCTGATTCCGCGGAACCGGTATCTGAATGCTTATCTGCACTGTATCCTGCGCTCGGACCCCACGGGCCCGTTGCATGACCACCCCTGGGTGAGTGCTTCACTCCTGTTGAACGGAAACTACCGTGAGCACACCATCGCTGCGGGAGGCTGCCATGGGTACCGGGTGTTCAAGGAGGGTGCGTGGGTGTTGCGGAACCCCCGGTACGCACACCGCATTGAACTGGTAGAGGGCGAATGCTGGTCGCTGTTTTTGACCGGTCCCCGGGTCCGGGAGTGGGGGTTTCATTGTTCTTCGGGCTGGCAGCAATGGCAGGAATATCTGGGGCAGAACTCACAGATCAAGGCATTCACGGAGGAGGTTGGTTGATCTGTGCCGCATTGGCAGGCCCCGCTTTCCCGTCGAGGCAGGCAGGGAGCGGCCTGGCTCCAGAGATGTCATTTCTCCGAAGACCCTGTCCCGGGGTTCCACAATGGCACGCCCGGGGGATGAGGCCCTCATGGGAAGCGGGGGTTTCCCGGGCTGTCTAGCCCGTATTCCGCCTGGGGTGTGCGTCATATTTTTGTTAATTTTGGAATTGTATAGTAGGCATGTATTTTGCTGATTGTTTCTGCAAGTGTATAATACTTTCATATTTCAACCATACCCGGACCAGTACCATGCTTACCATCGAACAACTCGAATCCAAGCGAGATTCACTGCTCAAACAATTCACGGACATCGGAGAACTCCGACCGGGCAGTCTGTCCCCGTACTTCCGCAAATGCGGCAAACCTTCGTGCCACTGTGCACAGGAAGATGCCAGCGGCCATCCGGGATGGATGCTGTCCCGCAAAGTCAACGCCAAGACGGTCTCTCGCGGTATTCCCGCCCATGCCCTGGAAACCACCCGGGAGCAGATTGAGCACTATCATCGTTTCAAGGATTTGATCCGGGAGTTCATAGAAGTGAACGAATCGTTGTGCGACCTGCGCCTGAAGGCGGGACGGGGTAAAAAAAAACCCCGCACCAAAAACCCTCAAGCGAACCTTCGCGGATGAAACCGAACGGGAGATCGTTAAACTGCTCGGTGCACAGGATTTTTCAAAGCGCGTGGATTTCGAAGCGATTGAAACCGCCATCAAAGCCGAGGTCATGGCTTTTGCCGCTTCGTTGCTGGAAGTGTTCATGAATAAAGATACCTCTGACCATACCGAAAGCCTCCTCCCCTGTCCGTGCGGATGCATGGCCCGCTACCGGGGTGTCCGCAGCAGGAAACTGACCACCGTGGTCGGGAACATTGAATATGAACGGGCGTATTACCATTGCCAGCAGTGCGGGCACGGCTTTTATCCCAAAGACCAGGCCATGGGCCTGGATTCAAGCGGCGTGTCCCCCGGAGTGGTTCGCATGATCGGTCAAAGCGCGGCCAGGGAAAGCTTTGCGCAGTCCCGGCTGCTGATCCATGAACTGGCAGGGGTAAAGGTCAGCGTCAAGCAGGTTGAACGCAGCGCCGAGCGCCTGGGCGCGAAGATCAGCGACTTCGAGCGTCGCAACATCGAACTGGAATCCGCCCCGGCCAAAACGATGTATCTGGGAGTCGACGGCACCGGCGTGCCGATGATCCAATCGGAAGTCGAGGGGGTCCGCGGCAAACAGCCTGATGGTGGCTCCAAAACCCGGGAGATGAAGGTAGCCGTCGCCTGGTTGTGCGATCGATTCGATGAACACGGCCATGCGCGGATTGACACGACATCGGTGACCTACACCGCGGCGATTGAAACTGCGGGTACCACGGACATCGCCAGGGAACCGGCCCCATTTGTCCAGCGTGTTGAGCGCGAAGCTTTACGACGCGGATTCTACGATGCAGAACGACAGGTAGTTATCGGGGATGGTGCACATTGGATCTGGAACGGATTTTCAGAATTATTCCCCGATGCGATTCAGATACTGGATATTTTCCACGCCTGTGAAAAAATCTGGGACCTGTCAAAACGGATCTACGGCGATGGCACAGAGCTTGGCAACCAGTGGGCGGAAAATACAGTTGACCTGCTAAAATCGGGAGAGATCGAGCAACTGATTGAAGTGCTCCAGCCATTCTCATCGAAGCATCCGGAGGTTGAAACGACGATTGGCTATTTCGACCGAAACCGCGAGCGGATGCGATACCGGAAGTTTCGTGATCAACAGCTTTGCATATCCAGTGCGGCGGTCGAAGCAGGGTGCAAGAATGTCATCGGCGCTCGCTTGAAGCGTAGCGGAATGCATTGGAGCAAGGCGGGAGCAAACAAAATCGCGGCGCTTCGAGCGTGCGTAATCAGCAACCGGTTTGATGATTTTTGGTACGATAGGGCTGGCAATTCGTAGATTTTGCAAAAATTTGACGCACACCCTTCCGCCTGTCCCGCCATCGGTAATAGAAAATGGAGGGTGCGAGAAACCAGGGATTGCCTCGATAATAGAACCTGCCGGGAAACATGAGTTTGTCGAACGGGGTCTCCCCTGCAGGACTCCCGGCCACTTTGAGTCCTGTTTTCATGCCAAGGTAGCTGGCCAGGGAAATGCCGGAACCGCAATATCCCAGGCTGTAATGGATTCCGTCGTGCTTTCCAAGGTGGGGCATTTCATCAAAGGTGTATCCGACAAAACCCATCCAGGAATGACTGATCCGGACGGATTCCAGTTCAGGGAAGCACTGCACCATCAATTCCCGGAGCTTGGGAGCGCTGATTTCCGGGTCGGTTTCCTTGAGTGACACCCGGCCGCCGAAGATAATCCGTTTTCTTTGGGGGCAGGTGCGGTAATACACCACCAGCTTGCGCGTATCGGAGATCACCCGGTCGTTGGCGATCAGTTGTTCAGGAAGCCCGTCGTCCAGGGGTTCTGTGGCGATGACGTAGGACCCGATGGGGATAATGCGATGTTGTTGCCACGGGGTCGGGCTGCCGGTGTATCCATTGGTGGCCACAATGACATTTTCAGCGGCTGTTTTTCCCTTCGAGGTCAACACATCAAGGCCGTTCCGGGTCTTCTCAATGGCGTTTACCCTGCAGTGACTGACGATTTCGACCCCCCGGTGTTTGGCACACTGGTACAAACCCTGGTGATACCGGCCGGGATCCAGGGAGGCATGGCGGGGAAAAACGGCGCCACCGTGGTATACCGGGGACCTGATTTCAGTCTCCTGTTCTTCGGGTTCCACCATTCGGACATCGGCCTCCAGTGCGACGGGGATGGCGGCCACTTTCCTTTTCAGCTGGTCAAACGATGCCGGGGTATGTGCGGCATGAAACCGGCCGCATCGACGAAAATTACAGTGGATGGAATTCTCTGCAATGAACGATTCGACCCAGTCAAGTGCCCGGTTTCCTTCCTGAAGGATTTCAATCGCGGTCTTGGAGCCGTATTTCCGTGAAAGCAGGTCATACGTCGGCTTGATGCTGGTGCTGACCTGTCCGCCGTTTCGGGTACTGCACCCCCAGCCCGCATGGCCGGCATCCACGACAATGGTGTGCCTGCCATGCCCTGCTGTCTGGATGGCGGCACAAAGACCGGTATAGCCCGAACCAATCACCACGACATCCGCGGACGGAGACAAACCAACGTCATCCCCGACCGGCCGGGGTGTCCGTTCCCACCAATAAGGCGTTGGTTTGAAATTGTCGGAAAAGATGTCCCGGCTCATAATCCGCTGTGTGTGTAGTCTGCCTTTTCCAGCCAGGCCGGATGGATTTCCACCCCCCAGCCCGGCTGGTCGGTGACCGTGGCCTGGCCGTCCACAATGGCATAGGGGTCTTCCGCGAACAGGCCATATTGCCAGGGGTAGTAATCCCGGCCCTCAATGGAAAATTCAAGGTACTTCCCGGCATTGGGAATGGCCCGGAGGTAATGCATGGTAAACAGGGTGACCATGGACAAATTCGCACAATGGGGGGTGCAGGGCAGGTTTTGTCTGGCCCCCATTTCGGCAACCTTGAGGCCCCTGGTCAGTCCGCCAATGTAACAGAGGTCCGGCTGGATGATATTGACCACGCCATCGTCGATGATCCGTTTCCAGGTTGCCAGGTCACAGTCCTGTTCTCCCCCCGCCACATCGATGGGCAGCCCGTCCGTTACCTGCTTGGTTTGCTCAAGGTCCCAGTAAGGGCAGGGCTCCTCAAAATGGGAAACTCCGTTGTCGACAAGGAGTTGGCCCACTGCAAGGGCCTTGCCGGCGGTGAACCCGGAATTGCCATCCACCAGCAGGGCAATCCTGTCGTCCATGGCACGATGGACCTCCTCGACGATTTCCTCGGTTCTGCCGGGCCATTCGTCGACATCATGGCCACATTCGGCGCCAATGCGGAATTTGAAGGCATCAAAACCAAATTCATCCCGGAGCCTGGACAATCGCACCGCTTCCTGTTTGCCGGTGATATCCCGTTTCATTGAAGACCCGTAGGCCCGGATTTTGCCGGGGGTGCCGCCAATCAGGCTGCAAACCGGTTTCTCCTCGCAGCGGCCGCGGAGGTCCCACAGTGCCGTATCAAGGCCCGCAAGGGCGCGACGCAAATAGGAACCCGGGAACTTGTGTTCGAGTTCCGGTATTCTGGTTATCAGGCTGTCGATATCCATGGCGTCTTTTCCAAGGGCGTGGGGGGCAACCTGGCGGTGAAGAACCTGGACCGTAATGTCCGCATGGTACGGGGAGACTTGGCCCCAGCCGAATCCCCCGCTGTCCGTGGTGACTTTGACAAAGCCAAGAAACTCAGTGCTGAAGGTTTCAATGGAGGCAATCTTCATGGGGACAGGGAACGGGTAGCCAGAGCGGTGAAGTTTTTTATGGTAACACCGCCCAGATTATATTGAGTCCGGTTGTCGGGTCCAACCTGTTTTTAAGTGGATGGGGAGGTCGGGAGGTGTGATGGCCGGAGCCGGGAATGCCAGTGAGGACGCGCTGGGCGCACGGAACAACGATATTCCACAACAGCGACCTGACGACCCGGGTCGGTTCATTCGCAATCCATGGTCGGGGTGAGAGGATTCGAACCTCCGGCCCCTGCCTCCCGAAGGCAGTACTCTACCAGGCTGAGCTACACCCCGATACATAGATTGACCCCGGATTAGACCATACCTGGGAGCCATCTGAAAGTCTGAGAATTGTCCCTCAGCAGTTCATCTATGGCCCGTCCCCGTTTGATGACAGCCCAGATACTTTCTATTGCTTCTTCCCAGGAGGCCGTTTTCCTAGGTTGACAGATCATCAATCCTTTTTTCTACATCTTCGACTGGGTAAAACCTGATTGCCTTACTCTTTTCATTTCCTCTGAAAAGAAGTGCATGTTCCTCCAGGTCAAGCAAATCTGCGCGCGCCGTCGCATAAGCTATGCCATGGTTTGTTTGATGTGACTTAATCGTATATCCGTCGCTTTTCCCCCGGATGGCATGGCTAAGCAGTGCCAACTGCCGATGATTGAACCTGCTGGCGTTTTTCAGTTTTTTCTCCAGCAAGGCGGTCTGCTGAATCTTTTTATTGAGATACTCCTCCAGGTCCGCTATCGAAGAAATGATTACCTTTAACTGGTGGATAATGAAGTATGTCAGGTCATTTCCATCAGTTTCTGAGTGCAGATATGCATATCCATACTTTGCCGGCGCTTTTTTTATGTTTTTTGATATCGATATAAATTCAAATAGCCAATAATTTTGCCTGAGCATGGACCAATAGAATACTATGCGCGCCAATCTTCCATTCCCGTCTTCAAACGGATGGTCAAAGCCGATCCAAAAATGCAAGATGATCGCCTTGATGATTGGATGGATGAAGTTTGAATCGGTATGCTCTTCATTGGCAAATTCGCACAACTTCTCTAGCCGGTTACGAAGCTGGTCCGCAGGAGGCGGGGTATGCAATACTTTTCCGCTTCTCATATCGTATACCTGGACCCGTTTGTTCTCACTTGTTTGCAATCTTCCAGTCGCTTCAGTGTTTTCCAGCGTCTGGTCAGTGACCACCTTGTGCAAATGGAAAACCAGTTCCGGTGTCAGCACTTTATCCTTGATCTCTCTGACACGGTTCATGGCATGATAGTTGTTGAATATCATTCGCTCGTGTCGATCTTTGGGTTTGCGCCCAGCCTTCAGCATATTTAATGCAACCCTTCTTGAGGTGGTAGCTCCCTCCAACTGACTGGATTCAATGGCCTCTTCGATCAGTGAGCTCACTATGTAGCGATTCCTGGTGCTTTGATTGGTGATCTGGTCCGATGTAGCCAATCTTCCGGTTGCCGGGCCATCAATTTTGTGCAGCATCTCCAAAACCAGGTCCGGCGTGCCAAAACTGAAATTTATCCCTTTGATGTCTTTCAGGGGGACCGCCTTCCTTGGCTGGGAGCGCGCCAGCTTTATTGTTCCCCACCAAAGCCTGTGGTCCAGGCCTTGTGGAGGTTTTCTGTGCTTTAACTCGGACCAGTGCAGGTATTTTCCGTTTACTGTAGGAAGTGCCGTGGTCAGTGATGACAGAAACTGCCTGCTATATTCGTCACCTTCCATCCCTGCGATGATGTCGCCAAGTGATGGAGCATTTTCGGGTCTTTTCATGGCAAGGTAATAACAAATCAATTTTTGATTTATTGATAGTTGTATTATAGCATTACTATCAATTAATGTTTAATTGATAGATATCTATCAATTTCGAGTCCTGCCAAACAGCGATATCCCGAACGGTCTCCGGCCCGACCTGGTTCTGCAGAAACGGGAGCGTGCGCGTCTCAGCCGATTACGGCTGGTTGCTTGACGCAATGGCCTGAAACCCTCCGAACCCCAATTCCCCCGATACGATGGGGATGACGAGAATTCCGGTGCAGATTCCCAGGCAGGACATGCCCCATTGAGGACAACTGTATGCGAAACCGGGTTGGCACCAGTCATGGCAGCTGGTGCAGTCTGCAAACCGATCCAGTTGCGGTTCTCTGGTCCGGTTTTCCATCTCGCCACGGGGAACTTTCACGTGGAATGCTTATGCGTATTGGGCAGGGGCCAGGGGTCCCTGTAATGCGGAATTAACCTGCCTTAACAGAAGTTCCGTTCACCTTCTCATGCACCCTTCGGGTCAAGGTGCCAGCCGTTCGATAGACCAGACTTTCCCCACCCGGTTATACCGGAAACGATCATGCAGCCGGTCTGCCCCGCCCTGCCAAAATTCGATGGAACCTGGAATGACCCGGTAGCCACCCCAAAAATCAGGCAGCGGAATGGTCCCGTCGCTGAACTTTTGTTTCATGGCATTGAATTGTTGCATCAGCATTTGCCGGGATGAAACGGGCCGGCTCTGTTTCGAAGCCCATGCTGCCAGCTGGCTGTCCTGGGGACGTGAAAGGAAATATTTCATGGATTCCCCGGCACTGATTTTCCCCGCGGTCCCGCAGATTTTTACCTGCCGTTCCAGCTGATGCCAGGGAAAGTGGAGGCTCACCAGGGGATTATGGGCGATGTCCCGGGCCTTGTGACTGTTGTAATTGGTAAAAAATACAAATCCATTCGGAGTCACCTGTTTCAGCAGAACAATGCGCTGGCTGGGCTGACCATGGGGGTCAACGGTTGCTACCGTCATGGCGGTGGGGTCTTTGATTTGGGCATCAATGGCCTGGTTCAGCCAGATTTCAAATTGACGGATCGGGTCGGCTATCAGGCTTGCCCGGCTCAATCCGTCTTGCAGGTATTCTCGACGCAGTTTTTCCAAGTCCACGATATCCTCTATTTGACAGTCATAATGGTTGAAGTGGATGGCAGCCCCAATGATGAGCCATCATACCATGGAGTGTTGGACAGGCATCATCTCGGATTCGGTAGTGAGCCGGATTTGGCTGGCTGGGTTTCATCGGTTTGCGAGCAGCCAATCCCTGAACAGGAGGGTGTTTTCATGGGGAGTTCTGCCAGCGGGCAGGATGAGATAAAAACGGGCATCCGTCCTCAGGGCCAGGCTGGTGGGTCGGACCAGGGACCCCTGGTTCAATTCTTCATCAATCAGGTGTGACCAGGCCAACGCGATTCCCTGGCCGGCAATGGCAGCCTGGACAACCATGGAGTAATGGTTTACCAGAAAACGGTTCTCAACGCTGTCAATCCGGATGTTCATTTTCTGAAACCATTCCGGCCAGTTGATCCAGTTTTCAGGGCTTTCCAGCCATATCAGGTTGTTGGAAAGGGCCTGATTGGTCTGGAATTGCCGACGGTGGGCGGCAAAGTAGTCGGGACTGCAGACCGGGAAGACGGTTTCACCAAAAAGAGGGATCCATTCACCGTTTTCGGGAGGTTTCCGGCTGTAGTACAGGGCCAGGTCACAATCGATTTTGTCGAGGTCGGTGATATGGTCCCGGGCCACGATTCGGATATGTATGCGGTCATGCAGCTGCCGAAAGCCGGGTATACGCGGGAGCAGGTACATGGAGGCCAGTGCACCGGAAGTCATCAGGGTAACCTGTTCGGGTCCGTCGGGCCCGGTTAACGAACAGGTCGCATCCGCCAGCTGCTGGAGCAGATGCGCCACCGACACATAATAGTCGTGTCCGGCATCCGTCAGAATGACCTGCCGGTTTGCCCGGGTAAACAGGTCTCTCCCCAAGAATTCTTCGAGCTGACGGACCTGGCGACTGATCGCTCCCTGGGTCATGTTTAATTCCCGGGATGCCCGGGTAAAACTCTGGAGCCGGGCAGCGGCTTCAAAATACACCAGGCTTTTCAGAGGGGGGAGTCGATGCCGGGCCATTTTGGGAAAATTTGATATGCATGATTTTTTCTCATGTATTATTGCATAAAAATCGCTTGTCATCGGCACCGGGTCCGGTACAGTCGTTATTCGGTGTTTTATCCAGCAATCATCATATTATCGGGGGATGCCAATGAATATTCCGGTACCGGCCTCACAATCCAGGTTCACATGGGATGATTTGAATGCGGTCGACCAGCCCATCGGGCAGGCCAGGGGCATGCCAAATGCCGCGTATACCGAGCAGCGGTTTTTTGAATTCGAAAGAGACCGGATCATGGCAACGCACTGGACGGCCATCGGGTTTGTTCACCGTTTGGAACCGGCCATGGTGCGGCCCTTGGATTTGATGGGTCTGCCCCTGTTGGTCAGCAAGACCAAAGCCGGTGAGGTCAGGGTTTTTCACAATGTGTGCAGCCACCGGGGCACCCTTCTCGTTGAGCAGGCAAAAAAGACCAATGGACTCATTGTCTGTCCTTATCATGGGTGGTCCTATTCAGTGGAAGGTGATCTGAAGGCGACTCCCAATATTGGCGGAGTCGGGATACACAGCGTTCCCGGTTTCGATTGCGGAAATCACGGGTTGAAGGAAATACGCTCCCATGTCTGGCTCGGCATCCTGTTCATCAACCTGGACGGCAATGCCCCTGAATTTGAGGTGGATGCCGCACCGTTGATCAAACGCTGCCGGGGCCTGATGGGAGAGACGGGTGAAGCACACGCCCGCCCGGCCCGCACACACAGCGGGATTTCCCTGAGCATGGAATGCAACTGGAAGCTGGCAGTGGAAAACTTTCTCGAGGCGTACCATTTGCCGATGATCCATCCCGGATTGAACTCCTATTCACCCCTGAGCAAGCACCACAACGAAATATTTTTTGAAAACAGTTCGGGACAGATCACAGAAAGTTTTGACCTGAAGCTGGGTTCCGCCAATCCCCTTCCGATATTTCCCGGCTGGAATCCTGATCGCCTGGATACCGGGGAGTATCCGGCCCTTTATCCCAACCTGTTTCTGGGTTTTCAGGCGAATCACCTGTTTGCGATTATCATTGATCCTCTCTCTCCCACCCAATGCCGGGAAGACCTGTTGTTGTATTATGTGGGCCATGGTGCGGACAGTGACCGGTTTGAAGAAGCCCGCAAAGCCAATCTGGCCGCATGGCTGGAAATCTTCAATGAGGACATCCGTCCCTGTGAGATGATGCAGCGGGGGCGATGCTCTCCAGGGTATCATGGCGGGGCATTTTCCCCGGTACATGACACCTGTACCCATCATTTTCACAAATGGATTGCGCAACAGTACCAGACGGCTGGCCGGGACGGGTTCCCTGCAGGGAACCCGCCGGGTTGAAAATCCCGCGGAGCAATCCAAGCCCAATCCAGCCAGGCCCAATCCAGGCCCGTCGTGTATGTGGATGTCTTTCAGCCTCGCCGGGTGGCCACCACGCCGCAGCGGTTGCACTCCACTTTCTCTACTCCCTCTGTCTCCCCGAAGCTGAAGGTCCTGCTGAGCACCTGGAAATCGTGAAATCCCAGCCAGCAGAGCAATTTTCCGATGGTTGAAGAGAGGTTTTCCATATATGATGTTTTGAACCAACCATAATGTTGATGTCGACTGCTGCAAAATTATACCTGTCTTTTTCGCATAGAGGGAATCTCATGGTCACAATACCACCATACATCCATTTTAAACTCTTGAAAAAAATAGCAATAATGGGCCTGTACCTGGTTTTGAGCCATTCAGCCCACGGGTTTTCCCTGTTTCCGGATTCCCCGGTCACCGAATTCGGGAAACAGTCCGTAAAAAACAGCGGAACCATCATTGATCACAGTGTCTGGGACACCCTGTTGAAAAAATATGTGGTGGACCAGGACGGGGTCAACCTGTTCGCGTACGGGTCCGTGGATCAAACGGACCGGGGCATTCTGGACGGCTACCTGGGCACCCTGCAATCCGTCCCGGTGAGCGACCTGAATTCCCGGGAACAATTTGCATACTGGGTGAACCTGTACAATGCCCTCACCATCCAGGTCATTGTGGAGCACTACCCGGTGGAAAGTATCAAGGATATTTCCTATGGCTGGCTGCCACGGGGGGGACCATGGCGTGAAAAACTGGTCACGGTTCAGGGAATGGAACTGAGTCTTGATGACATCGAACACAGGATCCTGCGCCCGGTGTTCCAGGACAATCGGGTTCACTATGCGGTGAATTGTGCTTCGATAGGTTGTCCGAATCTGCAAAACCGGGCGTTTACCCGGGCAAACCTGGAATCCCTCCTTGAGTTGGGTGCGAAGCAGTATATCAACCACCCAAGAGGGGTGCTCATGGAGGAGGACGCCCTCATCCTGTCCAGTATTTTTGACTGGTACGGAGAGGATTTTGGGGACAATGAGGCGGAAATCATCCAGCACCTGCTGAAGTACATGGAACCGGAACGCAAAGAAATGCTGGAACAGTACCATTCCATTGACGGCTTCCGGTATGACTGGTCCCTGAACGAGTAAGATGCTGCTGGGCAACCACATCACTGTTGTCATTCCGGCCCTCAATGAAGCGGCATCGATTGGCAAGGTAGTGTCGGCCATCCCCGGCTTTGTGGACCAGGTTGTGGTGGTTGACAATGGGTCGACGGACCCCACGGCGAAAATTGCCAGTGCCCAGGGTGCCTCGGTGGTATACGAAAGCAATCGCGGATATGGCTCTGCCTGCCTGACCGGAATCGGTGCCGCCGGGGAAACGGACCTGATTGCCTTCGTGGACGGGGATTACAGCGATTACCCGGAAGACCTGGAGAAAGTGATCACTCCCGTTGCCAGGGACGACTGTGATTTTGTGATTGGCTGCCGGACCAGGCCAGGACCCCAAAACCATGGTTTGCCCTGGCACCAACACTGGGGAAACTGGATCGCCTGCTGCATGATTCATTGGCTCCATGGGTTCAAATACCACGATCTGGGTCCGATGCGCTGTATCAAGGCGGGATTGCTTTCCCAGCTGAAAATGTCTGATACCACCTATGGATGGACCACTGAAATGCAGATCAAGGCTTCGAAACTAGGGATCAATGTTTTGCAGGTGCCGGTCCGATACCGTCGGCGCATTGGCAAGTCAAAGATATCCGGGACGCTGAAAGGGTCTGTATTTGCCGGTTACAAGATCCTGTACTGGACGCTGCGGCTATGGGCGGATAACGGCAGAAATTTCAATTCACGCTGAATTTCAACCGTTTCCCCCTGAAATCATGGCAAACCGCCGCTGCAATCAGTCCCACCTCCAGGAAAAATGCCCACTCGGCAATCTGGTAGGCCCCCAGTTCCGATGCATCCAAATGCAGCCCCGTCACATACGTGAGGGAGACCGCGATTGAAGTCATCCAGGGCCAGCAACTGGGCCGGATGACCGCGAAGGGAAGCAGCCAGACAATGTACCAGGGGTTGGTGACCGGAGAGAGAAGGAAAAACAGGGCGAAAATCCAGTCCATCCTTGGAATGGTGCCTTGTGCAGCATGCTTTTGGTAATGGAAAAAATAACCGCACCACCAGAGGATAAATACGCCCAGGCAGACCAGTCTCGCGGTGAGGTCCGAGAAGATGAATGCGGTGAGCCTGAATGCGGTGGCATTGAATACCCATGTTTTCGCGAATTCCTTCAGAACCGGCAGATCCGTTTGACCCTGCAGGATGAACGGCAGATAGAGTGCTCCCAGGATTGCCGCGGTGAGAACCCAGTAGCGCATTTTCCGCCTGTACAGGAAAAACGGCAGGGCAAGGAGTGCAAGAACCTTGGTGGCACAGGCCAGTGCGATGAACAGGCAGGCCACCGCTGTGCGGTGATGGTACCGGGCAAAAAAGGCCACCAGGAGAAAGAATATTCCGATAACGTCTGGATGTGCGGTAAATATGACCTCTTTCAGAACCAGGGGATTCCAGGCATAAAGCAATACATCCCTCGCCTGGGCCAGTTTGCACAGCAAAAGGATAATGCCGATGTCAAAACCAGCCAGAATGACTTGCAGGGGCACGACATTGGCGGGGGAGATAACATGGGCCAATGCAAAGGTATACTGCAGGACGGGTCCGTACACGGTGGGGAGGTGCGGGTTGTTGACCCAGATCAGGGCATCCCGGCATTCAGACGACAGCGAGTTAGCCTGGAACAGGGATTCAGGACTGATGCCATAGGGTGAGGCGGATGACCAGAACAGGCAACCATCCAGCAGATAACGGTAAAAATCATCTTCGAGGATCGGTGAGCCATAGATTCCGAGTAACCGAAATATCACTGCCCAGCCAATCACATCCCGATACCGGATATCCAGGTTGTGGACAAACAAGTAGTACCAGTAAATGAACAGAACGGCTACAATCGACCAGTATCCACCGAGAAAACCGGACAAATCGATTCCCGTGGCACCATTGGACTGGATGGCGAGAAAGGTATACAGGAAAGTGCAGGACAGACCGGCGATTAACTGCATACGCAATGGCTGGTTGCCGAAACTTATTTGACGAACTGTATTCAAACCGGGTACCTTGAAATTTTCAGAAGATAATACCTAAAATTGGAGTGCAATTGACACATGAAGAGTGTAATCAAAACCCTGTTGGTTTTGCTGGTATGTTGGCCATTGTTATCCTCAGGATCAGGATCTGAAGGGTCAGGAGGAACCGGAGGAACCGGAGGAACCGGAAGTTCTGGAGGTTCTGGAGGAGGATCAGGAGGGGGCTCAGGGGGAGGATCAGGAGGAGGGTCAGGGGGATCAGGAGGTTCTGGAGGAGGATCAGGGGGATCAGGAAGTTCTGGAGGATCAGGAGGTTCCGGGGGAGCAGATCATGATACCGGGTTTTCCGCAAGCTATGCGATTGGCAAGAAAGTTTTCCGGACAAAGGTCGTCTGCGATGCCTGCCTGTACCCGGACCTCGCCATTCCGGACGACATTGCCGAAATCGCTCCAGATCTGAAAAAAGAGGGTGACATCGGAAAATCTCTCTCCAGCAGGGAACGCAGGTCGGTCAAACTGTTCTTGAAAAGACAGTTTGGTATCAAAATCTAGCCCGTTTCGGGTCTTTCCCGGGATGCCTCGGAACGGTGGTCAGCCTTGAACCGGAGATTCCCGTTCAGTCTGTTGCTGGCCTGAGGGTATTGCATGCACAGCGGTGGTATCGGGAAGAGGGGGATCCACAAATGAACAGAACGGCCACGGGGCTGGGCGAGAAAGGCCTGCAGGAGGGTGCTGAACACACCGGTGATGAACGGCATACGCAAAGCCGGTTTCCCGAACTTATTTGACGAACTCTGCTCAAACCCGGTATCCTGAAATTTTCAGCAGACAAACTTAAAATGGGAGGGTAATTGACGAATGAAGAGTGTAATCAAAACCACATTGATTTTGATGCTGTTTTTGCCATTTTTGCCCCTGGCATCCGGGTCTGGGGGAGGAGGAGGGGATGAGGAAACCGGGTTTTCCGCAAACTATTCCATTGGCAAGAAAGTTTTCCAGAAAAAAATCATTTGTGAGACCTGTCCGTACCCGGACCTCGACATTCCGGACGGCATTGCCGAAATCGCTCCCGATCTGGATAAAAAGGGTGCCATTGGAAAATCTCTTTCCAGCCGGGAACGCAAGTCGGTGAAGCTGTTTTTGAAAAAACAGTTTGGCATCAAAATCTAGCCTGTTCCGGGTCGCGCCGGAGGTCCCGGGGGCGTCCCCCCGGCGCGATCTTTCCCGGTTCTTTCAGGGGGGGCTGTAATGCTTCGCCACCCGTTCGATGGTCAGTCCCTGTACAAGAATGGAAAAGATGACCATCAGGTACGTCATGACAAGGAATATGTCCCGTTCAACCCCGGCGGGCAGGGTGAGCGCGAGGGCCACGGATATTCCCCCTCTCAACCCTCCCCAAACCAGAATTTTGACTGCATGCTCGCTGTACGGCCAGTTGGTAACCATTCGCAAAAGGGAGATGGGCACCCCCACACTGATCAACCGGCTGGCGAGAATGAGGGGGATCCCGATGAGCCCCGCGATGAGATAGGTATTGTCGAAATGCAGAACCAGTACTTCCAGGCCGATGAGGACAAACAGGACGACATTGAGGATTTCATCCAGCAGCTCCCAGAAATTGTCCAGCCGAACCCGGGTGAGTGCAGACATGGCGTGGGTGCGGCCATGGTTGCCGATGATCAGCCCCGCAACCACCACGGAAATGGGTCCTGAGGTGTGAAGTTCCAGGGCCAGGGTATAGCCGCCCATGACCAGGGCAAGGGTGATCAGGATTTCCACCTGATAATTGTCGACACTCTTTAGCAGATAGATCCCGAGACTGCCCAGGAGAATTCCATACAGGATGCCGCCAACCGCTTCCTGGAAAAATATCGTGGCGACCTGGGCCAGGGAAACCTGCTCGGGCTGGGTCGCAATCCCGAGCAGTACAACAAAGACCACCACGCCAACGCCATCGTTGAAAAGCGATTCCCCGGCAATCTTGGTTTCGAGGCTTTTTGCAATCCCGGATTTCTTCAATGTGGCCATGACGGCGATGGGATCGGTTGGAGAGATCAGGGCGCCAAACAGCAGGCAATACAGGTAGGTCGTGCCGATGCCGAGAAAGCCAAGAAGACAGTAGGTTGCGGTGCCAACGACGAAGGTGGACACAATGACCCCCGCCGTGGACAGAATGCCGATGGTCCATTTCATTTTGATCAGGTCCCGGGCACTGACATGCAGGGCACCGGCAAACAGCAGAAAACTCAACATTCCGTCCATGAGGGCCTTGTTGAAGTCAATATTTTCCAGCAGGTTTTCCGCCTGGGTATGGATGTCCATCACTCCGAGTTTGCCGAGAAAAATGGACAATATGGAAGAAACCAGTGCAATCAGCATGACCCCGATGGTTGTGGGCAACCCTACAAACCGGAAGTTGATATAGGAAAAGGCAGCTGACAGGCTAAGGAGAATGGCAATCAGGTGGACAAGGTCCATGGCAGTGAAATCCGGAAGAGGGTTATTGCAGCAGCAGGTTGAGGACGGTTCTCAGGTAAATTTTGGCTGCCGCAGTCAATTCCGCAATTTCGACATATTCATCCAGGGTGTGGGCCTGGCGGATTGAACCCGGGCCGCAAATGACGGCCGGGCAAAGCAAATTCGGGGCATCCGTGGCCGCCACATAGGCCCCTACATTCGCCGGTTGATGCAGTGTGGCGCGATAGGCCTCCACGATGCCAACGACAATATCCGACCCCACATCGGTATCCAGGGCGGCATTGTCCAGGGTGGGGGGGCCGATTTCATACCGAAATTCCGGGTTGGACCGGGCAATCCGGTCCAGGAATTCCCGGTACTCGTTGACGACAACGGCCCGGGTCTCATCGGTGCTTACCCTGCGGTCAACTTCCAGTTCGCAATAGTCCGGGACGGACGAGGAAATGGTTCCGCCCTGGATGACTCCGGGGTTCACCCGTCCATGGCCGTATACCGGGTGGGGACGGCGGGATTTGAGTTCCTCGGAATAACGGTCCAGTGCCTTGACAACGTCTGCCATGTGGCTGATCGCATTGATTCCGTTTTCCGGGACACTGGAATGGGAGGCCTTCCCGAATGTCTTGATGGACATGCACAGCTGTCCTTTGTGTGCATGGCAGATTTTTAACTCTGTGGGTTCGCCAACAATGGCAAAATCTGGAATAGGGCCGTTTCTGGAGATATCCCTGGAACCGATCATGAGGTGCTCTTCATCAACCACCCCGGCAAGCAGGAGGTCGCCTTTCAATCTGACTTTCTCGCGGTGGAGGATTCTTGCCACCTCGATGTATGCGGCCAGGGCCGCTTTCATGTCACAGGAACCTCTTCCGTGAAGCCGCCGGTTTTTGACCACCGGGTTGAAGGGGTCGTCATAGCCCTCGATCCCCACGGTGTCCAGATGGCCGGCGAGCATAATACAGGGGCCATGGCCGGAACCGCTGAGCCTGCCAAATACATTGGGTCTGCCATGGACGACCGTGCGCGAGAAGGTGTCCAGGCCCTGATCGTTCATCAGGTCCCGGTAAAGGGTCGCAAATTCCTGTTCCCTGCATGCTTCAGTGACCGGATCACTGAAGGGATTGACGCTCGGTGTCGAGACCATGGCCCCAAGGTCATTGACCAGCCGGTCTTCATCAACCAGATTCACCAGTTCCTCGATTTGCATCCGGGAAACCGCCATCAGGAATTTGACACTGAAAGAGGCAGTCCCGCAAAATGGGGGATGTCCGGACGGGTCGCTGCCCGGACGCGGTTTCTTCCGTATACACGACTCCCGATGTTGTTTTTAGCAAAAAAAGCCGGGGAGGCCGGTTCCGTCCCAGTGGCTTTCCGGGAGTTCTGGCAATGGGGGGTCATTTTGGGTGGACTGGAGATGACCAGTGTGATCTCATCGCAACGGCGGCGGCCGGATGCAGGGGGTTGGTCATTCATCCGTTGTATGCTCGTTAAATTACCGCAATCACCGGGTAAAAATGGTAAAAGTAGCCATGGTACACGGTGGCCATTGCGCCATTCTACCACGGGGGTTCGCGGATGGGGTTGGTCGCTTTCACCCCGGCGGTGGGTCGGTACCGGGATGGATTCCATGCCGTGGATGACTTGTGGGGGGAGAAGGGGATTCGGTTTTACCGGATGGAACCCCGGACCGGACGTTTTTCAGCGGACCGGATCAGCACGTTCTGGACCGGGCATCCCCCGGTTCCTTTAAATTCAGGGTGCCGGGTTGAGCCGGCACCGGGCCAATCCGGCAGGAAAATAATTTCGGGCAGTACCATGACAGACAAAAAAAGATGCGGGTGGTGCGGGGAGGATGCACTCTACCGGCAATACCACGACCGGGAATGGGGCCGGCCCCTTCATGATGATCAGCAGCTGTTTGAATTCCTTTGTCTGGAGGGTGCCCAGGCGGGTTTGAGCTGGATTACGATACTGCGTAAGCGGGCGCATTATATTCAGGTGTTCGACGGCTTTGATGCGGAAAGGATTGCGCGGTATGGGGACCGGAAAATTGGTCAGTTGCTGAGTGACCCCGGTATTGTGCGGAACCGGCTCAAGGTGAACGGGTTTGTCAAAAATGCCCGGTCCTGTCTGGAAATGCGGGACCAGGGTCTTACTTTGGACGACTATTTTTGGAATTTTGTAGGGGGCGAACCGATCCAGAATCACTGGAAAAACCCCGGGGAGGTCCCCGACAACACATCGCTGTCGGATGCCGTGAGCAAGGACCTGAAGAAACGCGGTTTCACTTTTGTGGGGACCACCATCTGTTACGCTTTCATGCAGGCGGTGGGAATGGTGAACGATCACCTGGTGGACTGTTATCGCCATGCCGAGTTGTCCCGCAACCCTCCCGGTCCGGGGTAAAACCACTCCGCTGCACCGACTGCAGCCCCCTTCGCGGTTGCGGACACAATCGGTATCAACCGGTCCTGACTGTTCAGCGATCACCGGGCCGACCATTTCAACGGTTCGGTCCACCCGGCATGACCCCTGCGGACAATGGAGGGAGCGTGGTACCGGTGGTCAGGGTTGATCCGGTCCCCCTCCCGGCGGTACCCGGTCAAGTCTGAATCCTCACCGGGAAGCCTTTTTTGCCGGCCCCCTGGCCAGGGGGTTACTGCACCAGGAGGCGGTTCATGCGCTTTACAAAACCACTGGGGTCTTTCAGGGAGGCCCCTTCGGCCAGGGCCGCCTGGTCGAACAGCAACCTGGCCCATTCATCCGCTGTTTCGCTTTCCGCGTTGATGCGTTTCACGATTTCATGCGCCGGGTTGATTTCCAGGATCGGCTTCGCAGAGGGGGCATCCTGGCCAATGGCCTGGAGAATGCGTTCCATATTTCCACCCATGTCAAATTCATCGGCTACCAGGCAACTCGGAGAATCCACCAGCCGGGTGGAAATGCGAACATCCTTGACCTGATCGTCCAGTATGGATTTGAACTTTTCCACCAGGGGTTGCATGGATTTTTCCTTTTTCTCCGTTTCTTCCTTGCTTTCCTCCCCCTTCAGTTCGTCGATGTCCAGGGCGCCCTTGGCGATGGATTTGAGTGGTTTGCCTTCATACTCGGTGAGGTGTCCAACCACCCATTCATCCACCGGGTCTGTGAGCAACAGCACTTCGATGTCGTTCTTGCGGAACACTTCCAGGTGTGGCGAAGACTTTGCCGCATTGTAATTTTCTGCGGTGAGGTAGTAGACCGCCTTTTGTTTCAGCGGCATGCGCTGAATGTAATCATCCAGTGACACCTTCTGGTCTTCCTCATCCTTGTGGGTGGAGGCACAGCGGGTGAGTTTGGCGAGTGCATCCTTGTTCTCGAAATCCTCTACCAGTCCTTCCTTGATCACCCGGCCATATTCTTTCCACAGGGCGTTGTACCCGTCGGCATCTTTGGCAGCAAGTTTCTTGAATTCGGCCAGGACCTTCTTCACTGAAGCCGCCTTAATCCGGTCGATTTCCCGGTTTTTCTGAAGAAATTCCCGGGACACATTCAGTGGCAGGTCCGCAGAATCCACCAGGCCTCTGACAAAACGCAGGTAGTTCGGCATCAGCTGTTTCGCATCATCGGAAATAAATATCCGGCGTACGTAGAGTTTGATGCCATGACGCTGTTCCCGGTCCCATAAATCAAACGGGGCCTTGGCCGGGATATAAAACAGCGAAATGTATTCCATCCTTCCTTCCACACGATTGTGGATCGTGATCGCCGGCGGGGTGGGGTCATAGGTCAGTGACGTGTAAAAGGCAGCATGTTCCTCTTCACTGATTTCTTTCTTGGGCCGCGCCCAAAGTGCCGACCCCTTGTTGATGGGCTCCCATTCGGGTTTCTGTCCTTTTTTTGGCTTGCCCTCGTCATCGAGGTCCGGTTCCCCGTGCATATGGATAGGCAGGGAGATGTGATCGGAGTATTTGGAAATGATGTTTCGTACCCGGAACTTCTCGCTGTACTCCTTTTCCTTCTTCTTCAGGGAAATGACAATTTCGGTGCCCCGCTGGGGCCGGTCAACGGTTTCCATGGTGTATTCGCCGCTGCCATCGGAAACCCACTTCACCCCTTCAGCAGACGGCGTCCCGGCCTTTCGGGTCAGCAGGGTCACTTCCCTGGCGACGAGGAAGCACGAATAAAATCCAACACCAAACTGTCCAATAAAATGGCTGCCGGCACTCTCCTCCTTGTTCATTCTTTCCAGAAAGGCCCTGGTGCCGGACCGCGCGATGGTGCCAATGTCCTGGATGACTTCATCGTGGGACATGCCGATTCCGTTGTCCCGGATGGTGACGGTTTTCTTCTTTTCATCCACATGGACCCAGATGCCGAGACCTTCGTCATCTTCCAGCAGATTCTTGTCTGTGAGGGATTCAAAACGTAACTTGTCGCAGGCGTCGGACGCATTGGAGATGAGTTCCCGGAGAAAAATTTCCTTGTTGCTGTAAAGCGAATGAATCATCAGGTGCAGCAGTTGCTGCACTTCAGTCTGAAAAGAATGGGTTTCAACTGCGGATGGCTTTGATTGGGTGGCTTCGGTCATTTTCCGTGTTCGCATGGGTATTGTGATGAATACCCGTCAGATGGGGACATGAAAACCCGGTTTCAAGACCTGTTCATCGGATTTTCATGCCCGGGGCGGACGTCCCGGTTTAAACCGGGGCATTGGTACGGTGGTTTCCATGGGTTCGGTACATCACCGAACCAAAAGTGGCCTCAATGAACGATTTTATCCATGGTTTCACGCCGAAGTCATTGACCTGAGAGGGTATTGTCCGTATATTTGCGCACCCTTGACTGTATCCAGGACGGGTTGTCGTTTACAACCTGGGGTTCGGTGATTTTCGGGGTATAGCGCAGTCTGGTAGCGCGCCTGCTTTGGGAGCAGGATGTCGGGAGTTCAAATCTCTCTACCCCGACCAGATATCGTGATATCCGTTTTGCGCCCGTAGCTCAACCGGATAGAGCAACGGCCTTTGGGCTTGACCTGGATGGTTTGCAGACGTTGCAAATTGCCAGGCAGTTCCAGGAGCCTTCGGCAGGAACAAGTAACTGCCGAAGTGGAGGGTACTGTATCGGTGAAACCTTAACGCAGTAGGCCCCATTGCACTTCGCAACCGGGCGTATCGGGCGATGGCAATACCGAGGAAACCCTTCGGATCAATGGCGATCGGAAGGGGATCCGTAGAGACTATACGTACCCCACCTGAAATGGTGAAGATATAGTCCAGACCACAAACCTGGCCAGTGGCCAGGGCGGCGAAAGCCGTAGCGGGTAAGCTAAGCCGTAGGTTACAGGTTCGAGTCCTGTCGGGCGTGCCAGTTCATTGCACAGGGGGCCGCAAGGGGATTGGCCAAGGAGATTGATTTGAATTGATATGGTGAGCGTAGCTCAGTTGGTAGAGCCCCGGATTGTGATTCCGGTCGTCGTGGGTTCGAGTCCCATCGTTCACCCCATTTTTGGGATCGTGTCGGCCCGTCAGCATCGACCCGGTATCCGGGCCAAGGCCGGCACAGTTGAAAAAAACAAACAGTCAGTCGATAATCTAATACGTTCGAGACGGACGAAGAAAACGGGAGTTCTCAGCGGTGGGGGATGGCTCTGGCAGGATAACCAGGCCGGAGAGCGTGGTCGGAGGTTTGCCTCCCGGCTTGTGGATGCATGTAAAAGGCGGTCGCCCGGGATTTAAACTGAACCCGCAGGCAATCCCCACAAAGAGTTTCCCCTTTCAACCGTTGGGGTTCATCTGGGACAGTAAAAAAATTGACACTTGATTGATCGCGAGAGTGGCGGAATTGGTAGACGCGCTGGATTTAGGTTCCAGTGGGGCAACCCGTGAGAGTTCGAGTCTCTCCTTTCGCACCATCCCTGTGCATAAATTCCCAATGCAGGCTGTCAGACCGATTGCCCGGGTGATTCAATTTCGAATATCAATGTTGAGGAGTACGTATTGATGCAGGTTTCCGTAGAAGAGTCAGGAAAAATCGAGCGAAAACTGACGGTTTCCGTTCCATCGCAAAAGATTGATTCTGAAGTAATCAACCGCCTCAGGGATGTCGCCAAGAAGGCACGAATCCCCGGTTTTCGACCGGGGAAGGCCCCTCAACGGGTCATCAAGAAACGGTATGAGCCCCAGGTGACTCAGGAGGTACTGACGGATACCATCAACTCGAGCTACCAGGATGTATTGGACCAGGCCAATATCCTGCCTGCGGGATTGCTTTCAATCGATACAGTTCCATACGAAGCCGGCAAGGACCTTGAGTTTGTCCTCACCGTCGAACTGTTTCCGGAAATCCAGCATCTCAGCCTGGAAGGAAAAACCATTGAACAGCCGGTCGTCGAAGTTACCGATGAAGACCTGGCGAACCGGCTGGACGAAATCAGGAATTTGCGCCCCAATTATGTGGAAACGGAGGATAAATCCGAAACCGGAGACCGGGTGACCATTGACTTTGATGGACGGATCAGCAACGAAACCTTTCCAGGCGGAACCGGTGTGGATTACCCGTTCATTCTGGGAAATGAAGATTTGCTCCAAGACTTTGATCATGGGTTGCTGGGGGTCGTGAAAGGGGAGAAGAAAAGCATCGTATTCACCTTTCCCGAAAACTATGGTGCCAAAGAGGTGGCGGGCAAGGAGGTTGAATTTGACGTTACGGTCAAGAAGGTGGAAAAACGGGAAACGGTTGAGCTGGACGATGACTTTGCCCTGACCTTGGGGTTTTCCGAGGGAGGCATCAAAAGGTTGAGAGAAGAGATCAGGGCTGATATGGGCCGGGCATTGGATGAGAAGATGCGCAGGGTGATGTTCCTTACAATCATGGATGCACTGTTGGCCAGCAACGAAATTGATATTCCGACCGTTCTGGTGGAAAAAGAGGTCGACCGGACAATAAAGCGGGTCACCGAGATGTTGGAACAGCGGGTCCTGCCGGCAGACCCGGTCGACGCAAACACTTTTTATGAAGACGCCAGAAGAACGGTGGCCTATGGATTGATCTCACGGGAAATTGTTGGCAAGTATGAAATCAAGGCGGACTACGAACAGATAGAGGCCAGGGCCAGGACGTTGTTCGCAAATCATGAGGACCCGGACATGGCTGTCCGACGGCACCTGCTCGACCCGGAGAAGCTGGCACAAATTGAAAGTCTGGTCATTGAAGAACAAGTGATCAGCCGCATGTTGGAAACGGCGGATGTCAGCCATCGAAAGATGGCATTTGGAGAATTTATGAAACCCCAGGAAGAGGAGCAGACGGCATGAATTTGAACGATTCGGTCCACATCATTGAGCACAGAAAAGCAGAATGAATACCAATACCCACCACAACGCCAGTCAGGAAACCAGAGATCTTGGCCTGGTTCCGATGGTCGTCGAGTCAACAGGGCGCGGAGAAAGGGCTTACGATATCTATTCCCGGCTGTTGAAGGAACGCGTGGTCTTCATGGTCGGAGCGATTGATGACCACATGGCCAACCTGATTGTGGCCCAATTGTTGTTTCTTGAGTCCGAAAACCCGGAAAAAGACATCTCTTTGTATATTAACAGTCCAGGAGGGATCGTTTCGTCTGGACTGGGGATCTACGACACCATGCAGTTTATCCATCCGGATATCAGTACCGTATGCATTGGACAAGCGGCCAGTATGGGTGCCGTGATACTCGCTGGGGGATGTAAGGGAAAACGGCATGCACTGCCTCATTCAAGGGTCATGATTCACCAGCCAATGGGTGGGTCGCAAGGTCAGGCCTCCGATATTGAGATTCACACCAAGGAAATCCTGGGGACAAGAGAAAAACTGAACCGGATTCTGTCGGAAAACACCGGGCAGTCCATGGACACCATCAAAACCGATACCGACCGGGATAATTTCATGAGTGCCGGGGAAGCTGAAGAATATGGTATTATCGATTCCGTGTTGTTTACCAGGGCATGAACCGAATATGAAGTAATCGGCGTAACCAAATAGTTCTGGATATATCCGGCACTGTGGCTATAATCCGCACTACACTCCATTGCCACCCTATGTTAACAGACCCCCATGGCGAACAAGTCATCCAATAAAAGTGAGAAGCTGCTGTACTGCTCTTTCTGCGGAAAGAGCCAGCATGAAGTGCGAAAACTGATTGCCGGCCCCTCTGTTTTTATCTGCGATGAATGTGTTGACCTGTGTAATGAAATCATCCGCGAAGAATCTGTCAGTGAAATTGCGGCCCAGAAAAACACGACCCTGTACCCCAGTCCCCAGCAGATACACGGGATTCTCGATGATTATGTCATTGGCCAGCAGTCTGCAAAAAAGATGCTGTCCGTCGCGGTCTACAATCACTACAAGCGAATCGAGAACCAGGAATCCAGTTCCGAAGTCGAGATATCCAAAAGCAATATCCTGCTGATTGGACCCACCGGTTCCGGCAAGACGTTGCTGGCTGAAACGCTGGCCAGGCAACTGAACGTCCCGTTTACCATTGCCGATGCCACCACCCTGACCGAAGCCGGGTATGTGGGAGAGGATGTTGAAAACATTATCCAGAAGCTGTTGCAGACCTGTGACTACGAAACCGAAAAAGCACAGAGCGGCATTGTCTATATTGATGAGATTGACAAGGTTTCCCGCAAGGCGGAAAACCCGTCCATCACACGGGATGTTTCGGGCGAAGGGGTACAGCAGGCACTGTTGAAGTTGATTGAGGGAACCATCGCCTCCATTCCCCCCCAGGGTGGACGCAAACACCCCCAACAGGAGTTTATGCAGGTGGACACGGGGAATATCCTGTTTATCTGTGGTGGTGCATTTGCCGGCATTGAAAAGGTCATTCAGGAAAGGACTGAAAAATCCGGCATTGGTTTTGGCGCCTATATCAAGGAGAAATCCGCAAACGACCGGTCCACGGAACTGCTTGATCAACTGGAGCCCGAAGATTTGATTAAATACGGGCTGATTCCTGAATTCGTTGGCCGGCTCCCGGTGGTGGCCACCCTGGAGGAACTGGATGAAGAATCCCTGGTCAGGATTCTCGTTGAACCAAAGAATGCATTGACCAAGCAATACCAGACGCTGTTCAAGTATGAAGGGGTCGAACTGGAATTTCGCACGGAAGCCCTTCATGAGGTTGCGAAAAAAGCCATGGAGAGAAAATCCGGCGCCCGGGGCCTGCGTTCGATCATGGAAAACGCCTTGCTTGAGACCATGTACGAATTGCCTTCCATGAAGGGGATCAAGAAAGCCGTGGTGGATTCTTCCGTGATTACAGAAGGGGCCAGACCGCTGTACGTTTACGAAAAAGAACGGGTCACCAGGAAAAAAGCCGCCGCATCCTCCACCTGACCCGGTACCCGGGTTTTTCCCGTTGGGCTGCCCCGGGGTTTTGCAGCGCAGCCCCCTCGATCAAGCCACAGTGGTCGGGTCGGTACCGTGAATATCACTGTTTTATGCTATTCTCCTTGTAAATTCCGCAAATGACCTCAGTTCTTATCCGGTAAATACCCCAACAGTATGGATTTCGATGACTAAACAACTGACTGCAGTGAACTTTGAATTGCCTGTTTTGCCATTACGGGACGTGGTGGTGTTTCCGCATATGGTAATTCCCCTGTTTGTAGGGAGAATCAAGTCGATACATGCCCTGGACATTGCCATGGAAAGCGGCAAGAACATCCTGCTTGTCGCTCAAAAAGACCCCACCGACGACAATCCCACGGTGGATGAGATCTACCGGACGGGAATTGTCGCATCAATTCTGCAAATGCTGAAAATGCCCGACGGGACGGTGAAGGTGCTGGTGGAAGGGGAACAGCGGGCGACCATCGTCCGGTACACCAGTGACCTGGACAATCCGGATGAGAGCTATATGTGCGAGGTCAACCTGATCGAGGATATCGGCCTGTTGTCGCGTGAATCCGATGTCCTGCTGCGTTCAGTCACGGCGGAATTCGAGAAGTATGTAAAACTCAATTCCAGGATCCCACCTGAAATTCTTACCTCACTGAGTGGCATCGATGAACTGGGACGGGTTGCGGATATCATTGCTGCACACCTCAATCTCAAAACCGAAGAAAAACAGCTCATCCTGGAGCTTTTCGACCCGGCGGAGCGCCTGGAGCATATATTCGGCGTGATGGATTCGGAAATTGACCTGCTGCAGGTCGAGAAACGAATTCGGACCCGGGTGAAAAAACAGATGGAAAAAAGCCAGCGGGAGTACTACCTGAATGAGCAGATAAAAGCGATTCAGAAAGAACTTGGAGACATGGAGGAAGGGGTCAGCGAACTGGATGAACTGGAAAGTAAAATCGCGAAATCAGGGATGTCCAAAGAAGCCAAGGAGAAGGCGGAGGGCGAGCTTAAAAAACTGAAGATGATGTCGCCCATGTCGGCAGAAGCCACGGTGGTCCGGAACTACATTGACTGGCTGCTTTCATTGCCCTGGAAGGCCAGGAGCCGCATTTCCAGGGATTTGACGAAATCGCAAAAGGTGCTGGACGATGATCACTACGGATTGGAAAAGGTAAAGGACCGGATTCTCGAATATCTGGCGGTTCAAAAACGGGTGAGAAAACCCAAAGCCGCTATTTTGTGCCTGGTTGGTCCTCCAGGGGTGGGCAAGACCTCTCTGGGAGAGTCCATTGCCCGGGCAACCAACCGGAAATTCATTCGCATGTCCCTGGGCGGTGTACGGGATGAAGCAGAAATCCGGGGGCATCGCCGAACCTATATCGGTTCCATGCCGGGGAAAATCATCCAGAACCTGTCCAAGGTCAAGAAACGGAATCCGCTGTTCATGCTGGATGAAGTTGACAAGATGTCCATGGATTTTCGCGGAGACCCCTCGTCGGCACTGCTTGAGGTCCTGGACCCGGAACAGAACCACAAGTTTGGGGACCATTACCTTGAGGTCGATTACGATTTATCCGATGTCATGTTTATTGCAACGGCCAACACCCTGAATATTCCAAGCCCCTTGCTCGACCGGATGGAGGTGATTCGTATATCGGGGTACACCGACGAAGAAAAACTTGAAATCGCACAGCGTTACCTGTTGCCCAAGCAAAGAAAGAACAACGGGCTAAGAGAAGACGAAGTGAACATTACGGACAATGCGATCAAGGAGATTATCGCGTCCTATACCCGGGAAGCCGGCGTTCGAAACCTGGAACGGGAAATTGCAAAAATCTATCGAAAAAATGTAAAGGAATTATTGCTCAGCCAGAAAGACAAGCAAATTCTGATCACCCCCAAGAACATTGGAAAATTCCTGGGGGTAAAACGATTCCGGCGCAATGAGGCGGAGGAGGACAACAAGGTTGGACAGGTCACCGGGCTGGCGTGGACCGAATTCGGGGGTGAATTGCTGACCATAGAAGCGGTTGTCATGCCCGGAAAGGGGAAACATGTGTATACCGGAAAACTCGGAGATGTCATGCAGGAATCCATCACTGCGGCCATTAGTGTGGTCAGGAGCCGGAGCCGGCAGTGGGGAATCGACCAGGATTTTTATGAAAAACAGGATGTGCATATTCATGTTCCCGAAGGAGCGACCCCCAAGGACGGGCCCAGTGCCGGAATTGGCATGTGCACCTCCATTGTTTCCGCATTAACGGGAATATCCGCCCTGTCCAGTGTCGCCATGACCGGTGAAATCACATTACGGGGTGAAGTGCTCCCCATTGGCGGGTTGAAGGAAAAGCTTCTGGCGGCCCACCGTGCGGGCATCAAAACCGTCATCATTCCCGGCGAGAATGCCCGGGAACTGGAGGAAATCCCGGAAAACATACGAAAGAAGCTGGATATCCGGCCGGTAAAATGGATTGATGAAGTGATTGAACTGGCAACGGAAAGACCCCCGGAGGCGCGTTTTGAAGAGGAAATCAGCCCTTCTCCCACCGTGGATGAAATCAAGAATTCCAAGTCCCGGGACAAACAGTCCGAACTGACGGCGCATTGATGCCCGGGCCGGCGTTCCGGGGCATGGCCATTCATTCGGTTTGTCGGTATAAAGGTCTTTATTTGTATTGCTTTTCAGACGGAAATTTTATTATTATTCGTCTTTGCAGGATTATTTCTGTTCAATGGTCTGGTAATTCGGTCTGGTAATTCGCATGACGGATGATATTCTGGCCAGAGTTGAAAACAACAACACCTTGGGGCTGAAGTTTGGCTCTCTCAGAAAACCAAATTTTAAATATCCAATAACGAGGAAACCAAGATCATGAATAAAGCTGAGTTGACTGATGTAGTTGCAGCGCGTGCAAATCTGACCAAAGCAGATGCGAGCAGTGCTGTAGATGCTGTTTTTCTTGCTATTGAGGGAGCGCTGGGACGCGGTGAATCGGTATCACTTATTGGGTTTGGAACTTTTTCCGTCTCAACCCGGGCGGCCAGAACAGGTCGCAATCCCCGGACGGGTGAAACCATACAGATCGCAGCTTCACGGGTGGCTAAATTCAAGGCTGGAAAGGGACTTAAAGATGCCATATACTAGCACCGCTTTTTCGGGCGCTTAGCTCAGCTGGGAGAGCATCGCCCTTACAAGGCGAGGGTCGCAGGTTCGATCCCTGCAGCGCCCACCATTCAGCAGGAGCGGTAGTTCAGTTTGGTTAGAATACCGGCCTGTCACGCCGGGGGTCGCGGGTTCGAGTCCCGTCCGCTCCGCCACTTTAACCGCTACCGGGGTATTTTTTACCCGGGGAGCCATCCGTCAGCAGGTGAAAAACGGATGGCAACTGTGCAGCAGGCGGTTAAGGTGACTGCTGGAATAATGGGGGAGGTGTGTCTGGTTTGCCGGGAGATTCCGGCATGGGTTGCAAGGAGTCTCCACATGTGTCGCTCCATCGTTTGGGTGCCGGGACCGGACCGCCGGGACATGCGGGGTATTTGCCCGGCATTCCTTTTTTTATCCCGGCAATGATTGCCATTCGGCGTGGTCAGAATCCGGCGGGAAGCAACCGTTGAAGAATTCGGGATGAGCCGGGAAACCGGATGGCATCGCCGGGTTGCCCATCGGATCGCCTGGACTGATAACCACCAACCAATATTTTTTAGGGCTTCCATATGCTAACCGCGATACGTGAACGTGCTACCGGCTGGATCGCGTGGGTGATTGTCACACTGATCGCCATCCCATTCGCCCTTTGGGGGATCAACTCTTACTTTGAAGGCGGGAGTGAAGTCCCTGTGGCCCTTGTTGACGGGGAAGAAATTTCGACCTATGCGTACCAGGAGGAATTGGCATCCCGAAGGCAGATGCTGGCAAACCAGATGGGGGAGAATTTCGATCCGGCACTGCTGGACAGCCTGGGAATCAAGCAAGCTATTGTCGATGGCCTGGTGGATGAGCTGATATTACGCCAATACACCCAGGACATGAACTACAGGATTTCTGATGACCAGTTGATGGCATTGATACAAAGTGTTCCGGTATTTCAGGAAGAAGGATTGTTTGACCAGGATCGCTATCTGGGTGTGCTGGCTGCAAACCGGTTGACTCCCCAGGAATTTGAACTGTCCCAACGGGCAGGCGGGGGGATCAGCCAGTTGCGGAATGGATTAAACGACAGTGCATTTTTCACCCGGGCAGAGAGAGACCGGATTCTGGCATTGTGGGGTCAGACCCGTGAAGTGAGCTATGCCACCCTCGACACGGGCAGATTTGTCGAGGATTTCACCATTGGTGACGACGAGATTGAAGCCTACTACCAGGCCAATATCGAGGTTTTCCAGAATGAAGCGAGCATCAGGGTTGACTACATTGAACTGAGTATTGATGTCCTTTCCGAATCCGTTCAGCCAGAGGACGCTGAAATTGCGGCCCATTACGAAGAGACCAGGGGAAGGTATCGTCAACCGGAAACCCGCCAGGCAAGCCACATCCTGATTTCAGTGGCGGAGTCATCGGATGAGGTGCAGCGTCAGGAGAAACTTGAAAAGGCCCGGGAAATATCGAAACGGGCCCGAAGCGGGGAGGATTTTGGCGAGTTGGCCCTGCAGTATTCCGATGATCCGGGCTCCAGCATTAACGGTGGTGACCTGGGAGTGATTGCAAAAGGTCAAATGGTGAAGCAGTTCGAGGATGCCGTGTTTACCATGTCACAGGGCGAGATCAGCCCGCCAATTGAAAGCCAGTATGGATTTCATATTATTTACCTGACCAGGGTGGATGAAGAACATCAGCAGCCGCTGGATGAGGTCCGTGCACAGGTGGAAACGGATTTGAGCAAGGTACAGGCAGAAAACATATTCGCGGACCTGGCGGAATCCTTCAAAAACCTGGTATTTGAAGCGCCGGAAGATATACAGGTATCCGCGAATGAACTGGATATTCCGGTCAATACCAGTGATTGGTTTACGGCCCAGTCCGGTGAAGGGATTGCTGAAAACAGGAGTGTGCGGCAGGCCGCTTTTTCGGAAGATGTCCTCAACGACAATCTGGTCAGCCAGGCCATTGAAATCGGTTTCGACAAATTGATTGCAGTACAGAAAGTGGATTATCGGGAAGCCCACCCCCGGCCCTTGGAGTCCGTTCGGCAGGAGATCGTTTCGCTGTTGGAAATCGAAAAATCCCGGGCAAGGGTATTGCAAACGGGATCAGACCTGCTCAGCGAACTGGAGTCCCGCAGTCAAAACATGGAGAGCTGGACCCGTTTTATTCTGAATCAAGGGCTTGAAATTGAATCTCTTCCTGCAATGCGACAGGAAATACCCGCCGAATTGCAGGCACTCGGCGACACGGTTTTTGCCCTGGGCGCCCCCTCCCAGGGCAGCATAAAGTTTGGCGGACTGGCCCTGGAGAGCGGGGATTATGTCCTGTATTCCCTGGAAGAAGTCGCCCTGGGAGAGATCGACCTGATTGAAGAATCGGACCGGGGTCTGGTGGAACAGCAACTCCTTTCGAGAGAGGGTCCAGGGTATTTTGACCAATTCAGCCAGTCTCTCAGGGAATTTGCCGATGTGGTGATATACGATGAACAGCTCTAGCCCAATTTGACCGCGTTCAGTGGAAAGACCCTGTTTTGAGTGCAAGCGGTCGGTGCAAATCGCATGGACTTCTCGAAGCCGCCCAGTGTCAGCCTGTCGGTTCGAACATAAAAGGTACAACCATGGTTTACTATGGTCCAGGTGTTGGCCCCGCGGCCTAAATAAAAAAGCACTGCTGTGAGCGCTTTTTTAACCCACCTGAAAATACGGTATCATTAACGGTATCACAGGGAGACCGAACGCTGGCAACTTTCACCAGGCGGTTACTCGATTCCAGCGAAGGTCCAGGAAAGGGACTCTCCTGCCATCAGTGGCACCAGGTCCAGGTCCCCGTGTTCCATGCTTGGCGGGATTTCCTGCGGTTTCTTTTCCAGCACGGCTTTTTGTGAATTTCTCCCGACCCCGTAAAAATCCGCACCAAAATGGCTGGCAAAATCTTCCAGCCTGTCCAGGCATTCCATGCCCTCAAAGATTTCAGCATAAAACTCGATAGCGGTACAGGCCGAAAAGATGCCTGCGCAGCCACAGGCACTCTCCTTCTCGTCCCGCAAATGTGGGGCACTGTCTGTTCCCAGAAAAAATGAAGGGTTCCCGCTGACGGCTGCCTGCAGAACACAAAGGCGGTGGGGTTCTTTTTTTAAAATGGGCAAACAGTACAAATGGGGTCGAATCCCCCCCTTGAATATCTCGTTGCGGCTATACAGGAGATGCTGGGGAGTGATGGTTGCTGCGACATTGCTGTTGGAATCCTGGACGAAATCAACCCCCTCCTTGGTCGTGATGTGTTCCAGCACCAGTTTCAGTTCCGGGATTTCCCGATGAATGGGAGCCAGCACCTGTTCGATAAACAAGGCTTCACGATCGAAGATGTCGACATGGGGGTCGGTCACTTCCCCATGCACCTGCAATACCACCCCGTTTTCTGCCATGCACTCCAGGAGTCCCATCATATTACTGGCTCGGGTTACCCCTGTTGATGAATTCGTGGTGGCGCCTGCCGGGTACAGTTTAAACCCCAGGACATGTTCACACCGGGCAACGGCTCGTACCTCGCCTTCATCCGTATCATCGGTCAGAAAGAGGCTCATCTTTGGGTCGAATCCGGGGTCATCCGGTACGGATTCAAGGATGGCTTTCCGGTACGCCAGCGCCTGCTCCACGGTTCGAACCGGGGGAACCAGATTTGGCATAATCAGGGCCCGTCCGAATTGCCTGGCTGTCAAGGGTGCCACCGCCTTTAGCAGGTTGCCGTCCCGCACATGCACATGCCAGTCATCGGGACGGGTGATCGTCAGTGTTGCGGACATCGGATGATTTTCAAAGATCGTGTGACCCTCCGGTTCTTTTCAGGACACCATCTGGACAGGGTGTGAAGGGTTGCTCCCCATGCGGATGCCAGGCCGGCAATGCTCCACCTGAACCCTTGGTTTGCCGCATTGAAACCGGGACCGTACGGTTGCTGGCCATGTCGGAATTATAGCATGACAAAAGGGGTTGAAAATGAAGAAGCGGCTCCCCGTGAAGGGTCCCGTGTTCCACCCGGCGCGGAAGCCACCACGGCAGGGCAAGCTCCGGACCGGCCCATCCCTGCGCGGTCAGGGAATCAGGGAAGAGCGGTTATTCCGCCATCCACCACCAGTTCGGTTCCGGTAATCCAGGAGGCATGATCAGACAACAGAAACAAACAGGCATCCGACATGTCCTGCGCACTTCCCAACCGGCCCAACGGAATGGTTGCTCCAATCTTCGACTGCAGGTCCGGTTTGTTCTGCCATCTTTGCTGCATTGGAGTCAGGGTCGGCCCGGGCAGTATTACATTCGACCTGAGGTTGTTTTCGGCAAACTGGATGGCCAGGGACTTGGACAGCCGGATCAGTGCGGCCTTGGAAGCTCCATACGCGTCCTGGGGAACCGGGTCTCCGCTTAATGCATCAATGGACGAGAAGTGGACCATGGCACCGCCGCCGTGCTTCAGGATTTCCGGGACCACCGCTTTGGTGAGCAGAACGATGGATCTCAGGTTGATATTCATGACCTCGTCCCAGACCTCCAGATCGATCTCCACCACCGATTTGTCCTTTCCAAACCACAATACTCCCAGGGTATTGACAAGATAGTCAATCCGTCCAAATTCTGCCAGGGCAGCCGAAACCAGTTTATCGATGCCTGCTTTACGGGTCAGGTCGGTTTGTATATAGACCGATTTTCCGGGTCCATCCGGGACATTCTCCGGCGGTGGCTTGATATCCGCCATGCACACGTGAATGCCTTTTTGGAGGAGGTCACCAGCTATTTGCAGGCCCATACCGCCCCCTGCACCCGCAACCAGTGCGCTCTCGCCTGAGAATTTCATATTTGCTCCCGGTTTGGAAAGTTGATGGAAGAGTGCGAGTATACAATCTTTTCCTCAATCCGGTGCCCTGGGCGTGCCCGATTCCCAGGGGCACACGGGGAACAGCACTTCAATGGGCCGCTCATTGCCGGCAAGGAGAAAACCGTGATTTTCCTGTCCGGCCGTCTCATCAAAATGCGGCCAGCGTACCCGCCGGCTCACCGGGACGATTGGGCCCGCAGTCGCCTGGCCTGGGTCGGGGAGACCTCCAGGGGCCGGTAGACCTCCACACGGTCATGGGGACCCAGGACCGTGTCCCGGTCCCGCTGCACCCCGTGGATGCCCACTGCCTGTTGTCCGAGATCCAGCCCGGGATATTTCTCCAGCAGCCCGGAGGCCGAAATGGCGGCCTCAATCGTGCTGCCCACCGGGCACCGCAGCTCCACCACCTCCTGCCGGTGCGGCCAGGCCACCACCACGCTGACCGGCATCGTCTCCCGCTTCACCGGGGCAGACCGGTCCCGTAAACCTCGTCCGCCCGGCGGCAGAAGGCATCCACCAGGGAATTGGCAATGCCCCCGAAAACCGGCCCCACCACACGGCCCACCACCGGGTTGGAAAAATCAAACGACAACTCCAGCTCCACCTTCGAGGACCCCGCATCCAGTGCCACGAATTCCCAGGACCCCGAGAGGTGGCTGAACGGACCCTCCACCAGGGTTATCAGCGTCTTCTCCTGCCCAATCAGCCGGTTGCGGGTGGTGAAGGCGTGATACACCCCCCTGTAGTCCAGGGTGAGCTTCGCCAGCACCTCCCCCTCCCGCCGGTCCAGTTCCTCCGAGGCCCGGCACCAGGGCAGAAAGTCCGCATACCCCGGCACATCATTGACCAGGGCAAACATCTCCCCGGCCCGGTGCGGAACCCACGCCGTGCGCCGGATCGTCTTCATGGTTTCCAGACAAATTCCATGGGGTCGATTATACTCCACGGGTCTGCCCTTCCCATCCCCCGTGTCATGGCCAAGAAGAAACCCTCCCCGGACCCCCGCATCGCCGTCAACCGCCGGGCCCGGTTCGACTATGTCCTGGAACAGGAATACGAGGCCGGACTGGTTCTTGAGGGCTGGGAGGTGCAGAGCCTGCGGCGGGGACGGGCCCAGCTCAAGGAAAGCCATGTGACCGTCATCAAGGGTGAGGTCTACCTTGTCGGAGCCCATTTCTCCCCGTTGGTCTCCACCTCCACCCACCACACCGCCCGGCCCACGCGGCCACGGAAACTCCTGCTGAACCGCCGGGAAATCGCCCAGCTCATCGGTGCCACGGAACGCAAGGGATATACCCTCGTGCCCCTGCACCTGTACTGGAAGCACCAGCGGGTGAAACTGTGCATCGCCCTGGCCAGGGGCAAGAAACTGTACGACAAGCGACAGACCATCAAGCAGCGGCAATGGGACCGGCAACGGCAACGGCTCCTCAAACAATCCTGAGCAGACACCGGGGTCCGGGAATGGCCTGCAGCTTTCCGCGACCCGGGTAAAAAAGTGGGTTGCAATCAGGGACTACAGGGAATCGAACCCGATCATCTCCGGGATGCTCAACGTGATGGTTTCCGTTGTCATGCATCTCCCTCAATGAAAAAGAGGACATTTTAATATTGCTAAAAGAGGACATTACTACTTTGCGTTAACAACAGTTCGTTGGAAAATTGACAAAAACCAATGGTTGCTATATACAAGTGCCCTCTGCTTCGGTTACCGCACACGTTTCGTGTGTGTCAGTTGTCCGCTACGGGTGGCTTTCGCAGTTGTGGAGGCACTCAACTGGCCGGTTCATTCGTTTCAAGAATATCAGGGTTACGCGAGTCTTATACAAAATCATTTAAGAAAGTTCGAGGAAAAATATGAAAAAGAATTTATTTGCAGGACTATGTGCGGCATCGCTTCTCATTGCCAGTAACAGTGTGGTGGCGGGTGAAAGCGTCAAGATCGGGATGCCCGCCTGGACAGGTGCCCAGGCAATTGCCAATTTGATCAAGGTGATTGTGGTGGAAAAGATCGGTGGCCAGGCCGAGCTGGTACCCGGAACGAATGCAACCATCTTCCAGGCCATGGATCAGGGGAAGGGAGACATTGATGTACACCCGGATGTCTGGTTGCCCAACCAGGAAACCTTCACAAAGGAATATGTGGATGCAAAGGGAACCGTCATACTCAGCAGCAATCCTTACCAGGGGAAGCAGAATTTCTGCGTCACCAAAGCGTTTTCGGAAGCCAACAATGTTACGTCCATATTTGATTTGGCACGCCCGGAAATTGCCAGGTTAATGGACAGCGACGGGAATGGAAAAGGGGAAATCTGGATTGGTGCGCCGGGCTGGGCGTCCGCCAACGTCAACGAGGTTAAAGTCCGGGATTATGGATTGATGGAGTTTATGGAGCCCATCCGGGCAGAACAAAGTGTCATGGTGGCCACCGTTGGCGACAGCGTGGCAAAGAACCAGGGGTATGCGTTTTATTGTTATGCACCCCATGCGATCTGGTTCATGCATGATATCGTTGCGTTGGAAGAACCTCCGTATGATCCCGCGAAGTACATCATGGTGCAACCGGCCGAGGATGCGGACTGGTTTGAAAAATCCACGGTGATGTCCGAGGATGCCCTGAAAAAAGTCCAGGTGGCGTATTCCAAATCCCTGGAAGAGCGCTCGCCGATTATTGCCGGTTTGCTTGCAAACATGTCACTGGATACGGATACCGTGAGCAACTTTGCGTTTGAAATTGCGGCGAATGGCCGTGATGCGGAAGAAGTGGCCAGGGAATGGGTCGCTGCAAACGGCCCGCGTGTAGACAGCTGGCTGGGAATCTGATCAGGCCGGCATGGGAAATGATGCCGGGCTCCGGCATCATTTCATCCGCCTGTCCCGGTACATCCCGGCAGCCATTCCTGTGCAGTGTGCCGGATGCGGCCCCCTGATTGTCAACCAGACCGGGAAGGACGGGCGTGACTGATACGCGAACAAAAAGCACTGCAGAAGCCGCCATCAGCATTGATGGCGTTTGGAAAATTTTTGGCGACAACTGGAAACCGGCCCTGGAAGATGTCCAGAAAAACGGGGCATCGAAGAAACAGGTTCTGGATCAGTACAATTGTGTCATCGGTGTCGCCGATGTCAGTTTTGAGGTTGCCCGCGGCGAAATTTTCTGCGTCATGGGGCTTTCCGGCAGCGGGAAGTCCACCCTGGTGAGGCATATAAACCGGTTGCTTGAGCCATCGGCAGGCAAAATTTCAGTGGGCGGGCAGGATGTGATGCAACTGCAGGACCTCAGCCTCCGGAAATTCCGGAATGAACACATTGCCATGGTCTTTCAGAACTTCGCCCTGATGCCCCACCGTTCTGTGCTGGACAATGTTGCGTTGCCGCTGGAAATTCGCGGGGTGAACAAAAACCAACGCATGAAAGTGGCGGAACAGACCCTGGAAATGGTTGAATTGCAGGGATGGGGGAACAAGTTCGCCCATGAACTGTCCGGCGGCATGCAGCAAAGGGTTGGATTGGCCAGGGCGATCGCCGCAGACCCCGAGGTGCTGCTGATGGATGAACCGTTCAGTGCGCTTGACCCGCTGATTCGCCGGCAGTTACAGGGCCAGTTCATGGAGTTGGCCACGGTGATGAACAAAACCACGGTATTTATCACCCATGACCTGGATGAAGCGGTCAGAATTGGTCATCGTATTGCCATTATGCGGGACGGCCGGGTGGTTCAGATCGGGACGCCAGAGGAAATCGTGATGAATCCGGCAGATGGATATGTCGCGGATTTTGTGGCCGGCATTTCCAGGTTGAAGGTGGTCCGGGCACATGCCGTCATGCGCCCTGTTGGCGAATATGAACAGCAATTTGGCCCGCTGTCGGAAAACGGTCCCAGCTTCAACCAGGATGACAATCTCAGCGTGTTGATCCGTGCTGCAATCGATTCAAACGAGCCCATCCGGATCGTTGACAACCACCAGGTCAGCGTGGGGGTGATTACGCGCAAGGACCTGCTTACAACCGTGATTGAGGGAACCGAAACATCATGAAAAAATCAACCTTTGATCCCGGGACTGCAGACGAAGTAGAGGCTTCTGAAAGCAGAAGAGAACTGGTTGCAGAATTTGTAACCACGAACCCGGACTATTTCTGCAATCAATTCGACAAAATAGGCAGCAAGGCAGGTTTTGTCTGGACGTTTAACGTATTCAGTGCATTGCTGGGGCCCGTGTGGTTTGGAATGCGTGGATTGTGGAATTGGGCCATGCCATTTGCCATTCTCGAAACACTCGGGTTTATCCAGATTTTTCGGGGTCTTTGGGGAAATCTTGCAGCACAAGCCCAGGCACGCATTGAAAGCGTACAGGGCACGCTGGATTTCCGGCGTCAGCAGTTGGAAGCCGCGATTGAAAATAACGCCGACAATGTCGAGGTGTTCAGACGGGCGATCGAATCCCTGGAGGTTGGCATTGGAGAGATCAGGCAGGAGATTGTTGAAATCGAAACCGGTGCGATCTATGTCGCCGGGGCGGGTTTGGCCCTGTTATTGATCACCAAAATAATCGAGGGCCTGATCGCCAACCAGGTGCTGGAGCGGCGTTTCTCCGACTGGCTGTCTGATCGCACCATCCTGTCGGGGGTCACGTCGGTGAGAATGGTGGCCAGCGCCCTGTTTTTCCTGGTTGTGGTCGCGGCATGTATTGTCCATTACAGTTTTCCGGGTTGGGTCGGGTTGCTTGCCGAGTTTCCCACCGACCCGGATATCCGCGTATCCGCCATTAATGGCGTCAAGGAGTTCTTTGCGTTCATTATCCTCAAGGGGGAATGGTTTTTTGATTTCATTACACTGGGAATCCGCTCCATTCTGGACGCCCTGGAGGTGGTATTCGTCGATACGCCCTGGATCGTCATTGCGAGTTTCATTATCCTGTTGACATGGTTGTCGGCAGGGCCGAGAGCGGCAATCTGGTCCGCTGCCTTTCTCGCTTACATGGGGGTCCTGGGGTTTTGGGAAAAAGCCATGACCACGCTGGCACTGTTGGGAACGGCTGCATTGATCAGTATCGCCCTGGGAATTCCCCTGGGTATGGTCTGTGCGCGCCGGCCGCGCCTGTACTCGGTCATCCGACCCATCATGGATTTCATGCAGACCATGCCTGCCTTTGTATTCATGATCCCGGTGATCGCATTTTTTGGTACCGGGAAACCCGCAGCCATCGTCACCACAATGATTTTCGGTGGGACCCCGGTGGTAAGATTGACCGTTCTGGGTTTGAGAGGGGTGCCGGAATCCATCCGGGAAGCGGCGATATCCTATGGCGCGTCAAAATGGTATCTGCTCAGAAAAGTGGATCTTCCCCTGGCTTCTCCATCCATTCTGGCCGGAGTCAATCAAACCATCATGCTGAGCCTGGCCATGGTGGTGGTGGCTTCACTGATCGGAGCCAAGGGACTGGGAGAAGATGTGCTTGAAGCCCTGCAATACGCTTCAGTGGGGCAGGGAATACTGGCGGGTTTTTCCATATTGTTTTGTGCAATGATCCTGGACCGTATTGTCCAGGGAAAACGCAAGGGCCAGTAATTTCCAGGCGGGCGGTTCCGGGGCAATCGGTTTTCCCGTGCACTTCCAGTACATCCGTCGTGGAAAAGGTCCTGTGCTCGTCCTGCAGCACGGGTTTCTGAGTGGTTCGGCGTACTGGCAAAAACAAATCGATTTCTTTTCCCGGCACTTTGAAGTCATTGCTCCGACCCTGCCTGGATTCGGGGATCATTCACCTGGGGGGACGGCTGAGGGCCAGGGCCCGGAGCAGGCGATCAATACGATTTCCGGTTATGTTCAGTACCTGATTGCGTTGCTGGACCAGGCAAACGTACCGCATTTTCATCTCCTCGGCCATTCCATGGGAGGGATGATTGCACAGGAAACCGCCCTTGAATTTGGCCACAGGGTCGATAAACTGGTGTTGTATGGCACGGGTCCGGACGGTGCATTGCCAGGACGATTCGAGCCCGTCGCCGCCAGCCGCCAGCGGGTCATCCGTGATGGCCCCGAGAGTACCATTGCCCGAACGGTGGCCAGTTGGTTTGTATCGGGGGCCCGGGACCCCGCCTATCCGGACTGCATTGAACTGGCATCGGCGGCGTCCGTACCGGCGATACTGGGTGGCTACGATGCCATGGCGACGTGGAGTTGTGTCGATCGACTGCCCCGGATTGACAATCCGACCATGGTGATCTGGGGAACCCGGGACAGGAGTTACCATCGAAACCAGGTAGACCAGCTGGTCCATGGCATCCCCAAAGCTGAACTGAAAGTGATCGGGAATTGCGCTCACAATGTACATCTTGAGAAACCGGACCGGTTCAATCAACAGGTTTTTGCATTTCTGGGCAGTCACTGAGGCCGGACCGGGAAAACACCGGGGCTGCCGTGACAGTTGGTCCGGGAGCCGGGCCAGTGACCCCGGTGCCGGGGATTGCCCCCGGCGGATGGTCATGTTTGGCAGCCTGACCTTGAAATATTCTAGAATCAGTGTCCTTTTATCACGGTTGCATTGAACCCAATGGCTGAATTCCCGTATCTGCTGTCTCCATTGAACCTGGGTCCGCTGACTGTTCGGAATCGGGTGCTGGTTTCTGCCCATGTTTCGGGATTCGCGGAAGATAACCGGCCCGGCAGGGAATATATCGAGTACCAGCGTCAATACGCCAGGGGAGGCGTAGGTCTGCAGATCACCGGCGGAACACCGGTTCATCGTTCCGGGATGTTGAGCATGAGCCGGGACGGCCTGTGGAACCTGGATGACCGCATTGTCCCGGGCTATCAAAAACTGAGCGCTGCGGTTCACAGGGAGGGGGGTCGAATTCTTGCACAGCTGGCCCACAGCGCCGGAACGGTGCGGATCAACCAGCCCGCCTTCGAAAGCTGGTCCGCATCCCCGGTGTTGTCCCCGGCCACCGGCAACATTTCCCATGCCATGACCGTGGACGAAATCCAGGAAGTGATCAATGCCTTTGCGGCGGCGGCTGTGCGGGTGAAACAGGGGGGACTGGATGGCGTCGAAATACTGGGCGCCTTTGGATTTTTGCCCCAGGCTTTCCTGTCTCCGCTGACGAACTGGAGAACGGACCAGTACGGCGGTGGGCTGGACAACCGAATGCGGTTTCTGGTGGAATTGCTGGAGGCGGTCAGGGAGGCATCGGGAGACGACCGGATTCTTGGAATACGGTTGCCGGGAGACGAGTATGAGCCAGGTGGCCTGGACCTCGATCAAATGAAGTCCGTCTGCAGGACCCTTTCCGACCATCGCCTGGTGGATTACCTGAATATCACTGCACACACCAATTTTTCCCATCGCGGCCGGTCCAGGCACTGGGCCCCGACACCGGCTCCCCATGGCGTTTTTGTTGACCTCGCGGAAAGGATCAAGGAGGTGGTGGATGTTCCGGTGTTTACCGTCGGCAGGATTGTCGACCCGGTACACGCCGAACAGATTCTGTCCCGGGGAAAAGCGGACATGGTGGGGATGACCCGGGCGCACATTTGCGACCCGCAAATCGTTGCCAGAATCCAGTCAAGTGAATTGGCGAGAATCCGCCCCTGTGTGGGTGCGAACACCTGTATCGCCAATCGGTATGCCGGCAGGACCATTCGCTGTATGCACAACCCGGATGTGGCCAGGCCCGGACGGCGGCTGGAGAAGGCCCATCGGCCCCGCGCCGTCAGTGTGATTGGCGCCGGTCCAGCAGGGCTTGAAGTGGCCAGGGTCGCGGCGGAACGGGGCCACCGTGTGACGGTTTTCGAGCAAAGCAGTGAACCGGGAGGGCAGCTTGCACTGTGGGCAAGGTCCCGGTCCATGTCCGAATTCAAAAAGGTGATTGACTGGCGCCTGGCGGAACTGGAAAGACTGGGGGTCGTTCTCGAACTGAACCATCCGGTCAACGGGCATGACCTCATCGGAATCCAGGGCGATGCAGTGGTGGTGGCAACCGGAGCCACCGACGATGCCCGGCGATTTCCCGGCGGAAGCAGAATCCGTTTGCTGACTCCACATGGCCTGTTGCGTGGAGAAGAAATCCCCGGAACCAATGCCCTGGTGTGCAGTGATGGCCGGGGTCATGCGGGGTTGGTGGCAGCGGAGTGGCTGGCCCACGAAGGGTTGCGTACCGAAGTGGTGACCGCTGATTTCGCTCTGGCAGCCGACCTGGACCCCACCCATCGAAATGCCTGGTATGCGCGCCTGGGCAAACTGGGGGTGGTCATGACGGCACAATTTGAGATTGTGGACATTTCGGGTCACTGCGTGAATCTGCGAAACGTGTTCACGGATGAAACCGCGCAACGGACGGATATTGACCTGATTGTTGATTGGAGCGGGTGTGTGGTCAATGATGCGCTGCTTCATGTCGAACCATCGTCGGGCGATCATGTGGAGCGGCACGGGATCGGGGATTGCATTGCACCCAGGAGTGTAGAGGTGGCCATGGCGGAAGCCAATAAAATCGGAAGGACCCTGTAACCCCGAATAAAGGGGTAAAACGGCTGCCGGGTTCAGTCGTGGGTTCCGGTTTGACCGGATTCCCGGGCTCTTTCGGCGGCCGAATACCGATTGCCTCCCCGGGTTCAGTATCCGCCGGGGTCAGTGGTACACTTCGCAACCATTCCAGGAAAGGAAAAGATGTTTCGCGGGTTTCGGGATATCCGGTTACACGGAACCGCGGGACTTTTTTCCGGATCATCACCTATTTCATCAAAAGCAGCGGGTATCGTTGGAAGCGGGGATTGCAATAGTTGTCATTGTGGCCGCACTGTTCCATGCCACCTGGAACGCTGCGGTTAAATCCGGGAAGGATCATCTGTTGTCGATCACCGGAATCAATGTCGCGACTTTCCTCATTGCATTGCCCCTTGTCCCGGTGGTGGGTCTTCCGGCCCCGGAAAGCTGGCCATTTTTGATCACCTCGGCAGTTCTGCACTTCGGGTATTACATTTCCCTGAGCGAGGCGTACAAATACGGTGATTTTTCACAGGCATACCCCATTGCCCGGGGGACCGCACCCATCATTGTCACGGTATGGGGGACGCTGGTTCTTGGGGAAACCCTGTCCACCATCGAACTGGTGTCGCTGATCGGGGTCCTGTCCGGTATTTTGATTTTTACCTCACAGGCCCTTCCCAGGGTGATGCGTGACCGCAGGGCACTGATTGCCGCCCTGGTCACGTCGGTATTCATTGGTGGCTATACCCTGGCAGACGGGGTCGGCGGCCGACTGTCTCAAAATATTCCCGGTTACATGATCTGGCTTTACCTGCTCGACGGCATTCCGGTGTTGGTGTATGCGGTCTGCAGGCGGGGTATCCATGAAGTGGCCGGGATCCGGCATGACTGGAAGCTGATGTTTGTCGGGGCGGGTCTCGCGTTTGTTTCCTATGCACTGGTTGTGTGGGCGATGAGCCGGGCCCCCATCCCCCTGGTCTCTGCCCTGCGGGAAACCTCCATCGTGATCGCCGCCCTCATTGGTGCGTTTTATTTCAAGGAATCCTCCGGTCAGCGCAGGATTCTGGCTTCGGTGGTTATTTTCGTGAGTGTTGCCCTGCTTGCACTGGACTGAAGCGGGTGAAACCGGCCGCCCCGGGGGATTGCAAAGGCATGGCCACGGCCGATGACCCGGATTTCGGTGCCGGGGAAACGGAGATTGCGTGATCCAGCCGGTATTTTGTGTGCGGAATATATTGATAAATGGTGCAACCCCGTTATATTCTGCCTCCCTCATTCTTTAAACTAAAATATTCAACATTATGGCCATACAGGTTCCAGGCAATGCAAGTGCGGTAATTATTGGTGGGGGAGTAATCGGGTCCAGTGTTGCCTATCATTTGGCAAGGCTTGGGTGGAGCAATGTGGTGCTGCTTGAGCGGATGCAGTTTGCCTGCGGAACCACCTGGCATGCCGCCGGGTTGATCGGCACCATGCGGGCCAATGAAAGCCATGCCAAAATAGCGGAATATTCCATGTCGGTCCTCCATGACATTGAGAGGGAAACCGGCCAGTCAACCGGTTTCAAACAGGTGGGCTCCCTGTCCATTGCACACAGTGAAGGGCGGTTCGAGGAACTCAAGCGTGTCGCGTCCATGAATAACGCGTTCGGGGTCACCCGGGTGGATATCCTGACTCCGGGGGAGATCAGGGAACTGTATCCGCTTTTGAAAACCGATGACCTGTTCGGGGGCAGCTGGGTCGCGCACGATGGATACGCCAGCCCGGTGGATGTAACGGCGGCGTTTGTGAAGGGTGCCCGGGGAAGGGGGGTGCTTTGCCTGGAAGGTGTCCGGGTAACCGGGATCATGCAGGAAAACGGTAAAGTGGCCGGGGTCACCACCAGCCAGGGAGATATTCAGTCTGGGGTCGTCATCAATTGTGCGGGAATGTGGGCCCGGGAAGTGGGTCGCATGGCGGGGGTGAATGTGCCCTTGCACGCCGCGGAACATTATTATGCGGTGACAGAAAAGCTGGATGACCTGCCGCTTGACCTGCCGGTCATGCGGGACCACGATCAATGCGCGTACTACAAACAGGATGCGGGCAGCCTGCTCGTTGGCCAATTCGAACCCAATGCCGTGCCATGGGGACAACACGGCATCCCGGAGGATTTCTGCTTTGACGAAATTGACGGGCATTTCGAAGAGCAGTTGATGCCGGTGCTGGAAGCGGCCATGGAACGGGTTCCGATGTTGCGGGATGTGGGCTGGCGAAAATTTTTCTGTGGCCCGGAGAGTTTCACACCGGATGACCAGTTCCACCTTGGAGAAGCCCCTGAACTCAAGAATTTTTATGTGGCGGCGGGGTTGAATTCCATCGGCATCCAAAGTTCGGGAGGGGTGGGCAAGGCACTTTCCGAATGGATACACCAGGGCCATCCGCCGATGGACCTGTGGAGCGTGGACATCCGCCGCATGTATTCTTTTCAGGGAACCCAGCATTACATCGAAAATCGGGTTAGCGAGACACTCGGGCTGCTGTATGACCATCATTGGCCTTACCGGCAGATGGAAACATCCAGAAATGTCCGGCATTCGCCGATTCATGAAAGACTGGTGGCGCACAACGCCTGCTTTGGCGAGGTGGCGGGATGGGAAAGACCGAACTGGTTTGCCCCGGAAGGAACCGAACCCCGATACGAATACAGTTTTGGAAAACAGAACTGGTTTGAGTATTCGGCGAATGAACACCGTGCCTTCCGGGAAAAAGTGGCGATGTTTGACCAGAGCAGTTTTTCCAAATATCTGGTCCAGGGCCGGGACAGCTGCAGGGCGCTGCAGCGCATCTGCACTGCGAATGTGGATGTCATGGAAGGGAAAATGGTCTATACCCACTGGCTGAATGAACGCGGAGGCATCGAAGCCGATTTAACGGTTACCCGACTCGGTGAGAACAGGTACCTGGTGGTGAGTGGGGCGGGGGTAACCAACAAGGACCTGGACTGGCTGGCAAAAAACATTGACCCGGACTGGTATTGTACGGTGACCGATGTGACCAACAGTTGGGCGGTACTGGGAGTCATGGGGCCGGACAGCCGCCCATTGCTCACGGAATTGCTCGGGTTGGACATGAGTGCGGAAGCCTTTCCGTTCGGAATGACCAGGCCGATGGAACTGGGTTGTGCGGTTGGCCATGCGGCGAGGGTATCGTTTGTCGGTGAGCTTGGCTGGGAGTTGTACGTGCCCACCGACATGGCCCGGCATGGATTCGATATACTCTGGAGCGCAGGGGAGCAATACGGGTTGGTGATGGCTGGATTGCATGCGCTGGACAGCGGTCGTATCGAGAAGAAATTCATCCACTTTGGTCATGATGTGGCGGATGAGGATACGCCCCTGGAATGCGGGGCCGGGTTTGTCTGTGATTACGGAAAGGCCATCCCCTTTATCGGCCGGGATGCCCTGTTGGAACAAAGGGAAACGGGTCAATGGAAAGGAAAACGGATGGTACAGTTTCTGCTTCAGGACCCGGCGGAAGTGCTGTATCACCACGAACCCATCATGCGTGATGGCAGGCTGGTTGGTCATTTGACCTCCGGCAACTATGGACATACCCTCGGTGGTGCCGTTGGCCTGGGATATGTGTACCATGAGGAGGGCGTCACCACCGAATATATTGATTCCGGAAAATTCGAAATTGAGGTCGGGGATCGCCGGATTCCGGCCAAGGCGAGCCTGACAGCCATGTATGACCCCAAAGGGGTCAAAATGCGTGGATAGAGTCTCTGCCAGAGGGGTCGTCCCGGGAGCACCCGGGTTCCCGGAAGGCCGGGCCGTGGCGGGTTTCCACGGACCTTGGATTCGGCTTCAGGATGCCTGGACGCAACCCTCATGAATGGGGCCATTCACCGGTTTGACGAGCAGGATGAATATTATTTTCGGGAAGGCTGTCACATTACGGAACTGTTGAATTGTCCCGATCGCCCGGAATTGTCCATCGCCCGGGCACGAGTCGAACCGAACATGACCACGCAATGGCACCGGTTGGCCGGGATAACAGAGCATTATGTTATCCTTGAAGGGGAAGGCCGGGTGGAAACCGGTGAAAATCCACCTGAAAAAGTGGCCTGCGGCGATGTGGTGGACATTCCCCCCATGACCAGGCAAAGAATCACCAATACCGGCGATTGCGACCTGGTGTTTCTGGCAATATGCACCCCCAGATTTGTGGTAGAGGGGTACGAAGACATTGAGTGATTGGAAAATGAAAAAGCCGTTACCCGGAGCCCGCATCCGGACACCCATTCCCGGGCAATGGGACCCATTGCCACCTGGATGGAAGGCGCTGCCCCGGGAAAATTCCCGGTACCACCGGCACGAACGGGGGAACAGGACGGGTGCCCTGTTTACCGCCGGTTCCTGCACGGAGTCCATGCCATGAATGCCCGACTCTTCCGGCCCAGGAGATCTTTTCTTTTCGTGCCCGGTTCGAACCTGGCACTGTTTCCCAAGGCGGTTCATTCCCGGGCAGACATTGTGTGCGTGGACCTGGAAGACGCCGTGGCCCCGGATGACAAGGCCCAGGCCAGGGAAAATACCGTGAAAATGTTGGATCAGTCCCCGTCATTCGGTCAATCCGAGGTGCTGGTACGGGTCAATTCACTCCGGTCCAGGGACGGGATGGCGGATGTGCTCGCACTGCTGGAATGCACCGCCCCCCCGGACGGCTTGATGCTGCCCAAAGTGAAACATCCCGAGGAAATCCGTGCTCTGGATGATCTGCTGAGCGCAGAAGGGTCTGATTTGCGGTTGCAGGTGATTATTGAAACGAACCCGGGGCTGGAATGCTGCCATGAGATCGCCCGGGCATCGTGCCGCGTCGATTCACTGTTGTTCGGGGGAGTGGATATGGCCGCGGAACTGCGGGTTGAACCGACCTGGGAAGGGTTGCACTATGCGAGGATGCGGTGCGTTCATGCGGCGGCGGCGGCGGAGATTGACATGATTGATGTGCCGTACCTGGACCTCGATAACCTGGATGGACTGGCAAAGGAAGCCGCACTGTGCGCACAGATCGGGATGACCGGAAAAGGAGCCATCCATCCCAGGCAGTTGCCGGTGATTGTGAAGGCTTTTACACCAAGCACTGACCAGATTGCCCATGCAAGGAAAATTGTTCAGGCGTTTGAATCCGCCGATACGGGCCTGGTCGTGGTGGACAATAAACTGATTGAGAAACCGGTTTTGCGCTCAATGTACAGAATTTTGAGCCTGGTGGAGACGATGGACATCGACGGTTAAGCTGGAGCCGTACAAAAAACAGGATTTTACAACTGTCCTACTATTAGAAAATGGAGACATTGTCCTCATGTGTGAACAGGGTATGCTTTTGACAATTCAAGAGTCTTGCCCGGGTAATTTTTCAGGTGGGGTTGTCCAGATTTGGTCTGCAGATACCTCTATACCAAATCATTGGCAATTTGTTGAATTCTCGCACGGCGGGTTGGGAAGCAGTGTATGAAGGAAGATCAGCATACAGAGTGGAAAGTATCCTGGCACGATGAACACTTGAAGTGGCTGTGTGGTTTTGCCAATGCACAGGGTGGTGCGCTGGAGGTGGGTCGCAACGATGAAGGGCAGGTGGTGGGCATTGAAAATGCTGAGCGGATGTTGGAAGAGTTGCCAAACAAGCTGCGTGATCTGCTTGGAATCATAGCGGACATTGAGTTGCTGGAGGAGGGTGGCCGGTCGTATTTGAGAATCGTGATCGAGCCATACCCGGTACCCATCAGCTACAGGGGCGAGTACCACTACCGAAGTGGCGCTACAAAGCAGGTTCTTCGAGGCGCAGCGCTAGACCGCTTCCTTCTGGGCAAGACTGGCAAGTGCTGGGACGCAGTACCGGTACCCAATGTAGGAGTTAAGGATCTGGATACAGCGGCTTTGGCACGATTCCGTGAGCATGCGACACGTGCTAACCGCCTGGAAACGAGCGTGCTCAAAGAGCAGGATGCTGCGCTGGTTGAAAAGCTGCGCCTTGTGGAGAACCAATATCTGAAACGTGCAGCAGTTCTCCTGTTTCATCCTGACCCCGAACGATTTTTCACTGGCGCTTCGATCAAGATCGGGTACTTTGACAGTGAAACAGAGTTGCGTTATCACGATGAGGTGTGTGGAGACCTGTTTACTCAGGTCAGCAAGATGATGGATCTTTTGATGACCAAGTATCTGAAGGCAGTGATCAGTTATGAGGGGATTCAACGCATTGAAACCTACCCGATACCGGAAGATGCGCTTCGAGAGGCGGCACTGAATGCTGTTGTCCACCGTGATTATGCTGTGGCAGCACCGATTCAGATTCGAGTTTATGCTGATCGATTGAGAATCTGGAATCCGGGCAGGTTACCTGAGAACTGGTCTTTAGAAAAATTACTTGGCCAGCACCCTTCGCAACCGTCCAATCCAGACATTGCGAACGCTTTTTTCCGGGCAGGTGAAGTGGAATCCTGGGGGCGGGGTATCCAGCGCATTTTTGAATCCTGCCGAGAAGTTGGTGTACCTGAGCCAACCATACAGGTGGAACCACAGATGGGGATCGAATTTGTATTTTCAGAGGCTTACATGGCTAGTGACGTTCGTAGCACTGTTATTGCAGGGGATACAACCAGTAAGGACGCGGGGAAAACCACCCAAGAAACCACCCAAGAAACCACCCAAGAAACCACCCAAGAAAAAATTCTTGCTTTGTTACGTGAGCACCCTGAACTCACTCGAAAGACATTGGCATCCCGTATTGGGATTACTCCAGATAGCGTGAAGCATTACCTTGATAGTCTCAAAAAGACAGGACGTGTTCGCCATGTTGGACCGACAAAAAAGGGTCACTGGGAAGTTATGGATGATGTGTGATGCACGCTGCCAATCAGAACCTAAAACAAGTTGCCTGCGGCCGGGTCGATAAATAGCTTCGAACCGGCATTCTCACTAATACCGGAGAATAAATTCATGGATACCGACGATTACTGCGTTGAAGAGGTGCTGAGAGAAGCCCGTCGCTTCATGGTGCCGCTTTGTCCGCGTAAGTTTCAATGGGGCGACGCAGGGCTACAGCCCTTTTGGGACGACGTTTGCAAGTTTACTGGTTGAGTATCAATTCGTTTACAAATCGTGTGCCAAAATAGGCCAGAACGAGCACGAGAAAGGTGGCGATGGTCCATCGAGCGGCCGTTTCGCCGCGCCAGCCAGCCATTTTCCTGCCAGCCAGCAGTCCGGCAAAGCCCAGCCAGGCCAAAATGGACAGCAGGACATGATGGTTCCATTCCATCAAAACGCCCATGTCATGGAAATGGGTGACCATGCCAATGGCAAGATTCAAGGTCATCAACCCAAATCCGGCCAAAGTCATCCAGAACAGATTGGTCTCCATGGTCTGGATGGCCGGGAGTGCTGGAAACCGGTTTCCCGGGTTTGGCTTGTGCAGCTGCCGGTCCTGGATGATCAGCATGCATGCCTGGGCAAAGGCGACGAAAAAAATTCCGGATGTGGAAATGGCCAGGGCAACATGCCAGCCTACCCCTGGGGGGAATTGCCGGAAACTGTAGGATTCCCCGGAAGATATTGCCGATACCAATAGCGCGCATCCCCCGATAGGGAGCACAATCAGCCCCAGGTTGAGGGTCCTTTGGGCAAACGAACACAACAGCAGTGTGACCACGGATACCCAGCCGGCCAGCGAGAATGCCAGGGCCAGTGAAAGCCGGGGGCCGTCACGGGCAAACACGGTGTCCTGCAGCAGGTAGCCGTGAATGGCCGCCGTGATTATAATCAATCCCGGTATCAACCAGGGAAAGGCATGGAAGGAATGCTGTCCTCCCCGGATTCTGTGCCACAGCAATACGATGCATGCCAGATACAGCAGGCTGTTGATGGCAATGAAAATCGGTGAGGAATACATGGGACTGAAATGTAATAATAGAGGGGAATTATACACAGGGGTTCCCGGTGAAATGGCAAAGATTCCCGTCTCGCCGGAAACCGGATATTGATTAGGACTGTTACGCATTATGTTTGACCAATTAAGCGAAAAATTAAGAGGCACTGCGAAGAAGCTCACCGGCCGGGGTCGGCTGACGGAAGCCAATATCTCCGATGCCCTGCGGGAAGTCCGGATCGCTTTGCTCGAAGCGGATGTCTCCCTGGAAGTCACCAGATTATTTGTGGAGCAGGTCCGGGCAAGAGCGGTGGGGCGGGAGGTACTGGGAAGCCTGCAACCCGGGCAGGCGGTCATCAAGGTGGTCCAGGAAGAGCTGGTCAGGCTGATGGGGGATTCCAATGATTCCCTGAATCTGGCCGTGCGCCCTCCGGCGACCATTTTTCTGGCCGGGCTCCAGGGCGCCGGGAAAACCACCACGGCGGGCAAACTGGGCCATTTTTTGAAATCCAGGGAAAAGAAATCGGTCATGCTGGTCAGTACGGACGTCTACAGGCCCGCGGCCATTGACCAGCTGCACATGCTTGCGAAAAATCTCGGACTGGAATTCTTTCCCAGTGATCCTTCACAGTCCCCGGTGGATATCGCGTTGTCCGCACTGGACCAGGCACGGAAACAGGGCATTGATGTCCTGCTCGTGGATACGGCAGGACGGTTGCATGTGGACGAGCAGATGATGGATGAAGTCAAGTCCATGCACGATGCGGTCCAGCCGGTGGAAACCCTGTTCGTTGTGGACAGTATGACGGGCCAGGATGCCGCAAGCAGTGCCCGGGCGTTCAATGAAACCCTGCCCCTGACCGGGGTGGTTTTGACCAAGACGGATGGAGATGCCCGGGGAGGGGCCGCATTGTCGATACGCCATGTCACCGGAAAACCCATCAAGTTCATGGGTATCGGGGAGGCAATGGACGCCCTGGAACCGTTTCATCCGGACAGGGTGGCATCCCGGATTCTCGGCATGGGGGATGTGCTTTCACTGGTGGAGGAAGCGGAAAGAAAGATTGACCGGGGAAAGGCCGAAAAGCTGGCGACAAAAATTACCCGGGGCAAGGGGTTTGATCTGGCGGACTTCAGGGACCAGATGATGGAGATGCAGAATATGGGAGGGATCGCGGGGGTCATGGAAAAACTTCCCGGTATGGACAGGGTACCTCCAAAGGCTTTGAACCAGATCGGCGATGCAAACACCGTTCAGACCATCGCCATTATCAATTCCATGACGCCCCATGAAAGACGGTTTCCTGTGGTGATTCGCGCAGCCCGGAAAAAACGCATCGCGGCAGGTTCGGGAACCCGGGTGCAGGATGTTAACCGTGTCCTCAGGCAATTCATGCAGACGCAGAAGATGATGAAACGGATGAGCAAGAAGGGTGGGATGAGAGGAATGATGGACCAGATCCGGGGTGCAGGGGGCCGAATGCCGGGCATGCCCTTCTAGCGGCGCCGGGTATTCCCTCGCCGTGACGATTCCGGCCTGTGCGGTGTCGTCGGGGGCTTTTGGGAAACCCTCCGGAATGGATGGCTGGAGTCGGGTTCTTCCAGGGATGTCAGAACCCGGGGTCAAGTGAATCCCGGGGGATTCCCCGCTGCAGTGGATCGCTATTCCATGATTTCGATAAAATCCGGGACAATTCTTGGTATATCCAATTAAATATCGCTATACTCGATTGTTAACTTTTATTGAAGTAAGTCCGTTTGATAACGGGCTTTTTTTCTTCCAGAGGTGGAAAGTGATCTTAACAGGTGCAGACATCGTCATCCGCTGTTTACAGGACGAAGGTATCGAATACATATTCGGATATCCTGGTGGGGCGGCATTGCATATCTATGATGCCATGTATCGGCAGGACAAGGTGAAGCATGTTCTGGTTCGCCACGAACAGGGAGCCACCCATGCGGCGGATGGCTATGCCCGGGCCACGGGAAAACCGGGTGTGGTGCTGGTCACTTCCGGACCGGGAGTCACCAACACGGTTACCGGCATTGCCACGGCGTTCATGGATTCCATCCCCATGGTGGTCATCACGGCACAGGTGCCCTCCCACCTGATTGGCGATGACGCATTCCAGGAAGTGGATACCGTTGGTGTCACACGACCCTGCGTGAAGCACAATTTTCTGGTTAAGGACGTGAACAAGTTGGCAGAGACCATGAAAAAAGCGTTTTATATCGCTTCTTCGGGCCGGCCGGGCCCGGTTGTGGTGGATGTCCCCAAGGATGTCACCGCGCGCTCAGCGGAGTATGTGTATCCCGAGACCATGAGCATGCGGTCCTATCAGCCCCGGACCCGCGGCCACAACAAGCAGATCCAGAAGGGGATCAGCCTGCTGGTTGAAGCCAAGCGACCGATTATCTATACCGGGGGGGGTGCCGTCCTGGCGGATGCAGCGGCCTCCCTGACTGAATTGGTCAATACGCTCAAGTATCCCAGCACGAGTACATTAATGGGGTTGGGCGCTATCCCGGCCTCCAATCCCCATTTTCTGGGAATGCTGGGAATGCACGGCACGTATGAATCGAATATGGCGATGTATGAGTGTGATGTCATGCTCGCGGTGGGGGCTCGGTTTGATGACCGGGTGACCGGGGAGCTTTCCAAGTTTTCACCCAATTCAAAAATTGTACAGATCGATATCGATCCGTCTTCCATTGGAAAAAACGTGTCGGTTGAAGTTCCCATCGTCGGGGACTGCAATGAGGTTCTCCTGGAAATGAACGCACAGCTGAAACCCAGGTTGCAGGAAATTGACCGAACGGCGATTGACCGTTGGTGGGAGATCGTGAACCGGTGGAAATCAAAAGACTCCCTGGCGTACGATTCCAGCGATACCGTCATCAAGCCACAGCATGTCGTACAGAAAATGCTGGAAATCACAAAGGGGGAAGCCTATATCACCTCGGATGTCGGCCAGCACCAGATGTGGGCTGCCCAGTACTATGATTTTGAACAGCCCCGGAAGTGGATCAATTCAGGGGGGTTGGGTACGATGGGATTCGGGCTGCCTGCCGCAATGGGCGTACAACTGGCTTTTCCCGGGGAGGTGGTGGTCTGTATTACCGGGGATGCCAGTATCCAGATGATGCTGCAGGAATTGTCCACCTGTCTGCAATACTGTCTGCCCATCAAGATTATCAACCTGAACAACCAGTACATGGGGATGGTCAGGCAATGGCAGGAGTTTTTCTACGACCGCCGGTATTCCCATTCCTATATGGATGCGTTGCCGGATTTCGTTGCGCTGGCGGAAAGCTACGGGCATGTTGGAATGAGAGTGGAAACCCCTGACAAAGTGGATGCGGTGCTCAGCGAGGCATTTTCCATGAAAGACCGGCTGGTTTTTGTGGATGTCATCACCGACCCCACGGAAAATGTATATCCGATGATCGCCGCTGGCAAGGGGCACAATGAGATGCAGCTAAAACCAAACGGCAGCGATGTCACGGAAAGAGAACTGGCGTGATGAGAAGAATTATTTCGATATTGCTGGAAAATGAATCCGGGGCGCTGTCCCGGGTCGCCGGCCTGTTTTCCGCCCGGGGGTACAACATTGAGTCCCTGACGGTGGCGCCCACCGACGATGAGTCGCTTTCCCGCATGACCATCGTTACCAGTGGTACGGATGCCATCATCGAGCAGATCACCAAGCAGTTGAACAAGCTGGTGGATGTGGTGAAACTGCGTGACCTTACTGAAGGCCGGTACCTGGGTCGCGAGTTGTTGCTGGCGAAAGTGGCGGCTGTCAACAAGGACCAGAAGGAAGAAATCAAGCGCCTCGTGGATATTTTTCGTGGCCGGGTCATTGATGTGGCGGATTCAACGTATACCCTGGAAATGACGGGAAGCAGCGAAAAAGTCGATGCATTTCTCAATGGGTTGGCCCAGGTTGAACTGATCGAAGTCGTTCGGTCCGGGACCCTTGGCATTGGCCGTGGGAAAAACGCCCTGAAGATTTAATTTCGGGAGGTTGTGCAAGGCAATCTCGGTGGTGGATATATTTTTGGAGTCAAGAAATGAAGGTTTATTATGATGAAGATGCGGACCTGGGGTTAATTCGTAGCAAGAAGGTCGCGATAATCGGTTATGGTTCCCAGGGCCATGCCCATGCAAACAATCTGCAGGAAAGCGGGGTGTCTGTCGTTGTCGGGCTTCGGGAAGGTTCCGGTTCACGGAGCAAGGCCGAACAGGCGGGACTGTCCGTGGCGGCAGTCAACGAAGCCGTGGCACAGGCTGATTTGGTCATGATGTTGTGCCCGGACGAGTTAATGGGTGGGATCTACAGGGAAATTGAGGACGATCTGAAGCAGGGCGCCACCCTGGCTTTTGCCCATGGTTTCAATATTCACTTTGGATACATCGACCCCCGGGCTGATTTGAATGTGGTCATGATTGCGCCCAAGGGCCCCGGCCACCTGGTACGCTCAACCTACCAGGGGGGCGCCGGTGTCCCCTGTCTGGTGGCCATTCACCAGGATGCCACCGGGGATGCGCTGGAGGTTTCGGTTGCCTATGCATCGGGAATTGGTGGCGGTCGTGCCGGCATCATTGAAACCACCTTCAAGGAAGAAACGGAAACCGATCTTTTTGGTGAGCAGGCGGTTCTTTGCGGCGGGGCAACCTCCCTCGTACAGGCGGGCTTTGAAACCCTTGTTGAAGCGGGATATGCCCCGGAAATGGCCTATTTCGAGTGTCTGCATGAACTCAAGTTGATTGTGGACCTGATGTATGAAGGGGGGATTGCAGACATGCGTTATTCCATTTCGAATACCGCGGAATTCGGTGACCTGACCCGGGGCCCGAGGATTGTCAACGAACAAACCAAGGCCGAGATGAAAAAGATCCTCACCGAGATCCAATCCGGCGATTTCGCCCGGGAATGGATGGATGAAAACGCCGCGGGCGGGAAGCGATTCCCGGAACTTCGCCGTAAGGGCCAGGAACACCAGATCGAAGAAGTGGGCGAAAAACTTCGTTCCATGATGTCCTGGATCAGCGAAAACAAGGTGGTGGACAAGACAGTCAACTGATTTTTTCGAACGGTCATCCCAACCGGGTGCCGGCAGGGCAGGCCCTTTGGGATGTTTTCCCGGAAGCCGTGTATTCGAAGCCGTACATTTGTGGAGTCCAGGCTGGCTGGAGTCCTCGATGAATACCAGACTCCCGGGGGCTGCATCCGAACCAGCCGGCGGGCCATCCGGGGGATGCCGGTTTCAATGACGACCACTGTCTGATGAATCACTCTGCATACCCGCTTCTTGCAAGGGAAGGGCGGGTGCATCTCACCGTTGCCGCGCTGGCAGGACTGGGGGCGACGTATCTTTTCGGATACTGGTCCATTCCGGTGTGGCTGGCAGTGGCGTTCGTATTTCAGTTTTTCCGGGACCCCCAGCGCACTGTCACGGCTGACCCCGGGGCGGTGGTGGCCCCGGCCAGCGGAAAGATCGTTGCCATTGGTGAGGCCCCCAATGCCTATGACGGCGATCAAAAAGCCTTGAAAGTCAGTATTTTCATGAATGTATTCTCGGTGCATTCCAATCTTATTCCTGTCGGCGGAACCATTGTGAGCAGCACCTATTTCCCGGGTAAATTTATCAATGCAGCGGTGGAAAAGTCTTCCAGGGAAAATGAACGGAACGCCATCGTGATCCGGTCCAGGGACGGTCACCGGGTTGTTTGTGTACAAATTGCCGGCCTGATCGCCCGGCGTATTCTGTGCTATGTGAAGACCGGAGACCAGGTGCCTACCGGACAACGATATGGTTTTATTCGATTCGGGTCGCGGGTGGATCTTTATCTGCCCCGGGAGAGCAGGTTGACCGTTCGCCTCGGTCAGTGGGTGACCTCAGGCAATGATACAGTGGGATATTTGCCCGGATATTGATGGAAATGCTACACTGCCATCCAGACCATCCATGACCATGGAAAACAACGAAAACATATCACCTGGCGGCCGGAAAGGGATTTATTTCCTGCCCAGCCTGTTTACCACTGCGGGATTGTTCTTTGGGTTCTACGCCATCATCCAGGCAACCCAGGGAAATTTTCCCCAGGCAGCACTCGGCGTTCTCATTGCCATGATCATGGATGGCCTGGATGGCCGGGTCGCACGGTGGACCAATACCGCCAGCGATTTCGGTAAAGAGTACGACAGCCTGGTCGACGTGATTGCATTTGGCCTGGCTCCCGGACTGATTATCTATTTCTGGTCACTGCAATATATCGGGAAAGCGGGTTGGCTCATCGCATTTCTGTATGCTGCGGCAACGGCCCTGCGGCTTGCGCGGTTCAATACGTTGACCATCAAGGATAACCGGTATTTTTACGGGTTGGCCTGCCCGGCCGCCGCCGCATTTGTTGCATTTTGGGTATGGAATTTCACGGTAACGGGAATTTCCGGGGAATCCATGGCCTGGGCCAGCGCGGTGGCAACGCTGATCATGTCCATCCTCCAGGTCACCAGTCTCAAGTACCGAAGTTTCAAGGATTTTGACCCCAAGCACAAGATTCCCTTTTTTGTGCTGATCGCCATTGTCGGGGTGACCGTCCTGATTTCGTTTGACCCTCCGCGAATCCTGTTTCTTTGTGCATTGGGCTACGTAGCGTCCGGACCCATCGGATGGGTCATGCGGCGCCACAAGGGAGATGAAGAGGACACCGGCTTTCTGCCGGATGAAGAGGATGACGATCCGGTGGACAGCAACGCCACCAACATCAGGCCTATCCCGAGCCGAAAACAGGGAAAACAGGGAAAACAGGGAAAATAGGGAATCCACGGGCAATTCATGGACAAGTCCATGGAATCCAGATTGAATCATGGTCCCTTCAATAAATGCTTGCAAGCTGCGGAGCAGTTTTATAGACTAGGCTGGCCACATTTGAAGATTCCAGGAATGTATCGAACAGTCAGCAAAACCCGGTTGTTTCCCCCGGTCACCCGAAGTGTTCTGGGTACAGGGGTCCTGTTGTGCCTCCTGCCGTCGTCTCTACTGCGCCCCCTGGCGCACTAATACTTCCCCCTTTTCCGCTGATACCCCCCTTATACTGCCCCACAGGGCAGGCAGGGAAAATGATGGATTCGAGTTAAACAGGTAAGACAATGAAAGACAAATTGGTAATTTTTGACACAACATTACGGGATGGTGAGCAGAGCCCCGGTGCATCCATGACCCTGGAAGAAAAAATCCGGATCGCACGGATGCTGGAAAAAATGAGAGTGGATGTGATTGAAGCGGGATTTCCTGCAGCCAGTCCCGGGGATTTCAAAGCCGTCAATGCGGTCTCAAAATTGATTACGGAGAGCACGGTTTGCGGGTTGGCCCGGGCCAATCCCCGGGATATCGAAAAAGCGGGAGAGGCCCTGAAGCCGGCGGCTTCCAGCCGGGTTCATACCTTTATCGCCACGTCACCCATACATATGAAGCTCAAGCTGCGGATGGAACCCGACCAGGTGGTGGACAGTGCGGTCCGGGCAATCAGGCAGGCCAGGGGTTATACGGACAACGTGGAGTTTTCTCCGGAAGATGCGGGCCGGTCCGATCTCGATTTTCTCTGCCGGATCATCGAAGAGGCGATCCGGGCCGGGGCCAGCACAATCAATATACCGGATACCGTGGGCTACAACCTGCCGGCACAGTTTGGTGCATTGATCAGCAGTCTCATGGAGAAAATCCCAAATTCGGACCAGGCAATCTTTTCCACGCACTGTCACAATGACCTGGGTCTTGCGGTGGCCAATTCCCTGGCTGCGGTGATGCATGGAGCCCGGCAGGTTGAATGCACCGTGAACGGTCTCGGGGAACGTGCCGGCAACGCATCCCTGGAAGAAATTGTCATGGCAGTGCGCACCCGGCAGGATGAATTCTCCTGCGATACGAACATCGACACCACGCAGATTGTGCCCGCGAGCAGGCTGGTATCGAACATTACCGGTTTTCCGGTGCAGCCGAACAAGGCAATCGTGGGAGCCAACGCCTTCGCCCACGAAGCGGGGATTCACCAGGACGGGGTCATCAAGGCCCGGGAAACCTATGAAATCATGTCCGCAGAAGAAGTTGGCTGGGGTTCGAATCGCATGGTACTGGGAAAACATTCCGGCAGGAATGCATTCCGGCAGCGGTTGAAAACCCTTGGATTCGAATTCCGTTCGGACCACGAGCTGGACGAGGTATTTTCCCGTTTCAAGGACATGGCAGACCGAAAGCATGAAATCTATGACAATGACCTGCAGGCCCTGGTGACGGAGTCGGGAAATCTTTCCGAGAATGAGAGATTCAAGCTGAAATACCTCCAGACCCATTCTGAAACCAGTCAAACCCCCCATGCCAGGGTGGTGGTTGAGGTGGATGGAGTGGATGTGAATGCGGAAGATTCGGGCAATGGTGCCGTGGATGCGACATTCCGGGCCATTGAAAAAATTATCGACTCCGGCAGTGAGCTGCAGCTTTATTCGGTAAACAGTATTACCAGTGGAACGGATGCCCAGGGCGAGGTCAGTGTGCGGCTGCAAAAAAACGGATTGATTGTCAATGGGCACGGCGCAGACCTGGATATCATCATTGCCTCGGCAAAATCCTATATCAACGCTCTGAATAAACTGGTCAGCGCTGAATCCCGGACGCACCCTCAACTCGCTGAGGCCATTTAACCGCCAGGACCCCGGGAAATCCCAATGATCCGTCTGGATGACCGGCAGATCGATATTCTCAGAAAAATGAGAATTGATATCTGGCAGTTACGGGAACCCCCCGGTTCTTCGGAGGCGGACGGGGGAGCACCGGGGCCGGACCCCGGTTCGGAAGCGGTTGCCGGGTCCGGCCAGGATGCCCGGCCAGGGGGGACGGACAGCATGGCGAAAATTGCCCGCCAGGTCAGTCAGTGCCGACAATGTCCGCTGCATGCAACCCGGACCCATACGGTTCCCGGTGCCGGGAGCATGCAGGCTGAGTGGATGTTTGTTGGTGAAGCCCCCGGGCAGAATGAAGACGAACAGGGATTGCCGTTTGTAGGACGGGCGGGGCAGTTGCTGGACTCGATGATTGTGGCCCTGAAGATGCAAAGGGAGGAGGTGTTTGTCACCAATGTACTCAAGTGCCGTCCACCGGGAAACCGGGACCCGGAACCCGGGGAAGTGGTGGAATGCGAACCCTATTTACATCGGCAGCTGAAAATTATCCGACCGAAAATCATTGTTGGCCTGGGAAGAATCAGTGCCCAGGCCTTGCTGAAAACCAATGCGCCATTGAGACAGTTGCGCGGTACCGTATATCACTATGGTGAATACAACACCCCCCTGGTGATTACCTATCACCCGGCATATCTTTTGCGAAATCCCCGGCAAAAAGCCAGTGTTTGGGAAGATCTGCGACTGGCTCGGTCCCTGGTCAAGGTTCATTAAATTCATCCGGCAGATTCATCCCGGCAGTCGACGGCCAGGACACCGGAAGGGCCCGCTCACGCATCTTATTGTACGGGATGCGGAGCATCCACAGCGGAGTCGTTATGAGGGTCGGTGGATGATGATTTTCCGGCCCGGGATCAACAGGGAGGTTTTGCTGATTCCATTCCAGCGCAGCAGCATTTCCAACGGAATCTCCATGCGGCGAGAGATCTTCCAGAGCGAATCCCCCTGTTGTATGGTATAGAGTTGATCTCCATCCTGGATTTCAATATCGCTCACCGATGCCTTGGCATATTGTTCATGATCCGCGTAGACCGGAATGATTAATTCCTGGTCGGGGTAGATCAGATCAGAGTCGAGCCCGTTGATCTCGCGAATGGATGCCACGGTAACGTCATGCTTGGCGGCGATCTTACCCAGATACTCTCCTTCACGGACCTGGTACCGGGTCCCGACCTGGCGCTTCTGCAAGCCAAGATTGCCCAGCCCCGCCGTAAGCGCGCGGGCATAAACCGTGGGCACAACGATATGGTGCGGGCCATTGCGCGGGGTGACCCCTCTTTTATACCCCATGTTCCAATTGGCCAGTTCACTTTCAGAAACCGGGATCAGCGATGCGGCCACGGCCAGATCCGTCTGGATTCTGGCATCCACCACCGTCAAGGTCTGAATATTGGGGAGGGGGGGCAACTCAACGCCATACTTTTGGGGATTCTGGATGATGTTGCGGATAGCGAACAGTTTTGGCAGGTAGACCGTGGTTTCCTTGTACAATGCCAACGATGAGTAATTGGTTGGCTCGTTATTGGCGATATTTTCCTTGACCTTCCGATGTATGGCCCCCTCGCCGGTATTGTAGGCGGCCAGGGCCAGGTGCCAGTCCCCATTGAATTCCCGAAAAAGAAACTCAAGATAATCCAGAGCTGCCCGGGTGGAGTGCACCAGGTCTCTTCGGCCATCCATCCACCAGTCCTGCCGCAGGCCGAACCGTTTTCCGGTGGAGTCAATAAACTGCCACATCCCCGCGGCTTCGTCTTTTGAGGTGGCCTCCGCACGGAACCCGCTTTCCACCGCAGGCAGAATGGCGATTTCCGACGGCATGCCCCGTTTTTCCACTTGATTGAGAATATAGGGCAATACCCAGTATGCCCGGTCAGCCAGTACTTCAAAATACTGGGGCTGAGTGCTGTACAGGTGCTCGTATCTTCGTATCTTGTCCTCGGAACCCTCTGGCACCGGCAGTGTGAAACCGCCACGCAACCGGTGCCACAAATCCTGCGCTTCCATGGGCATCTGTACATTCGGTCCCGGACTGTGCTCTACGATGGATGGGACCTCCCTGGCGGCCACGGTTCCCACAGTGACGGGCTGGCTGACCGGTGAAACGCCGGCGTTCAGCAGGGACGCGAGTAGGAAACCGACGGGAAAAAGGGGAGAACTAAAGGTTTTCATCACAAAATTTTAGTGTGAATTGAGGGTGCGGGAGCCAGTGCAACTCCTGAAAAAACCAGATAAATTTATATAAAGGTGATGAAAAATCAAGTACATTTCCGAGTATATCGCCATGATACATGATATATCAACCCCAAAGAAATACACGTCCACTCTTTGCTGTATGAATGGGTCCGGCTGAATTATAATCGGAATCGAATTTTCAACCCGAGGTCTGACATGAAACAACCTGTAACAGTAGCGGTCACAGGAGCCGCCGGCAGCATTGCCTATGCATTGCTTTTCAGAATCGCGGCGGGAGACATGCTGGGGAAGGATCAACCGGTTTCCCTGAATCTGCTGGAAATTCCGGCTGCAATGAATGCATTGAATGGTGTGGTCATGGAGATCAATGACTGTGCATTTCCCCTGGTCACTGAAGTTCGCGCAACGGACGACCCGGATATCGCGTTTTCCGGGGCGGAATATGCATTGCTCGTCGGCTCAAGGCCAAGAGGTCCCGGTATGGAGAGGGGGGATTTGCTGAAGGACAACGGGGCAATTTTTTCGGTACAGGGCAAATCCCTGAATGACCATGCTTCCAGGGATGTCCGGGTTCTGGTGGTCGGGAATCCGGCCAACACCAATGCCCTGATCGCGGCCGCCAATGCGCCGGACCTCAACCGGTCGCAATTTACCGCGATGACCCGGCTGGACCACAATCGTGCAAAATCCCAGCTTTCCGAAAAACTGGGAATGCCGCAGTCGGAGATTTCCCGAATGACGATCTGGGGCAATCATTCCGCAACCCAGTACCCGGATCTGTCGAATGCCAGGGCCGGGGATCAATCCGTGAAGGATCTCGTGGAACTGTCCTGGGTGGAGAATTCCTTTATACCGACGGTTCAGCAACGTGGTGCGGCGATTATCCAGGCCAGAGGAGCGTCCAGCGCCGCTTCAGCAGGTTCTTCTGCCATTGACCACATGCGGGATTGGGCCCTGGAGACGCCGGCGGATGACTGGGTCAGTATGGTGGTTTCATCGGATGGCAGTTATGGCATTACGGAAGGCTTGATGTATTCATTTCCCGTTACCTGCCGGGATGGCAGCTATGAAATCGTCCAGGGCCTGGAGATCAGTGACTTCAGCCGGGAACGCATGTCCATCACTGAAAAAGAACTGAACGAAGAGAAAAAGGCCGTGGAGCATCTGATTTAGTTCAACATGCCGGGGTACGGAAGCGCCGTTCCGGCTTCTGTATCAGGCGGGTTCCGGGCCCCGGTGTCCTGACCCGCCCGGCAGTGGCCACCACAGGCAGGCAGGGGACATGGAAATCAGTGTTGTGATCCCAACCTATAATCGGGCACAACGGGTCTCCCGGGCGGTGAAATCCGCTTTGGAGCAGTCCTGCCCCCCCTGCGAGATCATTGTGGTGGACGACGGGTCCACGGACCAGACCGTTCCCCACCTGTCCCGGTCGTTTGCCGGGATCAGGCTGGTTCAGCAGGAACATTCCGGGGTCAGTGCCGCACGAAATGCCGGAATAGGGCAGGCCCGTGGAGAGTGGGTCGCATTTCTTGATTCAGATGATGAATGGAAACCCGGAAAACTTGAACGGCAGGCAGGGGCCATTGAACAGGAAAGGAAGAAGGGGAAGGAGTTCCTGGTTTGTCATACCGATGAAATCTGGGTCCGGAATGGAACAAGGGTCAATCCGATGGCCAAACATGCAAAGCCCCAGGGGTGGATTTTTGAGTCCTGTCTGCCACGATGCTGCGTTTCACCTTCATCTGCCATGCTCCACCGGAATCTGTTCACGCGGTTTGGTGTATTTGATGAAACCCTGCCCGCCTGCGAGGATTACGACCTGTGGCTGAGGATTTTTTCCCGGCTCCCGGTGTTACTGGTTCCGGAATTGCTGGTGGTCAAGTACGGCGGTCACGGGGACCAGCTTTCCAGGAAATACTGGGGAATGGATCGATTTCGTGTCCAGGCCCTCGAAAAAATACTGCAGACCAAGGAACTGGAAATCCTCCAGCAACAGCAGGTTATCCATACGCTAAAGGAGAAAATTGCCATTTTGGTCAAGGGTTTCGAAAAAAGGGGAAACCTCGGTCAAGCTGCCCATTACCGTGAAAAACTGGACCGACTGGAAGGCGCGCAATAGGGTGCTGTCTTGTTAAACATCGTCACCGCTTTTGCAGGGGAAGCGGCCCCCATCATCGAAGAACTGGGGTTGCAGTCTGTCCGTGCAAAGGCTGGACACCGGGTATATGAAGGCCAGGGTATTCGGCTCGGGATTGGGGGAATGGGGCATGACCGGGCCCGGCACATCACCGGCCATCTCCTTTCTCTGGAGCAGACAGAAAGGACGGGCTGGCTGAATATCGGGATTGCCGGCACCGCGGACTGGAAAGTCGGGACCATGGTGGTTGCCCGGTCCGTGTCTGAATATCCCGTGGGCCGCACATGGAAACTGAACACAAGAACCGGGGTCGCCCTGCCGTCGGCAGCCATCCGTTCAGTGAAGGACATTGAACAACAGTATGATCCGGGATTTGTCTATGAGATGGAAGCATCGGGGGTACTGTCTGCACTCCCCGTCACCCTGCATGACCGGGTGTGCTGTATAAAACTCATCTCTGATGGCCCGGATCATCCGGCCCATACCCTGACCAGGGTAATGATACGAACCCTGATTCAGGAGGCAAAAGACGATATACTCCGGTGTGTAAATCAGATTGTGCAGCACACCGTTTGATTCAGGAAAAATCCACATTGATCAGGTATTCTTGGTATGTCTTCATTTGATATCGTGTCTGAAGTAGATTGGCAGGAAGTAAAAAATGCAGTGAACATGGCGAACAGGGAAATCACGAACCGTTATGACTTTAAAGGGAGCAATGCGAAGATTGATGAATCGGATCCTCTTCTGGTGCTGTCCGGGGATGATGAGTACAAGGTCGGACAAATGCTGGATATTCTGCAACTGAAAATGGCCAGGCGCGGAATCAATCTTGAAAGCCTTGAAAAAGGGGAAATCAGGGAAAGCCCCACCGGCAAAGCGGTCCAGGAAATCCGTGTACGCCAGGGGATAGACACCGATTTGGCCAGGAAGATCGTGAAGCAGGTCAAAGGCCGGAAATTGAAGGTCCAGGCGGCAATCCAGGGCGACCAGATACGCGTTAGCGGAAAAAAGAGGGATGATTTACAGCAGACCATCACCTTCCTGAAGGATCAGGACCTGGGGTTGCCCCTGCAATATACCAACTTCAGGGATTAACCGTGCACCCCCGTGTTATCACCCGAAGGAAGATGAACGCTCCAATGCTGCGATTCATCACAGTGATTTCCATGGTGTGTGCACTGGCCTGGAACCCCGCCGGTGCCGAAGACCCCATTGAAAATGTCAAAAGAAACCTCTTGAAACTGTTGCCCGGCCATGCCGAGATTCTGGGTATCGAAGAGTCCGGGATGGAAAACACCTTTATTGTTCAATTGGAGCAGCAGGAACTGTTTGTCTACAGTCGGGGGGACTGGATACTCATCGGTGACCTGTATGACGCAGCGCGACAGGTCCATTTGGGGGAGGAACGAACCGCTGCACGGATGGCGGACGCAATCGGATCCGTTCCTTTGGACCAGATGGTTGTGATGGGACCGGATACCGGCCGCCACGTGACCGTTTTTACCGACACAGACTGCGTCTATTGCCAGCGTTTTCATCAAACAGTCCCGGAGTTGCAGCAGCGGGGCCTGCAGGTGCGCTATTTGATGTTCCCGAGAACCGGTATTGGTTCAGAAAGCTATCACGAGGCCGTGTCGGTGTGGTGTGCTGAAGACCAGGGACATGCCATGACGGTGGCCAAATCCGGCGGGATGGTGGAACCGAAAGAGTGTGAAAACCCCGTTGAAAGCCAATATTTCCTGGGCCAGAAAATCGGAGTTCGCGGGACACCGACCATGATTTTTGACAACGGGAAGGTCATTCCCGGATTTCTCCCCCCGGACGAGTTGCTGGCTGCAGCAGAAATGGCCGAAAACTGAACATCCGGATTCAAGACATCCCGGCCCGGCCTTCCGGGGTCAGCCAGTCATTCGGCGGGTGGCCCGGGGGTTACAGGGCAATGCTGCTCCCAAAGTTTTCCCGGTACCTGGCCTCGATATCGCTTTTGCCGGGACGGTGGTTCTGGGTGCCGGGGTGTTCGATCTTGATTCCCCCCATCAATGATGCCAGCTGCCCGGTTGACTGCCAGTCCCATTGCCGGCTGACCCCGTAAAGCAGGCCTGACCGGAATGCGTCTCCGCACCCCGTGGGGTCAATGATCCCGGAAACCCTGACCGGTGGAATGTGTGTGCACTGTCCGTCATGGTAAATTTCCGAACCCTTGCCACCCCGGGTCACAATCAGGGCCTCCACCTGGGAGGCAATCTGTTCCAGGGACTGGCCGGTTTTTTTCATGAGCATTTCGGATTCGTAATCATTGACGCAAACATAGTTGGCCTGGTGGATCAGGTCCTTCAGGCAGTCACCCCCAAACATCGGCAGTCCCTGTCCGGGGTCAAAGAAAAACGGGATGCCGGCTTCCGCAAACTGTGCGCAATGCGCGATCATGGCCTCGTAGCCGTCCGGTGAAACGATGCCCAGTTCGATCTGGCCGGCATCGCTGACCCGGTTCTCATGGGCCTGGCTCATGGCCCCCGGGTGAAATGCGATAATCTGATTGTTGTCGGCGTCCGTGGTCAGAAAGGCCTGGGCTGTAAAAGTGCCTGGAATTTCCCTGACGTGGGTGTGGTCCAACCCGGTGTCTTCCATCCATTGACGATACGGGGCAAAATCTTCTCCGACGGTTCCCATGGGTACGGGGTCGCCGCCGAGGAGCCGCAGATTGTAGGAGATGTTCCCGGAGCACCCTCCAAATTCCCTGCGCATGTCCGGGATAACGAAACAGACATTCAGGATATGCACCTGGTCAGGCAGTATGTGATTCTTGAATTGGTCCGGAAACACCATAATGGTGTCGTAGGCGAAGGAGCCGGTAATGAGGGTAGGCAATGGGATACTCCAGATTTAAATTTCCGGTGGTTTGTCGCGGCAGTTCTTGCAAAGACCATACAGGGTCAGCGAGTGGTCCTGGATAAAAAAATCATGGCTTTCGGCAACTTTGTCCTGTTGTAATTCGATTCTCTTGTCAAAAAACTCGATGACCTTCCCGCATTTTACGCACACCATGTGATCGTGGTGACCTTCATCGTTCAGTTCAAACACCGAACGGTCCCCTTCAAAATTGTGACGAATCACCAGTCCGGCATCTTCAAACTGGGTCAGGACCCGGTAAACCGTCGCCAGCCCCGTGGATTCCTTCTCTTCCAGCAACTCCTTGTAGACATCTTCGGCGCTGAGGTGCTTTACCTTGCTGTTTTCAAGAATGGACAGTACCCGTAGCCGTGGCAGGGTCGTTTTGAGTCCAGCTTGTTTGAGGTCCGTGCTGTCCATCCTGATTCGAAGACGCTGATTTACCACAGGATTATACATCAGAACCTTTCATGATTTCAGGCTGGAATCGGTTCGTTTCGGCGTTCCACGGCTCCATTCAATCGGGACTTATATAGTGCTTGCCCAAGAACCCCCATTCAAGTCATTTTCGACAGGCTTTTGGAATGTCCCCGGCAATGCCCATGGCATACCGGGCGAACATCTGTTTCAGGGGGGGGCTGTCATCCGCCGCATTCAGGCCCAGCCGGCTGCTGAACCCCCATTCAAGGACAGGCTTTTGGTCCAGACAATGTCCCCGGCAATGCCCATGGCATACCGGGCGAACATCTGTTTCAGGGGGGGGCTGTCATCCGCCGCATTCAGGCCCAGCCGGCGGGCGGTGACAAGGGGTTTTGCGGAAGAGCCGAAAAGGGTCTTGAAACCTTTCATGGTCGAAAGGACCAGGCTGTTTTCCCCCTTCCGCCACCTTTCGTATCGGCGCAGGACAGGTTGTCCTGCAATCCGCTTTCCCGCCCGATGCGCATTGCCCACGACCTGGGCCAGCGCGGCCGTATCAAGGAGCCCGATATTGGCGCCCAGCCCTGCCAGTGGATGAGTGATGTGGGCGGCATCCCCGACCAGGGCGGTCCGGGTGGAAATGTACTGTGCCGCATGATGTTGCCCCAGGGGAAACAGGAATCGTTGGCTGCAAAGAGAAATCTCTCCAAGGTGCTGCCTGAAATGCCCGGACAATTTCGATTCAAAGTCCAGGTCCGACCGGGACATCAATTCTTCAGAAAGGCCCCGGTCACAGGACCACACCACCGCACAGCGTCCATCGGAAAGGGGAAGCATCGCCACCGGACCGGTGGGCAGAAAACACTGCCAGGCCGTTCGCCGGTGGCTCTCCCCCGGGGCAACGGTGGTGACGATGGCATCCTGCCGGTAATCAAAGTACCGGCAGTCGATAGCGGAAATTTCCCGCACCTGGGATTTGGCCCCATCGGCACCCACCAGCAGTTTGCAGGTCAATACCTGGTGGCTGTCCATTTCCAGTTCCACCCTGTCCCGGCCCGGCTGTCTGCCGGTTATGGTGGCTCCTTCGAGGATGGAAACATTGTAGTTTTGTCGAAGTTTTTCTGCGAGCGCACTGATTACGGCATTGTTTTCAATGATATACCCCAGTTCCCGATACCCCAGTTTCCGGGCATCAAATGAAATGGATGCCTCGGTATTTTCCTCCCACACCCGCATGCTGACATAGCGACTGAATCGCCTTCTTTCAATGCCCGGCCAGACCCGGAGGTATCTAAACAGGTTGGTGGATGCAATGTTGAGGGCGCTGACCCGGGGAGAGGTCGTGTTTTCGTCCCAGTCGGCGATGGGCCGGCTGTCCACCAGTCCCACCCGCAGACCCTGTTCGGCAAATAAACACGCTGCGGTGCATCCCACCATTCCCGCCCCTGCGATGAGCACATCAAAATCCATATTGCCGGGGCCTGTCATGGTGTCATTCTCCCAGGGGAATTCCCAGCGCCAGTCCCGGCTGCCGGCCGTTCATTCCCAGGGTCCGGCGCAACAGGAACCGTTTGGCGGGAGGGAAGTGCTCGATGGCATTCAAGGCGATATTCCGGGCGATTGAGACGGAGAGGCGGCGGCTCGTGAAAATTGACACCAGCGAATGGGTGAAGCCGCTCACCATCCTGGTGTCCCGGACCCGCGAGTCATAATAAAGATCAATCATGGAGGGCGTCCCGACCTGCCCTTCCGGTGTGTTGAAGATGATTTCCGATAATTCCGCCACATCCCGCAGACCGAGGTTGAATCCCTGCCCGGCTACGGGATGCACGGTGTGCGCTGCGTTGCCAATGACAATGGTCCGGTCCAGGCCGGGTCTGGACAGGGTGGAGCGTTTCAGGGAATAGCTTTTTCGGGGGGATGGATAACTGAAATTCCCTGCCCGGTCACCAAATGAGGATTGCAGGAGCTGAAGGAATGCCTGGTCGTCCAGGGCCAGTCGGTGGTCCAGATTTTCATTCAGGGTGGTCCAGACCACTGCATAGCGGTGGTTCCCGTTGAGGGGGCAGTGAGGAAGCAGCGCCAGGGGGCCTTCGTCCGTAAAGCGTTCATAGGCCCGCCCGTGATGAGGCCGGTCCACGGACACGATGCACAGCACCGCTGACTGGGGATACTCCGAGGTACGGGGCTCAGCACGATGCTGCCTGAGCAGGTTTGATCGGCCACCGTCGGCAACCACCAGCAGCCTGCAGTGCACGGTCTGAAGGTCCTGGCCGGCCTCATACCTGACCTGGCAATGGTCGCGGTGTGGTTCGCTTTTAACCACTCTTCCCGGGCAGGCCATCTCAATGTTGTCGGCATCTTTCAACCGGTTCCACAAAATGGTGCCAATGACCCGTGTGGGGACCACATACCCCAGGGCATGGGTTCCGGCATGCTTGCAGGACAAATGGGTTTGCCCGAACCCGCCCCGGCTCGAAACATGAATGTCGAGGATAGGCTCTGCTCCCATGGACAGAATCTCTTCCCAGACATCCATGGTCTGAAAGATCACCCTGGTGGTGTGCGTCAGGGCGACGGTGCGTTCATCGTAGCTTGGCTGCCGGGCAGAATCCGGGGGATGGGGTTCGATGACCAGGATTTTCTTCTGTGACGGCGCCAGCGCCACGGCCAGGCTGGCCCCGACCAGGCCGCCTCCGACAATGACCACATCATATTCACGCTGTGCAGTGGCTCCGGTCAGTGCTGCCTCCATCATGCGGCCATCAGGGCTTCGATATCCTCGACTTCCTTGGGAACATTGCCGGTCAGGACCGCATTCCCCTTCTTTTTCACGTGGACATCGTCTTCGATTCGAATGCCGATGTGGTGCCATTTTTCATCCACGCCGGTGGCCGGGGAGATGTAAATCCCCGGTTCCACGGTGAGTACCATGCCGGGCTCGAGTATTCTCCATTCATCCTCTATTTTGTAATCCCCGACATCATGTACATCCATGCCCAGCCAGTGCCCGGTTCGATGCATGTAAAACGGGCGGTACCCCCGGGTTTCCACCAGTGTATCCACGTTCCCCTTGAGCAGGCCAAGGTCGACCAGTCCCTCGGTGATGACCCGTACCGCCGTATCGTGGTACTGGATGACGCTGAGATCCGGAGCCACCGCATCAATGGCCGCTTTTTGGGCTTCCAACACGATTTCATAAACGGCTTTCTGTTCGGCGCTGAACCGGCCGTTCACCGGAAAGGTTCTGGTGATGTCCGACGCATAGCAATCCAGCTCGGCACCGGCATCAATCAGCAGCAAATCCCCGTCTTTCAATTGGCAATTGTTGTCCGTATAGTGGAGGATACAGGCATTTTCCCCGCCGGCAACGATGGAGGGATAGGCGGTGCATGGGCTGCCACCCAGGTGAAACTCGCATTCCAGTTCGGCCTGGACCTGGTATTCAAATTTTCCCGGTGCCGTAAACCTCATCGCCCTGGTGTGTCCTGCGGCAGCCAGCTTTCCCGCCGCATGGAGCAATTTCACCTCGTCTTTCTTCTTGATCAGGCGCATTTCATGGAGAAGATGCCTGAGGTCGATATATTCTCCCGGGGCGTGGGCGCCGGAACGAATCCGGCCGCGCACGGCGTTGATGCTGCGGATCAGTTCAGTGTCAAATTCCGGATACCGGCCCATCATGGTATAGACCTTGTCGCGATTGTCCAGCAATTCAGGCAGGCAGCCCTCGAGGTCGCCGATGGGGAAGGCCTGGTCTGCGCCGTAGGTCTCCATGGCGCCCTCGGTCCCCGCTCTTCGACCGTCCCACAGTTCCTTTGCGGGGTCCTTTTCCCGGCAAAACAGCAGGAATTCCCCGTCCGGTCTTCCCGGTGCCAGCACCGCCACCGCCTCGGGTTCGGGAAAGTGGGTGAGGTAATAGAAATCGCTGTCCGGACGGTACGGGTAAAAGGTGTCCCCATTTCGGGGCTGGTGATGGGCGGTGGTCAAAATGACAATTCCGTCGTCGATACAACGCATCAGGTCCTGACGTCTTCGATGGTGGATTTCACTGGGCATGTTCTTGAATCTAGTGAATTTTTCGGTTTCCAATGGGAGGGCTGGAATTCAGGGGGTGGACATTGCTGTCGTAAATCCCCTGAATTCCCGCTCTAAGGTATTCTTCAAGTTCAACGAGTGACCTCTCGTCTTCCTCATTATTTTCTTCAATTGACATGACATCAATCCTGCCAATTTCGATCATATCATTAATCAATTCCGGAATATCTTCACCGTGCCGGTTGATTTCGGTTTCCCCATCGAAACAGAAGCCCTGCAAAAATCCTTCGCACCAGTCCGAGATGGCGAAAGCCATTTCCCTGTTGTCGGCCTCTTCGGGGGGAAGGAGCAGGTTAAAGGTGGGTTCTTCGGATTGGAGGTCACGCAGGACCAGTTCAAACATGCCTTCAAACAGCGTGATCCCCTCCGGGTTGTCGACCCTGAACAGGTAGACCTTGCTGGCGATGTTCTCTGCCCGAATTCCCCGACACGCCAGCCCGGTCAACAGGCCATGCGCTTCCGAGGCTCCGCTGTTCCACGGGGTCGATTTCAGTTTCTCGTCCAGGTCCCGGTATATTTTCTGTTGAAACCGGCGGGCTTCACGCAGTGCAGTGTCTGACATGGGGAGGATTCACAATGGATGGCGGGAAGTGGAGGCCGTGCATCTACCAGGGCAGTTCATACCCTTCAGCATGCCAAAACCGGCCGGTGTTGGCCAGAGTCAACCGGTCCATCACCTCAATGAGGCCGCTGGCTGCTTTCGAGGGCGGTATGCCCCTTCCCCCGGTCATGTCCGTGGCCACCAGACCGGGGTGGAGCAGGGCCACGGCAATGTCCCGGGATTCAAGGTCCCTGGCGAGACTCACTCCGGCAGCATTGACTGCCGCCTTGGAGATCCGATAACCGTACATGCCCCCCGAAGAATTGTCCCCAATCGATCCCATTCGGCTCGACACAATGCCAATTCTGGATTTCCCGGGCAGATGATCGTGCAGTGCATGAATCACCCGGAGCGGGCCCAGGGTATTGACAATGAACTGCTGCTGGATCCTCTCAAAATCCAGGTCATCCAGATTTTCCCTGGTCAGTCTTCCCGCATTGTGAATCAGAAGATGCACGGGGATTTTCTCCAGTTCCGATTGCAGCGTTCTGATTCCCCGGGCGGTGGCCACATCAATTCCGTGGAGTATTGTGGCCCCGGATTCACCGAGCAGGCCGGGGGCATTTCTGCAGGTTGCGATGACTCGGGCACCCCGGGCGGCATATTGTCGGCATAATTCAAGACCAATTCCGCGGTTACCGCCGATCACTAGAACATTCATGGTATTCAAAATTTATCCGGTTTCCGGAAAGTATGCTGACCGATACCGGGTGTATGGCCTTCTGGGGCAACAATATCCGGGTTTCTCATGATTTTCTCAAGAGAATTTTGTTATATTTGTCATATATTGGCGTTTAGGTATTTGACGATAAAGATTCAGCGATTTATATTTTTGTATTCTCCTTAGGTTCTGAAACATGGTGATCAGCATCACAGCGTATACCCACAGGTGATTTTATGGAAGACACGATTCGGAAGCTGGAACAGCGTGTTACCGATATGATACAGTTGTGTGAAGAGATGGGTCGGGAAAACGAACTCCTCAGGGCCGACCAGCAACTGCTTCAACAGGAATTCAAGGTATTACAGGAAAAAAACAAAATAGCCAGAGGGCGTGTTGAACAGATCGTTGCCCGATTGAAATCCCTCTAGTCTTCCCCCAACCAGTGTTCACATCAACCATGACGGAGCAAGAAGTACAGCCGAAGATCAATATTAAACTGAGCATTATGCAACGGGAATATACGGTTTCATGCCAGGAGGACGAATCTGCCGGGTTAATTGAAGCTGCGGCCTATCTTGACAAGCATATGCGGGCAATCTCGGCGAACAGCCGGGTTTTGGGAATGGACAGATGTGCAGTGATGGCGGGGTTGAATATCAGTTATTCATTCCTGAAATTGCAGAAACTGGCGGACAACAACCAGCATGTTGGCATGAGACTGGAAAAACTCCACGACCGGGTGGAAAAGGTGATTACCACCATCCAGCAGGATATAGAGCATGCGTAGCGTTATCTGTGCGTAACGTTATCGGATTGTCAACGCAAAACAGAAATACATGAAATCAGCAGCCCTGGATGGGGCGGTCACAGGATGCCCGGTGGATACTGGACAGGGGGTGGCGGATTACAACGCTTTCCCGGCACGCCGGTCAGGTCCGCCGAAGCCATGAAGTCAGGAACTCTGAACCTGCCCCGGTCCTTGAGGAGGATTTACCGGGACTGGGACGTCAATCGCCGCGTAGCCCGCCTTGATGCCTGGATGGACAGAAGCAGGGAGGCTGGACCTGACGGCAGTTCATATGATCACACCGAGACGGTGAATGATTACTACGATCTGTGCAGCGAACTGATGCAGTTTGGGTGGAATGAGTCCCTGCATTTTGCGCCGTTGACGCCGGACGAGACGCTGGAGGAGGCGATCGTAAACCATGAGCGTCTGATGATCAAAAAGCTGGGACTGCAAGAGGGGATGAGGATCGTTGACATCGGCTGTGGAGTGGGAGGTCCCATGCGACGGGTCGCCAGAGAGTCCGGCGCGAAGGTCGTCTGCCTTAACAACAACAAACAGCAGCTGGAAGAGGCCAGGCGGAGAAATCTCAAGGCGGGGCTCGATCACAAGGCGGAGTACATGGAATGCAACTTCATGAATATGAGCGCTATCGGAGCCAACTCGTTCGATGCGGGTTATGCAATCGAGTCGACCTGTCACGCGCCTGACAAGGAAGGTGCATTTGCGGAGATCTTTCGTGTGCTGAAGCCGGGAGCGCTGTTCTGGGGCCAGGAAATGTGCATGACGGAAAAGTTCAACCCGGACAACAGCTCTCACCGGGCTGTCAAGGAGAAACTCAAGCTGGGAATCGCCTTGAAAGACATTGCCACGTACTCAGAAGTCAATCGTGCGCTTGAGTCTGTTGGATTCCGGGTTATCGAAGCGATGGACAGGAACATCAGGGAGGGTCCGAGTATACCCTGGTATCAGCCCATGGAAGGACAGGGCGGGTCTTTGCGCAATGCATTTCGCAGGACGCCGCTGGGCCGCAGGGCAGTGATAGCCAGCCTGCGTCTGGCGGAAACTTTCAGGATCTTCCCCAGGGGTTCCACAGCCGTTGCCAGCTTTATGGACAGAACCGCTGAGGCATATGTCGCAGGCGGCAAGATGGGAATATTTTCTCCGCTTTACTGTTTTCTGGCCCGCAAACCCGATTGACAGGCGTCCGGTAAGCCGGTGATGGCCCCTGACCCGGACGTGAAGCGGTCACACCGCACCCACCGGGCAGGGCGGGTGGAGGTGAAAGTGGCTCATCGTTTCTCATCCGGTCTCCGGCTGGTCAATGCGACCCCCCAGGGAAGGTGCGGACCCTGCCATGGTTACCGCATTGTGCGGACCGCACCGTTATTTGATTTTCCTATTTTTGATTTTCTTGCTACACTTGACTCTGGTATTGCCTGCGGTGTTCGAGTAGTTCTCCGAATCCCTTCGAACCTAATCTTATATCTCGGGTGTTGTGATGAGTGGCGGGCGAGTATGACCACGGTCTGACTGGCGCGATTCCCGAAGTTGCTCTTGACACCCACTTGAACCTTGCGGTTCAAGGTAATGTGAGCATACGGCACTGGCGGACAATGCCTGTTGGCCCTGCCCGGACACTGTCCGGGTATCGGGCTCTTTTCTGGTCCAGGCAATCCATGGTCCCGGGCCGGCCGTTTGCATGGCTGAACCAAAACAGAACCCGCACACTGAACCGTACGCGTTGGATACCAAGCCAGAACTCCGGAAACGGTTGCGTGCCCGTCGCCGGTCCCTTTCCCGGGCACATCAAACCGGGGCCGCCAGGAACCTGCTGGCGCAGCTGAAGTCCCTGCCGGTTTTCCGGAATGCAAGAAAGATCGCCATGTACCTGGCAAACGACGGGGAAATTGACCCGGTTCGGGTCATGGCATGGTGCTGGAGAAACGGGATTCAGTGTTATGTTCCGGTGGTCATGCCAGGTGGCAGGAACACCCTGGTCTTTGCCGAAGTCACGGAACACACAACCTTCGTTGAGAACCGGTTTGGAATCCAGGAGCCGGTTGTCCGGGGCCACAACCTCATTGACCCGCAACAACTGGACCTGGTCCTCCTGCCCCTGGTTGCGTTCGATACGAACGGCAATCGTGTCGGCATGGGTGGCGGGTTCTATGATGCAACATTCGGGTCGGTCAGGGAGACAGGCGGGGACAGGCCCCGGTTGATTGGTATTGCCCATGATATCCAGAGAGTAGGCCGGATTGATGCGGAGCCATGGGATATCCCCCTGTCTGCCGTGGTGACGGACGCTGCGGTCTATCCGCGGATTCCCGGTTCCCGGGGGCCGTCCGGGAACCATGGATAGTGGGGACGGGTTCCGGGTATCGCGCCGTACGCCGGCAGGACCCGGTTCCCCGGTGGTACCGGGGCGGGATGAACCCGCTGGCGGGTGATGATCGGAAAACCGGATTTATCCGGTATTGCGCATTCCCGCGGCGATGCCGTTGATGGTTATCAGGAGCGCATCCAGGACGGTGTCGTCGGCCCCATCCCTGACCCGTCCCAGCAACTCTACCTGCAACAGGTTCAGGGGCACGACATAGGTATTTCTGACATCCACGGATTGCCGGACAACCGGTTCATTTTCCAGTGGTATTTCATGGCCGGTAATCTCCAGCAGCAGATCAACCGTATGCTGGTATTTTGTTCTCAGCATTTCTCCAAAATACTGCAGGTCATCCGGGACCAGACGCTCATCGTAAATCGCAGAAATATTTTCGTTTGATTTTGAAAACACCATTTCGATGGCATTCAGCGTCGCCTTGAAGAATGGCCAGTTTTGTTCCATAACCTGCAACAGTTCCCGGTCATTGCGTTCAACCGCATCATCAAGCGCCTTGCCCACCCCCAGCCATGCCGGCAGCAGCAACCGGGTCTGGGTCCATGCGAAGACCCAGGGGATCGCACGAAGATGCACAATCCCGCCCCCTTTTCGTCTCCGGGCTGGCCGGCTGCCGATCTTGAGGCTGCCGATCTCCTGTTCCGGGGTGGCATGCCTGAAATATTCGACGAAATCCTCATGGTGCCGGATGATACGGTGAAACTCCTCCACCGCACTGTCGGACAATTGGGTAATCTGTTCTCTCCATTCGGTTCTTGGCAGGGGGGGAGGGGTCAGACTGGCCTCGAGCACGGCACCGAGATACACCTGCAGCGATTCGGTTGCGATATCCGGAATACCGTATTTTGCCTGGATGACCTCCCCCTGTTCGGTGATTCGAATCGATCCGTTGACTGAACCCGGTGGCTGGGACCGTATGGCATCGTAAGCGGGCCCTCCACCCCGGGCAACGGTACCGCCGCGGCCATGGAACAGCGTCAATTGAATTCCATGCTCCCGAAATACCTCCACCAGTTTTTCCTGGGCCTGGTAGAGGCCCCAGGAAGCCGAAAGTATCCCGGCATCCTTTGCAGAGTCCGAATATCCAATCATCACTTCCTGTTTCCCGTTGATTTGATTCTTGTACCATTCAATGCGAAACAGGCCGTCCATGCACTCCCCGGCATTCTCCAAATCCACCAATCGTTCAAACAGGGGAACGATTCTCAATGGAAAGCGGATGCGGCATTCTTTCTGTAACAGTGCCACCGCAAGAATGTCCGATGGCATGGAGGCCATTGAAATGACATACGCCCCGAACGATTCCGCATTCTCCGAGGCGATCATCCGGAATGTCCCCAGGACATCCCTCACTTCTTCGCTGGCTTCACCGGCCTCCGGAAACTTTGAGGTGATCAGGGGGCGTTTGCTGTTCAGTTCACGGATCAGAAACTGCTGCCGCTCATTTTCGTCCCACTGCAGATAGCTTCCAAGCCCCAGGTACCGGGTGATGGTGTCCAGCGTTTCCGCATGGCGGATGGCTTCCTGGCGGATATCAAGCTTGACCATGGTGAGCCCGAAAACATCCAGCCGGCGCAAAATGTCGGTCAATCTTCCTTCTGCAATCATGGCATCCCCGCAATCCACAAGGGATTGGTAACACATCATCAGGGAGGACTTGAGTTCGCTCCTGCAAAGGTATACCCCATTCTTTGGGGCGGATTCTCCAACAGCAGGTTTGCCGGAAGCGTACCCGTCGTAGATTTTGCCGTGATACTTGATGGTGGATCTTAATTTTTTCTGCACGTTTTCCAGAAAAGCCCGGTACGGTTCCCGGGAATGGCGGCCAACTTCCCTTCGCAGGGCCTCATTGCATTTCGTCATCGACAGGTCGCGACGCAGTTCGTCAATTTCTGCCCAGAACATTTCTGCGGCACTGATCCGGCACAATGTGCAGACCTGGGAAGTCACCATGGGTGTCGTATTCGGGTTGCCATCCCGGTCTCCCCCCATCCATGAGCCGAATTGAATGGGTGTAACATCCAGGGGAAGCCGGTTTCCCGTAACGGTGAGCAGGGCACTGTCCAGCTCCCGGAGAATCCCGGGAAGGACTCCCCAAAGGGAATGCTCGATATAGACCAGTCCGGTTTTGGCTTCGTCAACGGGAGTCGGACGCCGCCGCCTGATTTCATCGGTTTTCCATACTTCAGTAATGGCCCGGTGCAGGCTCAGCCTGATTTCATGACGTTCGTTGTCTGACAGATCATGCCGGTCCCGTTCGGCAAGCAAACGGCTGATCCTGAGGAATTTGGAGGACAGGCTCCGTCTCAGTATTTCCGTGGGATGGGCGGTGAGTATAAGCCCGATATTGAGTTTGCAGGCCTGTTCGAAAATCTTTTTCCTGCTCACCTTTGCCTGCACGAGCTTTTTTAACTCCGATTCAAGGAATGCTCCCGGGTTGGGTTCGGTAAAGGGGTGATTGCTGTCTTCCGGGAGCCGGACTTCCCGGGTTGCCCGGGCCCGGCGCTGACGGACCTGGTGATGCTGTTCGGCGATATTTGCGAGATTCAGGAAATGGGTAAATGCCCGGGCCAGATTGAGCATCTGAATCGGTTGCAGCCCCGAGAGGATGCCAATTAATTTTTGTGTCTGCCCGGTGTCTCCCTTCCGGGCAAGCTTTGCAATCCCCCGGACTTCTTCCACCAGGTTAAACAGCCTTTCTCCATGGTGTTGCCGGATGGTTTCACCGAGCAAATTCCCCAGCAGCCGGACATCGGACCGAAGAGAATCCTGTTGTGACGCGGTGGCGAGGGGGTCGTTCATGGGCAGGCCGGCCGGGGGGCGGTCAGGGGGGGTGTGCCGGTGGGTCTGGAGGCGGACCTGGAGGCACATGGAAACCTGTCTCCATTGCCCGGGAATCCAACGGGGATGAAACCGGATTGCCAGCCCATTACGTTAGGAGCGCCGCCACCGAGGTTCCGAAGTGGGCGGGGGACGGAACAATCCCGATCCCGTTCTGGCGCAGGATATCCACTTTTTCCGTGGCACTTTCTCCGGCAGCACTGACGATGGCCCCGGCGTGCCCCATCCGCCTGCCTTTTGGAGCGCTTAGACCCGCAATATAGCTGATGACCGGTTTTTTCATGTTTTCCCGGTAGAACCGGGCCGCCTGGACCTCCTGTTGTCCGCCGATTTCTCCAATCATGACCACCGCGTTGGTTTCGTCGTCTTCCTCGAATCGCATCAGGTGGTCCGTAAAGGAACTGCCATTGATGGGGTCACCCCCGATTCCAACACTCGTTGAAACACCAATTCCCAGGGACTTGAGCTGTGAAGCCGCTTCATATCCCAACGTGCCGGACCTGCCGATAAGACCCACCCGGCCAGGGAGGTAAATGTGTTCCGGCATAATTCCCAGCATGGCTTTGCCCGGGCTGATGGTGCCGGCGCAATTCGGACCGGTCAGGCACATTTTTCGGGATTGCTTGAATCTTCGCATGTAGCGCTTGACCCGCAGCATGTCCTGGGCAGGAATCCCGTCGGTGATGGCCACGCAATACTCAATCCCCGCTTCCGCGGCTTCCATGATGCTGTCTGATGCAAAGGCGGGAGGAACAAATACAATACTGGCCCGGGCGCCCGTGGCGAGTACCGCATCTTTGACGGTATGGAATACGGGTCGGCCCAGGTGGGTCTGGCCGCCTTTCCCGGGAGTCACCCCCCCTACAACCCGGCTGCCATATTCAATCATTTTCTGCGCGTGGAATGAACCCATTTTCCCCGTGAACCCCTGAACCAGGATCGGGGTTGTTTCATCGATCAGTATAGCCATGAAAATTCTCGGTTTTTGAATGCAGGAGCGGTGCGGATGTCGGCTACTGAACGGCAGTGACCACGCATTCGGCAGCGGCTTCGAGGGTATCCACCGAAAGGACGCCAAGGTTGGAATTTTCAATGAGTTCCCTGCCTTGTTCAACGTGGGTTCCTGACAGTCGGACGACAACCGGAATCCCGGGGCGCAGTTTCTCCACTGCCCGGATGATCCCCTGGGCAACCCAGTCGCAGCGATTGATGCCGGCGAAGATGTTGATCAGGATGGCTTCAACCTTCTGGTCAGACAGGACCAGCCGGAAAGCCTTGGCGACTCTTTCCGGAGAGGCCCCGCCGCCGATATCGAGAAAGTTTGCCGGCTCTCCCCCCTTCATCTTGATCAGGTCCATGGTGGCCATGGCCAATCCTGCGCCATTGATGATGCAGCCAATATTGCCGTCCAGGCCCACATAGCTCAGTCCCCGGTCTGCAGCCTCCATTTCCCTGGGGTCTTCCTGGGTCTTATCCCGGCATTCAGAAATGATAGACCGCCGAAACAGGGCATTGTCATCAAACGACATTTTGGCATCCAGTGCCAGTACCTGGCCTGAACGGGTCACGCACAGCGGATTGATTTCCACCATCGTTGCGTCCAGGTCCCGGAAGGCCCGGTAGGTCCTCAGGATGGTCTTGACCGACTGTTGAACCTGTACTCCACTTAAGCCCAGTGCAAACGCGAGTTGCCGGGCCTGGAACGCCTGCATGCCCACGGCGGGTTCCACCTGCACTTTCACCAGTGCCCCGGGATTTTTTTCGGCAAGCTCTTCGATGTCCATCCCCCCCTGTGCGCTGACCACCGCAACGATGCATTCCGCATTCCGGTCCAGCACAAGGCTGAAATAGAGCTCCTGTTCAATGTCCTGTGCGGGCTCGACATACAGCCGGTAGACGGTTTTTCCCGCCGGGCCGGTCTGGCTGGTTATCAGGGTGCGTCCCAGGAGGGATTCGGCGGCACTCCACACTTCCTGGGTACTTTTGCAGAAAATGATTCCCCCGGCCTTCCCCCGGGCCCCGGAGTGAATCTGGGATTTGACCACCCAGCTCTCGCCACCGATTTCAGTTGCCCGGTAGACGGCCTGTTCCGGACTGTAGGCAAGCCCCCCCGAAGGGATGGGGACCTCATAGTCTCTCAACAGCTGTTTTGCCTGATATTCATGTATTTCCATTCGGTTTTCTCCAAGGAATGGCCGTCTGGTTTTTCAGCACCCGGGAAGTGTCAGCGGGCACTGCGAATGGCTCTGGACTGGGCCACCACATTTTCGGCCATTCTGGCCGAAGCGGCATCAATCAGTTTACCATCCAGCGATGCGGCACCCCTGCCGGCTTTTGCCGCTACCTCCAATGCCTCCAGAACCCTGAGCGCCCTGGAGACTTCGGCTTCGGGAGGAGACATGACCTCGTTTGCTAGGGGGATCTGGGAGGGGTGGATGGCCCATTTCCCTTCATATCCCATGGCAGCCGCCCGTTTTGCGGCATCCCGGTAGCCCTCAGGATCATTGAAATCCCCGAATGGGCCGTCAATGGCACGGAGTCCGAAAGCCCGGCAGGCAATCAGCATTTTTTGCAGGCTGGCATGCCATTGGTCTCCCGGGTAATCCGGATTCAGGCCGCCGATGACCACGGTCCAGGCCCGGCAGCTGGCGGCAAAATCCGCTACGCCAAAATGCAGCGCTTCCATCCTGGGGCTGCCTTGTGCAATGGATTCCACGTTGGCCATGCCCAGCGCGGTTTCAATCAGCGCCTCCAGTCCTATCCGGTTTTTTTCCAGTCCCCTGGCGGTCTCGATCTGTGTGACCAGGCAGTCCACCATGTAAATGTCCGACGCCGTTCCGGCCTTGGGAATTAAAATCGTGTCCAGATGCTGACCGGCCTGTTCCACGATGTCGACAACATCCCGATACATGTAATGGGTATCCAGCCCGTTGATGCGGACGCAGAGTGTTTTTCCCTTCCAGTCAATATCGTTGAGCGCCTCGATGATATTTTTTCGGGCCCTGTCCTTGTCATCCGGGGCCACCGCATCTTCACAATCCAGAAAGACATAGTCAGCTTGGCTGTTCGCGGCCTTTTCAAACATCCCGGGATTGGAGCCTGGAACGGCCAGCTCACTTCGCTGTAATCGGGGGCTGCGCTTTGGGGTTTCGAAAAAGCTCATTGTCTATGGACCATGGCGAGAAGATAAATATATCATCATATAAAACCTATCGATACGAAAATCTATTTTGATTATACGAAGTATCAGTATATTCTTATAATCGATATCCGAATTCATTGGGAGGGCAACCTCCCGGCAAAATACAGTTGTGCTCATGACCATTCCTGTCCCGACAAATCTGGTGCCCCTGGATGAAATTCTGCCGGATGAACCATTGTTGATGATGGGAGCGGGACCGGTTCCCATTCCTGCCAGAGTCGCTGCGGCAAATTCCATTGTCATCAATCATCTGGGTGACACGATGTCGCAAATTATCGAACAGGTGAAAAGCATGTCCCGATACGTGTTCCAGACACTGTCCGGGTATATCCTGGGGGTGGCCGGCCCGGGTTCTGCTGCGATGGAAATGGCCATTGTCAACATTGTTGAGCCCAGAGAGACCGTCCTGTGTGTCTGCAACGGCTTTTTCAGCAACCGTCTTGCGGAAATGGCGGAGCGGGTTGAAGGGCATGTAATCCGGTACCCGGTCAGGGAGGGCCAGACTGCCTCCCCGGAAGAGGTCGGGGAGTATTTGGCCAGGTATAAGCCGGGAGTGTTGACCATCGTCCAGGGAGAGACGTCAAACACGGTGTTTAACCGCTATTTGCCCGAAATCTGTGCCTTGGCACGGGAGCATGACTGCATGGTGATTGTGGATGCCGTCTGTACACTGAGCACCATGGCCCTGGACATGGATGACTGGGGGATTGATGCGGTGATCACAGGGGGACAAAAAGGGCTTTCCTCCATTCCGGGTGTTTCACTCGTTTCCTTTTCGGACCGGGCCTGGAGACGGATCACCCACCGCATGGATACATTGGGGCACTGGTGCCTGGATGCGTTGCTGGCGGATCAATTCTGGAACAAAAAGGCGTATCACTATACGGCGCCGGTCTCCGGCATTCTGGCACTGCATGAAGCCCTCCGGTTAATCTGCAAGGAAACCCTGCCGGGTCGATTCAAGCGGCATTTACGGTGTTCCTGCGCACTGCAGGCGGGGATCGAAGCCATGGGGCTGTCGTTGTTTACCAGCCCGGATGCAAGGCTGAATTCAGTTGTGGGAATCAACCTGCCAATGGGGGTGGAATCCGGGACATTGCTCAGGTTGATGTCCAGCACCCATCGGGTGGAAATTTCCGGTTCATTCGGACTGCCCATTGTCCGGATAGGGCAAATGGGGGAGCAAAGCCGTGCCCACAATATTTTCAGGACCCTTCATGCTCTGGGTGCCAGCATGTTTTCCCTGGGGGTTCAAGTCGATCTGCCCGCCGGTGTTTCCGCCCTGGAACGCACGCTTGGCGAGCATATTTTTGTCCAGTCCAACCGGTCAATTCCTGACAGGGCCTACCAGGCCAGGTAATGCAGGACGTTCCGTCTGTGGCGGGGTCTCCCGGGCATCCAGAGCCTGCACACCGAAGCGGCCGGGACCATTTGTCTGCAATCTCCGTCCTGGTGCCGGCTGCTGAAACAAAAATTTCCCTGGTCAGCCGCATTTCCTACTGCTTTGAGGAGAACTGGGTGGTATGATCCGGCGTTGGGTGCCGGCCGGGCCGGAGTTCAGGATAACCGCTGGCTTCATCAGGGGGTTCCGGTACGGGGCGGTCGCCGTCTCGCGGGAGGCGGGCCATACCATTAAGTTAAGTATATAAGTCCCAGAAAATGAAATACTGGTTAATGAAAAATGAGCCGGAGGCGTTCTCCATTGATGATCTTGCCAGGGTCAGGGTGGAACCCTGGGATGGTATCCGCAATTACCAGGCGAGAAATTTCATTCGGGATGAGATGTCGATCCGGGACCAGGCGTTTTTTTACCATTCCAGTTGCAAGGTACCGGGAATCGTCGGTCTCATGGAAATCTGCAGTGAAGCCTATCCAGACCATACCGCGTTTGACCCCTCGGAATTTTATTACGACCCGAAGAGCAAACCGGAAAATCCCACCTGGCTGATGCGGGACGTGAAATTCATCTCCAAACTCGATGAGCCTGTTACCCTGCGGGAACTGCGTCAACATCCCGAGCTCGAAGGCATGCGCGTGCTGCAAAAGGGAAACCGGCTGTCCATTACTCCGGTGGACAAAAAGCATTGGGATTTCATCCATACATTGATGTAAAACCCGGTCCCGGGGCCGGCAATGAGGCCGGGACCTCCGTGAAAGACAATCCCGCGAAAGAGAGCAATGATCAAATATTTACTTGCAACCCTGCTACTGGCAATCGGACCGTATGGCCTGCCATCCTTTGCAGAAGACCCCGGAGACAATACAATGATTCAAATGACAACGACACTTGGTGAGATCGAGATCGAACTTTATCCCGATCACGCCCCTGAAACCGTTGCAAATTTTATCGGGTACGTGGAAAGCGGGCACTTTGATGGACTGGTTTTCCACCGGGTGATCCCGGGATTCATGGTGCAGGGGGGTGGGTTTACCCCGGACATGAAACCACGCAAGACCCGCCCCCCCATTGTCAACGAAGCCGACAATGGGCTGAAAAATACCGTGGGAACCCTGTCCATGGCCAGAACCTCCGATCCCAATTCAGCCACTTCCCAGTTTTTCATCAACCTCGTGGACAATGCTTTTTTGGATTTTACCGCCAAAACCAGGCAGGGATGGGGGTACGCGGTTTTTGCCAGGGTGGTGCGGGGCATGGATGTGGTTAAAAAAATGGCGGAAGGCAGGACCGGGCAGGTTGGCGGCCACAGTGATGTTCCACTTGAGCCCATTGTGATCGAAAAGGCCACCGTGGTCCCGGACTGACCGGGGGTCCTTCCGGAAGCAGTGGGATGACCGAATCCTGCATGGCGGGGGGAACCCGGTGGCGGGCATGCCTGACCCGAAACCCCGGTCAGCAGGGATTGCCGGCACTGGCCCTGGAACGGGACGGTTCCTGATTGGGAATGGGTGGACAAACCGGTTCCTGGAGTGATGGCAATATTTTCCGCCGGTATCGCGCTATTTCGTGTTTTCGGCCATGAATTTCGATGATCTGACCCTTGAACAGGCACAGCGGTCCCTGAGCCTGAAATGGAATTACTATGACCGGGATGTGATTCCCTCCTGGATTGCGGACATGGATTACCCGGTGGCGGACCCCCTTCGTGACCTGCTGTACACGATTGCAAGGGGAAGTGAGCTGGGGTATGCCCCGACGATGCAGCAGGAGAGGCTGGATGAAATTTTTGCCGCCAGGATGGACTCCCGTTATGGATGGGTTCTGGACCCCCGGGGTTGTGATGACATGACGGACATCGTCCAGGCGATCCATATCGCGGTCACTGTCCTGTGTGACGATGACCAGCAGGTGATCGTGCAGATGCCTTCCTACCACCCTATCCTGAGCGCCTGCCGCAGCATGAAACGGGACATCCTTGCCAGTCCGATGGTGAAGACCGGCCAGGGTTGGGAAATGGACATGGACCGTCTTGAGGGGGAAATCCAGCCCCGGACCCGGTTATTGATGCTGGTCAACCCCCACAATCCCACCGGGCGGGCATTCCGGCGGGATGAACTGGAGCAGCTGGGGGAGATGGTGCTGCGCCACGACCTGTGGGTTGTCTCGGATGAAATCCACTGTGACCTGGTCTATTCCGATACCGGGCCCCATATTCCCTTTGCGTCCCTTTCTCCCGAAATTGCCGAAAAAACGGTGACCTTCAATTCCGCCACCAAATCCCACAATCTCGGCGGGGTCCGCTGCGCCCTGGCCCACTACGGCAGCGCGGAACTGAAAAAACGGTTTGACCGGTTGCCCCCGGGCATTCGGGGCGGCAGCAATACCGTGGGCCATCGGGCAACCCGGATTGCCTGGGAACAATGTGATGAGTGGCTGGAATACACCCGGCAATACCTGCAGGAGAACCGGGATTACCTGGATTCGTACCTGAAAACGGAACTGTCCGGCCTCGACCACCGGTTGAATGAAGCGACTTTCCTCGCATGGGTGGATTGTCGCGGCCTGGGTCTCAAGGAGGACCCGGCGGCGTTTTTCCTGCGTGAAGCCCGGGTTGGCTGCTATGCCGGCCCCCTGTTCGGTGAACAGGGAGAGGGATGCATCCGCCTGAACTTTGCGACTTCAAGGGCGATTCTCAGGGAAAAACTGGACAGAATGGCCAGGGCAGTGCGGGGGCTGTGACGGGAACCCGGGGGCCCGGACGGGTGCGGGACTGGACATTCTTTCCAATACAGTACAAAATCCATTTTTTTCAACAATTTACACAAGATGCCTGAAAAATCGAGGAAAATAAAGCTGGTGGATGTGACATTGCGCGACGGCGAACAGACCCAGAGCGTCTCATTTACCCAGTCCGAGAAGGTGAGTATCGCCAAGGCGTTGTTGCGATCGTTGAAAGTGGACCGGATTGAAGTGGCTTCGGCAGGCGTGTCCGAAGGCGAGCGTGAGGCTGTCCATCGCATCAACCTGTGGGCGGCGGACGAAGGGTATCTTGAGCAGGTGGAGGTCCTGGGTTTCACGGATGACCGGCGCAGTGTGAACTGGATTCAATCCGTCGGAGGCAGGGTGATGAACCTGTTGACCAAGGGCAGCGAGAAACATTGCCATGAACAGTTGCGCCTGACACTGGGACAGCATCTGGACCGTATCCGGCGAACCATTTCGTATGCGGTGGAACAGGAAATGATCGTCAATGTCTACCTGGAAGACTGGTCGAACGGCTATGCCGACAATCCATCCTATGTTTTTGAAATGATGGATACCCTGGCCACATTGCCCGTTGCCCATGTGATGCTGCCCGATACACTGGGAGTCATGTCTCCCGCAGAAGTCCGGGATAGCCTGGCAGACATGATTGGCCGGTATCCGGGATGCCGGTTTGATTTTCACCCCCACAACGACTACGGGCTGGGTACGGCCAACTGCATGGCTGCCGTGGAAGCGGGGGTGACCTCGGTACACTGTACGGTGAACTGCCTGGGTGAACGGGCCGGGAACGCTTCTTTGGCCGAAGTCTGCATGGTGTTGCGGGACAAGATGGGGGTGGACCTTTCCATCGACGAGGGAAAAATCTATACACTGAGCCAGATGATCGAGAATTTTTCCGGCAAGATGGTGGCGGACAATGCGCCCATCGTCGGCGCGGATGTATTTACCCAGACCGCAGGGATTCATGCGGACGGCGACCAGAAGGCGGCCCTGTATCAGACGACCCTGAGTCCGGACCGCTTCAACCGTTCCCGGTCCTATGCCCTGGGGAAGATGAGTGGCAAGGCTTCCCTGCAGAAGAACCTCGAAACACTGGGGATCAGCCTGTCCAGTGAAGACCAGGTCAAGGTACTGGAGCGAATTGTCAACCTCGGAGATTCCAAGGCCGTGATCACTGCCGAGGATCTTCCGCTGATCATTGCAGAGGTGCTGGAATCCAGGGGTGACCGGCACCTGGAACTGCTGAACTGTTCCATTACCAGCGTACTGGGACTGGATTCCATCGTCAGTCTCCAGACCCGGTTGTTTGACCAGACCTACAAAACCACCGGAAACGGGAACGGGGGGTTTGATGCCTTCATCATGGCCATCCGGAAAGTGCTGGACAACATTGGCCTGGAATTCCCGGAGCTGCTGGATTACCAGGTGCGCATTCCAAAGGGAGGAACCACCAGCGCGCTGGTGGAATGCTTTGTTACGTGGCAGGATGGCGACCAGAAATTCCGCACCCGGGGGGTCGATGCCAACCAGGTTTTTGCCGGGATCGGGGCCACCATGCGCATGCTCAATATGAAAATCAACGCCGAGCACAGCGACCGGCCGTCCACGGAGACGGCGGACTGAATCGGTGGGCCTGGACCGCTGAGGGCAAAAATCAAAAATCGTGGTCTGGTTCCCCCAAATAAAGTAAAATCCCATCCCTCACTGAAACGTTACCGAACGGTTGGATCACAATTGAAACCCAGGCTTTTTATCAAGACTTTCGGTTGCCAGATGAATGAATACGATTCATCGCGAATGGCGGACCTGTTGCATGTCAGCCATGGGTACGAGCGCACAGATGACCCGTCGCAAGCCGACATGGTGCTGCTCAATACCTGCTCGGTGCGGGAGAAGGCCCAGGAAAAAGTCTTTTCCCTGCTCGGCCGCTGGCGGGCAAGAAAGCAGGCCAACCGGGACCTGGTGATTGGGGTAGGGGGCTGTGTGGCCAGCCAGGAAGGCGAGATGATCCTGAAAAGAGCACCTTACGTGGACATGGTATTCGGTCCCCAGACACTTCATCGATTGCCCGCCATGCTGGATGATGTGCTCGGACGGAGAAGCCGGGCGGTGGACATTTCCTTCCCCGAGATCGAGAAATTCGACTGCCTGCCGCCGCCCCGGGTGGAGGGTGTGAAAGCCTACGTATCCATCATGGAGGGCTGCAGCAAGTACTGTTCCTTCTGCGTGGTCCCCTATACCCGGGGAACCGAGTTCAGCCGGCCATTTGATGATGTGATCGCTGAAATTTATGGCCTGGCACAGCAGAACGTGCGGGAGGTCACCCTGCTTGGCCAGAATGTGAACGGATACTGCGGTGCCACCCATGACGGCCGGATGATGGAATTTGCGGAACTGCTGCATTATGTGGCCGTGGTGGAAGGGATTGAGCGAATCCGCTATACCACCTCCCACCCCATTGATTTTTCCGATGCACTGGTGGAGGCCTATGCGGAAATTTCGGAACTGGTCAGCCATCTGCACCTGCCGGTACAAAGCGGGTCGGACCGCATTCTCGAATTGATGAAGCGGGGGTACACGGTGAGGGACTACCTGGACTGGATCGAAAAGCTCCGGTCTGTGCGTCCGGAGATTGCCGTTTCTTCGGATTTTATCATTGGTTTTCCGGGAGAGTCCGAGGAGGATTTTGATGCCACCATGGCCCTGATCGACGAGGTTCGCTTCGATCAGAGCTTCAGTTTCCTGTACAGTCAGCGCCCGGGGACCCCGGCCGCCGAACTGGCCGATGATGTCCCCCTGGAAACAAAAAAACGGAGACTGGCCGCATTGCAGGAAAAAATCAACGGGTTGGCCGGGGAATACAGCCGCCACATGGTGGGTACCGAGCAGGTGGTGCTGGTAGACGGCATTTCGAAAAAGGACCCCGGCGAGATATCCGGGCGCACGGAAAACAACCGTGTAGTCAACTTTGGCGGGAATACCTCCAGCGTGGGGTCGTTTGTACCGGTCACCATCACGGATGCACTGCCCAATTCCCTGCGGGGCAGAGCGCTTCCCGGCAATGAAAGACGTGTGGCCTGAGGTTCCGGGAAAGGAATTGTCCAACTCCATCAATTTCCGGCTGCAGCCAGAAGAGAATGACCGCCTGTCCAGTGTCTGTGGTCAAATGAACTGCAATATCAAGCAGATCGAAAACCGTCTCACCGTTAAAATCATTCATCGCAGTCACGATTTCAGCATTTCCGGGTCCGCAAAAAGCGCAAGACAGGCAGCTTCCGTAGTCAGACAGCTGTATTCCATGGCCGAAGAAAAGAAAATACCCCTGACCAGCAGCGATGTTCATCTCGCCCTGTCCAGCTCGGAGCACCGGGCCGGGGAAGACAGCCGCCCTGGAACGGATTCTCCGGCAACCCCGGTGGACGGGGATGAGGTCTGCATCAAATTGCGCAAGAACCGGATACGGGGCCAGAATCCCGGGCAAAAAACGTACCTGAAAAACATTCGCGACCACGACATCAATTTTGGAATTGGACCCGCCGGAACCGGTAAAACCTATCTCGCGGTTGCCTGTGCAGTGCAGGCCCTGGCGGAAAATGAAATTGAACGCATACTCCTCGTGCGCCCGGCGGTGGAAGCGGGAGAAAAACTGGGGTTTCTTCCCGGGGATGTCGGACAGAAAATCGATCCCTATCTGCGACCATTGTTTGATGCCCTGTATGAAATGCTCGGATTCGACCGGGTCGGCAGGCTGATTGCCCGGGGTACGATTGAACTGGCTCCCCTGGCGTACATGCGGGGAAGGACCCTGAATGAGTCGTTTGTGATCCTGGACGAAGCGCAAAATACCACCGTCGAGCAAATGAAGATGTTCCTGACCAGGATCGGGTTTGGATCCAGGGCCATCGTCACGGGAGACATTACCCAGGTGGACCTTCCCCGGGGACAGCTTTCCGGGCTCAAGCATGCCCAAACCGTGCTTGGGGATATTTATGGCATCAGTTTTACCCGGTTCAAACCGGAGGATGTCGTCCGGCATCCGCTGGTCCAGCGAATCGTGGAGGCCTACGAAACCAACGATCACAGCTCCGGGTAAGGGCCTGTCCTCGTTGAAAACGTAACGGTTCACGGCAGTGGTGGAAGATCGGTTGCGGAAGAAAATGTCCGTGGATCTTCAATTGGCCAATGCCCGGCGCAGTGCAGTGCCCTCCCTTGCCCGGGTGGAAACCTGGGTTCAGTCCACGTTCACCACGATTGGCAGCCCCCCCCGGGATATCACGGTCCGAGTGACGGACGAGAGTGAAATGAAAGCGCTGAATCTTCGGTTCAGGGGAATGGACCGGCCAACCAATGTCCTGGCGTTTCCATTTGAAAGGGTTCCAGGGGTCGATTATTCCCCCCTCGGGGATATCGTGATCTGCTACCCGGTTGTAATGGACGAGTCCACCCGGCAGGGCAGGCCGGTATCCCTTCATTTTGCCCATATGGTCATTCATGGTACGCTCCATCTATGTGGCTTTGACCATCAGACAGAAAAAACCGCGGCAGTCATGGAGGCTGTAGAGCAGCGCATACTGCGCGACATCTGCGTTGACTGATGTGCTGAATCAATGGTTTGGGGTGCGTTTCGAATGAGATCAATATCATGGTTGCCTGTGCGGGGGTCGATTTACACCCTGCTTGCCGTGATTGCGGGGATACTGAATACCCTGTCATTCGCTCCATTCCACCGGTGGCCCCTGAGCATGATCAGTTTTGCCATTCTGTTTGCGCTGTGGTTTGGCTCCACACCAAAAAAAGCGGCCTGGCTGGGTTTCGTGTATGGCCTTTCCATGTTTGGGGCAGGCATTTCATGGATGTATATCAGCCTGAATACGTTCGGGGGCATGTCCCCGGTGCCCGCGGCCTTCTGTATCCTTGTACTGGTGGCCTATGTTTCACTCTTTCCTGCCGTGGCGGGATGGTTCCAGGCCTGGTTTCCCGACCACTATCCCACCATCCGGCTGGTGCTGTTGATGCCATCCCTCTGGATTTTGTCTGAATGGCTCAGGGGGTGGGTGCTGAGCGGCCTGCCCTGGCTGTCCACCGGATATGCCTATCTGGATACCCCGCTGTCCAATTTTGCCCCCATCGGCGGGGTGTACCTGGTGGGACTCATCGCGCTGGTTTCAACGGGCGTCCTGGTGGCCGTGGTGCGCCAGATCAGCCGGGCGAATGCCGCCATTGCCGGGGTGTGTGCTCTGGTCTGGGCCATGGGGTGGATGCTGAACGAAACCGCATGGACCCAGGCGGATGGCGAGCCGTTGTCGGTTGCCATCATCCAGAACAATGTGCCGCTGATGGAGAAATGGGAGGCGGCAAAAAGCAATCGTATTGTCAGCGATTACCTGCGCAGCAGCCAGGACCACCGGGATGTGGACCTTGTCGTGTGGCCGGAGGCGGCGGTCCCGGATTACATCGATACCCTTTCCAATGAATTCTGGCGGGAGGTAGAAGACCACCCCGCGGACTTTATTTTTGGCGTCCTGCACCGGGAAGAAATGGACAGCCAGGTGCAATACTACAACAGTGTCGCGGCGGTTTCGGACCAGGTGATGATTTACAGGAAGCAGCACCTAGTGCCATTTGGAGAGTTTCTGCCCCTGCAGGGGCTGCTTCAGCCACTGCTGCGCTTAATGGACATCCCGATGTCCGATTTCACGCCCTGGACACGGCCGCAGGGACCCCTGGTCGCTGCCGGCAACCGGTTCGCCGTATCGATATGCTATGAAGATGCCTTTCCACAGGAATGGCAGAACCAGATTTCACTGTCGGGCACGTTGCTGAATGTCAGTGAAGATATCTGGTTTGGCGATTCCCTGGCCCCTCACCAAAGACTCCAAATGGCACGGTTTCGTTCCCGGGAAAGCGAGCGACCCATGATCCGGTCTTCCAATAATGGACTGTCTTCACTGATCAACTGGAAAGGGGGCATTGACCGGTATGCCCCCCAGTTTGTCCGTCATGTGGTCAAGGGAAATGTCCAGCCCCGGACCGGGGTGACCCCCTATGTGGCCTTCGGACAGTATCCGACATTGAGTTTTGCTGGATTGATGCTGTTGCTGGGCCTATTATTTGGTAAAATACTCCGCAGGTGAATGAATACGCCAACTTTAAATTTCCCATCTGAAGAGGTTTTATGATGATATCCCCGTCCATCCGGGTCCCCACACTGGCCACAATACTATGGAACGATGACAGCTGGATTCGTTTCATCACCCTGGCGGTGGCGGGTGCCGGGTTATTGACCTTGTCAGCGAAAGTCCAGATTCCCTTTGTTCCCGTGCCCATGACCATGCAGACGTTTGTCGTGCTGGTGCTGGGGATGTCCTATGGTCCCACGTTGGGGGGGAGCACGGTGCTGCTGTACCTGGTACTCGGGTCTGCGGGCCTGCCGGTATTTGCCGGGACGCCGGAAAAAGGGATTGGCCTGGCCTATATGATCGGTCCCACCGGCGGCTACCTCATCGGATTTGTCCTCGCGGCCATGGCTGCCGGTTACCTTGCGGAAAGAGGCTGGGACAGAAAAATGGTACCCACCTTTCTCGCCATGCTCATCGGCAATATCCTGATCTATGTGCCGGGTTTGCTCTGGCTCGGCAATGTGGTGGGCTGGGACAAGCCGGTTCTCGAATGGGGACTCACGCCTTTTATCTTTGGGGACCTGGTAAAAATTGTGCTCGCCATGCTGGTGATTCCGGCGGCATGGAAAGTCATCGGGAAGAGACACTGACTTCCAGAAATCCAGTAATCCGGCACTCCGGTAATTTACCTCTCGCTTGAAGCCTTCTAGCTACCGTGCAAGGGAACTGGGATTTGACCGTTCCAGGGTGTCGCTCAATGCATTCCGTGTTATCCAGCGCCTGCAGGGGGCCGGGTACGACGGCTATCTCGTGGGGGGGTGTGTTCGGGATTTGCTGATCGGGAGACTCCCCAAGGATTTTGATGTGGCCACGGATGCCAGCCCCGAACGGATTGATGCGCTGTTCGACCGCTCCCGGATTATCGGCCGCCGTTTCCGACTCGTCCATGTAACCTTTGGCAGGAGGCATGACCGGGAGGTGATCGAAGTTGCCACCTACCGGGCGCCCCCTGGAAGTTCCTCCAGGAGAAAACCCGGGGGCCGGCCCGTCAGGTCCCGTCAGGGCAGGATTCTGGACGACAATGTTTTCGGTACCATTGATGCGGATGCGGTCCGGCGGGATGTGACCATCAATGCACTGTATTACGATCCCGTACGCGAAATCGTTCTTGATTTTGTCCAGGGCATTGACGATGCGCAAAAAAGAACCCTGAGAATGATCGGCAACCCGGAGCAAAGGTTCAAGGAAGACCCGGTGCGGATGCTCCGGCTGATCCGGTTCAAAGCGAAACTCGGGTTAACCATCGACCCCCGCAGCGCCCGGAAGATCAGCCAGTGCGCCGGTTTGATTGACGATGTTCCGGGAGCCAGGCTGTTTGATGAGATATTCAAACTGTTTCACCATGCGGCGGGGGCGGAAACCTGGAAGGAACTGAACCGGACGCCACTGGCCGGAAGACTGTTTTCACAGACGACTGCATGTCTTGATCACAGGGAGGAGGGGGCCCGGTTTGGGACACTGATTCAGGCAGCCCTGGAAAACACGGATTCCCGTGTCCATTCCGGGTTGCCGGTCATCCCGGGTTTCCTGTTGGCCGTGCTGTTGTGGTTTCCGTTCAAGACGGAATTGAGGCGGCCCGGAAAAGAACGAATGACCCCTCCGGGTGACGTGTTCCACGAGGCGGCAACCCGGGTCTTTGATCGGCAGTCCCGGTCAATTGCCATCCCGTACCGGGTGCGGGATACTGCCATTGAGATCTGGAGATTTCAGAAATTGCTGGAAGACCGGAAACCGCCGTCAATCCGTCGAGTGATGGTGCATCGATGGTTCAGGGCCGCCTTTGATTTTCTGGTGTTGCGCCAGACGGTGGATGAAGTGAGCCCCGAAGTGGTGGAGTGGTGGACAGCCATACAGGACTGCAACCGCGATCAGCGCCAGGAGATAATCCGGCAGCTGCCCGGCCCGGCGGGAACAAAAAAGAAGGGCGGGAAAAATCGTCCTCCCCGGTCCCGGTTTTCACATGGAAGGAAGGACCACCGCAGGGTCAGGTAGGGGAAATGGCGCAGTTCTTCAGTATACATCCCGTGAACCCCCAGAGCCGGTTGATCCGGCAGGCGGTAGAGATCATTTCCCGGGGGGGAGTGATCGCCTATCCGACGGATTCCAGCTATGCCCTGGGCTGTGCCATCGGAAACAGCGAGGCGATGATGCGGATACGCCGGATTCGCAAGGTCGGTGACGAACACAATTTTACCCTGGTCTGCAAGGACCTGTCTGAGTTGAGCCTGTACGCCCGGGTGGACAATGATATCTATCGATTGTTGAAGCGCTTTACTCCTGGACCCTATACCTTTATTCTGGTTGCGACCCGGGAAGTCCCGAGACGGCTCCAAAATCCGAAAAGACGGACCATTGGGCTGCGTGTTCCGGATTTCCCCATTGTCGAATCGATTTTAGCCAGCCTGGGTGAGCCCATCATGAGCTCGACCCTGATTTTGCCTGGAGAAAGCCTGCCTCTGAACGATGCCGGTGAAATTCGTGACCGGTTGGAGCACGAGGTGGACCTGGTCATTGATGGCGGTCCGTGCGACCTCCAGCCGACATCGGTAATCGAGCTGATGGAGGGGGTTCCGGTGGTGGCACGGGTGGGCAAGGGAGAGGTCGGCGTCTTTCAATGAGTTTGCCCCAGTACAGGTACTCCTAGCCATGGAAAACAGACGGGTATTATCCGGAATGCGGCCGACAGGTCGGTTGCATCTCGGTCACTATCACGGGGTGCTGAGAAACTGGGTGCGCATGCAGGACGACTATGAATGTTTTTATTTCGTGGCGGACTGGCATGCCCTCACGACCCACTACGACACCCCCGGAACGATGAAGGAACACGTCTGGGAAATGGTGGTTGACTGGCTGGCCGCCGGGATCGACCCGGAAAAAGCCACCCTGTTCGTCCAGTCCAGAATTCCAGAGCATGCAGAACTGCATTTGCTGTTGTCCATGGTGACACCGCTGGGGTGGCTGGAGCGGGTGCCGAGTTTCAAGGACCAGCAGCAGAAGTTGAGAGAGAAGGACCTTGCGACCTACGGGTTTCTCGGTTATCCACTGCTGCAGTCCGCGGACATCCTGATGTACCGCGCGGCCCATGTCCCGGTGGGTGAAGACCAGGTTCCGCATGTTGAACTGACCCGGGAAATTGCGAGACGATTCAACCACTTTTTTGGCCGGGGAAAGGAATTCGAACTGGGCATAGAGCAAGGGATGAAGCAAATGGGAAAAAAGGCGGCCCGGTCATTTCGCCGGCTCAAGCAGGCCTATACGGAGCAGGGAGACCAGGAGGCGTATACCCGGGGGCTGGAACTGATCGAGCACCAGCAGAACCTCAATCCGGAACAGAAAGAACAGTTGGCCGGGTATTTCACAGGGAGGGGGGAGGTGATCCTGCCCGAAGCCTCTGCCCTGTTGACATCCGCGGCGAAAATGCCGGGGCTGGATGGACAGAAAATGTCCAAATCCTATGGAAATGTCATCGCATTGCGGGACCGGCCCGAGCGCGTGGAACAATCGATCAGGGTGATGCCCACGGACCCGGCCCGGGTGCGGTTGACGGATCCGGGGGACCCTGAGAAGTGTCCGGTGTGGCAGTTCCACCTGATTTACAGTGACCATGAGACCCGGGAATGGGTGTCCCGGGGCTGCCGGGCGGCCTCATTCGGGTGCCTGGAGTGCAAAAAGCCATTGATTGGAAAAGTGCTGGAGGAACAGGAACACATCCGGGACCGGGCGAGACCCTATGAATCCAACCCGGAAAAAGTTCGTGAAGTGGTCCACGAAGGCAACCTGAAGGCCCGGGAGGCCGCCAGGGAAACCATGCGAATCGTACGCAAAGCGGTGGGGACCGTCTATTGATGGTCAGCCCTGAAGACGCTCATCCAGCAGTGGATCGGGAGGTCCGGGAAGCTCCCCCTTCTTCACAGGCCCCTTCCACGGTCCTGGTGAATGGCGAGGTGCTGGAGCACTGGCCCCAGAGCCTGACGATCCATCCGGATGCCCTGGAAGTTTTCCTGGAGTCCTTCCAGGGGCCCCTGGACCTGCTGCTGTACCTGATCCGGAAACAGAATCAGGATATTCTGGATATCCCGGTGGCGGACATTACCCGGCAATACATGGAATATGTCGAGTTGATGAAGGAACTGCGGCTGGATCTTGCTGCGGAATACCTGGTCATGGCCGCCATGCTGGCAGAAATCAAATCCCGAATGCTCCTGTTCCGCCCGGCCAGCGAGGAAGAAGATGAAGAAGACCCCCGTGCCGTGCTGGTGAAACGTCTCCAGGAGTACGAGCGATTCAACCAGGCCAGCCGGGACATGGATGAATTGCCCAGGGTTGAGCGGGAGCTTTACCTGGTTTCGGTGGAATTCGAGGACCCGGCCCCGGTAAAAGTGGAGAGCCAGGCCTCCCTCAATGACCTTTCCATTGCGTTTCGCACGGTGCTTGAGCGTTCGGAATTGAACCGGAATCTTTCCATTGGGTGGGAAGGGTTGACGGTTCGGGAAAAGATGACCCAGATCCTTGCCAGGGTCCACCGTCGGCGGTTTTTGCGATTTGAAGACCTTTTTGATCCCGATGAAGGCAAGGCCGGCCTGGTGGTCTGCTTTATGGCCATTCTCGAGCTGGTGCGGGACAAGATGCTGGTTGTGGTACAGAACAAGCCGTTTGCCCCCATCCATATCCAACGCATTGACCCCAATCGATGAAGCAATCGATGAAGAATGACCTGAAATATATTGTTGAATCGCTGTTGATGGTGGCGGAGGCTCCCCTCACGGTTGCCCGGATCCAGGGGCTGTTTGACCCGGATGCCGTGCCCGGGGCCGGGGAAATCAAATCCGCCATCATGGAACTCACCCAGGACTTTGAAGGCCGGAGCATTGAAATCAAGAAAGTGGGGGCAGGGTATCGGCTGCACACCCGGGTGAAATATGCTCCCTGGATCCGGAAGCTCCAGGCAGGGCGACCGCCCAGACTGTCCCGGGCACAGTTGGAGACCCTGGCGATCATTGCCTATCGGCAACCGGTGACCCGGGGGGATATCGAAAAGATTCGGGGAGTCAGTGTCAGTCCGGATATTATGCAAAGGCTGCTCGAGCGGGAATGGGTACAGAAAGTCGGGGTCCGGGAGGTTCCCGGAAGACCGGAATTACTGGGAACGACTTCCGAATTCCTGGCCTATTTCAGCCTGGAGTCCCTCAGGGACCTGCCCCCATTGATGGAGCAGCGCGACCTGGGTGAGATTGCCAGGAGCCTGGATACCCCGCTTCCCGGGGAAGTACTGTCGGCGCTGGAGAGCAGTGCGCCGGATGCTCAACCGGACACCCCCGGAAAGTGAAACCATCCCTGCACAATGCCCCGGGAGGCGGCAGGGAACGGGGTCGCTGGATGACCCGGCCCGGATGCTGAAGCCACTGCATGCGCCCCAGGGGTGAACGGCTGCAGAAGGTCCTGGCCGGCCGGGGCTTCGGTTCCAGGCGGAAAATCGAAGACTGGATTTCCCAGGGCAGGATTTCCGTGGATGGAAAAACCGCACAGCTGGGAGACCGGGTTGCCCCGGGGTCGGCCATTTCCATGGATGGGAAACCGCTCAGAACCGGGCCGTCCAACCCGTCACAGCGGGTCCTGTTGTACAACAAGCCCGAAGGTGAAATCTGCACGCGCTCTGACCCGTCGAACCGCGCCACTGTATTTCAGAATCTTCCTGTACTGAAGGGGGAACGCTGGATTGCGGTGGGTCGTCTCGACATCAACACCCGGGGCCTCCTCCTGTTTACCAACGATGGCCAGCTTGCCCATCATCTGATGCATCCGGGATTGGGGCTGGAGCGGGAATACCTGTGCCGGATTTTTGGCAAGCCGGACGCCGCCGCACTGCAGAAACTGAAGGACGGGATCCGGATCCACGGGAGTCTGCTCAGGTTTCACCAGATCCGGAAGCGCTCGGGAATGAATGCCAACTCCTGGTATTCCGTCATCGTCAAGGAAGGAAAATATCGGGAAGTCCGGAAAATGTGGGAAGCCGTGGGCTGCCGGGTCAGCCGGTTGTCCCGGATTCGTTATGGAAGGATTGCCCTTCCACGGGGGATGAAGCCCGGGGCATGGCTGGAGCTCACTCCATCTGAAATTCGCCACCTCGCAGACAATGCCGACAAGGGCAAGGTCCTGCAGCCCAGGGTCCCCAGGAAAACCCGCCGTCGGAAACATCGCCGATAACGGTTTACCCGTTCCCGGTCCGGGCCCGAAACTGCCTGGAGGAATGGCGGTTGCCCTCGTCGGACAACAGGTAAAGATAGGGGTGCACCACGGCTCGGCTGTCCGGGCTGGAAAGACCGGCATCATTTTCTGCGGGATAAAATTGCCGGCGGATGGCGGTTTTCAGGTTCCCCGGGTCCAGGGTGTTGACGCGGACGTTGTAATCACTCAATTCCGCAGCCAGTGTACAGGACAGGTTTTCCACTGCGGCGGCGGCGGCCCCCACCGCCCCCCAATAGGCCCGTCCCTGGCGGCCCGCCTCCATGGTGGAGAAAATGACCGAAGAGTGGAGGGCGTTGCGCAGAAGAGGAATGAGAGTCCGGGTCATGTACATGGGTTTGACCAATTGCTGGTCAATGGTCTTCATCCAGGTCTCCATGGTGGTGTTGGCGATGGGTGAAAGCGGGGCCCCCCACATGGCGCAATGAACCAGTCCCTGTATCCAGGGAGACTGTTCCTGCAGCGCGGAACCCAGGGACTCGTAATCCCGGGGTTGTCCGCGCAACATGTCAAATTCAATGGCGAGGGGTTCCGGCAGGCCCCGGCTGCTGATTTCATCGCACAGGGAATCCATCATCCTGTGTCTGCGATCCAGCAGGAGCAATGCTGCCCCGGACTCCGCTGCGGCGAGGCTGACCGCAGAACCGAGCTCGGTTGCCGCGCCGGTGACCAGGACCGTTTTCCCCGCAAGGGTGTCCGGACCCGGTCTGAAGTCATCCGGGATGTATTGAAAGTTTTTGGGGCTTATATACATAATCAAGCCGTATATTCTCTTGACGGATCATTGAGGTTGCCAACGCAATCGCCCCTGTCCCGTCCAACCGCCTGAGTCCCCAAGGCTGCCACTCGGTTATAAATGAGTGGAATTTGAATGGAATCATACATCAGATGACGAGAAAATGAATATGCTTAGTAAAGTATATAATTCCCAAGTTTTTTCAAGTTTACAATTGCCGCTGAAAAAAAGAGTGGTCGGATTTTCTTCTGATATAGTAAACGAAATGGCCTCCCGGAACGATGAACCAGAGCGGTATTTCCCATGAACAGTCCTGAACGCGGTTTTCCAGATGTCGAGTATGAAAACAGGACGGTGGCCATCCAGCAGGCGATGCGGGGAAACGAGGTGGATGTCCTGCTTCTCACTACCGAGTCCAATGTCCGGTATTTCTCGGGTTTCTTTACCCAGTTCTGGCAAAGCCCGACCCGGCCGTGGTTTTTGCTGGTGCCAGCGGATGGCAAACCCGTGGCGGTCATCCCCGAGGTTGGAGTGAGCGGGATGGCCCAGACCTGGATTGAGGAAATTCTGAGCTGGCCGTCCCCCCGCCCCGGGGACGATGGCATCTCCCTGCTCGCGGGCCGGATTCAGGAACTGCCCCGTCGATTCGGAAAAATCGGAATGATGCTGGGCCCGGAGACCCATCTGCGAATGCCCGTTGAGAACTTCGAGGCACTGAAGGAGGCCCTCCGGGAATATGAATTTGTCGACCTGTCCCACCCGGTGCATGCGCAGCGCATGGTGAAATCCGATCTTGAAATCTCGAAAACCCGGAAGATATGCCAGATTGCATCTGCAACCTTTGAGGCATTGCCACAGTTCGCAGGGGCCGGCATGACCGAAGAGCAGGTGGTCCGGAAGATGAAGATTGACCTGTTGGAGCGGGGCGCGGATTCGGTGTCCTACGTGGTGGCGGGGTCCGGGCCGGGTGGGTATGACAGTATTATCATGGGTCCTACGGACCGGGTACTGCGGGATGGCGACCTGCTCATCATTGATACCGGGTCCACCTATGACGGTTATTTCTGTGATTTTGATCGGAACTGGTCCTTCGGGTATGCCCGGGATGACACCCGAAAGGCGTATGAAGTGGTCTGGGAGGCGACGGAAGCGGGCTTCCAGGCAGCCAGGCCGGGTGCCACCACTTCGGATTTATGGAGGGCCATGAATGAGGTCATGGAACGGGGAGGCAGCCTGGGCAATGATGTGGGCCGGCTGGGGCACGGGCTGGGGATGGAACTGACCGAACGCCCGTCCAATACCCCCACCGACCATACGGTCCTGGAACCCGGAATGATCATGACCTTGGAACCCGGAATGGCCTTCGCCCCCGGTCGACAGATGGTGCATGAAGAAAATATCGTGATTACCGAAGAAGGTGCGGACTGGCTGACGCGCCGGGCTCCCCGGGAATTGCCGGTAATCCGGTGATCCGATACTCCGCCGGGGAATCCCCGGTGGACCGGAATTCCCGGTTGTCGGGGTGGCTACAGGGCAGCGACCACCCTGTCCCCGAACTCCCCGGTACTCACGATGGTGACATCGGTCCCCGGTTTTGACAGGTCCGAAGTGGAATAGCCGCTGGCAAAGACGGATTGAAGGGCCTGCCAGATGTTGGTGGCCTCTTCAGTCATCCCGAAGCTCATGTCCAGCATCATGGCCACGGAGCCGATCATGGAATAGGGGTTGGCAATGTTTTTGTCCGCAATGTCCGGAGCGGATCCATGGGAAGGTTCATAATAGGCCTTTTCCGGGCCGAGGCATGCCGAGGGCATCAGCCCCAGTGAGCCCAGGATCCCCCCGGCCTGATCGCTCAATATGTCGCCGAACATATTTTCCATGACCATGACATCGAACTGGCAGGGATTCAGGCACAGGTGGGTGGCGGCGGCATCCACCAGCATGTGCCGGACCTCCACATCGGGAAATTCCTTCGCGGTTTCATCGATGATTTCGGTCCACAGGATACTGGATTTGAGCACATTGCTTTTGTGGATATTATGCAGCAGCCTGCGACGTTTCATGGCCATATCGAATGCAATGTCCACGGTTCGCTTGATCAGGGATTCATCGTATTCAAGCACTTCATGGGCATAGCGCAGTCCCTGGTCATTCACCCCGGTCTCCTTTTTCCCGAAATAGATGCCCCCCACCAGTTCCCGGATAATCATGATATCCACCCCATAGCCGATGATTTCCGGTTTCAGCGGAGAAAAATGGGACAGGGAGGCCGGTAAATACACCGGTCTGAAATTCGCGAACGTATCGTATCGTCGACGCATTGGCAGCAGTGCACCGCGTTCCGGCTGCTCCTCGACGGGGATCATTTTTGACTCCTCATGCCCCAGTCCGATGGGTCCCTTGAGAATGGCGTGTGCCTGGTCGCACATGGCAATGGTGTCGTCGGGAAAGCTGCTTCCCGTCTCAAACCATGCGGACGCTCCGAACCGGCCATGCATCCGCTCGAAGGTGACCGGGTTGCGGTTTTCCACGACATCCAGCACTTTCAGCGCCTCAACCATGATTTCGTTTCCAATGCCGTCCCCGGACAGGATCGCAATCTTGTAGTGTTTCATAATGATCAGCGGGATTTCGGGTGAGTCAGGAATTCCAGTTGGGAGGGCGCTTTTCTATGAATGCGTCGATCCCTTCCCGGGTTTCCGGGAGCATCATGTTGCCGGAAATGGCCTGAGCGGCCCCGCCATAGGCCGTGTCCACATCCTGGTTTATTTGCTGGTAAAAGCCTTTTTTGCCCAGGCTGACCACCCGATGCGGATGGCGGATAATCCTGCTGGTAAGCTCAAAGACCGCAGAATCGAGTTCCTGGTCAGGCACCACACGATTGACCAGTCCGTATTCCAATGCCGTCCGGGCATCGATAAACTCGCCGGTCATCAGCATTTCCATGGCCCGTTTCCTGGAGATGTTCCGGGACAACGCCACGGCAGGAGTGGAACAGAACAGTCCAACCCGTATTCCGGAGACCGCGTATTTCGCCTGTTCCGACGAAACCGCCAGATCACAGGTGGCCACGAGCTGGCATCCGGCTGCAGTCGCCATGCCATGCACCCGTGCAATCACGGGCTGGGGCAGGTTCAGGATTTTCAGCATGACCTCGCTGCAACGGGTAAACAGGGCCTGGTGGGACTCCAGCGCCTCGCTCTGGCGCATTTGCTTCAGGTCATGTCCGGCGCAAAATGCCTTCCCGTTTCCGGCGATGACCACGGCATGAATCGTGTCGTCGCCGGCGATTTCGTCCAGCCGGTTTCCCATCTCGGTGAGCAGTTCCCGGGACAGGGCGTTATACTGGTCTGGCCGGTTCAGGGTCAGGGTGCAGATGCCGGATTCGGTCCGGCACAGCAGGATGCTTTCGTTCGACATGTCTGGAAAATGGTCTGGATAGGGCCCGGTAGTATATCAAAGTCTCGGTAACCGGCAGGCGATGACCGCGGAACCATCCCGAAAAGAGGAGTGATCTGCCCCGGGATGGACAAAACGGCCGCACAGTATGACCATCACTGGGACTGGTCCACCATGAATTGTACGGCCACCGTGACGGCTTCGTCGCTGAGAGAGGAATGGCCGCCCCTGGCGGGCATGATTCCCGTGCTGCCAGTGAATCCCTGTATCGCGTGTTCCACCAGGACTTCCATTCCCTGGGCGATTCTTTCCGCCCAGACTGCGCTGTCGCCCAGGGCCGGCGCCCCCGCCACCCCGGTAGCATGGCAGGCGATACAGGCGGTATTGTAAACCGATTCTCCATCCACCGGGCCCTGCTGGACAGCATTCCCTGCAGACGCGGTATCGGAAATATTGAGTGTGCCGATAGCGGCCACCCTGGCTTCCAGTGCTTCGGGAGTATTGTGATCCGCAATAAGAATGGAAGTGGGCACTGCGACAAATCCGCAGACCGCAAGCAGTAAGGAAAATCTGGTCATGGAGAAATTCTTCGGATACGGGTTATATGGAATCAACGGGATCATTCGGGGATTGGTTCGAACCGGGCCTTTATCCGGACCGGTCCTCTGTCTTTTGGGATTATACCTGAATTTTGGTATTGCAAAAGCGTTGGAATATTCAATGTTATAAGCCAATGGAGCAGGTGGCTCGGGATACGAACCGGAATATATGTTTGCAACCACTGAAGAGTCCCTATACTATAATGCTTGAAGACGTACAATCTTTTTATCAGACGATCACTATGGACAAGAAAAACGGTACCTGGGCTTTTGCAGTGGCCGCGGCGTTGACCCTGTGCCTGACCCTGGGACTCTCGCCCAATGTGTATGCAGCAGACTTGGCTGATGCCACAGACTTGAAATGGTATGTCGGCGCGAAATTGCCGATCATGTTCATTGATGACACGGAGTCGAAAACGAGCGGGACAGTCCCCGGCGGGGTTACGTACTCGTCGGAAGCGACTGTGGAATACGACGCGGGGTTCCGGTTGAGCGGGATTCTCGGTTATCAGGTCAGCCCGAATATCCGGGTCGAAGGCGAATTGTTTTACGGCAAGGCCAAGGTCGACAAGCTGACCTACAAGGGAGTTGGTTACTCGGTTCCGGTTCCGGGAAGCCCACCAGCCTCTGTTTCCATTCCGCGGCCCATTGACGGCGATGGCTCTGGCTCGCCCAAGCAGCTGGGTGCCATGGTCAATGTTTGGTATGACTTCAATTCTGCTTCACAATGGACCCCCTATGCGGGTGTTGGCCTCGGCCTCATCAGGGTTGATCTCGCCAATTTGAAATATGACGACAATGCCGTCGCACAGCAGATTATAACTTCAAACCCCCAACTCCAGGGTGCTCTCCCGTCGGGTCTCCTGGTGGATGGACAACTGATCCCTGGGTTCGTACCAGAACTCTCTCAGGACACCGACACGGCTTTCGCTTGGCAGTTCGGTGCCGGAGTGGGCTACGAGTTGAGTGATACCGTGACCCTGGATCTGGGCTACCGCTACCAGAATACCGGCACCCTGGAATTCAAAGGCAAGAATCAATTTGGCACTCTCATTTCGGAGCAAAAATTGAAAGTCCACCTGATCGAAGTTGGTATCCGATACCGTTTCTAGATACGAGCGGACAAAAGTCTTCCCCTGAAGGACCGGTAGTCGGTACCTCTGCATTCGGTCCTTTCTCCCGGTCTCTGGCGGCAGCGTCTTGGGAAAGTCTGTTGCATGGCCGCTTTTTGACCGCAGTTTCAGAGTGTCGGTTGAGCTTCACCCTGACCGGCGAGTGGTCCCGGTTTCCGATTGCCTCCGTCTTGCGAGTGAGCGGTTGGAACCGACCCTGAAACCCGAAGTGGGCAGGGTGCCCGCCCTCCACACACCTGCCGGACCAGGGTGGAATGAGACAGTTTGGCTCCGATGGGGTGTTCCCGGCAACTCACTCCGTGTCGGGTTTGCTGGGCAAGTGATGAAACCTGATTATGGTATATAATTCCTGAAAAGGCCTCGATTAATGATGGAACCCAAAGAACTTTCATGAAAAACCTTGTGGTTTTCCCGGGGGAGGGATTGTCTCTCTGGCTTTTCCTATGAGCGGGCATTGCCATGGCTGATTCTGCCCAGGGTACCCCGGACCGGCTTTTCAGTTTGCCCGACGATCTGATCCTGATGCTGCTCAACGAGCAGAACGGGTATTTTCACCAGGTGCCCGGTTGGGAATTGAACTGCGCGGTCATCGGCGCAGTGCTGGCGGAACTCTCCCTCCTTTCGCGCATCGACACGGACATGGAATCCCTGTTTCTGGTGGACAAGTCCAAAACGGGGGACCCCGCCCTGGACCCCATACTGAAGCAAATCGCAGCGGAGCCGGTTCAGCGCAATGCCCAGTACTGGATCGAACGGTTCGCCCTGCAGGCGGAGTCCATCATTGATTTGACCCTGGACCGCCTGGTTCACCTGAAAATTCTGGAGCATCACGATGGTGAGTTCTGGACCCTTGTCCCGGCCAACCAGTACCCGAAACTCTACGATAGCGCCCAGGAGGGGGATACGGCCACCCAGCTCATCAAGGCCCGTATCAGCGAAGTGATTTTTACCGATACGATTCCCGACCCCAGAGATATCATCATTGTCTGCCTCGTCAATACCTGCGATGTCTTCCGCTATATTTTTGAACTGGATGAACAGGCCGAAGAGCGGATCCAGTTCATCTGCAAGATGGACCTGATCGGACGTTCCATCGCCAGTGCGGTGGAACACAACATTGCCAGCCCATTGCTTCGGCATTCCAGCCTGACCAAGAAAATTCCATCGGTGTCCCTCCGCAAGCTGTTGTTCAATCCGCACTTGCACACGGGCAATGTTCCCGCCCTTCTCGGCGACCTTGCAAACACGTATGGCCCGGTATTCCAGATTTGTCCGCCGATGATCAAGCCCATGATCTTCCTTGCGGGGCCAAAGACCAATACCTGGGTACATCGGCGCGGGCGGATGTACCTGAGAGCCAAGGATTATTTTTCCGACTTCGAGAAGGTTTATGGCGCCTCCGGAGTCCTGCCTTCCCTGGATGGCGGGGATCATTTCCGGCTTCGCCGGGCCCTGTCCCCGGCGTATTCACGCAGAAGACTGGCCGGGCAGCTGGATACGGTCTTCGAGCAGGTCAGAAAAACCATGACGGAATGGACGGTGGGGGAGTCATTGCCTGCCACGTTCCTGTGCCGGAGAATGGTCAATGCGCAACTCTCGCCGCTGTTCGTCAGTGTCGATACCCAGGATATCTTCAACGATCTGATGACCTACAAGGAACGCGCACTCACCACTCACATCATAAAGGCCCTGCCCAAGTTCATGCTGCATACTCCGAAAATGAGACTCCGGGCGAAAGCCATCGACCGGTTGCTCAAACGGGCTCAAGGCGCCCATACACCTGCCCAGAGGATCGGTTGCCCGCGGAGCCTTGCGGATGACCTACTCAGTCTGCATGCGAGCGACCCACAGCTGGTGCCGGAGTCAAATCTGCGGTTTGCGCTCTCCGCTGCACTGATTGCCAGTGTGTACCTTGGCGATGCGCTCAGCTTCGCGGTTTACGGTATGGCATCACAGCCCGAACTGTACGCCAGAATCCAGGAGGAGGCTGATGCCCTGTTTGACCATGGTGACCCGGATGGGGGGGAACTGAATTCCACGTCGACGGATATCACCGGACGCTTCCTCACGGAATGTCTGCGCATGTACCCGATCGTCCCGGTGTCCATTCGAAACGTGATGAATTCATGCGTGGTGGAGGGCTGCGAACTCCCGGTGGGGTCACGGCTTTATATTGCCCAGACCGCCTCTCATTACATGGAGGATGTTTTCCCGGACCCCTTCAAATTCGACATCGATCGCTATTTGCCCCCGCGCAATGAGCATCGGAGTCATGGATACGCACCGTACGGATTGGGTACGCACCGGTGCCTGGGTTCCCGGTGGATGGACCTGCAACTGGTGGTGAATGTGTTGATGATCACCCATTACTTCAATCTCAAGGTCTCCCCTGCGGATTATCAGCTCCGGTTTGACCCGCTGCCGTCGATGAAACCGAGCAAGAAACTGAAGTTCCTCATCGCCGAGCAAAGGCGGGAACTGCCGGCCTGAACCACTGCCAAGCAGGTCGATTGGGGCGTCCCGGCCAGGCGGGAGAGTTGGTACGTTTGAATCCGGTCCGGGCCGGGCTTCTGCGTGGACACAACGGTGGGCACAGGGAGTTTTACCGGATTCGTTTCAGCGCCGTCTTGGTAAAGTCCCGGGTGTCGAGGTCGGCATGGAACTGGAAGTCCGCCCAGGCCAGCACGGTGCTTTTCCCCGTGAGGTGGTTGGTCATCGTGATCTTCCTGCTTCGCCAGAAACGCTGGAGATACTGCTTGTAATCCTCGACGATCATCGTCTTGAGATGTTCGTCCCGGCGGTCGAAGAAATGGACCTGCATGGTGCGAAGCTCCTCCCGGTCGAGCCAGACCAGCTGGCGGGAGTACCCGGAATCCCGGCTGGTGGGGATGCGCTCCAGAACGAAGCATTCGATATCACCGCAGGGCTCGTTGCGAAGATACCGGTGGGTATATTTCTCGACCTCGACGGTGCCCATGTCCTCATAGGAAAATTCGCTGCCCATGAAGGAGCCGGATTGTTTCGAGGAACTGATCCCCTTCACCCGTTTCAGGGCAGGAAGATAGAGCCATTGCTGGTCCGGCTTGTTTTTGTGGGCATGGATGAGAAAGGCGGTTCCCTTGACATCATGTGGACGGTCGAACACGAACAGGGTTCGATCGCCGTCCTCTTCGGTTTCGATGACTTTCAGGCGAACTTCCCGCTGTTTTTCCCGGCCCTGCTTGTTCCGCAGCGTCATGGCCAGGCTGGCGGTAAAGTTGCCAAACCCCATCTGTCGCTCCCGGGCTTCGGTGGCGATGCGGAATCCGGCTTCCTCCGCGCTGCCGTCCACGAGGTCGGAAGACGACTGTGCCGTCCAGGAAAGAGGGGCCAGAATCAACCCGGCCAGTACGGGTATTGTGTGTAAGACAGAGAAGCGCATCACGATGGTTCCCGGTTGGTGGCGATGAACGTAACGAGGCAGCCGGCAGTGCGCCCAGGCAACAGCGGATTGTGCGGTGGCATGCCAACCTGAACTCTCCCCCATGGCTGCAGCCGGGAACCTCGTCGCGTATGCTAACACACTTCGGGTCGCACACAAAAACCGTCCGGGACGGCCATTTCCACCGGGCAGGTTGCCCTGGTGGCGAGCCTGGCGGCTTTCACGGGCCGATCCGGTTCAGAAATTGTAGTCCAGGTTGATTCGGGCGTAACTGTCGTGCCGCACCGGGTAGATGGCATCGTCCTGGTCGATGCCCTCATAGGCAGCGGCCTCGATGTGCAGGAACCAGTGATCCGAGAGACGGCGCTTGAACTCAGCCCCGAAAACGCGGCTGCTGTTGTCCAGGGAGCCCACGACACTGACAATAAATTCGGTGCTCTGCTCGTCGTTCAGGCCGAGGTGTGCGGCCAGGAACAGGTCGTTCTCAAAGGCATGGGTGGCCCAGCGGCCCCGTCCGTCGTGGGCCCATTCGGCAAACAGGCCCAGGTCAGAGTTGGACCCCCGCAGGGAATACAGGGTGTATTCGCCGCCGGCGACGAAAGCCGTGTAGTCTTCTTCCTCGTAATTGAGATGTTGATCGAGCCGACGGTTTTTTGCCCCGGTGCGGTGGATGGCTTCGAGCTTGAGCAGCCAGGGCCCGGTGGCGAGCAGGGCATCTAGGCCGAATTGGCGAATCTGTTCGTAGTGGGGGGCCAGAACCAGTCCGGAACCCACCGGCGTTGGCACCAGGACAGGTTCCCGGCTGGTGCCGTCGAACAGGCTGAGCCCGATGTCCAGGGGCCCGAATGTGCTGCTGTACCGGCCAGCGAAATCAAGATGCCACTCCTTCGCCGCGGACTCGTATGAAATCCGGTCGTGGTCCACAACCTGTGCGGAGCGCAGGCGGCCCTGCCGGCCCGGATGGGTACGGGGCCGGTGCCCGGTGAGTCCGAACCACTCCAGCGCGCCCCAGTCCCCGGACCAGGTGACATGGATCATGGGCTGGCCCATCTTGGTCTTTTCATTCGGATGCTCTACCAGGTCGGTCTGGTTGACAATATCCACCAGGGGACGGGACTCCACAACGCCCCAGAATACGCGGTCTACCCCCAGGCGCAATTCCCATTCGTTTTCACCCGCATCGCCGTACAGGAGAAGATAAGCCTCCCGGAGGTCGATATGGGTGCGCTCGGAATCTCCGGCGTCGTATCGCAAAAAGGGAGTGAACGTAAAGCTCCTGCCTTCCTCGTCTTCCAGATAGGCGGTGATCTCCATGGCGAGGCCGCCGGCATACGAGCGCTGGCCTCGATAGGCACCGTTTCCGGAATACAGCCAGGTGTCCATGGAAAGGCGCCCGGAAAAATCGATCTCATCGGCCAGGCCGGTGTCGGCGTACGCCGGGGTCCCAAGCAATCCCCACAGCACCGCCGGAAGCAGGACGTGGAGGCCCGCAGACAGCACGCCCGGGGCACTTCCTTCGCGGAAGGGGGATGCGTTCCGCGCAACCGGGCTCGGGGGATTTCCGGAAGGCATCACCCTACCGATCAACCGGCCGGGCCATCAAGCGGATCGCAGTGGTGCCCCGGGACCGTGGCAGGGGGGGTTCCGGCTTCCCATCCTGTGACCATGGCATCCATCGGCACACGGTGTGCCGGTTCCTCTCAGGGAGGTTGTTTGACAGGGGTGCATTCAATACCATCGCTTTGACCTCATGGCGTAGTCTACCCAACCTGTTCCGTTAAATCCAACAGCCCCCACATTCCATGCCCCCTGGACCCGGGAAATTTTCGTTTCGGGAAACTGCCGTTGTGGGTTGCGGGGCCGGGGTTTTCGCCGTGACACGGAACGGGAAATACGCTATCGTAGTCCCTGCACACAATTGGACCTGCTGATCTGATGGAATCCTACATAGCGACGGTCATGAGGCGCCCATGGCTGACCATTTTGCTTTCTTCCCTGGTCCTGGTGGCCCTTGCTTCGGGGGCCGGGAAACTGGTCTTGGTGGATGTGGATGTCCGCAATCATTTTGGCAAGGAAGATCCGCATATTGTCGCACTCGAGCAGCTTGAGGAGACCTATGCGCTGTCCGATGTTGCCCTGGTTGCCGTGGCTCCACAGAACGGAACCCTCTTTACCCGGGAAACTCTCTCTGCCATTGAAGAACTCACCGAGCAGCTGTGGCGGACACCCTATGCCACCCGTGTGGATTCCATTGCAAACTATTCGCACAGTGAGGGCTCCGAGGACGAACTGATTGTGGAGCCGCTCATTGATAACGCCGGTTCACTGGGGGATGCCGAGCTGGAGCGGATCAGGAGAATTGCGCTGAGTACCGAGGAAATTGCCGGACGGTTCGTTTCCCGGGATGGCCGGGTTGCCGGACTGGTGGTCAGCGTGATCCTTCCCGAGAACCGGGAACAGGGCAGGCTGGATGTCACCGACTACCTGTATGAAACCGTTGTCGGGGCCCGGGAGAAGTATTCCACTATCGATTACCATCTCACCGGCGAACTCGTCCTCAATCGTGCCATGCGTGATGCCATTGACGATGACATGGGAGTCCTTGCCCCCGCTGCCCTCGGAACCATGCTGGTGGTGGCCCTGTTGCTGCTACGTTCGCTGTGGGGAACCCTGGCGATTGTCCTGATGCTGGTTGCCGTCATCCCGTCCGCCCTGGGGTTTGCCGGCTGGACCGGCATGAAGCTGTTCGGGGAGAGCGGGGCCGCGCTGTTCGTATTGATGGCAGTCACCGTGGCCCATTCCGTGCACATCATAGAGGGTATGGCCGGGGGGTTGGGCCAGGGCCTGGGGCGCAAATCCGCCGCCATGCATTCCCTGCGGGCGAACACGTGGCCCGTTTTCCTGACTTCGTTCACCACGGCCATCGGTTTCTTGAGCCTGAATTTCGCGGAAATGCCTCCGTTCCGGGTCATGGGCAACATCGTGGCATTCGGGGCGATGTGTGCGTTCGCTTATTCGGTGACCCTTCTGCCGGCATTTCTCGCCGTCATGCCCCGGCGGGCCTGGTCCATGCGGGCATCCAAAACGGACTTTTTCGATGGTTTCGCGCGGTTTGTCATCTCCCACCGCATGGCTCTGCTGTGTGCTTTCACCGTGGTAACGGTGGTGCTCATTGCCGGAATCTCACGGATTGAACTCCGGGAGAACTGGCTGGAACTTCTGGATGAGAGTTACGAATTCCGCCGCTCCGCGGATTTTATGAGCGAGCATTTCACCGGGGTGGAAACCTATGAATACTCCCTGGATTCCGGCCGGGAGAGCGGCATCACGGACATCGAATATCTGGGTCAGGTGGAGGCCTTTGCACAGTGGTACCGGGGGCAGCCGGAAGTGTCCCATGTCTTTGCCATTTCCGATATCATGAAGCGCCTGAACAAAAACCTGCACGGCGACGATCCGGATTTCTACGTTCTCCCCGGGAATTCCGATCTCGCCGCACAGTATCTCCTGCTGTACGAATTTTCCCTGCCGGTGGGTCGTGACCTGAATAATCTCATCGACTATGACCGGTCCACCACCCGTGTAACGGTGGCCCTGAGCAGCCTGTCCACCAGGGAGAAGATTGCACTGGACGACCGCGCCCGGGCCTGGTTGCAGGAACATGCCCCGGGGATGGAAACCCAGGCCACCGGGGTTGCGGTGGTGGGGGCCCGTTCGGTTCAGCGGAACATCGAAGGCATGTTGCTTGGCACCATTGTGGCCATGGCCATCGTCTCCCTGCTCCTGCTCGCGGTCTTCCGGAGCGTCCGCTTCGGCCTGATCAGCCTGATCCCCAATTTCATTCCCGCCGCCATGGCGATGGGTCTGTGGGGGTACGTGGTGGGGGAGGTCGGTGTTGCCGCGTCGGTGGTCACCGCCATCGCATTTGGCATCATCGTCGACGATACCATCCACTTCATGACCAAATACATGGAGGCCAGGAAGAACGGGAAACTGCCGTCTGAATCCGTTCAATCCACCTTTCGCTCCGTGGGCAAGGCGTTGACCACCACCACCATCGTCTTCGGGTTGGGATTCATGGTATTCGGGGCGTCGGGGATGGTGACCAACCAGGCCCTGGGCCTCCTTGTGGGGATCACGGTCATCATGGCCCTGCTGGCGGATTTCCTGTTCCTTCCCCCGCTCCTGATGATGCTCGACGGGACCCGGGAAACGGCGAAGGAGATTCGGGAACGGCTCCGGCGGTCAACAAAATAGGCCCGGGAGCAAAGAAGGCACGGATCGGGAGGTCCCTGCCGATGGATGCCGGGGCCGATCGGATCTAGTTGTGGCCCAGCAGGTCTTTCTTGGCCTGGTTCAAATGCTGGGTCATAAGACTGGAAGCTCCTTCCATGTCCCGCCGGATGATGGATTTCACCAGTTCGCTGTGCTGGTGGTTGTACTCGGCAATTTTCTCTACTGTCAGGATGTTGTGCTTCCGGTAACTCCACTGGGCATGACTCCTGATGTCATTGATTCTTTTATACATCCAGATGAGCAGGGGGTTCTGGGAGCAGTGGGCAAGCACCAGGTGAAAGGCCTCGTCCGCCAGGGAGAAGCTGTTGGCATCCTGCTTGGCCCGAAGGACGTTCTCCAGGGCGGTTTCAAGTTTCCGGAGTTCACGGTGACTGGCGTTGGAGACCACCAGCCTGACAATATGGGGTTCGATGGCGAGGCGGGTTTCAATCAGTTCCAGGGGACTGGTTTCTTCCGCAATATTTTCTTGTTCAAATGTACTGTCGTAGGTGACAAAGGTCCCGCTGCCAAATTTTTTTTTCACAAAGCTGGCATGTTCCAGCTGGTCCAGGGCCGCCCGGACCGTCCCCCGGGCAACCGTGTATTGCCTGGCCAGGTCTCTTTCGGACGGCAACCGCTGGTTGAATACGTAGTCCCCGTTGATGATGGCGGTGCGCAACCGGTTAAAGATTTTTCCGGACCCTTTTGGGGTCTGAATATACGTTTCCATTGGAATGGTTGGATGTGGTGGCAGAATATAATCTGTGGTTCATATATGGTTCAATAAATTTATGGAAAACCGATGTTTTGGTCTTGATTATATCGGCCTTTTAATGCTTTACTTGGGTCTGGTGAAAATAATCCGGAAAATGGTATAAAAATAAATAAGAAAGATACACCAAATTTATACCATAAAATTTCAGACTTAACAAGAAGACAGACATGGCATTCCCGCAATACAGCAAATATCTCATTATCGGGGCCGGTATTCATGGGTTGAGTACTGCTTATCATCTTGCGCTGGAACTCAAGGCCCGGGGCAAGGGCGATGGCAGGGAGATCGTTGTGCTGGATAAAACGTCCATCGGCGCCGGCGCATCCGGAATTGCCTGCGGCGTGGTCCGGAACAATTATTTCCAGCCGGCCATGCGTGAGCTGATGATGCAGTGCGTGGAAGTCTGGGAAAGTGATGCCCGGGCCTACAGCTACCATCCCGTGGGGTATATGCAAATCAGTCCCGACGTCATGTTCGAGGATGTGGCGTCCATCGCGGCACAGCAAAAGGATATCGGATATGAGTCCGTATTCATCGAAGGCGAAAAGGCATCGATGCAATACATGCGGGGACTCTTTCATGACTGGCAGGCGAAAGGCATTACCTCCGTGCTCCATGAGAAAAGGGGGGGATTTGCCAACAATACCAGGTCGCTGTACGGATTGGCCGCGAAGGCCGAAGCCGAAGGTGTGCGCATTCTGACAGGGGTAACGGTCACCGGCTTCAATGCGGACAATGGAAGCCGCAGCATCAAGGAGGTCATCACCCCCAAAGGCAATATTGCCTGTGATCAACTGGTGGTGGCACCGGGCCCTTGGGCCAAGACCATCTGGGACATGCTTGAGTTACCGAAAACCGTCGATATCCAGAGCAATGGGGCCCTGCACAAGGGTATTCCCATGTGGGTCTACTGGTCATTGCAGGAAGGGACACTGGGGGTGGACCCGAAGATACAGAAAACCAATGATGGCGGGATGCCCCCGGTGATTCATGTTGATTCTGACGCGCCGTTGTATTCGGACGTGGATGGCCAGCTGATCACCGATGAAATGTGGGGCATTTACTACAAACCGGATTTTCATTTTGATGGAATCCAGGGCGGCGCGGCACCATTCAAGGTGGAAACCGACCCGGATGAGGTGGCGGTGGACCCCTACGGGGTGGATTCCCCTGAATTTATCGTGGGCGACAAATTTGCCCACATGTGGACCTCGGCGCTGGCACATTGCCAGAAACGCTTCGAAGGCCAGATGCCCAAATATAACAATGAACCCTCGGGAGGAATTGGCTCGTTTACACCGGACAGCTTTCCGGTATTTGATACATTTCGTGAAAACTGCTATTTTATCGCCGATTCCAACCATGGCTACAAGATGATAGGTGTAGGGAAGCTTGTTGCCGGAGAGTTGGTGGGCTCCAACAGTTCGCTATTGGAACCTTTTCGTTTTTCACGTTATATTGAAGGCAAGTTACATCCCGTCTCAAACAGTCCCTTCCCTTGGAGCTAATGCCTCAAATGGAACTGCCCTGAATGAACAGACACCACACATTTTATTGTCAATTGGAGAATTACAATGGCTGAAACGACATCCTCAACGAATAATACCGATACCAGGCGTTCCACGAGCCGGGTACAAACGTCTACCGACCTGGAGCGATGTGTCAACGCCCCCGGTCGCGCAGAACTGGTGAAACAGGTTCGCGAGAAAATCAATGAAACGGGCGTCACCTATATCTACTTCCAGTTTGTATCGGTCACCGGGCGCATCGTCGGCAAGGGGATCCCGGCGGACCATTGGGAACGGATTTCCGAGCGGGGCTTCCAGCTGGTGTATGGCTCAACCGCGAACCTGTTTATCGACCGGCACGGGGATTACATCGGCTATGGCCCGGAAGCATCGGAACTGGTGGGGATTCCCGACCCGGAAACGTTTGTCCAGTTGCCGTGGGACAAGCGGATTGCACGGGTATACTGTACCTGTTACCGCAACCGTGAGGAGCGGGTCGATCCAGGTGCCCATCTGACGTCGGATTGCCGTGGAAACCTGAAGATTATCCATGAGGAGTTTGAGCAAAAGCACAACATGCATTTGCGGGCGGGGACGGAACCTGAAATGATGTGGCTCAAGCTGGATGAGAATCGACAGTTGAAAGGGGGGGTGACCAAGCCCAACTGTTATCACATCGACCAGTTTGAGGAACTCCGGCCGGCATTCATGCAGGTCATCGAATACGGCCGGTTGATGGGTTTCGACATGATCCAGGGTGACCATGAGGATGCACCCGGTCAGCTGGAACTGAACTGGATGTTTGACGATGTGGTCCGCAACTCCGATCGATTGACGACCTATCGTCAAATCTGTGCACAGGTCGCCCGGGAAAAAGGGCTGCATGCCTGCTTCATGTCCAAGCCGTTCATGAATGTTTCGGCTTCCGGGTGTCACCACAATCTTTCCCTGTGGACCGGGGGAGAGGACCAGGTCAATAAACTGCACCTCGACACCCTGCCTGGCCTGGAGGGGGTCTTCTCGTATCGGGAAGGCGGAACCAACCATTTCCTGCCTGATCCGGCGATTGACGAGGTCAAGCCCGGCCCCGTCGGCCTGCAGTCCATCGGCGGGGTGATCGAACACCTGGCAGCCTTGACTTCCATCGGTTCCTCCACCGTGAATTCCTACCGCCGGTTGTGGGATACCGGTTTCTGGGCACCGGTTTTCGCGGATTGGGGATTCCAGAATCGAACCTGTGCATTACGGGTCTCTGCACCTGGCCGGTTTGAGTACCGTTCCGTGGATTCCATGGTGAATCCTTACCTCATGGGCAGTGCACTGCTCAAGGCATTCGATGACGGAATATCCCGCAATCTCGATCCCGGTGAAGCGGAAGAAAGAAACATCTACCAGGCCATGGAAGCGGGCAAGCTGGTGAAGAAACTTCCGATGACCCTGGGAGATGCCCTGGAGGCCCTGGCAAATGACGAGGTCATCAAGTCCTCCATGCCCGGTGAAATGTACAAGGTGTACAACCATTACAAGGGGGACGAATGGGAGCGGTTCAACCATTCCGTTTCCGACTGGGACCTGGAGAATTATCTGGATTGCCTGCCATAGTCAACTCCCGGTGCTGACAGGGGAAGACTTCGGCGCGCTGGTGGCCGGACGGGCGGCCACCGTATCCAGTAACCGGGTATCTTTAAATCTAAACGACGAGGAATTACAGAATGTGTGGTATTGCTGGACTTATTCATCGCAATAGCCGTTCCGATATCGGTTCGGAAATGACCGCCATGCTTCAGTCGCTGAAGCACCGCGGGCCGGATTCTACCGGATTTGCGCTATACGGAAGACCCACGGAGAACCAGTACATCCTGCGCTTCAAGGTGGCCGAACAGGAAGAGATGAAAAACGGATTTGAAATTCATCAACAGGTGATTGAGCGACAGAAGGAAGTGGACAGACGGCTGGAAACCCTGGGGGCCAGGGTGAACCTCCGTGAGGACGCGACAGAATATTCCCATCGCTATACGTTTTCCTTTGATGGGGATATGCGAAAACTCGCCGATTATGTTGAGGATATTGAGGGCGTGGAAATTCTGTCCATCGGGGAAGGGCTGGAGTTGATCAAGGACCTGGGCGATGCAACGACGGTCTCCGAGCAATATAGCCTGTCAGGATTTCAGGGCACCCATGGCATTGGGCACACCCGGATGGCCACCGAATCGGATGTGGATATCCGTTCGGCACACCCCTATTGGGCGTATCCATTCAATGACGTGTCCGTGGTGCACAATGGCCAGCTGACCAACTATTGGACGTTCCGGCGCGAAATGGAACGGAAAGGGCATCGATTCATGTCCAACTGTGATTCCGAACTGATTGCGGTCTATATTGCGGATCGCATCAATGAAGGAGATGATCTGGAAACCGCCATGACCGGGTCGGTCGAGGAGCTGGACGGGGTGTTCACCTATCTTGTTGCAACCAGCGACAAGCTGGGGATGGCCAAGGATGTCATGGCCGCCAAACCGATGGTGTTGTATGAGAGCGACGAGTTTGTTGGGCTGGCGTCGGAGGAAGTTGCCATCCGGAGTATCTTTCCAAACGAAATTGAAACCTGGGACCCATATCACGGGGAGGTAAAAGTATGGCAGGTATAGAACACCGGTCCCACGACATGGGGCTGCATATCGAGCAACTGGCCGGGCGCACGCAGCAGCGGTTCTTTAACGCAACGGAAGAAGAGAATTTCACGTACCCCTGGTCGTTTGAAGTGGATTTTGAAAAGCGCGCGGAGTTTGATGCCGAGACGATGACGCCGACACAGATCAACCTGAGAATCCGTGAGTTGATGCAGGAAGGAGTCGGCTCCATTACGGTCAGGAATCCACGGGCAAAACACGGTGTGGGAGTGGGGATCCTGAACCGCCTGAATCTGCGGTTTGAAGGCAGTCTCGGGTATTTTGGCTGTGGCTTGGTTGACGGCCCGAATATTCATATCAGCGGACGGGTCGGTTGGTCCTGCGCAGAGAACATGATGGCGGGTACGGTTGTCATTGACCACAATGCGGGGTCGACATTCGGTGCAGCGATCCGGGGGGGTGACCTGGTTTGCCGCGGGGACGTGGGATCGCGTACGGGGATCGACCAGAAAGGCGGGACGATCCTTGTCGGCGGACGTACCGGTGCATTTTCCGGTTTCATGATGCAGCGGGGGCGCATGGTCATCTGCGGGGACGCGGGCAAGAATCTGGGGGATTCCATGTATGACGGTACCATCTACGTGGGGGGAGAAGTGGAAGACCTGGGGGTGGATTGTGTGCCGGGCGAAATGAACGATACGGACCTCAAGTGGCTGATCGAAAAACTCGCGAGATATGATATCTCACCCGCATGCGGTGTCGAGAATATGAAAAAGTTTGTGGCAGGGAAGCAATTGTGGAACTACGACAACCTGGAGCCCAGTGAAAAGAAACTGGTCCTTTGATTTGGCCCTGTAACGATATTCAAGAGGATTAAATGCATGTCTAAAGTGAATCGAGATACCAACAAACTGGGCAACAGTTTCATATTCCCACCGGAGGTAATTGATGACATCCACATTAAATCTGAACTGGGACGCTACCGCATGCGCGGATTTTCCCTGTTCAAGAAAATACCGACCTGGGATGATTTGACGTTTATGCCAGGCACCCTGACCCGGTTTGTGATTGAGGGATACCGGGAGAAGTGCCTGACAGAAACCGTGATTGGCCCCAGGGCAAAAAGACCCCTGGTGCTGGACATCCCGGTCTATGTGACGGGCATGAGCTTTGGCGCCCTGTCCTACGAAGCCAAGACAGCCCTGGCGCGAGGCGCGACCATGGCCGGAACCGCGACCTGCTCCGGTGAAGGCGGCATGATCCCGGATGAGCGCCGTTATTCAGAAAAATGGATGTACCAGTGCATTCAGTCCCGGTACGGATTCAACCCCAATCACCTCAGGCTGGCCGACTGTGTCGAGTTTTTTATTGGCCAGGGCTGCAAGGTGGGCCTGGGGGGTCATCTGATGGGTCAAAAAGTGACCGACCAGGTGGCGGAAATGCGGTCGTTGCCGGCAGGGATTGACCAGCGCTCCCCGGCGCGTCACCCGGACTGGCTGGGACCGGATGACCTGGCCCTGAAAATCGACGAAATCCGGGAGGCCACCAATGGGGAAGTGCCTATCCAGTTGAAGCTGGGGGCGGCACGGGTATACGATGACGTCAGGATGGCGGCGAAAACCGGTCCGGATTCCATTTACATGGACGGGATGGAAGGCGGGACCGGAGCCGGCCCCCACCTGGCCACCGAGGAAACCGGGGTGCCGGGGATTGCAGCCATTCGCCAGGCCCGTCGTGCCCTGGAAGACGTGGGCAAGTCCGGGGAAATCTCGCTGGTCTATGCCGGCGGAATTCGCAATGGCGGGGACGTGGCCAAGGCGCTGGCACTCGGCGCGGACGCGGTGGCCATCGGACATTCTGTATTGATGGCCCTGAATTGCAACAAGGCGATTCCGGAAGCAGATTTCGAAAAGGAGATGGGGGTGGAAGCCGGGCACTGTTACCACTGCCATACCGGGCGCTGCCCGGTGGGGGTGGCCACCCAGGATCCGGTTTTGCGCAAGCGCCTGAATCCGGATGAAGCCGCTGAGCGGGTCTACAACTTCCTCCATACCCTGACCATCGAAGCGCAGATGCTGGCCCGGGCCTGCGGTAAGACCAATGTGCATTCCCTGGAACCTGAAGACCTGGCTGCATTGACCATGGAAGCCTCTGCCCTGGCCCAGGTTCCACTTGCCGGTACCCAGTACACGGTGGGACGGCCTGACATGACACGATTCTAGGAGGTGAGATCATGAGTGAAGCAGATATAGACCAGTTCATTGACTCCGACGGCCTGGATACGGACCGTGAAAAGGATATCGGTCAGCATATCGGTTATCGGTATGATGTGAATCTGGTGCCGGACCTGAACCGGTGTCCCGCATTTCTCAGGAAGTACATGGAAGTCATGGGCTGGGATGACCTGAACTGGCTTGAAGATGTACACATGGGATATGAAGAGGGCCGGCCGGCCGTATTCGATCGGAATATCAATGGCTGGGTGCAGGTGCCGGAGGACATGGAACTGCCGGACAACCAGCAGGACCGGGATATGATCGCCCGGGAGTTGCTGGTGAAGTTCCAGATGTCCCGATCCCATCCCATGGTTGACCTGATGGGTGCCTACCGAAAATTCTAACTCATTTTTTCTGTGTACCGGTGTATTCCTTCGGGGCTTGCGGGGGTTGGTTGAAGCCGGATGAATCCGAGGCTGAATCTGATGCAATGGGGTGCCCGGATCGGGTATTCTCGTCCATGACACTGGCTGTGTCTTCCCGGGACCTCAAGCATCAGTTTCTTGCCTGGCAATGCCGGATCAGGCAATACGCGGTGCGCAGGAACGAAGGCCGTCCATCGTCCGGGATGCGACCCGGGTTGTGGATCAGGGACCAGGCCGCCGGAGCGGTGAATGTGCTGGTTGTCAAATCGGATAGCGAAAAGGTCACCCGTGAGTTTCGATATATGGTCCAGAAAACCCTGGACCCGCAGGACAGGCATTCCAGTGCCATCCGGTTTCTCTCTGAATATTACTACCAGACCCCCCGGGATTTTGATGAGGAACTCACCGCGGTATTCTCTGTGGATAGCACCCTTGCGGACCAGATTGCAGCGGAAGCCCGGTGCAGGCTGGTTTTTGATCAGGGCAATCAACGGTATACACTGCATTGCAGCACGCGCCTGATTGAGCAGAGTGATCCGAAATACCAAACCTCATACTGGCACAATCATTTGTTCAATTCGTCCATGCCGGGAGTGGTAAAGGTGGTAGGATTCAGGCCCGACTGGGCATTGTCTGCCTTTCATTCAGGAAGCGAGGTTCCCCGATGACCCGACTGAGCGTCAACCTGAACAAGATTGCGCTGCTTCGCAACAGCCGCGGTCGTGACTACCCCAATCTCCTGGAGTACGCGGGAAAACTGATTGATCTTGGGGTGAACGGGATTACGATCCACCCCCGGTCGGATGAAAGGCACGCGAAACGCCAGGATGCCGTTGACCTGGGAGAAATGCTGGCTCGCTTCGAGGAGGTTGAATTCAATATCGAGGGGTATCCTTCTGAAGAGTTCCTGCAACTGGTGGAACGTGTCAGGCCTGACCAGTGCACCCTTGTCCCCGATGGCGAGGATCAAATCACGTCCGACCATGGATGGGACATTTCCGGAAGTTCCGGGATACTGGACCGGAGTCTCCAACGGCTGCAGGGGGCGGGAATACGCTGCTCACTGTTCCTGGACCCGACTGTCGAACAGGTCCGGGCAGCGGCCCAAACCGGCACGGAAAGAATTGAGCTGTATACGGAAGAATATGCGCGAAGCCATGGCCTCGACACCGCGGATGCCGTTTTCCATCGATACCGGGAAGCGGTCAGGCTGGCTGAAAAGTCAGGACTCGGGGTCAACGCGGGCCACGACCTGGACCTGAACAACCTGGCACGTTTCCTTGAAATTGGCAATATCCTGGAGGTGTCCATTGGCCATGCCCTGACCATTGAGTGCATTGATTTCGGAATGGAAGAGGTGGTTTCACGCTACCTGGAAATCTGCGCCTGAGCAGAGTGTCCGATGGAACCGCAATGGGAATCTCCCCATCCGGTCCCTGAAAAATGAATACGCAGGTGGGGTAGACGGGGACGGGCTGGACGGTCTTCGGTGCAGGGCGGACCCCGGCAACCCTGGAGGGAGCACCGGGCTCACCGGGTAAGGCACCCGGCAGGGTAGCAACGTCTCTGCAATGCGGATCGTTTACTCCAGTCCCAGTTCTTTTTTCCGGATGTTGACCCAGGTCCGGATGATTTGATCCGCGGCCAGGCCGATAAAGGCCACGCAAAGCCCCAGCGTCAGCCCGATGCCGGTTCCTTCTGAATCTGAGATCGCCTTCAGGATGAGTTGCCCCAGATCCGTGGTGCCGATGAAGGCGCCGATGATCACCATGAACAGGGCAAAAACAACGGTTTGGTTCAACCCCAGCATGATGTGGGGAAAGGCAAGGGGCAGTTCAATGGAAATCCATCTTTGCAGACGCGAGACCCCCAGCATCGATGCCGCATCGTGCAAAACCGGGGGAACATTGCGAAGGCCTTCAACGGTATACCGGACAGCCGGAACCGAGGCATACACCACAGCGGCAATGATGACCGAGGTATCGGTGATGCCAAAGAGCATGATCACCGGGATCAGGTAAATAAACGAGGGGAACGTCTGGAAAAAATCACAAATCAGGATGATGATTTTGCTGGCCGTGGAACTTTGCGCACACAGTGAGCCAACCGTGATGCCGATAATCGCGGAGATAACGACTGAAACCGAGGCCATGTAGGCGGTAATCAGGGCCCGGTCCCAATATTCGGAAAAAGCAATGAACAACAGAAACCCCCCCACAATCAGGGAAGACCGGATGTTGCCCAGGATCCAGGCAATCCCCATGACCAACAGGAAGGTTGCCGCCACCGGCATGCCAAGGTAGGCCTCCTTGACCGGCACCAGGACCACCGTAATCAGAAATTCGTTAAAACTCTTTAAACTGTAAAAAAACGTATCCCATATCCAGTCAACGCCGGTCTGCCAGAAGGGGGCGGTGGTAATGCCCTTGTTGTGCGGAACGATATACAGGTAATTGAAATCTTCCCTGAAAACAAGGCTGCCGATAAAGGCAAGGATACAGCCCGCTACAAACACCCCAAGGGCCAGCAATGAATACTTGTGACGTTCCATAAAGGGAAGGTCGGCAAAATAATCCGTTTGCTTGTCTGCCCAGGCCAGGGACAGCTTGTCCAGAAGCACCGCGATCAAGACGATGCAAAGACCGATTTCAATCCCGGTTCCGATTTTCAGGGAATTCAGGGCAATCATCAGGTTCGAGCCCAGGCCCTGGGCTCCGATAAACGAGGCAATAACCGTCATGGCCAGACATTGCATCACCACCTGGTTGACGCCAATCAGGATGTTGCGCCGGGCAGTGGGGATCAATACCCGGAACAACAACTGGAACTTGTTGCAGCCGCTCATCACCCCTCCCTCCACCACTTCTGGAGGGACATTCTTAAGGCCAAGCAGGGTCAGCCGGACCATGGGCGGCGTGGCAAAAATGATGGTTGCAATGGTCGCGGCATGATCCCCGACCCCAAAAAGCACAATGACCGGGACCAGGTAGGAGTAATGCGGCATGGTCTGCGCGATATTCAGGACTGGGTTCAATGTCGCTTCGACCAGCCGGCTCTTGTAGCCCCAGACCCCCAGCGTCAATCCCAGGACAAAGGAAACCGGCGCGGCAATCAATACGAAAGAAAGCGTCTCCATGGATGGCTGCCACTGACCGAATATGCCGATATACATCGTGGTAAAGGCGGCCAGTATTGCCAGCCGTGTGCCCTGAAGTTTGTAGCCCAGAAGAATGGCCCAGCCCGCAATCACGGTCCAGGGGAGAGCGGGCCAGCGCAGCCACGGCTTCTCGCCGACAAAATCCCAGCTGGTAAAGGCAACGATGGTCTTGACTCCGCCGAGGAAGATTTCCCGGACGAAAATAATGATAAACAGGAACGCACTCGATATGCTCCGGGTGACCTCCCGGAACAACGGTTTCTGTTCATGCTCCTGGATTTCAGGGTCATAGACCTCAATGAGCATCCAGTCGAACATCAGGTATCTGACCGAATCGTTGATCAGGGTGGGGAGCTTTGAGAAAAGGGCGGGTAACCGCCACAAATAGTTGGTTTCCGACGGAGTGATGGAAACACACAATAGGAGAAATGCCACGACCAACATGGCAAACTGCACGGTTTTGGGATGTTTGGAATAGAATTGCATGATGGCAGGATGAAGCCTGATTTGAATTCAGGATCTCCCTCCGAACAGTACATTAATCACGTGGGACGCATGCAGGGTTCCAACCACCTGGTTATCTGCATCCACCACCGCAACCGCCTTGTCCTCACTCAGAATCGATTCCGCAACATTTTCGATAATCATGTCTTTGGAGACTTTCAGGTCACTCAGTTCTTCTGACTCATCCAGAGGTTCCATGACGGATTCTATCCGCAGTACTTTCTCTCTGGGGACATCTTCCGTAAATTTGCTGACGTACTCGGTGGCCGGATGAAGAACGATATTGGCGGGGGTATCGATTTGCTCGATGACGCCCTCTTTCATGATGGCGATGCGGTCGGCCAGGCGAAGTGCTTCATCAAAGTCATGGGTTACGAACAGAATCGTTTTGTTCAGCACATCCTGCAGTCGCAGGAATTCATCCTGCATCTCTTTTCGGATGAGGGGGTCCAAAGCGGAAAAAGGCTCATCCAGGAACCAGATATCCGGCTCCACAGCCAGGGAACGTGCGATTCCAACCCGCTGCTGCTGACCACCGGACAACTGTCTTGGGAAATAATTCTCGCGTCCACCGAGGCCAACCAGCTCAACCATTTCCATGGCCCGGGTCATGCTTTCCTTCGTGCCGGTCCCCTTCACCTGCAGGGGGAAGGCAATGTTCTCCAAGACGCTCTTGTGAGGCAGCAGCCCGAAATTCTGGAAAACCATTCCCATTTTATTGCGTCGAAGCTCGACCAGCTGCTTGCTGTTCATGGTCAGGATATCCTGACCTTCAACAAAAATTTTACCCGCAGTGGCTTCCGTTAATCTTGATATGCAGCGAAGCAGGGTGGACTTGCCGGAGCCGGACAACCCCATGATGACCAGCAATTCGCCTTTGTCAATCTGGAAAGAGGCATTGTTGACCCCCACAATACACCCCGCTTCCTGAAATGCCCGGGCGTCTACCTGGCCGTTTGACTCCTGAAGCAATTTGCTGGCATGGTCACCGAATATTTTATAAACCGATTCGCATTCAATGACAATGTCCCCTTTTTTTCGGGCAGGGTCTTCTTGGGAAGGCATGATTTATTTCCAGGTCAACGGATAATACGGGAATGAACATCCCCCGGTTCGGGGGGCACAACGGACGGGACCCCGCGGGGTAAGCCCGTTCCCCCTGGACAATGCAGACCAGGGGGAACAGTAAAGAAGCTGGATACCCGGCGGTAACCCAGTTGCGGAGAAGTGGTGGTACCGGATCAGTTGCCGGCTCCCAGTACGGATACGGTCCATGGCTTCCACACCGCTTCGTTGTCTGCGAGCCACTTTGCCCCCGCATCGGCATGGGTCATTCCATCCACATCAACCAGTGCCGCCATGGAACCAATCTGGGGCGTGGTGAATGAAAGCTTGGAAAAAGCCGCGTAGGCCTGGGGATGCGTTTTGGGGAACTTGTAGTGTGCGCCCTTTTTCAGCCAGCCTGAGGGAGAACCACATCCAGTGGTGGACAAGTCTCCGCCATCCGCCATTCGGCAGCCGTCAAAGTAGGGAGGGAATTCGATAAAGGTAAAACCGGCCGCATCGGTAAAGTTCGGAGACCAGTTGAAGATAATGGTGCCACGACCTTCTTTTTCAGCGGCTTTCAGTTCCGCCCAGAGGGCATCCGCCGCCCCGGCAAACTTGACCACCCATTTGTCATCCAGACCCAGTCCCTTGACACGGTTCGGCATGACGTCGCCGTGCCAGCTTTGAGGACCTTCCAGCCAACGTCCCTTGCCGCCGGAATCCGGGGTGGCAAAGGCTTCATGGCAGTCTTTCAGCGCTTCCCAGTTGGGCAAGCCCGGGCAGAGCCCTTTCTCAATGACCCAGTTGGGAACCCCCATTTCCTCAAGGGTCACCGCATCATGGGTGCCGGCATCAATCAGGCCGCCCTTTTCCATGGCGTTGTAATAGGCATTCTGCATGGTGGATTGCCATACTTCGTGAACCAGGGTGAGGTCACCCGCCCGAACGGCCTCAAAACTGGCCTGATTGTCCACGGGGACGTATTCGACGGTGTTTCCCATGCTTTCAAACATTCCACCAATCACGTGGGCCATCACAATCTGGCTTGACCAGTTCTTGATCGGAATTTTGATGGGTAGCTTGCTGTCCTGGGCCCACGCTCCTGAAATGGAAACAAGGGAAACGCAGGCCGCGGCCAACAGGATTCTGGAAAATTTAAAATATATTGATTTCATGACATCATATCTTCAGGTGTTTGGAGTGTAGACCACACCCCGGTTTAAGGAAATTGTTTTTCTTTATCGTGACCGGACAGGATACGATTCATGCGGGCAAAGCTGCCGACACAATACGCTCCGGTAACGTTCTGATAAACTACCACAATTTTCGCTATAAACCAATACTATCGATACGATAGAAAATATTTAACTTGGCAAAAGTCATTGCGGAGAGTTCCATTCAAGGACGGAATAGAGCAGAATCACGATGCTGAAAATCAAGACCGTGCCGCCTGATGTCGATTGGGCCATACACTGCTTTTGATTCTAACTCCCGGGGTGCGGTGGCGCGGGTGTTGTGCTTCGGAGTGGTATGGAGGAAAGATAATTAATACGAGGAACGAAACCATGAACAAGAAAATTTTTGCTGTACTTGCTTTAATCTTAACCAGCGTATTATTAATTGGCTGTAAAGATGATGCAAAGGTAGCTTCTCATAACTTATCAAAAGCAGCAGATAACTTTGAAATTGAACGTCGCATTGTATTTTATAACGGAATTACTGGAGAATATATGCTTACAATTGAAGGTCGGTGCTCGATAAGGGATCAAAAAGTTCAGTTAGAGGTAACTTGTCAAGTATCTGAAAATGAGTACAAAAAGCATTTTTTGGGATTAAGCGACAATGTGACCTACTTCGCTGAACAATTATCTTTAGCAGATGTAAATCTATTTCATCACAGGATTACTTTTAAACCTCAAAGTATCTTGCCTGACGTTGACTTTCGTGGCAGTGCTGCTGAGCTAATAGAGAATTCTTCAGAGAATTCTTCAGAGGATTCTTCAGAGGATTCTTCAGAGAATCTTGCACAGTAGCGTCTGACAGAACCCCCCTTGCACAAGCCTTTTCAATGAAGCTTCCAAACGAAGACCAGTCCATCGGTGGGCAATCCCCCCCATGGAGTTCCCTGAACCCTTTTTCCAGCCCCCGCAGGGCCTCCTTTTGGGCCCCGGACAGCCATTCCCTCACAGGGAGGCATCTCCACCGGTCCGGCAGAGGGGAAACGGGGAATGGGAGCCAGACGGATTTCGTCAGGCAGCATGCCGATGCCGCCGTTTCTCTTTCTCCCGAAGCTGCCGACGCAGGACCCACCCCAGCTGTTGGACATTGGCCGCCAGAACAGACATTGCCACGGTGTGTTCAAAGCCTTCAACCCCATGGGTACGCACCCGGTCCAGTTCCAGTGTTCCAGGTTGTTGATGGCCGATTCCACAGCGGAAAATTACTTTTGCAAAATGGGTGCGGACCATGGAGGTACAGGGCCCATCTGGAATCGGGTATGATTGGCCAAAGTGGTGATGCATCTGAAAATCTCAAAGATAAAATCGTCCAATGAACCTTGATATGAACTCCATGGTACTGTTGCGGGAGCCGGGACTCGGCCATGACTGGATTGGCCGGGAACGTTACCTGGTTCGCGGAGGGTCGGTCACAGCCGTGCCGCTCATGGCTGGAGATGAACTGGAGATTGTGGACCCGGAGGGGAAGCAGCCCGCCCACCTGTTTGCGTTTGATTCATCGAGCAATCACGCCACATCACAACTGGGTGTCAAGGCCAATGCCCGGGGTGAATCCATGGCCGGGATGCTCCACCATGACAGTCCCGTTGCCGCTAAAATCCGGAACCGGCTCAAATCCTTTTCCATTGACCTGTCCGGGGCCCGGGTTGCGGAGGTTCTTTCCGGCGATACTGTGGCCGGCTCACACATCAAGCTGGCCAGCGAGGCCGACCTGGTTTGCCTGGTGGGCGCACCCGGCGGACCGATGTTGCCCCATGAACAAAATACCCCTACCGATCTGGTGGTGTATATCACCCGGTTCAATCCTGCCCGGGTAATGGCCAGAGAAGTCCCGGACCCCCTGGCGGATGAGGACCAGAGTATCCGCATTGATGCGTCCACCGCGGTCAGCTATGAAGTGAAGGCCGGGGACTATATACAGGTGATTGATGTGGATGGTCGACAGTGCTCGGATTTCCAGTGTTTCGACCGGCGCAAGCTGGATCAGGGAAAGGTCAGGTACCTGAGTGCCACCACTACCCGGTCGTTGATGGGCAATGCGTATCCCGGACCCGGCCTGTACTCCAAGTTCTACGATATCGACTTTCAGCCACTGGTGGAAGTGATCCAGGATACCTGTGGCAGACACGACAGTTTCGGTGTGGCATGCACGAGCAAGTACTACGATGAAGCCGGGTATCCGGGACATGTCAACTGTTCGGAAAATTTCAACCAGGCGCTGAAACCGTATCCCATCGAACCCCGGCCTGGCTGGCAGGCGATGAACCTGTTTTTCAACACCTTTTTTGATGATGACTATACCTTTATGTTCGATGATCCCTGGTCGCGACCGGGAGACTATGTTTTGATGCAGGCGTTAACCGACCTGGTGTGTGTCTCCTCATCCTGCCCCTGTGACATTGATCCCGCCAATGGCTGGGTCCCCACAGATATCCACTTGAGGACCTATCCGAAACAAAACCTCTTCAAGCGAGCCATTGCTTTTAGAAAAACCACTGAAGCGGAGCCTGAAATGACCAAAGAAACCGGTTTTCACCCCCGAACCTCCCAATTGACTCGGAACTTCACCGAATACAACGGATACTGGCTGGCCAATCGGTTTAACAATCATGGGGTCACTGCGGAGTACTGGGCATGCCGGGAAGGTGTCGTTGTGACGGATCTTTCACCGTTGAGAAAGTATGAAGTCACTGGCCCCGATGCAGAGATATTGATGCAGACCTGTGTGACCCGTGATGTTCGAAAGATGGCTGTAGGACATGTTGTGTATACGGCGATGTGTTACGAGTCGGGGGGTATGATCGACGATGGGACGGTCTTCAAGCTGGGCAACCAGAATTTCCGCTGGGTCGGTGGGGCTGACGCATCCGGCCTGTGGATACGCCAGCAGGCGAAAGAGCGCAACCTGCGTGCCTGGGTCAGGGACTCAACGCCGCAATTGCACAACCTGCAGGTCCAGGGACCGAAAAGCCTGGATGTTTTGAAAAAATGCATCTGGTCCCGCCCGGACCAGGCCGATGTGGAGGAACTGGCATGGTTCCGGTTTTCCATTGCACGGATTGGGGACGCCAACGGGGTCCCCGTGATCTGTTCCAGAACGGGATACACCGGAGAGCGGGGGTATGAAATATTCTGTCACCCAAGGGATGCGGAAACGGTCTGGGATGCGGTCTGGGATGCGGGGCAGGAATTTGGGATTGCTCCGCTGGGCCTGGAGGCACTGGACGTGCTGCGCATTGAAGCGGGGCTGATTTTTGCGGGGTATGAATTTTGTGATCAAACCGACCCGTTTGAGGCAGGCATCGGGTTTACCGTACCGCTGAAAACGAAACAGGATTCTTTTATCGGCCGGGATGAACTGGTAAAGCGCAAGGAAACTCCCCGGGAAAAACTGGTTGGCCTTGAACTGGCGGGAGAGGAACCCGGCGGGAACGGGGAGGGCGTATTTATCGGCCGGGAACGGGTAGGAAGCATCACCAGCGGAGTGATTTCTCCGGTCCTCCGGAAAAATATCGCCTTGTGCAGGATCAAGACGATTCATTCGGTCCCCGGGACGGAAGTCGAGGTGGGCAAGCTGGACGGTCACCAAAAGCGAATCCCTGCCAGGGTCGTCCCGTTCCCGCATTATGATCCGAAGAAGGAAAGGGTAAGAGGGGGCAGGGCATGAGTTTCAACCTCTGGGAGACACCGAAGGAGCGGGCACCCCGGAATGTTCCCGCCGTGCCAGCGAGAAGGTCGGCGGGTCCGGGTCCGGCCCCATCAGGATAAATCGGAGCCGGCTCCGTGGGGCCAGCTCCGTTTGCCGTTCAGGCCTCGGTCTGCAAATAGCTTTCCAGGGAATCGTCCAGGGCATCTTTCCAGGGCGTATGGTGGGAAGGTGCCATGGTTCCGGTCAATGCAGACCGGTACCCATTGTCCCGAAAGGTCATGATATTTTCCTTTTTGTGCTTTTTCCACTCAAAGAATGCCTTGTTTGAATCCGTGACATCAAAATCCGGATAGTCCGTCAGGGACATCAGGTGCAGGGTGTAATCCCCCTGAAAGGTGATGGCGGCATAGTCGTCGGGCAGGTTGTCTTCCTCTTCCCGCCATTTCTCGATGTCTGCGAACATTTCCTCCTGGGAGGGCACCCCCAGGCGGCCCAGGATGAGATCCCGGGCGTACCAGGCCTGGGCATCAAACATGTTAAACGTATACCATTGATCCTGCATGCCCAGATACATGAGCTTCGGGTTCTTTGCCCATACCACTCCGTTATAGAGGTTGACGGGGTACAGCCGGTTATTGGTCTTCAGCTTGAGATCTTCCTCCATGAACGGGAAATGGTGCAGGTACCCGGTGCACAGGATAATCGCATCCACTTCCGTGCTGCTGCCGTCCTTGAAAGTCGCGGTATTCCTTTCAACTTTCTCCAGCAGGGGGACCTCTTTCCAGTTGTCCGGCCATTTGTAGCCCATGGGGGCGGTACGGTGGGAGACCGTCACCGACTTGCAGCCGTATTTCCAGCATTGTGACCCGATATCTTCCGCAGAATAGGAGGTGCCGATAATCAGAATATCCTTGTCCTTGAATTCCATGGCATCCCGAAAGTCGTGGGCATGCAGCACACGACCGTTGAAGGTGTCAAAACCGTCGAAATGAGGGACATTCGGGGTGGAGAAATGACCGGATGCGACGATGACATAATCATATTCTTCGGCATATTCCCGGTCTGCTTCATGGTCCTGGGCGATGACGGTAAACATCCCCGTATCTTCGCTATAGGACACATGGCGCACAGGAGAATTGAACCGGATCCAGTCCCGCACCCCGGCTTTCTTTACGCGCCCTTCAATGTAATCAAACAACACGGAACGGGGAGGGTACGAGGCAATGGGCCGCTCGAAATGTTCTTCAAATGAATAGTCCGCGAACTCCAGGCCTTCCTTGGGTCCATTGGACCAGAGATACCGGTACATGCTTCCGTGCACGGGTTCGCCGTATTCATCAAGGCCGGTCCGCCATGTGTAATTCCACAGTCCTCCCCAATTGGATTGTTTTTCATAACAGACGATTTCCGGGATTTCTGCTCCTTTTCCCATGGCGGACTGGAAGGCCCGTAATTGAGCCAGCCCACTGGGTCCGGCACCGATAATGGCAACGCGCTTAGTCATGAATAGTACTCTCCAAGAATAGGTTGTAGTGGGAATCCAAGGGTCAAAACCTGTTAAATTGCAGGTGGATGTTCACCGATTACGGCAAATTCTACTATACACAAACAGGTTACGGAATAGCGGATAACCCGGCGAAAGCAAACAGGATGTGTACCCGTTCGTCATTCTTCCGGGGTGAGGCAGCGGGAAAATCATTGGGAACCCCCTAGATTCCCAGGTAGGCCTTCTTGACATGGTCATCGCTGGCCAGGTGTTCCGCCTCGTCCTCCAGTGCAATCCTGCCGGATTCCAGCACGTAGCCGTAGCGGGCCAGTCTCAGTGCAAGGTCTGCATTCTGCTCCACCAGTATGATGGTCACGCCGGTCCGGTTGATGTCCATCAGGGTTTTGCCGATTTCACGGATGATAATGGGTGCCAGACCCAGGGACGGCTCATCCAGCAACAGCATTTTTGGCCTGGACATCAGGGCACGGGCAATGGAAACCATTTGCTGTTCCCCACCGCTCAGTGTCCGGGCATGCTGACCCTGCCGTTCCTGCAGCTTGGGAAAGATCTGGAATACCCGGTCCAGGTCCTGGTTGATTTCCGCTTTATTGCTTCGGGTAAAGGCCCCTAGCCGCAGGTTTTCAATGACGGACAGGTCCTTGAATATCCTCCTTCCCTCGGGGACCTGGGCGATGCCCAGTTTAAGAATTTCATCGGCCGCCATCCCGTCAATGCGCTGTCCCTGCGCCGTGACCGTGCCGCGACTGGGTTTCACCAAGCCTGAAATGGTTCGCAGGGTGGTGCTTTTTCCCGAGCCGTTGGAACCGATGAGGGTAATGAAATCCCCGGATTTCACATCAATGCTGATCCCTCTCAACGCCGTCACATGATGATACAGAACATGCAGGTTTTCTATTTTCAGGTCCACGCTAGAGGGCCTCCGCATTCCCCAGATACGCACGGATGACCCGGGTATCATGGCGGATGGCGTCCGGGGTTCCCTCGGCGAGTAACGAACCGAAATTGAGGACAGTGAGACGATCACAGATTCCCATGACCGCTTTCATGTCGTGTTCCACCAGTACAATGGTGACTCCCGACTGTCTCACCTTTTCCGTTAACTCCATCATGTGCCGGGTTTCTTCCGGGTTCATTCCGGCAAAGGGTTCATCCATGAGCAGGACAACCGGTTCCGAAACCAGGGCGATGGTGATGGCCAGGGCGCGTTGTGACCCAAGGGGCAGTTCCGAAGCCAGCTGGTTTTTCCTCTTCGTCAATCCCATGAAATCCAGTACGTCCAGCGTCTTTTCCATGCAGGCTTCCTGAACCGGGCGGTCGAGATTGAAAATCGCGGAAAAAATGTTGGTTTTTGCGCGTTTATGGGCCCCCACCAGGGCATTTTCGAGCACGGTCAATTCCTGGAACAGGGTGGTTTCCTGGAACGTTCTGACCACCCCCAGATGGGCAATTTCCGATGGTTTCCGTCCCTTGATGCTGTGGCCGTTAAAAAAAATGTCTCCGGAAGTGGGGGTGGAAAATCCCGAGATATTCTTGAACATCGTACTTTTTCCGGCACCATTCGGACCGATCAAGCCGTGAATGTTCCCGGACCTGACCCGGAAACTGACCTGGTTCAAAGCGGTGAGTCCACCGAAAACCTTGGTGACACTGCGGATGTCCAGCAAGTCCATCAGCCCTGGATTCCGGAATGGTTTCCGGTGGCGGCCCGGTTGGACCGCCACGCACGAATTCTTTCGGGAATACTTTCCAGTCCGTTGGGAAGGAACAGGATTGAAACAATCAATATCAATCCGTAAATGCCCGGGCGAAGTTCTTCAAATCCCCGGAATGACTCATCCAGGATGGACAGGACCACGACCCCGATGATGGCCCCGTAGAAGGTGGCATATCCTCCAACGATGACCCAGATGAGGATAAAGACCATGAAGCCGATCCCATACTGGTTGGGGGTCACCGTGCCCAGGTAATGAACCTTCAGCGAGCCGGCAATCCCCACAAATGCCGACCCGGTAATGAAGGCCAGGGAGCGGTATTTCCAGGTGTCCACGCCCACCGACTCGGCCAGGGGTGCCTTCCAGTGGACAGCGTGGAGAGTCAGGCCGATTCTGGATTTTTCTATTCGATAAAGCAGGATCAGGCAGAGCGTGACCACGACCAGCACCAGGTAAAAATAGGGGACCGGCTCGAGAAAATCGATATTCCCCAGTTCAGGAAAAGGAATGCCGCTGATTCCCCCCGTGCCGCCAAATGGTTGAATGAAGTGAATCCAGCAAAGCCGGATGGCTTCCCCGGCCGCAAATGAACCGATCAGAAAATAAAACTGGGTCATGCGAAACAGCGGGAAACACAGTATTCCGGCGACGGCCCCCGCGACACACCCGGCCAGGGGCAGCGATATCCAGAAAGAAAGCCCGGCAGACTTGGTCAGCAGCGTGCTGGCATAGGCCCCCACTCCCATCATTACGGCGTGGATCAATGACCACTCCCCGGTCAGGGTGACCAGCCGATAACTGGAAACCACCAGGACATTGATCGTCAGGAAGATCAAAAAATCCTGGTGATGGTATTTCAGGAAGTGCGGAACAATGGTGAGGACCACCAGCAGGACCACCAGCCCTGCACCATGGGCATATTTTTTTGGCATCATCAATCGCTCACCGACTTCCCCATGATTCCGGTGGGTTTGATGATCAGTACCAGTACCATGATCAGCAATCCCGAGATGGTGGCAACCGTGGCACTGAAGTAGGTGGTGACCAGGGTGTGGAACAGCGCATACAGCACGGCGGCCAGAACCGCCCCGGACAGGCTGCCGACCCCCCCTACAATGGTCACGATGAATGCCGTAATAATGACGTTGTGCCCCATGTGGGGATTGATATTGGTCAGGGGAGCCGTCAAGGCCCCGGCCAGTCCTGCCATGGCGGCGCCGATGGAAATGGCGATCATGGAAATTCGGTCGGTATTGATCCCCTGCAGCGAAGAGGCTTCCCGGTCCTGGGCCACGGCTCTCAGTGCCCAGCCCATTTTCGAGCGGGTGAGGAACAGCCACAACGCGGCCAGGGCTACCAGGGAAATCGCGATGCTGAAAACCCGCTGGACCGGTATGCGCAGGGATTCAAACAGGACAAAGGTTCCCTGGTAGGGCGGGGGGACCTGTTTGGACGGCCCGTCGCCGCCAATCAGGGTTGCGGCGATCTGCAGGATGAACAACACCCCAATGGAGCAAATCAACCCGCCAAGCGGGTCATCACGTTTCGGCCGGAACAGGAAACGTTCCATGGCCATGCCGATTGCGGTGACAATGACAATGGCAATGAGAATGGTCCATAAAAAGGGGACACCATGCTGGGCATGCAGGAACCAGACGGTATAGGCCCCCACCATGACCCATTCGCCGTGGGCAAAATTCACCACCCCCATGACGCCAAAAATCAGCACCAGACCCACTGCGTACAGCGCGAAAAATCCGCTTTGAATGAAACCGTTTACGATTGATTGAACAAGGAGATCCACAATCAGTACCCTGAAAAATTCCAGTTCAAACCCAGTAGTTCATGCCCACGGTGCACGGAAAGTTAAGGCGGCCCCGGGTTGGTTTTCCTGTAGAGGAGCATACCGGGCCGATGCAAAGTATTCCGGGTGGCCTCCGGTGCCCTGGAGACCCGTCGGCCAGTGAATGCTGAACCCGGATGAAAGGGAGAGAAGCGGTGGCCTCTCCCCCTGCAGAAAAAATCCGGGGACGGGTCAGACGACCCGCAATCCCATCTCCTTCATGTGCTTGACCAGCACATCCGTGTTGCTGGACAGCCAGCCGGCCACATCCCCGAATTCCTGGATGCGGGCCTTGCCTTCTTCAATGACCACAACCGGCCATTTGCCTACCAGTGTATTGTCGAGTCCCCAGAGCTGGCTGCCCCACCACTGTCCGCCGCCAAATATAAACTGCTGCTCCGTACTTTTCATGGCGGCAAGAATATCATCGGTGTCCAGGCTGCCGGCGGTTTGTGCTGCTTCAATCCAGTTGAGGGCAATGGTGGGATATTCCCAGGATACTGCCGACCAGTCATTGGGATGATCCTTGCGGAATGCCGCATCAAATCCCGCGGGGTCAGGAAACTTGACGCCTTCTTCCGCCAGCTTGGGGTCATCAAAGTCCGGGAACTGGTAGATGGTGCCATTCACAAATTCCTGGCTGGTTTTTGCGATAATTTCATCGTAATAATCCAGGGTGCAGGAGATGATCTTGCCCTGGTATCCCTGGTGATACAGCTGTTCCATCAACGGGGTGACATAGAAACTGGTGGCCATGCAGAAAACATCCGGATTCTTGGCCAGCACGGAACTTACAATGGGAGCGAAGTCGGTAATATCGAACCCGTGAAGGTTGACATCAACCACTTCAATGCCAGCCACTTCAAATGCCGCCTTGTAGGTAGCGGTTGACTGGAGGCCATATTCCACATCGTTGTTGGTGACGATCGCCGCTGTTTTAACGTCCGGGTGATTACGCGCCAGCCATTCAACCCCGGTCACATTATAAAGCGGGTGTGACTCGCAGGTCGCAACCAGGTATTCGGAATCCGGGGTGATATCGCTTGGCAGCAGGGTAGTGGTCAATACCTTCTTTCTTGTCCCCCAGGGCAGGACGGAAGCCACCGTGGAACCTCCGAGCATCATCACCATTTTGGCCTCGTCTTCCAGGACCAGTTTCTTGAAACCCTGCACCGCCTTATCGGTGTCATATCCGTGATCATAGGCCGCAATGTTGATATCATATGTGGTGCCTCCGATGGAAACACCCCCTGCATCATTGATGTTTTTTGCAATAATTTCGCATCCATACAAGCCTGGCAATCCCCAGGGTGCATAGTCCCCCGTCATGGGAATGTTCATTCCGAGCGTAATCACATCGTTCGCCGCACCGCTGATACGGGGGAAGACGCTGCCTAGAGCGACTCCCGCGACTCCCGCGGTGGTTTTCCCAATAAACTCTCTTCGGTTTATTTTTCTGGTTGTAAATTTTTTCTCTGTCATTTGGAGCCTCGCATTCAGTTTTTCTTTGGTCTTTGGGTGTCACCCGGCAAACCGCCCATGAATACTGTCATGGGTCATCACGGCATATTTGTGCGAACTTCAGGTTGCTGTGTTTCCCCGCTTTCGTCTCTGCACAAAACATCGTACAGTGAAGAATATAGCATATAAGAAGCGGAACAACAGGGAAATGATCTCTGCTCTTCAAAGGGGGTACCCAATGGCCCGTAAAATCCGTCCCCGGTTGTGCCGGCTGGACGGTTGCCCAACGATGCCAAATGCTCCCTGGGGTATGGTATAGTCCGTCCCAGAGTTCAGGAGTGTTTTCTTCTTGACTGCCAGGGAAGTCGATATCCATGTGCTGGCAACACTGATTCCGGTCATCCGCTGACAGGCTTCGTATTGAAAAATCGTATTGAAAAATCGGGAAATGCGCGGTCTGTGTTCCAGTTATAAAAAAAGAAATGATCGAAGATCAATGAAGACTTCCGCAGACAAAACGAAAATCGGATGGCGTGAATGGGTCCAGTTACCGGGTCTCGGCATCCCCCGGATCAAGGCCAAGGTGGACACCGGTGCCCACACGTCGTCCCTGGATGCCCGGGTCATCGAATATTTTGAGGAAAAGGGCGAAAGCCTGGTCCGGTTTGCCGCCATTTACGGCAGTCAAAAGAATCCGAAATCAAAAACCTGTACCGCCCGGGTGGTGGAGCACCGAAACGTGACAAATTCCGGGGGGCAGATTGAAGAGCGCATCGTGATTTGCACCGCCATTCAAATCGGGCAGGTCAGAAAGGACATTGAAATTTCCCTGACCTGTCGAAAGAATATGAAATTCCGCATGCTGCTGGGTCGGACCACGGTCAATCATGATTTCATCATTGATCCGGTTGAATCCTATCTCGCGGCCAATCCCTGACCGGAACGGCTGCATCCACGCCAATCTCACTCAATAGGGTCTACCTGATGAAAATAACCATTCTTTCCCGTAATCGAAACCTGTACTCGACACGCAGGCTGGTGGAGGCTGCGAAAGGCCGGGGCCACAATGTCATGGTGATGGACCACCTGCGTTGTTTTATGGATATCACTTCTGCGAATCCTACCATCCATTATGGGTCCCGGGAATTTGACCGGAATGATTTTGATGCGGTTATTCCCCGGATCGGCGCGTCCGTGTCATTCTACGGGACCGCGATTGTTCGCCAGTTCGAAATGATGAACATTTACAGCGTCAACGAATCCGTGGCCATCCGGCGCTCCCGGGACAAGCTGCGCTCTCTGCAGATTTTATCGCGAAACGGGATCGGTATGCCCACCACCGCCTTTGCCCATTCGAGCAAGTATATTGACCAGATTATTGAAGAAGTCGGGGGCGCGCCGCTGGTGATCAAATTGTTGGAAGGCACCCAGGGCAAGGGAGTGGTCCTCGCTGAAACCAAAAAGGCGGCGGAAAGTGTGATCCAGGCTTTTATGAAACTGAAAGCCAATATCCTGGTCCAGGAATACATCAAGGAATCCGGGGGGGCGGATTTGAGGTGCCTGGTGGTGGGACAAAAGGTCATTGCGGCAATGGAACGGCAGGGGCCTGCCGGGGAGTTCAGATCGAACCTGCATCAGGGGGGAAAAGCCAGGCTCGTCAAGCTTACGCCGGCAGAGAGAAGAACCGCAGCCAGGGCCGCGCATGTCATGGGGCTGAATGTGGCCGGAGTGGACCTGCTGCGTTCCAAGAAAGGCCCACTGGTCATGGAAGTGAACTCATCCCCGGGGCTGCAGGGGATCGAAAATGCAACGGGAAAGGATGTCGCCGGGATGATTATCGAATTTATCGAGGTGAATGCCAAACCAAGGAGAACCCGTACCCGGGGTTCCGGGTAGGGCGCTGATTCCCCCGGATACAGCCGGCGTGGTATCCCAGGTCAACAGGATTCGAGGCGGGTCTGGATTTTCGATAAACAGCCCGTAAGCATTCGGTAAGTATGGCCAGCGGCACCATGGAGGTCAGGCGGTAGAGATGGCCGGCCTTTGCAGAGGCTTTTCATTGATGGGCAAATGGATCAGGGCAGCCACCAGTCCCACCGTGACACCGGCCCACCACATTCCATCATAGGACCCGGTCTGGTCAAAAATGCGGCCACCCAGCCAGACCCCTATAAAGCTGCCGAGCTGGTGTGAGAGAAAAACAATGCCAAACAGGGTCGCCATGTACCGGACGCCGAACACCTGGGCAACAATCCCGGTCGTCAGCGGTACGGTGGACAACCACAGAATTCCCATCGTACCCGCAAACAGCAGCATGACCGCGGGAGTTTTGGGGGCAAAAAGGAGGGCCATGATCACCAGGGCCCTTGAAAAGTAAATCACGCTCAACCCGGATTTCTTGCTCCATCTTTGACCGGCCATGCCGGAGAGGATGGACCCGACGATATTCATCAGCCCGATGAGTGCAATGGAATACGCGCCAATTGAGGGGTCCAGCCCCAGGTCCTGGATATAGGCAGGCAAATGCACGGTAATGAATGCCACGTGAAAACCGCAGACAAAGAACCCCATGGTCAGGAGGATATATCCCCGGTGCATCATGGCTTCCGACAGGGCTTCCTTCAGTGTCTGGTCGGCGACGATTTCACCGGGAGAGGCTTTCGCCGACCCGGGCAGGCACCATGCCAGGGGAACCATGACCAGGACAATGGATGCCAGCAGAATCAGGGCCATGTGCCACCCGTAGGCACTGATGAACCCCTGGCTGATGGGAGAAAATATCACCTGTCCGAATGATCCCGCGGCAGTGCCCATGCCCAGAACAAAGGACCTTTTCTCAGGGCCCACCACCCGAACCATGGCCACCATCGCCAGGGTGAACGCGGAAAATGCGATGCCCAGTCCGGTCAGCACCCCCCCCGTCAACTGGAGGGCAAGGCTGGAGTCCGCATGGGCCATCCCCCAGATTCCCAGTGCATACATCACGGCCCCCGCCACGATGACGTTGACCGTGCCGTGTTTGTCGGCGATGGCCCCTGCGAAGGGCAGTCCGATGCCCCACAGAAGGTTCTGCAGTGCCATGGCCAGTCCGAAAGTTTCCCGGCTCCAGTTTTGGTCCACGGTCATGGGTTCCAGGAACAGTCCAAACGAGGAACGGATCCCGAAACCCGTCATGGAGATCAGGCAGCCGGCAATGAGCACGGCCAGGGGGGCCCGCCAGTGGGAGGAAGGTTGGGTCATGGGTCCGGAACGGTTACCGGTGGCTCCACCTGGCCTTTCGTTTTTCAACAAACGCGGCCATTCCCTCTTTCTGGTCCTGTGTTGCAAAGGCGGACTGGAAAGTCCGGCGTTCGAACAACAGTCCGGCCTGCAGGTTTGTCTCAAGGGCCTGGTTGACACACTCCTTGTTCAGGCTCAGGCCGACCCTGGATTTCGAGGCCACATCCCGGGCCACCGTGCGGACATCTTCCATGAACGTTTCAGCCGGAAATACCCGGGAAGCCAGGCCGGAACGTTCCGCTTCCCGGGCACCCATCATCCGTCCGGTCAAACACATGTCCATGGCCTTGGATTTGCCCACCAGCCGGGTCAACCGCTGGGTGCCGCCCCAGCCGGGGAGAATGCCGAGGTTGATTTCAGGCTGGCCAAACATGGCCTTGCTGGACGCCAGGATAAAATCACACATCATGGCAATTTCGCAGCCACCGCCCAGGGCAAACCCGTTGACCGCAGCGATGAGCGGGGTCCGCGCCCGGCCTATCAGTGATTCCAGGTGGCTGGTGTTGTCGTCCCGGTACATGTCCATGTACGACTTGTCCTGCATCTGGGTAATGTCGGCACCCGCCGCGAATGCCTTGCCTTTCCCGGTGATGACCATGCACCCGACCTGTTCGTTCCTGTCAAGCTGACCCAGCGCTTCCCCCACTTCGGCCCGGAGTTCCCGGGACAGGGCATTGAGGACTTCCGGTCGATTCAGGGTGATGATGCCAATGTTGCCATCGATCTCGGTTTCGATATTCTGATAATTCAAGAGTCGGTACCTCGGTTCAAAAGTAGAGGGTTGGGAGAGTGGTATGGTAGCAGGATTGCCCTGGCCACAACCGGTGCGTGAACTTTCCTGTTGCGGGTCATTTCAATTACAATAGTACAATCGAATTGAATCAGGGGATTCAGGCAAGGAAACGCTGAACCCGGAAACCCAATCCTTGATACACCAAACATGTCATATCTCGAAGTTTACCAAAAAGCCTGCCATGGTCCCGAAGAATTCTGGGCTGAAATAGCGGAAAACGTGCACTGGTACAAAAAGTGGGACCAGGTTCTGGATGATTCGGACAAACCCTTTTACCGCTGGTTCAGCGGTGGAGAAACAAATGTCTGTTACAACGCAGTGGATGCGCATGTCGAGGCAGGCCGGGGTGAACAGGCCGCCATCATCCATGACAGCGCCATCACAAACAGCCAGCAGGTCCTTACCTACAACGACCTGAAATCCGAAACCGCCCGCTTCGCCGGGGTACTGGAAGCCCTGGGTGTCGGCTACGGGGACCGGGTGATTGTCTACATGCCAATGATTCCCGAAGCCATCATCAGCATGCTGGCGTGTGCCCGGATCGGGGCCGTTCACTGCGTGGTTTTCGGGGGGTTTGCTTCCAATGAACTCGCCGTTCGAATCGACGACTGTGAACCAAAACTGGTAGTCTCGGCGTCCTGTGGCCTGGAGCCTGGCCGCGTCGTCGAGTACAAGCCGCTTCTGGATCAGGCCATCGGACTGGCCCGTCACAAGCCTGATCATTGTGTCGTTTTGCAGCGTCCCCAGGCGGAAGCCACCATGGTAGAGGGCCGGGACATCGACTGGACCCGTGCCATGAAGGATGCCAGGAGCGCGGAGTGCGTCCCGGTGCTGGCCACGGACCCGCTGTATATTCTCTATACCTCGGGCACCACGGGGCAACCGAAAGGGGTGGTTCGGGATACCGCGGGGGGGGTCGTCGCCCTGAAATGGAGCATGAAGAATATCTACAACATGGAGCCCGGGGAGGTGTACTGGGCGGCCTCGGACGTGGGCTGGGTGGTGGGCCATTCCTATATCGTGTATGCCCCCCTGTTTAACGGCAATACCACCATCGTGTTTGAAGGCAAGCCCGTGGGCACGCCGGACCCCGGGGTCTTCTGGCGGGTCATCTCCGAGCACCGGGTGAAGGTGCTGTTCACGGCGCCCACTGCGTTTCGCGCCATCAAGAAGGAGGACCTGAATGGAGACTTTATCCGGAAATACGACATTTCATGCCTGGAATCCCTTTTTCTTGCCGGGGAACGCACCGACCCCGATACCCTGAACTGGGCCAAGGAAAAACTGGGGGTCCCGGTGATCGACCATTGGTGGCAGACCGAAACCGGCTGGGCGATCTGCTCCAATTGCCTGGGCATTGAGGCGCTGCCCGTTAAGGACGGTTCCCCGACCCGCCCGGTCCCGGGATGGCAGCTCGAAGCACTGGATGAGGAGGCCAGGGCCGTCAAGCCGGGTGATGTCGGCGCGCTGGTGGTCAGGCTCCCCCTTCCTCCGGGCACGTTTCCGACTTTGTGGAATGCCCGGCAGCGGTATATTGATTCGTACATGAAGACCTATCCCGGATATTACGAAACCGGTGATGCCGGCTATATTGATGAGGATGGGTATGTATTCGTGATGTCCCGGACGGATGATGTCATCAATGTTGCCGGCCATCGCCTGTCCACCGGTGCCATTGAGGAAGTCCTGGCATCCCATCCGGATGTGGCGGAATGTGCCGTCATGGGGGTGGCCGATGCCCTGAAGGGGGAACTGCCCCTGGGCTGCCTGGTGCTGAATGCCGGTGTCAAACGGGATGAACGCGAGATTGTTGACGAATGTATCCGGCTTGTCCGGGAAAAAATCGGGCCGGTGGCCGCATTCAAGCTTGCCACCATCATCCAAAGATTGCCAAAGACCCGGTCCGGAAAGATCCTGCGGGGAACCATGAAAAAAATTGCCGACAATTCCGAGTGGAACATGCCGGCAACCATTGATGACCCGGCGATCCTGGACGAGATATCGGAATCTCTGCGGAAGCTCGGCTATGCAGGCGCCTGACTTGACTTGCAACCGGCGGTTGTCCCTGAATTGAAGCACGCGTTCATCATGGACCCCCTTGACGGGGTCAAGGCCTGGAAGGATACGTCGTATTTCCTGATGCTGGCCTGCAGGGAGCACGGGCATCGTGTCTGTTATCTGGATCAGCGTGACCTCTGGCTTGAACACGACCGGTTGCATGGCAGGGTGTCCTGGCTCGAAGTCCATGCGAATCCGGGTCATCCCTTCACGGTGCTGGAGGAAACCTCGCTGGAGCTGGGAGAACTGGATACGGTATGGGTGCGCACCGACCCCCCTTTTGACCGGCGTTATTTTTACACGACGCTGCTGCTGGACTACCTGCCGGACAGTACCCGGGTGATTAACCGGCCTGCTGGAATCCGCAACTGGAATGAAAAACTGGCGGCGCTGTACTATCCGGAATATACCCCCCTCACGCTGGTCACCAGCGATCCCGACGCAATCCGGGATTTTGCGGAGGAACAGGGCCGGGTCACGGTGAAGCCGGTGGATGGCTACGGCGGGAAGGGCATCGTGTTTTACCGCCATGGAGACCCGGTTCACGCACTGGGGGAAGCGACCCACCAGGGGCGGCAGTGGGTCATTGTGCAGGAATACCTGCCCGCAGCCGTGGAGGGAGACAAGCGCATTTTATTGCTGAACGGGGATCCCATGGGGGCGATATTGCGGGTTCACGCGGAGGGAGTCGAGTTGAATAATATGGATGCCGGGGGCAGCGCCCATCCCAGCGGCCTGGATGCCAGGGACATGGAAATCTGTTCCGCATTAAAGCAGGGCCTGGTGGAGCAGGGTGTTTTTTTCGCTGGAATTGATATTATTGGCGGCATGCTGATTGAGGTGAACGTCACCAGTCCCACCGGCCTGCAGGAAATGAGTCGTTTCGACGGGGTGGACTATCACCTGCAGATGATTTCCGCTCTCGCAGAACCTTCGGGGAACCAGAAATGAAGTCACAGATACTGTCGTCGCTGAATGATTCCAGGACCGCGCTGGAAAAACTCATGGAGGATTCCGGGAAAATCGAATGTATCGCCGCTGCCGCCCGCCTGCTGATCTCGACCCTGCAACGCGGCAATGCCATTTACAGTTGCGGAAACGGCGGCTCCATGAGCGATGCCATGCATTTTGCAGAAGAACTCACCGGGCGATACCGGGACCATCGAAGAGGTCTTGCCGCCACCGCCATCAGCGATCCCGGCCACCTGTCCTGCGTGGCCAATGATTACGGCTATGAACAGGTGTTTTCCAGGTATCTTGAGGCAAGAGGCAATCCGGGAGATGCCCTGGTTGCGATCAGTACAAGCGGAAAAAGTGCAAACACCGTCCGTGCGGCGGAATTTGCCCGGGAAAACGGCATCCGGGTCATCACCCTGACCGGAAGCCCCGGATCCAGGCTCGGTGTCCTCGCGGATGTGGATATCCACACCATCGAATATCCCTATGCAGACAAGATCCAGGAGTTGCACATCAAGATTCTGCATATTCTCATCGAACTGATCGAAAGATCATTCTTTCCCGGTAATTTTCCGGAGTGATCCGGTTCCTGCAACCCCTGCCCTGGCCGGCAGTCCCGGGACCTTTCCGGCATCGGGTGGGGAAATACGCCGGGATTGAAGCCGTTGCCTTCATGAAGGTTTCCGGGTACGGTGCATTCCACCGCCGCCTGTCCGGACAGCTGGTGGTGCATTGTTGCCGTCTTCCATTGTTTCTTTAAGGAGTCTGACCATGAAAGGCAAATGGGAATTCTGGATTGACCGGGGGGGTACCTTTACGGATGTCGTTGCCCGCCGACCGAATGGCGAGGTGATGATCCATAAACTGCTGTCGGAAAACCCGGAACAATACCGGGACGCGGCCATCCAGGGAATCAAGGATGTTCTGGGTGTGGATGCCCGGAACCGGCTGGACACCTCCCGGATATCGACCATCAAAATGGGTACGACGGTGGCCACCAATGCGCTGCTTGAGCGCAAGGGCGACGATACCCTGCTGGTGATTACCCGGGGATTCCGGGACCAGCTGAGAATAGGCTACCAGGCTCGCCCGGATCTTTTTGCCCTGGACATCGAACTGCCGGAAATGCTGTACCGTGAAGTCCTGGAAGTCGATGAACGCATGGATGCCCACGGCAATGTCCTGCGTGGACTGGATGAACAGCATGCCCGGGCACAGCTGCAGCAATACCATGACGACGGCATCCGGTGTGTGGCCATTGTCCTGATGCATGGATACCGCTACCACCAGCATGAACGGGTTCTGGAAGGGATCGCCAAAGAGATTGGTTTCACCCAGATTTCGGTGAGCCACCGGGTCAGTCCATTGATGAAACTGGTCTCCCGTGGAGACACCACGGTGGTGGATGCCTACCTGTCGCCTATTCTCCGCCGCTATGTCCACCAGGTGGCCTGTGAACTGGAGGGTTTTGAAGAGCATGGCGGGAAACTGATGTTCATGCGTTCCAATGGAGGGTTGACCGATGCCCGGTTCTTCCAGGGAAAGGATGCCATATTGTCCGGTCCGGCAGGGGGTGTGGTGGGGATGGCCAGGGTGAGCGAAGGGGCGGGAATCGACAACGTTATTGGTTTCGACATGGGGGGAACCTCCACGGATGTCAGTCACTACAACGGCGGGTTTGAAAAAGCCTTTGAAACCACGGTGGCGGGGGTCCGGTTGCGGGCACCGATGATGTTGATCCATACGGTAGCGGCGGGGGGTGGATCCATTCTTTTTTTTGATGGTGCCCGGTACCGGGTGGGCCCGGATTCGGCAGGAGCGAACCCGGGGCCATGCGCCTACCGAAACCAGGGACCGTTGACCATCACCGACTGCAATGTGATGGTGGGGAAACTCCAGCCGGACCTGTTTCCCCGGGTTTTCGGGCCCAATGCAGACCAGCCCATTGACGCCGACAGTGTCCAGGCCGAATTCCAGGCCCTGGCAGACCGGATCCGGCACGATACGGGGGACTCCCGGAGCCCGGAAGCGGTGGCCGCGGGGTTTCTTTCCATTGCGGTGGAGAACATGGCCAATGCCATCAAGAAGGTTTCCGTACAGCGGGGCTATGATGTTTCAGAATACACGTTGTGCTGTTTTGGGGGTGCAGGGGGGCAGCACGCCTGCCTGGTCGCCGATGCCCTGGCCATGAAGCAGATTCTGATCCATCCGTTTGCCGGGGTGCTGTCGGCGTACGGCATGGGGTTGGCGGACACCGTGGTAGACCGCCAGCAGGCCATCGAATCCACCTTGAATGAAGCCCTGCTTGGGGAATTGAAGGGTCTGCTGGATGAACTGCAACAGGCAGGAATCGCCGGACTGGAGCAGCAGGGGGCCGGGGGCAATGATTTGTCATTCCGCAGGTCCCTGCATATTCGCTACCAGGGTTCGGATACGGCACTGATCGTACCCGAAGCCCCCCTTGGGGAAGTTGTCGCGAGTTTTGAAGCGCTTCACCAGATGAGGTTCGGGTTTGTTTCATCGGACAAGGAGATGATCGTGGAGTCAATTCAGATGGAAGCGGTCTCCTTGGCCAGGCCCTCCACCATCGTCAACGAGCCGGGTGCGGACCCGGCGGACACCACCGAACCCCGGCCGGAAGTGGTGAGGGAGTGCTTTATGGAAGACCGCTGGGCCAGGATACCCTTCTACCGGCGCGCGTCGCTGATCGTTGACCAGCCGGTCAATGGCCCGGCGATCATTCTCGATTCCACGGGCACGGTTGTGGTTGAACCGGACTGGCGGGCCATTTTGCGACAGGACAACAACCTGATCCTGCAGCGTTACCTGGAAAAAAAGGAAGCCCGGGCCATCGGCACGGCCGTGGACCCGGTGATGCTGGAAATATTCAACAACCTGTTTATGTCCATCGCAGAACAAATGGGATCCGTTTTGGAAAATACCGCAGCGTCGGTGAATATCAAGGAGCGACTGGATTTTTCCTGTGCCATTTTTGACCCCGGTGGAGGCCTGGTTGCCAATGCCCCCCACATGCCGGTGCACCTGGGGTCCATGGGAGAAAGCATCAAGATGGTGATCCGGGAAAGAGGCGGGGGCATGGTTCCCGGGGATGCCTATATCCTCAATGCCCCCTACAACGGCGGCACCCACCTTCCGGATGTCACCATCATCAAGCCTGTCTTTACCCGGGAGGGCAACATCCTGTTTTATGTCGCCTCCCGGGGCCACCACGCGGATATTGGAGGCAAAACTCCAGGGTCCGCACCGGCGGATTCCACCAGCATAGAAGAGGAAGGGGTGTTGATCGACAACCAGAAGCTGGTGGAGAATGACCTGTTCAGGGAACGGGAAATGCTTGAGCTGCTGACGGACAATCCGTGGCCGGCCAGGAATCCACAGATGAACCTGGCCGATTTCAAGGCCCAGCTGGCAGCCTGCGAGAAAGGAGCCAGGGAACTGCTGAAAATGGTGGAACACTACAGCGTGGAAACCGTGCATGCCTACATGAAGCATGTCCAGGACAATGCGGAAGAAGCGGTCCGCCGGGTATTGAGCGTGCTGGATGACGGCGCATTCACCTACACCATGGACGATGGTCACCGGATTTCCGTGGCCATCAGCGTGGATCGGAAGAACCGGAAGGCGGTGGTGGATTTTTCCGGAACGAGTGCCCAGCATCCGGGCAATTTCAATGCCCCCACCGCGGTGGTCCGGGCGGCGGTACTGTATGTGTTCCGTTGCCTGGTGGATGACAATATCCCACTGAATGAAGGTTGCCTCAAACCCATGGAAATTATCATTCCCGAGGATTCCATGATCCGGCCCCGGTACCCTGCCGCAGTGGTGGCGGGCAATGTGGAAACCTCCCAGTACCTGGTGGATACCCTGTTTGGGGCGATCCGGGTGGTTGCCGCTGCCCAGGGAACCATGAATAATTTTATCTGGGGCAATGATGAGCACCAGTATTACGAAACCATCTGCGGAGGGGCCGGTGCCACCGCCAATCGACCGGGTGCGGATGCCGTGCATACCCATATGACGAATTCCCGGCTCACGGACCCTGAAGTCCTGGAATGGCGATTTCCGGTGGTGCTGGAATCATTCGAAATCAGGCGCGGTTCCGGAGGAGCCGGCCAGAATCGCGGCGGGGATGGCGTGGTCCGAAAAATCCGCTTCCGGGAAGCCATGACTGCGAATATCATATCGGGCCACCGAAAAGTGCCGCCGTATGGGCTGGGTGGGGGAGGCGACGGCCAGACCGGTGTCAACCGGGTGGTTCACGCCGACGGGTCCGTCACCGAATTGTCCGGTACCGACCAGATCGAACTGCGGGAAGGGGACCGGTTCGAGATCCAGACACCAGGGGGGGGCGGGTATGGCCATGCCGATTGACCGCTCCGTTCATTTTCAGGAATCGAACCCCGCCCGGCCAGCGGCGGGTCCGGCGGGTTAACATTCAGGTCAGCCCAATGCCGGTAGCGGCCTGTTTATCTCCAGACGCTTGCTGTCATCCGGTCATGTGATCGCCATGTTTACTGTGAAACCGAGCAAATTGTCCGTGGTGTTAATGGGGTTGGTGACGATGTTCCTCCAGCCTGGAAATCCTGCCCTGGGGGGGGAGCAGGAGCCCATTGTTTATCTGGCGACCACCACCAGCACTGAAAACTCTGGATTGATCGAACATCTCCTGCCAGCGCTGGAGGCGGACACCGGGTTCTCCTATCGGGTCATCGCGGTGGGGACTGGAAAAGCCCTGCAGATGGGCCGGGCCGGGGATGTGGACATCCTGCTGGTGCATGCCAGGGAAAGTGAACTGGAATTTGTGGAACAGGGATACGGGGTGGACAGAAAGAAGGTCATGTACAACGATTTTGTCATCGTCGGCCCCAAAGAAGACCCGGCCCGGGTGGCGGAATCGTCGAGTGCGCAAAACGCATTTGAAAGAATTGGCACTTCCCCCGCAACCTTTGTTTCCCGGGGGGACAATTCAGGGACCCACAAAAGGGAGATAAAAATCTGGCAGGCGGCCCACCGGGAGCCCACGGGAGACGGGTACCGGGAGGTTGGACAGGGAATGGGAAAAACACTGCTCATTGCCAGCGAACTGGGTGCCTATACCATCACCGACCGGGGCACCTGGATCTTTACCGAGGACAAGCTGGCCCTGGAAATCCTTTTCCAGAACGATGACCTGTTATTCAATCAGTACAGTGTCATCACCATCAATCCTGACCTGCATGACATCAACCATGCCGGCGCCCGGGCGTTTACGCGCTGGATCACCTCTGCTGCGGGACAGCGAAAGATCAACGAATACCAGATTAATGAAAAAAAACTCTTTCATGCAAATGCCAGATAGGGAGAAGGGGTGGGTTGCCGCTCCCATGGACCCGTCCGCCGGCTCCTGCGGTTTGTGCCGGGGAAGTCAGCAGGCCGGGCCAGATACCGGGCCAGATACCAGGTCATGTATCGCGGGTTGAGGGGGCCCCGTCTGGATCCTGTTCTTCGGCCTTGTCGGCTTCCAGTATCTCTTCAAGCTGTTCCCGGGACCCCTGTGCGATATTGATCAGGGCTTTTTCGTCATGACGGTTGGCCACTTGCTGATAAAGGGTTGAAATGTCATGCTGGACGTAGGTTTTGGACAGTTTTTCAATGCTGTCGTCGTCAAATCCAAGCATCCCCAGGGTTTTCTTTCCCATCTCCACGGCAGAAAAGAAGGATTCCCGGGTAACGCTCTCGACGCCGTTGTCGATCAGGTGCATGGCATGACTCCGGTCGTACGCACGGGCGACAATTTTCAAATTGGGAAAATCCTGCTGAATCATGCTCACCGCCTGGTTGATGGATTCCTTGCCATCACCGGTGAGAATAATCAGGCGGGCCTTGTCCGCCCCCGCAGAGTGGAGCACACCCGGGCGCAAGACATCCCCATAGTAGGCGGTGTAACCGAATCGCCTGACCCGCTCAATGTGGTCAGGATCATTGTCAATAATGGTGGGTTCGATCTGGTTCGCGTGGAGCATTCGCCCGACCACCTGGCCGAATCGGCCAAACCCGGCAAGGATCACGTCATTGCTTTCGTCAATGGTGTCCCCCACGGGTTCGTCGATGGACTTCCGGAAACGGGGTTCGATCAGCCGGTCATTGAGAATAACCAGGATGGGAGTCAGGACCATGGACATCGCGATGACCAGAATCATCTGGTCCGCCAGAACCGGGTCAATGGCGTTTGCCGTGACCGCGAACCCAAACAAAACAAAACCGAATTCACCACTTTGGGACAGTAAAAATGAAAACAGCCCCCGCTGGTGCACCGGGATTTTCATCATCATCGAGACCAGGTATAAAACCAGTGTTTTCACGAGGACCAGGCAAATCGTCAGGGCCAGGATGAGTAACGGCTCCTTAATGAGCAGGCCGAAGTCGATGGACATGCCCACTGAAATGAAAAACAGTCCGAGCAAGAGCCCCTTGAAAGGCTGAATGTCGGACTCCAGGGCATGCCGGTATTCCGAGTCGGCCAGGATCACACCGGCTACAAATGCCCCCAGTGCCATGGACACGCCGATGGAACTCATGATTGCGGCGACCCCTCCCACCAGCAAAAGGGAAAGTGCCGTGAAGATTTCCGGAACATGGGTGGAGGCCACGATTCTGAAGATATGCTGCAGTGCATATTTGCCCACCACAAAAATGCCAATGATTACCGCGATGACGACCAGGGCGGATACGCCGCCTCCGTCATCGGAGGAATCCACGGCCTGGCCGGCCAGCAGGGGAATCAGTGCAATGATGGGAATCACGGAGATGTCCTGAAACAGCAGGATCGAGAATCCGGTATTGCCAAGGGGGGTGCGCATCAACCAGCGTTCGTTCATCATCTGCAGGGCGATGGCCGTGGAGGAGAGGGACAACCCGAGGCCCACGACGATGGCAGTATTCCATTGCAGCCCCCACTGCCTGGCCAGCAAGGCGATGATTGCCGTGGTCAGCATCACCTGCAGGCCCCCTGCACTGAGGATGGGGCGGCGCATTCCCCACAGTTTTCTCGGCTCGAGTTCCAGCCCGATCAGAAACAGCAGGAGTACGACCCCGATTTCAGAAAAATGCAGGGTATCCTGTACATTGCCAATCAATCCCAGGCCCCAGGGACCGATGCAGATTCCCGCGACCACATATCCCAGAACCGACCCCAGCCCCAGGCGCGCGAACAGGGGCACAGCAATGACCGCGGCAGAAAGATACACCAGGAGATTAAACAGGAAACCGTGACTGTCCATTATTTCGGAACTCAAGATACGTGCCGGGACATCTTAACATTTTAACCCGGGATTTGTGGGGGATCATGGTGTTTGTTGTTCCAGATGATCCCCACCCGTTTCACGGGTCTCGTCAGCAATCCTCCGTTCAGAAAAGGCGTAACCTGCCACCCCGAACTCTCCAGCCGCGGGGACCGGCCTCTCAGGAATCCTTCAGGACCAGGTCCGAGGCCTTTTCCGCCACCATGATGACCGGGGCATTGGTGTTCCCCGAGACGATGGCCGGAAAGACGGAGGCATCCACGACCCGCAGGCCGGCTGTGCCATGCACCCTGAGTGAAGCGTCGACAACGGACGATTCCGGGTCCGGCCCCATCATGCAGGTACTGGTAGGATGATAGACCGTCTCACAGCGGTTTTTGATGTCTTCAATGATTTCGGATTCCGAATGGACCCCGGGGCCGGGGGTCATCTCTTCTTCGAGAATACCGGACAGTGCCCGGGTTCTGGAAAGGGCCCGGAGAAACCGGAATCCCTCCACCATTTCCCGGATGTCCTGGGGGGCGGACAGGTAATTGGGGTGGATACGGGGATGGGCGAACGGGTCATTCGAGGTGATTTCCAGGTGGCCCCTGCTGGCAGGCCGGCACTGGCTGAAGGCATTCTGGAAGGCGGGATACGGGTCCGGCCGCATCAGCGGGCGTTCTCCAGGCGGGGAGGTGACATAGGTCAATGCTGCAAAATATATCTGCAGGTTCGGCCGGGTGCGGCGGGGGTGGCTCCTGAAAAACCCCCCGGCCTGGTTAACGCTTAGCGACAGGGGCCCCCGTCTGAACAGGAGATACTGCATTCCGGCCAGCAGTTTGCCCCACCAGGGAGAGAGCCGGTTGTTCAGGGTCGGCACCTTTGAACGATAATAATGGGTGTAGGCCAGGTGGTCCTGCAGGTTTTGGCCCACCGCATTGTTTCCGCAAAGAACCGGTATCCCATGCTCCCTGAGCAGTTTTTCCGGGCCGATGCCGGAAAGCTGCAACAGCTGGGGTGAGTTGATGGCTCCACTGCTCAGCAGGACTTCCCGGTGGGCTACTGCACGGAAACTCCGGCCTTTTTTGACATACTCCACTCCGATTGCCCGGTTGTTTTCAAACAGGATCCGGGTAACGTGGGCCTCGGTTTCCACCGTGCAGTTTTTTCTCTTCGCGGCCGGGCGGAGGTGAGCCCGGGCGGTGGACATGCGCAACCCGTCCTTGGTGGTGATCTGGTACAGTCCGGCGCCTTCCTGGGAAGCGCCGTTAAAATCCGGGTTATAGGGGAGGCCGTACTCATTGGCTGCCGCAATGAATGTCCTGCACAAAGGATGATAATGCTCGCTGGCATCCTCGACATACAGCGGACCACGGTCTCCCCGATAGGCGTCCCCGCCCCGGGAATTCGTTTCCGCTTTCTTGAAATAGGGCAGGACATCCTCCCACCCCCAGTGGGGGTTTCCCATGTCCCGCCAGGTGTCGTAGTCTTCCGGCTGGCCCCGGATATAGACCATGGCATTGATTGAACTGGACCCCCCGGTAATTTTCCCCCTGGGCCAGTAGCTCACCCGGTGGTTCAACCCGGCATCGGGTTCGGTGAGGTACCCCCAGTTTACCCGTGGGTCGTAGAAGGTCTTCCCGTAGCCGATGGGCACCTGAACCCAGAATTTCCGGTCATGGGGTCCGGCTTCCAGTACCAGGACATTGAATTTCCCGCTGCTGCTCAGCCGGTTGGCCAGTACACAGCCGGCGGAACCGGCCCCGACGACAATAAAATCACAGGAATGGGAGGTCACCATTTTTTCCTGCACCGCGTGTACAACGATTCCCGGGGTCGTTTGGAAGCCTCGACCCCGGAAAAACAGTTATTGTCGTATCCCTTCCACAACCAGGTAAATCTCCACATCCCCCACCCATCCCGGAAACCCGTATTCAGCGGAGTCAAGGTGGGTGATTCCTTCGAGTCCACGCCGGTACCCGCCCCATGGATCATCGCCATGGCCGATGTGCCGGACATCGATCGTGACTGGCCGGACGACGCCGTGGAGGGATAAATCCCCGGTCAGCTTCCCGGTCCCATTGTCGGCTTCCTCGAATGCAGTGCTGTCAAAAGTAATGGTTGGATACCGGTCTGCATCGAAAAAGTCCCCGCTGCGAAGATGCTTGTCCCGTTCTGCATGATTGGTGTCGATGCTGGCGGTGTCAATGGTGATGTTTACCCTTGCCTGCGACGGGTCGGCCTCATCGTAGCTGAATGTTCCGGCGAATTCGTTGAAGCGCCCCATGACAAAGGAATAGCCGAGGTGAGAGGCCTTGAACTGGACGAACGCGTGGTCTTTCTCGGTGTCGATGAGAAAATCCTCTGCAACGGCCTGGTTTTGCAGAAAACCGAGGCACAGAAAGGGAAGGGTCCACAGGGGCATGGGTTTCAGGAGCATACGTTTCAGGAGTCTTTGGGGTGTCGTGTGTTTCATCGTCTCAATTCCGATCGTTGTTCGATGGCATGAATGCCTCATCATGGCGGACATTGCCTGGATGACACAGTAGCCCCGTCATGCGGACACTGTCAAGGAAAAACGAGTCCCGTTCCGCTGAAAAGACTGCGCCATCGGCCGGACCGGGCACCCGGGGTTATCCCGGGTACAGCCGGGGTAGCCCGGAATCCCCGGGGTGGTCGGACGCGGGTGTTTTTTCGGGCAGTCTGGCCAGGATCCGCCCAAGACGGTCGCCTTGCCAGGGGGCCTCTGCCGTGACGCCGCCGGGGCGGTTGTACAGGCATTGATCCAGCCTGTAGAGTTCTTCGGTCAGTTCCGGGGACCCCATGCGCATGGAGAATTCATCCAGTGATTTTGGAGGGGAATGAGACCACAACTCCCTGGACCACTGCTGTACCAACCGCCGTGCCAACGCGGCCTCATTTCGGCTGCAGGCCTGCTGCAGGTTGCGCTTCAGGCGTTCACAGGACTTCGGCGAGGGGGGTTCCGTCTCCCCGGCCGGAGGCGCAACGGGGCGTCTTGTTCTGAGCAGGTACACGGTGGTCAGTATCCATCCGACCAGCACGGAAAGACTGATCCAGGGCCACACGGTGCTGCCGGGTTGAGCGCCGTCCGTCCACCGGGATTCCAGGGGTTCGCTGGACCCTGCCACCGGCGGTTCCAATAAAGAACGATCCTGGGGTGCAGGGGGGGCCGGGGACAGGGCCGGGTCAGGATCAACCGGTATTGTCTTCGGGGGAAGAACGGCGGTCTCCATCCGGTTGCTTTCGGTGTTCCACCAGTTGACCTGGATTCCGGGCAGTTCGATTTCCCCCGGGTTCATTGCGATGATGGCAATGCGCCGGGACAACGAACCGATCACATTGATGCCATCGTCACGGGAATGATAGACCGGCTGGTCGGGGTATTGCCTGATCTCCCTGTCCGGAGGAAAAACGATTTCGGGTAACTGTTCTGCGGTGAGGCCAACGGCATTCATTTCTATGTTCCGGGTGATCGCCTGCCCGGCGATCACTGTCCCATATTCCCCCGTCCGGTCAATGATTTCCAGGTTTTTTGCCGGGAGCCACTGTGAACCGCTGAAGGCCGGGTGGGGAGGGTTGATTTTCAGGGTTACGGGGTGTGATTTTGCCCGGATTGTTTTGCCCTGGTTCAGGAACCCGCTGAACAGCGGGTTGGTGGCGGTTCCCGAATCCTGTGCAGTGCCCTGAAACCGGACAGGTGAAATTTCAAGCATTCCACTTCGGGACGGAAAGAGCGCATACTTCCGTTCGATGACCTGGTAGGTCCGGTTTCCCCGGTTGGCCTGGTATCGCACCTCGTCCCCGAGCCGCTTGACCACTGTCTGTTCCGCTTCGGGTTCCGACAAGGTGCCATTGGCGATATTGATGCCGAGAAACAGGCGGACAACCAGGTTGACCTGTTGTTGGACATAATACTCGTCTTCCGGGACTTCCATCTCCACATGGATGTCCCGGTCGGACAGGGGCTGGCTGGGGTCCTGGGGCAGAACCGTGATCCGGAGCATCGGTGTTTGATCACCGCCGACGGGGATGGGGGCGATGGTAAAGGTGCCTTCGGCTTTGGGTTCAAGCTCGGTGACCCAGCTCTTGAGGGAGGTCTGCTCGCCGTTTAAAAAGGTAAAATTCTGACTGGAGGAGGTGCCAAGGACGGTAAAATCCTTCCTGAGGGCAGAATAGTCCGGCTGAACGTTGCCCTGTCCAACCTGGTCCGATTCGATGATCAGGCGAACGGTCTGATCCAGGTAAATGGTATCGCGTTCCAGCTTTGCCGTGACTTCTGCAGCGGCATAAAGGGGAAAACACAACATTCCCGCCACCAGGGCTGCCATCCAGTGCCGGGTTATCGGGGGGGGCATTGTCACCATGGGTGGGTCTCGGGCTGTGGTGGCCTTCTCGAATACTGGTAGGCAAATTTCCGGCGCAGCAATCCCCCGGGGTCATCGGGGATACGCTGCAGCCACTGGTTCAGCGCCTGCTCCTGTTCCCCCATGGGTGTCTGCCCGGTTTCCGTTGAAGGTTCATCGGACTGGGCGAGCTGTTCCGAATCCATTTCCTGTTTTTCCGGTTGTTCCGGGTCTGGCTGCTCATCCCCAAAGGAGCCCGGTTCGGGCTCGGTGTTTCCTGCATCGGACTTCCGGTCATCCGGTTCCTCGCTGCCGTCGGACTGGCCGGGCTGGTCATGGCCGGACTGGCTCGCCGGATCCTGGTTGCGGGAGTTGGTCTGCGGATTGGAGGATTCGTCGCTCCGGTCTGCCGGGGGGTCCTGTTTTTCCTGGCTGGCCAGCAGTTCCTCGATCAGCGCCCTGTTGAACTCGGCATCCTCAAAATCCGGGTCCAGGTCCAGGGCCGCATTGTAGGCATCCAGGGCGGCTTCCAGGGAATGGTTCTTTGCCAGTGCGTTTCCGTGGTTGTAGTGCGCAAGGGCATCCTTGTCTTCCATGGACGAATAAGCTTCCAGGGCACCGGGGTAGTCCCCCCGGCGATACCTGGCCGCCCCCAGCCAGTTGGCCGGGGCGTGACCGGAAATTTTGTCGTAGTCCTCATTTTTCAGGTTTCGGGCGTATTGCTGGTCTTCCCGCAGCCAGAGGTCCTCCCAGTCCATGGCAAGGGCCCGGGGGGGTGCAAGGGGCAGGGTCATCAAAAAAATGACCAGTATCCAGCCCCGCCGAAAGCTCATGGCACACAGAAACAACAATGGCAGGGTCAGCCAGAAACCATTGTCGATCCAGCGTTCGGTGTTGATGGCATCAAGGGGGCTGCCGGCCAGTCCTGACGGGTTCCGGTCAAGGTCGACCATGGATATCCGGGGTGCGATGAGCCGGTTGATATCGCTGTCGTCGGATGACAGGGTTGTGAATCGGCCGTTCCCGGACTGTGCGATCCTTTTCAGGTGGTTGATATCCACCCCGGGGATGACGATACTGCCCTGGGCATCCTTGAGCAGTTCGCCGCTTCCAAGGACCACGGGGGCACCGTCCGGTGTTCCGGTTGCAAGCACCGAAACCGTGTGGCCCCGGGAAGCGATTGTGCGGGCGATTTCCCCGGTATCCGGGCTGGCCCCGTCGGTAACCAGAATGATCTCACCCCGGCGGATTCCCGCCTGGGTCAGCAGGGATTCGGCAAAATCCAGTCCCAGGTCGGTTCGGCTGCCCTGAACCGGAACGGTATCGGTATTCAGGTTTGGAATCAGGTTCAAAAGGGTATCCGAATCTTCCGTCAGCGGTGTGACAACGAATGCGTCTCCGGCAAATACCACCACCCCGTGCTGGGTCCCTGGGGCGGCGGTAATCAGGTCCGCGACTTTGTAGCGTGCGCGCTGTAAACGGCTGGGCCGGACATCAACGCTGTCCATGGAGCGGGACAGGTCCAGTACAATGACCCGGGCCCCTGCAATGGGGTGCAGGGGTTGTGGCAACCTTTCCCAGCTGGGTCCCGCCAGTGCCAGGGAGGCCAGGATCCAGGCACCGGCCAGGCCGAGGATGGAAATTCGGCTGTGCCGGGACCCCTGGCCGACAAGCAAATGTCTCAGCAGGTGGGCATCACAGGCCCGGTTCCAGGCCGAAACGCTGGAAAGCCGGGCCCACAGCAGGGCGCACAGTGCCAATCCAATCGGTGCGACAAGAAGATACAGGGGCCGCAGGAAATGAAAATTCTCGATCATGTGCTGGCGTTGTCCCGGGTTTTGAAACGGGAAAATGGCTGCCACAGGATGGCAGGCAGGCCGGCGGAAAGAAAGCCCATCATGAGTGCCGCCAGGGAAGCCAGGGCAAGGGGCAGGTAGAATAATTCGGTGACGGGGCGGAGAAATTTCGATTCATCCCTGACCGGTTCAAGCTCATCAATGATCCCGTAGATCTGTTCTAGGGAATCCCCGTCCCGGGCACGAAAATATCTTCCGCCGGTTGCCTGGGCCATTGAAATCAGGGTTTCTTCATCCAGGTCCGAAGAAGAATTCAGCAGCCGTTGTCCGAACAGGCGGTTGACCATGGCCGGGTCCGCACCGACCCCGATGGTATAAATCTTCAGGTTGGCAGACCGCGCCAGTTGTGCAGCCTGCAGCGGTTCCATAATCCCCGCTGTATTGGTTCCGTCCGTCAGCACAATGAGTACGTTGTCAACATCCGTCCTGTCCGGGTGTTGATCGCGCAGGCGTTTGATCGCCAGCCCCACCGCATCCCCCAGGGCGGTTTTTCTGCCGGCGATTCCGATCACTGCCTCCTGCAAAAAGGTATTGACGGTTTTCCTGTCAAAACTAAGCGGTGTCTGCAGATAGGCCTGGGACCCAAACAGGATCAAGCCGATCCGGTCGCCGGTGCGTCTCTCGATAAACTCCTCGGCGACCAGTTTGACCGCGGTCACGCGGTCCACCAGTTCTTCCTCGATCAGCATGTCCCTGGTTTTCATGCTTTCTGAAATATCAACGGCCATCATCAGGGCCCTTCCACTGACCGCAATGGGCTGGGTTTCCCCAATCCATTGTGGTCTTGCGGAGGCACACAACAGCAAACTCCAGATCAGGACCATGGTCAATTTTCTGGAGGTACGGGAGCTTTTCAGCCGGTTTTCGGATATTTTGGAAATCGGCTCGTAAAAGGGGACGCGCAGGGCGGCCTGGCTGGTTTTGGCGGCCGGCAAAAGCAGGTACACCAGGACAGGGATCGGTAAAAGCAGGAACATCCAGGGCCAGGCAAACGAGAACATCAGACTTTTTTGACCCAGGCCATGAGAAGCTGCCTCAGGGCTTCCAGGTCAACGTCGACCCGGGAAGCATACTGGTCCTGCCCGAACACCTGCCCCGGTCCCCGGGTGAAGGAAACCTGGCCATCCGTTGATTGCTCAAGAAACTGCAGCCAGGCGGTGCCATGCAGCCTGGATACGGTCTCACGGCCAAACTTGTGGATGGCGTACTGGCGTATGAGCCTGGACATTTCACGGACTCTCTGGAGTTTCTGCGGCATGTCCCCGGTGCGGGTATCTAGGCGTAGCAAACCCGTCTGGACGGCGCGCTTCGGCAGGGTCCGTTTTCGGGTTCTCCGGATGAGCCACACCAGCCATGCGGCCACCAGGACCCACCCGATTCCCACCAACCACCATCCCGGTGCGGGGGGCCACATTGCGGGGTCAGCGGGGAGGTGGATGTCTCTGAGTGTAGACAGCGGGTGGGTTACCTCTTCCATCGTAGGACAATAAACCGGAAAATTTCTTTAGTCGCCACCCGGTATTTTATCCTGTCGTTGTGCTGATTTCGACCGGTGGTTGATGGATTTGAAACCGCACAGTCCGGGTACCGGACGGGTTGTCGTCCTGGTTCTCCGGCTTTCTGCAAAGACGGCGGGTGCAAAGTGCATCCGGCCTGAAGCCGGCGGCTGCCGGGGAGGGGATCATCCGCTACCAGGAAAAAAGGGGGTACAATGCGGGAAAGGCCCGGTGGACCTGGAATCATCCCACGGTTGTCGCGGTCGCATCGTTCCCCGGGAGGGATGACCCCGTACAAGCTGACATTGACCCCATGAACCTGGCTAAATTAAAACAGGCAGAAGCCGATTTCCTGTTGCGCTATCCCGGGGGGTTCAATAACCCTGAGCTGGCCGCCCTAGGCAAAAAACACAAAGTAGGAAAAATGGTGGAAATGACCCGGGATTGCCTGGGTCAAAAGAACTTTGAGCGCCCGGATGCGGTGATCGAAGATTTGATCCGGATCACCGGACGGTCATCCATGGTTTCCAGATTTGAAAAACCACCATTCAAACAGTTTCTTCACGCCATGAGCCCATTGGAAAGAGACTGGCTGGTCGATGCCATGCAGGAACGTCTGCATGGCATCGAACGGCAGGGATTTGAGTGGGTGACGGAAATCCTGGCAACAGGGAAACTGGCGAAGTGGTCCCTGGTCTCGATTTGTCCGTTTTATCTGCGGCCTGCATGGGATGTTTTTGTGAAGCCCACCACCGTAAAACGAATTGTTCACGGACTTGAACTCAGGGGACTGCAGTATGCCCCCTTGCCTTCCTGGGAATTTTATGAGGTTTTCAGAGACGAGATTAACCGGATGAAACAGGAAGTGGACCCCGGTCTATCCCCGAACAATGCGGCTTTTACCGGGTTTTTGATGATGACCTTGTAGCCGGGCACTGCCTGGGACATTGGATGGGTTGTGTTTCGGGGTCCTCCCCGACTATTCTTTTATCTGCTCCCGGACCCAGTCCTGGAATGCCTTGACATAATGCTCCTCCGGCATCAGAACGCCCTGTTTGAACACGCGCGAGTGAAGACCCTTCTGGTTGATTTCTGATACCTCTGCATCCTGCTCCATCACCATCTTTGTAAAATCCGTGATGTCTGCCATGTCAAAATTATCCTGCTCAAGCACCTCGGGAAGGAACAGCCACTCGACGGATATCTCGGTTTCCTCCGGGCCAAGCGGAAGTATTCTCACCGTGCGCATGTAGTCCACATGGGCCGCAATAAACACACTTGGAAGACTGACAAAATAGCTTTGTCCGCGCTGGATTTCCTCTTCGCTGAGGCCGCTGAATCGGCCCGGGGCCGGGTTTCCGCTCCTGGACCAGGTATGGGCACCGGGCCGCAACCCACCCACGTACTGCGGGTCGGTACTGTCTTCAAATTCCTGCCAGTGGGCATGATCCCGAAAGTAGGAAATACGACGGTGGAATATCGGGACCAGGTCGCACAGTTCGGGATGAATGTTCGGGCAGTGCAGGCATTCATTGAAATTCTCCCAAAAAACCTTCCAGTTGCAGTGCAGCAGCCTGTTCCAGGTATGGCCCACCACCAGTTCCTCCATGGGCCAGTTTTCCGTCCGGTCACTGCCCCGTCCGAAGCCCTCGGTCATGTCAGGCGGGGTCTCGGACAGCGACACGAAAACCCCGCCCCGCCATTCCCGGACCCTGACCGGGAGCAATGAATAATGGGCCTTGTCAAAATTCAGGGCTTCGGCATGGGAGGAGGTTTTGACCAGGCGCCCGTCGAGAGCATACGCCCACTGGTGATACGGGCAAAGAATGAGCCGGTTCGAAAAGGTACCCTGGGGTTCCACGCAAAGCGCAGAACCCCGATGCCGGCAGGTATTGTAAAATCCCCGGAGCTCACCTTCATCATCCCGGACAAGAAAAATTCCCTGGTCGCCGATGGTGAAGCGGCGAAATGAGCGCGGTGCATTGACCGCACTGGAATGACACAGGTAGACCCAGTGCCGGTAGAAAATCTTCTCCAGCTCACCCTGGTACCAGCGGGTATCCATGTACCAGGCAGCAGGAAGGGATTCCTGTGCATGGGTCAGCCCATCGAAGTCCTCGCTGCCGGTAAGCATGCGATTGGAGGTCGGTGTGGGGGGTCGGGGCGACATTCGTAAACCTGGCTGGCGTGGCTGGCAAGCTTATATCCGCCTTCACCCGGATACAACCCTCTGAACACTTTCAGTAAAAAACATCCCCGTGCGGGCCTGAAGCGGTTACGCGGGTTGACTCGAAATTCAATCAGGTTTACGGATAAATTGACTTATATCAAGGCAGTTGACCGCCTGAATCGCTACTGTACCGTTTGTCTTTCTCTGGCAATCAATATGAGGAGTTGATCATGTACAAGCTTATATGCTGGACCAGGGTTCCCCTGCTGTGTCTCGTGTTTGCACTGCCTGCCAGCTGGGCGCAAACGTTACCCGTAGAAGAAGCAGTCCTGACGTCCCCCCCACTCGTCCCGCCCCCCATTGCCCGTGACTATCCGGCCAAGGTCATTGTCAAAATGGAAACGGTCGAGAAGGTGATGGAAATGACCGATGGCGTGGAATACATGTTTTGGACGTTTGGTGGTTCGGTTCCGGGACAGTTCATACGGGTTCGGGAGAACGATGTGGTCGAATTTCATTTTTCGAATCATCCCTCTTCGAGGATGCCGCACAATATTGATTTACATGCCGTGACCGGGCCGGGGGGTGGTGCGACGTCATCGTTTACGGCACCGGGTCATATATCGATCTTCCAGTTCCAGGTCTTGAATCCAGGACTGTATATCTATCACTGCGCCACGGCGCCGGTTGGAATGCACATTGCCAATGGCATGTATGGACTCATTCTGGTTGAACCGGAAGAAGGCCTGCCGGAAGTGGACCGTGAATACTATGTTGTGCAGGGTGATTTCTATACCCAGGGTGACTTCGGGGAGCTTGGCCTGCAGCCTTTCGATATGGAAAAAGCGATCAATGAGGATGCAGACTATGTCGTTTTCAACGGCTCGGTGGGCAGCATGGTGGGGGACAACGCACTGGCAGCGAATGTCGGAGAAACCGTTCGCTTGTACGTGGGGAACGGAGGCCCCAACCTGGTGTCTTCATTCCACGTGATCGGAGAGATTTTTGACAGGGTTTATATTGAGGGCGGCACGGCCATTAACGAAAATGTCCAAACGACGCTCATTCCCGCAGGGGGATCGGCCATTACCGAATTCAAGATGGATGTTCCGGGCACGTTCATCATGGTGGACCATTCCATCTTTCGCGCCTTCAATAAGGGAGCACTCGGGATGATCAAGGCAGAGGGTCCCGAGCAACTCGTCATCTATTCAGGCAAGCAGGCGGACACGGTTTATCTGCCGGAAGGATCCGCGATTCAGGAAATCATGGTCGATGTCGAATCGGTGGTGGCCAGCACCATGGAAGAACAGGTCCAGTTCGGCCAACGTGTCTATGAAGTCAACTGCGCCGCCTGTCATCAGGCTGACGGGCAGGGTTTGAGAGGGGCCTTTCCTCCACTGGCCGGTTCGGATTACCTGAACGCAGATTCTGACCGGGCGGTCAAGGCGATCCTGGAGGGTCTGAGCGGCCCCATCACGGTGAACGGACAGGAGTACAATGGTGTCATGCCAGCGATGCGTCTTTCAGACAATGATATTGCGAATGTATTGACCTATCTTCTCAATTCCTGGGGCAATGACGGCGGCGTAGTGAGCCCGGAGCAGGTGGCGGGCCTGCGTGAGGGGCACTAGATGCTCCGCCATTGCGGCACGGTGGTCTTCACGTTCACCGCGCTGTTGCTGTCAGGGAACATCAGTTCCGCCAGCATGGCCGAGATTCCCGCAGGGGAATTTCGGCCATTGTATCTGGCGGAAGACAGTCCGCTTGTTGCCATCGAGGCCTTTTCCCTGGACCGGTTGCCGGTTACCAACCGGGATTATCTGAAATTCGTCTCGGCACATCCCAAATGGGAAAAAGGCAAGGTGCCGACGGTGTTTGCGGACAGTCGGTATCTGCAGCACTGGAAGAAAAATGCAGCCAGTGATTCCTGGGAGCCGGAAGAGGCCATGCTGGATTTTCCGGTTGTGAATGTTTCCTGGTTTGCCGCCAACAGCTACTGCAGGGCGTTCAGCAAAAAGCTGCCGTCCATTGCCCAGTGGGAGTATGTCGCGAGAGCCAGTGAATTCAGCCCGGAAGGCTTCCGGGAACCCGGCTATCAACAGAGAATACTCAATTGGTATGCACACCATGGCCGTCCGGAAAACAATCCGGTGGGGCACTCTCCCGCGAACTACTGGGGGATTTATGATTTGCACGGGATGGTGTGGGAATGGACCGTGGATTTCAACTCCGCCCTGGTCAGCGGGGAATCGAGAGCCGACAGCAGTATTGACAAGAAACTGTATTGTGCCGCCGGCAGCGTGAATGCAGCGGACCCGAGTGACTATGCCGCGTTTATGCGGTATGCCTTTCGCTCAAGCCTGTCTGCCAGATATGCGATGTCCAATCTTGGTTTTCGGTGTGCCATTTCAAGAGGAAATTGACATGAAATTTTTTTGGTTGCTGGGGCTGGTATTCCTGCTTCCCTCCATGACGGTGCTGGGGCAACAGGAGCTCCCCGGTGATTCGATCTATCAGGTCGGCGGGCACTGGCAGAACCAGCAGGCAGAGATCGTCGAACTGGGGGAACTGCGGGGGAGGAAACAGGTTGTCAGCATGGTGTATACCCACTGTGAACATGTCTGCCCCGTGGTGGTGTCGAGCATGAAAACGGTTGCGGCGTCACTGCCCGAGGAGATGAAAAACGAGGTTGGATTCGTATTGGTGACCTTTACACCCTCCACCGATACGCCGGATGTGCTGGCTGAATACGCACGACAGCAGAACCTGGCGGAGGACCAGTGGTCGTTGTTGCGTACTGATGATGACACCATCCGGGACCTGGCCATGGTATTGGGTGTCAAGTATGAGAAGTTGGACAACAACGAAGTCAATCATTCCAACCTGATCTCGGTACTCGACGAGCAGGGGCGTCTTGTTTTTCAGGAATCCGGCGCATTGAGTGCCTCCGGGCGGATCGCCGAACAGATTGTGAAGAATTGATCGGGTTTTAATATGGCAGGTCGGTGGCACTGCCCGGGTGGCGGTATCACGGTGAACCTGGCCACTTTCGAACCCCGGGCTATACTCCCAGGAATCTGAGTTTCAGCTTCGGGTTGGAACGCAATGCCCCGGAGTTGCCCTCCCAGACGATGGTTCCCTTTTCAATAATATAATGATAGTCCGCGATTCTGCACAGGTCTTCCAGGTTCTTGTCGATGAGCAATATGGATATCCCCGTTTTCCTGATGATGTTCAGCTGGTTCCAGATTTCCTTTCTGACCAGTGGGGCCAGACCTTCGGTTGCTTCGTCGAGGATCAGAAGTTGCGGATTCAGCATCAGCGCACGTCCAATGGCCAGCATTTGCTGTTCCCCCCCTGACAGCTGGCTGCCCATGTTGTTCAGACGCCTGCCAAGAAGGGGAAACAGGTCCAGCACTTTTTCCAGGGTCCAGGGGTCCAGGGAAACGTTGTAATTGGCAGCCGTGGCAACCAGGTTTTCCCGGACATTCAGGTTGGGAAAAATTTTTCGCCCCTCCGGGACAAGGCCTACCCCTTTCCGGGCAATCCTGAACGCGGGCAGTCCGTTGATTTTGTCCTTGCCGTATCGGATCTCCCCGCTCTGGATCGGCAGATGCCCCATGATTGAATTCACCGTGGTCGTTTTCCCCATGCCGTTTCTGCCAAGCAGGGTGGTGACCCGTCCGTTGCGGACTTCCATGTTCAATCCAAACAGGACCTGGCTGTTCCCATAGTAGGTGTCGATGGCGTTTACCTGAAGGCTCATGCTGTCTCCTCACCCAGGTAGGCCTGTTGGACATTCCGGTCGGACCGGATCTGCTCCGATGTCCCCGTAGCGATGATATGGCCATCAACCAGCACCGAAGTGGTGTCCGCCAGGGCAAAGACCGCATCCATGTCATGCTCAATCAGGAGAATGGTTCTTTCTCCCTTCATTTTTTTCAGAAGCTGGACCATTTCGCCGGACTCCTCCTTGCTCATTCCACTCGTGGGCTCATCCAGCAGGAGCAGGTCGGGTTCCAGCGCAAGGGCCATTGCGATTTCAAGCTGTCGCTGTTCGCCGTGGGAAGATTTTCCGGCAATCGTATCCGCCTGTCGGTTCAACCCTACCTGTTCCAGGGCTTTCATCGCGGTGTCGCGCATTCCGGTATCCGCGGAAACCGGTGCCCAGAATCGGTAGGAGTGGCCCTGAAGAGACTGGACCGCGAGCATGACATTGTCCAGCATGGTTATTGGCTGGATGATGCTGGTGATCTGGAACGAACTCGCAATCCCGATGTGTACCCGCTTGTAGGTGCCAAGGGGGGTGATATTCCGGCCCTTGAACAGAATTTGTCCGCTATCCGGCTTCAATATGCCGGAAAGTTGCGCCATGAATGTGGTTTTGCCCCCGCCATTGGGACCCACCACGGCATGCACCTCGTGTTCCCGGACCTGCAGGTTGACATCTCTGGATGCCAGGACCCCGCCAAAGGACTTGTTGAGATTCTCGACCTTGAGAATGGGACTTGTATACATAATCAAGCCGTATATTCTCTTGACGGATCATTGAGGTTGCCAATGCAATCGCCTCTGTCCCGTCCAACCGCCTGAGTCCCCAAGGCTGCCACCCGGTTATAGGTGAGTGGAATTTGAATAGAATTACACATCAAGATGACAGGAAAATGAACATGCTTGGTCAAGTATGTAATTCCCTTAAGAATCATTTTTGGATTGTGCATGGGTCGTTCGTCTTGTATCGGCCCACACGAGCAGGCCATGTACCCCTCCCTTGCCGAAGATGACCAGCAGGATAAGCATCAGTCCGAATATCAGCTGCCAGTATTGGGTCAGGCTGGACAGCATTTCCTCCAGGAGCAAAAACAGGGTGGTGCCCACGACCGGACCGAAAATCCCGGCGGTACCGCCAATGACAATCATGAAAATCAATTCACCCGAGTGGGTCCAGTCCATCATTTCAGGGCTGATGAAATTCGTGAAATTCCCGAGAAAAAATCCGGCGATTCCACAGATGGTCCCGGAGATCACATAGCAGGTCAGTTTGTAGCGATACGTGTCGAACCCCAGTGCCTGCATCCGTTTTTCGTTGTGTTTGCAGCCGACGATTACCCTGCCGAACCGGGCATGTACCAGGCGGTGCATCAGGTACAGCAGCAGCAGCAAGGTGATGAGAACGGTGTAGTACAGGGTCGCCGGATTTTCCAGATCGAGCAGTCCATTGAAATCGCTGCGCTGGTAGATGATCAGCCCATCATCCGCACCGTACTCATCGAGGCTGACGAAAGTGAAATACAGCATCTGGGCGAATGCCAGGGTGATCATGATGAAATACAGGCCCTGGGTGCGCAGGGAAACGGCGCCGGTGATCAGGGCAAAGGCAGCGCTGCAGGATATGGCAAGGCCAAGATGTATGAAACCATTGAAAATATCATAGTGTGCCGGAATGCCCACGCAATAGGCTCCAATGCCTACAAAAGCAGCATGCCCCAGACTGATCATTCCTCCAAAGCCAATAATCAGATTGAGGCTGATGGCCGCGATGGCCAGAATCAATATCCGGGTCAACAGGTCAAGGTAGAAGGGCTGGCTGCCAAGCGCAAACAGCCCGGGGGCAACCAGAAACAGTACCGTGACTGCCAGGTAGACCCGGGCCGGTAGGTTTCCCAGGAGCTTGAACACTACCTTCTAAGACCGGAAGGCGAAAACAGCCCCTGGGGCCTGCATACCAGTATCGCGGCCATCAGTATGTAGACCATCATTGCGGACAAGGCGGGAGCGGCCGTTTCAGCGGCCTGGGCAGACAGGAACAACCCCAGGAAGTCATCCAGGTAGGAGCGTCCCAGCGTGTCCAGAATTCCAATGATGATGGCACTGTAAAAGGCGCCCTGGACCGAACCGATGCCCCCCGTGATCACGACAACAAACGCAATAATGATGATTTCATTGCCCATGCCGATGCTGGCTTCTGTAATGGGGGCAATCAACAGACCTGCGAAACCCGCCATGGCAGCACCAATGGCAAAGACAATCAGGTAAAGCCGGTCGATATTGACCCCCAGGGCCGTGACCATGTCGCGATCTGATGCACCGGCCCGGATCAGCATGCCGAGCCGGGAGCGGGTGATCAGGATATACAGCGCGACGGCAACCAGCAGGCCGTTTCCAATGATCACAAGCCGATAGCTGGGAATGACAAAACTGCCGAGCCGGACCTGTCCGTTCAGTATTTCCGGCAGTGGAATGACCATCCCGGCAGAACCCCAGATGAGATGGGCAAGGGTATCGAAAACCAGGATCAGTCCGAACGTGACCAGAACATGATCAAGGTGGTCATTCTGGTACAGTTTCCTCGCAATCATCCATTCAACGGCTGCGCCGATCACCAGCAAGGCAGCGAGGGAGAGGACGACACCGGCAATCAGGGAACCCGTTGCTTGGACCACCGTGGCACAGACAAATGCACCCACCATGTAAAAGGCGCCATGGGACAGGTTGATGAAATTCATGATTCCAAATATCAACGTCAGCCCGGACGCAAGCAGGAATAAAAGCAACCCCAGTTGCAGGCCGTTGAGCAGCTGGGAAACGAACAGATGCCAGTCCACCGGTGGATTAACCGTCCTTATACCGGATCAGTTCACCTGAAATTCGCGGTGTGACCTGATCCGGTTGTTGTTGTGAAGAGAATCGGCTAGAGACTGCATTCTCCTGCGTAACTGTCCTGGTGATTTTCGTAAACCGTGCTCACAATGCTGGTTGTCCAGTTTCCCTCCGCATCGGTGATCACTTCCCGCAGGTAGAAGTTTTGAATGGGCATGTGGTTTTTATTGTAGCTGTAGGACCCCCGAATGGATTCAAACTCCGCTTTTTCCATTGCGGCACGGAGGCCGTCCTGGTCATCCAGGTCACCTCCTGTGGCATTGACGGCGCTGTTGATCAGCATGATGGTGTCATAGGACTGCGCCGCATAGAACGAGGGGTAATTGCCATGTTTCGCTTTGAAATCGTCTACAAATCGTTTGTTCGCCGCATTGTCCAGATCCGGTGCCCAGAACATCGTGCTTTTTGAACCCAGAACGCCCTCGAGATTCCCGGCCTGGAGTTTGGGCAGGGAGAGGGAGTCCACGGTAAAGACCGTATACAGGGGAAGGGAGCCTTTCAACCCTGCCTGCTGGTATTGTTTCAGAAATGCGCCGCCGGCGCTTCCCGGATAGAAAACAAACAGGCCATCCGCCCCGGAAGCCTTGGCCTTGGCAAGCTCGGCAGAAAAATCCAGCTGCCGGTCCTTGCCCCATTTTGTCAGGTCCTTGCCGACGACATTCCCCTTGAAGGTGCGCTCCACACCCGCCACCATATTTTTCCCGGCGGCATAGTTCGGCGCGATGATATACACCGAGGCCACACCCTGTTCATTCAGGACTTCACCCATGGCCATTGGGGTCTGGTCATTTTGCCACGAGGTGGAAAAGAAATTCCGGTGACACCCTTTTCCCGCCAGTTGGGAGGGACCGGCATTGGAACTGATCAGGAATTTTCCCGAATCCAGAACAGATTTGCTGGATGCCAGGAGCACATGGGACCAGATAAAGCCGGCAACAAAGTCCACATCGTCCTTCTTGACCAGTTTATCCGTTTTCTGTTTGCCGATTTCCGGCTTGAATCCATCGTCTTCGAAAATGACTTCGATCTCTTTTCCTGCCATCTTGCCACCAAGATGGCCGACGGCGAGATTCACCGCATTTCTCATGTCTTCACCAATTACGCTGGCAGGGGTCGTGAGCGTGGTGACAAATCCAATTTTGACGCTGTCTGCGAAAACGGACAGTGGCAGCATGGTCAGGATGGCTATCAAGAGCCCTGCCTGGGGTGGTTGTATCTTCAGTTTCATTTCAATTCTCCTTAAATCAGGGTTGCTGTATTGTATCGGTCAGGTCGTTGTTTGGGTGAACAGGTTGCTGGGATTGGCCGATTATCCCGCGTTTATACCAAAATTACAGGCCAATACAACAGATTTTATCGGGAGGCGTTCCGGAATATTTTGCCGGACCTGTATTCAGGCTGGATATCCAGCAGTCCCGTGGCCGGGATTGACGGAGTCGTTGACCCGGGAAATGGCCATGCGCTGCTTCATCTCCCATCCGGAAAATCTCCGGTTGCCAGCCGGTTCAGAGTATTGTTTGCCCCTCAATGGGCCATCACAACTCCGGACAGACCATTTGCCCGTAACCCCCTTCGAAGTTCGTGAAGCCAGGCCAAATGGAATGCAGTCCGTGGTGCATCCACCTGGAATATTTTGGCAGTTGCCCTGATAATCGATGGACATTATGCTGTACCCCTGTAATGGGTACTGGGTGAAGAACTTGAACAAAGAGATCTTCGAGGTCTGGCCATCGTTTCCGGATTTGGCAGCGTGAATCCAGAATACCCATTTGAGAACAGAATTTTCCGAAAACCACTCTAACTGAACATGCGCAATCACCAGGAAACCAGGATACGGGCCTTACCGTGTTGGGAAAATGACATCGAAATATCGGTACTTTCAGGCGGAATGACCAATATGAACTACCGGATCCAGGATGGCGACCACTGCTACGTGGTCCGGCTGGGCAATGATGTGCCGGAACACCTGATTCTAAGAGAAAATGAAGGGGCTTCCTCCGAGGCCGCCGCCAGGTGTGGCTTCTCCCCGGACGTTGTGTACAGGGAGACGGGGATACTGGTTATCCGGTTTGTCGATGGAACGGTTCTGGGTGAAGAGGATGTCCGGGATCCGGAGACCCTGGTTCGATTGACCCGGTTGCTGAAGCGGTTCCATGGGGACATGCCGCGAACCCTGAAGGGTTATCCCATCCTGTTCTGGGTTTTCCAGGTGCTCCGCCACTACCAGAATATGCTGGAGCAGGGAAACAGTCATTACCAGGACAGGGTGCCGCAGCTGATGGACATTGCCGACAGGCTGGAGCAGGATGTGGGTCCGGTGAACCTGGTGTTCGGACACAATGACCTGTTGCCGGCAAATTTCATCGACGATGGCAACAAAATCTGGCTCATTGATTTTGATTACGCGGGATTCAACAGCCCTTTGTTCGACCTGTCCAACCTGGCTTCCAACAGCCAGCTGGATGCAGGCGCGGAACAAAGGATGCTGGGCATGTATTTTGATGAGGAACCGGATGACCGGCTTTGGAAAAGCTACAACGCGATGAAGTGCGCGTCGCTGCTGCGTGAGACCATGTGGTCCATGGTGTCGGAAATTTATTCTGGACTGGATTTTGATTACACCGGTTATACCCGGGAAAACAACGACCGGTTTCGTCGGGCTTACCGGCTTTACAAACAGGAATTCGGGCCCTGATCAACCCGGTGGCAGAGGGATTCGCTGCAGAGGGGAGGAAGGCCGGTTGCCCACTGCGCACTGTGCAGGCACCCCCGGGGATCAGTGCCAGACTGCCCCGGCATCCACGCACCCGACGTTCATGACCGGCGTATCCTCTAGAAAATTTCCCCGATCACCCTGTCCAGATTGTCGGTGCTGCGCTGGATATCCCTCAGTTTGTCGAGACCAAACAGCCCGATTCGGAAGGTTCTGAAATCCTCGGGTTCGTCGCACATCAACGGCACCCCGGCGGCAATCTGCAGGCCCTGGGCTGCAAATTTCCGGCCGTTGTGGACATCCGGGTCGTCTGTGTAACTGACCACGACTCCCGGAGCCTGGTATCCCGGGGCCGCGACGCTGTGGATTCCCCTTGCTGCCAACAGCTGCCGGACCCGGCTTCCAAGCTCTGCCTGGGCCTGCTTCCCGTTTTCAAACCCGAACTCCCGCATTTCATTCATGGCGTTCCTCAAACCCACCAGGGCATCGGTGGGCAGGGTGGCATGATAGGCATGTCCGCCATTTTCGTATGCCTGCATGATCTGATGCCATTTCTTCAGGTCGCAGGAAAAGCTGGAGCTGGTTGTAGACTCCATGATCTGCGTGGCCCGTTCATTCAGCATGACCAGGCCGCTGCTTGGAGAGGCGCTCCAGCCTTTCTGTGGGGCACTGATCAGTATATCGACCCCGATGGCTTTCATGTCCACCCACATGGCCCCGGACGCGATGCAGTCCAGCACGAACAATCCTCCCGCTTTGTGGACGGCACTGGCGATGCGCTGCAGGTACTCATCGGGCAGAATCATGCCTGCGGAGGTTTCGACATGGGGGGCGAATACCAGGTCGGGGCGGAGTTTCCCGATGGTCTCCACCGCGGTTTCGATGGCTGCCGGTGCAAACGGCGCCTGGGGCTCGCCGGAAATCATCCGCGCCTTTAGAACGGTTTGTTCCGCGGGGATGCGGCCCATTTCAAAAATCTGGGTCCAGCGGTAACTGAAGAACCCGTTGCGCAGGACCATGCACTTCCTGCCGGCGGCAAACTGGCGGGCCACGGCCTCCATGCCATAGGTGCCACCTCCGGGGACCAGTACCGCGGTCTCGGCACGGTATACTTCCCGCAGGGTATCGGATATGTCGGTCATGACCGTTTGGAAACTTCCGGACATATGGTTCAGGGACCGGTCGGTGAATACAACGGAATATTCGAGCAGTCCGGATGGATCGAGGTCGGGTAAAAGTGATGGCATGGTGAGTTCTTCGTAAGTGGATTAGCGGGTCAGAAACGGGTCAGAAATAAGGTTGGGAGGCCGGGTTGTCCCGGGTTTCAAGGCCAGGCCATTCGAACGGATTTGGACAGGCTATTCAAGGATGGCCAGGAGGTCCCCGGATTCCACCTGTATCCCCGGGGTAACGAGGAGTTCGGAAACCCTGCCGGCCTTTTCGAAATACAGGGTAGACTCCATTTTCATGGCTTCCAGGGTCATGGCAGCCTGCCCCTTCTTGACGATGTCCCCCGGAGAGACCACGACGCTTACAATCATTCCCGGCATGGGAGCCGGCATATGACGGTTGTTCGATGGATCTGCCTTGCGGTGGGACACGGTGCTGGAAACCAGGCTCAGGTCGCTGACCAGCACTTCCCTGGGTTGTCCGTTTACCTCGAAAAACGCGGTCCGCCTCCCATCCTGATGAGGGTCGCCCACCGTCTGGAACTTGATGATCAATGCCTGGCCAAATTCATCGTCCACGGTGATTTCCTCGCCGGGCTTCAGGCCATAGAAATAAACCGGGGTCGGCAGGTGGCTGGTGTCGTCGTATTCCATCTGATGCGCCAGGAGGTCCTCGAAAACGCTGGGATAAAGAATCCAGGAAAGAATGTCCCTGGTTTCAGGGTGTTCCAGTCCTTTTTCCTTCAGCGTGCCTTTTGCTTCAGAAAAATCCGCCGGGGGCAGGGTTTCCCCGGGCCGTTTGGACAGTGGTTTTTCCCCTCTGAGGATCCGGTCCCGGATGCGTTTGGGAAAGCCCTGATGGGGTTTTCCCATGCGGCCGCTCATCAGGTCAACGACGGACTGGGGGAAGGCCAGCTCCCGGTCCCCGTCCCGCACCTGGTCTGCAGTCAAATCATTGGAAACCATGAACAGCGCCATGTCGCCCACGACCTTGGAGGTGGGCGTGACCTTGATGATGTCGCCAAACAACTGGTTCACCGACGCATAGGTTTCGCAGATTTCCACCCAGCGGTCCGCCAGGCCCAGTCCCCGGGCCTGTTCATACAGGTTGGTGTACTGCCCCCCCGGCATCTCGTGCTGGTAAAGGTCCGCAGAAGCCGGCAGTGTCTCACACTCAAACGGCACATAATACTCCCGTACCGAGCGCCAGTAGTCTGCAATCCGGTCCAGGTTTCCGGTATCCAGCCGGGTTGCGCGGGGGTTGAACTGCAAGGCGGCCACCACCGTGTTCAGGTTGGGTTGCGAGGTGCCGCCGGACAGGGGCGCCATGGCCGCATCGGCGATGTCGAGACCCACCTCGGCCGCATTGAAAATGGAAGCCGCCTGCAATCCGGAAGTATCGTGGGTATGGAAATGAATCGGAATATTCACCTCCTGTTTCATCGACTCGACCAGCAGCGTTGCGGCATCGGGCTTCAGCAATCCCGCCATGTCCTTGATGCACAGAATGTGTGCACCCATGTCCTCAAGTGTCCGGGCCTTGTCCAGGTAGTATTCCAGGGTGTATTTCTTGCGGCCGGGATCCAGGATATCCCCGCTGTAGCAAATGGTTGCTTCACAGATGCCCCCGTATTTGAGCACGCTGTCCATTGCCACGGCCATATTCGGGATCCAGTTCAGGGCATCAAACACCCTGAAGATGTCCATCCCGGCATTCACCGACTCCCGGATAAATTCCCGGACAACATTATCCGGGTAATTGATATACCCCACCACGCTGGAGGATCTCAGGAGCATCTGGAACAGGATATTCGGAACCAGTTCCCGCATCTCGTTCAACCGTTTCCAGGGGTCTTCCTTCAGAAAACGCATGGAAGTGTCGAAGGTGGCCCCGCCCCACATTTCCAGGGAAAACAGGTCGGGCGCCAGCCTGGAGTAGCTTTGGGCAATGTTGAGCATGTCGATGGTCCGCAACCTGGTTGCGAACAGCGATTGATGGGCATCGCGAAAGGTCGTATCCGTAATCAGCAGTCTTGTCTGACGGTGGATCCACTGTTGCAATCCCTCTGCCCCCTCATCGAGAAAAATGTCCCGGGTCCCCTGGGGGATTTCCAAGGAATTGGGTTTCGGGATGGCCACCGGCGACCGCCTGGTTGCAACGGGGCGGTCCTTCACCTCGTCATTCCCGTTCACAATGGTATTCGAGAGATAGGAAAGCAGCCTGGAGGTGCGGCTCGGAGACACCTTGAAATCCATCAGGCTGGGGGTGTTGTCGATAAACGCGGTGGTACACCGGCCATCCCGGAATGTCGGATGATCAATCAATCGCAAGAGAAACGGAATATTGGTCAGGACCCCTCTTACCCGAAACTCATTGAGTGCGCGGTCCATTCGCTTGATGGCGGCATCAAAGGTTCTGGCCCTTGCCGTGACCTTGACAAGAAGGGAGTCAAAGTACGGCACGACGATGGCGCCGGCAAAGGCGCTGCCCGCATCCAGCCGGATCCCGAAACCACTGGAGGACCGGTATTGTGTCAGCCGTCCATAGTCCGGCATGAAATTGTTGGTGGGGTCTTCGGTGGTAATCCGGCACTGTATGGCAAATCCATGGGTCTTGACGACCTCCTGGCCGGGCAGGTCGATTTCATAGCTGCCAAGAGGATATCCCTGTGCAACCAGGATTTGTGACCGGACGATGTCAATGCCGGTCACTTCTTCGGTGACGGTGTGTTCCACCTGGATTCTTGGATTGACCTCGATGAAGTAAAACCGGTCGGTGTCGTCGTCGAGGAGGAACTCCACCGTTCCGGCATTCTGGTAGTCGGCGGACCGGGCCACCTTGCACGCCGCCTCACAGATTTCCGTCCGGAGTTCCGGGTCAAAAGTGGGGGCGGGGGCAATTTCCACTACTTTCTGGTAGCGGCGCTGAACGGAACAGTCCCTTTCGTACAGATGAATCAGGTTTCCGTGCTGATCCCCCAGTATCTGGACTTCGATATGCCGGGCATTGGTGATCAGTTTTTCAATAAAAACATCGGTGCTGCCGAATGCAGAGAGGGATTCACGCTGGGAGGCGTGAAAGGCCGCCTCAAAGGAGGAGGAATCCCTGACCATCCGCATCCCTCTGCCGCCGCCGCCGTGGGCGGCTTTGAGCATGATGGGGTATCCGGTTTCAGCGGCCAGGGCATGGCCATCTTCCAGGTTTCGGATGGCGCGATTGGCGCCACCGAGGACGGGGATGCCGACCCCTTCGGCAATCGCCCTTGCCGAGGTTTTGTCTCCCAGTGCTTTCAGGGTGTCCGTGGACGGTCCAATAAAAACAATGCCTTCCCGGCGGCACTGACTGGCAAAGTCCGGGTTTTCGGCCAGAAACCCGTAGCCGGGATGAATGGCATCGATCTCCTTTTCTTTCGCGAGCCGGATAATCTTGTCGATGCTGAGGTAATTCTTGATCGGTTCCCCCGGTTCCCCCACCTGGTAGGCTTCATCCGCCTGGAATCGATGCAATGCATAGCGATCCTCAAAACTGTAAATCGCCACGGGAGTAATCCCCAGTTCCCGGGCACTGCGGAATACCCGGATCGCAATTTCTCCACGATTAACGACCAGCAGCCGTTTGATTGGAAAAGTCAAGGTTCAATCCAGGGGTGCGGGGGTTATTGTACGCTGCCAAAACCGTAGTCCACGGACCCGGCAGGGGGCTGGATGCCTGCGAACCGGCAACCCTGGGCAACGGGTCCGCCGGGCAGGAGCCGGTAAAGGTATTTCATCCCCCCCTTGTGATGAAATTTTTCGTTCAGGGCATCAAGAAGCTCCCTGACATTGATGTCATGATGGTCGTGGTTCGCGACATAAAGCTGGATGGCCTGGATAATTTCCAGATGATCTTCCACCAGTTCAATCTCTTCACTGCGTGCAATGCTTTTTGCCGCCTCAAGGGACCAGTCCAACGGGGCATTGGGAAATGGGTCATCCGCAATATTCATGTGATTTTCCTTGTATATTTCCAGCAGGGTTGAGGGCAAAGGAGTAAGAATACCACATTGTCATCCCGACCTGAGCCAGTGCATTTTTCTGGGTTCGGAGCGGTTGCGGTAGAATAATGCGGGGGTGTTGGCAATGCCCATATCCCGGTATGCATATCTCCACAAGCATACCGCATAAATGTTGTGTATCCGGCACCAATCGGGTACAACCTGAACGGGAAAGCATAAAATATTTATCTGGAGAATTCCCTTATTTACCATGTATTACGAAACGATTGATCAACTGGAAAAAATGGGCGCAGACCGGGAGTACATCCAGGGCTGGATTGGCGGCTACCTCGGCAACCCGCTGCGGGAAGAACAGCGTTTGACGGAAGCCTACCAAGCGGGGTATGAAGACGGTGGCAACCGGGACACCGCCAATGCCCCGAAGTTCCAGGCAGACGGTGTGGGCCAGGCCTGACCTGCCCTGCCCGGGACAGTCAACCCGTCGTTGCCGACACCTGTTGTAGGGTGCAGGTCATGTTCCCCGGCCAGCGGGTTTTCGGAAGAGGGCTGTTTCCATGACGAAGCGGCGGAAAAGGGGCACTCCTTTCGATCATGAAGCCTTTGGGCTGACCGGTTGTTCGAGGGGAACCAGTAATTTCCGGGCACTTTTCAACAGGAGTTCAGCCGCTTCCGGTGCGTCGATGTCAATCACCTGCTGCACGACCCATTTGTTTTGCTGGGACATTCCCATTATTTCCTGGATGGTGTTTCCGAGCAACCGCCTGGCCGAGTAGCCAGGCAATCCCTCCTCGAACGCTCCTTTTGAATAGCTCGCAAATCGCCGGTTCGCGAGCGCGATAAAATCCGTCTGGTAATTGCCCGGTCCGAGCACTTCTTCCGTATTCCTCTGGTAGTGGCGGGCAACCTGGTGAACCAGGCGGGGCAGAACTTCCAGGCGCTGGTTTTCACCAAGCCGATCATAGGCCAGCCGGTCCGTGGCATGACAAAGGTAAATGAGGTACTCCCGGATGACACCCACCCGCTGTTCGTCGGAGTCATACTCAAATTCCTCCTGGTGCAGGTTCTTGCAATAGGACAGTCCGATTTGCCAGATGATGTAGGCTACTGCCGAGGCCTGGTCCTCCACTGACCGGGGCCGGTCCGTCCGCCATTTGTCGCGAATACGCATCCCGGAAAATCCGGATTTCCGGGATTTCAGGGGCCGGATTCCGTCCGTTCAGGGTCAGCGGCTGGAACCCTTGTCTTCATGGGCCAGTTCCACCAGGCGATTGGCTTTTTCTGCGTAGATTTCCCGATAATTGTACAGGGGATGGTCCTCGTTTCCGAGCCAGTATTCTTCCTGGTCCACCCCATGCCTGCGCTCGTGTTCGATAAACCTGCGCTGCATTTCCAGCATTTCAGCAATCAGTTTTTGTTTTTCACCCATGGAAAATTCCCTGCCGTATCAGTCATGGAAATTCTAGCATTCTCATCCCGCATTCCCGATATCTCGATAGGGGTATGATTTGCCACCCTGTCCCGTGCACCGCCACCGTATGGTCGATGGAAACAGCCCGCCTTTCGATGTGGGTCACGGCCAGGGAAATGTTCTGGGTGCGAATTGGTCCAACTATATTAAAAAACCTAATACAATATAAAAACGATAATAATTTGTACTTTGATATAGTTATATGGTTGCATCTCCTTCAACGAGACAAAAACGGTTGGCAGCACTATTGCGTGCGACCTCCGGCACCATTCGGGTTGCCGACACCATGCGTGTCCTTGAAATAGAGCGGCAACATGCGTCCGGATTGTTGGCAGGATGGCACCAACAGGGAGTGGTCCGTCGCGTTGCACACGGCTTGTATGTTCCGGTCCAGCTATCGGCACTGGGGCAAACGCAGGTGCTTGAAGACCCGCGGGTACTTGTGCCGGAACTCTATACGCCGGGCTATATCGGTGGTTGGAGTGCATTGGAATACTGGGAACTGACGGAACAGCTTTTCAGATCACTCTGTGTGCTTACTCACAAGCGCGTACCCTATGGTGAAACGGTTCATCAGGGGGTTGGTTTTTTTATCCGGTATATTCCTGAAAAGCACTTGTTCGGTACAAAAACCATATGGCGGGAAAACACGAAGATACCGGTTTCGGACCCGTATAAAACCCTTCTGGATTGCGTGGATGACCTGCACCTGGGCGCTGGATTGCAGCATGTAACCGATTGCCTGCTTGCATTCATCAGGGTATTTGATCAACCCGGGGACCTTGACGTATTGCTGGACTATGCCATTCGAATCAACAACGGCGCACTGTTTAAAAAACTGGGATATCTCGCGGAAATGCTTGAGTTCAAACCTTCGTTCGTTGATGAATGCCACAGGCGGCTGACTTTCGGTTATGCGACCCTGGACAAAAATGCGGAAAACAACCGGTTGGTTACACGATGGAATTTATGGGTTCCGGAGAACAGGACCGGATGATCCGCAAAGACGAAATAATGGTCGCTGTGGAGGAGATCGGCTTGACGGAAAATCCGGTCCCAGGGATTTCCGCAGAACCGGACAGTTCTATTTGCTTCTAACACCTTTCTTGCCCGTTGCGTTGGCATACAGTATTATTCACTCATTATTGTTTCAATCAATAATCCTTATTGCAGGAAACCGCAGGGTATCCTGCCATTTAATTTTAGTTGTCGACAAACAGTAGAGGAGAACCCCAATGTCAGAAACAAACTCCAGGCGTAAGTTTTTAAAAGGATCCGCAGTGGCTGCAACCGCGACTGCAGCAGGTGCCCTGGTAGCGCCATCAATCGTCAAAGCCGAACCCGTTACCCTGAAAATGCAGGCGGCCTGGGGAGGCGGTATTTTTCTTGAAAACGCCAAATCCTACGTGGACCGGGTCAATGCCATGGCCGGGGACGCACTGCAGATCGAATTGCTTCCCGTGAACTCGGTGGTCAAAACCAGCCAGATGCAGGATGCGGTGCACCGGGGCGTTCTGGACGCAGCCCATTACGTTCCGGCGTACTGGTATTCCAAGTCGCCGGTGGCGTCGCTGTTTGGTACCGGCCCGTGTTTCGGCTGGTCGAGCCAGGAAGTGCTCGGATGGGTACACTATGGCGGTGGACAGGAACTGTTTGATGAATTGATGGGAAAGCTTGGTCTGAATCTGGTCAGTTTCTTCAATAGCCCAATGCCGGCGCAGCCACTGGGCTGGTTTAAAGAGGAGATCAAGGATGCCAGCCAGATGGTGGGGCTGAAGTATCGTACCGTTGGGCTGGCTGCAGATGTCCTGCTTGAAATGGGCATGTCCGTGGTACAGCTTCCCGGGGGTGAAATCCAGCCAGCCATGAAATCCGGCCTGATTGATGCGGCGGAATTCAACAACCCGACCTCGGATCGCGATTTCGGCATGCAGGATGTCTCCAAGCATTATCATCTTGCCAGTTTCCACCAGTCCCAGGAATTCTTTGAGGTGACCTTCAACAAGGAGAAATACGATGGGCTTTCCGATGAACTGAAAGCGATTCTGAAATATGCCTCCGAAGCCGAAAACTCCAATTTCTATTGGCACAACACGCGGCGGTATGCGGATGATCTGGTTACCCTGGCCACTGAGCAGGGCGTCAACGTTTACCGTACACCGGATTCGGTCATGGCGGAGCAGCTCAAGGCCTGGGATACCGTCATCAACCGCATGTCTGAAGGAGATGAGTTCTTTGCCAAGGTCATTGACTCCCAAAAATCCTATGCGAAAACCGTCATGAACTATCTGAATCTGAACCAGCCCGATTACAAGCTGGCGTACAGCCATCATTTTGGTTGATTCCGTCATCGGATAGTCGTTTACAATTTGTTGCTTAAGGGGGCCGTTTCGGCCCCCGCTTTGTTTTTTCCGGCACTCTGCGAAAGCCACTGTGACCAAGCTCATTTATATCATCGAAAGCCTGAGTATCTGGGTGGGGCGGGCTTTTGGCTGGTGTATCCTGATCCTGACTTTCTCGGTTTCCTATGAGGTGTTTGTCCGATATGTTCTGAACGCCCCCACGGTCTGGGCGTTCGACATGATGGTGCAGATGTACGGCGGCCTGTTTCTGATGGCGGGTCCCTACGCATTGGCCCAGGACACCCATGTCCGGGGGGATGTCCTGTACCGCCTGTTTCCGGTCAGGGTGCAGGCATCCATCGATTTTGTGCTGTACCTGCTCTTCTTTTTCCCCGGAATGCTGGCATTGTTCTGGTTTGGTGCTGAAATTGCAGCGGATTCCTGGCGTTACAAGGAAGTGAGCTGGAACAGCCCGGCACGAATCCAGGTGTATTTCTTCAAGACATTGATCCCCTTTGCAGGTGGTTTGCTGATCATCCAGGGAATCGCGGAACTCCTGCGGTCTTGGCTGGCAATGCGGTCCGGCCAGTGGATGGAGAGACTGGAAGACGTGAAAGAGACCGAACAGGCCCTGATGGCAGGGGCGACCCCGGATTCCATCCGCAGTTAGCGGTCGATTCCCGCCCCCCTGTCTCCTTCATACCCCGACCCCTCCCGAACGATGACCAATCCGGAAATTGCCATTTTGATGCTTGGACTTTTTATCGTCCTGGTACTGCTTGGCTTCCCCATCGCTTTCACGCTGATCGCGATGGGGGTGGGTTTTGGATATTATGCCTATCACCAGGCCGGGTCCATTGAAGTCATTGCCGATGCCTTCAACAACCAGATATTCTACCTCCTGAACCAGAACACCTACTCGGTGATGGAGAATGATACCTTGGTGGCGATCCCCTTGTTCCTGTTCATGGGGTATGTGGTGGAGCGGGCAAATATCGTCAATCGCCTGTTCTCATCGCTACAGCTGGCTGCCAGAAATCTGCCGGGCTCCATGGCCATTGCCGCCCTGATCACATGCGCGGTATTTTCAACGGCAAGCGGGATTGTCGGAGCCGTGGTGACCCTGATGGGGCTGCTGGCGTTCCCGGCAATGGCCAAGGCCCACTACCGAAAGGATTTCAGTGCGGGCGTGATCTGTGCGGGCGGGACCCTTGGAATTCTCATTCCACCCTCCATCATGTTGATCGTCTATGCGGCCATTGCGGAGTTGTCTCCCCTGCGATTGTATGCGGCTGCGGTGTTTCCGGGACTGCTGCTGGCATCGATGTATATCATCTATGTGATCTGCCGGGTCATGCTCAATCCGGGGATTGCCCCCAAGCCTGTGATGGATGACCGTATCCGGCCCAGCGAAATTTATCTGCAGCTGCTGACGTCATTTGTCCCCCTGACGGTACTGATCATGCTGGTTCTCGGCTCTATTCTGGGTGGGCTTGCGACCCCTGCGGAGGCTGCCGCAATGGGCGCGCTCGGTGGACTGGTGCTCGCGGTACTGTATCGGTCCCTGACCTGGATCAAGGTCAAGGAGTCGGTCTTTCTCACCGCAAAGGCCACCGCCATGGTGTGCTGGATGTTTGTGGGTTCCTGGACATTTGCGTCGGTATTCTCCTACCTCGGCGGCCATGATGTCATCGAACACTGGGTGCTCGCGCTGGAGCTGCAGCCATGGCAGTTCCTGATCATGGTCCAGTTCATCATCTTCCTGCTGGGATGGCCCCTGGAGTGGTCAGAAATCCTGATCATTTTTGTGCCCATTTTCCTGCCCATGCTGGATACATTCGGCGTCAATCCCTATTTCTTTGCCATGCTGGTGGCGCTGAATCTGCAGACCTCCTTTCTGACCCCGCCGATGGCGATGTCGGCATACTATCTCAAGGGAGTGCTCAAGAACCAGATCGAACTGATGCAGATATTCAAGGGCATCATGCCCTACCTGTCCATCGTCATCTTCTGCATGTTTCTGATGTACATGTTTCCTGAAATTGCCCTGTGGTTTCCGGATTACCTGTTTGGGCCGTACATCCCCTGATCCGGTGGATGCGTGATGAATGGAGCCGCAGGAAACGAACCCACTGGGGTCCGGCAGTGTGTTCGGGCGATTTGCGAAGGGTCCCTGCACTCGGAGAAGCTGGTTCAAAATTGCCTCAACCTAATCGAGGCGACCGAACCTGAAATCGGCGCCTGGGCACATCTGGACCCGGAGTGTGCGCTGGAACAGGCCAGGACCATGGATGACCTGCGCCGCCGGGGTAAGCCCCTGGGCAGGCTGCACGGGATACCCGTCGGCGTCAAGGACATCTTCGATACCGTCTTTTATCCCACTGAATGCGGCTCACCGGTGTACCGGGGCAGGCAGCCCGGGGCCGATTGCGCGGTGGTTGAAAAGTTGCGGGAAGCCGGTGCGGTGATTCTCGGCAAGACCGTGACCACCGAGTTTGCCTACATGCAGGCCGCGGCCACGCGGAACCCCTGCCACAGCCAGTTCAGCCCGGGGGGGTCTTCCAGCGGGTCCGCCGCCGCAGTGGCCGCCGGGCATGTCCCCCTGGCCATTGGCAGCCAGACCAACGGTTCCGTGATCCGGCCGGCGTCGTATTGCGGTGTGTACGGGTTCAAGCCCAGCCGGGGAATTCTTTCCAGGCGGGGAGTGTTTCAGACCTCTTCCACCCTGGACCAGCTGGGCCTGTTTGCCCGGAACCCGGAGGACGCGGCACTCCTGTGTGATGTCCTTGGAGGATACGATGCGAACGATGACGCGACGTACCTCGCTCCCCGTCCCGGAAACCTCCATGGCTATTGGTCCGAGGTGCCCGTTGAGCCCAATTTTGTATGGATCGACCTGCCCTATGCCGACCGGTACGCCGAGGATTGTGCAGCGGGATGCCGGGAAGTCATCCAGGCGCTGGGGGGGCAGATTGAAACCATTCCTGCCCCCCGGTCGTTTTCGGTATTGATCGAATGCCACCGGATCATCTACGGGTATGAACTTTATCGCTGCCTGCACGACGAAAGAGTGCATCATGGGGACCGGATCAGTGATACCCTCAAGGCCTCCATGAAGATTGCCGGCAGGATTTCCGCTGACCAGTACCGCGAAGCCCTCGAGACACGGGAGGCGGCCATACCGTGGTTTCGACAGTTTTTCAATGACTACGATGCCATATTGACCCCGTCTGCAACCGGCGAGGCACCCCGGTTTGGGGAGGGAACCGGAGACCCCATCTGCTGCACAATCTGGACGTTGTGCGGGTTGCCGTGCCTGTCACTGCCTTTGCTGACGGGCAACCAGGACCTGCCGGTGGGGGTTCAGCTTGTCGGAGGTGAAACGGAGGATGATCGCCTGTTCAGGACAGCGAGATGGCTGCTGGAATCCCTGCAAAGCGAAATGGATGAAGAACCGCTATACTCAACCGAAACCTGAAACGGGACGTAAACAATGCTCTCTGGCCTGGCAAAACTCATCACAGGATTGATCGGTGTGGGACTGGTATCGATGTTTGTGGTCGGCTTGTCCCACAGTATCTCGACCGGATTCGCCGGCTTTTTCGGGGGACTGCCCTTTTTCATTATTGTCGTCGTGGTCCTGGCCATGGTGGTGTATGATTTCTGGGACGAATGTGTTCGAAAATATAAAAAATAGGAGGGTCCGGCCATTGGGTCCCTTCCTGTTGCGGTCACGCCCCCGCCCCGCCGGTCCATGATGTCGGGCAAACCGGTTCTGTGGATTTCCCGCAGGCTGTCCCCCAACACGGAAGCCCGGGCCGCCCGGGATTACGAAGTCCTGCTGAATCCCGAAGACACCTTGAACTCTTCCGAAAAAATCATTGCCATGAGCCATCTCGTGGATGCCATCCTGCCCTGCCATTCGGAGATTTTTGATGCCGGGGTCGTATCCGGGATGGGGAAGCGTACCCGGATCGTCGCCAATCATTCCGTGGGGGTGGATCATTGCGACCTGGAGGCTTTCCGGAACCGGGGCATTGTGGTCACCAACACTCCGGATGTCCTGTCTGATGCCACCGCGGAAATTGCCATGCTGCTGCTCCTTGGCGCGGCGAGAAAGGCGGTGGAAGGGGACCGGCTGGTTCGCACCGGGCAATGGTCGCACTGGAGTCCGTCATTCCTGGTCGGGCACCAGGTCACCGGAAAGCGTCTGGGCATCCTTGGACTGGGCAAGGTCGGACGGGTGATGGCACAACGCGCCCGGGGATTCGGTATGGAAGTGCACTATCACAATCGGTCGCGCTTGTCCCCGGATCTGGAACAGGAGGCCATCTACCATAAAGACCTCCACTCCTTGCTGGGAGTTTCCCAGTTTCTCTCGCTACACTGCCCCGCGACCCCGGAAACCGCGGGAATCCTGAATCGCGAAACGATTTCAAAATTGCCGGACGGTGCCATCGTGGTCAATACGGCACGGGGCGCCCTGATTGATGAGTCCGCATTGCTCGATGCCGTGGCTTCCGGAAAGATAGCGGGAGCCGGGCTGGACTGTTTTGCCACGGAACCCGGGGGCAACCCGGCATTTTCAGCGCATGAAAACATATTCATGCTGCCCCATATCGGCAGTGCGACCCTTGACACACGGGATGCCATGGGATTCCGGGCCCTGGACAATCTTGATGCCTTTTTCGCCGGCAATGAACCCCGGGACCGGGTGGCCTGAAGAACCGGCCCGGAGGCTGTCCTGTCCGGTCTTCAGTTCACACCATGCCGGTGGAGGCGATGCTTTTATGGGGGATGAATAATCCGCAACCGTACAGCCTCCCGGGCCCCAGTCCCATTTCCTGCAGTTTGATGGAGTCTTCGGCCCCCAGGTCGGCGAGCAGGACGCTCCTGACCGGGACGGGTTCTGCATTGCGATACAACCGACTGTCCTGGCCGCACAGTATTTTTCTTGCCGTGATGCCGGCCCTGTCCAGTACCCCGGCAATCCGGTCCACAAAAATATCTTCGTCCTCGCTGGCATCGAAAACCACCCGCCGGGCGAACAGGGTTGCAGACATGCGCAGGGGAAATGCGCTGGGTCTGCCCACCGTCAGCCGGTGACCGTCCAGATCAAGCACCCGGCCGGAAAGTGAGGAGGCATCCGGTAAACGGGGGATCGGCAACCGCAATTTCAGGCGCGCCCGGTTGGAGACAAAAAATATTTCTCCCGGGGCATCCTCCTGCCGGGTCCATCCGCTGCCGGAGGATGGATAGTGGATGGGATGAATGCCGGTCCCGGGTTCGTCGGTGAGCCAGGGCAATTGTTCAATCACGGCTTCGGACAGGGCACTCGCGTGATCAAGGGGCAGTGTTGCGGCGCGAATCCGAAAAGACAGGTCCTGGAAGCGGTGTGAAACCGCGGCCCCGTGGGAAGGCTTGTCCTCTGTCCAGTGCATGGTGATCCGGTGGGTGCGGTTTCAGGGCAGTGTGGACTGCACCTGCTCGCGGTCAAACCACCATTCATCCTGTACCAGCACGTCAATCACATTGCGGAGCCTGACCAGGAATTTTTCCGGGTTATTCAGTTCCATGCGGGCAATCCAGGCATCAAAATCGGCCTGGTCGTGGACGTCGGAATGCCTTCGGCCGACGGTTGTCAGCATTTGCATGACGTCCACGTACAGGTCGTCATGTTCCGCCCGGTCCTTTCGCAGATGGTAGACATGTACCGCGGTGGCTGCGGCCACCGCGGCTCCATCGGCTTCGGGGGGGGTCTCGTCAACGACATACTGCAGCATGGACAGGGTGATGGCCGGGTCCACGGGAAAGGTTACGGACAGCCACACCCCCTGGCCCAGGGCCGGGAGGCTTTGGGCCCGATTGCACCGGAACAGGATTTCACAGATTTCGATGGCATCTTCCCAGCTTCGTGCGTGGAAGAACGTGTCAAACAGCGGACGCGCCCTGTCCCAGGCCAGTTTGTTTCGCATCAAATCAAGCAGTACCCAGGCTGCTTCCTTGTCCAGCCGGGCCCGGGTCATCCGGTGGTCACCGGTGGCCGGGTCGAGTTCCCGGACCTGCCGGTCAATGGCGTCGAGCCGGGACTGCAGTACCGCGGGGGACAGGACGGTATCCTGGCCGGTTTCCGCGCCGAAATCAAAAGTCTGTCTTGGCATCATGAATGTTCAGGGGTCTCCACCCGGTCCGTATACCGGGCGCGATAAATGAGCCGGGCCTGGCTGGCCGAGTCGGTGAACCCGGTCCGGGCATGCAGCACATTGTTGCACAGCAGGCCCTGGCCTGCCTCCAGGGTATGGGAAAAGATGAAATCAGACTGCTCAAGAAAAGCGGTAATCCGCTGGCGGGCCAGGTCCAGAACCGGTTCTTTCCTCCACTGGATCGACCGCGTCCGGGCGGTGTAGCGCATGTTCAGGTGGCCGCGACGGCCCAGCGAAAAAACCGGACCCACCGTGTCAGTGCGAATGACTCCCTTCTCGCTTACGTTTGCCGGAATACGCATCGCCTCGGGATGCATCAGGGCCCGGATGAACCCGGGATTCTCATCGCGCAGCCGGATATAGAGGATTTCATGATCCAGTATGCGGTTTCCCCCCCCGTTGTCTGCCGGACTCGCGCAGTGCAGGACAAAGGAGCGAATCCTGGTCCTTTCCGGGTTGTAGTAGCCGTCCGTGTGCCAGTTCAGGGGTTGATTGCCATAGGGAATATATCGGGGCTCCGGGTCCGTGGGATTGACCCGGAGTGTACTGATTCCGCGGTGGTCCGCCCCGGGGTTCGACACAATATGGTGTAATCCGAGTTGCGCTGCGAAATCCACCAGGCCGGCCCTGTCCATGGCGCAACGGCTCTGGTACAGGGCAAAGTTGGCCAGTCCCACGGCTTTCCTGATCGAATGGATTTCTCCCCTTGTCAGATTCCCCGGGTCCCTGATTTCAGTCAGCAGGTCCTGGGCTTCCCCCGGGTAGTCCGCCAGTTTCCGGTCCCGCCACTTCTCGTAGGCCGCGCTGGTCTCCAGGGAATAGGGGCAATGGGACATGAAAGGGTTCTCGGATTGGGGTCAGTGTTCGGTCTTCCTCCATCGGGAAGAGGGGAAATTGTGACACAGGAGCCGCCGGGGGTTACAGCGGTAATTCGATATATCTCCGATGGGGGATGCGCAATACTCTACAGGGCAGTGTTTTATCGATGGACCCGCTTCTAAAATAGGTCCATCATACCAATTAATCCATTCGCTCGCTGTTTGCGATAAACGGGACCACCAGCATGACTGAAAAAACCGACGAGCCCATTGAAGTCTCCGTACATGATACTCCAATGCTTGACGAACTCGAAACCGGGCCCTGGCCGAGTTTCGTGTCCGGAATCAAGAAACTTCGAAATGAACACGATGACGGGCGTGTACAGGGGGTTGCCAATGACCTGCTGGGCCAGCTGGAGCATTCCTATGAAACCCGGAAAGGATACTGGAAAGGGGGCACGGTAAGCGTCTACGGGTACGGCAGCGGGATCATTCCAAGGTTCTCGGAAGTCGGGGATCAATTCCCGAAATCCAGGGAATTCCACACGATTCGTGTGCAGCCCCCTGCCGGCAACCACTACACCACAGACATCCTCCGTGAACTCGCGGACAGCTGGGAAAAATGGGGCTCCGGGCTGGTTACCTTTCATGGCCAGACCGGCAATATCATGTTTATCGGGGCGACCACGAAAAATACCCAGCACTTTTTTGACGAGATCAATGAGTATGGGTTTGACCTGGGCGGAGCGGGCCCCTGTGTGCGGACCGCCATGTCCTGCGTGGGTTCGGCGCGGTGTGAACAGTCCTGTGCCAATGAGCACAAGGTTCACCGGTCCCTGGTCAACAACTTTACCGACGATGTTCACCGGCCGGCATTGCCCTACAAGTTCAAGTTCAAGATTTCCGGTTGTCCCAATGACTGCACGAATTCCATCGAGCGGGCGGACTTCGCGGTGATTGGGACGTGGCGGGACGACATCAAGGTCAATGCCCCGGAGTGGAAAAAGTACGTGGAGGAAAAGGGCCGCCAGCATGTCATCGACAACATCATCACCCGCTGCCCCACCTCCTGCCTGTCGCTCAAAGACGACGACTCGCTGGAAATCAGCAATGCGGATTGCGTGAAGTGCATGCATTGCCTGAACGTGGTGCCCAAGGCGCTGAGCCCCGGGGACGACAAGGGGGTCACCGTTCTGATTGGCGGCAAGCGGACATTGAAGATCGGTGACCTGATGGGGACCGTCATCGTGCCATTCATGAAAATGGAGTCCGAGGAGGATTACGAAAGACTGGTGGAGCTGGCGGAAGAGACCATTGATTTCTGGGCGGAGCATGGCCTGGAACACGAGCGTTGTGGCGAGATGATCGAGCGCATCGGCCTGGTGAATTTTCTTGAAGGCATTGGCGTGGATGTGGACCCGAACATGATCGCACACCCCCGGGAAAGCTCCTATGTCCGCACCGATGGCTGGGATGACGAGGCCAGGGAGTGGTTTCAGAAGCGGGCGGAAAAACGGGCGGAACAATCTGCGGCAGACCAATCGGCTTAGACAACGGGAGGAAATAACCATGGCGAAACAAATGCGCATGCCCATTGAGTCAGGCTGCCCGGATGGATTCCAGTACATGCATCCGGTCATGCTGAAGAATTTCGGGCAGTGGGAATGGCACGATCATCCACGTCCGGGTGTCCTCAGGCATGCGGCGAAAAGCGGCGATGAAATCTGGACCGTGAAGGCGGGCACCCAGCGGATTCTGGATGTGTATACCCTGCGTACACTGTGCGACATCGGGGACCGGTATGCGGATGGTCATGTGCGCTTCACCATCCGTTCAAACATTGAATATTTTGTCGATGACCCGGCCAGGGTCCAGCCCCTGATCAATGCGCTGGAGGAGGCGGGTTTCGTGGTCGGGGGGACCAAGAATTCCCTGGCAATGATTTCCCATACCCAGGGATGGCTGCACTGTGATATCCCCGGTACGGATGCATCCGGGGTGGTCAAGGCGATGATGGACGAACTCATTGACGAGTTCAAGAACTGCGACATGCCCAACCGGGTCCACATGACCACCTCCTGCTGCCAGATCAACTGCGGGGGACAGGGCGATATCGCGATCAATATCCAGCATACCAAGCCGCCCAAGATCAATCATGATCTGGTGTCGAATGTATGTGAACGTCCTTCCGTGGTGGCCCGCTGCCCGGTGGCAGCCATTCGTCCGGCGGTGGTCAATGGCAAGCCAACCCTTGAGGTGGACGAAAAGAAGTGTATTTGCTGTGGCGCCTGCTATCCTCCCTGCCCGCCGATGCAGATCAATGATCCGGAACACACCAAGCTGGCAATCTGGGTCGGTGGAAACCATTCCAATGCCCGGTCCAAGCCGACCTTTCAGAAGCTGGTGGCGGCGGGAATTCCCAACAATCCGCCACGGTGGCCGGAGGCGACGGCCATCGTCAAGCAGATTTTGCGCACCTACAAGGAAGACGCGAAAGACTGGGAAAGGATGAACGACTGGATTGACCGCATAGGCTGGCCGAGATTTTTTGAAAGAACGGGGTTGCCGTTCACAAAATACCACATTGACCACTGGCGGGGTTCGCGGAAGAGCCTGAACTCATCCACCCACATCCGATTGTGAAACCGGGAAGGACGGTTAGCCGGAATGTGCCTTGTCAAAAATATGCTTAAAATGGCCCTGGCCCTGTGTGGTTCGCAGACGCTGGCTTGATACACTGTATTGCCTGCCGCCGGGAACCGTGATGGAGGGTACGGTAAAAATCCCGGTGCAGTGTCAGGACCATGAGGTGATACCACGAGGTGATATCATGGGGCGATTCACTGAAACCAACCGTTACATTACTATTTTACTGGAGAGACAACAATGGCGATTCAACTAGACGGTCGTACGTATCCTACCGACGAAGAAGGCTATCTGGCCAACTTGTCAGACTGGAACCCCGAGGTTGCCGACCACATGGCGAAGCTGGATGACTGCGACCTGGACGAACATCACTGGGAGGTCATCAACTTTCTGCGCGAATACTACGAAGAGTACCAGATCGCGCCGGCAGTTCGTGTTTTGACCAAGTCCATCGGAAGAAAACTGGGTCGGGACAAGGGCAACAGCCGGTACCTGTATCAATTGTTCCCGTATGGCCCTGCCAAGCAGGCCTGCAAGTATGCAGGATTGCCCAAGCCAACCGGCTGCGTTTAGGGCCGCAGTGTTCTCCATTGCCTGGCGCAGGGACCGTCCCGTCTTTGGACCCGGCGGCCGTGGGATGAGGGGACCAGACGGACCGGACGGAGACGCGGCGTGACCGACCAAAGACCGCCATGCCGGATTGATCGCTAGGGGAGACCGGTCATCCAATGTCGGCGATCACGATCATCTATGGAGTGCTGTTTTATCTGGCTTCGGCGGTACTGGTCATCGGGGTCGCCCGCAAGATGGTCCAGTACTCCCGCACCCCGGCTCCCCTGAAAATTCCCACCACCCCGGCACCCACCACCCGGTGGGGGGTTGCCGGAAGGCTGTTTCGGGAAATTGTTTTCTTTGAAAGCCTGTTCAGGGGCAGCAAGTGGAGCTGGCTTTTCGGGTGGTTGTTTCACTTTGGGCTGCTCATCGTTCTGATCCGGCACCTGCGGTACTTTACCGAACCGGCATGGGGGATTTCGGTGATGCTGGGGGACCTGGGTGTGTACATGGGGTGGGTGATGGTTTTTGGCCTGCTCGGACTGCTGGCACGGCGCTTTTTCGTTGACAGGATCCGGTATATATCCGACCCGTCCGATTACCTCATGCTGCTGTTGATCATTGCCATCGGCGTCAGTGGCCTGTTGATGAAGCATGTCCTGCACAGCGATATCGTGCAGCTCAAGGAATTTATCTATGGTCTCATGACGCTGGACTGGCAACCCCTGCCGCCGGATGCCATTTTGCTTGTTCACCTGGGCCTGGTCATTGTCCTGATGCTGGTCTTCCCCATCAGCAAGCTGCTGCATGGGCCGGGGATTGTATTCAGCCCCACCCGAAACCAGGTGGACAATCCCAGAGAGCGAAGACATGTTGCGCCCTGGGCGGACAGGCCAGTCAACTAGACCGGATTGCCGATGAAAGCCGATTTCGAAGTTCCCGAACTGAAGTCATTTCCGGAGATTCCGGTCCTCGTCAATGACTCGATGGCGCACAGTCAGCCGTTTGTGGCCAAGCCCGAGCACCAGGAACCCCTGGGATACCCCGGGGAACTGGTGGAAGACTGGCACGACCGGGCGATTGACAAGATGGGGGAGCTGCTGACCCGGTTCCGCTCCCTTCGGGTGTTCATGGATACCTGTGTCAAGTGCGGTGCCTGTACGGACAAGTGCCATTATTTTCTGGGAACCGCGGACCCTAAAAATATGCCGGTGGCCAGGCAGGACCTGTTGCGCGCCGTCTACCGCCGCTATTTCACCTTTGCGGGCAGGTACTTCCCGAAGCTGGTGGGTGCGGTGGACCTTACAGAAGAAGTGATTGCTGACTGGTACCGCTATTTCTACCAGTGTTCAGAGTGCCGGAGGTGCTCGGGGTTCTGCCCCATCGGCATTGACACCGCCGAGGTCACCATGGCGGCCCGGGAGATTCTGGATCACATTGGAGTCGGACAAAAATACAGCAATGAAATCATCGGGAAAGTGCATGCCATCGGCAACAATCTTGGCCTGCCCAAACCGGCACTGATGGACACCCTGGAGGGGCTTGAGGAGGATATCGAGGACGAGACCGGGGTGGTGGTCCGGCTGCCCGTGGACCAGCCGGGGGCGGAAGTACTGCTGGTGACTCCGAGCGCTGATTTTTTTGCCGAACCCCATGTGGACGGCTTGATGGGGTATGCCAAAGTCTTTCACAAGGCCGGGATTGAGTGGACCTTGAGCTCCTACGCGTCCGAAGCGGCAAACTTTGGAATCTTTACCGGCTCCTATGAGCACATGCAAAAGGTTGCGGAACGAATCCGCACCGCCGCGCTGGAACTGGGTGTCAGGCGAATCGTGGTGGGGGAATGCGGGCATGCGTGGCGCGTGGCCTACAGTTACTGGAACAGCCTGATCGGTCCCTTTGATTTCCTGGACCAGGATTATCCCATTCCCCAGCATATCTGCGAACTGACGTACGACCTGATCCAGCGCGGGGCACTGAAATTCGATCCCGGGGTCCATGACGACAAGGTCATTACGTTTCATGATTCCTGCAACGTGTCCCGGGGGTCGAGAATGGGGAATGTACCGGGAGGGCAGTTCACGATCCCCAGAGCGATTATCCAGGCGTGCAGCAATCATTTTGTTGACATGGCTCCGGATACGATCCGGGAAAATACATTTTGCTGCGGCGGCGGTGGCGGTCTGCTCACCGATGATTTGCTGGAACTCAGGACCAAGGGTGCGATGCCGAGGGCCCAGGCCCTGCAACAGGTGATCGAAGAGCATGGTGTCACCCACATGGCGGCGATCTGTGCAATCTGCAAAAGCCAGTTTTCCCGGGTGCTTCCCCTGTACGGAATGGACATGGGCATGGTGATCAGTGTGCACCAGCTGGTGGGGGATGCATTGATCATGGAGACGGAGCATTAAATGATGGCACCACCGTTCCCCATCCCGGACCCTGGAAAACGATTCGGCCGCCGGGGTTCCAGACCGGGCCGGTTGTACCGGCCAATCCCGGGTGCGTTTCCGGCCCGCCCTTTCCCTGCATTCCTGCTGCCTGAGGAATGGTTTGTCCCCTTTATCCGGAGTTGCCCATGAGTGTCCCTGCCAACAACGACAATCCCCTGACTTTCAGGAAGTTCGAAGATGGTGCGTTTAAATGGAGGAATTACCAGGAGGACATCTTTAACGAAGATACCTCCCACAAATGCCCGACCTATGTCCACCGAACCCCGCCATGTCAGGGCAGCTGCCCCTCTGGAGAGGATATCCGGGGATGGCTGCAGATCATTCGTGGTATCGAGACCCCCCCCGAAGACATGACCTGGCAGGAATACGCCTTTCGCCGCTCTACGGACGCGAATCCGTTTCCATCGATGATGGGCAGGGTGTGCCCGGCCCCCTGCGAGGATGGCTGCAATCGAAACAATGTGGACGATTTTGTCGGCATCAATGCGGTGGAGCAATACATCGGGGACACCGCTTTCGATGAAAATTTCAGATTCGACCCGCCGGCGGCGATAAAGAACCACAAAATTGCCATCATTGGCGCCGGACCCGCGGGACTGGCGGCGGCTTACCAGTTGCGCCGCCAGGGCTATGGCTCGGTTCTCTTTGAAAAACAGTCCGAACTCGGCGGGATGTTCCGCTTTGGCATTCCCGGGTACCGGACACCGAGGCACATCCTGGATCATGAAATCCAGAGAATCCTGGACCTGGGAGACATCGAAATCAGGCTGAATACCCGGGTGGGCACGGATATCTCCATTGCACAGCTGGAAGAGGAGTACGATGCGATTATCTGGGCCATCGGCTGCCAGAGCGGGCGGGGCCTGCCCCTGGACGGATGGACCGGGGCGTCGAACTGCGTCAGCGGCGTGGCATTCCTTGAGGCCTTCAATAAAGGCGATATGAAGGTAACGGCCGAGAAGGTCGTCTGCGTGGGGGGTGGCGATACCTCGGTGGACGTGGTATCCGTGGCCAGGCGACTGGGTAAAATTGACCAGATCAACCAGAAAGACCGTCCGGAAGAAGTCATTGGCGGGTATGCGGCCCATGATTCCGCGATGACCGCCGCCCGGGAGGGGTCCGACGTCGTCCTGACCTCATTGTTCAAGCGCCAGGAAATGACGGCCACCGAAACGGAAGTGTCGGATGCCACCACCGAGGGGGTGAGAATCGTGGACGGCGTGATGCCCGTGGAAATCCTGGTGGATGAATCGGGCCGGGCCACGGGCCTCAGAATGACCGAGTGCCAGGTGGATGGCAACGGCGTGCCGACCCCCGTGGAGGGCACGGAATTCGAGTTGGAAACCGACCTGATTGTATCCGCCATCGGGCAGGGTGGAGATCTCCAGGGGATTGAGGAAATCGGCAATGACCGGCAGTTTATCGATACCGATGCCTTTTTTCGTGTTCCGGGCAGGGAGAAACACTTCGTGGCCGGAGACATCATCCGTCCGCACCTGCTGACCACGGCCATTGGCCAGGCCTCTATTGCCGCGGCCAGCGTGATCAGCTATCTCTCGGGCTCCGACCCGGGCAGGCGGCCGAAAGTGGATGTCCATCACTTCAACCTGTTAAGCAAGCTCAATGAGGCCCGTCTGGCCCCCACGGATTATGACAATACCCAGGTGCGTGGCACCGATGGTGCAGGGTTTGCGGTCCATAATTTTGAAGACCGGGGCGCAAACGAAATCATTCCGTCCGATGACCTGTTCCTTGCACATTTCCAGTACGAAGACCGGGTCAAGCGGGAGTCGAAGGTTCCCGATGCCAGTGAGGTTCTGGGACATTTTGAAGAACGGCATCAGGTCTTGACCGAAGAGCAGGCGATCACGGAGTCGAACCGCTGCATGAGTTGCGGGATGTGCTTTGAGTGCGACAACTGTGTGATCTATTGCCCTCAAATCGCGGTGTTCCGGGTGAAAAAGGATCAGTCCACTCTGGGGCGGTATGTAGACACGGATTACAACAAATGTATCGGCTGCCATATTTGCGCGGATGTCTGCCCAACCGGGTACATTGACATGGGGCTGGGCAAGTAGCCGGCCCACCTGCCCATGTACACACGCACACAGTTCCTGCTCATCGGTTTCGGAGTGGGTCTGATCACGATTTCGATGGCATCCGATAAATTGACGGGGTCTGACCGGGAAATCCCCCGGGCGGTTATGGGGGAAAGCTGTGTGGCACCGGTGGAGGTGATGCGCAGGGAGCATATGACCCTGTTGTTTCACCAGCGGGACCGGACCATGTATGCCGGGGAAAGGGATGTCGAACACAGCCTCACGGGATGCCTGTCCTGCCATACCCAAAAAGATGCCCGGGGTGCGTATATTCCGGTCAACGCTCCGGGCCAGTTCTGCGAAGAATGCCATTCCTACACGGCGGTGAAGATGGATTGCTTTGAGTGTCATGCCACGACGCCCGGGAAGGCGGTGGCATTGATGGAATAGGATATGGGCGCATCGAAAATGAACCGGCGCAAAATGCTGAAAACAGCGGGAACGGCATTGCTTGCCCTGGCCCCGGGTGTGCGCCTGGTAGATCTTGCTGTGGCCGCTTCAAAAGGCGGGTCCACCGGGGACCTGGTTCGATGGGGCATGCTGGTGGACACGACGAAATGTGCCGATGGATGTACGGATTGTGTTGATGCCTGCAACCAGGAACATGGCTTGTACGGGAAAGGCCGGCCGGAAACGGATGCGCAGTATATCCGGGTTGTGGAGGTTCACGACCCGGCCACGGGCCGGGACCATTCATTCCCCGTGATGTGCCAGCATTGCGAAACGGCACCCTGCGTGGATGTCTGCCCCACCGGCGCATCCTTTCGGCGGGAAGACGGGGTGGTGCTTGTGGACAAGCACACCTGCATCGGTTGCCGGTACTGCATGCTGGCCTGCCCGTACAAGGCCCGCTCGTTCATACACGAAAACCTCACAGACCAGGTGCCCCACACGCCAAGGGGGAAAGGGACCGTTGAATCCTGTAATTTCTGCACCCACCGGGTGGACCGGGGCGGGACACCGGCCTGTGTCGAGGCCTGTGAAGACGCTGGCCACCAGGCACTGGTATTTGGCGACATGAATGATCCGGACAGTGAACTGTCCGGACAGTTGAAAGAAAAATCCACGACCCAGATTCGAAGCGACCTCAACCTCAACACCGGGGTTCGCTACCATGGAGTATAGGCAGCCATGAATTTGCGTGTGATCCGACCCACCTATTACACCCTGAACTGCACTGGCACATCCTACTGGATGGTTCTTGGGGGGCTTGCCCTGATGGTGGTGAACGGGATTTTCTTTGCCCGATCCATGGAGCACGAAGGGCATTGGATCACGGGCATGAGCAACCAGGTGGTATGGGGAGTTCCCCACCTGTTTGCCATTTTCCTCATCGTCACGGCTTCCGGTGTGCTGAATGTGGCCTCGATATCCTCCGTATTCGGAAAGAAGGAATACCAGGCATGGGGAAGACTGTCGGGGTTGCTTGCGGTCACGCTGCTGGTTGGCGGCCTGCTGGTCCTGGTGCTCGACCTGGGCCGGCCGGACCGCCTGATCATTGCCATGACCCACTATAACTTCAAATCCATCTTTGCCTGGAATATTTTCCTGTATACGGGTTTTCTCCTCGTCGTGGCGGTCTACCTGTGGATGATGTTTGAACCCCGTATGAATCGATTTACCCGGGCCTCCGGCACCCTGGCGTTCACATGGCGAATCGTTCTGACCACCGGGACCGGGTCGATATTCGGGTTTCTGGTCGCCAGGCAGGCCTATGACACCGCCTTGATGGCCCCCCTTTTCATTGCGATGTCACTGAGCCTGGGTACCGCGTTTTTCATGCTTTTCCTGTGCGCCCTGTACAACAGGCCGTTTATGGGCGTGGACCCTCAGCCCGTACTGGCAAGACTGGCCAGGCTGACGGGAATGTTTGCCCTGGCGGTTTTGTTCTTTACCGGGCTGTTCCACCTGACCCGATTGTATGGTGCTGAAAATCATGGGTTTGAGCAGTTCATACTGGTTGAGGGCGGTCTGTACACGGCATTGTTCTGGGCCGGGCATGTCATTGCCGGCAGCCTTGTTCCGCTTTATCTGTTGTTTTATTCCGGGCCATGCTCAACCGGCAGGCTGGTGACCGCCAGCAGCCTGATCATTGTCGGCGGTTTTGCCCATCTCTATGTCATCATTATCGGAGGCCAGGCCTACCCGCTTGAGATGTTTCCGGGAAAAGTGGTTTCCAGCGGCTTTTTTGATGGCGTGGTGGCCAGTTATCATCCCAGTATCGCCGAAGTTTCTCTGGGGGCAGGGGGGCTGGCATTCTCTATCCTGGCCAGCCTGCTGGCAATGCGGGTTCTGCCCTTCCTGCCGGGTGATGTGGTGTCCGGGTGACGGCTGATTACCGGAATGATGCCAGTGGAACAGAAACCGGGTTTTTATCTTTCCGCCGCCCACAAGTCCTCCGGGAAAACCATCGTTGCCGTTGGCATTTGTGCCGCGCTCAGGGAACGCGGCGCAGGGGTCCGGCCTTTCAAGAAGGGGCCCGACTACATTGACCCGTTGTGGCTCACCCGGGCGGCACGCAGCCAGTGTATCAATCTTGATTTCAACACCCAGAGCGTCTCCCAGATACGCGCTGCATTTTCTTCCGTGACGGATGATGCCGCCGTGTCCATCATTGAAGGCAACAAGGGGCTGTATGACGGGATGTCGGTGGATGGGAGCGACAGCAATGCGGAATTGGCCGGGTTGCTGGATGTTCCGGTGATCCTGGTGCTGGATACCCAGGGGACCACCCGGGGGATTGCACCGCTCATACGGGGGTACCAGGAATTTGATTCGAGAATCAATATTGCAGGGGTGATCCTGAACAAGGTGGCGAGTTCCCGCCATGAAGGAAAGTTATGCTCCAATATCCGGGCGCACACCGATATGGAAGTGATGGGGTCCATTGCACGAAATCCGCGCCTGAACATCAATGAAAGGCATCTCGGTTTGACCCCGAGCAACGAAATCGCATCCGCGGATACCCGGATTCGCCATATCCGGGAAGTCGTTGAGACCTGCGTTGATCTCCACCGATTGCCCGGGGTGTCCAGGTGCCCGAAACCGCAAAGAGCCCCTGCTCCGGTGACCACGCATCCGTCACCCGATATCCGTATCGGTATCCCCCGGGACCGTGCATTTTGTTTTTATTATGCGGACGATCTCCGGTCTTTCCGGAGTCAGGGGGCCCGGTTGGAATTCTTCGACACACTGGAGGATGAAACCCTCCCTGAGAATGTCGATGCACTGTTTATCGGGGGAGGGTTTCCGGAAATGCATATGGAAGCCCTGGAAAACAATGCCTCGATGCGTCACGCCATTGGGGCGTTTGTTGCGGATGGCGGGCCGGTCTATGCCGAATGCGGCGGATTGATGTATCTCGGCAAATCCATTCGCTGGCAGGACCGGACAGCACAAATGGTGGGTGCGTTGCCACTGGATGTGGAAATGCAGGCCAAACCGGTGGGCCGGGGATATGTGCGACTGGAAGAAACCGGTCATTCCCCCTGGGGGCGGCTGAACGGGTCCTGTGCGGACATCAACGCCCATGAATTTCACTATTCCAGGATCCGGCTGCTTGAAAGTAAAAACCGGTATGCCTATCGGGTCAGGCGTGGCTGGGGCATGGATGGAAAACACGATGGATTGATCTACAGGAATGTCCTGGCAAGTTATGCCCATCTGCGCAATATAGCCCCCGTATGCTGGGTCAGCCGGTTTATGGATTTTGTTCGCGGGGTCCGGCAGAACCGCCCATCGACCCGGTCCATTTAAGATAGAATTGTTCCCGAACCACACTCAACCCCCACATTGATGCCCCCCGAAGAAAATACGAACCAGTTGTCCCGGACCCAGGAAAGGACGTATCTTGCCCACGAACTGCACGATTCCCTGGCGCAGACACTGGCCAGTGTCCGGTACTACATTCGCAATCTGGACCATGCAATACAGGGTGGCGATGAGTGTGAAATTTTCGAGTTGCTGGAAATCGTTGAAAACAATGTTGAGATCGCCAACCAGGAATTGCGTGAACTGATCCGGAAGTTCCGGGCGCCCATTGAAAACCTTACCCTGGGTCCTGCACTGGAAAGCGCCATCCAAAGGTTTGAGAGCGAAACCGCGATCCATGCCGTCTTCCAAAACCGGCTGGGTGATCTGGATTTGTCGGTCATGGTGACTACCCAGGTTGTCAGAATTGTACAGGAAGCACTGGTGAACATCCGCAAGCATTCCGGGGCGGACATCGTACGTATTTTGATGCACCGCGAGACGGATCATGTGCATGTTTTGATTGAAGACAACGGGGTCGGATTTGCCGAATCAACGGAAAACCGCGACAATAATCAGCATTTCGGTTTGAGTGTAATGAGTGAAAGAGCGGAGAGGGTCGGCGGCGAATTGAATGTCGAGAGTGCTCCCGGAGAAGGGACAAGGGTTCACCTGAGATTTCCCGGCTCGCCGTCACAGGGTGGATAGAGATTGAGACAGAGGTACTCGTATGAAACTGCTGGTCATTGATGATCATACATTATTCCGTTCGGGCCTGGTCAGCCTGCTTGGGCGGTACCGGATTGACGTGGTTGCGGCGGGAAGCGGACCGGAAGGCATCCAGGTTTTGCAAAAAGCAGGATTCGATATCATATTGCTGGATTTGCGCATGCCGGAAATGAATGGCCTTGAAGTGCTGCAATGGATTCGAAAGAAGCACATTGAGACCCCGGTCATCATGCTGACGACATCGAGTGATGAAGTCGACCTGGTTGAATCACTCAGGCTGGGAGCCCAGGGGTACCTGTTAAAGGACATGGACCCGGACGATTTGGTTATGGCCCTGAGGGATGTGATGTCCGGAGAGACGATTGTTGCGCCGGATTTAACCAAAGTGCTGGCCAGCGCAGTGCAAAAGGGGGTATCAGCCACCCCGGGTGCCTCCTCTCATTCCGTGAGAAGTGTCCTGACTGCGAGGGAACAGGAGGTGCTGCGTGATATCACAAAAGGCTGGAGCAACAAGGTGATTGCAAGAAATCTTGGGATTACGGATGGTACTGTCAAACTGCACGTGAAATCCATCCTGAGAAAACTCAAGGTCCACTCCCGGGTTCAGGCCGCTGTGATCGCAGTGGAAGAAAGGTTGGACGAAACCGGGTTTGAATCATGACGGCTGTTTCGCATTGACCCGGGAAGGCGGGACCCGGTTTCGCCGCTGTCTGTTTACCGGGGGATGGGCTGCACGGGCTCGCAGAGTGTTCACTCGGCGCCTGTTGTGCTCGGCCACCGTGGAGCGAAACCGGTCTGGAGGCCGGGTGTAATGGGCCGGAATTTTTCTCCAGTATTCAGAAAGGTGAGTTCAAACAGGATGGCCCGGTGGCAGGCACAGGAGCCGGTCCCATTGGGAGGCATGTCCAATTCTGAAACGGCCACCGCAGTTTCAAGGTCAAGGGTGGCGGAGAGCGAGGGATTCGAACCCCCGGACCTGTTACAGTCAACGGTTTTCAAGACCGCCGCATTCGACCACTCTGCCAGCTCTCCATCAATATGATTGTCCTGATTGGAACAGGAATCGGGATTATAGCGAAACCGGCTGGAACAGGCTATATCTGCATCCAGGCCCTTCACCAATTTAAAACCGGGAACGGGTATCCTGCAGACCCCCCTATCCATTGCCCCGCCGGCCGGGGATTGACCCATCTACCGAATGATTCTTTTCCGCACAGAGGGTTCCCCGGACTGTGGAACACGACGGACTTTCCCGGCCATTACATTGGCATAGTCCGGTCAATGCTGATAAATTCCCGCCATGTCGGATGTTCCCCATATCACCAGTGAGTTGCTTGCGCCCATGCCGAATATTCGTCATGGTTTTTTTACCCGGCTCGGCGGCATCTCAACGGGTGAATTCCATTCGCTGAATTGCGGACAGTTTTCCGGTGATGATGCCGGGGATGTTCGGGAAAACCGAAAGCGGGTGGAGCGGACCCTGCAGTGCAGGACCCTGTACAGTCTGAAACAGGTCCACAGTGATATCGTTGTCACCGTGGAGGCGGGATTGCCGGAAAAAGGGGCGCAGGAGGGAGACGGCTTGGTTACCAATACTCCCGGGGTCGGGCTGGGTATCCTGGGAGCGGATTGCGCAGGGGTTCTCTTCGCAGACAATCACAGCCGGGTGATTGGTGCCGCGCACGGAGGCTGGAAGGGGGCACTCGGCGGGATAACGGACAATGTGATCCAGGCAATGTGTGCACTGGGGGCCGTGAAAAACCGGATTGCCGCCGCCATCGGACCGGCCATACAAATGGCACATTACGAAGTCGGGCTGGAGTTCATGGACCGGTTCGTCAGGCATTCTCCCATCCCCTGTGAAGACTGCTTCGAATCCGGGGAAACCAGGGAGAAAAGACGTTTCGACCTCCCGCTTTACCTGGAACGCCGCTTGCAGCAGGTGCTGTCTGCTGAACACATCGACCGGCTGGGTTTTGATACCTATTCCGCCGAGCAACGATTCTTCAGTTACCGGCGGACCTGTCATGCTGGGGGAACTTCGTATGGTCGGCAGGTGAGCGCAGTCTCTTTGGTATGAAGGAATCATTCAGCCCGGGAGCCCTCTGGATGGATCATGAAGAAATGAAGCGGCCGTCCACGGGCCCCAGGCCATGGATGGTTTCACCGGGAACCGGCGAACATGGTTGCCAATGACGGCAAACAGGACGGATTTGACCGTCGTCTGAAAAAGAGTGCTTTCCCATTTATCTTCTGATCAGGAAATTTTATCGATGCCCAACTCCTCCATTCCGGATGAAGTCTCGAAAAGAAGGACTTTTGCGATCATCTCCCACCCGGATGCGGGCAAAACGACGCTGACCGAAAGGTTGCTGCAATCCGGCGGTGCCATCCAGCTCGTCGGAACCGTCAAGGCCCGAAAGAGTGCACGATACGCCACTTCCGACTGGATGGAACTGGAAAAACAGCGCGGAATTTCAGTGACCTCATCGGTCATGCAGTTTCCCTATCAGGGTCGAATTGTCAATTTGCTGGATACGCCGGGACACGCCGATTTTTCTGAAGATACCTACCGTACCCTGACTGCCGTGGATTCGGCGCTCATGGTCATTGACATTGCCAAGGGTGTGGAGGAAAGAACGGTAAAACTCATGGATATCTGCCGGTTGAGAGACACGCCAATCATGACATTCGTCAACAAGATGGACCGCGAGGGCAGGGACCCCATTGATATCATGGATGAAGTGGAGGAAGTGCTGAAAATTGATTGTGCTCCCATGGTCTGGCCCATTGGGTCCGGCAAGTCCTTCGTCGGGATTTATCGGCTGTATGACGACAAAATCCATCTTTTTTCCGGTCGTGGCGGATTCAGCGAAGAGGTATGGATTGATGGATTGGGGAACCCGGAGCTGGATATCCGGATCGGTGACACGGCGGAAAAACTCCGGGAAGACATTGAACTCGTGCGCGGAGCCAGCCACGAATTCAATGCCGATCAATACCTGAACGGAAAGCTGACGCCGGTGTTCTTCGGGTCCGCGCTCAACCGCCACGGTACGGATGAGCTGATGGATAATTTTGTTGCGTTTGCGCCCTCGCCCCGGCCCAGGACGACCGGGACCCGGGAGATTGGTGCAACCGAACCCCAATTCACCGGTTTCGTCTTCAAGATCCAGGCCAACATGGACCCGGCGCACCATGATCGGATTGCGTTCTTGAGAATCACCTCCGGTCAATTCACAAAGGGGATGAAATTGCGCCATGTGCGGGCAGGAAAAACCTTCGTGGTGCACAATGCGCATACCTTCATGGCATCCAGGCGCGGCCATACGGAAGAGGCCTATGCCGGTGATATTCTTGGGCTGCACAATCATGGCACCATTCAGATTGGGGATTCGTTTACCGAAGGGGAGACACTCAAGTTTCTGGGCATACCGAATTTTGCTCCCGAGCTGTTCCGGCGGGTGAGACTGGCCGACCCCTTGCGTGCAAAGGCCCTGCAAAAGGGCCTGGTCCAACTCTGTGAGGAAGGTGCCACCCAGGTATTTCGCCCGTTGAACAGTAATGAGCTGGTCCTGGGGGCGGTGGGAATTCTTCAATTCGACGTGGTTGCCCACCGCCTGAAAACGGAATACAAGGTGGATTGTTTTTTTGAAGCGGCCCCCCTCACCAAGGTGCGCTGGGTGCATTTCAACGATGCGGCCAAAGAAAGCGAATTTCGCCGGAAAAACGCGCAATACCTGGCACTGGATGGCCTGGATACCCTGACTTATATTGCGCCCAATAATGCGAATCTGACGCTGGCGGAGAAACGTTGGCCTGAGGTCGAATTCCGTGCAACACGGGAAATCTGAACCGTCGCTGTATTGAAAAACGAAAGGCGGATCTGGGTCCGCAGCCCCGGTCATCGGCGGCATGCCGGCCGCCGGCGGGAAGGATGATATAGTACAGCCATGCCCACAATAGCTGCTATCCAGACCAGTTCGAGCGATGATATCCACCGGAATCTGTTGCGGGTTGAGAAATATGTTGTTCAGGCAGCCGAACAGGGAGCCCGTGTTGTGGTGTTGCCGGAATGTTTTGCGTTCATGCAACGCAGCCAGGCGCAATTGCTCGAACATGCCGAAAGGGATTCTGATGGAAGAATACAGCGGTTTGTCGGCAATCTTGCAAGACAATGGGGGCTCTGGATTTTTGCAGGCAGTATTCCACTGCACTCGGATGTCCCTGGAAAGATTACCAATTCGATGCTGGTCTTTGACGACACCGGAGCCCGTGCCGGGCGGTATGACAAGATTTTTCTTTTTGATGCCGAGTTCGACAATGGGGAAAGATATGGGGAATCGGATTACACGGTGCCGGGGAGCGGGATCGGGGTGGTCGACTCGCCAGTCGGGAAAATTGGACTCAGTATCTGCTACGATTTGCGTTTTCCGGAAATGTATCGTCGGTTGACCCAGCTGGGGGCGCAGATTCTCGTCGTCCCATCCGCTTTTTCCCATACCACGGGGGCCTGTCACTGGCTGCCGTTGCTTCAGGCCAGAGCCATCGAAAATTCCTGTTATGTGGTCGCTCCCGCGCAAACCGGCATCCACAATGACAGGCGGAAAACCTGGGGACACACGGTGGTCATTGAGCCATGGGGCCAGGTGGTGTCTGAACTGGAGTCGGGCTGGGGGCTGGTTTGCGCGGAGATTGATCTGGCCCGACTGAATCATATCCGTCGGCAGTTGCCGTCATATTCCAAATTTCATGGGGATATTTTCAATGCCTCCAAAACCTGAAAATAACCGAATGGGAGGTTTTTCCATCCTGCTGAAATTCCCCCGTCGCGTGTGGGGGAAGCAGGTACACCCGTTGGGGAGGGGGCGGCTCCGGCTCCATGTGCGCGCGTTTTCAGGCACCTGGAAGCACTTCGGGGAATGAAATGGATTCAGGGCGGGTCAACGCGTCAAATCACGCGTCAAATCAACGCGTCAACATGGGTTCCAGTTCGGTGAGTGCCTGCTTGTAAACACGGCGCTTGAATTTCACGATATGCTCCAATGGACTCCAGTAGTCGACCCACCGCCAGTGGTCAAATTCCGGCTTGGGAGTCACGTCAAGCCTGACACTGGTTTCCTTGGCAAGCAGTTTGAATAAAAACCACCGTTGTTTTTGTCCACGAAATTGTCTCGTTCTTCGGATGTGATGATGTTTTGTGGCGTAGGGAACATCATATCGCAACCACTTTACCGTGTTTCCGAGCAGTTTGACATCTCCTGATTCCAGGCCGACCTCCTCGTAGAGTTCCCTGAATGCGGCCTCCAGCGCTGATTCACTGGGTTCGATGCCTCCCTGGGGGAATTGCCAGCCATCCCGCCTGGTCCGCCTGGCCCATAGAACCTGCTGGGAGTTATTGCATACAATGATGCCGACATTCTTCCTGTAGCCGTCTCGATCAAATTGTTGGTTATCTCCCGGGTAGCCCATGCCTTTATCCTATTTCCTGACCGCGAAGATTGCAAGTACAAGACCGTCCCGTGCAGGATGCGAACTTCGCCAAACCGGAATCCACAGGCGTTCCACAGCACCAGGATGGCGCGGCCGTGCGTCTGCACCGGTGGATATTGATGATGCGGCTCCGGGTTGGCGGAATATCATGGATCGCCAACCCGCCCGGGAATTCATTGGCACCCGCGTCGGAAGGATCCGGAGAATGAGAAGAGGACAATTCATCCCTCGAGGTCGGCCGGTACTCCTGAGGGTTTTCGGTGTCGTCTCTCCACTTTTCCGTACGTAAATCTGGTATATTTCATTATCGCCCGACTGCCAACTCAAACAACATAACGGGTGCAACATTTCAAAACAGCACAAGGAGGGGTACCATGATTCCGGAACCCAAAATAAAGACGACTCCGATGAAACGCCTGTTGGTCTTCGTCGGCTTTTTAGCCATTCTGGCGGCTGATCTCGCGGTTGCGGGCTCTCTGGCACCTGCACCGCGTATTATCGCAAAGTACGAGCGGAATTTTCTGGAACGTACCGGAGCCATGACGCTTGAGGAAGTGCTTGATACCGGTATTATTCGCTACTTCCTGACGGGCGGGCTGCCTGTTCTCGTTCTGATCAATGGCAGGCCTTACGGCACGACTTCGTCGGATCTCGATCCCATTCCGGTCTTGGCCATTGAGCGCCTGGAGGTGTTGAGTGGGGACACGCTGGGCACGTACGGTGGCAGCGCCGTGCGGGGTGCGCTCAATGTCGTTCTCAGGACGGACCTGGAAGGCTTCGAGGTGCATACGGTCGCGCGGATACCAACCCGTGACGGTGGCGAAGGGGGGCAGGGAAGTGTCTTTTGGGGTGGCGCGGTCGGGGAAGGCCACATGACCCTTGGTGTGGACGTCATCAAGCGCAATGAAATCACCGCAGACAGCCGGGAGCATAGCCGCTCCACCTATAGGAAAGACGGCACATTCAGCGATGCGAAAAATGTCAGCATTGGTGGCAATACTGTTTGGGCCGTCAAACCGACCGGCGTACCGGGCGACGCAGTAAGGACGATTTCACTGGGGAACTGCGAATCGGATAAAGGTTATGCCGGGCCACTCATAGGTCCTCCTGGTACTTCCAACCCGGACGATGTGGGTTGCGGTTTTGCCTACAGCGGCATTGCCTGGAACACCAGCAACTATGAACAGGATGGCATTCTCCTGCATTTGGACCATCCGCTGGAAGGAGGGGCTGAATTCCACCTGGATGCGAATATCACGCAGGCGGAGTCGGCGTTCCGCTATGCACCGTCGATAGATGTGTTTTTCCTTGGTTTGCGGAGTGATGTTAGTCAACTGCGCGAAAACGACGACTTGGACAGCGTGGGGGCGACCCCTAATCACAGTATCGTTGTGGCGCACCGTTTCATCGGGCATGGCAACCGGGACTGGCTGACGGATACCGAGGAATTCGACATCGGCATGGGAATCGAGGGCATGATTCAGGAGGACCTCGGCTATGATGTGGAAATCAGTGCCTACAAACTGGATGGTTCGTTGACCGGGGATACATTTGTACATGCTGGCCGTATCCGAGACGAGATTCTAAAGGGGAACTACAATCTTGTAGACCCGTCCTCCACGGACCCGACCCACCTGAAAGCCATCAGGGACACCAGCTTGCGGGAAGAAAGAGATTTCGGCTCGGATTACCTGGGAGCCCGACTGGCATTGGAGGGCACCGGATTCTCATTCGGTGACCGGAAAGCGGCCTGGACTGCCGGTCTTGAATTTGGAACTGCAAAGGCGCATGACGTCACGAACTATCGGCACAGCTATCCGGTCGAGGTCAATAATGAACCTTATAAGGTAGAAGATGTGTACGGCTCCGGTGGGACCAGTTTTACCGGCAAGCGCCGCAAGGGGACAGGTGCCTTTTCGGAGTTGTTGCTGCCGCTGACCGAGAAACTGGATTTCAGGGTCGCAGGACATGCGGACGAACTTAGCGATGTCGGTGGGCTGGAGTCCTGGCGCCTTGGCACCTATTACCGGGCGACCGACCGGGTTACCCTGCGTGGTTCCTGGAGTACAGGAGACCGCCCCCCCTCGATGTCGGCTCTTTATAGCACGGCACTGCAGGACCACCCCTTTATCACCTGTGACCCGGGGACGAGGGACCAGGGGGACCCGCCACGTACCTGCACACAATCCAATCCCCGGCAGGTAACGCGCCAAACCTCGGGCAATCCGGAACTTGACCCTTCTGGCAACGAAAGAACTGCCTTGGGCGCCCAGTTTCGCAAGTGGCCGTTCTTCCTGGACCTGGAATGGCATCAGACATCACGCTCCGACCTCCCGGGCCAGCCGAGTGCCGACTGGGCCGTGCAAAACCTGTATAAATGCGGAGAAGAGAAAACAACGAAATGCATTGAGCGCACCGGTAGCGCGATTACTATTCACAACGGTTTTGAAAACATCGTGGAGACCAAGATCCAGGGAGTGCAGACCCGGTTCGGGTCGGGCTTCCGAACGGGTTGGGGAACCGTGGGCTTCCGGGGGGCCTGGCGGCACATCACCAGCGCCGAACGGCATATTCAAAACGTGAAGGAGGGTCACCCCGTTCCCAAGGACGCAGTGCGATTCGGTGTCCAGGCGAGACGGGGTAACCTGAGTGTTTCCTGGGCCGGAAATTACCGTGCAGGCTTTGAGAACCGGGCTAGCACCGGAAAATTCAAGTCCTGGACCGGCCACGATCTGGCGATGGACTGGAATAAACCGTGGGGACTGGAAAACGCACGGTTCGCGGCGGGTGTATTGAATCTCACCGACACACAGCTCACGGTCGATACCTCCAACCCCAGCAGTGTAGACGGGCCGGTAGCGGCGGGTTGGGGACGCACCTTCTTCTTTGATCTCACCCTGAAGTTCTGAGAGGGCAGGACGACACAGACCCCGGGCACCACGATCCCCAACCAGTCGGAAGACCTCTCCCGGCAGGTTTCGACCGATTCCTCACGGTTTTTGGGGGAAGTTTTCAGCTCCAGCCGTGATGCCCGGTATCACCCATCATGGGGTGGGCCTTGCCGAAACGGATTCCGTCAGACTGTTCTCGAACGATCGGGAAAAATCCGGTGTTGCAGCGTCTCTCCGCCTGCCCATGGCATGGCTCCGGAGTATTTTTGCATACCGGCCCGAAACCGGTTCCCCTTTACAGGCCAGCACCCATCGTCAAGCGGGCTGGAGAGGTTTCAGGACCTGTTCCTTGAGCGCGCAGTGTGCTCGGGCAAATTCGAGGAATTCGACCATCGCCCGCAACCTGAATTTTTGCCGTTGATATACGATCGAGAATGGCCGCCTTATCGGGGTTTTAAGCGGAATGGTACTCAACGAATCCAGGGCCAGTTCCTTTTCCAGGGTGGCGATGGAAAGGACGGATATCCCCAGATTTGCAGCGACGGCATTTTTGATGGATTCAGGGCTGCCAAACTCCATGGTGATATTGAGTTGTTCGATATCCAGTCCCTGGTTATCCAGATAATTCTGAATGACTTCGCGGGTCCCGGAACCCTCTTCCCGGCTGATGAAGGGATAATCCAGCAGTTCTTCGGGATCGATTCTCTTTTTGCTGGTCAGCGGGTGGTCCACGGAACAGATCACAGCCAGTTCATCGTCCCATATGATGTCGGTGACCAGATTCTTGTTTGTGATGGGACCTTCCACAATTCCAATGTCAATCTGGTTGTTTTCCACCATATGGATCACTCCATTGGTGTTCGCTACATTTAGCCGCACCTTGACATGGGGAAAAGTCGATTGATACGCACCAATCACTGCGGGGATAAAATATTCACCAATGGTGGTGCTGGCACCCACGACCAAGGGTCCCTGGACATCCCCCGTGAGGGTGCGGACTTCATTGTCCATTTCGTTGTACAGCACAATGATTTTATCGGCATAATTCTTCACCAGCTGGCCCGCCTCCGTCAGATTGATCCGGTTATGGGCGCGGTCAAACAGCCGGGTATTGAAATGCTCTTCGAGTTGGCGGATTTGAAAAGTGACCGCTGGCTGGGTCATATGCAGGGACTCCGCTGCCTTGGTGAAACTGAGCAGTCGGGCGACCGTGGCAAAAACCTGGAGTCTTCTGTCGGCCAAGATCAGAACCCGGGGAAAGAGTTGGAGTTGGCAATCTCAATATGATTCATGGAACAGCATCAGTACGGTACATGGGGTTCTATTGGTGCAGAAACTGAAACTGGCTGGCAATCCGGGTACTTTGGCTCGGTTCCCCTGGTCCTTGTTGCCGACCAACGTTGTCCGTAACCAAAAAGGCGGGTGCCCGCCATCTGCGCAAGACGGATCGCATGGAGAGCCCCTTTGAATTCCATCCTGCATCCAATCATAGCAAAATTCCGTGGATTTGTTGAATCGGAGAATGGTTCAACGGAACCTGCGCTCTCCCCGCTTTGGTCCTGGGCCATCATCGATGGTGTTTTCCTGTCCGGGGTGGGTGCTCCTCGTACTCCGACTCGGACAAAACGGGGGCTGACCATAGATGGGATAAATCTGCAATAATCCCAAAAAATGTGAATTTATTGAAGATTTATGCTAAAAGTATGTAAATTTGAGGCAATAATTTAGTTTTTAAAGGAATCGTCTATGCTCATAGAATTTGCTGTTCAGAATTTTTTATCGTTTCGAGAACCCGCCAATTTTAACTTAGTGAAAGGAAGTAGAAGCGAGTTAGAGGACACTAACGTGATTAGGCATGGTGCTTTGAGTACACCTCCCTTGTTACGAAGCGCTGCAATTTACGGCCCAAATGCCGCGGGTAAGTCCAACCTGATCAAAGCCATGAAAGTTATGGAGCAGATGGTCCTTAAGTCTGCCAGTGAGACACAGGCTGGTGAACCGCTGTCTGTTACCCCATTTCTGTTGGATGAAGATAGCACTGAGCATCCCTGCGAGTTTGAGGTGCACTTCATTAGTGAAGGCGTGCGCTATCAATATGGGTTTGCGGCAACTCGAAAGCGTATCACCGAAGAATGGTTGCTGGCCTATCCCAAAGGGCGTCCACAGCGATGGATTGACCGTCGATACGACAGTATAAATCAGGCTTATGTTTGGGGAACCATGGACAAACTTTCTGGGAAGAAACAGTTGTGGCAAGAAGCCACACGGTCCAACGCCCTGTTTTTATCTACAGCTATACAGTTGAACAACCAACAGCTTCAACCGGTTTTTAAATGGTTTTCAAAGATCTTGCACGTAGCAGGGTTTGGCCGTTGGCATCCGGGTTTTTCCATTGAGATGTGTGAGCAAGAGGGCACAAGGAAAGAAGTTATTTCTTTCTTGCGTGCCGCAGACATTGATATTGATGATGTTCAGCTGGAGGAAGAGAAATTCGATATCCATACCTTGCCGGATGGACTTTCAGGTTCTGTAAAAAATCGATTAGCAAAAGAATTTAAGGATAACCCTGTTATTAATGTGAAAACTGCTCATATTCTCGACAGCGGTAAAAAAGTGTTTTTCGATCTTGGCGATGAATCCGATGGCACGCAAAAAATATTTGCCTTGGCAGGACCCTGGAAAGACACACTGGAACACGGCCATGTACTGATCGTTGATGAACTGCATGACAATTTGCACCCGGTAATTGTTCAGTATTTGGTAAATTTATTTCACAGCCCGGAAACAAATCCTAAAGGTGCACAACTTGTCATAACCACCCATGATACTTCAATCCTCAATCAGGATGTGTTCAGACGGGATCAGGTCTGGTTCTGTGAAAAAGACAAATCACATTCAACAGTACTTTTTCCACTCACTGATTTCAGGCCGCGCAAAGAGGAGAACCTGGAGCGAAGATATCTGTCAGGCCGCTACGGAGCTTTGCCTTATGTAAGCAAGATCCAAACAGCTTCGGGGTGCTAAGTGGGTAGTGATGATCTGCATCACAAGCGCAAGTCGCGACGACAGCGGGACCTTCTCCACCGTAAATCAAGCCGTGAACCCTATGACAGGGTTCTTATTGTCTGTGAGGGTTCAAAAACGGAGCAGAACTATTTACGGGAGTTGATTGACTGCCTCAAGCTGAGCAGTGCAAATATTGAGGTCGATGAAGACCGCGGATCATCACCTATTAGCGTTGTCAGTTATGCCAAACACAGGGACAGCAGAGAAAAGGATTGGTCCGAGTAGCGGCTAGTCGCGTTTTGGCCGGTTTTTAGAGAGGATACCCGGGCGAGTTCCGCGAAACCGGAACCTGTCCAGACAGGCGGTTGTTGGTGCCGGGGCACCCCGGAACCCCCTGCCTGCAGGGGAGAAAAGGGATACACTGCCGGGCGGTACCACTGGCGTTGCCGGGTGGGGAACCCTGGGGAATTTTTCGTCCACGGAGTCGTTGGCGGGACGCAGATGGATAGCAGAATCCCGCGGTTTGTGGTAGGGTTCGGGTAGCTGAATCGTTGGGACGCAGCGATTGCATAAAGAGTGCCCCTGCAGCAATACTTGTCAGCGCAAGGGTTGCAGCGAGAGGTGTTGAGCGTTCTCAACATGGGTCGCAGGAAGCCCGCCAGCCCCGGAAGTGACAGGGGCGGGGGGGTACGTCACGACGTAACTCGCAGACTCCGGTCGCGGGTTCACAGATTTTATGTCTTTATACAATTCTTTATACAAGAGGTATTGAAATGGCCAGATTCGAAACCACAGTTGCCAGACCGGTTTCCCAGGGTGTTGAAATAAACAAGGTATTGCGAAATACCTACATGCTGTTGTCCTTGACATTGCTGTTCAGTGCAGGGACAGCGGGCCTATCCATGGTGATGAATTTTCCGCCAATGGGCATAATCATCACGCTGGTTGGATATTTTGGACTGTTATTCCTGACCAGTAAATTCCGGAATTCCGTTCTGGGCCTGGTGTTTGTCTTTGCATTGACCGGTTTTATGGGCCTGACCCTGGGACCACTGCTTAATTTTTACCTGACGGCGCTGGCCAATGGCGAGCAGATCGTCATGACCGCATTGGGAGGAACCGGGATTATATTTATTGCCCTGTCTGCGTATGCCGTGATCACACAAAAGGATTTTTCCTTTATGGGGGGGATGCTGATGGTGGGGATACTGGTTGCATTTATCGCCGGACTGGCAGCCATGCTGTTTTCCATCCCCGCTTTGAGCCTTGCCGTATCGGCAATGTTTATCCTTTTAATGTCCGGGTTGATCCTGTTCCAGACCAGCGAGATTATTCACGGCGGAGAAACCAACTACATTACCGCGACGGTTACCCTGTACGTGGCGATCTATAACCTGTTTCTCAGCCTGTTGAGTATTTTGGGTGTCATGGGTGGCGATGACTGATACCAGATAGCCGTTGCCGAGACTGGTTTTCTCTGTCCGCGGTGTACGGTTTCGTGCGTTGAGACCCGCCATCCCCCCTTTTTTCCGGAGAACCTCAGGCGCTCACCCAGGCATGCCTGGGTGAGCCTTGTATGGGAGTACCCCTGTACGGAAAGCATGAATAGGGTCCGTCCCGCATTTTCGGGTGTTTTGCGTGTGCGTCCGGCCGGTGTAACCGGCCACCGTAGCCACTGGAAAACCGTGCCGGGTTTTCTGCCTCCGTTCCGTGCCGGGTCTTCCTGGCATCCATTTCGATAGTGAGCTAAACGCCTTGTTGCAGTCATCGGGGCAGTTCCTGAATGCGGGTATGAATACAGGTGATGACGGGATGACCCGTGAAACCTGCATTCATCGACATGGCAAGTCGGGTTCCCCGGCCGCGGGGAGCCGTCAACCATGGTGATACTCCGATGATGGAATGAATGACTCCCTGGACCCGCAATAACCACTGATCGTGATGTAACCCAATGAAAGCGATGATACTTGCCGCAGGACGCGGTACCCGGGTACGGCCACTGACGTACGAATTGCCGAAACCCATGATCCCCGTGATGGGCAAGCCGGTCATGGAGTATTTGGTTGAGCAGCTTGCGGCTCATGGGTTCGATGAGGTGATGGTCAATTTAAGCCATCTCCCCGAATCCATTGAAACCTATTTTGGCGATGGAAGGCGTTGGGGGGTCAATATCGGCTATTCTTTCGAAGGGCATATTGAAAATGGAGAGATTTTCGGGCAGCCCATCGGGTCCGCAGGGGGGATCCGGCGAATCCAGGAGTTCGGCGGATTTTTCGATGACACCTTTCTGGTGGTTTGCGGGGATGCCATTATCGATCTGGATTTGACCGAGGCCGTCAGAAAACACTGGAAGTCCGGTGCCATTGCCAGCATTGTCGTGAAACGCGTTGAGAGAGAGAAAGTGTCACGATATGGCGTGGCGGTGGCGGATGAATTCGGTGTGATTACTTCGTTTCAGGAAAAGCCCCTCGTTGAGGAAGCAAAATCCACCCTGGTGAATACGGGAATCTATATTTTTGAGCCCGAAATCATCCATTACATCCCCCATGGGATTGAGTACGATATCGGCTCTCAACTGCTTCCTGACCTGCTCGCAAGGGGCGTGCAGTTCGGTGCCATCGAATTGCCTTTTCGCTGGCTTGATATTGGTCAGCTTAGCGACTACTGGCAGGTCAACCAGCAGTTGATGCGCACTCCCGTCCGGGGAATGAACATGCCGGGCACAGAGGTGATGCCCAAGGTCTGGATAGGACCCAATGTGGCTATTGACTGGGACGATGTTTTTATTGAAGGACCGGTGTACATTGGTTCGAATGCAAGAATCGAGGCAGGGTGTGAAATCCAGGGTCCGACCTGGATTTCACACGGTTGTTATCTGCAGGCCGGTACCAAGGTGTACAAAAGCCTGCTGTTTGAATATACCCTGATGCGTCAATACGGCGAATTGTATGATGCCGTTGTATTTGGGCGGTATTGTGTGGACAAGGAGGGGAAGCCATTTGAAAGTGAAAAGTCCGGGCTGGACTGGGTTGGAGATGCCCGCGATAAGGCATTGAAAAATCTCAAATAGCACCCACTATACGATGTTATCGTAGCGTATATTCTATATAATCCGCGCCTTGAAAATTTTTCATATCCCTGTTTGCCATGCCTTTTTACGAATATCAATGCAATGAATGCAACCACCACATTGAAGTGTTGCAGAAAATATCAGATGCCCCCCTCGTCTGTTGTCCCGGCTGCAATGAGCCGGCCTTGAAGAGACTGATTTCCCTGGCTGCGTTCCGGCTCAAAGGGACCGGTTGGTACGAAACCGATTTCAAGAATAACGACAAGAAAAAAGAGGAGACCGTGAAGAACAAGCCCAAGGATGAAAACAAGTCCGGGGCAGACAAAAGTGATCAACCGCCCAAAGTGCAATCCAAACAATCCTGCGGGACGTCAACCCCCCGCAGCCAGGCCTCTCCTGCCCCCTGATATGGCAATGAGCCATTCCCTTGGGGCCTGTTGATGCGAACCCATCTTTGTGGAAAACTCAGCCGGTCTGATGTCGACCACATTGTTTGTTTAGCCGGATGGGTGCTGAATAGGCGGGACCACGGAGGAGTGATCTTCATTGATCTTCGGGATCGTTCCGGCAGGGTCCAGGTGGTGGCGGATCCGGATATCCCGGATTCCTTTTCGGTTGCGGACAGTTCGCGCAACGAGTATGTGCTGTGGGTCCGGGGCCGGGTCCGTGTTCGTCCTGAAGGAACGGTGAATGAAGGACTTGCCACCGGGAAAATCGAGGTGATGGCGGAAGAAATCAGGCTCCTTAGCCGGTCGGAGCCGCTGCCGTTTCAAATGGACGAGGAAGAAATCGGCGAGGCGACCCGGTTGAAATACCGTTTTCTGGATCTGCGCAGGCCAGGGATGCAGTCCACCATCCGTGCCCGCCACCGCATCATTTCAAACCTGCGCCATTTTTTGGAGCAAAGGGAGTTTGTGGAAATCGAGACGCCGATGCTTACACGTTCCACCCCGGAGGGGGCCCGGGACTATCTGGTGCCCAGCCGTACTCATCCGGGTGAATTTTTTGCCCTTCCCCAGTCTCCCCAGTTATTCAAGCAGTTGTTGATGGTGTCCGGCTTCGAACGCTATTTTCAAATAGCGCGCTGTTTTCGGGATGAGGATTTGCGTGCGGACCGGCAGCCGGAGTTTACCCAGCTCGATGCGGAAATGTCTTTCGTTGATGAAGAAGATGTCATGAATCTGATGGAACAGCTGATCAGGGACTGTTTCAAAAATGTCATCAATGTGGATTTGCCGGACCCCCTGCCGAGAATCCGTTACCATGAAGCCCTGGAGCGGTACGGAACCGATCGCCCCGATCTTCGGATCGACCTGGAGCTGACCGAATTGACGGACCTGGTGAAAGAGGTTGAATTCAAGGTTTTTTCCGGCCCGGCAAACGATGCTAAAAGTCGGGTCGCTGCGCTTCGTGTGCCGGGTGGAAACCGGTTGACGCGTACGCAGATCGATCGGTATACCGAATTTGCCGGTCAATACGGTGCAAGGGGGTTGGCCTATATCAAGGTGAATAATGCTTCTTTGGGTCGGGAGGGGCTGCAGTCGGCGATCCTGAAATTCCTCCCCGACGGGGTATTGTCCGGTATCCTGGAGCGCACCGGGGCAAAAACCGGAGACATGATATTGTTCGGGGCGGACAAGGCGGAGGTGGTGAATGATGCGCTCGGTGCGCTGAGGCTGGAGATCGGGAAAGCCATGGGTCTCGTTCATCCCGGCTGGAAGCCTCTTTGGGTGGTGGATTTTCCTTTGGTCAAGTGGGACCAACCGGGTCAGCGCTGGCAGGCGCTGCATCATCCCTTTACCTCTCCCAAGCCGGGGCATGAGGCCTGGCTGGAATCCGACCCGGGGCAGGTGCTCTCCAGGGCCTACGACATGGTATTGAATGGCACTGAAATTGGCGGTGGATCCATTCGTGTTCATGATCCGGTCCTCCAGGAGAAAATCCTGGAAGTGCTGGGTATCCATGCCGAAGAAGCCCGGACAAAATTTGGATTTCTTCTTGAAGGACTCAAATATGGCGCTCCCCCCCACGGTGGAATTGCGTTTGGAATTGATCGGCTGGTCGCGATGATGTGCGATGTGGAGTCCATTCGTGATGTCATCGCTTTTCCAAAAACCCAGAAAGCATCCTGCCTGCTGACCGAGGCGCCAAACCAGGTAGGCGATCGGCAACTCCGGGACCTCGGGCTGCAACGAAAAAAGCAACGGCGATAGTCCGGTCAATGTGCGTTTTATCGATATAAAAACAATGCCCCGGCCCATGAATGATTCGACACTTCCCGCGAATGTGATCAGCGTGAATGTCATCAGAATGGGCAATTCCACTCCTTGGGCCTGCAGGGGCACTGGTCCGGACCGTGCCACCGGGTTGTCCGGGACCCTCAACATGCATTGCACAACCGGTTTGGGGAGACGCCATGGCCGGGCATAGCAAGTGGGCAAATATCAAGTTCCGCAAGGCGGCCCAGGATGCCAAAAGAGGCAAGGCGTTCACCAAGCTGATCAAGGAAATCAGTGTTTCGGCAAAATTGGGCGGGGGTGACCCGGACTCCAATCCCAGGCTGCGCAGCGCAATCGACAAGGCACTTGCTGCGAACATGACCAAGGACACCATTGAACGGGCGGTAAAACGCGGAACCGGGGCGCTTGGAGGGAATGACCTGCTTGAAATCCGGTATGAAGGGTATGGTCCCCATGGCGTGGCGATGATCGTCGAGTGCGCAACGGACAACAAAAACAGAACAGTGAGCGAAGTACGGCATGCCTTTGCCAGGCATGGGGGAAACCTGGGTACGGATGGTTCGGTTTTGTATCAATTCAATACCATTGGGTCCATCGTGTTTTCCGGGGACGAAGACGAAGAGAAAATTATTGAAATCGCGCTGGAATCGGGCGCCGAGGACGTTGAAAGCGAGGAGGGCATGATTGAAGTGGTGACCCCGGCCGAAAATTTCCATGCGGTTCAACAGGCGATGAAGGAAGCCGGTTTCAGGCCCGAGATTTCCGGAATTATCCAGCGGCCCATCACGGAGACCGATGTTGGCGGAGAAGAGGCGGAGAAAGTGAGTCGGCTGATTGATTTTCTTGAAGACCTGGATGACGTTCAGGAGGTGTTTACCAACGCAAATTTTGTGGAGGCCGGCTGATGCGAATTCTGGGAATTGATCCGGGCTCCCGCATTACCGGTTTGGGCGTGGTGGAAGCGGGTGATGGCCGTCTTCGCTGCGTGGAATACCGCCGGGTCAGGATGGGGAATCTCCCGTTGCCCGAAAGGCTGGGGATGATTTACCAGGGGGTTGCCGGAATCATCAATGAGACACAGCCGGACTCCGTCGCCGTGGAGCAGGTGTTTGTTGCCAGCAATGCGAAGTCTGCCCTGGTACTGGGCCATGCCCGGGGAAGTGCAATTTGTTCCGCGATTAATGCGGGCAGGGAAGTATGGGAATACAGTGCACTGCAGATAAAAAGAGCGGTGGTGGGGTCCGGCAATGCCAAAAAAGAACAGACGCAGCATATGGTGCGGGCGATATTGGGGTTGACGGTGACACCAACCACCGATGAAGCGGATGCCCTGGCCTGTGCGATTTGCCACATCCACACGATTCAGGTGAAACGAAAGCTGGAACTCGCGGGATGATCGGCTTTATCCGGGGAAAACTATTGCAGAAGCAACCGCCAATCCTCCTGGTGGATGTGAACGGTGTGGGGTATGAGCTGGAAGCCCCAATGCCCGTATTCTATGAATTGCCCGATGAAGGGCAGGAAATCTCGCTTTTTGTGCACATGGTGGTGCGTGAAGATGCCCAGCTGTTGTATGGGTTTGCCGACCCGGGCCAAAAGGATTTGTTCAGGCATCTTTTGAAAGTAAACGGTGTTGGCCCCAAAGTGGCGCTTGCTATACTATCCACGTTGAATCCCCGGGATTTTCTCCATTGTATTTACAGTGATGATTTCTCAACGCTGGTCAAGGTTCCCGGAATTGGCAGGAAAACCGCAGAACGGATGATTATTGATTTGCGGGACCGGGTTGATTTGCCATCTTCCCAGGGGGCGCCATCGGACGCTGCAGGCACCCGGACAATTCCCGACAGTCCGGTACAGGATGCGATTGGTGCATTGGTCGCGCTGGGGTACCGACCGGCTGAAGCCGGGAAAGCGGTGAGAGCGGTCAAGGATAAAAGTGACAAGCGGGATGATTTAATTCGCAATGCATTACAGTACCTGACGATTCGATGAGTGAATCCAATCCACTGTTGTCCCCGGACAACCTGCGGGATTCTCCCCAGGAACAGATGTTTGAACGCAGTCTGCGTCCGAGCAGGCTGAATGAGTTTATTGGCCAGGCCAGCACCAAAGAGCAGCTGGGCATCTTTATTCAGGCTGCCAGACAGCGAAACGAAGCATTGGATCATGTGTTGATTTTTGGCCCCCCGGGCCTCGGCAAAACCACGATTGCCCATATTCTGGGGCAGGAAATGGGTGCCAAGCTGCGCCAGACTTCTGGACCGGTGCTTGAAAAAGCGGGGGACCTGGCTGCGATTCTGACGAATCTCGAATCCGGGGATGTGTTGTTTATCGATGAAATTCATCGGTTGAGTCCGGCCATTGAGGAAATTCTGTATCCAGCCCTGGAAGACTTTTATCTGGATATCATGATTGGCGAAGGGCCTGCAGCGCGTTCAATAAAACTTAATTTGCCGCCGTTTACCCTGGTTGGCGCAACCACCCGGGCCGGGCTGCTGACTTCCCCGTTGCGGGACCGGTTTGGCATTGTACAACGCCTGCAGTTTTACACGGCGGATGATCTTTCGAAAATTGTGGAACGGTCGGCGAAAATATTGAATATCGATTACAGGATCGAGGGGGTCCGTGCCATTGCCATGCGTTCAAGGGGGACCCCCCGCATAGCCAATCGCCTGTTGCGGCGGGTTCGTGACTACGTTGAAGTAAAAAGTGATGGAAAACTGACCGAAGCAATGGCCAACGCCGCGCTGGATATGCTTGAAGTGGATACTTTTGGACTCGACCGGCTTGATCGCAGTTTCCTTCTTGCCATCATTGAGAAATTTGATGGGGGCCCCGTGGGGGTCGACAGTATCGCCGCGGCCATCGGAGAGGAACGGGGCACTGTTGAAGACATCATTGAGCCCTATTTGATCCAGCAGGGTTACATGATGCGAACCGCCCGCGGGCGTGTGGCAATGAAAACAGCCTGGGAACATCTGGGAATGTCCATTCCTTCCGGGGTGGTGGATCGGCAGCAGGACCTGTTTCGAAATCGATAGCCGTCTTTGGGAGCAGGATGAAATCGTTGCCATATTTTGCTGCCAATCCGGTCATCATCGGCGGACATCATTTCCCGTTGGACAACTCTGGTTCTTGCAATTGTCCGGTCATCACCCTATTATTCCACCAATCCAGACCTCTTCGTACCATCCTCCGGTGCCCCTGTACCAGCACATCAACCGAAAGCATACCTGTGACGGATGATAGCTTCGTCAACAATGAAGTCTCTGACCCTGGACAACCGGTCTGAAACACCTCACTCAAGCTGAAGGCGAAAGTAGGCGGAAATTTTACAACACCAACCTGTTATCCATGACAAAACTATAGTGGCTATCGAAAACAACCTTCCCCAAAGTCATTCGATTCTTGACCTCGTGATCAATGCCAGCATTCCGGTTCAGCTGGTCATGCTGATGTTGTTACTGGCTTCAGTGATATCGTGGTATATGATCGACCGGAAACGCACGGCCTACAAGCGCTGGAAAAAAATTGCCGACCAGTTCGAGGAGCAGTTCTGGTCCGGGGGCGAAATGCGGAAGATTTACCTGGAATGGGGTGGGAAGGACAACCCCGAGGGCATTGCAAATATTTTTCTCGCCGGATATCGGGAGTTCAACCGCCTTGCAAAACAACAGAATGTTCATCGCTCGGATATGGTGAACGGGGTTCACCGGTCCATGCGGGTGGCGTTGAGCAGAGAGATCGGATTGATCGAGTCCAACCTGCCGTTTCTTGCCACGGTGGGTTCAACCAGCCCCTATGTGGGTCTTTTCGGGACGGTTTGGGGGATCATGAACTCATTCCAGTCCCTGGGTGCGATGCAGCAGGTGACCATCGCAACCGTGGCTCCGGGAATCGCCGAGGCCCTGATTGCCACGGCAATGGGCCTGTTTGCGGCCATTCCGGCGGTGATTGCGTACAACAAGTTTGCGAGCACGACTGAACGACTGATCAGCCGCTACGAAATCTTCATGGAAGAGTTCCTCAGCATTGTCAATCGTCAGAATTTAGGAGGGCGTTAACCATGAGGCAGACCCTGTATGGCCGCAAGAAACGGTTGATGGGAGAAATCAACGTCGTGCCATATATTGATGTCATGCTTGTTTTGCTGATCATATTCATGGTGACGGCTTCCCTGTTAAGCACCGGTGTAACCGTCGAGTTACCCAAGGCGGTGGCCAACCCCATTCCGAACCAGGAAGAAGAACCGTTTGTCGTTACCGTGGACGCAGACGGCAATTACTATCTCAATGACAACGAGGAAGCCATCTCCTCAGACCGGGAAATCGGGTTAACCGCCAGGGCGGCATTACAGCGGAACCCGGATTTGCTGTTTCTGGTCAGAGGGGACAGTGCTGCAGATTATGCGTTTGTAGTGAGGGCAATGGTGTTGCTGCAAAGCGCTGGTGTCGAATCCGTAGGATTGGTCACGGAGCCATCTGATTCCTGACTAAAGGGTGAATGAAACAACGCATCCAACAGTTCGCACAAATTTCCAAGTCCGCACTATTTACCCTTATTGTTCACAGCGTTTTACTGGCGGCGGTTCTGGCTGGTTTCTGGTGGCCGTTTTCAGGAAAAATACCGGATCAGGGCCAGGTGCAACCAATCCAGGCACAGGTGATATCCGAGGAGGAAGTGTTCAACCTGCAGGAAAAGAAAATTGAAGAAACTCTCCCTGCCAATGATCCGGAAGATCTGGAGAAAGCACAGGAAGAGGAGCGCAGGCGGCAGGAGGCGCTGGAGGCCGCGCGCAGGGAGGAAGAGAAGAAGAAGGCCGAGGAAGAGGAGCGCAGGCGGCAGGAGGCGCTGGAGGCCGCGCGCAGGGAGGAAGAGAAGAAGAAGGCCGAGGAAGAAGAGCGCAGGCGGCAGGAGGCGCTGGAAGCCGAGCGCAGGGAGGAAGAGAAGAAAAAGGCCGAGGAAGAGGAGCGCAGGCGGCAGGAGGCACTGGAGGCCAAGCGCAGGGAGGAAGAGAGAAAGAAGGCCGAGGAAGAGGAGCGCAAGCGGCAGGAGGCGCTGGAGGCCAAGCGCAGGGAGGAAGAGAGAAAGAAGGCCGAGGAAGAGGAGCGCAAGCGGCAGGAGGCGCTGGAGGCCAAGCGCAGGGAGGAAGAGAGAAAGAAGGCCGAGGAAGAGGAAGAACAACGCAAGCGGGAAAAAGAACTTCAGGACCAGCTGGCCAGGACACGAACCCGGAACGAGGCGGAAAATGCGTTGGCTGCGCTGGTGGACAGAATTGCAGCGGCGGCGGAAAATAACTGGCGTCGCCCATGGAACAGCAGCCCGGGGCGAGTTGCGCTGATACGGGTAAGAGTTGCACGAAATGGTGAAGTACTATCGGCACATGTGGTAAAAAGCAGTGGAGACCAGGCATTCGATGAATCAGGGGAAATCGCAATCAAGAAAGCTTCCCCGCTTCCGTTTCCATCGGACCCGGAATATTATGAATTTATAAAAGAATTCAACATTAAATTTGCACCGGATGAGTAATCAGGAAAAAAAACGGGTGTTTCGCACCGGACTTCTGGCGATATTGGTTCCGATATTGCTTGGCTACTCCCTGCCGGTGCTACCTGTGTTGACCATCGAAGTGACAAAAGGCACCAAGGCAGGGATTCCCATTGCCATCGTGCCGTTTGAGTTTCATGGCGTTCATCCTGACGAGCACCAGCCGGCGGATATTATTGAGTCTGACCTGGGTTTAAGTGGCCGATTCGAGTCGATTCCCAGGGACGCCTTTCTCAGCACCCCGAGTGATCTTAAATCGGTCAACTTTAAAGACTGGCGGCTTATAAAATCGGAAGCGCTGGTGGTGGGCAAGGTCATCGATATCGGAAACAACCAGTATGAGATACGGTTTCGGTTGATCGATGTTTTCAGGGGAACCCAGCTGGCGGGTGACAAATTTACTGTACAGAAAAAACAGATCAGGAAGGCTTCTCATCGGATCAGCGATATTATCCACAAGAAACTGACCGGAATAGAGGGTGCGTTCGAGACCAGAATTGCCTATGTCAAGGTTGCCGAGGTCAAGGTACAGGGTGAACCGGCAAGCATACGGTATTTCCTCCAGATTGCGGAATCAGATGGATGGAACCCCAAAACCGTTCTGGAATCGGGTCAGCCAATCCTGTCCCCTGCCTGGTCCCCGGATGGGAACTGGCTTGCCTATGTTTCCTTTGAAAAAGACAGATCAATGATCTTTCTGCAGGATATCTGGAGCGGGAAAAGATCAAAAATTGCCGGGTTCGACGGACTCAACAGCGCACCTGCCTGGTCCCCGGACGGCAAAAAGGTTGCACTGACCCTGTCAAGGGACGGGAATCCTGAAGTATACATTTTTGATGTGGGGACCTCCGAACTGCGCAGATTGACCAGAAATACAGCGATCGATACGGAACCGGCCTGGTCCCCCGATGGAAAAAGCATTGTTTTTACTTCCGGTCGTTCCGGTGTACCACAGCTTTATCAAATGCCTGTCTCGGGGGGGTCCGCACAAAGATTGACCTTCAAGGGAAAGTATAATGCGGATGCTTCGTTTTCACCCGATGGACGGTCCATTGTTCTCATTACCAATCAGGGCAATGGGTATCGAGTTGGGATATACTCAACCCAGGATCGTACAATCCGTATTTTGACCTCGTCGCAACTGGATGAATCGCCATCATTTGCGCCCAATGGAGACATGATTATGTATGCAACGCAAAAAAGTGGCCGCAAGATACTTGCCACCGTTTCCACTGACGGGCAAGTACAACAAACCTTAAAATTCCAGGGCGGTTCGGTTCGTGAGCCCGCCTGGCAACCATTCAACCGTAAATTGTAGAGGATGCTGATATGTTAAACATTTATAAATTACTGATTATCCTGGTGACCAGTTTTGTCATCGCTGCCTGTGCAGGGACCAAACCGGATGATGAAGCACAGGGCGAGGTGGTTGCTGAGCCGGTAGGAGGTACGGTGGGAGCCAGTTCAAGCGGTCTTGATGAAGAGGAATCAGGCAGTGGTTCCGGGCTGGAAGATGGTTCCGCAGACATATTGAGCCAGCGCGTCATCTATTTTGAGTATGACAGCAGCCTGCTGACCCCTGAAAATGAGGAGATTGTCCAGGCCCACGCAAATCATCTCGCACAGTCTCCGGGAGTGGACATTATTCTTGAAGGCCATGCGGACGAGCGCGGAACCCGTGAATATAATCTTGCCCTGGGGGAAGAGCGCGCGAAATCTGTTGCAAACCTGTTTCAGGCGCTGGGGGTCAGCCCGGACCGTGTTCAAATAATTTCCTACGGGGAAGAGCGGCCAGCGTTACTCGGCAGCGATGAAGGGGCATGGAGCCTGAACAGGCGGGTCGAGTTATTATATTGAACCTCGGGATTCGCTTTGCGGGACTTGAGCATTTTGCTCAGGTATACTGGAGCGGATAGGGAGTGACTGCATTGCACTGCTCATGAATAAATTTGTTCGAATCAAGATTTTTCTGATGACTGGCGTGCTGGCGGCCGGTTGTGCGCCGGTGCCACCTCCCCCCCAGGAGCCTGTTCAGGTCGATCCCGCCGAGGAAACACAGAATGAACAGGTTCTCGAGACATTGTCTGTTCTGACGGAAATCAAGCAGGAACTCAAACAGCTGAGAAATTCCGTTGAAGAACTGGAATTCGAGACGGAATATTCCAAGCGACGGCAACGGGACCTTTTTCAGGATATCGACAGACGGTTAACCAGTCTTGAGAGAAATGCCCCAACCCCTGGTTCGGAAACCCAGGGTCCGCTGTTGAACAATGAGAATGGTCAAGGGGTTGCTGACAACGCTCTTTCACAGGACACTTCTGCGGACACCGGCGATTCCGATTCACAGGAAGCGGGGGAGAACGGTGAAGTTCCGGTTGCCGCCGAACCGGATGACCCGGTTTCTTCCATTCCCGAGGTTCCCGAATCGGACTCTGTTACATTGGAAGAACAGCAGGCGTACGAAGCCGCATTCGATTTGCTGAAGCAAAGCCTGTACGAAGATGCCATCGACCGGTTTCAGCAGCTTGCGGAGACCTGGCCCAATAGCCAGCTGGCGGACGATGCCTATTACTGGATGTCCGAAGCCATGTATGTCATCCGGGAATTTGAACACGCATTAAAGGGATTCCGGGCTCTGGTGGTCCGGTATCCCGACAGCCAGCGTGTTCCGGAAGCATTGCTTAAGATTGGCTATATACAATATGACATCGGCGCCTATGACGATGCCGCCGAAACATTCAGGGATGTACTGTCAAGATTTCCAGGACACCAGGTTACCGTTTCTGCACAAACCCGGTTGAGGCGTATTGAGCAAACCATTCAGGAGTAGTTGACGGGTGCGTTTCCGTAGCCGATGGGAATTTTGTTTGACATGGTTTGTGCATAAAAGGATAATCCTGCCCCCTGTTTTAGCGCAATAAAATAAAGTGCTTAAGATAACCGGGGCGTTAGCTCAGTTGGTAGAGCAGCTGACTTTTAATCAGCGGGTCACAGGTTCGATTCCTGTACGCCCCACCAGTCGATGACCGGTCCACGGAGGGTCACCGGCACCCCATATGGGTGCTCCGCATCCTTGTCAAATGCTCCCTCTGGTATTCATGAACAGGTTTCGGCACGGATGTGAGCATGCGTGCCACGATGAAAATCATCGGTGCGCGTTCCTTCCCCGGGAGGAACGACGAAAACGACGACAGTTGCCAATCCGGGCGGTCTCCAAGTTGATCCTGGTTTCGCACCCTCCTTATGGATGCGGACAACACCCGGCCTTTCCCGTCTTTCGATTGCCCGTTGACCCATCCGGCTATCTTCCGTTGGGCAACCCGATGCCTGTCAATTTATTCTCCATGGGGATATCAGGATGAAAAACCAGGTTTTCATAGAAGAAATACAACAGGCAGAACTCGGCAAGATGAATACCGGGATTTCCAAAACCAGTGCGGAAACCGAAAAAGTGAACACGGAGACGGCGAAATTGGCCGGGGACATGGATGCCCGGCTCGCCGAGATACGCAGGATGAATGAGGATGCTGCGGCAGCCCAGGCAGAAGCCGCCCTGTTTTACAAAAAATCCGGCTGGTACCCGTTTGCGGTGGGGTCAGGTGCGACGCTTGTCATTTTTGTAATCGCCGAGCTTTTCCTGTAATCCGGATACCCGGTTTTGGGCAGAGTATTTTTTCCTGCCCATCAACCCGATCGAGGGTCGATTTCATCGGGATCATCGGTTCCCTGCTCGAAACTGGCCGAAGTGAGGTCACATTCAGGACCGGGAATATTCCGTTCCTTCCGGAAGAAAACCCGTTTATTTCCCTGGCCCGGGTTGCCGTGCCGGTTTGGTGTAATATCGACGGGTCACCAGATTCAAAATGATGTACATTGATTCCATGTTTGATCCTGCACTGTATGCTGAAACCCGAAAACCATTGCTCCAGGCCCAGACCCTGCCTGCTCATTGCTATACCTCTTCAGGTTTTTTTCAGCGGGAAGTTGAATCCATATTCTCATGTGCCTGGCATTTTGTCGGGCGCAACGATGAAATCCGGGAGACCGGGGCGTACCGGGTGATTGATACCCGGGCAGGGTCCGCGATTGTATGCCGGGACGGGTCAGGGGAATTGCATGCTTTCGTCAATGCATGCCGTCACAGGGGGACCCGGCTGAAAGATGGCCAGGGCCGGTGCAACCGCCTGGTCTGCCCCTATCATGCCTGGACCTACAATCTGGACGGGTCGCTGCGAAAGACTCCGGGGTTCGGGAATCCGGAGCAGTTCAATCCCTCGGATTTCTCGTTACAGGCGGTTCGGCTGGAAAGCTGGGGCAGTTTCCTGTTTGTCAATTTCAGCGCGAAGGCCCCTTCGCTCTTCGAGTGGATCGGGGACATGCCGGCAGTGTTTGCTGCACACAACCCGGAAGACCTGCGTTGCACCTGGCGAAAAGAATACCGGGTGAATGCGAACTGGAAATTTCTGATTGAGAATGCCCTGGAGGCCTATCATACCGGCACGGTTCACGGCGAAACCCTGGGAAGCCAGGATTCGGAGTCCGTTGAAACCCGTGGACACTGGGATGCCCTGTATGTGCTGGGGGGCGAGGGGAAGAGCATTGCCACATTGCCCGGGGAAAACCAGGTTTTTCCGTTTATTTCCGGCTTGAGTGGAAAGGCATCCAGGGGCACCTGGTTTACGGTGGTTTATCCCTGTACCCAGATCGTGTTTTCCCAGGACTGTGCCTGGTGGCTGGATATGAAGCCGTTGTCCGTGGACCGGACCCTGGTTACGCTGGGGGGGTGTTTCCCTGCCTCGACGGTGGCGATGCCCGGGTTTGAACAACACGCCACCGCCTTTTATGAGCGGTGGTCCACCGCAACGCCCGAAGACAATCAAATCGCTGAAGCCCAGCAGTGCGGCCATGCTTCCGGCCTGAACCTGCCGGGGAGATACTCGAGCAGGGAACATTGTGTGCATGCACTGGACAACTGGGTTCTTGACCGGGTGCTGGACTGAGCGGCCGGTCCCGGGGAAAAATACCGGACCGGCACGCAAGCAGCTTTTTTCTTCAGCCTGCGCCGCAGGGTCTGTCCCGGAGGGCCTCCCCGGGTGTTGCCCCGGCACCGGACAGGTTCAATTTCCGGACCCGGGAGAGAATAACCGGCATTGTGCGACCAGTTTTTCCTTGGCCGCTTTCCTCATTTTTCGTATCTCGAGTTCCCGGATACTTGCCGATGAACGACCAGTGCATCTTTCGGTATAGACCAGTGTCACCGGTCGTTTTGACCGGGCATATCGGGACCCCTTCCGGTCATCGCAATTGTGCTCCTGGATACGGCGTTCGATATCGGTGGAAATTCCCGTATACAGGGAACCGTCTTTGCAGCGTGCCATGTAGACAAACCAGTCAGGCGGAGGGGGCAATGACAAGCTCCTGTCCGCAGTATTTGCAAAAATATTGCCGGCTCCCGGTTACAATCTTGTTGTGGATCCGCGCCGTCATCGAGTGTGGTATGCCGCAGCCGCATTGATATTCAAATCTCCGGTGCCTGCGCACCGGTATCCCGGACATATCAAAATCACAGGTTCGTACCGGTTCCACCCCAAAATCCCACATCACCTGTTGCCATTCGTGTCCATGGGGCCGAACCGTCCTGCCGTACATTTTATGGATAATATAGTGCGCCACTTCATGGGGGATCGTCTCTGACAGGTTCTGGGCAAAGTATTTTGCAAACAGGTACGGGTTGTATCTTAATTCAGGCTGGTGGTTTCGCACCCGGTACATCCCTGCGGTTGCTCCAGTGAGGTTAAATCGAACCGGTATCAGGTTAAATTCCTGACCATAGAACTTTTTGGCCAGCCGGATAAACTGATGGGTTCGCTCAATCACTTCAAGCTGTTGGGCCGTATCAATGGGCTGGATAATTTTTTTCATGGAATGGGCTCGGTAGGCCACGGCGAGTATACCGGGGTATGGGTAATTTTGTAGAATTAAAGAGATCATTTTAATTCCACTCTTTGAGCCCTTCAGATTCATGATATTGCCGGCAATCCCCCGTCTGGACTTCTCGGAACTCCCAGTGATAGACCTGGAGCGGCTCGGGCATGAGCCGGACAACGGACTTTGCATTGAAACGCTGGACCGGGCATGCCGCGATACCGGTTTTTTCTATGTGAAGAACCATGGTGTGGACTTTGGCCTGGTCAATGCCCTCCATCACCAGGCAAAATTATTTTTCGCCCTGCCACAGGAAGAGAAAAACCGGATCATGATCAACCCTTGCATACGTGGTTACCTGCCCCTGGGTTACCGCAGTTATGAAGGAGAGGCCCGGGCCGGTACGAGCCATCAGGAAGGCTTCTGGATCGGCCATGAATACCAGGACAACCCGAATCACCCGCTGGAAGGTCCCAACCAGTGGCCGGAAAAGCCCCCGGAACTCAAGAGGATGATGCGGGCATACTGGCAGGCGGTTGAAGGCGTGAGCCGGGTATTGATCAGGGCGTTCGCCAGTGCACTGGGGCTCAGGCCGGATGATCTGGTTCCGTTGTTTGACAACCCGACCTCCCGGCTGAAACTGAATCACTACCCGCCCCAGGACAACCCGACCAGGGAGAATGAAATCGGGGTGGTGCCGCACAGCGACTCCGGGGCGTTCACGATTTTGTGGCAGGACCACCACGGCGGCCTTGAAATACAGAAAAAAAACGGCCATTGGGTGGGAGCGCCCCCTGTGGAAGGAACGTTTGTGGTCAATCTGGGCCATGTTATGCAGGTCTGGTCCAATGGCCGCTTTTCATCGACTCCGCACCGGGTCATCAATCGCGGGGGAAATGATCGCTACTCCATCCCGTTCTTTGTCAACCCCCATCCCATGGTCCGTATCCGGCCCCTGGTCGGGAATGGAGGCGGATTACTGGATTCGTTTGTGTATGGAGAGTACCAGCTTGACCTGTGGCGCCGGACCTTTCCCATTGCAGGCATTCCCTGACAGTCATGGAGCAGGTCTGGGGGCAGGTCATCCTGCCGGCAGAACCCCCGGGACCGGTCATCGTGGTGGACGGATAAGCCGGGCCGCCAATGCACCACTGAAAACAGAGTGCTGGACCGTTCATTCCAGCAGTTTTCGGCATGAAAGCGGAACGCGGCAGCCCGGGCCGGAGACGGATGTTTCCGCCTGTCCCATGGCTTAATTCGTCAACGCGGATCGGATATGATATACACTACCGAAAAAAACGATAGGAGAAAACAGCATTTTATGCCGACGTATATTATCAAATACGTTCGGGGAGTGGATTATGTGTCCACCAGGTTCGGGCGCCTGGCGATGTATACCATATTCTTGATGATCGGTATTTTGCTCCTCGGTGCCGTCACAAGAAATGTCATCAACATGCCGCTTTCGTGGACGGTGGAACTGGCGCAATTCACGATGGCCGCCTATTACATCGTCGGGGGAGCCTACTCCATGCAGCTCGGGAGCCACGTACGCATGGATTTGCTCTATGACCGGTACACAGACCGGACCAAGGCCAGAATCGACACCTGGACGAATTTCTTTTTGTTGTTTTACCTTGTCTGCCTGCTGGTCGGGTCCATTTCCAGCACGATTTATGCCATCGAATACGACCAGCGGAAATTTTCCCAATGGAATCCTTCGATGATTCCGATCAAAATAATCATGGTTTTCGGTATTGTCCTGATGTTGCTGCAGACCATCTCCACTTTCTTCAAGGATCTGGCGAAATCCAAGGGCATCCCCCTAGAATGAGTTACGAAACCATCGCGATCCTGATGTTCGCTGCCATGCTGTTGATGTTGCTGACCGGGCAACGGGTTTTTGCGGCCATCGGTTTCGTATCCGCAGCCACCGCACTGATGCTGTATGGAAACGGTGCCATCGAAATGCCTTTCAATGCGGCATTCAAGCTGTTTAACTGGTATCCGCTGCTCACCCTGCCGCTGTTTATCTACATGGGCTATATCCTTTCGGAGTCGGGGATTGCCGATGACCTGTACCAGATGTTTCATGTCTGGTTCGGAGGGCTCAAGGGCGGGCTGGCAGTGGGGACCATTGGCTTGATGATTGTCATTTCAGCCATGAACGGCCTGAGTGTGGCGGGAATGGCCATCGGTGCGACCATCGCATTGCCGGAAATGTTGCGCCGGGGGTATGACAAGGTCATGATTACCGGGGTGGTTCAGGCAGGAAGTTCACTGGGCATACTGGTGCCTCCCAGCGTGGTCCTGGTGCTCTATGGCATGATTGCCCGACAACCGGTGGGCAAGTTATGGCTGGCTGGAGCGGTTCCGGGACTGATGATGGCGGCACTGTTTATTCTCTATATCGTGATCCGGTGCAGGATACAGCCGAACCTGGGTCCGGTGCTGCCAAAGGCCGACCGGAACATGCCCCTGGGGGACAAGCTGAAACTGTTGAAGGCAGGGATTATTCCTTTTTTGATTTTTTTCTTCATGACCGGACTGTTTGTCATGGGGGTGACCAGCCTGGTGGAAAGCTCGGCGGTTGGCGCGACTTCAGCCACCATTGCTGCCCTGGTAAAGAGACGGTTGACCAGGCATGTGCTGGAAGAAACGGTGAGGAAGACCCTGGGCATTTCCTGCATGTTCATGTGGATTATCCTCGCGGCCCTTTGTTTTGGTGCCGTATTCGATGGAATCGGAGCCGTTCGGGCGATCGAGTCCCTCTTTATCACCAGGTGGAATCTCAGCCCCTGGGAAGTTTTGATCATGATGCAGCTGTCCTATATCCTCATGGGGATGTTTCTGGACGATACCGCGATGCTGGTGATCGTGGCGCCGCTCTATGTTCCCCTTGTAAAACTTTTGGGATTTGATCCGGTCTGGTATGGTGTGCTCTACACCATCACCTGCCAGATCGCCTACATGACTCCACCATTTGGATACAACCTGTTTCTGATGCGGGCCATGGCTCCCAGGGAGATTACATTGATCGATATTTACCGTTCAATCACCCCTTTTGTACTGGTGATGACTGTGGCCCTGATTCTGGTCATGGTCTTCCCGCAAATTGCCCTCTGGTTGCCTGAATATGTGTATTCCAGGAGGTAATGTCATCCCGTCAGGCCGTGTTGGCCTGGCCAATTTTAATTTCTACTTTACTGGAGAATACCAATGAAAGAGAGTAATCAGCCCCCCCAGAACGATCCAGGATCGTCTCGCCGGGATTTTATCAAGAAAGCCAGTACGGGAATGGCAGGGGTTCTTGCCGCCGGTACGGCACCCTATGCCTTTTCCCAGTCCACTCCGATCAAATGGCGGCTGCAAACCTATTCCGGTGCACCATTGGGCGCCCATGTCATCTTGCCGCAAATTGAAGCCTTTAACATTGCCGCCCATGGCCAGATGGAAATTGAATTGTATTATGCGGATCAGCTGGTTGCGACGGATGAGCTTTTCCGTGCCATGCAAAATGGCACCATCGACGCGGTACAGAGCGATGACGCGACCATGGCATCCCCGGTTGATATCAGTGTTTTCGGTGGATACTTCCCGTTTTCCACCCGCTACAGCCTGGACATGCCGGTCCTGTTCAAGTACTACGGTCTGAATGAGATCTGGGCAGAAGCCTATGGCGAGGTGAAAGGGGTGGAATGGATCAGCGCCGGGGCCTGGGACCCCTGCCATATCTTTACCAAGGACCCGATCAACAGCGTTGCCGACATGAATGGCAAGCGTGTCTTCGGGGTTCCCACTGCCGGAAGGTTCCTGTCCCGTTACGGGCTGGTTCCGGTGACCCTGCCCTGGGATGATATTGAAGTCGCTATTCAGACCGGTGAACTCGATGGCGTGGCCTGGTGTGGATTTACCGAAGCCTACGAAGTAGGCTGGGCCGATGTGTGCAATTACGCACTGTTGAATAACGTGACCGGGGCATGGTGCGGGTCGTACTTTGCCAATACCAACAGCTGGAACAAGGTTCCGCCGCATTTGCAGGCACTGTTCAGGCTTTCCATTGACAGTTCCCACTACTACCGGCAGGTCTGGTACTGGGGCGGCGAGGCCGACCTTCGGGTGAATGGAGATAAAATGGAATTGACGACCATTCCTGCTGAAGAGTGGGACCAGGTGGTCAAGGACTCCGAAGAGTTCTGGGATGAACTGGCTTCCATCAGCCCAAGGACTGCAAAAGTGGTACAGGCATACAAGGACTATTCTGCAGTCATGCAAAAAGCCGGCGTGCCCTATCGATACAGCTGATCGATGGTTGAGGCTTGTTCACGAAGCCCCGTTATGCAGATAACGGGGCTGTTTTTTTCCGCAGCCCGGTCACCGGGGAGGGCAGTGGGGCAGGACGGGGTCCTGCACGACGTCTCCCTGTTTTTCTGAAAATCACGGGTTTGTTCGCTGGACCAGCAGCCAGTTGCACAGGCACCATGCCAACAGTCCCCCTATGACCTGGGAGAGGATGAATACGGGCATGTTTCCCGGGTGGATGCCGGAATAGGTGTCCGTAAAACTTCTGCCGATGGTCACAGCGGGATTGGCAAAGGAGGTGGACGCGGTGAACCAGTAGGCCGCCGTAATATACAGGGCCACTGCCATGGCCACCGACCGGCTGTGTGACTTCAAGGTCACCAGGATGGTGAGAACCAGGCCAAACGTTGCCACGACTTCTGCAAACCATATCGGGTATCCCGTGCGCAACTGCTGTGAGTACTGGACCACTTCCAGATCGAACATCAGGTGGGCTGCCATGACGCCGGTCAGCCCCCCCGTGACCTGGAAAAATGTGTAGCCGAGACTGTTTGCCACCGATATTTCACGACGCAAGGCAAACACGAGGGTCACGACCGGGTTGAGATGGCCTCCGGATATGGGTCCCAGCATGGTGATCAGCACATACAGGGCTGCACCGGTCGGGATGGTATTGCAGAGCAGGGCGAGGCCGGCATTGCCCCCGGCCAGGGTTTCCGCCATGATTCCCGAGCCAACCACGGCAGCCAGCAAAAAAGCGGTGCCGATAAATTCAGCCGCATATTTTTGTGAATCAGCGTACTGCATGGCTCGCCGGTGGAAATCAATTCAGGTCCAGCAGGACATCGCGGTCTTCCCCGTACTCCTGCTCATCCTGGCTGTGGGTAAGAAACACCTCCCACCTTTCCCCGGCCATGCCCCGGACCCATGCCTTGTCCGTCTTTGCAAAGCAGCAGGTGGTCGGCTCGATATCCAGGTAGGGCCGGCCGGAGTCCCGCACCCGGTCCGCGAGGGTCTTCAGGTCCGTTTCGGATTCTACCTGGATGCCAAAATGATCGACCCCGGCCCGGTCGCCTCCTGACTCAATCACAAAATTCACCGCAGGGTCTGCCACATCCCATTTCGCGTAGCCCTCCCTGCGGATTTCCGGGTCCTGTTTGAACAGCCGGGAGTAAAAGACAATGGCTTCCTCCAAGTCATTCACTTTCAGTGATACGTGTAGTTTCATGGGGTATCTCCGTTCATGATCGGGCAGCATGGTTGTTGGGGGTGGCGGGGGTCCACACAGCATTCATCGCGGTCTTCCCCGTACTCCTGTTCATCCTGGCTGTGGGTAAGAAACACTTCCCACCTTTCCCCCGCCATGCCCCGGACCCAAGCCTTGTCTGTCTTTGCAAAGCAGCAGGTGGCCGGCTCGATATCCAGGCAGGGCCGGCCGGAGTTCCGCACCCGGTCCGCGAGGGTCTTCAGATCCGCTTCGGATTCGACCTGGATGCCAAAATGATCGACCCCGGTCCGGCCGCCTCCTGCCTCAATCACAAAATTCACTGCAGGATCGGCCACATCCCACTTCGCGTAGCCCTCCCTGCGGATTTCCGGGTCCTGTTGGAACAGCCGGGAGTAACAAACAATGGCTTCCTCCAGGTCATTCACTTTCATCGATACATGCAGTTTCATGGGTTATCTCCATTCATAATCGGGCAGCATGGTTGTTGGGGTACGGGGGTTCGTATCCCTTTCACCAGGGGGATATTTTGCCACATGGCCATTGACAGGGCTGTGGTGGTGGAGTTTTCCTTTGGCCATGTTGAGAGCCTCAATCCGTTTTGTCCGGTTCCACGATGGCATAGATGTCGATTTCAACCATCATGTTCTCATAGGCCAGGCCAGGCAGGGGTACGCCGGTGGTTGCCGGGCCGGGGTCAGAAAAATAGGAAGCACGGATGGGCAGGTTGGCATTCAGGGCCTCTTCACCGCACTCCCCGCGATAGACCGTGGTCACCTTGCAGACATCGTCGTATCCAGCACCCAGTTCGTTGAGAAGAGTGCCGATATGGGCCATGGCCTGGTGGGTCTGGGCGCTCAGGTCACCGGGATAAACCGCAACCCCGTGTTTATCCAGGGAGACCTGTCCACCAAGGAAAATCATTTCCTCGCATTTCAGTCCGTGCTGGTATGGCAGGTGGATATGCCAGTCCCATAATGAATCCGGCCACACATGCCTGCGGGGCAGGTGGCGGCCATCTTCGCCGAGCATGGCAATCATTGAAATCCTGATCCTGATTTCAGGGTCGGCATGGCGGGGTATCGGAATGCCGGTAGCCGCCGGCCCGGGTTCATTGAAATAGGCCGCGCAGGCCAGGGCCGCCGGTTCAAAATCATCAATGCCGGCATCCCCGGAATACCATCGATTTGTTTTGACCACATCATCGAATGTGGCGCCAAACCCGGCGAGAATTCCCGCAATCTGGGACATGACCTGCCGGGTCTGTGCAACCATGTCGTTGGGGTGCAGCACGGAACCGGCAGCATCCACCGGGGACTGTGCGGACACAAAGATCATTTTGCCCCTGCGGATGCCCTGGGAAAAGGGTTGGGGAAGAGGTGAAAACTCCCCGCCGGTGTGGACTGTCCCGGGGATCCGGTCACCATTTTTCCTGCGCATGGCGCAACCTTCTATCTCGACCTGCAGTCCGTTGTACGCCAGGGCCGGTACGGGGATTGCCGTGACGGCGGGTGTTGAGTTCCCGTCCAGACAGGCGGCGACGGTTTCCAGGAATTCCCTTTCATCCATGGAACCGTCGCTGACATAAAAACACCACAGCATGACCAGGTCACCGAAATCGCAATCCAGGTCTTCCAGGACCCTTGAAAAATTTTTCATGGCGTTCAGGGTCTGGCTTTTCGTGTCCCCGGGATTGCATACGCGGCCTTCGGAAGTGAGGTCGACCTGGCCACCCACCCAGATCATTTCTCCACAACGGACTCCGTGTTTGTGGCACAGATTGATGGGCCAGTCCCAGTGCCCTTCGGGCCAGGCATGCGTCTTTTCCATGGTCATTGGTCGTGCCGGGGAGTGAAATCAGGCCGTCTGGAAGCATTCAAATTCTGCATCCGGTGCATTGCCCTTGCGGATGAACAGCTCATTGTTTACAAGATCCATGACGAGGGTGCTGACTGTACCACAGGATACGACCATCGGGTCCGGCCGGTAGTCCCGATAGACGGGCAGTGCCGGGTGGCTGCGGTCACTTAACAATTGGCACAGGGCTGCCCGGGAGTCGCATTCCATCTTTTGCAGCTGTGCATGGACGGTGTCGAATCTTGCATGGGAACTGGCGAAGTCGCTGTCCCGGGGAGCATTGGCCGGTTCTGCGAGATAATGGTTGGTGTGCAGCAGGTAGCCGGGATTCTCTTCCATGAGGCAATGGCGGTTTCCGGCAAATTCCAGGTCAAAACCGTATCCGGTTTTGTCGGCAACGATGATGTTGCTGGCTTTGCCATCGGCGTGTGTCAGGGCCAGCATTCGGGCTTCGGCGGCGGTGCGGCACTCCAGTATGGCCCGCAAAAGGATATGGATGGGAAGTCCTTTCTGGGGTCGGCCCAGGGTCAGGATGTTGAGGCAGACCCCCAGCCCGGAATTGTTCATTCCAATTTTCCCGACCAGTCCGGATTCAGTGAACAGGGTCATCCGGTGGCCGTCTTCACCGGCAATGGTCAGGATTGCTGCCACGGATTCCAGTGCTTCGGCCCAGTCCCAGGTCTGTCCCATCAGGCCCCGCTGGGGCAGGCACAGTGCGGTACACTCATTGGTTGGTGCAGTGTGCCCGTGTGAAAGGATTTCCGTGCGTGAATTGAGGGCAATGATTTTCAGAATGTCCAGCCCGGAACCGGTGGCAATTCCCCGGATCTCGTCCAGGCAGTCTGTATTGAATTCCCGGATCAGGTTTCCGAAATGCCCTGCCAGGTCCAGCACCTCGGGTTCCGGCAGATTGAAGATGGACCGGTAGAATTCCCAAGTGTGGTGAATTTCAGGCCGGAGGGATTCGCCGTGGGCGATCCCCCGGTCCGTGGGGTTGCCCGTCAGGAGTACCTGCTTGAACATGCGGTTTCAGGACCTCAGGTACGAAGCGCCGTTCACATCAATAATGCAGCCTGTCATGAAGGCCGGCGCATCAAAGGCCAGAAATTCAATGGTCCGGGCCACTTCTTCAGGCCGGGCGACCCGGCCCATGCTGCTCTGGTTTCGGAGGCTCTCGCCCTCTGCGGATGCCAGAATTTCCCTGGCCATTTCAGTTTCGACGAACCCCGGAGCGACGGTAAACACAAAGATATTCCGGGGAGCCAGGGCCTGGGCCATGGATTGGCCCATGGCGTTCATTCCGGCCTTGGATGCGCCATACCAGGGCATCATGGGCTCACCACGAAATGCACCGCGTGAAGAGACATTGACAATTCTGCCCCCGCCCCTTTCCAGCATGTGTTTCGAAACGCAAAAACTGAGATTGGCAGGACCGGTTAAATTGGTGTCAACGATCCGTTTCCAGGTTGCCTGCCAGGTCTGATAACTGATCGCATCAATCTGCCGATGCTGGGCGATTCCTGCATTGTTGACCAGGACATCCACCCCGCCCAATTCATGATCCGCCTGGTGTGCCAGATTCTGTGTGGCATCCGGATCGGTGAGATCCGCCTGCAAAACGCAGTGTCCCGCGCCGTCCAGTTCCCCGGCAAGGTGTTCGGCTGTTTTGCGGTTTTCATGGCAGTGTATGCCAATGCGTGCGCCTCGACTGGCGCAGGCGACCGCCGTGGAATACCCGATTCCGCCGGAGGCTCCGGTGATCAGAATGGAAATATCTGAAGAGATCTCTTCTGGCATGCCGTTATTTTTCAAACCTGTTTTCCGGAAGCCGGGTTGTAAAAAACCGGTTTCCGGTCCAGCTATCGAATGTACTACGTTTCCGGGGAGATATGAACACCTGTTCAGGGCATGGGGTTTTGGGTGACCGGTGGTTGTCCGGCGATCCTCCATAAAAGGGAATATTGTCATCAGGACCTGTGCCGGCAGCCCCGGTTTGGGTAAATTACTGCAACCCGGAACATTATCGATTATGATTGCCGGACCAGACCGGTGCCTGGCCGGGTGCACAGGGATGCCGGGCCAGGTCGAACCCAAAATCGTCACCGTGTCTACTGTATCCATGCGAGGAACCAGATGAAGAAATTGGCCATTGCCGACTGGAATGAACTTGAAGATCGTGAACCGGCCCATGCGCTGGTGTCCAATGTTGACCTGGTCATTGTCCGGTTTGATGAGCAGGTTTCGGTTTTATATGGCCGGTGTGCCCACCGGGGAGCATTGATGTCGGATGGGTACGTGGATGGCGACAATCTGATCTGCGGCCTGCATGGATGGGATTACCGGATCGACAGCGGGGTCAGTGAGTACAACAACAGCGAAATACTGGACAAGTTCGAAGCCTGGGTCGAAGACGGCAAGGTCTATATCAACGAGGAGGATATCCTGGCCTGGGAGCGGGACCACCCCCAGCCCTACGTCCGGTCCGCCTACCAGGGGGCCTACCAGGACCCGGTAGGTAGCGCGGATGAGACCCATGTAAAACTGATTCGGAAACTGGCGGGTGAAGGCCTGTCAAGGATGGGGCACCACGGGCCGGTAGGTGGCATGGGCACGAGCCGGCAGGATCTGCCGTCATGGGACGACATCCAGTTTATCGTCAATCAGTTGTCTGAAATGCCGTTGCTTGACAATGAGGAAGTGTCCACAGACCTCGTGATTGGCCCGCGGGCAAAAAAACCTCTGAAACTGGATATCCCCCTGTTTGTATCGGACATGAGTTATGGTGCCCTGTCTGAGGAGGCCAAAATTGCCCTGGCCAGGGGAGCGGAAATGGCTGGAACAGGCATTTGTTCCGGAGAAGGCGGGATGTTGCCGGAAGAGCAGGAATCCAACAGCCGGTATTTTTATGAACTGGCATCAGCCCGGTTTGGATTCAGCTGGGACAAGGTAAAAAAATGCCAGGCTTTTCATTTCAAGGGAGGGCAGGGGGCAAAGACCGGGACAGGAGGTCACCTTCCGGGCAGCAAGGTGACCGGCAGGATTGCCGAGGTTCGGGGGTTGGAACCCGGGCAGGATGCCATCTCCCCGGCGCGATTTCCCGAATGGGACAGCACGGACCAGATCAGGGATTTCGCTGCACAGGTACGGGAGCAAACCGCGGGCATCCCCATCGGGTACAAATTGTCTGCACAGCATATTGAGAAGGACATCGATGCGGCCCTGGAGGTGGGTGTGGACTACATCATTCTCGACGGACGCGGCGGCGGCACCGGGGCCGCACCATTGTTGTTCCGGGATCATATTTCCGTCCCCACCATTCCCGCCATTGCCAGGGCGCGACGGCATCTTGACCGGTCCGGCTGCCCGGACATTACGTTGATTGCGACCGGCGGATTGAGGACGCATACTGATTTTGCCAAGGCGCTGGCGCTGGGTGCCAACGGAGTGGCGCTGTCCAATTCGGCACTGCAGGCCATTGGTTGCCTGGGCATGCGGGCCTGCCATACCAATAACTGTCCGGTGGGGATTGCAACCCAGAAGAAGAATTTGCGTGCACGCCTGATCGTGGAGGAAGCCGCGAGCAGGCTGGACCGGTTTTTCCGGGCATCAACGAAACTCATGCAGGTCATGGCCAGGGCCTGTGGTCATGGCCACCTGAACCAGTTCAATATCGAAGACCTTGCGACCTGCGATCGGGAAATGGCCTGTCTCAGCGGGGTCCGCTATGCCGGAGTCGTGCCGTTGTAGCGGGCGGGACATTGACACCGCAAGACATCCACCACCATCGCGAACCATGACAGAAAAAGAATCCCAAAAGAACGAATGGCACAGGGTTGCCGAACCGGATGAGTTGCCGGAAGGGCGGGTCAAGACGGTGACCGCAGGGACCCGGTCCATGGCGCTCACTCATTTCAATGGAAAATACACGGCCATGGACAATCAATGCCCCCACCAGGGCGGTCCCTTGGGCGAAGGCTCCATCGAGGTTGGCAAGGACGGGCGGTGTTGGTTGCGCTGCCCCTGGCACGGGTGGGACTTTGATCCTGAAACCGGCAAGCCCCCGGGAGGTCATGAGGACTCGGGTCAGAAACTGTACCCGGTGGAGGTGCGGGATGACGGTATTTATCTGGCTCTCGAACCGGAACCGGACCGGACCAGAACCATCTCGGACGTGATGGCGGAAACCATGGTCAACTGGGGGATCCAATCCGTTTTTGGCATGGTGGGCCATTCCAATCTGGGGTTGGCAGAGGCGCTGCGAACCCAGGAGAACCAGGGCAATCTCCATTTTTTTGGGGTACGGCACGAAGGCTGTGCGGCCTTCGCCTGTGCAGGATATGCCAAGGCATCGGGCAAACCCGCCGCGTGCCTGACGATTGCCGGGCCCGGGGCCACCAACCTGTTGACCGGTTTATGGGACTGCAAGGTGGACCGGGCACCCGCACTGGCGTTGACCGGGCAGGTGAATGTCCAGGTATTCGGGCCGGGCGCGTTTCAGGACATTGACCTGATGTCGGCATTTGAGGCGGTATCCGAGTTCAGTCAGACCGTTCTGCATACCAGCAAACACGGAGAATTAATGAGTCTGGCCTGCAAAAACGCCATTGTGAAACGCACGCCCACACACCTGATCTTTCCGGATGACGTGCAAACCATTCCGGCGGCGGAAAATACGCCGGCGGGACATCCCGGGGGCCGTCTTGGGGATATCCGGATTACTCCTTCAGCGGAATCCGTGGAACAGGCCGTCAACCTGATCCGAGCCCATAAACGGCCCATCATCATAGTCGGGTATGGCGCCAAATATGCCATGCAGGAAGTCATCGCCCTGGCAGAAAAGCTGAATGCACCGGTGCTCACCACTTTCAAGGCCAAGGGACAGATACCGGACGCCCACCCGTTGGCAGGAGGGGTGCTGGGCCGTTCCGGCACCCCCATTGCCAGCTGGTTTATGAATGAATGCGACCTGATCCTGGCCATGGGCTCCTCCTTTTCCAATCACACCGGCATTACCCCCAAGCGCCCCATCATCCAGGTGGATTTTGAACAGATGGCGCTGGGAAAATTTCACCCCGTATCGCTGCCGGTCTGGGGGGAAATCGAAACCACTGCCCGGTTGATCCGGGACCACCTGGGAAACGAATTCGATACCCTTGACCAAACCGGTGAAGTGGCGGAGCGCTGGAAGATTTGGCGCAGGGAAAAACACAGGCGTCTGGAGGACGACAGTGGTCAGGGCCTGAATTCCGCTTTCATTTTCAATTCATTGACCCGGCTGGTTCCCGACGATGCCATCATCGCGGTGGACGTGGGCAACAATACCTATTCCTTCGGCCGCTATTTTGAATGCAAACGGCAGTCTGTACTGATGTCCGGTTACCTGGGTTCTATCGGATTTTCATTTCCTGCCGCCATGGGGGCCTGGGCCGCGACCCAGGACCAGGAAGATTTGAGAGGCCGGGCAGTGGTCTCGATCAGTGGGGACGGGGGGTTTGGGCAGTACCTGGCGGATTTCACCACGGCGGTGAAATACAACATGAACATCACGCATATCCTGCTCAACAATTCCGAGCTCGGAAAGATCAGCAAGGAGCAGCGTGCCGGGCAATGGCAGGTCTGGCAGACTTCGCTGCACAACCCGAATTTTGCCATTTTCGCAAAAAACTGCGGTGGATTTGGTAAGCGGGTGACCGACTATGCCCAGCTGGATGAAGCCGTTCAGTCGGCACTGGACTATCCCGGACCCGCCCTGGTGGAAGTGATTTCCGATGTGGACCTGATATAAGATCCGGGGCCACCCGCTGCCCACAGGCCGGGGGTCGAAGGCGCGTCACGGTCCGCGGATGACCACAGCCCTCCTGGTTGCCCTGGAATCGGGATTTGGGGGATGTGAACCGTCATCCGCCGGGTCAGGTGGCCGCCGGATTCTTGCACAGTGAATGGATCCGGTTGATTTCCGTTTCCAGGTCTTTCGGGATCTCCACATGGACGGTTTCAATGTTTTCCCTTAACTGTTCCAGGGTGGTGGCGCCAATGATGTTGGAGGTCAGGAACGGGCGGGTGTTGACGAATCCCAGTGCCAGCTGGGTCGGTGTCAGGGAAGCCTCCCTGGCCAATTGCATATAGCGGTCCAACGCCTGGCGGGCGGTGTCCGTCTGGAAACGCTTCAGGAATTCCGGAAACAGGTCCAGCCTGGAACCCGCCGGCACCGCCCCTTTCATGTATTTTCCGGTCAGAGCACCCATTGCCAGGGGTGAATAGGCGAGGAGGCCAACATTTTCCCGGTAACTGAATTCACTCAGTCCGGTTTCGTATATACGGTTCAGGAGGCTGTAGGAATTCTGGATGGAAACCACCCTTTGGCTGCCATGATGAACCGATTGGTCCAGGTACCGGCTCATCCCCCAGGGAGTTTCATTGGAAATGCCAACGGTTCTTGCCTTGCCTGCCCTGACCAGGTCCGTCATGGCCTCCAGGGTCTCGGCAATGGGCACTTCGTCTTCTCCGTCTTTATGGACATAGGACCCGTCGCCTTCTCCCCAGAGGTTGAGGTGCCGGTCCGGCCAGTGAAGCTGGTAGAGATCCACATAATCCGTTTGCAGCCGCCTCAGGCTGCCGTCAATGGCCTGGTTGATCTGCTCCCGGTTCAGGCGGGTTTCGGGGTGGTTCCGGATCCAGTGGCGCTTGCTGCGCCCCGTGACCTTGGTGGCAAGGATAACCTCATTTCTCCGGCCGGTCTTCCTGAACCACTCCCCGATACAGCGTTCTGTCTGTCCAGCGGTTCCCGATTTGACCGGGATCGGATACATTTCCGCCGTATCCCAGAAATTGACCCCCTGCTCCAGGGCATACTCCATCTGCTCGAAGGCGTCTTCCATGGAATTCTGTTCGCCCCAGGTCATGGTGCCCAGGCAGATCAGGCTGACGTCAATACCGGAGTCTCCAAGTTTTCTGTATTTCATCGGTTCACGAATGGGTGGTTGTTGGGGGTTTATTCATTGGCATTCATCTGTCCGGCATGAAATCCGGCATTCCGGATTTCAGTTTGTATCTTCTCCCGGGGTCCCGGCAGATGACAGGGGTTTCATGCAGGACATGGCCTCGCGGTGCCACCCTTTCCTCCGGGGCACTCTCCACCAGGATCCCCCGGGTGAGTTTTTCTGTGTATAAACCGGACATCAGCGATGCTCAATAAAATACGAAACACCGCGTTTCTATACTTTCACGGGGCCGGGCGTTGTCCGGGGACAGGGGGTCCTCAATGGCAGTATGGATGGTAAACCTCGCCCGGCCATCGTCCAGGGAATCATAGGTCTTGAACAACAGGGCCTCCTCCATGTCCATCCTGGGGAAATAGTACCAGTGATGCCGGGTGCTGGCCCTCGCCAGCTGTATTTCCCCGATCCGGTCCCGTGCCCGGCGCTCTACGGGAACCAGGTCCGCCGACTCCGTGCTGGATGCATCACACAGGGCGATGGGCGCGCTTTGAACGGTGCCATGGATGGACCGCCAGACGTTGACAATGGAAAATCGCCTGGCCAGCAGGTCTTCAGCCTGTCCGGGGTCCCCGGGGAAGTGGTCCCGCAACCGGTTGGGGCCCGACCTTGCAGTATAGTCGTTGTGGACGATGGATGCGGTCTCCCGAATTTTCTTTTCCTTCTGGATGTCCACCGAAGACGAGCGCCGGGTGTGATCAAAAATTTCAACCCGGGATGCCCCCGTTTCCCGAATGACCAGGGCCCTGACCTCATTGTAAAAAGTCCCCGTGATCTCCTTTTCATTGTAAAAATCCGTCACCGCCGTTCTCTGGGGGGCGAGGATGAATCCTTCCCGGTCCAGGCTGAAATCCCCTGGCCGGTTCCGGGCATTGTGTACCGTCACCGATTCCAGGGCGTAGTGTCCACGGTGCTCGGTCACGTCCCCGCCGCCGGTGGAGGCAATGTAGAGCGCAGGATGATCACCGCCGGCGAGATACTTGACGGTTGCCTGGATGCATTCAGTGTCCGGGTACATGCGCAGCGATTATACCGGATCGTTGTTCCGGAAAACCGGGCCTGCAGGAAAGGTCGGCGGGCAGGCCGGGCTTTTCCCGGATCCGGGGTCCAGGGAAGCGACGGTGACCACAGGGCGGGCCGGAGCAGGCAAAAAAAGGAGGATTACGGGGTGATTGGCTCATCGGTGACCCGCACGCGGATGGGGGTGGGCTGGCCATGGTTGCAGGGGTTGTTCACCTGGGGGCAATTGGAGATCACGGCCAGCGCATTCATTTTTGCCTGCAGGGTGACCTGGTCCCCCGGGCTGGAATGTCCGTCCACGAACACGGAATCCGCCATCCGGTTGTCGTCGACCGGGACGTTGCAGAAAAAATTGATATTGGGCACCAGGTCCTTTCTTCCCAGACCATGCCTGCCGAGTTCATACAGGAAATTTTCCCTGCACCCGGGGACATTCTTCACCCCGTACAGCATTTCGTTGCTGGGTGCGCTGCAGCATCCGCCAATGGTATCGTGGCCGTTGCAGCTGTCATGCGTGATGGTGAAAATGGGACGGGCGATATCGGAATAGAGGATATGGCCTGCAGTCAACCGGAGCGTCTGGATGGCTTTTAGCGTATTGGGCGCATGGTACCGTTCTTCCGGATGGTCGGCGTTGTAACAGAGAAAATCCACGCCCTGTTGTCCTTCCAGGTCAATGATGCTCAGGTAGCGGCCTGCCGGGACCACGGCAGACCAGCTCTTTCCAGCGGGGATGACTTCGTCAACGGTCACACGATTTTCTCCGGTTGTCTGGGGGTGGTGTCCGGGCAGTATAAGCCATTCACGATCCGTTGTCCTGATCACCGGGTCTGGGGTTGATGGGCGTGACCGGATTCACCCCCAGGATTTTCTCGAACCTGGCCGCATGGGAAAGCAGGGTTGCCTCCCCGTAGGCTGCCCCGGCGATCTGGAGGCCCACCGGAAGCCCCCCGCCGGTAAAGCCGCATGGCATGGACAGGGCCGGGCACAGTGCGGTGGTAAAGGCATAGGCGATGGACAACCACTGGTAGTAGTTTTCGAATCGGTGGTCACCGCAACGGATGACATGATCCTGTTCCACCGGGTAGGGTGGAACCACCGTGGCCGGGGTCAGCAGGACCGGGTGCTGCCTGAAAAACCGTTGTACGCGGCGCACGATTCGAACCCGTTCTGCCTCGGCCCGGCAGATATCCGCCCGGGTCAGTTTTTGCCCTTCCCGGATATTCCAGACCACATTGGGGTCCAGCTGGTCTTCATGCTGCTCAAGCAGCGCCCCGAGGTCGGATTCATAGCTGTGCGCTCTCAAAACATGGAAGACTTCATCCATGCCTGAAAAATCCGGAGATGCCCGGACCAGCCCGATTCCGGCATCTTCCAGTTTTCCCAGGGCAGCCGTAAAGACCGATTGGACACCGGGGTCCACGGCAGTGATGCCAAGATCCAGGGAATAGGCCACCTTGCCGGGCAGGGCCGGGGATGCCATGGCTTCGGAAAAGGGGATGCCCGGAGCCGGTACAGACAGGGGGTCCCCCGGTTCATGCCCGCACATCGCATCCAGCATGAGCGCCAGGTCCGCCACATTCCGGGCCATCGGACCGTCTGTGGACAGGGTGTTGCTGACCGCACCCCCCAGGGTGGAGGCCACACGGCCCACTGTGGGGCGCAGACCAACGATGCTGCAAAAGCTGGCCGGATTTCTCAGTGAGCCCCCCATGTCCGAACCGTGGGCGAGCCAGGCCATCCCCGTGGCCAGAGCCGCCGCTGAGCCCCCTGAAGATCCTGCACAACTCAGGGCGGTATTCCAGGGATTGCGGGTCATGCCGAATACCCGGTTGCGGGTATTTCCCCCGGTTCCAAACTCGGGTGTATTGGACTTTGCATAGACAATTCCTCCCCGGTTCTCAAGGTGCCTGACCAGAATATCGGAATCGGCGGCAACATGGTTTTCATACACCAGGGAACCGTAGGTGGTGCGGACACCGCTGACATTCACCAGGTCCTTGATCACCACCGGCAGGCCGGACAGCAATGTTCCACCCGTCATTCCGGCATCCCGCCTTCTCGCATTCTCCCGGGCGCGGTCCATGCAAAGGGTTGGCAGGGCGTTGACCGCCGGGTCCACGGCGTGGATTCTATCCAGCAATACCTCCAGCAATTCCAGGGAGGATATTTTTCCCTGTTCCAGCCATGACACCACTTCTGCAGCACTCATCGCAACGGGTTCAGGAATGTCAGGGGCGATGGGTGGAGGACTGTCCATCCCGTTTATCAATGGAGGAACCACATGGAATGTCGACTCACGCCTCTTCCTCGAAACCGCTGGCCGGATTCCCGAGCAACTCGTCGGCGCGGAGCAAATCCCGAACGCTGCTGCGGACCTCCTTCCAGCGGAAACGGACGGAATTGATGACGATTTCCCTGTCCCTGGATTTGAGTTCATCCGCAATGGGGGCCCAGTGATACAGGGATTCAGGGCTGTCCCGGAATGCGGTTTCGTCATCACCAATGAGAGAGTAGTCGGTATTGGCAATCCTGATCCGTATACCCTGGGCGGTGGATTCAAATGCGTCAGCGGAATCTTCCGGCTTGCCGGTTTCATCCAGTATGGAGTCCACCGCCCTGGACAGGAGGGCGATAATCCGGTCATTCCCGGTGCCCGTGCGCTGCTGAATCAATGCCCCCACATAAATGGTCAAATCAGACAGGCAGGCGAGCCAGATCTGCCACTTGGCCATGTTCATGGACAACAATAACCCCGGATCTTCAAACATTTCCGGGAACCGTGTTCCCGCCCGGGTCTTGAGATATCCGTACAGGGAGGTCTGGGCCACGTGGCTGGCCCGGGTTTTCAGGAACTGCTCAAGGGCCTCTGGATTGCTGAGGGGTTGTTTCCTGGCCTGGTTTCCCAGGCCGATATATTCAAAAAATGTTTTAAAAAAATCTTTTGAAAACAATTTTTTAACAGGTTTATTTATTGTTTTAAACAAAGAATGAAAAATAAGTGATTATAAATAATATTTTTGGTATCCATACATTTTATCTTATTCATCGGCGACCATGGGATTTTATCTGGTAAGATTGCAGGGACCACAGTATTGGTTGGATTATATTCATTATTGTCCTTCTCACTACTAAAAATTCACTTAACAATTTGAGGAGGGCGTATGTCTGATACCAGTCAGCGAGTGACACATTGGGAACGCACCAAGCGCCTGATGATTGTCACGTTGGTTATTTGGTTTGTTTTTTCATTTGTGGTCCACTGGTTTGCAAATGCATTGAACGCAGTTTCATTTATGGGATTTCCCCTGGGTTTTTATATGGCGGCACAGGGGTCTGAAATCATTTTTGTCATCCTGATTTTCTGGTTTGCCCGAGCGCAGCACAAGATTGACCAGGAAACCGGTTTTGCGGAGGAATAGAAAAATGAAAGGATCATTTATTGAAAACCTGCCAAAAATCTACGGGTTGTATACCGGCGGATTTTTGATTTTTATTCTGTTAATGGCGGCCCTTGAGCAGATGGGGGTCGGCGCAGATACCATCGGCATCCTGTTTGTCGCATTCACGGTGTTTATCTATGCGGCCATTGGCTGGCTTTCCCGGACCATGCAGGTGGATGCCTATTATGTTGCCGGACGCCAGGTTCCAACGGTCTTCAACGGAATGGCCACCGCGGCGGACTGGATGTCAGGCGCATCTTTTGTGGCAATGGCTGGCGGCATCTACTTCGGTGGACATGGTTATCTGGCCTTCGTTGTGGGTTGGACCGGCGGTTATGTCCTGGTCGCGGCCCTGATGGCCCCGTACCTGCGCAAATTTGGTTGCTATACCGTTCCGGATTTCATCGGTACCCGGTATGGTGGAAACCTCCCCCGGTTTTTTGCCGTGGTGGTTTTGACCGTTGCGTCGTTTACGTATGTGACCGCCCAGATCAATGCAACCGGAACCATCGCATCCAGGGCGCTCCAGATTCCGTTTGAAGTCGGGGTGTGGTTCGGGCTTCTGGGCATTTTGCTGTGTTCCATGCTGGGAGGTATGCGAGCGGTCACCTGGACCCAGGTCGCCCAGTATATCGTCCTGATCATTGCCTACCTGGTGCCGGTATTCTGGATGTCCAACAAGCAGGGATTCGGCCTGGTGCCGCAATTGGTCTACGGTGAAGCGGTGATGCGCATCACTGAACTGGAGCAATTGCACGGTCTCGGTTCACTGGATGCCGTGGAAGGGGCCAAAAAGGGTCTCAAGGCACTGAGTGTCCCGTTTGCCTCAGCAGGGTCGGATGCGTTGAGCAGCTGGAAGTTTGTGACCCTGGTGCTGTGCATGATGGCCGGTACGGCCTCGTTGCCGCACATCCTGATGCGTTATTTTACCACCCCGTCGGTCAAGGCGGCACGTCAATCCGTGGCGTGGTCATTGTTCTTCATCTTCCTGCTCTATTTCACGGCCCCGGCCCTGGCAACCTTTACCAAGCTGCAGGTGCTGGACCCGAACCTGGCGACGGGTATTATCGGCAAGGCCATTACGGAAGTACAGGCACTGGAATGGATACAGAAATGGAGTAATGTTGGATTTCTGCAGATCATTGATGCCAATGGGGATGGCCTGTTGCAGCTCAACGAGTTCTTCATGCGAGGGGATATCGTGGTATTGGCAACCCCGGAAATTGCCGGTTTGCCGTATGTGATCTCCGGCCTGGTGGCTGCAGGCGGCATGGCAGCGGCGATGTCCACGGCAGATGGGCTGTTGCTGGCGATCGCAAATGCCCTGTCCCATGACTTGTACTACAAAATCATCGACCCCAATGCGGAAACCAAGAAACGTTTGCTGGTTGCCCGTATTTTGCTGGTGGGAATCGGTGCCGCGGGTGCGTTCGTAGCCAGCTTGAAACTCACCAGTATCCTCGGGGCTGTGGCCTGGGCCTTTGATTTTGCGTGTTCCGGCCTGTTCTTCCCGATCGTACTGGGAATCTGGTGGAAACGGGCGAATCGCGCGGGAGCACTGGCGGGGATGCTTTGTGGTTTCATCGCAGGCAGTATCTACCTGTATTATGTTGCGCCGGCGTTTCTCGGCAATGAGCCGTGGATTGGCATTGACCACCTGCGATTCGGGATTATCGGAATGCCGGTCAGCCTGATTGCGATGGTGGTGGTCAGCCTGATGACCGAAGAGCCGGATGCAGAAACCCAGGCGATGGTGGATGAAATCCGCGTACCGGTCGGCAAGACGGTGATCGATTCACACTAGTTTTTCTTTCTGATTGAAGCCGGGGTTTCCCCGGCTTTTTTTTTTGGTGCGCCAGGCATGGCGCGTAGCGCCGTGACTGGCGCTGTTCCGGTACACGTGGTGGTGGGCCGGATGACTGGGCGGTGCAAGTCCGCTGTCGGCCCGACAAGGGGAACGATTAGCCGAACGGCAAGGGTGTCCACCGCGAGGTGGAATCTGAAGGAAGCCGCAGGCAAACCGCTGGCTCGACGAACAGGAATCGCCTATGAGGCGGTCACGGTGGGTGAGAAGGCTAATATCTTCAAAGCCCGATACTTGTACGGACACCGTGGACGTATAGGCGGCGAGCATAAGCGGGAAGGTCACGCGCATTACCCTGGGAGGTCTGTGGTCCTGCCTTGGGCTACCGTTTCCGAGAGGAAGCGGGATGGGACGGCAGAAGTCAGCCGAGGCCATAGTAGGCTGCTGACCGGCAGTTGAAGGGCTGAACATGGCAAGACGTGAGTAGGCATGGGATTTCTCGATGAAACTGAACAAGACACAAGCCCGTCGGAGAGGCGGGGCTCAGACGGAGGACGCCGGACGGTATCCGGCGGGAGCCGGTTTGAGTGTTGAGGGGACATCGGCGAGCCTGATGCGGACGAAAGCGCAGCCGAAGCAGGTCGATCTGATGGAAGCGGTGTTGGAACGCGGCAACCTGATGAAGGCCTACGAGCGGGTGATTCGGAACAAGGGTGCAAGCGGTGTCGATGGCATCGGGGTACCGGAGTTCAAGGAGCACCTGAAACGGCACTGGCCGACGATCAGGGCCAGATTGCTGGCGGGGGAATATATTCCCGCGCCGGTACGTCGGGTGGACATACCCAAGCCGCAGGGCGGGGTGAGGACACTCGGCATTCCAACGCTGACGGATCGGATGATCCAGCAGGCGTTGCATCAGGTGTTGAGTCCTATGTTTGAGCCGGGATTCTCGGATTCGAGCTACGGGTTCCGACCCGGACGCTCGGCCCATCAGGCGGTGGAGGCGGCGCGGGAACACGTTGCGGCCGGGCATCGCTGGGTGGTGGATCTGGATTTGGAGAAGTTTTTCGACCGGGTCAATCACGATATAGTGATGGGGAAACTGGCACAGCAGGTGGACGATGCGCGGGTGTTGAAATTGATTCGCCGATATCTGGAAGCAGGGATGATGGCTGATGGGCTGATTTCGCCAAGGCGGAAAGGGATGCCGCAGGGTGGCCCACTAAGCCCTTTATTATCCAATATCCTGCTGACGGAACTGGACCGGGAACTGGAGTGCCGAGGGCACCGGTTTTGCCGGTATGCGGATGACTTCAATGTTTACGTGAAAAGCGAGAAGGCTGGCCATCGGTTGATGGCGAAGCTGGAAGCGTTTCTGTGGACCCGCCTCAAGCTCAAGGTCAATTCGACCAAGAGTGCGGTGGCGAGACCGTGGGAGCGGCAATTCCTGGGATACCGTGTGACGGGCTTCAAGGAGTCCAGACTGAGTATTTCGAAGGGAAGCTGCCAGCGATTTGCTGACAAGGTGCGGGCCGTACTGCGCGGAGCGCGGGGACGAAGCCTCGCCAGGGCCATTGAGGCGCTTAACCCGCTGTTGAGGGGTTGGGCGGCCTATTTTCGTTTGGCCAGGGCAAAACGCCCCTTTTTGGCATTGGACGGATGGATTCGACACAAGCTGCGTGCTATCTTGTGGCGGCAATGGAAACGGGTTTACACGCGAGCGCGACATCTGATGAAGGCCGGCCTGTCGGAGGTTCGTGCGTGGAAATCTGCGACCAACGGACGGGGTCCGTGGTGGAACAGCGGTGCTTCACACATGAACGCGGCATTTCCGAAGGCTTATTTTGATCGTCTTGGACTGGTATCGCTGCTTGATACAGCGTGTCGGTTGCGGGGCTTACCATGAACCGCCGTATACGGAACCGTACGTACGGTGGTGTGGGAGGACGGCGGAAGTGATTCCGCCTCCTACCCGATTGCGCCAGGCATGGCGCGTAGCGCCGTGACTGGCGCTGTTCCGGTACACGTGGTGGTGGGCCGGATGACTGGGCGGTGCAAGTCCGCTGTCGGCCCGACAAGGGGAACGATTAGCCGAACGGCAAGGGTGTCCACCGCGAGGTGGAATCTGAAGGAAGCCGCAGGCAAACCGCTGGCTCGACGAACAGGAATCGCCTATGAGGCGGTCACGGTGGGTGAGAAGGCTAATATCTTCAAAGCCCGATACTTGTACGGACACCGTGGACGTATAGGCGGCGAGCATAAGCGGGAAGGTCACGCGCATTACCCTGGGAGGTCTGTGGTCCTGCCTTGGGCTACCGTTTCCGAGAGGAAGCGGGATGGGACGGCAGAAGTCAGCCGAGGCCATAGTAGGCTGCTGACCGGCAGTTGAAGGGCTGAACATGGCAAGACGTGAGTAGGCATGGGATTTCTCGATGAAACTGAACAAGACACAAGCCCGTCGGAGAGGCGGGGCTCAGACGGAGGACGCCGGACGGTATCCGGCGGGAGCCGGTTTGAGTGTTGAGGGGACATCGGCGAGCCTGATGCGGACGAAAGCGCAGCCGAAGCAGGTCGATCTGATGGAAGCGGTGTTGGAACGCGGCAACCTGATGAAGGCCTACGAGCGGGTGATTCGGAACAAGGGTGCAAGCGGTGTCGATGGCATCGGGGTACCGGAGTTCAAGGAGCACCTGAACGGCACTGGCCGACGATCAGGGCCAGATTGCTGGCGGGGGAATATATTCCCGCGCCGGTACGTCGGGTGGACATACCCAAGCCGCAGGGCGGGGTGAGGACACTCGGCATTCCAACGCTGACGGATCGGATGATCCAGCAGGCGTTGCATCAGGTGTTGAGTCCTATGTTTGAGCCGGGATTCTCGGATTCGAGCTACGGGTTCCGACCCGGACGCTCGGCCCATCAGGCGGTGGAGGCGGCGCGGGAACACGTTGCGGCCGGGCATCGCTGGGTGGTGGATCTGGATTTGGAGAAGTTTTTCGACCGGGTCAATCACGATATAGTGATGGGGAAACTGGCACAGCAGGTGGACGATGCGCGGGTGTTGAAATTGATTCGCCGATATCTGGAAGCAGGGATGATGGCTGATGGGCTGATTTCGCCAAGGCGGAAAGGGATGCCGCAGGGTGGCCCACTAAGCCCTTTATTATCCAATATCCTGCTGACGGAACTGGACCGGGAACTGGAGTGCCGAGGGCACCGGTTTTGCCGGTATGCGGATGACTTCAATGTTTACGTGAAAAGCGAGAAGGCTGGCCATCGGTTGATGGCGAAGCTGGAAGCGTTTCTGTGGACCCGCCTCAAGCTCAAGGTCAATTCGACCAAGAGTGCGGTGGCGAGACCGTGGGAGCGGCAATTCCTGGGATACCGTGTGACGGGCTTCAAGGAGTCCAGACTGAGTATTTCGAAGGGAAGCTGCCAGCGATTTGCTGACAAGGTGCGGGCCGTACTGCGCGGAGCGCGGGGACGAAGCCTCGCCAGGGCCATTGAGGCGCTTAACCCGCTGTTGAGGGGTTGGGCGGCCTATTTTCGTTTGGCCAGGGCAAAACGCCCCTTTTTGGCATTGGACGGATGGATTCGACACAAGCTGCGTGCTATCTTGTGGCGGCAATGGAAACGGGTTTACACGCGAGCGCGACATCTGATGAAGGCCGGCCTGTCGGAGGTTCGTGCGTGGAAATCTGCGACCAACGGACGGGGTCCGTGGTGGAACAGCGGTGCTTCACACATGAACGCGGCATTTCCGAAGGCTTATTTTGATCGTCTTGGACTGGTATCGCTGCTTGATACAGCGTGTCGGTTGCGGGGCTTACCATGAACCGCCGTATACGGAACCGTACGTACGGTGGTGTGGGAGGACGGCGGAAGTGATTCCGCCTCCTACCCGATGTGCGCCAGGCATGGCGCGTAGCGCCGTGACTGGCGCTGTTCCGGTACACGTGGTGGTGGGCCGGATGACTGGGCGGTGCAAGTCCGCTGTCGGCCCGACAAGGGGAACGATTAGCCGAACGGCAAGGGTGTCCACCGCGAGGTGGAATCTGAAGGAAGCCGCAGGCAAACCGCTGGCTCGACGAACAGGAATCGCCTATGAGGCGGTCACGGTGGGTGAGAAGGCTAATATCTTCAAAGCCCGATACTTGTACGGACACCGTGGACGTATAGGCGGCGAGCATAAGCGGGAAGGTCACGCGCATTACCCTGGGAGGTCTGTGGTCCTGCCTTGGGCTACCGTTTCCGAGAGGAAGCGGGATGGGACGGCAGAAGTCAGCCGAGGCCATAGTAGGCTGCTGACCGGCAGTTGAAGGGCTGAACATGGCAAGACGTGAGTAGGCATGGGATTTCTCGATGAAACTGAACAAGACACAAGCCCGTCGGAGAGGCGGGGCTCAGACGGAGGACGCCGGACGGTATCCGGCGGGAGCCGGTTTGAGTGTTGAGGGGACATCGGCGAGCCTGATGCGGACGAAAGCGCAGCCGAAGCAGGTCGATCTGATGGAAGCGGTGTTGGAACGCGGCAACCTGATGAAGGCCTACGAGCGGGTGATTCGGAACAAGGGTGCAAGCGGTGTCGATGGCATCGGGGTACCGGAGTTCAAGGAGCACCTGAAACGGCACTGGCCGACGATCAGGGCCAGATTGCTGGCGGGGGAATATATTCCCGCGCCGGTACGTCGGGTGGACATACCCAAGCCGCAGGGCGGGGTGAGGACACTCGGCATTCCAACGCTGACGGATCGGATGATCCAGCAGGCGTTGCATCAGGTGTTGAGTCCTATGTTTGAGCCGGGATTCTCGGATTCGAGCTACGGGTTCCGACCCGGACGCTCGGCCCATCAGGCGGTGGAGGCGGCGCGGGAACACGTTGCGGCCGGGCATCGCTGGGTGGTGGATCTGGATTTGGAGAAGTTTTTCGACCGGGTCAATCACGATATAGTGATGGGGAAACTGGCACAGCAGGTGGACGATGCGCGGGTGTTGAAATTGATTCGCCGATATCTGGAAGCAGGGATGATGGCTGATGGGCTGATTTCGCCAAGGCGGAAAGGGATGCCGCAGGGTGGCCCACTAAGCCCTTTATTATCCAATATCCTGCTGACGGAACTGGACCGGGAACTGGAGTGCCGAGGGCACCGGTTTTGCCGGTATGCGGATGACTTCAATGTTTACGTGAAAAGCGAGAAGGCTGGCCATCGGTTGATGGCGAAGCTGGAAGCGTTTCTGTGGACCCGCCTCAAGCTCAAGGTCAATTCGACCAAGAGTGCGGTGGCGAGACCGTGGGAGCGGCAATTCCTGGGATACCGTGTGACGGGCTTCAAGGAGTCCAGACTGAGTATTTCGAAGGGAAGCTGCCAGCGATTTGCTGACAAGGTGCGGGCCGTACTGCGCGGAGCGCGGGGACGAAGCCTCGCCAGGGCCATTGAGGCGCTTAACCCGCTGTTGAGGGGTTGGGCGGCCTATTTTCGTTTGGCCAGGGCAAAACGCCCCTTTTTGGCATTGGACGGATGGATTCGACACAAGCTGCGTGCTATCTTGTGGCGGCAATGGAAACGGGTTTACACGCGAGCGCGACATCTGATGAAGGCCGGCCTGTCGGAGGTTCGTGCGTGGAAATCTGCGACCAACGGACGGGGTCCGTGGTGGAACAGCGGTGCTTCACACATGAACGCGGCATTTCCGAAGGCTTATTTTGATCGTCTTGGACTGGTATCGCTGCTTGATACAGCGTGTCGGTTGCGGGGCTTACCATGAACCGCCGTATACGGAACCGTACGTACGGTGGTGTGGGAGGACGGCGGAAGTGATTCCGCCTCCTACCCGATGGTGCACAAGCAGGATTGCCTGATTATTTGATTTCGAACCCTTTTCCACCTCCTTTTCCACCCGGACGGTTCTCCCCGAATTTCCCATGTATGCAGATTTTCCAGCCTGGCTGTTGACCTTTGACTACATCATGGGGATGATCATGTGGACCCTCATTGGCCGGTTCGCCATGGGAATCTTTCTTCCGCAGGACAGTTCGTTTTTCTTCATGCGGGTGTTTGTAAAGTACACCAATCCGCTGATCAAACTGTTCCAGCCGGTGACGCCGGCTTTTTTGGTGGAGGGGCTGGTGCCGCTGTATGTGGCCTGGTTTTTCTACATGATCAGGTTTTACCTGATGCCGTGGATCATGGGGTATTCGGTGATGGGGATGCTTTCATTCCCACTGGAAAGCGAATTCGCCCGCGGCATCGCCTCCCTCCTTGGAAAACTGTTCGGCACGTGAAATCCCTTTCGTCCCCGGCCGGCGGTTGATGGTCGGGAGCGGGTGGAAACACGGGGGTTATCCGGAATACGGGCCCTTTATCCGGAGCCGGACCCCTCCATCATTCATTTTCCTGATTTGCCGGGCAAGGGACCCCTCCAGGTCAATGGCCCGGCATGCGGACAGGATCACGGTGGTCTCAAATCCAAGACTGACGGCATCCAGCGCACTCCATGCCACGCAATAATCCGTGGCCAGCCCCACCAGTGCGATATCTTGTATTCCCCGGTCACGGAGATAGCCGTTTAGTCCGGTGGCCGTGGTGTGGTCGTTTTCAAAAAATGCGGAATAGCTGTCAATCCCGGCCCGAAAGCCCTTGCGAACGCTTAACTGGGCACGGGAGGTATCCAGGGCAGGATGAAAGGCTGCACCGGGGGTATTTTGCACACAGTGCACCGGCCACAGTGTTTGTTCGCCATAGTCCAGCATGATGGCTTGAAATGGAGCTTTTCCGGCCTGGTTGGCCGCAAAGCTGGCATGATCCGGGGGATGCCAGTCCTGGGTCAGTACGATGTTGGTATACTGGCGGGACAGCAGATTAATTTCCGGAATGATGGCATCGCCATCCGCCACGGCCAATGCGCCTCCCGGGCAAAAGTCGTTTTGTACATCGACAATTATCAGTGCGGACCTGGAATCCATGTGACTGGCCATTAACCTGTATTGAAAAAATTATCCCGCATCATTCTGGACAATGGAAACCGGTCTTCTTTCATTATTCGTCGGCTCACTGTTGGCATCCACCCTCGTTCCGGGTGGAGTCGAGGTATTATTATATCATTTGCATGATTCCGGCGAGTATACGTTTGTATCCCTGCTCGCGGTAGCGACATTGGGCAATACCCTGGGCGGCACCCTCACTTTCTGGATGGGAAGACTGCTGCACAAGGGGTTGTCAGGGTTAACCTGGCATCGGCGCATTCAGCGATTTTTCAAGCTCGAAGACAACGCCTTGGGCCGGGTCCGGCGGTGGGGGATTCCGGTCCTGTTTTTCAGCTGGATGCCCGTTGTTGGGGACCCGCTTTGCCTGGCCGCAGGGTATCTCAGGCTGCCCTGGCTGCCCTGTGTCGCGATGATCCTTTTCAGCAAGATTTCCAGGTACTGGGTCCTGCTCTGGCTATTTCCGGACCCCTGATGGGTGCCTTGCAGCGGTCCGGAATGAAAGCGGTGGTTTTCGCGAAGCGGTGGGGTGGGCAGGGTGGATGTTTCCGGGGTGGTTTCCGGCCTGCCATGGGCCGGCTTACTCAGGCGATGGCGCCGCCGCAACTGCTCCCGGCTCCGGCAGTGCAGCCGAAGCAGTGTTTCCCCAGGGCAATGGCCTGGTTTTTCAGCCCTGCACGGTCGATTTCCCAAAGCTGTTTCCGGCGGCGGGCCCCCAGGGGGATGGTCAGCATCTGGTTGAAGTCGCAATCGTAGACGTACCCCTGCCAGTCCACGCTGATCAAATGGCGGCACATCAATGATTCAACGGTGGCGGGATTGAAGTTCTCTACCAGCAGCTGCTGGTAGCTCTCCAGCTGGCCGGTGCCTTTCAGGTAATGTTCAAAGCGGTTGATTGGCAGATTCGTCAAGGCAAACAGATGATTGAAATCGATGCCGAAGTCGGTTTTCAGCCTGGATTTGTAGTCCCTTTCCAGGCCGGCCTGGTCCGGGGGCAAAATCGGGCCCACGGGGTTGTAGACCAGGTCAAGGACCAGGTCCTCCTTTCTGCCATATCCCGCCTCATTGAAGGCCTGGAGGCCGGAAATGCTTTTTCCGAAAACCCCTTTCCCCCGCTGTTTGTCCACATTATCCGCCGTATAGCAGGGAAGGGAACAGATCAGCCTGATTTTGCGTTCCGCGTACCAGTCCACCAGGTCTTCCTGGTTCGGTTCAAATTGAACGGTAATATTGCACCGGGAGGTAATGGTCACTCCCTGGTCCAGGAAATCGTCGCAGAATCGTCGAAAGTTCGGGATCATTTCCGGGGCCCCTCCGGTGATATCCACCGACCGGATACCGTTGGTTTTTACCCATTCCAGGATTCTTTCCATGGTGTCCCAGGTCATCTGTTCCGGGCGTTTCGGGCCGGCTTCGACATGGCAGTGTTCACAGGCCTGGTTGCAAAGATAGCCAATATTGACCTGGAGTTCGGTGAGCGAAGAGCGCCGGAGGGGGGAACAGTCGTGGGCCTTCAAAACCTCGTTGAAGTCGAATCTTGCTGGAATGTCCATGGAATCAGGGGTGTCTATCGGCGGCGATGCCGGGTCTCAGGTTAAGCATAAGGCATTGTACCCTTAAATGGGTGGGGATGGGTCCGTGATTACGGAAAATAGTTCATGGAGGATGCTGGCCATCCCGGGTTGCCGGGGGCCTTTCACCCGTTGTCCGCGTAGTCGCACAGATCATTCAATATGCAGGTTTCGCATTTTGGTTTTCTGGCGGTACAGGTATATCGGCCGTGGAGGATCAGCCAGTGGTGTGCGTTGGGCTTGAACCGGTCAGGGACGGCTTCCAGAAGTCCTTTTTCCACCGCCAGCACATTTTTTCCCGGGGCGATGCCGGTACGGTTGGAGACCCGGAAGATATGGGTGTCCACGGCGATGGTTGGCTGGCCAAACGCGGTGTTCAGGATGACATTCGCGGTTTTCCTGCCAACACCGGGCAGTGCCTCGAGTTCCTCCCGGGTCCGGGGCACCTCGCCGCCGTGTCTCCGGATCAGCAGGTCACAGGTTCGGATGATATTTTCGGCCTTGGTATTGAACAGTCCAATGGTCCGGATATATTTTTTCAGTCCGGCGACCCCCAATTCCCGGATCTGGTCCGGGGTATTGGCCACCGGGTACAGTTTTGCCGTGGCCTGGTTCACGGAGATGTCGGTGGCCTGGGCCGACAGGATGACGGAAACCAGCAATTCAAAATCTGACTGGTATTCGAGTTCCGTGGTGGGTTCCGGGAGGTGTTTCTCCAGTCGACTGAACAGGGCCACAATCTGTTGTGCAGTCATGGTTGCCGCCTTTGGCTGGCCTTGCGCCCAACGGCTTTGAGAATTTCCTTCTGCATCTGTTTGCGGGCCAGGATCCTTCTTTGCTGTTTCTTCTCCCGGTCCCGTTGCCGAATGCGCAGTTTTTTCCCCTCGGTATTCTGACGGGCCAGGACCACCTGGTTGCGGGTAAAACCCGGCCATGGACTCATGGTTTCGCTGGAATCCGGGGACGTTTCCGGTTCGCGAAGAACAATGCAGTCGGTGGGGCAGACCGGCAGGCACAGCTTGCATCCGGTGCATTCCCCGGCAATCACGGTGTGCATCAGTTTGGATGCCCCCACGATGCAATCCACCGGGCAGGCCTGGATACAGAGTTTGCAGCCGATGCATCGGGATTCGTCGATCCAGGCGATGGCCCTGGGTTCGGTTATGCCGTGCATCTCGTTCAAGGGCACAACGGGTCGGTCGAGCAATGCTGCCAGGGCGCGTATGGTCACTTTTCCGCCAGGCGGACACTGGTTGATCTCGGCGGCATCGCTGGCGATGGCTTCAGCGTAGTCCCGACAGCACGGATAGCTGCAAAGGGTACACTGGGTCTGCGGAAGACACTGGTCAATCCGGTCGATCAGAGGGGAATCGGGCTTGACGGGCATGGCTGGAGGGCTGTTTTCGGTCACGGTGGGGTGGAATCGGGCATGAAAAGACCGGCATCATGGATGCAGATCAAAATTCATCCTGTAGTAATCAATGGTAAAATCAAACATACTCAACCTTCGGGCCCGTACCCCGGGAGTGCGATTCGTTTCCAGGATTCAACCCTATGCCGCCTTTCCTGTCCAGTTATCCGAAAAAATTTGACCGGATTGCCCAGTCCACACCGTTTGGCCTGCTGCCTGTGGTGGAACGGGACTTTATCCGAAAAAAAGCCTGTGAGCTGTATTTTACCCAACAGGAGCTGAGAATGGTGAGCGAGATGGCTTTGGACCGGTACCGCTGGAAGGAAATGCCGCTATCCAGTGAATGGCCGCAGAACGTGGCAGCTTTGGATAACAAGGTCCGAAAGGCCGATACGCTTGCGGCGCTGAGCCGGAAGCAGGAATTGCTGAAAAACCAGGCCAAGTCCTATCGCAGATTTACCCCGTCGGACCGGCCGAAGACGGTCAAGCCGGTTCTCAAGACCACCGTGCGGCCCAGACTGGGACTCGGGCGCTGTCCCGTGGCCTCGGAAAAGACGCGGTGCTGCAACCTGCTGACACTGGATGCCGTTGAAAAATGCGGGTTTGATTGCAGCTATTGCAGCATTCAGTCGTTTTATCACGGGAACGAAGTGGTGTTCGACAGTGGTTTCGCAGGAAAACTGGCTGGACTCAAGCTTGATCCCGACAAGACCTATCATATTGGAACCGGCCAGTCCTCGGATTCCCTGATGTGGGGAAACCACCAGGGGGTGCTGGAGGCGTTGTGCGCGTTCGCCAGGCAGCACCCCAATGTCATCCTTGAACTCAAGACCAAATCCAGGAATATCGGGTGGCTCCTGAAAAACCCCCTCCCACGCAATGTGCTGTGTACGTGGTCACTCAATACCCAGACCATTATCGACCACGAAGAACACCTTTCCGCCTCGTTGGACCAAAGGCTGGAAGCCGCGGGAGCCATCGCGGAAAAAGGCAACCTCGTCGGGTTTCATTTCCATCCCATCATCCACTATCACGGCTGGGAATCCGGGTACGGTGAAATCTGTGAACGACTGGTTCGGCAGTTTCCCGTGGAGACCGTTGCAATGGTGTCCATGGGCACCCTGACATTCACGAAATCCGTCATGAAGAGAATTCGCAACCGGGAGCTGACCAGTAAAATCCTGCAGATGCCCATGGAGCCATCGGCCGGAAAGTGGTCCTATCCCCTGGAGGTCAAGCTGGACCTGTTCAAAGGCCTTTACGGCGGACTGGAGCCCTGGCACCGGAAGGTGTTTTTCTATCTTTGCATGGAACCTCCCGAATTGTGGTCACCGGTGCTGGGATATGACTATGCCACCAATGTCGAGTTTGAGGCAGCCATGAAGCGTGCCTATTTTCAAAAGATAGAGGCGGGAGCCTCCGGACAGTCGTGACCGATTCCCGGGAACTGACCGGGGTGGCGCTGCTGCAAAGCGCTGCCCACAACAAGTCCACGGCGTACACGGAAGAAGAGCGCGATCGGCTGAAGCTGCGGGGGTTGCTGCCGGCGGCCATCGGTACCATGGACACGCAGCTGAAACGGACCCTGGCGAACCTGCACCGCAAGGAAAACGACATAGAGAAGTATATTTTCCTGTCCGGCCTGCAGGACCGGAATGACCGCCTGTTTTACCGGCTGGTGATCGATAATTTTGAAGAAATCGTGCCCCTCATCTATACGCCGACGGTGGGGCAGGCGTGCAAGGAGTTTGCGCACATTTACCGCCGGGGAAAGGGGTTTTATGTGACTGCCAATGACCGCGGCAGGATCCGGGAAATTCTGAACAACTGGCCCCATGAGAAGGTTCGGATCATTGTCGTTACGGACGGGGAAAGAATCCTGGGGCTGGGGGACCTGGGGGCCAGTGGCATGGGAATTCCCATCGGCAAGTTGAGCCTTTACTGTGCCTGTGCAGGCATCTCCCCGGACCATACCATGCCGGTCATGTTCGATGTCGGCACGGACAATGAAGCGTTGCTGAATGATCCCCTCTACCTGGGAATCCGGCAAAAGCGGCTCAGGGGTGACGACTATTTCGAACTGATGGACGAGTTCATCCATGCCGTGAACGATGCCTGGCCCAATGTGTTGATTCAGTTTGAGGATTTCATTGCGAAAAATGCATTCGCCCTGCTGGACAAGTACAGGGAGAACACGTTTTGTTTTAACGATGATATCCAGGGAACGGCGGCGGTGGTGCTGGCGGGTATTTATGCCTCGACCCGGATTTCAGGGGTGCCCTTCAGGGACCTGAGATTTGTTTTTCTGGGGGCGGGCTCGGCGGCGGCGGGGATTGGCTCCATGGTTGCCCAGGCGCTCATGGCAGAAGGGCTGGACCGGGATGAAGCCCATCGCAGGCTCTGGTTTTTTGACAGCAAGGGCCTGGTGACCCGCAGCAGGGAATACCTGCCTGACCACATTCAGGGTTTCGCCCACGACCTGCCGCACTGCGGACCCCTGCATGCCATGGATGCCCATCGGCCCCACATTCTGATTGGTGCAACGGGCAGGCCGTCCATATTCACGGAAGATCTTGTTCGCAGGATGGCGGGAATCACCCATCGTCCCGGGATATTTGCTCTGTCAAACCCCACCAGCCGGGCAGAATGTACGGCGGAACAGGCGTATCACTGGACGGATGGCCGGGGGATCTTCGCAAGTGGCAGTCCCTTTGACCCGGTGGAACGGGATGGCCGGACGTTTCGTCCCGGGCAGGGGAACAATGCGTATATCTTTCCCGGTGTCGGTCTCGGGATGCTGGCCTGTGAAGGCAGGAGAATTCCGGAAACCGTCTTTCTGGAATCCGCCAGGGCCCTGGCGGCAGCGGTAACGGAAACCGATCTTGCGTCCGGGTCGGTTTACCCTCGCATTCACCGGATCCGGGAGGTGTCGCTGAAGATTGCCGCCGCGGTGGCGGAGCACGCCTACCGTCATGGCCTGACCGACCATGACCCCCCTGAAAACCTTACCCGGTATATCCGGAATTTGATGTACGACCCGGTGTACTAGCCCGAGTTCACCGCGTTCAGTGGAAAATTTCTCCTTGAGTTCCCCCCCAAATGCTTACAACTTCCGCTAGCGAGGTGATAGAGCACTGCCAGCGTGTGCGTCTTTCCTCCGCCGAACTGCGTGATCAGTGTGAGTACTGGCGACGTGTTCTGCGTCTCGCCGGCGAGGCGACGGAGAACCATGCCGACGTGATCGATCAGGTTTCGAATGGCGGATGCTTCGTCAGTGGTGGTCAATCCGTCGAACCGCACGATGCAAGGGTGCGGCAGTCGAAGCGAAAAAACGAGTTCCCCAAAGTCTTTGTCCTCGGTGATCAGTACGCGTTCTTCCCGGTATGCCAGGTCGGGCAACGTCCGGTCGGAGGCACTTGCGTATCCATCCCGGGCTGAAAGGACATCGTGTCCGAGGTCGTTCAAGGTCTTGTGCAAAACATTCGATGTGACGCATACATCGAGAAGGAATTTCACGAAGCCTCTCGGATGGGGATGCGATCATATACATGCTCGCCGGCCATCGAGCGATGGGCGAAGATCAGGCACGCCTGGATGTCGGCCGGTTCGAGGAAGGGGTATTCGCTGAGAATCATCTCAGTCGTATCGCCTGCGGCCAACTTTCCAAGCACATGCTCCACAGCGACCCGCATGTCGCGGATGATCGGCTTGCCGCCGAAAATCTCGGGGCGGACGGTGATGCGTTCGAGCAGTTCAATCTCTTGAGTCATTGTCTTTTCCTTCATTAAATCTGATCACCATGCGATTACCTTGGCACGGCCAGAAGCATGGCGTCCAGTAGCCGCTTCTCGCGGCTACCGCGTGGATAGAGTGCGGACAGCGCGTTCGAGAGACACAGGAAGTCCGGTGCCCGTTCCTGCTCCGCGACGATCAGCATCCGCAAAGCATTCGCTCGACCGTCTGCTTGCAGCAACATCGCGGCATGCACGCGGTCGAGCACCGTGGCGTCCGGCGACTCTAGCCCCAATACTGTTGCTTTAAGGAAATATTTATGCTTCAATCCTCCTCATTCGATTTTACATGAGGAGGATAGCCATGGCCCGAACGCAGGCCACGCTTCCAGGTGGTGCGCGTCTTTCCGACTATATGAGTGTCAATGTAATCTCGCGGTTTTATCCGCGTGAGGTGGTCTGTTCGGCGTTAAGTTCTGGAGGACAGGAAAGTCGCCGTCGGCGGGATTTGCCTGCGGAGGTGATGGTGTATTACGTCATCGTGATGGCCCTGTTTCGTTCGGTATCGACTCGGGAGGTCTTGCGTTGTCTGGTCGATGGTTTGCGTTGGAGTTGTACGGACCTGCCGATGCGGGTTTCGGGGAAGTCATCGATTTCCCGGGCCCGGTCTCGTCTGGGGGCGGCACCGTTTTCCGCCTTGCGGGAGCGTTGCGTGGTTCCGTTGGCCACCCGCGAAACCGTCGGATCATGGTATCGGGGATGGCGCCTGGTGGCCTTTGACGGTTCGACGCTGAATTTGCCGGATGAAGTGCGCAACCGGGAGGTATTCGGATTGCCGGCATCCAGTCGCGGCGATTCGGCGTTTCCCCAGGCCCGGGTCACGATGATGGTGGAACTGGGCACCCGGGCCGCTCTGGCCTGGACGGCGGGTCCGTTTCGTGAGAGCGAAGCGGAACAGGCGGAGCGTCTGCTCGACGAATTCTCTCCGGGCATGTTGGTGCTGGCAGACCGCTATTACTGTGGTTTTCCGTTGTGGAGCCGTGCCGCCGAGACCGGTGCTGACCTGTTGTGGCGGCTCAGGGGAAATCATGCCTTTCCAGTGCACGAAGCCTTGACGGATGGATCGTGGCGAAGCGTGATCCGCGGTAGTGGTCGGGACCGCCGAAAAAGCACCGGGGAGCGCCCGATCCGAATCATCGCCTATCGGTTCGATGGGAGGGATGAAATCTACCGGTTGGCCACCACGATCCTGGACCCGGAACAGGCCCCGGCCGAAGAACTGGCTGCGCTGTATCACGAACGATGGGAAATCGAGACCACCTACGACGAAATCAAAACCCATCTTCTAGGACCCGGAGCGATCCTGAGAAGCAAAACCCCGGAACTTGTCTACCAGGAAATCGATGGCCTGATGTTGGCCCACTACGCGGTTCGACGGCTGATTCATGAAGCCGCCGGAACGGCGCGGGAAGATCCCGACCGACTATCCTTCGTACATGCCACACGGGTCATGCGCCGCCGGATCATACAACCCGGCGGTTTCCCCCCCAGAGCATCAGACGGATCATCTGATCCGTGAAATCCCGGAAGAACGGACCGTCTCAAGCCGCGGACAGAAAAAACCCCGTGGCGTGAAAAGAAAAATGAGCAATTATCCATTGCGAAAACGGGGACCGCTGTCACGGAAAATACAGCTGTGGGACCCGGAAATTATTCGAATATCTGCTTAAAGCAACAGTATTGACTCTAGCCCGAGTTTACCGCGTTCGGTGGGAAATTTCTCCTTGAGTGTAAGCGTTCGGAGGCGGGGGCGTCCTCCCGGTCAAAATAGACCAGGTGGTCGATTTCAAGCTTGATTCCCAGGTACTCGCCAATGGCGTGGTTATGGTGAGAAGGCACCAGGGAGAGAATCTCGTCTCCGCTTGGCAGGACCAGCGTATAAAGATAACTCTCGCCGCGAAATGCCTTGCTCTTGATTTTCGCGGACATTTCGCTGTAGTCATCGTGGATAATGTCATCCGGCCGGACCAGCAAGTCGATGGCGCTGCCTGGCTTGGCATTTTCGGGGAGCTGCCCTTTGAGCAGCGCCAGCTCGGACTGGATGCTGTGCCGGTCCACGATGGTGGCATTGAGAAAGACCCCATCACCGATGAAGTTTGCGACGAAGCGTGTTTTGGGTTCGTGGTAAAGGGTGTAGGGAGTATCCCATTGTTCAATATGGCCTTTATTCATCACCCCCACCTGGTCGCTGAAAGTAAAGGCATCCTGCTGGTCATGGGTGACCATGATGCAGCTTGTGCCGATGGCCTTCAACAGGTCCCGGACTTCCTGGCCGAGATTTTCACGAAGCTCCAGGTCCAGGTTCGAGAAGGGTTCATCCATCAGCAGCAACCCTGGTTTGGGAGCCAGTGCCCGGGCCAGTGCCACGCGTTGTTGCTCACCACCGGAGAGTTCATGGGGATAGCGTTGTCCATGGCCTTCCAGCCGAACATATTCGAGGATTTCACGGACCGTATGGTTGGCCGTCTTCCGGTCCAGTTGATGCAGTCCCGCCGCAATATTCTTCTCCACGGTCAAATGGGGGAACAGGGCATAGTCCTGAAACATCATGCTGATTTTTCTCCGTTCAGGAGGCACATACCGGCCCGGACGGGAGATACAGGTATTTTGCAGGGTAATCGAGCCGCCCAACAATTCCTGAAATCCTGCGATTGCTCTTAGAACGGTGGTTTTTCCACACCCGCTGGGGCCCAGCAGGCAGGCCAGCGTGCCTTTATGCAAAACGAATGAGGTACCATTTACTGCGGGGTGGTTTTCATAGCGACAGGAAATGTTTTCCACTCGCAAAATGGGGGAGGTGTTCACTTTGAAGCGGAAGAAGGGATGCGTTGGCTAATCGGCCGGATGGTGATGGGGTATCTGTTGAGAATACGAAATTGTTTTGCTTAATACAACCACCGGCACCAGGCCGACCAGCACGATCAGCAGGGCCCCGAGTGCGCTTTGTTCGATCAGTTCATCGGAAGCAAAAAGATAGACATGGGTCGCCAGCGTTTCAAAATTGAACGGCCGCAGCAGCAGGGTGGCCGGCAGTTCCTTCATGCAGTCCACAAACACGATTAACATGGCGGTGTACAGCCCGCCCTTGACCAGGGGAAGGTGATAGGAACCGAGCACTTTAAAAGGCGAATGGCCAAGCGTCCGGGCGGCCATGTCGATGGATGGGGAGACTTTTGAAAAACTGGAGTCGACGCTGCCGATGGATATCGCCAGGAAGCGAATGACATAGGTAAGGACCAGGGCAAAAGTGGTTCCACTCAGGAGCAATCCCGTGGAGATGCCGAAGTGGTTCAGCACCAGGGCATCCACGAGATTGTCAAACGTGGCCAGCGGGACGACCACCCCCACGGCCAGCACGGCGCCGGGAACGGCATATCCCATGGAGGCCATTCTCCCTGCGTAGTGAATCCAGGTACTGTGTTTCATCCTTCTGGCATAGCTGACGATCAGGGCAAGGATGGCGCAGCACACCGCTGCCATGGAGGATACGTAAAGGCTGTTGAAGGCGTATTGCCGGAATTCGATGGTCCAGGACTGGCTGAAATAGATGATTGCGTATTTCGACAATAGAACCACCGGAACCAAAAATCCTGTCAGTACGGGAATGAAACACAGGGAGAAGGCGGCCCACCGGCCCGCCCCGGTGAGTTCAATTCTTTCCCGCCTGGAGAACCTTCCGCTGTTTTGCTGGAAGCCGGTACGCCTGCGGCCCATGTACTCCAGCCCAAGCAGCAACAGTACAAAAGTCAGCATGATGACGGCGAGCTGGGCGGCGCCACCCAGGTTGTTCATGTTGAGCCAGACATCGAACAATCCGGCGGTCAGGGTGGGGACCGCAAAAAAGTCCACCGTTCCAAAATCATTCAGCGTTTCCATCAACGCAAGGGCAACCCCGATGGCAATGCCCGGCCGGGCAATGGGGAGTGAAACGGAAAAAAAGGTTTTCCACCGGGAATGGCCCATTAAGCGGCTGGCATCGAGCAAATAGGGGGACTGCTCAAGAAACGAGGTCCGGGCCAGCAAATATACGTAGGGATACAGGACCAGCCCCATCATGGTGACCGCACCGCCCAGGCTCCGGATATTGGGAAACCAGTAGTCCCGGGCCAGTTCCCAGCCAAACAAACTTCTCAGGGTGCTTTGGACGGGGCCGGAAAACTCCAGGATGTCGGTATACAGGTAGGCGATGACATAAGCCGGCACTGCCAGTGGCAGCAACAGCAGCCATTCAAAGTATTGGTGCAACGGAAACCGGTAGTTCGTGACCACATAGGCGGTGGAGACCCCGATGCCAAAAACCAGCAACCCCACACCGGACATCAATCCAAGGGTGTTGAGCAGATAGGTGGGCAGCGAGGTCGCAATGAGATGTGGCCAGATGTTTTCAGCCGGAAAGAAGGCAAACCAGAAAATGGCCAGAATGGGAAATACCGCGATGGCGGCCACCCCGGCCGTCGTCGCCCACCAGGGGCCTGCACCACCGAACCGGGAGGATTTCAGTGTGGTCGCTTCCATGGCCGGCAGGATGTCGAAACCGGTGGGTCTGGTCAGGCAGGGGGGTGCTGTACGCTATTCATCATAGCCCACCCTGTCTGCGATTTTGGACCCTTCCGCACGGTGGTTCGCAACCTCGACCAGATTCAGGTCGTCGCGCTTGAAATCCCCCCAGGCCTTTACCGGGTCCGCCAGCGGAATGCCGGGTTTTACGGCATATTCGCCGTTGACCTGGGCATACATTTCCTGGGCCCGGGCCGTGGAGAGAAACTCCATCAATTGCAGTGCATTGTCCCGGTTGGGGGCATGTTTTGTCATCGCCATTCCGCTGATGTTCATGTGGGTTCCGCGGTCCTGCTGGTTTGGAAAAATCACTTTGACGGCATCCGCCCAGGGTTTTTGCTCGGGGTCGACAGTCATCTTGTACATGTAGTAATGATTGATTACCGCGATGTCGCAGATGCCTTCCCTGATCGCCTTCACCTGACTGCGGTCATTGCCCTCCGGTTTTCGGGCCAGGTTCGATTTCACACCGGCCAGCCACTGTTCCGCTCCATCCAGGCCAAGATGGGCAATCATGGAGGCTGTCAGGGCAACCATGTAGGGATGTTTTCCGGAACGTGTACAGAGTCGACCCTTCAGCCCGGGGTCGGCCAGGTCTTCATAGCGCATCACCTCGCCCTCCTGCACCCGGTCTTTTGAAACGACAATAATGCGTGCCCGGGAAGTCAGCCCGTACCAGTGGCGGTCGGGGTCCCGCATATTCCCCGGGATATTGGAATCCAGAACATCCGATTGCACTGCCTGGGTCAGGCCGGCACGCTTGATATCGGACAGGCGGCCGATATCCACCGTGAAAACCAGATCTGCGGGGCTGTTGGCCCCTTCGCTGCGGAGTTTTTCGAGCATCCCCTTTTTTGCAAAGACCACGTTGACCGGGACTCCCGTGTCCGCCGTAAAGGCATCAAACAGGGGTTGCATGAGTTGTGGTTGCCGGTAGGAATACACGTTGACTTCCCCGTCAGATGCCCGGCTTTCCATCAGCGGCGATATACCCAGAGTCAGGGCGGCCAGCAGCCACGTGAATCCTTTTTTTGCGGTATGTTTCATTGGAGTATTCGTGCGGTAAAATGGAGTAGGCAAAGAGAATGGTAATCTAACTGATAATGATTCGCAATACCATTTGAAATTTTTTTAAATCCGTCGTGACCGCCCAGGGGGGCTGCAAAAAGCACCCGGTGCGCAGCACTCATCCGGAGGCACGATGTGGCGGATGAGGCGAAATGGAGATCAAACCGATCCATGCTGGAATCACAGATCTTTCCAATTCTGAAGAAATGGTGTGGTCCGCTCCTCACGTCGGTAGTGATGTGAAGCTCAACGGGTCCCGTCTGGGGACGGAGTCGTTTTCCACCTTGCGGGAGCGTTGTGTGGTTCCATTGGCCAACCACCTGACCGCCGGGTCGTGATGCCTGAGGATTGCGCCGGGTGGTTTTTGACGATTCGACGCTGAATTTTCCAGATGAAGTGCACGACATTGAGACATCGGAAGCAGGCATTCAGCGGATTGTGCCTGACCTAATGGCAAAAGCTATGACAACACAGCGGACCGGTTATTGGGTCGGTCTGATTTATATCGTTCAGTTTTATCGTGTTTCATGTCGTCAGCGAAGTGGGGCACCATACCATTGTATTCCGTTGAACAACTCTATCACTGTCATTGGCAACGGCCAAAAGGTACAATCGCGCCCCATTGATTCCTTAGCTTCAGGTCTGGCCTATGAAAAATACCATCGTCCAGCTTCTCCATCAGGGGATGCGCGGGCTGTGCGAACAGGGAGTATTGGACGATTCGGTGGTCCATGACCTCCACGTGGAGCGGACCCGGGATGTCGGCCACGGTGATTTCGCCACGAACGTCGCTCTGAAACTGGCGAAACCCGCCAACACCACGCCCCGGGAGCTCGCTGAAAAACTGGTGTCTGCGATCCCGCCTTCCCGGGAGGTGGAAAAAGTGGAAATTGCCGGGCCGGGATTCATCAATTTTCACCTGGCCCGGTCCGCCTACCTCAATCTCATCGAACAAATCCGGCAACAGGACCATGCCTATGGAAAAAGCAATGTGGGGGAAGGCAAAACCATTCTGCTGGAGTTCGTTTCAACCAATCCCACCGGGCCTTTGCATGTTGGTCATGGCCGGGGGGCCGCCTATGGGGATGCCCTGGCCCGGGTGCTCAGTGCCGCCGGATTTCAGACCTGCAGTGAATACTACCTGAACGATGCCGGCAGGCAGATGGATATCCTGACATTGAGCGTCTGGCTGAGGTACCTGGAGCGGTGTGGTGAAACCGTGGATTTTCCGCCCAACGGCTACCAGGGCGGGTATGTCCGGGAAATGGCTGAAACGCTCCGGGAAACCAGGGCAGATGCCTATCGCGGCGGCACTTCCGGTCTGTTCAGCGATCTTCCGGGGGAACCGGAATTGCATCTCGATGCATTGATCAGCCGATGCAAAAGGCTGCTGGGCGAAGAATATGCGGTGATCTTTGACTGGACCCTGGATTCCATGGTCCGGGACATCCGCCAGGACCTGGAAGAATTCGGGGTGATCTTTCAGAAATGGTTTTCGGAACGCAGCCTCTTTGTCAATGGCGACATCGAAAGTTCAATCCGTACCCTGGAAGAAAACGGGCATATCTACGAAAAGGACGGCGCGAAATGGTTTCGGGCAACGGATTTCGGAGACGAAAAAGACCGGGTGGTGGTTCGGGCCAATGGAGCGCATACCTATTTTGCCTCGGATATTGCCTATCACTACAACAAGGCAGAACGGGGATTCGACCAGATCATCAATATATTCGGGTCCGACCATCATGGTTATATACAGAGAATCTATGCGTCATTCGAAGCCCTGGGCAATGCACCGGAACGATTGAAATTCCTGACGGTCCAGTTCGCCGTCCTGTACCGGAACCAGGAAAAGATATCGATGTCCACGCGCAGTGGAGACTTTGTCACCCTGAGAGAACTCCGGGAGGAAGTGGGGAATGATGCGGCGCGTTTTTTCTATGTCATGAGAAAGGCAGACCAGCACATGGATTTTGATATCGAACTGGCGAAATCCCAATCCTCGGACAACCCGGTCTACTATATCCAGTATGCCCATGCAAGAATATCCAGTGTATTCAGGCAGCTCGAAGAGAAAGGGATGCCCACCCTGGAGAACTCCGTTGTCGAGTATGACTTGCTCACCGAACCCCAGGAAATGGACCTGTTGAAATCCTTGTCCCGGTTCCCCGAAGTGGTTGAACTGGCGGCGACCAACTGTGAACCTCACCAGATCGCCTATTATCTGCGGGACCTGGCGAACGCGTTTCACGTGTACTATAACGCCCACCCCTTCCTTTCCAGTGAACCCGGGGTGAGACTGGCCCGGCTCGGCCTGATTGATGCGACCCGGATTGTCCTGGCCAATGGCCTGGCCATCCTGGGGGTGCGGGCACCCGTTCAAATGTGACCCGGTATTTGCCGGATAATTCACCGGGAATTCACTATAATCGGGTCTGGTCCCTGCTCGGCCAGGAATGGAAAAACCGGGTGCAGCAAGGCGATAGAATTAATACCCTGAATGAAGCGACTTGAACGCCCTCGATTTGACTGCTCTTCCATGCGCTCCCGGTCTCCCTCCGGGGCCGTACGAAGGGCAAAGACCGGTCAGTGATTGCTGTTTCAGGACACAATGATCCATGCCACAAGCTAAACGACAACGCAGAAAGAACACTGCTCAAAGATCTTCATTGCACAGTGTGGTGGTGCTGGTCTCCGGAATGGTCATCGGGGCCCTGGCAACGGTTTTGTGGCAGGGAATGCGGACCGGGGATGGGGGGATCGGCGCCGGGATACGCCAGATGATTGACCAGTCAAAACAGGAGGATGAGGCCAGGCAGGCCGTGAGCAAGGAGGACCTCCCGGTTCAGCAGGCACCCGTTTACGATTTTCACACGGTACTGCACGAAATTGAAGTGGTGGTTCCCTCGGGACAACCCCAACCCGATCCCCCTTTGCCGAATAACGACGGTGCGACACCGCAAGCCGGGGAGAGTGCAAAGGCGGATGCGGAGGTTGCAGCATCCAAGCCAGGGAACGGGGCGAATTCCTATATGCTGCAGGCAGGTTCCTACAAGAACAGAAAGGATGCGGAACAGATGAAAGCCGAGCTGGCTTTTTCCGGTTTGTCCTCGAGCATTCAAAAAGTCACCATACAGGACCGGGGTGATTTTTATCGCGTCAGACTGGGTCCCTACAGCACGTATGCCAAGATGGCTGAAGCCGACGAAATCCTGGCATCAAAAGGGATCGAGACCCTGCGTCTCAAGATCTCGAAAGGCGGGTAATGGGTTCTCCGGCAGGGATGGTATTTCACTGCCCGGCGGATGGTGGATTGGAGAAAACCCCGCTTTGCTCCTCCCCGGTGCCGGGTTCAGCTCTCTTTGGTATTGAATGGCTTTTGCAGGGGGAGCCGGACGGGCCCGGTTTCCGTCGTTTCACCGGGCATGAAACCCCCATGGGCGGTTTGCGGGACGGGCGGAGGGAATGACATGAAAACCCTTCGGATCGGAACCAGAAAGAGCGAATTGGCCCTGTGGCAGGCGAATTTTGTGCGCAGGCGGGTGATGGAGAAGCACCCCCATGTCAAGGTGGAACTGGTGAAGATCGTTTCAGAAGGGGACCGGACCCTGGATATTCCGCTGTCCCAGGCTGGAGGAAAAGGGTTGTTTTTGAAGGAACTGGAATGGGCTCTGCTGGATGGGGAGATTGACATGGCTGTGCATTCAATGAAGGATGTAACCGTCACACTTCCGGAGGGGCTGCATATTCCCGTGGTTCTTCCCCGGGAAGACCCCAGGGATGCGTTGGTTTCCAACCGGTATCAATCTCTGGATGAAATGCCTGCGGATGCCGTACTGGGGACCTGCAGCCTGAGGCGGCAGTGCCAGGTTCGTGCGCGGTACCCAAAGCTGCGCCTCGTGAATCTCCGGGGCAATGTGAATACACGCCTGGCGAAACTGGATTCAGGCCAGTATGATGGCATCATTCTTGCCGTGGCAGGGTTGAAAAGGCTCGGGTTAAGTCATCGGATTCAACAGGCCATCGATACTGAAATTTGTCTGCCCGCCATCGGCCAGGGGATTGTCGGCATTGAATGCCGTGCTGAAGACGGTGAGGCCAATGAGTTGATTGCCCCGTTGAATGACCCGGAAGCCTCCATCCAGGTGCAATGCGAACGTACCTTAAATGCACAGCTGGGGGGAGGATGCCATGTTCCCGTCGGTATTTTTTCAGAACTGGTGGGGTCGCAAATCAGGTTGCGTGCACTGGTCGGGAAGCCGGATGGGTCACAGATTGTGTACAGTGAAAAATCCGGGCCCCGGACCGAGCCCCGTCGACTTGGAATCGAGGTGGCAGAGGATTTGATTGCACAGGGAGCGGCCCGGATTCTGGAATCCGTATACGCCGATGAGCCCTAAACCTTTCCTCCACGGCTGTTCAGTGCTGGTTCCCAGGCCCAGGTCCCGGGGGGAGGCGGTTGCCAGGGCGATTGAAGCCTGCGGCGGCAGTGCCATCGTGTTTCCAGTCATCGATATCGGCGAAATCCGGGACTGCACCGGGTTGGACCGTTGCCTGGATGAGATCGATTCCGTTGACCTGCTGGTTTTTGTCAGTGTCCCGGCGGTGGAGGGGTTTGTCCGCAGGCAACAGGCCCTGGGAGCCGGTCTTTCCAGGGAAACGAAGGTTGCAGCAGTGGGCCCCAGGACCCTCGCATGCAGTGAATCCTCCGGGCTTTGCGTGGATTTTGCACCGGACAGGCGGATGGACAGCGAAGGACTGCTTGAGGCGTTGGGTGATTTTGACGTGAACGGGAAAAATGTCACCATTGTACGGGGACAGGACGGCCGGGAATTCCTCGGCCGGGAACTGGAAAAACTGGGCGCACAGGTTCAATATGTGGCTGCCTACACGCGTTCCACGACCACCCATTCAATCTCCCCGGTTCTGGAGCAGTGGGTCGCCAATCCGATACACTGTGTGTTGATCACCAGTGTTTCCATCCTCGATGCCCTGGTTGAATTGCTGGGGGAGGCGAACCGCGGGTTGCTGGAGGAGACCCCCGTTGTCACGATCAGCAGCCGGATTGCCCGGGCCTGCCGGCGAAACGGAATCAAAGAGGTCTTCGTTGCAGAAAACACCGGGGAAACCGGGGTCGTGGAGGCGGTTAGCCTGGCCTGTGACGGAAAACGCCCGGTATCCGGATCATCGGTCGGGGGGAAATATCCAGGCCATGACAAACTTCCCGGCTTGGGGTAGGATTGTACGAACATAAATAACCGTGCGGGAAATAATGGTGGTTGAATCCGAGAGTAATCCAGTTCAAAAGGCAACGGCAGGGAGGCAGAAGAAAACGACGAAAAAAAAAACCGCCAGAAAAAAGGGGCCGGGTAAAGTGGAGGCAGCGGCTCCATCGGGCTCTGGTTCATCGGCAACCCCGAGCACCGGGGAAGGAAGCCCCGGCAATGTTCCCGCCGGACCGCTGGACCCTGGACACCATACCCCGGGAAGGAGCGGGGGTACTTCCGGCGTATCCTGGATAGCATTGTGCCTGGGGGTGGTGGCGTTGGGAGTGGGGGGCTATGGGTGGTATGTCTCCACGGTCCAGACAAAAACCAGCGCGCAAGACCAGGTCAACCGGGTCAGCCTGCTCGAACAGCGGGTGGAAAATTTCGATACGTTGCAGGCAGACCTTGTCGGCCAGATCAGTCTGCTGAAAAACCAGGTGACCCAGGCTGAAGACAATTTCAGCCAGCAGTTGCGGACGATTCGAAGCGAACTGGCGGGGAAGGATTCAGAGGTTCAACAGCAAATCAGGAACTCTGAGAAGGGGTTCCAGGCCCAGATGGAGGATTTTCGGCAGGAGTTCGGCGCATTGTCGGATTCCATTGTACAGCTCCGGTCGGAACTTGGACGCGGCCTGGACAGCTGGACCCTGGAGGAGGTGGAGCAGCTTATCTTCATCGCGAATCAGCGGTTGCAGTTCGCCGGAGACCCGGTGCTGGCAAAAAAAGCCCTGGAGATTGCGGACGACCGGTTGCAGGAGCAGGGGGACCCGCGCTTCTTGGAAGTACGGCGGTTATTGGCCGGGGAAATATCCGAGCTTGAGAACGTCCAGGAGATCGATATCGCCGGAGTTCTGTCCGCCATTTCGACTTTGTCCGATACCCTCGGAGAGCTGAACCTGGCGGGAGACCTGCATGGCCCGGCATCATCCGGTCCGGCACCATCCGAACCGGAACCCAACGAATTGAAAGATGACGGCTCCGGTCAGGAACTCACCGGGATGGACCGGTTTTTCCAGCCCGTGGTCCATGCGGCCACCACGCTGCTGGCCAGTCTGGGGGATATGATACAGGTGGAAAAAAGCGGGGAAGCCATCAATCCGGTGGTATCTGCCGAAATCCGGCAATTGATTTATACCAAGGGCAGGCTGATCCTGGACTCGTCCCAGATTGCATTTCTTCGGCAGAACCCGGACCTGTTCGAGGAACGGATTGCCCTGGCCAGGAAATGGGTGGAAGAAAATTTCGATCTCGAGTCCGAGGCGACCCACCGCTGGTTGTCCAGGCTGGATGAGATTGCATCCCAGTCCCCTCGGTCGGCATTGCCGGACATCTCCGGTTCCCTGAACCTGCTCAGACAGAGAATGCGCGACCAGGGCTGATCCCGGGAAAAAGGAATCATGAAACTTTTATTGACCATTTTCATCACATTGGCCATTGCCGTTGGACTGGGGTCCCTTGCCATGGAAGATCCGGGATATGTGGTGCTGTCCCGGGAACCCTATGTGGTTCGGTTGCCATTGCTGATGTTTTTGATGATCCTGTTTCTGGGGTTCGTGCTCCTGTACCTGGTGATCAATTTCGTGGGCAGTATTTTTCGTGCACCCGGGCGGCTCAAAGCATGGAGGAATTCCAGTGGTGAAAAGATGGCGCAGAAATCCACCATGCTGGGCTATGCCGGCTTGATTGAAGGAAACTGGCCAAAGGCAGAGAAATCCCTGCTGAAAAAATTGAGCCACAACAAGGCTCCCCTGATGAACTATCTGGGAGCGGCCTATGCAGCGCACCAGCAGGGAAGCCTGGACCGGCGAAACCGGTATCTGGACAACGCGCTCAAAAGCCATCCTGACCAGCAACTGGCGGTCAACCTTACCCGGGCACGGTTGCTGTTTCAGGGCGGGGAGTTTGCCGAATCCAGGAACTGTCTTGAGAGCCTCAGAAAATACAGGCCGGGAAATGTCTCAGTGGTCCGATTGCTGATGGATGTTTACAAGGAACTGGGAGACTGGCCGTCGCTGATGCAGGTCCTGCCCGTGGCCGCAAAACTGAAAGCTCTGCCTGAAGAGGAGCTGTTGCTTCGTGAACAGGTGGCCTTTGACAACCTGGTTGACTCCCCTGCATTGCTGCCGGGCGACGCCGATGTACTCCCCCACCCCTGGAATTCCCTGCCGAAAGCGAGGAAAAAAGACCCTCAGATGGTGGCCAGTTATGTCAATCAGCTTCTTCGGGCCGGTAACCACAAGGAAGCCGAGAAAGTCCTGCGTCCAGTGTTGAACCGGAAGTTTGACAATGACCTGATTTACCTGTACGGCGATATCCACAGTCCCTTTTTGAAATACCAGATTGAACTGGCTGAATCGTTCCTGAAAAAATATCCGGACAATGCGGACCTGCTTCACAGCCTGGCGAAACTGCACCGGTCGAACAATGATTTCAAGCAGTCCAAGGGGTTCTTCGAAAGGGCGATCGCGGCCGGCGCCAGAACCGAGGTGAACCTGGATTACGCGGGGTTGCTGGAGCAGATGGGTGATAACGACCAGGCTTTACGGTATATGAAAAAAGCGGCGGCATCCCCGGAAAACAAAGAGGAGGGATGGGTGTTGTTGGAAGGCGACCATGAAAAGACAAAAGCGATCATGCCCGCGGTGCGCTGAACCGGCCCACCAGTGGACGGTGTTGGACCATTGGCCCCCCTGGTTTGTTCCGGGCAGTGGTTCGGTGATAGTCCGTCCCCGCACCACTGCTGGATGTAATGATCAACCAAAGGCTGTGGGATTCTCCAGCCGGGTATCTTTCATGTGGTAACTGGCTTCAGGATGCAGCCTGCCCAGGCATTGGAAGAACTGGATCATGTGGTGGACGAAGCACGGTCACAGGGGTATGAGATTCCAGGAAGTATCGCGATTGTCAATGCAGAATACATCATCAAGCGCATATATGATAACTTGTTGCACCCGTTGCAAGTCTATCCAATGCCAGATGGAGAAGTGGCCATTGATGTTGCAAACGGCGATGGAAGTTCAGTATTGATACTATGTTGCTCAGACGGTGGTACGCTGTGTTTTGTGAATATTAACGGGAATCAACGTAGAGCACACTATTCCAACTCCGATTCTCTTCCGGATGGTTTCATGCACGAAGCCCTTGAAGAACTTCAACAGAATTTGAACTCGTAGCGGCGAATTACAACACGGCTTACCCGACTGAAGAACCCGGGCCGGGGAGATTTTTAATGAGATGGTTTTGCCGCCTGGGGCCCATGAAAGGGAAGAACAAATCAGGTCTGCGCAGCACGGTTGGCTGACGCTTCAAGCTGGCGTGCACGCTCCTGACGAAACAACCCACGGGGAAATTTTCCGCAGGTTGAAAACCGCTGTTTTCGGCCATGTTCTGGAAGTTAAGTTTCGGGTCCCTGGCAGGACAGGAGACTACGCCGGCAACGCATAGTCGAAGGAGTCAAAGAAAAACCGGTCGGATTTCATTCCCTTTTCCCCGAGGCTGTTTCGCACGGAGTCAATCATGATGGGCGGACCACTGGCATACACGTCATGACCGGCAAAGGTATCATAGGTGTTGCAGACGATTTCGTGAACAAAGCCGGTTTCTCCCGTCCAGTCCGTTGACGTGCTTTCGGACAGTACGGGGGTATATTTCAGGTTCGGGTAGGTGGACAGCCACTTTTTTACCAGCCCGTCCATGTACAGGTCCTGCTCATCCCGGGCCCCCCAGAAAATGTGGATGTCCTGATCCGGGTTCTTTTCCACCGCCTGCTGGAACAGGCCCTTGATGGGGGAAAATCCGGTTCCCCCCGCAATCATGATCAGGGGCTTGTTCTCCTCGGTCTGCAAAAAGTAGGTGCCGAAGGGGCCTTCAAACCGGAGCAGGTCCCGTTCATTCATCGCATCAAAGACCCGGGGGGTGAAATGCCCGTCGGGAACATGCCTGATATGCAATTCGATCCCCTCTTCGGCAACCTGGGCGGGCAGATTCGCGATGGAAAAACTTCGTCTCAGGCCATTTTTCAGGACAATGTCAATATATTGTCCGGGTATGAAGTTAAACGACTGGGTCCTGGGCAGTGCGAGATACAACTGAATGACATCGCTGGCCAGCCGGGTCAGTTTCCGGACCCGGCAGGGCAGCATCTTGATTTGGATCTGGGTGCCGGTCATCACTTCTTCCGTATCGATGACGACATCGCCAAGAGGAACCGCCTGGCAAAGCAATACCTTGCCCTGCTGCTTCTCGAGATCACTCAGGGCGAATTCCTCATGATCCCCGTAATCCACTTGTCCCTGCACCAGTTCGCTCTTGCAGGCACCGCAGATGCCACTGCGGCAGCCATACGGATAGATGTGGTTGTTTCGCAGGGCTGCGTCCAGGATGGTTTCGTTTTCATGGGCAACGAAAGAGACATCATTGCGTTGGTTGATGATGGTTGAAGACATGATTTCGAGAATGCCGGGTAGGGGGGATAGCTTTATATCGAGTAACCCCATTGTTGTCAATGAATCGGGATTGGATCATGGAGGGGCTCCCGGTCCCCGTGAGGTCGCGAAGAGTGCAGATTCAGGCCTGTTCAGGGCCTCCCGAAGATGGAATTTGACTACAATACCGGGGGCGGCTTTCGAAAACCACGGGGCCGACCGTCAAACCAATGACCTTTACCCTGGAAGTGGACTAAATTGCCAGAATTGCCGGAAGTGGAAACCACGGTGCGGGGAATCCGACCGTTTATCCAGGGAGAAGTGGTACGTGACCTGGTTGTCCGGGAGAGTCGGCTCAGGTGGCCCGTCCAGCCCGGTCTGGACACGATTGTCCGGGGCTGTACCATTGAAAAGGTTGAGCGCCGGGGCAAGTACATCCTGCTGCACCTGACCCGGGGAGGCCTGTTGATCCACCTTGGGATGTCCGGTTCAATCCGGGTATTGGAGCATTCCGTCCCCGCGGGGAAACATGAACACTTTGACCTGGTGACCGGGACCGGTCATATCATCAGGTTCCGGGACCCCCGAAAATTCGGCAGTTTGTTGTATTGCGACGGCCCGCTCCACGAGCATTTGCGTTTGCGGGACCTGGGCGTTGAACCCTTGACTTCCCGGTTCACCGGAGACTATCTGTACCGGAAGTCCAAAGCGCGCTCTGTGCCGGTCAAGACCCTGATTATGGATGGAAAGGTGGTAGTGGGTGTCGGCAATATATACAGCAGTGAGGCATTGTTCATGGCGGGAATTCACCCGTTGCGGCGTTGCTCCCGGGTGGCCCTTGCCCGGTATGACCGGCTGGTGGAATGCATCCGGGAAATTCTGGGAAAAGCCATTGACAAGGGGGGAACTACGCTCCAGGATTTTGTGGGAACGGACGGGACCCCAGGATATTTCGAGCAATCACTGGATGTATACGGGCATCCGGGTGAGGCATGCATTCGCTGCGGTAGGGAAATCAGGTGCATTGTGATCAGCCAGCGTTCGACATTCTACTGTCCCGGCTGCCAGAAGTAGGTGCCTGGCCGGGTCCGGGTGCAGGATATCCGGTTGACTGCGTACCCCCTCCCCGGCGCCGGCAGGACCGAATGCCCGGAAAACCGGGTTTCCCGGGGGTAAAATCCCCCGCAATGGGCCAAAACAACTGAAAAAACTGGAAATCGGATCGTCAAACCAAGTATAATCCGGCCAGTAAGCGATTTGAGTGGTTGTGATGCACATCCATGTTAGTTTGAACCGAACAGGCCGGATAAAGCAGATAAATCGAGGGATTGGTCAGTGAAATCGATGCGATTTTGGTTGATTGTATTTTCTGTAATGTTTGTTTCCACAGGCCCGGGCATGTCGGTTGCGGAGGATGGACCCGGGAGTAGTGCGACATCTGGCGGTGGGACGTTCTTTTCAGAATTCAAAATTCAGGACTGGGCGAAGTTTTTCTTTGCGAAAGACGACCCGGCGGAGAACGGGACGGACCCCGGAGGGGACAATCCGCCCGCGGCGCTGGGAACGACCCTGGAATTGACCCCGGACCTGGATGAACCAGAATCCTCCAACCTGTCCCAGGGTTTCAAGATCAAACGGCTCAGCACAGCCTGGCAGGCCGGACCCGGGACACTGACGGTGGGCAGCGACTGGGCCAACTTCCAGGATGTTCTGGGTGTGGACAAGCAGGTCGGCAGCCTTGCCAACCAGAAAAAGGTAACCAGCCAGATCAAATGGTTGTCCCCCAATGGATTTTCCATTTCCCTGGAAGATTCGCCGCGGGGGGCCATTTATTCCGACGAGCATGTATTGAATCATGATCTGGGGGCATCTCCCAGTCTGGTATTGTCCTGGCAGGGTGGCTCCGGTGGGGGGGCAGGCCAGTATCGGGTGACCACCATGGGCACGAAGCTGGATGCCAATGCGGAGGGCCAGGTTTTCGACGGCAAAAACGTGGTCGGGTGGGGGCTCAATCTGGAAGGTGGCTGGCAGATCGGCGATCTGTTTACTGCCCTGTCCGTTACCTATGGAAAAGGCATAAACAGCTATATTCTGCAACGGTATGGAAATGACATCCTGGTCCAGCCGAACTACCAGGATACGGAGAGCAGTGCACTGAAGATTCGCTCCAGCCTGTATTACCGTCTGAATGGACGTTCAAATTTTCATGTGGCCCTGGGTCGGTTTTCCTCTGACGGGGAATCGGGCATGGACGGCGTGGAGACACTGGATACGGTTCACATGGGCTATAACTGGCACCCCTGGCCCCGCACCAAACTTGAAGTTGAGTTGATTGGCCGAAATGCCGATGTGCAGAATGGGACCAGCGAAGAGTCCGCCGAGCTGAAAATCGGTGCCGAGAAGCGTTTCTAGCCATCCCTCCAGCCCGTAACCCGGGAGCGATGTCCCGGTTTCAAGCGGGCGGCGTGTATCCGGTTTACGGATTTCTTCCCGATGTTGCCATTGGTTTTTCGTCCTGGTCCAAGATGGTTCCTCTCTATTGTTCCGGAACTCTTTAGCCGACCAGTGGAATTTCTCCCAACCGTCGGCTGAATCGATCCGTTGGAGGAGGCACAGTGGACACAGTGGGCCCGGCAGGCATGGCCCCCTCTTGTGGGACCGGGGCAGATGGCTTTACGGCAGGTTTTGCGGCAGGCTTTACGGCTTCGGTGGTTTTCTTTTGGTTTTCCGGATTTCGTGGTGCTGACCTGGCCGGGGGTTTTCGTTTCTCCCTGGCGGATTGCCCTCCTTTTTTCCTGTTTGGGCCTCCGGGTCTCCGGGCGTCCCGCCCTTTTGCAGGGACTGCAGGGAGGATAGGGGCGAGCAATTCAGGGTCAATTTCCCGTCTTGGGATGGAGTGGCCGATGTAACTTTCGATATCCATAATCGAATAGGCATATTTTTCACATATAAAACTGATGGCCTCCCCGCTGTGCCCGGCACGGGCGGTACGGCCTATCCGGTGGACGTAATCCTCGGCATCCTGCGGGAGGTCAAAGTTGAATACCTGGTCCACTTCGGGAATATGCAGGCCCCGCGCGGCAACATCCGTTGCGACGAGGACCGGGTGTTTCCCGGACTTGAAACCTTCGAGCAGTGTTTCCCGTTTGTTCTGGGGGACATCCCCTGACAGCGCCGCATTATTGATGTGATTGGCACGGAGTGTCCGTGCGATTTGATCCGTGGCATGACGGGTATTCACGAACACCAGCACTTTCTCCAGGTTGTCCCGCTTGAGCAGATTGACCAGCAATTTCGCTTTCTCCTCATTCGCGGGATAGTAGCTGTACTCGTCTATCTTATCGGCAATGCGGCTGTCTGCATCCACCTTGATTTCTTCCGGGTTATTCATGTGTTCATACGCCAACTCCATCACCCGGAAGGAAAGGGTGGCCGAAAAAAGCATGTTCAGCCGCTTTTCAGGACGGGGCATCTTCCTCAGCAGGTACCGGATGTCCTTGATGAATCCCAGATCAAACATCCGGTCCGCTTCGTCCAGGACCACGACATCTACCCGGTTGAGCCCGTACAGCTTTTTCTTGTAGAAATCAATGAGCCGGCCGGGGGTGCCGATTAGAATATCCACCCCCCCGGCCAGCATTTGCATCTGGCTTTCGTATCCGGTGCCGCCGTAAACCAGTCCGATTGAAAGTGGGGTATGTTTGGCCAGTACCCTGGCATCTTCGTAAATCTGTATGGCCAGTTCCCGGGTCGGGGCCAGGACCAGGGCACGAATGGCGCCTGTTTCCCGTTCAGGGTGCCCGGGCCGGGTCAACAGGTATTGGCAGCAACCCAGCAGGAATGCAACGGTTTTCCCTGTCCCGGTTTGCGCCTGGCCAGCGACATCCTTCCCGGTCAATATGGCCGGTACGCTGCGGGCCTGGATAGGTGTGCAGTATTCAAACCCGGCATCCTGAACGCCTTGTTTTAAAGAATCGATCAAAGTTAGCTCACTAAATTTTTGATCAGTAAGATGTTTTTCTGTCATAATGCCCCAATGATGTTAGTAGAGAATGAAAGGCTTGTTTGGAATTAATGGTGTCAAACCCTTGATTACTGATAAAACAAACTGCATATTTACTGTATCCCAACTAAATATAAATCCAATAAACGAATGTCAACGAAGATTGTGCATGTGAGCGACGAGTCCTTTGAGGAAGTTGTCCTGAATGCTGATTGTCCCGTTTTGATAGACTATTGGGCAGAATGGTGCGGTCCATGCAAGATGATCGCTCCAATCCTGGAAGAGCTGGCAGATGAATATGCAGAGAAGGTTAAAATTGCAAAACTCAATATCGATGATAACCCGGAAACCCCGCCGAAGTACAATATCCGTGGAATTCCTACGTTGATGTTATTCAAAAATGGATATGTTGAGGCCACCAAAGTCGGGGCGGTATCCAAATCACAACTTGCTGATTTTATTGAAAGTAACATTGGTTGAGTTTGATCACTGGCAGCCAGCTCACCGGGCACAGAACACGGGCCGATGACCAAGAGCCCAAGAGTCGATGACCACCAGGGGCCGATGACATAAAAATTTCTTTGGCGCGATCTGGACATCCGTGCCGAAGCCCTATATGATACCGCCAATACCCGTGTAATGCAGTCGTTCAGACTGGATTTCCGATAGAAAATTCATTAAATCCTCGCCCGAGTTGCGTTCGCAGCTGTGTTATGGGGCACAGAATCCTTTTCAATCTAGCGCTATTTTCTCCATGGCAATCAACCTTAGTGAAATAAAATCCAAAGTTCCCACGGAACTGGCCGCACTGGCCCGTTCATTGCACCTCGACAATATCAGCCGGATGCGGAAGCAGGACCAGATTTTCTCTATCCTCAAGGCTCTGGCGAAGAAAGGGGAAAAAATAGTGGGAGAAGGGGTGGTGGAAATTCTTCAGGACGGATTCGGGTTCCTGAGGTCCTCAACCTCGTCCTACCTGGCGGGACCCGATGACATCTATATGTCGCCAAGCCAGATACGACGCTTTAGCCTGAGAACAGGGGATACGGTGGCCGGGCAGATCCGGCCGCCCAAGGATTCTGAAAGATATTTTGCCTTGCTCAAGGTGGAAAAGATTAATTTCCAGGTGCCCGAGGAAGCCAAGAATAAGATACTGTTTGAAAACCTGACCCCACTGCACCCGGATCAAAGGTTACGGCTGGAGAGGGAAAACGGTTCCAGGGAAGACTTGACCGGCCGGGTCATTGACCTGATTGCACCCATTGGAAAAGGGCAAAGGGGATTGCTTGTCTCGGCCCCCAAAACCGGGAAGACAGTGATGTTGCAGCAAATCGCACAATCCATTACTTCGTTGAACCCCGACGTCATGGTCATGGTGCTGTTGATTGACGAACGGCCCGAAGAAGTGACGGAAATGCAAAGGACCGTTTGTGGTGAGGTCATCTCTTCGACCTTTGACGAACCGGCGTCGCGCCATGTACAGGTTGCAGAAATGGTGATCGAGAAAGCGAAACGGCTGGTTGAGCACAAGAAGGATGTGGTGATCCTGCTGGACTCCATCACCCGTCTTGCCCGGGCCTACAATACCGTGGCACCGGCTTCGGGGAAGGTCCTGACGGGAGGGGTGGATGCAAACGCACTGCAGCGGCCAAAAAGATTTTTTGGCGCGGCGCGAAATATTGAGGAAGGGGGGAGTCTGACCATACTCGCCACCGCGCTCATTGATACCGGGTCAAAAATGGACGACATCATCTATGAGGAATTCAAGGGAACCGGAAACATGGAAATTCATCTGGACAGGCGGATTGCCGAGAAGCGTGTGTACCCGGCCATGATCATCAATCGTTCCGGTACCCGGAGGGAAGAGTTGCTCACGGACCCCATCGAACTGCAAAAGATCTGGCTGTTGCGGAAACTGATTCATCCCATGGATGATCTGCAGGCGATTGAATTCATGATAGACAAACTGAAAGTAACCAAAACCAACACGGAATTCATCAAATCAATGAACCGCTAGCCTTGAGGCAAAGAAAGCCTTGATTTGAATAGGGATATTTCTTAGTATTGCCGCCCGATTTCAGATGAGCAGCGGTAATCCCGTCAATCCGGGTGCCCGGTCAGTACGTTAACAATAATGAGGAAACCATGATGAAGACAGGCATACATCCGGAGTATTCCGACATCAGGGTGGTTTGCGCTTGTGGGAATACCTTCGAAACCAAGTCGACCCTGGGCAGGGAATTGCACGTGGAAATATGTTCCGAGTGCCACCCTTTCTATACCGGTAAACAGAAAATTGTGGATACTGCAGGGAGAGTGGGCAAGTTCCAGGCCCGATACAAGCGAAAATAGGATCGTTCTTCAGGCAGCATGATCCGGGGATTGTCCGCCGGTACACTCCGTCAAACCCGGTGGTTTCTCATTCCCATAACGTGGAGGAACGGCCACCGGGCTCCATGAAGAACCGGGGGACGAACCGGGCGACAGTGGGCGCCATCCCTGCACCGTTCCCCGACCCCGTGGTGCAACCATAGGTCTTCCGTGGTCATCAAGACCCAGAGCCGGCTCCGGCGCAGTGTCTCTGGCACAAGGGGCGGCAAGCCCGGTTCCGCGCCTGCACCCGGACCCGGGAAGGTCCCGGTGACGAACGGTACGCCACCATCGCAGCCACTGAAGACAGGAGAATTCCCGGGTTGAATCTGGCAGACAAGATTGCCGAGGTAGGGAGCCGGCTTGAGAAGGCCGGTCTGGCCTTTGGGCATGGTACCGACAATCCCTGGGACGAAGCCGCATGGATTGTACTGAAAGTGTTGGGATACGATCTTGGGCGGGTCTGGATGGACGGCCCGATAAACTGGGGCAGGGTGCTTTGTGGTGCCGACCTGGAAGTGGTGGATGGAATGGTTGACCAACGGATCACACGAAGAGCCCCCGTGGCGTATCTGTTCAACGAAACCTGGTTTGCCGGAAACAAATTCTATATTGATGAACGCGCCATGGTTCCGAGGTCCTATCTCGGAGAATGGATACCGGATTCATTCAGACCCTGGGTGAATCCGGACAACATCCGCTCTATTCTTGATCTTTGTACGGGATGCGGCTGTATTGCGATCAGCTGTGCGCGGGCGTTTCCGGACGCCAGGGTGGTTGCCAGTGACCTTTCACCGGCGGCGCTGGAAGTTGCCAGGAAAAATGTCGAACTCCATGGACTGGAGAGACGGGTGTCATTGAGACAAGGCGATGGATTCCAGGGAATCAATGAACGGTTTGACCTGATTGTCTGCAACCCCCCGTATGTTTCCGATGTACGGATGCAGGGCCTGCCTGAAGAGTATCTCAAAGAGCCGGAAACTGCGTTCAAGGGAGGGAAGGATGGCCTGGATTTCATTCTCCCGCTGCTGCAGCACAGTGCCCGTTATTTGACACACAATGGTACATTGTTCGTTGAAGCAGGTTCGGCTTCCCATGCGTTGGAAGCCCGCTTTCCCGGGATTCCGTTTACATGGTTAAGTACTGAATATGATGAAATGGTCGTGTTTGGCATCTCCGCAGGGGAGTTGCGTCAATACAGGGAGATTCTCGACCCATACGATGACGAAAATTGAGCGATGAACAATTCAGAATTATTTGAAAAAGCCAGGGCAGTGATTCCCGGAGGGGTGAATTCCCCGGTCAGGGCCTTTAAATCAGTGGGGGGTTCTCCGGTATTCATCAATCGGGGAGAAGGGCCCTATATTTACGCTGAGGACGGGACCCGGTACATCGACTATGTGGGGTCCTGGGGACCGCTGGTTCTCGGTCATGCCCACAGACGTGTGGTGGAAGCGGTGACGGCCCGGATTGAATCCGGTCTGAGCTTTGGTGCACCCACTGTCCTGGAAACGGAAATGGCGGAGCTGGTGTGTGCCCGATTGCCCTGGATTGACCAGGTACGCATGGTGAATTCGGGTACGGAAGCCACGATGTCGGCGATCCGGCTGGCCCGGGGATTTACGGGCCGGGATAAAATCGTGAAATTTGAAGGATGCTACCACGGCCATGCCGACAGTCTGCTGGTCAAGGCAGGGTCGGGGGCGCTTTCATTCGGTGTCCCGACCTCCTCCGGCGTGCCCGCGGCCATGGCCGAACATACCCTGACAGCCACCTTCAATGACCTGGATTCGGTCATGGAGATGTTCGAGAAAATGGGAAATCAAATTGCCGCCATTATCATCGAGCCGGTGGCCGGAAACATGAACTGCATTCCCCCTGTGACGGGTTTTTTGCAGGGTTTGCGGGACCTGTCCGACCAATACGAAAGTCTGCTGATCATGGATGAAGTCATGACCGGTTTCCGGGTGGGGCCCCAGGGTGCCCAGGGGCGGTATGGCGTTTATGGCGATTTAACCACGTTGGGGAAAATTATTGGAGGAGGGATGCCCGTGGGTGCATTCGGCGGTCGCAGTGAGATCATGGCACATCTTGCACCCGAAGGGGGGGTCTACCAGGCGGGGACGCTTTCCGGGAACCCGGTGGCGATGGCCGCCGGTCTGGCCACCTTGAAAATCACCGGAGAAGAAGGATTTTACTCCCGTCTGGATGAACGGGCGGCACAGCTGGTATCCGGTATGCTGGAAGCCGGCCATCTTGCCCGGATACCGGTTACCGCCCATCGCGTGGGGGCCATGTTCGGGTTGTTTTTCAGCGAAAAGGAAACGGTGACGGGATTCCAGGATGTGATGGATTGTGACGGTGAGCGGTTCAACCGGTTTTTCCATGGCATGCTTCAAGGGGGGGTATACCTGGCTCCGTCCGCCTATGAAGCCGGGTTCATTTCCAGCGCCCACACAGAAGTGGAAATCGAGAAAACCATTTCGGTGGCTGGAGGAGTTTTTGAATCCCTGAGGTGAAAACCCCGGCAGAGATGGCCCAACTATTCCAGGGTGGTTACATTTTCTGCTGCAAATCCCTTTTCTCTTTCAACTAGGCCAAACTCAACCTTCTGGCCCTCGAACAGGGTCCTGAACCCCTCTCCCTGAATTTCACGAAAGTGAACAAATACGTCATCACCCACGTTGTCCCTTTGAATAAACCCATACCCTTTGCGGTTGTCGAACCACTTGACAACACCGCTACAACGCTCTGACATTTTATACTCCTACTGGCTAATCCTTTGTACTTGAATACAAAGTGTAATCATGTGGCTGTGCAGTTCCGGGCTCACTTCCAGAAACCCAAAATTACGCCAACCCACTGGAACCAAGCCAATACAACTTGCAAGCTACTACCGGGCTATTTTATCGACCTGAGGGAGGATTGTCCAATCAGCGTTGCACGCAGTGTCGGGAGCGCATGACCTGTCCGGTTTCAAATTACCTTGATTGGAGGCGTTATGAAGGGGCAGAATGGCTGCAGGAGACCAGACAAATAAGGTTTGAAGAGGCCTGTTTTGGTTGGACGGGGTGTCGTCGGACCGCGGTATCATACCCGGGTTTGCGAACACATTGCAGACAACCGCCTTCACGAGTGGGTGCCGGGCCATCCCAATGATTCGGGTCAGACGGTTTCCGCCTGGTCTCCCTTGTCACTGAGCCACGATTTACGGTCTGCCGAGCGCTTTTTTGCCAGCAGCATATCCATGATCTCATGGGTGTTATCGCCGGGGGTGACCTGCAGCTGCAGCAGGCTCCGGGTGTCCGGATCCATCGTGGTTTCCCGGAGTTGCCCGGGGTTCATCTCGCCGAGCCCCTTGAATCGTTGAATTCCCACTTTCCCCCTGATTTTTTCGGCTGAGATCTGGTCGAGAATCTGATCCTTGTCCGTATCATCCAGGGCATAAAACACTTTTTTTGCAACGTCAATGCGGTAAAGCGGAGGCATGGCAATACATACCCGGCCTGTTTCAACCAGGGTCGGGAAATGGCGCAGAAACAAGGCGCATAGCAAGGTGGCAATATGCGCACCATCGGAGTCCGCATCCGCGAGGATGCAGACCCGGCCGTATCGCAGGCCGGAAAGATCTTCGGAGCCCGGGTCCACCCCCAGGGCAATGGCAATATCATGGACCTCCTGGGAAGCCAGTACTTCGGCAGGGTCCACTTCCCAGGTATTCAATATCTTCCCTCGCAGGGGCATGATCGCCTGGTAAATCCGGTCTCTGGCCTGCTTTGCCGAGCCTCCCGCCGAATCGCCTTCCACCAGGAACAATTCGGTCAGGTCCAGGTTGTCGCTGGTACAGTCGGCAAGTTTTCCCGGAAGTGCGGGGCCAGAGGTGATTTTTTTCCGTTGAACCCGTTTTCCTGCCCGCCATCTTCGCTGGGCATTGCGGATGGCAATCTGGGCGATCTGTTCCCCATCATCGATATGCTGGTTCAGCCAAAAACCAAAGGCGTCCTTTGCGGCACCTTGCACCATGGACGCTGCTTTCCGTGAGGACAGCCGGTCCTTGGTTTGACCGCTGAACTGTGGTTCCTTGATTTTTACGGACAGGACATACGTGCAGTGGGACCATACATCTTCCAGGGAAATCTTGAGACCTCTTGGCAGGAGGTCCCGGTATTCGCAAAATTCCCGGATGGCTTCGGTAAGACCACTCCTGAAGCCGTTGACATGGGTGCCTCCCTGGGTAGTGGGCACCAGGTTGACATAGCTCTCCGTCATCGGAAAGTCGCCGTCTGCAACCCAGGCAACGGCCCAGTCCGCTTCTCCGCCATCATCCCGGTACTCGCCGAGATACGGCACGGCAGGGATCGTTTCAATCTCGCCCAGGGCATCGCACAGATAGTCGTTCAAACCGTTCTCATATTGCCAGTGACTGCTGTTTTCCCCGTTGATTTCATCGTTGAAATGGACCGCCAGTCCCGGGCAAAGCACCGCCTTGGCCTGCAGGATTGCCTTGAGATGGGGGACATGAAATTTCGGAGAATCAAAATAGACCGGGTCAGGAGAGAACCGGATGGTTGTGCCGGTTACCCTGCTGGCCACCTTGTCGATCATTTCCAGTTCAGTTTTCTTCTCTCCATTGGCAAAGCTGATATGGTGCTGTGCACCATTGCGCCGGATCCAGACATCGAGTTGGGTGGACAGTGCGGTGACGACTGAAACCCCCACCCCGTGAAGCCCTCCGGAATACTGGTAATGATCCCCGGAAAACTTGCCCCCGGCGTGCAGGCGCGTCATGATCAACTCTACGCCGCTGATCCCTTCTTCCTGGTGAATATCCACGGGCATGCCCCGGCCATTGTCGGCAACGGTCAACGATCCATCTTTGTGCAGGTGGACTTCGATCAGGGTTGCGTATCCGGCGAGAGCTTCATCCACGCTGTTGTCAATCACCTCGTGTGCGAGATGGTTCGGACGATCGGTTTCGGTATACATCCCCGGTCTTTTTCGCACCGGTTCAATTCCGGTGAGAACTTCAATGGCGGATGCGTTATAAGTACGACTCATTCAGCGTGGTTGTAGTGGTGTCTGTAGAGGATGGCCGGACCGGGTTCCGCACGGATTGATATCGAATCTGTCCATCCCGTTGATCATCAACCCGGGGACACGCCGGTCCCCGGACACGGTCCGGCAGTGGAATCTTTACCGGCCGGTCAGACCGTTCTCCCTTCCGCCCCGTGTTCCTCACGATAGGCAACCCGAAGATTCTACCATGACAACCCGGCATGGATGATGAAATGGCGATCTTTTCAGTTGCTGAAGACAGGTGCCGCGGTCCTGCCCTGTGCGGGTCCAGGGAGAAGAACCCGTGCGCTTCCATGCCCGATCAATGGACCATACAGTTCCGGGCCGGGATTTGATACAATACCCGCCGGCCTTCAACTTCAACTTCAAATCATCAAATGTCGCAATCCCGGGAAACCACCCCCCCTGATTTTGAAAAATCGCTGGCAGAACTGGAAAAAATAGTCGAGCGGATGGAGCGCGGCGAGCAAACCCTTGATGAAACAATCCGGGATTTCGAGCGCGGAATGGCATTGTCCGAACAATGTCAGCTAAGCCTGAGCGAGGCCAGTCAGAAAGTCCGGAAGCTCGTTAAAAAACACGGAAACTTCAAGCTGGAACCAGTGGATGGCATGGACGACGGCGCACCGGATGAATACAGGGATGTCAATTAGTTGAGCGGGTTTGAAGCGACCTGGGAAACATATCGCCGTCGCACGGAACTTGCGCTCCAGTCCAGGCTGACGAGCTCTTCACAACATCCGGAGCGCCTGCACCAGGCCATGGAATATGCATGCCTGGGGGGTGGAAAACGGTTCCGGGCGACGTTGGTCTATGCCTGTGGAGCGATGGCAGGAGCGACCCTTGATGAATTGGACACCCCGGCGTGTGCGGTGGAAATGGTGCATGCCTATTCCCTGGTTCACGATGATCTGCCGGCCATGGACAATGATGTCCTGCGTCGCGGGCGGCCAACGTGTCATGTCGCCTTTGATGAAGCCACTGCGCTCCTTGCCGGTGATGCGCTGCAATCCCGCGCGTTTGAAATCCTGGCCTCACCGCAGACGAATATTCTTTCCGCCGGGCAGCGATGCCGGATGCTGGAGGAATTGTCAAAATCCATTGGATCGATGGGAATGGCAGGTGGGCAGGCATTGGATATGGAAGCGACCGGCCGGAAAATTGAAAATAGTGAACTGATGTGCGTGCATCAATTGAAAACCGGTGCCCTGGTTGAGGCGGCAGCCGTCATGGGTGGATTGGCTGGCCCTGACTCTGACCACCGGTTGCTGGACAGTTTGAGGGAATACGCCCGATCCATTGGCCTGGCATTCCAGATTGCCGATGATATTCTTGACTGGACCTCGGACAGCGACACCCTGGGAAAAATCACCGGTGCGGATTCACGGATGGGCAAGGCCACCTGTATTTCCACCCTGGGCCTGGAAGAGGCCAGGGCCGAAGCCGCCAATTTGTCCCGGCAGGCTATCGAAACCCTCAACGGATTAGGCGATAATGCCCGTTTCCTGAAAGAACTCGCCAAGTTTGCAATTAACCGGAATTATTAATGTCTTTGGAACACAAACAGTATCCATTGCTTTTCGAAATTGACACGCCTGTCCAATTGCGGGAGTTGGACAAAGGGCAGCTCGGGCAACTGGCGAATGAACTGCGGGAATTTTTGATCGAGGTCACTTCCCAGACAGGGGGACACCTGGCTCCCGGCTTGGGAACAGTTGAACTGACCATCGGGCTGCACTATGTGTTCAATACTCCGGAGGACCGCCTGGTCTGGGATATCGGGCATCAGGCGTACCCGCATAAAATCCTGACCGGCCGGCGGGAACGGTTCAGCACGATTCGCCAGTACAAGGGGTTGTCCGGTTTTCTCAAGCGGGGAGAGAGCGAGTACGATACGTTTGGAGCCGGTCATTCCAGCACATCCATCAGTGCGGCATTGGGAATGGCGGTTGCTGCCAGGCAGAAAAAAGTGAAAAACGAAGTGGTGGCAATTATCGGCGATGGAGCATTGACAGGGGGGATGGCCTACGAGGCCCTGAACAATGCGGGGGACCTGGACGCCAATCTGCTGGTCATATTGAACGACAATGAAATGTCGATTTCTCCCAACGTCGGGGCCATCTCCAATTACCTGGCCAGAATCCTGTCGGGCCATGCCTATACCACTGTCAGGGAAGGCAGCAAAACGGTTTTGAGCACCTTGCCGCCGCCGGTAAAAAACTATGCCCGCCGGTGGGAAGAACACATGAAGGGCATGGTGATGCCGAGCACCCTGTTTGAGGAAATGGGGTTCTACTATATTGGACCGATCGACGGGCATGACCTGAATACACTGATTACCACCCTGGGGAACATGCGGGACATGACCGGTCCGAGGTTTCTGCACATCGTGACCCAGAAGGGAAAAGGGTTTGAACCGGCTGAAGGCAACCCCTGCGTGTTTCATGGAGTGACCCCGTTTAACCTGGATACGGGGAAAATGGAAAAGAAGAAAAAAGGGAGGACCTATACCCATGTTTTCAGTGACTGGCTGTGTGACATGGCGGCGCAGGATGACCGGTTGATCGGGATCACCCCGGCGATGAGGGAAGGGTCCGGACTGGTACGGTTTTCCGAACAATACCGGGAGCGTTATTTTGATGTAGGGATTGCGGAGCAGCACTCATTGACATTTGCCGCCGGACTGGCCTGTGAAGGACTGAAACCCGTTGTGGCCATCTACTCCACGTTCCTGCAACGTGCATACGACCAGTTGATTCATGATATTTCAATCCAGGGCCTGGATGTGCTGTTTGCGATCGACCGGGCAGGCCTGGTAGGCGCCGATGGCCCGACTCATGCCGGGGCCTACGATTACGCGTACATGCGATGTGTGCCGGGGATGGTAATCATGGCACCAGCCGACGAAGCGGAATGCCGGGACATGCTGTACACCGGCTATCAGTATCCCGGGCCGGCTTCGGTACGGTATCCCCGTGGCGGGGGACCGGGTGTGCCGGAAAACAACCGGATGACCGCCCTTCAGATCGGAAAAGCGGAAATCAAGCGAAAAGCCAGGGGCCCCGGGAAACCGGTGGCCATTCTGGCATTTGGGACGATGGTCGCCCCCTGCCTTGCAGTCGGAAACGAGATGGATGCCACCGTCATCAACATGCGGTTCATCAAGCCATTGGACGACCGGGTTGTTTTGGCCATGGCGGACTCCCATGCCTTGCTGGTCACTGTGGAGGAGCATGTGGTGATGGGAGGCGCGGGGTCGGCCGTAAACGAGTGTCTTGCCGGCAATGACCGGCACGTGCCGATACTCAATATTGGCATTCCGGACAGGCACCTGGACCATGGATCCCAACCGGAACAACTTGCAGAAATCCAGATGGACGCCGTCGGGATCCGGCAACAGATCGGTGACAGGTTGCTCGCCATGGAAAAGGGCGGTGACGAATTCCTTTCAATGACCGCGGTGAATTAATCCAACCCGGCAGTGTGCCTGAAAAGGTGCACCGCATTATCCGGGTTACCCCCGGCGCCCCGTCCGGGCGCGGTTTCATCGTCCGAATACGTCGGCCAGGACCCGGGTGGGATTGTCGCCGTTCACAAGATGGAAGAGCGGAATTTTCAGGGATAACGCGAGTGCACGCAGTTGCGATTGCCGTTGGGCGAAATAGTCCTGGTATTTGAGGCGGGTCGTTTTGAGTGTGGTATCGATGATTGCGGTCTGTTCCGTTGATGCCCCACCCGTGATTTTATACTGGCCCGAGCCCGGAGGCCTGATTTCGATTGGGTCCAGCACCTGACATGCGACGAGATCGTTATGTTGTCGAATGCTGGCCAGGTACTGGTGGGTCTGGTGGTCAATTTTATAGAAGTCACTGAAAACCAGAACAAGGCTGCCGGGATGCACGACGACGCTCAGATGCTGTAAAGCCCGGTTGAGCCGGCTGTCTGAAAACCGGGTATTCCTGTGCTGGGTTGCATGGGCCAGTGCGTTGACCATCGCCAATGCCCCCCGGCGGCCGGCCTTGGGCTTGAGGTCGATGATCCGGTTGTCCACCTGCAGTACCCCTCCGAGGCGGTCTCCGTTTTGGACGGCTGTCCAGGCCAGCAGGGCCGCTGCCCTGGCTGCCAGCACCGACTTGAAACTGTCTTTGGTGCCAAAGAACAGGGAAGCACTGAAATCTCCCAATATGAATACCGGACGCTCCCGTTCTTCAATGTACACTTTTGTGTGGGTCTGCCCGGTCCGGGCGGTAACCCGCCAGTCAATGCTTCGGACATCATCCCCAGGCTGGTACTGCCTGGATTCTGCGTAATCCATCCCTCTTCCCCGGAATCTGGAGTGGTGCTGTCCAGCCAGTATGGACCTCGCTCCTTTTGACAGGTCGAGCTTGAGGAGCCGGGCATCCAGGCGAAGGCTGATCAATGACTGGTTGTCGACCTCAACGCCATCCATTGTGCCGGGGGGATTCACGGATGCCAGTCTACGGGACCGGAACGAGTTCGAGCAAGCGGTCGATAACCTGATCGGTGTTGACCCCTTCCGCTTCCGCTGAAAAGGACAGGATGATCCGGTGCCGAAGGACATCGTGGGCCATGGTCTGCACATCATCCGGTGATACAAAATCCCGTCCAGACAGCCATGCATGGGCCCGGGCAACGCGCTCCAGCCCAATGGAACCCCTGGGACTGGCTCCATAGTCAATCCATTTGCCGAGTGTTTCGTCATATCCCCCGGGGTTTCTGGAGGCCAGAACCAGTTGCACGATGTATTCCTGCATGGAGCTGGACAAATAGAGGTTGAGGATTTCCGCCCGGGCCTGGTGGATCTGTGACGCACGGATACAGACCGTCCCCCTGTTTTTTTCCAATAAATCATGGTCAAGCTGCTGAAGCGCTTCCGAACGGGCGAGATCCATAATCCGGCTTTCCACTTCAATGGCCGGATACCCGACATGAATATGCATCAGGAATCGGTCCAGCTGCGCTTCGGGCAGGGGATAGGTGCCTTCCTGTTCAATGGGATTTTGGGTTGCCATGACCATGAACAGTCCAGGTAGTCTGTGTGTGGTCCTGCCAATGGTGATTTGACGTTCGGCCATGGCTTCCAGGAGTGCCGACTGTACTTTGGCGGGTGCCCGGTTGATCTCGTCAGCAAGGATGATGTTGTGAAACAAGGGTCCTTTCTGGAATTGGAATGTGCCTGGCTGGGGTTGGTAGACATCGGTTCCAGTCAGGTCCGAAGGCAATAAGTCGGGAGTGAATTGAACACGATGAAACTGGCTGTCGATCAGTTCCGCCAGTGACTTGATTGCCCGGGTCTTTGCCAGCCCGGGGGCGCCTTCCACGAGCAGGTGCCCATCGGACAGCAAGGCGATAATCAGGCAATCCACCAGATATTGCTGCCCGAGAATTTTGTTGCCGAGTTCCGTCCGCACTCCATTAAACAGTGCCTGCAGGCTCTGTGCATTTTCGGTTTGTTCAGGGGAGGTCTTTTCTGTCAACATGTTCCGGTCCACTCGATGCAACGAAAAACCAGCGTATTGTAACGCAGGAATATTTGGTTGTTCGATCCGCTTCGATAAATTTGTGCTCTCCCAGTGATGTCCACGGGGTCATTTCTGGCTGAACGCTTGCATTGGGTCCCCAGGTGGCGGCAACGGCATCACTGAACATTCACGTTGTTGCGAACCGCAACAGGAGACGAAAACCTCCGGTCTTGATGTGCAAATATACTTCGCATATACTCAATTCATGCCCGGAATCAATTCCGGGCTTAACACATTCCCCTATATCACCGTTAGTCATGGATCCACCTGCTGTCGTTTCAGGTCAGTTTTCGAATCCTATTGCAGAAGCCAGAAATCTTCATTTTTCGTTCAGAGACCGGAAGGTATTCCGGGGTCTGGATCTCGCCATACTCCGGGGCCGGATTACGGTGATAATGGGTCCAAGTGGATGTGGAAAATCCACTTTTCTGAGTCTGCTGGGTGGCCGTTTGCGTGCACATTCCGGAGAAATCCGGTTTGATGGTGAACCATTGCCGGTGGACAACAATGCCGGATTGTACGCCATGCGCAGGAAAATGGGCATGTTGTTCCAAAACAGTGCATTGCTGACCGATCTGAACGTTTTTGAAAATGTGGCATTTCCGTTGCGTGAACAGACCGATTTGCCGGAAGAATTGATCCGGATACAGGTTTTAATGATGCTGGAGATGGTCGGCCTTCGTGGTGCAAGAGACCTGATGCCATCCGAATTGTCCGGGGGAATGTCGCGCCGGGTCTCCCTGGCCCGGGCCATCGTTCTCGGTCCGCAGTTGATCATGTATGACGAGCCTTTTGTCGGGCTGGACCCCATCTCCATGGGGGTAATCCTTCAATTGATTCGCAAGCTCAATGCCGCAATGGGAATTACTTCCGTGGTAGTGACCCACGATGTGGCGGAGGGGTGCAGTATTGCGGATTATGTCTATCTTCTCGATAATGGCAGGGTGGCGGGACACGGTACCGCCGATGAAATGATGAGCAGTGAGGACCCTGGAATCAATCAGTTCATGAACGGGTTGCCGGATGGCCCGGTCGGATACCATTATCCCGCAGCAGAATACCTGGAAGACCTTGGCGTACCGGGACCATGAAACTGATCGCTGAGCTGGGTCGGCGGGGAATTCTTTTTGTTTCCCGGATGGGAGCCGCAGTATTGTTCCTGCTCCGTGCGATTCGCGGTTCGGTCATGTGCCTGAACAGGGGGAAGCTGATCCTGCAGCAGTTGTATGCCATTGGTGTATTGACGATGTCGGTGATTCTGGTCTCTGGCCTGTTTGTAGGGATGGTGCTAGCATTGCAGGGGTATTACCAGCTGGTCAATTTCAGTGCTGAATCCAACCTGGGGCTGATCGTGGCGTTATTCATGGTCCGGGAACTGGGTCCGGTTCTGGCCGCCCTGTTGTTCGCGGGACGCGCGGGTTCTGCATTGACCGCGGAAATCGGCCTGATGAAGGCCACGGAACAATTGGCGGCCATGGAGATGATGGCCGTTGATCCGATGAAACGGGTGATTGGCCCCCGGTTTGTTGCGGGGCTGATTGCCATGCCGCTGTTGGCTGCCATGCTAAGTGCAATCGGTATCCTCGGGGGCTACCTGATTGCCCACGGTCAGTTTGGTCTGGATGCCGGGGTGTATTGGTCGTCGATGAAACTCGGGGTAGACCTGGTTGATGATGTGCTCAATGGCGTGATAAAGAGTGTTGTATTTGGTTTCATTGTCATCTGGATTACCCTGTATGAAGGGTACGATGCGGTGCCAACGTCAGAAGGTGTGAGCCGGGCCACAACCAGAACGGTGGTGACCTCCTCTCTGGCGATACTCGGCGGCGACTATGTACTGACGGCATTAATGTTTGGAGGTTTTTGAGGCATGCGACAAAGAGTGTTGGAAATATGGGTTGGCATATTCATGATCATTGGAATCGGGTCGTTGCTGATGCTGGCACTACAGGTCAGCGGTGCCGGACTGAGAGGAGGTGAAACGTATCGACTGGAAGCGCGGTTTGACAATATCGGTGGATTGACGGTCAAGGCGCCGGTGATGATTGGCGGTGTGCGGGTAGGGAGAGTCGGGGAGATCTGGATTGATCAGGAGGATTATGTCCCCGTCGTTGGAATGGATATCGATAAAAAGTATGATGCCCTTTCTGTGGATTCCGGTGCAGCCATTCTCACTGCCGGGTTGCTCGGCTCACAATATGTCGGTTTGACTCCCGGTTTTGACGAGATTTATCTTGAGCAGGGGGATACCATGGAATTTACCCAGTCCGCCATACAGTTCGAGACGCTCATCAGCCAGTTCATGTTCAACCAGAGCACTGGCAATGACGGAGACGGGGAGTAACGAAAAATGATCATTCACCAGCCGGTTGGCCTTCGACCATTGATTGCCAAGGTGGTTTTCATTGCTGCAATGCTGGTGCTTCCCCCGGCCCAGTCCAGCGATGACCCCGCCGTGTTTATCGAAGATACCGTCAGGAATCTGCTTGCGGAGTTTACAGCAGGGCGGGATGAATACGAAGCCGACAGGACGGCCCTTTTCGAGATGGTGGACAGGATGGCGTCACCGGCGTTTGGTTTCCGGTACATGTCGAAACTGGTGTTGGCGAAAAGCTGGAAAAAAGCCAGTGCCAAGCAGCGGCAGGATTTTGCCGAAGAATTCAGGCGGCTCATGATTGTGACCTACGCGACCGGCCTGACCGAATATATGGGAACGGAAACCATGGAATTCAGGGAAACGAAAATCAGGGAAAAGAAGGGCACATTGCTGGCTACCGTGAACACGGAAGTTACCATTGATGACAATGCGCCACCCCTTCCGGTGGTGTATTCCCTTATCAGGAAAAAGGGTGAAACCTGGAAAGTGTACAATCTCACTGTGGGCAGTCTGAACATGGTGTTGAACTACAGGAAGGTCATCCAGTCGTTAATTCACAGTGAGGGTCTTCAAGGCATGATTGAGAACCTGAGAAACAACAACGACCGGAATTTCTCCTGATGCTGGAGCTGGCCCGGACAGACGGGAACTACCGGCTTGTGGGGGACCTGACCGTGCATTGTGCCAGGCAAGGCTACGAAAATTCCCCGGAATTTACCGGGGCGGTCTGCCAGATTGATCTGGAAAGGGTTCAGAATGTGGACAGCGCGGGTCTGGCACTGCTGGTTTACTGGTACAATCAGGCCGCCAGATCATCCTGTCGCCTTGAATTCCTGAATGTTCCGGACAAACTGGTCCAGATCGCTGAAATGGGGAGTCTGGGGGCGATGTTTGGTGGCAGCCGGTGACGATGGGCTTGAGATCATGGGCTTGAGATCATGGGCTTGAGACGATGGACTTGAATTGACGCCAGATCCTGCATTGGAATGGTTTGATATGGTACAGTAAGCGAATGGTGACTCCCGAAGATATTCAAGGCTGGATTGCCCAGGGCCTGACCCGTGCGGAGGTTACGGTGGAAGGGGACGGCCGGCATTTCCAGGCAACGGTGGTTTGTGCTGAGTTTGAGGGCAAGTCCAGGATTCAGCGTCATCAGATGGTTTATGGGGTGTTGGGGGACAAAATGAAATCGGAAATTCATGCCTTGTCACTGAAAACCCTGACATCAGCAGAGTTATAGCCAATTCGGCAACTTTATTTCTACAGAGGGTGGTTATGTCAATCCAGGAACAACTGAAAGAAATCATTGATAAAAATGAAGTCATTCTTTTCATGAAAGGAACACCGGATTTTCCGCAGTGTGGATTTTCCGGGCGGACCGCGCAAATCCTCCAGGCATGCGAGGTACGCTATGCGTCGGTGGACGTGTTGTCGAATCACGCGGTGCGCGAAGGGATCAAGGAATATTCCAATTGGCCGACGGTCCCCCAGCTGTATGTTCGGGGGGAGTTTGTGGGCGGTTGCGATATTATCACGGAAATGTATGAAAGCGGTGAACTGCAGAAAGTCCTGAAACCCGAAGAATAATCCCCAGGGAGTCATCCCCGCTGAATAATCCCCGCTGAACAATTCCCGGCAGGAACCGTTCTCCAACCTCCTGCCGGGCGTCGCGTCTTTCATGAGAGTCCACGGCATCGCCCGCGCGTCGCCTACGGTATCGCCTGTGGTGTCGTCAGGACGCCGGATGCCGCAACCCTGCGCCACCCGGGAAACCATCCCGGGCCGTCAGAATGGATTCATCCGTCAGGACCCATCATCACGGAGCGGACCCGCTTTTCGACAATCCCGTCCGCTCATTGAACTCATCAATCAATGCATCCAGTTCCCGTATTCGATTCCGGGCGCTTTCCCAGTAGTCGTCCTCGTACCACTGGGCCTGAATTTCGTCATGGGTTTTACCCTGCTGTTCCACCCAGGTGTAATATTTGAGGTTGTGGATACGCTTTCGGTCGTAGTGGCCCAATTCCTGTACGTGACTGATATCGGCGCCCAGAAGGTATCGCTCATAGACGCCCTGGGCATCCCGGTCCGTGAATTCCCCTTCTTCCTGCCGCATGATGTCTAAACGGCTCTGGTACATTTCCATGGAGTCCGTTGCAACGGTCAGGATGATGTCGGATTTCCCGAGTTCGTAGTACCTGGCCATTTTCACCGCGGACAACACGTTCGCGATGCCTGAAATGGCGATCAGGTCCAGGTTTTCGATGATTCCCCGGGGAACACCGTTTCTGGACAGGCAGGCCCGTCCACCGGGTTCGTTGAACAACCGCATGATTGCCATGGTGGCCTGGTCATCAATGCCGATGACCATATCCGTGTTCTTCAGGTTGTGCACCCAGGGAACATGCTTGTCTCCGATGCCCTCGATGCGATGGGAGCCAAAGCCGTTATTCAGCAGGGTCGGGCACTGCAGGGCCTCGCTGGCGGCTATTTTGCTCCGGGGAAAATGTGTCTTCAGGTAATCGCCACTGGCGATGGTCCCCGCCGAGCCGGTGGTCACCGCCAGTCCCCGGAACACATCACCGGATTCCATGGTCTGTTCCAGGACTTCCTTCATCGCCCGGCCGGTGACTTCATAGTGCCACATGTAGTTGCCGAACTCGTCGAACTGGTTAAAGATGACCAGGTCCTGCCCGGATTGCCGCAATTCCCAGCATTTGTCGAAAATTTCCTTAACATTGCTTTCGGACCCCGGGGTTTTTATGGTTTCTCCGGCAATCCTGTCCAGCCATTCGAAGCGTTCCTTGCTCATTCCTTCCGGCAGAATCGCGATGGAGTCGCAGGACAGCAGCTTGGAATCATAGGCACCGCCCCGGCAATAGTTCCCCGTGGAGGGCCACACCGCTTTCTGGGTCGTGGGGTCAAATCGGCCGGTCACAAGCCGGGGGACCAGGCAGCCAAACGCGGCCCCCACCTTGTGCGTTCCCGTGGGAAACCATTTTCCCAGCAACACAATGATGCGGGCATCGACACCGGTGATCGCCCGGGGCAGTTCCATGAAATTGACCCCCCCGAATTGACCGCCCCGGGGTTGGGGCTGGTTGTGCCAGTTGATCCGGAACAGGTTCACGGGATCAACGTCCCACAACCCGGTGTCGGACAATTTATCCTGAACGGCATCCGGAATCGCACCCGGGTCGATCATCTGCCGGAATGTGGGGATGATGATGTGGTTCTCCCGCGCCCGGATGATGGCCCGCTCAAGCCTGGATTCATCCTGAACCGTGAGATCAATCAAATTGTGATTTTGCATGGGGGTTGGTGGGGGGTGGGAAGTTTGGGGAAAATTCGAACGTACCCTGTGCGGATGGTCGAGTCAATCCGGAAATCCCGGTTTTATGGAATTTGACCCGGTATGGGCTTATACTACCCCCCACGGGAACCACTTGGGTGATATGCCATGATCAAGACCGCGGGAGAATTTATTCTTGAAGCGCAGAAGGAAATCAACTGTGTCGATGCGGAATCGGCAAAACGCCTGTTTGATTCGTCTGGAAATGCCGTGATTATTGATGTACGGGAGGCAGACAGTGTTTCTGCGTCCAAACTGGTGGACTCGGTCCATATCTCACGCGGATTGCTTGAAATGAAGGTGCCCAAGGCCATCCCCGATCCCCAGACCGTGATACTGACCCATTGCGGCGGGGGAGGGCGGGCATCCCTGGCCGCGTTGACCCTGCAGAAAATGGGCTACCGGAATGTCAGCGCCATTACGGCTCCTTACCGGGACATCAAGAAAATATTTGGATAGCCCGGTCCGGTGGCTTCCCGGCATTCCACCCGCAGGTGAACGGTTAATCCAGGTGCCCGAACCAGCCTTTTGAGGGCTTGAACCGTACTCCGTACTGGCTGTGCAACCCCTTCAGCCTGTCCAGCATGGCATCCACCCCCTTTTCATGGATATAATGGATCGGTCCGCCTGTAAACGGGGCGAATCCGGTCCCAAAGATCAGGGCCGCATCGAGTTGCGACGGGCTTTCAACAATCCCCTGATGCAGGCATTCCATGCATTCATTGAGATACCTGAAAATCAACCGGTCCTCCATGTCACCGCTACCCTGCCCGGAATCGGTTTTTTCCTTCACCGGTTTCCCCTTTTTCCAGGTATAAAATCCTTTTCCGGTTTTCCGGCCCAGTTCCCCGGCATCGACCTTTGATTTCAATATGGCGGGAAGGGAACCGCCAAAGCCCGCTGTCAGGGTCTCTCCCACATGATGGCAAATATCCAGTCCCACGGTATCGGCCAGGGTAATGGGGCCCATGGGCATGCCAAAGCCGGTGGCGGCCCGGTCGATGAGGGCCGGGGCGGCCCCCTCGCCAAGCAGTTCCATGGCTTCGAGAGCATAGGGCATCAGCACCCGGTTGACGAGAAAACCCGGACTGCTTCGGACCTGGACCGGCAGACGGTTGATTTTCCTGGCGAAAACGGCGGCCCGGGCAGCCGACTTGGCATAGGTTTTTTCGCCTTTGACAATTTCAACCAGTTGCATTTTTTCAACCGGGTTAAAGAAGTGCAGTCCCACCAGCCGCCCCGGTCTTTTGAGAGCGTTACCGATGATTTCGAGGGGGATGCTGGAAGTGTTGGTGGCCAGGACTGCATCCGGACGGGCGATCTTTTCCATCTCGGCAAACACTCCGATTTTCACTTTCGCATCCTCGAAGGCCGCTTCAATAATCACATCTGCGTATCGGGCGCCGGTGCCGGCGACATCGACCTGGAACCGGTCCATGGCGCGTTCAACCCGCCTGGATTGCTTTAACCGGCGCTGGAAAAACCCGTGGGCCCGCTGGTACGCTGTAGCCAGGGCGGCCGGGTTTCGGTCATGCAGGGTCACCGTCAGGTCCTGCAGTGCACACCACGAAGCGATGTCCGTGCCCATCAGGCCGGCACCGATGATGTGAACACGCCTGAATTCTTTCTGGATGGGCGGCCGGCCGGTTTTCTTGAGCGCTTCCTGCAGGAAGAATACCCGGACCAGGTTCCGCGAGGGGGTCGTCATCACCAGATCCGTGACGGAAACCTGTTCGGCGGCCAGCATGGCTTCCCGGTTTCCTCCGGATTTTTCCCAGAGGTCAATCAAGGCATACGGAGCGGGGTAATGGTCCTGCCTTGCCCTGGAGGCCACCTTTTTCCGGAGTATCCGCGCCATCAGGCTGCGCGCAGGCTGGACGGAAAACACGGCATTCATTCTGGGGGCCCGGGTCCGGGGCAATTTCCGGTCGATGAGGTGCCCTGCCGCCCGGTCCAGCTGTCGGGATGGAACACACAGATCAATGATCCCCGCCTTTTTGGCCGCAAAGGAAACCAGGGTTCTGCCGCTCAGCATCAGGTCCATTCCAGTGATGACGCCGACGGTTTCGATGAGCCGGACAGTGCCGCCAAATCCCGGGTGGATGCCGACCCTGACTTCCGGCAACCCGAGACGAATGGAGGGCGCATCACAACAGACCCGGTAGTCACAGGCCAGCGCCAGTTCCAGCCCGCCTCCCAGGCAATGCCCATGGATGAGTGCCACGGTGGGCATCGGCATGGACTCAATCCGGTTCATGGCCCGGTGTGCCAGTCCGACGATGTCCAGGGCCTGTTCGCGGCGGGTGATTTTTTCGAATTCCCCCATGTCCGCCCCGGAGATAAAACTGTCCGGTTTGCCTGACCGGATGACCAGACCCGCGGGGGGGGCTTTTTCAATTTCATCCAGGACGAGGGCCAGTTCGGAGATCACCTCGAAGGACAGGACATTCTGTTTTTTCCCGGCCACGTCAATGGACAACGTGCACAGGGAGTTGTGATGCCGGATTTTCCAGTGCCTGAATCGGGCCATGTCAGTGGGACAGTCTCTGGATTAACAGGGCGCCGCCCTGGCCCCCACCGATGCACAGGGTGGCCATTGCCCGGTCCCATTGGTGGTGTTCCAGCACCCGCAGGGCATGGAGTACGATCCGGGCGCCGCTTGCACCCACCGGATGGCCGATGCTGATGCCGCCTCCATTGAGATTGAGCCGGGCCGGGTCCAGTTCACCCAGCGCGTCTTCCAGGCCGAGATCATTCCTGCAATACTCGCGGGAGCGCCATGCCGCAAGACACCCCAGCACCTGGCCGGCAAATGCCTCGTTGATCTCCCAGTAGTCCACATCGCCGAGACCGAGAGAGGCCCGCTGTAAAATGGGTGTGCTGGCATGTACGGGGCCCAGACCCATCTGTGTAGGGTCTACTCCCGCCCACTGGCTGTCGGCAATCAGGCCGCGACCCTGCAGTCCGAATTTTTCCATGGCCGGTTCGCTGGCAAGCAGCAGCCATGCACAGCCATCAGTAATCTGTGCACTGTTGCCCGCCGTCACGAGCCCGGTGGGCCGGTCAAATACCGGGGACAGTTTGGCCAGTTTTTCGGTACAGGAGTCCCGCCGCAACCCGGTGTCTTCGGAATACCCGTTACCCCGGGTATCAAAAATCGTTTCCACTTCTCCATGGAAAATACCGCTGTCAATGGCAGCGGCCAGCCGTTTATGGCTCTGTACCGAAAACCGGTCCATGGACTCCCGGTCCAGACCGAATCGGTGGGCAATCTTTTCTGTTGTCTGCCCCATGGAAAACCCGCAGACCGGGTCGGTGAGTCCCTGGAGCAGGCCAATGACCGGTTTGAAATGCGAGGGCTTCAGCATTTTCAGTGATCGGACCTTGCCGGCAATGGATTTTGAGCGGGTCCAGCTTCCAAGCCAGGTGACAAATTCGGTGGAGAACAGCACCGGTGCGTGACTCATGGACTCCGTACCGCCGGCCAGGACCAGGTCAGATCGCCCCAGGGCAATATTGGTTGCCGCGCTGTCCAGTGCCTGCAGACCGCTCGCACAGTTTCTGGCCACCGTCCATGCGGGAGTGGATTCACCGCATCCCATGCGCAATGATGCGACCCGCCCGATGTTTGCTTCCTCCGCGGTGGGTGCCACACAGCCCAGAATCACTTCGTCCAGGTCGGTGGCGGCAAACGGCTGCCGGTTCAACAGCGGGAGTCCCGCCGCCACAGCCAGGTCGACAGCGCGGAAAGGCCCGGGTTTTCCCGTTGCCTTGAGAAACGGAGTGCGGGCTCCATCAATGATATATACCGGCCGGCCTGTGTGCATTGTTCCCGTTGCTGAGTATCACTTCACGCCACGCATGGACGTTATCCGTGGATGATACCACTGAAGGCTGCCGGGAAGGGGATGACCCCTTGTCTCGAGGCCCGAAAGACGGGCCATGATGTCCGGGGCAGGTAATTCGGGACCATGGGCCCCTGCCGGAGTCCTGTAATGGCAATCGGGCGGTTCGGGATCCCTGCGCAACAATGCATTGGCGTATACTGTGAAGCAGGAACCGGAGCCAGCCAGGGGAGGGCTGTATTCCGGGCAATCCGAAACCGGCTTCCGCAAGACGGGAGCGAAGACCCCGTTCGAGGACCTGCAATGAGCCAGCCAGACAGGATGCACCGACCCATCCGCAGTTTCAGTATCCGGGGCGGAAGGATCACTCCTGCCCAGCAAAGAGCCCTGGATACCCTGATGCCGGTCTACGGGCTGGAGTTGCCGGAGCATGGCCGCAGAACCGTTGACTTCGGGGAGATTTTTGGTCGGCCAGCCCCCGTGATTCTGGAAATCGGGTTTGGTAACGGCGATGCCCTGCTGGAAATGGCCCGGTCTGACCCGCAGTGCAACTTCATCGGCATCGAGGTGCATCGCCCCGGTGTCGGACATTTGCTGCTCAACCTGGAACAAGAGGGGATTGCCAATGTCAGGGTCTTCTGTGCGGATGCCATTGGTGTTCTGGAAGCCGGGATAGGCGATGGGACGCTGGACAGGGTCTGCCTGTACTTCCCCGACCCCTGGCCAAAGAAAAAACATCACAAGCGGCGCATTCTGCAGCCCGGTTTTATCGGGCAGGTTGCAAAAAAACTCAAGTCCGGCGGCATCTTCCATTTTGCCACGGACTGGCAGGACTATGCGGACGAGGCCTTGGATAGACTGGAACATTCCCGGTACTTCGAGAACAGGGCCGGCAAGGGCAATTTTTCAGTGCGGCCCCGGGACCGGCCCCTGACAAAATTCGAACAGCGCGGCCGGAGACTGAACCACGGGGTATGGGACCTGATCATGTCCCGTACATAGCGGGAACCCCCGCGGGATCATGCCTCTTCGGCCAACCGCTGCGCAAGTTCCTCCAGGGAGAACAGCGGGGCCGTACAATGGGACCCCCTGCACAGGTAGGCCACCGTTTTGGCCCGGGGTGTTCTGAGCGCAAGGTCCTTTCTCAGGGATTTAACCCCGGCCGGAATGCCGAAGACGGTCACCCCCGGTCGGTAAGTCCGGTTGATTTCCTCCATCCACTGTTCGAGGCCGGGAGACCTGCCCCGGATCACCACCGTGACATGATTGCCGGGCACAGACTGTAATGCGGCGGTCATGGAGCCATTCACGGAGGGACGATGTTCCAGTTCACCGGAGAACAGTTCGAGTGCGCGTTGTGCGCTTTTGAGATACCTGGACTCCCCCAGCATGCTGCCAAGCCTGAGAAGGGCGGCAATGGCGGCGCCATTGCCGGAAGGAATGGAATCATCTGCGCCATTTTTCGGCCTGTACAGCAGCCGTTCATGATCATGGGAGGTAAAGAAAAACCCCCCGGTTTCGGGGTCTTCGAATTTGTCCAGCATGGCATCACAAATGGATATCGCGAACTCCAGGTCCTCGTTGCGCCACCGGCATTGAAGGGACTCCATTAAGCCGCTTAACATGAATGCATAATCATCGAGGTACGCATTCAAATGGGCTTTCCCCTGGCTGTATGCGGCCAGCAACCGGTCTGACTGCCACAGATTGCTTTTCACGAATTCGATGGAACGCTGTGCAGACTCCAGGTAGGCCGGGTCACTGAATGTCCTGGCAGCCCGGATCATTCCCTGGATCATCAGTCCGTTCCAGGAGGTCAGGATTTTGTCGTCCAGCCCGGGACGGTTGCGTTGACCCCGGATTTCCAGGAGACGGGCCTTGGCCGTGTTCACGGCCTTCAGGACCTCTGGATTGTCCTCCAGCAATGGGAGATTCGCTGCCGGATTCAGGTTGAAATGCCAGTTATTCTCAAAATTGGGTTCTCCGTACAATCCGAAATAGTTCTCGAGCATGGCATAGTCGTTTTCGGCCAGGACAGCACGCAGGTCGGTTTCGCTCCATACATAATACCGGCCCTCTTCGCCATCGGAATCGGCGTCCAGGGTGGATGCATAACCGCCCCCGGGCTGCTGCATTTCCGCCATCACCCAATCTGCGGTTGCCCGGGCGGTGGTGGCATAGTGCCTGTCAGCAAACAGCTGCAGGGCATCGCAATACAGTGCCAGCAACTGCGCATTGTCGTAGAGCATTTTTTCGAAATGGGGAATCCGCCACTGGCGGTCCACTGAATAGCGGAAAAAACCACCGCCGAGATGGTCAAACAATCCCCCCCGCGCCATGTGGTTCAGTGTTTTTCTGGCCATTCCTGCGGCGGGACCATCGGTCTTGCGGGACAGGCCGGCCTGGTACAAAAGCAATTCAATCTGTGTGGGATGGGCAAATTTGGGGGCTTTTCCAAACCCCCCGAACTCCGGGTCGAATTGTTGTTCCAGGGCCTGGACCGCCCGGGCAAGGGCCGCTTCCGGGTCGGGGATTGCGGATTGCGTCCTGTCGGGATTCAGTTTCATCAGCGCCTGGTTGAACGACACATGATAGTTTTCGAGCTGGGCGGAATGGGTCCGGTAGTGACCGGCTATTTTCTCCAGCAATTCGCCAAAGCCGGGCATATTGAACCGGGGTTCCGGAGGAAAGTAGGTGCCGGCGAAAAAGGGAGCGTGGCCACCGGGTGTCAGCGCGAGGGTCAGTGGCCAGCCGCCCGGGCGCTGGGTCAGCATCTGGTGTGTGAACTGGTAGATTTTATCCAGGTCCGGGCGTTCCTCCCGGTCCACCTTGATACAGACAAACAACCGGTTCATCAAGGCCGCGATGTCCGGGTTTTCGAAACTTTCCTCTTCCATGACATGGCACCAGTGACAGGCCGCATAGCCGATGGAAAGCAGGATCGGCTTGTCCGTTTTCCGCGCCAGTTCCAGTGCGTGTTCGCTCCAGGGGTACCAGTCCACGGGATTGTTCGCATGTTGCAGCAGGTACGGGCTTGACTGGTGGATCAGGTGGTTCGGCATTTTTGATTGAACGGGATTGTCAGGACCGGGAATCCGCTACAATACGGGGTTTGGAGCGGACAGACGTGTTGCACTGATTTTCACGGGCACAATATCTTGATTGTACATCCTAATTTTGATCCGGTGGCCATTTCTATTGGCCCCCTGTCTGTTCACTGGTACGGCCTGATGTATCTGCTCGGTTTTGGCGCCGGACTGGTTCTGGGCCGGTACCGGGCCGGAAAAACCGGCCTGGACTGGAAGAAGGATGAAATCTTCGATCTGGTGTTCTACATGGCCATGGGCGCCGTCCTGGGCGGGCGGCTGGGATATGTCCTGTTTTACAACCCGGGTTTCTATCTGGCCCACCCGCTGGATGCCATCGCCATCTGGGATGGCGGGATGTCATTCCATGGCGGGTTGATCGGGGTCCTGGGAGCCATCCCCCTGTATGCGAAAAAGACCCATCGACGCTTTTTCGATGTCGCGGATTTCCTCGCACCTCTCGTACCCGCCGGCCTGTTCTTTGGGCGGCTGGGCAATTTTATCAACCAGGAGCTGTGGGGCCGGCCCACGGACCTGCCGTGGGGGGTGCTTTTTTCCACTGCCCCGGATTTTCCCCGGCATCCTTCGCAGCTCTACGAGGCGGGCCTCGAAGGACTGGTCCTGTTTGTCCTGGTATGGTGGTATGCGTCCCGGCCCCGGCCAGCCGGGAAAATTTCCGGCTTGTTTCTGCTCGGATATGGCCTGGCCCGGTTTTTCGTTGAGTTTTTCCGGGAACCCGACGGACATCTCGGCCCGGTGTTGCTGGACTGGATCACCATGGGGCAACTGCTGAGCCTCCCGATGATCCTTGCCGGGTGGTACCTGCTCACCATTCGAAGGGTGAAACCGTAGGGGACCCCGGTCCATCCGGATTCGTCTTTCCCGAATCACGGTTCCGGGGGGAGCGGCCCGGACCGGGACAGGCCGCGCAGACCGCATCCTCATAAAAATAATTAATCATTGCGCATAAATAAAATTTATCGCCCGGTTGGTAAATTTAATTGGTCTTTCACCCGGAAAACCGATAGATTAAAACTCGGCAGACCACCGCACCGGGATGCCGTCGCCGTCAACCAACAGGAGAAAACCCATGCCGACATATGTTCGAACCGATAAATGTGATGGATGCAAAGGCCAGGACAAGACCGCCTGTATGTATATCTGTCCCCATGACCTGATGAAACTGGACAAGGATGGTTCCGAAACGGGCCATGCCATGAAGGCCTGGAACCAGGAACCCGAACAGTGCTGGGAATGTTATTCCTGTGTCAAGATCTGCCCGCAGCAGGCCATTGAATGCCGGCACTATGCGGATGTGGTCCCCCTGGGGGCACAGGTTCAGCCGTTGCGGGGCACGGATTCCATTATGTGGACGATCAAGTTCAGGAATGGCAAGATGAAGCGTTTCAAGTTTCCAATTCGCACGACACCGGAAGGGTCCGCAGACCCGTATGGTGGCAAGCCGGATGCGGTCACGTCGGACCTGACGAACCATTCCAGGCTGTTTACCGACGATACCCACAGTTGCGATATGAGCCAGTTCATGGTCAGCTGAGCGCTGGTCCGCCCGAATAATTTAACACGATTAGTGCTATGTCTGAGTATACGTTTGGAAATCCGGAAGTCGTCGAAGAGGAATGCGACATCCTGCTGATTGGCGGCGGGATGGCTGCCTGTGGAGCCGCTTTCGAAATCATGAAATGGGCCGAAGGAACGGGGCTGAATATCAAGCTGGTTGACAAGGCGGCCATGGACCGGTCCGGGGCAGTGGCCCAGGGCCTGTCAGCGATCAATACCTACATGGGTGAAAATGACCCGGCGGAATACGTGCGGTATGTGCGCGGGGATTTGATGGGGATCACCCGGGAAGACCTGGTCTATGATGTGGGTCGCCATGTTGATGACGCGGTGCACAATTTTGAGGACTGGGGATTGCCGATCTGGAAGCAGAAAGGGGATGAAGGGAAAAAGCTGCGGGAGGGCGGGAAACCGGTCCGGTCCGGTCGCTGGCAGATCATGATCAATGGCGAATCCTACAAATGGATCGTCGCCGAGGCCGCGAAAAAGGCATTGGGAGTGGAGAATATTCGTGAACGGATCTTTATTGTTCGTCTGTTTACCGACAAGAACGACCCCAGCCGGGTATCCGGTTGCGCCGGTTTCTCCGTACGGGAAAACAAGATCTATATCTATCGGTTCAAGACCTGCTTGCTGGTCGCCGGCGGTGCCGTCAATGTATTCCGGCCGAGGTCGGTTGGAGAAGGGACGGGACGGGCCTGGTATCCCGTCTGGAACGCGGGCTCAACCTATGCCATGGCAGCCGAATGCGGGGCGGAAATGACCCTCATGGAAAACCGGTTTGTGCCGGCGAGATTCAAGGATGGCTACGGCCCGGTGGGGGCCTGGTTCCTGTTGTTCAAGGCCAAGGCCATGAATGCATTCGGCGAAGATTACCAGGAGAAAAACTATGAACTCCTGAAAGACAATGGCTACGACAAATATGCCATGGGCTTTGCCATGGGCACCTGCCTGCGAAATCACCTGATGATGATTGAAATGAGGGAGGGCCGGGGCCCCATTTTCATGGATACCCCGACTGCGATGGCAAAGCTGGCGGAAACCATGACGCCCCGGGAAATCAAGCATCTTGAAGCCGAGGCCTGGGAAGATTTTCTGGACATGACCATTGGTCAGTGCGGGGTCTGGGCGGGTGAAAACATTGAACCGGACAAGGAAATGTCCGAACTGATGCCGACGGAACCCTACCTGCTGGGGTCCCATGCCGGCTGCGCCGGGCTCTGGTGTTCCGGTCCGGAAGACCTGCCCGGTACCCCGGATCATTATCATTGGGGATACAACCGGATGACCACGGTCAATGGACTGTTTACGGGGGGGGATGGAGTCGGGGCTTCCGGTCATAAATTTTCATCCGGTTCCTTTACCGAAGGGCGGATTGCCGCCAAGAGCATGGTTCAGTACTGCCAGGACCATCCGGACATCCGGCCGGAACTGCCCATGTCCACGGACGAGATCGTCGAGGAAATCTACCGACCGGTCCGTACTTTCCTGGAACACAAGGACTACACGACGGCGATTGATATCAATCCCCACTATATTACGCCGAAAATGCTGCAGTTCCGGTTGCAGAAGATCATGGATGAATATGTCGCAGGCGTAGCCACCTGGTACCAGACGAATCAGCAAATGCTGGAATTGGCTGAGAAAAAAATGGTGATGCTCAAGGAGGATTCCCTGAAAATGCGCGCAAAGGACCTGCATGAGCTGTTGCGGGCCTGGGAGAATTATCATCGCATCATCGCCGCCGAAGCGCACATGCAACACATCAAGTTTCGCCAGGAGACCCGCTATCCCGGGTACTATTACCGGGCAGACTTCCGGGACATTAACGACGAGGAATGGAAGTGTTTTGTCAATTCCCGCTATGACCGGAATACCGGCGAGTGGGAGTTGAAGAAAGTGAAATGGCAGCCCCTGATTGCGGTGGGAGAAAAGGAACCGGAAGGCATGAGCCACATGGGGCCGGACCTGTAGTTCGCATTGAATCGGTTACACCAAAAAAGCCAGGCCTGTCCTGGCTTTTTTGGTGTTATGGCGGCGGAAACGCGGTTTGGAATGGATCGCCCAAGCCTGGTTCCCCGGGGTGTACTCCCGAAGGGCGGGGGGCTTCAATCCGTTGTATTTCAGGTTTTCAACTTACCCCGGGTGCCCCACTTTTTTCTCCACCCGTTGTCCAGGAGGGTATAATCAGAGTTCCGAGAGCATGAAATGCTCATCTTCGAACCAACAATTGTGATCCTTGGGCGGTGGCGCCTTGCCGGACCAATATCGTTATTCTGAATGCGGCTGAAAAAGTTACAGGTTTCTGGATTTAAATCCTTTGTGGATACCACCGATATTCGCCTGCCTTCCCACCTGGTGGGAGTGGTGGGCCCCAACGGATGCGGCAAGTCCAATGTCATTGACGCCGTCCGCTGGGTCATGGGTGAATCCTCGGCGAAAACGTTGCGCGGCGACAGCATGGCGGATGTCATTTTCAATGGTTCATCCTCCCGGAAACCCGTTGGAAAAGCATCGGTTGAACTGATCTTTGACAACAGCGATGGCAGTGCTGCCGGCCACTATGCCCCGTTCGTGGAGATTTCAGTGAAAAGGACCATGACCCGGGACGGCATCTCCACGTACCTGATTAACCATATCAAGACACGGCGGCGAGATGTGCTGGACCTGTTTCACGGTACGGGTCTTGGGCCCCGGTCCTACTCCATCATTGAACAGGGGATGGTGAGCCGAATCGTTGAGGCGCGGCCGGAAGAAATCCGGGTATTTGTGGAAGAGGCCTCCGGAACCTCACGATACAAGGCCAGGCGCCGGGAAACGGAGAACCGGATTGCGCATACCCGGGAAAACCTGGACCGGGTGTCGGATATCCGGGACGAACTGGACAAGCAACTGCGTCGACTCAAAAGGCAGTCTTCCGCAGCCCGCCGCTACAAGGTGCTCAAAGACGAGGCCAGGGTGGTGAACGGGCAATTGCTGGTGCTGCGCCTCAATGCCCTGAATGAACAGGTCGTGGAGCAGGACCGTCTGGGGGCGCAGTACGAAAATTCCCTGCAAGGAGCCTTGGCGGACCAGCGGAAAACGGAAGCCGAGCTGGAATCGTTGAGAAAACGGCAGTCGGATTCCCATGACCGGAACAGCGGGATTCAGCGGGAGTTTTACCAGGCGGATACGGAAATTACGAGACTGGAACAGAAAATCGAATACCTCAGGGAGAATCGGAAGAGGAAGAATGACGAAGTGAAGCGGTTGCTGGCCGAAAAGAGTGAAAAGAAACGGGAAATCCAGGGAGATACGGAAAGACAGGGTGAACTGGACGCGGCACTGGAACAAATGCTGCCGGGTCTGGAGGTCCTGAAGGCAGCCAGCCTTGAATCCGAAGGCAGGTTGTCGAACATCGAAAGGGAGTACCAGAAGTGGTTAAGTGAAATGGAAAAATTCAATGAACAATCCCGGGTTCCCGAACAGCAGGTCGAAATCCAGAAAGCACGGATTGCGCACCACAGGGAAACCCTGAAAGCGGTGACACAGCAGATGGAAAAACTGGCACAGCAGCGGGGCGAACTGCAGGATCAAATTGCTTCCGTGGACATTGAGGCCATGCAAAACGAGGTGCGGGACAAGGACCGGTACTACGAAGATGCCGAAACCGGTTATCAGGAGACCGAGATTGCGCTGAAAAACAATTCCCGGGAGCTCCAGGAAAAACGGGACCAGGCGGCGGGTATTCGAGCCAGCGCCCAGGAGGTGGTGTCAAGACTGGATTCCCTGGTACAGATCCAGGAAGTCGCCCTGGGAAGCTCCCGGGAGCGGATGGAATCCTGGATGCAGGACAATGGTCTCGCGGGACGAAAGACCCTGGCTGAAGAGGTCCGGGTGGCCGATGGGTGGCAGCGTGGGGTGGACCGGGTCCTGAATGATTTTCTGGGAGCCGTCTGTGTGCAGTCCGCCGGGCCCGAATCCCTGCAAAACACGCCGGATGCGAGCTTTTCCCTGATTACCGGCGCCCGGGTCCCGGGAGGGGCCGGGCGACTGGACCTGCCGCGGTTGCTGGACAAGGTGGATTCCGCAAAGACGGACCTCTCCACGCTGATGGGAGGCGTGTATGCCCTGGATACCCTGGAAGAGGCGCTGGCCTTTCAGCCGCAGCTCCAGGGCCGGGAATGCATTGCCACGAAGGACGGGAGTCTGGTGGGCGGAAACTGGGTCAGTTATGCAAGCCAGGACCAGCTGGAAACCGGCATACTGGCCCGGGATACCGAAATCAGGGCGTTACAGCAAAGGCGAAGCGAGATTGCCGCACAGTTGGAGCTGATTGACCGGGAAATCTCGCAAATTGAGGAGCCCCGGGCCGAAATGGAGTCCAGCCTTGAGACACAACGCTCCGCATTGATTTTCCTCCGGGCACAGGTGACCACCATGCATAACCGGTTCGGTCGGGAGGAAACCCGGTTCCAGGAAGCACAGCAGAAAATCAGGAATCTGCAGAATGAATGGGAAGGCCTGTCCATCCAGGTGGTGGCAATGCGGGGGGAGATCGAAAATTCCAGGGCATTGCTGGAAGCGGCGGAGGAAAAGTCCGGGATGCTGGCCCGGGAACGGGAAGGACTGGCGGGACGACGGGATGCATTGAATGCGGAGGTTGCTGAACTGCGGAATGCGGCATTGGAAGATCGCCGGAAATTGCATGACCGGGAGCTTGAAAAGCAGAAACTCGAGGCGCTCAGGCAGTCGGTTCATGAAAACATCCGGCGGCTGGACCACGACATCCACCAGTGCGAACGGCGCCTGCGGGAACTGGAGGAGGTGGAAGAGGGGTCGGAGGAATCCTTGAAGGACCTGGAGGATGCACTGGGCGAATGGCTGGAAAAACGGCGGGAAATCGAACAGAGAGTCCGGGCATCGCGGGAGGAGACCACCGGTTTCGACCACCTGATCGATGAAGTCAGCGCCCGGAAGGATGAACAGGTCCATGCCGTGAACAAAGCCAGGGAAAACCTGGGTCAGCAGAAACTCGCCGGGCAGGAAATCCGGGTTCGGCGGGATACCCTCGCCGAATCCCTGGAAGAGCAGGGATACGACGTTGACGAGTGTCGCGCCGGACTTCCGGCAACCGCAAGTATTGACCAGTGGGAGGAAAGCCTGTCCGGGATCGAAAGGAATATTGCCCGGATCGGCCCGGTCAACCTGGTTGCCATCGAAGAATATGAAGAAGAGAGCACGCGGATGGAATACCTGGACAGGCAGTACAATGACCTGTCCGAAGCACTGGAAACGCTGGAAAGCGTCATCCGGAAAATTGACCGGGAATCCCGTTCCCGGTTCAGGAAGACCTTTGAGCAGATTAACGCAGGCTTCAACGAGTTCTTTCCGAGATTGTTCGGCGGCGGAAAAGCCCGGCTCCTGCTTATTGGCGATGATCTGCTCACCGCCGGGGTCAGTGTCATGGCCCAGCCGCCGGGAAAGAGAAACAGTCACATCCATCTGCTCTCAGGAGGGGAAAAGGCCTTGACTGCCGTGGCATTGCTCTTTTCACTGTTCAAATTGAATCCGGCCCCGTTTTGCATGCTCGACGAAGTGGATGCTCCCCTTGATGATGCCAATGTGGACCGGTATTGCGAGACATTGAAGACCCTGGCCGAGGTGAGCCAGATGGTCGTGATCACCCACAATAAAATAACAATAGAGTCCATGGATTTACTGGTTGGTGTTACAATGGAAGAAGCTGGTGTGTCCAGGTTGGTATCGGTGGACATCGGACAGGCCGTTGAGATGGCGGCAGAACTGTAGTGGTTACCCCCGGAAGGCCTGGTGAAGTGCGGACAGGATATCGTTTGACCTCGATTTGATTTTGAAACTTGACAATGAATAATCCGTCAGTGAGGCCCATGTGAACCTGGATCTGAATCTTCAGCTTTCCCTGATTATTGTCGGGGTGGTTTTGCTGGTGATTGTCTACCTGGTGACCAGGTGGTCCAACCGCAGGACCTCGTCGTCCACGGAAGATGACGATAATGGCCGTATCCCGGATGATTTCGACGAATTGGGCCCGGACCTGCAACTGGACGGGGGAAGAACGGAAAGCGGGGCGGGTTCCCATCCCGATACCAGGGAAAAATCCGGGGATGTCTTCTCTTCATCAGACCCGGTAGACGATGATCTGGATGCCAACGTTGCCGATGAAGACCCTGCACAGCGGGGTCCGGGTGGAATGGATGGACAACAGGATGAGGATCGGGAAGCGGAAATCCCCGTGCTCGCAGTGGAAGTCATGCCGGATCGTCCGGTTTCCGGGGAAGACCGGGATGAAAGCGATGGGAACGCGGATCTTCCCGGCCGCTCCAATGGGGAAACGGGCCTGCATGGAGAGGACCCCGACGATTCCGGCGATGAAACGCTGGCCGGGGAAAATAACGAGGCAGGAAGAGCAGGTGACCTGCCGGGTCCCGATGGCCGCGAAGGGAAGCCGGGTTTTCCGGATTCGGGGAATGGAGAAACCCCGGAAAGCCGTGGGCAGGATGGCTCACCGGAAGATGAACCGGTATTTCCCTATCCTGACATGCTGGATCAAAAATATCCGCATACAGACAAGCTGGAGGCGGCCCGGGTTGAACCGACGCTGGGTCTTGGAGGAGATGATCCGGAAAGCCAACGGGAACACCGGGAATCTGTGGTCAGGGACCCGGGGGTTTTCACCTATCCGGAGATAGAGGGATTTGCCCGGATCACCCAGATCGATTACTGGGCTAAAATTTTCGGAGGCAAGGATGTTGGCCGGGAAAACGTCATCGCGCAATACCGTGCCGGGGCCTCTTCATTGTCCGACAAATGCCGGATATTCGGGCTGAAGATTCCCGATCAGAAGTGGTTCAATGTGGAAGAACAGGCGGAGGGGGCACGTTTCAATGATATCGTGGTCTCCATCCAGCTGGCGGGTCTGGACGGTCCGGTCAGCGAATGGGAACTGGAAAAATTTGTTCGGATGGTAGAAAGAATAGCGATGGGGACCGGGCGGCAGTACTCGTTCATGGCAGACAAGAAAGGTGCGCTGCAGCAGGCCCTGGCGATCGATGGATTCGTTCGATACTACGAGTCAGTGCATCTGGTGCATGTCAAACCCGTCCAGGGAAACTATATCAATGGGCGGGAGATTGAACGCGCTGCAGGTCAACTGGGATTGGAAAAAGGGGAGAATCATTTTTTTATCCGGTACAAAAAAGCCGGCAAGGGAAAGGTCAGCCTGTATTGCCTGGTTAATATGAATGAAACCGGTCAATTTGATTTTGAGGATTTGCCGGCGTTGTCCACTGAAGGAGTGATCTTTTTTTTCAGGCCCACCATCAATCGCCTGCCGGGTGCGGTGTTTGCTGAAATGATGGATACCGCCAAATCCTTTGCATCCAGGGTGCAGGCCGAGGCCGTGTGGAAAAACAACCAGGAAGTGTCCCAGGATGATATCGACCGGGTCAGGCGGTCCATTGAAGATGCCGCAAAGGAAATGCAGGCGCTGGGCCTGGCCTCGGGCAGCGAAGAGGCGATGAGGATATTTAAACCTTACTGAAAACCCGTTGCTGCCTCATTCCGATGCCGAAGAATGTGCTACAGAAGATCTTTCAGTTACGGGAACAGCTCGAATATCACAATTATCGGTATTACGTCCTGGATGATCCAGAGATTCCGGATGCCGGGTATGACCGTCTACTCCGTGAGCTGTCGGAACTGGAGGCTGAATTTCCCCAATACCAGTCCGACGACTCACCCACCCGAAAAGTGGGGGGCTGGGCGGCAAAAACCTTTTCCGAGGTGGAGCATGCCGTACCGATGCGTTCCCTGGGCAATGCGTTCGAGGATGAGGCCGTCGTCAACTTTGACCGCCGGGTCCGGGAACTTCTGGATGTTGGGGAGGGCGAAGAAATTCCGTATGTAGCGGAACCCAAGCTGGACGGCCTCGCGGTGAGTCTTACCTATGAAAACGGCTGGCTGGTCCAGGCGGCCACCCGGGGGGACGGGAGGAAAGGCGAAAATATTACCCAAAATATCCGCAAAGTGCTTGGGAAGGCCACCCGGCTCCAGGGAGAACGGATACCGGATGTTCTGGAAGCCAGGGCAGAGGTGTTTATGCGGACGGATGATTTTGAAGCATTAAATCGGGTGCAACAGAAATCCGGCCAAAAAACATTCGTGAACCCAAGAAACGCCGCGGCAGGCAGTCTGCGTCAACTGGACCCGGGCATCACGGCCTCCCGGCCATTGAGTCTTTACTGTTATGGGTTGGGTCGTGTTGCAGGTCATTCGGTCCCGCCGACCCACTTTGAATCCCTGGAATGGCTCAGGGCCCTGGGATTGCCGGTTTCGGACCTCATGAAAACCGTTGAGGGGGTCAGGGGCTGCCTGGGTTATTACCGGGAACTCCTCGCCCGGCGCGAAAAACTGCCCTTTCACATTGATGGCGTGGTCTACAAGGTATCCAGGATGGCCTGGCAGGACAGACTTGGCTTTACCGCCAGGGCCCCCCGATGGGCCATTGCACACAAGTTCCCGGCCCAGGAGGAAATGACCCGGGTTGAAAGGATTGATATCCAGGTCGGCAGAACCGGGGCGATTACCCCGGTAGCCCGGCTCACACCGGTTTTTGTGGGCGGGGTGACGGTATCCAATGCGACGCTGCACAATCGGGAGGAAATTGCCAGACTGGATGTGCGGGTGGGAGACTGCGTCATTGTCAGGCGGGCCGGAGACGTGATCCCCGAAGTGGTTTCCGTGGTACGGTCTTATCGAAAGAAAAATGCCAGGGCGTTTGTCTATCCCGAAACGTGCCCGGCCTGCCAGTCTCCGGTTGTCTATGAGGGCGGAGGGGTCATCGCGCGGTGCAGTGGAGGGTTGTTCTGTGATGCGCAGAAAAAGGAAAGCATCAAGCATTTTTCAAGCCGAAAAGCCATGGACATCGGTGGACTCGGTGAGAAACTGGTGGATCAGCTGGTGGATGGCGCCTTGATCCGGGATGTGGCCGACCTCTACACGCTGACGCTGGAGCAGGTGGCGGGCCTGGAGAGAATGGCGGAAAAATCAGCGGGGAACCTGGTAAGCGCCATCGAAAAAAGCAAATCCACGACACTGGCCCGGTTCCTGTATGCATTGGGTATCCCGCTGGTGGGGGAGGTCACCGCGGAAACCCTGTCCGACCACCTGTGCGACCTGGAGAAAATCAGGGATTCGGATATTGAAACCCTTCAGGACATTCCCGATGTCGGTCCCATCGTTGCACACAGTGTATCGACTTTTTTCAAACAGCAGCATAACCGGAAAGTAATCGAAAAATTGATGGCGGCCGGGGTCCGCTGGCCAGCGCAGAAGGTGCCGTTCCCGGTCAGCGGCGGCTTTTTTTCCGGAAAAACCGTGGTGTTGACGGGTGCTCTCGGGATGTCAAGATCCGAAGCCAGAAACCGGCTGCAGGCCCTGGGGGCCAGGGTAACGGGAAGCGTCTCGAAGAAAACGGACTACGTCATTGCCGGCAGGGATGCCGGTTCAAAGGCCGAAAAAGCGGAGCAGCTGGGGGTGGAAATCCTGGATGAACCCCGGTTTCAGGGATACCTGGATCAATAGCCGGGAAGAATCCTGGGGGGTCCGGTATGACCAGCGTCATGGAAATCATATTTTATTACCGGGAAGACTGTCATCTTTGCGAGAAAATGCAGGGGGACCTGGACGCATTTCGGCGGCAGAACCAGGCTAGGTACCCGACAATGGTGACCATGCGTGACATTGAGAACGATGAACGCTGGTTCCAGTGGTATCATGAGTATGTTCCGGTACTGGTCGTGAATGATGAAGAAATCTGCCACTATTTCTTCGATTCCCGGGAAATGATGAACGCACTGAACCAACACGGGGGGAACCATGCAAAAACACCAGGATGAAGAAATTTTCAGTTATGAACAGACGCTGGACGAGTTGTCCGCCATGTTCGGCAACCGGTTGCAAACCGCTGCCGCCATCTGCAATCAGTTTGGAAAGGATGAGTCCTTTCATCCTTCAAAACCTCCCCATGGCGTCATCCAGCCTGAGAACGCTGGTGAAGTGCAGGAAATCGTCCGTATCTGCAACCGCAACAGGACCCCGGTCATTCCTCATGGTGCCGGAACTTCCCTGGAGGGAAACATCGCGGCACTCAAGGGCGGTATCTGCATCGACAGCGGATTGATGAATGCCATCGTTTCGGTGAATGCCGATGATTTCGATGTGGTGGTGCAGCCGGGAGTCACCCGCCGGCAGCTCAATGCCCATCTGAAGGGAACCGGGTTGTTTTTCCCGATTGATCCGGGTGCTGATGCCACCATTGGGGGCATGGCGGCCACCCGGGCATCCGGGACCAATGCGGTCCGGTATGGGTCCATGCGGGAAAACGTGGTGAATATTGAAGCGGTTCTGGCCAATGGTTCCATCATACGGACGGCAAAACGCTCCAGAAAGTCATCCGCCGGCTATGACTTGACCCGTCTGATGGTGGGGTCCGAGGGGACGCTGGGGGTATTTACCGAACTGACCGTCAAGTTGTACCCGGTGCCGGAGGCAATTTCTGCTGCGGTATGCTGTTTCCAATCCATTGAGGGGGCGGTGAATACCGTGATCGAAATCATCCAGTACGGGATTCCGGTTGCCCGGGTTGAATTGCTGGATGAACTCACCCTGAGTGCCGTGAACACGTATTCAAATACCGAATTCAATGAGGTGCCAACCCTGTTTTTTGAGTTTCACGGCAGTGAACAGGGTGTGCAGGAACAGACGGAGCTTGCACAGTCCATTGCTGGAGAAAATGGAGGCAGCGCCTTCCAGTGGACCACCAACACGGAGGAAAGGAATCGAATGTGGCGGGCAAGACACGACGTGGCGTATGCCAGTAAATTGTTGCGGCCGGATGGCCGAATCTGGTCAACGGATGTCTGTGTTCCCATTTCCCGGCTTGCAGAGTGCATTGACCAGACCCGCCAGGATGTAAAGGAAACCAACATCATGGCCCCCATTGTCGGGCATGTCGGGGACGGCAATTTCCACCTGCTGCTGCTGGTGGACCACACCAATGAAGAGGAAGTGGAAGCTGCTGAAAATTTGCATACCCGCATGGTTTTGCGGGCACTTTCCATGGAGGGGACCTGTACCGGGGAGCATGGGATCGGTTATGGGAAGATCGCATTCCTGAAATCGGAGCTGGGGGATGCCATCGGACCCATGAAGCTGATCAAGCAGGCCTGGGACCCCCGTAATATTCTGAATCCCGGAAAGATATTTGAGTGACCCGGCCGACCACCGTCATCCCCAATGAATGCATCCTGGTCAACGGGTTTTTGACCGGGCCGGAAGCGGACCGTTTCTTTGTCGGGATTCGAGGGAAAGCCCGGTGGAAGAAGCAGGTCATACGAATGTTCGGCAAAGAGCTGGTGTCTCCCAGGCTGGTTGCCTGGCATGGAGATCGCAACGCCGTGTATCCGTATTCCGGAACCACCCATTTCCCGAACCCCTGGTTTATGGAAATCCAGGAAATCCGGGAGAAAGCGGAAGCATTCACGGATACCGCGTTCAACAGTGTTTTACTGAACCTGTATCGAAACGGGAAGGACAGCATGGGGCGGCATTGTGATGATGAAAGGGAACTGGGTGCAGAGCCCACCATTGCCTCAGTCAGCCTGGGTGCCAAGCGCAGGTTTGTATTGCATCCCGTGAACCCGGCGGGAAGACCGGGTATCCACCTTGACCTGGAACACGGTTCATTGCTGATCATGAAGGGAAAATCCCAGGAGAACTGGAAACATTCCGTCCCCAAAACAAGGTTGCCCGTGGGCCAGCGAATCAACCTGACTTATCGGAACATCGGGGGCGGGAACCCGGCGTGTTCCTGATGCCCTGCCGGGAACCACCGGCGGATATGGGCCGGGCTCACAGGGGTTTCGGTTTTTTCAACAGAACATAGACCGCGCCGGTACCGCCATCTCTGGGGGTCGCTGAGCAGAACGCCATCACCAGGGGGCTGGTTTTCAGCCAGTTGATCGTCAGCGGTTTTAGCACACCCTGGCGGTTTTCGGAATGATACCCCTTGCCGTGAATAATCAGCACACAGTTACAGCCTTCCCGGGCCGACTCGCGGATGAATTCAGCAATGGACTCGGAGGCTTCATGGGCCCTCAGCCCATGCAGGTCCAGGACAGACTGATAGGCCATCTCCCCCCGTTTCAGCTTCCTGATCCGCTGGCGTTGAAACCCGGCCCGGGCAAACAGCACGGAATCCCCCTGGTTGGTGTCATCAATGGTAACCGGGGCCGATGGATGTGTGCGGAAGGGGGGTGTCCGGCGGGGGGGCACGTTTTTCCCCGGCCCCGGGGCTCCGGGGACCCTTCCAGGCTGTTTGGTCCGGTAGTTTCGATGGTTCCGGTTGACATCGGCCATTGCCCGCTGAAACAGCGATGCATCGTCGTCCGGCTTGTCCTGATTGCCCATGATGGGTTCAGTCCAGGTCTTTCAGGAACCTGTCCGCATCCAGGGCGGCCATGCACCCCGTGCCTGCCGACGTCACCGCCTGGCGGTAGACATGGTCCATGACATCCCCGGCGGCAAACACTCCCTCAATGCTGGTCATGGTGGCGTTGCCGGCAAGTCCGCTTTTGCAGACGATGTAGTTGCCCTGCATCTCCAGTTGTCCGGTAAACAGGCTGGTATTCGGGGTATGGCCGATGGCAATGAAAACCCCCATCAAATCCATGTCCCGGGTCTCTTTTGTTCTGGCATGCCGTATCCGCATTCCGGTCACGCCGGTATCATCGCCCAGGACTTCATCCAGCACGTGGTCCCACTCAATGAAAATGTTGCCGTTGTTTTCATGGCTCCTGGCCATCAGCTGGTCAACGAGGATGGCTTCGGCACGCAATTCGTCACGGCGATGAACCAGGGTCACGGAGGAGGCGATATTGGACAGGTACAGCGCCTCTTCCACGGCGGTATTGCCGCCACCGATGACGGCCACATCCTGGTTTTTGTAGAAAAACCCGTCACAGGTGGCGCATGCGGAAACCCCCTTCCCCTTGAAGGCTTCTTCAGATTCCAGGCCCATGTATTTGGCCGAGGCACCCGTTGCAATGATCAGCGCGTCGCAGCTGTAGATACCCGAGTCGCCGCACAGCTGGAATGGCCGGTCCGACAACGATGCGGTATGGATGTGGTCAAAGATGATCTCGGTATTGAATCGCTGGGCGTGCCGCTGCATCCGGGTCATCAGCTCCGGGCCCTGGACCCCGGCATCGTCTCCGGGCCAGTTGTCCACATCGGTGGTGGTTGTCAGCTGCCCCCCCTGTTCCAATCCGGTGATCAGCACCGGGTTTCGATTGGCTCTGGCGGCATAGACCGCAGCGGTATACCCGGCCGGTCCGGACCCGAGTATCAGAAGAGGGCAATGTTTGACGTCCGGCACGATCACTCCTGGAGCTAGAGAAGGTTGTTACACACCAATCCCGGGGATTCTACCACTGAAACGGGGGGCAGGAGAAAGGATGGAATCCGTGGCTATTCCGACTGGTAATACTGCATCAGTATGCTGGCAACTTCCGGCCTGGAGAACTCGGGTGGGGGCGCAATGCCCTGGGACAGCATTTCCCGGACCCGGGTACCCGAAAGCAAAACGAAATCCTCCAGGGTGTGGTCCGGCGCTTCCCTCATCATGACAACCCTGTCCAGTTTCCTGGAATAGGCAGTGTGGTCGGCATTGAAGATCTCGATTTCAAGTTCGCCCTTTGGGATGTCCTCGAAAATGGTCTGGGAATCGAAGGCACCGTAATAGTCGCCGACCCCTGCGTGGTCCCGGCCAATGATGAAATGGGTGGCGCCCATGTTCTGTCTGAAAATGGCATGCAATACGGTTTCCCTGGGTCCTGCGTACAGCATGTCAAATCCGTATCCCGCGATCATCATGGTCTTTTCCGGAAAATACAATTCCACCATTTTCCGGATGGCTGCATCGCGGATTTCTGCGGGAATGTCCCCGGGCTTCAGCTTCCCCAGCAACATATGGATCACACAGCCGTCTGCCCCCACTCGTTCCATGGCAATCCGGCACAATTCTTCGTGGGCCCGATGCATCGGGTTTCGAGTCTGGAAAGCAACGGTTTTTTCCCAGCCATGGTCCCGGATGTCGTTCCGAATTTCCATGGCGGTACGGAATGTTCCGCTGTATTCGGAGGCGAAGTAGCTGTAATTCAGGACCTGTATGGGACCGGAAAGCACGGTCTGTCCCTGGTCCATGAATTCCGCAACGCCGGGATGCCCGGAGTCGGTTGTCCGGTATACGTTCTCGCAGATTTCCAGCATTTCAGCGTCTGACAGGTGTTCCACCGCTTCGATGTCCATGATCGCCAACACCGGATTTCCCTGCAGATTGGGGTCCCTGAGCACTACCCGCTGTTGCGTTTCCACCCGCCCTGGATTTTTGACCAGGCACAGTACCGGGACGGGCCACAACAACCCATCCCGGGTATGCATGGTTCTGGCGACATTCAGGGCGTCGGACTTGTCCATGAACCCGGAAAGCGGGGTGAAATAGCCTGCACCGAGCATGACCGCATTCGCCGCCCCGGCAGAGTTCAGGAGAACGGATTCCAGGTCCTGTGCTTGTGAGTACAGTTTTTTCCGCAATGCCGCATCCCCCACGGACAAGGGGGTGAGCACGTCGCTTCCATGGGGGCGAATCATGACGGGGAACCGGCGTACCGTCGCTGGCGAACGGCAGCAGCCAGCTGGTCGAGAATGCCGGCGGTGTCATCCAGATCGATACAGGCATCGGTGATGCTCTGGCCATAGGTCCGAGCTTTCCCATCGACGACATCCTGCCGGCCTGCGACCAGGTGGCTTTCGATCATCGCCCCCATGATCCGCTGATCCCCGGACGAAATCTGTTCCGCCACATCCGCGGCTACCCGGATCTGGTTTTTCGGGATTTTCCGGCTGTTGGCGTGGCTGAAATCGATCATGACCTGGGGGGGCAATGCCGATGACAGGAGTTTCTCGCAGGCTTCGTTGACATTCTCAGCATCATAGTTCGGCTCTTTCCCGCCTCGCAGGATAATATGGCAATCGGTATTCCCGGTGGTGCTGAAAATCGCTGAATGGCCTTTTTTGGTCAGGGAGAGAAAGTGGTGTGGTCTGGCGGCGGCACTGACCCCATCCACGGCGATGTCAAGGTTGCCATTGGTTCCGTTTTTCAGTCCGACCGGGCAGGACAGGCCCGAACTCAATTCCCGGTGTACCTGGCTTTCGGTGGTTCGGGCGCCGATGGCTCCCCATGAAATCAGGTCTGCAACGTACTGCGGTGTAATGATATCGAGATATTCGGTGCCCGCCGGGATGCCCAGGTTGTTCAGGTCAATCAGCAGTTTTCGGGCCGTGCGCAGCCCCTTGTTGATGTCGAACGTGTCGTTCAGGTCCGGATCGTTGATCAGTCCTTTCCAGCCAACGGTGGTGCGGGGTTTTTCAAAGTAAACCCGCATGACAATCAGCAGATCCTTATGATGCTGTTCCCTCAATGGTTTCAGGCGTTGCGCGTATTCGATGGCCGCATCAATGTCATGGATGGAGCAGGGTCCGCTCACCACCAGCAACCGGTCATCCCGGCCGCGCAGGATTTCGTGGATGGCCTTTCGGGCATGGACCACGGTTTTTGCCGCGTTTTCATTTACCGGCAATTCAAGCGTGATTTCACTGGGATTGATCACGTGGTCGATGCGGGCTATCCGCAGGTCGTCGGTTGTTGTTGTCACAGGGGTCCCTTGAATAAAAATCGAAGGACGGAATTGTACTTTCATCCCCCCCAAGTGTTAAGCGGATATTGGAAATATTCCGCCGGATTTACACGATTATGAACCAATCAACTGTTTTAGGTGGTTTTGACCTGCTTCTTCGAAATGACTATAATCCGTCCCCCCCGCGTAGCTCAACCACAATCGCGGTGGTGTATCGAAAACCCGTCAGATTCCGGAATCACCTGGAAGGTTCCGGCATCCAGTAATCCGATACCCCAATATATCCCGTGCAATAAAGATCAAACAGTATTTGAGGTTATCATGGCAGTACAGCAAAATCGGAAAACTCCCTCGAAAAGGGGAATGCGCCGGTCTCACGACCGACTCAAGAAGGCAGCATTATCCAATGACCCCCTGACCGGTGAGCTTCACAGGCGCCACCACATCACCGCGGATGGCTACTACCGCGGCAAGAAGGTTGTTTCAGTCTACGAGCCCGAAGAATAAAGCCCGGGCCAAATGGAAATGAACCCGGTGGTTATGTAAGGGTTCTCCCGGCATTGCCTGTTCGTGCCCCGTTGCCGATGGCCGGGGAGTGGTGCGGTTTGCCTGGCCACAGGGAAGCGAAAAAATGGCAGTTCTGACTGCCCTTGTATAATTTGGTAAGATACTCCAAAGTGCAGGGCCATCCCGGCCTGACAGTGTTTTAGCAGGGTTTTGTCGCGAGCCAGACTTTTATCGACACATCAATGACCAAGATTTCCATAGATGCCATGGGGGGTGACCACGGCCTGGGTACCACGGTGCCGGCCGCGATAGAGTACCTGCAGCGGCAGCCGGATGATGAGATTGTTCTGGTGGGTGATGAGAAGGAAATCAGTTCCTCCATAAAGAATGCCGGCAAGATGTCCATGGACCGGCTGTCTATCCGACATGCCGCCGAAGTGGTGACCATGGATGACAGCCCGGCCTATGCCCTGCGCAAGATCAAGGATTCATCCATGCGGGTGGCGATTAACCTGGTAAAGGAAGGATTCACCCATGCCTGCGTCAGCGCAGGCAATACCGGTGCCTTGATGGCAACGGCGAGATTCGTGTTGCGAACCATACCGGGCATTGACCGGCCGGCGATCTGCGCTGCGTTGCCACGACTCAATGGCCATACCTATATGCTGGATTTGGGGGCCAATGTGGATGTACGGCCGGAAATCCTTCTTCAGTTTGGCCTGATGGGTTCGCAAATGGTGGGTTGCCTGGACGGGAAAAGCAACCCGACGGTGGCGTTGCTGAATATCGGCGTAGAAGAAATGAAGGGCAACGATTCCATCAAGGCCACGGCAGAATTGTTCAAATCCAGTCGATTGAATTATACCGGGTTTATCGAGGCGGATGAAATCTATCTCGGTGCGACCGATCTGATCGTCTGTGACGGCATACTCGGGAATATCGCCCTAAAGGCTTCCGAAGGGGTTGCACAGATGATTATGGGTGTGCTGAAGGAGGAGTTCAGGCAGAATGCCATCACGAAATTGCGTGGAACCGTGGCCAGGCCGGTGCTGAATTCCTTTCGCAGGCGTCTTGACCACCGGCGATTCAACGGCGCCAGTCTGTTGGGGTTGCAGGGGACGGTGATCAAGTCTCATGGCGGAACGGACCCGATCGGATTCATGCATGCCATTGAGGTCGCTGCCGAAGAAGCACGCAATGACCTGGTGAACCGGATACAGGGGGCACTGACCAGCCATCCTCTCGCCGCCGGGGCGGTTGGATGATCTATTCCCGCATCCTCGGTACCGGCAGCTATCTCCCGGAGAAGGTGGTGACCAATGCGGATCTTGAGGAAATGGTGGATACCAATGACGAATGGATCCATGCCCGGAGCGGAATCCGTGAACGGCGCGTTGCCGGAGAGGACGAGTTTACCTGTGACCTGGCGGTGCACGCAGCCGACAATGCCATTCAGGCAGCGGGTATCCAGAATACGGAGATTGATCTCATCATCGTTGCGACCACGACTGCAGATCAGGTATTTCCGAGCACGGCCTGCCTGGTCCAGCAGCGTCTGGGGGTCTCCGGTTCGCCGGCATTCGACGTTCAGGCGGTTTGTGCGGGATTCCTGTTTGCCATGGATATTGCCGACAAGTTCATCAAATCAGGCAGTGCACGGACCGCGCTGGTGATCGGCGCGGAGACATTTTCACGAATTATCGACTGGACAGACCGGCGGACCTGCGTGCTGTTCGGCGATGGCGCCGGCGCGGTGATCCTGGGAGCGAGCCGTGAACCCGGAATACTGTCCACTCATCTGCACAGTGATGGAAAATACAAGGACCTGCTGTGTGTTCCAACGGGGGTTTCCCGGAACTATGAACGGGTCAAGGCGGGAACGGCCTATACCACCATGAAGGGGGGTGAGGTATTCAGGTGGGCGGTCACAGCGATGAGCGACATCATTGAAGAGACCCTGGAGGCCAATCATTTTGACCGGAACGACCTGGATTGGCTGGTTCCGCATCAGGCGAATATACGGATCATTAACGCCGTGGGCCGAAGAGCCGGGATTCCGCCGGAAAAGGTCATCGTGACCATAGACCGGCATGGCAATACTTCCGCCGCTTCCGTGCCTCTTGCGCTGGACGAGGCGGTACGGTCCGGGCGGGTCCAGGCGGGCCAGCATGTGTTGCTTGAAGGCTTTGGAGGGGGCTTTACCTGGGGTTCGGCCCTCATCAGGATGTGAGTTCTGCAACGTATCGGAAGGAACAAAATGAATGACCTGCTGAAAGACCGGGTATGCCTGGTCACCGGGGCAACCCGGGGTATCGGAAAAGCAATCGCCATCGCATTGGCCAATCAGGGAGGGGTGGTCTACGGGACCTCCACTTCCGAAGCCGGGGCCCGGGCCATACAACACTATTTCAACGAATCCGGTGTCTCCGGGTTTGGCCGGGTATTGGATGTCACGGACTCCGAAGGCGTGACCCGGCTGGTTGCGGGCATCTCGGAAGAAAACGGTGCGCCGCTGGTATTGGTCAACAATGCGGGGATTACCCGGGACAACCTGCTGCTGAGAATGAAGCCGTCGGAATGGGATGAACTGATGGACACCAACCTGAAATCGGCCTACCTGATGAGCAAGGCATGTTTGCGGGGCATGATGAAAGCCCGCCATGGCCGAATCATCAATACCGGATCGGTAGTGGGTGTAAAAGGAAATGCGGGGCAGACCAACTATGCAGCGGCGAAAGCGGGAATCATCGGCTTTTCGAAATCCCTGGCACAGGAGGTTGCGTCCAGAAACATTACCGTGAATACCATTGCCCCGGGCTTTATTGAAACGGATATGACCCGGGCCTTGAATGACGACCAGCGTCAGGTGATCCTGAACAATATCCCCATGGGGACATTGGGCACTCCGGAGGATATCGCTTCGGCCGCTGTATTTCTCGCTTCAGGCATGGGGCGGTATGTCACCGGAACGACCCTGCATGTCAACGGTGGCCTGTATATGCAATAAGTATACGCCCATCCAACAGGGAGAGAAAACCGCCGGATAGAAATTTGACCGAACTGAATGGAATGGCCGGACCGGAAGCCTCATCGTGGGCGTCCTGCCCATCCATGGACAATCATTGGAGTGTTCTGCCCGCCCCGGTCACCACAGATTGAACGCATTGGAACCGGCTTAACCGGGGTATCGCGCAGCAGATCATGTTCGGTTTTGTTTGTGAAGATTCCGTACAGATCAAGCAGGAGGATACACAATCCATGACCCAAACCCGGGACGTCCAGGGGTTGATCGGCGGCAAATTCAAGCTAATTTATGATGGACTTAACATGGTCTATTGTTTAACATTCACTGATTAAAATAATATAAACAATCCTGAATTTCCTTTGGATATCAGTTTCTGCTGAATCGCGGTTGTGATGGGATAGAGGTTGAAATTCATTCATTACGTGGAGGCTAAGACTCGAATGAGCACAATTGAAGAACGTGTAATTAAAGTTGTCGTTGGGCAGCTTGGTGTAAGTGAAGACCAAGTGACTCCGGAGGCGTTGTTTGTTGACGATCTCGGTGCTGACTCACTGGACACCGTGGAACTGGTCATGGCCTTGGAAGAGGAGTTCGATGCGGAAATCCCCGATGATGAGGCAGAAAGCATTACCAAGGTTCAGGACGCGATCAACTATATCAAATCCACCGCCTCTGACGACTGAGGGAGGATTCGGACAGGGTTGGATGAAACTCTTTCGGGTTTCCAGGAATTTCCGTCAATAAACGGGAATATGCCACGGACTGTTTTCACTGCGGATAGCAGGTTCTTTTTTTGGGCCACACATCCATGACCGGACATGAAGTGGGCGGCAGCCTGAAGAAACCAGGCAGGCATCAGGACGTTCTGAACAGGCTCAGGGACCGGTACAGTCGGCCCGTCGTCACAAACAACGCGCATCGTGGTGAGTATGTTGAGTGCTTGATCGCGTCGGAACCCTGGATCGAGTGAAAGCCCGACCGGAAGCTTATGTGGGAGACCGGCAGAGGCTGGGCCGGGAGTTGACAGGGCTTGAGGCAATCACTTCTTCGTGCTGCATCGCGGACCTTACGTGGGTAGTCCAGAACGCATGCCCCGAACCCGATGCGCTCAAGGCAGCCTTGAACCCGCCTAATCATGCATGGAATCCCCTTTTTCCTTCACACAGGGAGCGTATCGACAGACTGGGCGATGCGTGGGTTTTGATAAAAGCATAGAAAAATCTCATTCTCCAAATTCAATTTTCCGTTCTTGTATAATCGGGAAGGACTCCAGTTTATTTCAATGACCGAATAGTATTGATGGCAAAACGGCGTGTAGTAGTCACAGGCATGGGGGTGATCTCCCCGATTGGCATTGGGTTGCCGGAAACATGGCAGGCCATGCTCCGTGGAAAGAATGGCATTTCCCGTATTACGCAGTTTGATGCCTCCTCCTTCCCCTGTTCCTTTGCCGGTGAAATCAGCGGGTTTGATCCGTCTGAATATTTTCCAGATAAAACAGCCCGGAAAATGGACCGGTTCATGCAGCTTGGAATGGCCTGCGGCATTGAGGCCATTGAGGATTCGGGAGTGGAGGTCGATGATGAAAATGGATGCCGGATCGGAGTCTACATCGGGTCCGGGATTGGGGGCGTCAATACGATCGAATCGACAACGATGCTCTATCAGGAGCGGGGTAGCAGAAGGATTTCACCCTTTTATATCCCCATGACCATCACCAACATGATTTCGGGAAATTTATCCATCCTGTACGGACTGAAAGGCCCCAACCTGTCGATGGTGACCGCCTGTACGACCGGAACCCATGCAATTGGCGAAGCAGGCCGCCTGGTGGAATACGGGGATGCGGATATCATGGTCGCGGGCGGCGCTGAAGCCCCGATTTCTCCCACCTCACTGGCGGGTTTCTCCGCCGCCCGGGCCCTTAGCCGGCGCAATGATGACCCGGAAACGGCCAGTCGTCCCTGGGATACGGGGCGCGATGGGTTCGTGATGGGCGAAGGGGCCGGTATCATGGTGCTGGAAGAATACGAACATGCCAAATCGAGGGGTGCCCGGATCTATTGTGAGCTGTCGGGATTTGGGATGAGTGGCGATGCGCACCACATCACCAGCCCGTCCCCGGGTGGAGAAGGGGCTGCGAGATGCATGGACGCTGCCTTGCACAATGCCGGGATCAGCAAGGACCGGGTGGATTATGTCAATGCCCATGGCACTTCCACCCCCCAAGGGGACATCGCTGAAACCATGGCGCTGAAACAGTCGTTTACGGACCATGCACGAAAACTTGCCATCAGCTCAAACAAGTCCATGATCGGACATTTGCTCGGTGCAGCGGGCGGGGTGGAGGCCGTCATGACCGCCATGTCCATTTTTCACGGGGTCATCCCCCCGACAATCAACCTGGTCGAACAGGACGAGGAATGTGATCTGGATTATGTTCCCAATGAATCCAGGGACCGGAAAATTGATGTGGCGCTCAGCAATTCCTTTGGGTTTGGCGGTACCAATGGTACGTTGGTATTTGCCAGGATTTGACCGATTGCTCTATTCCGGTTTTTCGAAAAACAACCGGGGGCGTGGGCATTGTCCTGGGTAAAGAGGACGGGACTGTTTCTGTTTGTTCTGGCAACCGTCATTGCGGGCGCCGGTGTTGGGTACTACCATTTTGCCATCAATCAGCCGTTGGAAACCAGTGATGACGTGTTTGTGGTCGAACGAGGCGATACCTTATCCTCCGTCCTCGACAAGATGCTGGGTATCGGGATGATTGACGAGCCGCATACACTCAAGATTCATGCCAGTCTGAATGACCTGACAACGGAAATCAAGGCGGGGGAATATCTCTTTCCGGACGGGATTACCCCCGCTGAGCTGTTACAGCGCCTTGTCTTGGGCCAGGGACAGCAGGGAAACCGGATCACGATCATTGAAGGATGGACCTTCAAGAAAATGCGAGAGACGATTGGCCGGGTACCCAAACTGATTCATACGACCCGTGACTGGACGGACCAGAAAATCATGGCGGCGCTGGGTGCGCCGGACCTGCATCCTGAAGGCCGGTTTTATCCGGACACCTATTACTACCGGCGGGATGACCCAGATATCAAGATTTTCAAGGCAGCATTCGATCACATGGAGGACAGGCTTGACCAGGCATGGAGTCAGCGAAAGGAAAAGCTGGAGATCAAAAACCGGGATGAAGCCCTGATCCTGGCTTCCATTATCGAAAAGGAAACCCAGGCCGAGGAGGAGCAGGAGGAGATATCCGGGGTTTTCAACAACCGGCTTCGAATTGGCATGCGATTGCAAACGGACCCGACGGTGATTTATGGCATTGGCGATGCATACAAGGGGAACATCACCAAAAAGCACCTGAAAACGGATACTCCCTACAATACCTATACGCGGTATGGTTTGCCGCCCACTCCCATTTGCCTGCCCGGCTATTCATCCCTCCATGCCGCGGTCAATCCCAGGGAGACCGAATCGCTTTACATGGTTGCCATGGGCGGCGGGCGTCATAAATTTTCCAAAACACTGGAAGAGCACAATGCCGCGGTGCGCAAGTACATCCTGAAAAAATCCAACTGATGCGAACCGGAAAATTCATTACTGTTGAGGGATCGGACGGCGCCGGAAAGTCCACCCAGATTGATTTTATGGAACACTGGCTGGCAGAAAGAAAGATACCGGTCATTACAACGAGGGAGCCGGGAGGGACGGATGCCGGGGAATTGATTCGCAACCTCCTGTTGAACGAAAGGGAAGTGAATTTCAGTGATGGAACGGAACTCATGTTGATTTTTGCGGCAAGGATGCAGCATCTGGACGAACGGATCCGGCCGGCACTCGGGGAGGGCTGCTGGGTGGTGTGCGATCGATTTACCGATGCCACCTATGCCTACCAGGGGGGAGGGCGCGGGATTGAAGAAGAAAGCATCGCGGTATTGGAAAGATGGGTACAAAAGGGCCTGCATCCTGATCTGACCCTTTTCCTGGATGTTCCCGTGGAGACCAGTTTGAACCGGGCCCGGTTAAGAGGTGTATCACCAGACCGGTTTGAGCGGGAGTCGACCGGGTTCAAGGAAGCGGTTCGAACGGCGTATTTGAGTCGAGCCCGGGCAGACCCTGGCCGTATCCGCTTGATTGATGCCCGCAGGCCGGTGGAAGCCGTACGGCAGGAAATTGAAAAAATTCTCGCCGGGCTGGTTGAAGTATAATTCATGGAACGACATTCAATGGGTTTGCAAGCGGCAGCACCGGCACCATGATCTATCCCTGGAACAAAGAAAGCTGGACCCGGATCGCGGGAAACCGGGAAAAACTGCACCATGGGGTCCTGCTCACGGGCCAACCCGGCATTGGAAAACCGGAGTTTGCCCTGGCGCTGTCTGAACTGCTGCTTTGCCAGTCCGCCGAAATGTCGCCCCCGGCACCCTGTGGACAGTGTCAGAGCTGTCGGTTGTTCCAGTCAGGAAGTCATCCCGATTTTCATTCCATTACCACAGAACAGGATTCGGCCAGCGCCCGGTATCCCCTGATCTCCCAGTACAGCAACCGTTATCAGGACAGCGCGGAACGGGACAGGAAAACCCGGCATGGGCGAGTGATCAATATTGACCAGATCCGGTTATTGATTGAACGGTTTTCCACGTTTTCCCATCTTTCGGGGACGAAAGTCGCGCTGATCCATCCCGCTGACCGGATGAATATGAATGCGGCCAATGCCCTGCTCAAGCTGCTGGAAGAACCTCCTGAGCATTCGGTGCTGATACTGACCACGTCAGAACCCGGCCGGTTGCCTGCGACGGTCCGAAGCCGGTGTATGGAGCAGCCTTTGACGAGACCGGATACGAAAAGTTCCCTGAAGTGGCTGGCTCAATTTGCCACGGCGGAATCCGGGATGACGGCACTGCACCTGGCGAATGGGGGGCCAGTCGAAGCCAGGTATTTGATTGACCAGGGTTATCTGGATCAGCACGAGGAATATCTCCGTGGAGTCATGGGAATGTACAATCGCCAGATTGGTGCTGTTGATCTGGCGGGACAATTGGCCAAACTTGATTTCGAGATCATTCTGAAATGGTTCCAGAGATTTGTGGTTGACTGGATCGCATGGCGCATCGCAGGGGTTGAACCGTATTGGAGCGGCCAGGTGGTGGGGGACAGGAAGAAGGAATCGGTGGAAAAACTGTGTAGTCTGTATGACAAGATCACCGATTACCGGAAAATCTCCAGGGAGCCGTTGAACGAGCAACTGGCCATTGAAGAAATCGTATTCACATTTCAGCGGTCCCTGGCTCGATGAAGCAGGGGTTGACCCCGGAAGGGAGCGGAAATGGGAGACGGTGTGCCCCTGTACCACGTTCCGATTGCCGTGTTCTCTGGACGGTGGATGAAGCACGGAGTGTCACTTGAATATAAAAATGCAACTGGTTGATTCACATTGCCACATCAATTTTGAACCCTTGTCGGAAGACCTGGATGGCTTGCTGCGCAGAGCCCGGGCCAATCAGGTCGATTATCTGCTGTGTGTTGCCGTCAACCTGGAAGAATATCCCCAGATTGAAAAACTGGCGGCAGACCATCGAAATATTTTTTCATCGGTGGGAGTCCATCCCAATTACACGGAGTGCCATGACCCGGATGCCGGAGAACTCGTCGCATTGGCAGACAATCCGGATGTGGTGGCAATCGGAGAAACCGGCCTTGATTATTATCGCAGTGAAGGGGACCTGGAGTGGCAGAGAAATCGATTCAGAAATCACATTGAAGCCGCGAAAGCGGCTGAAAAACCCCTGATTATCCATACCCGGTCCGCCGCCCGGGACACCATGGATATCCTGGAAGACAGTGGTGCCGCGGATGCAGGCGGGGTGATGCACTGTTTTTCCGAAGATTGGGAGACTGCTCAACGAGCACTGGATATCGGGTTTTTCATTTCATTTTCCGGCATCGTCACATTCCGGAATGCCGAACCCTTGCGGGAAGTCGCAAAAAAGGTCCCCCTGGACCAGATACTGGTTGAAACCGATTCCCCGTATCTTGCCCCCGTTCCCCTGCGGGGTAAGACCAATGAGCCGAGCTATGTGCGGCATACCGCGGAATGTCTGGCAGCGTTGCGAAATGAGAAATTTGAAGATTTCGCCCAGGCCACCACGGACAACTTTTTCCGGTTGTTCACGCACGCTGAAAGGTAGGCGGCCTTTGCTGGGGCATCCGCCTGGTGGATTGGAAAGAGACGCTGCATGCTGCGGGCCACCGCATTTCCCCCTATGACCGGAAATCCCGGTCCTGTTCAATATGGAGGCTTCCCGGGCAACAACCGGTTGTCTGGAAATGGAACCGGCGAAGTCCCCGAATTTATACTGGATTGTAGCCTTTCGGCATTTGTCCGTATTCTCCCTCCCTGAACAAAAACCCGATCATATGCTTCTCAATGAGTCCCTGGTTCGCCGGGTCGGAAGAATTCAACTGGTACTCGTTGATGATCATGACGGATCGTTCCAGCCATTGCTGCCAGGCGTCCCTGGAAACATTCTCATAGATCCGTTTTCCCAGTTCTCCCGGATAGGGTGGTTTTTCAAGGCCTTCAGCATCTCTGCCGAAGAATACACATTTGATGGTTCGGGGCATGTCAAATTACCAAAGTAGCCGGAAGTGTGCCATATATGGGTTGTCGATGGCTTGATTATGTATACAATAACCCCATTTGGGTATTAATTGTTTCAATACAACAAGGAGCCCTGTGAAAGCAGGTATTTTATCATGATTGAGTATAATCAAGTTCTTACAAATGCCGATCTGGCGGTGACTGAAAACGCCAGGAGCAAGATCTCGGAACTCATCCGGGATACCAATGGCGAAGCGACAGCGGTACGGATTTATGTCAGCGGAGGGGGATGTTCCGGGATGAATTATGGCATGACATTTTCAGAAGACGCTGAATCCAAAGACAGTGTAATGGATGGGGAAGAAGGGTATCGACTGGTTGTTGATCCTTTCGCACTGAGTTTCCTGAATGGGGCGGAAGTGGATTATGTCGATGACGGGGTTAATGCGACATTTGTGTTCAACAATGTATTTCAGGCAGTTGGTGGAAGTGGGGCCTGCGGTGGATGCGGAGGGGGATCATTCTAGAATCATTGAGGACGGACTGACCGTGGAAGACCGATGAATACCCAAGCCACAACCAACATGACCCGTCGACCCGATGAGACGGGAGCGGGCCGTTCAAACCGGGAACATACCCGGGATCACCGGGCAACCGAACTGGTGGTTGAAAAAGCCCAGCCCAAGACCAGAAAGCCACCACTGTACAAGGTATTGTTGCTGAACGATGATTTTACCCCCATGGAATTTGTGGTGATTCTGTTGATGAAAATTTTTCGCATGTCCCAGGAAAAGGCAAAACAGGTCACGCTGCATGTCCATACCCGGGGCGTGGGGGTTTGTGGGGTGTTTCCAAGGGAAATCGCCGAGACCAAGGTTCGAATGACCACGGACTTTGCTTTTCAAAACCAGCATCCCCTCAAGTGCACGATGGAAAAGGAATGAACCGGGGCTTTGTCCATGTTTTCTGAACAACTGGAAATTGTACTGGGAAACGCGGTGTCATTGGCGCGCAAGGAACATCACGAAATTCTCACCGTCGAGCATCTGCTGTTTTCGCTTCTGGATGACAAGGAAACCCATATTACACTGGTGTCCTGTGGGGGAAACATTGAGCAGTTGAGAAAGTCTCTGGCGGACTATCTTTCCAAGGAAATTCCGTTGTTGACGGAAGAGAGTGAACCCCAGCCCGGCGTGGGGTTTCAACGGGTATTCCAGCGTGCCATCATGCATGTGCAGAGTTCTGGAAACAAGGAGGTCAAGGGCAACAATATTCTCGTTGCCATATTCAGTGAGAAGGAATCCCATGCCGCCTATTTCCTGATCCGACAGGGCATCACAAGATTTGATGTAGTCAATTTCATTTCCCATGGCATCAAGAAGATTCCTGATGGCGACCGGTTGCCCGCACCGGATGAGGAGGAGAGCGAGGAAGCAGTACAGGAGAGTCAAACTACCAGCCCCCTTGAAGCGTATACGGTAGACCTGAATGCGCAGGCTGCACGGGGCAAGATTGATCCGCTGATAGGACGGGAAAAGGAACTGGAGAGGACCATCCAGATTTTATGTCGGCGCAGGAAAAACAACCCCTTGTTTGTGGGGGAGGCGGGGGTAGGCAAAACGGCCATTGCCGAAGGGCTGGCACGGAAAATATCCATGGCGGATGTACCGGCAGTGCTGGCTGAAACCACGATTTACAGCCTGGACATGGGTGCTTTGCTGGCGGGCACAAAATACAGGGGCGATTTCGAGCAGCGGTTGAAAGCGGTGTTGAAAGCTCTGGACAAGGAAGATCATGCCATCCTTTTTATTGATGAAATCCACACCATTATTGGAGCGGGGGCCGCATCAGGCGGGTCCTTGGATGCCTCGAATCTGCTTAAACCCATGCTGGCTTCCGGGGAGATCAAATGTATCGGTTCGACCACCTACCGTGAATATCGGGGTATTTTTGAAAAGGACCGGGCACTGTCACGCAGATTCCAGAAAATCGACATTGTCGAGCCTACCGTCGATGAGGCCGTCGATATTCTTCGGGGGCTGAAAAGCCGGTTCGAAAAGCACCACAATGTCAAATATACCAGCCCGGCACTGCGTTCTGCGGTGGAATTGTCCGCCAGGTATCTTTCAGAACGGTATCTTCCGGATACCGCGATTGATGTCATGGATGAAGCCGGTGCCAGGACCCGGTTGGCCAGGGCGACCTCGCGCAGGAAAACCATTGGGGTCAAGGAAATCGAGAACATGGTTGCGGACATGGCAAGAATTCCGCCCAAACATGTTTCAGCTTCGGACCTGAAGGCCCTTAAAACCCTTGAACGGGACCTGAAAATGGTGGTATTCGGCCAGGATGAGGCAATTTCTACACTGGCGAATTCCATCAAAATGGCCAGGGCCGGCATGGGGAATACCGAGAAGCCGATTGTGTCCTGCCTGTTTTCGGGACCCACGGGGGTGGGGAAAACGGAAGTTACCAAGCAGTTGGCCAATACCCTTGGCATTGAGTTCATCCGTTTTGACATGTCGGAATACATGGAACGCCATACCGTCTCCAGATTGATTGGAGCTCCCCCGGGCTATGTTGGTTTTGACCAGGGTGGATTGCTAACGGATTCGATCAACAAGCATCCTCACGCAGTCCTGTTGTTCGATGAGATCGAAAAGGCCCATCCGGATGTCTTCAGCATTCTGCTGCAGGTCATGGATTACGGCAGTTTGACGGACAATAATGGTCGGAAGTCGGATTTTCGCAATGTCATCCTTGTCATGACCACGAATGCGGGGGCAGAACAGGCTGCCCGGGAATCAATGGGGTTCATTACCCAGGATCATAGTGCGGATGACACCGCGGCGATCAAGAAACTGTTTACCCCCGAATTCCGCAATCGCCTGGACAATGTCATACGATTCAACGGTCTGGACGACCGAACCATCATTCATGTTGTAAAGAAATTCATTCTCGAGGTGGAGCAACAGTTGGCAGAGAAGAAGGTTTCCCTGGATGTGACGGTTTCGGCAGTCAAGTGGCTGGCTAAAAAAGGGTACGACCCGGCAATGGGTGCGCGTCCCATGGCCCGGGTCATACAGCAGGAAATCAAACAGCCACTGGCGGAAGAGCTTCTTTTCGGTAAGCTGGCAAAAGGAGGGCATGTGGTGGTAAAGCTGGTCCGGGGCAAGCTTGTATTTGACCTTTCCACAACTTAAGAACTTCTTCAACGATTAGACCTCCGTTGCCGGGTCTCCCTGCGGGAGGGCACGGACTTGTCCGTTTCCTGGCCTGCTGTAATCTGCTCATCCATACCCCATTCATAAACACAACCGATGTTGCACTTCACACTGGCACGTGGGTTTCTTATCCATGATCATTCTCATCAGAACCAAAAATCCCTGCTCCAATTCCCACCCAGCCTATTCCACCTATCACCATCATGGAAACCCCAAGCATCCCAAGAAAGAAAGGCAGGTCATGCTTCAAATACACAGAAGCCATGAAGAGCAAATAACCGGCCAGAGCTGCCCAAAGGAACGGATTGATTTTTTTAAATTGCATTTGTTTTAACCTCTTTTCAATTGGGGGTTCTAGATCTGATTACCCAAATCCATGATAAAAATATATTGAAAATTCTCTTCAGATTGGTTTTTCTTATTTGAGATATTCTTTCCCTGGTCCAGTTATCAGCCAGCCTATTCCTCCTACCACCATCGTCAAATACCCAAGCGCATTAAGAAATTCAGGCAAGTCATTCTTCAAGTACACAGCAATCATGCAGAGCAAATAGCCGGTTAGAACGATCCAAGGGAACGGATTGATTTTTTTAAATTTCATTTTTCTCCAACCTCATTTTCGTTTAATCATCTTATTACGGGAAATAAACTGCAAACCCAGAACCCTCCAGAAAACTGCACAGAAAAGTCATGAGGTATGCTTCCTTGGGTCCTCGAAGTAGTTCTTTCTGATCATTGAGCATTCTTCGTCAATCGTGACCCTGACCGCATCCAGAACTTCTTTTGATGTACTGAAGATTTTTCCAGTTTCGTTTTTTCTTGTTCATGACCATCCTAATCAGAATCAGAAAGCCCTCGCGTACTTCTTTGTCCCGAACACTGCTACTCCCAGTACCATCGTGTAAAATCCACCCAGTTGAAGAAATCCAGACAAGTCACTCCCCAGGTAAACACCAGCCATTAACATTAAATAGCCGATTAAAACCAACCAAAGGTACGGATTGATTTTTTTAAATTTCATTTTGGGGTTATATTCATGATCATCCTCATTAGAACCAGAAACCTTTAGTGCCTTTCCCATCCAGCCTGTTGCTCCCAGTACAATCGTTAAAATCCCAACCGCCACTAAAAATGTATACTGGTCACTCCCCAAGTAAATACCAGTCATCAACATCAAATAGCTGACTAAAACCAACCAAAAGTACGGATTATTTTTTTGAAATTTCATTTGGGAATTCTCCTTAGAACCCAAATCTCCTAATATCTTTGCTATCCAGCCCATTGTTCCCAGCATCATCGTGAGAGACCCGCCCAGCATAAAAAATTCAGTCCAGGAGGTCTGCACGCAAACACCAGCCATCAACATCAGATAGCCGACTAAAACTATCCAAAGGTGTGCTTTGATTTTTTTAAATTTCATTTTTCTCCAACCTCATTTTCGTTTAATCATCTTGTTACGGGAAATAAACTGCAAACCCAGGACCCGCCAGAAAACCGCACAGAAAAGCCATGAAGTATGTTTCCTTGGGTCTTCGAATAATTTCTGCCTGAGATAACTGCCTTTCGTCGTCAATCGTGCTCCTGACAACATCTAGGACTTCTTTTGATGTACTGAAGTTTCTTTCCAGGTTGATTTTTCTTATTTATGAGTATCCCCATCAGAACTAGAACCAGAAAACCCTGATATATTTCTCATCGAGCTTCCTACTCCCAGTAATAACGTGAAAAGTCCAAGTGCCCCAAGAAATCCAGGCAAGTCTTTCTTCAAGTAAACACCAGCCATCACTATCAAATAGCCGACTAAAACTATCCAAAAGTGTGGATTGATTTTTCTAAATTTCATTTGTATCCACCCTCTTTTTGTTTCAGGATTATATGTATGCTCACCCTCATCAGAACCAGAAACCTCTAGTAAATTACCTATCCAGCTTAATGCTCCCAGTGCCATCGTGACAATTCCAAAAACCCCAAGAAATCCAGGCAAGTCAGTTCTCAAGTAAATACCAGCCATCAATATCAAATAGCCGACTAAAATTACCCAAAGGTACGGTTTAATTTTTTTGAGTTTCATTTGTATCCAACCTCTTTTCGTTTAACCATCTTGTTGAGGGAAATAAACTGCAAACCCAGGACCCGCCAAAAAGTTACACAGAAAAGCCATGAAGCATTCTTCGTCAATCGTGACCCTGGTAGCATCCAGGGCTTCTTTTGGTGTATAAATCCGGTCTGTACAAACCATCGCCAATGGTCCCTTTGTGCAATGAATGCATGCCAGTGAGGCAATATTTCCTGTCAGTATCCAGAGTAAAAAGGGGGAATGATCAATATGAAAGGTCATTCGTGGGGGTGGCGCTCATCAAAACCGCGCCACCAGAGTCAATAAAATTGGCGCAGTGCTTAAAACTACGCCATAATTATTGCCAGAAGGGGTTTTGGTTTGGGAGCGGCCGCGAACCGCGCCATTACGGTGGCCATCTCCCTTGGGGGGTATGGTTGCTATGGTTATATCCTCGATTTAATGCAAATAAATTTTACTGTATCATTATTTTACATGTTGTCAACCCTTTGGCACAATTGTTTGAGCAATAAAAGGTAGGATTGGAATATGGGAGCTGAAAAGCATGAGGTTTCACTTCGATTGAGGGCGATTGAGTTGCTGGCTCATTGGGAGGGGCGGCTTGTGACCAATCGGCTGGTGGACTGGTTTGGGATAAGCAGGCAGCAGGCGTCTGCCGATATTAAGCGGTATATAACAAACTATAACCCTGATTCCCTGGTGCACGATCCCGCGGTTAAAGCGTACGTTCCAAAGCCGGGGTTCCGGCCCGTTTTGACCACCGGGCATATCAACGAGTATCTGAATATGGTTTCGGGGATGGTCGGTGAACCGATGGCCGTAATTCTCGAGACCGATTTAAATTTTGCATCGGTGCAGTTGCCGGACAGGTCAGTCTATCCTGAGGTGGTTAGAGAGGTCATCAAGGCCTGTCGTGGAAAAGGGAGTATTCGAATCCTTTATGCCTCGATGGCAAACCCGGTATGGAGCGAGAGGGTTATTTCTCCGCATACCCTGGTTTACACGGGATTTCGCTGGCATGTTCGGGCTTACTGCCACAAACGCAATGAATTCCGGGACTTCATTCTGTCCAGGATAGACCGGACGCCAAAACCTGCTGCAGATCCGTCACCCGACCCCGCACAGGATTCCCTGTGGAATGAGAAAATCCTTTTGACCCTCGTGCCGAATCCGAAGCTGAACGATAGCCAGAAGGCGATGGTTGAGAAGGACTTTGGGATGTCGGATGGCCGGTTCCGGATTTCGGTCAGAAAGGCGCTGGCGCACTATACGCTGCAACGCTATCAGGCAGCGATCACCGTGGATGAGACAGCTGATGAGTTTAAGTTTCCCATCATCCTTTTGGATTCAGACAGGAAGAAGTTGAGTCCGTATTTGTTCGACTCAGAGTCTTAGGGGAGGTTGATATTTGAGCGGAGTCCGCAAAGCTCCGCCAAATAAAGCCCACCGTCGCAGCCTACAGGCAATAAAAAAGACCAACCGAAAAGTTGACCTTCATATATTGGTGGGAATTATCAATATGAAAGGTCGTTCAGGAGGGTGGCGCTCATCAAAACCGCGCCACCAGAGTCAAAAAAAGTGGCGCAGTTCTTAAAACTGCGCCATAATTGCGCTGCAATTAACTTCAAACAGCGTCAAAACAAGTATGTCATCTACCAGCGACTTATTGAGCAGTATTAAAATATCGATAAATGGGGTCACTCTGGCAGAGCTTCTGAAACAACACCCCAATATTGCCAGACGTACCGCACAGCGGCAGATTTCCAGGCTGATTCAAAATGGAGAGGTGGTCGCCCGCGGTGAAGGCCGGGCTCGCCGCTATTTCAATACGGATGTCCCAACAGGAATTGGCTCCGATTTGGGTAGAAAAGATGCTTTCCCGGGTTTTATCCCGGTGTCTGCTGACAGTCAGGATATTTTGAGTTATATCGATCAACCGCTGGTTGCACGAAAACCTGTGGGTTATCAGCGAGATTTTCTGGATGCCTACCGTCCCAATGAAACCTGGTACCTGTCGGAATCCCTGCGGCGCCAATTGCACAAAATGGGTCAGACCACTGATATTAATGAGCCTGCTGGGACATATAGTCGTGCCATCCTGAGTCGACTGCTTATCGATCTGTCCTGGGCATCCAGTCTCCTGGAAGGGAATACCTATTCACGACTTGATACCCGTGAACTCATCGAACAGGGCAAAGCGGCACGGGGCAAAGCGGCCATTGAAACTCAAATGATCTTGAATCATAAGTCCGCCATCGAACTCTTAGTGGAAAATATCGATACGGTTGAGTTCAACCGGTATACCTTAATGAATCTGCACAGTGCGTTGTCGGAAAATTTACTGCCAAACCCTGCCGATGAAGGGCGAATTCGTCAACATGCCGTTGATATTGGAAAGAGTGTCTATCGTCCACTGTCCGCATCCGTGCAAATAGAAGAGGCACTCTGTGGGTTGCTTGGCAAAGCGGGTCAGATTGCCGATGCTTTTGAGCAGTCCTTTTTTATGATGGTGCATTTGCCCTATTTGCAGCCGTTTGCCGACATCAATAAACGAACCTCCCGCTTGGTCGCAAACCTGCCTTTATTTCGCGCGAACTTATGCCCACTGACTTTTCTTGATGTACCTGAACAGGCATACCGCCGCGCGATTCTCGGCATTTATGAAATGGTTCGCGTTGAGTTACTGCGTGACCTTTATGTTTGGGCCTATGAACGCTCCACACATGAATATTTGGCAATCAAACAAAACCTGGCAGAACCTGACCCACTGCGCCTGACTTGGCGCGACTTTATCAAGCAAACCATCCATACAGTGATTATTGGTCCAGAGCAAGATCCGTTCATCACTATCCAGCGAGCCGTTAAAGAACAAATCCCGGTGTCTGACCAAAATGAGTTACAGGCACTGATTGTAGATGAACTTAGACGATTGCATGAAGGAGTCCTGGCACGCTATGGCTTACGGCCCTCGGAATTTTCCGCCTGGAAGACAGCGCATACATCTTCGAAAGATTAAAATTTGGTATCAATAAGTTTCCCCAGTCCAAGGTTTCGGAACTTTAACCCCAATATTTCGGTAAACGATCCAAAACAGCGATCTTTCCAGTCTCGACAGGGTGTTTTCAGGTTTAATGATCCGGCAGTGCTCAACAGAAAGCGGTTTTTTGAAAAGTCCGCAATTGGCATTTGATCGGAGTTTGCAAAGCTCCGCCAAACAAGGCCTGAGCTGTAGCCTACAGGCAATAAAAGGGGATTATAGACTTGATCGGAAATCCCTCATATATTTCTCCGTCCCGAGCACTATTACTCCAAGGAGTATCGTGTAAACCCCGGCCTGGAGAAGAAATTCAGACCAGTCGCTTTGCAGGTAAATACCAGCCATGAACATCAAATAGCCGACTAAAATTATCCAAAAGTGCGGATTAATTTTTTTAAATTTCATTTGGGGATTATATTCATTACCATCCTCATCAGAACCAAAAGCCCCTGGTGCATTTCCCAGCCGGCCTATTGCTCCCTGTACCATTGTGAAAATCCCACACAGTTGAAGAAATATATACCAGTCACTCCCCAGGTAAACACCAGCTATCAACGCAAAATAGCCGACTGAAACTATCCAGAGGTACGGATTAATTTTTTTAAATTTCATTTGGAGATTATATTCATGACGGTCCTCATCAGAGCCAGAAACAGAAAACCCTTGTGAGTTTCCCATCCAGCCTATTGTTCCCAGGATTACCGTGAAAAGCCCACCCCACATAAGAAATTCAGGCCAGGTGGTCCGCAAGTAAACGCCAGCTATTAACATCAGATAGCCGACTGAAATTATCCAAAGGTGTGGTTTGATTTTTTTACATTTCATTTCTCTTCAACCTCATTTTCGTTTAATCATCTTGTTACGGGAAATAAACTGCAAACCCAGGACCTGACAGAAAACCGCACAGAAAAGCCATGAAGTATGCTTCCTTGGGTCTCCGAATAATTTCTTCCTGGATAAACTGCCTTTCGTCGTCAATCGTGGCCCCCGACCGCATCCAGGACTTCTTTTGATGTGCGAGGATTCTTTCCAGGTTGGTTTTTTTCTTGTTCATGACCATCCTAATCAGAATAAGGAATCCCTCGTATATCTGCCATCCCGAGCACTGTTATTCCCAGTCCTATCATGCAACCCCCAGCCTGCACAAAAAATTCAGGCAAATCACTCACCAGGTAAAAATAGGCCATCAACATCAGATAGCCGACTAAAACTATCCAAAAGTACGGATTAATTTTTTTAAGTTTCATTTGTATCCAACCTCTTCTCATTTGGGGAGTGTATGTGCGAGCATCCCCATCAGGACCAGGAATAGGAAACTCTAGTACATTTCCCATCCAGCTTAGTACTCCCAGTCCCATCGTAAAAATCCCACCCAGCCCAAGAAAGAAAGGCAAGTCGTCCTTCAAGTAAACACCAACCATCAACATCAGATAGCCGACTAAAACTATCCAAAGGTACGGTTTAATTTTTTTGAGTTTCATTTGTATCCAACCTCTTTTCGTTTAACCATCTTGTTGAGGGAAATAAACTGCAAACCCAGGACCCGCCAAAAAGTTACACAGAAAAGCCATGAAGCATTCTTCGTCAATCGTGACCCTGGTAGCATCCAGGGCTTCTTTTGGTGTATAAATCCGGTCTGTACAAACCATCGCCAATGGTCCCTTTGTGCAATGAATGCATGCCAGTGAGGCAATATTTCCTGTCAGTATCCAGAGTAAAAAGGGGGAATGATCAATATGAAAGGTCATTCGTGGGGGTGGCGCTCATCAAAACCGCGCCACCAGAGTCAATAAAATTGGCGCAGTGCTTAAAACTACGCCATAATTATTGCCAGAAGGGGTTTTGGTTTGGGAGCGGCCGCGAACCGCGCCATTACGGTGGCCATCTCCCTTGGGGGGTATGGTTGCTATGGTTATATCCTCGATTTAATGCAAATAAATTTTACTGTATCATTATTTTACATGTTGTCAACCCTTTGGCACAATTGTTTGAGCAATAAAAGGTAGGATTGGAATATGGGAGCTGAAAAGCATGAGGTTTCACTTCGATTGAGGGCGATTGAGTTGCTGGCTCATTGGGAGGGGCGGCTTGTGACCAATCGGCTGGTGGACTGGTTTGGGATAAGCAGGCAGCAGGCGTCTGCCGATATTAAGCGGTATATAACAAACTATAACCCTGATTCCCTGGTGCACGATCCCGCGGTTAAAGCGTACGTTCCAAAGCCGGGGTTCCGGCCCGTTTTGACCACCGGGTGTGTATTACATGGAAATTTACCACTCAATACACGCTCAAAGTTACCACCCCCCGATCGGAGCAATAGCGACGCAACTACAGTAGCCTGAATGGTACCCAGTTGGAGGAAGGATTTTGGGATGCCGGATGGCAGGTTCTGGATTTCGGTCAGAAAGGCGCTGGCGTACTATACGCTGCGACGCTATCAGGCAACGATCACCGTGGATGAGGCAGCCGATGAGTTTAAGTTTCCCATCATCCTTCGATTCAGACAGGAAGAAGATGAGTCCGTATTTGTTCGACTCAGAGTCTTAGTCGAAGTTCGCAGTTGAGTGTCTATGTGCGGTCTTTTCTCACACCCCCCCCCAACGATCGTTCTTGTTCGATCTCCAGGATTCTCGCATCTATATCTGCAACACTTTGAGATCTCGAACAGTCAGAACTTTGTTTAGGCATGCGCTTGGGGGGTTTAATCAGAGACTCCGCGAGAATCCCATTCGCTGAGAACCTGTTGAAGAAGTATATTAGTTGCTTTTTTCGAAAAAGGAAGCTAATATGTTTCTTTTCGATCTAAAGCAACTTATTTGTTGACAAGAAACATGAAGACATTACTTCAACAACTCAAGAAACGACGTCTGGACTTGGGGCTCAAGCAAAATGATATGATGCTGCGTGTAGGTGTTTCACGTCAGCAATATCAGCGCTTGGAGTCAAAGGGAAACCCCAGGCTGGCAACCCTTGAGTTGATAACAAAGGGCCTTAATAGTGAAATTATGCTTATACCCAGGGAGAAGCTGAGTGCTGTTTTAGCCGCACTTGAGGAGCACCCTCGCGCCGATGATCAAGGAGACAGTGGGGTCTCCAGCAGAGCCCCATCCAGGCATATCAAAGATGCATCACGATCAAAGGGAAAAAAGGAAAAAAACCTTTCGGATGATCCCTGGCAAGGTCTGCTGGGAGATGACTCGTGAGTGTCGAAGTGAATGTGCTGAAGTTAACGTTGCATGGAAGTCCAGTAAGTTACTTGGCTGGCTTTCAAAATGGCCGAAATGTGCTCAGTTTTGCCAACGAGTTTAGAGGTGATGAGCATCGTCCTGCGTTCAGCTTGATTACTCACCCGGCGTTTCCGCGTTCGGATAAGTTGATGGCAGGGCTTTGGGCAAGAAACCAGCGTTTGCATCCAACACTTTCGAATCTATTGCCAGAAGGTTCGCTGCGAGAATTAATTGCCCAAGGGCTAAAAGTACATGTCGACAATGAGTTCCACATCCTCTCATATCTGGGAGAGGATTTGCCAGGAGCGATTGTTGCAACCCCTCTGGAGCCCGATGAAGTGCCCGGTGGTGTTCTGGCGATTCTTTCCAGAGACGCTTACCGAAATGTAAAGGTCGTAAAGTTCGAAAAAATCTCCCAGGAAAATAAATTTTCTCTGGCAGGCGTCCAAATGAAGTTTTCCATGAAGGAAAAGGATGGTTGCTACAACTTATCGAAAGCAGGGGTATTGGGGGACTGGATTATTAAAACGCCCTCAACCAGGCATAAAGATATGCCAGTAAATGAATACACTGCTATGACGCTGGCATCTTTGGTGGGAGTCGATATACCGGAAATTAAGTTGGTTGATTTAGGGAAATTGGGCAACCTGCCACAAATTAATTTGCCCGATGAAAGCCAGGCGTTCGCTATAAAACGTTTTGACAGAAATGAAGACGCGCGCATACACATGGAGGACTTCGCACAAGTCTTGGTGAAGTACCCTGACAAGAAATATCACTCTGCAAATTATGAGCAAATTGGCCGAATTCTGTATGAATTTTCGGGCGATGCGTTAACGGATGCCCAACAGTTTGCAAGACGGTTGCTGGTAAATATTTTGCTGGCAAATGGCGATGCGCATTTAAAAAACTGGAGTTTGCTTTACGAAGATCAAATTACCCCGCGCTTGTCGCCTGCTTACGACATCGTAACAACAAGTGTTTATATCAATGAAGAGCGCCATTTTGCCTTGAATTTAGGAAAGACCAAAGACTGGTATGAAGTATCCTACGAGAATTTCCAGTCATGGTCACAGAAGGCTGGCATACCATGGAGAGCCATAAGGCCGCACCTTGATGATGTTTTGGATAAGGCAAAAGCATTGTGGAGACCTGCAATAAAAGACCTTCCCATGAATGAAATGCATAAGCGGAAGCTGATAGAGCATTGGGAGAACTTGCATCAAGATTTCAGGTTAATAAAAAGCCCTAATGGCCGGTGAGGGCTCATTAGGGCTATTTGCAAATTGGTGGAGGTGGCGGGGATCGAACCCGCGTCCGCAGACCCTACGCTCACCGGCAACTACATGTTTAGTCTGTCTTCAAATTTTCCATCTGGCTGGTCAACAGACGAACGCGCCGGATGGTTAGCTCGATTGGTTTTAACTGCCAGCTAACAAGCACAACTGGCAAGCGAGCTCATATGAAATGACCTTTCGAATCCCTGCCTATGAGCAAACCGGGTGAAAGGACCAGCCGATCAGGCGGCTAGTGCGTAGTTGTCGTCGTTGGCAACTATAGTTGTGTAGCTGGATTTACGAGGAAATCTACACCTCGACATGCTCCGATGGTTTCGCGACCGGCGTCGAAGCCAAATCACCCCCATGACAATCCAAGTATATCATGTCTGATGGAACTGTATACAAGAAGAGTTGTCCCTGGAATAGTACTCCTCGTTCAGGATCATTTCCGGATTGAAAAACGCTCAGGCAAAGCACTCCCTGCGCCCCGGCATCCGCTCAGGATTGTTTGAGGAGCCGTTGTTGTTGCCGGTCCCATTGCCGCTGCTTGATGGTCTGTCGCTTGTCGTACAGTTTCTTGCCCCTGGCCAGGGCGATGCACAGTTTCACCCGCTGGTGCTTCCAGTACAGGTGCAGGGGCACGAGGGTATACCCCTTGCGTTCCGTGGCACCGATGAGCTGGGCGATTTCCCGGCGGTTCAGCAGGAGTTTCCGTGGCCGCGTGGGCCGGGCGGTGTGGTGGGTGGAGGTGGAGACCAACGGGGAGAAATGGGCTCCGACAAGGTAGACCTCGCCCTTGATGACCGTCACATGGCTTTCCTTGAGCTGGGCCCGTCCCCGCCGCAGGCTCTGGACCTCCCAGCCCTCAAGAACCAGTCCGGCCTCGTATTCCTGTTCCAGGACATAGTCGAACCGGGCCCGGCGGTTGACGGCGATGCGGGGGTCCGGGGAGGGTTTCTTCTTGGCCATGACACGGGGGATGGGAAGGACAGACCCGTGGAGTATAATCGACCCCATGGAATTTGTCTGGAAACCATGAAGACGATCCGGCGCACGGCGTGGGTTCCGCACCGGGCCGGGGAGATGTTTGCCCTGGTCAATGATGTGCCGGGGTATGCGGACTTTCTGCCCTGGTGCCGGGCCTCGGAGGAACTGGACCGCCGGGAGGGGGAGGTGCTGGCGAAGCTCACCCTGGACTACAGGGGGGTGTATCACGCCTTCACCACCCGCAACCGGCTGATTGGTCAGGAGAAGACGCTGATAACCCTGGTGGAGGGTCCGTTCAGCCACCTCTCGGGGTCCTGGGAATTCGTGGCACTGGATGCGGGGTCCTCGAAGGTGGAGCTGGAGTTGTCGTTTGATTTTTCCAACCCGGTGGTGGGTGGTCTGGTGGGGCCGGTTTTCGGGGGCATTGCCAATTCCCTGGTGGATGCCTTCTGCCGCCGGGCGGACGAGGTTTACGGGACCGGTCTGCCCCGGTGAAGCGGGAGACCATGCCGGTCAGCGTGGTGATGGCCTGGCCGCACCGGCAGGAGGTGGTTCGGTTGCGGTGTCCGGTGGGCAGCACGATTGAGGCCGCCATTTCGGCCTCCGGGCTGCTGGAGAAATATCCCGGGCTGGATCTCGGACAACAGGCGGTGGGCATCCACGGGGTGCAGCGGGACCGGGACACGGTCCTGGGTCCCCATGACCGGGTGGAGATCTACCGGCCCCTGGAGGTCTCCCCGACCCAGGCCAGGCGACTGCGGGCCCAATCGTCTCGGTGAGCCGGCATGCCTGGGGATTGAAGTTGGAAATCAGTATTATCGCGGCATTGCAATCTATGGGGGCATTTGGTATAAAGCTGTCCGTTTATTTTGGCGCTGATCGAAGACAGCCCAAAAAGTTTGCATAATCATTAATCCTAAACTGAAATACTTGCATGGCAGCCAGGAGAAAACCCGCATTACTGATTCACGGAATCAAACCCTACAGGGCGAGAAAAAACGAGAAATACATGGGGAAAGCCCAACTCGCCCATTTTTCAGCCATACTGGACGCCTGGCGTGGTGAGCTGACCGATGAAACCTCCCGCACGGTGCACAATATGCAGGATGAAACCGCGAATCATCCAGACCCTTCGGACCGGGCCAGCCAGGAAACCGATATGGCGTTTGAGCTGAGAGGCCGGGACAGAGCCAGAAAGCTGATCAAGAAAATCGAGGGGTCCATCGCCCAGATAGGCAATGGGGATTTTGGCTATTGTGAAAACTGTGGGGAAGAAATTGGCTTGAAGCGCCTGGAGGCGCGGCCCACGGCCAACCTGTGTATTGACTGCAAGACGCTGGATGAGATCCGGGAGAAACAGCTTTCCTGAGCAGTTTGCCCAATGCACTGGTTGTGCAATGGCTGGGTCTGGACTGTGGTGTGTTCATTTGAGTTTATCGGATTTAGCAGTTAGAGACCCAATCTTCATCCAACGAAGAAGATTCAGATAGACAAGCGTACAAATATTCACAAATTTGGCCTGCAGGCATACCGGGTTGGGATGGGTCACGGGGGCTGCATGAATAACTTACCGATTTGCTTGTTTTTCCATGCAATCCGCAGCCTTCTTTAACTACAGTATTAACGATTCCTTTGTCGGCAATGGTGTGAATATTCAGACTTCGCCCGAGCTGGGTGGGTAATCTCCGGTTGTGACAAACCTCTATGCAACAGGGCATTAATCTGGCATCTTTTGTACTGGGTCAGGTGATGGTAGCCAATTGGCATGACAATCCTCCGCTTTTGATACAGAGATTGTTTGCCATCCCCCGGCCACTGCAATAGGCTACTCTCATACGCACTCAGATCAAACCGTGTTGCACTTCATGCTGGCACGGGGGAATACAATACCTTTTGTGAAATAAAACCAGGCCGGTTAGTATAGTTGCTGCAATTTTTTAAAGTTGATATTTGTGCCTTGATTCTTCATAATACTTCCAAGTTAGAGGAAAGATTATGACCATAAAGTTAAACGAACGTGTTCTGTCTGTAACCGAAGCAGCTAAGGTTACTGGTGTGCCCGTAAAACAAGTACATCGCATCATAGATGCGGGTTTACTGGGCGATGCCGTACGGCGCGAAAAGGGTAGCCGGATCATACTGGGTAAGGCCCTTATTGGTTTGAAGTTTGCTCATGAAACGACGGATATATTGACCCTCAAAGGACGGATGGGATTTATCCGTTATCTCCTTGAGGACCCTGAAGCCAAGACAGTCCATGAAGACACTGTTTCAATTGATGTTCGCCCGATGAAAAGTGATGTGCAGCGTAGGCTGACAGCATTAGAGAAAGCGAAGAAGATGATTACTGTCAATAAGGATGTCCTTGGCGGCACACCTTGTTTTAGAAGCACTCGGGTTGCTGTCCATGATATTGCTGAGATGGTTGCCAATGGTGACGATGTCTCGGCAATCTTGGCCGCATACCCGATGCTGACAGAAGAGCTTGTTCATGCTGCAGTCACCTATTCAGATGCTTATCCTCGTCGTGGCCGACCGCGTCAAAGGCCTCTTTGGCGCAAAAAAGATTTACTCTCTTCAAATAAAGTCACTCTCGATAAGCCGCCTCGGGCCTCGTGAGATTTCCTATTGACGAATGTCTCAGCCCTGAGCTTGTTGTTATCGCTCGAGATCGGGGATTTTCCCAGTCAACGCATGTCACTTGGCTTGGACTAAAGTCTAAGAAGGATTGGGCTTATCGTTCAGCGTGCCGTTAAAGACGGGTATGTACTTGTCACCAACAACACTACTGATTTCACGTCTCTTGTGGGGCGCGAAAAAGTGCATGCTGGATTGGTTTGTCTAAATGTAGCTCCTGGTTTCATGAACCTGGAGGTACAGAGATGTCTATTGAATATGCATTGAATCAGTTAGATGAGAAGGAACCCATCAATGAGGTTTTGGAGATTACTTTTACAACTGGCCAGACAGTACAGGTTGATCGTTATCTGTTATCTGCGTAGCCAAGAGAATGTGCATCAAGAGGCTCTGTACATGTAAATTTTCCTTGAGCCTTTCCTCACGTTTTTCTATATCTGAATTTCCTGCCCTGGCCCACTGCAATATGCTCCTCTCAAACGCTCTCTTGCAGACCAACCCGTGTTTCGCTTCGTACTGGCACGGGGGGGGGGTAATTTCAAACGGATACACTACTGTTGGATTATGGCTGACTCCTCACACAGAGGGTATCCAGATTACATGGCCGGCAACCGGCGGGAAGTTCCGGAATCCAATGGTTGGGAAACGGTCTCCCCGGTTTCTCTAATCCGGGAGCACCAGTGGTTTGCCGCTGACGATCATTCCGTCTTCGTCGGCATAGAGGTAGTCGCCGGGATGAAAGGTCACCCCGGCAAAGCTCACCGGGACATCTGCTTTCCCCACTCCTTCTTTCCGGCTTCGCCGGGGAATGGTGCCCAGTGCCCTGACTCCAAACGCCAGGGTGCTGATTTCAACACTGTCGCGAATGAGACCGTTGAATACAGCGCCGGCCCAGCCATTGTCGAGCCCCATTCGGGCAAGATTGTCCCCCAGCATGGCGCACCATCGGGAACCCCCTGCATCCACGACCAGCACGGCCCCGTCCGCCGGTTGGGACAGGGCCTGGCGGATGTACGTGTTGTCTTCGAAGCATTTCACGGTTCGGACCGGGCCATGGAATTGGAGGGTCCCCCCGAAATTACGGAAGATGGGTTCGCAAACCGGGACATCGGGATAGGCGTCGGATAAATCTGCAGTATTCATAAGTCAGGTTGTTGATTGTTGGTTGGGATTTTCCGGTTTCCGGTATTTCTTCGGGTACCGGAACCAGAACCGCTGTTCCTGTTTGTATGGAAACACATCATGCCGGGTTTTGTTGAAGATGTCCTGCTGGATTTTTCTCCAGTACCCGGGGTCCAGCAACTCGGGGTGGATTGCCCGGAATTTCTCACGGACGGTGGGGTGGTTCATGACAAACTGTTCAAACTGTTCCGGGAAGAAATCATTTTTATCAATATGGTACCAGGGTTCGGCGGAAAGCTCCTCTTCTTCGGACCGGGCCCTGGGGACGGAACGGACCCGGATATCGGTCATGTGACAGATTTCATCGTAGTCATAAAAGACGACCCGGCCATATCGGGTCACTCCGAAATTCTTGAGCAGCATGTCCCCGGGAAAGATATTGGCTGCAATCATTTCCTTGATGGCATTTCCATAGCTTCTTACCCCATGTTCGATCATTTCGTCATTGCCGTTTTCGATGTACATATTGAAAGGCACCATTCTTCGTTCAATATAAAGATGCCGGATAATGACAAACCCGTCTTCGATGGTCATGTTCAATGGAATGGTTTCTTTCAACTCCGCCAGCAATTCATTCGAAAACCGGTCAATGGGGAATGCAACGTGTGAAAATTCCAGTGTGTCCGCCATTCTGCCTACCCGGTCATGCATCTTGACTAGCTGGTATTTTTGCTTGACCGTGGCCCGGTCCACTTCCTTTGGAGGGGGGAAATGATCCTTGATCACCTTGAAGACAAAGGGATAGGAGGGAAGGGTAAAGACACTCATCACCATGCCCTTGATTCCCGGGGCAATCACCAGTTTGTCGTTGGAATGCTCCAGGTGATAGAGAAATTCCCGGTAGAACAGGGTCTTGCCCTGTTTCTGGAAGCCGATGGAGGTGTAAATATCCGCCCGGCTGCGGGTGGGTAGTATCTTGTGCAGGAAACTGACCAGCCCGGCAGGAACCCGGGTGTTCACCATGAAATAGGCCCGGGTAAAACTGAAAATCACGGCAATGTCACCGCGATCCGTGATGATGGTGTCGACAAACAATTCCCGGGAATCGGTCAAAAGGAGCGGGATGACGAATGGCTGCCGGTCATGGCCGATGAGGGCGCGGCCAACAATATAGGCGGCCTTGTTCCGGAAAAACAACGATGAAACGACTTGCAATTGCCGGTGGGGAGGAGGTTTGGTATCGGTTTCCAGGTACGGCTGGAAGTTATCCGTCAGGAGTGTGAGGTCGCGGTCCAGGTCCTGCCATTTGCATTTCAGGCGGTAACTGTCCAGGATCTTGTGAAAGGTTTTCTCAAGTCCGCATTCATCGGGATAGTAACTGGTGTACGCAGGGTCTTCCATGTCGAGGAAGTCGATTGCGGACCCGGGTTTGACAAAAATATGCCGGTTGTTGAAGTACTGCCGGTCAAACAGCCTGCAAAAGACGGAGTTATAGAAACTTTCCGCCAGTTCGGGTTGCTTGTGTTCGTATAGCAGCCACAGGTACTGGCGCTTGACATCCTGCCACAGGGATTTATCCAGTTTTTCGATGTCAAAGCGGGTTTTAATGTATTCGACGCTTTCGTTTACCCGCTGGTCATAAAATTCAATGCGCTGTTTGCGGGCCTTGACTTCTCCCTCCCAGTCGGCGGACTCGAAACGCTTCTTTGCGGCCCGGGTTATTTTTTCAAAGCGGGTATAGTGCCGATTGAACCCGTGCAGAATAGAGGCGGCAACCTCTCTAACCAGGTCGGCACTCATCACCATGGTGAGAACTTACAACCTTTTCACGGCGGCCCAAAATAATTTTTCCCGGATGCTGTGGCCTGCTAGAACTGGTCTTCTTCCGTAGACCCCGTCAATGCGGTGACCGAAGAGCTTCCCCCCTGGATCGTGGTGGTCACATCGTCAAAGTACCCGGCCCCGACTTCCTGCTGATGGGCGACAAAGGTGTATCCCCGGGAGGCCGCGTCGAATTCGGGTTCCTGGACTTTTTCCACATAGTGCCGCATGCCCTCTCCCCGGGCGTATTGGTGTGCCAGGTCATACATGTTGTACCACATGCTGTGGATCCCGGCCAGCGTGATGAACTGGTACTTGTATCCCATGGCGGCGATTTCGTCCTGAAAGCCGGCGATTGTGCTGTCATCCAGGTTCTTTTTCCAGTTGAAGGACGGGGAGCAGTTGTAGGCCAGCAGTTTTCCGGGATGTACTTCGTGGACGGCCTGGGCAAATTCCCGGGCAAAACCCAGATCAGGGGTTCCCGTTTCACACCAGACCAGGTCGGCATACGGGGCATAGGAAACGCCCCGGGAAACCGCCTGTTCCAGGCCGTTTCTGACCCGGTAGAATCCTTCGGATGTGCGTTCCCCCGTCAGGAAAGGCCGGTCCCGGTCATCGAAATCTGAGGTGACAAGGTTGGCCGCTTCCGCATCCGTTCTGGCCAGAATGACCGTCGGGATATCCATGATATCCGCAGCAAGACGGGCGGAAACCAGTTTTTGAATGGCTTCTTCCGTGGGAACCAGGACTTTGCCCCCCATGTGACCGCATTTCTTTACCGCGGCCAGCTGGTCTTCGAAGTGAATGCCGGCCGCCCCGTTTGCGATTAGGTTCTTGGCCAGTTCAAAGGCATTCAATACGCCACCGAACCCGGCTTCCGCATCCGCGACAATGGGAAGAAAGTAGTCAATGTAGTTTTCATCGTCGGGATCAACCCCCCGGGACCACTGGATCTGGTCTGCCCTGGCAAAACTGTTGTTGATTCGCCGAACCACGATGGGGACGGAGTCATAGGCATACAGCGATTGATCGGGGTACATGGTTTCCGAGCTGTTGCTGTCGGCAGCGACCTGCCATCCGGAAAGATAGATCGCTTCAATGCCCGCCTTGGCCTGCTGCACCGCCTGGCCGGCGGTCAGTGCTCCCAGACTGTTCACATACCCCTTTTTGGCCGTTCCGTTGACCAGGTCCCAGAGTTTTTCCGCGCCCCGTCGAGCCAGGGTGTATTCCGGCTGAAGGGAACCCCGAAGACGCACCACGTCGGCTGCACGGTAACTTCGGGACAGGTTTTCCCAGCGGGGATTGCTGGCCCAATCATTCTCAATTGCTGTGATAATATTCGCCCTTGACATAATAAATACCCAAAATAGATTACGAAATCCCAATGAAACAGGAGGCAATCATCTTTGATCAGGAATGCGTTTTCAATAGATGGAATAGTGCCTTTTTTCAATTTGTATCATTAAAATAATCAATGGTAAATGATTTACTCAAAGAAAAATTAATAATATTCCGCCATGACCTCCCCCTGTTTCGCTGAAAAACCCCATGCAACCGCCATGCTGTCCCTGGAGGAGTTGGGCTTTGACAATATTTACACCTCTCTGCCGGAGGGGTTCTATTCCCGGCACCAGCCCGAGCCGCTGAGCGGCCAGTACCTGATACATTTTAACGAAGCGGCGGCTGCATGCATTCATCTGGACCCTGCCCAGGGCGCGCGTTCCGACTTTCTGAACATGTTGACTTCTCCCGGTCAATGGCCCGGGACCCATCCCATCGCCATGTGCTATGCCGGGCACCAGTTCGGGCAGTTTGTGCCCAGGCTGGGGGATGGCAGGGCGCTGCTGCTGGGCCAGGTGCGGACCGCGTGCAATCATCGATGGGACCTTCACCTTAAAGGGAGCGGGTTGACCCTCTATTCACGCCAGGGGGACGGCAAGGCCGTCCTGCGTTCTTCCATTCGTGAATACCTGGCCAGTGCAGCACTGCACGGGCTCGACATTCCCACGACCCAGGCGCTCATGCTGTCCGGAAGCAACGAGGAAGTGTACCGTGAAACCATTGAAACCGGCGCGATGATACTGCGTATGGCACCCAGCCACATCCGCTTCGGAACATTTGAATATTATTACTACCAGCACAGATTCGATGATCTGGCCGTCCTGGGCCAATTTGTCGTGGACCATTACTTTGGGGAATTGAAGCACCAGCCGGAACCGTATCTCCGCCTGTTGGAAACCGTGGTGGACAGTACGGCCAGACTCATTGCACAATGGCAATCCGTGGGCTTCTGCCACGGTGTGATGAACTCCGACAACATGTCCATTCATGGCATGACGATCGATTACGGGCCGTTCGGGTTCATGGACAATTACCGGTCCGGCCATGTCTGCAACCACTCCGACCATCTCGGACGATACGCTTTTGACCGGCAACCCGGAATTGGCCTGTTTAACCTGGGATGCTTCGCCCAGGCCCTGTTGCCGTTGCTGGATGAAGTCCCCGAACAGGCGGTTGAAAAGGCCACGGGAGTACTGAAGACCTACGAGCCTGCTTTCAACCGGTATTACCTGGACCGGAAACGCGAAAAACTCGGATTGAGAAAAAGGCAGGCAGGGGATGAGGCCCTTTACGATGGACTGCTTGAGTTAATGGAAGCGGGCAACGCTGATTTTACCAATACTTTTCGCTGGTTAAGTGAACCGCACGCTTTGGGGGAAAATCTCCCCGGCCCCCTGGGCAGCAGTCCGTCATCTGAAAACTGGCTTTCCAGGTATACCACCCGGCTGGAAAGGGAACAGGCGGACCCGGTGGTCCGTTCACAACAGATGAAGGCGGTGAATCCAAAGTATATCCTGCGGAACTATATGGCCGAGGTGGCCATTCGGGCCGCCCGGGATGACCATGATTTTGATGAAATTGACCGGATCATGAACCTGCTCAGGCATCCCTTTGACGAGCAGCCCGGGAATCACCGGTATGCGGCCAATTCTCCGGACTGGTCCGCCGGGCTGGCGGTCAGCTGCTCTTCGTGACCATTGAAACCAATAAAGGAAAAAGATCCAAATGAATAAAACCCTGACAGAATTTTCGACCTTGACTTTCGATTGCTACGGCACCCTCATTGACTGGGAATCGGGAATCTGGGATGCGCTGCAACCCCTGTTGATGGAAAACGATGCCAGCGGAATTACCCGTGATCTGGGTCTTGCCGCTTTCGCAAAGGCGGAGCACAGGCTGGAAAGAGAACATCCCGGAATGTATTACCCCGACCTGCTGGAATCTGTTCATCAGGAAATCGCGTTGCACTTCGACCTGGCGACGACGCATTCACTGGATTACGGTTTTGGACAATCGGTCCCGACCTGGCCCGCATTCCCGGATACTGCCGACGCATTGAGGGTCCTGAAACAGCATTTCCACCTGGTCATTCTTTCCAATGTCCATACCGACGGATTTGCCGCGTCCAACCGGAAACTCGGCGTTGAGTTTGATGCCATTTATACGGCAGAGATGATCGGTTCGTATAAACCGTCAGACCAGAACTTCGCCTATATGCTGGACCGCCTGGACCGTGACCTGGGAATTGGGACAGGGAGCATCCTGCATACCGCACAAAGCCTGTTTCACGATCATGTCCCGGCCCGGAAATTCGGTCTGAACAATTGCTGGATTGACCGGCAGCATCTCAACGACAGCGGCCACTGGGGGGCGACCGCCGTGGTGGATGACCTCCCTGCCTTTGATTTTCTGTTTCACTCCATGGGGGAGATGGCCCTTGCCGTTCAGGACTTGTCCCGGACATGATCAATCACAAGCTGGGCCATGTGGTCCGAAAAGCCGATGTGGGGCAGGATTTCAATCCTCAATGCCGGGAACCCGGATAACAGGGGTTCGACAATGTCCGGAATATCCCGGACAACATGATTGCCCCGGGCCAGGAAGTAAGGCAGGATTTTGATGTCGGTAATCCCGCGCTTCACCAGGCCGGTGACCCCGGTGTGAATGTCGGGGTCCGCCATTTCCAGAAAGGCGCATTCGATCGCATCAAATTCAAGGTTCCGGGCGCGAATGGAGTCCACCAGCCGGTGAATTTCCTCCACCGATGCCAGGTTTCTGCTGCCGTGGGCAATGATCAGCAATCCGGTCACGGTATTTGCCTTCGTATGCAATGTGCGATCATGTCGATATGTTCCTCGGAGTCATTCAGGCATGGGATATAGCGATATTTCCTGCCCCCGGATTCCAGAAATATACGCTTGTTTTCGATGGAAATTTCTTCCAGTGTTTCGAGGCAGTCCACGCTGAAGCCGGGGCAGATCACATCCACCGACCGAATGCCCTGTTCACCATATCCTTTCAGGGTCTTATCGGTATAGGGCGACAGCCATTTACTGGGCCCAAACCGGGACTGGAAACTCATTGCCCACTGTACGGGCTGAAGGTTCAGCGCCGATGCCAGTAAATTCGCAGTGACCTCACACTGCCGGCGGTACGGGTCTCCGGCATCGGAATAGGCCTGGGGGATGCCGTGAAACGAAACCAGCAGCCGGTCTGCCTGGCCCGCCCGGTCCCAGTGTTTCCGGACCGAATTGGCCAGGGCACCGATATAGCCGGGGTCCGCATGATAGTCCCTGACGATCACAAATTCATCCCTGTTCAGTATCCGCAGGGCTTCGTCCTGGACCGATGCCGTGGTGGTAAAGGAGTATTGCGGATACAGGGGCATGATGACAATTTGGCTGGCACCGGATGCCTTCAGCCTGCCAATGGCTTCTTTCATGGACGGATTGCCATAACGCATGCCCAATTCCACCACAAAGCGGTCGCCGCCTCCATTCAGGGCCTTGCTGATCCGGTCGGTCTGGCGCAGGGAGATGGAGAGCAGGGGAGAACCGTCTTCCCCCCAGATCTTCCGGTACGCTGCAGCGGTTTTTTGGGGCCGGGTGGTCAGAATGACCAGATTGAGAACGAACCACCAGGCTATCCTGGGGGCATTGACCACCCTGGGGTCCCAGAGAAATTCCCTGAGAAACTTCCGGACATCGGAGGTTTCACAGGAATCCGGTGTCCCAAGATTGGAGATCAATACGCCCACCCCTGGTGTCCTGGCTGGATGGCCACGAATCCGGTTCATTTCCCCTGGGGCATTCATCTCATGGCAATGGGTTTGGCGGAATATCCTAACTGTCGAGTTTGTGCTGTCCCAGGCCATAGATCAGGATGGCAGCCACCGCGAGCAATCCGGAAATCACGTGGTACCGGTTAAAGGGCTCCCGGAACAGGATCAGGCCAACGCCAATGGAGGTGGTGAGAATGGAAAGCAGTGCGTACACCATATAGTTGGTGGCACCCTGCTGGCTGTACAGCCAGTAGAAACCGACAAATGTGAAATAAAAACCGATGGCGCTCAATACGATGAATTTCAGGTTGACGGAAAGGTACCCGGTGTCCATGGGCGCTTTATTCAGCAGTGTGCTCAAGCCGAAAAAAGACGTGCACAGAACCAGGGTGGCGAGCAGGAATACAAAGGGATTTTCAGCGGTCTGGGACCCTCTTTGTCCATATACAAACAGGGCATTGCCGACGGCTGCCAGCAAGGCGAATAGAAAGACTTTCATGGACGGGTGGTTTGCACAAAAGGATTGAGTTGGGTGGAATAAATTTTACACCCTGATCAGGGCATAAGGAAAAAATTATTGGGGTTTGGGGGCGGTTTGCTGCTCACCCGCCCAAAAAGTGGCTACAATCTGACCTGTTCGTCATTTACTCTGGGTTCAACCACCATGTCTGTTCACAAGCTGGAAGCCAATCAGTTACACCAGGTTCCGGATTCCCGGGTTTCCGTCAAAAAGACCTTTGGAATCGACAGTAATCTGGAAGTCCCGGCCTTCAGCACCAGGAAGGATCATGTGCCGGAAATCGATCCGGCCTATTGCTTTAATCATGATGTGACCCTGGCACTGCTGGCAGGATTTGCAAACAACCGGCGGGTGATGGTGCAGGGATTTCACGGAACCGGGAAATCCACCCATATCGAACAGATTGCGGCGAGACTGAATTGGCCCTGCATCCGCGTGAACCTGGATGGGCATATCAGTCGGCTGGACCTGATTGGCCGGGACGCCATTGTGATTCGCGAGGGCAGGCAGGTCACAGAATTCCAGGAAGGGATTGTTCCGTGGTCGCTTCTGCGCCCCGTGGCATTGATATTCGATGAATTTGATGCCGGCCGCCCGGATGTGATGTTTGTCATCCATCGAATTCTGGAACGGGACGGGAAATTGACCCTGCTCGACCAGAACCGGGTCATCCGTCCGCACCCGGCATTTCGCCTGTTTGCAACGGCCAATACCGTGGGCCTTGGAAACCTGAATGGTCTTTACCCCGGAACCCAGGTGCTTAACCAGGCGCAGATTGACCGATGGAATATTGTCACTACCCTGAACTACCTGCCCGGGGAGGATGAAACCGCCATTGTGCTTGCCCAGGTGCCGGGTTTCACGAATCACCTGGAAACCATCAAATCCATGGTTGCCACCGCGAACATGACCCGGAACGGGTTCGCCGCGGGGGATATTTCCACCGTCATGTCCCCCCGGACCGTGATTACCTGGGCAGAAAATGCAGAGATTTTCAATGATATTGCCCTCGCATTCCGGCTCTCTTTCCTGAATAAATGCGACGATGCGGAAAAGTCCATCATTGCAGAATTCTATCAACGGGCTTTTGGCGAAGAACTGGAATATTCCATCGCAACGACAATCCAATAGCCCCATGCCGTCCTTCACGGGAAACTGCCCAAAATGACCCAAATCGCCCGGCGGCGTCGCGTGGAAAGGCATTGTGCCGCGGCCATTCGTGCCATTTCTTCTGATCTTCGGGTTGAATACCGGAACCAGGCACTGTACATCAATGGCCGGATTTCACGATTTTATGTTCCGCACCTGGCGGTGGACACCGGCCTGGATTCGGTTCATCGGTGCCGGGGTGTCGCCGACGCCATCGCCCTGCGCCTGTTGTACAGTGACCCCGAATTGCACCAGCGCCGGATGCCGGACGAGCCGGTGGCAAGGGTGGTCTTTGATATCCTGGAGCAACTGAGGACGGAATCCCTGGCGGCGGATACCCTGCCGGGGCTGGTCAGCAATCTCCAGCGTTCATTCAAGGAGTGGTGTCTGCACAGCCGGGGGCAGGGGATGGTTGAGAATGAACTGGGACTGCTCATTTACAGTTTTGTCCAGATCGCCAGGACCCGATTGATTCATCCCATCAATGACGAAGAAGTGGAAGGCATCATCGAGTCCGTGCGATTTCGGCTGGCTCCCCGGATCGGGACCGACCTGGCCGAGTTGAAAAAATTGCGGGAGGACCAGTCCGCATTTTCAGCCAGGGCATTGAATATCGCCGAGATTCTCAACGAAATCGCACGTTCATCCGGGATGGAAATGCTGGCACAGCAGTTCGCTTCTCTTCGCAACCGGAATCTGCTTCCTCCCATTGTTGAACAGGAGGGCCAACAGGATGAGTCCGACCAAGCGGGCCCGGGGTGGGACGACCTGCTTGCAGGCAAGGCAACCCGCTACCCGGTTTTTTGCCGGGAGTTTGATAAACAGGTCTTTGCCGGGGACCTCTACCGGAAAGAACAGCGGATCGAATTGCGCAACAAGCTGGACCGGATGATTGCGGCACAGGCCATCAGCATTGCCCGGCTGGCGCAAAAGCTGCAGCTGATTTTTGCGGCCCCGCAAAAATCAGGGTGGCACGATGGCGAGGAGGACGGCTATCTCGATGGCCGGCGGCTCAGCCAGATGGTCTCCCGCCCCGGATATCACCGGATATTCAAACAGGAAAGACTGGCACCGCATTGCGAGACCATCGTTACTTTCCTGATGGACAACTCCGGTTCAATGAAGCGGCAGCGGTATGAGGCGGTGGCCATTCTGGTTGACGTCTATTGCCGGGCGCTGGAATTGGCCGGAGTCAATACCGAGGTCCTCGGTTTTACAACCCGGGGCTGGGCCGGCGGCGAATCCATCCAATCCTGGCGTCGTGCGGGTTCACCGGAAAACCCCGGGCGGTTGAATGACCGGCTGCATATCGTCTACAAGGATGCCGAAACCAGCTGGCGGCGGTCCCGGTACTCGCTGTGTTCGATGATGAACCCCACTCATTTCAAGGAAGGGCTGGATGGCGAGGCCCTGCAATGGGCGGCCAGGCGATTACTGGACCGTGCAGAATCGAGAAAATGCCTGGTCATGATCTCGGACGGCGCACCCATGGACAGTGCCACCAGTCACTACAACGAACCCGTTTTTCTCGAAAGACATTTGAAAGCCGTTGCCACCGGTTTGGAGGAATCGGCACAACTGGAACTCAAGGCCATTGGCATTGCCCTGGACATGGGAGAGTTTTTCAGGGAGTCCATCAACCTTGATTTGACGGGCACACTGGGGAATCAGGTGTTTTCCGCCCTTGAAACGTTGTTTTCCCCCGGGCAATATGTCTGGGGAAGGGCGCCATCGCCGCCAGCGGGTCCTTCAGGTCGTTAGCCGACGGTAGATGTCGGCCACCTTGAGCGGCAGCTTGCCGACATTGTCCACCATCACAAAACTGGCGTAACCGTACATATGGGGCAGATAATCGCTGGCTTCGGTATCGATGGTGATACAAAAGGGATGAATGCCCGTGTGCCGGGCTTCCAGCAATGCCTGCCGGGTATCTTCGATGCCATAGTCCCCGCGATAGCCATCGTAGTCATCCGGCTTGCCGTCTGACAGCGTGATCAGGATCCGGGTACGGGCTTCCACCTGGTTGAGAATGTGGGTGAGATGCCGGATCACCACCCCCATGCGGGTATAATCCTGGGGACGCAGGCCACTGATTCTGGCCTGTATCTCGCGATCGTAGTTTTCCTGGAAAGTCTTGATTCGATAGACTTCACAGCGGTTTCTCGTCATTCCCGAAAAACCGTAAATCGCGTACTGGTCCCCCAGGATTTCCAGGGCCTGGCAAAGCAGAACGAGACTTTCCCTTTCCGCATCGTTGATCCATCCCTTGGTGGAACCGCTGACATCCACCATAAAGACCACGGCGAGGTCGCGTTCCTGTTTGTGTTTCCTCGTGTACAGGCGGTCCGTCATTTCCACCCCGGTTTGCGCATCTGCGTACGCGGTCACCAGGGCATCGAGATCAATGTCTTCGCCCCCCGGTTGAGCTTTCAGGGTTTTGTCTTCACCGCGAAGCGCCTCGAAATGTCTTCGAATTTCCCCCACCAGGTGGTGGTAGCGTTCCAGTGTCTTTTCGGCAAAGTCATCGTAGGACGGGTGGGCGGGAAGTTCCCTGAGAACGCACCAGTTTTTTCGATACGTCTGGCGCCTGAAATCCCATTCATCGTAGAGACAGGCGCCTTTTTCATGATAGGTTCCTTTCCATACATTCTCTGCCGTGCTGTCCTCCCGGCCCGAATGTGCATACTCCCCATCTCCGGCCGGAACCAGCCAGTCTTCGGGAATCCGGTCCAGGTCCTGGTGCAGGGAGGACAGGACCTGATTAAGGTCGGGGGGCAGGGACAGGGCTTCCCCATCCAGGGTCAACTGTGTATTTCCGCCTTCATCCTGTGACAGGTCCAGGCTTCCCGGGTCCAGGGAGGACGGTTGATCCGGGGGCTTCCTGCCCAGCATCGCATCCATGAGTTCATCGAGCCCCTGCTGCAATGCCAGTTTTTCCCGTTCGCCCCGTTGTTCAATGGTCAACTCTGCCGCATCAAGATTGAATCCCCCCTGGTACAAGAAGGGGTCCGGCCAGGGCAATGCAAGCCGGTAAAGCGTATGGGTGGCCTCCAGGGATTCCTGAACCGTTGCCTCCGGGTGCTCCAGGCGTTGGATGATTGTCTTCCAGGTCGCATCGTGCCGGGGCGGGTCGGCCTCCAGTGACAGCATTTCCCGGCCCAGTCCGGGCAGTTCCCGGTGGATGCAGGCGTTCAGCCGGATGGTTTCCACCAGATTGAAAAGTTTCAGCGCACGGCCGGAGTTGTCGAACCCGGCAATGATTTCGCTCAGGTGCGGGGAATCGGGGTGGGGGCGGCGAAAGGTTCCAAACCAGGTCTGGGCCCAAAGATGGACCGCGGTCACCTTGTAAAGCCGGTAGTTTTTTTCGCGGTCATCAAATCGATGGATGGACGGGGGGAGGTAAAGTGTTTCGGTATCCGTGTAGATACTGTTTCCCGGTTCGAGCTTGAGACTGCGTCCGGCCAGGCCGCAAAGGATGGTTTCGAGAACATTCCGGACCTGGTCCAGGGAGACGGCGATGTGGCTGACCCGGTAGACCGTGGCGAACTGTTCGATATTTCCAAGGGCGGCACTTCCGGGATAAAGGCCTTCCTTGTCGTAGATATCCATGGCGTACAACAGCCATTCCCTGGCCCCGTCGGTGCCCATCAACTTGAGTGCCAGGGGCACCCGGCTGACGAACTGATACGCCATTTCAGCGTTGGACTTGCGAATCACATCCGTCCAGTGAAGCACAAATTCCTGCTGTTTCCGGGTCAGGGTGGTGAGCCCCCTGGCGGGCTCTTCCGACGTCCGGCGGGATGACAGGACCGGGTCCAGGTATTCATCCAGGGCGGACTCCAGTTGTTTGTAGTTGTAAGTGATGGCGTTTATACGTTGAAGCGAAAGTGGATGATGTCTCCGTCCTGCACGATATATTCTTTGCCTTCAAGGCGCAACCGGCCGGCCTCCCTGGAACCCTGTTCCCCCCGGTGCAGGATATAATCCTCATAGGAGATGGTTTCTGCGCAGATGAAGCCCCGTTCGAAATCGGTATGGATGACCCCGGCCGCCTGGGGTGCCGTGGCCCCCACCCGGATGGTCCAGGCCCTGGCCTCTTTGGCTCCTGCGGTGAAATACGTCTGCAATCCCAGCAACGAGTAGCCTGCCCGGATGACGCGGTTCAGGCCGGCTTCCTCCAGCCCCATTTCCTCCAGAAATGCCCGGCCATCCTCATGATCCAGTTCGGACAGTTCCTGTTCAATGGACGCGCAGATGGCGACCACGGGTGCCGATTGCTCTTTTGCGGCGTCAATCACCCGGTCCAGGTGGGGATTGTTGTGCAGTCCATCTTCACTGACATTGGCAATGTACAACACCGGTTTGAGGGTCAGGAAGCACAACGGCTTGAGTTGCTGCAGTTCTCCCGGGCTGAAATCCATGGACCCGAGGGGTTGGCCGCGGTGCAGGTGGGCCTGTACCCTGGACAGCAACCGGGTGAAGGCAATCTGTTTTTTGTCTCCGGATTTGCTGTTTTTTTCCGATTTCTGCAGGGCCTTGTCCGCGGTTTCCATGTCTGCCAGCATCAATTCCGTATTGATGGTTTCCATGTCGGACACCGGGTCAATTCGATCCGAAACATGCATGACATTGTCATCCTCGAATGCCCGGACAACCTGTGCAATGGCATCCACCTCCCGGATATAGGCCAAAAACCGGTTTCCCAGCCCTTCTCCCCTGGAGGCTCCGGCCACCAGTCCGGCGATGTCCACGAATTCCACCGTGGCAGGGGTTGTTTTTTGCGGCTGCACCAGTTCCGACAGTTTGTCCAGGCGCGGATCATGGACTTCCACCCTGCCAACATTGGGGTCAATGGTACAAAATGCGTAATTGTCCGCCTGGGCGGCCCGGGATTTTGTGAGCGCATTGAACAGGGTGGATTTTCCCACGTTGGGCAATCCGACGATTCCACACTTAATCCCCATTTTTATCCCCGTTTTCGGTTTCCTGCCTTTCCGGGCGGTGATGCAGGACCGACATGGCCCGGGCATATTCGCCGGCGATCACCTGGGGCAGCACTGCGATGCTGCGGTCAATGGCCGCTTCGACCCGCGCCTGTTCCCCCGCCTTTGGGCGGGTCAGTACATAGCCGGTGACATCTTTCCCGGTGCCGGGATGCCCAATCCCCAGCCGGAGCCGCAGAAAGTCCCTGGAATTCAATCTGCGGATGATATCCCGCAGGCCATTGTGCCCTCCGTGCCCCCCGCCGGTCTTCAACCGAACACATCCCGGGGGCAGGTCCAGTTCATCGTGGACGATGAGGATATTGGCCGGTTCAATCCGGTAATAACCCGCCATCGCCGCGATGGACTCGCCACTTGCATTCATGAATGTATGGGGAAGCATCCCCCACACGGGGTGGCCGGCACAGTGGAACCGCGCCGTTTCAGCGGTGAATTTCTTTTCAACTCCGAAGTCGAGATCGAATTTCCTTTTCAGGTTTTCCATCCACCAAAACCCGGCATTGTGCCGGGTTTTGGCATAGTGATTGCCGGGATTTCCCAGTCCCGCAATCAGGACCACGCCCGGGTTGCCCATGACCTGCTGTCGCGGAAATAAAGACGAACTTTATTCCCCCTGGTCGTGTGCCGCCGCTTCTTCTGTCTCTTCCCCCCTGTCCATGGCCTCATCGTCCACGTCATCGGGGTCCGGACCGATTCGCGGTGGAGAGACGGATACCACCGCATAATTGTGTTCATTGTCGTCATCATGCATCAACGCGGTGATCGACACGCCTTCGGGAAGCTGAATATCCGTGAAATGCAGGGATTCATTCAGGTCCAGACCGGATATGTCCAATTCAATCTGTTCCGGCAGGTTCCTGGGCAGACAGGTGATCTGGACATCGTTAATCAGGTGGCTGACCACGCCGCCGCCGACCCGAACCCCCACACACTCGTCTTCCCCGATGAAATGGATGGGCAGGGACATGGTCAGTTCCTTTGATTCATCCACCCGTTGAAAATCAGCATGCAGGATATTGCTTCGGTGGGGATGGATCTGGACGCTTCGCAGTATCGCCTGTTCCTTTTTCCCGTCCGTATTGATCACGATGATCCCGGAGTGAAATTCTTCTTTCTCAAGACTGTGAAACAGGACATCGTGGTTGATTGCGATACTGATGTTGTCCTTGTTCCCGCCATACAGTACGGCGGGAACTTCGCCTTCACGCCGCAGTCGACGGACCAGGCTTGTTCCGGACCGGGCACGCACCCGTGCGTTGAGTTCAAATTGATCTGCCATTTTTCTCTTCCTGGTTAATCTATAAATAGGTGACTGATGGAATCCCCTGTCGCAATGCGACGGATCGATTCAGCCAATAACTCAGCGACACTGAGCTGAGTGATTTTTTCACATCCCCTGGCTTCCTCGTTCAGGGGGATGGAGTTGGTGACCAGCAATTCGTCCATTTCCGAATCGGTGATGCGCCGGATCGCCGCGCCGGACAGTACCGGGTGCGTACAACTCGCAATGACCTTGATGGCACCGTTCTCCTTCAGGGCCCGGGATGCCTCGCACAGGGTGTTCGCCGTATCCACCATGTCGTCGATGAGGATGCAGGAGCGGTCGGCGACATCGCCGATGATATGCATGACTTTTGCCTCATTGGCTCTGGAGCGGCGTTTGTCAATAATGGCCAGGTCGGTTTCCAGCTGTTTTGCCATGGCCCGGGCACGAACCACCCCGCCGACATCCGGGGATACAATAATCGGGTTGGGCAACTGCTTTCGCCACAATTCGCTCATCAGGGCGGGTGAACCATAAATATTGTCCGTGGGAATATCAAAAAAGCCCTGGATCTGGTCTGCATGAAGGTCCATGGTGAGCACGCGGTCGGACCCGGCAATACTGATCATTTCAGCCACCAGTTTGGCCGAAATGGCGACCCGGGCGGTCCGGGGGCGACGGTCCTGCCGGGCATAGCCGAAATAGGGGATCACCGAGGTGATTCTGCCTGCGGAAGAACGCTTGAGCGCGTCCACCATGACCAGCAGTTCCATGAGATTGTCGTTGCTCGGAGCACAGGTGGGCTGGATAATAAACACATCCCTTCCCCGGACGTTTTCCATCACTTCCACATTGATTTCACCGTCGCTGAAGGTTCCGACGAGTATTTTACCGAGAGGCACTCCCAAAGTTTGAGCGATCTCGGCGGCGAGGGCCGGGTTTGCATTGCCGGTAAATAAGGCCAGATTTTCTGGGGATACCATGGTTCTATCGTTGATTTTGGCTGGGGCGGGAGGATTCGAACCTCCGAATCCCGGGATCAAAACCCGGTGCCTTAGTCCACTTGGCTACACCCCAATCTCCGGTTAAATTTACTGCTGTTCTGGGTTCTGCCAGTTTGCCTTGGAGGGGTCACCCCCTGCAATACAACAGACAACAACTTTTGAAAAACCAATGAATTCACGGGAAGAATGACAGACTCTTTGTTTTGAATCAATGACCAAGCGGGAAATCCCAGGATGGCGGTGATGAAGTCCTGAAATTTGACCAGTCTTGATTCAGATTTCATGCGCTCCAGAAAACCGCCGTATTTTGATTGTGCAACAGTTCTCTGTCAATGTGCAAACAGTGATTATCGGGAAAAAATCGGGTTTGGCCCTTTTCGTGAGGAGCTATAGCCGAAACTGATGCGATCAATGTACTCCCCGCCCCCACTCCGAAGTGCAACACCCCCGCTATTCCAGAATGAGGGCGGGAATTGATGTATTGCAGGCACAATCCCTGTTGATGCCTGCAATGGATAATTCGTATTAACCTGCTGAACGACGCGTTCCCCAAGCGCTTGTCCGAATTGTTTTTCATCTGCAGTAAACGCTGGTCTGTGGCGAGCAACATTACGCCCAAATCTGCAAATAGTCATGCCCCAAAAAGTCCCTGCACCGGGTGCTTCTCCATAAGTTCCCAAGCGACCTTGCTCTCTTGATCGAAATCCGTGGGTTTCAGAACGGTTGCGAGTGCCAAAACCCCCCGTTGAAAGACTTTCCTGCTGCATGTTCACGTGCAGGCCTGATCAACTCCGACGCTTCGGGGCATTTTGTCCTGAACTGCCCCAGGAGATTCAGCGTTCGGAACTTCCGCCGCTGATATCCTCGTAATAGACCAATGCAGGTAAATTCCTGCGTTGCTGGACAATTCGGATGATCACTGGCTTGTCATCCGCAGCGGCTATCCGCGACAAAAATATCACGTGCCGTCCGTAATTGACCGAGCGAAGTCCCGCTGCGAACAAACTTCGATCACGTCCACCATCAGGACCTGCCAAGACCGCACCAGGCCCTCGTAGTACTTCAACCACTGATCACGGCCCCATGTCTCAATCGTGAATTTGAGAATTTGATCCAGACCCCGCTTTGCGAGCCTGGACAGCCTGATCGTCATGTTGTCACGATAACCCTGTTTCAGCATCCGGCTCGTAAGCCTGAGGATCGAAGACCTCGAACCCTCCTGACTCGGCTTCCCGCAAGGCCTCTTCGAGATCCGCTTTCAATGCATAAAACTGTCGTGCATTGTCCCTCTCCATGAGCAATCTCATGCCTGCACGCACGACTTCGCTCAGATTGGCATACGACCCCGACCTGATCTGGTCCAGAATATAATTCTCCATCTGTTTGGTAAGGTGTACGTTTGGCATTGATTCACCTGGAAATGTCTGATCATGGCAGATGCTGACGTTATATCCCCAATCAGCCAATTCCGCCTTGTCCACACGCGGGGTCATTTCACCCTTAAAGCCAGAGTCGCAGCGAGCAGTTGTTGGGGGCCGGCCTGCACGGTGGGCACCGGGGTGAGGACATAGACGGTCTCGGTGGTGACCCGGCGATGGGTGTTCCGGCATCCGGCGGAAATCCGGGACGCATCCCATGAACCGGAAAAATCCCGGTTCATTGAGGCGTTGGATTTGATACACTTTCGCCTGTCCATTCAATGACCATGAGATTGAAATGCAAACTGTAAGCAATGTGGATCAGGCCCTGGTGGCGGAATCATTCAGCGGAGTCAATTCAGAGAGCAGTTTTTCCGGCGTGCTCAGTTTTGCGCGCCGCAAATACTCAAAGGACCTGTCTGATGTTGAGCTTGCGATTACCGGGGTCCCCTTTGATACTGCGACCACTGCCCGGCCCGGGACGAGATATGGCCCAAGAGGGATTCGCGCGGCGTCCACGGAGGTGGCCTGGCAACGGAATCATCCCTGGGAATTTGATGCGCTGGAAGTGTTGAAAATTGCGGATTACGGGGATTGCGGTTTCGACCACGGAAGGCCCGAAGGCGTACCGGGCCAGATCCAGGCCCATACCGAATCCATGCTGGAGACGGACACCGCCGTACTGTCCCTGGGGGGAGATCATTTTATTACCCTGCCGATTTTGCGTGCCCATGTGAAAAAGCACGGGCCGCTCTCGCTGTTGCATTTTGATGCCCATACCGACACCTGGAAGGATGAAGAGGGGCGAATCGATCACGGCACCATGTTTTACCATGCGGTGAAGGAAGGATTGATCAACCCGGAGCAATCGGTGCAGGTGGGCATCCGGACGACCAACGATGAACCCATGGGGTTCAATATCTTCTTTGCGGACTGGATTCATCAAAATGGGGTGGAAGCACTGGTCCGGGAAGCGAAGGAAATCCTGGGCAACCGCAAGGTCTATCTTACTTTCGACATTGACTGTGTCGACCCGGCCTATGCCCCCGGCACCGGAACCCCGGTTTGTGGTGGCCTGAGTTCCCCCCAGGCCCTGCAGATACTAAGAGGGTTGCGGGGGGTCAACCTGGTTGGCATGGACCTGGTCGAGGTATCTCCTCCCTATGATCATGCGGAAATCACCTCGTTGCTCGGTGCCTTCCTGGTGTATGACTTCATTGCGTTGTACGCAGCACGACACAAGCTCGGGGAAGTTTTTTGACCAGGGTCCGGATCAGTATCCGGATCAGTATTCGGTAATGTCATTCAGGGAGCGGATGACCCGGCACACCAGGTTCTCCGGCAGTGCATCCCGAATTCGGATGGCTTCCCCCTTGGAGGGGCACTGGATAAAGAGGGAGGACCCGGTGCCATTCATCCGCGCCTGCCCGTACCGGTTCAGCATTTCAAAGGCCTCGTCAACCCGGGGATAGAGGGACCGGGTGACGGATTCCAGCATGTTGAAACGTTTGCCGCCATTGAAATCCACCCGGGTCAGGCTAGGGGGGGGTCCTTTCAGCTCCAGATGGGAAAATACCTCGGCAGTGGAAACGTTGACCCGGGGTATGCACAGGCAGTACCAGTGGGGCTGGGGTGAAAAATCTTCAAAGCGGTTACCGATACCCGTTGCCCAGCATGATTTCCCATGAATGAACAGGGGGACATCCGCCCCGATTTCCCGGGCCAGGGGAATCAGGGCATGACGGCGAAGACCCAGGCGCCACATTTGATTCAGGGCCATGAGGGTGGTCGCAGCATTGGAGCTTCCACCCCCCATTCCGGATCCCGGTGGGATGATCTTGTCTAGGGTGATGGTGACCCCGGAGCGGACACCGTGCTCCTGGCCGAGTAACCGGGCAGCCTGAAGGATCAGGTCTTCATCCGGCAGCGGATAGGGATGATCGTCAATGCGAAGGATGCGGTTGTCCTCATTGGTTTCGTATCGGATCCGGTCAGCGAAATCCAGAAACTGGAATGCAGTTTCCAGCCGGTGATATCCATCCCGGCGTTTTCCCACTACATTCAGGAAAAGGTTGATCTTCGCCGGGGAACGCAGGACGAGGGGGTTGGGCCGGGGTCCGGGCATCCACTCAGCCGACAATGAGATTGCGCCAGCGCTGGAGGATGACCTTGACGCTCAATTCATCCCCGAGGTAGTTCCCGTCCTTATCATAAATCTCCATGCGGTCCGGGAGCAGGGTGATGGTGAGTTTTCTCGGCAGAACCAGATTGTTGACGGTGCGGTATTCCTGGTACTCCACATGCCACATGCCCTGGTTCAGGCTTTTCAGCCTGCCCGCCGCATCAACCCGGATATCCTCGGCTTCGTCGTTATGCAGTCCCCTGGACCACAGGATCAGTTCATTGAAGGGGACCTGCCAGCCCAGTCGCTGGTACAGCACCTCCGAGGCGGAACGGCCTTCAATGACCCGGCCCTGGTTGTCCTTGAGCACGGCGGAATCGCTCCCGGCAGTAATCTTGACCCGGCCGCCGCCAAACGGGCCGTACAGATCGATTTTCTGGTTGTCCGGAAGGTAATTCCATTTCAATGTTGCGGAACCCCCCTTGCCTTTTTTGCCGGTTTTAACGCCTATTTTCCCATGGAGATACCAGCTGGTCAGGGTGGAATTGATGGCCTTTTGCCGGTCCCACAATTCCTGGGGATCGGAATGCCCATGCCGGTCCACCAGGGGTGGGCTGCAGGCCGACAGGAGCAGGAGGAGGATTCCGGGCAGACAGAACCGGGGCGGAGAAAGAAAATATGCCATGATTGCCTGTCCGGTGAATCGGCCCCCATTCAGGCAGGGCACGGGCAGGACAGCAATGAAACACTCGAATGTGCGGTTTGGGTCGATGTCGACGGGCGGGAGGACTCCTGGTACACGGAGAAACGCTCAATGGTATCGTCCAGCACCGTGCTGTCCGTCCCCCATTCCACCCCTTTTTTCCAGATTTCCCGGGCCTCTTCCCGCTCCCCGGTGATCCACAGAACCTCTCCGAGATGCGCCGCGATGACCGGGTCTTTCTGACCCTCCAGGGCCTGGCGGAGATAATCCAGTGCGAGTTCATGGTTTCCAAGGCGGAAGTGAACCCATCCCATGCTGTCGAGTATGAAGGGGTTGTCCGGGAGCAGCGCATGGGCTCTGGAGATCAGGCCCAGGGCTTCATCCAGGCGATCGGTCTTGTCAGCCAGGGTATAGCCCAGGGCGTTGTAGGCATGTGCATTTTCCGGCTGTAACGCAATCAGCTTGCGCAGGTCCTGTTCAAGCAGGGTCAACAGGCCCAGTTTCTCAGCCAGAAGTCCCCGGCTGTAGAGCAGGTCAGGGTGGTCAGGATATCGTTCCAACCCTTCATCCAGGGTCCTTTTTGAGCGCTCCAGCTGGTCATCCAGGATCAGGTGCCGATGCTGCTCCAGTATGATCCGGATGGCCTGTGCATTGCTGGCCGGGTTGATTTGCTGCAGATGGTCCAGGGCAGCCTCCAGGCCATGTTGTACACCGAGAATCTCTGCGAGCTTGACCTGGGCCTCAAAGTAGTAGGTATCGGAATAGACACCGTAAAGAAGCCGGGTGGCTTCGGCGTAATTTTCCTGTTGAAACGCAATCTCTGCCAGGTGCAGTTTTGCCTGGTCATTTTCGGGATCCAGTTCCAGGTAGCGTGACAGGGTTTTTTTGGCTTTCTTCAGGTCTCCCAGTTCCATGTAAAGCAGACCAATGGAAAACAGCGCGGAGAAGTGATCCGGGTCGGAGGCCAGGATCATCTGGAGATGGGTGAGGGAACGGTCCAGGTCATTCTGTTGCATCAATTCCTGTGCATACTGCAGCCTGAACCGGTCCTGGCCGGGGTTGGCTTCAAGGTGGCCGATCGCGTATTCCCGCATTTTTCCGGCATCCTCGCCGGACAATACCAGCAGTTTGAAAATGGCCGGGACTTCCCAGTCGGGTTTCAACTGCAGGGTTTTGTCGAGCAGGGCGGTGTATTCCTCTGCATGATTCATCCGGGATGCCAGCAACGCAGCGGTGAGCATCAGGGTCCGGTTGTCCGGGCTTTGGGCCGAAGCGGCCATGAAGTCCGCGTACACAGCGGGATCGTCCTGTTTCGACAACAGGGAGGCAATATCATGAAACACCGCGATGTCCTCCTCATTCCGGGTAGATGCCAGGTCCACAACCAGGCGCAGTGCGCTGTCCAGATCCCCCTGCTTGAATTGTGTCTGTGCAATGGCCAGCACCGCCATGTGGTTTTCGGATTCAAGCTGGTGCAGCAACTGGGCGAGTTCTTCCGCCTGCTGGTATTTTGCATTGTGCATGGCGTACTGGATGGCATTCTTGATGAGCCTGGGATCACGGGAGTGATAGGCGGCCCTGGAAAGGGACTCCAGGGCAATCTCTGAATGGTCGCGCTGGGCGGCAATGGATGCCAGCAGGATATCGTACAACATTTCGGTGGTTAACCGGGATTCCTCGGTCTTGGGCGGGGGGATGGTCTCCGGTATGTTGCGGGGCGGGGGGGTGACCTGGCAGCCTGCGGCCAGTGCGAGGCACGCGATAACACAGATGCGGACCGCTGCGGCAGGAATATTCCAGCGCCCCGGCGAAGCGCTCCGGGCAGTGTTGAAGGGAAATGGCATGGATAAAGTCTACCAACTATTTGAGAGTGTTTGCAGGGATTTTATCCGTAAATATCCATATAATAGCGGGTCCCGGCACAAAATTTGAATATGGCACTCCAGACATCGCATATTTCCGTTTCCCGGAAGTATTTCGAATTCACAGGGTAACCCTGGAAGCGTAGCATGCACCTCCTTGCAGTAGGCTTGAACCATGAAACCGCACCCATTGAGATGCGTGAAAAAGCCGCTTTTGGTCCCCAGTCCATACAGGGTGCCCTGTCGAATTTGACGGAGAATGCCGGTGTCGCCGAAGCGGCCATACTGTCCACCTGCAATCGCACTGAAATCTATTGCGGGCAAAAGAACCCGGACCAGAAGCAGGTGCTGAACTGGTTGGTGGAGTACAACCGGCTGACCCGAAGCGAATTTGATCGCTGTCTTTATTTTCACCCCAATGAAGCCGCCGTCAAACATGCATTCAGGGTGGCCTCCGGGCTGGATTCCATGATACTGGGAGAACCCCAGATCCTGGGTCAGATGAAAGATGCCTTTGAGAAGGCGTCGTATGCCGGGACCACGGGAAAAATACTGAACCGCCTGTTCCAGCATTCGTTCAGCGTGGCCAAACAGGTCCGGACGGATACGGCGATCGGAGAAAACGCGGTTTCTGCCGCCTATGCGGGGGTCAATCTGGCGAAGCGTGTGTTTACCAGTCTTGCCGAACAAACTGTCCTGTTAATCGGTGCAGGGGAAACCATTGAACTGGTGGCACGGCATCTTAGGCAAAATTCGGTCAAGGCGATGATTATTGCCAACCGGTCCATGGACAAAGCCAGGGCCCTGGCCCATGACATGGGCAGTGAGGCCATTACCCTTGGACAGGTTCCGGCAAGAATACACCAGGCGGATATCATCGTCACGTCCACAGCCAGTACCCTGCCCATTCTGGGCAAGGGCGCCATTGAGGCGGCACTGAAAAGACGAAAACACAACCCGATGTTTATCCTTGACCTGGCGGTCCCCAGGGATGTCGAACCGGAAGTCAGGCAGCTCAAGGATGTTTACCTGTATACCGTGGACGACCTGAAGTCGATTATCGACGAGAATCGGGTCATGCGGGTGCGGGCCGCGGAGCAGGCGGAGAATATCATCGATCTCCAGGTCGTCAAGTTCATGCGCTGGAAGCGGTCCCTGGAATCGGTCCCGGCAATCAGGACATTGCGGGAAGGCCTGAATGAACTCGGTCAGCGGGAACTGGAGAATGCATTGAAAAAACTTGAGAAGGGAGCGGACCCGGCGATGGTGCTGGAACAATTCGCCCGGGACCTGACCAACAAGATTGCCCATCAGCCCAGCCAGGTTCTGAGGCAGGCCGAGATCGAAGGGAACGCAGGGATGGTATCGGCTGCACGCAAGCTGTTTGGTCTGTAACGGTCCGCTGACCGGTACCCGGCGATCATCATCCCCCTCCTTATCCCCCTGTTGATTCAAACCCGCCATGAACCCTTCCACTGAAGACAAATTGCGCAGAGTGGCGGAACGCCATGAGGAGTTGAATGTGCTGCTGAGCGATCCGGATACCCTGTCCAATCCGGACCGGTTCAGAAAGCTGTCCATCGAACTGTCGGACATCGAACCCATTGTCAACCGCTTCGCAAAATACCAGCAGATCAATGATGAAATCGTGGAAACCGGATTGATGCTGGATGACCCGGATCGCTCCATACGGGAAATGGCCCAGGAGGAATTGCACGGACTGGAGCAGCAGATGGCAGTTTGCCGGGATGCGCTGCAGACCCTGTTGCTGCCCCGGGATCCCAATGATTCCAGAAATATCTTCCTTGAAATTCGAGCCGGAACCGGTGGCGATGAAGCGGCCATTTTCTCCGGGGACCTGTTCAGGATGTACCATGCGTATGCGGAAAGCCAGCACTGGAAAGTTGAGGTAATGAGCAGCAGCGAGGGAGAACACGGGGGGTTCAAGGAAATCATCAGCCGGATAGAAGGGACCGGCGCGTATTCCCGGTTAAAGTTTGAATCGGGCGCCCACCGCGTGCAGCGGGTTCCCCAGACCGAGTCCCAGGGCCGCATTCATACTTCTGCCTGCACCGTGGCCGTCATGCCCGAAGCCGATGAAATGGATGAGATCGAGATCAATGCGGGAGACCTGCGCATCGATACCTTTCGGTCATCCGGTGCCGGCGGACAGCATGTGAACAAGACAGATTCCGCTATTCGCATCACGCATCTTCCAACCGGCGTTGTGGTGGAATGCCAGGATGAACGGTCCCAGCATAAAAACCGGGCCCGGGCGATGTCGGCCCTGAAGTCGAGGTTGCTGGAAGCCGAAATGGAAAGACAACGGCAGGAAGAGGCGCATACACGCAAGTCACTGGTCGGCAGTGGTGACCGATCCGAGCGGATTCGAACGTACAATTTCCCCCAGGGCCGGGTGACGGACCACCGGATTAACCTGACGCTTTACAAGCTGGACGAGATTCTGGCGGGTGCCGTCGACCAGGTCATCGACCCCCTTGTTGCCGAACGCCAGGCACAGCTTCTTGCTGAATTCGAAAGCAGCTGACGGGCTCCATCACGGGTGCTGTGACACTGAATGAACTTCTGTACCGGTTTCGACAGAAAGCCGATGTGGACGGGATTTGTGATCTCGAACTCAGGGTATTGCTCGGGCATGCACTCAACCTTGACCAGGCCGGGCTGATTGCGCGGTCCGGTTCCCAGTTGGACAGGGATCAGATTGCAGCGTTTACGTCCCTCGTCAACCGTCGAAAAAAGGGGGTGCCGATTGCCTATCTCACCGGCACAAGAGAGTTTTGGTCATTGCCGCTGAGGGTGAATCCACAGGTGCTGATTCCCCGGCACCAGACCGAATGTGTGGTGGAACGGGTACTGTTGCATGCCCGCAGGGCTTCAGAACCCCGGATACTGGAGCTTGGGACGGGCAGCGGTGCCATCTCTTTTGCCCTGGCATCGGAGTTGCCGTCCAGCCGGATCATCGCCACCGATATTTCTGCTGATGCACTGGAGGTTGCGGGAATAAACCAGCGCCATCTCGGGCTGAACAATATCCGGTTTGTTCGCAATGACTGGTTTGACGGGCTGGGTGGCCGGGAATTCAGGGTGATTTGTTCCAATCCTCCCTATATCGATCCGAAAGACCCACACCTGGATTCGGGAGATGTTCGGTTCGAGCCCCGGGTGGCCCTGGTTGCGGAAAATTCGGGATATGCGAGCCTGAAGCACATCATTGGCACGGCCCCCCGATATCTTTCAGGGGGTGGGTGGGTGGTTCTGGAGCATGGTTACCGGCAGGGGGAAAAGGTCAGGGCGATATTCCGTGATTCCGGGTATCGCGAGGTGACCACCCATTTGGACCTTGAGGGAAATGAGCGGGTGACCGAGGGCAGGACAATCCCACGGCCACCGCGTAGTGCCCACCGCGGGGGCGCCACGGCCCCCAGAGGGCTAACCCTCTGGGGGCCGTGAAATGAAGGGTAAAACCGGACAGTTTATTTGCTACTAAACCGGACAGTTCTATTTGCTTCTAACACGTCGTAGTAATGATTTTGACAACGTCATTGATTTGGGGCAGGATGGTATGTCTTGGGAGAGAGAATGAGCACCACTAATTTGAAACGCCTGTTTAAGCCCGGCACGGGAGTGGTACCACCGTATCTGGCTGGCCGCAAGGAAGAGCAGGCCTATTTCCAGGATTGTGTCGATGACCTGAAAGATCGGGAACCTCCCAGTCGGGATTTGATTCTCTACGGTCCCCGGGGCAACGGAAAAACTGCCCTGCTCAGTTATCTTCGAACCAGGACTCTCCAAAAAGAAACCTCGAAGCTGGATATTCTATGGGTCACTCCAAACGAGATGGGGACCCTGGCCGAGTTAATCGACCGCTTGACGGAAGACCATCAGGCATTACGCAAACGGTTCAAATCGGCAGAGTTTTCCGCTGGGGTCGGGCCTTTCCAAGCCAAAACGGAAATGGATTTGTCCCCGACCTCTGCGACCATCCGAAAACTCCTGTGGGAGAGAAGTCGGGATAAGCCCTTTATTCTGATCATCGATGAAGCCCATCGGTTGAAATCGGCGGTCGCCGAATCACTGTTGAATGCCAGCCAGGCCGTGCGGTCAGATGGCTGTCCATTTCTGCTGGTGCTGGCCGGCACACCAAACCTTAGAGCCGCGCTGGGGCAGGCCAATGCCTCGTTCTGGGATCGCAGTGAAATCATTCGATTGGGTCGATTGTCATCGGAAGAAGCCGTCGACGCGCTCACCATCCCATTGCAGGCAGCAGGTATCACCTTTGCCCCCGGTGTCATTGAGAACGTCGCTAAGCAAACCCACTGTTATCCCTTTTTCACCCAGATCTGGGGGGATTGTCTTGCCCAACGGTTACAGCAGACAGGGGAACGGATTATTGCTATGGAGACAGTCAAGGCGGTGCAGCCGATCGTGACCCGCAAGTGTAACGTTATGTATCAGATTCGGCGCAATGAGATAGAAGAGGCTGGATTGCTATCCGTCGCTGAAAGCATCGCGAATGCATTTGTGCGAGGTGGCATGGTACATTTTCATGAACGCAGCCTGAAGGAAGCGATTGCACAGGGGATGGTCGACGATGAATCGACCACCGATCAGCATGTTCGGGAAAAGTTAAAACAATTCTCTCATTTGGGTTATGTCTGGCAAGTGAACGGTGTTTATTACGAGCCTGGCATCCCGAGTCTGATGTCTTACGTCGATACTCTAGCACAGGCGAAAGCTCCACTGTCACTGGCCGAACAAGCCGAAAAGCGCTGAGTCAGCAAAAAAGGGGGGGCGACATCTCTCGGGATATCGGACCGGGGTTTCATCCGAACTGGTATGCAATCTTCGGTTGCGACAGACCACCGTGCAACAAGGTATTGATCAGACATCTTGCTCAATGAGTCAGGGGGTGGTGGTCAGAAGCCAACGAGAAACCTTAACCATCAGATACAGAAGACCCCCCAGGTTGCTTAAAAGTAATTGATAGTGATGGCAGGAAAGACAAACCTGCCGGTACGAAAATCTGAAAAAGTCATAAGGATCAAGTCATTGAACTCGAGAACGTGATAAGGACGTAGTCATCGCCGTATCCTTTCAAAAGGAGAGAATCTGCAGTCGAGATTCACCGGCTGCGCCGCCGTTTCGAGAACCACCCCGGTTCCGGGCAAGAACGCCAGTATCTTCACCGTATGCATGCCGAGCTTCAGTTCGGGGGCATAGAAGTGCTGGGACACCGGTCCGCAGGCTGCAAATATCCTGTCGTGACCCGTCCCCAGCCCGCTTCTGCCCGGCAAGACGCTGGAACACATGCTGCCGCTATCATTCCGCCAGATGAATTCATCATCGACAATTGTGAGATACAATAACTGCTTCCGCCGCTGTTGCACCTCCTCGCCCAGTACAGCCTTGACATCGGCGTAAGCAACCTCCAACCCCCCGGTGCACGGGACGCCAGCCACCACGCTGATATGTTCGGTCGTGACCGGCCCGATGTCCAGGGTAAAAGCGGTTTCCGCCGACAGCCCGGCAGGGCTGGCAGTTATCGTCACCTGTTTGTCTCTGCCTTCATCCGATCCACGGTCACCGGTAATGCTGTTTCCGGTAAAACGATAAGTCGAACCCATCTTCAGCCCCTCCTGCGGAGCGACAACATAAGCGCCCCCGAAAGCTTTTACGGAAATCACGTGCTCTGGAAGTTGACGGAACCAACCTTCCTCCAGCAACTCCACCGTAAAGTCAATCGTGCCGGTGATTCCACTGTCAGGTCCGATATCCATCGCGTACACGCTGACCCCAATGGTGTTGGCTGGCAATGTTCTGTTTTCCCCGCCAAAGAAACCCCACTCGAAAAAAGCGCGTACGAGCATGCGTGGGTGGGGAGGACGGATAATCCGGTCATGCAGGCAACGACGGCCAGCGATATACACGAGGTTTTCCCGAGCGCTGTCGCGAAAAACCGATGACGTGTTAGGGAATTATATATTTAACTTGGCAGACGAAAGATCACATTTCTGCTCATGCATTGACATCTCAGGTTAATGTTGATCTCAGGTATTTATTGCCCACCAAACCGAATATAACGAGTATAATCGAAGTCATGGAGTACCGCGGCATCCGCTATCGTCTTTACCCAAAGACCAGACAAAAGGCTGAAATGCTCCATCAGTGTCTGGGTGCCACCCGTTATGTGTGGAATCATTTCCTTGCCCAAAACAGGCAAATGATGGAAGCTCATCGCAACGATGAGTCCGTGCCCCGCCCGAAGGTTTCGTTTTTCTCATTGGGAAAGGAGTTTGTCCAGTTAAGACGACAAACCGACTGGCTGCAGAAACTCCCCTGTGCGCCGATCCGGTACACCCTGAAATACTATTCGGATGCCTGGAAGCAGTGCTTTGGGTCGGGAAAGGGGTTTCCGAAGTTCAAATCCCGGGCCAGTCATTCCGATTCCGTGACGTTTGTGAAAGGAACCTTCCAGCTGAACGGGAATTCCCTGCATTTACAGAAGATTGGACAGGTGGTGTTGAGCGGAAGCCATCTGTATACCGATGCTGAACCGGTGTCGGTAGTGATCCAACAGGAAGATAATCGGCTCTATGCCACCGTGAGTTATCAGATGGAGACCATTCAAAGGAATGACAATGGCAAGGCCATTGGCGTGGACATGAATGTCCGGCAATTTGCAACCAGTGAGGGGGAGATCCGGCGAATGCCCCGGCTTGACCGGCTCGAAGCCAGGAGAAGGCGGTATCAACGCATGATGGCCAGGAGACAGAAGCCGAGAAAGCAAAAGGACAGAGATGGGAATATCCTTTATATTTCGGGTTCAAAAAGATATGAGCAGGCAAGATTAAAGGCATCCAGGGCCTCCAGGAGGATCAGGAATATCCGGGGCAACTGGCATCACCAGGAATCGAGAAAGATTGCGGACCAGTCCCAGTACGTGGTGGTTGAGAACCTGAACACCCGGGGCATGACGAAGTCTGCGAAGGGGGATAGGGAGAATCCGGGCCGGAACGTCAAACAGAAGTCGGGGTTGAACCGGGAAATCCTGAACACCGGCTGGTCGGGATTCAAACAGAAACTCGGCTACAAATCGGAGTTGATTGAGGTCGACCCCAAAAATACCAGTCGGAGGTGTCATGCGTGTGGACATATCGACCAGGACAACCGCAGGACGCAAGACCAGTTCAGGTGCGTCGAATGCGGACATCGGGACAATGCGGACATCAATGCTGCATTGAATATTTTAGCCCTGGGGACTCGGGTGGTTGGACGTGGGAGAGGCGATTGCGTTGGCAACCTTGATGATCCGTCAAGAAAATATACCGATTGATTTTGTCAAGTTAAGTATATAAGTCCCACGTGTTAATAACACTTTCCAGGACTACCCCATGCCAAAGAGTTGATGGAGTTTTGTGGCATTATGAAGCCTCTGGCAAGGATTTTTGTGTCGTTTGGCCTGCCAGTGCAGGGAGAAGCGATTCCTCTTCACCGTTCCCTGGAACATGAAACTCCACGGGAGAGGATTCCGGTTGAATCACTTTAACCGGACAAAAATCCCGGAGCGTGGTTTCGGATCAAAATAGGTGGATTTCGGCGGCATCAGGGCACCGGCATCGGCAATGTCCATCAGCTGCCGGATGGAGGTGGCACAACAGGTAAAAATCACGTCCCAGCCATCCGCGTACTTTTGCCGGATTCCTTCCTCCCCGGCGACCCCTGCAATGTAATCCAGCCGGGGGTCACTGCGCATGTCCCGGATTCCCAGTATTGGGTCCAGCACCAGGTTCTGCAGGAGGGTAACATCCAGTGAGTGGACCGGGTCTGACAGGTCGATGCACGCTGTCCTGACCCGAAGTCGATACCAGGTATCCTCGACAAACATGCCGAATTCCCCGTGCCTGGAAGGTTCGAAAAAGGATTGTTCCGCCGGCTTTTCCACCTCGAACGACGTGGCCAGTGCCTCGATGATTTCATTCACGTCAAGATTGTTCGAATCCTTGACACAGCGGTGAAAGGGCAACAGGTTCAGCTGGTTGTCCGGGAACAATGCCACCAGCAACTGGTTGTAGGGTTCATCCCCATTGTTGCCGTTTTCAACTCGCATGGCCTGTGCATAGCGTTGCCCGGAAGCGGCGCGATGATGCCCGTCCGTGAGATAAGTCACCTCAATGGGTTCGAACAGGTCAGCCAGTTTCTGCTGGATAGATTCGGATTCAATGCGCCAGACTTTCTGGAACACGCCATCTTCCGAGGTGAATTCGATTTCCGGCGGTGACTGAACCAGTTTGGCGATACAGTGGTCGATGGAGTCGGTCCGGGCATAGGTCAGGCAGATCGGGCTGGAGGATACGCCCACGACCTTCTGGTAATTCGTCAGCAGGGTTTCCTTGTCGCTCCGGGTGTTTTCGTGCTTTCTCATTCTTTCCCTTTCATATTCCTCGACCCCGATTTCGCACACAATGCCGGTTTGCACGTGATCCCCGGTAGTCAGCTGGTAAATGAAAAAGCAGGGCTGCTTGAAGTGCTGGTAGTATCCTCCGGCCAGCAGGTTGTCTAGGTTGGACTTGTTCAGCTGGAGCAATTCATCCGCCGTCGGGCGGGCCTCTTCCGGAAAATCCTCCAGCAGGCGCATGGTGTTCAGGTAATTTTTCGGATTGACTTCGGCAAAGATCCGCCTTTGCTCCGGGGAAACGGAATCATACGCGGGGGAAACCACTTCCCGCGCCCAGGCCGCATTGACAATATACCCGTCGAATGCCTTGATCTTCGTCATCGCAATCGTCCTGTTTACGGGTGGCCGCTTTGAAAATCCGCCATGAATTCAACCAGTGCCTCGACGCTGGCTTTGGGCAGGGCATTGTATATGCTGGCCCGGCAGCCCCCGACGCTGCGGTGGCCCTTCAGGTTCATGAAGCCGGCACTGGAGGCCTGATCCAGGAACGCCTGTTCCAGTTCTTCAGTCGGCAATCTGAATACCACGTTCATATGGGACCGGCAGGCCACCTCCACGGGGCAACGGTAATACCTGTTGCTGGAATCGATTGCACCGTACAATGCACTGGCCTTGTCCGCCGCCCTGCGCTCCATGCCGGCCAGCCCACCGTGTTTTTTCATCCACTTCAGGACCTTGCCAAACATGTATATGGGAAAAACCGGGGGAGTGTTGAACATGGACCCCTTGGATTCATGGATGTCATATCGCAGGTAACGGCCGATCTTCCGGTTGGTTTTTTCGAGAATCGATTTGCGGACAAAGACCACTGTCATGCCCGCTGGCCCGAGGTTTTTTTGTGCACCACCGTATACCAGGTCGAATTTTTCCCAGGGCAGGGGGCGGGCCATGTACTCGGAGGATACATCGGCGATCATGGGGACTTCCACATCCGGCCATTGCGGAAAGCGGATTCCACCAATGGTTTCATTCGTGGTGATATGCAGGTACCGGGTGTTGTCCTGCATTTCCAGTTCACCGGTGGACGGCATTCTTGTATACCCACAGGCTTCCCCATCCCAGGCCGTATAGATTTCGCCGTATTCACGGGCATCCTGGATCGCACCCCGGGCCCAGGTGCCTGAATTGACATAGCCCCCTTTCTGGCCTTCGTGCAACAGGTTCATGGGGACCATGGAGAACTGCAGGATGGCACCCCCCTGCAGAAACAACACGCTGAAATCATCCGGAACCTCAAAGACCTCCATCGACAATGCCATGGCTTCCGTGGCGACCTGATCGAAATGCCTGCCCCGATGACTCATTTCGATCAGAGACATCCCGGCTCCCTGGTACTCTACAAATTCCGCCTGGGCTTCTTCCAGAACTTCCAGGGGCAGGGTACAGGGCCCCGCACTGAAGTTGTGTTTTCTGTTGGACATGGTATGGATTGATCCTGACTTAGTTGTTTACGCAATATTTCAGGCTGCCGTTCCCGTAGGATTGAATGATATCAATCACCCCATCCGCAACCGCGGCCTGGGCCTGCTCGGTGGAAGCGCCGATATGGTGGGTTCCGCACACGTTCGGGTGGCAGGCAAGTTTCGAGTCGAAGGTATGGATTCCTGCCCCGGGTTCATTGTTGTAGACATCCAGCCCGGCACGAATGCCCTTGCTTTCCATGGCGTTGATCAGGGCCGCTTCATCAACCAGGTCCCCTCTTGAGGTGTTGATGAAGATGGCACCGGCTTTCATTTTGGCGAGAAAGGAGTCGTTGACCATCTGCCTTGTTTCTTCTGCCAGAGGCATATGCAGGGAGACGATATCGCAGATGGGCAGCAGTTCTTCCATTGACCCCACCTGGATGATGTCTACGGCGCGGATGCGGCGTTCGGTCTCCAGCAGCCGGTCCGGTTTGTGCACAGCGTAGACCTGCATGCCAAATGCCTTCGCACGTTCGGCCACCCCAAGACCCACAGCACCCAGGCCGAGAATGCCAATATTCCGGCCGTACAGTCCACTGGCCCGGCTGTATTTTTTCTTGTTCCAGACCCCGGCCTTCAGATCCGAGGCATTGGATTCGATGTTGCGGTCAATGGCAATGATCAGTCCCATCACCAGTTCGGCCACGGCCGTTGCATTTGCGCCCGGGACGTTGCAGACCCGGACGTTGAGCCTTGCCGCATGAATCTTGTCAATGGAGTTGGTTCCGGCCCCTGCACGGATCACCAGCCGCAGTGCCTTGCCGTTGTCCAGGGTGTCGGCACGAACGGCCGTACCCCGTATGATCAGGGCTTCATTCTCCTTGATGGCGCCGCCAAGCGTATCGGCGTCCAGGTTCGGGGAGAGGGTGACCTGGTGGCCCCGGTTCCTCAGTTCTGTCACATGGGACTCAGGGAAGGCGTCAGCGATCAGTATTTTCATTGTCTTGTGGGTTTTACCTTAAATTCCGAAGGTTTGCATCACAGGGTTGTCAAGTGGGGAGCGCGCCGTTTTGCAGCGAGGCAGATTACACGGGGATGGTGTTTAAATGATTCGGGGTTCAATGGGGTCGAATAGTAACAAAGTTGTGGTTAGCCTCCAACTGCCTGTTGCGCCCGGATCATCAATAAAAATGATCCATGACAACCAGGGTTCATGATCGGCGCACCGGCCATGGCTGGAGTTCAGCGATGGGGATAAAACTGAAATTCACCGGTTAGAGAGAATTCTGAGCATTCTCCTCAATGGTTCGGCGGCCCCCCAGAGCAACTGGTCTCCCACGGTAAACGCGGCGAGATATTCTCCGCCCATTTGCAGCTTCCGCATTCTCCCCACAGGAATGTCCAGGGTTCCGGTCACCTTTGCCGGGGTCAGCTGGTCCAGGGAACGGGTTCGGGTATTTTCAATGACGCTTACCCAGTCATTGGCCTGGGCGGTGATGGCCTTAACTTCCTCCAGCGGCAACTCCCGTTTGAGCTTGATCGTGAACGCCTGGCTATGGCAGCGCATGGTCCCGATACGGATGCAGGTGCTTTCGATGGGGATGGGGGCATGCGTTCTCCCGAGAATCTTGTTGGTTTCTGCAAACCCTTTCCACTCCTCCCGGCTGGTTCCGGCCTCCAGGTCCTGGTCAATCCAGGGAAGCAGGCTGCCAGCCAGCGCGTACCCGATTTCCGTCTTTTGCAACTCGTCCGAGCGCATGGTTGCCGTCACGTTCGCATCGATATCGAGGATGGAGCTTTCCGGGTCATTCAACAGGCTGCCCAGCCGACTGTGGATCTGTCCCATTTGCCCAAGCATTTCCCGCATGTGCCGGGCTCCTCCACCGGAGATCGCCTGGTAGGTGGTCACGGAGATCCATTCCACCAGGTCGGCATTGAGGAGTCCATCCAGGGCCATCATCATCAGGCTCACCGTACAGTTGCCGCCGATGAAATCCTTCTGTCCGGTCTGGAGCCCCTGTTCAATGACCGGGAGATTCACCGGATCGAGAATGATGGTGGAGTGGTCGGACATGCGCAGGGTCGAAGCGGCATCAATCCAGTACCCTCCCCATCCGGCATTGCGGAGCCTGGAATGGACCGCAGAAGTGTACTCACCGCCCTGGCAGGTAACGATCACCTCCAGTTTGGCCAGTTCGTCCAGGTCATGGGCATCTTTCAGGGATTCAGTGCCTCTTCCGATATCCGGCCCCGGCTGACCGGTCTGGGAAGTCGAAAAGAAAACCGGCTCTTCAATAATGGAAAAGTCTTCTTCTTCCCGCATTCTTTGCAGCAGTACGGAACCCACCATGCCGCGCCATCCGATGAAACCGACTCTCGAGAGATTCATTGAACTGTTTTTGTTTGTACCCGGTTATCCAAGGCGGTGAATTATACCGATTTCCCGCAAAATATCCTTGATTGTCAAAATATTTTGCAAGGAATCCGGGGTGTCAGCGCAAAGCACAGATGTCCGCTTTTTCTTCAACAGGTAGCAGCCCGGAAAGCGGGAGAGGCCAGGTTCATTCGGCGTGTGCTCCGGTGTCTACCCCGCAGTATGCCGCCACGGATGCCCGGGCGGTGCCGCCGGGGATGGCGTATTGATCCTCGCGGGCCGGGAAATGTTCATGAAACCCGTGGATTCCGGTCACCACGGCATTTTGTTCAGCAGTCGTTCCGCCGCCATGGAAACGCGCTCTTGGCGGTGATCGTGGAACCGGGTGTAGAGCGACAGCGGGTCTACGGTTTGCCCGGTGGACAAGGCAGCCGGGTCATAGGACCAGGTTTCCATGATACTGGAAGCCCGGTCCCGGTCGGTCTCTTCGAGCTCGTGGGTCTGGGCGACAGCTTTCCAATCGCGGGCTGCAACCGCGAAAACCTTCAGCGACGGTGAAGACAAGCTGGTCAATTCCGAGAGTGCGCTCTCGCCGGCATGTTTCAACGGTGGAGCGGCGCTAAGGTGCCGGATGAACTTTTCGGTACGTACCGGGCTTTGCAGCAGATCACGGGAGGCATCGAACAGTTGTCTGCCTTCGGTCTTGAACCGAATGCGCCGCTCTTTGCCGTGTCTCTCGGAACAGGCAAGTCCGGCATTGACCAGATCATCGAACGCGCGGCTGATCGACATCGCGGAGTAATGCAACTGCGTGGCGATGAGAGTAGGGGTTGTCGCCGTTTCATCCAGCCCCAGGAGACGATGGAACAGGACTGCCTGAGACGCTGGCGAGAGCCCGGTTGTGCGGCGTGGCTTCGGCGTGGGAAAACGTTCGCGCAGGTCCATCGCGAGGTCCGGAACATAGAGCTGCTTGCCGGGCACGACGAACGGGACGCCGTGTCCGATGAGGCGGGAGCGGTTGTGCGCGCTCAGCCATGGCGCGACGAAGATGACGATTGCGTCCACGGCACCACGGACCAGGGCAACATGCTTTGCGATGTTGGATGGCGTCGCGGGGTTGTCGACGGTGGCGAGGAAGATGCATCGCCTTCCCGCTATGCGGCCTTCGTGGAGGCGGTACATGCGGGAAAGAAACGAGGGGAGGCCCGGTGCACGTTCGAGTGCGACGACCCTTGCGGGGGCGTGAAGGGTATCTTCGAGGTAGCGCTGCAGCACGGTGGTGACAGGCCTGGTCGGTATTTCGTGGTTTCTTTCTAACATCATGATGCATGATAACATTATCAGTGTTAGTGTGCAAAAATATTGTTATTGATATGTCGGGAACAAATGGGAAATTTGGGGTTGTAGGTTGGCAGTCAGGTGGATAGAATAGGCCGCCCCGACAACGGGGATACGGTGTTTCGAGGTTTGCCAGGGAAATTGACAGCAATTGGCCAATCTTCATGATGTTCAGTTTTTACCAGGGCCGGTATCATTGATCTGATATCGATCCGGTATCGATCCGGTAATGACTGAAGGGCTCACTTCGACACAGGTAATACATTACAGAGATACAGAGGAAAATATGGCCTTAACTGCCGAAGACAAAGCCACGGTAATCAGGGAACACCAGCGTGGCAAGGAGGATACCGGGTCTCCGGAAGTCCAGATTGCATTGATGACTGCCCGAATCCAGGACCTTTCTGATCATTTCAAAACTCACATCCATGACCATCACTCCCGACAGGGGCTGCTCAGACTGGTAAACCATAGACGGAAACTATTGAGTTACCTGAAAAAAACAGACATAGAGCGCTACAGGGCGTTGATTGGCAAGCTTGGCTTGCGCAAGTAATCGTGAACCGAACAGGAGAATAAAAAGTGAGTAAAGTAGTGAAGACTTTTCAATACGGACAGCATGAGGTGCGTCTCGAAACGGGCGCCATTGCCAGACAGGCCCATGGCGCGGTACTGGCGAGCATGGGGGATACCGTTGTGCTGGTGACGGTTGTTGGCAGAAAGGAGGCGTCGAACCAGGACTTCTTTCCGCTGACCGTCGAGTACGAGGAAAGAAGTTACGCCGCCGGTAAAATCCCCGGCGGTTTTTTCAAGCGCGAAGGCAGGCCATCGGAGAATGCGATTTTGACCTGCCGCCTCATCGACCGGCCCATTCGGCCATTGTTTCCGGACGGGTTCCGCAATGAGGTCCAGGTGATTGTCACGGTGGTTTCCATTGACCCCGAGATCAATCCGGACATCATCGCATTGATCGGGACCTCTGCGGCACTGGAAATCTCCGGCCTGCCCTTCAATGGGCCCATCGGTGCGGCCCGGGTGGGGTACGTGGATGGAGAATATGTTCTCAACCCCGATGCCAGCACCCTGGCCGAAAAATCGGCACTCAACCTGGTCGTAGCGGGAACACAGAGTGCCGTTCTCATGGTCGAATCTGAAGCCGATATCCTGACTGAAGAACAAATGCTTGGGGCCGTCATATACGGTCATGAGCAAAGTCAGGCCGTCATTCGGGTTGTGAAGGAACTTGGCCAGGAGGCCGGAAAAGACAAGTGGGAGTACGCCCGGAAAGAACACGACCAGGCCCTGGCAGACAGTGTAGCGGAGGCCGTGGGAGATGGCATTGCCAATGCGTACCGGATTTCCGACAAGGTCCAGAGACAGCAGGCAGTTGCCGAGGTCAAGGACCGGGTTGTTTCAGCACTTTGCCCGGTGGGCAGTGAAGACGACAAGGCCTCCCGGGTCATCGCAGAGATCAAGGCCCTTGAGAAACAGTTCGTACGGGGAAGCATATTGGCCGGAAATTCCAGGATTGACGGCCGGGACACCCGGACAGTCCGGGGGATCAGCGTTGAAACCGGCGTTCTTCCACGAACCCATGGGTCAGCAAAATTCACGAGAGGGGAAACCCAGGCACTGGTGGTGGCCACACTGGGCACCGAAAGGGATTCCCAGATCATCGACGCACTCGACGGGGACTACCGGGACCGGTTTATGCTCCACTACAACTTCCCCCCTTACTGCGTGGGAGAAACGGGTCGGGTGGGTTCCCCGAAACGCCGGGAAATCGGTCATGGGAAACTGGCCAAGAGAGGCGTCAATGCAGTGATTCCAAGTGGCGATGATTTCCCCTATACCATACGCATTGTTTCTGAAGTCACCGAATCCAACGGATCCAGTTCCATGGCCACGGTCTGCGGCACCAGCCTGGCGCTGATGGATGCGGGGGTGTTGACCAAGGCGCCGGTTGCGGGGGTGGCCATGGGACTGATCAAGGAAGGCGATGAATTTGCCGTGTTGACCGATATTCTGGGGGATGAGGACCACCTTGGAGACATGGATTTCAAGGTTGCCGGGACCGCGGACGGGATTACCGCATTGCAGATGGATATCAAGATAGACGGGATTACCCGGGAAATCATGGAGACGGCACTGGACCAGGCCAAAGAGGGCCGGTTGCATATTCTGGGAGAAATGAACAAGGTGATCACCGAACCCCGTGCTGAAATGTCGGAGTTCGCCCCCCGGATCGTCAGCATCAGCATTAATCCTGAAAAGATTCGGGATGTCATCGGAAAAGGGGGTTCGGTGGTTCGATCGATTTCAGAAGAAACCGGGGTAAACATCGATATCAATGATGACGGCATCATTAAAATCGCATCCACCGACAATGCAGCCGCCCAGGAAGCCATTCGCAGGATCGAGCAGATCACTGCGGATGTTGAAGTGAATACCATCTATAACGGCAAAGTGGTTCGACTGATGGATTTCGGTGCATTCGTGAATATTTTGCCTGGGCGGGATGGTCTGGTGCATATTTCCCAGATATCAAACTCCCGGGTGAACCAGGTAAGTGATGTACTCAAGGAAGGAGACCGGGTCAAGGTCAAGGTCCTGGAAGTCGACAAGCAGGGCAGGGTCCGGCTCAGCATGAAAGCCGTTGAATGACGCTGACCGCTGTCCAGTCCCGTCTTTGCAAGGGCAGTGAAGAGGGGAAATGGCTTTGGGCTCCTGGGAGCAGGGCGCAGCAGGTTGCTATTTTTCCGGGTTTGACGCTATACTGAATGCCATGCAGTTGAGTGCAGAGGGGACGGTGAGCGTGTGGAAGAAGGCGTAGACCGGGTGCCGTTCGGTGCACAATACGTTGCAGGGTTCAGAACAATTATATTCCAATTGAGCACTGATGGTTAAGCGCGAAACCGGGGACCCGGAACCGGTACCAGAAGAAAAAACCGTTCTGACTGCCGGCAAGAAGCTGGCTGAAGCCAGGATTTCCTACGGGCTCAGTGTTGAAGAAGTCGCCGGGCACCTCAATTTGAGCGTTCAGTCCATCGAGGCACTGGAAAGGGATGACTATGACAGCCTGCCCGGCTATACCTTTTCCAAGGGTTACTTGAGATCCTATGCCGGTTTGCTGCGCCTTAATCCAGATGATATCCTGGCCAGTGTCAACCTCGTGCCTGAACAGCTCCGGGACATTGCCTCCTCGAAATCAAAGGCCAAAAGCAGGAGTCGCGAGACGGTACACAGAAGAAAATCCGGAGGCAGAGTATTCAAAAGAATCATCTGGACACTCGTGTTTCTCGTCCTGGTTCTGGTAGGGGTCAACCAGTTTGCAAAGCTTGACATCGACCAGGTCGTTCAAAGCCTGAACCTGCCTGCCTTGATGGACCTGGTGGAAGAGGACAACAATTAAAACGGCGGTTCGCGGACGCAATACCCCGGGGGAACCCGGGCAGTGCCCACTCGCTTCCGGCGATTGTCGATCCGGTCTTTCCGGGCCGGTTGGAGGTTTTACGCTTCCCCCCCGCTGATCCGGGGCGACCCGTTTTCTTCGGTGACCGGTGGTGCCGACGCAGTGGCTTCGACCAGGGGTATACGGATGACTGTGCGGAGCCCGGGATGGTTGTCTTCAAGGGTGATCCGGCCGCCGTGCAGGGAAATTACGGCGGATACCATGCTGAGTCCCAGGCCATTCCCGCTGCCGCTTCGACTTTGGTCGAGGCGATAAAACCGCCGAAATACCTTTTCGCGTTCCGAAGCAGGAATTCCCGGGCCATTGTCCGCAATGGTGACCTCCAGGTCCGTATCCAGCCGGATGAGGGAAACGGACAGGTGACCATTGTTGGGGGTATATTTGATCGCATTTTCAATCACGTTGGCGAACGCCTGAAACAGCAGGTCCCGGTCACCCCGGGACTGGACCCCGGTTTCACAGGTGGTTTCAAGGGTCTGGTTTTTTTCCTCGACCAGGGGTTCATAAAATTCAACGACATCATCCAGGAGCATATTGAAATCGATCCCGATGAACCCTGCCCGGACCTGGCCGGCTTCAATTCGCGCAATTCTCAGCAGGGCATTGAACGTGATCAATAAAGAGTCCGACTCCTGTATGGACTGTTCCAGCTTCATTGCAGAGTTTGACCCCGGGGCCGCCTGCAACCGGGCTTCTTCCAGGTGCTGGCGGAGTCTCGCCAGGGGGGTTCGCAAATCATGGGCAATGTTGTCGGATACCCGCCGGATATCTTCCATCAACATTTGAATCCTGTCCAGCATCTGGTTGAGGTTGTACGCAACCTGGTCAAGGTCATCGTTACGGCCCGTGGTCTGGACCCTGCGTGACAGGTCACCGGACATGATGCTTTGTGCCGTTTGATTGATGCGTTCAATCTTTCGGACTGTCCGGCGGCTGAGTACGAATCCTCCTGCGAACGCCAGAAATGCCATGATTCCCAGCCCCCACGTCAACGCCTGGATGATTCTTCTCTTGGCTTCGGTTAACTGGTGAATATCCCGACCTACCAGCAAGCCATAATTCTCGGGTAACTTGAAAACCTTCGCCCTGGCGGTATGAACTTCATCAATGGGTTCGTTGATAATCAGGTCAAATTCAATCCAGTTGTGATCGATTGACATGGTTGCCTCGGTGGGCCAGTGGTCCAGGTTCCCCACCAGGGGCACCAGTGTGTAGGAAGCCAGCAGATAGATGGAGTTCCAGGCCCCCCGTTCCCGGTCCACCCGTTCTGCGATGAGAGTCGTCAATCCCTGAATGCCGTTTTCGTGGTACTGTTCGGCCAGGCCCTGGATCTCGGCCTCAATGGTGTCATCCATCTGCTGCGTCATGTACGACGCCGTAAACACGTAGAAAAAATAAAACAGCAGCAGGGTGGATGTGCTGAAAATAAAGGCGTAGAGTAACGCCAGTCTCAGGGTGTAGCTGTGGAATAGGTTATGTTTTTGTTGCACGTAAAATGTATCCTGCTCCACGCACGGTATCCAGTAGGGGGGAGTCGAAGTTTTTATCGATCTTGCTGCGTAATCGGCTGATGTGAACATCGATTACATTGGTCTGGGGATCAAAATTATAGTCCCATACATTTTCAAGCAACATGGTGCGTGTGACGACCTGGTTGCTGTGCTCCATGAGGTATTTCAGCAGGCGGAATTCTCTGGGCTGCAGGTCGATAAGGGTATCGCTGCGTTTGACCTCCCGGCTCAGCAAATCCATCTCCAGGTCCCCGACGACCAGGGTGGTCTCCTGTACTTCCATCATGGTTCTCCTTGACAGTGCATCCAGCCGGGCCAGCAATTCCGAAAATGCGAACGGTTTGGTGAGATAATCGTCCCCTCCCGCTTTCAGTCCCTCTACCCGGTCATCGACATCCCCCAGTGCGCTCAGGATCAGGACCGGGGTATGGTTTTTCTGTGCACGCAGGGTGGAAATCACCGTCAACCCATCCATCCGGGGCAGCATGCGGTCAACGATCAGCGCCTGGTAGTTTTCGTTGCTGGCCATGGAGAGTCCAGCGTCGCCGTTTACAGCGATGTCTGCCATGTGCCCGACCTCCTGCAATCCCTTCTGGATATAGGTCGCCGTGGATTCATCGTCTTCGATTATCAATACCCGCATCATATTTTTCCGTATACTTCAGTTCTGTTGGTCGGGGCAGGTTCCCAACTGCATTTTCCCGATGGTAGCATGAGGACATCTGCCCCGGACCAGGGGGAGCATCCCGTGCCCTGCTATTTTAAATGAATTTGAGGAATCAATCGATGGAACCCGGGGACAATTCCAGGCATCGGGAAGCCCTTCACGCCGAACTGGACCAGGCCTGTCAGCTGGACCGGAACCTGGTGGGCATCCTGGACCTGGTTGGATATCCCGAACCGCGCCGGCGGTCACCGGATTTTTCCACGCTGGCCCAGATCATCAATGCACAACAATTGTCTACCCGGGCGGCTGCGGCAATCTGGCACCGGCTTGAGCAGGCATGCCAGGGAACGGTCACACCGGAAAAAATCAGGAACCGGAGCGTGGAAAGGCTACGTGCCTGCGGGCTGTCCGAAAGAAAAGCCGATTATATACGGGGGCTTGCCGATGCGATGCTTTCCGGGCAGCTGGTCATTGCAGAGCTGTCCCATCTCCCGGACGGGGAGGTCATCTCCGAGATCACAGGAATCAGGGGCCTTGGAAAATGGTCAGCGGAAATTTTCGCCATGTTTGCCCTGGGCAGGAAGAATATATTCCCGGACGGGGACCTCGCCCTGCAGGTTGCCGTTCAACGTTACCGGAAAATGGAAACTCGCCCGGGTAAAGACCAGGTAAGAAAGATTGCAGAAACGTGGTCTCCCCATAAAACCGCGGTGGCCCTGCTGATGTGGAAGTATTACGGAGCCACTGCACTGGAGGCGCCGGGCGGAGGAGTCGGGGGCACCGATGCCCCGTCCGGCTGAAACCGGACCCGTACCCGGCACAGGCCGGTGCACGGGTGAGATGTCCTAGTGTTCGAGGATCTGGGAAAGGAACAGTTTCGTGCGCTCATGCTGCGCATTGTCGAAGAATTCATTCGGGCTGTTTTCCTCGATGATTTCTCCGCCATCCATAAAGATTACCCGGTCGGCGACTGTCTTTGCAAATCCCATTTCGTGGGTCACACAGAGCATGGTCATGCCTTCATTGGCGAGTTCGATCATGACGTCCAGCACTTCCTTGATCATTTCAGGGTCCAGGGCGGAGGTCGGTTCATCGAAAAGCATGATCCTGGGCTTCATGCACAGGCTGCGGGCGATGGCAACCCGTTGCTGCTGGCCGCCTGAGAGCTGTCCGGGATATTTTCTGGCCTGGTCTGGAATCTTTACCCGCCCCAGGTACTGCATTGCGATTTCCTCGGCTTCCCGCTTGGGCATCTTGCGAACCCATATCGGCGCCAGCGTGCAGTTTTCCAGTACCGTCAAATGTGGAAACAGGTTGAAATGCTGGAACACCATCCCCACTTCGCGGCGGACCACCTCAATATTTTTCAGGTCGTTGGTCAATTCAGTTCCATCCACGATGATGTCCCCCTCCTGGTGTTCTTCAAGACGGTTGATACACCGGATTACGGTGGACTTCCCGGATCCGGATGGTCCGCACACAACAATTTTCTCGCCACGGGTTACCTGCAGGTTGACGTTCTTCAGGACATGGAACTGACCATACCATTTATGCATGTTCCGGATAATGATCGCATAGTCTTCACTGCTTGTGTTTGCTTGTTCATTCATTGTTCTATGACTCGTTTATCGTTTGTGGTCTGTTTTTAGCTTGTTTTCCAGGTAGAGCGAATACCTAGCCATCCCAAAGCATGAAAGGAAAAAGAAAATGGCGACGAACAGGTAGACCTCGGTGGAAAGCCCCGTCCATTTGGTATCTGCGAGGGAAGCTCTACCGATGCCCAGAGGGTCCAGCAGTCCAATAATGATGACCAGGGTCGTATCCTTGTACAGGCCGATAAAGGTGTTGACAATACTTGGGATAGAGATTTTCAGCGCCTGGGGAAGAACGATAAGCCGCATGGCTGGCCAATACTTGAGCCCCATGGCATCCGCCGCTTCAAACTGGCCCTTGGGAATGGCCTGCAGGCCACCCCGGATGACTTCAGCCATATAGGCGGATGCAAACAGGGTCACCATGATCAGCACCCGCAACAACAGGTCAAAGGTCACGCCTGCCGGCAGGAAATAGTTCAGCATGGTGGAGGCGACAAACAGGAGCGTAATCAGGGGTACACCGCGGATGAATTCAATAAAACCAACCGAAAACAGCCGGATGATCGGCAGATTCGATTGTCTTCCCAGCGCCAGTAGAATGCCGATTGGCAACGAAAAGGCGATGCCGGTGATGCCAATGACCAGGGTCAGCATGAATCCACCGAATTTGTCGGTTTCCACCGGGGTCAATCCAAAACCGCCAAGCAGCAACCATGCGGTGATGAATGGAAAGGCGCAGGAGAAATAAAGTCCGAATTTACGAAAGGGCACCTTGTCGAACAATACGGGCACGATGGCGGCCACCAGCAATAAAAAGGAGAGATTGACCCGCCATCGTTCCTCAATGGGGTAAAACCCGTAGGTGAACAGCTTCATTCTTTCATTGATGAATGCCCAACAGGCCCCGCCGGCCTGGGCACGACACTCTTCGCGGTTTTCCCCGGTAAAGGCCGCATCCAGAAATAGCCAGTTGATGGCCGCTGGGACCGTTTCGTACAGGAACCAGATCGTCAGTGCGGTCATGACGATATTGGTTGGCGACGACAGCAGGTTTTTCCGTATCCATGCCACCGGGCCAATCAGGTTGGCGGGAGGCGGAAGGTCAGGATGTTCCCCGGGCGTGTATGTTTTTTCGCTCATGATAATAATCCTCCTACCGCTCAACCAGTTTGATGCTTTTGTTGTACCAGTTCATGACGGCTGATATCAACAGGGACAATACCAGGTACAACAGGAGTACGATGGACATGCATTCCATTTCCCTGCCGGTCTGGTTCAGTGATATGCCGCCAATCGTGGCGACAATATCCATATAACCGATGGCGATCGCCAGGGAGGAGTTTTTGGTCAGGTTCAGATATTGGCTGGTCAGGGGTGGCACGATGATTCGAAGTGCCTGGGGGATCACCACCAGATTCAGGGTGCGTTCCCGGCTGACACCGAGTGCCGAGGCCGCTTCAGTCTGGCCATAATTCACGGCGATGATTCCGGAACGTACAATTTCACCAATGGAAGCGGCGGTGTACCCGGACAATGCCAGCCAAAGTGCAATATATTCCGGGCGGAGCACCATGCCGCCCTTGTAGTTGAATCCCTTGAGCTCGGGAATCTCCCAGATGATCGGGCTGCCGAGCAGAAAATAGACGATCAGGGGAACGCCAATGATAGCGCCCAGTGATATCCAGAAGACCGGATAATGATACCCCGTGTCATCCTGCACCTTCTGTGCATATCGTCTGAACCACAGGGTGAATATGATTCCTGCGATAAAAAGAGCAAAGACGACCCAGAAAAGCGGCTCAGCCAGGGGTTTGGGAGTAAACAGTCCACGGTTGGTCAGGAATGCCACCTCGCCCAGCCCCCATGCCTGCTTGGGGACCGGCAGGGTATTGACGATAATGCCGTAAACCAGGAGGATATGAAGCAACACCGGAACGTTACGTACATATTCAATATACACATAGGCGAGCCGGTTGGTTAACCAATTCTTTGACAATCGCAGAACGCCAAGAAAAAACCCGAGTATGGTGGCCAGTATAATTCCAGTCACCGCGACCAGCAGTGTATTCAGGATGCCGACGAGCATGGCCCGGAAATGGGATGATCGGGACGTGTATTCGATGAAGTGCTGATTGATATCGTAGCTCGAGGCCTGCCACAGAAAATTGAAACTGAATCCTTTTCCGATGGCTTCAAGATTCACGATTGCATTGCGGATGATATAGGCAAAAAACCCAATTATCAGTGCGGTTGCGATGATTTGAACGATCACGGACCGCGTTTCCTTGTCATTCCATAGTCGGGAGACCACGTTTCTTTGAGGTATCGCTGCTTCACTCATAGTCTTATTCCAGGAAGGGCCTCGGGGGGTTGAATGTTCGTTGTATTTCGCTGAAAGGGAACGGGATGAACCGGTTGTCGGTCCTCCCTGTTAACCCCGTTCCGGCAGGCGGCAGGCACCATGTGGCCGATGCGACCGCTGGGGAGGGGGATACGCCAGGTTTCATGCCATGACCGACGGATTCCCGAGGAGGTCCCCGCGAAGAACATGGAAAGAGAGGTTTGCGGCGGGTGAAATAAATCCGGAAATTCCAGGAACAGTCCTGGACGAAGGGGGCTTTCAGTGAAACGGGGGGTCACCATTTTCAGGGTGGGGGTACTGGCTGAAATACCGGGGTGCCCAAGCACCCCGGTATTCCGGTAGATTTCGAATTAACGAATGGGTGCAGCGTAAAGGATGCCGCCGTCTCTCCAGGACGCGTTCAGGCCGCGTGCCAGTCCAAGAGGGGTGTCGGGACCCACATGCGCATTAAACAGCTCGGCGTAGTTTCCGCCTACTGAAATGGCCCGTACTGCCCATTGTGCATCCAGTCCAATCATCGAACCCATGTCGCCTTCTGTGCCACAAATACGGTTAATGCTTGGATTGTCGCCAGCCTCGGCGCAGAGTTCGCCGATATTGTCCTTGGTGATACCGAGTTCTTCTGCAATGATGATTGCGTTCACGACCCATTTGGCGATATCGGACCATTCGTCATCCCCGTGGCGGGTTGCACCACCCAAAGGCTCTTTGGAAATGATTTCCGGAAGAATGATGTGCGCGGAAGGATCGTCGAGCGCGGCACGGGTGGACGCCAGGCCGGAAGCATCAGTGGTATAGACATCGCACCGGTTGCCGGAGTAGCTGGCGAGGCCTTCTTCATTGGTCTCGATATTGACCGGCTCATAGCTCATGCCATTGGCACGGAAAAAGTCAGCAAGATTCAGCTCTGTGGTGGTGCCGGTCTGGATGCATACGGAAGCTCCGTCCAGTTCCAGGGCAGACGTTACGCCCAGGTCCGCACGAACCATAAAGCCCTGCCCATCATAGTAATTGATTGGCAGAAAGTTCAGTTTCAGATCGGTATCACGGCTCATGGTTTCCGTGGTATTGCGAAACAGGACATCGCCTTCACCGGAATTCAGCAGGGTGAACCGGGTTTTGCCGGTGGATGGAACAAATTTGACTTTTTCACCATCCCCCACAACGGCAGCGGCAACGGCGCGGCAAAATCCCGCATCGAATCCGTCCCACCGGCCATTTTCATCCGGTGCAGCGAAGCCCGCCAGCCCGGTGGTTACAATACAGTTCAACTCACCGCGGGCCTGTACATCTTCAAGTGTACCCGCCTGGGCTGTCATGGTTGTAAAGGACAGGGCAGCCAGGGCCGCTCCAATTAGTGTAACTCTCATACGATTTTCCTCAAATTTAATGTGCTATTTGTTGTATGCCGATAACGGCCGAACGGGACCTCTATGCGAATTCCAGTTCCAGTTATCAACTGACGTGGATTGTACAGCATTAACCCCGAATTAACACCCCTGTGGCACATTTACCGCGTCTGATTGACCACTGTTTGAAAAATCAACCATAACACATTGAAATATAAATATTAATAGCCGTTTTCCGGTTGCAGAAACTCCCCGAATACCGCATTGTTCCCCGGGAATGGACGCTCTGGTGGGTGTATCCGAAAAATCTTCGGGAAATTTTTGAGAGAACGGTCACGGCCCGGGACGGGGTTGCAGCCGGTTGCCGGCCCGGACGGAATTTCCGGTTGCCGGGAGCGGCTTTGAAAGATTGGGATGGAGACGAATAATAAACTGTGCTAGATTCCCGGATGAGTTGATTCGCTGAGATGCGGCGATTTGTATGCAAAGCCCCTTCTGCAGCCATGCCTGTCCGTACAGGGGCTGCAGTGCGAAGGAGTTGGCCGTCCCCAGCGAATGGGTCACAAGAAGCCCTCCGCTCAAGCCGAACCCACGGCTTGGTGCCGGGAACTCGCCATACGTTATACCTTCGGACCATTGAATTGGTCCCTATTTGAACCCAATTTGGAGAAAATTATTAAAGATGAGTAAATCAACTGTTGATGTAAAACGAAGAAAACTGCTGAAGGGAACGGTCGTGGCCGGGGCCTCTGCAGCAGTCGGTCCCTGGGTCATCAGCCCGAAAGCACTTTCTTCATCAGGTGAAGTGAACTGCACCATCTGGACGGACTACATTCCGGCGGATGTGATCGCGGATTTCACGGCCGCGACGGGCATCACCGTGAACTACAAGGAACTTGGTTCCAATGAAGAACTGATCAACCAGATGAAAGCCACCAAGGGGGCGGGCGTGGACCTGTGCAGCCCCACCAATAACCGCTCCGGCCAATGGGTCGAGCTGGACTTGCTGCAGCCCTTTGATTATGACCGCATCACCTCCCTGGGCAATGTGAACCCGGCGATGTTGAAGGTCGGGGACACGGAATGGAATTTTGGTGGCAAGGGTTCTCACTGGCTGCCATTTGTATGGGGGACGGAAGCCATCGGCTGGCGTACCGACCTGTATTCCCCTCCGGGCGGTGTCCCGAGCTATGGCAATATCTGGGACCCGGAAAACGAAGGTAAAACCATGATTCGCCCCCACAGTGGCATGTTGGGTGCCGGGCTGTACATGGAAACCATCGGTGAACTGGAACCCGGGGATGTCTGGCGGGCCTATGCCAGTGAAGAGGCCATGCGTCCGGTCTGGGAGAAGATTACGAATTTCTGCATTGCCAGAAAATCCCAGATCAAGCTTTTCTGGAATGACACCGACAGTCAAAAGAACGGCCTGCTGAATGAAGGGGTGGTTGTTGGCCAGACCTGGGATGGCCCGGTTTTGGCAATGAAGTCGCAGGGCGAGCCGGTCACCTATCAGGCTCCCAAAGAAGGGGCCATGGCCTGGGTGGACAGCCTGGCGATGTCGGCGGCTGCCGAGAATGTGGATCAGGCCTATGCGCTGATCAACTATGTCTTCGACCCGGCGGTTGCAGGCAAGTCAATCAATACCCACGGATACAACTCTGCGGTGCTGGGTGCCGACGGACATACCGACGAAAACTACAAGAAGAATTTCGCGGAAGCCTATCCGGGGGATGCGTTGGCGAACCTGAATCCATGGCCGGCCGAAGGGCAGTGGTATGCGGATGTTCGAACCGAGTATCGAAACAAATTCGTGAATGCATAGGACCACGCGGGATTAGGGATAAGGCGGCCGGGGAGCTCCGGCCGCCTGACCGCCAATCGCCTTGGGCAGGGTGGTCTTTTCATGTCAAAAAAATATAGTACAATGCCTTTCGGCAAACGACAGCGATAAAGGGCTCCATGATGAGTGCAAATGTGCAGCTTGATGATGTGTGGATACGGTTTGGTGATTTTGTAGCCGCCCGGGATGTCAACATCCACATCAAAGAGGGGGAGTTTTTTAGTTTTCTGGGTCCGTCCGGGTGTGGCAAAACCACCTTGTTGCGTGCGGTCTCCGGGTTTCTGGAACCTTCCGAGGGCCGGGTGCTGATCGGCGGGAAAGACATGGCCGGGATTGGCCCCAACAAGCGTCCGACGGCATTGATCTTCCAGAATCTGGCGTTGTTCCCGCTGATGACGGTGTGGGAAAACATCGCCTTTTCCCTGGAAGTCCGCGGAATGGGAAAGGACCAGCGGCGGAAAAAGGCAGAGGAACTGCTCGACCTGATTGCGCTGCCTGGTCAGGGGGACAAAATGGTGAATGAACTGTCCGGAGGGCAGAAACAGCGCGTTGCCATTGCCAGAGCCCTGGCGGCGGAGCCCGATGTGCTGCTGCTGGATGAACCGCTTTCCGCCCTGGACCTGAAATTGCGCCAGCACATGCGCACTGAATTGCGGGCCATTCAGCAACGGGTCGGGATTACCTTTATCTATATTACCCACGACCAGGGCGAAGCCCTGACCATGTCGGACCATGTGGCGGTCATGGGGCTGGGAGTGATTGAACAGGTGGCGGATGGCAATACCATCTATGATCAACCCGAAAGTGCCTTTGTGGCCTCTTTCGTCGGCGAAAACAACCTGTTTACCGGAAAAGTGTCGAAAGTGGACGATGAGTATGCAGTGATCGATACGGCATCCGGTTCCCTGCGGGCACGGCATGGCAGGAAAAACGGCGAAGGCCAGTTGAAAACCGGGGACAGTGCCTATTTGTTTATCCGCCCCGAGTCGCTGAAGTTTGATGATGAAAAGAGAATGGACAACCAGGTCACCGCCCATGTTCACCAGCAGGAATTTGAAGGCAATTTCTGGCAGGTGTTTTTCGATGTACCGGGAAGCGAGAAGCGCATCAAGATATCCATGGTGAATGACGGGCGCTCAGTCGGCCACGATGTCGGCACCGAGGTCACGCTGGGATTCAATGCCGACCTGGGGGTTGCATTGCCCGCCGGGGACCTGGCTGCCGAGTAGCCTGGTTCCCGACATGGTTGATTGAATCCCGGGCAGTCAATACAGCATTTTGCACATGTCACAGTACTGGCAGGAATTCTTTAGAAAGAACGGCGCGGCGTTGGCGCTTTTCCTGCTGATTGCAGTGGGGTTCTGGATCTTCATGTTGATCCTGCTGCCGCAGCTGTTCATGATGGATTTCTCATTCAGGACCAATGTGCCGCCACCGAAATGGGGTACGGAGGTACACCATTACACGCTTGAGCATTACAAGTACATGCTCTATGGCAGTTCCCAGAATACGGAGTCGTACAACCTGGTGGACCTGTCCGTCTTTGGCCGTACGATCATGGCAGCGGTGTTTGTCACATTGATCGATGTGATGCTGTGCTATCCGGTGGCCTATTATCTTGCCCATGAAGCCCGGGGCGGATGGGCGAGGCTGATGGTCATGTCACTCATTGTCCCGTTCTGGGTGAACGAACTGTTGCGGGCCTTTGCATTCAAGATCATGTTCGGGGGAAATGGCATTATCAACAATGCATTGATCTGGATTGGAATCATCGACCAGCCATTCGATTTTGTTCGCGAGGGGGTGGCGCTCTATTCGGGATTGTCCTATGCCTATATCCTGCTGATGATCTTCCCGATCTACAATGCAGTGGAAAGCTTGGACAAGAACCAGATTGAGGCGGCCAGGGATCTGGGTTCCCCGTGGTGGCGAATCCACTGGAGGATCATTATTCCGCACACCAAGCCGGGAATCACCTCCGGGTGCACCATGGTCTTCATGTTGACCGCCGGGGCCCTGGCGGCACCGCAGATTCTCGGTGGCCCCAGCAGTTTGTGGTTCACGCAAATCATTTACCAGTCGTTCAACCAGGCCGGCAATTGGGCGAGAGGGTCCGCCTATGCCATTATCCTCCTGGCAACCTGTATTGTTTTCGTGCTGCTGGTCATGCGCATATTCAAAGTCAAGCTGGGTGAGATAGCACGATGACCTCGGACCGTGTCAGGAAGTTTTTCTCGCTCCTGTTTGTCCTCGGTTTTTTTGCCTACCTGTTCGGTCCGCTCATTATCATGAGTTTCACCGCCTTTAACAGTTCATCCTTCCCGCGTGTGAGCCCCTGGGAATGTTTTTCTGTGGAGTGGTTTGATGTGCTTCGCAACGACACCAAGCTGGTGGAAGCACTCAGGAACAGTTTTTTCATCGGCATCGGCGTCGTCCTGGTGTCGGTGCCGCTGGGCCTTGCCGGTGCCCTGATGCTGACCCAGATCAAAGAGCGTGTTCGCCCCTGGTATTACACCATTGTCATTTCCCCCATTCTGGTCCCCGGCGTGGTTCTGGGGATTTCGACCCTGTTATTCTGGGACCGCATTGGCCATATGTTCGGGGCCTCCCGGGATTCGATTTTTTACAACGGATTTTTTCTCACCATCATCGGTCAGGCGACCTTTATCTCTGCGTATACCATGCTGGTATTTATCTCGCGGTTGCAGAGATTTGATCGCGTCCAGGAAGAAGCCGCGCTGGACCTGGGTGCAACCCACGTGCAGACATTCCGCAAGATCCTGCTGCCGTTCCTGAAGCCAGCCATTGCATCGGCGGCGGTGCTGGCGTTTCTGGCTTCATTCGAGAACTACAACACCACGGTATTTACGATCATATCGGAAAGCACCATCACCACCTTTCTGGCTGCGAAGGTCCGGCATGGAATCAATCCTTCGATCAGTGCCCTTGCGGTGGTCATCGTCCTGATTACCCTGTTCGGAGCCGCGTTGCACGAAGTGTTGAAACGCAGGGAGATGGCGGCGGAAAGAAATGCAATGCGGATGGCAAAAGGGGAGGAAACGGCAAGGCTCAAGCAAAAAAGGTTCCTTCTCGACCCCGCCGTGTTGATGGTGGTTGCGGTCTTTATGGCAGGAATCGGCACGGCCTATTTTGCCGGCACCGTCGGGGTCGACCAGTGCAAGGTTGATGTGTTGGCAGAGAAAAGAAGGGTCACCGAACAGAAAATCCGGGAACGCGAACAAAAAGCCATGTTCCAGGAAGCGGGGATTCAGGCGGGTTCGAAACCGGTCACCCCCGATGTTTCGACCGAGGGCGTGGATAAAACGGAACGGACAGGGACCGAGAATTTCAACTCGATTTTCTCTACGGGAAACCTGATGGACCAGACAGGGGTTGAATCCGATGAGGCCCCGGACAAATCCGACCGTACCGGCACCGAGAACTTCAACAGTCTTTTTGATCCCGACAATCTCAGCGAGCAGTCCGGCACCGGGAGCGGGCAATAACCCTGCCTTGACCCGCTGTTATCGGGTTCAGGATTGATCGGCAGGTTCCATCCTTTCAAATACTATCCTTTCAAACAATAATGAGTCTGACCACCACATGTATCGGTGCCTATCCGAAACCAGGTTACGTCAAATTGCCGGACTGGTTCAACCTTCCGTCCGGGCCGGACACCTCCGATCCCACCAGGCTCTGGCTTGAGGCGATGGAGGCAATGGGCTCCGAAGCCCCGGCGATCATCGAACGGGGCATACGCGAGGCCATTGCCGACCAGGTGGAATGCGGCATCGATATCCCCACCGATGGCGAAATCGTCCGGGAGAACTACATTCACTACCATTGCCGTCACCTGAACGGCATTGATTTTCAGCATCTCACGGAAAAGGCCGTACGGGGCGGGAATTATTCTGCGGACCTGCCCTCCATCGTCAGCCCGGTTTCCGTGAAGGAGCCCTATATTGCGGATGACTGGAGAAGGGCGCAGTCGATGACCGACCGGCCGGTGAAAATCACCCTTCCCGGGCCGATGACCGTGGGCGATACCACGGCAGATCTTTTCTACAACGACCCGGTGAAGCGGGGGGCGGCCCTGGCGGAGGCACTCAATGCAGAAATTCTCGCGCTGGCGGATGCGGGATGCCGTTACATACAGATCGACGAACCGGTATTTGCCCGTCAACCCGGCCCGGCCCTTGCTTTTGGGTTCGAGAACCTTGAAAAAGCATTTCACGGGTGTCCACGGCAGGTCATGCGCACGGTTCACATGTGCTGTGGCTACCCGGACAGGCTGGACCACCCGGGTTATCCCAAGGCGGACCTGGATGCGTACAACCGGATTGCGGATGCGGTGGAGGAATCCAGTATTGATGCCGTGTCGCTGGAATTTGCCCACCGGCCCGGCGACCTGGCTTTGCTGGAGCATTTCAAGACCACCCGGGTCATATTCGGCGCAGTCGCGATTGCAAAGAGCCGGGTGGAGAGCGTTGAAGAGATTCGCGAACACCTGGGCCGGGCCCTGGAGCATATCGATGCCGGGCGGTTGCTGGTAGCGCCGGATTGCGGTCTTGGTCTGCTCGACCGGGAATGTGCCATGCATAAACTGAGAAATATGAGTGAAGCGGCCAGGTCGCTCTAGCAGGTGGTGGGCGGGAGGCCTGTTTCTCCTGACCGTTCTCCTGACCGGAAAAGTCGTTGCGGAGGGGTCGGTCCCCGGATGGAACCAGTTGGTTTACCTGGTATACCGGCTTGAAGTGGCCGGTTACTGCAGTCTGGTCACGGAACGGGCCGGGCGGGGGTTCCGGATACGGGAACAGGCCATCATTGGTGCACACGGGCTGGATCGAACGCTGGTGGAAAGTGCCCGGGCAGAAGCCTGGAAACTGGCCTACCGGGAATGGGACAACCGGGGGCTTGGCGGATTTCGCCGGTGGTGCAAAAACGAAGGATCGAGTTATGTGCGTTATCTGGAGGAAATATCCCGGTCCCCCTGCGGTTCGCGGGGCATTGGAAAACGCTTGGAGATGGACTATAGTTGCGGCGACATTCTGCAAGAACCACACGGTAACGGGGGAGATTGATGAACCAGACAAACCAGGCAACCCAGGCAACCCATGAATCGGGAAACGAAGTGGAGGCGCTTCACCACTATGTGAACGGCCGGAAGGTCTTTGGGTCAGGAGGGCGTTTCGGGGCGGTGTACGATCCGGCTTTGGGAGTGGTTGCGAAGCGGGTTCCGCTGGCGGGCCGTGAGGAAGTGGGCCGGGCGGTTGCGGCGGCGCAGGCGGCGTTTCCGGGGTGGTCGTCGACGCCTGCGGGGAAGCGTTCGCAGGTAATGTTTTCGTTCCGGGAGTTGATCCGGTCGCACATGGAGGAGTTGTCGGAGCTGGTTTCGTGCGAGCACGGCAAGACCCGGGAGGATGCGACGGGGTCGATCACCCGGGGTCTGGAGGTAGTGGAATACGCCTGCGGGATCTCGGAGTTGCTGAAGGGGGAGTATTCGGCCTCGGTGGCTGGCGGGGTGGATTCATGGAGTCTGCGCCAGCCCCTTGGGGTGTGTGCGGGGATCACGCCGTTCAATTTTCCGGCGATGGTACCGATGTGGATGTTTCCGCTGGCGATTGCCTGCGGAAACACGTTTGTGCTGAAGCCGTCGGAGCGGGACCCGTCGTGTCCGTTGCGTCTGGCGGAGCTGATGCGGGAGGCGGGTTTGCCGGAGGGGGTGTTGAATGTTGTGAACGGAGACCGGGAGGCGGTGGATGCGCTGCTGGAGGATGAACGTGTGCAGGCGGTGAGTTTTGTGGGGTCGACGGCGGTGGGGGAATACATTTACCGGACGGGGACGGCCCACAACAAGCGGGTGCAGGCGCTGTGCGGAGCGAAGAACCACCTGGTTGCGATGCCGGATGCGGACATGGACCAGGTATCGGATGCGGTGCTGGGTGCGGCGTACGGATCGGCGGGGGAGCGTTGCATGGCGGTATCGGTGGTGGTTTCGGTGGGAGATGGTCCGGCGGACGCATTGCTGGAACGGCTGCTGCCGCGGCTGGATGCATTGCGGGTAGGCTCGCATACGGGTTTGGAGACGGAGATGGGTCCGGTGATCAATCCGCAGGCGAAGGCACGGATTGAGGGGTACATTGCTTCGGGAGTGGAGGAAGGCGCGGAGTTGGTCCGGGACGGCCGGGGTGTGGAGGTTCCGGGTTTTGAGGAGGGATGTTTTGTGGGTCCGACGGTATTTGACCGGGTAAAGCCGGGGATGCGGATATACACGGACGAGATTTTCGGTCCGGTATTGAGCGTGGTCCGTGTGGGGAGTTACGAGGAGGCGGTATCGCTGGTGGATGGTCATGAGTACGGGAACGGGACGGCGATTTTCACCCGGGACGGGGATGCGGCGCGGGATTTTTGCCACCGGGTGCAGATTGGCATGGTGGGTGTGAATGTACCGATTCCGGTTCCGCTGGCGTTTCACAGTTTCGGGGGATGGAAGCGTTCGCTGTTCGGGGACCATGCGATCCATGGTCCGGAGGGGGTGCATTTTTACACCCGTTTGAAGACCATCACGGCGCGGTGGCCGTCCGGCATCCGTTCCGGAGCCGTGTTCAATTTCAAGGCCGGGGGAGAGCACTGACGGGGGATGCAGTGAAGTTCACGGCGGCCATGGGCTTGACAGGAAAAATTCAGAAAAGTCCGTAACGGAAATCCAGCCCGGATTTACCGCGTTCAGCGAAAAACCCGGACTGGGGGATTTGAACGGAAAACTGAAAAAGGCCCGCGAAAAAAACCGTACTTGAGGGCGAACCTGAAGCCCCTCAGCCGGTGATCAAATCGGAAGTAAAGCTGGATGTGGAATTCGAAAATCACAGGGACCTGATCAGGAAATGCGGCGGGAAGGAAGTCACTGAAAAATGACGGAGGGACCCCTTCGCACATTTCTTATGATGCGGTCAGATGACGGCACCTGGACGGTCACGGTTTGCCGCGACTTCGGCGACATCATGCGTACATGGAAAGCACGGAAGGAGCCGGACAGGGATGTTGGCGTGCTGCACGTTGGATTTGATCAGCCCGCGTCCCATGCCCTGGATGAAATTGCAGGTGCCCATCCGGGCCGCATGCTTCTGACGGCTTCAGCGAAACACATCCTGCCAGACTTGGCCACAGGGACCGATGAACCGGTTGGTATTGCAGACAACACCGGGATATTCATCGGGTTGAGAGGATGGGGGGACTCTCTCACAGACCCGGCGGTACGGGCAGGTTGCCTGGAGCCGACCCGCGCAGGCTCCGCGACACAGGAGCCGCAGGGCTGGGTCGCTGCATTCCTGGCCCAATACCCCTCAGACGCAGAAGCGCTGTCGGTGCATGGAATACACGATGATGCATCTTATCTTGAAAGGGAATCTGGTCTGGAGCGGAGTGTCCGGCACCGGTCAGGCTTGTTTCGCACGCATAACCTGATCGGCACCCGTTGCGACGATCCCTGTGCACTCGCTGGCGCTGCGCCGCCGTGGCTCGCCGAGTGCAGCCTGATTGCCCTGAACCTGCCTACACGGGTCCGCAACCCATTGTACAGATGTAATGTCGAAACGGTTCAGGACCTTGCTGCCTGTTCGCCCACAATGCTGTTGAACCTGCCGGGTGTAGGTCGAAAGTCTCTGCGAGATACCGTACAGTCTTTGAACGCTGCCCTGAATGAAGGGCCACCGCGACCCTGGAAAGACGGCCCGTTTCCTGAGCCCCTCCCACTTTTGGCGGAAATACGCCGGTCGCTGTTGTTGCTCCCAGACCGCGAGCGCGACATCCTGATTCGGCGTCTGGGCTTTGAAACGCCCCCCGAGACGCTGCGACAAATCGCGGAGGATTATGGCGTAACGGGAGAACGCATCAGGCAAATCGAAGTGCGTGCAAAGCAAAAATGGATTCATCCATCGTACTGGTACAACTTCCTCGGGCACAGAATAGCGCGGTTGCTTATCGGAAGAAGGTTTCCCCTGCCAATGACAGGTGCAGAAGCCGTTGATTCGTGGTTCGAGGGCATGTCTTCTCACCTGGAGTTTTTCAAAAAACTCGTTCAGATGGCGTGTAAAGACCGAATCCATTTCGTCGAAATCGACGGCCTCTTTTATTTTAGTTTGATGGACCAAAGCCTGTGGAAGCGTACGGTTTCCAAGGCGGCAGAGTTCTTGTCCTCCGGAGCGGGACGGGGCTGGGAAGAGAACTACGCCTGCACGATTGTGCACACTGTGCTGCAGGACTATGCACAGGAGTTCGAACCGTTACTGTGGGACAAGGTGTCCCGGCTGTGCCACTTCAGCACCAGCCGTGGCGGTTCACGCATTTTCACGAGCTACGGTCGCGGAGCCGAGCCGCTTGTCGAAGCTGTTCTCGCTGAGTCCGATACGCCGCTGCACTATACGGAAATCACCGACCGCGCCGATCCCAGGGGAAAAAAAAGGCTAACCGCGGGAACGGTGTACAATGCCGCCGCAAAGATCGGCTTCCTGTTTGGCCCCGGAATATACGGGCTCGCCCGGCATGTGCCTTTATCTGACCAACAGATGTCCCGCATTCGCACAGAGGCTGAAGACATTGTGTGTTCTGGGGCATCCGGCAGGCAGTGGTATGGCTTTGAAATTCTCTCGGAGTTGTCGGAGAGGCTGGAAGGCGGTATTGACGGCCTGGACAAGTATTTGCTCGATATCGCTCTGGCAAAATCCACGGTACTCAGGCCCCTCGGGAAAATGATCTGGATCAGGTCCGGACAGGATACCGATGACCAGATACGCTTTGATGCTCACCGGGCCTGTGTTGCATTCCTCAAGGCGGCAGGGCGTCCACTGGATATCAGTGAGATCAAGGAACACCTGATCGGGGTGCGTGGCATCAATGGGTTCTTTTACCATCAGCCGGTTGATCCTCTCGTTCGCATGCAACCGGGCGTCTGGGGTGTCAACGACAGGGATGTGCCGTTGTCGAGGGAGAAACAGGCCAGGATTGTTGAGGTGCTGGTTCTGATGCTGGAGGAAAGACACTGCGGCATTCACGTAAGCGAGCTGTCCGGCATCCTCCCCCTGGGAGATTGTCCCCCCGGTGCTTTCCTCTCAATTGTTGCCCAGGACGGGCGATTGAAAATTTCACAGGGGAGATACGCGTATCTCGCCGAATGGGAGGGCCCGAGGCGCAAAACAATCGGGAATGCGGTACCGGTCGTTCCAAAGAAGGCGGACAAGCCGCTTGCGTAAAGGTTCCCTCTGGTGAATCGCCGGGTTCGAAGAGCATGCAGCCGGTCGGTCATTTCCGGCGCATTGATGGCTCCGGAAGCAGGGTTCGACGGGACAACCGGGGAGTGAGGCCTGGAGGGGTCTGCAGGCAGGGATGTTTTTTCCTGTCGCGATCAATGGCAATCCCCAGGTTATTCACCATGCGTTCCGCTGGTTCGTCCCGCAGTTTTTTGATTCGTATGGGACCGGAAGTGGTTGGTCCCGACTCTCTTTTCCTGAATCTTCCGGAAAATCCCCCGGGCGGGAGTGCAGTGCCGTGCAGCACGGCAACCCGGTCAGAAACGCATCACCACCCGGGCCGCCGAATCCCGGCCGGGTTTCAGGATGGTTGGTCAGATCGATGAATGTGCCTGCAGGTCGGCATGGTAGGAGGACCGGACCATGGGTCCCGAGGCCACATTGGTGAACCCCATTTTGTCTCCGATTTCGGCGAATTTCCTGAACTCATCGGGGTGCCAGTAACGTTTGACCGGGAGATGGTGGAGGCTCGGCTGCAGGTATTGGCCGATGGTGACCATATCTACCTCATGCGCCCGGAGGTCCTCGAGCACCGCAATCACCTCTTCACGGTTCTCTCCAAGGCCCAGCATGAGGCCGGATTTGGTGGGGACGCTTGGCTGTAGCTGTTTCATCTTCAAAAGCAGGTTCAGGGAATACTGGTAGTCGGAACCGGGCCGGGCTTCCCGGTACAGGCGAGGCACGGTTTCAAGGTTGTGGTTGAACACATCTACCGGGGACCGGATCAGGATTTCCAGGGCGACATCCATCCGTCCCCGGAAGTCAGGGGTCAGAATTTCAATTTTGGTGTTCGGGCAGCGTGCCCGGACGGCAGCGATACAGGCGGTGAAATGGGCGGCACCGCCATCGCGCAGGTCATCCCGGTCCACGGAGGTGATCACGACATATTTCAGGTCCATCCCAAAAATGGTTTCAGCGAGGTTCCCGGGTTCCTGTTCGTCAAGGGGGTTGGGACGGCCGTGGCCAACATCACAAAATGGACATCGTCGTGTGCAGATGTCGCCCATGATCATGAAGGTTGCGGTGCCGTTGCCAAAGCACTCTCCGAGGTTCGGGCAGGCCGCTTCTTCGCAAACGGTGTGCAGGCCATTTGACCGCAACGTTTTCTTCAGGCTGGCCACTTCCCGGGTGCCGGTGAAACTGGCCCGGATCCATTTTGGTTTTCTCAACAGCTGATCACGGGGCAACAGCGGAATCTTGACCGGAATGCGGGCCATTTTTTCCGCCCCACGGAGTTTTTCTCCCTGGACGACCTGCCTGGGTTTTACTTTTTGGGCTTCCATGGAACCATCACATATGGGGTTGGCTTCCCGGCAGGTCCGGCTGGGTCATGTAATCGGAAATCAGGGGACAGCTGCAAACCAGATTCTTGTCGCCATACAAATTGTCCACCCTGCCAACGGGAGGCCAGAACTTGTTGTGCCGGGTTTCGGGTGTCGGAAAGAAGGCGCGTTCCCGGGAATAGGGAAAGGGCCAGTCGTCGCTGATAAGAAGCTGGTACGAGTGCGGGGCATTGGTGAGGAGGCTGTTCTCAAGCTCGGTCTTGCCGTATTCGATTTCCCGGACCTCTTCGCGGATCAGGATCATGGCTTCGCAGAACCGGTCAATTTCCTCCAGGGATTCGCTTTCCGTGGGTTCGATCATCATGGAATCGGGAACCGGCCAGGAGATCGTCGGGGCATGAAATCCGTAATCGATCAGTCGTTTGGCAACATCTTCCACGGTCACCCCGCTGCTGTCCTTGATCGGGGCCATGTCAATCACGCACTCATGGGCAACCCGGCCATTGATTCCCTTGTAGACCACCGGGTAATGGGGGTCGAGCCGGTGGGCAATGTAATTGGCATTGAGGATCGCAATCTGGGTTGCCCGCTTCAACCCGTGCTTGCCGAGCAAACGCATATATGCCCATGAAATGGGCAGGATCAATGGAGACCCCCAGGGCGCCGCCGAAACGGTGCCCACCGGACTGGAGCCGCCGCGGTTGCAGCTGACAACGGGGTGGTCGGGCAAAAAAGGCAGCAGGTGTTTGCGCACGCCAATGGGGCCCATGCCGGGTCCGCCGCCGCCGTGGGGGATGGCAAAGGTTTTGTGCAGGTTCAGATGCATGACATCGGCGCCGATTTCCGCAGGCCGGCAAATGCCCACCATGGCATTCATGTTGGCACCATCCATGTAGACCTGGCCGCCATGGTGGTGGACGAGGTCACACAATTCCCGGATGGAAGTTTCAAATACGCCATGGGTCGACGGGTAGGTGACCATGGTGGCGGCGAGGGTGTCCGAGTACTGTTCGGATTTCGCCTTGAAATCCTCCATGTCGATATTGCCCTGGGGGTCACATTTGACCACCACCACCTTCATCCCGGCCATGACTGCGCTGGCGGGGTTGGTGCCGTGGGCAGAGGATGGGATCAGGCAGACATTCCGTTGTTCACTGCCCTGGGAATGATGCCAGGCGCGGATGCACAACAGCCCGGTGTACTCACCCTGGGAACCGGCATTCGGTTGAAATGAGAACCCCGCAAACCCGGTGATTTCACACAGCATGGAATCCAGCCGGTTGATGATCCGGTGGTACCCTTTGGTATGTTTTGCGGGGGCAAACGGATGGATGTGCGCGAACAATGGATTGGAGATCGGCTCCATTTCGCTGGCAGCATTCAGTTTCATCGTACAGGACCCCAGGGGGATCATTGCCCGGGTCAGGGTGATGTCCTTGCTGGCGGTTTTCCGGAGATAACGCATGAATTCCGTTTCCGATCGGTATCGGTGGAAAATTTCATGGGTCAGGAATGTGCTGGACCGCCGGAGTTCTTCGGGGATGGACTGGTCGAGGTCGATATCGAACAGATTGCCATGGACTTCTGCGGCCGTGGTTCCGGCAAACACTTCCAGCAGGCCGACTACCTTTTCCCGGGAGATGGTTTCATCCAGGCTGATTCCCAGATGGTCATCGTCAACCAGTCGAAGGTTGTATCGGGACTGTTCCGCCTTGTCCAGGATACGTTTTGCTTTCCCGGGGGTATGCACGATCAGGGTATCGAAAAAATGCTTGTGGATGGTTTCGAACCCCAGGTTTTTGAGTTCACGGGCCAGGGCGCGGGTCAGCCGGTTGATGCCGGTTGCAATGCGAAGCAGCCCTTCCGGACCGTGATACATGGCATACACGGTTGCCATGACGGCCAGCAGGACCTGTGATGTGCAGATATTGCTGGTGGCCTTGTCCCGGCGGATATGCTGCTCCCGGGTCTGCAGGGCCATGCGGTAAGCCAGGTTGCCGTTGGAGTCGATGGAACTGCCGATAATCCGGCCGGGTACGGAGCGCTTGTATTTTTCATGGGTGGCCATATAGGCGGCATGGGGGCCGCCAAAACCCATGGGGACCCCAAACCGCTGGGTGCTGCCGACTGCGATGTCCACGCCCATTTCACCGGGTGGACGAAGCAGGGTCAGGGACAGGGGGTCCGCCGCCATGATTACCAGGGCATTCTTGCTTTTCAGTTGATCAAAAGTGTCCTGGAAGTCCCGGACAAGACCAGATGCCCCGGGATACTGGACGACCCCCGCAAAATAATCCCCGTTGCCGACTTCCCGGTCACATTCTCCAACCACCACTTCAATCCCCATTGAGCCGGCCCGGGTTTGAAGGACCGCGATGGTTTGCGGCAGGCAATCCTGGTCGACAAGGATGCGATTGGATTTGTTTCGGTTCACGCGCCGGGCGACCATCATCGCTTCGGCGACTGCGGTGGCCTCATCCAGCAACGAGGCATTGGCCAGTTCCATTCCCGTCAAATCCATGATCATCTGCTGGAACGTGATCAGTATTTCCAGGCGCGCCTGGCTGACTTCGGGCTGATAGGGGGAGTACGCGGTATACCAGTCTGGATTTTCCATGACATTGCGGCGAATCACCGGAGGCGTTACGGTCCCGTAGTACCCCAGCCCGATCATCGAAATTGCGGTGGTATTGTCTGCGGCAATCAGCCGGCTGAGCTTGTTCAGCCGGTTTTCGTCCAGCGACCGCGGAAGAGAAAACTCCCGGGCGCTTTGTATCGATTCCGGTATGGTCTGCTCAATCAGTCCGTCCAGGGAGTCCAGCCCCAGCTCTGCCAGCATCCAGGCGATTCGGTCCGGGTTGGACCCTATGTGTCGTACTGTAAAATCATCCGATCGGGGCATTGGATTCCTCTTTGTTCCGATAATGGGGTTCCGTTGAAATCCTAGGAAAGGGATTCAATCAGGGCCTGGTAGGCATCGTCATTCATCAGGCCTTCCAGTTCACTGCTGTCCGACGGCTTCAGCTTGAAAATCCAGCCATCCCCTTCGGGGTCCTCATTCACCTGTTCCGGGGCATCATCCAGGGTCTCGTTGACTTCCGTAACTTCGCCACTGACGGGTGATTTGACTTCCCCCGCTGCTTTCACGGACTCGATGACCGACGCCTCCTCTCCCTGTTCCAGGGTTTGACCGATCTCGGGAAGCTCGACATATACGACATCCCCCAGCTGGTGCTGGGCGTAGTTGCTGATGCCAATAACGACCGCATCTCCCTCCACCCGGGCCCATTCATGATCGGTGGTATATTTTGTTGACATAGTTCTGTGTACCTCGTTCTGTATGAGTTAAAGTGCTGGCCTGAACCAGTTATCGAAAATAACGATGGGGTGAAAACGGCAAACGTGTGACAACGATGGGAAGCCGCCGGTTCCGGACCACCGCGTGCAATTCGGTATTTTCACCGCAACAATGGGTCTCCAGGTAACCCATGCAAATCGGCTGGCCCCGGCACGGGCTGTACCCGCCGCTGGTGACCTGGCCCACTTCAGCGCCCTGGTCGTCCTCGATCACCACTCCCTCCCGGACCGGAGCCCGGCCATGGGGGGACAGTCCCACCAGCCGGCGACGGACGTTTCTGGGGATTTGTGGAAGCACCACCGCCGCTCCGGGGAAACCGCCTTCACGGTCTCCTCCGGTTCTTCGTGATCTGGAAATGGCCCAGAGCAGGTTGGCTTCCACCGGAGTGGTTTCCGGGGTCAATTCATGCCCATAAAGACAGAGTCCCGCTTCCAGCCGCAACGAATCCCGTGCTCCCAGCCCGATCCACTTGACCGCGTCGTTCTGGAGGAACCGGGTGGCCAGCTCTTCGGCCTGGTCCGAGGGCATGGAGATTTCAAACCCATCCTCCCCGGTGTACCCGGACCGGGTGGCGAAGCAGGGAATCCCGGCAATGTCCATGGCTCTGGCATCCATGAATTTCATTTCGCTGACCTCGCATCCAAGTCGACTCATCACTTCGGCAGCCTGGGGGCCCTGAAGCGCGAGCAGGCTGCGGTCATCCAGCATTTTCACCTCCAGGTGGTCTCCGAGTCGTGACTGGATGTGCTGAAAGTCGTTCTCCTTGCAGGCGGCATTGACAACGAGAGTGAATTCATTTTTTCCCACATGAACGACCATGAGGTCATCCAGCACCCCCCCTGCGTCGTTCAGCAACAGGCCATATCGTTGCCGCCCTTCGGGCAATGCGACGATGTCAACCGGCATCAGTATTTCGAGCAGGGATGCGGCGTTCGTCCCTTCCACGCGTATCTGCCCCATGTGCGATACATCAAACAGCCCAGCCTTGTCCCGGGTGTGAAGGTGTTCCTTGATGATGCCGTCCGGGTAGTGAACGGGCATGTCGTAACCGGCAAAGGGCACCATTTTGGCATTGGCGAGCACATGCAGGTTGTGAAGTGAGGTTCGCTTCATGGGTATTGGAGAGTTTATTTTAGAAAGGTTGGAGAGGAAATGAAAACCTGCCGCCTTCCCCGTTCTGGAGGGTGGGGATTCCGGTCAAGGGGATTGCGCGGCCCTTTCGGCAGATTCTTGTTTCACCAAAACGACCGTGTTTGCCCGAAGCTCTGACTCTTACCACACCGCTAAAAAAAGGATGCCCGACCACTGAATTCATTATCCCATCACAAAAATAGTATTACAAGCATCAGTTCTGATTATAGCAGGAATTCCCGTTTCGGCTCCGGGGGGAGGCGGCAGCACGATGCGGCGCTGTTGCCCCGGGCCCCGGGTTCCCGCTGTACTCCAGGGGTCCCAATCGGTCCGGTTCCACCCCGGCGGGAGGGACAGGGTTTTTGATCCAGGGTCTTTCCTTCCGGTTCCCGGAAGGACACGAATGGACCGGTGGTCCAGTTGGAGGCAGCAGGGCATGGGGTGGACACTGGTTGGGATACCCCCTCATCCCGGATGCCGGGAGAATGTCAAAGAAATCGTTGGGTCTTTTTCCTGTAGTCTTCACATTTTCCAAGATAACGTTTTGTACTGACTGGCATGGGAACCCGGACATTGGCAATCCAGGTAATGAGTTCCTTGCCGGAATGCAGCAGATTGGTTCCGCGCTTGATATGGCGTTCCAGGGAGGTTCGGGCCCCGGCTGGAATATCCGCTCGAAAATCGATGATTTTTTCCCCGTTCACGACAAATTCCGGCCAGATAGTGACATAGTCGGGGTCGCTCCTCAAAATTTCACTTTCATTTTTGGCGAGCAGAATAAAATCGTCAATCAGGGGTTCTGCGCTACGAAACCAGTCCAAATAGCAAAGAGTCTCCTTGAGCACCGTGCCAATCTGGTCAATTTCCTTCAATGCCTGGGCAATTTTACGGTACCGGCTGCGATAGTAGTCGGCAATGGGCATGGTGAAAACCTTCACGGGTTCGCCCCATAGTTCATCCACTCCTTCCTCTCCGCTGTAGTGTTTTACGTTGCCGCTCAGTGACAGGGCTTCGGACAGGCACGCAGAACACTGGTGCATCAGGACATCGTCCTTGGTGAGTCGGATGCCTTTTTCTTCCAGGTCTGCAATGATGGTAAAGATATCCGTTGCCCGGTTGAAAAGTGCCCCGGCCAGCATGGCTGCATTGACTCTCTTGCGCTGTGGGTCAGATTCCCTTTCATAGGCCTCGCGGACTTCATCCAGCTTTCCCCCCGGGGTATTGATACCGGGCTCGGTGTGGTGGAACGTTCGTCGGGTTAACAGATCCAGGAGTTTTTTCTTCTCTGAAATGGATTCCTCCGGCGGCTCGTAGTAGCGAATCCAGTACCCATCAAAGAAAATGTGGTCCACGCCATCCATACAGACAATGGTTCCATTCGATGCGGTTCCAGGTGTTGGCATGGGGGTGCGTTAATTTGAAATCAAAAGACCGGCCAGGAGCGCCGGGGGAATCCCGTCATGATCCAACTCCTTCCAGGGTCTGGTCCAGGACGTCCCATGCCAGATCATGGAATTCATCCACCTGCTCCAGGGTGATGACCAGCGGTGGGCTCATGACCATGGTATCGCCGACTGCACGCATGATCAGGCCCTTTTCGAGGCAGGCATCGCGGCAGTACATTCCAGTGCTGCCCTCGCTGCCATGCCGTTCTTTGGTGCGTTTGTCCTTGACCAGTTCCAGTGCAGCCAGAAACCCTTTCCCCCGGGCTTCCCCCACCAGTGGATGGGCCTGCAATGCCCGGACCTTTTCCTGAAAGTAGTCCATGACATGGTTCCGTGCGTTTTCAATGATTTTCTCTTCCCGCAGAATCTGGATATTTCTCAGGGCGACCGCGCAGGCCACCGGATGCCCGGAGTACGTATAGCCGTGGGCAAATTCTTCGGCCTTGTCGTCCAGGACGTCAGCGATACGGTCTGCAATCATGACCGCGCCCACCGGCTGGTATCCCGAGGACAATCCCTTTGCCAGCGTCATCACGTCGGCATCGATACTGAACGTGTCCGATCCGAACCATTCTCCTGTTCGACCAAATCCGCAGATGACCTCGTCGACACACAACAACACATCATACTGCCTGCATATCCGGTTGATTTCCGGCCAATAGCTGTCTGGTGGAATGATCACTCCACCGGCCCCCTGAATCGGTTCGGCAATGAATGCGGCCACCCGGTCCGGCCCCAGTTCAAGAATTTTCTCTTCCAGGCACCGGGCGCGTTGCAGGCCAAACTCCTGTTTGTCCATTTCCCCGCCTTCCATGTAGTAATAGGGCTGGGCAATGTGTTCGATGTTGGGGATGGGCAATCCTCCCTGGGCATGAATCCCTTTCATGCCGCCGAGGCTGGCACCTCCCATGGTGCTGCCATGGTAACTGTTGTGGCGGGCAATCACGATGTTCCGTTCCGGCTGGCCCTGCAATTCCCAGAAATACCGGACCAGCCGCAAAACGGTGTCATTTCCATCCGAACCGGAACAACCGAAAAACACACGATTGAAGGCAGGGGGGGTGACTTCAGAGAGCGCTTCAGCCAGTTCCACCGCGGGCAGTTGGGCGGTCTGGAAAAAACTGTTGTAGTAGGGAAGCTGTTCCATCTGGTTCCTGGCAGCTTCCGCCAGTTCTGTACGCCCATATCCAATATTCACGCACCACAACCCGGCCATCATATCGAGATACCGGTTGTCATCGCTGTCGTAAATATAGACGTTCTCGGCTCGGGTAATGATTCTGGCCCCTTTTTGCCGCATGTCACGATGGTCGGTAAAGGGATGGTAATGGTGTTTATAATTGCTTTCGCGCAATTCAGCCGTATTATAGTTTTCCATCTGTCCGGGAATTAACTGGTATGGTGAGTGTCAACAGGGCATTATCGGATAATACATCAGTTGAAAGAGAAATCTAACCGGAAGATGGTGACTCCGGTCTCCGGCACAATATGAAATACCTTCTCCAGAGCTTCTTCTCCTTTGCCTTGCTGCTGGGGATATTCCTGTGTGGAAGTGAGCTTTTGCACCGGCTGGTCATTGCATTGAACCTGAATGGACTGGCAGCTTTTCTGGTTTCATGCATTCCATTGCTCATGGTGCTGGCCTGGACCACCATGGAGAGCACGGAAAGCTACCTGGACGTGCTGGCCAGGTATGCCTTGTGGGGGTATTCGCTGATCCTGTCCATTGCCGGGGTTGCCTGGTTTATCGGCAGGGGGTTGTCCCTGTCGTGGATGTGACCGGAGCCGGAAAAATCGGGCATCACTCCTGAACCTGGATGGGAAAGATAGCCGGTGCGCAGGGAAACCGGTTCAGGTCCCCCAAACCCATTTTACATCTTCTCAGGTCAGGAGATACAGCATCAGCGGCAGCGTCAGTATTCCAATCGCGGTTTGCAATGCGATGATTGCGGCGATCATTTCGGCATCTCCCCCCATTTGCCTGGCCATGATATAGGCGGTCCCGGCCGTGGGTGCGGCACCACAGATAATGGCTACTTCATACGGAAGGCCGAAGACACCCAGATACCGGCACGCGGAGGCAATAAACAACGGCATGACAATCAGCTTGAGGGTCGAAGACAGCACGATGACCCACCGGGACCTTTGGAACGCGTTGAATTTCAATCCGGCACCCACTGCAAGCAGGCCAAGCCCAAGGGCACTGGAACTGAGCAGTTCCACGGTGGACATCAGGATATCTCCCAGGTTCCACTGCAACAGGTTCAGGCCAATTCCAATGAAACAGGAGACCAGCATCGGGTTGCGGACAAGCTGGCTCAGCAATGCCCTGAATGAAAGGGCACGGGGGGTCTGGCCGGGAGCCCGGCCATAGATGCTCAGCACCAGTACATTGGCAACCTGCAGGATCGGAACCATCACCGCAAAACTCAGTGCACCGGCCACCAGCCCCGCCTCTCCGTGCAATGCCTGGATAATGGCCAACGCCGCAAAACCGTTCCAGCGGCTGGTGCCCTGGAAAAAGCTGGTAAATTCCGGGCCGGTCATGTCAACCCAGCGACCCAACAGCGGTTTCAGGGCAAACAGAAGCAGGACCATCCCGGCAACCGATATCATTAATGCCCCACCCAGTTCCCTCACCGGCACCGAAGACAGGTCTGCTTCGGACAGGGAGCGGATGATCGCCAGGGGAAAAAGCAGATACCAGCAAAGCAGGTCCAGTGCCGGCCAGATTGATTTGGGCAGATAGCCTGTCCTGCTGATGAGAAACCCGGTGCCAATGACCAGGAAGACCGGTATCAGGACGTGGAATGTGGTGAGCAATTCAGTGTCTCGGTAAATGTATTCGCAGTGAGTACAACGGCGGCAGGAGCCATTGGAATGGGTTTTTGGTTAACCCGGGCAGGCAGGAAATTTTTCCGGCAATAAAAAAACCCTGCATTCGCAGGGTTTTTCGTTTCGGTCAGCTGGGACGAGTCAACTGGTTGTCACATTTTTTGCCTGTAGGCCCTTGGGGCTTTCTTCTACGTCGAAAGTGACTTTCTGGCCTTCTTTTAAAGTCTTGAAGCCAGAGCCCCCTATTGAACGATAATGCACAAAAACATCATCACCACCATCATCCTGGGAAATGAAACCAAACCCCTTGGATTCGTTAAACCATTTTACGGTTCCTGAAGTCATAAAACTTTCACCTTATAGATTAAAAATAAATTTTGCATACATCTCATGAAACGGGGAATTCAAGGGGAACGATATCGGAACAACCTGGACCGCCAATAACAAAATCTGTAGCAAGGCACTAAGTATAAGAGAAACATATAAAGAATACTAGCAATGAAAAAGGGGAATTATGGGGGGATTGTGAGGTAAAAAAATGGTCACAACGCAGGATAAAACCATCCGGTTCGGGAACCCGGACGAGAGGATGGGCAAAGCCGATTTCCTGTCTGGTGGATACGCGCACGCATCATTCGGGTGATCGTTATTTTTGCCCAACCAGGAAAATACGGTTCACTGGACCCCACACCCCCGCCAGGATATGTAAAACTCAACGCAACGTAGAAAGGAAGATTTTTTGAATCGTTACATCCGTTCCATGAAATAATCGGAGAGGCTGTCACGCCGGATTTCCCGGAGAACCGTACACCCCAGGGCAATCGAAATGAAACCAGGAATCGAAACATCGCCATCCCCGCCGGCCGGGAGGATACAGGTCCTTGCGTTTGATGTGTTTGGTACCGTGGTGGACTGGCATGGTTCCGTCTCCCAGGCGGTTGACGACCTCGAACTGGCCGTACCGGGGGATGAGTTTGCACTGGCGTGGCGGGAGGGATACGCCCCGGCAATGCGTCGTGTTGCCTCAGGAGAACTGGGCTGGACCCTGATTGATGATCTTCACCGGATGATCCTGGAGGATATTCTGGACCAGTTCGAGGTCCGCGGATTGTCGGAAGACCAGAAAATACAGCTGAACAAGGTGTGGCACCGACTGCAGCCATGGCCGGACAGCGTGGCAGGATTGACCCGGCTAAAAACGGGATTTACCATCTGTACGCTTTCCAATGGAAATATCGGGTTGCTTGCCAACATGGCAAAGAATGCCGGATTGCCCTGGGACTGCATTTTGAGTGCCGAGACATTCCGGAAGTACAAGCCCGACCCGGAAACGTATCAGGGGGTCGCGAGAATATTCGACGTGGCCCCCGCCAGCGTAATGATGGTCGCGGCCCATCATGATGACCTTGTGGCTGCCCGGAAGTGCGGACTGGGGACCGCCTATATTGAACGTCCCCTTGAATTTGGAAAGTTCCGGCCCAAGGATGTTTCTTCCAGACCCGGGAATGACATCCATGCCGGAAGCATTGTGGATCTTGCCGACCAGCTGGGTTGCTGACCGCGGCCGGGCCTGCCGGCGGGTTTGTTCTAACCGGTTCTCTTCTTTTTTCCCGGCGGGAGGATGCGCCGCTTGAATTGACGGGGAATCTGCGGAGTATCCAAAAAATCCATTATTGAAATCAATGGGGAAGTCATTTCAATGCTGGTGTCTGATCCAGTTGAGGAATGTTTCGGTTGCCGGGTTTCGATCAAATGCGGGGGACGCACAAAACAGGTAGTAGCCGGCCTCATTCAGCGCCACTTCGGACAGGTAGCAGAGCTCCCCCGAATCCAGTTCGTTCTGAACCAGATCGTCCCACAGGGCGATTCCCTGTCCATCGATGACGGCCTGCACACGGTCGTTGGAATCCGGAATGACCAGGCGGTTTTGCATTGGGCGATATTCCAGCCCGGCAAGCCGATGCCATTGTTTCCATCCGCCGCTGCCCGAGCTGTCTGCCAGCAACGGAATTTCTCTCAGCGCCCTGTCCAGTCCAATTTCCCGGACCTGCCGGGTGATGCCGGCGTTGGCCGTTGGGCGGGCGGGACATTGGAACAAAAGCGTGTGGTCAGGTCCGTCCCGTTCTCCAGTTCCCCAGTAGATCGCGACATCAATCTGCGATTGCGAGAGATCGTCGAGTCCGGTTATGGGCTCCACCCGGACGGCGATCCCCGGATTGTCTTCCATGAATGTCATCAGGCGGGACGACAGCCAACGTGAAAAGAAATAGGTGAGGGCGCCAATGGTAATCAGGTCCGGGGCGTCCTCCTTGAGCCGGCGGATGTCCCGGTCGAGCTGGCCGAAGGCCAGTTGTGCGCTGTGCATCAGTTTTTCGCCTTTGCCGGTGATGTGGAGCCGCTGGCTTTTTCGCTCAAAAACCCGGAACCCCAGCTCATCTTCCAGTTTCCGGACCTGGTAGCTCACGGAAGCCTTGGAGAGATTCAGTTCAGCGGCGGCAGCGGTAACGCTCTTATGACGGGCAACGGAGGTGAATACCCGTAGTGTGTTGTAGGATCTGAAGGGCATCCGGAGTGTTCTGATTTATCTGACAAGTTGTATGAAAATTTGAAATATTCAGGGGTAATAGAGTGTGTTTAAATCACTGCTGTTCAAATCATAACTCCCAATGTATGAGGATTTCAAACATTGATCAGCCCCGATAACCTGCAAATCGCAGTCTCAGTCCGCCAGGCAGTGGTTGAACGTCCCAACGAGCTGGCACGGACCATGGAGCCCCACCCACTGATCCACCAGGAGTTGCCCTACGATCCCACCTATTTCGTCTACAACCGGCGTCTCGCCACCGCAAGTCTGAACAATCTGAGCGAGGACGAAGTGTATTGGCGTGTTCGGCAAAGTGTCATCCTGCGGCACACCGGGGAACTGCCGCTGGAGATTCGGGGGCCGGACGCCGAAAGGCTGCTGAACCGGGTGTTTACCCGGGAGATCGGAAAGAATCGCGTGGGCCGCTGCAGCTACCAGTTCGCCTGCTACGACTACGGCGGCATGATTACCGACGGAGTTCTGGTTCGCCTTGCCGGGGACCGCTTCTGGTTCGGTCAGGCCGATGGCGACCTGTTTTCCTGGCTGCTTGCCAATGGACGGGGACTCGACGTCGAAGTGCTTGATCCGGGTGTCTGGGTCAGCCAGGTACAGGGGCCCAGGTCCCTGGAGGTGCTGGCGGTGGCAGTGGATGGCGACATGCCGGAACCGTTCCGGTACTTCGACATGGCGGAAGTCACCATCGCGGGTCAGCCGGTGGTGCTGACCCGCTCTGGCTTTACCAATGAACTCGGCTGGGAGTTCTACCTGCTTCCGGATACCGACAGGGATGCGGTGGGTGCACGCATCCTCGAAGCGGGCAGGCCATTCGACATGACGCCGACCTCCGCGGACGCCTTTCGCACCCGCCGCATTGAAGCCGGGCTGCTGAATGCCGGCTCCGATTTCGACGGGAGCACGACCCCCTTTGACGCTGGCCTCGGCCACATGGTGGAGTTCGATAAGGGCGAATTCTGCGGGCGCGATGCATTGCTGCGGGCGGATCGTCGTTGCCGCACCTGGGGATTGCGGACAGACGGCGGCGTTGCCCGGATTGGGCGAACGCTGAAGTCCGGGGGACTGGATGCGGGGAGGGTCTGTTCCAGTGCCTGGTCGCCCTTCCAGCGGTGCGGCGTGGCCATCGTTCGACTTGATGATGCGGATTCGGAGCCCGGCTTCGAATTTGAAGTCGTCTGCACCGACGGTGAGATTCGTACGGCACGAACCTGTACGACCCCCATGTACGATGAGAAACGCGATATCCCGCGTGGTCGCAGGGTCGACATTCCACAGGTCGCCTGATGGAGCCTCCACATGTATGACATCCGTCTCACTGAATCCTTCTTCCCTGCGCAAATCGATGTACAACTGCGTGACATCACGGTGGGTGAGTTGCTCAGGGAGACGGCTGATTGCTATGCCGAAGAGACGGCCCTGGTGGAGGTTGCCATGGATGGAACGGTCGGGCGTGACTGGAATTACCGTGAGTTGCTGGAAACCAGCGAACGGCTCGCCGTGCTCCTCGCCTCGCGATTCGAGCCCGGGGAGCGGGTGGTGGTCTGGGCACCCAACCTTCCACAATGGCTTTTTATGGAATACGCCTGTGCATTGGCGGGCCTGGTGCTGGTCACGGCAAACCCGTCCTTCCAGGAGAAGGAACTGCGATATGTTCTGGAACAATCCGGTGCGGTGGCCCTGTTCCTGGTCCACGGCTTTCGCGGCAATCCCATGTCGGACATCGCGCAAAAGGCTGTCCTGGGCAACAAGCGGATTCGTGCAGTGGTCAACCTGGACGAAGAGGCCGCCTGGTTTGAACCGGAATCGCAGCTGGCCGGTCTGCCGGGTGTCAGGCCCACGGACCCGGCCCAGATTCAATATACTTCCGGAACCACGGGCTTTCCCAAGGGCGCAGTGCTGTCGCACTACAATCTGGTCAACAATGCCCGCCTGTTTGCGGCGCGAAAAAATGTTCACCAGCAATCCGTCTGGGCAAATTTCATGCCGATGTTCCACACGGCCGGCTGCGCCACGACGGCGCTGGGTTCCCTGCAGGCAGGGTGCAAAATGCTGATGATTCCGCGATTCGATGCCAGCCTGCTGGCCCGCCTGATCGAAAGCGAGGGGGTCACCACGTTTTTTGCGGTTCCCACCATGCTCGCAGGATTGCTGGAGGCGGTGGAAAGCGAACCCCGTGACCTGTCTTCGATGGAAGTTATTACCACCGGGGGTGCGCCGGTAGCGCCCGAGCTGGTGCGGAAGATTCGGGACCGTCTTGGATGCTCCCTGCAATCGGCTTTTGGACAGACCGAGGCCTCTCCGATGATCTGTCTCAATCACGATGACGCCACCGTCGACGATATCTGCTATTGTGCCGGACAACCCCTGCCTCATACCAGCGTATCCATTCGTCACCCCGAAACCGGCGCAGTACTCGGCGTTGGGGAAGTCGGGGAGATCTGTGCCAGGGGATACAGTGTGATGATGGGCTATCACAATCAGGAAGAAGCCACCCGGGCAGCCATCGATGAAAAAGGCTGGCTGCACACCGGGGACCTTGGTAAGCTCGATCAACGCGGATTCATCCAGATTACCGGCCGGGTCAAGGATATGATCATACGCGGTGGCGAGAATCATTTTCCCGCGGAGATCGAAAATACGCTGGTTGAGCACCCGCAGGTTGCAGAGGTGGCCGTGGTGGGGATTCCCGATGAAAAGTGGGGAGAGGTGATTGCCGCATTCATCAGAACCGAAGACAATCAGCCCATGGACACGGAAGAGCTGAAATCATTTTGTCGCCGGCACCTTTCCCCGCAAAAAACGCCGGGCATCTGGCGACGCGTGGAGGCTTTCCCCCTGACGGGTTCCGGAAAAATTCAGAAATTCAGGATACGGAAGAAGTATCTTTCGGGTGAGTATGAATAGACAACCCCAACCTTGAGGGAAATATCATGAGTGTTCGCATCGATAAAAGTGAATCGGTCTGGACAGTCATCCTGTCACGCCCCGGGGTCCGCAACGCCATAGACCCCGACTCCGCGGATGCACTGTATGAAGCCTTTACCGGGTTCGGTCAGGACGATTCGGCATCCGTTGCGGTTTTATGGGGGGAAGGCGGTGCATTCAGCGCCGGCTGGGACCTGAAACATGCGGCCGCTCTCGACAGCGATGGTTTCTTCGATGCCCACAACATCCCCCATGAGGGTTCCGGGGTTCCCCCCGCCCTGCTCGGTTCAACCAGGCTCGAGCTGGACAAGCCCGTGATTGCAGCCATTGCCGGTCCCGCCGTGGCGGGGGGGATGGAACTTGCGCTGTGGTGCGATTTTCGTGTCATGGAAGAGTCGGCTTACTTTGGTGTGTACTGCCGCCGATGGGGGATTCCCCTGATTGATGGCGGTACCGTTCGCCTGCCACGCCTGGTCGGGGAGGGACGTGCCCGGGAAATCATCCTGACGGGCCGTCGGGTCGATGCCCGTGAGAGTCTTTCGATGGGACTGTGCGAGTACATGGTGGAGGAGGGGGCCAGCCGCGAAAAGGCGGAAGCCCTTGCCCATGAAATCGCTGCCCATCCCCAAAGCTGTGTTCGTGCCGACCGGCGTTCTGTCAATCACCAGCACGGGAAATCCCTCCGCGAGGCCATGACCTACGAATGGTACAACGGACGCGAGGCCCTGTTTGCGGAGGGGATGGATGGTGCGGGACGATTTGCCGGACGCCGCAAAAACCACTAAATCGGAAATCAATCATGAATTTTGGCGATATTCACTATGAAGCTGGGGAATGCGTTGCCACCATCACCCTCAATCGTCCCGAAAAGTTCAATGCCATCACCGAACGCATGCCGGGTGACCTGGTGAAGGCGGTGAAGCGGGCAACCAACGACGATTCCGTGCATGCCATTGTCCTGACTGGCGCGGGACGGGGGTTTTGTGGTGGCTATGATCTCAGTATTTTCGCCGAAGGGGACAATCCGGCGATCCAGGAGATGCCCTGGGATGCCATGATCGATTACCGGTTCATGCGGCACTGCACCGACAGCATGATGTCCCTGTGGCGCTGCCCCAAGCCGGTGATTGCAAGGGTGAATGGGGATGCCGTGGCCGGCGGCAGTGATATCGCGTTGTGTGCGGACATCATCATCATGAACGAAGACGCCCGCATTGGCTATCCACCCGCCCGGGTCTGGGGTTGTCCGACCACCGCGATGTGGGTCTATCGACTGGGTGCAGAGCGTGCCAAGCGCATGCTGTTTACCGGAGACCTCATTACGGGAAGGGAGGCTGAGAAGATGGGATTGATCCTGCAGGCCGTCCCCCTGGACCAACTGGATGACGTGGTTCAAACCCTCCTGGACCGCATCCGGGGTGTCCCGAAAAACCAGTTGGCCATGTCGAAGATGCTGGTCAATCAGGCGTACGAGAACATGGGGCTTGTCGGTACCCAGACCCTTGCTACCCTGCTGGACGGTTTTGCCCGGCACAGCCCCGAAGGCGTCGCGTTCAAGACCCGTGCCGAAGAAGTCGGTTTTAAGCAGGCTGTGGCAGAAAGGGATTCCGGCAAACCCATCCCGGGAAGCAAAACCGGACCCGGAAAATGAGTTATGCGGTCCGATTAACCGAATCCCTGTTTCCCGCCCGGACCGATGCCGACATTCGCGCCATCACCATCGGCGGGCAGCTTCGGCTAACGGCCCGGCATTGCCCGGACAAAACGGCGCTGGTAGAGGTCGATGACCGGGGTCGCATCGGCCGGTCATGGACCTATTCCGGGTTATTGGCCGAATGCGAGGAACAGGCCCTTGCGCTGGCCAGCCGATTTCAACCCGGGGAGCGGATCACGGTGTGGTCACCGAATACACCGGAGTGGGTCATCATGGAGTTTGCCTGCGCCATGGCCGGCATCGTGATGGTCACCGCGAATCCGGCGCTGCAGGCAAGGGAATTGCGCTATATCCTGGAACAGTCGGGGTCTGTTGCCCTGTTTCGGGTAGAGGAATACCGGGGCAATCCCATGGCGACCATTGCGATGGGAGCCTGTGACGGCCTGGATGGGATTCGGGAATGCGTCGACATGGACGATTTACAGGCCATGCGCGGCATGCCAACCCCGGTGGATGCATTGCCCGTCGTCCGTCCTGAAGAGGCCTCCATGGTTCAATACACCTCCGGCACCACCGGCTTTCCAAAAGGCGCGGTATTGAATCACCTGAGCCTGCTGAACAATGCGCGGTTCTATGCAGACCGCCTGGGAGTGCACCCGGATACCGTGTGGATCAATATTATGCCGATGTTCCATACCAGCGGCTGCGGGATGGTGACGCTGGGATGTCTGCAGGCCGGTTGCACCATGCTGATCGTCAAGCGGTTTGATCCCCCTGCCATCTGCCGCCTCATCGAGCAGGAAAGAGTCAGCACCATTCTGGGGGTGCCGACCATGCTCATTGCCCTACTTGAAGCGCTGGAGACGGAACCGTTCGACGTCTCATCGGTGGAAATGTTTTCCTCGGGGGGCGCCATGGTCGCCCCGGACCTGGTGAAGAACATTCAACGCGTGTTCGGCTGTGGTTTCGGGACCCTGTACGGGCAAACCGAAACTTCTCCGGTCATCACCCAGCATTTTGCGGAGGATTCCATTGAGGATATTTGCCATACCATCGGCCAGCCCCTGCCGCAAACCGAGGTCAGCATCCGGGATGTGGAATCCCGTGAAGTGGTTCCGTTGAACCGTGTGGGGGAAATCTGTGTTCGGGCCTACTGCAACATGATTGGTTATCACGAGAACCCGGAGGCCACCCGGGAGACCATTGATGGCGATGGCTGGCTGCATACCGGCGACCTTGGCAGCATGGATGAACGGGGGTATCTGAAAATCACCGGACGGGTCAGGGAGATGATCATCCGGGGCGGGGAGAACCTTTTTCCGGCAGAGATCGAAAACACGCTGCTCGAACATCCCGCGATTGCTGAAGTCGAGGTGGTGGGGATTCCGGATGACAAATGGGGCGAGGTGGTGGGCTGTTTCTTTCGTACCGAGGAGAATCAGCCGGTTGCCGCCGGCAGTCTGCATGGATTTTGCAGGGAGCGGCTGTCCCCGCAAAAAACGCCGGCCATCTGGTGCCGGGTTGAGGAATTCCCCATGACCGGCTCCCGCAAAATCCAGAAATTTGTGATTCGGGACCGCTTCCTGGAGGGGGAGTATGAACCCCTTTCACTGGACCCAACACCTTCCGGCTCCACATAAAACCAAAGGAGGGCTCTTCCCCGGACCGAGGGGACCGGTTCATCGTCTGGCGGGTTCGGGGGAGAGGTCCGGGCCTGCCTGACCGGTTCCCGGGAACCGCATGCTACCTGAAATGAAAACCGGATGACGGTTTCCGGGGCGATGCGAATTCACCCATTGCCCGGTTTTCCCGGCATCTTCCCCGGTTTGAAAATGAAAGGGGAGGGTGCCGCGCAGCCCCCGTGGTACAGGACCTGTCCGCCTGTAGCCCGTCCGGCCCGAAACAGCGGGAAGACACCACTGGGCGTATAAAATAATTCTATGGCAAACGGCCCGATTTTCTGTGTTGAACCCGGTGTTTTTAGTTGTGAATCGGAATTTTCTCTGTTCCAATACAGCGCAATAAATGAGGGGAGCCGCCCTCTCTTTCCGAGAATCCAACCCGGTTGATGGCCCGGTTTCCATGAAGCCCACATTTGCTGCATTCAAAAAACACTATACGAGAGTCAATCTTTCTGTCGTAAGATTTTTCCCGTTCATGAGATGGGGCCGGCATCTCAACCGGGAAACCGTCCGGGCTGATTTTATGGCCGGAATCACCGGCGCCGCCATTGTTCTTCCCCAGGGAGTGGCCTTTGCCACCATCGCCGGCATGCCCCCGGAATACGGGCTTTACGCGAGCATCGTTCCGGCCATTGTGGCCGCTTTATTCGGGTCGTCCTGGCATCTGGTGTCCGGTCCAACCACGGCTGCGTCGGTGGTGATGTTTTCCTCTTTAAGTGCCCTGGCGGAACCGGGAAGCGCACAATATATTTCACTGGCCATCACCCTGGCATTCATGGTTGGCGTTACCCAGTTTGCAATGGGCATTCTGAAACTGGGCACACTCGTCAATTTTATTTCCCATTCTGTGATTGTCGGGTTTACCGCGGGGGCGGCGTTGCTCATTGCGGCCAAGCAGGCAAAGATTTTTCTTGGGCTGGAAATCCCGGAGAATGGGCAGTTTTATGAATCGGTCTCCTATTTGTGGCAGAACTGGAACGCCTTTCATCCCATGGTCATCATTGTATCGTTCACCACATTGGCCGCGCATTTTGTATTCAAGAAAAAATGGCCGGTGTTCCCGCCGATGATTGCCGCACTGGTACTGGGAAGCCTGGCCGGTGTTGCCCTGAATCTCACCCTGGGAGAAGAGAAAACCGGCATTTACATGGTGGGCGCACTGCCGCAGCAGCTGCCGCCTCTTTCATCCCCCCAATTTTCCGTGGAAGTATTCAGGGACCTTGCGCCGCTGGCGTTGGCCATGACCCTGTTTGCGTTGACCGAGGCGGTTTCCATCTCCCGGTCCATTGCCCTGAAATCCGGGCAGCCGATTCAGGGCAACCAGGAATTTCTTGGGCAGGGATTGTCCAATATCGCGGGCAGCTTTTTTTCCGCGTATGTGGCCACCGGCTCATTCAACCGCAGCGGCGCCAACTATGAAGCGGGGGCAAAAACCCCGCTGGCGGCCATCACCGCCGGGGTGCTGGTCATTCCATTTGTGCTGCTGGTGGCACCGCTGACCGCGTATCTGCCCAAGGCCGCGGTGGCGGCAATATTGATCCTGGTGGCGTGGCGGATCATCAACTTTGCCCAGATTCGCACGATTATCACGGCGGACCAGAAAGAAGCGGCCATCATGCTGGTCACGTTTGCCAGCACCATTTTCTTCAAACTGGAATTTGCCATCCTGTTTGGCGTCATTCTTTCTTTGATGATCTACCTGAGAAAGACTTCACGGCCCAAAATCCTGTCCCGCGTGCCCAATCCCTCGCTCAAGAACCGGAAGTTTGATTCTGCCGTGTCGCTGCCGGAATGTCCGCAGATGAAAACACTGCGCCTGGACGATTCCCTGTATTTTGGTTCGGTGACCCATGTCGGGGAGATGTTCCGACTGTACCGGGAGCACTACCCGGAACAGGTCCACCTGCTGCTGCTCACCAAGGGGATCAACCAGGTGGATTATACCGGGGCCGAGCTGCTGAAGACCGAGGCCCGGGAGCGCAGAAAAATGGGAGGAGACCTTTATCTTTACCGGTTCAAGGACAGCGCCAGCAAGGTGTTGGAAAAAGGCGGGTATCTGAAGTTTATCGGAAAGAACAATATCTTTGATTCCAAGAATGAAGCGATCGCGCACATTTTCGAAAACCTGGACAAGCGGATCTGTGCCACCTGCGACAAGCGTATCTTTGAGGAATGCAGGACTGTCCCCCCGCCCCGCATGAAAAGAAAAAGCAAACAGAAAACCAGCCCGAAAGTCAGGCAGAAACCCCTGAAGAAGTCTGGAGTCCAGGCCGGTAAGGGGCGGTCCGGGGGGTCAGACGTTTAACAGCAGATGTTCCCGTTCCCAGGCGCTGATGACGTTGAGGAAGATATTGTATTCGTGCTGTTTGACGCTGCTGTACAGCCGGACAAATTTCTCGCCGAGAATCGGGTGAAGCGGTTTGCAGTCCAGCAGCTCTCCCACCGCCTCCTTCAGGGTGTGGGGGAGGGTGGAGGCAACCGCCTCTGCGCTGCCTTCCACCGGTTTTTTGGGGTCGACCTGTTCCATCATCCCCAGATAACCACAGGCCAGGGACGCTGCAATGGCCAGGTAGGGATTGACATCGGCCCCCGCAATCCGGTTTTCGACCCGGCGGGCCTGGGCATTTGAAACCGGGACGCGAAGCCCCGCGGTCCGGTTGTCGTATCCCCACTCTATATTGGTGGGGGTTCCAAACTCGTCCGGGGCCAGGCGGCGGTAGGAATTGACATTGGGCGCGACCAGTGCGACGGCTGATGGAAGGTATTGCTGCAATCCACCGATATACCACTGGAATAATGGGCTCTCATTGCCCTGGTGGTCGCTGAATATATTCAGTCCGGTTTTCCGGTCAACGATGCTTTGATGCAGGTGAAGGGCGCTTCCGGGCTCCTTCTCCATGGGGGCGGCCATAAACGTCGCGTAAATATTGTGCCGCATCGCAACCTCGCGCAATCCCCGTTTGAAAAGAAAAACCTGGTCCGCCAGTTCCAGGGCGTTTCCGTGGACCAGGTTGATTTCCATTTGGGTCACGCCGGATTCATGAATGAGGGTTTCGATCCCGATATCCTGCATATCACAGTAGTCGTACAGGTCCTCAAAGAGCGGATCGAATTCATTCACCGCATCAATGCTGAAGGATTGTCTTCCGGATTCCGGCCGTCCCGAACGTCCCACGGGAGGTTCCAGGGGATAATCGGCGTCGGGATTCGGTTTGACCAGGTAGAATTCAACCTCCGGGGCGACCACCGGCTCCCATCCCTGCTTCCGGTACAGGTCCAGAACACGCCGGAGAACCTGGCGGGGGGCGACCTCAACGGGTCGGCCGTCAAAATGATAGCAGTCGTGGATGATCACGGCGGTGGGGTCGGTGGCGAAGGGTACGGGACGAACCGTGGACGGGTCGGGTTTCAGAAAGATATCCCCATCGGATTCACTCAGGATATCCCATTCCTTGGGATAGTCCCCATCCACGGTCTGCCCGAAAATGCTCTCGGGCAACCGCAGTCCCACATCTTCCTGGTATTTTTTTGCCGGAAGGATTTTCCCCTTTGCAGCACCGGTCATATCCGGTATAACGGCTTCGATTTCTTCAATATGATTGGAATCAAGCCATTTCCTCAGGTCGGCCGGAAGTTTTCCAATGGCCTTGTTGTTGCATTGGGGGCTGGTTGGCATGCGAAGTACCTTCAAAAGAACGAAGTGGGGATTATACTCGAAGCGAAGAGGGTATTGATCTCCATTCGGGGAATGGACCGTGTAAACCCGATGGCGGGCTTTACCCGGGCATTCATCAATCCACGACGTTGAGACCTTATGCATAAAACCGAGCATCAAGCCGTACATTCCTACTACGAGCATTCCCGCAACCGGAAGATTGAGACCCCTGCACTCGAACACGGTTCAAAATTTGACGTGGTCGTGATTGGCGGCGGATTGAGCGGATGTTCAACGGCCTTGCATCTCGCTGAACAGGGGGTAAGGGTAGCGGTCCTGGAAGCGCGGTACTTCGGATGGGGTGCATCCGGACGCAGTGGCGGGCAGATTATCAATGGTTTTGCATGCGGGCAGGATACGCTTGAAAAACTGCTCGGGCCGGGAACGGCAAGGGAGTTGTGGGACCACTCCGTCGAATCGGTGGAATACACCAGACGGCTGGTGGAGAAGCACCGTATCCAATGTGACCTCACGATGGGCTACCTGCATTTGGCGGAAAAGCCTCGCCAGGTGGCTGAACTGGAGGAAACCGCCGCCGACCTTGCAAACAACTATGATTATCACCGGATGGGATGGCTGGGGAAGTCCGAACTGGGTACCGTGCTGGGTTCAAAGTTGTATGCCGCCGGGCTATCCGACCCGGGCAGCGGTCATCTCCATCCCTTGAATTATTGCCTGGGCATCGCGGAGGCTGCACAACGGGCAGGGGCCAGCCTGTTCCAGCATTCCCCGGTGACCGGGGTTGAATCTTCCGGGGGGAAGACCACGGTGGCCTGTAACGGGGTGAAGATTCACTGTGAAACCGTGGTGTACGGGTGCAATGCCTACCTGGATGACCTGGAGAAGACGATCAGCGGCAGGATCATGCCGGTGGGGACGTATATCATTGCCACGGAGCCCCTGACCGAAGAAACTGCCCTGGGACTGATTTCGAACCGTGCAGCTGCGGCGGACCTGAATTTCATTCTGGACTACTACCGGCTGTCTGCGGACAACCGCCTGTTGTTTGGGGGCCGGGTCAGCTATTCAACGTTCGAACCGGTACGGCTCACCGCCTCCCTGAACCGGAGGATGCTCCGGGTATTTCCCCAGCTGTCGGGGACAGGAATCGAATTTTCCTGGGGCGGGTATGTTGCGATTACCCGCAATCGTGCCCCCCATGTCGGGCGGTTGAAGAATGGGCACTGGTTTGTGCAGGGGTATTCCGGTCATGGCATGGCACTGGCCGGGTACATGGGAAAAATCATTGCCGGGGCAATGAAGGGGGAGACCGATGCATTCGATTGTTTCGCGGGGATTCCACACAGGAACTTTCCGGGTGGCCGATGGTTGAGGATGCCCGGACTGGTGGCTGCGATGGGGTACTACAAGCTGCGGGACCGGTTTTAGCGATAATCGGGCGGGTGGGGCGCCCGGAGCCAGCCCGGCTGGGATGCAGTCGGGGTATTCAGGATCCATCCGCGTTTCGAGGCCGGACCGCATTTTCCGGAAAAGCCCTTTTTCTGCCTCCTGGAATGGCCCATAATCGGTATTGCCCATCTGCATCGTTTGAACCCCCTCGACTGATCGACCCGGAAAGACAGACCAACATGGAAGAAAAATTGTTACCCAGGGTGTCCTTCACAACCGTCGGGGATGAGGAGGCCGGCCAGCGTATTGACAATTACCTCTTCAGGATTCTCAAGGGAGTTCCAAGGACCCGGATCTACAAGGCCATTCGCAGTGGGGAGGTCCGGGTCAATGGGTCGAGGGTGAAAGTCTCATACCGGATTGAACGGGAGGACCGGATACGCATTCCGCCTGTCCGGGTATCCGCGCATTCCCGGAAAATCACGCCCTCACCGGATTGGCTCAATCGGATTCCGGTGCTGTTTGAAGATCCGCACCTGCTGATTGTGGACAAACCCTCCGGCCTGGCCGTGCACGGTGGGACCGGCATGCCATTTGGCTTGATTGAAGGGTTGCGCCATCTCCGGACGGACTTGGCCTATCTCGAACTGGTTCACCGGCTGGACCGGGAGACCTCCGGCTGCCTGATGCTGGCGAAAACCCGGGAATCGCTGCTTCACCTCCAGAACCAGCTGGGAGGAAAAAGAAGTATCTTGAAACTTTACCTGGCGCTGGTAAAGGGTTCGTGGGGCGGAGTAGAGCATGTCATTGATCTCAAGTTGGCCAGGGTTGATGCGGCCGGAGAGGAAAAAAAAATGGGAGCCAGCGAAAACGGGAAGGAAGCCCTGTCCATCGTCTGGCCGGTTGATCGACTCAAGGAGGCAACCCAGGTGGAAATGGAACTGTTGACCGGGCGCACGCACCAAGCGCGGGTGCATTGCGCGGAATCGGGGTATCCGATCGCCGGAGACCGAATATACGGAGACCGGGCGTTTAATGCGACGATGGGCAGGCTGGGATTGAAACGGTTGTTTCTGCACGCATACCGCCTCACGCTGGTCCACCCCGGCACCGGCAGGGTCCTGAGCGTCGAAGCGCCTTTGCCCCCGCCACTGTTGCGGGTACTCCAGGCCCTTTCTCCATGAACACGGGGGGCCCTTGAAAAAGGAATCACACCACCGCTATCGTCTCATTGTGTTTGACTGGGATGGCACATTAATGGATTCCGGAGATAAAATCGCGAACTGCTTCCGCGCCGCGGCCGTGGAAGCCGGGTTTCCACGGGCTGAGACGGAGGCCATAAAGCGGTGCATCGGGACCAGCCTGCCCGCCATGTGCTGCACCCTGTATCCTGGAATCACTCCCCCCCGGATCGTGCAAATCGTCGAGGGCTACCAGAAGTACTGGAACCACCTGGACCGGACCCCGGCGCTGCTTTACCCGGGTGTGGAGGCCGGCTTGAGTGAACTCGCTGAATCGGGCTTCCGGCTGGCCATTGCCACCGGAAAATCCCGCAGGGGCCTGGATCTGGTCCTGGACAGGACGGGTTTGCGTCATCGGTTTGTGTACAGTCGATGTGCCGATGAAACCCGTCCCAAACCGCATCCGAAAATGTTGCAGGACATCCTCGCACACACGGGGCTGGAAGCCACGGAATCCCTGATGATCGGGGACACCACCTTTGACCTGGAAATGGCGAAGGCCGCGGGGATGGACGGGCTGGGAATTGGGCACGGGTATCATTCGAAAGTCGAACTGGAACTCTGGAGCACCCTGCCGGTGGTGGAGAATTTTCCCGAATTGACCGCCCGGCTGCTGGGCACGGGACAACGGCTTTTTCCGGATACGGCAGGCGGGTGGGACCCGTGACATGCCGCAATGGAGCGAAGCCCGGGAGGCTTGATCGAAACCGTTTGCCATGACCGTGCCGGGTCGTTAGGGTGAGAGTTGATTGGCTGTCACGATTCAGTTTCCTCGCTATGGCGAGAATTGCATTTGCAATTCATGCTCAGGGAACGCAAAACAACCGGATCAGAGATTGACAACCAGCCCTCCCAAAGAAGCGGTTAAAAAACCAACGATTTCTAACCATGGAATAAAGAGTTTTCACAAAGGAAGCTTTTGGAAAACCCACCAAAGCGGTCTTTGTTAAGTATCAGCGCAATTCATGCCGTCTTGCTTTGGTGTAGCCCACAAGCTACACTACACGCATGCGCTATCACATCGTTACCACTGGTGATTTTAATCGCTGGTTGTCTCGCATCCGTGACCGCCAGGCGGCAAGAGCTATCGCTCGACGGTTGGACCGGGCGGTTGCTGGCAATCTTGGGGACGTCAAGCCAGTCGGCCAGGCGTGAGTGAAATGAGAGTTTTCGCGGGTCCTGGCTACCGGCTATACTTTTCGATTCGTGATGGCAAATGTATTATCCTGTTGTGCGGTGGCGACAAGTCGAGTCAGTCGCGCGACATTCCCCGTGCGCACCGAATATTGAGCGAATTGGAGGCTTGAACCATGGCTGAACTGACCGAATACAACCCCTTTGACCACTTGCTGGATGAGGATGGACTGTCCCGATACCTGACGGAGGCCTACGAAGATGAGGACCCGGCTGTCTTTGTCGTGGCCCTGGGTCATGCCATCAAGCACAAGGGGGTCGCTCGGGTTGCTGAAGCAGCTGGATTGAACCGCGAAAGCCTCTACAAAGTGATCAATGGCCAAGTACAACCCAAGTGGCACACCATCCACCGGCTGATGCACGCGTTGGGGGTGCGCTTGTCAGTCGCGGCATAGGCTGTATCAAAAACCAACAATTTCTAACCATGGAATAAAAAGTTTTCACAAAGGAAGCTTTTGGTAAACCCACCAAAGCGGTCCTTTTAATTGGATTATTGTCAATAGACACCATACAGTTCAGCCATGGTCAGGGTTTCCCGGCATCGTGGTTTGCGTGAGCTTTGCCAACGTGGTGGATTATCGCAAGTGGCCCAGGGACATGTGTTTAAGCTCTTGCGTATTCTCACTGCTCTCGATCAAAGCTCTGGGCCGGAAGGGATGAACATCCCCGGCTTCCGGCTGCATCCTCTCAAGGGTCGTTTGCCGGGATGATATGCGGTATCTGTCTCAGGTAACTGGCGGGTGACCTTCCGGTTTGAGGGCCGCCATGCCGTGGATGTCGACTATCCGGACGATCTGGACGATCACCAGGAGTTTCTATCATGGCAATGCACAACCCCATCCACCCCGGGGTCATCGTCCGTGAGGACTGCCTGAAACCATTGGGCTTGTCCGTCCAGCTCGAACGAATGGTGGTCACATAAATTTCATTCGTCGAGAGCAAACTTCCCTGCTGTAAATCGTAGTGTTCAACACTATATTCTGGGAATTCACTCAGAAAGAGCGGGATAATGTCCTGAAGGCACATCAATTCAACTTGGACCCAGGGGAAAATATTGATGTTGTTTTTAAGGGAACTGTTTGAAACCGGACAGGCCATGTGCTCCATGGATTTGAACAGTTGCAGTCACAGCGCATCTCAAATGGTATAGTAAGGATACATTTTTCCTTACTACAATATTTAGAAATCGGGAAATTTCCATGCTCGCCAAGCTGACCTCCAAAAACCAGTTGACCCTGCCGAAAACGGTGACCGCTGAGGTGGAGACTACCGATTATTTTGATGTGGTGGCGGAAAACGGCCGCATCGTGCTGACCCCGGTTCGGATCAACCGTGCCGCCGGTGTCCGCGCGAAACTCGCTGAACTCGGTCTGTCCGAGAGCGATGTCCTGGATGCTGTGGCATGGGCCCGGTCTCCTGAATGATGCCTGTTCGCGTGGTTCTGGATACAAGCGTTCTGGTTTCGGCTCTCCTGTTCCACTCCGGTTCACTGTCCTGGTTACGTGGTACCTGGCAATCGGGACACATTCTGCTATTGGTGAGTCGCGATACCATGAAGGAGTTGATCCGGGTTCTCACCTATCCGAAGTTTGCATTGAGTGTCGTCGAACAATGGGACCTGCTCGACGATTATCTGCCGTTCTGCGAAAGCGTCACCGTGTCGGTTCCGCCCCCCGTGGTTCCTGAATGTCGAGACCCTTTTGATCGGCCGTTTCTGGAGTTGGCGCTTGCAGGACGAGCAGATTTCATGATAACCGGTAATGCCGACCTGCCTGTGCTGACCGGGAAATTTATGGTTCCAATCCAGTCGTGCACAGATTTTGCGTTATTTGATTTTCATGGAAAAGAATACTAGTATGGCTTTAACAACAGCTGCCACGCCTCTCAACTGAAGCGCTACCTTGGCGGCTTTTTTTGTCTGAAATTTTCAATTGAAATACACGAAACCTCCTCACTTTGTAGAGCAGCCTCTCAATATCCTGGAAAAACGCGGACTTCGGATACCGGACCCTGATAAAGCCCTCCGTGATCTCAAATATATTGGCTGCTACCGGTTAACGGGTACGGTCTTCCCTTTCACGATAGCGCAGCAGGAGATCATTCTTTTGTAAAGGGCACTTCGTTTGATGATGCACTTAAACCATATGTTTTTGATAGAGAATCAGGAGCTCTATAAACCAGGTGGTCAGGAGTTAGAATCTTTCCGGGGCGCCACTTTTCAATGACTTGCGGTTATATACTGATGTCGAGTCGTACGATATTCAGATCGAAGGTTCTGCCCGCGCTGCAGTTTGACCGGGCCCGGAATGTAAAAACAGTCCGTCATACCGTTGCCGGGCAGGGCAAGGGAAGCAAAATGCGACCAATACGAATCTGTGGAATGAACTCTGGAGGGAAGCGTTGAACGACATACCGATCGCACTGCTGATACTGTCTGCCATTTTGATCGTTGTCCTGTTGGGGGTCGTGTTCGCCAGACGGACATCCCCGGGGAAAGGCGGGGCGGAAAAGGTCCTGCGCGAAGAAATGCGGGCAAGCCGGCAGGAGGCCACGGACAGTGCCCGCAGCTTGCGCGAGGAAGTGGCTGCTTCACAAAGGGAGGCCAACCAGGCGGTGGTCCGGATGATTGGCGAGATGAACCAGGCGCAGAAGACCAGCCTGGAGGCGGTGGAGGCGCGGATCAAGGAACTCAGTGACCGGAATGAATCCCGGATAGAAGGACTTCGGGATACTCTGGACAGAAAAATGAAGGCACTGCAGGAAAGCAATGACCGGAAACTGGACCAGATGCGGCAAACCGTGGATGAAAAACTGCAGGGTACCCTGGAGAAACGGTTGGGAGAATCATTCAAGATGGTCAGTGAACGCCTGGAGGAGGTGCAGCGCGGCCTGGGGGAAATGCAGCATCTTGCCGCGGGGGTGGGGGACCTGAAACGCGTCTTGACGAACGTCAATACCCGGGGGACCTGGGGTGAAGTCCAGCTCGGAGCGATTTTGGAGCAGATGCTGACACCGGACCAGTACGCCACCAATGTGCGGGTGCGCCCCGCCTCCAGTGAAGTGGTGGAGTTTGCCATTCGCCTTCCGGGTTCGGAGAGGGATGCGGATGTCTGGTTGCCCGTGGATTCCAAGTTTCCCCTGGAAGATTACCAGCGCCTGGTGGATGCTGCTGAAGTTGCAGACAAAACCGCCGTCGAACAATCGCTGAAAGCCCTGACCCGCAATATTGAGTATTCCGCCCGGGACATCTCGGAAAAATACATTGAACCGCCGGCCACCACGGATTTTGCAATCCTGTTCCTGCCCACGGAAGGCCTGTACGCGGAAGTGCTCAGACAGCCTGGTTTGACCCAGAAACTCCAGCACAGGTACCGCGTGGTCGTTGCCGGCCCGACGACCCTGTCTGCTATCCTGAACAGTCTGCGAATGGGTTTTCGGACCCTGGCCATCGAAAAGCATACCAGCGAGGTCTGGCAGGTACTCGCTGCCGTCAAGACCGAGTTCGCCAAATTCGGTGCCGTGTTGAGCACCGTGAAAAAGCAGCTGGATATGGCTTCCAGGACCATTGACAAGACCGAAGTGCGCACCCGGGCCATGAACCGGAAGCTTCGGGAAGTGGAGGAATTGCCCGAAGCGGAATCCGTCCAACTGCTGGAACTCCCCGATACGGGGACCCTGAAAGACCCCGGCGCACAGGAATGAACCCCGTTCAGGTCGGCCGGGGCGGAACCGGCTGGCCATTTTCGCGGCCTTTGTGGAGGTGCGAGATCACGGGGTCCGGTGCAAATACGGGACCGGTCACGTAGCCGTTACGCCAGATAGTGTAAAATCCAGCCTTGTATCGTACAGGATTGACTGGTGGTCCAGGCAAAAAAACAACGAAAACGCGAACGAAAGCCAAACATTGCCTTGCGGGATAGAGTGCCGGGAGTGTTGCGCGCAGTGGCGGTGATCATCCTGTTTGCCGTGTCCGGGTACATTCTGGCCTGCCTGGTGACCTATTCTCCGGGAGGGGCGCCCTATCCTGGCAGTGGCAGTGAAATGGTCAATCTGGGGGGATCGGTGGGGGCCTGGATTGCGGACGGCCTGTTCACACTGTTTGGCCGGGGTGCGTATTTCCTGTTGTTTTTCCTGTGTGTGCTGGCCTGGCAGGCCCATCGAAGCAGGGGGTCCGGTCAGTACTCCGGCTGGAATCTGGTCTTGCCGGTCACCGGATTTTGCGCGGCGATGAGCGGTGTCTGCGGGCTGGAGCATATCTATTTTCCATTCCACAGCGGTGAAGTTGTCTTTCATGCCGGCGGCCTGCTCGGCCGCTACGGCGCCGAGGCCCTCGCGTTCAATTTCGGGGTGATTGGAACTGCGGTCATCCTGATTGCGCTGTTGATTATCGGCATTACACTGATTGGATATATTTCGTGGTTTGACCTGATGGACCGCGTCGGCTACCGGACACTGGCACTGGCCCGATGGGTCAGGTACCGCATGCAGGTGATCGGCGACCGGATCAAGGGGGCACGGGTTCGACGCCAGCGCCAGGAGAACGTCAAGGAGATCAGAACAACACTGTCCAAAAAGGACCCGCCAAAAATTGAGCCCAGAATCCAGCCGCCGACCCAAAGCACCCGGAAACAGCAGGAACAGCAGGAGAGCCTGTTTGCAGACCAGGACGGTGATGGGGGGCTGCCCGAACTGTCATTGCTCGATTCTCCGACAGGCGACCGTGCGGGCTATTCCCGGGACGTGCTGGCATCCATGTCCCAGTTGCTGGTCAAGAAGCTGAAGGATTTTAATGTGGAGGTAACGGTGGAAGCGGTCCAGCCCGGGCCGATTATCACCCGGTTCGAGATCGAGCCGGCGCCGGGGATCAAGGCCAGCCAGATCGTTGGCCTGTCCAGGGACCTAGCGCGTTCCCTTTCCGTGGTGAGTGTCCGGGTGGTTGAAAATATACCCGGTAAAACCGTGATTGGCATCGAAATACCCAACCAGAACCGGGAAATCGTCCGCCTGGTGGAAGGGCTGTCTTCCGCGGAATACGAAAAGAGCAAGTCGCCCCTGACCCTGGTGCTGGGAAAGGACATCGCAGGCAAGCCGGTGATCACGGATCTGATCAAGATGCCCCATATTCTCATCGCGGGGACCACCGGTTCGGGGAAGTCGGTCTGCATCAATGCATTGATCGTCAGCCTGCTTTATAAGTCCACCCCGGAGCAGGTCCGGATGATCATGGTGGACCCGAAGTTTCTGGAATTGTCGGGGTACGACGGCATTCCCCATCTCCTGACCCCGGTGGTTGTGGATATGACCAAGGCGGCCAATGCACTGCGCTGGTGCATCGCCGAAATGGACCGGCGGTTCCGGCTGATGGCATCGCTGAAGGTGCGCAACATCTCCGGGTTCAATAAGAAGGTGACCGCTGCAAAATCCGCCGGCGAAGTGCTGTATGATTCAGTCATGGAAGTGGAAGAAGGGGGCCAGCCGGAGCCTTTGGGAACCTTTCCCTATATTGTCGTCATCGTGGATGAACTGGCGGACTTGATGATGGTTGCGGGGAAGAAAATTGAAGAGGTCATTATTCGCATTGCACAGCGGGCCCGGGCGGCAGGCATTCATCTCGTTCTCGCCACACAGCGCCCTTCAGTGGATGTGGTGACGGGTTTGATCAAGGCAAATGTTCCCACCCGAATTGCATTCCAGGTTTCGTCCCGGGCAGATTCCAGGACCGTGCTGGACCAGATGGGCGCGGAACAGCTTCTGGGGCAGGGCGACATGCTGTTCCTGCCCCCGGGAACCGGGTTTACCCAGCGGGTCCATGGTTCTTTTGTCTCGGACGAAGAGGTGGCCAAAATCGTGAAGAAACTGAAGAAAATGGCCAAGCCGGTATATCTGGACGAGGTGATTTCCGGAGCCGGCGACGGAGGGGGCGAAAGCGGCGCGTTCCCGGATGACGATGGCGAGGCGGACCCCCTGTACGATGAAGCCGTCAGTTTCGTTACCCAGAGCGGGAAGGCTTCCATTTCCTCGGTGCAGCGGGCGCTGCGGGTCGGCTACAACCGGGCGGCCAGGATGATTGAAACCATGGAGCAGGGAGGGGTGATTTCACCCGCGGTCAACGGGAAGCGGGAAGTCATCGCCGCTGCCCCCCCTGACAATTGACGATGGTGGTGGGTCCAGTGAAACCGAATCTCTTCCGATGTGCCGTTGCCGGCGTGTTTTTCCTGTTCTCGTATCCTGTTTTTGCCAGTCCGGGCCTGGATGCGCTGCAGTATTTTTTCAGTGAAATCAAGACCTTTGAAGCGCGGTTTGGACAAATTGTATTGGATGAGGCGATGGTGGAAATCGACCAGGGCCAGGGGAAACTGTGGATCAAGCGGCCGGGATTGTTCCGTTGGGATTATGTGCCCCCGGATGCCCTGGAAATTGTTGGAGATGGTCACAATATCTGGGTCCATGATATCGAGCTGGAACAGGTGACCGTGCACAGCCAGGACCGGGCGCTCGGAAAATCCCCGGCCAGCCTCCTGGCCGCATCGGGTGATCTTGAAGACAGTTTCGTGATCATCGACATCGGACGGCAGGGCCGTTTCGATTGGGTCAATCTGGTTCCGAAAGATGAGGACAGTGAATTCAGTGAAATGCGGATAGGGTTCGAGGAAAACCGCCTGAGACTGCTGGAACTTCTGGACAAACTCGGCCAGCGGACGCGTATCAGTTTCGTCGACCTCAAGGAAAACAAACCCATCCCGCTGACGGCATTTGAATTCATTCCCCCCGAGGGAGTGGATATACTGGACAACACCGAATAGCACCTTTCATTCGATGTGTATGTCCCGTATCGTCCGGATTTAAATGAACATGCTCGCGATAGCGGTTGGCGGGGCCGTGGGGTCGCTGCTGCGGTATTGGCTGACGGTATCCGTGCAGCACCGGCTTGCCACGAATTTCCCCTGGGGCACCCTGGCGGTCAATGTCATCGGTTCCCTGCTGATCGGCCTGCTTTTCATCCTGCTGCAGACCCGGTTGCAGGGAAACGAAACCCTCCGGTTGTTGCTCATGGTGGGTTTACTGGGAGGCTTCACTACCTTTTCCTCTTTTTCCCTGGAGACCCTGCAATTGCTCCAGACCGGTTTCTGGATCAAGGCGGTCTCCAACATGCTGGGCAGCGTCGGGGCCTGTCTGCTGGCAGCATTTGCCGGAATGCTCATTGGGCGGCTGCTGAGCGCATAATCATCAACCACGAGTTCTCTTTATGATTAACCCTCAATTATTGAAACAGGACATTGAATCCACGGCGAAGAAGCTCAGGGCCAGGGGGTATCACCTGGATGTCGGGCAGTATCAGGCGTTGGAAAGCCAGCGAAAGACACTGCAGAGCGAATCGGAATCGCTGCAGGCGGAAAGAAAACGCCAATCCAGGGAGATTGGAATCGTCAAAGGCAAGGGAGAGGATGTGTCGGGGGTCGTGGCTGCGATGTCACGACTCGGGGACGAACTGAAGGGGAAACAGTCCGCTTTGCGGGAGGTTCAGGCCCGGTTGAGCGCCCTGCTCAATGAAATCCCCAATATTGCCCATGAAAGTGTGCCGCCGGGTGAAAGCGAAACGGAAAACGTGGAACTTCGGAAATGGGGGACTCCCCGCGAGTTTGATTTTGAGGTCCGGGATCATGTTGACCTCGGAGAGGCACTGGGAACCATGGACTATGAAACCGCGGGCAAACTGGCCGGTTCGCGGTTTGTGGTCATGAAGGGCCAGCTTGCAGGCCTGCACCGGGCCCTGGCCCAGTTTATGCTGGACCTGCATGTCCGGGAGCACGGATATACCGAGATGAATGTCCCTCTGCTGGTCAATTCGCAGACGCTTTTCGGGACCGGACAACTGCCAAAATTCGAGGAAGACCAGTTCGCGACCAGTGATCAGCCGCCGTTTTTCCTGATTCCGACGGCAGAAGTCCCGCTGACCAACCTGGTGGCCGGGAAAATCGTGGAGGCGGACGAGTTGCCGTTGAGACTGGTGGCCCACACCCCGTGTTTCAGGCGGGAAGCCGGGTCCTATGGCCGGGATACCCGGGGGATGATCCGGCAACATCAGTTTGAAAAAGTGGAAATGGTGCACATTGTCGCCCCCGATGATTCCTATGCTTCATTGGACCGGATGACCAGCCATGCGGAAACTGTCCTGCAGAAACTCGGTTTGCCTTACCGGGTCATCACCCTTTGCACCGGTGACATGGGTTTTGCTGCGGCCAAGACCTTCGACTTGGAAGTGTGGGTTCCGAGCCAGAACCAGTACCGGGAAATCTCGTCCTGCAGCAACGTGGAGGATTTCCAGGCAAGAAGGATGAAAGCAAGATGGCGAAACCCGAAGACGGGCAAGCCGGAACCTTTGCATACATTGAACGGATCCGGGGTTGCCGTGGGACGGGCCCTGGTGGCGGTCATGGAAAATTATCAGCAAAGGGATGGAAGTATTGTGGTGCCCGAGGTATTGCGGCCGTATATGGCGGGTTGCAGCCGGGTGCGTTGATCTGTCTTTTTATCGGCGGCGATCCGTATGGTGCCATGAACGGGTTGCTGGAATGCCAGGATGGGATCGAACAACGGCTGGCCAGGCGTTATTTCCAGGATGTGTTCCCGGCGCTGTATGACCGGACCCTACCGAGTTATGCATATTTTTATGATGACTCGGTAGAGCTTGGCCGTGACAACACCTGAATTTTTGACAACGTCATTGACTTGAGACAGGATAGTTAAACCTGGGACAGAAAGACAATGAACCGACCTGATTTGAAACACCTGTTTGCGCCGGGCACCGGTGCAGTACCGCCCTATCTGTCCGGCCGCAAGCAGGAACAGGAATATTTCCGGGATTGTGTCGAAGTCCTCAAAGGCCGGAACTCCGTCAGCCAGAACCTCATTCTCTACGGCCCCCGGGGCAACGGCAAGACCGCCCTGCTTCGTTATCTGCAAAAAGAGACCCACCAACAAGGCGCCTCCAACCCGGACATTCTGTGGACAACCCCGGGGATGCTGGACGACCCGGGAAAGCTGGTTGATCTGATTGTTGGGGATCATGCCGCCCTTCGGCGCAAGATCCAATCTGCGGAATTTTCGATTAATGTCGGCATCGCCAGAGCCGATGCCCAAATCGACCTGTCCAAACGAACCCTGACCCTCGACGATCTGCTGCAGGAACGGTGTCAGTATCATCCCCTGATTCTGATCATTGACGAAGCGCACCGGCTGGGCCCGGAACTGGGAGAGGACTTGCTCAATGCCAGTCAGATCGTCCGCAACACAGGCAACCCGTTCCTGCTGGTGCTGGCCGGCACGCCGAATCTTGTAGCCACTCTGGGCAAATCCAATGCGTCCTTCTGGGACCGCAGCAAGAAATTGCCTTTGGGACGCCTGTCGCCGGATGAAGCCAGCCAGGCACTTACTATCCCGTTACAGGAAGTGGGCATTACTTTTACACCCGGTGTCATCGAGCACATCGTGGAGCAGTCCAACTGCTACCCTTTTTTCACCCAGGTCTGGGGCGATTGTCTGGCCCAAAGGCTGGACCAAACCGGAGAGACTGAGATCACTATGGAGACCGTCAAGACGGTGGAAGAAGTGGTCATCACAAAGCGAAACGCCATGTATCAGGTTCGGCGCAATGAGATAGAGGATGTGGGTTTGCTGTCCGTCGCTGAAAGCATCGCCGATGCGTTTATGCGAGGCGGCGAGGCGCGTTTGTATGAACGCGGTCTGAAGGAGGCAATTGCACAGGGGATGCCCGACGATGGGTCGATCACAGATCAGCATATCAGGGAAAGGCTAAGACAACTCTATCACCTGGGTTATGTCTGGCAATCCAGGGAGGGCGGTTACGAGCCCGGCATTCCGAGTCTGTTATCCTACGTCAGCAACCAGGCACAGTTGCATGGCAGAGCCCGCCCATCAGTGGCTGAACAGGTCGAACAGTGACAAGTCAAACCAAAAGCACATGATGCTGATATGGAGATGTGATTGCTGGCTGCCAGTCCTGCCCCGCAGCCGCCGATAGACACCGCGCACAGGATAAACGAGCCAGCCGCTTTTGACATAGTAGGCGCGCAGAGGATTTGCAAAGCCTGCTCTCGGGGTGGATGGAAGCGTACCGGCTACTGATCGACAGTGAGTATGATGCGGTCCTGGCCGCGACACTGATCGCTTTTGGTTTTGTCTTCATTCACCCGTTCGAAGACGGCAATGGCCGTATTCACCGCTATGTGTTTCATCATGTTCTGGCGGAAAAGGAATTTGTACCCAAAGGGCTGGTGTTTCCGGTCTCTGCCGTCATTCTGGAACAGATCGATGAATACCGGAAAGTGTTGGAGCATTACTCCCGGCCCAGGCTCGACCTGGTTGAATGGCGTCCAACGGACAGGGGCAATGTCGAAGTCCTGAATGAGACGATTGATCTGTACCGTTATTTCGATGCCACCAGGCAGGCCGAATTCTTTTTCGAGTGTGTTGAAGAGACGGTGAATAAAACGCTACCGGGGGAGGTGGATTATCTGGCGAAGTCCGACCTGTTCAATAACTTCGTCAAGATTTATATCGATATGTCGGACAGACTGGTTGACCTGCTGATTCGGTTTCTGAATCAGAATAACGGCCAGCTGTCAAAACGTGCACGCCGCAAGGAGTTCGCAGTGTTGACCGACAGGGAAGTGAATGCCATCGAAAACAGGTACGATGAAGTCTTTCATGGCAGTGACTGAACACAGCAAACCAGTACTGTTAACGCTATTTCCGATTGCTTTCAGAATCAGGATGTTCCCGGGTAATTCGCAGCGCAGTACCTGATCCGGGACGGATTCCCGGACCTTGCCGGCGCGCTGTTTCCCCAAGTCATGGAAATGTCTGCTTTTCTTCGTTTATTCCACCGGGATGCGGATCACGATGCCACCCATCACATCACCGACCTGGATGTCGGTACGTGGAGAATCCTTGTGGTTGTTGTGACATATGACACAGGCCGGGGCCACGGCAAAGTCGGGATAGACCGCGGTGAAGTACTCCTCCCCGCCAAGTTCCTCTTCTCCGTAGAAATTCTCCCCGGGGTTGGTGGCCACGTATTCGAGGCCTTCCTTCTCCAGGTCGGTCCCGGGACCGTTCTTCTTGTTGATGGGATCGAGGGAGAGCAGGGCATAGAAGAAGTCACCGGTCTCGTCTGCCACCGTTTCGGCCCCGAAGCGGAACATCTGGGACGGCAGCGGCAACGCCTGGTCATCCTGGAAATGCTCTGAGGCGGTGATAACCGGGTCATCCACGGTGAGGCGCTGAACCACCATTTTCGTGTACACCTCGCGGTCCGCGGACATCACCTGGTACAGCATGTCGGTGACATGGCGGTACGGAATCCCGTCCGCTGCGGCATTCGCCGCCAGGATCGTTGCGACCGCCAGCGTGGTAAAAAGACCTGTTTTTCGTTTCATGGGTGATACCTCGGGTTGATAATCAAAGACAAAAGTCAATGTTCAGTATTCGGGGCCGATGCGGCCTGTTGCAGTGCCCAGTCGATGCTTTCGATATGGACCCCGGGCCTTCCCCGGAAGTTTCTGTTCACAAGGTCGGTGTCCGCAAGTGCGTCGATGGAAAAGGGGAGTCCGTGACAATCGAGACAGACGGGCCGGATCATTTTCTCCACCGGTCGCAGACTGTCGTTCTGGTTGTGGCTGGTGATGATCTTGCCGCGCCGTTCGATCCTGGTCATATGACAGGTCGCGCAGCTTACCCCGGTGCTGGGTGCCGCATCGCCGGCCTGCTCGGCCTGCCAGAGCAGGTGGTGGGGGCTGCCGGCATAGGAACGGCTGTGAGCGTCGTTGTGGCAGGATGCACAGGCCTCCACCGAGGCCTGCCGGATATCCACCGCATGGGGTTGGTGACAGGTCCCGCAATCCAGCAACTGGTGAGCGGCCTCGTCCCGCATCGGAAGGCGGGCTTCGTCCACGGTCATGAGTGCGGGATAAGGCGGGTCCGCAATCCAGGCCGTAATCGTCCCGGGCAGTACGGCACCGATGGCGGTGGCGGTCGGGTCCCGGGGTGGTGCAATCCGGGGATGCTGGCGCATGCCGTGCCGGCCGAGGGCGAACGTTTCCGATTGCTCCCGGTGGCAGTCCCGGCAGACAGTGAGCGAGGGCACGGCAGTCCAGCGGGACCCGGGTCCGGTGAGCGGGGCGCCGGATGCCGCATCCGGTGCGTGGCAGTCGGTGCAGTTGATGTCCGCGGCAGCATGGCCCGAGCCGGCCCAGTGGTCGAGTACTGTCGCATCGGTGAGGGCAGACACGGGAGCGAGGGCGTCCTGGCGCCCGAGGGGCGCCGTCGCCCCGGATTGCCGGGTGCGGTGGCGAGCCGACAGTGCGTGCACGGGGGTAGGGTGAAGCCAGGGCTGGTCGGCGTGTTTCACCAGGAAGTCCGCGTAGAGCGCGCGATTGTCATGATAGTTGTGGCAGCCCGCTGAAGCGCAGGTGTCGAAGGTCAGGTCCGCATGGCTCGGCCGAACTGTCCGGATGTCCTGATCCCCCTCGGCGTGGCAGGCCACGCAGAAATCCACTGCCACGGTGACGGCCCCCTTCCGGGTGATCTCCGGGTGATGCTCCGCATGGCAGGTCGTGCAAAACCTGGCATCGAGGGTCTCCCAATAGGCCGCCATCCTCGGGTTTCGGAACTTCTTGCGCGGGTGGCTGTCGTCGGCCTGCTTCAGTTCGTCCTCGTGGCAGTTCCGGCAGGCCTTGTTCATCGCCTTCTTTGCCTTCGCGGCACTGGAGAAGGCCGGAGCGGCATGGCAGGTCTCGCAGGCCAGCTCGATCTGGTGGTGGGCATCGGATGTCTTGCCAACCAGGAAAATGGTGCGATTTCCCCCCACGGTCATCCACACCGCGATCACCCCCACCGCCACGAGGGTCACCAGTACCGCGCAGATTTGAAGGGATGTCTTGAGAGACATGGGACGGTTCCATCAGTACAGGTAGACGGTGAGGATATGGATGATCACGAGCGCAGGCAGGGGAAAGAGCGCAATCAGGTGCAGCCGCATCGGAATGATGCGCTGCCTGGGACGGATCCCTATTTTCCGGAGTGGGCCGGCTGCATTGCTGCAAATCCCGGCCAGACCGCCGAGGATCAGCACGGCCAGGAAACAGCTCATCAGCGCGGCATTGAAATGGGCTCCAAAACGGAAGCCGGTATGCACAAACAGGGCGAGCACGCAACCGATGCCGAACCCGGCATGGGCCAGACGCCACTCATTGTAGCCGCCCAGGCGGGTGATTGACGGCACCTTCCGGAGCAGGACCGCGAGGAGGCCGGCACCGCTCAATCCGAGCAGCACATAGCCGCTCCACAACTGCCAGTAGCTGTCAAACCAGAGGCTCTCCAGAACGGAGAGGCCGAACCGGTCCGCCACCGGGACCCGGGGAGTCAGCAGTGTCGCCGTGGCGGCAAGGCAGGCGACCACGGAGAGAGCCAGCAGCCACTTCTTGAATTGCGCGGCACGCGCCCGAACTGCCTGAATGATCGAGCGTTCGATTTCAGCCACCGCGCCAGCCACTTCGCGGCCGATCAGGTCCATCTTGCGCAACTGAACGATCCGGGGACGAAAATCCTCCATCTCCTGCCCCGGAAAGAGATCGGGGAGGATTCCACAGGCATCCAGCAGGGAGACCAGGGCGATGTCCCGGGGGTCGGGAATCCCGTCGGAACCCAACACGTCCACAATCTGCCGGCGGGTCCTTTTCACAGTCCTGTCATCGCTGCCGGGATAGCGCGGGGGACGGATCCATGGAACCCGGCTCTTCCGTGCCGTCAGGACCCCGCATTCCACGAGGCGGACCAGGGTGCTTTCGTGAATGCCGGGTGTATCCTCGGCGGACAATATCCCGATCCAGGTCTTGGTGTCGGCCACCCCGGCGTGGGCCGAGATCTTTGCCAGAACGTCGTCGAGTGCCGGATTTCCCGTCGGTGTCGGATCGTGGACGATGAGGGCCTCAAGGTCGGTATCGATCCGGTAGTCGAACGCCAGGTCCATCAGCACGGCGCCGGCCAGAGTACATGCCACGACGTCCTGCCGCACCGGGAGAGGCCGGCCGTTCTCGTCGTTCAGCAACAGGACTAGCTCTTCAGTGAAGGTCAGCACGGACCGGTTCGCGCTTGACCGGGCCGCTGCGGTGGGCAGTCCCGGGGTTGCCGGCATCCTGCGCGCCGAGGGCTTCTTTCCATTTGAATTCCCCATTGGAACGCCTTCAGTGGGGGCCGTCGCAATACAGGAGAACCTTTTTCCATCTACCGTTCAGATAACAATATACGATCCGAGTGAACAGTCAAATTAACAGAAAATTACTGGAAAAGCACTACAACTCAAGGAACTTGGATTATCCTGTAGTCCAATTCCCCGCCAACTGACGCAGATCACAAATGGGTATCGAAAGCAATTGAGTGGACCAAAGAATCTGGTCTTTGGACGATTCGAGTAGAATTCGGTTGTCGAACAGACTTTGTTTCCATATATCCAAGAACGTCGTTTTGCCCGTGCCCCATGCGCCATCAATAGCGATCACGGCTGGAGTGTCTATGTTTCCAACGAGTTTTGTCAGATCATTTGTCGGCTTTTGTCGATCAAATAAATCGTTCTTAAACGGATCATTCTCAAGAATATCGATCTGATCAGATCGCATGCGTATTTTTATTGGAGTTTCGCTCATATTTGTTTATCAGAACTCCGACAGGGAGTATTAATTGTGTACTTCATGTGCTCTAACGGGAGTTTGCCGCGTTCAGTGGAAAACTCCCGCCAGATGCCGAGCCCAGCCCAGTAGACGGAACTCGGCAAACGTTTGAGACTCTTCCCTGCGGTTTTTTCGAATACTACCGCCTGATCATCTGAATCCATCAACGGTTGAATCAGGCCTCTCTCCAGCAGGTCGGCCTGTATGGTGAATCTCTCTGCGGGCAATCGCTTTTCTTGCAGGGAATGATAAATCCACGGCACGAAAAGCATATAGCGCAGCCGTGTCTGGATTGTGCTGGTGCAGGGAAAGAGCTGGTCGGCGAAACTATCCCGCACCGAGCCAAGCCCGAGTCGTCACGGCTTTCCCTTTCCTGAAAAAGGGAAAGAATGCGAAGCGTACGTTCTCTCGCTGTTGAGTCGTGGTCGGGCCAAGCCAGAACAGAAGGCATTCTTCAGCTACTTCCCCATGATGACGTGATGGTCATGCAACTGGAACTTGGCTGGCAAATTCTTCATCAATTTCGAATAGGTCCGGTGTGGAGCGATGGATGCCGATACCGTGCTCCATCAGGAGCAATACGAGCTGCTCGCCATTCATCAGAGCGATAGGAGTTTTGTCGCCCTGTGCGGCTTCTTTGGCAACTCCTTTACTGAAGTCGCTGGTGGTGATAATCAGGCCTTGTTCGTGTGCTCCGAGACTGCCGCGCACCTGTTGTACCACCGGAGCCAGAATGTTGTTCTTGAGTTTCCATTGGTGCTCGCAAATGTCAGCATGGACCAACCGACCATGGATTGATTACTTCCACTCCCACACCCTCGAAATCCCGCACGTTACGGGTGATCAGCACCGCGTTTCGGGAGCGGCATATGGCCGTGATCTGGCAGTCCGCTTCGCCGACCGGTCGGCCCGCTTGGCGACGGTCAGCCGCAATCTGCGCGTAGGCTCTGGCCGCGGCACTATCGAACGGCAGAACCCGCCCTCGGAAGCCAATGTCGAGCCAACGGGTCATGGCGGCTTCCAGTGCGTTTCGGCGTTTGCCGGTGGGCATGATAGCAACGCCGTAGCGCAATTCCGTTTCGCTCACCGCCGTCAGGTACATCATCCTGTGTGTCGCGTTGGGCGAACCAGGCCGCTACGGTAGTCGTTGGCTCCGGGCGCATAAGCTCGGAAGACACGTTCGTATCCAGGGCGAACATGCCGGTTGCTCAGGAGAAATCCGGAGGATCGCGCATCGGACCACGCGAAGGAAGTTCGAGTTCTATCCCACCAAGGGGCGCAAAGCACTCACGCGTGAACTTCGCCAGATCCCGGGGGTCGGTTCGACCGCTGTTCACGGCGTCGTGCAGGATGATGCGCACCTCTTCCTCCATCGAACGGTTATGCTCGGCGGCGCGCACTCGAAGCCGAGTCTTCACGTCGTCGTCGAGATTGCGAATCGTGATGTTGGCCATCGATTGTTCCTCCTGATGGTGCGGGACATGCCCAAATTATCGGTTGCTTGCAATGCAGACAAGCATATGTGATTCGGTCCAGCAATTCTAATTTATACTTTGTCTTTTTTTGCTCCCCCGCCTCCTGTACGGGTTTAATAGATTGGATGTTGGTGGGCAATACGGAACTCCCGTCTGTTGGCATGGAAACCGGTTCCGCTGTGGACCATTTTCCCGCGAATATTCCCTTGCGGGATTGGTATAATGAGCGTAAACCCGGGAATCAAGGGCAATTTTCAACGGGTTTCAGGAATCCTTTACAGTTGACAAGGCGGGAATCGGAACTGGAAAACGAACCACAAAATCCCAGGACCTTTCTGGTTACCGGAGCCAGTTCCGGTATTGGACAGGCAGTATCCGGCCGTCTGGTTGGGGAGGGAGCGCATGTTTTCGCGGTATCCCGCCGACCTGAAAGGGATGTGGCAGGACCCCTGTGTGAATCCGGCTCTTTCCGGTATTTCCAGTGCGACCTGTCGGATTTTGACGACCTGAGCCTGAAAATCCCCCGGATATTGCAGGAAGCCAGTGGTTTGAACGGAGTGGTGTTGTGCCATGGTTACGGTGATTTCGGTTCCCTTGAAGAATTCTCTGCTTCCAGAATCCAGAAACTGGTGGACACCAATTTGACCAGCCATGCGATGATTCTCAGGCTGGTCGTGCCAGGGATGAAGCGGCAAAAGCAGGGGGATGTGGTGGTGATCGGATCAGAATCTGCAAGGAGTGGCGGAAGAAGGGGGGCGGTTTACAGTGCGGCGAAGTTTGGTCTTCGGGGTCTCGTGCAGGCACTCAGGAAAGAGTGTGCACCCAGCAATGTACGGGTTTCAATCATTCATCCGGGTATGGTGGATACCCCGTTCTTCGATGAGCTGGATTTTGCGCCGGGTGAGTCCCCGGATAACTTTCTGGCTGCGGCCGATGTGGCCAGTGCAGTTTGCACCGTTCTGGAAATGCCCCCGGGCACGGTGATGGATGAAATCAACCTGTCGCCTCTGAAAACGGTGATTCGAAACAAACCGGCTTTGAATCCGGATTGAGGTTGCATGTCAACTGCCTGCGGCGTATGTTGCGGATTCCATGACCAAGGTAAAAAAGATGACTAAAGTAGCGATCGCAGGGGCGGGAGGGCGAATGGGCCAGGCCATCATTCGGGAAATGGAGTATCTTGACAACATGATGCTCGTGGCGGCCCTGGTATCAGAACGAAGCAGACTGGTGGGAAAGGATGCCGGGGAAATGGCGGGTGTCCGCACCCTGTCGGTGCCGGTTTCCAGCGGCGCCATTGAGGGTGCATTTGATGTCATGGTGGATTTTTCCCGCCCGGATGCGCTCCGGGAAAACCTGGAAATCTGCAAACGGCAGGGTGCGGGGATTGTGGTTGGAACCACGGGCCTGAATGACTCACAGAACCAAAGCATGGCGGAGGCGGCGAAACAGATCCCGGTCCTGTATGCCGCCAATACCAGCATCGGCATCAATCTTTGCGTGTCCCTGGTTGAAATGGCCGCCCGGGTGCTCGGTGAGGCCAGCGACATTGAAATTATCGAAGCCCATCATCGGCACAAGGTGGACGCGCCATCCGGCACGGCCATTTTGCTGGGTGAAGCCGCGGCAATGGCCCGGGACCAGGATCTGGCATCCTGCGGAATCTTCTCGAGAGAGGGGTATACCGGGGAGCGGCCAGCGGGAAGCATCGGTTTCTCCACCATTCGCGGTGGAGACATCGCAGGGGAACATACGGTGATGTTTATCGGTGAAAGCGAGCGGATTGAAATTACCCACCGCACCACCGACCGAAAAATCTTCGCCCGGGGGGCGCTGAAAGCCGCCGGTTGGCTTTCCGGCCAGAAAAGCGGGTTGTACACCATGCGCGATGCCCTCAACCTGGATTGATGACCATTGGACAGGCCCCTTGACGGGAGATGGCTGATGGGTTGTCCGCGGACATTTTTTCCGATCCAGATTGATTCGCACCGGATAGGTTGGTAGAGTACCTTCATCAGAAAATCGAAGCGTCAGGGGGGAAACCGTAGCGGGTTTTCTCCCTTTTTTTCAGCATATCAAGCGGGGTCCGCACGGATTTACTGCGAGATTAACGGGAGAGTGGATTGAATATTCCTGCGCTACTTGTCCTCGAAGATGGCAGCACGTTCCATGGAAAATCGATTGGGGCACAGGGAGTGAGTGTCGGTGAAGTGGTGTTCAATACCTCGATGACCGGGTATCAGGAAATCCTGACGGACCCGTCCTATGCCCGACAGCTGGTCACCCTGACCTATCCCCAAATCGGAAATGTGGGGGTCAATGCCGAGGACCGGGAGTCCGCCCGGGTCTTTTGTGCCGGCCTGATCATCCGGAACCTTCCATACCGGGACAGTAACTGGCGTTCAGAAGGCTCCCTGGCACACTGGTTGCAGGAGCAGGGGGTGGTGGCCATTGCCCACATTGATACCCGCAGGCTGACCAGGCTGATTCGCACGAAGGGTGCGCAAAGCGGGTGTATTGTCACCGGGGAGACCCTGGATGTTGAGGCGGCACGGGCCGCCGCAAAAGCATTTCCCGGGCTGGCCGGGATGGACCTTGCAAAAGAAGTCTGTGTGACCCGACCCTACCAGTGGGATGCCGGAACCTGGTCTCTTGGGTCGGGATACACGAAACCGGAAACCGCCGGGTTCAAGGTGATCGCGTACGACTTTGGCATCAAGCGCAACCTGTTGCGATTGCTGTCTGACCGGGGATGCCGGGTCACGGTGGTTCCCGCGGACACCGGGGCGGAGCAGGTGATCGCCGAAAACCCCGATGGGGTATTTTTGTCCAATGGACCCGGTGATCCGGAACCCTGCGAATACGCCATCGCCGCAATCAGGAAAATTCTGGACCGGGACATCCCCGTGTTTGGCATCTGCCTGGGGCATCAGCTGCTTGCCCTTGCGAGCGGGGCAAAAACCATAAAAATGAAATTCGGGCATCATGGAGCCAATCATCCCGTGCAGGACCTGGACAGCGGACAGGTATTGATCACCAGTCAGAATCACGGGTTTGCGGTGGATGAAGAGTCCATTGGCGAGATGGTCGGAATTACGCACCGTTCGTTGTTTGACGGGACGGTACAGGGTATTGAGCGGTTGGACAAACCGGCATTTTCGTTCCAGGGACACCCTGAGGCCAGCCCCGGCCCCCACGATATCGGATACCTGTTCGACAGGTTTATCGCGATGATGGCATCGACAACCCAGCGAGCAGACCATGCCCAAGAGAACAGACATTGAATCCGTGCTGATCGTGGGTGCCGGACCCATCATCATTGGGCAGGCCTGCGAATTCGATTACTCCGGCGTCCAGGCCTGCAAGGCATTGAAAGAGGAAGGCTACCGGGTCATTCTGGTGAATTCGAATCCGGCCACCATCATGACCGACCCGGAATTTGCCGATGCCACCTACATCGAACCGATCCGTTGGGAAGTGCTGGAAAAGATTATCGAAGAGGAGAGGCCGGATGCCATTTTGCCGACGATGGGAGGGCAGACAGGATTGAACTGTGCGTTGGACTTGAATCGGCATGGGATCCTGGAAAAATACGCAGTGGAAATGATCGGGGCCAACAGTGCCGCCATCGACAAGGCGGAAGACCGGGAGCAGTTTCGCAACGCAGTCCATTCCATCGGCCTGGAAACGGTGAAAGGCGATCTGGCGCACAGTCTTGAACATGCCGTGAGCTATGTCGAAAAAATTGGTTTTCCGGCCATCATCCGGCCCTCTTTTACACTGGGAGGGAGCGGAGGCGGGATCGCGTACAACATGGAAGAATTTGTCGAAATCTGCAACCGGGGGCTGGATGCGTCGCCGACCAGGGAATTGTTGATCGAGGAAAGTATCCTGGGCTGGAAGGAATTTGAAATGGAGGTGGTCCGGGATCGAAGAGACAACTGCATTATCATCTGCTCCATCGAAAATTTTGATCCCATGGGAGTCCATACGGGAGATTCCATCACCGTTGCACCCGCCCAAACCCTGACGGACAAGGAATACCAGATCATGCGCAATGCCAGTATTGCCGTGCTCAGGGAAATCGGCGTCGATACCGGCGGTTCCAATGTGCAGTTTGCCATCAATCCGGAAAACGGCAAGATGATTATCATCGAAATGAATCCCCGGGTTTCCCGTTCTTCTGCACTGGCTTCCAAGGCAACGGGATTTCCCATTGCCAAGGTGGCGGCGAAGCTGGCAGTGGGGTTCACCCTCGATGAACTGCAAAATGATATCACCGGTGGAGCCATGCCCGCGTCATTTGAACCCACCATTGATTATGTGGTAACGAAAATCCCCCGCTTTGATTTTGAGAAATTTCCACAGGCGGACGCGACCTTGACCACCCAGATGAAATCGGTGGGGGAAGTCATGGCGATCGGCCGGTCTTTCCAGGAATCTTTCCAGAAGGCATTGCGGAGCCTGGAAATCGGGGTGGACGGGTTGGATCCCCCGGCCAGCGCCAATGGGCCATTGATCGATGGGCCATTGACCGAAGAACAGATCACATCCCAGTTGCGTATTCCCGGGGCAAAGCGCCCGTGGTATGTTGCCGAGGCATTCCGGTCCGGCATGTCCCTGGAAGAAATCCACCGGACCTGCCGAATCGACCCCTGGTTCCTGGCCGAGATCGAGGATTTGATCCATGCGGAATGCGAAATCAAGACCCAGTCCCTGGAAAAGGTGGCACCGCAGGGGCTGCGTGACTGGAAGGCAAAGGGTTTTTCCGACCGCAGGCTGGCCGTGTTGCTGCAGACCGACGAAGACCGGGTCCGGGATTTCAGGTCGACCCATGGTATTCATCCGGTATTCAAACGCGTGGATTCCTGTGCCGCGGAGTTTGATACCAGTACGGCGTACCTGTATTCCAGTTATGAACAGGAATGTGAGGCCGAACCCACCGACCGGAAGAAAATAATCGTACTGGGGGGTGGACCGAACCGGATCGGGCAGGGCATTGAATTCGATTACTGCTGTGTTCATGCGTCCATTTCCCTTCGTGAAGACGGGTACGAGACCATCATGGTGAATTGCAATCCGGAAACCGTTTCCACCGACTATGACACGTCCGACCGGCTCTATTTCGAACCGTTAACCCTTGAAGATGTGCTGGAAATCGTCCGGATTGAGCGGCCGGTCGGGGTGATCGTGCAGTTTGGCGGGCAGACTCCCCTTAAGCTGGCAAGGGCACTGGAACGGGAAGGCACCCCCATTATCGGAACGACGCCTTCTTCCATTCATTGTGCCGAGGACCGGGAATATTTCCAGCAGCTGCTGGCCAGCCTGGGCCTCCGGCAACCGCCAAACCGCACCGCGACCGATCCCGCCCAGGCACTGGAACTTGCCGCTGAGATCGGCTATCCATTGGTCGTGCGTCCATCGTATGTGCTGGGAGGCAGGGGGATGGAAGTGGTGTATGGTCCGAAGGGGTTGAGGGATTACATGGGATCGGCACTCAGTGTGTCCTTTGATTCCCCGGTATTGCTCGACCGCTTTCTCAACGATGCCGTGGAGGTGGATGTCGATGCGGTATGCGATGGCTCGGCGGTGATCATTGGCGGCATCATGGAGCATATCGAGGAGGCCGGGGTGCATTCCGGCGATTCGGCCTGTTCGCTGCCGCCATTCAGTTTGTCCCGGGGCATACAGGATGAACTGCGTGTTCAGACCCGGGCGATGGCGCTTGCCCTGGATGTGGTGGGACTGATGAATGTCCAGTTTGCGGTCAAGGAAGACCGGATTTATGTGCTTGAAGTCAATCCAAGGGCCTCAAGGACCGTTCCATTTGTCTCCAAGGCCATGGCCAGGCCCCTGGCAAAAATTGCAGCCCGCTGCATGGTGGACCAGACCCTGGAATCCCAGGGTATTACGGAGGATCCGGTGCCCGGGTTTTACTCGGTCAAAGAGGCGGTATTTCCCTTCATCAAGTTTCCCGGAGTGGACACCGTTCTGGGCCCCGAGATGAAAAGCACGGGAGAAACCATGGGGATCGGCATGAGTTTTGGCGAGGCTTTCGAAAAATCAGAAAATGCCGCGGGCTACACCATTCCGAGAACCGGACGAATCCTGTTCAGTCTCCGCAAGGAAGACCAGGCGGATGCGGTGGAGGTGGCCCGGTACTTTTACCAGGCCGGGTTTGAACTGGTTGCCACGGAGGGGACCGCGAAAGTGATTGCAAAGGGCGGTTTGCCGGTAAAATGCGTGAACAAGGTGATTGAGGGGCGCCCACATGTGGTGGACAGCATCAAGAACGATGAATACGATCTGATTGTCAATACGACATCCGGTAAACAAAGCCTGAAGGATTCCTATACAATCCGGCGTGAAGCGTTGCTGCATAAAGTCACCTACTATACGACCATGGCCGCTGCGAGGGCCTCTGCACAGGCTCACAAGCATGTAGGGAGTGTCACCGTGAACAAACTGCAGACGTTGCATCGTAAACTGAAAACCAATCGGACGGCCCATGCAGGCAATGGGACGGCCTGAGTTCGCAATCTGTGGGAACCCGGAATGAATGATCGAGTTGTACTAACCAATCGTGGTGCGGACGAGCTTCGTGATGAACTCAAAAAACTGAAGAGAATCGACCGGCCGCGGATCATTGCCGCCATCGCGGAAGCCCGGTCTCATGGCGACCTGTCTGAAAATGCGGAATATGATGCGGCAAAGGAGCAGCAGGGGTTTATTGAAGGCCGAATCGCTGAACTGGAATCGAAACTGTCCATTGCTGAAATTATCGATCCGGTAAAAATCGGTCAGGATGGAAAAGTCGTATTTGGGGCCTATGTGGAGCTGTACGACGAAGAGGAGGACAAGACGGTGAATTATCAGCTTGTCGGGAACCTTGAGGCCGACCTGAGCAAGGGAAGGATTTCAATCAGTTCTCCAATTGGCCGGGCCCTGCTCGGTAAAAATGAGGGGGATGAAATTGTGGTCAATGCTCCGGGCGGACAAAGAAACTTCGAAATTCTCGCGGTCACCTACCAATAACCGGCCTTTCCGGAAAAGACCAGCACAATACCGGTAAACCCATGGTATGAGGCCGGCTCATATATTGATGGCCGTAGCGGTTCCAGTCATCTGGGGAATGGGGTTCATTGTTGCCAAGGCAACCATGAGTCATTTTTCACCCATCCTGCTCATGGCCCTGCGTTTTTCCCTGACCGCACTTTGCCTGGTATGGATATTCAGGCCCCCCTTGAGATTGTTCAAGGACCTGTTCTGGATTGCGCTGGTGAGTGCGGCGATCCAGTACAGCCTCACGTTCAATGGTCTCAATGGCATTGATGCCTCCACAGCCGCCTTGCTGGTCCAGCTTGAAGTCCCCTTTGGCCTGCTGCTTGCCTGGGTCGCTCTTGGAGATCACATCACTTTCCGGCAAATGGCGGGTATGTTCATATCCTTTGCGGGTGCGGTGCTGATCCTGGGGGAGCCCAGGCTGGCAGGGAATCTCATTTACGCGTTCATGGTGGTCGGGGGCGCCTTTGTCTGGGCGGTGGGCCAGGTCATGATCAAGAGGATCAATGAAACCAATGGATTCATGCTGATATCGGGGGTAGCGGTGTTCGCGGCCCCCCAGCTCTTTATTGCCTCCGCCCTCCTTGAAACCGATCAGATCGCACAAATCCAGTCCGCTTCCGTGTCTGTCTGGGCGGGAGTGGTCTATCTTGCAATCGTCATGACAGGCATCGGATATGCCCTGTGGTACCGGTTGCTCGGATTGTATCCGGTGAGTCAGGTCATGCCCTTTTTGCTGTTGCTTCCGGTGACTTCTGTGGCGGGCGGAATGTGGTTGCTGGGGGAATCGCTGACCATGAAAATTGCGTTGGGAGGAGCCCTTGCGATTCTCGGTGTAGCCATCATTACCATCCGGCGGAGTTCCGAGCGGGCCACCTGAAACCGGGTCAGCCCGACTCATGCATGAGGAAACGGGTGAAGTCCCGATAAACGGATATAATCCAATCTGTTAGACAGGCATTACAGGATATTCCGCTTGCGCAAGTGCTCGGTCCCCCTGTGGTGCTGTTAAACTCGCTATCTGAACCTGACAGGGGACAAGCGTGTCTGAAGAAATCAAAGCTTATCGGCAAAATTATCTCCGCGGTTTCAGGAAGTCGGGCTTCGGCCGTGAAAAGGATATGGAGTCACCGGCCAGCGGCTACCAGTCGAAAAACGTCGGTTGGAAAATGGCCAGGGTGCCGGCATAAGACGGGTGGACGGGGGATGATTCCGGAAACCATGAAAGCCGTACTCCTGACCGGGCACGGCGGTCTCGACAAACTGGTTTACTCCGAGGTGTTGACCCCGGTGCCGGAAAAGGGCGAAGTGCTGGTCAGGGTGGGTGCCTGCGGGCTGAACAACACCGATATCAACACGCGCACTGCCTGGTATTCGAAGGCGGTCAGCGATGCCATCGGCGATGGTGCCACCGAGGGTTTCGGTGAGGCCGAGGGAGAGGACGGTACCTGGGGCGGCGGATCCATCGATTTTCCCGTGATCCAGGGCGCCGATGTGGCCGGCGAAATCGTTGCTGTCGGCGACGGCGTCGAAACCTCCCGTATCGGGGAACGCATCCTGATCGATCCCTGGTTGCTGGCCCATGGCGACTGGTTGAATCCGCTGAACTCGGGTTATTTCGGGAGCGAGTGCGACGGCGGCTACGCTGAATATACGAAGGTGCGCGGCGACAATGCCATCCGGGTCGACTCGCCACTGTCCGACGCCGAATTGGCGACCTTTCCCTGTGCCTATTCCACCGCGGAAAACCTGGTGCAGCGAACCGCGCCGCGCCCGGGTGAAATCATCGTCATTACCGGCGCCTCGGGGGGCGTGGGCTCTGCAGCCATCCAGCTCTGCCGTCTGCGCGGCTGTCGCGTGATCGCTGTGGCATCGCTTGCCAAAGCCGATCTGCTTGAGCAACTCGGTGCCGAGATCGTCATCGACCGCAACGAAGTTCACCTCGAAAGCGCTATCGGCGAAGCCGCGGGCGACGCAGTGGACATCGCCCTGGATGTCGTCGGCGCGCCGATGTTCATGCCGTTGATCAATGCCCTGCGTCAGGGTGGCCGTTACTCGACTTCGGGCTGTATCGGTGGACCGCTGGCCGGGTTCGACCTGCGCCAGTTGGTTTATAAGGACCTGCAACTGACCGGGGCGACGATCTGTCCCGCCGGCACGATGCGGCGGGTCGTCAAAATGATCGAAAGCGGTGACCTGAAGCCCCTGCTTGCTGCCACCTATCCACTCGAAGAGTTGGCTGTGGCGCAAGAGGATTTCCTGGCCAAGCGCCATGTCGGAAATATTGTGGTGATCCCATGAAGATAACCCGGATTCGCATTTACCGAACGCACCTGCCCTACGTTGGCGGCAACTATACCTGGGGCGCGGGCAATACGATTGACATCGCAAGCGCGTCGGTGGTGGTGATCGATACCGATGCCGGCCTGCAGGGCTGCGGTGAATTCACGCCCTGCGGTGAAAATTACATGGTGGCGCATTCTGAAGGTGTCGAGGCGCTGGCGCGTCTTATCGCTCCGAGGTTGCTCGGTGAGGACCCCCGGCAGGTAGCGCGGATCGAAGGCATCATGGATCACCATGTGCTCGGTCACGGCTACGCCAAGGCGCCGTTCGACGCGGCCTGCTGGGATATCCTCGGCCAGGCCTGCGGTCAGCCGGTCTGGATGCTGCTGGGTGGCAGGCTCACCGACGGTGCGCCGATGTACCGCGTCGCCCCGCAAAAAGCCACAGAGGAAACGATTGCAGAGATGGAGGCCTATCGCACGCAGGGTTACCGCCAGTTCCAGATCAAGGTGGGTGGCGACTGGGCCGGCGATATCCACCGTATCCGCGATACCGTGTCGTTGCTTGAGCCGGGAGAAAAAGCCATGGCCGACGCCAACCAGGGATGGCGTGTGGACAACGCCATCCGCGTCGTGAGGGCCTGCAGAAATCTCGATTTCATTCTCGAACAGCCCTGCCACAGCTACGAGGAATGCCAGCAGGTCCGTCGCATCGCCGAGCAGCCGATGAAACTCGACGAATGCATAACCGGAATTCATGCCGCCCAGCGCGTCGTTGCCGACCGAGGCGCCGAAATCTGTTGCCTCAAGATATCCAATCTCGGCGGATTGTCGAAAGCGAGGCGCGTGCGCGACTATCTCATTGACAACCGCATCCCGGTGGTTAGCGAGGATACCTGGGGAGGCGAAATCACTACTGCAGCGGTTGCCCATTTCGCCGCCTCGACCCCCGCGGAATACCTGCAAAACACCACCGATCTGATGAACTACAACACGCGCTCCACCGGCATTGGCGGGCCGGCGGTGCGGGACGGAAAACTCTACGTGAGCGATATGCCCGGACTCGGCGTACGCCCGGATTACGATAGCCTGGGTCTACCGGTGGCCACCTATGGCGAGGCTGAGGGATGATCTCACGGAAACTTTTGGGAATTATATACGAAAGCGCTATTTCCCTCTGTTAGGAGCAAATAGAACTGTCCGGTTTTACCCTTCATTTCACGGCCCCCACGGTGGGCACTACGCGGTGGCCGTGTCATAGTCTACCATCAGCCAAAGAAAAGACCCGTCGCAAACGAACGGCCGAGGGCTTGCCGTTACACAGTTTTCGCTCTTTGCTGGAGGGTCTATCGACCCTGACCAAAAACCGGGTGGTGCCTCATTTGCCCGGGGGGAGCCGTTCGAGATTCTTCAGCTATAACTGAATCTGGTGTATGGCCGAATCGACTCAGGCGGCGCGGTCTTAATTTTCAGTATCGTGATTTTTCTCTATTCCGTCTTTGAATGGAACTCCCCGTATGACTTTTGCCAGGCTCTTAGCGAATAATACTCTAAAAGAAGCTTATTTGTTTCTTTTAGAGTAGTTTATATAGTGACAAACCAAATATACCTTCGGACCGGCGACGCTCGAGCGTAGCTTCCCTTAATTGCCAACTCCGGACAAGTGCCTGATATTCAGCCATATTGGTCCTCCTAATATTTTGATTGAACAAGTCCCATTTTGGGACTATTATTGAATTTATGAGAATCATCGCCTTATCAACACTAAAAACTTTCTGGGAAGAGCATCCGGAATATATGGATGCAAAAGAGCCGACCTTAGCTTGGCATCGCTATGCTTTGCACGCCGATTGGAGTTCACCAGCGGATGTAAAGGAGGACCTCAGGAACGCCAGCATCCTTAAAGACGGGCGTGTGGTTTTCAATATTGCGGGGAACAAGTACCGACTTGTCGTGTGGATCAACTATGCCCATCAAGTTGTATACATCCGATTCATCGGTACCCATGCGCAATACGACAAGATTGATGTACAAACTGTTTAAATACCGGAGGACTGACTATGGACATCAAACCGATTAAAACGGATGCCGACTACCGAACGGCATTAAAAGAAATTGAAAGCCTGATGATGGCTGCCCCAGACACCCCAGAAGGCGAAAAACTGGACGTGATGGTTACGCTCATCGAGGCTTATGAAGCGAACCACTTCCCAATGGATTTACCAGACCCTGTCGAAGCCATCAAGTTCGAAATGGAGCGTAAAGGTTTAACGGTAAAAGATTTGGAACCAATGATTGGTAAAAGCAATCGGGTGTACGAGATTCTCAACCACAAGCGCTCGCTGACGCTAAAAATGATCTGGAACCTTCATGAAGGTTTGGGGATTCCCGCGGAGTCTCTGATTAAACCACCCCAAGCGCATGCCTAAACAAAGTTCTGACTGTTCGAGATCTCAAACCCCGCGGAATACCTGCAAAACACCACCGGTCTGATGAACTACAACACGCGTTCCACCGGCATTGGCGGGCCGGCGGTGCGGGACGGAAAACTCTACCCGAGCGATACGCCCGGACTCGGCGTAAGCCCGGATTACGATAGCCCGGGTCTACCGGTGGTCACTTATGGCGAGGCTGAGGGATGATCTCGCGGAAACTTTTCCGTCCATTGCGCTCATTTCCCTGACCACCGTTCTGAATCGCGAAAAATACGTCCACAGATTAATATGGTGTCAGGCATCATGATTGGGGGGACAGCAGCTTTTCCATAAACTTTGGCAGGGAAATGACCACGACATCCTCCCCGACAGGAAACTCATCATCACCACCATACACAACATATTTATGAGTGGCTCCCACATCATCACAGGTTTGACTGTAATGTTTGCCCAGCTTCGGGGCAACACCATACTTGATCTCAACCGCCCAGACTTTGGATGATGGCATTTTGATCACCAGATCAATCTCGGCACCGGCAGCGGTGCGGTAAAAATAGGTTTCGGCACGACGAGGCAGCACAGAGTGGATATTGTCCATCACAAATCCTTCCCAGCTTTTGCCCAGCACAGGGTTTGAAAGCAGCGCATCGTAGTGATCGATCCCAAGCAGGCGATGATGTATGCCACTGTCCCGGATATAGTAACGCGGCGATTTGACCAATCGTTTTTTGACGTTGGTGTGCCATGGTTCCAGCCGCCTGACCAGTAGCAGGTCCGTGAGAATATCGATATAGCGGCGAACTGTTTTTCCGTCGATTTCCAGATTCGCCGCCATCCTGGAATAATTTACGGGCTCGCCCTGCAGGTGTGCCAGCATTGTCCACAATTGCCTTAATCGAGTAGCCGGAATCTGGAATCCCATCTGCGGCACATCCCGCTCAAGACAGGTGCGAATTAAATCCTCGAGCCAATCCATGGCCATATCGCTGTCATCGGCAAGATAGCTGTCCGGGAATCCCCCGCGAAGCCATCGATTATGAATATTCTTTTGAGAGGCACCGGTTTCCAGAATATTTAGCCCGGTCATTTCGATGTAACGGATACGTCCGGCCAGGCTTTCCGAAGACTGGCGTAGCAAATCCATGGATGCCGAGCCCAGTAGCAGGAACTGGCCTGATTTTCGTCCCGTCTGCCTGTTTTGATCAATCAGGCCCCGCAAGACCATGAAAAGATCAGGGCTGCGCTGTATCTCATCAAGAATGACCAGTTTGTCGCTGTGTGATCGTAGGAAACTGGTAGGGTCGCGCAGCTTTAATAAATCTCCTGGTGCTTCCAGGTCGACATAAATCGAGTCCATATCTTTCGCGATGGTTTTCGCAAGGGTGGTCTTGCCAACCTGACGTGGGCCCAGCAATGCCACTGCTGGCACGCGTGCAATATTTTTCTGAAGGCCGTCTGTCATCCATCGTCTCAACATACCTTGTATATTAGGATTTAAATTCCGAAATTGCAAGGTATAACCCAAACCCGGTCCCAAACAAAAATCGGGAAGCCAGTTAGTTTGAGAAACCAGAGGTGAGTGGGAAAAAGATTGTCTGATCTCAGGTGGCTGAATTCCTGTCCAACACCTGCATACCCAGTCGGACGCTCTCATTGGGGTTGGAGACATCGAATGGCAGACAGAATAGAGGCAGATCATCGAAGAACTGGTAGCGAACACGCGGGCTGCTCCAGGTGGTGAGGGCCATATTCGGCAGGTCAGGGTTGGCGCGATCAAAAATGAGTTCGGCGGCGGTTTTGCCCGCGACGGCAAAGAGTAGCTTGTTCTGGGCTTCGGCAAAGAAAATCTGGGTCTCTTGCTGCCGGAATTGATAGTCGCTGCTAAGTGCAAAGAGGTCGTGAACTTTCTGATAGAAGCGCTTCTCGGAGGCCCGGATTTCGCGGATGCGGGCGGCGAGTAGCGCGTCGAAATAGTCCCAGCCGCCGGGATTCTTGAGGTGCTCGTCGTCCATGACGAATCCTTTTACGATGTATTCCCTGATGTGAGTCGTGGCCCACTGGCGAAACTGTGTGCTCCGTGGAGAACGAACCCTGTAGCCGATAGCGAGGATGAGGTCGAGGTTGTAGAGTTGAAGCTGGCGCTTGACCTCGTGTTTCCCTTCGGATCGAACTGTCAAGGATTCCTTGACAGTTGCGCCCGGGCTAACACCTGCATACCCAGTCGAACGCTCTCATTGGGGTTGGAGACATCGAATGGCAGACAGAATAGAGGCAGATCATCGAAGAACTGGTAGCGCAATTCACGCGTGAACCGTGCTGTCTTCGGATAGACCAGAGCCACTGCCTTGCAACCATAGCGCTTTCCATAGGCATAGAGTTGATACATATCGGCCTGATTGATCCCATGTTTCTGATCATCGTTAGATTCATCAATATCCTTCCATTTTGCATCCAGGATGAATTTGACGCGGTCCCCCTCCCTGAGGGCGATATCAGGCATCGTCATGAATGCTTTCTTGTCTTCAATCGTCGCCAGATACTTCTTTGGATGTTGTGCAGCGACTGAGTATTGCTTCTGGTGGCGGCTGAAACTGTGGGTCACAAAATTCTCGAACACCTTCTCCATGGGGAACAGAAGAGAAATGTTGGCATGATGTCCCGAAAATGTAGTGAGCCCCTTGTTGAACAGAAACAGGCCCACCCATTGCATCACCGGTGCATAGAGTTGCATGGAGCGGTCGACATGGTGCTTTTCCCAGTCCGAATGGAGATTGGTCGACTGCGGCACATCTTCGAATTTCGCCATCAACTGGCGGAGGAGAAGAAGGTTTTCCTCGCTCCGTGTGACGTGCACGAGCCTTGAGAGTGTGCTCCGAATCAACCGGTTTACAGGTCGGTTGACGCTCAGCACTTCATGAGTAACGAAAAACCGGGACTCATTGGCGATGTTTTCCCGCAGTTGCCCCTGAAAGTGAAGTCGTCCACGAAGATAGGGGAGATTCTCCTCCACAGGGATATACCGACGGGCAAGTCCCGCCCGGGCAAGTCCATTCACATTGACTAGAAACTGGCGCACGAAAACATCCAGCATGGGAAACCTCGACATTGCGCGAATCCCACTCTCTGACAGTGCCTCTGAGAGCCCGCGCCAGCACCTGAGCATTTGGAGAAAAACTTTCCTGCACTTTTCATGATCCGAATCGACTTCGCCACCGAAATCAATTTTGGGAAGGATTTCCAGGACGAGGCCGCGCGAGGTGGTCACGATGCCGACATGATTGTTCGCTGCAAGCCCATCGTTTTTACGCTTGAACACCTTCCCGGTCAATTTTCCGAGATCACGCAGGTCCCGATCAGTTAACTTCGGTCCGGCCCGGAGTACCTCATGCTCCCGAATGGTAATAGGATTGCGCATCAGGGCTCTTCTGGATCCCCTGGCCTGTCCCCTTCGTAGATCTTTCGATATTCTCCGGGTTCATTCCACGCGGGGTTATCTGCCGACAAACGCTCATGGACAACCCGTTTTTCCTCGGGCATGTCCGGGTCTACCATGAGGTTTTCCACCCGCTGTTCCATGACAAACCCGTTCTGCCCGAGTACTGCCCGGATCTTCGCCCAATCGTCAAAGAAATACTCCTGGAGCAACGGAAAAATCCGGTCGCGCATCGCGTCAGACAGCATCCCCATGGAATCGACGTTCAACAGATAGGTGTGCCCGATCTGGTGCTCCCGGTCGAGCAGTGTTGCTATCCGCCTGTTCATGGCTTCGAGCAATTTTGAGCAGTCAATGCCGTTAATATCCCGACAAATGTACTCGTGCTCGGGTTCCGGCATCCTCTCTTTGAAAATGAAGCGTCGCCTCAACGCGGTGTCCAGAAGCTGGATGGACCGGTCGGCGGTGTTCATCGTACCGATCAGATAGAGGTTGTCCGGGATTCCGAACTTCTCGCCGGAGTAGGGAAGTGTCACACAGGTCTCGTCTTTCTGGCCGAGGCGCCGGGAGTCCTCAATCAGGGTGATCAGTTCTCCGAATATCTTCGCGATATTGCCACGGTTGATCTCGTCGATAATCACCACGAAGCGCTCGTTGCGCCGCGCCTTCGCGACCTCGACGATGTGCTTGAAGATGCCGGTGTGCATCTCGTAGGAGAGAGAGCCTTTCTCACCGACCTTCGGACGGATCCCTTCGATGAAGTCCTCGTAGGCGAAATTCTGGTGAAACGTGATCATCTCGATTTGGCCTGTACCCGTCTTCCGGTTGAATCGGAGATCAGCAAACCTCTTTTTGTTCTCCAATTCGTTATCGGTAATCTTTCCGATGATCTCCAAGCTCAGATTTATCGTGCGCCAGGTTTTTCCGGTGCCGGGTGGGCCGTAGAGTATTTGGTTGAGCGGGAATTCCCCGTCATTGATTTCTTTTTCAGTCTCTTCTTCCGGCTCTGCACTGGCATCCGTGTTTAAATGGGGCAACATGTTGAACGTCGGTACATATTCTTTGGCCTGACGAAATAATTCTAATGTCCCCCAAGCAGAGCTGAAGCCGATTCTTGGTGTCTTTCCTTGGAATGTCGCGCTCTCCTTGTTCAGCCAAAGCACATGCAGACGATGGGCCTCATCAAATTCGCCCTGATAATCGTTTCTGTAGACAACTCCGATCCCACGGCCCTCACTTTGCCCGAACCTGACCAGGACGACATCTCCGTACTTCGGTTCCGTAAGCGGGTACTTTTTCTTTTCACCCGGACCACCGGTGTACACATAGTTGTTGGCCTCAAATTCCTCCCAACGGTCAATTTTGTTGTTATACGCATTCGTGCTGACCTGAAAACACTTGCCTGCGTCAACATTCAGTATTGAGTTCTTTGAATGCAGATAGGAAAGCAGGTTGATCTCGTACAGCTCACACCTGGGGAATCCCTTCTGGATACTGTCTATGCAGGAAGCATATTTTTCCAGGCTAATATTCTTTGACCTGGTATTGAAGAATCCCAGCGAGTTGGTCTGAGAATCGATCGGTAAGAATTCTGAAGGGTTGACTAGAAACAGGGTCTGCGTCAGTTTCGTAATCGCGATGCCCTGTAGGTTGAGTGCCTGCTGGAAATCATCCGGCTTTATCGTCTCAAAACCTGCCACCGCATCCCGGAACAGTCTCCACAGCAACGCCGGATCGCCCTTACCATCCCAGTGAAATAGAGTGGACAATGGCATTGGCATTGGAAAGATGAATGCATCGTCCAGGTCGAGCGGCAGGACCGCTGTCAAACCGAATGCATCCTGGATGCCCGGATAGATTCGATTCCTGCCTTTGCTGCTCTTGCTCAGGCTTGCCAGGGTGTAAATGAATGAGAAGGGGTCGATGTTGTCATCGCCATATTTCAGCAACGGCGAAACGCTATCGTCGTCTTTCCATTCGATTGATTTCGCTTTGTCGATCAGAAATTGTTCACCGCCTTCGTCGATTTTCTTCCCAAGTTCCCTGAACCACGGAACCCAATCATAGACCTCTTTCATGCGCGACCCTCCTTCAGGTGATGCTTGTCGTTAATTTTAATTTGATGAAACCACGATTGCCGTGGCTTTGGATTTTCGGAACTGTGCGGATGTTCCCGATGGTGGGCAGTGTTTTCCAATCAGCTTCCAACTACCCGAAAATTCTCTTGTCTATGTGAGCCCACGACGTTCCTGGGTGGCATTCATCACCCACACACCGAACCGTTACTCTTCGTCACCGTCGTACCCGGAAGCAGTCGTACGCATGCGCGTCCATATTGAACCAATCCGCTTGCGGGTCGATTATGGCATATTGTGACGGGTGTGCGTCAAATTTTTGCAAAATCTACGAATTTCCAGCCCTATCGTACCAAAAATCATCAAACCGGTTGCTGATTACGCACGCTCGAAGCGCCGCGATTTTGTTTGCTCCCGCCTTGCTCCAATGCATTCCGCTGCGCTTCAAGCGAGCACCGATGACATTCTTGCACCCTGCTTCGACCGCTGCACTGGATATGCAAAGCTGTTGATCCCGAAACTTCCGGTAGCGCATCCGCTCGCGGTTTCGGTCGAAATAGCCAATCGTCGTTTTAACCTCCGGATGCTTCGATGAGAATGGTTGGAGCACTTCAATCAGTTGCTCGATATCTCCTGCTCTTAGCAGGTCAACTGTATTTTCCGCCCACAGGTTGCCAAGCTCTGTGCCATCGCCGTAGATCCGTTTTGACAGGTCCCAGATTTTTTCACAGGCGTGGAAAATATCCAGTATCTGAATCGCATCGGGAAATAATTCTGAAAATCCGTTCCAGATCCAGTGGGCGCCATCACCAATGACTACCTGTCGTTCTGCATCGTAGAATCCGCGTCGTAAAGCTTCGCGCTCAACACGCTGGACAAATGGGGCCGGTTCCCTGGCGATGTCCGTGGTACCCGCAGTTTCAATCGCCGCGGTGTAGGTCACCGATGTCGTGTCAATCCGCGCATGGCCGTGTTCATCGAATCGATCGCACAGCCAGGCGACGGCCACCTTCATCTCCCGGGTTTTGGAGCCACCATCCGGCTGTTTGCCGCGGACCCCCTCGACTTCCGATTGGATCATCGGCACGCCGGTGCCGTCGACTCCCAAATACATCGTTTTGGCCGGGGCGGATTCCAATTCGATGTTGCGACGCTCGAAGTCGCTGATCTTCGCGCCCAGGCGCTCGGCACTGCGTTCAACCTGCTTGACACTGACCTTTACCCCCGCCAGTTCATGAATCAGCAGCTGGGACTGCGCAAAGCTCTCCCTGGCCGCGCTTTGACCGATCATGCGAACCACCCCGGGGGACACGCCGCTTGAATCCAGGCCCATGGCCTGGTCTTTGGGATAAAAGCCGTGCCCGCACTGCTGGCAATGGTAATACGCCCGTTCATATTCAATGTCCCCGACCACGGTGGTCAGCTTCCGGCTGCGGACACCCCGGTAGCGGGCCATGCAACCACACGGACAGGGGAGGAGGCTTTCGGTATGGTCAGAGGTATCTTTATTCATGAACACTTCCAGCAACGAAGCGGCAAAATCCATGACCTCGGCTTTGATGGCGGTTTCAATCGCTTCGAAATCCACGCGCTTTGAAAAATCCTGTTCACCGAGCAGTTTAACGATCTCCCGTTCGGTTTCATCCGCGAAGGTTCGCTTGAGGGTTTTTGGTGCGGGGTTTTTTTTTACCCCGTCCCGCCTTCAGGCGCAGATCGCACAACGATTCGTTCACTTCTATGAACTCCCGGACCAAATCCTTGAAATGATGATAGTGCTCGACCTGCTCCCGAGTGACTTCCAGGGCATGGGCGGGAATACCGCGAGAGACCGACTTGTCGTTGACTTTCCGGGACAGCCGCCATCCCGGATGGCCTTTGGCACCTTCCTCGGCGCAGTAGCACGAAGGCTTGCCGCATTTGCGGAAGTTCGGCAACAGACTGCCTGGTCGGAGTTCTCCGATGTCTGCGAATTGTTTGAGCAGTGAATCTCGCTTGGATTCGAGTTGTTCGATGGTAGGCATGGTAATGGTCTGGGTAGATTGAAACATGTGCGCATTATATACGCACAGAAACAATCAGTAAATCGTATGCCTACTATACCAATTCCAAAATTAACAAAAATATGACGCACACCCTATTGTGACCCATTGTTTGATTGCGGATGAATTGGAAATATCGGTACACCGGGATATCGGTACACCGGGAACTCCACCGGTCTGCCAAGGAGTCCCACAGGCCGGATCAATCCTGCCGGATGACCTTGCCGGGATTGAGAATACCCTGCGGGTCGAACACGGATTTGATGTTCCGCAACAGGTCCAGTTCGGTTTGACTCTTATACTTCTCCATCTCATCCAGCTTGGTGATCCCGGTCCCGTGTTCGGCACTGAATGAACCGTGATACTGGTGGGCGATATCGTGCATCAGGGTATTGATCGCTTTCCAATGCCCCAGAAACACTTCCCGATCCATAGTCGGCGGCTGGGTAATGTTGAAGTGGATATTGCCATCGCCCAGATGGCCATATGGATAGGAGGTTGCATTTGATCTTGCAACGAGCGGAAAAAAGTGGACAATTCATTTTCCTTTTGATTCCTGTCTCATGGAATCGGGTAGGCCATAATGTTTAGATCACGATCAGCCCATCGATTATCGTAGTTGAGTAGTCATGAACCAAGGAAAACCACCACTGGGAGATCCTTCAAGAGAGGCAATCGATTCCCTTCAAGGCTACGTATACCAAATATACCAATCCGCTTTAGCATGGACCGAACTGGAAGAAGACGAACTTCTCTACTTAGAGGTGGCAGAGGATTTTGCAATTGTCGCTGAGAAGGCACTCGAAGCCGTTCAGGTCAAGAAAACCGCCAAGCCAGCTACAATAAATTCAAAGGACATTATCGCCACGATCGATAGCTTTGTGGAGTTGCAGGAAAAGAATTCCAAACTAAAGGTCACTCTACGCCATCTTACAACATCCACTATCAAAAAAGAAAATAAACGTGAGCATCGCATTGGTGATACACCCACTCTACTTGCCTGGCGAAATCTAGCCAAGGCTGGGAATTTGTCAGATCTGCGTCGAGTGCTCGATAAATCAAAGCTGTCAAAGAAATCAAAGGACTTTGTGAAGAACCTTGATGACGAAGAACTTCGTGAAAGGTTTCTCAAGAGGATTCATTTTGATTGTGGGGCACCTGAATCTCGCTTTCTTGAGCGAAAGATCAATTCGCGGATTTCTAACCTTTTGTTGAATAGAGGTGGGCTGCATTCGCAGACGCAGAAATGTGTAGCTGACATAATGCTAACTCTTTTAAAGCTGTCAACTAACTCCGATCTTAATAAGCGCTATGTCGACCGAAGTGACCTAGAAATACACCTTGAGGAGACCACACAAATAACTCAAAACAGGGCTGATTTTGAGATTCAAAACCGACTGATAAATCACGCACTATCGGTTTCTGTACCCTCGGGGCTTGACCTCTCAAGTGCGCACCTTATGAGGCCTAGTCCTGTCTCGGAGATACCGCTGCCGAGGGCACTTGCAAGTCGAGTAAGTGACATTCGGAAATTTCAGCAAACCCTGGAATCCGTTGGCCTCTGCTGGATTTCTGGTGCGGCCGGTATGGGCAAAACAGTTTCTGCGCGAGTTCTAGCGCACAAGAATGGAGGTGATTGGGCGAGTATCAACTTGCGGGGTCAATCAAGCGAGCAAGTTGCACGAATCTTGATTCAGGCTGCTGATCTAATGAAGGACTTTGGTCTACGGGGCTTGATCGTCGACGATCTCGATTGTGCGATGGAGCCTTCAGTGTTGGACAGTCTGCATTACCTTGTTCACTCCGCCAACCGTTCTGATGTTCTTCTGGTTTTGAATTCCTTTGATTCTCCGACTAGCGAATTTTTGTTTGCATCGAATCTGCCAGTGGGCATTGCTAGAGTTCTATCAGAGTTCACAGAAGAAGATATTCAGGAGATACTTCAGAAGATGGGGGTTATCAATGCACATTGGACAAAATACATCCACTTCGTATCTGGCGGCGGCCATCCTCAGCTTGCAATAGCATTCATCCAGAGCATGGCCGCATCGGGTTGGGACCTTAAGGAACTCCAGACACTAGATGCCTTGTTATTGGAGCCGCCTGCGATTGGTGAGGTAAGAAAGCGCACCCGAGAACGGCTGTTGAAAGACATGCTACCAACAAGCCGCCGTCTCATTGAGCGCCTTTCTCTAAAAACAGGTGGGTTCAGCAAAGAACTTGCCATCGACTTGGGAAAGCTTGAGCCACAAATACCGGATACCGGAATCGTTCTGGAGACTCTGATAGGTTCATGGGTTGATCAACAGGAAGGTGACCGGTTCAACCTCTCTCCGTTGTTATCTGGTTTTGCCAGAAAGACATTAGGAGTTGGCGAAAAAGAGAAAATCGAAAGTGCGATTGCAGATTCGCTGACGAAAAAGTGTAGCCTTGACGTGCTCGACATGAATTCGGCGCTGTTTGCTGCATGGAACAGCAAGAACGAAGCGGTAATCCTTAAGCTTTCCATGGCGATAATTGGTTCTGACTCCTCTGAACTGGAAATGATTGCTCCTTACCTGCCCATGTTCACATTGTTTAGGACTGACACCATTGCATATTCAGCTAACGCCGCGGTCAGCCATATGTTTCGAGGTGCTCAAGTCCTTCTGTTGAACCAAGACAGCGACTCACCATCAAAGATTCAGGATGCCCTGCGTTGTTTTTTTGAAGAAGCCGAAAATGTTGAGCGCGACGAGATACGCGCATCGATGAATGTGCTCGTCTACTCGAAGTTGTTGCTTCAGACCTCTAAAGCTGGGATGGGCACGAGTTTCACAGGCATTATTCGCGAACTCGATCAACTGCTGGAGGATGAGAAATGTGTGTTGCCCTCTGAGGCCTTGGAAATAATGAAGAAATTCGAGAAAGATGGCATTACTCCAATTGGGATCATGTTTTTAAATCAAGCCCGGCAACTCACAAAAATTGGAGAACTTCCTGCTGTTTTCAACTTTCTTGACAACTCTTCGTCAGAGTTGCGTTCGAAGCTGTTCGCACCTTTTGGCCATGACAATGTTGACGTAGACATGCTGGTTGCAGGGGCATTTATAAGCGAGTACAAAGAAAACACTATCGATCCTTCAGTCCATAGTGCTGTCTTTGAGCGCCTAGAGGAACAGGCTATCCGTTGGAACCAGTCTGACCTTGCCGTCTGCTGTCGGAAGTATCAGGCGATGGTTCTGGATGAATACGGCAATGATAAAAACAGCGCACTCGCCGTTTTAGAAGAAGGCCTTTCCATTTTCGGGAAAACCAACTCTGAGCTTGTGCGTGCAAAAGCGAAAGTCCTGTATCGTTCCGACGACCACAAGGGGAGCCTTGCTCTTTCCAAGGTGTTGATCGAAAGCGGTGCTCCGTTGAGCGAAGTTGAAAAGGCGTTCTTGGGAAGGGATGCGGCGATAAGTGCGGAAAAGCAGGGGGATTTCAATACTGCGCGGCGGTATTATCTCTTTGGCAGTGATGCCGCCTACAAGTCTAATCTTCCCGATATGAGGGCCATGCGCGTTGGACTGTTGGCTGATGCCGCTCTGGCAAGCTGGCATGGCAGTGATCGGCAAATTTGTTTGCAAGATTTCGTTGAAGTGCTTGATAAGGTAAACAAGATAAAGTCTGATGAAACATTGCGTACCGCTCATTGCCACGCATCAGTTCGACACGTTCTTTCTTGGCTCAATCAGGACGTCACGGGTGAGAAGCATCTTCTCAAAGACGGAGAAGAAACAATCATCTACCCAGGTTGCGTAAGCAATCCAGAGCCTTCCCCTGAGATTGGAGACCACCATGTAATGCCAATAGAGATGGCGTGGTACATGCTGGCGACAGTAGAAAATAATGCTGTTCTAGACGCTGGGATCACTGGCAATTTAGATCAACTCTTGCCGCGCGGCCCAGTGCGGGAAGGACAGATGTTGTTGAGTCCAGCAAAAATGCATAAGGCTCTGTCACGGCTCGACGCAAAACTTTTCGTCGAGGCTTTGCAAGATACAATCTCCCTTTTTGCATTCGAAAAGGCGAAAGGCGGACGCTCAGGAGAGTTTGATATCATGAATGTGACCTATGGTATCTTCCCGATTGCCACCAGGGACCAGCAAGAAGAGCTTCGGGGTATGACTGAGTGGTTTGTGCTCCTCTATTGTGCCACCTGCGTATTGCAGAACAAGTTCACATCTATCCCGGTGGTGCTTAGAGAACTGACAGATGTAAAGGGGTTCCTAGTACGTCCGATACTGATTGATTGCCTGCAAAACAACGGCCCTGTCAAAGACTTCAACACAGGCTTTGCCAACCTTATTTTGACGAACGCTAAAGGAACTCCAGAAGTTCCAAGAGTTTCTCCCAAAGAGGTTTTTGAACTGGCATTCACAGCCCTTCAGATGGCTCAAGAAATGAGGCACTATAGATTGTTTGCTGAAAACCTATTACCTTGGTTAGTGCAGAGGTGGTCATTTATTTTGGAACGCCAGCGCTTTCAACTATACCGGCCAGCGCTGCATGAGGCTGGCATCAGGGCCGCCTTGGAACAAGATGGTGTATCAACTGAAATCAAAGTGGCAGAAATCCTAACCGCCATCCTGCCGACCCTCGGAGTTAACAATCAGCGTGAACTCTCACAAATTTTGTTGCGCTTACCCAGATCATCTAGCCCCAACCCGCCTGCCCCGGATAATTCACAAGCGACGCCGGAGTAAGACGTGAACCGGTGCTGGAGCAACGACAAGGCTTCCAACATCCATATCCCCCTGTGATTCCCTTTCAAGGGGATATTTCCCGAATTTCGGCACACTACAAGATATCTGCTACAGCAACGTCAGGTGCTCCTAATCATGTCACGATGGGACCTCTGTTGTAAAAAGTACAACTTATGTATAGTAATGCATACTGTGTATCATCTGGTATGAGTAAGCAATGACATGGTTTGACGAAGATTGTTCATCATATAATTGCGGTCTGTACTTTGAGCAATCTGGTGATGGTGAAGCAGGCACTGTAGAGGCATAGACGGCTGAACTTGAAGGCGACTTGGCCTGAATAATAGAAATGATGTGGGAAAAACTCCATTGATCAGATCATCTTTTTCTATGACAAATGAATTCTAGTAATAAAAAAGTCCCAAAGGCCTTTGTATCCTATTCTTGGGATGACGATGCCCACAAGGAATGGGTTGCCAAATTAGCCGCAGATTTGCGTAGCGATGGTATCAATGTGGTCTTAGATCAGTGGGGTTTGGTTCTCGGTGATGAACTGACGGAATTTATGGAAAAAGAAATACGGGAAAATGACTATGTGCTAATAGTTTGCACGCCGAACTATCGAAACAAATCGGACAAAAGAATAGGCGGAGTTGGTTACGAAGGCAACATAATGACTGCTGAAGTACTAACAAAAAGAAATCATCGTAAATTCATTCCCATTCTTGCACGAGGCCAATGGAAAGAATCAGCTCCATCCTGGTTGAGCGGTAAATTTTATGTGGATCTGGGGACGAAGGAAAAAATGGAAGCCAATTATTCTGATCTTACTGCCACACTTCATGGAACCCAATCTTCTCCCCCAGTGCTCACAGCGAAATCGCACACTAAGGATCAAATTTCTGTGTCGCCGCCAGCCTCCAATGAATTAATAAAAATTATCGGTGTGATTGTGGATGAGGTGTCTATGCCAAGATCAGACGGAACTCACGGTTCCGCTCTATACATGATTCCATTTCGTCTTAATCGATCTCCATCAAGGCTATGGACTACTTTATTTGTGGAAATTTGGAATAGCCCACCAAGGTGGACCACTATGCATCGTCCTGGAATTGCTAGTGTCTCTGATGACAAGATTATTTTGAACGGCACCACTATAGAGGAGGTCAGGAAGTACCACCGAGACACACTAAAGCTCTGTGTTGATGTTTCGAATAATACGGAAATAGAAACTCTTCGAAAACGACGAGAAGAGGAGGAAACGCGAAAGCAACAAATCGATGATCATCGAAAAAATATTGAAGATGGGGTAAGAGATCTAAACTTTGACTAACCCTTATATGGCTGGATGCCCGAAATGGGTTGCTCATGGTAATCGGCGGTTTCAACAGCCCCACAGACTCGATCAATCCTGCCGGATGACCTTGCCGGGATTGAGAATACCCTGCGGGTCGAACACGGATTTGATGTTCCGCAACAGGTCCAGTTCGGTTTGGCTCTTATATTTTTCCATCTCATCCAGCTTGGTGATCCCGATCCCGTGTTCGGCACTGAATGAACCGTGATACTGGTGGGCGATATCGTGCATCAGGGTATTGATCGCTTTCCAGTGCCCCAGAAATACTTTCCGATTCATATTCGGTGGCTGGGTAATGTTGAAGTGGATATTGCCATCGCCCAGATGGCCGTATGGATAGGGGATCGCCTCGGGCAGGTATTCCCGAATGGCTCGGTAGGCGCTGTCCATGAAATCCGGCACACAGGAAATGGGAACCGCCACATCGTGCTTGATACTGCCCCCCAGAAACTTCTGGGCTTCCACGATATCTTCCCGTAGCAGAATGAGGCGTGCGGACTGGCTTTCGCTTTCTGCAATGACCGCGTCGCGGATGAGGTGGTCCGTCCAGGCCTGCCCCAGAGTGATTTCGATTTGGGACTTGAGCTGCGGGTCCGGTTCCGTACTGTCTACAACGGCCAGGATATACCACGGGTAGAACCGGTTGAAGGGGTTTTTCTGTTGTGCCAGATAGGTGACGGCCGTCTCAACCGAGCGTTGTGACATCAGTTCAAACGACGTCAGGCGGTCGCTTGAGGCGGACTTCATTCTCGCCATGAGTTCTAGGGCCGCGCTGGGCGTATCCACGCCGATGAGGCTGACGATCCGGCCTTTCGGGTAGGGAAAGAGTTTCAGGACGGCCGCCGTGATAATTCCCAGCGTGCCTTCCGAGCCAATAAACAAATGCCGCAGATCGTACCCCGTATTGTTCTTTCTCAGGCGGTTCAGGCCCTGCCAGACCCGGCCGTCCGCCAGGACCACCTCGATTCCCAGCACCAGGTCCCTGGCATTGCCATATTGCAGGACATTGATGCCCCCGGCATTGGTGGCGAGATTGCCGCCAATCTGGCAGCTCCCCTGGGCACCGAGGCTGAGTGGAAACAGCAGGTTTTTTTCCCTGGCGGCTTCCTGGATATTGGCAAGAATACAACCGGCCTGTACCGTCATCGTGTAATTGGCCCGATCGATCTCGACAATGCGGTCCAGTCGTTTCAGGTTCACGATGATCTGTTCAGGCGTTGAAACCGTACCGCCCATTGCCCCGGTATTGCCGCCCTGGGGAACCATGGGAATGTCGTGGGCCGCACAAAACCGGATGATCCGGGAGACTTCTTCCGTGCTGCCGGGAAACACGGCTCCCAGGCAATCGCTCTGGTAGCGGCCCCGCAATTCTTCCGTAAAACGCTTCAGCGCGTCTTTTCGGGTGATGGTATACCGGTCGCCAACGATATCGCGCAGCCCGTCGAGGAATTCGGACATCCGGCAGGAATCAGAAAGGGTTAACCCGGTTCCTGGCATACCGGAACGGCAGGCCGGTCACAGGAGTCGTGTTCCGGCGGCACCGCCGACACTGCAGTCAGTGTCCTGGATCATTGCCATGAATCGTCCAATACAAAATGCTCACTTCGGTCCGGTTATCCCTGGTTGACCGTTCCACGCTGGTCCGGATACCTCCACAGGGTCTGGCCAGGGTGTTGACGATAATACGAAATTCTGATTCTAGCATGGGACGGTGGGAGAATCATTTTTTGCAGGCGTTCGCCCCGCAGGCCATTGCCCGTGCCCACCCGGCGGTTCATTGAAGGCGGTGCAGAACCGGGGATGCACCCGGAGGGACCGAAACCGTTCGTTTTCCCGGTGGTTGTCAGGCCTTGTCCCGGCACTCCGGATGTCCGAAACGGGGCGGGTTAAAGCTGAAACAACCGATGACCGATGTTGAAAGAAGCGGTCTATGGGGAATAGGAAAAATTCCGTTTCCTGTTATGATAGGAACCGGGAAAAGTGGCTGCAAAAGGAGGATTGCCAGCCGGACAGAGACCCTGTATCGGCCGGCCTGTGATCTGAGTCACGATTCCCGGCCAGGACAACCAGTTTGGCACAATGAAGAATAAATACCGGATCATGGCGTTGGCCGGCACGGCCGCGGGACTGGCGGCGATAATCGCCGGCAGTATGACAGACCAGAACGACTGTGAAGAGTCCAGGCTTAAAATGGGACAATTGGAGGTGCGGGACATCAGGGTGCTGGATAATTTCGGGAAGATCCGGAAAATCTCCTCCCATATTGCGGATGACCCCGCAGAACAGGCGGACGGATACCAGTTTATCTGCCGGGAAATCATCTCGGAGTCCACCATGCTGTTCGTTTATCCCGGACCGGTGAACCGGCGCTTTCATATGAAGAATGTAAAGGCCCCTCTTGATATTGGCTTTTTCGATGCAAAGGGAGGATTATTCAGTATCCTGGTCATGGATACCTATGCCGATGGCAACCAAAGAATTTATGGCCCGGACCGGCCGTTTCAATATGCGCTGGAAGCGCCGGCGGGTTTTTTCGAGACCAATCATCTGGCCCCCCGAAAGGCACGGCTGGTGATTGATTCGAACGTGAACGCAAACTAGCCCGGTGGGAACTGGTTGATGACGGTATCGGTCCCGCCAAGAACACGGACGCCGTACGGGCTGTGGGAGAGCAACCTGGAAATTGCGGAGGTCTTCACGCATCCCTTCCAGCCCACCTATCCCTTTTTGCACAGGGGGGAACTGTACTGGCTGGAGTCCCTGCCCGAACAGGGGGGGCGGGTTGCGCTGATGAGGCGGACGGAGGCTGGCCGGAAGGAGTGCCTGACCCCGGAAGAGTACAATATCCGTTCCCGGGTCCATGAATATGGCGGGAAATGTTTCTGTGTAGCGGGCCGCTACCTGATTTTCAACAATTACCGGGACGGGGGGCTGTATTCCCAGCGGCTGGAGCCCGGGGCGCTGCCTGAAAAGCTCGAATTGGGAGAGGGCATGGAGTGCCTGGGATTTGCCGACCTGGTGGTCTCCCGGGACGGGTCGTGGATGGTGGCCGTTGCAGAGGCCGAACAGCCTGGTCAGGAAAACCTGAATTTTCTGGTGGCTTTTGCCATTTGTGAAACGGGGTCCCCGGGAAGATTGTCGGTGACCGGGGCGACGGTGTTGGCCAGGGGGGCGGATTTTTATGCCAATCCGGTGTTTTCGGCGCAGGGTGACCGTATGGCCTGGATCGAGTGGTCCCTGCCCGACATGCCCTGGGACCGGACCCGGTTGATGTGTGCTGCGGTGGAGACCCGAACGGGCATGATCCGGGTGAAAAAGAAAAAAGCCGTGGTGGACCGGTTGAACCAGTCCGTCTGCCAGATCGGGTTTCTGGAGGATGGGCGATTGTTGTTTGTCAGCGACAGCGGGAACGTTGATTTCTGGAATTTTTTCTTGGAGGCCGGGGGAGAAATCGTACAGCTGACCGATTTTGACTTCGAATGCGGGGAGGCACACTGGGTATTTGGCCAGACAAGATGGCAGGCCACCGACCGCGGAACCATTGTTGCGGTGGCCAGCCGGGCCGATGGCGATGAACTCATTGAAATTGAGGTTGAATCCGGTGAATACCGCCGGTTGCGGTCGGGATTTTCAACCGGTCAGCACCTGGCCTTGACCGGTTCCGGGGAATTGCTTCTGGTCGCCCATTATGCGGACCGGTTCCCGGAAATCCTGAATTTCGATATCCGCAGGAAAGAAGTTGGTTTCCGCATTTCCGCGGAAACCGAATTGCCCGACTGCCCGTTGGGGGAACCCGAATTGATCCGGTTTCCGACGGGTACGGACGATGTCGCATACGGTTATTTTTACCCGCCGGTGAGCACGATATGCGAGGCCCCGGAAGAGACCCTCCCGCCGCTGCTGGTGATGATTCACGGCGGCCCGACCAGCCGGGCGACCCGTGCACTTTCACTCCTGAAGCAATACTTCTGCAACCTCGGATTCGCGCTTCTTGATGTCAACCACCGGGGCAGCACCGGCTTTGGCCGGAAGTATCGGCAGTCTCTGATGGGACAATGGGGGATCTATGATGCGGAAGATATTCGCTGCGGCATTGAATACCTGGTGAACCGGAAACGGGTGAACCCGGATCTGGTATTTATCCGGGGGAGCAGCGCGGGGGGATACGCGGTATTAAGGGCCTTGACACGATATCCGGACTCTTTTGCGGGCGGGGCCAGTTACTATGGAATCGGAAACCTGATGACCTTGAGTGAAATCACCCACAAATTTGAATCGAAATACACGGACAAACTGGTGGGGGAGCGTTTCGACCGTTCCGCCTCCACCCGTGCGGACAGCGAGTTTGTCCTGCGCTCTCCTGTCTTCGAGATCGACCGGCTTTCCAGCCCGGTCATCCTGTTCCAGGGCCTCGAAGACAACATCGTTCCACCGGAGGTTTCCCGGGAAGTGGCCCGTCTGCTGGAATCCAGAGGGATACAGCACGACTATGTCGAATATCCGGGAGAGGGCCATGGATTCCGCAGGACGGCCACCCGTACCGACGCCTTGTCGCGTGAAACCGCCTTTTTTACGGGTCTGGTCCGCCAGTCCATCCCCCGGACGCCCCGGTCATGATGGCCCTCCCCAACAAGGACCTCACCCTGGCCTTTGCAGGGATGATCCAGTCCGCAACCCTGGTCCGCCAACTGGCCAAGGAGGACCGGCATGATGAGGAGGCCCTTTGGCAATCTGCACAAAGCCTGATCCGGCTGGATGCGGACCGGGCCGAGGAGGTGTATGGGTCGGTACACGGGGTTGAGCTTGGGCTGAGAAAAATCGTCCTGCTGTTTGGGGCCCAATCCATGGTGGAAGACCGGGACATCTTCAATTACACCATCTTTGTCCACCAGATCAGCACCAAGCTGGCGAAGCTGGAGAAAACGAGTCGCATCATCCATGCCGAACTCGAGGAAATCCGGCAGGATCTGCACCGCCCGGGCGAACCCGAATACGAACCGGAACGGTTGTTTGAATCGCTGGCAGGTCTGTATACCCGGACGATCAGCTATCTGACCCCCCGGATCATCGTTCGGGGGGAATCGGGACGGCTGCAGGACCCGGCCACCGTGAACCGGGTGCGCACGGCATTGTTCTCAGGGATCCGGTCGGCATACCTGTGGAATCAATTGGGTGGAAGGAGATGGAAAATCGTATTCCAGCGCAAGGCGTACGTGAACCGGGCCCGGCAGCTGATGGCAGCCGAGTTCGGATATCGGAGCGGATTGTAAAACCGGCCCCGGCAGGGCGTTTGCAGCGAACAATAGGGAGGACGGGCCCGGATGGGCGAGGTTGCCGGGATTCGCCAGCCGAATTTATGGGATAATAGGACCGTCAAAGTGGTATGGCATGGGCGATGGTGATGATAGTTATTGTATTGATAGTCTTGTTACTGGGGTTTTTATGGCTGAAACTGCCATTGAAAAACTGGCTGATTGCGTCCGTCCTGGTTTTGCTGGTCACCATGGTGGTAGACCTCACCAGCGTATTTTTCTCCCTGTTGTTTATCCTGGTTTTTTCGGTGACCAGCGTCCTGTTGTTCTTTGCCCCCAGTTTCAGGAAGCAATACGTCAGCCTGAAGGTGTTTGGCCTGGTCCGGGAAAAGATGCCGCCGGTATCCCGCACCGAGCAGGAGGCCATTGACGCGGGCACCGTTTGGTGGGATGCCGAGCTGTTTTCCGGCACGCCGCACTGGGAGGTGCTGTTTGGCACCCCGAAACCCGCCCTGTCAGAGCCGGAAAAAAGGTTTCTGGATGGTCCCACCGGGGAATTGTGCGAAATGGTGGATGACTGGACCGTGACCCATGAACTCAATGATTTGCCGCCAGCGGTTTGGGATTTCATCAAGGAAAAGAAATTTTTTGCCCTGAATGCTTCCAGGGAATACGGTGGGCTGGGGTTCTCCCCCCATGCACAGTCCTGCATCATCCAGAAGCTGGCATCCCGAAGTGCCACCCTGGCCGCGACCGTGATGGTTCCCAATTCCCTCGGCCCCGCCGAGCTGATCCTCCACTATGGAACCGATGAACAGAAATCCCACTATCTTCCCAGGCTGGCCGCCGGGGAAGAGATCCCCTGTTTCGGCCTGACCAATCCCTGGGCGGGCTCGGACGCCGCCGGCATGCCGGATTGCGGGGTGGTCTGCAAGGGCAAATACAAAAGAAAAACCGTGCTGGGGTTCAGGGTGAACTGGGAGAAGCGCTATATCACCCTGGGACCGGTTGCCACCCTGCTGGGGCTGGCCTTCAGGGCCTATGACCCCGACCACCTGCTGGGCGAGGAAGTGGAACTCGGCATTACGTGTGCACTGGTTCCAACCGGCACAAAAGGGGTCTCCATCGGGGCCCGCCATCTTCCGCTCAACATGGCGTTCCAGAATGGCCCCAACTGGGGAAAGGATGTTTTCATTCCCATGGACTGGATCATCGGAGGTCAGGAGCAGGTTGGCCAGGGCTGGAGGATGCTCATGGAGTCCCTGGCCGCAGGCCGGGGGATTTCCCTGCCGGCTGCCGCCACGGGAGCCGCTAAAATGGCGGCCCGGACCAGTGGCGCCTATGCGCAAATCCGGGAGCAGTTCGGCATTCCCATTGGCCGGTTCGAGGGGATTGAGGAAGTCCTCGCACGGATTGCCGGGCGAACCTATCTGCTGGACAGTGCAAGAACCCTGATGACCTCTGCGCTGTCGCTGGGCCAACGGCCGGCGGTGTTGTCCGCCATCGCAAAACAGCAGTGTACGGAGCTGTCCAGGATGGTGATCAACGATGCCATGGATTTGCATGGCGGAAAGGGGATTTGCATGGGCCCCGGAAACTATCTGGCACGGGCCTATCAACAGGTGCCCATCGGGATCACGGTGGAGGGGGCCAATATCCTGACCCGGAGCCTGATCATATTTGGCCAGGGGTCGATCCGGTGCCACCCCCACCTGTTGAAGGAAATGCAGGCCGTTGCCAGGGAGGATGAATCCGAAGGGCTGGATGATTTTGATCGGGTCCTGGCGGCCCATGTCGAGCATGCGATTGGAAACAAGATACGATCGTTCTGTTTTGGGTTGAGCCGGGGGGCTCTGTCCACCGGTTACGGCAACGGGATGGTTCGCAGGCATACCCGTACCATCGAGCATTTCAGTGCCTCCTTTGCCTGGCTGGCCGATGTCACCCTGTTCCTGCTGGGGGGACAATTGAAAAGAAAGGAAATGCTCTCGGGCCGGTTTGCGGATGTGCTGGGCAATCTTTGCCTGGCCTCCGCCGCGGTGAAAAGGTTCTGCGACAACGGGGAACGGGAGGAGGAACTGGCGGTGGCGGACTGGGCCTGTCACTATGCGTTGTACCGGGCGCAGCAGGGATTGGACGGCATCCTGCGCAACTACCCCAACCGAATCGTTGGAAAACTGTTGCGAATCGCTATTTTTGCGGGCGGGCGCTATCTTGATTTCCCCGGCGATAAGTTGACCAGGAAGGTGGCACAGGGGGTCCAGACCCCCGGTGGCCTGCGGGACCGATTGACGGAAGATGTCTATATCTCCCATAATCAGGAGGATATTTCGGCCCGGATTGAGAATGCCTTCGAATCCATGATTGAGACCATGGAATTGAGAAAACGGCTGAAGGAATCCGCGGTGGTGCAGCAGGCATCACAAAGCCATGAGCAGTGGATAGACACCCTGCAGACGGAGAAACTGATCACCCCGGAAGAAGCCGAATTGCTCACCGGTACCCGTGAAAAGGTCAGAAGTGTCATCAATGTCGATCATTTCGACTTGAATCCGTCTGTATAATAGCCGGGGTTCATGACTGGTTTTTCATTTCTATGATTCGGCAACCAAAAATTCGGGAGACCACGGTTTATCCGGAAGACATTCTGGAAAAGAACCCGGATACGGCGGATGTCATTGGCCTTGATCAGGCGAAAACCCTCCCGGCCCTGTTCCAGGAGCGGGTCCGCCGGTCGCCCTGGAACCCGGCCTATACCCAGTTCGACCCGTCTCAACAATGCTGGGTGGATTGCACCTGGCAGGAAATGTCCGATGAAGTCGAAAGATGGCGGAAGGCCTTTTCCAGGGACGGGCTGAAACCGGGCGAGTGCGTCGCGGTGCGGGCCTCGAATTCACGCCAGTGGATTGCGTATGACCAGTCGGCGATGGCCCAGGGAGCGGTGGTGGTCCCGGTATTCAGGGATGACCGTGCGGACAATATTGCCTATATTCTCGAGCATACCAGCAGCCGGTTCCTGTTGGTCGAAGAGTATTCCCAGTGGGTGGAAATGGAAGCGGAACGGGAGCGGTTGGCGGAGATACGGCGGGTGGTCGTGATCCTTGACCCGGACGACCAGTTGAAGGACTGCAGCGATGACAGGGTGGAGTCCCTGGATGCCTGGTTGGAAAAAGGCGAGGGGGAAGAGCCGGTAACCCCTGAAATTCACCCCGGTGATCTGGCCACCATTGTCTATACCTCCGGCACCACCGGTAGGCCAAAAGGCGTCATGCTGTCCCATCGCAACATCCTGTCCAACGCCTACTCGTCATTGCAGAGTGTCATTGCCTATCCGTCGGACCGTTTTCTTTCCTTTCTCCCGCTGTCCCACATGTTCGAGCGAACCGCGGGCTACTACCTGACCATGATGGCGGGTTCCCGGGTGGCATTCAACCGCTCCATTGCAGAGTTGATGAATGATATTGCCGAGATCCGGCCCACGGTCCTGATCCTGGTGCCCAGGATTTTCGACAAGGCCTACGCCCGGATCAAGGCCCAGCTGGACGAGGGGCCCGCAGTCAAGAAATGGCTGTTTGGACTGGCGGTATCCGTTGGCTGGCAGCGGTTTGAATATCGGCAGAAACGGGCCAGCTGGCATCCCAAGCAACTGCTCTGGCTCGTCCTCGACCGCCTGGTCGCCCAAAAGGTGGTCGGACGCTTTGGCGGGGAACTCCGGTTTGCAATCAGTGGGGGGGCCCGGCTGGCACCGACGATTTCCCGGGTGTTCATTGGGCTTGGGATCGACATCCTCCAGGGCTATGGCCTGACGGAAACCAGCCCGGTTCTCGCGGTCAATACCCTCACCCGCAATGACCCGTCGACGGTGGGCCTGCCGTTTCGGGGAGTGCAGCTGCGCCTGGGGGAAAACGATGAATTGCTGGCAAAGGGACCGGGCATCATGATGGGGTACTGGAAAGACCCCGATGCCACGGCGGCATGCATCGATTCGGATGGCTGGCTGTCAACCGGAGACAAGGCCCGGATTTCCAGCAGCGGCTATATTTCCATCAGTGGGCGCATCAAGGAAATCATCGTACTGTCCAATGGCGAGAAAATCCCTCCCGCTGACCTGGAGGCTGCCATTTGCGACGACCTTCTCTTTGAACAGGCCATGGTGGTGGGAGAGGACAGGCCCTACCTCGTCGCGGTGGTGGTTCTGAATACTGAGTTCTGGCCGGAAACCGCGGGGCGCCTGGAAGTCGATGCCGAAACCGACCTGAACAGCGAAGTGGTGAGGAATTTTGCCAAGGACAAAATTGCCGAACTGATAACCGGATTTCCGGGCTATGCGTATATCCGCGAAGTTGTTTTGACTCTCGAGGAATGGCAGGTTGATAATGGGATGATCACCCCCACCCTTAAACTCAAGCGTCCGGTTTTGATTGAGCACTTTAAATCTGAGATCGAAGAACTGTACACGGAAACCTGATTGTCGTACCCGGGTATTCGGAATTCACTATTCTGAATCCGGGTATGGCATAATCGGGCGCGCCGAAATGCGCGCCATTTTATCCGCATGAAACCATTAACGACCCTTTAAAGGAAAGATCATGAATGTATTGATTTCGGACGCCTGGGCTCAATCCGGCGGGGACGCCGGAAGCAGCCTGATAGGTATTTTACCTATGATTTTGATATTTGTTGTATTTTACTTTTTACTGATCCGGCCCCAGCAAAAGCGTACCAAAGAGCACAAGTCCATGGTGGCAAGTCTTGCCAAGGGCGATGAAATCGTGACCAATGGCGGTGCGCTGGGCAAGATTCTCAAGGTGGGTGACAGTTTTATCACCGTCGAGATTGCCAAGGGGATCGAAATTCAGGTGCAACGCATGGCCGTGTCCCAGATGATGCCAAAAGGGACTGTCAAATTCTAGCCACTGGAGCGCACGGTACCGGCAGCCGGCAAACCGCGTACCTTCCCCGGCCAAACGGGGTGCCGGACACCTGTACGCAATGGGTGTCATATTCTGGTTTCGTATTCTGATTTAATGGCTTTTCTCGACAATGCTTAATCAAACCGCATGGTGGAAATACCTGATCATTGTCATGGTCACGGCAGCAGGCCTGTTTTACGCCCTGCCAAACATTTTCGGCAATGACCCGGGGCTGCAGGTCCGGGGTGCCCGGGGACTGGCGATGGAATCGTCGGTGCTGGAGCGGGTGGAGGCGGCATTGAAGACCGAAGGCATCCCCTACAAATCCGTCCTCCAGGACAAAACGGGGATCAAGATCCGGTTCCGGGATGATGAAACCCAGCTTCGTGCCAAGGAAGTCGTTGAGGGTGCCCTGGGCACCCGGTATTCCACGGCGTTCACTTTATTGTCGGGCGCCCCGGCCTGGCTGACGGATTCCGGTGCGTTGCCCATGTACCTGGGACTGGATTTGCGGGGGGGTGTCCACTTCCTGCTTCAGGTGGACATGGACAGTGCCATCAATCGTGCAAGGGAAAGATACCGGGATGACATCAAAACCGCTCTTCGGGAAAATAAAATCCGCTATCGCAGCGTGACGCTGAACAGCCAGGGGGACCTGGAAGCGAATATCCGGAACATTGAGCAGCGAAACCAGGCCGTTGAGCTGTTGAGCCGGGAATTTCCCGATGTGCGGATCGTTGAAGATGAGAACCGCCCGAGTATCCTGCTTGGCCAGTTCAGCGAGAACCTGGTTGAAGAGATCAGGACCTTTGCACTGGAGCAGAACCTGACCGCACTGCGGAATCGGGTTGACCAGTTGGGTGTGGCGGAACCGGTGGTTCAGCGCCAGGGGGATGACCGCATAGTCATCCAGTTGCCGGGGGTACAGGACACTGCCCGGGCAAAAACCATTCTGGGACGGGCCGCAACCCTGCAGATGCACCTGGTGGATGAAAAGAACGATGCATCCGCCATGGAATCCGGCCAGGCACCGGCGGGGTCGAGGCTGTACCGGTTCCGGGATGGGCGGCGGATTTTACTGAAGAAGCGGGTGATTTATTCCGGGGACAATATCGTTGATGCCGCCGCCAGCCTGGATACCCAGACCGGGGGCCCCATCGTCAGCATTTCCCTGGATTCGGCGGCGGCTACCATCAACAGCCGCATTACCGCTGAGAATGTGGGAAACCGGATGGCGGTGGTCTACCTGGAGTTCGTCTCCGAAACCAGGAAGGATGAAAATGGAAACGTGGTCCTGGATGAGCGGGGGGTCCCGGAACGGGTCACGACCCGCATTGAAGAGGTATTGACCGCCCCGGTTATCCGGGAACAGCTGGGCAAGCGCTACCAGATTGAAGGCCTGGATTCCGTGGATGAAGCCCGGGACCTGGCATTGATGCTGCGCTCCGGCGCACTCGCTGCCCCGGTTGAAATTATTGAGGAACGGACGGTGGGGCCGAGCCTGGGACAGGCGAATATTACCCAGGGATTCCGCTCCGTGGTGGTGGGGTTTGCCCTGGTTTTGCTGTTCATGATGGTCTACTACCGGGTGTTCGGGGTCATGGCCATGACCGCGCTGGCGCTGAACTTGGTACTCATTGTCGCCGTACTGTCCATGCTCCAGGCTACGCTGACACTGCCGGGGGTGGCGGGGATTGTCCTGACCGTGGGGATGGCCGTGGATGCCAACGTGTTGATTTTTGAACGGATCCGGGAAGAAATCAGAAACCGGAATTCTCCACAGGCCAGCATTCATCTTGGCTATGACCGCGCATTGTCGACGATCATCGACGCCAACATCACGACATTGATCGCGGCCCTCGTGCTGTTCAATTTCGGGACGGGGCCGATCAAGGGGTTTGCGGTGACGCTGAGCATCGGGATCATGACCTCCATGTTCAGTGCGATCATGGTGACCAGAATGTTGATCAACTGGTATTACGGAGGGAAATCCGTAAAAAAACTGCGGATATAGGCCGATCATGGAAATCCTCAAGCAACAAAGCAATATCGACTTTCTTGGCAGGAGGCGGCTGGCGCTGATTGTTTCCGCCACGTTACTGGTGGTGGCCTGTGCAGGTTTCCTGCTGCGCGGACTCAACCTGGGTATCGATTTTACCGGGGGCACCCTGGTGGAAGTCGGGTACCAGGATCCCGTGCAGATCGAGGCCGTAAGAGCGGCACTGGAGGAAAGCGATTTCGACGATGCAGTGGTCCAGTATTTTGGAACCCCCCGGGATGTCATGGTGCGATTGCCCTCGACGTTTACCCGGCAGGATGCCAGTGCAGCGGAGATCAGCAGCGAGGTCATGGCGGCCCTGAGAGAACCCTACCAGGAAGTCCTGGTTGAAACGTCCGCAATCGACCGCCAGCAATGTACCCGGAACCAGGACAGCACGGATTGCAGGGTTCAGATGCGCCGCGTGGAATTTGTGGGGCCCCAGGTCGGCGACGAACTGACCAACCAGGGCGGGCTGGCCATGCTGTATGCACTGCTTGGAATACTGGTGTACGTGACCTACCGGTTTGAATGGCGGTTCGCACTGGGATCGGTGGCGGCACTGGTCCATGATGTGGTCATTACCGTCGGGGTGTTTTCAGTCTTCCAACTGGAATTCTCGCTCCCGGTCCTGGCCGCGGTGCTGGCGGTGATCGGCTATTCCCTGAACGACACCATTGTCGTGTATGACCGGATTCGGGAAAACTTCCGGAAAATGCGCAAACAGGGGGTGTTGGACATCATGAATACCGCCATCAACCAGACCCTGCCAAGGACGATATTGACTTCATTGACCACCCTGCTGGTGGTGGGGACCCTGCTGTTGCTGGGGGGGGAGGTCATCCGGGGTTTTTCACTGGCGTTGTTGATCGGAGTCATCGTTGGAACCTATTCCTCCGTTTTTGTCGCAAGTCCCATTGTCATGGCACTTGGAATCAGTCGTGAAGACATGATGCCGGTCCAAAAGGAGGGTGCGGCGGCGGATGCTCAACCCTGAGAGCCATGCGCTGCCCGTTTTGCATCAGCGACGATACCCGGGTCATTGACTCCAGGCTGGGGGAAGGCCGGGAGGGGGTTCGAAGACGGCGGGAATGTCTGGCCTGTTCGCGGAGGTTTACCACCTTGGAGGAAGTGGTTTTTGACATGCCCAGTGTGACCAAATCGGACGGGCGTACGGAACGGTTCAATGAGAGCAAGCTGCGGCGGGGTCTGGTGCGGGCATTGGAAAAACGCCCCGTCGGGCCAAACAAGGTGGAGGGAGTGACCAAGCGGATCATGCGGGAGTTTACCGGACGAGGGGACCGGGCGATCAGTACCCGGCAAATCGGCGAACAGGTGATGGCTGAACTTCGAAAACTTGATGAGGTCGCATACGTCCGGTTTGCCTCCGTCTACCGGCGTTTTCAGGATATTGATGCCTTCAGTGATGAACTGGAAGAGTTGAGGGGGTCCCTGTACACCCGGGACAATGAATTCCAGTTATCCCTGTTGCCCGATGAGGATAAAAAATAATCTTCCTCCATCATGGCATTGAGCGCATTGAATGACCGGTTTGGGAAGTTGACATGGAACTGAACGGGCAGGGAGAAGCCGGTTTCCAGCCTTCCCCCGGGGATGATGATCGGTTCATGGCCCATGCGCTGAGACTGGCGCGCAGGGGGATCAACACAACCCACCCCAATCCGGCGGTGGGCAGTATTGTCGTCAAGAATGGCCGGGTGGTGGGGGAGGGCTGGCACCAGGTGGCCGGGCAGCCTCACGCTGAAATCCTGGCCCTCCGGCAGGCCGGAAAACAGGCCCGGGGAGCTACGCTGTATGTCACCCTTGAGCCGTGCAGCCATCATGGAAGGACGCCTCCGTGCGTGAAGGCAATTGTCAAATCCGGAATACAGCGCGTGGTGGTGGCCATTGCAGACCCGGACCCCCGGGTGAACCATTCCGGCATATCCGAATTGAAAGGCGCGGGCCTGGAGGTGCGGGTGGGGCCGGGCCGGGCCGAAGCCGGTACGATCAACCGGGGATTCCTCAAACGGGTCACTACCGGAATTCCCTGGGTGACCCTGAAGATGGCATCCAGTCTGGACGGCAAGACGGCGATGCTGGACGGGGAAAGCCAATGGATTACCTCCGAGGCTGCGCGCAGGGATGCCCACCAGTGGCGGGCACAGTCTTCCGCGATCATGACCGGGGTGGGAACGGTGCTGAGGGATGACCCGAACATGACCGCACGGCTTGATGGTGTACAAAGACAACCCCTGAGAGTTGTCCTGGATTCGAACCTGAGCACCCCGGCCACCGCGAAGATTTTATCCAGTGATGGAAACGTCTTGATCATTACCTCGGTTTCCGGGGATGAGCCCGTTGAAAACCGGGTCATGGATTCCGTGGAGGTGATCCGCTGTCCCGCCAGCCGGGGAAAAGTGGACCTGCATGCCGCCATGCATGAACTGGGTCGAAGGGAACTGAATACCGTCCTGCTCGAAGCCGGGCCAAGGCTAAGCGGCAGCATGATTGAACAGGGCCTGGTGGATGAAGTCATTGTGTACCTGTCCCCGGACCTGTTGGGGAGCCGCACGCGGGGAATGTTTGACATTCCGGGGGTTCGGCATCTTGCGGACCGGATTTTGCTGGAGTACCGGGATGTGGTGGCCGTGGGCCGTGACCTGCGGCTGACCCTGGGCGTGAAGCCGCGGTAGACGGGGATGTTTACCGGCATCATACAGGCCCTGGGTTGTGTTGTCTCGAACACGGCCACGAACACCGGAAGGTGCCTGGGCATTGCATTGTTCGGGCTGGACCCGGCCCGGATGCAGCCTGGCGACAGCATTGCCGTGGATGGAACCTGCCTGACACTCAAAAAGCGGGAAGAAAATACCGGATACTTCGATGTGTCCACCGAAACCCTGGACCGGTGCCTGATCGGCGGCTGGAAGGCGGGGCAGATGGTCAACCTGGAACTGTCCCTGACACTGGAGTCGAGGCTGGGCGGTCACCTGGTTTTCGGACATGTCGACGGGGTCGGAAAACTGGTTCACCGCCGGGATGAGGCGGAATTTTCCACCATGCGGTTCGAGGTGGACCGATCTACCGTGGGCAGGCTGATCGCCGAAAAGGGATCGGTGGCCGTCAACGGGGTCAGCCTGACCACGAATACCGTGGCGGATCAGGGTTCAACCACATGTTTTGAGGTCATGCTGGTTCCGCATACCCTGGAAAACACCACGTTCAGCACACTCAGGGAGGGAGGGCGTGTACATCTTGAGGTTGACCAGGTGGCACGTTATATTCACCGTATACTGGAGGACCGTCAGCCGTGAACAGAGAACCCGCCGTTTTTGACCGTGTTGAAGATATCCTGGAGGACTACCTCCAGAGAAAACCGTATACTGGAGGACCGCCAGTCGTGAACAGAGAACCCGTCGTTTTTGACCGTATTGAAGATATTCTGGAGGACTACCGCCAGGGAAAAATGGTGATTATGGTGGATGACCCGGACCGGGAAAATGAGGGAGATCTCATGGTGGCGGCAGAGTGTGTGACCGACTCCCAGGTCAATTTCATGGCCTCCAAGGGCAAGGGACTGATTTGCCTGACGTTAACGGAAGACCGGTGCCATCAACTGGAACTGCCGTTGATGGCCAGCCGGAACAGTTCCCGGTTTTCCACCAACTTTACCGTATCCATTGAGGCGGCTGAAGGGGTCACAACGGGGATTTCCGCCCAGGACAGGGCGGTGACCATCATGGCCGCAGTGGGCAAGGAGGCGCGACCGGAAGACCTGGTCACCCCCGGCCATATTTTCCCCATCCGGGCCCAGATGGGGGGAGTACTGACCCGGGCGGGGCATACGGAGGCGGGTGTCGACATGGCCCGGCTCTGTGGTTTCGAGCCCGCCAGCGCGATTTGCGAGATATTGAGGGAAGACGGGACCATGGCGCGGCTGCCTGACCTGGTCAGATTCAGCCGGGAACATGGTTTAAAGCTGGGGACCATTGCCGATTTGATCCGCTTCAGGCTGAAGAACGAGCCAACGGTGGAACGGGTTTCCCGGGAACCCCTCCAGCTCAAACAGGGCCTGTTTCAATCGTTTGTTTTTCGTGACGTGATGGAAGGCGGCACCCACCTGGCACTGGTCAAGGGAGATATCCGGCCAGATCAGGTCACCCCGGTGCGGGTCCACATCCACCGGGGCATTTTTGATGTCGCCCTGCACCCGGATTCCCCGTCGAGCTGGACCCTTGAAAATGCACTGGAGGCGGTGGCCGGACAACCCTCCGGGGTCGTCGTGATTTTGTCCTACCATGAAAATTCAGGTGAACTGGTGGAGCGCATCAACCTGCAGCGCGCCCGGGCCCGGAACGAAAACCGGAAGCATACGGCTATGGAAGAGAGCGGTCACCTGCGCATGCTGGGAGCGGGGGGCCAGATTCTTGCCAATCTTGGAGTGAAAAAGGTGGTGGCACTGGGCAGGAGAAAAAAAGCTCGAGGATTGTCCGGATTCGGACTGGAAATCGTGGAATATGTAAAAACCCCCGGGCAACTTCAAAACTGGGTGAATGCAAATGAATAATGTGAGCGGAGATTTCAACCACCCTTCCGGGCGATATGCCATGGTCGCGGGCCGGTTCAACCAGTTCATCACGGACAGGCTGGTGGCCGGGGCAACGGAAACCCTGGTCAGCCATGGCATTTCGGAGGAAGAGATCGATTGCATCTGGGTGCCGGGTGCGTTTGAGATTCCCATGGTCGCACGCCGGCTGGTTGAGTCCGGCAGGTACGAGTGCGTTATTGCCCTGGGGGCGGTGATTCGCGGTGCGACCGCACATTTTGATTATGTTGCCGGGGAGTGCGCGCACGGGATTGCACAGCTGAACCTGAGCAGTAAGGTTCCGGTGATTTTTGGTGTACTGACTACGGACACCGTTGAACAGGCCATTGAAAGAGCCGGAACCAAAGCCGGCAACAAGGGGGTGGACGCCGCCCGGGCAGGGATCGAAATGGTGGACCTGCTGAAAAAAATATAACCGCTGTCCACCCGCCTGGAACCGCGGTATCCAGGATAGGTGATGGGTTGGCGCTGAGGAAGGAGCAGTGATGGCAAGAAGTGGCCGGCACCTGGCGAGGCGGTGCGCCGTTCAGGCGCTCTATCAATGGGCCCTGACGGGACAGTCCCCGTCGCAGATCGAAGACAGTTTCATCGGCAATCCGCAGCTTTGTGGGAAGCATCTGGCCTATTTTCAGAAGCTGATTACCGCAGTGCCCGGTCATATCGGGCAGATTGACCAGCGCATTTCCCTGCACCTGGACCGTGAGATGGAAAAGGTCGACCTGATTGAACAGGCGATTCTCCGTATCGGCACCTATGAACTGGTTTTTGAAGACGATATTCCCGTCAGGGTGATTCTGAACGAAGCGGTGGAACTGTCCAAGGTCTTTGCGTCGGAACATGCCTACCGGTATGTCAACGGGGTGCTCGACAAGGTCGCGGCGGCGGCGCGTAATAATGCGTAGGATTACCTCCTCGGATTTGTTCCGCTCGCCCATCCATCTGCTGGCCTTCGGCTTCGGGACGGGGATGTCCCCGGTTGCCCCTGGAACCCTGGGAACCCTGGCCGCGGTGCCCATTGTCTGGGCGCTCAGCGCTCTGCCGGACAGCCTGTCGGCCGTGGTCGTTCTCGTTTTCACCGTGGCCGGGGTGCATATCTGCCAGGTTGCGGCGGATACACTGGAAACCCATGACCATCCCGGGATCGTGTGGGATGAAATGGCGGGGCTGATGGTGACCCTGCTGTTCGTTCCATTCAGCTGGACGGCGCTGGCGGTGGGGGTGGTCCTTTTCCGGATTTTTGATATCTGGAAACCCTGGCCCATCGGTTACGTTGACAAAAAAATACACGGGGGGATCGGGATTATGCTGGATGATCTCATCGCTGCGGTCTTCGCCGGTCTCGTCTTGCGGGGGATGCTGGTATACTTCGGGTTTTAGGGATGCGGACGGGTCCGGTCTATTCGCTGTGCCGTTGTGATAGAGTACGTTCGCTCCCTGCACAGTGTAAAACAAAACCAAGATGCTGGAACTCATCCAACCCATTCTGCGAACCGATGTTTCGGGCATGCCCCTTGAATGGATCCATTTCAGGCGGGCAGTGACCCTGATGAGCCTGGACCAGGTGGCCTATACCTGTGGTGAATTTGCCATGGTGGTACACGGCGGGAACAACCGCCTCAGCGGACAGCAAAGCACCCTGGAGGTGAACTCCATCATTGCCACCTATGGATCAAGCCTGCGGTGGGACGCCAAAAAGGACTACCGTCCTCCCTTGCACAATATCCCGCTTTTCCAGCGCGATGGCTACCTGTGCCTGTACTGCGGGGAACAGTACCCGGCCAAACATCTTTCCCGGGACCATGTGACGCCATTCAGCCAGGGCGGGAAGGACCACTGGAACAATGTGGTCACCGCCTGTATCCGGTGCAACAACTACAAGGCCGGGCGAACCCCGGAACAGGCCGGAATGAAATTGATTGCGGTGCCGTTTACCCCGACCCATGCCGAATACATTTACCTGCAGGGCCGGAAAATTTTGGCCGACCAGATGGAGTTTCTGAAGGCTCATTTTCCCCGCTCCAGCCCGCTCCATCAGCGGGTCTGATCCAATTCCACAATCGACAGTTACCATTATGTCTTCATTCAAAGCATTCAGAATAAACCAGATAGATAGAAAAATAGTTGCCGATTATGAGCAGCTTGCCATTGATGACCTGACCGAAGGTGAAGTGGTGGTTTCCGTGAAATGGTCCGGCATCAACTTCAAGGATGTCCTGGCGGCCACGGGGCGGGGCAAAATCCTCCGCCAATATCCCCTTAACGGAGGCATTGACCTTTCCGGAGTGGTGATGGAGTCGGTGGATGACCGGTTCAGGGAAGGCGATGAGGTGCTGGTCTGCGGGTGCGGGCTGTCCGAAACCGCCGATGGCGGTTATTCGGAAATCGCCCGGGTCAAGGCCGGTTGTGTTGTCCCCCTGCCTTCGGGAATCAGTCTTCGGGAAGCCATGGCTATTGGGACAGCGGGCTTTACCGCGGCCATGGCCGTTGTGCGCATGGAAGAAAACAATCAAACCCCGGAACACGGGCCCATTGTCGTCACCGGAGCCACCGGCGGGGTCGGGAGCATTGCCACCGATATCCTGTCCTCCAATGGGTATACGGTGGCTGCCTTTACGGGAAAGCCCGATCAGCATGGTTTTTTAAGGGAGCTGGGGGCATCGGAATTCATTGACCGGCATACCCTGGAAATGGGAACCCGGCCACTGGAAAAAGCGCTCTGGGGAGGTGCGGTGGACAATGCCGGAGGCGAAACGCTGGCCTGGCTGACCCGTACGGTCAAACCCTGGGGAAACATCGCGAGTATCGGCCTGGTCGCCGATTTCAAGTTGAATACCACCGTCATGCCCTTCATTTTGCGGGGGGTTTCGCTGTTGGGGATCAACTCGATTGAGATGCCTGCTTCCGTCAGAAATGCAATCTGGGAGCGGCTCGGTACCGATCTCAAACCCCGGCACCTGGACAGGGTGGTGACCCGGGAAATTGAACTGGACCAGTTGGTCGAGACCTTTGACAGTTACCTGGAGGGTACCAACTGGGGAAGAACCATCGTCAAGGTGCAATAGCCGTTTACCCATACCGGGGACTTTATCCAGGCCCCTGAACCGGGGTTGCGGTGGGCGACGGTCCGTGAAGGACCGGACACCCGGTGGACCTGAAGCCAGGGTGAAAAAAGGCCGGCACCTCCGTTTGCGTGCACAGTTCTCCTTGCAACCGAGGAGAGAACACGGTTTTGTGGCTCACGGATGACACACAAAATATTTTGTGGCTCATATTTTGCTGAAAGTGAGCCACAAAGTGGGTGGTTCACAGGTTGGCAATGAGGTTCCGGTTATTTTGATGCCACCACATCTCTTCATTGGCATCACTCCCATGGGCTCGCGGTCCCCAAACGATGCCTGCCCGGGTCATCCCTGTCGTCCGCAAACCGCTTTGACAAACCCCAACAGGATATCTGGATGAGCCTCCCGGGACGTGACTGGAACGAACCCTCAATCGGTAAAATCCCGGTCCCTGGGGTCACTGCCCCGGGAATTGCCCCGATTACTTGAAATATCGGCAGTCAAGAGGGGGCAGTGTATTCGGTTCAGGGATTGGGAATGTGGTCTATTGCAAACCCTTCCAAGTCAATTTAAATTAGGCCCTCTGAATCATCGGAAACCTATCCATTGCCATCCCGGGTTTGAGGATTCAATCCCCGGGTAAACCTCAGGAGTGCAAAGAGTGATATGAACCGTTATGAAAGTGCGCTGCAACGCAGTTTTAAAAAACACAAACCCGACAATACCCCGGATGAGAATGACCGGATAGAAATCGGGCCCAGCCAGCTGGCTTTTGACGAATGGGCGGCCCTGGGACTGGAATGTCCGGATATGGCGGCATTGAGGGAGTACCGTCTTGAACGGGTTCGGGAGCAGCTGCGCAAACGGGACTATGCGGGGATCCTGTTATTCGACCCACTGAACCATCGCTATGCCACGGACAGTACGAACATGCAATTGTGGATCACCCATAACGCGGCCCGGGCGTGTTTCATTGCAACGGATGGTCCCGTGGTGATGTTTGATTTTCATGGATGCCAGCATTTGAGTTATCATTTACCCCTGGTCGACGAAATCCGGCCAATGACCACGTTCTTTTATTTTCCCGGCGGGAGCCGCTGTGAAGAAAAAGCGGCCCGGTTCGCTGCCGAGATCGCAGAGTTGATCACTGCCCACGGGGGAGGGAACCGGCGGCTGGCCGTGGACCGCATTGAAATCGTCGGTCTTCGGGAACTGGAAAGGAAAAACATCTGCGTCATGCACGACGGGATGGGTCTGATGGAAACCGCCCGTGAGATCAAGAACCACAATGAAATGAAAGCGATGCGCTGTGCGGTGGCGGCCTGTGAGAATACACTGCTGGAATTCGAGGAAGCCATTGAGCCGGGGATCAGTGAAAATGAATTGTGGGCACACCTGCATTACGGCAATTCAAAGCGGGGAGGGGACTGGATTGAGACCCGTCTCCTTTCCACCGGTCCGCGGACGAATCCCTGGATGTCGGAGTGCGGTCCCCGGATCATCCAGGAGGGAGACCTGGTGGGACTCGATACCGACCTCGTCGGGGTGTACGGGTACTGTGTCGACATGTCACGCACCTGGCTGGCGGGGGACGGCAAGGCCACCGCGGAACAGAAACAGCTGTTCCAGGTGGCCCATGAGCACATTATGGAGGACATGGAACTGTTGAAGCCCGGGTTGACTTTCAAGGAACTCACTTTTGGCGGCAATCAGCTTGCCGAAAAATATCGGCCCCAGCAATATGGGGTGAAGTATCACGGGGTCGGATTGTGCGATGAATATCCGGCCATCTATTACCCGGAATCCTGGGAAAACAGCGGATATGATGGCGTGCTCGAACCAGGGATGTGTCTGTGCGTGGAAGCCTATATCGGTGAAGTGGGGGGCCGGGAAGGGGTGAAGCTGGAAGACCAGGTGCTGATTACCGAAACCGGTTATGAATTGCTGACGAAATTTCACCACGATCCCCGGCTGCTGGATTAGCCTAACCGACAATCCTGATTTTGACAGGAAGCTGGAAAATCCCTTTTCCGAGGAGTCGTTTCCTTTCATGGAGATTGCGGAAAGTACCATCGAACACCCGCTTCGACTACGTTCGTTGTCCGGAGATTGCAGCACGTTTCGGATGCCATTTGAACTGTCGGAAATATGTGTCATACTTCGGACATGACTGTCTTGACACAAAACACCGGTTTGAGTTCCGGTCTCCTCGCCCGGATAGCGGCCAACCCGGACGAGGTTTGGTTCCCCGGCGACTTTGCCGATCTCGGCAATCGTGCTGCCGTTGACAAGACCCTTCAGCGCCTGGTTGCTGCCGGCGATCTGCGTCGCATCGACCGCGGACTCTACGACCGTCCGCGCACCAACGGGCTGACCGGCTGTCCGACCGTGCCGGACTACCGCGCAGTCATCCGTGCCGTCACCCGCCGGGATCAGGCTCGTGCCATCATCGACGGCATGACCGCCGCCAACGAACTCGGCCTCACCACCGCCGTCCCGGCGCGAATTGAAGTTCTGGTCGATGCACGGTTGAAGCCGATCAGGCTGGGCCACCAGGAAATTCATTTCCGATATGCAGCGCCCAGCCGCCTCTATTGGTCCGGACGACCAGCCATGCGGGTGGTTCAGGCACTGCACTGGATGCAGGACATGCTGTCCCGGGATGACGAACGGCAACGCATCCGGTCCGCGTTACGCCGCATTTTTGCGGACCCCCGGCACGGACAGGCGATTCGCGCCGATCTGGAAGCGGGGTTTTCCGCATTGCCAATCTGGATGCAGGAATTCCTGCGCGATCTGCTGAGAGCCTCTGATGCAGAAAAGGTGTGCTCGTGACCGCTGCTGCCTACAGACAGATCGGCACCGCACCCCCACGCGATCGCCTTGACATTTTTCTTGCGGCTGCCAATCGGCTCGGCGCCCCGATCAACCATGTCGAGAAGGACTTCTGGGTCTGCTGGACGTTGAACGCGCTTTATAGCGAGCGACCAGTCGGCGGTCCCCGCCTCCTCTTCAAGGGCGGTACGTCCCTGTCGAAAGCTTACGGCCTGATCCAGCGCTTTTCCGAGGATATCGACATCACTGTGTTCCGCGGCGACCTTGGTGAACCGGCTTCGGTCGAGGAACTCGAGGCCTTGTCGGGAAAGAAGCGCCGGGCCCGACTCAACGCGATCAGGGATGCATGTCGGGCCTACGTCATCGGGCCGCTCCAGGAATTTCTGCATGTGCAGATCGCGGACGTCACCGGCGGTGTTGGACGTATCGAGATCGACGCCGCCGACCCTGACGGACAGACATTGCTCGTTTGGTATCCCGAGATTGAGCCCCGGGACAACGCCTATGTGCGCCCGGCCGTGCGGATCGAATCCGGCGCGAAGTCGGCTCTGGATCCCCACCGTCCGGTTACAATCCAGCCCTATATCGCTGAAGATGCCATGGGTCTCGACTTGGTGACGCGTGACGTGACCACCATCCACGCTGCACGCACCTTCTGGGATAAGGTGGTAATCGCACATAGCCTGCACCGCTGGCACGAACGCCGAGGCGTTCTCAGACAGGAAGGGCAACGCGTCTCGCGACACTACTATGACCTCCATTGTCTCTTTCGATCAAAAATCGGCAAACCGGCCCTCGCGGACCGGGACCTGGGTGCGGATTGTGTGCGACACGCCCGCATGTTCTTTAATCGACCCGACTACGACCTCTCTTCGGCAATGCCAGGGACTTTCGCAGTCTCGCCGACCGGAACGATGGTTGATGCCCTCTCCCGCGACTACGCCAACACTGTAGCCATGATTTTCGGTAATGCCCCTGCTTTCGACGAAATCCTGGCATCTATCGACAGGGTCGAGCGGGCATTGAACAGCGGGGAAGAGGCGAGCCCTACCGTACCGTACAGGGGGGCGGCTGGCCGGGGTGGCTAATGGCGTCTCCAGCGGTGATATTTTTCCAATAGCCGAAGCGCCCACTGGGGGGCATGGGCCTTCTTCCAGTTGCCCGCTGCAAATTTGTTGGCTTCCATCCAGGTCGGATAGGCATGAATGGTGCCCAGTATCTTGTTCAGTCCCAATCCGTGGCGCATGGCCAGAACAAACTCGGCAATCAGGTCCCCTGCGTGCCGGCTGATGATGGTGACCCCCAGGATTCGGTCCTTGCCGGGTGCCGTCAGTACCTTGATCTTCCCATAGGGGTGACCATCGGCCAGTGCTCGGTCGAGTTCGCCGATGTCATACTCGGTGACTTCGTAGGGAATCTGTTTTTCACTGGCCTCCTTTTCATTCAGTCCCACCCGGGCCACTTCCGGGTCCGTATAGGTTGCCCAGGGCAGTACACTGTAATCCACCTTGAATTTCCGGAAGGTGCCGAAAAGTGAGTTGACCGCCGCATACCAGGCCTGATGCGCCGCGGCATGCGTGAACTGGTACGGGCCGACCACATCCCCGACCGCGTACACATTGGGATGTCCGGCCTGCAGGTATTCATTCGCATCAATGGTTCTGCGCGGGCTGACCGGAACACGGATATTGTCCAGTCCGTATCCTTCCATGCGTGCAGCCCGTCCCACCGCAACCAGCAGCTGGTCGAACTCAATTTCAACCGGCGTGCCCTCCCGGTCGCAATGCAGTCGCCGGGTCCCGCCATCCGCAGTGACTTTTTCCGCACGGTGCCCGGTCAGAACGGCAATGCCTTCGCGATCGAATACTTCACGCATTTGATCGGAAAACTCGGCATCCTCGTTAATCAGGATCTGGGGCAGCATTTCCACCAGCGTGACCTGGCTTCCAAACCGGGCAAAACACTGGGCCAATTCACAGCCAATGGGTCCGCCTCCGAGGACCACCAGTTTCTCCGGGAGGTCCCGAAGTTCCCAGATGGTGTCCGAGGTCAGGTAATCAATGTCCTTAATCCCCGCGATGGGCGGAACAAAAGGCTCCGCTCCGGCCGCAATGACAATGCTGCGGGCCGTCAGGTCCGACCCATTGACCCGGACGCAGTGGGGGGACCGAATTTCCGCCTCGCCCTGGATGACTTCAACGCCCAGGGCCGTGTAGCGTTCCACCGAATCGTGAGGGGCGATGGATTGAATCACCCCCTGCACCCGTTCCATGATCTCCGCGAAGTCGAATTCAACGCTGGTTTTGCCGATCCCGTAATTTCTGGAGTTTTGCAGGTCGTGGATGAATTTGGCGGAAGCGATCAGTGATTTGGAGGGCACGCAACCGGTATTGAGACAGTCCCCTCCCATTTCTCCCTTTTCAATCAGGATGACCTTCGCCTTGACGGCCGCTGCAATGTATGCGGTGACCAGCCCGCCGCTGCCGGCTCCAATGACAATCAGGTTTGCGTCGTATTTCTTTGCCATGTCAATTCACCCTGCCCTTGATCATTTTCAACAGGTATTTTGCAATATAGGGAAACACGGCAAGCAGCAGAAATGATCCGATCAGTGCCGGGGAAAGCAGCCCCTTGATGGAATCCAGGCGTCCCAACTGGGTTCCGGCATTGATAAATACCATCGTTCCCGGGGCCATGCCAATCAGGGAAGCCCAAAAAAATGTGACCGTCTTGATGGAGGTCAGGCCCATCACCAGGTTAATCACGAAGAACGGGATCACTGGGACGAGGCGAACGGAAAACAGGTACAGTGCCCCTTCTTTGCGGAAGTTTTCCCGAATCCGGGTGACGCGGTCCCCCGCTTTTTTCTGTACCAGGTCGTCAAAAAGATAGCGGGCAACCAAAAATGAAATGGTGGCACCAATGGTGGCCGATACCAGCGCGATGGCGGTTCCGGAGACAAACCCGAAGATTGCACCGCAACACAGGGTCAGAACCAGCGCCCCCGGGATCGAGGCGGCAGTGACCAGAATGTAGGTGCCGGAAAATACCAGTGCGGTGAGGAAGGGATGAGCGTCCTTGTAGGCTTTGAACCCATTCAGTTGAGACTTGATGAATTCCAGGTTCAGGTATTGCTCGGGCCCGATGTACAACAAAATGCCGAGGATGAGTCCGATTGCGACGACCAGAATGATTTTCCCTTTTGACATGACAGCCCGTTGTTTTGTAGTGAAAGGTTCGTGACTATCCGCCTATCGAAAAGCTGCAATCTGCCGGTGGATCATTGCTCCTGCGCAAGGCGGCTCGACCATGAAACCGGGCCCGGAGCATCCGTGACGGCAGTGGGCGGGTGATCGGGCCCTTGCCGATCCAAATTTCCGGGAAAACCGGCGGTCAGGGGGTGTGGTACGCATCGACGGCACGGATGGTCAGAGTCCGGTATGGATCTTCTGGATGATCGCGTCGGCGAATGCACTGGTGGACAGCGTGGTTGAATCGTCCATCAGCCGGGCAAAATCGTAGGTCACCGTTTTATCCGCCATCACCGTGGGGAAGGCGTCATTGATCAATTGGGCGGCCTCCGTCCACCCAATGTATTCCAGCATCATCACGCCGGAAAACATCAAAGAGGAAGGGTTGACCTTGTTCTGGTTGGCGTATTTTGGGGCGGTACCATGGGTGGCTTCGAAAACGGCAACATGGTCTTCCATGTTGGCACCCGGTGCGATGCCGACCCCGCCGACTTCGGCAGCCAGCGCATCGGAAAGGTAGTCGCCATTCAGGTTCATGGTTGCAATCACGTCAAATTCTGCAGGCCGGAGCTGCAGCAACTGGAACATGATATCCGCAATCCGGTCCTTGATCAGGATTTTACCGCTGGGCATTTCCCCATGGTGTTCATCCCATAACTCTTCTTCCGTGACGATATGCGACCGGAATTCCTCCTTGGCCACTTCGTATCCCCAGTTACGAAATGCGCCTTCCGTATATTTCATGATATTTCCCTTGTGCACCAGGGTAACACTCGGTTTATCATGGTCAATGGCGTACTGGATGGCTTTTCTCACCAGTCGCTTGCTTCCAAAGGCACTGATGGGCTTGACACCCAGCCCCGCATCCTCAAAAAATTCCGCTCCCAGTTCTTCGCGAAGGAATTTCGCGAGCTTTTTATTGGCATCGGTCCCGCTTTCATATTCGATTCCCGCGTAGACATCCTCGGTATTCTCCCTGAAAATTACCACATCCACCTCTTCCGGTTTTGCCAGTGGGGAAGGGACCCCGCGGTAATACCGGACCGGACGGACGCAGGCGTAGAGGTCCATCTCCTGTCGCAGGGACACGTTCAGTGAGCGAAACCCGCCTCCAATGGGGGTGGTCAGGGGTCCCTTGATGGATACGACGAGTTCCCGAATGGCCTCGATCGTCTCCTGAGGAAAATAGACACCGCTGTAGATTCCAGCCGCTTTTTCCCCCATATACAGTTCACACCAGTGAACTTTCCGCTTGCCATGATAGGCTTTTTCGATGGCGGCATCCCACACACGCAACGAGGCGGACGTGATATCCGGGCCAATGCCATCGCCTTCAACATACCCCAGTATCGGGTTGTCGGGAACGACAAGCCTGTTGTTGGAAATGGAGATCTTTTTACCGTTTTCAGGAAGCTGGATATGTTGGTAAGTCATTATTTTTCCCATTCATCGGGTTGGTATGGATATGAAGAATACGGGTATGCATCAATTATACCGCATGGACAGGAATCACCCCTGCCGGGCTCGTTTGCTGGAATATGAATTACCCTGAAATATACAGCGATTATAAAGCTGTTCTCCCGGTTTCCCAATATGATTTCAACCGGTTCTGCAGGATGAATGCGACTTGGATACCTGGAAAGCAGGCCCGTACCGTCCCGGCCAACCGCAGAAACCCGGTCTTTCACCGGGCAGCGTGAAAAGATCAGGCAGCCACTTGCTGGGCACCTGCCGAACCGGGAGGTGCCACGGACACCGGTCAGGCAGGGCTGGCTGGACCGGGCAAGGACGCATTCAGGATTGCTGGCTACTCCCTGGATCGAAGAATTCGGGATATTGCTATCCGGGATTGAATTCCAGTATATTCGAACATCCTCATCCATGCAGAGATTGGAAGATGTCGATTGTAGCAATACAAAACACGGGCTCTGGAATTGAAAATGATCCGCATTATGAGGCCCGGTGTGATCTGGCTGCCGTTTTCCGGTGGACGGCGCGAATGGACATGCATGAAGCCATTGCCAATCATTTCAGCTATGCGGTGTCGGATGACGGGAGTCAATTTCTGGTGAACCCCAATGGCCGGCATTTTTCCAGTGTCCGGGCGAGTGAGTTGTTGCTGGTGGACGCAAAGGATGAAGGGACCCTGGATCGGCCGGATGCCCCGGAACCCACGGCCTGGTATATCCACGGTGCCATGCATCGCAATGTTTCTCATGCCCGCTGTATCCTGCACCTCCATCCCCGGTACGCGACGGTTCTGGCATCGCTGGCGGACAGTACCCTGCCTCCGATCGACCAGAACACCATGCGGTTCTACGGGCGAACGGTCGTGGACGATGGTTTCGATGGCCTGGGTCTGGGAGACGAAGCGGAAAGATTGACGAGGAAGGTCCATGACCATCCCATCATCATCATGGGAAATCACGGTATAATGACCGTGGCGGACAACATCGCTCTGGCCTTTGATGACCTCTATTATTTTGAACGGGCCTGCCAGAATTATATCGTCGCGCTGCAGACCGGAAAACCGCTTCGTATGGTCACCGACGAAGTGGCCAGAAAAACGTCTGAACAATGGCGAAGTTACGTGCAGAAGCTGGCGGATGCCCACTTGCGGGAAATCAGGGAGATCCTGGACCGGGAAGAACCCGATTACGTGCAGTAAGGACCGCCGGCAGATCAAACCGACAGGTACCGTGATCACCTTTTCCTTTCACTGGATGGCGAAGCAGGGGGGCTATACTCAAATGCCGGTTCCATGGACGCCAGGTCTGGGAGCGGGGGCAAAGACTGGTACAAACTTTTGATGTAGAGAACGAATATGAACGCAATCGAAGAGGAGGGCTGGCAGAGGGTCGGTCCGGCGGAAGATATTGACGAAGAAGATGTCATGCGGTTTGACTTCGGGAAAAGAACCTTCGCGGTTTACAATACCGAAGCGGGTTTTTTTGCCACGGACGGATTGTGTACCCATGAAGACCAGCATCTCGCGGAAGGACTGGTTATTGACGATATCATTGAATGTCCCCTGCATCAGGGAGAATTTCATATCCCCACCGGAGAGGCGATAAGTGCACCGGTATGCATCGATTTGAACACCTACCCGGTTCAGGTGGTGGATGGTGATCTGTATATACAGATCAAGGAGTGAGGCGGGATCTGGATGGTGGTGTTCGGGATTGACCCGGTTGGACTCCCGTGAAATCCGGTTGCTGAAAGAATGGGTGCCCGGTTGTTCAGACCGGAGGGCTGAAGAAAGGCTCCCCGTCCAGGCTGGCTCCGGTTCTGAAACCCCTGCTGCACAGAACGGGACTCAACCCGCCCGTTTCAAACCGTATCAGGACGCAATCTCCTTCAGTGCGCCGATGCACTTCTCGATGTCGCTGGAGTCGTTGTACAGGTGGGTCGATATCCGAAGCCGGCCGAACCCCCCATACGCGCCCCATATCAGGATGTTTTCCTTTTCCAGGGAACGCCGGATCGACTCCAGTCGGTCGGTCATGAAACAGACGTTGCCGGCACGATGGATATCCTCTTTCGGGGTCATCAGTTCGAACCCCAGAAGCTGAATCGCTTCCAGAAGTCGACCGCTGAGAACCAATGCATGGTTTTCGATCCGTTCGATTGCAATTTCAGACAATCGGTCCAGGGCATTGTTCAGAATATAAAGACTGATGAACCCGGCATTTCCCGGTTGAAAGCCGCAGGCGTTGTCCTGTAACTGGAAATCGGTGGGTTGCAGCCAGCCTCCATGGCGCTTGGTGCTGTTCCAGCCCAGAAACGGGGGTTCAAAATCAGGCAATCGATTCCGGTTGACATAAAAGATCGCGGTGCCATGGGCTCCCAATAACCATTTGTAGCTACTGCAGACCAGAATATCCGCATATTTTCCGTCAACCGGCACCACACCGGCGGCATGGGTGGCATCCAGCAACAGGAGCGCGTTGGATGACCGGACGGTTTTGGACAGGGTTTCAAGCTCCATCCGTTGCCCGGTAAACATGCTGACATGACTGATTGCCACGATTCGTGTCCGTTCATCCATCAAATCAACGATATCGTTCAGATGGATAAACCAGTTCCTGTTTCGGACAATGCGTATCTCGACCCCCTGATTTTTCAGTCGGGTCCAAGGCAATATGCCGGATGGGAATTCAACGTCCGCAACGATGACGTTGTCGCCTTTCTTCCAATTCAGGCCATAGGCAATATTGTTGATGCCTTCCCCGACATTGGATAGAAAAGCAATCTCATCCGGATTGACCGAAAGAAGCTGTGCGCACTGATTGCGGGTACGCTCAATCATTTCATCCAGCAGGTGTCGGGTGTGTTCACCGCTCGCCTTGTCTTCCATGAACTGCCGGACCGCCTGCTGGTGGGAGACCAGCATGGGGGCTTCCCCACCGGCCGTGAGGTTCACGGTCTTTTCCAGGCCGATGAATTCTGATTTGGGGATGAGGGATTCCGTCATGTGCATTACCGAGGGTTCTTTACCAGTGTTTTTCGAGATGCATTTGTGCCACTATGCGCGCTTTGAATCGAAATCCGATCATCCATGACCAGACAGGGGTTGAGTGCCAATACCCGGGGTATCCTGTGTTTGCTCTGCGCACTGGTGTTCCTGACAATCAGTGATTCAATCGTCAAGTGGCTGAGTCCGTACTATGCGCTGCATGAAATCATGCTGTATCGTGCCCTGTTTGCGCTGGTGGTGGTGCTGAGTATAGTGAAACTGGAAGGTGGATTCCACCTGCTGAAGACCCGGCGGCCGTTCCTCCATCTGTTGCGGGGCGGGTTACTGGTTTTGGCCAACATGTTCTTTTTTCTCGGCCTGGCGACCCTGCCTCTGGCCGAAACGGTGGCGTTGTTCTTCGTTGCTCCCCTGTTTATCTGCATCCTGTCCCAGTGGATACTGGGAGAAAAGGTGGGATGGACCGGATGGGTAGCAATCGGGGTGGGATTGTCCGGGGTGATCGTGATGCTCAGGCCGGGTACCGATGTGTTCAAGATGGCGAGCCTTTTGCCCATTCTGGCTGCCTTGACCTATGCGGGCATGCAGATTGTCACACGAAAACTCGGCATTCAGGATAAAGCCGGCACGCTTGCATTTTATATCCAGGTCGCTTTTCTCATTGTCTGCACGGTAAGCGGTATCGTGCTCGGCAATGGGCAGTTCAACCATTTCGAGAATCCGACACTGGACTTCCTGTTGCGTTCGTGGGTCGTGCCCGATTTTGCCGGTATCCTGTTATTGGCCCTGTGTGGCGGGATTGTCGGGTTCGGCGGGTATTTTCTGTCCCAGGCATACCGGCTCGGCGAGGCCTCCGTGGTCGCCCCTTTCGAATATGCTTCCATGCCCTATGCGCTGGTGATTGGGTATTATATCTGGGGTGACTGGCCAGACTGGATATCCTTTTTTGGGACGGGGTTGATTATTGTCAGCGGATTGTTGATCCTGTATTTTGAGTGGCGAAAGACCGTGTCGAGCAAAGGATGGATTCCCCACAAGGAATATTAGCCGGACATGGGGTCGAAGCGGGATGCAGTCATGGCCGGATAGAAGGCCGGGCGGGCCATGAAACGACCGGTGCGGCCGATGGAACCGTTCCAGACGATGCTCCGGTCGGATGTCTGTCTGATTCGGCCTGTTTGCAGGAGAGATGCCCAGTTTTATGACCAACCATCCGGGGAAACCGAAAAAAGGGTCCACTCGTACGGGCCGCCGCCGCAGAAAACCGCGCTCCGAAGGGGGTGGAACGGAAGAAACCGCATCGGCACTTCCTGTCTGGCCGGGCATGCCCGGCGGACGGTATCAACCGCTCAGTGATTCCGATATCCGGAAAATCCATGAAACGATCCTGATCGTACTGGAGAACACGGGGCTGTCCGATGCCCCGGCGGCCGTGATTGACCGGGTTACCTGGGCGGGGGGAAGGTTTACCGAGGAGGGCCGGCTCCTGTTTCCAGCCAAACTGGTCGAAGCGGCACTGGATGGATTTCAACGCCGATTTACGCTGCACGGGCAGGTTCCGGGGTTTACAATGCAGTTGTCTGGAAAAAACGTGCACATGGGGTCCGGGGGGGCCTCCCCCAGCATCCTGGACCTTAAGACCGGATGTTATCGGGCTTCGACCCTGAAGGACCTGTACGATGCCTGCCGTCTGGTGGATGCCCTGTCGAATGTTCACTTTTTCAGCCGTTCGCTGGTCGCAACCGATATGCCGGACCTGAAAACCCTGGATATCAATACGGCCTATGTCTGTCTGATCGGGACGGGCAAGCATGTTTGTGTGTCGGCAGCGGCCGGTGCACATGTTCAGGATATTGCCCGGATGTGCTTCGCGATCGCAGGCTCGCAAGAGGCGTTCCATGCCCGGCCATTCCTGTCTTTCAACATCAACCATGTTACCCCGCCCCTGCGGATCGCGGAAGATGCCTTTGCCGTGCTGGAACAGGCTGCCCTGTATGGCATTCCTGTCCACGCAAATGTGTTTGGTCAGGTGGGAGCTTCCTCGCCGGTGAGCCTGGCGGGAGCCGTAGTGCAATCCATGGCAGAGGCGTTGGCAGGGGGGATTTTTGCATGGCTGGTCAACCCGGAAGCGAAAGTCATATTCGGTCCCAAACCGATGATTACTGATCTTCGCACCGGCGGCATGAGCGGGGGAGGAGGAGAGCAGGCGGTGGTGATGGCTGCGGCCACGCAGATGGCGCAGTTCTATGATTTGCCCAACGTATCCATCGCGGGGGCGACAGACAGCAAGATTGCGGATGCACAAAGCGGGTATGAAAAATGCCTTTCCGTTTGCCTGGCAGCCCATGCGGGGAGTAACCTGATCACCCAGGCCTGCGGGATGCAGGCCAGCCTGTTGGGCTGCGCCCTGGAAAGTTACGTGGTGGACAACGATATGCTGGGTGGCATCCTGAGCTCACTCCGCCCTGTGGAGATGAATGTCGATTCGCTGTCCGCAGAGGCGATCGACCGGGTGGTCCGGTCAGCAGGACACTTTTTGGGGGAGCAGGAAACGCTGGCAAGGATGAAGTCCGATTTTCTTTATCCTGACATCGCAGACCGGCGGACGCCCGCTGAGTGGGAAGAGGAGGGCGGAAAGGAGATACGGGAGGTGGCCCAACACCGAACCCGGGAAATCCTGTCCAGCCACTACCCGGACCATGTGGATGCAGACCTGGATGAGTATCTGCGTCGACATTTTGATATCCGGCTCCCTTCCGTTGGCAGAGATAGCGCGTGAATGCTGTATCCGGGCCGTTGTCGTTGAGCGTAGAAACATCTCACGACTGTACTGCTACCTGATTGACCGCTGAGACGATCGGTACGGAAGTATTGCGCACGGGCACTATCGGCGGGTACCTCAACCGTCCTGACGGGTTCCGTGACCCGGGTATGTTCCAGTGGATACTGGCCTAGCTTTTTCCCTGCAGCCGCCCTGCAGGGGGCAGGTACGGATCGTCCTGAATAATCTTCCTGCAGAAAAATCAACCATTTGTCGGCGACTTGGATGAAAATATTTTCTGCCGGGAATTGCTGGTTATGAACATGGGACTTCCAGCTTATCCAGAAATCGGCGACTTCCGAGCCGTACTATAGGAAGCACGAGGTAACAAATCTATGGACCGCCACGCATCGGTATCGCGAGACGCTTGTAGCGTGTTACAGTGTAGCTTGAGTGGGACAATCCCGCGTGGTTCCCTGTCGGTCTGGTGCCACGGCTGAAGCGTATCCTGTTTCGCTTCGAGGCTGTGGATGTGGACCTGATCGACTATCACTGACCGAAGGGGAGTGCTGACCATGAACGACATTGCATGCGAGCACGTCGCCGATGCTGAACGGCAAGGCGGGTGTGTCAGCGAACATGGTGCTGGCACTGGAGAACATCGGCTGGGGCACTGTCGATCACTGAATGTGGATGCAGGTGGGCTACGAGCTTGCATAGGCTCGAGCAGTCGGACAATTGCGGAACGACACGGGAGGGTGCTGCACGCAGAGCGAACAGGTCGCGCAACTCTGGCCGGTGCTGTTCGAACACTGCAAGCTGGAGGTGGTATCCGCGTACCGCACCTTCGCCTGGAACTCGGACGCGCGTTGCAAGGTGCATGTCGTCATTCTTGGCCTCGACCACCGGGAAGTTGTGCGATCAGAGAAACGCCTGTTCAGCTATCCCGATATCAACAGCGAGCCGGAGGAAAGTACGCCGACCAACGGTATGGGCAGGCTGATGATAGGCACCCAACTGCTCGAAGTTCGTCTCCGAACGCGAGCGTGTCGGGCACCTATTCAAGCTCTATGAGAAGATACGCGTGCCATTGAGACTCGAAGTCAAATCAAAACGAAAGAAACGCTTCCGTAGGTAAGATGCTACCGAGAAAGAAATGACAAGTCTGACGACAGTGCATAAAGAGCACGAACCAAACTCGCCCATTGTCCTTGAGAAGATTCTCATTACCCATATTAATGGGTGCTGTTTGGAAAAACCATGTGCAGCACAAGTCGTCTTGTGCTCGTCGCCGACTCTTAGGACGGTAATAGAGTCAACGAGCTTTCCGATCACGATACTTGATTCTCGTATGGAAATGCCATTTGTTGTCACGGTAAAGGACAAGTGTGATGTTCAAGTAGTGCGTTCTGGGTTGCGCACGTCTGGCTCGGCCCCTGGCACTGCAAGCGGCTCTCTCGCGATGTACAAGTCTCCATTTACTGTAGTTCGACATGACATAAAGATTACCTCAATTGATTTCAGAGTCCTTAATTTCCCAGAGTTTTTGGAGGGGAAAGTTGAATTGATTGATTCCCAACATCTGGGCTCTACAACACTGACACATGAAAATTTGCAAATTAGTCTTACCCGGAATGCCAGTCCGTCGTCTGAGCATGAAAAACTCTTGAATGAAATTGATGGCTACGATGTAACGCACACCGGTGTCATCAAATGCTGTGACGACGTAGCAATTTCTGTAGACGAAGCTGAGGACATTTTGCGTGGGTTACGGGCATTTCTATCTTTTGCTCGGGGAGTGGGATGTGGAGTGACGCTTGTAAAGGCGACTTGTTCAGATGGTGGGCAAGCTTTCTTCCAATGGGGAAGCAATTATACTGTTCCGTGGAATCGAGAATACGATACTTGGCTGCCTATGAGAGTTGATAGAGGAGAGACTCTATCGCAATCATTTTCTGGTTTCTGGTCACGATGCAAGGACCCAAATTTGAGAATTGTGATATTTCGGGCAATTGACTTGTATGTCAATAGCAAAACCGTTCCTTTCCACATCGGAATAATTCTCATACAGGCTGCCCTTGAATCTTTATGTTACAAAATCATAGGTCCTAAGAAAAAGGGATCAACGGGAGAGTTTTTGTCTAAATCAATACAACAGATTGGACTTTGCACATCAATACCCTCTACGTGTAAGAGTTTGGATAAGTTTTTCCGGAATTGCTCCCGTGTAGACGGTGATGGATTAAAGGCGATTACTCAACTTCGTAATGATTTGGTTCATGCAGAGCAGAGTTATCAAGATAATGCGGAGGTGCAGATGGATGCTTTGCGACTGGGTCAGTGGTACATTGAATTGATTCTGCTTAATCAATTCAATTATAATGGGCGTTATAGGAACCGGTTGTCGATTACTGGAGAGAGCCTGTTCGAAAAGGTTCCTTGGGGAAGGCAGGATACCAAACAGAAATGACGAATTGATCCGCCTCTCCACCCATCTAATCCATCAAAATACAAAACAGGAGGAAAGTGGTTGACCCAATAACAGTGGGCGCGCTAGTGGGTGGAAGCTGGGTCACAAAGAAGCTTCTCGGACCGACACTTGATGCACTTGGCGATGACATACAAAAATGGATCTACGATAAGCGCACTGAGATCATCAGTCGGGCTGCTGACAAAGTAGACAATCTGGAAGACGGAAAATGCGCGAACTTGCGCGTGGCCCGTGACGTTCTATGGAACGGTTTGTTTTCGGAAAGTGAAGTCTGCACAGAGTACTACGCCGGTCTTCTGGCGGCTTCACGAAGCGCGGATGGGCTGGATGACGAGGCGGTTCCTTTCGTGGATGTGGTGAAGTCGCTTGCTTCAAGACAACTCAAGTTGCACTACAGCATTTACCGCTCTTTGGAGCGGATACTGGAGCAGGCACACGCAAACGGCGAAGCTTTCGATGTTTCTAGGATTCACGGACGTATGGACGTGTTCTTCGTCGGATACGATCCACACAATTCAGATTTGGACTTGCAGGTGCTACAGCGCAATGGGCTGATTACCGAATTCTCGACTGGCAGCAAGAGGATCACCCGCGAAGGGCGAGAGCAGTTGCTGCTGTTCTGTAAAACTCGACCGACTATGTTCGGCATATCTCTATACGCCGCAGCGCACAATCAGTTAAAATGGCGGCGGGCGTTCGGTTTGCGGCACTTTGGTGAGTTTGACGACATCGAACCGCCGGAGATATTCGGACGAACGCTTGAGGAACTCCTCAACCGGACGCTGTAAGGTGGCTTTCGACCACTCCGATGCCTCTTCGCGTCGTTCGTGCCGAAACATTTGAGTCACGTGTCGGTAAGAGGAAGGAGCACTGCTCGTTCCATTATCATGGCATTGATGTGCTGAGTCCGCTGGGCTACTCCTTGTTGCGGGAGATGCGATGGGATGGCGTTGTCGTTCAGTCTGCGTGGCAAAGCCGGTGGGTACAGAGTTGTATGCGCCCCGAGTAATCTCATCCGGCAGCCCATGTCGCCGATAACGCCTCAGCCTGCTGCAAAACGGTTTGCACGGCGGCGTCCTGCAGATCCGGCGGGTAGCCGTATTTTCGGAGGATGCGCTTGACCAGAACCCGCATCCGGGCGCGCGCCGACTCACGGTGCTGCCAGTCTACGGAGACGCTGCTTTTCAGGCTGGTCAGCAATTCATGGGCGATGACGCGAAGGGGTTCGTTACCCATCACCTCGACCGCACTTTCATTCTGGGCGAGGGCGTCGTAGAAAGCGATTTCCTCTTGGCTGAGCCCTTCCTCTTCGCCGCGCTGGTGTGCGGCACGGAGTTCCCTGGCCAGTTCGATCAGTTCCAGCAGGACCTCCGCCGTGGTGATGGCGTTGCTGTGGTAGCGGGCAATCGCTTCCTCCAGCCGTTGGGAGAAGGCACGGGTCTCCACGACGTTGACCCGGCTTCGTGAGTGAAGTTCCCCATTGATGAGTTTGCGCAGCGCTTCCATTGCCAGGTTCCTCTTCTCCATTCCCTGAATCTCGGCGAGGAACTCGTCAGAAAGGATGGAGATATCCGGTGTGTTCAACCCGGCGGCCTCGAGAATATCGACGATCTCGGTCGAAACAACGGCGCGGCTGACGATCTGTTGCACCGCCAGATCCCGCTCGGCGGAGGATTTGCCGGTACCGGGCGCACTCTTGGCGAGTGCCGCACGGACGGTCTGGAAGAAACCCACTTCGTCGCGGATAGCACGTGCTGCGTCGCTGGCAGCGGCGAGCGCGAACGCCTTGGAAAGCACCAGCACGGCATCGTTGAAACGACGATGGGCGCGTTTCTCGCCGTCCTCGGTGGTTTCTCGGGCTGACTCGCGTTGCTGCATGGCAAGGATCCACTCAATGGCGCCGGCGAGCGTCATCAGTCGTTCCTGTGCCGTTCCGGAAAGCCCCTTGCGGTAGTCGAAACCGTGGAACATGGCGACCACGATCTCGTACTTCTCCAACATCACCGCAACGGCCGTGGCCTCATCGATGCCAGTGTGTCTCTGGTCATTGCGGGAATACTCGCCCAGAGCGGACTTCAGGTTCTGCGCGATGCCGATGTAGTCCACGATCAGCCCGGCCGGTTTGTCGCGGAACACGCGGTTGACACGGGCGATGGCCTGCATGAGCCCGTGCCCCCGCATGGGTTTGTCCACATACATCGTGTGCAGGCTCGGCGCATCGAACCCGGTCAGCCACATGTGGCACACGATGACCAGCTTGAGCGCGTCCTCCGGGTCCTTGATCCGCTTGGCGAGCAACTCCCGACGAGCCTTGCCGCCGAGGTGCCGTTGCCAAGGTTTCGGGTCCGATGCCGCGCCGGACATGACAATCTTGAGGACACCGCTTTCGTCGTCGTCGCTGTGCCAGTTCGGACGCAGTTGGATGACCTTGCCATAGAGCTCGACGCAGATCCGTCGGCTCATGCACACGATCATGGCCTTGCCGTCCAAACCGACAACGCGGCTCTCGAAATGCTCGACCAGGTCCCGGGCAACCAGACGCAGGCGTTTCTCCGTCCCGACGACAGCCTCGACATTCGCCCATTTTCTCTTGAGTCGCTCCTGTTCACCTTCGGCCGCATCTTCGGTCAGTTCTGCGATCTCCTCGTCGATCGTCGGCTTTTCGTCCTCGTCGAGTTCGATGCGGGCGAGACGGCTCTCGTAGTAGATCGGCACGGTCGCGCCGTCCTCGACGCCCCGGTTGATGTCATAGATGTCAATGTAATTGCCGAAGACAGAAGGTGTATTCACGTCCTCCTTTTCAATCGGTGTGCCGGTAAAGCCGATGAAAGAAGCGTTCGGCAGGGCATCGCGCAGGTACTTGGCAAAGCCGTAGGCGATTTCTCCGGTCTTCTGCGCCACCTTGGCGCGAAATCCGTACTGGCTGCGGTGTGCCTCATCGGCAATGACGACGACGTTGCGGCGGTCGGTGAGTACCGGGTATACGGTTTCCCCCGTTTCGGGTGCGAACTTCTGGATGGTCGTGAACACGACCCCGCCGGAAGGGCGGGTCAGCACTTTCTGCAGATCTTCGCGGCTGTCGGCTTGATGCGGCGTCTGGCGAAGCAGATCGCGGCACATTGAGAATGTGCCGAACAACTGGTCGTCGAGGTCGTTGCGGTCAGTGATGATGACCACGGTCGGATTCTGCATCGCCGGGTGGGCGATGATCTGTCCAGCGTAAAAGACCATCAGCAAACTCTTGCCGGAGCCCTGAGTGTGCCAGATGACGCCGATACGCTTGTCGCCCTTTTGCTGCGATGCTACCGAGGGAAGATCGTCTTGGGTGGGGTCCTCGTGGGCGGTTTGCGCCGACCTGGGCAATGCGCGCAAGGTGGACGCGACCGCGCGGCGGACGGCGTGGAACTGGTGATAGCCGGCCACGATCTTGACGATTCCCGAGCCCGTGTCCTCGAACACGGTGAAGTCGCGGATCAGGGTCAGGAACCGGTTTTTCTCGAACACGCCTCCGATGATGGTCTGGATTTCAGGCAAACCCTTCGGAGCAATGGTGGCGCCGTCCACGGTGCGCCAGGGCATAAACCGTTCGAGATTGGCGGTCAGCGAGCCGAGCCGTGCCTGGAGTCCGTCCGAAGTCATGAGTGCTGCGTTGGTGCGGAACAGGGAAGGGGTCTCGTTCTTGTAGGTCTGGAGTTGATTGAATGCGCCTTCGAGGGTAGCGTTTTCATCGCCGGGGTTCTTCAGTTCGATCACGGCCAGAGGCAGGCCGTTGACGAACAGCACCACATCAGGGCGGCGGTTGTTCTGTCCCTCAATCACCGTAAACTGGTTCACCGCGAGCCAGTCGTTGGAATCGGCGTCGGTAAAGTCGATCAGCCGGCCCGTGTCACCGCCGATGCCGCCGTCCTCCCGGGTAACCTCGACGGGTACTCCCTCAATCAGGTAGCGGTGCAGGCGACGGTTTTCCTCGATGAGGGAGGGGGTTTCTGCCTGCCGTACCTTGCGTAGCACCTCCTCAAGCGTCTCGGCGGGTAGGTGTGGGTTGAGGCGGGAAAGTGCCTCGTGGAGCCGACCGGTCAGCAGCACTTCACCGTAACTACCGCGTTCCGATGCCAAACCTTCCGGGCCGATGTCTGGCCCATGCGCCACGGCATAGCCCAGTTCGGCGAGCCATTCGAGTGCCGCGTCTTCCACCTCGTTTTCGTCGATTTTGGCCATCAGGCCGCAACCCTGCCTGGTCCCAGGACGAATCTTGCGCGCTCGCGACGTAGCATTTCGAAGGGGTTCATACAGCGCAGGCCGAGGCCGATGCAGGCGTTCGGAATCTTGATCTTGCCGGCAGTTTTGGCGGGGACTTCGTGTGTGACGATGATGCATTTGTGAGCCAGTGCGTGTGCGACAAGCCAGTAGTCGGCGACCTGCAGGAAGGTCGTAACGGCCGATGACTGGTATCCATGGCCGTGTGCCCAATAGTTCACGGCGTCAAGCGCCGGCAAAACCGCGTTATCCGGGGGCAAAAAGAACTCGGTACCTCGCGCAGCGGCCCACTCCGAAAGTTCGTCGTCCCCGGCCTGAAGTTCGTCCGCAACCTTATCAATGCTCGCGACCTTGCCAGCGCTGTTTTGCTCGATTAGCCAATCCCAGAAGGCGGGGCAGAAGTCGAAACCGTAGTGCAGGTTTTTGGCCTGGATGAATACGTTGGAATCGAGGAGATAGGACGTCATCCCATTACCCCGGCTTCCCGCCCGAGATTGTTGAAGGTCTTGGTCTTCTTGATCCCCAACATTCGGAATGCGTCTCGATAGAGGGTCTGGCCTTCGAGTGTACTCACGACCAGCGCACGGGTGAACCGATGCCCGACCCGCGCAACGGTTGTACGATAGAAGTCACCGCCGCCACTGCCCGCTTGGACGAGCTTCCGCAGGCGTTCATTCTCTTGCGACCAGGCGGTGTCAAAGCGCTCGCGAGTTAGCCAACCTGCATCGAGCAGGCGGCGCAGGATGACGAGCGTGCTGACCTTGAAGGTACGCGCCAGCCGGGACAGTGCATCCGGGAGTGGCTCGTTCCGTCGCAGATCGGATTGCAGGACATGCAGTGGTACGAGAAGTTCCGCCGCAACGGCATTGCACCACACCTCTTCGCGGCAGAATTCGGTGTTGGGCGCGGCTCCAAGATTCGATAAAGCGGAAGCGCCAAGCCAGATATGCGCCAGTTCATGTGCGAGCGTGAACATCTGCGCAGCCTTCGTATCCTTGCCGTTGACGAAGATCAGCGGTGCGAGCGGATCGCACAGTGCGAAGCCGCGAAACTCGGCGGGATCAAGGGGACGACTGGTATTGCTCATCACAATACCACTCACCATAACGAGAATGCCGGCCTCGTCGGCCTGGCGGATGAACAGTCGTAGCGCATCGGCCCAGGTCGAGCACTTCCGGCGAACGTCCAGATCGAAGCCCAGGGTCTCCCGCATCTGAGCCGCGACTGTTTCAGGGGATGCATCGACCGAGGTGCTGCCGACGAAACCGAGACTAGGTTCGTTGGTGATACGAGCGAAATCCCGATACCAGCTCTGCCGCTCCTGGCAGGCATAAATCGTGTCCAGCAGGTTTGGGCTGGGGCGAATGACCGCATGTCCGGAAAAAGTCCGGAAGTCCGGAATCGGGACGGCTTCCTCTGGAGGCTCAGTGAGGAACAGGAAGCCGACTGGCACATGGACGGCGCGGGCGAATGCCTCCACCTGTTTCAGGGTGGGCTGGATTTTCCCATCCTCCCATTCTGGCAGTTTCTTGAATTTCGCTGTCAAATTTTCCTGTGATATCCCGGCGCGCTCGCGCGCCCAACGCAGAATCTCGGGATTGACAGGAGCGCGGATCATGCTACGGCCTCGACGACCTTTTCGGCATCCCGAAGGCGGATTTCGCCGGACATGAGTTTCGGTAGGAGAAAGTCTCGGGTCTTGGCGAGGGTGACGTTCTCCTTTGTGTTCGCGACGATACGGACGTAAAGCGGCCGAATGAGTTGATCATAGGCTGCGAGGGTTTCCTCCGACGGAACTATAACTGGAACGGATCGGAAGGCCCTTTTGCTGATCTCGGCAAAGGTCGATCCTCCAGAGATACCCTTGATGTAGTCAAGGTTCTCATGGCACCAGAATAGAACAAACGTGTTTGGAAGTTGCTTCTGGCAAACCATGGCGATGAAGCCTTGGTTGATAGCAGTTGGCACTTCGGTGATCGCAAGGTATCCAATCGGGGCGCGCGAAGACAAAAGGACGGTACCGAGCGGCAAGAGTCCAGAGCTAATTTTGTTCACTCCGGCGTCAGTGACCTTCCTGGCCGTATGAAGCAGTACTGGAGACGTCAGATTGGAGAGGTCCTTCGGGGTAGTCCAGTGGTGCTCGCCACCTTCCCAGTAAGAGGGTTCTTTCGTGCTTGGAGTCCCACCACCGACAGCTTGGACCTCCTTACCAATTTCGGAGAACGACCACCCAACCGGCTTGCCCTCGCCATCCAGCGTATCGGGGAACAACTCCCAGAGTTCCGGGGCCAAGTATGGCGCACGGCCTTCCATCTTGGCCCGGGTGGGCCCGAAATCGACGAACCAGTCCTTGAAGATTGCTTGGGCCATCTCCTCCAAGGTCTTGTTCATTCGGCGGTTTAGTTCGATCTTGTCGTCGAGCGTTCCAAGGATGTGCGCGATGGCGCGTTGTTCGGGTAGTGGAGGAATGTGGACGCGGTGGTTCTTGAGGATCTCGGTCTTGAGGTTAGTAAACACCGAGCCCGTTCCTTGTCGAACGACTCGTGGTCTCTCAGAGACGAGAAGGTAGTAGCAGAACAAGCGATCAATATTGCGGAGATTCCGGAGCAACAGCCATCCATCATGTATGCATGCATTGATCCCGACGAACTTCGGAATGCCGGGAGTTGCACTGTTACTGAGAATCAAATCTCCAGGAAAAACAGAGACGCTTTTGGTTCTGCCATCTGGCCGAATCTGCTCTCGAGTGTGGGAGATCGTACGAGATTTGGTGCTGGAAGCGTCCGATATCTTTATCCAAGGAATACCTTGAGAAGAAATCCAATCGTGAATAGGTCGTGGCGACGCACCTCGCGTTATGTCACACAGTTCCGAGAACATGTGCTCGCGCCAGCGGCGTGTGCACACAGTGTCGTCGGTGCTACTCATGCCTTGTCGTTCCAGAATCCCAGCTTTTCGAGATTTCCCGAGATTGCGATGTCTAGCTCCGCACTCTCGGTCTGCTGTTCGCGCAATTGGACAACGAGCCGTTTCATCTTTTCCTCGAACGGTTCGCCATCGTCCTCCTGCGGTGGGGCGCCAACGTAGCGGCCAGGGGTGAGTACATCCCCATGTTTGTGTACCTCTTCCATCGGTGTACTCCGACAGAAGCCGGGAACATCAGCGTAGCTGTGGTCATCCTCTCCCGAGCGCCAGTCGTGATAGGTATCGGCGATGCGCGCGATGTCTTTGTCCGTCAGCTCTCGACGTGTGCGGTCCACCATGTGCCCGAGCGTGCGGGCATCGATAAAGAGGATTTCGTCCCGCCGGTTGCGGAACTGTCCATTGTCCCGGTTACGTGCCAGGAACCACAGGCAGGCGGGGATCTGCGTTGAGTAGAAGAGTTGCCCTGGCAACGCGATCATGCAATCCACTACATCGGCCTTGATCAGGGCGCGACGGATGTCGCCTTCTCCAGATGTGGCTGTGGACATGGAGCCGTTGGCGAGCACCACACCTGCCGTGCCGTTCGGGGCGAGGTGGTGATGGATGTGCTGGAGCCATGCGTAGTTGGCGTTGCCCTTTGGTGGAACGCCGAACGTCCAGCGGACATCCTCCTTTAGTTGGTCGCCGCCCCAATCGGAAACGTTGAATGGCGGATTGGCGAGGATAAAGTCGGCCTTGAGATCCGGCAGTTCGTTCTTGTGAAAACTGCCCTCGTTGTTCCACCGGATGTCGGCATCGATGCCACGCACCGCAAGGTTCATCTTGGCGAGCCGCCAAGTCGTGTAGTTGCTCTCTTGGCCGTAGATCGCGATGTCACCGATGCGCCCGCCATGTTCCTCGACGAATCGTTCGGATTGTACGAACATGCCGCCGGAACCGCAGCACGGGTCGTAAACGCGGCCCTTGTAGGGCTCCAGCATTGCCACCAGCAGTCGGACGACGGAACGCGGTGTGTAAAACTCTCCCCCCCGTTTTCCCTCGGCTCCGGCGAAACCGCCCAGGAAGTACTCGTAAACCCGCCCAAGAATGTCGCGGGAGCGATCCGCCTTCTCGGCCATGCCGATTCCGCTCACGAGGTCGATCAGTTCGCCCAGCATCACTTTGTTGAGTGCCGGGCGGGCATAGTCCTTGGGCAGGACACCCTTGAGCGAAGAGTTTCGAGCCTCAATCGCCAGCATCGCGTCGTCAATGTCTTTGCCGATGGTCGGCTGCTTGGCTCTGGCCTGAAGATGCGACCAGCGGGCTACCTTGGGGACCCAGAATACATTCTCGGCAAGATACTCATCAGGGTCCTCTGAATCGGCTAGTTTTTGTGCGAGCAGGTTTGCCCGCCTGGTCTCGAAGGCGTCCGAGATGTACTTGAGGAAGATCAGCCCGAGTGCGATGTGTTTGTAATCGGATGGTTCCATGTTGCCGCGCAGCTTGTCTGCCGCGGCCCAGAGTTGTGCTTCCAATCCCGGGCTGGAACCCGTATTGTTGGTCTGCTTCGCCATAGAGTGCTAACTCGCTTGTGAAGAATGGTGTTGTCCGTGCCCGAAATGACGGCGGCCGCGTTCTGGATTGATTCCACTGTCGAAAGAAGATCGCATCGTTGGCTCGAAACACTCCGTCGGGCGTGCGGTCTTTCCAGCTTCCGCTCCACATGTTCTCGTTTCCTCGCCCTCGTGGCGCTCCACCCAGACCGTGGTGAACACGGCGGTCGATAGGGTAGTGGTCTTGGACATCTCGTGCTCTGTGGCCCTGCTGATCTACAGCTTGGAGAATAGCACTGTTTCAGGCCAATTGCTGGAAAACCGCTCCGTATTGGCGGCACGGGGGGACGGCATCAAGCGAACTGTTGGTGCCGATGGAAGCACTTGAGGCAAAGAGGGCAATTACTGATCCGATCACCGTGCAGGACCGGAGGCACCACTACACCAACATCTATGGTCCGCTCCTGTTTGCGGGTCTCCCGGGTATTGTTCCCCTGACAGAACCAGTGAAGACGCAGGGAAAACCGCCCAAGAAATCACTCAGGAAAAATTCTTGTTTTGTTATGCGGGCACCTTGAACTCACTCGAAAACCAGGGCACCCCGTATTGAGATTGTTCCGGATAGGGTGATGCGAGAGAGGAGAGAAAAAGGATGCTCTGAGACCAGCTTCAGATGATCGGGACGAATATCAACAGGGTTGATCAATGGTTTCATTCTTTTCCTGAAGCCGTGTCAGGAGATAACATGCTTCCTGAAAAAAGATCGGCACATCATTTATAACTTCCTGTGCCTTTTTTCTGTCATAGGTATGGTTGGCCGCGCCCCTGTTATGGCGGTATTCTCTCCACACAGAAAGTTCAGTCTGTACCAGAGACCGCTTGAATGCCTCTCGTATTACATCGTTGAATGACATTTCGTCAAACTCCGCAGGGTTGGCGGAAACTGATTTCAGGTACCGTTTGAGCATCTTGAAAGAAAGTTCGTAGGTGAACTTAAAAGCCTGGATGACAGCGGCTCCCAGATGTCTTTTAAGGCGAGGGTCACTTTTTGCCAGTTCGGAACCATACAAATCCAGTGCCTCCTCAAGCTGTGATATGGCATTTTGTAATGGCGAGTAGTCCAGGCTCATTTTTCATCCCCTGTGCATGTTGGTATATACGCGAAAAAATCTGGATTCTTCACGACTGTAGCATGCACTGAAATTGGCTGTGTCATCTCAGTTCCCCTTTATTTTCCCCCACCTCCAGTCCGAAGTGCAACACCCGCCGCTATCCTGAAATGAGGGCGTAGCCCGAATGGAGGGATAGCGGCGTAGTATGGTGTCCCGGTTTCTTGTCATCGCGGCATTCCGCTTAGACCGCAGCGAACATGGCGGTCGATAGTGTCATGGTGCTGAACATCTTGCGCTCCGCGACCCGGCCGATCTACAGCATGGAGAATAGCACTGTTTCAGGTCAATTTCCTGGAAAACCGGCTCCGTATTTGCGGCACGGGGCAACGGTATCGAACGGACTGCTGGTGTCGATGGCTACGCTTGAGGCAAAGAGGGCAAACACCGATCGGGTCACCGCCAGGACCAGAGGCGCTACCAAACCGAACAACTCAGCATGCCGTTTTTATTTCCTCATATTCGCGGGTCTTTCGGGCATTGTTCCCCTGACAGGACCAGTGAGGATGCAGGAAACCATCCAAGAAACGGGCCAAGAGATCACCCAAAAAAATTCTTACTTTGTTATGTGAACACTCTGATCTCACTCGAAAACCAGGGCGCCCCGTGTTGAGATTGCTCCAGATAGCGTGAAGCATTGCCTCGATAGCCTCAAAAAGACAGTGTCGTCATGTTGGACCGACGCGAGGTTACAGCCCTTTTGGGACGATGTTTTGGCAAAGGCCGCCGAAGTACTTGAGGGTGAAGGCAGGTCCGAACATTACTGATCCCAAAATTGCCGCCCTGGGCTCATTTTCCGTTGGAAAACTCTCTATTGATCAGGCTCATCTGCCTTTGGAAAATTCTGTATCTTGAGCCGGTCGGTGATACGGGGTTACACTCGGTGTTTCCCCTCTTTATCACCTGGGAGAACAGGCCATGGGCATGAAGGCGGCATCAGATGGAGCCACGCAATTACCCGAACCCGCAACCTACCAGGACGTGCTCGATGCGCCGCCGCACAAGGTGGCCGAGATCATAGACGGCACACTGCACATGAACGCGCGGCCCGCACCCAGGCATGCCTGGGCGTCGACAGGGCTTGGGGAATCCATTGGCCCTCCTTTCAACCGCGGCCGCGGCGGGCCGGGTGGCTGGTGGGTCGTCTTTGAGCCGGAGTTGCACCTGGGTGAGGATATCCTGGTTCCCGATCTGGCGGGCTGGCGTCGGAAACGGATGCCGGACTATTCGGAGACGGCGTATTTCACCTTAGCGCCGGACTGTGTGTGCGAAGTCCTCTCGCCCTCAACCAGGGCGATGGATCAGGGGAGGAAGCGTGACATCTATGCCCGTGAAGGCGTTGCATACCTCTGGTTCGTTGATCCCGATGTGCGCACGCTGGAGGCCTTTGAGTTGAGGGAGGGTCAATGGGTTTTGCTGAAGACCCTGACGAATAATGACTCCGTCTCGCTACCCCCCTTCGATGCGATCAGTTTCAGCCTGGGTGATCTGTGGCCGGATTCGTGATGCGGTTTGGTCTGATCGTGTTGATCTTGGTTGTTGGGTTGTCGACAAATAGTGCCGGCGCAGATATCAGCGCAACGGAACATTGGCCTTAATATGTGAACGGCCACATATTGGGCTCATTTTCCGTTGGAAACTTGGGTACTTGCGGCGTGGGGCATGTCGTATTACAGTGCAGCGTGAGAATCAGGCACAAAGGGACTGCGGGCGTTGCACCGGGATGATCCCGTGCGGACCAGTGGAGTTCGAGCCTCCGGCAACTGGCGGGTGGTGTTCCGCTTTGAGTACGGGGAGGCCGTGGATGTGGACCTGATCGACGATCACTGACCGAACGGAGTACTGATCATGAATAACATTGCAAGCGAGTGCGTCGGGCCGATGCGGAACCCGCCGCACCTGGGCGAACTGGTCCGCAATAGCATGGACGATGTGGGCTGGAATGTGACCGAGACGGCATCGCGGCTCGGTTGTGAGTGCGGTACGCTGTGGTGCCTGTTGAACGGTACGGCGGGTGTATCGGTGGACATGGCGCTGGCGCTGGAGGACATTGGCTGGGGCACCGCCGACCACTGGATGCGGATGCAGGCGAGCTACGAGCTTGCGCAGGTACGACACGAACGGGCAGCTACGGCCCTTTGAACGGCTCAACGTCGATCCCGACCCCGGCCGAAATGTTGCCATAAGCCGTACACCCTGATCGCACTTGATTTTTCATGGTACCCTCCGCCGGGTGATTCAGGTTAATCCTATTATTTTCCAGTGACCATTGAGTTGAATGCCCACCCTCTGGACCCTTTAGACGCCGATGAACTGGCTTTGGCCGCCCGGATACTCCGCGATCAGGTAGCTTCAGGTTCCAGGGTTCTGTTCGAACAGATCAGGCTGCTTGAACCCGACAAATCCGTCGTGAGGAATTTCACGCCGGGACAATCCATCCAGCGCAGGGCATTTGCGGTCATGCTGGACCGGGACCGGGGACAGGTCTTTGAAGGAACCGTCGATCTTTCTTCGGAAAAAATAGAATCATGGAGACATCGCCCCGATGTGCAGATCTGTGTGACCCATGAAGAGTGCGAGGAGTTCTCCGGGGTGGTCAAACAGCACCCTGAATTTCTCCGGGGACTGGCCCTGCGGGGAATAGAAAACCCGGACCAGGTCCGGGTGGAATTTTTTCCAATGAGCAATTTTCCCTCGACCGAAGAGCGGCACCTGCGTCTGTCGCGGGCCCACTGCTTTTTTGTGGAAAATCCAGGGGACAATCCGCATGTGCGCCCGATTGAAGGGCTGGTTCCGGTCATTGACCTCAATGCCATGCGGGTGTTGAGAATCGAAGACTATGGAGTGGTCCCGGTCCCCGCCGACAGGGGCAATTACCGCGTGGACCAGATGGATGGAACCAGGAAGCCGCTGGCAGCCTTGCAGATTACCCAGCCCGATGGCCCGGATTTTGAGGTGGACAACTGGAAAGTGACCTGGCAGAACTGGAGCTTCCGGGTCGGATTTACCCCCAGGGAAGGTTTGGTTCTCCATACCCTTTCCTATCGGCATGAGGGAACCGACCGCCCGGTGGTTTACCGGGCTTCCCTGAGCGAGTTGGTGGTGCCCTATGGAGAGGTGGCCGGGGACCACTACATGAACCATTCCTTTGACCTTGGGGAAGGGGTGTTTGGTTTGTCCGTGAACTCGCTCCGGCTCGGGTGCGATTGTCTTGGGGAAATCCACTATTTTGATGTGGACCTGGTCAATGGCCATGGCGAGGTGGTGCATTTTCCGAATGCGATTTGCATGCATGAGGAAGACTACGGGATTTTATGGAAACATACCGACCCCGGTATGAATCACTCGGAGGCCCGGCGTTCCAGGCGACTCGTGGTCTCTTCGTTTTTCACCATTGGCAACTATGATTACGGCATCTTCTGGTATTTGTACCTGGACGGTACCGTGGAGTTTGAAGCCAAGCTGACCGGGATGTTGTATACCCGTGCCCTGAAAGACGGGGAAATCTCACCGTATGGGACGGTGGTTGCCCCTGGTCTTTCCGGCATGATTCACGAACACTACTTCAATGTCCGGCTGGATATGAGCGTGGATGGGGATGAAAACACGGTGGTCGAGGTGGAAGCGGAACGGGTACCCCCTGGCCGGGACAATCCTTTTGGAAATGCCCATTGCCTCCGGGAAACGGTCATTGAGAACGAGTCCCGGTCGGGACGCGATACCCAGGCGGGCAGCGGGAGATACTGGAAAGTGATCAACCGGTCCAGGAAGAACCGGCTGGGCTGGAATCCGGGATACCGACTGGTTCCCGGATCAAGTGTCCGGCCCATGCATCAGCCCAATTCGCATTTCATGCGCCGGGCCGGTTTCGTCGAACACAATCTCTGGGTCACCGCATTTTCTCCCGAAGAGATTCATGCGCCGGGAAACTATGTCAATCAGGGCGAGAACGGGCCGGGTATTACACAGTGGGTCAAACAGAACAGAAATCTTGTGGATACCGACATTGTGCTGTGGCATACGCTGGGGGTCCTGCACATGCCACGGCCGGAAGACTATCCGGTGATGCCCGTGGAATACACGGGGTTCATGTTGAAGCCCGAGGGTTTTTTCGAGAATAATCCGGCACTGGACCTGGCACCGCCGGAATGTCATGTCGGCCAGGAAAATCACCGAAGCGGAAAAAGAAAATGAACATGAATCCTCACCGGATCGTTTATGTGAATGGGCACATGGTTGCCGAAGAGGAAGCCACCATTTCGATCCGGGATACGGGTTTCGTTTATGGCGATTGCGTGTTTGATTCGTTGCGTACATTCAATGGAAAACCGTTCCGGTTGCAGGCGCACATCGACCGGCTCTACCAAAGCCTGGAATATGCCCGGATTGATTGTGGAATCCCGCCGGACGAGATGGCCCGGTTGACGGAAGAGGTGATCGGGTTGAATTTGCCGGCGTTGCGACCCGGGGAAGATTACTGGGTGACCCAGCGGATATCCACTGGCCTGCAGCAGCTGGATGGAGAACCACGACCAAAAGCCCCCACGGTGATTATCGAATGTATCCCGCTGCCGCTGCGTGCCCGGGCGAAGTATTTTCGGGATGGAATTGATGTCGTGGTCCCGGAACGGGTCCGGATTCCGCCCGCGGCGCTGTCCCCCAATGTCAAGAGCAACAATTACCTGAACATGATGCTGGCGCAAAGGGAGGTGCAGCAGGACCATCCAGGGGCCTGGGCCCTGATGCGTGATATCCATGGCAATCTGGCCGAAGGGGCCGGCTGCAATTTTTTCATGGTTTCGGACGGGGTGGTTTATACCCCTGCCCGTGAATTTGTCCTCGCCGGGGTCAGCCGCCAGGTCGTCATCGAGTTATGCGAAAAGAACGGAATAGCGATTCGGGAAGCCGATATTTCCATTGATTTTGCGCTGAATGGGCAGGAGGCATTCCTGACTTCCACCAGTCTGTGCGCCTGTCCGATCAACCAACTGAATGGGCATCGCTTGTCCGGCGGTGCGCCGGGCCCCGTGACCGGAAAGATCATGCACGGATTTGCGGACCTCGTTGAGTTCGACTATGTGGATCAGTATCGGTCGTTCCTGGGCGACGACACCGAAGGGTCCACGGGCCTGTGATCGGAAAACAGGCTCTGGGCCTGATCGAGTCATTGGCGTCAGGAATGGCGCACATGAACAGGCAAATCTTCGCCCGGTCACCCCTCGACAATATATTAGGCGCCCGACACAAACTTGTTTGTGTATTACAAAATCAATTTCCATCATACACAAGCAAGTTTGTGTCGGATACAGCAAACACAAAACTGCAACAGGGGATAGTCCATCAGGGTAATTTCATCCTTAAAGCCGGAGTTGTATTGCAACAAGGATTTAAAGAACCATTTGCTGGTCAGGGCAGAACGGAGGCAGGCGGGGGTCAGGGTATGTGACGAATCCGGGTCATCGACCCGAATTAAAAGGGCCTGTTGGTCGTCCCGGGTGAGGTGGAGCACCGCGAGGCCGAGGTCGGTCAAATCAAAAAAGAGGGGGTCGGGCTGCTCAGGTCGGAGAGAGGACGGTGTTTTGACGGTGCATCATGAAATGTCGGTGGGCTGGCATCCTCACCGAGGATGGTGTCTCGCTGGTAATGATTGGCGGCTTCAATGACTCAATGGCCGCGGTTCCAGGCACCGTCCGGGGTATCGCAGAAACAGCGGGTCAGCTCACCGGCTGCATTCCATCGGCCAGGGGACTGGGATGAATCCTCATGCAAACAGGGAAAGCGGGGACCGGCGTGCCCGAAAGCGATCATGTGGCCGGTGATGTCCTGAGGGTACTGGCAAGTTTCTGTACCCGAAGCGGTCCCTCGTCATCCGGCGTCCAGTGTTCGCCCAGGGCCTGGGCCGGGGTATAGTCATCCAGCTGCTCCCGGGGTCGCTCGAACCAGCGCCGAACTCCGATGTCGTTGTACGCTCCAGCCAGATTGCCGACTACCAAGGCAAGGAAATGAAGACGGCTTGCGACCGTGTCGGGCGTGGAGCGGCTGCCTGACAGGTAATGTCGAGCACTGGATGGGGAGATGTCCAGGAGACGGGTCAGCAGGTCCAGTCCCAGGACATCCTGCAGGATGGGCCACTCATGTTCCGGGGCGGGGGACTGGTCCAGGGCTTTGCTGATCTTTTTCAGCACATCGGAAAACCGGGTTGGGTCGGAGTCCTGCAGGCGATTGAGTTCGCACGAAATGTATGGCCGATGCCGGCTTTGGTCATACCGGTTTGAAGTCCCTGCACGGCCGTGTCGTCCAGGCAGGTAATCTGCCGGGGCAGCAGGCCCATCGCGTCGGCCCGGCTCAATGCTTCGATTGCCGCAGATGCAAGCCCCGGTTCATCGAATGGACTGCAAATGGAATGAATATGAAGTTTGCTCATAATCCAGATACTGTCCAGTCACCTGGCCTGGGTCAACGGCGGTCTGATTGTCTGCACGGAACCCATGATCTGTCGGACTTCCACCGGCTGCACTCATACCCATTCCCCGGGCGCACGACAATTCACTGGTGACAAATCGGACAGTTCTATTTGCTCCTGACAGGGTCTATACTCCCAGTCCCGGTTTATATTCCCAATCCCATGAACATCGAGATTCTCTGTACTGGAGACGAAATCCTTTCCGGCAAAACCATCAACACCAACTACAGTTACATTGCCCGTCGACTGAGTGAGACCGGGTTTTCGGTTTTCCGGGGGACCGTGGTCGGGGATGACCGCGAAGATCTTGTTCGTGCGTTTCAGCAGGCATCGGAAAGGGCGGATGTGGTCATTGTGAACGGGGGGCTCGGCCCCACGGTGGATGATTTGTCCCAGGAAGTGGCCGCAACTGCGGCCGGGGTCAGGCTGGTGCTCCACCAGGAGTGGCTGGACCAGATTGCGAACTGGTATCGGGCCCGGGGAAGAACCATGCCGCCGAACAACCACAAGCAGGCCATGTTGCCCGAGGGAGCCGAATTCATTGACAATCCGGTGGGCACAGCCTGTGGATTTGCATTGACCATCCATTCTGCCCGGTTCTTTTTCACACCCGGGATTCCATTCGAACTCAAGCGCATGCTTGAAGAGCAGATTCTGCCCCGATTGCAGGACATGCGCGGCACCCTGGTGGCCACCCGGGTCAAACGCTTCCATACCTTCGGGATCGGGGAGTCCCGGGCGGACCAGTTGCTGGATGGAGTGGAAGAACTGGCTCCCGGGGGCATGGTAAAGCTGGGATTTCAGTCCCACTTCCCCCAGCTCGAGATCAAGTTAGTCGCCAACGCAGGCAGCGAAAAGGAGCTGGATCAAATCCTGTCGCCGGTGGAAACGGTGGTGAGGAAGCGGTTACATCCTTTCGTTGTGGCGGAAAACGGGGATACGCTGGAAGGAACCATCATCCAGAATCTGAAAAGCCAGGGAGCGAATCTTTCGGTACTGGAGATGGATACCGGCGGAATGATTACCGGGAGACTGATCCGTGCAGCCGACACCGAAGCACGGATACGGCGGGGATTGATTTCGGTGGACGGCGAGGAGATCACGCGAACGCTGGAATTGACCCCTCCTGGCGGTTTCAGGGCAGAGAAACATTTTGCCGCGACATGTGCCGATGCGCTGAGAAGGCAGACCGGCTCCACGTACGCACTGGCGGCGCTGGTGAACCTGTCCGAAACCGGGCCGGACAATCGCCCCTGTGCTCACATTTATTTCGGATTGTCCGGCGAGTCGGCGGGCACGTTCCATCGGGAAGCGACGTTGCCCGGTAGAAAAGACTGGGTATTGCGGGGCGCCACTGAAATGGGATTGGACTATCTTCGCAGACACCTTCTGGACCTTCCCGTCAATCAACGGAATGACTTTGAACAGCATTGAGGGGGTTCGACAGGCTTTGGCGCAGAAAACGGCCATAACCATGGACGCGTTCCTTTTTCCTGGACAGGTATAATCGAAATGGGGGCCAACACGATTGCTGAAAACTCGAACCGGGTCCTGCCGGGAGGCCGGGACCCCTTCTGGTTGTTTGGGTACGGCTCCCTGATCTTCAAGGCCGATTTCCCTTACCTTGAAAAACGGATCGCGCATATACGGGGCTGGGAGCGGCGGTTCTGGCAGGGGTCCCATGACCATCGGGGGACCGAAGAGGCCCCGGGCCGGGTCGTTACCCTGGTCGAAGTCGACCAGGCGGCCTGTTACGGCATGGCTTACCGCATTTCCCCGGACATTCTGCAGCACCTGGACTACCGGGAAAAAAACGGGTATCTGCGATTTTCGACCACCCTGGTTTTCAGTAACCACACCCGTGACCAGGGGTTGGTATACATTGCAACGCCCGACAATCCCGCGTTTCTGGGGCCGGCAACCGAGGCGGCCATCGCCCGGCAAATCTCCCGTTCTGCCGGGCCAAGCGGCCTGAACCGGGATTATCTCGTTGAGCTGGCGGCGGCGTTACGGTCCATTTGTGCACCGGATGCTCATGTTTTTGAAATCGAAAGGCAGCTCAATGCCATTCAGCAGGGCAGTCAACCTGCCGCCGGCCCCCTCAAATCCCCACCGGGGAATCCAGGGTCTACATCAATGAATCCTCAAACGGGTAGGTGGTAAGCAATTCGCACCCCTTATCGGTGACCAGAACCTGCTGTTCCAGCTTCACCCCATCGGTTTCCCCGGCAGCTCCCATATAGCTTTCCACGCAGATCACCATTCCCGGTTCGAACTGGCCGTCATACGCGTTCGCTCCGCGAAATCCCGGCTTGATCTGGGGGAATTCATCACACAATCCCACGGCATGCATGATGCAGGGGTAGGCATTTTGCCGGAATTCCTCCGGCACGGGGAAGGCTTTTTCCTGGATTTCAAAAAACGACAGGCCGGGTCGGACGAGTTGCATATTGTGTTCGATTTCCGCCATTGCCAACCGGTAAATCTCCTTTTGCCGCCGGGTTGGCCTGTCCGGCCCGCAATGAATCGTTCTGGAAATATCCGCAAAATAGCCATTGGGACCGATCATGTCGGTATCAAACCCAACCAGGTCCCCGGATTCAACTTTTCGTTCCGAGGCTTCCCGTAACCAGGGATTGATCCGTGGTCCCGAGGCCAGCATCCTGCCATCATGCCAATCCCCATTGTTGGCGATATTGGCATAGTTCAGCAGTCCCCAGAGCTGCAATTCGGATACCCCGGGTCTCAGTACCTGTTTGACCTTGTTGATGCCGTGTTCCGCGACGGCAATCGCCCACCGCATGCAGGCAATCTCATCGTCGGACTTGATGGTCCGGGCCTCTTCAGCGATGGGGGAGCCGTCAATGGCTTCAATGCCGAGATCCAGAAGTGCCCGGGTCAGGCTGGGATTGACATATTCCAGCGCCACACGACGGCAGTCGGTTCCCATCTCAACAAGGTATGCGGCGATCTCCCGGGCGAGCCGGACGGCATAGTCCGCCAGCAAATGACCCCCTTCGAAAAAGGACAGGGGTTGTCCCTGGCGCATATCCAGGGTTCCGGGGTCCGGTTCGTATCCATTGTAGAGCACGATTTTTCCTTCCACCGGGACAAACATGTAGGTGGTGGGGATGTGCGCCTGGAACAGGGCATAGTTTCGGTAGTTGGCGGCATAGCGCATGCTGATGGGATTGACCAGCATGCACATGGCCGCCCCGGCCTTTTTGATTTCCATCCGCATCCTGGCATCGCGGTAGGCATGCATCCTTTCGAAATCAATGACCGGCGGTTCCCGGTAGCGGCTTAAATCACTCCACTGGTCGTCCAGGACAACCTGGTCTGGAGAAACTGTATTCATTTCAATTGGTTATGAATGAAATTAGAAATTATCATGAAAGTATACCCGGACGCATGGGTATCGACAGGGCCCGGGGAGGGCTCTCCTATCGGTATCGATAGACCAGATGCTCATTTTTCGCGGGGCCTTCGATTTTCCATCGCAGGGTCAGGCCTTCACCGTCCGCGCACAGGTCCAGAGTATACCGGTCCCGGTTGCAGAGGTGAGGGACGGCCGATTTCAGGAGGTGCCGGTTCTGCCGGTCGTGCACCAGTTCGGCAAGATGGACCGGGTTTTGCCTGCCATAGCGGAGATGGGACAGCGAAATGCCCCGGTGCGGGTCATGCAGTGTCCATCGGTAGGTGTTGGAAAAGTCCAGTTCACGGTGGCCGGGCCCCGATTTCCCCGAATCCAGTTCCGGATTCCATTTGCCGGTCTCCCTGAACACGAGGGTGTGATCGTTTTCGGCGGAGACATCGACCCGGCCGCGGCCCTCTCCATTCCACCCCGTGGTACCGGTCAGTGACCGGGCGGTAAATTCCAGCCTGGAGACGTTTCCCAGTACCTGCCATATCCGGGTGCAGACATGCCCCGGACTGGCGGCTTCCCCGGGCGCTTTCGGTTCAGTGAAGTGCACGGTCCAGCGCAATCAGTATCTTTTCAATGTCTTCCCGGCGGTTGTAATGCACCAGTGAAATCCGTACAACGCCCTCTTCGGGATCGATTCCCAGGTCGTTGATCAGGCGATGGGCGTAGAAATGGCCGCTTTCACACCCCACATTCATGCCCTGCATTTTGGAGGACACTTCCCGGGCCGATTGCTTCAGGGGCTGGAACGCGATGGTGGGCACCCGGTCATCGTCCCGGATGTGGGATTTGCCGATCAGGCGGACATTCGCCGCGTTGTCCAGAAAGTCCAGGATCGGTTCAGCAAGGTGACTTTCCTGTTCACGGATCAGGTGGTGGAGGTTCTGCATTGTTGTCAACTCATCCGCCGCAGGGTGGAGTTCGCCTCCGTAGTGATGCTGGTGCAGGTCATTGAAGTAATCCAGCACCCCGGCACAAGCGGCGACCTCGGCATGCTGGGGACCGGCCGGATTGAACCATTGCCGGGCCTGTCCGGTATTGAAGTAGTGGCACTGGGGAGTCAGCGCGTTCCCGAGGTCCCGGTTCACATACATGAGGCTCTGATGCGGCCCGTATACCTTGTAGAGGCTGAACGCGTAGCCGTCAACGCCCAGTGACCTGAGGTCGCAGATATGATGGGGGGCATAGGCCACCGCGTCGACGAATACCCTTGCCCGGGACCGTTGTTTGATCCGGTCCGTAATTTCCCTGATCGGATTCACGGCCCCGACGATGTTTGAGCAATGGGGAAAAAAGACCCATTGGGTCTTCTCGGTCAGGAGTTCATCCAGACCATCGGGGTCCAACAGGCCGCTGTGTGCATCCACGGACCATTGACGAATTCTGGCCCCCTTTTCTTCGGCCTTGCGCCGCCATGCGCCACTGTTCGCTTCATGGTCCTGGTTGGTGACAATGATTTCATCCCCTTCAGACAGCGCCGCGCCGATGGACTGGGCCATGACATAGGTATTCATGGAGGTGGACGGACCGATTGTCAACTCCGACGGGGAGATGTTCAATGCAGCGGCCCAGCCACGGATGGCCCGGTCCATGGCCTCCCCGGCCTGGCTGGAAGGGGAATACCGTTCATAAGGCTGAACCCGGGTGTGGGCATTGTAGTGTTCCATAATGGAATTGACCGGATTGGCGACATAGCTGCCCCCGGCACTGGAACAGAATACGAATTCAGGGTCGTCCTGTAACTGGTCAAACCGGGTTCTCACAAAATCAATGTCGAGTTTCATGTGGATATCATGGGTGTGGAAGACTTCAGGGACAAGGGCCGACACCATAAACGAGTCGAATTTTACATGCCCGGGATGGGAACATGTTGTTCATATGGACAGAGCCCCGTGGTTCAGGCGATGTAAACCTGCTCTTGTGATGATAGAATAGAACCCCATATTATGCCTGACACGCTTTCATAACGAAAACATGCAAACTGACCTGAAAATCAGTGGCGACGCAGTAAACAGAATCAACGAACTGCTGACCACAAAAAACAACCCGGATCTCATGTTGCGGGTCTATATCCAGGGAGGCGGGTGTTCCGGTTTTCAATACGGATTCCAGTTCGACGAAAACCCGCAGCAGGATGATATCACCCTGGAGCAGAAAGGGATCACAGTGCTCGTGGATATGCTCAGCCTGCAATACCTGGCCGGTGCCGAGATTGATTACAAGGACGATATTATGGGAAGCCGGTTCCTGGTAAACAACCCCAATGCGTCGGCGACCTGCGGTTGTGGTTCATCGTTTTCAATCTGAACCTGCTTTTTCGGTCGGGTCCGGTTTGCCTCCATTTTCACGGTTCAGGTACCCCCTCGGTTCCGGACCATTGCTGGACTGACCCCGTTTCATCGTGCCCGGTGTTCCCCTGCTCCGGGTGAGCTACGGGAATACCGCCTGCCGGCCGTTTCCCTGCCCGTGAAATGGCCGGTCTTTCTGAAATTGTTTGTTTGCACCAATAATTGCTGAATTTTCCTTGAGCTTTCTCCCCTCATCCCCATATTCTGGACAATATTTCATTACATTAACCCAGATATCAGAAGAAATATGAATCAACAATCCGAATCACAGAAAAATCAATCCGTTGATGAGACTGAATCCCAATCCGAAACGGAATTGGATGCACAGGATGAATCGGTATCCCGGGAACAACCGGAACACTCCGAATCGGACTCCGTGGAGGAAGCACAAACCGGCGACTCCTTCGAATCCGGTCTGGAAGGGGCCAGCCGGGAAGAAATCATTGGGATGCTGAATGATCGAAACAGCGAGATTGATGAAATGAAGGATGGGTATATTCGCGCCAAGGCAGAGGTGGAAAATGTACGGCGCCGAAGTCAGAAGGAAATCGTATCCGCCCGCAAATACGCCATTGAAGGATTTGCCCAGGAATTGCTGAGCGTCATCGACAGCCTGGACCAGGCATCGAAAGTGGAAATGGACGAATCCAGCGGGGAAGCGGTTGTGAAGATGAAAGAAGGGCTGGAATTGACGCGCAAGCAGCTGAAAAATGCCATGGAAAAATTTGGAGTTTCCGAAGTGGAAGCGGCACCCGGGGTCAAGTTTGACCCCGCCGTACATCAGGCAATCAGCATGGTGGAGAGCCGGGAAATCGAACCTGAGCACATTCTCGATGTGATGCAAACGGGTTTTACGCTTAAGGACCGGCTATTGCGGCCGGCCATGGTGGTGATTGCAAAAAGCGCTGAAAACTAGAATAGATTTGAATGGATAGCACCGTGAAATTACTTGTTATTCAATAATTAACCCTTATATCAAAGTCAGAAATCAGACCAGGTTTATTGAGGACCCTGCAAATGTCAAAAATTATAGGTATCGATCTTGGAACCACCAACTCCTGCGTGGCGGTCATGGAGGGAAGCACTCCCAAGGTAATTGAAAACAGCGAGGGAGATCGCACAACTCCATCCATCGTTGCCTTTACCAAGGACAGCGATGTGCTGGTGGGCCAGTCGGCCAAGCGGCAATCGGTCACCAACCCTGAAAATACCGTTTTCGCCGTAAAGCGGCTCATTGGGCGCCGGTTCGATGAAAATCTCGTGCAGCGGGACATCGATCTCATGCCGTACAAGATCGTTAAGGCAAAAAACGGGGATGCCTGGGTGGAAGCCGGCGGCAAACAGATGGCCGCCCCCGAAATTTCCGCGCGGATCCTGCAGAAAATGAAGCAGACTGCGGAAGATTATCTGGGAGAAGAGGTTACCGAAGCGGTGATCACGGTCCCGGCATACTTCAATGACTCACAGCGCCAGGCGACCAAGGATGCAGGCAAGATCGCAGGGCTTGAGGTCAAGCGAATCATCAACGAGCCGACGGCGGCAGCACTGGCGTATGGGATGGACAAGGCCAAGGGCGACCGGAAAATCGCCGTCTACGATCTGGGTGGCGGAACGTTCGACGTATCCATTATCGAGATTGCGGAGATCGAGGGCGAGCACCAGTTTGAAGTGTTGTCAACCAATGGCGACACCTTCCTGGGCGGCGAGGATTTTGATCGAAGACTGATTGATTACCTGGCCGATGAATTTCGCAAAGACCAGGGCATGGACCTTCGGGGCGACCCCCTGGCCATGCAGCGCCTGAAGGAAGGCGCCGAGAAGGCGAAAATTGAATTGTCGTCCAGTGCGCAGACGGAAGTGAACCTGCCCTATATCACCGCAGATGCCAGCGGTCCCAAGCATTTGACCATGAAGCTGAGCCGGGCAAAACTGGAGTCGCTGGTGGATGATTTGCTGCAGCGTACCCTGAAGCCCTGCCGAACCGCTTTGCAGGATGCAGGGCTCAAAGCCACTGAAATCGATGACGTGATACTCGTCGGCGGGCAGACACGCATGCCCAAGGTGCATGAAGTGGTGGGGAATTTCTTTGGAAAGGAAGCACGCCGGGATGTCAATCCTGACGAAGCCGTGGCCATGGGCGCGGCCATCCAGGGCGGAGTCCTGGGCGGCGATGTCAAGGATGTATTGCTGCTGGATGTCACCCCGCTTTCTCTGGGGATCGAAACCCTGGGCGGCGTCATGACCAAGCTGGTTGAGAAGAACACCACGATACCGACCCATGCGAGCCAGGTTTTTTCCACGGCAGACGACAACCAGAGCGCGGTGACGGTACATGTTCTCCAGGGCGAACGTGAAGTGGCGAGTGGCAACAAGTCCCTCGGGCGTTTCGACCTGACGGAGATACCGCCTGCGCCGAGAGGCCTTCCCCAGATTGAGGTGTCATTCGATATTGATTCCAATGGGATACTGAATGTGTCGGCCAAGGACAAAGCGACCGGCAAGGAGAACAAGATTGTCATCAAGTCCAGTTCCGGCCTGTCCGACGAGGAAATCGAGAAAATGGTGCAGGATGCGGAAGAGCATGCCGAGGAAGACAGGAAAACCCGGGAGCTGGTGGATGCCAGGAACCAGGGTGAGGCCATCATTCACGGCGTGCAGAAATCCATGAATGAACTCGGCGACAAGGTGGAAGCCGGGGAAAAGGAGAGCATCGAGTCGGCGATTTCAGAACTTGAAGCCGTGTTGAAAGACGATGATCTGGAAGCCATTACTGCGAAAACCCAGGCATTGACCCAGGTCAGTCATAAACTTGCCGAGCAGATGTATGCCCAGGCACAGGCGGGGCAGGGCGAGGACGGTGACGGCGATTCCGTCCAGAAGGATTCTGCCGGTCCCGATGATGTGGTGGACGCCGAGTTTGAAGAAGTGGACGAGGACAAGAAGAAACCCCGGGATTAACGGTTGAACCGGGGAAACCCCCGGAGGATTGAACCGGAAGGAAGGTCATGATGGTTTCGAAATTTCCTGGACAGGTCTGATGTCAAAGCGAGATTATTACGAGATACTCGGCGTTGGTCGGGAGGCCAGCAGCGATGAGCTTAAAAAAGCCTATCGCAGGCTGGCCATGAAGCATCATCCTGACCGCAACCAGAACAGTCCGGAATCCGAGGAAAAGTTCAAGGAAGCCAAGGAAGCCTACAGTGTGCTGGGCGACCCCCAGAAGCGCTCCGCCTATGACCAGTTTGGACATGCCGGCGTGGATGCCTCGGGTGGTGCGGGTGCGGGTGCTGCCGGATTCGGCGATGTTTTTGGCGATATCTTTGGCGATATCTTTGGCGGGGGTTCAGCCGGTGGAGGACGGCGGTCCCGGGGGTCGGACCTGCGCTACCGGCTGAGCTTGACCCTTGAAGAAGCCGTCCATGGCGTCGAGAAGCAGATTCGTGTTCCAAAAAGGGAGAACTGCGGGACCTGCGGGGGGTCGGGTTCCAGGCCGGGTTCAGAACCTTCAACCTGCGGTACCTGCCATGGACAGGGGCAGGTACGAAGGCAACAGGGTTTTTTCTCTGTCCAGCAGACCTGTCCGAGCTGCCAGGGGCAGGGAAAGGTCATCAGCGACCCGTGTTCTTCCTGTCATGGCCGGGGGCTGGTCCAGGTGGAAAAGACCCTGTCGGTGAAAATTCCCGCGGGGGTGGATGATGGAGACCAGGTGCGGCTGAGTGGAGAAGGTGAAAGCGGGGGCCAGGGCACTGTGAACGGAGATCTCTACGTACAGGTCAGGCTGAAGAAACACGATATCTTCGAAAGGGAGGGAGATGATCTTTATTGCGAGGTTCCCGTGGGGTTTACGACCATGGCCCTGGGGGGCAGTATTGAGATCCCAACCCTTTCCGGTCGCGCCAACCTGAAGATTCCCTATGAAAGCCAATCCGGGCGGGTTTTCCGGCTGCGGGACAAGGGAGTCAAAAACGTTCGCAATGGGCGGCAGGGAGACCTGTACTGTAAAGTGGTCATTGAAACCCCGGTGAACCTGACAAAAGAACAGAAAAAGATTCTGGCCGAACTGGACAAGAGTATAAAAAGAGGCGGGGGTCGTCATTCACCACGGGGCAGTTCGTGGACGGACAGGATAAAATCCTTCTTTGATGAGCTCGTTTCCTGACGGATTCCGGCTCTGCCAGCGCCGGTTGCAGGGAATCCGTACTGCCGGGTATCTGGGAAGAGCGGTGGCACTGGAGGTGCATCCATGAGGGCCCCTGGTTTGAAATCCGAATGAATGGCCGGTGAGTACATCCTTGGTTTACCTAAAATAATTTTTTTTAAACATTGGGTTATAATAAAAATCTCCAATCAGTATTGTATATTGACAACGGGATTAAACGGCCAATCCATGCAGACACCCAGTCCAGGACAGGTCCGGCTGAACGGGCCGGGAAGACCCGCTGCCGCGTCCAGGGGGGTGATGCACCCCATGGATGCCATCCCCCATAGCCGGCAATCCTGACTGGCTCCGGGAACCACGCACATGCCATCCCTATCCCCGGTATTGTGATGTCAACGAGTTCTGACATCCTTGCCCGCAACGGCCTGTTTCACCAGCAGATCACCGGTTTTATTCCCCGCAGGGCCCAGCAGGAAATGGCCCGGGCAGTGGAAAATGCCCTGGAGTACAACGGTCGTCTCGTGGTGGAATCCGGAACGGGAACCGGAAAAACCTTCGCGTATCTGGTACCTGTTTTGCTGAGTGGAAAACCCACGATTATTTCCACCGGCACGAAACATCTGCAGGAGCAGATCTTTCATCGCGACCTCCCGGTTGTCATGGAGACCCTGGAAAGCCGTGCCAATGCGGTTTTGCTCAAGGGGCGGGCCAATTACCTGTGCAAATACCGGCTTGCCCTGGGAAACCGGCAGACCGACCTCGTGGGAAAGCAGGACGAGTTGGAGTATGACCGGATAAACAGTTGGTCGGTACGGACGAAAACCGGTGAGATTACGGAAGTGGAGGGGGTAGGTGAAGGCCATGCCATCTGGAAACAGGTGACCTCCACGACGGACAACTGCCTGGGGTCCCGCTGCCCGGACTATTCGGAATGCTTTGTGATGAAAGCCCGCCAAAAGGCCAGGGAAGCGGATATCGTGGTGGTGAATCACCATCTTTATTTCTCTACCCTGAAATCCGGATCGGGTGAAATACTGCCGGGCCACAGTGCCGTCATTTTCGATGAAGCGCACAGCCTGGCCGAGACGGCATCCCGGTTTTTTGGGTGGTCGATTTCAAGTTATGACCTGAAGGAATGGTTCAAGGACATCCTGGTTGCGGAAAATGAGGAGACCAGTTCGGTCCATTTTTCCGACAATGCCTCCCGCCTCGAGTCCATACTGGAAGACCTGCTTTCCCATTTCGGAAAACAGGCGGGTTCACCGATGGAGCGTTCAACGCTTGAAAATGCCGAATTTGATGCGCTGTTTACCCGGTTTGGTCGGGAGCTCAGCGATTTGCAGGACGGGCTGGAAATCGCTTCGGCCGCCGGAGAAGGGTTGGCGAGATGCCGTGACCGGGGTCTGGATATGGTCACCCGGATTGACTCATGGTGTGAAAACCGGGATTCCAATTCGGTGAGTTGGATGGAATGGGACCGACGCAGGTTCAGATTGCACCTGACTCCGGTGAACGTCGGACTTCATTTTTCTGAAATCACGTCAGACCCTTCGATTGCCTGGGTTTTCACATCGGCCACCCTTGCGGTGGGCAATGATTTCAGCAGTTTCTGCCATGAGATTGGCCTGCAGGATGCCGAGATGAAAAAATGGGACAGTCCGTACGATTTTGACAGGAATACGCTGCTTTACCTGCCGCCCCACATGCCGGACCCCAGAGACCCGTCTTTCCAGGAGGCCCTGGAAAATACCATTCTTGAAGTCACCCATGCCAGCCAGGGCCGCGCTTTTTGCCTGTTTACCAGCCATGCCATGCTGAAAAACATTCATCGACGAATCCGGAACAAGATTTCATGGCCCCTCCTGGTTCAGGGTCAGGCACCCCGGCAGAAGCTGCTGGATCAGTTTATCGAGTCCGACAACCAGGTGTTGTTGGGCACATCGAGTTTCTGGGAAGGCGTGGATGTCAAGGGGGACGCACTGAGCTGTGTGATTATTGATAAATTGCCCTTTGCCTCTCCGGCCCATCCGGTGCTCCACCGCAGGCTGCAGCTGTGTGAAGAGCAGGGCGGGAATCCGTTTTTCGACCTGCAGGTCCCCAATGCGGTGATTGCCCTGAAGCAGGGCGTGGGCAGGTTGATTCGGTCTGAACAGGACAGGGGGGTCCTGGTGATCTGCGATCCGAGAGTCACCGGAAAAGGCTATGGACGGCGGTTTGTATCCAGTCTGCCCGCGATCCCGATGACGCATAGTCTTTCGGATATACGGCAGTTTTTTCGGTGACGGTCCCCGGGGAATCAAGGTAGGGGAATGAAGGTACTGGCCATCGATACCGTTACAGAAGCCTGTTCGGTTGCCTTGCTGGACGACCAGGAGATTCTGCAGGAATTTGAGGTTTCCCCGAATGGTCATTCAACCCTGGTACTGCAAATGGTGGAAAACATTCTCTCCCGTTCGCAGTATCAACTGGGGGACATGGATGTTCTTGCGGTGGATACCGGCCCGGGTTCGTTTACCGGGGTGCGAATTGGACTGGGAGTGGCCCAGGGTCTGGCTTACGGAGCGGATTTGCCGGTCATCGGGGTCAATTCCATGGAAACCCTGGCGGCCTCCCTAGACAGCGGCCAGGTTTTCCCGGCCATTGATGCGAGAATGAACCAGATCTATTGCGGACTGTATCAATCCTGCGGGTCTTCCCGGCCGGTTGAGCTGGTGCAGCCGGTGGTGACGAATCCCGGGGAATGGCCGTTTGAAATCAAGGGGGCATTCTATGGGATCGGGAATGGATGGCGCATACATGGGGAGGCCATGGGTTCGTCTGAGAACCCATCCGATCTGACCATTTTGGATCACCCCTATCCGGAGGCGAAGTCCGTTGCAAGAATTGCGGGGTTGGTCGGTGCGGAATCCGCCATGGAGCCCATGTTCCTGCAGGCGACCTATGTTCGTAACCGGGTGGCCAATGAAGTGGCTTTGGTACGCCAGGCGAACTGGCAGAAGGTAGAGGGTGAAAGTCCCCTGTGTTGAAGGCGAAACTAGCCACAACACTCCGTGAGCCGTGCGTTTGTCCCCGTGAGGGGGCGGACCATACCATTAAGATACTCGGAATCAAGAAGCTTGCGGAAGTCGCGGCTATCGGAATAGGGTCTTTTGCAGGGGCGTAGTAGCATCGTGGGCAACAAAATGACAGGCCAAAGCCAAGCTCATTGAAGCCAGAGCCGAAACGGACAGTATGCGGATCATCGCTCAAGCCCAAGGCGATGCTATACAGATTCTCAGCCGAAGCACTGAGGAGACTACACCGATCAGACCGCACAGCGTCTGGAGTTTCAGGTATGAATTTTGCCCTGTGGTTCTTCTCGCGATAAAGGTCGATTGGTTGTGATCTGCGTATTGATCTCCACATATTGGCTATGTCTCCGTCTCAAAAATCGTTCTTGGAAGCACTGACTGACCTCAGCAAAGATCAGATCCGGCAAGCTGGCCAAAGATATACGCCCGGGATTGATCCTGACGCACCGAATATCAGGATCGAGTCACTCTGCAGCGCAATCGAGAACGTCGCCTGCGGGGCAGGTGCTCAAAAGAGATTTCAGTTGGTGCTCAATGCGTTTTCCGAGGCTTGGAGCCGTGCCAAACATTGCAGTCAGCGGCCCGATGTACTCCAGCAACGAGCGGACGATGCCCGTCACTTCTTGTCAACGATGGTGGACCGACTGCGTATGCGCGACGCAGGCACTGGAGAAGAGTGGTCAAATTTTCTCACAAGCATTGAATCCGATCTATTGGAGGATATGGATCACTGGCGTGCGGAGGAAGCCAAGCTGCAGCCAGTTGACAAAGATAACGGCTACTCGTCCACACATAACGATATCCGCGGAAACATGAACGACATCGGTCGTTGTTTGGCCATTGTGCGTGATGAGAAGGAGTACATTCAGAGCTCGGTGTTCAAAGTCCTGCATGATCCGAAGCTATTGATAACAGGCGAGTGGGGTACGGGGAAAACACACCTGTTGTGCGATGTTGCGCAAGAACGAATCGGTCGTAGCCAAGCCACTGTTCTTGTTCTGGCCAAGAACTTCCAAGGCAGCGTTGTTCAAGATATCTGCTCCCGGATTGAAAATGGGCGTACGGCAGTTGAGGTATTCGATCGACTTGAAAAATTGGCTTGCGAGACCGCAGAGCGAGCGGTCGTCATTCTCGACGGAGTAAATGAAGGCCATCGTCCTGATTGGCAAGAAGCCGTTACCACCCTACAAGCACTCGTTTCAGACCGCCCGAACATTGGTTTAATCGTCACATGCCGGACGCCGTTTGAAACGATCGCCATCAAACAGGAGGACTTAAAGAAACTTCACAAGGTCACGCATTTCGGTTTTGATGATCAGGAATTCGACGCTCAGTCAGCCTTCTTCGAGTACTACAACCTGCCGCTGTCTGAGGTGCCGCTGCTGGACAGAGAATTCTCGCGACCACTCACACTGAAGCTGATCTGCCAATCACTCCAAAACCTTACAGGAAAGAAGTTGGCACAGGGGTTTGCAGGTATAGCCTCGGGTCAAAAGGGGATGACTTATGTGCTTGAGTCGTTCGTCAATCGCGTTGGCAAGTCGATTGAGAGCAAATTTAAACTGGGGACCAAGGGGTGCTGGAGATTGCTGAAGGGCAGCGGTCAAATCGACGGCTTTGCGTCGATCATGGCGACGAAACTGCGCGGCTATGTTCTCCGGCCGGAGGCTGATCGCATCATCGCTGCCAACTACCCGGCATTGAGACCTGCACAGCGGTGCCAGCTCCTCGACGTTCTACGGATAAACGGCCTCATCGAAGAGGATACCGTCCGGTACTCGACGAAATCCGGGGTCAAGTTCTGGATTGGTTTTCGGCTTCCCTATCAACGATTCAGCGACCACTTGGTCGCACGGCATTTGCTGAAGACGCATCTCGATGTTTCCTCGGTTGCAACAGTCAAGCGAAGTTTCACGGGTAAGTCGCCGCTCGCGCGGGTGTTCCGGGTGTCAAATCGATACGACCGAAAGTACGCAGAGCCAGGCTGGGCGCAGGCAGTGATTACTGAATTTCCGGGGCGCGCAGGGAAGAAACTTCCACCCGAGCAGTGTGAACTGTTCTTCATGTTACCCAAACGGGCCCAGAATTTGCAGGCATACTTCGAGCCGTTCATCGAAGGGATGTTCTGGCGCGACCCTGAAGCGTTCACTGAGGGTACGCGGGCTGTCATCAATCAATATCTGAACGATGGGTCGTGGGCGTGGGAGAAAATGGTTGACGCTTTAGCTGCCGTCTCGACCAAGCCAAATCATCCGTACCACGCCCGTCGTCTGTACGATTTTCTAGTGTGCTGTCCAATGTCGGACCGAGATCTCCGGTGGTCCGAATACCTTCGGCGACGGGACGCATCGTCCACCATTCACCGTCTATTGACCTGGGCGGCGAAGCTCAACGCGGCGAAAATGACGCAGGCCTATGCGATAGAGCTTGTTATATTGCTTTCCCTAGTCCTTACAACGGTTGTTCGACGTGATCGCGACCTGGCGACAAAGGCGCTTGTGTTAATCGGCGAAAGGTTTCCCGAAGTGCTTTTCACCCATGTCGTGACTAGTCTTGAATTCAATGATCCTTATGTGCCAGAACGCATGTTGGCGGCTGCGTACGGAACGACCTTGTCCCTGGTGGACTCGGAGGAGGCACTGACGTTTCGACCTTTACTCGGGGGTCTGGCGAAGACCCTTTATCGAAAAATGTTCGGACCCAGTGCGCGCAACGCAACCCACCATATCCTGATGCGAGATTACGCGCTTGGCATCATCGGGATTGCCCAGCGTTCGAGTTGTGTCGTGCTGCCCAAAACCGCCAGACGGAATCTTGCTGCGCCGTTTCCAAACACACCTTCAACATTTGCGAGTGATGGCACGCCTGATTCAACTGTGAAAGATGCGATTGGCCGTGCCATTCAAATGGATTTCGGCAACTACACGATCGGGCGCTTGATCCCTAATCGGGATAACTACGACGAAACGAATCCAGTTTACGTCCAGGTGCGCGCGAAGATCGAACGACGCATGTTCGACCTGGGGTACCGAGAAGAGCGTTTCAAAAGTGCAGATACAGCAATAGGTAAGGTGTCGTGGAATGCACCCGAAGAAAAGAAGGTAGATCGGTATGGGAAGAAGTACTCGTGGATTGCCTATTTCGAGATGTGGGGCGAGCGTGAGGCTACGAGTAAACTGCCGGATTCGTACCTTGGAGAGAGGACACCCGATTGTGGAGTTGATCCAAGTTTTCCCAAGAAGCCACCTCATTGGACACCACCAATTCCGGACCTGTTTGGCGACCCAGGTATTGTCACCGAGTCTTGGGTCGAGGGCGGTTTCACACCGAACTGGAATCCGTTGCTCGTGGTCCCGGAGATCAACGGACACCAAGGTGAGTGGGTGCTTGTAGAAGGGTATATTCTCGGAACCGATGAAAGTCACGATCGAGAACTCCTTGCTTTCTTGCGCGGAGTGTTCATAGCGCGCAGAGATGTGCGCAGTTTCAGAGAGAAATTTCTTTCGGTGGAGTACCCTGGAAATGACAGGGTCCCAAAAGGAGCTGATGAAATCTATCTCTATGCGGGGGAGGCTGGACGCCGTCAGAACTATGCGCAGCAACTGTATCAACGGAATCGCCGATACCGTCGACAAATCGAGAATGCGTTCGATGAATACGTGCACGTGAATCTGGATGAGAAGACTCTTTCTGCCAACATCAATATTAGGTCGACGTCTGAAGAAGATAAAGAGTCCGACATTTTATCTGTCGAACTATACGGCGAGATTCCGAAAACACGCTACATTTCCGGTATCCGTTTGGAGGTTCCGTTCATTCACTTTGGCTGGGAGTCTTACCATTCGTCGCATAACGATTTCTCGGGCTTTAATCTCCCTGCGCCTAGTTTGATTCAGCGACTTGGTTTAGCGAGCAAGAATCGCGAAATTGATTTCTACGATTCAATGGGCAAGCCAGGAACGCTCTATAGAGAGGCCGGGGACGGGTGGAAAGGAGATCGGCACAGTCTCTTGTACATCCGTGCCGACCTTCTTCAGCGTTATCTGGTAAGTACGCGCCAAGTGCTGGTCTGGTGCAACTGGGGAACACGCGATTGGCTAAAGAAGATGGAAGGTCCCGACATACTCCACGAATCTGTCAGACGACGAATCTATCGAGCTCATAGCCACATACATCGCTCGTTTTTTCAGTGGTCTGCTAAGGACCGGAAGGTTGTCTAGTAGAGCGATTCCAGGACGCCGTGTTAAAGGCGCGTTTTTCTGGTAAAAAAAGCGGTATGTATGCCTCGTGTATTTTCCCGTGTGCTTCGGTATCGCGTACAGGCCGGGCCTAAAACGAAAGAATGAGGTTTGCCATGGCTCCCGTCATGCAGGTCGCCAGGGTTCCGGCAACGATGGAGTTGATGCTGAGGTGGATAATTTCCGATTTGCGTTCAGGAGCCATGGTTGACAGGCCCCCGATCATGATTCCCAGGCTTCCGGGATTCGCGAATCCACACAATGCATAGGTAATGACGATGGTGCTGGGGGTGCTCAGCACCCCCTCCGGAAGGTTCGCCAGTTCAAGGTAGGCAACGAACTCGTTGACAATGGTCTTGGTTCCAAGCAGTGAGCCGGCTGCGGCAGACTCACTCCAGGGAATTCCAATCAACCAGGCAATCGGTGCAAAACAATACCCGAGTATTTGCTGCAGCGTAATGGAATTCCCCCCGGGGGCAGGTACGACTCCCAGGCACAGGTCAATGAGTTCGACCAGTGCCACCATCACCACCATCATCGAAATGACATACACCAGGAGTTTTACGCCTTGCGCGGTGCCTTCAGTAATGGCTTCAAATGCGCCGGAAACCTCCGGATTGAAGTCCAGCCTGCCTTCGGTCATGTCTGCCGTGGTACCGGGCACCATGATGCGGGCAATCACCAGCGATGCCGGGACGCTCATTACCGATGCGACGATGATATGACTGAGTGCATCGGGGACCACCGTTGACAGCACGCCGGCGTACAGTACCAGGACCGTGCCTGCGACGGTGGCCATCCCGCAACACATGATGCTGAACAATTCGCTTCGGTTGAGTGACTTCAGGTACGGACGGATCAACAGGGGGGCTTCAATCATGCCGACGAAAATATTCGCCGCGAGCCCCAGTCCCTCTGCCCCGCCAATCCTGAGGGTTTTTTCAAACAATCTGGAAAACAGGCCAATGATCAGTGGCAGGATACGCCAGTAGAACAACAGGGAAGACAGGGCACTCAATACCAGGATGACGGGCAATGACTTGAATGCCAGGATATAGGCAGCACCGGGAAAGGATTCTTCAAAGGGGAGTGGCCCGCCCCCCAGATACCCAAAAACCATGGAGGTCCCCGCCTCAGTGGATTCCTGGATGGCGATGACAAATCCGTTCAGTCCGCTGATGATCTGATTGAACAGGTGAATCTTGAGAAAAAGGAACCCCAGGACGGCCTGAAGGGAAATCCCGGCGAGGGCCAGTTTCCATGGGAACTGGCCCCGGTTTTCACTGACCGCCCAGGCGATGGCCAGAAATGCGAGGACCCCAAGGCTACTTTGCAGCATAAGCAGGGTGCCGGGTACCGGTTAACCCGGGATCAGTAGATTTTGAAGTGCGCATCTGTGGGCCGGTTTCCGCAGATCGATGTGATGTCCTGGGGGCAGGCGGACAGGCAGATGATCAGGTCCATTTCGGCCCTGAATTCAATAAAGTCGCCTTTGTTGCAGACGGGAGGATTGGGCCTGATCGTGCCGTCTGCCTCCACGGGTGTGTTCTGCCACAGGTTGAACGGAGAGGGCGTTTCCGTGGGTTTCATTCCAATGGCAACCAGGGCTTCCCAGAAATTATCGGTACAATTGCGGTGGAATTCCGTGCAGCCGAGTTTCTGGTAGCGATACCGGTCGCAGGCCGCGAGCAGGGTGTCATGGGCACCATTGGCGGTATCCTGGAGTATGGTCAGGATGGGCCGCCGCTGGTTCGTGACCAGGGTATCCCCGGTCTGTGGCCGATAACGCTCAAGGTCTACCCGGCAGTGTTCCATGGACATGAATTCCCCCGTATTGTGTGCATTGAGCGCCCAGCAATCCACGACCTGAGTGCCATGGGTGTTGATGACCCGGACCCGTTGCTGTTTCTTCACAGGCGCGGCCCTGGCGTGTCTGGCCGGGATGGTAATCAGGTCGGGATCGATTTTCTGGTTCATATCAAGTTAACCGGAGTTTCTATCCTGCAGGATGCGTGTTCAGGGCAGGATGGGGTTTTTTTCTGCGATCTTTTTCTCCCATGGAGATGGCACAACCGGGTTTCATGCGGGATGACATCGCATTCCACCCATTCGCCGGATTATAAATGAATTTGACTGTTCGGTTTGGAAATGAAAACAAAGGGGAGGAGGACCCACACTGCAGCCCGGAAAAATGTTGTTCTTCCGGGTGCGAGTCTGACAGAATACGGTTCTTTTTTGTGGGCGGATGGGTCGGAACCGGTTCTGCTGGCGACCATTCAGTTAATCGAGACAATTTTAGAGAATCAGCATGAGTTTTAGTCAAGTCGCAGTCATTGGAGCCGGAACAATGGGCGCCGGGATCGCAGCCCAGGTCGCCAATGCCGGGGTGGAGGTATTGCTGCTGGATGTTCCGGGAGAAGACGATAACCCTAATGGACCCGCCAAGCACGGGTTGAACAGAATGAAGGACCCCAACCAGCCCGGTCTGATGTCCGATGAAGCCTTCACTCGAATCCAGCCCGGGAATATTCGTGACGATTTTCATCGGCTTGCCCAGTGTGATTGGATTACCGAAGCCGTGGTAGAGCGGCTGGATATCAAGAAAGGCCTGTATCAGCGCCTGAATGATACCTGCAGCGAGGAGGTTGTGATCACTTCGAACACTTCCACGATTCCGATTCGTCTTCTCGTAGAAGGGATGCCGGAATCGTTTCAAAAGCGGTTTGCGATCACCCATTTTTTCAATCCGGTCCGGTTTATGCGCCTGCTTGAACTGGTCCGCGGGGAACACACTGACCCGGCAGTCATCGACCGGCTGGACGCCTTTTGTGAGCAGAAGCTGGGAAAGGGGGTGGTCCGTTGCCTGGATACCCCGGGGTTTCTTGGAAACCGGGTCGGGGTGTATGCCATCCAGTGTGCTCTGCATGCCGCATTTGAACTGAAACTCGAACCGGTCGAAGCGGATGCGATCTTTGGGCGTCCCATGGGGATACCCAAAACCGGGGTCTTTGGGCTCTATGACCTCATCGGGATCGATTTGATGGCGGATGTGGTGAAGAGTCTCGTGAGCATTCTTCCCGAAACGGATGCGTTTCACCAGGTGGCCGGTGAGATCCCATTGATGACCCGAATGATAGAAAATGGTCATACCGGGAACAAGAAGGGGAAGGGTTTTTACTATCAGGAAGAGGATTCAACCGACCGGTACATGCTGGATTTGAATTCAGCACAATACGCTCTGTTTGAACGGCGGGTTCTTCCGGTCGCAGAAGAGGCGGAAAAGAACGGGATCATGTCTTTGCTCCGGGACGATTCCAGGTATGGGCACTTTGCATGGAAGGTCCTGTCGAATACGCTGTGTTATGCCGCTTCGCTGATTCCCGAAGTCGGCGAGGACCCCCTGGCCATTGATGATGCGATGAAGCTGGGTTACAACTGGCTCGCCGGGCCCTTCGAGATGATGGATGCCATTGGCGTGGATTACCTGGTGGACCGCCTGGAGTCCGAAGGCCGGGCGGTGCCGGATTTTCTTCGCAGCGCCAAAGGCTCTTCCTTTTATCGTGTGCACGATGGTGTCCTGCAAACCCGGCAGAACCGGAATCGCTGGGGTTCGGTCACCCGTCCCCGGGGGGTGGTTCGTTTTAACGAAAAAAAACGAACGCTGCACCCGGTCAACCGCAACGAAATGGCAAGCTGGTACATCACGGATGAAGTGGCCCTGGTGGAGTTTCACAGCAAGGCGAATACACTGGATGCCGAATCCATGGCCGTTCTAGCGGATGCCATTGACCAGGTTCCGCGGAAAAACCTGAGAGGGTTGCTGGTTCACAATGATGCGCCTCATTTTTCCTGCGGGGTCAATTTGGGGGCCGTCAGGGAGTATTGCCAACGCGATGATCTGGATGGCCTGGATGCGTTTCTCAATGATTTTCAGCAAACCGTGCTGTCCATGCGGGACGCAGACTTCCCGGTAGTTGTGGCACCCGTGGGGTTATCCCTTGGAGGTGGATTCGAAGTCGTGTTGCACGGAAAACAGGTGATCTGTCATGCGAACTCGGTGATGGGACTGGTTGAATCACTGGTCGGGGTGGTGCCATCCGGAGGGGGATGCAAGGAGATACTTTATCGATGGGTTGAGAAACTGGGATGTGGGAACGGGGACATTGCCGGGGCATCCTGGAAGGCATTCATGAATATTGGGTATGGCAGGACGGCGACTTCCCCCATTCTTGCCCATGAACTGGCCATGCTGAGGGAGCATGACCGGTTTGAAATGAACCGGGATCGCATCTACAGCCAGTCGATCCGTGCATTGAATACCAGCCAGGACCAGAAACCGTTTTCCCGTCCGGGTCTGTCGATGCCCGGTACCCCCGTATTCGGAAAAATGGTGGACTGGCTTGAGAAAACCGGGGAGGATCACAGACTGACTGCCCACGATGTCGTAGTGGGAACGGAGATCGCGCGAATTGTAAGCGGCGGAGAGGTCGACCCGGGGACGGGCTGGTCAGAACAGGATCTGCTCAATGCGGAACGAAAGGCATTCAATACCCTGGTGCAGACCGATGGCACCCGCCGGAGGATTGATCACATGCTGGCTTTCGGGAAACCGTTGAGAAACTGAAAGAGCACCGAATTTTCCAGGAAATAATTTGCATTGGTTCCCGCTTCCCCGGAGTACAAGACCCCGGCAGGAGAACAATCGTGTACGGGGCGGGTCACCATGAAATGGTGCCAGGGAAAGGGGAATTTTCCTTTTCCGAACCTTGTTCCATGGTTTTTTGTTCAGACCGTGACCCGAAACCTGGAAATTGAAAGTGGACGCCTTCACGACCCGGGACACATCATAGAGAGCACAGGGAGGCGGGGATTTCGGCAAATCATGGGTTCTGGCACAATGCCTGCACCTATTTCAACAAAACGGTGGGGATACCGAGGGCGCACATACGATGCATCATTCGCCGTTCATCCCGGCGGGTGGCTGCCGAAACGGGTTCCCCGTAGTGCATGGTGGAAGAATTGTCCCACATCAGTAGGTCTCCAGGCCGATATTGGTGGGCGTAACACAATGCACGCTGCGTGGCGTGTGTTTTAAGCCGATGCATCAGCTTGTAGGCATCTTCGGCAGCCATCTCATTGATGGAAAAGATTGATCCTGCGGGAGCGTATAACCCTTTTCTGCCAGACACGGAGTGTGCTCTGACCACCGGCCGCTGGATCGGGTCAGGCAATGCCCTTGCGGTCTCTTCGGTCACGGGGGTCAATTCGAATTCCCAGCTTTCAAATCCACCCAGGATCGGTCTGCTGCCTGCATAGCAGTGGTTTGCGGTAAGGGGGGCGATCTGGGCTTTCAGGTCGTCCTCCAGGCTGGAATAGGCCGCCTGCATATCGGCCAACATCGTTCGGCCCCCCGTAATCGGTGAATACAGACAATACAGCATGGTGATGGCATCCGCTTCCGCTTCCGCAGCACAGTCAGTATGCCAGAACGAGGCCCCATTTCGATACGCTTCATCCTGGAAAAGGGCCCCGACATTTCCGACGATATTGATATCATCAAATCCAGGCACATTCATTTCAGTAAAGCCATCGGCCCGGGTTTTTGACGTCCAGCTCCGTCCGAACGCAGCATATTCTTCCGGCGCCAGCTTTTGGTCCGGCAGCAAAACAGCCTTGTGTTCCACCAGATTTTGGGCAATCAGGGATTGCTCATGTGTATCCAATCCCCGGGAGACGTCAATCCCGCGAATCGACACCCCCAGTACATCGGACAGCGGTTGAACCGTTATATTTCCCATATCAAGTCGATTATAAATCAATGCCATGCTGCCTCGAAAAAATCCGACCCAAAAGTTGTTCTATCACGCTGTTGACCGCCCGCTGTCTCAGCATCCGCGCTTCGCGCCGATCAGCCGTGTTGCCCTCACCACTTCGACGGCATTTCCCCTGCCGCCAGCGATCTCCGGTGCGTCGGCGAGCAGCTCGACCACCATCAGTGCGTGGTTTTCGGTGCGAGTCTACCACCGCCATGAAAGCCTTTGCCTCTTTCGTTCATCGACCGCTCGAACTTCATCGCTCGCAGGTTTTCCTCGAGTGTGCGATAGCCCGCGGTGTCGGCCAGGATCTGCAGGTCGATGACGATATCCAAGTCGCGCGTGCCTGCATGCGCAGGTACATCCGGTGGCCGAGCTGCTACCAGGTATCTGGGAGTCAGTCCACCTATCAGAAACACGGAATCCTTCCACGGCCCAGTCCGCGCAGCAGGGTCACAAGAACGCGCTCGCAGTCGGCGGTGTACTGATCGCTGTAGCCGCCGAACGTCGCGGGCTTCGCCATCAGAATCCGATTCTTTCTCGGCGCAGGTGCGTCGCCATTTTTTTGGCTCGCCCCTGACTACGCATCAGGTCGAGGTAGACTTGCAGGGCACTTGCCAGCCAGACTCCGTTCACCAACTCCCGAAACAGTAACTCGCCCGGCGACTTGACCTCAATGACCGCAAGGTTCGCGCCTTGATCGACGGGTCGAGCATCCAGAGTGCCAAGAGCCCTGTCTGCTGCCGGGCCGTTCAGCAGCCGACAATGCACTTGGGAGACAGTCGACAGAAACGGAGCGTACTGTTGTCCTGCCACCTCATGGGTGATCGCGTACTCGGCTTTGTTCTCGGCGCAGACTTCGGCAAATTTCTCCACCAATCTTTCCGCACGCTCCGACGGCACGAAGTAACGCCGTAAGGACAAGGGTCTCATCACCGCCAGTTGGTTGACCCAGGTATCAAGCAACGCACCAGGCTCTTGCAGATGTCGTTCCTTTCCCGGCCCCTGCCCACGCGATACCACCCAGTCGAATTTCTCCAGTTCCATCAGTACCTGCGAAGCCGTTGAGGGCGATACCCGGGCTTGGCTGGCAATCTCCTTCACTCCGAACCACTCGCGGTTCCGCATCAGAACCGCGTGCAGCACTTGCGCACGACGGTTCGAAAACACGGAACGGATGGCTCTTGACAAGCTTTTCGGGGGCGGCTTGTCCATATAGACATAGATGTTGCCGGCAGGAAGAAACAGACTGCCACCGCTGTCGTAGTAGCCAACCCGTTCATTCCTCAGCAAGTTCTTGGCTCCAGGTGAAATCGATTCGGCGACCAGGAAGAACACCGCCTGCTGCCCTCCTGCCAGCTCAGGCCATTTACGTGTGAATTCCTGAAGCCGCCAAAGCAACTGACGCACGTCACGGGGATATACCTCCTTTTTCATCTGTATCAGCAGGGTGGCCGTTTTTCCACCCACCCGGAGGGCAACCTCTGCGCCATGTCCTTGACCGGGGTCAACCGGTTGTTCGACCCCATTGAACTCCGTCTGCACATCGGGCAGTTCCCGCAGGGCTTCCAGGAATCCTCCAACCAACTGTCCTGCCATGAGGTCCGAGTCAATCATCAGTATTTTTACCTATATTTTCTGAACAGCAAATATAGGTATTTTAACGAATATCCAAGATAATAACAATATTCGCTGTGCAGTGAACGTTGTAGAGGGGCACACCAGGGTCTTGTAGCTTGCCGTCCGGCGGAGGAGTGCCGAGGTACTTCATACGGATTGTCTTCGCGGTCACGATCCGAAACTCCGCCCCCGGCGGAGGGTTCGAAGACCCGTGGGAACCGCTCGAGCATGGGAAGGGGACCGCTGTGCTCAGTGCACCGGTCTCGCGCGAAAGACCCCGGGCCGATAATCCCGAAAGACGCCGCCCAGGATCGTCCGGAAGGAGGAATACCCCTAATTCCTGATGCGGTCTGCAATCAGGCTGATAATCTCAAACATCACTGCGGCGGCAAAGTGTGCAGTAATTTTATTGGGATGGTCTTTGGTCGGCATCAGGCAGACCACATCCCCGCCAATGATATTTTTTCCCCGCACGCAACGAAGCAGTTGCATCATTTCGTCCACCTGAAAGCCTTGGATACCGGCTTCCAGGTTCGCCACACCGGGGCAAACCGTCGGATCCATGCAATCTAGGTCAAAGGTGATGTACAGCGGAGCATCCCCGATTCGGTCGGTAATCAGCCGGGTGGTTTTCTCCATACCCAGTTCCCTGTACCGGGAAATCGGAATCACTTCATAGCCGAGGTCGGTACTGGTTTTCCACCAGTCCAGGGTTCTTGGGTTTCCCCTCATGCCGATCTGGATACTGCGGGATGCATCGATTTGGCCCTGCCGGACCAGATAGGCGGCCCAATGCGCCGCGGATTTGACTGCGCCCAAAAAATGGGGGACCTGTTCATACGCATCGGTGTGGGCATCAAAATGCAGAAATGCCGCCTTTTTTCCATTGGTGAGATGGGCCCCTTTGCCCGCAATGGCCTGCATGATACCGCCAGTGATCGCGTGGTCTCCCCCCACTGACACGGGGCGAACCCCCGCCTTGTCCAGATGCGAGTAAAAATCGGTAATGCGTTCAATACACCGTTCATTATCGTTGGCTTCAGGCAGCGGGACATCTCCCATGTCTGCAATGCGGCAGGTATTCCAGGGATCGACCTGAAAATCAAGATGGACCCGTCTGGACATGGCCGATACATCCCTGACTGCGCGGGGACCCAGGTGCTGGTCTCTTTCTGTCGTCCCATTGCCGGTCGAGTGTGGGACCCCGACCAGCCCAATATCAACCTTGCCGGGGTCGCGTTCGATGGGGCATCGGAACAGGGTGGGGATATCCCACCAGTACAGTCCATCCAGCATCATTCTATCTTCGGGAGTGAGTTCGTTCATCATATATCCTCATGAATATTCAGGTGAAACTATTGGCCCTTCCAGTTTGGGGCCCGTTTTTCCGCAAAGGCCCTGGGCCCTTCCATGAAATCTTCGGAAAACAGCATTTTCTGGTAGGCCGGGAGATCAGGATTCCCCGGTTTCGTTGCTTCAAAAGCTTCCCGGATGGGCAGATTCTGGATACGGGGAACGACTTCCTTGAGCGCCTGAATGGCCAGCGGAGCCCCTTTTGCAATCTGCGCGGCCAACTCATGTGCCCGGGGTAAAAGTTCGTCCTGTGAAACGATCGCATGGACTAGTCCCCACTGTTTGGCTTCTGCGGAAGGCATTCGGCGGCCGGTCAGGATCAGTTCCATGGCGACATTGTAGGGAAGTTTGCGGGGAAGGTGCTGAATGCCCCCGACATCCGGCAAAAATCCACGCTGGACATCCGTGAGAAAGAATTCGGCATTGCCAACGCAGATGATGAGGTCGCAGGCCAGGCAAATTTCGAAACCGCCGCCGACTGCAATGCCATTGACGGCCGCGATGACCGGTTTCCTTAACCCCCAGAATTCCGTAATGCCGGCAAATCCGCCGGGACAGTTCAGCGAATCATCCAATGCTTCCTCGGCAGAATCCATGCCGGCGATGGCCTTCAGGTCCCAGCCGGCACAGAAAATCCTCTCGCCGGTTGCGGTGATGATTCCACAGGCCAGTTCCGGGTCGTTTTGAAGCTGGAGCAATGCCTTGTGTATGGCAATGGAAACATCCTTGGTGATAGCATTGGCTGGCGGCCGGTCCAGGGTGATTTCCATCACGCTGCCGTGCCGCTGGACGATTACTTCGCTGGTCATGATTGAATTCGCTGTCGATAAGTGAGCCCGGATACTGTAACTGAAATGAGCGGTCTTTTGCCACAAAGTGAACACACTGAATGCCGGGCATCCACGCACTGGATGTCCCGCATGCTGGCCCCGGCATCCCTGGCCATTGTCGGGGTGTCGAAAAAACCGGAAAGTGTCAGCCGGAAAGTCCTGGGTCTGCTGCAGGATTGCCAGTTTGCCGGCAGGCTGTACCGGGTCAATCCGAAGTATGACAGTATCGGGGACCATTCCTGCTACCCGGATTTGGCTGCATTGCCTGAAGTGCCGGACCTGGTGGTGATGACCATCGGCAACCATGGCATGGAGGATGCCGTTGTCCAGAGCATTGCCCTGAAGGTCGGCGGAATCGTTATTTTTGCCAACAATTATCTGGAAGGGGACACTTCGCCTCCTCTTCTTCAGCGGCTGAAGCAATTGGCCGGAGAATCCGGAATCCCGGTATGCGGTGGGAACGGCATGGGATTTTACAACTATGATTCGGCCACAATGGTGAGTTTTGACTTCCCGCCGAAACGTCCGGCTGGTCATATCGCACTGGTGGCGCACTCCGGATCGGTCATGACCTATCTGGCCAATACGGACCCGAGGCTGAAGTATAACCTGGTGGTCTCACCCGGCCAGGAGATCCATGGCACCGTGGCGGATTACATGCTGTATGCGCTGGTCCAGCCGACCACCCGGGTTCTGGCGGTTTTTATCGAGACGGTCCGCGACCCGGATCGCTTCATCCTGGCACTGGAAACCGCCCGCGAGAAAAATATCCCCGTTGTGCTGGTGAAAGTGGGGGTAACGGAAAAAAGTGCCCGCATGGCGAAGAGCCATTCCGGCGCGGTGGCCGGGAACGATACGGCTTTTCAGGCGGTGTGTGACCGGTATGGCGTCATCCGGGTCGCCGACATCGACGAGATGGCCGCAACGGCATTGATCTTCTCCCAGCGAAGGCGGCTGGGCCCGGGCCAACTGTCCAGTTTGCTGGATTCCGGCGGTTTGCGCGAACAGATGATTGATCTGAGTGAACAAAAGGGGGTTGAGTATACGGAACTGACCGCCACCTCCCGATCCGCCCTGGAAAAAGTATTGGAATATGGTCTGATTGCCGAAAACCCGGTGGATGCCATGGGCGCGCTGAATGTGGATATCGCGGAACTTTTTTCAACCTGCCTGCGGATTTTGCATGATGACCCCGGAACCGCCATGCTGACCCTTGAATTCGAATTCAGAGATGGGTTCAGCCAGTATCCACAGCTACTGGACGTGGTCAGGAATTCCCTTTCATTCATCGATAAACCTTTTGTGGTCTTCAACAGCACCGTGAATGTCCACAATTCCATCGATGCCCTTGAATTGGGGAAATGCGGGGTCCCTGTGATCAATGGCATTTCCCTGGGACTGTCCGCCGTGGCAAACATGTTTCATTATCGCGATCATGTACGGTATGAGGAGCCCGGGCCATTTCAGTGCGGTGCGTCCAGGCTGTCGGAGTGGAAACGGAACCTGATGACCGGGGAGGTACTGGGCGAAGCCGACTCCCTTCAGATGTTCAGGGATTTGGGTTTGCCCACGGTCGAATCCACAGTCGCCGGCAACCTGGAAGATGCCCTGTCCGCAGCCGAGGAAATCGGTTTTCCCGTGGTGCTGAAAACGGCGCAACCCGGTCTTCACCACAAATCGGAGAGGGAAGGGGTCCGACTGGCCCTGGAAGATGCGGATTCCGTCCGGTCCGCGTACCGGGACCTGTCTGCCCGGTTGGGAACCCGCGTTCTGGTGGCACCGATGATCACAGGGGGGGTGGAGCTGGCATTCGGCATGATCAACGACGATCAGTTCGGACCGGTGGTGATGGTTTGCGCGGGTGGCGTCCACATCGAGTTGTTGCGTGATCGGACGTTTATCCCGGCGCCGTGTTTGCAGGCCGAAGCGCTGCATCACATCCAATCGCTGGCGATCCATAAAGTACTGCAGGGAGCAAGAGGGAAGCCGGCCTGCCGGATTGACCTGGCCGCCCGGGCGTTGTCGGATTTTTCCCGGATAGCCGACCGGATGTGCAATGAGATACTGGAAATGGACCTCAATCCGGTCATCGTGTCGCCGGATGGCTGTACCATCGTGGACGCATTGGTGGTTGCAAAAACAGGGACTGGAAAGTCGGGTTAATTTCCATCACGGAGTTCATCTTCCCGGTTTCGACTGGACCCCAACCCGTTGATGAAACCACCGGCCGATCCCCGTACCATGACCGGGATCCTGGCGGGAGGGGTCGATGATTCAGGTGGGGCACCCGTTCCGGTTCAGGTAGGCGGCACCGAACACCCCTGCGCTGTCCCCAAGTTCCGGCGGAACGATTCTGCAATTCAACGTTGGCGCAAAGATGTGTTTCTCCACTTCTTCAATCCCCCGGGAGTAGAGGGTGCGGATATTTCCCACCCCGCCGCCGACCACGATGACATCCGGGTCCAGGAGGTTGATGGCACTGGCGACTCCCTTGCCGAAGTACCGGACCAGGCGGGACAGTGTTTTTTGGGCGTTGGCATCCCCGGATTCGGACAGGCGGTCGATCTGCTCCAGGGTAGACCGGTTCCCGGCAATGGACCGGTAATACCGTTCAAGGGCCGGGCCGGACAGGATGGTTTCGACACAGCCGTGTCGGCCGCAATAACAGGCCCCCCCGGACTCGTCCAGGAAATTATGTCCCCATTCCCCGGCAATGCCGTGATTTCCCGAAAGCAGTTTTCCGTCCACAACAATCCCGCCGCCGACCCCGGTTCCAAGGATAATGCCAAATACAACGCGGGGGCGGGGTTCCAGTCCGGCAGCCGCCCCGGATTCGGATTCCGCCAGGGTAAAGCAGTTGGCATCATTTTCGATCCATACCGGAATTCCCAGCCGGTCTTCGAGATCTTTATTCAGGGCCTGGTGGTTGAGGTGCTGTGAATTACTGCCCCGGAGCCGGCCAGTGTGTGGGTCCAGGGTGCCAGGCGTGCCCATCCCGATGGATTTCGGCAAAGTGCCGGTGTCGGCAATCATCGACTCCAGAAGGCCGGTGATCTGCTTGAGAACATGGTCGTATCCGCGGTCGCCTTCCGTTGGAATGCGTTTTCGGACCAGGACCTTTCCGCCGGGTTCGGGGGCAAGGACGATTCCTTCAATTTTGGTCCCTCCCAAATCAAGTCCCCAGAGACAATCGGTCACCATCTTAAAAGAATCTGCTTTTGGGTGTTTGGCTATTCATTGGGTTCGTGGCAAACACAAGACCCAGAGCCATTGCCTGCCAGTTGGTGAGCCAGCACCGCCGCAGGTCAAACTCCAGATTCATTGACGTTGCATCCCAACGAACAGGTCGACCAGAGCCTGATTGACATAATAGTTATTACGTCCCAGCTTGACCTTTTTTACAAAGCCACCCTCGCTCAATTGCTGGAGATACTTCCGTGCGGTTTGTCGACCATAAGGCAGATCACGTTGCAAATACTCGATCCGTGTATAGGGAAAGCGAAATAGGTTGTTCAGCAGATCCTGTGAATAAATTTTTGGCAGCTCGTTTCGCATCCGATGCTTTACCTCAATCATCAGTCTGTTGATATCGGTGATCAGATGAAGCGTAGACAGCGCAGATTCCGATACCGCATTGAGCAGATAAATCACCCACTCTTCCCATGCTTCATCCTCCTGCACGGCTTTCAGCAAACGATAGTAGTCCGGCTTGGTACGGTTGATCGCCCGACTCAGATAGAGAATGGGCGTCTCCAGCAGGCCGGTATGGGTGAGATAGAGTACATTGAGCATCCGACCTACTCGACCATTGCCATCCGGAAAAGGGTGAATGCTTTCAAACTGATGGTGGATCAATGCCATTTTGATGAGCGGGTCCAGGTTGCAGCGGGTCTCGTCATTGATGAATTGTTCAAGCTCTCGCATGTGGGCAATAATCTCTCTGTTATTCTGCGGTGGCTCATAGACGGTCTCTCCTGTCTGTTCATTGCGCAACACCGTGCCCGGGAGTCTACGATAGCCGTCATTACGCTGCTTAAGTTGACGGAACATTTCGATCAACATATTCTCGCTGATAAAGCGACAATCACGCCATCTCTCGTAGCTTTGGCGCATCGCGAAGCTGTATCGCGCCACTTCCTTGGCTTCTACAGAACCGATTCCGGTCAGCAAGTCGACCTGAAATGCCTCGTCCTGCGTGGTAACGATGTTTTCTATCTCAGAACTGGCCAGCGCTTCCTGCAGAAGTAACGTATCGATCAGGATACCCTGATTGGGCAAACTGCTGGCCGCACCCTTCAGTTCTCCCAAATTGGCCCGCGCGACGGACAGTTCCAGCAGGATGGGTACGGTCTGCAGGTTGACTAAGGGCGGAAGGGGGGGTAGTGGTCGTGTTGGGTTCATTGGTTGAGAATATTACGATTGTGTCAAATTATATATGTTTTCCATTATTATGTATACGAAAACCTAATTTTGTATATGTTTTATCCTTATTTTCCTGACTACAACCTTTGTTTCGTTCGTGAAGGCATGTCTGCATTGTTCACGGATAGCCCAATATCCAGCGATACTGGAATTTGATCAAACGGCATAAATGTCCATATTCGATCTCCCTGTGAGGGGACCACCCTCCAGGGCGGGATTTTATCGGTTGAGGGTTTGTTTCCAGTCGCGTCGCAGGGGCAAAGAAAGGAGGTCGTCTTCAGATTTTCGATTCAGGAACCCATCGAACTCCCTTTGGAGCATATATGGTCTTGAACGCAAGTGCAGGGTGATATTACCCCTCCTTTTTTTTCGGGAAATTCGAAAAATTCGGGCCCCTCGTCAAATTACCGCATTACGGGTATCGGAAAAATCCAGCCCAGTCATGCGGAAAATGAAATAACATTGATCATGCGTCTCCCGCTGTCAGTCCAAATGGACTGGATTATTCTTCAATCTCCTCCTGTTTCAAAGAAGATTTACTCCATCCCGGCCCCGTATTCTGATCTGTTCCAAGTGATGGAAAGGGGTTGTACAGGACCAGTCCGTGTCAACCGGATGAGGAAGTTACCCCTTCAATCCAGGCGACAAAATTTTGTTGAACCCTGTTTCTGGAGCGGGTGCTGCACTTCAAACTGGTACGGGGGGATTTCATTGAAGATCGAAAACGGAAGTCATGCCCTTGGGACACCCCTCCCAGGGGTGTGGGCTGGGGTGGATTCCCGATATCCTTGTCTTGTGGTCGGGACAGCCCGGTCGGGATGTTTTGCCTGGACCCTGACCGTCGGCGGTCAACAGGGGCACTTTCTGTAATATTGAGAAGGGTTCCCATTCCTGGATTTCCAAGTGGAAATATCATGCACTGAATAAGAAGACGCCTATCGTCCCATCACTGAAACGGGTTCTGGAAAACGGCCTGGATCGATCTGTTCTTTCACGGAATGAAGGACTGGCAATCTCTTTCTCAGTAAATTGCCCCCATCCGGGCAATCATCCAGCAATTCTCAAAGCCTCCGTTCATGATCGACAAGATCCGCAACAATAAAAAGGTTGGACAGATTCCCCTCCAGCATATAGTCGAATGCAGACTTGTCATTCAATTCTGGACGAGTCCTATTGAGCCAGTTCAGTTCAGCCTCGACGGCTTCATTGAAAACCGTACCGAGCCCCAGGCTGATACAAAGGAAATATGCGATCCTGTCTCTGAAATCTTTCGATTCAGGAGGAGGGACGTGACCCGATAACACCTCCCTGCCAAACGCATCATTCGGCTCGTAGCCCAGAAAAATCATCTGTTTGTCAGGTTCCAGATTCCAGCGCTGGCAGGTCTTCACATAAGCATTCAGAATTCCACTCGGACGTTCCCTTTCGGAATCTCTACTGCAATCCCCCTGGATCATAGTTGGATCGGAGGCCACAAACCCTCTCAACTGAGGATGCCCCTTGTCAGGGACAGGCGTCCGGGCAACGCCATCGGAAACCCGGCAGACAATTTATCGGCAGACATGGAAATTGTGTTGTTGTCGCCAAATATCCTGTATTTCGCAACCACAGCGCCCAGTGTATTTCCATGCAGCACCTGGAGGTCATTTAGATCAAACATGAATTTCGGAGTAAGGGAACTGTACACCAGATCAAAGAAACGGGCCGGTATCTCTCCCCGATGGAACATTGGCGGGGTGAAGAAAGTGTTCAAAATGGTGGTGACTCTTTTTGATCTTAACTTGACCATTTCAGGTATCATAGGCCTCCAAGCGTCAGAAGCGTAGCACCATCTTTTCTGTACATCAATTCGCATGTGGCGGGTTGCAAAACCAACCCACACTGCATGGAACGAAGAAATTTCTCCCAGCACCAGCCCATTGCCAACAGCGTTCACGTGGATACGTCCAAAAGGGTGGCGTGCTGAGCCAGTACCCGGGCTGGCTTCCTACGGCCGGGGCGGAGTGCGACAATGGCATGTATTGCAGTCATGCTGAATAAAAATTCCAGTAGGCACCCGTTCGGGGCAGCAGTACAAATCCACCGGGGGAGTGTTCATATTGGCTGAACCCTACCTGACCTACCGGCGAAATCTCACCACGCTCACCGCCATTGGATTACTCAAGTTTTACGGCGTGATCAGCCGGCCATTTGGCTACAGGTGGCTGGCATGGGTGGGGGTGTTTACGGGAAAATTCCTGGACCGGAAAGAGCCCTGCGTGGTGAGGCTTGCGCAGGATGCAAAGTTCAAGTTTTTCCTCGCCGACTATTACTGGAACAAGCTGGTCTGCAGGGGGTTTCGTTACGAGCCGGAAATCGAAACGGTGCTCAGTGCGGTCCGGGATATTGATTACTTGTTCCTGGACCTGGGGGCCAACTACGGCTATTGGAGCATCCTGGCTTCATCCCGGCCGTTTCAGGGCAAGAAAGCAATCGCGGTGGAACCGGTCCGCCGGAACTATCATATGCTCCGGGAAAACAACCGGATTAACCGGAACCGTTTTACGCCCGTTCGCGCTGCGGTGGCTCGCCAGGCCGGAGAAACGGTGCGGATCCATACCAGTCCGGGGTCCCTGGCGAACGAAGGGGCCACACTGTTACCGCATTTGACCCTTCCGGAGTCGGAGAGTGAGCCGGTACCCACCACTTCCATTGACCAGCTGGCGGGAAAGTACGCCCGGACCGGCCAGCCCATTGTGATCAAGCTCGATGTGGAGGGAATGGAGGTGGAGGCGGTCCAGGGCGCCGAGGAGGTATTGAAGCGGGATGTCCTGTTAATCTATGAAGATCACGGCAGCGACCCCGCCTGCCGGATCAGCGATCATCTCCTGGGACTCGGGATGTCGGTTTCTCACCTCGAATTCGGTACTTTGTGCCCGGTGTATTCCCTGGAGGATGTACGCAGCATCAAAACCCGGGCCAATAAGGGGTATAATCTGTTCGCTTACCGAGGGGGCTCGGTGTTTGATCTGGCCACCCGAATGAAATCTACAGCGATCAAGGAGAAATGAGGTCACGATTCACAGGTTGGTTCATGGTCTGTCTGGTTTTTCTGTCCGTTTGGACCAGCTCGGCACAGGGCGCAACATTGCGTTTGGCCTATGATGCGGGATTCGGCGGGGCGGAATCCCTGGACCCCTATTCCCCCACCCGTTTCTTCTTTACCACCCAGACGATGTACAACCGGCTCGTGCGCCAGGAGGATGACGGCAGTGCGGGCCCGGATCTGGCGACTTCCTGGAGTGTTTCCGGGGATGCCAGGACCTGGACCTTCCATTTGCGGGACGGGGTCCGGTTTCATAGCGGAAAGCTGCTCAGTGCGGCGGATGTGGTCTATTCGCTGTATCACGCCCTGGACCCAAAAAGAGGTTCTCCGGTCCGCTCCACCCTGAAAATCATGGACCGCATCGAGGTCGTGGACCGTCTCACGGTCCGGATCCATTTGAAATCCGCGCATGCGGATTTGCCTTTATTGCTGCTCGACCAGCGATGTGGAATCATTCCCGAGGGAAGCGCGGACTCTATTGAACAGACAGGCGATGGAACCGGCCCATTCAGGCTGGTGGAAAATGACCCGGAAGGGATCACCATACTGGAAGCCAATCCGGATTACTGGGAAGGGCCTCCCGGGGTTGAACGGGTGGAAATTGTCGCCATCCCCGACCAGGTTGCACAGATTCAGGCCATGCTGGCGGGCCAGATTGATTACCTGCCGTCCATTAACCGGCGGCAGTTGAAACTGTTTGAAGACCATCCCGAGTATATTGTACAGACCATCAAAACGGGGCATTGGCCCGGTATGGTCATGCGTACGGATATGGCTCCCTTTGATGACCGGAATGTGCGCAGGGCTATGCGGGCAGTGGTGGACAGGGAGGGGATGGTTCGCCTGGTGCTGGGAGAAGGGGGGGGTGAACCGTCGTGTGATACGCCGGTCTGGGCCGGGGACAAATACCATGCACAGCGGGACTGCCCCCAGGATATTGCGCAGGCGAAAGCCCTGTTGTCGAAGGCCGGATATCCGGATGGAATTGATGTGGACCTGTATACCTCGTCCGTGGACAAGTCATTTGTCAGTATGGCGGAGGTGTACCAGAACCAGGCGGCGCAGGCGGGCATCCGGGTGAATATCCACCAGGTTCCGGCAGACGGTTACTGGACCGATACCTGGATGCAGGAGCCTTTCGTGGCGACCCGCTGGAACCAGCGGCCAGCCGACCAGATATTGAATGAAGCGTTCCGTTCCGGCGCGGCCTGGAACGAAACCTATTGGCAAAACGCGCAGTTTGACCGGGAACTGGACCGGGCCAGAAAGGAGGTCAACGGGAAAAAACGGCGGGATTTGTATGTCCGTACCCAGCAACTGCTGTATGACGATGGTGGAGCCATCATTCCCTTTCATCTCAATGTCAACCGTGTGTTCAGTTCGAAGTTGAGAAACCTGCCCCCGGAAACCGAATTGTTTGTGCGGTGGCAGCACCTGGGTAAAACAGAAAGCCAAAACTAGACATGCTGAAAATCCTCCTGCGCAGGCTGGTCTCAGCCCTGTTTACCCTGGCCTTTGTGGCGGTGGTGGTCTTTTCGGTCGCGGAAGCGTTGCCCGGGGATGCCTGTACGGCCTACCTGGGCCGGCTGGCCCAGGGAGAACGCCTGGACAATTGTCGCGCTTCCCTCAATCTGGACCAACCGGCAGCAAAACGATTTCTTCACTGGGCCAGGGACCTCGCCAAAGGGGACCTCGGCAACTCATTGAAACGGAAAAAACCCATCGAAGACATCGTGGGTCCCCGATTTCGCAATACCGTCATTCTGGGAGCCACGGCGGCCCTCATTGGGATTCCGCTTGCCATTGTACTGGGGGTCTTTGCGGGGGTGTACCGGGACAGGGTCCCGGATTTTCTGATTTCCGGGGTGTCGTTGCTGGCCATGACCATTCCCGAATTCGTCATTGCGACCCTGTTGATTTTTGTCTTTGCAATCAGTTTCCAGTGGTTTCCAGCCGTGACCATACTGCCCACCAACGCCAGTGTCCGGGAAATCCTGCCAAACATCGTACTGCCCGTGATTACCCTGGCCTTTGTCATGACTGCGCATATCCTGCGCATCACCCGGGCCAGTGTCATCGATGCGATGCACAGCGAATATGTGAAAATGGCGACGTTGAAAGGGGTCTCGTTTCGCCGGGTGATCTTCCGGCACATGCTTCCCAGCGCATTGCTTCCGACGATCAATATCGTCGCCCTGACCATTGCGTGGCTATTGAGCGGTGTCGTGGTCATTGAAAAGGTTTTCAACTATCCGGGTCTTGGCACGCTGATCATACAAAGTATTTTTGACCGCGACCTGCCGTTGGTCCAGGCCATCGCGCTGATGTTTGCCCTGATCTATATTGCCGTCAACCTGATCGCGGATTTGCTGGTCATTCTGCTCAATCCCAAACTCAGGTCCCAGGTTTCGGGGGAGGGCGGATGACAGCGGCTACGAATATCAGCCCAGTCAATGCACAGGCCGTTTCCCCCGGTCCGGGCAGATTCCAGGGCATCAAACGGGTGATGCAGACCATTATGTCCCGGCCCTCCGGCATGACCGGGGTGGTACTGGTGACCTTTCATTTGCTGCTGGTGGTGATTGCGCCGGTCATCGCCCCCTACGACGTGACCCAGCAAAATGTGGACCGCATCCTCGAGGCACCCTCCATGGCGCACTGGATGGGAACGGACAGCCTGGGCCGCGATGTGCTGAGCCGGACGATCCTGGGGGGACAGATCTCCATCCTGATTACCCTGGTCTCTTCATTGATCGCCGCGGTCTGGGGCGGGGCAGTCGGGGTTTCCCTGGGTCTGGTCGGTGGCAGGATCGATGAAGTCTGCATGCGGCTCGTGGATGCCTTCCTGGCCATCCCGGGATTGCTGTTCCTGCTGTTGATCGTGAGCTTTACCGGTGGGGGGGTGTTCGCACTGATTCCCACCCTGTCGTTTTTTAACGGTATTTCCGTGGTGCGGATCGGGCGGGGGGCTGCACAAAGTGTTGCCGCCAGGGATTTTATTACCGCAGCCCGGGTGCGCGGCCATCCGTCCCGGTTCATTATCTTTCGTGAAATGCTTCCCAACCTGCAGGATATCCTGCTCGTGGAATGGGCCATGCGCTGGTCCTGGATGATGCTTGCATTCAGTTCCCTCAGTTTTCTGGGATTCGGCGCTTCTCCGCCGACCCCGGACTGGGGATTGATGATTTCTGATTCCCGGGAATTCCTCACCGTCGCCCCCTGGGCCGGATTCTGGCCGGCCCTGTTCCTGTCTACCCTGATTATCGGCATCAACCTGTTTGCCGATGCCTTGGGCAAGGCGCTGCACGTTGACCGGGAAAACCAGGCGCCGGGGTAGAATGATGGAACCGATCATCAGGATGGAAAGCCTGTCGGCCGGGGTCGCCATACCCGGAGGCGGACCACTGCCGATTCTGCGGGACATCTCATTTCGGATCCTGCCCGGGGAAACCCTGGGGCTCGTGGGGGAATCCGGGTCCGGGAAAAGCACCCTCGCACTGACCATGATGGGCTACCTCTCCGAAGGGTTGGTCAAACTGGGGGGGGATGTTTACTTCGGTGACCATTCCATGTTTGATCTTGATGCCGAGACGTTGCAGGCGTTGCGTGGAGGTGAAATCTGCCTTATTCCGCAAAATGCAGGCCAGTCGCTGACCCCCACCATGACCATTGGCCAGCAAATTGACGAGGCCCTGATGCTGCATACCGGCCTGCTGCCCCGGGAACGGAAACAAAAAGTGATCGAACTGCTTGGGCAGGTCCGCATGCCCCAACCCGAGGTGATTGCGCAGAGACATCCCCATGCCCTGTCCGGCGGCCAGCAGCAGCGATGTGCGGTGGCGATGGCGCTGGCAGGGCAGCCCCGGGTCCTGTTGCTGGATGAGCCGACGACCGGGCTGGATGTCACCACCCAGGTACACATCCTGGAATTGCTCCGGGAGCTGGCGAAATCGCAGCAGGTGGCCATGATTTTTGTCAGTCACGACCTCGGGGCCGTGGCGCGGGTAAGTGACCGCATTGCCGTCCTGTATTCGGGAGAACTGGTGGAGATCGGATCCAGCACGCAAATACTGAAATCTCCAGAGCATCCCTATACCCGGGGCCTGCTGGCCTCCATCCCCCGGATTGACGGGGCCCAGGTTCCCGAGATATTGCCCGGATATCCCCCGCCCCTGACCGGTACCAGGGAAAGCTGCGCCTTTGCGCCACGCTGTCTCTTCGCAAAGGACATCTGTACCGACAGAATGCCGGCCCTGGATGTGCGCAGGGAACGATATCGCGTTCGCTGTCATTTTGGGCGGGAAGAGCTGGAAGGTCCTGACAACCTGGCACGGCCCTCCACCAGGGGGCGCAGCGAGAGGGCAGAATCTCCATTGCTGGAAGTCAATGATGTGGCCATTACATACAGTCAAAAGAGCCTGTTCAGCCGGTTCACCGGAAAGGAGGACGCCACCCGGGTACTGACGGTCGATGAGGTCAGTTTTACGCTCCACCGCGGGGAAACCATTGGGGTGGTGGGGGAATCCGGAAGCGGTAAATCGACGATCCTGCGGGCGATTGTCGGATTGCAGCCGCCCTGCAGGGGCGACATCCGCCTGGAAGACAGTCCGCCACTGGATGGGCGGGTGGATACCCGTTCACTGGCCTGCAAAAAGGATATACAACTGGTTTTCCAGAATCCCGATTCTTCCCTGAATCCCCGAAAAACCGTTGCCGAGATCATTTCGGCCCCCCTGGAGCTGTATTTTGGCATGGAGAGCGGTCCGGCCAGGGAGCGTGCGACCCAATTGCTGAAAAGTGTTCGGCTCACCGAACACTACCTGGACCGGACACCGGGGCAGTTGTCAGGAGGTGAAAAACAGCGGGTGGGCATTGCCAGGGCGTTCGCCGCGGAGCCCAAGCTGGCATTGTGTGATGAAGTCACGTCCGCGCTGGATGTCTCGGTTCAGGCCGCCGTGCTCGACCTGTTGTCGAACCTGCAGAAGGAAATGGGAGTTGCCTACCTGTTTGTTTCCCACGACCTGGCCACGGTCCGTGCGGTCGCTGACCGGGTCTTTGTGCTGTACCAGGGGCGGATCTGTGAAATGGGGCCCGTGGAGTCGGTGTTTGAACCCCCGTTTCATCCGTACACCGAGGCATTGATGGATGCCATCCTGGAGCCGGATCCGGACCGGCAGCCCCATGTCACGATCAGTGACACGGTTGAAAGCGCGCCGCCCCGGCAGGGCTGCCCCTTTCAGCGCCGGTGCCAGCACAGGCTGGGAGACATCTGCGACCAGGAAAAACCGCCGGTACAGGGGCTGGAAAACGGTCACCGTATTTATTGCCACATCCCTTCCGCTGACCTTTGCCGTTGATGACCGGTCGCTGGGAAAAATTCAAATCGGATATTTCCGACTATACCCGCCACATTGATGCGGAAGAATTTGACTACGCGATCAATATTTCACTTCGGTACCGGTACATCTATGTTGAAAATGCCAAAGTGGCCTGTTCCACCATCAAGTTGATTCTCCAGCGAATGGAACTGGACGACCCGCACTACCGGGCCGACAACCTGGTGGATATGCACACGCGTGTTTTCTCTCCCCTGATTCGTCCTGCCCAGGTGGGAAGATTCAGCGAGTTTATCCGGCGAAAGGGAATCATCTGTTTTTGTTTCGTGAGGAACCCGTATGCCCGGGTACTGTCCGCCTACCTGGACAAGATCGTCAACAATATGCCGGCGAAAGCCGAGATCCTGGCCGTGCTCGATGGGGACAGTGAAAACCTGCAGCGGGAGGTATCGTTTGAAGAATTCGTTGACGCGGTCTCCAGGCAATCCGTGTCTGAAATGAACCCGCACTGGCGGGTCCAGTATTACCAGACCTTTCAGGAACAGATCGAGTATGATTTTGTAGGGCGGTGTGAAAACCTGGATGAAGACCTGAGAAACATTCTGGAGAAAATCAATCCGCAGTATCGACAATATTGGGGCAGGGAGAACCGGCATGCGACCAATGCCCAGTCGTTGTTGCACCAGTTCTATGGGAAAGAGACCGAATCCATGGTGTACAATCTGTACAAGCAGGATTTCGAGGCATTCGACTATCCAAGGTCGAGCTTCACGAACTGATTGATTTCCGGAAATTCATTCCTGGATCGGGCAAACAGCCAGACCTGGAGGATCACTGGTGGATGGCCGGCGGCCATTGATGCGAAGAGGCCAGGCGGAAGAAGGTCCCTGTGAACAACTTTAGACAGCACAAGGTATTAATTTGACCCAACCCGACGCAATATCCGTAGTCATTCCCGCCCTCAATGAGCAGGAAACCATTCAGGGCGTCATCGAAACGGCCCGGCACTACCCCTGGGTCGACGAGGTGCTGGTGGTGAACAATGGATCCACGGACGATACCGCCCGGGTTGCCGCTGCGGCCGGCGCCCATGTGGTGGACGAGAACCGCCCCGGGCAGGGACGTGCACTGAATACGGGTTATCAGGCAGCAAAAAATGACTGGATCATCAAGCTGGATGCCGACCTGACCACGCTCAGCCCCGCTCTGGTTGAAAGACTCAGAAGCGGGGTCAGGCCGGATGTCGGGCTGGTCAAGGGACTGTGGCACGACGCCATCGACAACATGCCAATGACCCGGCTGATGGTGAGACCCGCCATTGCCATCATGTTCCCCCGGCTATCCCATATCAGTGCCGTGAATTCCGGGATATTTCTCTTTAACCGTTCCTGCATCGCGGTCGGCGAACTTACCAGCGGGTACGGGGCGGACCTGGATGTGATGCTGCGCATGAACAGTGCAGGCTGGAATACGGTGGAAGTGGATATTGGTGAAATTTCCCACCATCCGCGCAATCTCCAGCACTACAACAAAATGGCGGAAACCCTGCTCCGGTTTCTCATCGAACGGCACGAACAGGCCGCCCAGGACAGCATTGTCGTGGTGACCGATTCCGCAGAGGATATCGTGACATTCTGCCTGGGTGCCGTGATCAAGAAACTTAAAAGCGGCGGAAGAGTAACCGCCTATCTCCAGCAGTACACCGGGTATGGGGCGGAGTTGTTGCAGGCCACCCTGGATGCATTTCCGACCTTTTCCATGTTGCCGCTGTCCCGGGTAAACCGGTTCAATTTACTGCCCGGCAGCCGGAAAACGACCATTATCACCAGTCATTTCCACCATGTGGCGGATTCCGACAATCCCCTGGTTCGTGCCGCCCTGCAGATTCAGAGGGGGTATGGTCAGCGAAATGAAAACGCCACGTTACTGATGATGCCGGTCCGTCAAAATGGCCAGGTCGTCCAGGAATTCCGACCGGATGTCCGGGTGGATGTGAGTCGGGAGCTTGAAATGATCAGGCTGACCCAGGATGCCCTGTGTATGGAAAGCAACTATGCCGCCGAGCGGATTACCGGGAACCTGGACCCCCATCGGGCCTGGAGAGGACAGTTCAATCCGGAAGCGGTGGAAGCCTTCCAGGCTTATGACCACAAGGATATCTCTCCGCCGCTGATAACGCTCTAGATCTGATTCCGGGTTCGCCCCCGGGACCGTTATGCGCCCTTGAAGTGATATTCGGTTTCGTGTTCCATCGCATTTTCCCTGGCCAGTCTTTCCCTTTCCGCCCGCTCCTTTCGTTTCCGGCCCCACAGCCCGATTAAAATGCCGGCGATGATAATGGTGCCGCCCAGATAAAGTCCGTCGCCGGGATCTTCTCCGAGCAATATCATCGCGATGGTAATGGAAGCAACCGGCGTGAACGATGTCGCCATGGTCATGTCCCCTGACCGCGCTTTTTTAAGGGCCAGGTTCCAGGCAAATTGACCGCCAATGATCACCAGGGCGGCATAGACCAGCGTCCATTTGAGCACGATTGGCGCAAAGACGTCCTGAAAGTGATAGGGACCAAAAAGATAGAGCGCCCAGAAAAAATAGATGATGGTTCCCAGCGAGGTCCGGTAAATCGCAAAGACCCCGAACGGGACTTCATTCAGTTTCCTTTTGGAGATGATATTGGAGGTGATAAAGGACAGAATGCCAAACAGTGCGGCAAATTCTCCTTTCCCGAAGACAAACCCGGTTTCACCGCCGCGCTGGGTAATAATGATAATGGCACCGACCAGGGCGACCAGGGCACCGGTAAACGCCCATTTGTCAAAGGCAATCTTCAGCACGAATACGGAAAGCAGCAGCATGAGCGGGGGTTCCAGTCGCCCAATCAGTACGACATTGGTGACGTTGGAGAATTCGAGGGCGAAGAAAAAAAGTGAGGGGGTCAGCGCAGACGACAAGATCGCCGAGATGGTCATGGACACCCAGTCACCTCGGCTCAGGCTTCTCAGGTTTTCCCGGGTCCACTCCTTGTGGAAGAAAAAGATCATCGGCACCAGGGAGATCAGGCTCCCCAGGAACAACAGGTTGCAGAATGTAATGGCGTTGCGGCCCTCCACCAGGTGTTTGGCACCAATCGCAATGATCGAAAGCACCACGGAATTGGCCGATGCGTAGATCAGGACAGCAACCCAGGCAAGAATTGCTCCCTGTACGATCACAGCCTGTTTGTCACTGGTTTTATCTATAGCTGGCATTTTCGATGTTTTATCTTTTGGGTATATCCGGTCCGGTAATATATGATCTGGAATCCATTTAGGCCAGAGTCCTGAAGTATACCTTTAAGTGGCTGACTTATTCGAGGGTTGGCGGGATATCAAATTCAATATTCTTCGTAATTTGATGCGGGTTTGTCTTAAACTGTTTCCCTGGAAGCACAATAACCGGATTTATGATTTTTCTGTACTATAGTGAAGGATATCTCCCCGGGCCGCGATGGGCCCGGCTGGTCATGGACATTCCCGGTGGAATTGAAAAATGAACGATGATGACGCCAAACTGATCACCCGATTTGATGATATTTACAATCTGCCGGATTGTACGAAATATTACCAGGCAATGCATGCCGCCAGATTCCAAAATGCGCAGTATGCCGTCAAGGCATTCAAAATTGCGGCCAGGGAATTGTGCAGACAACGCAACACCGAGTCCCTGCATGTGCTGGATTTCGCTTCCGGTTACGGCATCGGTTCCCTGCTCCTTCGCCATGATCTCTCGCTGGAGCAGGTGCTTGAGCGGTATCAGGGCGAAGAATTTGAAGCGGCCAACCCCGTTCAGGTCATGGAATGGGACCGGGACTGGTTGCTGCAGAACCGGAAACCCGGAAATATCGCCAGTATCTGCGCCATTGATGTCGCTAACCACGCGCTGGACTATGGTGCGAAGACCGGGATCTTTGACTTTGCTTTTGCCATTGATCTGCAATCGGACACCCCTTCGGACGAACTGGTTGAAAGACTCCGCCGGTGTGATTTGCTGATCGAAGTGGGTTCCGTGATCCACATGCTGCCGGATACCCTGAAACGATTGCTGGACCTGTCCGCTGAACGCCTGCCCTGGATCATCACCTCGCCCATTCGCGGCAATGAATCCGGGGAGTCGGTGGCCTTGATGGAGAATGCGGGAATGGTGGTGGAGCAGTTGCCCGTTCCTCCATTTCCTCACAGGAGGTTCCTGGACCGGGCGGAACAGGAACGGGCGACCCGCCTGGTGGGTGAGCGGGGACATGACACCGACGGCTATGAGTCGACGGGTTCCTACCATGCCCAGTTGTATCTGTCCCGGCCGGAACGGGAGTCCGGCTGGAACATATGCGGGGCCCCCTGGGATTAGGGAGGGATTGTCGGCACGGTGCCGAACCGGGTGTTTCGATTCAGCTGGTTGATGGCAGTCATCTCTTCGGGTTGCAGCGTCATGGTCCCGGCCTGCAGGTTTTCCCGGATGCGTGGGAGCGAATCCGATTTCGGAATGGCTGCCAGGCCATGCGTATGATGCCAGGCGAGAATGATCTGGGCCCGGGTAGCCTGGTATCGCTTTGCAAGGGATCGGACAACCGGGTCGTTGATGGGTTTGCGGTCCCCGGCAACCTTCTTCCATTGCGCCATTCCCAATGGAGACCAGCTCACTACCTGAATCTGCCGGGTTTGGCAAAAGAGGCGCAAATCCGGCTGACTGAAGTAGGGGTGAATCTCAATCTGGTTGCAGACCGGAGGAATCACTGCGAATTCCAGCAAATCGACCAGGTCGCTTTCATTGAAATTGCAGACGCCGATACTGCGTACGACCCGGTCTTCGTACAACCTTTCCAGTGCCTTCCAGGTTTTCGGGTTCCGGTTCCGATCCGGCCAGTGGACCAGGTATAAATCGATGTATTCCAGCCCCAGCCGTTTCCGGCTTTCTTCGCAGGCCCGGAGCGCAGTAGCGTAACCGGCCGATTCCATGCCCAGTTTGGTCGAAACAAAAATGTCTGTTCTGGGAATCCCTGAACGGAGGATGGCTTGACCGACGTTTTCCTCGTTTCCGTAAATGGGCGCCGTGTCAATATGCCGGTAGCCCGCCCGCAACGCGCATCGTATGGTGTCGGTGACCCGGGACGCGTTATTTTGCCAGCCGCACAGCCCGGCAGTTCCCAATCCCAACAGGGGCATCGTCGTTCCGTTTCGGAGTGTGGCGACCGACGGGGTCAGGGCAAGTCGGGTTGGCCAGGACAACGTATCAATCCGGGTTGTGGAGGGGCCGTTTGTATTTTTCAGGGACGTGGCAGACAGGAATGGGCACCATTTTGTGCTGGTTGGCGGCGTGGAAGCGTCTGTAAATCTCCAGGACTTCCCTTTTCCGGGGGGTCAGGGCTTCGGAGCCGGCGCAGTCCGCTTCATGGGCCATCGCCCATTCCAGTTCCTGATAGCTGGCCCCAAGCTGGTCTTCATCGCTGCGGTTATCGGCCCAAAGCCCGTCAGTGGGCCTGGCTGCCATGATCTCCTCGCTGACATCCAGTGCGCCTCCCAGGGCATAGACTTCGGTCTTGGTGAGGTCGGCGATGGGACTCAGGTCGACGCCGCCATCCCCGTATTTGGTAAAGAACCCGACTCCGAAATCCTCGACCTTGTTGCCGGTGCCGACCACCAGGTAGCGGTGCAATCCCGCGAAATAATGCAGGGTTGCCATGCGGATCCGGGATCGGGTGTTTGCCAGGCTGAGCGGCTGCGATGCTTCGTTTCCCCCCGCGGGCATGGCCTCGACAAAGGCATTGAATACCGGGGTTAAATCCGTTCTAATCAAGGTGATGTTGTCAAATTCCCGTTCCAGCCGGGCCATGTGTTCCTGGGCCCGGACGTCCTGGGATGGTTCCTGGTGGATGGGCATGGCCAGGCACAGTGTCGGATAGCCGGTTCGGGCGACCAGGCTGGAAGTCACGGCGGAATCAATGCCGCCGGATACGCCCACGACAAATCCCCGGGTTCCCGCATTCCCGGCATAGGAACTCAGCCAGTCGGTAATGTGGTCAATGATCGCGTTCAGGTTCATGGCCGGGTGTGGTATGGAAACAGGACAGTATGGAAGGTTCTATTGTATAACAGTTGCCGGTCACTTCGTTTGCGAAACCGAATCAACGATGAAAACAGTTCAATTCACAGTGTCGGGGCGGGTCCAGGGGGTGGGTTTCCGTTATGCGACCCGGGAAGCGGCCGACAACCTGGGCATTGCGGGCTGGGTCAGGAACCGGGCAGACGGCAAGGTGGAAGGCGTGGCCCAGGCGAGTGAATCCCGGATCGAACAGTTTGTGGACTGGCTCCGGCAGGGTCCCCGGCCAGCGAGGGTGCACCGCGTGAGGGTGGAACCTCTGGAAGCGCAACCGCTGGCCCGTTTCGACATCCGGGTCTGAACCGCCTCCTGTAAAACGGGTCGGACCGTCGGCGCGGCGTGATTGGGGATGGTTGGTGCGTGGTCCAAATGATGTTGTAGGGGCGCCTCTTTGTGGGTGCCCAGGTTGTTTCTGTACACGGCATGACGTTTTACGGGCCGGCACGGAGACCAGCCCCAACGATAATGGGTGATGCGAGAGATCATCATTGGGCTTTATAGTGTGGTCTGCCTGGGCTACGCTGTTGGATTCAAGCAACAAACAGGAGAGCGATATGGCAGCAACCGAAATTGTACGCGCTCGCGTTGACGGGCGCCTGAAAGAGGAAGCCACCGTAATATTGGTTGCCATGGGGCTTACCGTGTCTGATTTTGTGCGTATTGGACTGACCAGAGTAGTGATCGAACAAGGGCTGCCATTTGAGATGCGAGTGCTCAACCGGCTTACTGTTGAAACCCTCGCCAAGAGTGAGCGTGGCGAGGGTATACACCGTGCTGAAGATGCCAAGACCCTGTTTAAAGACTTGGGTATTTAATGCGTATCCCGGTTTATTCCGCCCAGTTTAAGCGCGACCTGAAAGCCGTCCGGAAGCGCGGCTAAGGACATGGCAAAAATCAAGGAGCCAATGCGCCCGGGCGGACCATAGATGGGATAGGACAGAAAATACGTGCTGAAAGACAAATACCAGGAAAAATCAGACAACATTAGCGTGGGGTCGTCCTGTGTGATTTCACGGTTGCGGTTCTCATTCTTTGCATTCTGGATTATATTAGCCCGTCTTTTTTTTCGATAAATGAAATTACCCGGATAAACAAGATGGCGAAGGCAATTGTAAATTCCTGGAATGAATTTGACCCGCTCAGGCATGTCATTGTCGGTCGTGCCGATCATACCTGTATTCCACCCAACGAACCGGCCACGGAAGCGAAAATTCCGGAAGACAGCGACATGCATGGAATGTGGGGTCCTCGCCCCCTGGATACCGTGGAGAGAGCCAATTTTCAATTGAACAACCTGGTCAGGATCCTGGAAAGCCGGGGCATTCGCGTTGACCGGCCGACCCCGATTCAATGGAACCAGGCGGTTCAGACACCGGATTTCACCACCGCTTCCCAGTTTGGTTGCATGCCGCCTCGGGATGTTCTGTTGACGGTGGGCAAGGAAATTCTGATGGCCGCCATGTCATTTCGTTGCCGGTATTTCGAGTACCTGGCCTACCATGAGTTGATGCAGCGCTATTTTGACCAGGACCCGGGCTTTCGCTGGGAGCAGGCACCCCGGCCAAGGTTGAGTGCGCATTCGTACAAACAGGGATATTTTGACGATATCACCCTGGAGGAACGGCTCCAGCGTACGGCCGCCCTGGATTTTGTGACCAATGATCATGAACCATTGTTTGATGCTGCGGATGTCTGTCGATTGGGGAAAGACCTGTTTTGCCAGCACGGCCTGACCACGAACCGCCGGGCGATGGAATGGCTCCAGAGACACTTCCCGGATCACCGGGTTCATGCGGTGAATTTCCCCGGGGACCCGTATCCGATCCACATCGATGCCACCTTTGTGCCGCTCCGGCCGGGGCTCATCATCAACAACCCCAACCGCAGGCTGCCGGAAAACCAAAGAAAAATATTCGAGGCCAATGACTGGGAAATCGTGGATGCGGCCCCGCCATACCATGAGGCGCCCCCGCCATTGTGCTATTCGAGTGTATGGCTTTCCATGAACTGCCTGGTCCTGGACCATAAAACCGTGATTGTGGAGGCCAGCGAAGTGCACCAGATGGAGCAAATGGACCGGTTGGGGATGGAAGTGATCCCGGTTGAATTTCGGGATGCCTATCCATTTGGAGGGGGGATACATTGCGCGACGGCCGATGTCTATCGGCAGGGAGATTGTGAGGACTATTTTCCAAACCAGGTCTCCGGCACGCAAATCCGGCGATAGCGGCCTTATGCCTTTTCCGCAAGCAGGTTTTTCAATGCCGCTTCCACCTCGCGCGCCCGCTGGTCGCCCGGATGGGTCTCTCCGATGAAAACGTGCCGGATATAGCCGCGTTTGTCAATCAGGTAAAAAGTGGGCCAATAGCGATTGCCCATGCGTCTCCAGAATGCAAAATCATTGTCCATCATGGAGGGATGCTTGAGGCCGAATTTCCGGATGTTCTCTTCCACGTTTCGCCGGATCTTTTCGTGTTCGAATTCCGGAGTATGGATTCCGATCACCTGAAAACCGGCATCCCGGTATTTTTCTTCGAGGGCATTCAACCACGGAAAGGAGCGGTAACAGTTCCAGCAGTCGAATGTCCAGAAATCCAGCATGACCACCTTGCCGCGCAGGCTGGCCATGGTCAGGGGAGCGGAGCCCAGCCAGGCATCCGGGGAGGTCTGGGTAAATTCCGGGGCTGGCCGGGCGACCACGGAAAAAGCATGGGAGGTGGAGTCATCCCGGGCCAGGAATACGAGGACACAGAACGCGACCGATATCCCCAGAATACCGGGGACCAGAAAACTGGGATTCCATTTGCCCGAAGACGGGAGGCGGCGGGTTATGGAAGAAATCCGCAGATGCCGAAAAAGATTCGAAAACACTGTTTTTGGTCTCCTGTTATGCTGCTTTTGGCTGATTATAACCGCTGGCGATCCATTGTTCTCGCCGGGTTGGGCTTCAGTCGGGTGGCCGGGAGTTCATGCGAGACAGCGGTGAATCGCTTTTTGCCAGCCCAGCAGGTTCCGTTTCTGCGTGACCTCATCCATGGTGCAGCCAAAGGATCTTTCCAGCTTCCAACGGTTGCGGATATCCTGTTTGGATCCAATCATCCCCAGTTGCAGTCCGGCCAGGTATGCCACCCCCTGCGCGGTGATTTCGGTGGTGACCGGTTTGCTGATCCGGATTCGGGTGATATCCGCCAGGAATTGCAGCAGCCATGCATTGACGGCCATCCCGCCGTCCACCCTGATCTCATCGATTTCAATCGCACTGTCCGCCTGCATGGCCTTGATGAGATCATGGGTTTGGTATGCAACGGATTCCAGGGCCGCCCTGACCAGGGCGGCCGCATCCGTATCCCGGGTAATTCCCGACAGGATTCCCCGTGCATCCGGTGACCAGTGAGGGGCGCCCAGACCGGTGAATGCCGGCACCAGGTAGACTCCGCCATTTGAACGGGTTGAGGAAACATGGTGGTCAATGTCCTGGTTGTCCCGGAGCACACCCAGGCCATCCCGCAACCATTGAATCGCGGTTCCGGCGTTGAAGATGGAACCTTCCAGGGCATAGGTGACCTCATTCTCCAGCTGGTAACCCACCGTGGTGAGCAGCCGGTTTTCAGACTGAATGGGCCGTTGTCCCGTGTTCATGATCATGAAGCATCCGGTTCCATAGGTACTCTTGGCCCTGCCGGGGGCAAAACAGGCCTGACCGAACAGCGCAGCCTGCTGGTCCCCGGCCACTCCGGCGATGGGGATCTGCAGGCCGGGCACCGCCTGTCGGCACAGGCCATATTCATCTGCACAGTTTTTCACTTCAGGGAGCAGCGAGTGCGGGATGTCAAACAGATGCAGCAATTCCTCATCCCAACCACCGTCATGAATGTTGAACAGCATCGTTCTGCTGGCATTGGTGGCATCCGTCAGGTGTTGTCGGCCATCGGTCAGTTTCCAGATGAGAAAGCTGTCCATGGTCCCAAACGCAAGCTGGCCATTGTCGGCTTTTGCGCGGGCTCCCGGTACATTCTCGAGAATCCACTGGATTTTGGTGGCTGAAAAATAGGGATCCAGCAACAATCCGGTTTTCGCCTGGATGGTGGATTCCAGCCCCTGCCGCTTTAACCGGGCACATCGCTCAGCGGTTCGACGGTCCTGCCAGACAATGGCGTTGTAAACGGGCTGGCCGCTTTTCCTTTCCCACAGGAGGGTGGTCTCGCGCTGGTTGGTGATTCCGATGCCGGCGACCTGCTCCCGGGAGGATGTGCCCGCGATCACTTTCCGGCAGGTGCCCAGGGTCGTGCTCCAGATTTCCTCCGGATCATGCTCCACCCAGCCATCCTTCGGATAGTACTGCGTGAATTCTTCCTGTGCGCAGCCCACCACCTGAAATTCGCGGTCGAACAGGATGGACCGCGAACTGGTGGTGCCCTGGTCAATGCTGAGCAAAAGTGGAGATGGGTGTCGGGTCATCCGGATGGAAGAAAGGGAATCAAACCACCATTTTACATGGTTTGGCAAAGAATGCAGAAAGAGTGCGGGAGAGGCCTCCATGAGAACAACCCGGAATGGAAATGCCGGGCCGTTGGGAACATGCCGACCAGGCTGCTGCCCGTGACGGCAGGGATTCGCAAACCCGGAACACCCTGGTCCGGTCCGGCAGAGCCTGGAGCCCGGCGGAATCCCAGGGGTTGCCGCCTTCCGGCGTTGCCCGGTGGTGGACTTTTTTCGCTCTTTCGGGGTGCCGGAGTCCGTCAGGCGGTTACGGAAACCAGGGCATCGGCAAATTGCTCGACCTGGACCTCATCCTGCAGGCCGGCAATATTGATCCGCCCGCCGGCTACAGCATAGACGGCATGGTCGATCCGGAGGCTTTCCACCTCGGCCTCCTCCAGGACCAGAAGGGAAAACATGCCCCGGTGGCTGGCGATAAAATCCCATCGGTCCGAGTGGGTCCTGCTGCGCAAAGTGTCCCGGAGCGTTTTTCTTAGAAAAAGCATCCTTTCGCGCATGCCGGTCAGTTCATCCTCCCAGGTTTTCCGCAGGTCCGGGTCGGACAGGATCAGGGCCACCAGGGCACCGCCATGATCGGGCGGCATGGAGTAGGAACTGCGCGCAGTGCTCAGGACATGCCCCCGGGTGATGTCCGAAATTTCGTTGGTTTTTCCCAGGACCATTGCACAGCCTACCCGGTCCCGGTAGAGGCCGAAGTTCTTGGAGCAGGAACTCGCAACCACCATGGAATCAGCGGCCGATGCCAGGGCCCGAACGCCGTACACATCCTGTTCCAGGGAGTCGGCGAAACCCTGGTAAGCAAGGTCCACGTACGGAAGGAACCCGTTTTTGGCGCAGAGCGCGGCGATTTCGTCCCAATCTTCCGGTTGGAGTTCCGCGCCACTGGGGTTGTGGCAGCAGCCATGAAACACGACGATGTCATTTTTCCCCAGCGTCCCCAGTTTTGAGAGCAATGCATCGACATCCACCGTTTTGGATTGTCGGTTCAGGTAGGGGTAGAACTGGATGCCAAATCCGGTCTGCCTGAAGATGGGGATGTGGTTCCCCCATGTCGGGTCGCTTAACCAGATGGTCTTGTCGTCCGCAATGCGGTACAGCATTTCGGAGAGCAGTCTCAGGGCACCGCACCCCCCGGGAGTCTGTATGGCCCGGACCCGTTCGCGCTCGGGGGAGCGGGCAAAGACAAGGTCCGCAATGTGGTCGTTGAAGGTTTCATTGCCCGCCAGTCCGACATAGGTTTTTGTGGTCTGCTGGTGATGCAGTTTCTCTTCCGCAATCCGGACCGCCTTCATCACCGGGGTCTCCCCCTTGGTATCCCGGAACACCCCGACGCCGACATCAATTTTTCCGCTTCTGGGATCCTCCCTGTACAGGTCGATCAACTTGATAATGGGATCGGGCGGAGTCGCTTCAAACTGTTCGAACATGGAGATACCTGCGGGAAGGGGTTGGTTGGCTCAGGAGCCGTTGTATGCAATCCCGCCCGGTTTGTCAACCGTGTAAAACCGGGACCAGCTCCGCTGTCTGGAAGCTCGCCCTCCAGGATGGCTTTATGGGATGGATATCCGAACAACGCGGGAAAAAGCTGTCCCGGGCCCGTATTCCCAACCTCGGCTCCCATCTCCTGGCCGTTGCGGGTTGGGTAGTGGGTTGTCAGGCGATGTGTGTCAGGGACGGAGAAAGCCGGATGCGCGGGTTTCAGGGGAGGCCGATTTCAAACACAGGCTATTGAAATTCTGCAAAACAGTGGCATATTCCACGAGAAGGTTTATGATTGATCCCATGAATATCCAGTCCTCAATCCAGGAAAAGCTGAAAAATCTGGTCCCGGTGCATACCGACGTCATCAACGAGAGTTTTATGCACAATGTCCCGGAAGGTTCCGAGACCCATTTCAAGGTGACCGTGGTCTCCGAGAAATTCCAGGGCAAGCTGCCGGTTGCCCGGCACCGGATGGTGCACGCCCTGCTGGCGGATGAAATCGCCGGGCCGGTCCATGCCCTGTCCTTGTATGCCATGACCCCGGAAGAGTGGTTTGAGAAAGGCGGACAGGTTCCGGACTCCCCGGCATGCCGGGGCGGAGGGCAGGGCACCGGAAGCAAACCGCCGCCAGGCGGGAATACCCGATAATCAATTCAAGAGAGTAATGTTATGGCGTGGTGGGGAAAAGTAGCGGGGGGGACCTTTGGGTTCATGCTCGGAGGGCCGATCGGGGCGTTGCTGGGTGCCGTTCTGGGTCACAAGCTGGATGCTGGATATTCCCGACTGGGAGCCGGGCCGTATTCCCTGCCCGGGGAACAGGAACGGGTCCAGGCCGCTTTCTTTGCAGCGACCTTCTCGGTCATGGGCCATGTTGCCAAGGCGGACGGGCGGGTGTCCGCCCATGAGATTTCCATGGCCCAGCAACTGATGGCGCATATGCGGCTTGATTCGGACCAGAAAGAAGCTGCGATGACATTGTTCAACCGGGGAAAGGAGGCGGATTTTGATCTGACCAGCGTCCTGAACCAGTTTCGCAGGGAATGCCATCGTCGAACGACGCTGATCCAGATGTTTATTCAAATCCAGGTTCAGGCGGCCTTTGCGGACGGCCGGATCGATCCCCAGGAAAGCTCTATTCTGGGTCGCTGCGCGGAAGTCCTGGGGGTTCATTCATCCGAATTAGACCGGATCATCGAGATGGTTCGGGGCGGCATGTCTGCCCAGCGGAGGGACGGGAACCTGAGCGTGGAGGATGCGTACAAGGTCCTGGGAGTGGACCCCGGGACGCCTTTGCCAGAGGTCAAGAAGGCCTATAGACGGTTGTTGAGTCGAAACCATCCGGACAAGCTGGTTTCCAAGGGCCTGCCGGAGGAAATGGTGAAACTGGCGAATGAGAAAACCCATGAAATCCAAATGGCTTGGAAGCGGGTCCAGGCATCCGGCGCATAACGGGTAAACCCTCCTTTGCATCCCTTCATTTTGTTTCTCTGTTAGTGTATAAAGCCATCAAATCTCCCCTGCGGTAACTCCACTTTTGTTGTATCATCGCGCCCGCCTTGAAAATGCGGGGGCATGGAAGGCCTCATTTTTAGAAATGCGCAGGGACCAATTACGAAGCAATTGCCATGAAAAACCTATCGAAATATAGAAATATTGGTATTTTCGCCCATGTAGACGCGGGGAAAACCACGACCACGGAACGGATTTTGAGTCTGACCGGAAAAATACACCGGATCGGGGAGGTGCACGATGGCGAGGCGACCACCGATTTTATGGACCAGGAGAGAGAGCGCGGGATTACTATCCAGTCCGCCGCGGTCAGTGCGTTCTGGGAGGACCACCGGCTCAATATTATTGATACCCCCGGGCATGTGGATTTCACCATCGAAGTCTATCGGTCGCTGAAAGTGCTGGATGGAGGCGTGGGGGTATTTTGCGGGTCCGGCGGGGTGGAGCCCCAGTCTGAAACGAACTGGCGGTATGCCAACGATTCCGAAGTTGCCCGGATTGTTTTTGTCAACAAGCTGGACCGGGTGGGGGCTGATTTCTTCCGGGTGGTGGAACAAATCAAGACCCTGCTGGGGGCGAAGCCGCTGGTGATGACGCTCCCCATCGGAATTGAAGATGGGTTCACCGGGGTGGTGGATATCCTGACCCGCAAAGCATGGATCTGGGACGGTTCCGGAGACCCGGAAAACTATCACATCGAAGAGGTTCCGGAAGATATGGTGGACCAGGTCGAGGCCTATCGGGAGGAACTGGTGGAGATGGCGCTGGAGCATGACGATGACGCCATGGAGAAATACCTGGAAGGGGAGGAGCCGGATATGGATACCCTCAAGGCCTGTATTCGCAAGGGGACCATTTCACTGGATTTCTTCCCGACCCTGTGCGGGTCGGCTTTCAAGAACAAGGGCGTGCAGCCCGTGCTGAATGCCATCGTCGATTACTTGCCCAATCCGATGGAGGTCCAGCCCCAGGCGGAAGTGGATCTGGAGGGCAATGAAACCGGCGAGATGGCGGTGGTGGATACCAAAAAGCCGTTTCGGGCCCTGGCCTTCAAGATCATGGATGATCGCTATGGGGCCTTGACGTTTCTGCGGGTTTACTCGGGGAGGATTGACAAGGGGTCCACCGTGCTGAATACGGCAACCGGCAAAACCGAACGCATTGGCCGGATCGTGGAAATGCATGCGAACTCCCGGGAAGAACTCACTGCTGCCCAGGCGGGGGATATCGTGGCGGTGCTGGGGATGAAAAATGTCAAAACCGGCAATACCCTGTGTGACCCCAATCATCCGGCCTCCCTGGAACCCATGGTGTTTCCCGCCCCGGTGATTTCCATGGCCGTCTCGCCAAAAGACAAGAGTGCCTCGGAAAAAATGGGGGTCGCGCTGGGAAAGATGGTGGGGGAAGATCCCTCCTTTCATGTCACCACGGACCAGGACAGCGGCGAAACGATTCTGATGGGGATGGGTGAGCTGCATCTGGATATCAAGGTGGACCTTTTGAGACGAACCCACGGGGTGGCCGTGGAAGTGGGAAAACCCCAGGTTGCCTACCGCGAAACCATTACCCGGCGGGTGGAAGACATGTATATCCACAAGAAACAGACCGGCGGGGCCGGGCAGTTTGGCCGGATTGATTATGTGATTGAGCCCGGTGAGAAAGGTTCGGGGTACGTCTTTGAGTCCAAGGTAACGGGCGGCAATGTCCCCCGTGAATACTGGCCGGCAGTGGACAAGGGTTTCAGGAACTGCATGGAGGTCGGGGTGTTGGCCGGCTATCCCTGTATTGATGTCAAGGTGATTCTCCTGGACGGGGCCTACCATGCGGTGGATTCGTCCGCGGTCGCATTTGAACTGGCCGCCAGAGCGGCCTATCGCCAGTCCATGATCAAGGCCGGACCGCAGCTGCTTGAGCCCATCATGAAAGTGGACGTGTTTACGCCTGAAGAACATGTTGGCGATGTGATTGGTGATCTGAACCGTCGGCGTGGCATGATCAAGGCCCAGGAGGCCGGGCCCACGGGAGTCCGGATCAAGGGGGATTTACCGTTGGCCGACATGTTTGGATATATTGGTGACCTGCGTACCATCACCTCGGGACGGGGCCAGTTCTCCATGGAATTCTCGCACTACATGCCCTGTCCCAAAACAGTGGCCGAGATGGTGATCAAGGAAGTACAGGCCCGAAACGCGGCCTGACAGGCGGGGCCTGAAAATAGCCAGCCAGCGCAGGTCCGGGCCAGGCGGTTCGGTCCGCCCGGCTTGAATCAACGAGGTTCCCCGCGAAACCGCCACGAACGGGTGCGGTCCGTGATTTCAGGGGTTTATGGAGGCCGCGGCTTCGCGAATTTTCTCCAGATTCCCTGCTGCCGCCTGTTTCAGCAGCATGGTGTCGGCATCCCCCAGAATCAGGTTGTGCCCGTCCCGGTACTGTTGTTTCAGCGAACACCCCGGCACCGGGACGATTCCCAGGAATTTCCCGGCTGCCTTCACGGTTTCGATGATGCGGGCATAGGCATCCCGGTATTCCGGTGATTCAAAATCCCCGATTTTTCCCAAAGATGCCGAGAGATCCGAAGGACCGATGAAATACATGTCGATTCCTTCCACCTGAACGATGTCTTCGATATTCTCAACCGCCTGCCTGCTTTCAATCTGCGCGATGAGCATAAAATCCTCTGCCATGAACCGCAGATGGTCCTCCACATTCGTTCCGTAGTCCGTGGCACGTATGATTCCGGGTGCGGCACCCCGTATCCCATCCGGTCCATAGCGACAGGCTTTTACTGTCCGCCGGGCCTCGCTGGCAGTCTGGACGTTGGGAACCATGATGCCCGCCGGGCCAAGATCCAGGGTCCGCTTGATGTCCACGATATCGTCGGAGCCAACACGGATCATCGGTGCACAGGGGAAAGCCCGGATCGCCTGCATCACGCAGAGGGCATCTGAATAGGACCCCGGTCCATGTTCCAGGTCAATGAAAGCGATATCAAAGCCACTCATGGCGATAATCTCTGATGCCACGGGATGATACATCTCGATCCAGCATCCATTCAGTTTTTCTCCGGCCTCCAGCCGCTGCTTGATGGGGGGGTGTCTCATTTTCTGACCAGTTCGTTTGACAGGTGCAATATAGCAGTTAACCGGTGGGTTGTTCACCCCGCTTGCGGGGTTGTCCATTGAAGTCTGGAAGTGAAAGTCGAGTTGCCTGGGCCGGTCCCCTTCTGTTTCCGGTGTCGTCTTCAGAACAATAGGCTTGATTCCCGGCTTCCGGTAGAATATCTTGGGCGGTCAAAGAGGTATTCCAGGATTTCGAAAACCGATTGGCTTGGGGGGCTTCTTGTAATGCTGCTGCGATCCATGCCCGTGCGCCTGAATTTGCCCGGGAGCAGGATTGACCGCATACTCGAAGAGAACATTGGAACTTTGGTTTATGACCATTGAATATTGAATTTATCCGGGTCAGCAGACCCCAAAAGGTATCCTTATGAAAACAGCATCTGCCATGGCTTCGTCCAGGTACGAAGAAGAGGAGTGGATGGTCAGGCAGGAACTGGCCGCCTGTTACCGTGCATTTGTCCACTATGGCTGGACAGACCTGATCTATACCCATTTGAGCGCAAGAGTGCCGGGGTATCCGGATCAGTATCTGATCAACCCGTATGGTCTCCTGTTTCACGAAATTACAGCCAGCAACCTGATCAAGGTGGATTTTGACGGACAGGTGATCCAGGGCGATTATCCCTATAATGATGCGGGTCACGCCATCCACATCGCTGTATTGAAAGCACGGCCGGATATTCAGTGTGTGCTGCACAGCCATACCCGGGCCGGGATGGCGGTGTCCTGCATGGAGGGGGGATTGTTGCCGTTGACCCAGCAGGCCAACGAAATCGGCGGGATTGTTGGGTACCACCACTATGACCTGGTCACGGACAATGAAGAGGAATGCCGCAAGCTGGGGGCAGACATGGCCGACAAGTGGGCGATGATCCTGCACAACCATGGGCTCCTGTCGGCCGGGCGCTCCGTTGGCGAGGCCTTTTATCATCTGTACACCCTTGAAAACGCCTGCAAGGTACAGGTCGACGTGATGGCATCCAGGGCAAAAATAATCGTCCCCCCGGATGAAGTGGTCCGACGTCTGAATGAGCACGGCCGACCGCCAGCAGAAGCCCCGGCTGATTTCGTTGACCGGGCCTGGCGTGCAGTGGTTCGCCTGATGGACGAAAAGGATGCCTCCTACCGAAAATAGGAATCCGGATGACACGCGGTTTCGGGGGCCTGTGGGAACATTCCAGCCAGCCAGGCGGCGTTTTGTGGTTCACCATGATCATCGGGAGTGACCATGACCCACCTTTCCTTTGATTTCTCCGGCCAGTCCGTACTGGTGACCGGTGGAACGTCCGGGATTGGAGAGGCGGTTGCCAGGACATTTTCTGCTTCGGGAGCGCAGGTGGTCATCACCGGCAGAAGCCGGGAAAGGGGAAAAGAAATTTGGGAGGACCTGCAAAACAACCCGGGACAGTCGCATTTTATTCCCGGGGACATCGCCGACAGTGAATTCTGCAGCCGGCTCGTCGACCAGGCCTGGGATTTGCTGAGGGGGCTGGACATTGTCGTGAACAGCGCCGGGGTGATTCATCATGCCAATGCCGAGCAAACCAGCGATGCCATCTGGCACGAAACCATGAACGTGAATGTGAACGGAACCTTTTACATCTGCCGCGCAGTCCTTGGGAAAATGAAGGGCCATGGCGGTGTGATCATCAATATTGCCTCTGATGCCGGCCTGACCGCCAGTTCGAACCTGACGGCCTACAATGCCAGCAAGGCAGCGGTGATCCAGATGTCCCGTTCCATGGCTAGGGATTACGGCAAAGACCGGATTCGCGTGATCCCGGTTTGTCCGGGAGATGTGGATACCCCCATGTTGCGTGGAGAATTTGTACAGCTTGGAATCGATGCGGAAACCGGGTTGAAGCAATCCGCCGAAAGCGTTCCGTTGAACCGGGTCTGCACACCGCAGGAGGTGGCCCACCTGGTGTTGTATGCGGCCAGCGATTCGGCAGGTTTCATGAGCGGTTACCCATTGGTGCTGGATGCCGCAAACCGGGCATAAGCCAGTGCCCCGTTCCATTCATGGTCGCTGACTCGGCATCCGCGGTTCGGGTTCAGTCTCCGGCGTCGGAAACTTGATCAATTCGCCACGGATTCAGGCAACGGTCAGTGCGATGGAAACCAGAAACGCTGCCGTTGGAACGGATAGCCTGGCAACGACATCCGTCGTCTCTCCTGGCCTGCGAATAGCCCGGTAAAATCAAGTGGAAGCCCCGCTTCATAGCCCCGGGCGACGTTCTCCACGAAACCACATCCATTCACGGACGACGGGCTCATGCTGGACAGGACCGCCGGCGTCCCCGCCTCGTTTGTGGCGGTTCCGGCCGGGTCTGCCGGCTTCGGCCAGGCCGAGGAGACTTTCGGGCCCAGCACCCCGTCCGGACCCACCTCGACCACGACCTCAACGCCCAGCCCGGCAAGGGTTTCCACGCATCCGGTGAATGCCGCCGGTTCACAGGCCTGCCGGCGCCAGTGTGCTCCATCGAGCGTTTCCCCGGCTTCCACCACCCGGCCGGTCACCTGGTTCACCAGTACAAGGGACGGCGATGCGGTTACAACCTCTTCAAGGGCGGCTTCCAGTTCGTCCAGCCCCCCGGTATCCGGCTTCCCGCCTCCTGCAAGCCCTTCCATCAGGGACCCCCTGTGTGCTGCGAAACGCAAACCTTCTTCTAGGGTGAGTACGCCGGCCGCCTGTGCCGCCGAAATTTCACCCGAGCCCATTCCGAGGACCGCGTTCGGCCGGACCCCGACGCTCGACCACAGTGCCGTGAGCGCGCATTCGAGGGAATAGGTTGCCGGCTGTGTCCACGCCGGAGTGCCCAGACCTTCGGAGCGACCGAACATGACATCCAGCAGAGAAATGCCGCGCTGTATCCGGAGTACCTCGTCGCAGTGGTCCAGAATCGCCCGCACCACGGGTTCGCTTTCATAAAGCACCTCACCCATGCCCGTCCAGCAACTGTTTTCATCGGGGTACACGAAGGCCACTTTTTCTGCTCGCCGGGGACGGTGGCTTCCGGCTGATGCACAAAGCTTCACCAGGTTTTCCTTCAGGGATTCGGTGTCCTCGAACAGGATTCCAGCGCGGTGCCCGAAATGACTTCGCCCGGTGCCCGCGGTCCACGCCATGTCCGACAACACCGGCTGCGGGATATTTTCGGAAAAAAATGCCGCAGTGCAATCATCCAGCCAGGAAAGATACCGCGCTGCCAACTCACGCAGTGCGTCGTCAGATTTCCCTGAGAGCGGCAGCAACCGCATCCGGCGGGGGGATACCTCTTCCGCGGCGGAGGACTCCTGGACCGGCTCCGGCAGGGAAACACCGATGCGTTTTGCGCTCCCCGCAGGGGGATGCGGTGTTGGGCTGGCGGGGAAAGGGGTTTCGGGCATTCCGTATCCTTCCACCACGATGTGCGCATTGGTTCCTGAAATCGCGAAAGCACTCACACCGGCGCGGGGCGGATGGTCGGGGGCAAGCGGCCAGTCCATCTTCTTCGAGGTCACACGCACCGGAAGCTCATTCCACGGCATATGCGGGTTCGGGGTCTGGAAGTGCAGGTGTTTCGGAATGATTCCGTGCTTCATCGCCAGCAATACCTTGATCAGGCCGGCGATGCCCGCTGCCGACTCCAGATGACCGATATTCGTCTTCACCGTGCCAAGCAGGAGCGGGCGGTCTGCCGCGCGTCCCTTGCCGTACACCGCTGCCGCTGCACGGACTTCGATCGGGTCACCCAACGGGGATCCCGTTGCATGGACTTCCAGGTAATCCACTTCCGAGGGGGGAACTCCGGCCTGGGAAAGTGCCTCCTCGAGCACCTGCTCTTGCGCGGTACCGTTCGGCACCGTCAGTGCAGCACTCGCTCCGTTCTGGTTCACGGCGCTGCCCTTCACCACTCCCCAGATGAGATCACCATCCGCCTTTGCATCGCTTAGCCGTTTCAGGATCACCACTCCGCAGCCTTCACCGCGCACGAAACCGTCTGCAGCGGCATCGAAGGTCCGGCACTGCCCCTGCTTCGACAGCATCCCGAACTCCGACATGAACCGGGTGATGGAGGGGGAGAGCACGGCGTGCACCCCCCCGGCCAGAGCCAGGTCGACTTCTCCCCCCCGGAGGCTCGCAGCGGCCTGGTGCACCGCTACCAGCGAGGATGCACAGGTCATGTCCAGCGGCACCGCGGGTCCCATCAGGCCCAGTGCAAAGGCAATCCGGCCGATGGTCACACTTGGCGCGGTTCCGAGATAACTGTCGTCCTGGCCACTTCCAGCGACCAGATCCCGGTATTCGCTGGCGCCCAGTCCGACATACACCCCGGTGCGGGTGCCCTTGCGTGCAGAGGGGTCCATGCCGGCGTCTTCGAGCGCCTGCCAGCTGGTCTCAAGCAACAGCCTTTGGCGCGGGTCCATCATCCGCGCCTCGATGGGCCGGATTCCAAAGAAGCGTGCATCGAACTGATCGAGCCCATCGACGAACCCGCCTCGCCGGTAGATGGCCTCCTCGGCGGCCGGGTCTCCGAGAATGCCATCCCAGGGGCCGGAATCCCGCCGTCCCTCCGCGACCGCGTCGGTGCCTGCTTCGAGTTGACGCCAGTAAGTGGAAATATCCGGCGAGCCGGGGAATCGACATGCCATGCCCACAATCGCAATCTGCTTTTCCTCGGGCCGCCCCGTTGGCTCCCGCTCCGGTTCGGGCTGTGTCTGCAAAACGGGTGCGGGGCTGACCTCGCTGAGTTCCGTGGACAGATGACGGGCAAGCACCGCGATGTCCGGATAGTCGAACACCACCGTATTCGAGGCCGTGTAGGTATCGGCAAACGCACGGTTCAGACGATTGCGCAGTTCCACAGCCATGAGCGAGTCCATCCCCAGATCGAAAAACCCCACCGTGGGCTCCGGTGCCGTGGGCAGCCGCAACACCGCCTGCAATTCCTGCTGCAGGAACGACACCAGCAGACCCTCCCGTTCTGCGGCAGGTGCCCCCTGAAAGCGGGAGATCAGATCATTCGCCAGGGCAGGGGAATCGACTCCGGTCTCGGAAGTGGTGGAGAGCAGATCCTCCAGCAGCGGCGGACGGTCCTCGACGGCCTCTTCGAATACCTGCCAGTCCATGGACATCACGACAGAATTTGTGACGTCCTGGCGCACCAGCCGGTCAAATGCCCGGATCCCCTGCTGCGGAGTGAACCAGCGACCGCCGCGCGCCGCCCGTTGCCGTTCAATCCGTTCGCGTTGTTCCGCTGCCTCGCCGATTTCTGACCAGGCGCCCCACGCAATGGCCTGACCCGGAAGTCCCAGCGCCCGGCGATGGATGGCGAGTTGATCCAGAAACGCATTGGCCGAAGCGTGGTTCGCCTGGCCCGGATTGCCCATGACGCCGACCCGGCTGGAAAAGAGGATAAAAAGATCCAGGTCGAGGTCCACGGTTGCACGGTGCAGGTGCCAGGCTCCCAATATCTTCGGCCACAGCACCTCCTCAAACCTTTCCCAGCTCTGATTGGTCAGTGCGCCGTCCGACAGCACCCCCACGCTGTGGATCACGCCCCCCAGTGGGGGCAGGTCCCGGGCGATCCGCGCCAGCATTTTATCCACCGAAGGGGCATCCGCCACATCCGCGAGTTCCACCCGCACCGTGAACCCGCGTTCGCGCAGCGAGTTGATGGCTGCTTCGACCTCCGGATCAGGGGGTCGCCGTCCATTCAGCACGATCACGCCCGCTCCACATTCAGCAAGCCAGTGGGCCACTGCACAACCGATCCCGCCCAGGCCGCCGGTGACCAGGTAGGTTCGGTCCTGTCGCAGGCGGCCTCCCGTGAGCGGCGGTGCCGCCAATACGATTTTACCGAGATGACGGGCGGACCGCATGAATCTCAACGCGGCGCCCGCTTCGGCCAGCGGCCAGCGGCTGTGGATGAGCGGTTTCAACTCTCCCGTCGCAATGCGCTCCATCACGTCCCGCAGGACCCTTCCAACCCGGGCTGGAACGGTTTTCTTCATCACATCCAGCTCCAGGATGGCGTAGGCGACGTCGGGACGCGCCGCTGCCATCTCTTCCTCGCTCAGAATGTCCCGCCTGGCCATTTCCACGAACCGGCCCCCTTTCGCCAGGCAGGAGAGACTTGCATCGATGAAGCCTTCTCCCGTCAGGCTGTTCAGCACCACATCCACCCCCGCGCCGTCCGTCTTTTCCAGGATTTCCTTCCCAAACGCCGTCTGTCGGCTGTCGAATACATTCTCCACCCCCAGCGAGCGAAGATACGCCTGCTTCGGTGCGCTCGCCGTCGCAAAGACTTCTGCTCCCGCCGCTTGCGCCAACTGGATCGCCGCCAGCCCCACACCACCCGCGCCGGCGTGAGTCAGTACCCGGTCGCCGCGCTTCAGCCCGGAAAACTCGTAAGACAATGCGGCGGAAACGAACGCACTCGGCACCGTGGCGAGTTTCGTCACTGAAATTCCCGGTGGAGCGAGCGCTACCAGTTCCTCCCTCGTGACCATTTCCGATGCGAATGCACCGAAGCCCAATCCCACCACATGGTCGCCGACACAGATGGATGAAGCGTCCGCCCCCACATCCAGCACATGGCCGCACATCTCCCTGCCCAGATCCCCTTCTTCAATGAAGCCGAGTGAGCGAAATACATCCCAGAAGTTGAGCCCGGAGGCCTCGACCGAGACGCGGACTTCTTTCGGCCCAAGGGGACGCGGCGGCAGAGGCTTGATGCCAGGCTTCTCGAATACGCCATCCGGGTCCGGGGCCAGCACCCAGGCGGATTCATCCGGCAGGGTCAGCCGCTCCGTCTCGGTATTCGCCCGGACCAGGCGTGCTACCTGGCGTCGTCCGGATCGGTATGCGATGTGATTTTCGGGGTCAGGATACAAAAGTTCGTTGACCAGGTCGGGTACGGGCCCCGTCTTTGCGGGATCCAGATCAATCATCCTTGACTGCAGTTCCGACGCTTCCAGGGCCACTGCCTTGCCGAATCCCCACAGGACCGCGCCAGCCAGTCCTGCGGTAGGTTCCCGCTCCAACAGTTGTGCTCCGCGCGTGAGAAACCAAACGCCCCTCCCGGGGGTCGCATTGGCATCGGAGATTCCCTGAACCATCGCCAGCGCGCTCGCTCCCGCCCGCCTCACGTCCTTCGCAATTTCTTCACTGGTGGATTCCGCACCATGGCCATCCAGTGCCACAAGGTGCACAACACCGTTGAAAGGCACATCCGGGGGCAGGTCCTGTATCAGCGAACACCAGGACTCGCGCTGCTCCATTTCCACCGCCACGACGGTGACCCCCGCCCCGGCAGTTCGCGGTACCCCGGGTTTCGATGGCTCTCCCCCCACCACCAGGACCGACTGGTTCCGGGCCGCCAGTTCGGATGCCAGCCCAGTGGCCAGGCCGCCGTCGTCGGCTGCCAGAACCCAAACCCCCGGGGGCTCCAATACGTCTGCCGGACCCTGTGCGACGAGTACGCCCTTATCCGGGAATGCGGTGGAGTCCGATTCGTCCACTCCCAGGATTTCCACTTCCCCGAAACCCGCATCACCGAGTGCGCGACGCCACACTGCCGGGCTTGCCAGGGCGTGGTGGGGGCGGTAGTGGTCCGCAAACCGCCACCAGCCATCCAACTGCCCGAAAGTCAGGTCCATCCAGCCCTGTCCGCTGAGGTTCTCAAGGGCGACCAGCTGGCCCGATGGCGCGAGAAGCCTGCGGCAGTGCGCCAGCGTTTCCTCCAGATATCGCGTCGCGTGCAACACGTTGGATGCGATCAGCAGGTCATAGGCGTTGGCATCAAAACCCTGGCCAATCGGGTCTTTCTCGATATCCAGCGGACGGTATTCGATGGACACGCTGTCGAACCTGGCTTCCGCTTCCGAGAAAAAACCGGCCGAGATATCCGTGTACAGGTAGTCGAACTGTCCTTCCGGGAGTTCCGGCAGGATGGCAGCGGTTGCCGATCCGGTCCCCGCCCCGACTTCAATCACCCTGAGACGCCGTCCTTCGGGCCGCCTGGATACGAGCGCCTGAATGGTTTCTTTCAATATCCGGTTCGCTGCACGCGCCACCGGCGCTTTGAGATACAGGTCGGCCGGGGTCGGATTACCGCTGCTGAACAGGAGCGTCAGTGGGTCCGATTGAGCGCGAAGCACCCCGGCCAGGCCAGCACCACACCGCCTGAACAGCCCGATTTCGGTGGAGCCATGGGGGTAGTGCTCGGTCATCCCGGCAACGAACTTTTCGATGTCGTCCGGAATTTCATCCGGCAACCGGTCATCCGTCCCGATCTTCACCACGAAACCGCCATCCTTTTCTTCCAGCACCCCGGATTTTGCCAGCATCTCCAGCATCCGGCGAAACAGGCGCTTATGTGCCTCCCCGACCTCCAGGCGCTGCCGCAGACTCTCCGGATCGATTCCCGCGCCCACCTTGCGTTTCCACCCCAGTTCCTCCAGGGTCGCGAGCGCGCGGGAGCGTGCCCACCGCTCCAAATCCCACAGCAGGGCACTCCGGTCGTCGCGCCCGACTCCTTCTTCCTCCAGGTAGCCGGAGAGCAGTCCCGAGCCGGCGGCGACGGTTTTCGGGGACGGGAGAAAATCTGCGGCCACCAATCCTGGCACAAGAGCGTTCTCGCGCCACACAACCTCATAGAGCAATTCCTGGACGCCCTCGACGGTGGCGAGCAGTGCTGCCCGTGTCGCGCGTTTCACCGTATAACCGCTTAACCCGCCGAGCAGGGTCCCATCGGGGTCGTAGATGCGCAGTTCACCGCTCAGGACTTCGAGCGGCTCGTCGGCCTCGACTTTCTCCCCCTGGGAAGCCTCACCCATTCGTACGTGACAAATGACTTTCTCCGGTAGCCGTCCTGTCAGCCAGAACCGCTCCCAGCCGAAAGGCAAATAGGTGGTTTCGCCTTCGGCCCCGCCCGGGTTTCGGGCCGCTGCCACCACCTGGAAGCAGCCGTCCAGCACGAGGGGATGAATGTCGAGTTCATTCTGGCCGGGTTCCGGCAAAGACACTTCACCCAACGCCTCACCCGGCCGGGACCAGACCCTGCCCAGCGTGCGGAACGAAGGACCCAGGTCGATCCCCGTCGCAGACCGGGAGCGGTAGTAGTTCGGCACATCTACCGGTGACAGGCCGGCTTTCAGGCGATCCAGGTCGACCTGTCCGCCGCTTTCCGGGAGCGGGGTGCCCAGGGCGATACGGCCCTCCACATGTACCGTCCATCCCTCTTCACGCCCCTTGCTGTAAATATGGACACGGCGCGATGCCGCTTCCCCGGCAGAGCCGAGCACAACCTGTAGCCGCCGGCTCTCTTCATCGGTCCTTTCCCCGGGGTCTTCCTCCGTGAAGACCAGGGCGTTGTGCAACTGAATGTCCTCGACAATTACTGCACCACTCCCTTCAAAAAGGCCCGCAGACGCGGCCATGGCCCCGTATAGCGCAGCCGGGGCGATGACCCGGCCGAACACCCGGTGATCGCTCATCCACTCCGGGTCCGAGGGGAAAACGTCCGTCTCGTACGTCACCTCGCCACTGGCCGATTCGTGTCGGCCACCCAGCAAGGGGTGTCCGGTGCCCGGCCGCCGCCTCTTCGTCGTCCCGATCCAGTAGCGTTCGCGCTGGAACGGATACCCCGGTATCGAGATGCGTCGCCGCTCTTCCCCCGGGAAGAGTCCCTCAAAACGAATCGGAAGCCCCGCCTGGTACACCTGGGCCACGCCTGCCATGAAATCCTCTCCCCGGGTGGGCTCCGATGCCTCTGCGGATGGCGGGCACAGGCTCGGGACCACTGCCGGTGCAGGGGTTTGTGCCGACTCCGGCCAGGCCGAGAGCACCATCGCACCCAGTAGCGGGCGCGGACCCAACTCCACCACCAGGTCCACTCCGAGTTCCGCCAATGTCCTGACGCCCTTGGCGAATGCCACCGCCTCCCGGGCATGCCGCCTCCAGTAGGCCCCGTCCAGGGTCTGGTCAGCCCCCACTGTTCGTCCGGTCAGGTTGCTGACCACGGTGAGGGTGGGGGGCTTGATCTCCACACCATGCAGGGAGGCTTCCAGCGCATCCAGGGCAGGCTCCAGCAGTGCGCTGTGAAATGCCCGGGCAGTGTTCAACCGCCTTGCCCGAAATCCTTCAGATTCGCAACGCTTCAACAGGCTTTCAATCTGGTCCACCGGGCCGCTTACCACCTGGTGGTTGCCGTTGTCTGCTGAAATGCCCAGCCCGACTCCGGCAGAGGACGCGTTGATCGCCTTCACCACCCATGCCACCTGTTCCGGTGAAGCAAACACCGCGGACATGGCCCCCGGTGCGGTTGCCGACAGGAGAGCGCCCCGGACGATGGCAAATCGCATCCCGTCTTCCAGGCTGTATACTCCCGCCGCCTGTGCCGCGGCCAGTTCCCCGACGCTGTGCCCCACCACCACGCCGGGAACCACCCCCACACTTCCCCAGAGCGCCGTCAGTGCGCACTCGAGAGCGTACAGGGCGGGCTGCTCCCACGCCGTGTCGTCGAGCTTTCCTTCCCCTTTCCCATGGAACATCACGTCCAGCAAAGAGGTCCCTCTTTCCGAACGAAAAACTTCTTCACAGCGGTCAAGAACCGCCCGGGCCACCGGCTCGCTTTCGTAAAGTGCCGCTCCCATGCCGACCCACTGGCTTCCCTGTCCGGTATAGGCGAACGCCACCTTGGTTTTGGGAAGCTGCCTTTCGCCTTTTCCCGATTCAACCAGGTTCTCCAGGCGGTTTTGTAACGACCCGGCGTCGTGGAACACCACCCCCGCGCGGTGGTCGAAATGGCTTCGCCCGGCCCAGGCGGTCCATGCCATGTCCGAGAGCAGTGCCCCGGAGTCGATGCACGGTGCCGCCAGCTCCCCGGTCTGCTCTTTGAGCCATGCGAGATATCGCTTCCCAAGTTCCCGAAGTGCACGCTCGGATTTGCCGGATAGCGGCAGCAAACGGGTCGCCCGCGGCGGGAACTTTTCCTCCGGCAACGGCAGGTCTTTCACGATCGACGGTAACGAGGTCCTCACTGCCTGTGCGGAGCCCACCACCTGATGTGGTCCATAAGGGGCCCCATTCGGGGTGTCGCCTTCTTCCACGATAAGGTGAGCGTTGGTCCCGGATATCCCGAACGAGTTGATCCCCGCCAGTCGACGCCGCCCATCGCGTTGTGGAAATTCCATCATGGATGAAGTCACGTGCACGGGAAGTCGGTCCCAGTCGATACCCGGATGGGGGTTGTGGAAGTGCAGGTGCTTCGGAATCACTTTTCTCTGCATCACCAGCACGGCCTTGATCAGACCGGCAATCCCCGCAGCGGACTCCAGGTGGCCGACGTTGGTCTTCACCGAACCGACCAGCAGCGGGCAGCGGGCTTTGCGGTTTCTGCCGTAGACTGCGGCGACGGCGTCGATTTCTATGGGGTCCCCCACCGACGTTCCGGTCCCGTGCGCTTCCAGGTAATCCACTTCCGTTGCAGCGATTCCAGCCTGGACAAGGGCCGTTTCGATTACCTGCTCCAATGCCGGTGTGTGGGGAACCGTCAATCCGCTGCTGGCTCCACCATGATTGACCGCCGAGCCCCGAATGACTCCCCAGATCCGATCGCCACTGGCCTTTGCTTCCCGCAGCCGCTTGAGAACAACGACCCCGCAGCCCTCGCCCCGGACATACCCGTTCGCGGACGCATCGAATGCCTTGCACTGTCCATCCTCAGAGAGCATCATGGATTCCGCACGAAGTTCGAATACCCGGCCGTTCAGAATTGCCTGGACCCCGCCTGCAATGGCCAGGTCCGCCTTGCCCTGCTGGAGGTCTGACACCGCGTCGTGTACCGACACCAGGGACGACGCGCACGCGGCGTCTACCGCCTTCGCCGGTCCCATCAGACCCAGAACAAAAGAGACCCGGCCGCTGGTACCGTTCAAATTGGTCCCGCTCAGAGCGTAGAGGCAAGAGGCCGCCTCCGCGGGTTTGTCCGACTCCACTACCAGCATCCTGTACTCGTCGTTGCTGATTCCGGTATAGACTCCGGTACGGCTGCCTTTCAGTTGGTCCGGATTGATCCCTGCGTCTTCCAGGGCCTGCCAGCTGGTTTCCAGCATCATTCGTTGTTGTGGATCCAGAAACCGGGCTTCCACCGGCGATATCCGGAAGAATCCTGCGTCAAACTGGTCAATGTCATCCACATAGGCGCAGTAACGGCAAGCGCCGGGTGGATTCGGAGTATTCGAAAAAAGATCATCCACACGTGGATTGCCCGAACCCGGGAGGATTTCAGAGACCGCGTTTCCGCCGGATTCGAGGAGGTCCCAAAAAGCCGAAATACCTGGTGCGCCGGGAAATCTGCACGCCATTCCCACGATTGCAATGGGCTCGGCGGGCGGGTTCATCCCGGCATCCCGTTTCGGCTCCACGGAAAGATCTGTATCCCTGTCTTGCTTCATTGGGTTGACCGCTTACGAGAAATTCACTTTGTGAGCGTAGTATGTACCATGAATTGGGCTCATGACATAATTTTGGTGTATTTTCAGGAGGACACGCATGTTTTTCGGGAGAGTTTTTCGCTGGCGTGTTGTGGGGTTCCACGATTCTTCCGGCGACCGGCAACGGTGGACAAAGCGGAAGCATCCCTGGGGCCGGCCGGATACCATGGAGTGGGGTGCGGGATTCAACCGGGCTTCTTCATCGTACCCAGGGCCGCTTTTTTCTGCAGCCACCGTGCAGGACTGCCCCGGTTTCCCTGAAAACCCGGTCCGCAGAAAAATCGGCAATCTTACTGCTACTCGGCTAAAATCATGTTTTGGCGGGTATGGCCGGGTATGGCCGGGTATGGCCGGGTATTTCTTCGCTTGATTGACGTTCTCCCGACAGTTAAAAAACAACAACATGATGATCCTGTGAATAGGTGGTAACTTCTATTGAAACAAGCAGACAATCCACCGGGTCCATTCACTTCCCCCTGCTATGGGGATATCTTCACTTTGGGGGAGATTCCTCCGGGAAAACCGGGGGTCAGATGACGATTTCAGAAAAAGTCTGGAAAATCCCCGAACCGGTTTTCATCCACGAAGTACGCATGGAGGATGGCACCGTAATCATCCTGCGTCGCCATGGAAATACGGCGGGTCCCAGGCTTGTCCTTTGTCACGGCAACGGTCTTGCAACCGACTTCTACTACCCGTTCTGGTCATTGCTCACGGAAGATTTCGATCTCATCCTTTATGATCTCAGAAACCACGGCTGGAACGCGGTCAGTTCCCAGAAGGCACACAATATCCCGACTTTCGTGGAAGACCACGACCGTATTCTCGAAGCCATAGACAGCTACTTTGGCAGGAAGACCCAGATCGGCGTCTTTCACTCTGTTTCAGCATTGACGACACTTCTTTCGCCTACCCACGGCACGGGATTTTCCGCCCGCATTCTGTTCGACCCGCCGGTGTGCAAGCCGGATGAACGTCCTGAGGAATTCGATGTGGCCACCAGACGTTGCATTGAGATGACCCAGCGCCGCACGGATTGGTTCGAGTCCATTGAAGAATGCGTGGATTTTCTGCGCTATATCCCAACCTTCAGCCGGGTCGTCCCCGGAGCTTTTGAACTGTACGCAAGTTCCACGCTTCGTGCATGCGCGAACGGGCGGGGTTATGAACTGCGGTGCCCCCGAGACTACGAAGCGCAGGTGTTCTATCATGCCAGGGCTTTCGCCGTCATGGTGGAATTCGAGAAGTTTCGCTGCCCGACGAAAGTCATTGGAGCAGACCCCACCTTGCCGCATTCGTTTCTTCCTACTGTCGACCTGAGTCGCCTGTTGCACGTGGATTATGATTTCCTTCCCGGGGCGACGCACCTGCTTCAACTCGAACAGCCGAAGGAATGCGTAAGGATGATGCGGGATTTTCTGGAACTCCACCACCTCCTGGATTGATGGGCGGATTGTTCAGGGTTCAAAACCAACGTTGGGGCCTTGTAGCGAGTGGGGTTGCTCTTCAAAGCGGAGGCGGGGGAGCAAAAGGGGACATTTTCGAATTGCATTGACACGCTGCACTCCGACCGGGGTCCGGGCAAGCGGGGCGCGGCAACATCCCCTATACCCGGATATTGCCCGCTTCAAGTGCTCAATCGCTGGATATCGGGCTCCTCCATTCACCCTTCGGGCAAGGGACCGGGTCCAGTTCGTGAGCCAGGGTGGCCGCAAAATCCGGGTTGCCCAGATTTTCGAGTTTCCAGGTGACAGCGGGCAAATGGGGAAATTGAAACAGGCTGTTTCTTGCGCCGAGTCGCATGGTGGGCGGAACCTCGAACCGGGAGGGGTCCAGGGAAAAACCCGTTCCGAGGGCCTTGATCAGTGCTTCCTTGAGGGTCCAGAGCATAAAGAAAAAATGATTCTTTTCGTTCTCTCCCACCAAGGAAAGGTCTTTTTGTTCGCACGGGCCAAATACCATCCTGCCGATTCCCTCGAGATCGATGCGGGGGGTGCGTTCCTCCACATCCACGCCGAGCCGCCCCCGGGGCGCAATGCCAATCAGTCCATGTTTCCCGCTGTGGCTGACATTGAAGCTGATAGAGGCCGGCACCCCTCCTGTCAGGGCAAAAGGCTTTCCATGCCGGGTGGTGCCGAATGCGAGTTGTGCGTTCCTGCAATCGAGCTGTCGGCACAGGAGAGACCGCAGGGCAGCACGGCAAAGGGCGAATTCCCGTCGGGGACGGTGGTACCGGTATCGGCGCCAGCGGTCCCGTTCATCCCCGTCAAGCCACGACAGGGCGTGGGTTTCACAATCTGCCCGGGGGGTCAGGTCAACATGTACAACCCGGGCATCACCCGTCTCACAGAACTCGTTGGCCCAGAAAACGTTGGCAGGCATCGCGAACAGGGTTTGAGGAGTGCGGGCCTTACCTTCCGGATGCCTCAAACCCAGGCATCAGCCAGACAACGCCAGCTCCCGGCTTTCGGGCAGCAGGTCGGTATCTGCGGTTACCGTTCGGAACACGGTTCAGTCTTCACAGGGCGGGGTCCGGACGGTAAGAGTTCAACCCTCAAGATGGTTGATTAGGTCTCTCAGGCTGGAAAAATTCGCAGCGTCTTCAGGAGTGATGTTCGCAGAGAATTCCTGGTTGACAGTTTTCAGAAAATTGACACCATCCATGGAGTTCACTCCAAGATCACTGATATTTGCGTCCAGGTCCGATCGGTCAGAAAGGCCCAGATGTTCCTCGGCGAGGTCTCCAACACGTTTTTCAATAGAGGTCATTGATATTTTATCTCCTTAGGAAAAAATTTCTGTTATCAGATTAATGAAGGAATGCATTGTAATTCAGGGGGATGGGGTAGTCAAAAATTTTGTGAGGCCCCGGCAATTCCCACCGGAAAATACTGTCCGCCCTGCAAGGGAAAAATTACGGAGTTTCCTGCGGACAGGGTTGTCAGGGGGAATGGAAACCAGTCCGGGCATCGGGGGTGTCGGGAGTGTTGCTGAAAGAAGCGAACCGCCGGGCGCCATCCCCGGGAGGGTTGTCTTCTTCGTATTGCTTCACCTGAATGATGAAATCAATACTATAAGAGGTTGTTTTTTTAATAAAGTTTGAGGCTGGATTTTTCGGTCCCCTCGAACCGCTTGATTCTTCCATTCGTCAGGCCGGGAGAGGGTGGCCGGGAAGGGGAACGGATGGCAACGGGAGTGACTTCCGTTGCCTGGTGGCTACGACACCGTGGGTGAAGGGGGTTGTGGAGGACGCGGGACTTCCGGGTTGTCCACCGGGTTTTATGGGAACCTTTCGGTTTTCAGTTTGCCGTTTGAGCAGGGGGCTCATCCGGTTGAAAAGGATCCAGACGGCCATATCGATCACGGTGCCAGTTCACATTGCCGTTCATTTGGGCGATACCGGTGATTCTTTTCAGATAGTGCCCCACCGCCATGTCATCGGTCATTCCCATGCCTCCATGGAGCTGGATGCCTTCTTTCCCCACAAGGCGGCCCTGTTCGGCAATGTGCACTTTGGCCGCAGAAATCTCCCGCATGCGTTTCGTAGCAGGCAGGTTCCCGTCCGCTGCCAGCACCGCGCTTTCAGCCATGGATTGCGCCAACTGGCATCGGACATAGAGGTCGACAATGCGATGCTGCAGCACGGGCATCTGGCTCAAGGTCTGTCCGAACTGTTCACGTTGTTTCATGTAGTTCAGGGTCTGGTGATGGATCTCCCACATCATCATCGAGGCTTCGGCGCACAGTAATGCGGTTTCGATATCCTGCACCGTGGCAATGTTTTGCCCGGTACCCCCGGGAAGGACCAGATCCTGGCCAAGCGTGACGTCGGATAATTCGATATCCGCAGCCCGCCCCCCGTCGTACATCTTGTAGGGTCTTTTTATTACGCCACGGGAGTGGGACGGAACGATGAACAGCGTGACCTCTTCGTTCAGCAGGGCGCTGGCAATGAGACAGTCCGCCTGGTTGCCGAAAAGAACCAGGCGCTTGCAACCATTGAGGACATACTCATTTCCGCACTGGATGGCCCGGGTTTGTATCGGGGAGTCCGGATTTTCCTGTTCATTGAACGCACAGGCAATGATGGCCCGGCCTTCCGCTATCTGGCGGAGATACCGCGCTTTCTGGGGGCTGCTGGCACACAAAACCAATGCCGCCCGGGCAACGCCAACGGTGGTCAGGTACGGAGAGATGAGCAGGGCCCTGGCGAATTCCTGGCAGACCAGAGCGATGTCGAGGAGGCTCCCTCCATATCCTCCATGTTCCTCAGGAATGGCCATGCCCAGCCAGCCAAGTTCGGCGAACTTGCACCACTGGTCACGATCATATCCCTCTTCACTGCCCAGGGTCCGCTGCCGATTGCGAAATGAAAACTGCTCCGCTACATACCGGGATACGCTGCTTCGGATCAATTTCTGTTCTTCGCTCAGTACAAACATGCCGCCCCTACAGTCCCAGTACGGCCTTGGCAATAATGTTTTTCTGGATTTCGCTGGAGCCGGCATAAATTTCTGTTTTACGGAAATTGAAATGCGCCCTGGCAATGAAGCCTGCCTGGGGCAGGGAGTCGGGAAGATGGGCAACCGAATCCGGGTCTGAACTGTCAATCACGGCATATTCCCCAGTGATGTCATGGAACAGTTCAAGGATCCGGTTTTGGATCTCGGTGCCGCGTAATTTCAGCAGTGATGCTTCGGCTCCTGCGGGCTCGGATCCGAAGAGCAGGCGATATTCCGTTAACTCCAAGGCCCGCAGTTCGATTTCACACTGGTTCAGCCGGTATCCGATATCGCCCTGGTCCGCCTGGGACTGGTTGCTTTTCCCGATGGAGTGGACAAACTGTTTCAGGCGTTCCAGGGTTCGCAGGGAGCGGGAAACTTCCGCGGTGCCGAAACGTTCCAGGCTCAACAGGTATTTGGCAATCCCCCAGCCCTGGTTTTCCTCGCCAACCCGGTTTTGCACGGGGACCCGGACATCCTTGAAAAAGGGTGTGCGTCAAATTTTTGCAAAATCTACGAATTTCCAGCCCTATCGTACCAAAAATCATCAAACCGGTTGCTGATTACGCACGCTCGAAGCGCCGCGATTTTGTTTGCTCCCGCCTTGCTCCAATGCATTCCGCTGCGCTTCAAGCGAGCACCGATGACATTCTTGCACCCTGCTTCGACCGCTGCACTGGATATGCAAAGCTGTTGATCCCGAAACTTCCGGTAGCGCATCCGCTCGCGGTTTCGGTCGAAATAGCCAATCGTCGTTTTAACCTCCGGATGCTTCGATGAGAATGGTTGGAGCACTTCAATCAGTTGCTCGATATCTCCTGCTCTTAGCAGGTCAACTGTATTTTCCGCCCACAGGTTGCCAAGCTCTGTGCCATCGCCGTAGATCCGTTTTGACAGGTCCCAGATTTTTTCACAGGCGTGGAAAATATCCAGTATCTGAATCGCATCGGGAAATAATTCTGAAAATCCGTTCCAGATCCAGTGGGCGCCATCACCAATGACTACCTGTCGTTCTGCATCGTAGAATCCGCGTCGTAAAGCTTCGCGCTCAACACGCTGGACAAATGGGGCCGGTTCCCTGGCGATGTCCGTGGTACCCGCAGTTTCAATCGCCGCGGTGTAGGTCACCGATGTCGTGTCAATCCGCGCATGGCCGTGTTCATCGAATCGATCGCACAGCCAGGCGACGGCCACCTTCATCTCCCGGGTTTTGGAGCCACCATCCGGCTGTTTGCCGCGGACCCCCTCGACTTCCGATTGGATCATCGGCACGCCGGTGCCGTCGACTCCCAAATACATCGTTTTGGCCGGGGCGGATTCCAATTCGATGTTGCGACGCTCGAAGTCGCTGATCTTCGCGCCCAGGCGCTCGGCACTGCGTTCAACCTGCTTGACACTGACCTTTACCCCCGCCAGTTCATGAATCAGCAGCTGGGACTGCGCAAAGCTCTCCCTGGCCGCGCTTTGACCGATCATGCGAACCACCCCGGGGGACACGCCGCTTGAATCCAGGCCCATGGCCTGGTCTTTGGGATAAAAGCCGTGCCCGCACTGCTGGCAATGGTAATACGCCCGTTCATATTCAATGTCCCCGACCACGGTGGTCAGCTTCCGGCTGCGGACACCCCGGTAGCGGGCCATGCAACCACACGGACAGGGGAGGAGGCTTTCGGTATGGTCAGAGGTATCTTTATTCATGAACACTTCCAGCAACGAAGCGGCAAAATCCATGACCTCGGCTTTGATGGCGGTTTCAATCGCTTCGAAATCCACGCGCTTTGAAAAATCCTGTTCACCGAGCAGTTTAACGATCTCCCGTTCGGTTTCATCCGCGAAGGTTCGCTTGAGGGTTTTTGGTGCGGGGTTTTTTTTTACCCCGTCCCGCCTTCAGGCGCAGATCGCACAACGATTCGTTCACTTCTATGAACTCCCGGACCAAATCCTTGAAATGATGATAGTGCTCGACCTGCTCCCGAGTGACTTCCAGGGCATGGGCGGGAATACCGCGAGAGACCGACTTGTCGTTGACTTTCCGGGACAGCCGCCATCCCGGATGGCCTTTGGCACCTTCCTCGGCGCAGTAGCACGAAGGCTTGCCGCATTTGCGGAAGTTCGGCAACAGACTGCCTGGTCGGAGTTCTCCGATGTCTGCGAATTGTTTGAGCAGTGAATCTCGCTTGGATTCGAGTTGTTCGATGGTAGGCATGGTAATGGTCTGGGTAGATTGAAACATGTGCGCATTATATACGCACAGAAACAATCAGTAAATCGTATGCCTACTATACCAATTCCAAAATTAACAAAAATATGACGCACACCCCTTGAAAAAGACCTGGTTGATTTCCGGGCCGGCTCCATCGTAGGTCTTGATCGGGTGTACATCAATCCCTTCTGTGTTCATGTTCAGCAACAGGAAGGTAATGCCATATTGTTTCTTCCCAGAAGAGTCCGTGCGAAACAGGCCAAACATGCGGTCCGCGATATGGGCCTCACTGGTCCACATTTTTGTTCCATTGATCACGTAATTCCCGCCATCGCGGATGGCCCTGCACTGCAGTGAGGCCAGGTCAGACCCGGCACCGGGTTCAGAATAGCCCTGGCACCAGAAATCATCCGCATTCCGGATTCGGGGAAGAATTTCCCGCTTTTGCTCTTCGGTGCCGAATTCCATGATGGTGGGCCCGAGCATCCCGGTCCCGTAGACCATGGGCCGTGGGGCGTCGGCCAGGGCAATTTCCCGTTCGAAGACGTACTGCTGCCGGTCGGACCAGCCCGGTCCGCCGTATTCCCCGGGCCAGCCCGGGCAACCCCAGTTTTTGACCTGTAATCGTCGATGCCAGTACCGCTGCAGTTCCTTTGGAATGTCCATGCGTTCCGCTTCAACCAGTTTTCGCAGTTCAACAGGCAAATGCGTTCGGATATAGGCCCGCACCTCGGCCCGAAACTCATCAATGCAGGGAGTGGGGTCCATTTCAGGCGGATTCTAGTTCATCCAGATTGTGAACAGGGCATAACACCAGATGCCGCCACTGGCCAGCAAGGACAGCAGCACTGCGGCACTCGCACAGTCCTTGGCCTTTTTGGCCCTTTCATGGAATCCCGGAAAGACCTGGTCGACAACCGCCTCGATGGCCGTATTGAGCAGTTCCACAATCAGCACCAGGACATGACTGAGTAACAGCAATCCCATCAGCCAGCGCTCAACAGGCAGGAAAATACAGACGATGGACAGTCCGGCAGCAAGCAGCAGTTCCTGTCTGAATGCGGCCTCGTCCCGCATCGCCAGCCGAAGCCCGGAAAGGGAATAGAACCATGCTTTCCAGATCCTTGACAGGCCTTTTGCCGGTTCTGGCTGTTCAGGGGGGACCATTGTGAGGGACAAAATGTACTTTGGGATGGAAACCGCTTGCCCGGATGCTGTTTCCACTCAGGTTGTTACCAGGCTGTTTCAGGCCCCCTGACGATACCATATTTCAGCTTCGATGTTGCCCCGGGTGTTGGATGGCGCAGGGCCTTGACGGTGATCAATACATTTTTCCACCGTCCAGGGAACCGCCTCCGGGAATTCCTGTCTTCGGTGCAAATGCATGGACGCGATTGAAGATTCCAGGCCGTATCCAGGGATGTTGAAGCAACCGGGATGAGACCCCTGACACCGCGTGATGGACCGCCGGTACCCATATCGAAACAACCGTCCCTGGAAAAACAACGGAGGTCTTTCCGGATTCGGGAGAAATTTGTTAATGTGTTCCGCATCTCCATTATTTTTGTCGGTTATTTGAGTATGAACCCATCAGGACCCAGGGCCCGGAAGCACTTCGGGAATGTGAATGCTTAGCCTCGTCACCAGGCGGGTTCTGTATGGCTTCCTGGCGCTCGTCTGTACCTCATTTTTCATTTTTGTATTCACCGACCTGATGCCCGGGGATTTTGCCACCCAGATTCTGGGGCGGAGCTATACCATGGCCACGGCAGAGGTCATTCGGGAAAAACTGGGTCTGTACCTTCCACTGGTCAGCCGCTTCGTGCTCTGGCTCGGGGATGCGCTGCGGGGGGATTTTGGTCTCTCGTGGTCGGGCTATGAAATTACGCCGGTTATCCAGTTGAGATTGCAGCGCAGTCTCTGGCTGGCACTGGTTGCCGCCATCGTTGCCTTTCCCGTGGCGATTGCCCTGGGGTTGTTTTGCGCCCTGAATCGTCATCGGCCCAGGGACCGGGCGCTGGTGATTGCCAGTACCACCATGTTGTCGATTCCCGAGTTTCTGGTGGGGTATGCGGTCATTGCGGTACTGGCCGTGAAATTCGATGTTTTTCCGAGCCTGTCCCTGTTTGAGGATGACGCGCCCTTGTTTGACAGGCTTTATGCCGTCACACTGCCTGTCCTCACGCTTTGTTTTGTGGCCATTCCCCCGGTCCTGCGCATCGTTCGCGCCTCGCTGATCAATACGCTCGATTCTGAATATATAGAAATGGCGGTTTTAAAAGGGGTCCCGCCACGTCGAATACTGCTGTTTCATGCATTGCCGAATAACATTGGACCCGTCATCAATGCGATGACTCTGGGGTTTGCCCACCTGATCGCGGGGATCGTCATCGTCGAAATTGTTTTTGTCTATCCGGGGATCGGCTCGCTTTTCGTCAATTCCCTGACGACCCGGGATGTTCCGGTGATCCAGGCGTGTGGAGTGATCCTGGCTTCCTGCTATATCCTGCTGGTTATGGTGGCGGACGTGGTGGCCATTGCCTCGAATCCCAGACTCGTTGCCAGGCAGCAGATGTATATTCTTCACCCGGGGCAGGTGGTCCGGGGTTTCCGATATGCCCCCATCGTCCTGCTCATTGGCCTGAGTCTTTACCTGGTTCAGTTTATTCCCGGGACCCCGCCCGGAACCCGGCAGGAAATGGTTATTGACCGGACCCCTCCGGAAAAAGGAGCCCAGCGAACCATGCTGACCACAGAAGAACTCTTTTCTTCCGATGACTTTCCAGCGGGTCCCATACACAATGCACACTTCATGCCCCTTGGGAACGAATTTCCCGCGCACGAAGCCTTTGCAGGAACCATCGCGGTCCGGGCTGTGAAAATTCTCGGGTACCGGGCGGGAGGAAAGCCCCGGTACGGATTTGGGGAAATTCCGGATATGGAAATCGGGCTGGTCAGCGACGGGAAGACGCTCATACCCATGGAACCCGGCTTTCTTGAGTCCGGAGATTCGGACTGGGCCGTCCTGGTTGGTCCGGGCCGGGTCTGGTCTGAACCCGGGGATGGTGGATATTCCCGGGCGTCTTTTCCGTTTACCCTGGTGGGCCGGGATGGAGCCGATTCCCACCAGGGCATCGGCATGTTCCTGTATGGGGACGGGAAGGTTTCGAATTTGCGCTTTCAGCTGACCCAGGAATCGTCCCTGCGGCAGAAATTTACCGCATGGGGCCAGACACAACTTGAATTTTCCCGGGACACGGTCCGTTTACCGGAAAATGTGATTGAAGAGTATCTGGGTTTTGCAAAAACCAACCTGCAACGACGGTCCTGGGTGCAACTCTACAGCGAACGGAATGAATTCTTGTTCGAGTATTTTGACGGCGCATACAACCAGGGAAATATCAGCAGCAGCGGCATGATTGTAGATGGCGTTGTTTACCAGCAGGATTGCCAGACCCGTTTCGGGAATTATCCCTATTGTGAAGAAATGCGGCATTCCGTCTATTCGGTCACCAAGTCTCTGGGTGCAGCGGTGACATTGGCCCGGTTGGCGCAGAAATACGGCAACCAGGTGCTGGATGAGAAGATACTCGATTACGTGGACATCCGCGCCGCCCACGATGGCTGGGACGGGGTGACCTTTCGGCATGCACTGAACATGGCCACGGGGATTGGGGACGTGGTTCCGGAAGTCGTCCCGTATTATGTTGACCCCGATGAAACGGAGAAGGCTTCCTTGAGAGTGTTCAATGAACCTACCTCCGTGGGTAAAATCAGGGAGATTTCCCGGTACAGGCGCTATCCATGGGGGCCCGGCGAGGTTTTGAGATACCGGACCAATGATACCTTCGTACTGAGTTTTGCCATGGACCGGTATCTGAAATCAAGGGAAGGGGAGGATGCAGGGTTGTGGGACATGATGAACGGGGAAGTTTTTCAGCCCATCGGAATCCGGTATCTTCCCGTTGTGCATACCCGGGACAGTGAAAAGCGGAATCAGATTCCCAAACTCGGTTACGCCATGATCCCGACCATTGATTCGATTGGCAAGATTGTCCGGTTGTTGAGGAATCAGGGGGAGCACAACGGGTCCCAGTTGCTCAGCCGGGACGTCGTACAGGAAATGATGGTGGTCAATCGGCATTCCGGCCTGCCCAGCGGCTGGCATTATCGGGAAGGTGGTGAGGCCAGGTACCACATGTCGATGTGGCTGGTGCCTTACGAGGCTCTGGACGGGTGTTCAGCCACCATTACCGCCATGGTGGGGGCAGGAGGAAACTATGTGATCCCCATGACCAACGGAATCACCGCTTTTCGGTTTGCAGACCGGTATGGCGACCACCCCGGCACCTACGACAGTTATGAGATGAGAAAGATCTCGGATTTCAAAAAGTCGATCTGCGATAATAGCTGATACGTTCTGTTTTCTGACTCTGTGAGGGGCCCATGCCGCCGTCGGGCTATATTTTTGATATCACACCGGACCTGTTCAATAAAATGGTGATTGAAAACTCGTCCAGGGGTCCGGTACTGGTTTATTTCTGGTCCGAAAATGCCGGGCCCTGCATGAAGTTGCTGCCCCGCCTGGTGAAACTGGCCGATGAGTTCAACGGGCAATTTCTGCTGACCCTGCTCGATACCGACCGGTTCCGGTCATTTGCCAGGGAGCGGGGTGTCGTCAGTATTCCCACCGTACAGATTTATGTCAAAGAAGCGGTCGTCAACACCATTCGCGGGGCATTTTCCGAAACCCATTTCCGAAACGAGATCGAACAATGGCTGCCGGAGGCCGGGACGCCCCAGGTAGTCTCCTCCGATTCCGGGATTCGCTCCAGATTCCGTAAATCCCTGCAGGAGGCAAAAAAGGCAGTTGGAAACGGGGAGATCGCGACTGCCTGTTCGATCCTGGGAAACCTGCCGGCGGAAGCCATGGATGATCCGGAAATCGAGCTGCTGTATACCCACCTCAATCTCATACGGACCGCGCAGTTTGCCCCCGGCGTGGAGGATCTCGAGAAGCGTATGCTGGAAAATCCTGACGATTTCCAGGCCCGGTTTCAGCGCGCATCCCTCCACCTTGTCAATGATGAATATGAGGAGGCAATCCGGCTGCTCATGTCATTGCACAGTGGTCGCAATAATGATACAAAGACGGCTGTGCGTTCCATGATCGCCATTTTTTCCATCCTGGGTGAGTCCCACCCTCTGACTAGAAAATACAGTGACCAGGTGCTGGGCAGACCCGGTTAACCCGTAGTCTGCGGCACGCTGGTTTCGACAAGACGGTTTTCCCGATAGACCCCCGGCAAAGAGCGGTCCCATTACTTCGTTATCCGAAAATACCACGGTAAAGGCCTATCTGATGCTGACCATCACAGCATTTTGCTGGGCCTGCAATGCCGTGTTCGCGCGGCTGGCCGTTGGAGAAGTCTCGCCCCTTCTCCTGGTGGCCCTGCGGTGGACCGGCGTCACGGTGTTGTTGCTTTTCATTGCCCGGCAAACCATCAGCAATGACTGGGAAAAACTGAAACCCCATCTCCCCCTGCTGTTTCTGATGGGGAGCCTGGGATTCGCGACCTTCAATGCCCTGTTTTACCTATCAGCCTATACCACCACGGCGCTGAATATAGGCATTATCCAGGGGTCCATTCCCGTGTTTGTGTTATTGGGAGCTTTCCTGATGTACCGGACCCGGGTATCCTCCCTTCAGGGGATGGGCGTGGTGCTGACCATTGTGGGAGTGGGGATCATTGCCTCCGCGGGGAGTCTCCAGCGCCTGGCCACCCTGACGGTGAACCAGGGGGATTACCTGATGATTCTGGCGTGCCTGTTGTATGCGGGTTATGCGGTCTGTCTTCGAAAAGTAACCTCGGTTTCCACCCTGAGCATCTTTTCCGTGGTGGCCGTGGCAGCAGCCATTGCATCGTTGCCCATGAGCTGGATTGAATACAGTCGGGGTGAGTTGCTGTGGCCCTCGACGAAGGGCTGGGTGATTGTGGCGCTGGTCACGGTGTTTCCTTCCTTTATCGCCCAGCTGTGTTTTATCAAGGGGGTGGCCACCATTGGTCCGGGCCGGGCCGGTATTTTCGTGAACATGGTCCCCGTCTATGCCGCGGTGCTGGCTGTTCTCATCCTCGGCGAACCGTTTCGGTTCTTTCACGCAGCGGCGCTGATACTGGTGATTGCCGGAATTGGCCTGGCCGAGAAGGGAAAATTCCGAACGGATATAATCCGATGACATGAATTACCAAAAAAGAAAGAAACTGACTGCGGATCAATTGCTTGCAGGCACCCTGCTGGAGGGAGAAATCGAAAACTCCTGGTTTCTCCCGCATTCCCGGAAGCCGCAGGCAGGCAACCTGGAACCATTTTCCTTGGTCATCCGGGAAACCTCCATGCAGTGCAGCCACCGGGAAGTGGAAATCAATGGAAAGCGGATTGACCGGTTTCCGGGAGCCGTCCTTCACCTGGCCGGGGAGGGGGAGGACCTGGTGCCCCTGGACCGGGGATTGATCCGGGACCCCGGGGGAAACAGTTACTGGGACCTGACGGTTTCTCCGGGCAGGGTCTGGAAAGAAGAGGGGGACCGGGGATGGTCACGACTCGCGCTGCCATTCCAGTTCTCCAATATATTCGAGAATGATACCCATCATGGCATCGCCATGTTTTTGTATCATGCGGGGCGGGTCTCGCCGGTCTATTTTCAGGTTGTTGCCGAGACAAAGCCCTTTTTGTGTCCGGACGGGTTTCATGCCAGGGGATATCTGGCCGCAGCCGTGGGCCGTCCCGACCCGGATGCCGTTCAACCCGTTCTCCAGCGGTACCGGCAGGAGAAGCGGTACCAGTACCCCATCGGGCCCCTGGAGTATTGGCGGAGTGCGCAAACTGCACCATACCTCGATGATATCGGGCATGGCTTTGGCAGTGAAACGTCCCTGGTCAGCGGATTGGTGGTTGACGATGGGATCTATGCCACACCCTGCACCACGGTGCATGGAGACTACCCGTACCCCCGGGCCATGAAATTTGGTATCTGGTCCGCGACGAAGACCGCATTTTGTACCCTCTCCTGCCTGAGGCTTGCCCGGATTTCAGGACAGGACCCCCGGCGGGCGGTGATTTCGGACCTGTTGCCGGAAGCGGCCGGCCATTCCCGCTGGCGGGCAATCACGGTGGGCGATTGCCTGAATATGGCCAGCGGCATTGGCACGGCAGCCCCGGAACGGGAGCCCCTGGATATCTTTGCGGATTACCTGCTGGAATACGATCAGGCCCGGAATTCGGAGCGGGGGCTCCAAAGCTACCGGCACTACTTCGACTGGTTCCTGGCCCCTAGCCAGGAAGAAAAAAACACGGCGGCCCTGGCCTGTCCGGGCTACCCCTGGGGACCCGGTTCCATTGCCCGGTACCGGGACCAGGACCTGTATATCACGGGGGTGGCGCTGGATGTCATGCTGAAAAGGCTCCGGGGTCCGGATGCGCGACTGTGGGACATGGTGCGTGATGAGGTGTATCGACCGGCCGGAATCTTTCATGCCGTGAAGTTTCATACGGTGGAATCGGACCCTTCGAAAGAAGTGCCGCTGAGTGATGCCGGCCTGTTGTTGACTATGGACAATATCGCCCGCCTTGGAAAGCTGATTCTGGACCGGGGAAAAATCCGGGACCAGCAGGTCCTGGACCCACAGATGCTGGATGAAATCTTTGATCACCGCACGGAAAAGGGGCTCCCCACGGGGACGTACACCACGGATGGCGAGATTCGCTATCATGCCGGGACGTGGCATTTGCCCTACCGGTCCCTGGACGGAAAGCTGTACTGGATCCCGACCATGCGCGGTTACGGCGGCCAAATCATCCAGACCCTGCCCAACGGGACCACTGCTTTTCGGTTTGGCTTTGACGGGGCGGAAACCGAAGAGCGTTTCGATGCGCTCAAGCTCGCCAGGCTGTCGGACGCGATCCGGCCATTCTAGCCCCAACATTGCAGTGCGCCGTGAAATCCAGTACTTGACATTTGCCGTGATAAAGGCGCATTTTCCTGGTCGGTGCGAATCCGACTCAACAATTGCCGCTTCGGTTAGTAGCAACCAGAGTGGAGGTGAAGTAATATTATTCCGGTTCCTTGAGTTCCGGCACCCGGGTCATCTCAGTCTCGCCGCACAGATGAGGATCATCCCGGCGAAGAAGGACGAAGTGCCTCTCATCGGTTCGCTTGACCGAGCACAAACGCGTGCACTGTTCGACGCACCGGACCACGCGGCACGGCAGTGGAATACGGGATCGCGCGATGCTCTCGAGTTTCGATATTTTGTAAGCGTAACGAGGTAAGAATGATGAGTCAGTACACAATCAATGTTGCCGCAGAGTCGGGCCCGAGTTTTCCGACGAAAGCGATGTTTCGGTATAGAAAGATCGCCTTCAATCGTGCAGTATGTGGTTTATTTTTGACTCTGAATGGATTGTTTAACGTTCCGATGGCACTTTCCCAAACCAGTGACGGAACGTCGTGCATTCCCGTAATTGTTGCTATCGAAGGCGGGGCTGGCAGTGGGGGCGAAAGTATACGGAAACTGGCAAAACAGCTTGTTCCAAATGTACACGGATATGTGATTAGTGTCGAGAATGACTATTTTTTTGACGGATTAAGATGGATATTTCCTGTATTTGGATCAAGATGGATATTTCCTGTATTTGATGATGATGATGCTGACAACTTTGCTGAGACATTAAAGAATCTAGGTCTCTGGCCGATAGTGTTAATAGGACATAGCTTGGGTGGATCATCGGCACATTCTATTGCCTCGAGGATCGATATAAGCCTCCTTTTGACATTGGATGCGGTGTCAACTCCAGACGACAAATCACACCCCGGTGGTGGTGCTAAGTGGATAAATGTGTATGCCAAGAATTTCTTTTTCCTAGGGAACTCATCGGGTGAAGATTGGGAACATGAGCCGAAAGCAGATGTGAATAATTCTCTCAAGAATACAGGCCACTACGAAGTGATTAAGATGTTCAATAGTGCGGCAGAGGCTGTGTACAATGCATTGAATAGATGTACTAAAAACCCGCACGATCAACACAGGTTGGACAAACGCATATATAAAAGCCTTTGCGGGACCACGGGAGTATATTGCTTTGAGGGTGAGGGTCGCTTGCGAGGGTAGGGAACCCGGCAGGTCCTCCTGGACTGGTTACGCATTGACCGTCAGTTTCCGGACGGGTCCGCACCGAGTTCTTCGATCATCGCATCACGCATGATGTATTTCTGGGGTTTGCCGGTGACGGTCATGGGCAGTTCCGGTTTGAAACGGATGTACCTTGGAATCTTGTAGTGTGCAATCCTGTCCCTGCAAAATTCCCGGACCTGGTCTTCCGTCATGTCAACGGATTTTTTCAGGACGATCCAGGCACATACCTCTTCCCCGTATTTTTCATCCGGCACCCCGAACACCTGGGCTTCCTGGATGTGAGGGTGGCTGAACAGGAATTCCTCAATTTCCCGGGGATAGATATTCTCCCCACCGCGTATCAGCATGTCTTTCAGCCGGCCGACGATGCGGCAATATCCCTCCTCGTCAATGGTTGCCAGGTCGCCGGAATGCATCCACCCGGCCCGATCAATGCATTCCCGGGTATGCGCGTCATCGTTCCAGTATCCCTGCATGACCGAGTATCCCTTTGTGCACAATTCGCCGGTTTGCCCTGTGCGGACCGTTCTGCCGCATTCATCAATGATCTTGGCCTGGGTATGCGGGTGGATACGCCCTACCGTGGACACTTTTCTTTCCATGGGATCGTCCACGTGGGTCTGAAACGACACGGGGCTGGTTTCTGTCATCCCATAGGCAATGGTGACCTCATCCATTCCCATTTCCTCTACCACCCGCTTCATGACCTCAACCGGGCAGGGCGCTCCGGCCATGATCCCGGTTCGCAGTGTGGTAACCGGGGTTTCCAAAAAGTGCTCATGTTCGAGTATGGAGACAAACATGGTGGGAACCCCGTACAGGGCGGTGCACTGCTCCCCCAGAATCGTTGAAAGGGTGGTTTCGGGGTCAAATGACTCACCGGGAAAAACCATGGCGGCACCGCTGGTCATGCAGCCCAGTGAACCCAGAACCATCCCGAAACAGTGATAGAGCGGAACGGGGAGACAAAGCCTGTCCGTCTCGGAAAAACCCATGGTTTCCGCAACAAATCGCCCGTTGTTGATAATATTCTTGTGGGTTAGGGTCGCCCCTTTTGGCGAACCGGTGGTGCCGCTGGTGAATTGGATATTGATCGGCTCGTCCGGGTCCAGGTCTTCTGCAATCGCCGGCAGGCGTCGCAATTGGGCAGGACCCCCGTACCCGGTCACCTGGCGGTAGCTGAACATCCCCGGAACAGGCTCCTGACCCAGGGTGATGACGCATTTCAGACTGGGCAGCCTGGCAGCATCCAGCCTCCCCGGTTTGCATTGTTCCAGTTCCGGTGCCAGGGACTTCAGCATGGAGAGGTAGTTGCTGGACTTGAACGATGGAGCCGTCACGATGGCCTTGCACTCCACCGTGTTGAGGGCGTACTCCAGTTCCGACAGCCGGTAGGCGGGATTGATGGTGACCAGGACCAGTCCGAGCCGGGCAGTGGCATATTGGGTCACGATCCATTCCGGGCGATTGGGGGACCAGATGGCAATGCTGTCCCCCTTGTTCAACCCGATTGCCAGCAATCCGGCAGCGAGGGTTTCAACTTCCCTCGCCAGGTCATAATAGCTCCATCGCACCTCATGCTGGGGGAATACCACGGCGCATCTCGGACCAAACCGGTCAACCGTTTCTTCCAGCAGTTCCGGGACCGTCTTGTGCCACAGCGGTGGACAGGTATCTCCGCACACGTAGGACTTGTTTCCCGCCGGGTGGTAGTCCACGGGGCCTGAAGCCCGGGTATTGTCCCCAAGTGAGGTAATCGGCCTGAACAGGTCGGTGATCGTCATGGAGATTACAGGTCCCGCCAGTCGCCGAGCTGTTCGAACGCATGGGCGGCCCGGTAAATGGTCAGTTCCCCGTAATTATCGGCGACCAGCATCATTCCCACCGGCAGTCCTTCACTCATTCCGCATGGCACCGTCATGGCGGGATATCCGGAAGCATTGAAGGGACAGGTATTGCCCACCATTTCAAATGCCCGCTGTATCGACAGTTCCAACGGGGCATCGGGAGGAGGGATTTCCTGGGCTTTCATCGGAAGCGTGGGCAGCACCAGGAGATCATATTTGCGGAAGGCTTGGTCATATTGGGCGCGAAGCCAGCGCATCAGATTCTGGGCCTTGCCGTAAAACCGTCCACGGTACCGGGTCTGGAAATATTCGCCGAGAAACATGCAGATTTTCAGGCTGCTGGACAGTTCATCCGCCCGAAAGCGCCAGTTCGAAAAGAAGTCGGTCAGGTTTGGGATGAACAGGCCCCGGTAGTTGGTTCCGCTGCTGTTGCCATGCATCATCAGGTCCTGCAATCCCTCCACCGCAATCGAGGTCCAGAAAGCGGGTCCTTCAAGATGGCCCGGTATCGAGGTTTTCTCCACCCGCGCACCAAGACTTTCGAGTTTCCGGATCGCCTGATGCACCTTGGCATCGACATCCGGTTCGCTCTCGGGCCGGTGGAATCCTTCCTCCAGGATACCAATGCGGAGCCCGCCCACACCCTGGCCCAGGGCATCGGTATACGGATGGACGCGGGGTTTGTATTGCCGCGGGTCGAGCCCGTCTTCTCCGGCCAGGACTTCCAGAAAAAGGGCATTGTCCGCGACATTGCGGGTGATGGGGCCGACATGATCCAGGGTCTGTTCAATGGGAAAGACTCCGGTATAGGGAACCAGCCCATGGGTCGCTTTCATCCCATAACATCCACAGTTGCTGGACGGAATGCGTATGGAACCTCCCTGGTCTCCGGCAATGGCCATGTCCACCTCGCCGGCGGCAACCAGGGCCGCGGATCCGCTTGAGGAGCCCCCTGCCATGTACCCCCGCTTGTAGGGATTGTGCACGGGCCCGGTGGCGTTGGTATGGCTGCCCCCGGACAGGCAGAGATACTCACAATGTGATTTCCCCGCGATGGTGCCCCCGGCGTCCAGGATGCGGTTGACAATGGTGGCATCGACATCGGGGATATATCCTTCCAGAACGGAAGCACCGTTCATCATGGGCACTCCCGCCAGGCAAACCGTGTCTTTCAGTACGATCCGCTTTCCCGACAATGCACCGCCCGGGGCCCCTTTTACCTCACATTTGTAGTACCAGGCGTTGAGTGGGTTTTCTTCTGCCGGGGGCGGGTATCCCGGGGTCCTGGGATACCGGACCTGGGGCAGATAGTCCGGTTTTGTGTTGAGGAGGTCATATCCCTGGATGTACGGTTCCATGACGCTGAGATACGTCCGCAGTTCTTCATCGGTCATGGCCATTCCCAGGGTCTCGGCCATCTCCCGCATTTGTTGCAGGCTGGGTCGCTTTACACTCATAAATGCCTCCGTTGAGGAAGGGTTCGCTGGGGCCTGCGCGGGCACTTCTCCGGTTTCCTTTTCCGGCCCAGTAACAACGGGGCCGGGAATGGGTTCCGGTGGGGTATCCGGTGTTTTGGCGGGGGATGGATTCCCCCTGGAAGTGGGGACGGATGAGAGTGCCGGATCCGGATTCTGGCCCAGCCCCATGAATTCCAGCAGCACAGCGTTGTCGTGCAGGTCCGCCCCGGCAATTTCTGCAATCACCCGTCCCCGTTCAATTACCAGCAGGCGGTCACACAGTTTTCGGAGGAACTCGAGATTCTGCTCAACCACCAGCACGGTGAGACCGTCCTCATCACGAATGCGCCCAAGGACCGCAATAATCGTTTCAATGACCGAGGGCTGGATCCCCTCGGTGGGCTCATCCAGCAAAACCAGGACCGGATCGGTGACCAGGCAACGGGCGATGGCGAGGATTTGTTGTTCCCCGCCACTGAGATGACCTCCCTTGCGGTCCAGCAACGGGATGAGTTGAGGGAAATAACCCAGTATTTTCTCCTGCTCTTCCTGTACAAATTCAGCATCCCTTTCACCACTCAGGGCAAATCGAAGATTGTCCGCCACCGTCAGCCGGGGGAAAATTCCCCGGCCCTGGGGAACATACCCTATCCCCGCAAGGGCCCGTTGATGGGTCGGGTGATCCCGGATATCGACACCGTCAAAGAAAATGCTGCCACTGGTGGTTGGAATCAACCCCATCAGTTGCTTCAGCAACGTGGTTTTCCCCATCCCGTTGTGCCCCAGTACGCCAACGATTTCCCCCTCCGCCACCTTCAACCCAATACGGTCCAGCACCGGGATGTTGCCATACCCGCCACACAGGGCATCGACATTCAACAGGATTCCGGAACGGGTCGGGTTCACATTGCCTTCCCGAGGTAGACATCCTGAACAAGTGGATTGCTCATCACATTGTCCACCGTGTCTTCCACCAGTACCTTTCCCTGGTGAAACACGGTGACGTTCTTGGCGATCAACCGGATGAAGTGCATGTCGTGTTCTACAACAATCAGGGTTGCCGTCCGGTTGATTTCAAGGATGATTCTGGCGGCCCGCTCTACTTCCGCATGGGTCATGCCTGCCGCCGGTTCATCCAGCAGTACCAGCCAGGGACGCATTGCCAGTACCATGCCGAACTCCACCAACTGGCGTTTTCCATGCGCCAGCTTTCCCACAATCTGTTTGCTGAGGTCCGTAATTTCAAGGCGCTCGAGAACCTCGTCCACCTGCTGACGGATCTGGCGGCCTGCCGGCACCCGGTGAGCCGCAAGCCAGAGGTTTTCAAAAACACTCAATCCATCCATCACACTGGGAACCTGGGTCTTGATGCCCACGCCGAGACGCGCAATTTCATGGGGAAGCAGGCCGGTACACTCCTCCCCCTGGATGTAAATCTCTCCCGAAGAAGGGGTCAGCATGCCGGTCAGGCATTTGAAGAATGTGCTTTTCCCCGCGCCGTTGGGTCCGATCAGGCAACGCAGTTCGTTTTCATGGAGCCTGAAATTGACGGCTTCGAGGGCCACCATGCCGCCAAAGTGCATACCCAGAGCGTGGGTTCTTAAAACCGTGCTAGCCATTTTCCCGCTTCCTGCCTGCTTTGGTTTGTCTTCGCCTTGTCCTGGAGCGGCGCTTTCTTCGGGAGCCGGTGAGTTTCAGGTAGGATTGGTGGAACCCCGGCACGACTCCCCGGGGGAACCAGAGCACGGCAAACACCAGCAGCACGCCCATTACGAAGGTGTTGTCGATGAAGCCCTGTTGTCCGAGCAGGAACTTGAGGAAGCCCAGCACGGCAGCGCCAATGATGGGCCCGATCAGTGTGCCGGCGCCCCCGAAAATCACCCAGACAATATTCTCCGCGGACTGTCCGAGGCTGAAAAGGTTGGGAGTGACGATCTCCGACCAGTTGGCATACAATGCACCAGCCAGGCCGGCGATGGTTCCGCCGATGGTGAAGATGGCGGTTTTGTACAGCCGTATGTCATAGCCAAGCAACTCGGCCCGGGTTTCGTTTTCCCGGATACCGATGACGATTCTTCCGAACGGGCGTGCCAGCAACCACCTGCACAGGAGATACACCGACAGCAGGCAGGAGAAAGTAAAGAAGTAAAGCTCCAGATCGCTCAGGTACTGCCCGGGTTTTCCTGGAAAATACAGGGTGGGGTAACCGGGAATGCCGTTGAATCCTCCCAGGCGCGCTTCTCCGATCACGTAGGCTTCCCCAGCCGTGGAATTCATGAACTTGAACAGGATCAGGGTCATCACCAGGGTGACCACGGCCAGGTAGACATCCCCCAGACGCCCGTAAAACAACATGGTTCCGAACACAGCGGCAAATACGGCAGGGACCAGCATGGCGATGAACAGCGCACTCCATGCCTCCCCCACATTGATGCCGTAAATGGCAAAGGAGTATGCCCCAAGGCCATAAAATGCGGCCTGACCGAAACACAGGATCCCGCCAAAACCCCAGATCAACCCCAGGCTTAACGCCAGAATTCCATACACCGCGAGAACCGTCAGGGTATAGGCATCGGTCACCGACAACAGCACCAGCATTGTGAGGATTCCAATCATCCCGTCCCGAACCCACCGCATGGCCATCGCCACTACACCCGGTCGTTGAAGAACCGGCCGGATATCCCCGTCGGAAGCATTTTCAGTAGGATCAGGGCGGCCACCAACAGGGCAATTTCGCCAATGACGGGGGTGCTCAATACGGTGAAAACATGGGATACCGTGCCATACAGTGCCGTACTGGCGATGGTGCCGGTGACAATGGAACTGCCTCCGGAAATCACGGCAATGAATGCCTTGGCGATATAGTTGGCACCACTGGCTGGATTCAGGCCGACCAGGGGTGCCAGCACGCCCCCTGCCAGGCCGCTGAGTGCGGCCCCTCCGGTGAAGGTCAGCATGTAGATTCTGGAGGGATTGAAGCCGTATGCGGAAGACATTTCGGAGTTCTGCATGGTTCCCCGGGCAATCAGGCCTGCCCGGGTCGCGACCAGTACCAGGTAGACCAGGCCGAGAACCAACAGGGCGACGGCAATGATCAGGAGGGTGTAGCCACTGATCTGGTAGTTGCCCACGGTCACCCCCCCGATGGGCGAGGCGATCCCGGTGGTGGTGTTCCCGAAAATCATGGCAAACCCACCCATCATCACCAGGCTCAAGCCCCAGGTCGCAAGCATGGTATTGATCAGCCGGCCATACAGCCGGCGAATGATCAGCCGCTCCACAATCAGGCCAAATACAGCCACGGTGAGGGGCGCAACCACCATCATGGCGAGATAGATGTTGACCCCCCATCCGTGTGAAACGATGGCAGCATACCCCCCCAGGGTCAGGAACTCGCCATGGGCCAGATTGATGACCCGCATCATGCCGAACACCACCGCCAGGCCGATACTGATCAACACCAGTACTGCAATGACGTAGAACACCTCTACCAGATTGACCGCGACCTGATCCATGGGCTCAGGGAATACGGATGGCTCCTTGATTTAAATCTTGATTTCGTACTGCGTGGTGTCCGCCGGGTTGGCCTTGAGGTCACACACGGTCTGGGTGTCGATGGGTTGTCTCTGGTCAAAACTCCGGAGTATTTCCAGTTTTTGGTTGCGCACCTCCAGGACATGGACATCGAGAATGGCATGGTGGGTCTGCGGGTCAATGGTTATCCGCCCGGAAGGGCCGTCAATGCCGATGCCGGACTCAAGCACCTCAATCAGTCTTTCGCGTTCATGGGTCTGCGCCTGTGCCACGGCTTCGGCCCACAGTTTGATGCCCTGATAGTTCGAAACTGCAATTTCGTGGATCAGGTCCGTGCTGTCGTACTTTGCGGTCCACCGCTCCAAAAACGCATGGTTGCGTTCGCTGTCGTTTTCCTTTGTGTAGTTGTAGGCAACCAGTATTCCGTCTCCCTCTTCGGGAGTGAGCACCACATGTTCGTTTCCCGCCCCCAGGGTCGTACTGGCCATGGGGATTTTCCGGTTCATCCCCGCCCCGGCCCATTGCCTGTAGAACGAGAGGTGTGCTCCTCCCACCAGGACGGAGACGATAAAATCCGGCTTGGCGTCCTGTATTCCGGTAATCGTCGCACTGAAATCGCTGACATCCAGTGGAAAGAAATCGGTTTGTACGGCGCCGGCACCATTTTCTCCAAGGTAATGCTGAACCCACTTGGCAGTAATCTGGCCGTAATTGTAGTCTGCGGCAAGAATGTACGCCTTCTTTCCCCACTTCTTGACAGCTTCCGGTATCAACACTTCCACCTGTTGGGCAGGTGTGACACCCGTGCAGAAAATATTGCGGTCACAGACGCCTCCTTCATACAGTACATTGTAGAAGTAGGGGATCTGGTTCTTGCGCAGGGTTGGACGCATGGCTTCCCGGGACGCGGACAGGATTCCGCCGTGCACAATATCCACCTTGTCCTTTCGCGCCAGTTGCTGGCTGTACTGGGTATACAGCGCCATGTCGGACTGCGTGTCGTAGGACACCTGTTCAACCTGCATGCCGTTCAGGCCACCCGCTGAATTGATTTCTTCAATGGCCAGTTTTGCGGCCATGTCCATGGGTTTTCCGTAGGCATCAAAAACTCCCGATGTATCGAGAATACTGCCCAGCTTGATTGTGCCGGCGCTGAATGCCTGTTCAGGCAAAACAGCCAGTGCACCCAGATAGGCGGATGTTTTCAAAAAATCTCGTTTCGTGAAAGTCATGTCTTTCCTCCAGTTGTGTATAAATAAAATGAAAACTACTTTTCGTTGGATTCCCCTTCGATTTTGGATTCGGGGGTCTCCGGTTCATCCAGGTCAAGATTGACACCGATGGATTGCCCCAGTTTTTGAATGGCAGGCAACTGGAAGGCCATGTTCAGGACGCCGTCCACCGCCTGGGCCATCGGATTGCCGTGATCGGTCCCATTTCCATTGGCCGGGCCGGCACCGGGCCCGATTCCGGCGATGTGGTTGATTCGTATACTGTCAATCTTTTCCAGCGGCTTCGCCATTTTTCCGGCAATTCTGGGAAGGGCTTCAATTCTTTTGTGATCGGTCTTGGCACGCAATATGCGTTCATCAATTTCGTTTTCTGCGGAGATCAACGCCGCCTTGCCCTCGGCCTTTGCCTTCATTTGTATGGCCCGGGACCTTGCTTCCCGTTCCCTGGCCTGTGCCGTTGCAGACGAGCGCTCGAGAAGAATCTCCATTTCTCCCTTGGCCCGAATGGCCGCGGCTTCGCTTTCCTTTTTGGAGTCCAGGACAGAGATCTCGTGATTTCTCTGCGAGACCAGCCTGTCCTTCAGTGATTGCACGGTTTCCTGTGCCTTCACGATTTCCCCTCGGGACATTTCGGTTTCGGACTGGGCCAGATTTTCCTGGGCCCGTTTCCGGGAGATTGTGATTTGGCTTTCAATCTTGGACAGTTCCGCGGCTTCCAGAGCTTCCACTTCCTGCTTGCGGAGGGTCAGTTCCTTGTTGATTTCCGATAATCGCAATGCCTTTTCCTGTTCCACCCTGGCCTTTTCAGTCAATATCCTGGCCTGATGCCGGGCCTGTTCAGACTCCGCATCCTTTTGGGTTTTCAATAATGCAACGGAATGTTCCAATGCAATTTCAGACTCCTTCTGTTCTCCCTCGATGGAAAGCGACTGCTTTACCCGGGTTAATTCGGTTTTTCGGACACTGATGTCTGCGTCCGCTTCAATTTCCGCCCGTTTCTTCTTGTTGGAGGCGATGACTTCCGCCAGCCTCCGCATGCCCACTGCGTTGAATGCATTGTCTTCCTTCAATGCGGAAAAGGGGGTCTGGTCAAGCTGGGTGAGGGAGGCGGACTCCAGCAGCAGTCCATTGGATTCCAGGTCTGCAGCGAGTTCCGTTCGAATGGCATTGACGAATTCCCCCCGTTTTTCGTGCAGTTCGTCCATGGTTTTCCGGGCAACAATGGTTTGAATCGCATCCACCAGCCTGCCTTCGAGGAGGTCGTGCAGGTCAACCGCATTCAGCGCACTTCTGCCAATGGCCTGCCCGGCAGTCAGGACACCCTGTTCCGTGGGCAGGACCCGGACATAGAATGCCATGTCAATGTCCACCCTGAGCCGGTCTTCTGTCATCAGGGACTGTTCTCCGGTTCGACTGACATGGAGCCGCATGGTCAACATGTTGATGGCCTCCACGCGGTGGAGCACGGGAATGACCAGCAGGCCACCATCCATGACTACTTTCTGCCCTCCCGCTCCCGTTCTGATCAATACCGTCTCACGGGTCGATTTTTTGAAAAACCGCTGCAGAAACAGTACCAGTAACAGACAGGAAACCAGGACAATAATCAGGATGACAAGTTCGTTCATTTGAAGATCCGGGTTTTCATTGGTCTGGTGTTCAACCGTAAACGGTCAAAATAAATCTCTATTTATCAATACACTGGACTCTGTCCTGGCCATGCCAGGAATCCACAGTGTCGGATAATTTACTTTCCTGATCAAGTATAATACTTTCTTAGGAAAATAAAAAGATGGATTTCACCCATGAAAACCAGGGGGAGGGGGGACCGGAAAAGTCCGGAACGGCCGGATCGCGTTCCCTACAGCACGCAGCGTTGGCGAATCTGGAAGTTGAATCCCTGCGCTTCGGCAATATACATGGAGGGCAGCCGGACTGCGGAACCCTGGTAGACCGCCTGCCGGCCACCTTTGAGTGGAACCGGGTGGGGCGGGGGGCGGTTGCGGCTGAATGACGGGGACAGCAGGGTGGTCAGAAAATGGACCCCTTCATACACGGACTGGCCCATTGTGTTCAAAGGCGGTGATTCCCCGTCAAAATACTGGTGATACCGCTCGCGAAATGACTGGTTTCGATGACTGTCAACGGAAGAAAAATAGCCCCCTGTCACGAACAGTCCATCGGTATTTCCCTGGCCGATTCCAAGCAGCATGTTTTCTTCCACGGCACAGGAAAGTCGAAGAATATTGTCGGACAGTCCGGCCTGGCCAAATGCGCGGTTGAAGAAAACGCTTCCCTGGCCGACGAGGGAAACCAGCACGGCATCACATTTCGATTGCCTGATCTCCTCAAGCTCCTGCTCATAGTCATTCTGGGAAAAGGGAATCAGTTTGGCCCCCACGATTTCCTGGCTGGACCCCCGCAGGTGGCGATAGGCACATTCATGAATCATTCTGGGCCAGATATAATCATGCCCGAGCAGGTACCACTTTGTGACCCGGTACCGATCATGCATCCAGTCCAGAGCAGGGAGCAACTGTTGTGCGGGGGTTTCACCAATGCAATACACGCCGGGTGACTGGTTGCCGCCCTCATACAAGGGGGTATATACGAATGGAATCCGTCCGTTGACGATTTTGCTCAACGTCTGGCGGACATCGCTGGTATGCATGCCAACCAGGGCGTCCACCAAACCGATGCCCACCAGGCGGTCTGCCACGGCGGCGACGGTGTCCGGGGTTCCTCCTGAATCCTGGAATGACAAGACCAGTTCCTTGCCGTGAATCCCGCTTCTTTGATTGATTTCAGAGGCGGCAAGTTCTGCACAGGCGCGGCAGGACGGTCCCCATATCCCCGCTGCACCGCTCACAGGGATGAACATGCCTACAACTATTTCCTGTCGGCTTCGTGACATGAATGGGTCTACACGGTTGGCCTTCGAAGCAATATAATGGGTACATGGCCGCTTTCAGTGGTTTCAACCCATTGCGCCATCATTCAGCGCAGGCTGAAAGCAACAATCGAAGGTCAATTATATGCTATATTACTTGAATGAGAAACTAAATATGAACACCCGGCGACCCGCCCCATGTGTGCTCCGGGAGGGTTGTTCTACAGTGTGTTCACTTTGATTTTCCTTGCTACCAGTCAATTTGTTTCATGTCGGAAAAAGCCGGATATACTGAATTAACGGATCTTTTGGCGAAAGCCTATAAGGAGTCCCATGCAGGTCTCAATACGGTTCTCAAGGATCAGAATCTTCCCATTGAGCAATGGCGAATACTGAAATCTCTTTCAAATGGTCAGGGTCGTTCCATGGGGGACCTTGCAGAGGATGTGTTCATGACCCTGTCTGCCCTGTCGAAAAATATTGACAAGATGGTGACCCGGGCACTGGTATACCGGGTTCAGGACATCGAGGACCAGCGAAGGGTCCTGGTCCATATCAGTCAATTTGGGGCCGATGCGTTCAATGCGGTGCAGCAGGACATGCAGGAATACCATTTGTCGCTGACCACCCGGTTGGGAAAGAGGGGGACAAAGAGTCTTACCAGACTGCTAAAGACAATCGTCAACTGACCGGTACCAACCGGTACGACCCCGCCGTGTGAACCCCGGGCCCGCTCCCCAAATCGCCCCAAACAGTATGATCGGTGCCATCCATGGCTTGACCAATGAAATACCCGTGACGCCGGTCAGGCCTTCGTGAACAACTCCAGGCGGGGGTCGCCATTGGGTTTCATCGCAGGGACCACACTGTTGTTCCATACCATCGGTCGGGGTGGCTGGGTGATCCACAGGTAGCAGGCACTGTCATCCAGCATTTGTTGCAGGTCCTTCAGCATTTGCTCACGCTGGGTATTGTCCGTTTCGGCCATGGCGGCGAAATGCAGGTCATCAAATTCCTTACCGTTGAACCACTGCCAGTTCCAGACTCCGGCCTGGGTGGATAAAAGCCACTGTGTGGTCCAGCTTAAATCAGGCGGCGCCAGCCAGCGCTGGAACTGGATATCCAGCCCTTCCTTGCCCTTGGTCTCGACCAGCGACCAGAAACTGCCGCCTTCATGGGATTCAATCTGCATGGTGATGCCGATTTCAGCCAGGTTGGCCTGGACAATTTGTGCCGCGGTCAGAAAATCGGTGTCAGAAAGGGTATCGAGCGTGATTTCAAGCCCTGAGGCACCGGCTTCCTCAACCAGCCTGGCCGCGCCTTCGACGTCCCGGGGGGGAGGGGATTCTTCGCGGTAACCCAGCAAGCCCTTCGACACCGGGCCATGGGCGCGTTCTGCGACCCCGAAGTACGCTCCTTCCAGAATGGCATCGACATCAATGGCCTTTAATATGGCCTGTCGCACCCGGATGTCCGACAGTCGTGGACTGCCCGCGTTCATGCCCATCCAGACATTATCGGGGGCATATTTCAATTCCATATTCAGGTCCTGCGGCATGTTCGCCCGGAATTCCGGTACAACGCTCAGGCTGATCCGGGTGAAATCCAGCTGACCGGCCTGTACCGCATTTTCTGCCGCTTTGGAATCGGTAATGGGCAGCATTTCCACGGTACCAAAGTCGGGTTTCGGACCCGCCCAGTTATCATGAGCCTTTAACACCAGCTTCTGTCCTGGCACATGTTCTTCAATCACATATGCGCCGCCCATCGCAGGCGGTTCCAGGGAAAAGGTGCGGCCTTCTGCTTTTTCCACGGCCGCTTTGCACAGGATACTGCCGGTCGCATACGGCAATACGAACCACCAAATTGGCGCAAAGGCTTCCTTGAGGTGAATGGTCCCGCTGTACTGGTCATGGACCTCGACATGGTCGAGCAGGGCCCAGTTGTCCCCGGTGGCGGCCTGCAAATCCTTGTCCAGATAGCGTTCAAAAGAGAATTTAACGTCTTCCGTGGTGACTTCTCCATACCCGTTGTTCCACATGGAACCGGGTTTCAACTTGAAATCAATGGTCACATCATCCCTTTGGCTGATGGATTCTGCGGAATACAACTCCCATTCCCAGTTTGAGCCGGGTTTGAAATTGATCAGCCGTGGAAATATCGCATCCATGACCCACAGGTCGGCGGTATTCTGCCAGAATGCAGGGTCTACATTGGAGATATCGGCAGGCATGCGAATGACGAGTTTGTCACCACTGGCAGCGAAGGAGAAATTGCCGCCAAACTGGGCAGCGGCCAGGGTCGCCGCGGATACGCCGAGAAACTGTCGGCGTGAAATCGGATTGTTCATTGCACTGGTTTCCTCATTGATTGATGATACGGGATGCAGCCAGAATATTCTGCCGTTACCGTTACCTGACCGGGAAGGAGATTCCAGCGTATCCTGCCCTTGAGGAGTTACCATTTGCCTGGTTGGTCCAGATTCCTCTGCCGAAAGATGCCCATGCATGATCTGCACAGGGCATGCCGAACGGATGGGCCACTGGTGTTTTGAGACTGACTGATCGTTCCAATCTGATTGTAACGGTATTTTCCGAATCTGCAAGGCTTGATTCGCCGATGGGCCGCAGGCACTCGGGAATGTTGTATATATTCAGCGGTGTGATTATGCTTGCAGACCCAACCACAACAGGATATGCGTATGCCGATATACCGGCTCGACAGCAATCAGATCATTCCGATCAAGAGAACAACCTTCGCACAACAGGGCATGCGTGAGCGCGACGATCTCCAGGCACTTCTCAAGGCGCAGATTGGGGTGATCTCGCCCGATACGCTGGTCGTGGCCGAGGAATACGGCGGATGGGAGGACAGCCGGAGGCGGATTGACCTGCTGGGAATTGACAAAAAAGCGAACCTGGTGGTGATTGAACTCAAGCGCACGGAGGGCGGCGGGCATATCGAGTTGCAGGTCATTCGATACGCCGAAATGGTCTCGGCTCTGACCTTTGACAGGCTGGTTGAGGAGTACGAACAGTATCTGCGCAGAAACGGGTTGGATGAGGATGCCACGGCGAATCTCCTTGAATTCCTGGGCTGGGAGGAGCCGGATGAGGAACAGTTTGGCCAGGAGGTCCGGACTGTCCTCGCCTCGGCGGATTTCTCGAAAGAACTGACGACCTCGGTCATGTGGCTGAATGAGTTAGGGCTGGATATTCGCTGCGTACGGATGGATACTTATACGCATAACGGGGAAACACTCCTTGACGTTCAGAGGGTGATCCCGGTTCCGGAAGTTTCCGATTATCAGGCCCGGATTCGCGAAAAGAAACAAAAAGAACAGAAGTCCAGGGGACACACCCGGGATTACACCAAATACGATGTTGACATCGCCGGGAAGAAGTTTCCGGTACAACACAAACGCTGGATGATGTTTCATATTGTCTCTGGAGTACTGGAAAATGGCGGCACACCGGAGCAGGTCATGAAGGCGGTTCACTGGCGGAAGATCTTCGAGGTCCTGGAGGGGGAGTTGGGTGTGGGACAGGTTTATCGAACCCTCATGGAGAAGGATACCGGAGGCAAGTTGCCCCGTGCCAAGCGATTTTTCTGTGACGATGGCGAGTTCTTTCCGACCCGCGGCAAGACGTACGTGCTCACCAACCAGTGGGGAGGCAATGATGTATTGGAAGCGGCCGGATCATTGCAGAAAACGTTTCCGGAACTGAATATCGAGTTCAAACCGGGCATATAAGACATCCATGATCCGTTCCATTTTTCAAGAACAGTTTTTTGCTGATGTGGCTGTACTTTTTTAAACGAATCCTGCTGGGCATCCTGATCATCGTGGTATCGGTGTCGTTGCTGTACACCATGATCCACCTGGTCCCCGGGGATCCGGTCAAGACCGTCCTGGGTCCCCGGGCCAGTCCTGAACTCCAGGCCCGGATACACGAAAAAATGGGGCTCAACGATCCCCTGCCCGTGCAGGTCGTGAACTTTCTCGGAAAGGTGGCCACCGGCGATCTCGGTGTGGACGTCTTCAAGAACAAGCCGGTCAGCACCATTGTGTTCGAGCAATTGCACCATACCGTCTTCCTGGTGCTGGCCGGCATTGGCTGGGCCATGCTGCTGGGCATTCCCCTGGGATGTTTTTCGGCGATTTACCGCAACAGCCTGGCCGACCGCATCACGGCGGTGATTTCTGTAAGCTGTATTGCCATCCCGACATTCGTGGTGGCGATCTATTCCGTCCTGCTGTTCGCCGTTACCCTCAGGTGGTTGCCCGCGATCGGGGCCGGGGATGGTGAAACCGTGAGCAGCTATCTCATCCATTTGATCCTGCCGGCGTTTTCCGTGGGTCTGGGGTGGGTGGGCTATCTGGCCCGTCTGGTCCGGGCCTCGATGCTGGAGGTCATGGGAGAAGCCCATGTGCGCACGGCCCGGGCATTTGGCCTGACTGAACGGACCATCATTTTCAAGTATGTCCTGCGGCTGGCGATTCTGCCCACGATCACCCTGCTCGGCATGGGGATCGGAATCCTGATTTCCAGTGCAGTGTTTACTGAAATCGTTTTCTCGCGGCCAGGCATCGGTCGCCTGATCTATGATGCGGTGACCAGCCGGAACTATCCGGTGGTGATGGGTTCGGTCCTGGTGACCACCGTCCTGTTTGTTGCCAGCACCACCGCTGCAGACCTTCTCAATGCCCTGGTGGATCCCAGGATGCGTACCCGGGAACACGAGTAGCATGAGTGGACAGTCCCTCACCGGAGAAAGCAACACCACCTGGCGGGCCGTCTGGCGTTCGCTGAAGCGGGTGCTGCGGGAACCGCTGGGGGCATTCGGGCTCTTTCTGGTGGTCATCGTGATTTTCAGTGCGGTGGGGGCAGACTGGCTGGCGCCGTACGAAGCCAACAAGATTGATATCCGTGCCAAGCTCCAGCCCCCTTCCGGGGAGCATTGGCTGGGGACAGATCAACTGGGCCGGGACATCTTTTCACGGGTGCTGGTCGGGGGACAGATTGCCCTTAAGGTTTCGCTGATCTCGATTGGGGTGGCCTTGCTGATTGGTCTGTTCCTGGGTCTGGTTGCCGGTTTCGGACCCCGCTGGCTGGACAATCTGCTCATGCTGTTCTTTGATTCGGTGCGCTCATTTCCGACGGTCATGTTTGCGCTGGCGGTGGTAACCCTGTTTGGCCCCAGCCTGACCACGGTAATGATCGTGGTCATTGTGACCCAGATTCCCATCTACGGGCGGATGGTGCGTTCCCAGACTCTGGCCCTGCGCAACGCGGAGTTCATCCTCGCAGAGCGCGCGATCGGGGCGGGGTTCATTCGCATCATCACCATGCACATGCTGCCCAACGTGGTCGGACCGCTGCTCATTCTGGCCAGCATGGATATTCCGTTTGTGATCACGATCGAGGCGGGTCTCAGCTTCCTGGGCATGGGGGTTCGGCCACCGACACCCAGTTGGGGGACGATTCTCAACGACGGCTATTCGTATATCTACAACACGGCGTGGCCAGTGATCGCCGGTGGATTGCCCATCATTATCACGACGCTCGGGTTTACCTTTCTGGGGGAAAGCCTGCGGGATATTTTTGACCCGAAATTGCGCAGGGAAATGTGATGAAAACCACGAATGTACTTGAAATAAAAGGATTAAGTGTCGAGTATATGACAGAACGCGGCCGATTGCCCGCGTTGCGGAACGTCGACCTTGCCGTACCATCGGGTGCGGTCGTGGGCGTGGTGGGCGAGAGCGGCTGCGGAAAGTCCACCATGATCAACAGCATTATCCGCCTGCTTGCGCCAAACGGACGGGTGGCATCCGGTTCCATCCATTTTGAAGGCTCCGACCTGCTTGGCAAGACGGAAGAGGAAATGCGGTCCATTCGCGGTGACCGCATTTCCATGGTATCCCAGGACCCGATGATCAGTTTGAACCCGGTGCTTTCCATCGGCACTCAAATGGTGGATATCCAGTATCGGGAGAAACTGGACAAGAGCCGGAAGCGTGCGCGTGCCGTGACCATGCTGCGACGGGTCGGCATTCCCGATGCCGTTGAACGGCTGGATGACTATCCGTACCAGTTTTCCGGCGGAATGCGCCAGCGGATTGCCATCGCCATGGCACTTCAGGCGGAACCTTCCCTGCTGATTGCGGACGAACCCACCACGGCGCTGGATGCCACCCTGGAGGTTCAGATCATCCACCGGCTGCAGGAGCTGCAGCAAAGCATGGGGTGTTCCATCCTGTTTATCTCACACCACCTGGGGGTGATTGCCGAACTGTGCGATTTCGTGGTCGTCATGTATGGCGGGGAAGTGGTGGAAAACGGAACGGTGAGGGACATCTTCCATCGGCCGATGCATCCGTATACGCAAAAACTGATTCAGTGTGACCCCGCAAGAATGGCAGAAATCACCCGGGTACAGCCAACGATTCCCGGGGAAGTCCCGGATCTTGCCCACTTGTCCACTGGTTGTATTTTTTCCGAGCGCTGTCATCTCGCCTTCGACCCATGCCATGACCAGCCTCCTGCACTGGCCGGACAGGACCCGGGGCACCGGGCGAGATGTCATCTGGTCCAGACCGGTTCAGACCGATGAAACCATTGCTGGAACTGGAAAATGTCCGGGTGCGGTTTCGCACTCACTCCGCCACCCAGGCCTGGCTTGCCGGCATCCGGGACCCGTTTGTCGACGCCGTGTGCGGAGTTTCCCTGGAGATCGCGGAAGGACAGACCTACGGACTGGTGGGGGAGAGCGGGTCCGGCAAGACCACGCTGGCCCGGTCGATTATCGGCTTGGTCAAACCGAGTGAAGGCAGCATCCGTTTTGAGAACCGGGAACTGACCGGGCTGTCCGCTTCGGATGCCAATCGCTTTCGCCGTCATGTCGGCACGATGTTCCAGGACCCGGTGGGTTCGTTGAGCCCGCGCATGACCATACGGACCCTGCTGGCCGAGCCGTTCCGGATTCATGGCCTGGCGGATGTGGATATTGACCACGAGGTGAGACGGCTGCTGGATCTCGTCGGACTGGGCCCGCATTTTTCCAGCCGTTATCCCCACCAGCTAAGCGGGGGCCAGGCCCGCCGGGTGGGGGTGGCCCGGGCGATTGCCCTGAACCCCCGATTGATCGTTGCGGATGAGCCCACCGCCGGCCTGGATGTCTCCGTGCAGGGTGAAATCCTGAACCTTCTGGGCAGGCTTCAGGGGGAACTGGGAGTGAGTATCCTGGTGATTACCCATAACCTCAATGTGGTCCGGCACATCACGGACCGCATGGGGATCATGTACCTTGGGAGGTTGCTCGAACAGGGTCCCACCCGGGAAATTTTCAGACAGCCCCGCCATCCCTATACCCTGGCCCTGCTGTCCGCCAATCCCGAACCGGACCCGGATGCGCAGATCAACCGGGTAGAACTGCAAGGAGAGGTCCCGAGCCTGATCAACCGGCCGTCCGGGTGCGAATTCCATCCGCGGTGCCCCTTTTCCCGGAAACAGTGTGGGGAGGATTTTCCGGCCACCCGTGCCGAGGGGAACCACCACCTTTACAACTGCCACTATCCCCGTTGATAGACCGGAACATGGAGGGGGGCCAGGGGAGCTTTTCCAAGAATCCGGTCCGCCGCTTTTTCGGCGATCATCAGGGTCGCTGCGTGGGTGTTGGCCGCTACAATCGTGGGCATCACCGACGCATCGACGACCCGCAGGCCACCCATGCCATGAACCTTGAGGTCGCCATCGACCACGGACCCGTCACCCTGGCCCATGCTGCAGGTACTGGTGGGATGGTATTCGGTCTCTCCGTTGGCCCGGGCCCAGGCCAGGATATCCCGGTCACTGACAACCCCTGGCCCGGGGGAGATCTCGCCGCCATCGTAGGGAGCAAAGGCGTCCTGGCGCAGGATGTTCCGGGTAAGGTGCAGGGCATCAATCAGGTCCGCCTGGTCCTGTCTCTCGTGCAGGTAGTTGAAGCGGATGGCCGGAGGAGTGTCGGGATTGGCGGATTTCAACCGGACCCGGCCCCGGCTGGCAGGGCGCATCATATCGATATGGACCTGGTAACCATGCCCCTTGAACGACTCGGTCCCGTCATAACTGGCTGCCACCGCAACCAGGGATGACTGCAGGTTGGGATAGCCGGCATCCTCCCGGGTTCGTACATACCCGGCTACCTCAAACAGATTGCTGGCACAGACCCCCTTTCGGGTGAGCAGCCAGTGCGCCCCGGCCAGAATGCGTCGAAATCCATGGGTCACGGGGTACAGGCTGACGGGCTGCCTGCATTTTACCTGCACACGGAGGTCCAGGTGATCCTGCAGATTTTCTCCGACCCCGGGCAGGTCCTGGTGTACGGCAATCCGGTGTTCCGCCAGGTGTGCTGCCGGACCCAGCCCGGACAACATCAGGAGCTGGGGGGAATTGATTGAGCCCCCGCACAGGAGGACTTCCCTTTCAGCGTACAGATGCCTGGTTTCACCCTGGTGGGAATACTCGACCCCCCGGGCTCTGGGGCCATCCAGCAGGACACGGTGGACCCGTGCATGGGCCGTGACCTTCAGGTTGTTGCGCCCAAGCGCAGGATGCAGATACGCTTCAGCCGCTCCCCACCGGCATCCACGGTACGTGTTTCGGTCTGCGGTACCGAAGCCTTCCTGCCGGAAGCCATTGGTGTCCTCGCTGTGGGCGTAGCCGGCCTGGATTCCGGCCTCAAGAAATGCCTGGTCCAGGGGGGTCTGGATGGTCGCAGGCGTAATGTGAAGGGGCCCGCGGTCCCCCCGATAGTCGTTTCCGCCTCTTTCGTAATTTTCCATTTTCTTGAAATACGGCAGGCAATGGGCATAGGACCATTGTGGTAGATTCTGTTCCGACCAGCCGTCAAAATCCCCGGGATTGCCGCGGATAAACATCATGCCGTTGATCGAGGATGAACCGCCTACCATGCGTCCGCGCGGGCAATACATCCTGCGGTTGTCCATGCCGTGTTCGGGTTCGGTATGGTAATACCAGTTGAAACGGTCGTCCTTGAGGGCGAAATCCAGGGCGGCCGGGATTTTCGACATCAAACCAGCCCGGGGCGGGCCGGCTTCCAGCACATGCACCGAGACGTCAGCGGATTCAGAAAGCCGGGCGGCCAGCACACACCCGGCTGCCCCCGCCCCGACGATGATGTAATCTGCCGATTCCCGGAGTTTCAATGAACGGCGCCTACCGGACCCGGGGAAAGGTCCGGCATTCCATGGACCCTCCGTGCCTCAGGTTTTCCCCCCGGTAGGGAGGGTCGGTTTCCTGGGGTTTGTCATTGTACGTGATATCGTCGCCGATCCAGTGGGTGGCCAGGGCACGTCGCCGGGTGGTTCCGGGACGGTTGCCCGGAGCACTGTGGTGGGTTCTGCTGTGGAAGACCAGGCAGTCTCCGGGCTCCATGGGGGCATACACAATTTCATGGTTACCCGATTCGTTTTCCCAGTCCGGAGGGGCCGGGCGGTGCGGCAGGTTGGCATACCGCAGTGCGGGATCAAAATGAACCGCCCGGTAGCTTTCCGGCCATAGATGGGAGCCCTTTACAAACCGCAGTGCAGTCTCTACCGGAATGGTGTCCAGGGCGGTCCACAGGTTGCAGATCTGGTTTCCCTGTACCGGCCAGTATGCCTCATCGTAATGCCACGGTGTTTTCCGGCTGGTGCCAGGTTCCTTGACCAGCATGAAGTCAAAATAAAACAACAGCCCACGGGAGCGCATGATGTGCCGGGCAATGTCCGCGGCATCGGATTCAAATGCAAAGTCACGAAATTGGGGGATCCGTTGCCACATGAACGTGTCATAGAAGAAAAAGCCGGGTTCCCCGGGTGCGGCAATGTTAAATGCGGTGTCCCGTCCGGTCCCCTGTTCAATGGCGATTTCCATGCCCTGGGCAAGCCGGTGTATCCAGGAGGGCGCAAAGGCCTGCTTGATCCACACGACACCATCGCGTTCATATGCTTCAATGGCATTGCTCCCGGGTTTGCCGGGAGCCAGCAATGGGTATGCGGGCAATGGGCGGGGTGATTTGCCGAATTCGGCGGGCATGGTTCGTCTACCGCAGTTTGGGAAATACCGCACCGGCCGGCGGGTCTCCATGCCGGAGGTCCGGGTCAATGTCGGGGGAGTCGATAAACCCTTCCCTGGCATCATAATACACGTGGTCTCCGCCGAAATTGAAGGCCGTGGAATGCCGGCGGGTCGGCAGGGTATTGCCGGGACCGGCATGAAACGTCCGCTGGTAAAAGACCAGCGCATCCCCGGGATGGACTTCCCAGTACACGGTTCTGTACTGCTGTTCCAGTTCCTCCTGGCTCGGCATCCGGGTCTGGTCCGGCATGGCTTCGGTATATTCCACCCCGGGCTCAAAGGTCGGGCCAATGGACACCGGGTCGCTCCGCAGGTGGGAGCCCTGCTTGAACTTGAGGGTGGTTGCTGCGGGCATGAAGTCGTAACTGATGTTCATGTTGATGACATTCTCCCCCATGAAACGCGAATAGGAACCGTCTTCATGCCAGGGGGTCACCTTGTCCGAGGCCCCCGGGTCTTTGACGAAGGTATTGGTATAGTAAAGCGTGACACTTTTGGATCGCATCAGCGAGGCGGCCACATCCGCGAGATGGCTGTCGAAGACCACCGAGCGGATTTTCGGATGCCGGCGCCAGAGATTGAACTCATAGTAAAAGAGGGAGCCGTCACCGGGGGGGTTGACAAACCGGGCTTCCGGGCTGGGATGTGCGACGGCCTCATCGCATTCGGCGCGCAGTTCTTCGATGACATCGCGGTCGAGCACCCCCCGAAGGCAAACCACGCCGTCGTGCTCAAGTTGTGCAATCGCTTCGGGAGGGACGGAATGATGGCCAGCCAGGGCGTACGAAGGGGGCATTTCACCATCCCCCGGGGTGGGCAGGGGGATGTGGTACAGGCCATCGTAAATATGGGATGGCTTGGTCGAAATTTCTTCTTTCACTGGACAGGTCCTGTATCGGGTATACACTCCGGGCTGCCCGGGCAGTGTACTGAATTTAGCGGATCATGGCAAAATAAAATACAATCCGGTGGGTAGATTGCCCGATGGGGGCATGCAGTGAAAACCTATTTTCAAAGACGGGAACATCATGGGATCGAATCACAGAACCATTCTGATTACCGGTGCCACTTCGGGTATCGGAGAGGCTTCAGCCAACGCCTTTGCAGGACAGGGAGCAGTGGTCCTGGCGGTGGGACGGGATGCTGAAAAAGGGGAGGCGCTCCTTCATTCCCTGGCCGGGACGGGCCACCGGTTCATCCGGTGTGACCTTTCCGACCGATCCCAGGTTTCCGCTCTTCTCGACCAGGTGCGAGGCCGGGACGAACCCCTGGATGGGCTGGTCAATTGTGCAGGAGTGGTCCATCATGCCACGGTTCCGGACACGGATGACCGGGTTTGGGATGAAACCATGGCCATCAATGTTCATGCCGCGTTTTCCCTGTGCCGTGGATTGATTCCCCCCATGATCCGGCACGGTGGTGGAGCGATCGTCAATGTGGCATCCACCTGGGGTCTGGTGGGAGCCGAATGCACCGCTGCGTACTGTGCTTCGAAAGGGGCCCTGGTACAGCTGACCCGCTCCATGGCCATGGACCATGCCAGGGACAATATCCGCATCAATGCGGTCTGCCCCGGTGCGGTGGACACCCCCATGCTGGCATCCGAAGCCGCTGCCTTCGGGATCACGGTGGAACAGGGCCGGGACCAGTGGGGAGCCGATGCCGCCAATCGGAAACTGGCTTCGGCCTGGGAGATTGCCAGCGCGATCACTTTTCTGATGTCGGACGATGCCGCCCATATTCATGGAATTGCCCTGCCGGTGGATGGGGGTGCTACAGCAGGCTATTGATATCGGGCCGGTGGGCGGGGTCATGCAGCCAGGGCCTGCGCTGTTCAATGGCCTGTCCAAGCTGGAACGCGGTGGCATCCTCATAGGGACGCGATACAATCTGTATGCCCACCGGCAGTCCGGCGTCAGTCCGGCCGGCGGGGACGCTCAATACCGCACATCGATTGAACATGTTGAACAACGCGGTCATCGCGGTGTCGGTATCCGTGATCGGATGGCCGTCGACGACAAGAATGTCTTTCTGCCGGTTTTCTGCAGGCACTTCGGGGCAGGATACCGTCGGGGTGATGAAGGCATCATATTGTTCAAACAGGGGTCCCAGATGGTGGTGCCAGATTTCTCCTGGAACATCCAGTGCCCTGCGGAAATCCTCTGCCCGGGCGGATTGGGCGGTTTCCAGCAGCTCGGGGACATAATCACTCATCTTGTCGCGGTGGTTTTCCATGGCCGTCTCCAGGGCCCCGGCAAAAATAAACTCTTCGCTTAAGTGCGCCAGCCGGATGGCCTCGCTGGCCCAGTCAATGTTCACCTCGGTCAGTTCAACCCCGGCATCCCTGAGGGTTTCAAGAGTCGCCAAAGTTTCCCGGCGCACATCCTCGACGACATGGTAATGGCCAAGGTCCATGGAGTAGGCAACCTTCCAGCCCCGCACATTGCCGGACAGCTCCGGCAGGATAAGCCGGGTATCCAGTGCACAATGGTCAAGGGGATGGGGCCCGGACATAATATTCTGCATCAATGCGGCATCGGCCACCGTACGGGTCATCGGACCGACGCTGACGTAGGGATGAAATGAGGAGAAATGGTCCAGCGGGTTTCTGCCATACGGGGATTTGAACCCCACCACGCCGCACTGTGAGGCCGGCTGGCGAATGGAACCCGTGGAGTCGCTGCCGGTGGCAACGGTGGTGGCTCCCACCGCAAGGGCTGCCGCAGACCCTCCCGACGAGCCCCCCGGGGTCACATCCAGGCGCCATGGATTCCGGGTGGTCCCCCACATCCTGGAATGGCAGGCAAACAGCCAGCAAAACTCCGGGCAGGTGGTCCGCGCAAAGAAGTTGCCCCCCGCCCCGATCAGCCGTTCAATGACCGGGTCGGTGTGTTGGTCTATTTTGTCTGCGTTCATCAATGACCCGACGGTTGCCCGGGTTCCCTGGATCGAAGAGCTGTCCTTGACGGCCAGGGGAATGCCGTCAAATTCCCGGGGATTTCCGTTCATGTACCGTTGCTCGGATTGTTTTGCGGCCGCCAGCGCCCGGTCAAAATACCGGTCCGAAAAGGGATTGACCGTATGACTCACCTGTTCGGCGCGATGAATCACGGCCGAAAGCAATTCGACCGGTGACAGTTTTTTGGCCCTGAACCCGTCCAGTGCGGTTCGCGCGGGAAGATAGGTCAGGTCGGAATCTTGTGGTGTCATGGGGTGATGCAGAAAGACTGTGGAGATTGAACAGGCCCTATCCAATGCAAAGCAATGAATTTGAACCCACCGAAAACAATGGTATTCTTGCCATCTTCAGGATCAATGCCCATTGGCACAAGGCAACGCAGCATGGCTGAGGAAACAAGTACACTTTCCGTATTCTACCACCCGGACTTTTTGAAATACCGGGTTCCGGCCGGGGTATTTGATGGCGAACCCTCCGGGTATCTGGACCTGCAGATTGACCAGCCCGAGGGCCCTGAAAGAATTCGCAATACCAAGGGAGTGCTGGAACGAACGGCCCTGTCAAGCCAACTGGAATGGCAGGTCCCACAGACGGCTTCGGATGAAGAGTTGTTGCAGTTCCACACCCGGGACTACATTCAGCGGCTAAAAGAATTCGATTTGGTCGGCGACTATATCAGCATTGATTTCAGTCAACCTACCTGCCCAAGGGGGGCCTGAATACGGTCAGGTTATCGGCAGGTGCCGCCATCGGGGCGGCCAGGCAGATCCTGGCCGGGAAATCCCGCATGGCCTATGCTATCAGCCGTCCACCCAGCCATCACGCCCAACCCAGTGAAGCGGACGGGTATTGCTTCATCAATGGCGTCGGTCTGGCGGCCCTGGAAGCCATCAAGGGGGGGTGCCGGCGGGTCGCGGTGATCGACTGGGATGTTCATCACGGCAATGGGACCCAGGTGGGGTTTTATGATCGGGATGATGTGCTGACCATCTCCATGCACATGGACCATGGCGCCTGGGGGCCAACCCATGTCCAGACCGGGGATGTGGATGAAATCGGGGAGGGCCGGGGGGAAGGCTACAATCTCAACCTGCCGATTCCCTTCGGTGCCGGGGACCATTGCTACAACCGGATCATGGAGTGCTGTGTGGTGCCGGCCGTGACGGACTTCAAACCGGATCTCATTGTGCTGGCCAACGGCCAGGACGCCAACCAGTTTGATCCCAATGGGCGGCAGTGTGTCACCATGGCGGGTTACTACCGGATGGCTCTTAAGGTCCGTGAGTTGGCGAAGTCCCATTGTGGCGGCAGGCTGGTGATGACCCAGGAAGGCGGATACAACCCCACCTACGCGCCCTATTGTGCCTATTCCGTGGTTTCTGCTCTGTTGGCGGTGGAACCGGAAATTTCGGACCCGGTCTCCTTTTATCCGGAAGATACCGTGCGCGCGGACCGGGATGTCGAAGAACTGGTTGCCCGGCATCCGCTGCTCTGACCGGTTTTCCTGAAAGCGGCATCCGCATGACCGGACATTCCCAGCAGGAGTACGATGATGGCTTTGTCTGCGTGCTCGAAGCGGTTTGGGGGGAGGGGTTCCTTTCTCCCGGTGGAGCCGAGGAGGTGGAAAAGATTGTCGGAGATGCGGACCTGTCGAATCGATGCATACTGGACATCGGTTGTGGTACAGGAGGCGTCACACAGTTTCTGATGAAGCGGTATCGGCCTTGCAAGATTATCGGGGTGGATGTTGAGCAGTCATTGATCAAAAAATGTCGGGAAATGGCGGCTGAAAACAGCATGGGAGAGGGCCTGGTCTATCAACATATCCAGCCCGGCCCGCTTCCTTTTGCGGAGAACAGTTTCGATGTGGTGTTCACCAAGGATTCATTGATCCACATCGAGGACAAACAATTGATCAGTGATGAAGTATTTCGCGTGCTCAAACCCGAAGGACGGTTTTTAGCCAGCGACTGGATGTGTGTGCAGGGAGCGCTCTCCCGGGAAATGGAACACTATATCGAACTGGAGGATTTGGGGTTTGGTATGGGTCATCAGCGGGAGTACGCGGAGGCGATGGAAAAATCGGGATTTTCCGGGATACGGTTCAGGGATCGGAACGAATGGTATCGGCCCATTGCCCGGGAAGAAGTCAGGCGGCTGTCCGGCGAGTTGTACGATCAACTGGTGTCTCGGGTCGGAAAGGAACTGGTCGACCACGAGATCAGGGTCTGGGAGGCATTGGTGGTTGTCCTGGAGCGGGGAGAGCTCCGGCCGACCCACTGGGGCGCATCGAAACCGTCGATTACCGGATAAAATGGTTATTGACTACTGCGACTGGACTACGGTGGTGCCAGTAATACCCGGGAACCGGATTGGCCTCCGTATCGCCTGATCCATGGCGAAAAGCTCCATGGCTTTCCCCTGACGCACCCTCCGTCCGGCCGTATGGCCTTGTGATACCGCCTTGTAGCCGCATGGCAGCAGCAAATCCGTCAGAGACCGAAAACTTCGGTCCAGGCCTCAACGAATTGGCTGGTCAATCAGATTCCTGAGCCAATTACAGTCACTTGTCGAGTGCTGCAATCGGACAGTATGGACGGGAAGACGGTTATCAAAATGCGGCAGAGGTTTCGCGTTTGTTGAAAGAGGCTGTTAATGACGGGAAAATTGTTATAGACGGTTCATCTGCTGGGCGTCGACATCGAGCATATCTGCCTTTTTGGGCCAGTCCAAACGCTGAGGAATTATCCCGGTCTATTTGATGGTTATTTGATAGATTCTTGATGGTCAGGGTTGATTTTGCAGTTGAAATATCTTAAACGCCTGTTTTTAAACGATAAAATCTCATACCGTTTATTTGATGGTTATTTGATAGATTTTTGATGGTCAGGGTTGATTTTACAATTGATATTCCTTAACCACCTGTTTTTAAATGAGAAATTCTCGCACTGTTTGTTTGATGGAACACCAGTCCCAACGATGCATACCGAGGAAAAGGGCCTTGAGGGCATGATTGTTGCGGCCATGACCGGGTAGCCGGACTGTGGTGATACAAAATGGGTCTGCGGGTATCAGCAAGACTATGATCGGTGGTTATTCTGTATTCGGAATAAAATCTGTACATTCGGGTTTCATGAAAATCCCAGGTCGGGAAGAATACATCGATGACTGTGGTCGACTTGGGTAGTCGTTGTGTATTCAGGTCGGAACCTGCTGCGACTGCACCACGGCCTGTGATGGATTCTATAGGTTCCCCGGGTTTTGGGATGAACCCGCGAACTGACTGCGCTGGACATGGTTCGGTACGGCAAGTCTGTACGCCACGCCCTGGCTGGTTTGTTTTATCCCAGTTTTTTCCGTGCGCTCCGTTTGTCCAGTTTCGCGGCGTCCATGAGTGCGAGCCTTGATTTCTCCTGCAAATGCAGGTGGCCTTCTTTTTTTTCCCATGTTGAAACCGATGAAACATGGACGCCCAGTAACCTTGCAAACTGGGTGCGTTGCAGGCCCAGTCGCTGACGCAGAAGTAACACGTTTTCAGGAGTGGGTCGAAAGGGTGTTTTTCGTTTGCCCGGTTTCCGATGCCGCCTTGCAGGGGAAGTTCTCTCTGCCCTGTTCCGGTGGGTGGAAGGATGCGCCGGGATATCCGTGCCATCATCCGGGCCCGATTCGCTGTCCAGATCGATCCCGAATATTTCATCCATCTGGCTGTCGAGACGCCGCCGTTTTCCGGTTCCGGTTGGTATATTGATGTCGGTGCTGATCAGTTCGTCCTGGTTGACCCCCCGCAGTTTGAAAAGCAGTTCGGGCTGCCTGTCAAGCAGGACGCCGACCCCGTAGAACACGGCCGCGATGTGTTTGCACAAAGAGGCATAGTCGGGGCAATCGCAGCCAAATTTCATATCCCGGGTCTGGGGAAACAATCCTGTTTGGGGATGTGTGACCACTGCCATCACCTGATCGGACAGTTTTCCCTCCAGCAGTTCCAGCATGGATCCGATCTGGCCCATGCAGTTTTTCCGGACCGTGTCCCAGACCGGTTTCTGCAGGGGTTCAATTACGATACTGATCTTATACACCTGTGAACCACCGACAAACGCCTTGACCGTACCCTTGTCTATTTCCAGATGGCATACGGACCCATTGCGCACATACGTCTTGCCCCGGGGCAGACGATTGGCATAGTCGCTGAATCGCTCCAGGTGGTTGCACCAGGCCTCGCCCCAAAAAGTGCGTGCAATTTTTCTGCCCTGCACGGTAATGGGATAAATTTCCATGCCCTGCTTACGCAATCTGTTCATGGCTCTTTGGGCTTTTGCCCGCCGCTTGGCAACGGACACATATGGGCGGTAACCATAGGGCATGTTATTTTCTCCAGTGTATCAGGATTCGATTTTATCGATGTCCAGCGTTACGAGTTGTATCAACTCTTCATTGTTCATTTCAGTCAGCAGCGTTTCCGCCCCACCCGCCAGAACATTGTCCGCGAGGGCGGTTTTGTCGGCAATCATCCGGTCAATCCTGTCTTCTACTGTGCCTTGGCAAACCATCTTGTGGACCAGCACATTGCGTTGTTGACCAATGCGGAAAGCCCGGTCCGTGGCCTGGTTTTCAACGGCCGGATTCCACCAGCGATCAAAATGAATCACGTGAGAGGCCTGTGTCAGGTTCAGGCCGACCCCGGCGGCTTTCAGGGAGAGGACAAAAAAAGGTGGCCCCTCTTCCTGTTGAAAAAGATCTACCCGCTTCTTGCGTTGTTGAATCGGTGTCCCACCATGCAAAGTCAGGCCGGGTTGACCAAAGCAGTGACCCAGGAAATCCGCAAGGGGTTCGATCATTGCCCGGTATTGCGTAAAGATCAGGGCCTTTTCCTGGCGCTGGGCGATTTCCTCGCAGATTTGCGTCAGGCGGGTGAATTTGCCACTGTCCTGTGGTCGGTATTCGTCATCCCCCAACCATTGGGAAGGGTGATTGCAGATTTGTTTGAAACGCAATATATAGGACAACACCAGCCCTTTTCTCTGTATGCTCTGGGGTTTATCCTTGTTTTCTTCCAGGGCCTGCGTCAGTGCCTTGACGGAGTTCTGGTAGAGCATCGCCTGTTTTTTGCTGAGAATGCAATAGGCGTGGACCTGGGTTTTGTCGGGCAGGTCCGCAATAATGGTCTTGTCGGTTTTGAGGCGGCGCAGGATATAGGGCTGGACCAGATTTCTGAGCGGGACATACTGGTCCTGCTTGCGTTTTTCGAGTGCCTTGACAAATGTCTTGAAGCGGCTGGCGGACCCAAGCAGTCCCGGGCACAGAAAATCAAACAGCGACCACAGGTCCCCGAGCCGGTTTTCCACCGGGGTGCCGGTCAAGGCAATCCGTGATTCAGCTTTCAGTTTCTTGGTCGCTTTTGCCTGGCGGGTCCCCGGGTTCTTGATGGCCTGTGCTTCATCCAGGACAACCAGGTACCACGGTATGTCCAGCAGCCACGCCTGGCGGGACAGCATGCCATAGGTGGTGATGACCAGGTCTTTGCCCAGGACCCGGTTGCCGGCGGGTTCGTCGTCGGCCATCTCCCCTGCGCCCTTGTGTCCGTAGGAACGGTGAATGATCAGGCTTTCAATCGAAGGGGCACATTTTTCCAGTTCATCCTGCCAGTTTCCCAACAGGGACGCCGGCAATACCAGCAATGAGGGTTGACCGGGGCATTGGCTTTTTATCGCCAGCAACAGCGCGATGACCTGAATGGTTTTTCCAAGACCCATGTCGTCGGCAAGACAGGCCCCCAACTTCAACTGGCTCAAATGCCACAGCCAGTTCAGCCCATGCTGTTGATAGGGCCGCAGGGTCACCCGAAGGTGTCTGCCGACCTGGGTGGATGCCTGCATTTCGGGATTGCGGGCTTTGTCCAGCAGTGTCCTCAAGGCGTCTCCGGCCTGAACCGATGACCACTGGTATTCAGGGCTGCTGTCCATCGCCGTGGACAGGTCCATGGGAGAGCCCGCCAGTAACCGCATTCCCTCAATGAAGGAAATCCCGTCTGTTTCGGTACTTTCCTCCACGTTTTTCCAATGCTCCAGGGCTTCGGCCAGCTTTTCCCGGTCGACTTCAACCCACTGGCCCTTGAACAGGACCAGGTTCTCTTCAGCGGCCATCAACTGAGCCCATTCTTCCCGGGTCAGGGTCTGGTCTCCAAGTGTCACGGCGACATTGAAGTCGAGAAGCGATTTGGCCGTCAGGCTATGGCCCGGGTTGTTGCCGATACTGACACTGACCCGGGGGCGGGGCCGTTTTTTCCACCAGTCGGGCATCCGGACCGAAAGCCCGGCCATTTCACAGATGGGCAGGTCCTGGAGAAAACGATAGGCTTCCTCCGGGGTCCAGGCCAGGGGATAATAGATATCTCCCTCCTCAAGCAGTTCCTGAATGAGTTCGCTGCGCTTGCTCGCGAGGTAAACCGGGGAAAGCAGGTTGATCAGCCGTTGCTTGTTCCGGGCACCCGCGTATTGCTGAAGGGCCCGATGCAAGGGCTGGTGTTTCGCATTTCCCTGGCTGGAAATCTCCGCAATGTAGGTGGCCATAAAGGCGAAGGGATACTCCTTGTCCTGCTTGTTTTCGGCAAGATGAAAACATACACGGCCCAACTGGTGCCAGAGCGGGGCCTTGTTGGCAAGGAATTCTGCCAGGCTGATTCCCGCGTGATTCACCTGTTCGCAAAACCAGTGGTCCATCGTGTCCCAGGTGTGGGCATACACCGCCTGGGACAGGTACTCCGCCCCCTTCATGGGGGGAGCGCTGTTCAATGGGGGAACAGACGCTTCCTGGGCCGAAAAATCGATGGCATCCAGTGTGTCGGCAGTGGATGCGGGCAGGCGGCAGCGTGTGGTCATGTACGCACAGGCAAATTCCCGCCAGAACCGGAATCCAGAGGACAGTTCTGCCGGGTTTTTACAGGTTGCCAAGGCAAACAACCCGTTCCCGACCCCTTTGCCAAACGCTTTTTCGATCCCGGCGGGAAGGGCCGTGACCGATGTATCCGTCCAGTTTTCAGCGGATGTCTGATAACAGCGCAGGTGCCCCAGCGGGGTAATCCCGAGTTCAATGGTCATGGCAATTCAACAGGGTGATTGGTCCTGTCAGCGGCTATCGGGTTGCGTTCGGGGTACAATGTGTGGGTGGATGATCCATCAACCTCAACGGGGCCACTTTGGCCCAGGGTCCTGATTCGGGTTCTCTGTGGGCGGGATGGTAGTGGAGTTTCCTTGGACCCGTGCCGGCAACTCTCGATTTCCTTCGTTTGCGGCCGAACCAGTGCTGCCGGAATGATGATCCTGCTCTCACTCATCCGTGACCGGGGCAGGGCATCCATTTAACAGGGTTTGATTGTTCGGACCCGCCATACCGTTTCGGACAGGTCCCGGGCAGTAACCCGTTCAGTGAGTCATGCCGGGACGAATAATATATTCTCCGCTTTCATTGCGGGTAAACAGGTCGTTGACATGGGGATGGCCGACGGGCAGCCCGGTTTCGTCCACCTGAAGATTCTGTTCCGAAACATACGCGACATACTGGGAGTCTTCATTTTCTGCAAGCAGATGATAGAAGGGTTGTTCCTTGATTGGCCGAACCTCTGCGGGAATCGACTCATACCATTCTTCTGTATTGCTGAATTCGGGGTCCACATCAAAAATGATGCCTCGAAACGAATGTAATCGGTGTTGTACCACCTGACCAATCTGGAATTTCGCTACTCTAATCATTTTTATTCTGGGTTGGATTTCATGCTCGTCATCAATCCCAATGGGGTATAACCCCAATCGAATCTGGAATTATGAATAAACGCCGATTATAAGGGATACCACATCGATTATTAACCGTTTTTCGGTTCAACTGACAGTTTCTCCGGAAAAAATGAATCATTCCGCCGCATTTTGGGATGCCTGGCTGTTTCCCGTCCGGACGGGATGAAGAGAACCGGATACAGGGTGACCTTTTCCAAACCGCTTAATCCGGCCGTATTTTTTTCAACCGGTACAGCCCCTGAATTCCGGCATCACTGGTAAAGTAGATTTCACCATCCGGTCCGACCGCGACCCCGACGGGCCGGACCCAGCGTTTCCCGGTTTCGGATTGAAAACCGAGGGTGAGATCGATCACGTTGGGGGTGGCCTGTCCATTTTCAAACTCGACCAGGACCAGTTTCGGATGCCGGCGTGTCGCCGGGTCTCCCGAACCACTGCCATCACCCGCGGTGCCCCATGATCCTCTCAGTGCAACGACGGCATCGCCGGCAAACTCCGTGGCCTGGCCGTGGGAGGGAACAAACGCAAGGTCCATGGGCGCATTTCGCGAATCGAAAGTGGCCACCGGAAGGGAAACCTCGGATGCCGGCCTTGGGGGAGTGGATTGGATACAGGGGTCCCGGCGGAGTTTCTCCCCGTCAAACTGGAACCAGGGCATGCCATGGAAAGACCCCTGTTTGATTTCAGAAAAATATTCAGGTGGCTGGTCAAACCCCAAATGGTCCGGACCGTTATTGCTGGCATACAGGATTCCGGACTTCGGATGCCAGTCAAACCCCACTGGATTCCGCAATCCGCTGGCAAAGGGCACCAGGGTCGCCGGGTCACCGGATTCATCGATGAGATGGATCCCGCCTCTCCTGGAATCAAATTCATAGGACCCATCCAGGTATTCATCACTGCAGTTCCCCCGGATTCCCAGGCTGACATACAGGTTTCCGTCCGGGCCAAGTTTCAAGGTCCGGCTGTTGTGACCCCATCCCCCCGGCAGTGCGACCAATAGTTCAAGACTTTCTTCTGAGATCCAGCGGGTGTCCCGGGCATACGGTGCCTGGTAGATGCCATGGGTCCTGGCGATAAAAATCGTTTCATCACGAATGACCAGGCTGTGGGGATAACCCTCCATCTTGGCCAGGGTGTGGGTTTTCCGGTAGGGCGGGTCCATCCAGTAAATGTTTCCCGCGCGGGACCCGATAAACATCCTGTCTTCATGAAAATGGATCATCCTCGGACTATTCAGCGCTGGATTCAGCAGTTCCAGTTGAAAGGTATCCGGGATCTGGACTTCGAATTTATGGCCCGCAACCGCAATGGTCTGTCTGGTATAGTCCAGGGTTCTTCCCGCAGGAGGGTCGGCCCCCGGGTGGACTTCCCCGATGGCCAGCAGCACAGCGAATGCCGATGCGATGAAAACGGCTGCACCGGGGGTCTGGATGGTGATCGGTTTTTGAGTATCAGGCATCAGCATCAAATCAACTTGTTTTCGGTTTCGGTGTTCGGTCCTGTTTTCATGGGTCCTGTGGGCTGGTTTCCATCGAAACCGCCCTTGAGGCTGTCAACCAGCCGTATAAAATGCCCAATACGGACTGCGAATCGACCGGTTTGTTTTCTAATCGATTCTATACTGACGAACGCCCAACACGACATCCCGGATCATAACGGAAAAAAGCCAGCGCCATGGCCCAGTGCAATCCCCCCGGTTCCGATCCGAAGTAATGGAATGTACTCCCCGCAGAACGCGGCTCAGTTCAACGGGGATAATCTGGATTACTGAATTATGCTCGTTTCATCACGCCTTCCAATCAAGGTTTTTGAAACCGGACAAACCATGTGCCCCCACCACTTTGTATAACACACTTGAATGACGATCAAAAAACATTCAATATTCGGCCCACCGAAAATACGAGTATCCATGAAACCGATGAAAATCCAACGCATCATTGAAAGTCGTCAATTTGAAGTATCGATAATGGTGCTCATCATACTGAACGCCATCACCCTGGGACTGGAAACGGATGCTCGGGTGATGGACATCGCCGGTCCGGTACTGGTCGTGATGGACCGGTTGTTCCTGGGGATATTCACGCTGGAGGTATTGGTCAAGCTGTGGGTCTATCGGGGGAAATTTTTCAGGGACCCGTGGAGGATTTTTGATTTTGTCATCATTTCGATCTCCCTGATGCCGTCTTCGGGCAATCTTTCCGTCATCCGGGCGCTGAGGATTCTCAGGGTACTTCGATTGATCAGTGTCGTCCCCTCGTTGCGGCGGGTGGTCGGCGGGCTGATCGCCGCCCTCCCGGGCATGGGGTCCATCACCATGCTGTTGCTGCTGGTGTTTTATGTGTTTTCCGTGATGGCCACGAAACTGTATGGCGGTGTGTTCCCGGACTGGTTTGGAAGCATCGGGGCTTCCGCCTATTCCCTGTTTCAGATTATGACGCTGGAAAGCTGGTCCATGGGGATTGTTCGTCCGGTGATGGAAAGTTTTCCGTTGGCCTGGGTGTTTTTCATTGTCTTTATCCTGTGCACTTCGTTTACCGTATTGAACCTGTTTATCGGTATAATTGTTTCCGCCATGCAGTCCGAACATGAAGATTCAGCGAATGAGGACCGGGTACGATTGCTGGAGAGGCAGGAAGCAATCATCCAGGAACTGCAGTCACTGCGAAAACTGGTGGAACAGGAGAGAAAGGCGGACCGCCCGGTTTCCTGACGGTCCTTCAGGCTCTTTCCGTGAATGGAGTTGCCGGCCCGGTCGAACGACCGGATAACCAGTTTCAGATTAAATACGAGGATAGCAATGAATAACGATGTGGTCATTACCTGTGCCGTCACCGGAGCAGGGGATACAACCGGCAAAAGCCATCTGGTTCCAATCACCCCTGAACAGGTGGCGAATGCGGCCATTGAAGCCGCCCATGCCGGGGCGGCAGTGGTACATCTGCATGTCCGGGATCCGGAAACGGGAAAGGGTTCCCGAGATCCGGCATTGTTCAGGGAGGCCGTTGACCGGGTCCGGGACAGCGGTGTCGAGGTCATCATCAACCTGACCGCCGGAATGGGAGGAGACTGGATCCCCAGCGATGAGGATCCTTCCCGGCCGGGACCGGGTACAGACATGGTTGGCCCCGAAGAACGGCTGGTTCATGTGGTCGAGTGTTTGCCGGATATCTGCAGCCTGGATTGCGGCACCATGATTTTTGGAAATGGCAATGACCTGTACCTGAACACCCCCGTCTACCTGCGCAGGATGGCAAAAATCACCCAGGAACTGGGCGTCAAGCCGGAACTGGAGGTGTTTGATCTGGGACAGGTTCGCCTGGCCCGGTCGCTGGTGGACGAAGGGTTGATTGACGCGCCCCCCCTGTTCCAGCTGTGCCTGGGGATCCCGTGGGGAGCGGGTGCGGACACGGAGACCATGGTGGCGATGAAGCAGGCCCTGCCGGACAATGCCGTGTGGGCCGGGTTTGGAATTTCAAGAATGCAGATGCCCATGGTGGCCCAGGCGATGGTGCTCGGCGGGAATGTCCGGGTCGGCCTTGAGGACAATATTTACCTGGACCGGGGCGTACTGGCCACCAATGGCCAGCTGGTTCAACGGGCGGTGGAAATTATTGAACGTCTCGGGGGCAGGGTGCTTGGGCCGGATGAAGCCCGGGGAAAACTGGGATTGCAATAGAACCCGGCCCAACTCCAGTCATGGCCCGGCCAGGAACACGAATATCCATCCGGTGAGCGGACCGCTGACAGCGGATTGGTCCCCTGGTTTCAGTCGGTTCACCGGGTCATGGTGATTGGTTTCATCGGACTGGGTCAACTTGGGTCCCGGCTTTCGCAGAATTTGCTTCAGGCCGGGTACTCGCTGGTTGTATTTGACCTGGACAGGGCAAGAATGGAAGCGATGTGTGCCTCAGGAGCGATGGGGGCGGATTCAGTCACAGCACTGGCACAGATCAGCGAAATCATCATTACCTGTCTGCCATCGCCCGCGGCTTCACGGGACGTCATGGCCGGGCAGGATGGCGTGTTGTCGGCCATGAAATCCGGATCCACCTGGATGGAGATGAGCACGACCAGTGTTGTGGAAGCCAGGAAAATGCATGAACTGGCGGCTGGTCATGGAATCAACATGCTCGAAGCCCCCTTGACTGGCGGCGTTCATCGTGCCGCTTCCGGGGAGATGACGATCCTGGTCGGAGGAGACGAGGACCTCTATGCATCCCATTACAAATTGCTGGACACCCTGGGCGGGCAGGTGATCCATATGGGTGAAGTCGGCAACGCATCCCTGGTCAAGGTGATTACCAACCTGTTGTGCCTGGTGGACCTGGTGGCTGCCGGGGAAGCCCTGATGCTGGCCAAGAAAGGCGGTTTGGATCTCGGAACCTGCTACAAGGCGATCTGCGCCAGTTCGGGGAGCAGCCGGGAGTTCGAGGATTGGGCCCCGGTGATCCTGAATGGAACGATGAACACCGGGTTTACCACCGACCTGGGGCTGAAGGACCTTGGCCTGGTGGCCGATCTCGGTGAACAATACGGGGTCCCTCTGAAACTCACCCGTCTTGTAAAATCCCTGTTCGAGGAATCCAGGGAGCGATTCGGAGGGGATGCCTGGACGCCGTATGTCATCAGGATGCTGGAAGAAGAAGTCGGGGAAGAAATCCGTTCCGATGGATTTTCCACTGTAATCAAGACCGAGTGGCCGCCCAAAGAGTGATTTTTCCGGGGGAACCCCGGCCCGGCTGGTCAGCGTGACCGCAGGGTATCTGCGGTAGGGGCTTCGCCCCGACGCCGGCGCTCTACCAGTCCATCCATCCAGTCCGGGTCCATTTCCGGGACCGATGACAGCAACAGTTCCGTGTAATCTTCGTAAGGCGGGTCCAGGATTTGTTGTTTGGGGCCCTGTTCGACAATACCCCCCTGATACATGACTACAATGTCATCGGCAATGGCCTTGACCGTGGCCAGGTCATGGGTAATGAACAGGTATGAAATATTCAATTCGTTCTGCAGGTTTTGCAACAGGTCCAGAATGCCTTCCGCCACCAACTGGTCCAGGGCAGAGGTCACTTCGTCGCAGATGATCAGTTCGGGCTCCGCCGCCAACGCCCGTGCAATGCAGATCCGCTGTTTTTCGCCCCCGGACAACTGGGCCGGAAACCGGTCAATATAATGGTCGGGAATTTCGATCTGTTTCAGTAGTTCATGAATCCTTGCTTCGTTTTCATCCCCGGTTTTGCCGAGGTAGAATTCCACGGGGCGACCAATGATCTCCCGGATTTTCTGCCGGGGATTCATCGCCACATCCGCCATCTGGTAGATCATCTGGATGGAGCGCAGGTTCTCCTTGGATTTTTCCTTCAGACTCGGGGGCAGTGATTCCCCTTTGAAAACCACCTTGCCGGCGGCAGGCGGGAGCAATCCGGTAATAACCCGTGCCAGGGTACTTTTTCCGCTTCCGGACTCCCCTACCACGGCGACGGTCTTGCCTTTTTCGACTTTGACGGAGATGTTTTTGAGTACATCTATGCTCGTTCCGGGATAGCGGGCAGTGACATCGTCGACTTCGAGAAGAACATGAATGTCCTCGTCGTGGCTCTTTTGTTCCCTGAGGCTGCGTACCGCCAACAGCCGGCGCGTGTAATCCTCCCGGGGGTTGGCCAGCATTTCCCTCGCATTGCCTTCCTCAACCAGGTCGCCATACCGGAGCACCATGATCCGGTCCGCCATTTGCGCGACCACCGCCAGGTCGTGGGTGATATAGATAGCGGCTACATTTCTTGCCTTGACCGCTTCCTTGATCGCAGAAAGCACTTCGATCTGGGTGGTCACATCCAGGGCGGTGGTGGGTTCGTCGAAAATGATGATATCCGGGTTGCTGCCCAGGGCCATGGCGGTCATGGCCCGTTGCAGCTGACCTCCGGAAACCTGGTGGGGATACCGCTCTCCGATGGTGTCCGGTTCGGGCAGGTCCAGTTGGCGGTACAGTTCACGCCCCCGCACTTCCGCTTCGGACATTTTCATTTTTCCATGCTGTACCGGGGCTTCGGCAAACTGTTCCAGGAGGGTATGGGCCGGATTGAAGGAAGCCGCCGCACTTTGGGCGACATACGCGACTTTATTCCCCCGGATATTCCGAAGCGCTGATTCAGGCTGGCCCACCAGTTCGACGCCATCCAGCTTGATGGAGCCGGAGGCGATCCGGCACCCGGGCTTGGTATACCCCAGTGCACACAGGCCGAACGTGGATTTCCCCGCTCCGGATTCCCCGATCAGGCCAATAATCTCTCCCCGCTGCAATGTCATGGAAAGGTGGTTGACAATAGGGGTCCAGTGGCCCTCGATGTCCGCCTCAATCAGGACATCCTTCATTTCCAGCAGTGGGTCAGTCATGGCATATCCTAATGATCGTCGCGCAGACCGCTGGCCTTGTGAACCAGGGAATCCACCAGCAGGTTGATTCCAATCGTCAGCAGGGCAATGCAGGCTGCTGGAATCAGGGGGTGGAGATATCCCCAGGCGATGCCTTCCGAATTGGACCGGACCATCGCTCCCCAGTCTGCCAGGGGAGGCTGCAGGCCGAGGCCGAGGAAGCTCAATCCGCTGATCAGGAGAAAGACGAAACAGAACCGCAATCCAAACTCGGCAGCCAGGGGGGTCATCGTGTTCGGGAGAATTTCCCGCTTCATGATCCACCACAACCCTTCGCCTCGCAACCGGGCCGCTTCCACGTAATCCATGACCTCCACATCCATGGCCACGGCCCGGGCGATCCGGTAGACGGGCATGGCATAGATAATGCCGATGACGGTGGCCAGCACAAAAAAGGAGGTTCCCACGGCGGAGACCACGATGAGGGCGCAAATCAGGGTGGGGACGGAAATGATGATGTCGACGATACGGCTGAGAACCTGGTCCATCCATCCCCCCATGGTCGCTGCCAAAAACCCCATCAATGCCCCCAGGGTAAACGAGCACGCGGTGGTCAGCAGGGCCAGCACAATGGTATTGCGGGCACCAAAAATTAACCGGGAAAGCATATCCCGGCCAATGATGTCCGTCCCGAATATAAACTCGCCACCGATGGGCTCCCAGACGTCACCGACAATTTCACTCTCTCCATAGGGGGCAATCCAGGGGGCAAAGGCGGCACAGAAGGAAAAGAACAGGATAATTCCCAGCCCAACCCGGGCACTCCAGTTCAGGCTCCGGACGAATTCAAGAATGGCCATGGCTACCTCCGGTGTCTCAGTCTCGGGTTGGCGAGAATAGCCAGCACATCCGCCAACAGGTTGAGCAGGACATACGCGGAAGCAAAAATCATGGCGGTTGCCTGGACGACGGGCATGTTTCGAAGCTGCACCGAGTCCACCATGAGAGCCCCCAAACCGGGATAGACAAACACCACTTCAATGATCACGACCCCGACCACCATGAACGCGATGTTCAGGATGACCACCTGGATAATCGGTGCCCAGGCGTTGGGCAGGGCATGTTTGACAATCACCCGGCCGGGCTTGATGCCCTTGAGTTTGGCCATTTCAATGTACGGGCTGGCCAGCAGATTGACAATGGATGCCCGGGTCATTCGCATCAGGTGTGCGATGGAGATCAGGGTCAGGGTCAACACGGGTAGGGCGGAGACATAGGCCCGTTCCCAAAAGCCCATGCTGCTCGAGACGTTTGAAATGGCCGGAAAAATACTGAAGTTCACCGCAAACAGGGCCATCAGGATATAGGCAACAAAGAAATCCGGAACGGAAATCGTGCTCAAGGTCGTGACGGAAATACCGCGGTCAAATCCGGTATTCCGGTACAGGGCGGCCACCACCCCCAGTGCAATGCCCAATGGAATGGCCACCATGGATGAAAACGCAGCCAGGTACAGCGTATTGCCGATTCTTGCGCTGACCAGCTCGACGACCGTCCGGTCATTGGCCATGGAACGGCCCATGTCTCCCTGTACGAAATTAACCAGCCATTCGATATACCGAACCATGACCGGACGGTCCAGGTCCAATCGCGCATGACAGGCGGCGACGGTCTCCTCAGAGGCCATCTGGCCAAGGATGGCAGTGCAGATGTCGCCGGACAGAGCCTCAACGCCAACGGTAATCAGCAGTGAGATTGCGAGCAATGTAAAGAAGCCAAGGCCGATACGCTTGGCGATCATTACAAACAGTGAATTGCTCATTGAAGACTAAGAGGATTAGAACGGCAGGAAAAAAAGCGGCCAGACAAACCTGGCCGCCCTTTATCTTTACCGCATGATGAGTACGTGGCTAAGAACAGTCACTCTATCATGCAAACCACCAGCGGGCGGCACTGCGTCCTCCATCGAGTTCCCAGTTGCCCGCGATTTTGTCCGGCTTGCCCATGGCGGTGGAGGCTGCATCGACGTTGTTGGCGAAGCAGGGAACGACCACCCCGCCTTCATTGCTGACGATGGTCTGCATTTCGACGTAGATATCATTGCGCTTGGCATCATCCAGTTCAGCACGTCCTGCAATCAGCAGCTCTTCAAAGCGGGCGTGGTTCCAGAAGGTGTCGGTCCAGTTTCCGCCGGCCTGGTAGCCAATCGTGAACATCCAGTCTGCAGTCGGCCGTCCACCCCAGTAACAGGCGCTCCACGGAACCTGCATCCACACATTGTCCCAGTACCCATCCGGGGAAACGCGTTTGACGGTCAGATTGATGCCTGCGGGCTTGAGTTGCTCCGCATACAGTTCCGTCGCATCGACCGCTCCCCCAAACGCAGCATCCGACGCCGATATTTCAAGGTCCAGGGACTCCATACCAGCCTGTTTCAGGTGCCACTTTGCCTTTTCAATATCGTATTCGCGCTGTGGCAGGTCCTTGGCATGGTAATTCTGGCTGGCCGAAATCGGATGGTCGTTGCCCACGGAACCATAACCGCGCAGAACGGTATTCACGAAGCCCTGCCGGTCAATCCCGTATTTCAGCGCCATCCGTACATCGTTGCTGTCAAACGGTGTCGCACGCATATCCATGGGATACGTGAAGTGCTTGGTGCCGGGTACCTGGAGTACATCCACATCCGGCTTGTTCTCCAGCAGACCCGCGGTTTTCAGGTCACAGCGGGCGATGGCATCCACCTGGCCGGTCACCATGGCATTCATCCGTGCCGCGGTATCGTTGATCGCGGTGATATGCACTTCGTCAAAGTTGCCTTCGCCTTCCTTGAAGTAGTTTTCATTGCGCACCATGGTTGCCCGGACCCCCGGCTCGAACTCAACCACCTTGTACGGGCCGGTGCCATGACCGGACATCCAGTCCACCTTTCCGGTATCGTCAACCGGGCCCATCAGGACGTGATAGTCGCTGAGCAGATAGGGAAAATCCGCGTTTCCGCTTTCCAGGGTAAACACCACGGTGTCCCCGTCTTTGGTGATTTCTCCCATGGATTCCGCCACGGATTTCGCTGCAGAGGTGGAATCCGGTCCCCGGTGGTGCTCAATGGACGCGATGACATCGTCCGGGGTCAGGTCCTTGCCGTCGTGAAAGGTCACCCCGGGTTTCAGCTTGACCCGCCAGACCGATGCATCGGCCGTCGGTTCGAGAGATTCCGCAAGTTCGGGAACCGCCTGTCCGTTGGCATTGACTTCCACCAGCGCGTTACGAACACACCCCTGGTTCATGTTGATCATGAACACATCGCCATTGTTCTGGGGGTCCAGGGCATCCCCGGTGTTGGCGCCGCCCAGGCCCATCCGGTATACCCCTCCCATTTTGGGGGCAGCTTTGGCGGCTTCACTGTACAGTGCGGGAGCGATTGCGCCCACGCCCAGTGCCATGGCGCCCTGCATGAAGCGTCGCCGGCTCATTTGGTTTTCGGAAACCTTTTTTTGAAGTTTCTTGATTTCGGTCTCTAGTGTCATCGGTTTGTTTTCCTCTGGATATGAAGATGAAAGATGTTTGTTTGGAGTGATCATCTGGCTGTGATTAGCATAGCAGACTTGGTTTTTAATATTCACCCGTAAATATACACCCGCTAATCATTAATGAATCATGTACCAATGTCAAATGGCATACGGGAAAAGGATTGCTCCGAGTTGGAAGCGGTTTATGAGATCGCCCGGCGCGTTGAAACAGCAGGAATGGCTAGAAAAGCTCGGTTTGGCGCGTGATCGGCGGCGCGAATACGCCAATAATGATGAAGGGATTTTGTTGGGTATGTCTTGACTGTGATCAGTATGCGTTCTTTTTTCATCGACGTCCCGTGATCGGTTTATTTAGAGGTGAACGATTTCGAACTGGCGGTGTGCCACTTCTGCGACGGCTTCCGCAACTTTGTGACGATGACACGTCGTATGGCATTTTTCAAAGCAGGTAATGGCAATGCGGCTAGAATCCAGATAAAAATCGTAAAGCCGGGCAATCGATTCCCGTTCATCGGGAATCACCGTTTTCTCGTAATCCGAAAAAAGATATTTGTAGTCCTTGGAGGATTTCAAGGATTTTCGTTTATCGGAAACAATCCCGAGTTCCGGTAAATGCTCATAACCGATATTGAAGTTATTCGATAGCTCAGAAAGCTTGGTCCTGGAGAAACCGTATTTGCGGCTCAAGGGTGTTTTTCTTACATCAACGAGAAGTCGAATATCGTTCTCGATCAATTTATTGAGGTATTGCTCTATGGCAAGCCCTTCGTACCCAATAGTGGCGAACAATTTACCTTTCTTGGGAGCTTTAAGTTTTTGTACGGCAGCATATTCTTCCGCCGTCAATATTTTATTGGCAACCAGGCTGTTGATCGAGTAATACGGGTAGTTTCGATAGACATGCTGCAATAGTTTCCTGCCCTTGAGAAATCCGTACTTATCGCGAAATGACCGGATTTTCCTGGTGTCGGCCTTTTTGAGTTTTGTCGTGTGATTTTTAAACGAACCGGACAGTTTCCAATCATCGGCATCTTCCAGAAAACCTGAAGCAACCAATTTGGCTTTGTCAGCACAGGATTGAAAAGAAAAACCCCCGTATTTATATGGCACGAACGTGTAGCTGCGGTCTTTCTCGCAAAGCTGGGAGTACAGAAAAAGATATTTCTGAAAATCGGTGCTGGCCAGTTTACCGCCAAACGATTCAAGCAAGGCGAGCAGCACTTTCTGTCGATAATACATATTTGTTTGAACTCTTCTCCAGTAGTGTCTAAGTGCCGATCACGCCGGTTTATTCGCTATCCCGCTCGGGTTAAACAAACCGGTATCCATCGCCCACTGGAAGTGTAGGCGACCAGGGAGGTTAAGTACGATTCTATTTGAAGAGCAGTGCGCCTGGAAACTTCGGTGAAAATTCAATACCAACTCAATGAACTGTCATGCTGCATTACATTGCATCATTTTACATCAAAAAGCTGGATATCCCGGATTTTCAGATGAAGCAGACAGGGGATCAGGAATCCGAAGTGGTCCATCCTCCGGTCACTCACCGGCCTTGCGCTCCTTGATTCTTGCGATCTCGACCAGTCCATTGTTGAGTTTTCGGCTCAATTCGGAAAAATCCGCCCCCTGGCACATTGCTTCACAGCCATCGACCATGGCATCGCGGAGGGCGGGGGTCAGCTCCGGGGCAACCAGCCGGGTCCAGGGCAATTCAAGGGCCGGCCCGAACTGGTCCAGGCAATAGGCCATGCCGCCTTCGCCTCCTCCGATGTGGAATATTTCGCAGGGACCCATCAGGGCCCAGCGCGGCCCCGGTCCGTTGACCACGGCCTGATCGATTTGTTCGACGGTCGCTTCCCCATTGGCCACCATGTGCAGCGCTTCCCGCCAGATGGCTTCCTGTAACCGTGTCGCAATAAATCCGGGGATTTCCTTTTTCATCACCAGCGGAACCTTGCCGGCCGCTTTATAGAACTGTTCAGTCCAGGCCACCGCTTCAGGACTGGTTTGGTGGCCCCCGATCATTTCCACCAGCGGCAGCAGGTAGGGAGGGTTGAACGGATGGGCGACCACCGTGCGTTCGGGGGTGCTGCATTTCGCCTGTATATCCGACATGGAAAGTCCGGACGTGCTCGAGGCAATGACCGTGTACGGGGATCCACGATCTCTCCAAGCGTTTTGTACAGGTCCTGTTTGAGTGCGAGAACTTCCGGAATGCTTTCCTGGACGAACTCGGCGTCCTCCACCGCCTCTTCCAGGGAGGTGGTCCATCTGAAGTGGTCTCTGGAGGCCCCGTTTCCCAGGCCAATCCTGCAAAGGCTGTCCCAGGCCGTATCCAGCAATGTTGTCAGCGGTCCGATCTCCGAGGCATCATGCAGGTACGTGGTCACGTGATAGCCCCTGGGCCAGATAGTGGGCGGTCCAGCCGCCACCGATGGGGCCCGCACCAATGCAGGTGACTTTTTTGACTGCGGCCGGGTCATGATCAATCATGGGTGCCTCCTTACTCGTTACTTGCCCTTGAAATCGGGTTTGCGTTTTTCCACAAAGGCCTTGACGCCTTCCCCGGCATCTCCGGAACGCAGCATGTCACGGTACATGGGTAAATCACCGGTCCTCATGGTATGAAACGAGTTGCGGACGCTTTCCCCGTCGGTGGCCCGCAACACTTCCTTGATGGACTGCAGGGCCAAGGGGAGCGACTTTCGCAAGCTGTTCCGCCCATTCCCGGGCGGAATCCATCAGCTGGCCGGCGGGGACCACCTTGTTGACCAGGCCATAGCCCGCCGCTTCCGATGCCGACATGCGCCGGCCCAGGTACAGCATTTCCAGCGCGATGTTGTAGGGCAGTCGCCGGGGCAGCCGCTGCATCGCACCGGCATCCGGGATGATGCCGAGGGGCAGTTCCGGCAGGGCAAATTCCACGTGTTCGGCGGCAATGATCAAATCGCAGGCCAGGGCGATTTCAAAACCTCCGCCAATGGTCAAGCCGTTGAGAGCGGCGATGACGGGCTTGTTCAGGTCCCAGATCTCGGTGATTCCCGCAAACCCTCCCAGGCTGGCATCTTCATCTTCCCACCAGTTGTCCAGGTTGATGTCACCGCCATCCAGGGCCTTCAAATCCCAGCCCGCAGAAAAGATCCGGTCCCCTGCGGCGGTAACAATGCATACCCTCAAATCCGGGTTGTCCCGAAAGTGGACAAACGCTTCGCCCATTTTCCGGCTGGTTGGAGTATCAATGGCATTGACCTTGGGGCGATTGATGGTGATTTCATAGATGGGTCCGTTTTCTATGGCAATGATGTCCTGGTTTTTACTGATCATAACGGTTTTCTGAAGGTTGGGTCTGAAATTCCTGGGATTGGGCGCAAATTCAACAGGGCTCATGACGAAACAGGGAGGCACCGTCATGGGCGGCCTGTATTTCCCCGAAAGTGTCATCCGGCATATGGGGCTTGTATACTGCAGTGGATAAAATCAGGCCCATATCTTCTTGACGGACCATCGTACCAACGCAATCGCCTCGTCCACGTTCAGTGGTCCGGGTCCCAGGGCTAAACCATTCAATGCAGCATGAATGTCCGCATTGTACGCTCCTGAATTGTAATCGGTTTAGTGGCCAATAACATCTATGGTCCGTCCCGTTTTAAGTCTATCCAAAAGTCGTAATAGTCAGGGCAGGGTCAGAATAACCGTTATTGATGGGGGTCATTTTACTCTATGAGGGCACTGACTATCACGAATTTTGGATAGACCTGCGATATCCGGCGCACCCAGGATGGCCTGCATCTCGGTCTCATCGAGCCAGTCGATCAGGAGTTTGTCGACACGCTTCTGCACAATAGCCCGTACCTGCACGGCAGGGCCCAGACAGGTGGCACCCGGTATTTGAGATAACGGAAGAAGCCCTTGATGACGACAAGACGTTGATTGCGGGAGCCCACGTTGTTGTCGCCTTCATCGATTCACTGGAGCAGGTTATTCTGTATTCGGAATAACCTGCTCAAGTACGGTATCATCGTCCTATGTCAACATTACCGGCTGGTGGCAACGCATGGATTATCCCCTAACTGAAGAACAACGCATGCTGGTGGAAACCATCCGCGTTTTCCGCGAACAGGAACTGGCACCCCATGAAGCAGAAGTAGACCGGACGGGGGAGGTACCCGACGAACTGGGGGCACAAATCAAGCGCAGGGCCATCGAAATGGGACTGTATGCGCCCAACCTTCCTGAATCCATCGGCGGCGGGGGCCTGGATTACAAATGTCTTGCCCTGTTCGAACGCGAACTCGGTAAAACCAGTTACGGCCTGCATGGATTCATCCACCGTCCATCGGAAATTCTCATGGGCTGCACCGGGGACCAGGTGGATGAATACCTGTTGCCCTGTGTTACGGGAGACAAGAAAGAGGTCTTTGCGCTGACCGAACCCGGTGCCGGTTCAGATATCATGTCGATGCAGACCCGGGCAACCCGGGTCGGGGATGAATTTGTGATTAACGGCAGGAAGCATTTTATCAGCAGCCCGGTGACACCGGATTTCGCGATCCTGTTTGCGCAAACGGGCGTCGAGCAAACGCTGAAAGGAGAGCGCAAGCGGGTGACGGGTTTCCTCGTCGACGCGTGCACGCCCGGGTTTTCCATTGATCGGGGCCCCCGGTGTGCGGCCCAGAGGGCCTACCACACCTGGCAGTTGACGTTTGACAATTGCCGGGTGAGCGAAAGAAAAATCCTGGGGGAAGAACACGGGGGGTTTGAACTTGCCGATGAATGGTTGCGGATGGGCCGGGTCTGGGTGGCCGCCGCAGCCTGCGGAAAGATGGAGCGTTTGATCGATCTTGCGGCAACCTGGGCCGTGGAGCGCAGGCAGTTTGGCCAGTCCATTGGACGTTTCCAGGGAACCTCTTTCAAACTGGCCGACATGTCGGTGGACCTCAAGGCGGCTGACTTGCTGGTGATGGATGCCGCCGACAAGGCAGACCGGGGGTGCATGCGCAATGAAGACGCCGCCATCGCCAAGCTGTTTGCGTCCGAAGCGGTAGGCCGGGCGGCGGACAGCACGATCCAGATTTATGGCGGGATGGGATTGATGGAGGAGTTGCCCATCGAACGGCTCTGGCGGGATGCCCGGCTTGACCGGATCTGGGACGGCACCTCGGAAATACAGCGGCACATCATTTCCAGGACCCTGCTGCGGGAGTACGGGGGATAACCCGGTGCTGGACCAGGCGGATTTTCCGGCTCCGCATACGGGAGATGTCCTTATCAATGATGAATGCCCGCAATAAGCTTCCGGCACCGGTGTGCCAGGCAAGCCACCGCCAGCCTGACAGGAGAAATACACTTCCATGGCTGGGGGTTCGCCGGGCCGGGCCGGGCGAATCGGGAACGGTTCCTGATCGTTGAAGCGGGGGATTCCGGCCATTGGAGAACTGACCAGAAACTGGACGGATTGAGTCGTGACCACTGCCGTGGAATGACCGGAAGAAGGCAATGTCTTGCCAAAGGGGCAGGGGATCAGTATATAGTGTACCTGCCATACATTGATTGGAGATTGGACCTGGAATGACAACGTCTGCGGAGAGAATATGGGTGTCTTTGCCGCGAAACCTGAAACTGGCTTTCGTCGCACTTTGTCTGGCCGGGTTTATGGTGTCCCTGGCCGTTGTCAGCAGTGTGGAGGAGGTTTCCTCGTTTCCGGAATTCATCTCTGAACCGTTTGAATTTGAAGAGTGGGTCAATGACGCGGAAGACTGGATGAAGAAGAATTTCCGCTGGTTTACACGCCTGATCGCCGGAGGCATCGAAGAGGCCCTGTATTTCGTCGAGGATTTTCTCACGGAGTCCCCGTGGTTGTTTATTCTGATGCTGCTGGTGTTGCCTGCCCTGGCTTATGGCGGTCTTCCACTGGCGATTCTGGCGCTGGTCGGAGGGGTGTTCTGGGGGGCGGTCGGCATGTGGGAGGCCAGTATGCAGACCCTGGCACTCATGGGTATGTCGGTGGTCCTGTCGGTCATCTTTGGGGTCATGCTGGGTATCCTGTGCTCGCAAAGCGACCGTTTTGAAGCGATCCTCAGGCCGGTCCTGGATACCATGCAGACCATGCCGGCTTTTGTCTACCTGCTGCCCGCGGTTTTCTTTTTTGGGATCGGGGGCCCACCCGCCATCATGGCGACCATGATCTATGCCCTTCCACCCGTCGTCAGGTTGACCAATCTTGGAATCAGGCAAATTTCCCATGAAACCATTGAAGCGGCCAGATCCTTCGGGGCAACCCGGTATCAGGTGCTTTTCAAGGTGCAGATTCCCATGTCCCTGCCAAGTATCCTGCTTGGCATCAACCAGACCATCATGATGGCCCTGGGGCTGGTTGTGCTGGCCACGTTCATCGGTGCGGAGGGGCTGGGTGCGGAGGTCTGGAAGGCGATTTCCAAGCTCAAGGTCGGCTGGTCCCTTGAAGGAGGGTTGTGCATCGTATTCATGGCGATTCTTTTTGACCGGCTCAGCCTGGCGATGGGAAGATCGAAAGGCAACACCCTTCCCGTCAACAGTATTCCATTTCATCTGCTGCCGCAGTCGTGGGATGTGCACCCCTGGGCCGTAGCGGTTGAAAGAATCATTGGCGTTTTCTGGAATGCCATCGCCTCTCTTTTCCGTCTTCTGGTCAATGGTCTTGCCCGCACAGCCGGGACCGTTGCCGGGTTGTTCAGCCGGGGCAGGGGGCCGCAGGTACATGATTTTATCGTAAACCGGTTATTCCTGTTCGGCAGCCTCCTGTTCTTGACCATCCTGCTGGTGTACGACTGGCTTGGACCCGGGATTGGGGTCTATCCCGAATCCATGACGATTGGGATTCGCGAGCCGATCGATGAAGCCGTGATGTGGTTAACGGTCAATCCGACCTTTACCGCCTTTACCAAGGGGATGCGGTCGATCATCTACCTGTATATGCTCAACCCCCTGGATACCTACCTGACCCATCTTCCCTGGTATGTGATTGTCATCGTTCTGGGTATCGTAAGCTGGGTATCGGTTGGCAGGAATTTCGGCATGGTCTGCATTGCCCTGTTGATATTTATCGGTGCAGTGGACCTGTGGGCGGAAGCCATGCTGACGCTCTCGTCGGTACTGGTTTCCGTCATGATCTGCTTCCTGTTCGGATTGCCCCTGGGGATTGCCGCGGCCACCAGCAGGCGATTTGACATGCTGCTGCGTCCGGTGCTGGATGCCATGCAGACCATGCCGAGCTTCGTTTACCTGATTCCGGTTTTAATGTTTTTTGGCGGAAACATTGTCTCAGCAGTCATTGCCACCGTCGTGTACGCCATGCCTCCGGTCATACGGTTGACCACGCTGGGTATCTCGCAGATTCCCGTCACCTATACGGAAGTATCCTCTTCCTTTGGGGGGACCACGCTGCAGACACTGCGAAAGGTCAGGTTGCCCATGGCATTGCCCAGTATCATGTTGGGCCTGAACCAGGCGGTGATGATGGCACTGGCGATGCAGGTCGTTACCCCCCTGATCGGTGGCGGGGGTCTCGGCCGGGATGTATTCAACGCATTGAATACCTCCAATACCGGCTATGGTCTGGCTGCCGGCACCGGTATTGTGCTGCTGGCCATCATCCTGGATCGGTTAAGCCAGGCCTGGACCCAGACCCAGCGCGAGGCGCTGGGGATGTAGCAGGGGAAACGGGGGAGAATTCCAGCTTTCCGGCAACCCGTATTGGGTCCATCCGGCATGGACCGGAATCGGCACGAAAGCGGACCGTTTATTGGCTTGCTACCAAGCGGGATGGTTTGTTTCTTGCTTGAACCCTTGCCGTGCTATATATTTGGAAATTCAATGTATTGTTGAAAATCTGAACTACAACTTGGAGAGAACCATGGACCTGAAGAAACTTTCGAAACCATTAGTCGCTGGCCTTTGTGCTGCGATGTTCCTGGGAAGTGCGGTGACCGCCAATGCAGGTGGTCAGCTGACCTCCCCCATCCCCGACTGGACGGGCGGGGCCGTGACCTGCAAGGTCGCCCAGCTCATTCTGGAAAATGAACTGGACTATGAGGTCAAAACGGTCAGCATGCCGGCCGGTGCGAATGTATGGGAAGCCATCGCCGCAGGAGACATGGATTATGCGTGTGAAGGCTGGCCTTCGTACAACAGTTCCAAGGAAATCATGATGAAGGAATATGGAGGCGATGGGTCGGTCGTCAAACTGGGCGATGTGGGGGTCATTGGCAACTCGACCTATTATGTCCCCCGGTATTTCATTGATGAAGTCGCTCCAGACCTGGAATCCTATGCACAGCTGAATCAGTACAAAGAGCATTTCGCGACTCTGGAAACGGGTGGAAAAGGACGTTTGATCGCCTGTCCCACCCCGGCATGGGAATGCGATGACCAAAAGCGCCTGGATCTGCTGGGCGTTGATTTCGTGGCGGTTGAACTTGGTACGGAAGCTGCGTCCTGGGCAGAAGCCCGGGGAGCGTATGCCCGAAAGGAACCGTTTCTGCTGTATGCCTGGGAACCTCACTGGATCCATGCCGCCCTGGATCTGGTCCCGATCGCATTACCGGCCCATGACCTGGAGAAGTGGCCGGCTACCGGATGGGCGGAGGATGTCACCTGGAATTATGGAAATCCCAATTTTGCAAAGGAAAACCCGGATGCCGCGGCATTGCTCGGCAATATGAACCTTACCAACAGTGAACAGGCCAAGATGATTCTGGCCATCGATGAAGACGGCCGGGATATCGACGAGGTGGTGGCCGAATGGCTGGCTGCCAACGAAGAACTCTGGCGGCCCTGGCTACAGCAATAGTATCCATCCAGGATCTTCGTAGCTCAATTTGAAAACCCCGGTTACGCGGGGTTTTCTCAGGTTGTGGTTCCAGCCCGGTGATTGCGGTTCTGATCACTGGGCCATTTCACGGTGCAACGGGCATCACTACATGGTTTCTGTTATTCAAAAGATTCCGGTCGGAATCGCCCAGATATGAACTCCTCGACAAAAATCGTGTGCAATCACATCTGGAAGATTTTTGGCCCCCATCCGGAGGCCACGCTGAAGGAGTTGGATCATTCCTTGACCAGGGCGCAGATACAGGAACGGACCGGTCATGTGGTGGGAGTCCGGGACATGTCCTTCAAGGTCGAACAGGGAGAGACGTTTGTGGTAATGGGGCTCTCCGGCAGTGGGAAGTCGACGCTGGTGCGCTGCCTGCACCGACTGATTGAGCCCACCGCAGGAGAAGTGCTGATTGACGGGGAAGATGTCATTAAGATGAAGGAAAGCGAACTCATTGAGCTGCGCCGCAACAAGATGAGCATGGTATTCCAGCATTTTGGCCTGTTCCCGCATCGCAAGATTGTGGACAACATTGCATTCGGGTTGGAGATCCGGGGAGCCGGGAAACCGGAACGGACTGAAAAAGCCATGGAAGTGCTGGAAATGGTGGGTCTTGGCGGGTGGGAGAATCACTACCCGCGGGAATTGTCCGGAGGCATGCAGCAGCGGGTGGGTCTTGCCCGGGCGATGGCGGTGGATCCGGAAATCCTGATCTTTGATGAGCCATTCAGTGCACTAGACCCGTTGATTCGCCGGGAGATGCAGGATGAATTGCTGGGTCTGCAGGAGCGGGTACAGAAAACCATGGTATTCATCACCCATGATTTTCTTGAGGCGATCAAGATGGGCGATCACATTGCCATCATGAAAGACGGCGAAACTTCCCAGATCGGCACCCCGGAGGAACTGGTGGCCTCTCCGGCGGATGAGTATGTCCGGGAGTTTACGGAAGATGTCCCGAGGTACAAGGTTCTCAGTGTCGGCAAGGTCATGAAGGCGGCTTCTTCCGTGAATCTGAACGACAACCCGGTGGTGAAGGAAAGCGCCAAACTGGATACGCTCATTGACCTGGCATCGGATTCGGACGTGCCCCTTGCCGTGATCGACAGCGAGGGTCAACTGGTTGGCGAAATCAACCAGTCCATGATGTTGAAGGCGATGAACAGCAAGAGCTGATGGCCGGGTCTGCCGCACGGCCCGCTTCGACAGGGTGTTCGATGGTGGTTCTGGTCAACTCGTAGAACCCCGTATATCCCGATGAGTCGCGGCAAAATCCCCGGATATTCCCAATCTCTGGCCTTCAATCAATGCCGGAGGCCATGAACCCGGATGGAGTGGGACAAAGGGGATGGCCAACCACCAAAGAAGACGATCATGACCCCAGAAGAATTCAGAACGGCCGGATACCGGTTGATCGACTGGATCACCGAATACCGGAACAGTATTGAAAGTCGCCCTGTGCGGGCACAGGTGGCTCCCGGAGAGGTCCGGAACCGGTTTCCTGAGACTCCGCCCGACTCGGCTGTTGAGTTTGATGCACTGTTGAAGTCCATGACGGACGATATTCTGCCGGGGATTACCCAGGTCCAGCATCCCATGCACTTTGGCTGGTTCCCGTCCAATGCATCGCTGGAATCGGTTCTGGGGGATGTGGCCAGTTCCGGTTTGGGCACCCTGGGGATTTCCTGGGAGAGCTGTCCGGCGTTGACCGAGGTCGAAGAAGTGATGTGTGACTGGATGAGGCAACTGGTCGGATTGTCCGGGCAGTGGGAAGGTACCATTCATGATACGGCTTCGACGGCCTGTCTGACGGCATTGCTGCTCGCACGGGAACGGTCGACCGACTATTGTCAGAACCGCGAGGGCCTGCAGGGGCATGATAAACCGCTGATGGTGTATCTGACCGGGGAGTCGCACTCTTCGGTCATGAAGTCCGCGTTGCTTGCGGGATTCGGCGAGCGCAATATCCGAACGGTCCCGGTGGATTCCGTGACCCGGGCCATGATACCCGAAGCCCTTTCGGACCAGGTGCGCAATGACCGTTCTGCGGGCTGCCAGCCCTGTGTGGTCGTGTCGACCGTCGGCACCACCGGGGTGACGGCCATTGATCCGGTGGACTCGATTGCCGACATAGCGAAAGAATACGGGATGTGGGTGCATGTGGATGCCGCGCTGGCCGGTACCGCGATGTTGCTACCGGAATGCCGGTATTTGTGGTCGGGAGTGGAAGAGGCAGATTCGCTGTCATGGAATGCACACAAATGGATGGGAACCGTTCTGGATTGCTCCTTGTTTTATGTCCGGAATCCCGAGCATCTCATCCGTGTCATGTCGACCAATCCAAGTTATCTGCGTTCCACCGTGGACGGGGCCGTTACCCAGTACCGGGATTGGGGGATTCCGCTGGGAAGGCGGTTCCGGGCGCTGAAATTGCTTTTCCAGTTACAACTGGAGGGAATGGATTCGATCCGGGCCCGGTTGCGCCGGGACCTCGCCAATGCGAAATGGCTGGGAGAACAGGTCGAAAAAGAGGAAAACTGGAAAGTGTTGGTGCCCTATGCCCTGCAAACGGTCTGTATCCGGCATGAACCGCCCGGCCTGACCGGCGAGGCCCTGGATGCCTATACCCGGTCCTGGGCAGAAGCCGTCAACCACTCTGGCCGGGCCTTTCTCAGTCCGGCAAAAATGGAAGATCGGTGGTTTGTCCGGGTATCGATCGGCGTTCAGGCCACCACCCGGACTCATGTTGAAGAATTGTGGCGCTTGATACGAAAAACGGCGAAGGAGAAGAGTCCACCTCAATCGGCATAAGTCTGGATTGATCCGCCACGGCAATCCGGCATCTGCCAGAAACGACAACGAATCCGGTGAATGAAATGAGAGAAATCACGGTCGCAGCAACGCAAATGGCCTGCACATGGGAAACCGATGAAAACATTGCCAATGCCGAAAGACTGGTCAGGCAGGCGGCAGAAAAGGGCGCGCAGTTTATCCTGATCCAGGAGCTGTTCGAGACCCCCTATTTTTGTATTGAACAGCATTTCAAGCACCTGAAGCTGGCTTCGACACTGGAAGACAGCAGGGCGGTCAGGCACCTGTGCGCACTGGCCAAATCGTTGCAGGTTGTATTGCCGGTCAGCTGGTTTGAACGGGCCGGGAATGTCACCTTCAACTCCCTCGCCATGGTGGATGCAGACGGTTCCATCCTAGGGACCTACCGGAAATCTCATATTCCCAATGCCGTTCTCTACCAGGAAAAGGAATATTTCAGTCCGGGAAATACGGGTTTCCGGGTGTGGGACACGCAATACGGAAAGATGGGGATTGGAATTTGCTGGGACCAGTGGTTTCCGGAGGCGGCACGTTGCATGGCATTGATGGGTGCTGAGATTCTGGCCTTCCCGACGGCCATTGGGTCCGAACAGTACAGTGCGACGGGTCAATTTGATTCGAAGACCCACTGGCAAAATACGATGTGTGGTCATGCGGCGGCAAACATCATCCCGTTGCTGGCATCGAACCGTATCGGAACGGAAACCGCCACCGAAGACCAGTCCGTCACACTGACCTTCTACGGCTCGTCGTTCATATCCGACCATACCGGAGTCAAAGTGGCGGAATGCGACCGGACGGAGGAGTCGGTCATTACCCACACGTTTGATCTCGACCAGATTCGCCATTATCGCCAGACATGGGGAGTGTATCGGGACCGGCGGCCTGAATTGTATGGGGCAATACAAACGATGGATGGCCAGACCTGATGGTTGGTTTTCATTGGGCCAAACGGCTTTTGCCTGACCGACCCGATCAGGGTTTTATTGGAAAAACAAAAAATGCAGTGTCCTCTGTGGAACCTGGTCCCGACACAGGGACCAAGTCGGGACCAAGTCGGGACCAAGTTGGGACCAAGTCGGGAGCAAACGTTCGGCAGGCCGGTGATGGCTTGAAATTCTCCCAAATAAGGCTTGCAATTCCGTACTTGTCCAATATAAGTTAGCGCATTCTCATCAACCATGAGGGAGGTGTCCGCCTTGAATTTCAACGCATTCATAACCTGTGCCGTGACGGGTGCCGGCAATACCACGGGCAAACACCCGGCCATCCCCATTACCCCTTTGCAAATTGCATCCGCGGCCATTGAGGCCGCCAGAGCCGGGGCCGCGATCGTACATATCCATGTTCGGGACCCCGAATCAGGAAAGCCATCCCGCGACCCGGCCCTGTTCGCAGAGGTCGTGAGCCGGATCCGGGACAGCGATACCGATGTGGTCATCAACACCACCGCCGGGATGGGAGGAGACATGGTATTTGGTAAAGGAGAAAATCCGCTTCCGCTGGACCCCCGGGGGACGGACATGGCGGGTCCACTGGAGCGTCTTGCCCATGTCGAGCAATGCCTGCCGGAAATCTGCACCCTGGATTGCGGTACCATGAATTTCGCCGAAAGCGACTACGTCATGACCAATACCCCCGGCATGCTGAAAACCATGGCGAAACGGGTCCAGGAACTGGGGGTTCGTCCCGAACTGGAAGTCTTCGACACCGGGCACCTGGTATTCGTGCATGAGATGGTGCGCGAAGGACTCATTGATGATCCCGTGATGATCCAGCTTTGCATGGGAATTCCGTACGGTGCCCCGGACGACCCCGGTACCTTGATGTCCATGGTTCACCGTCTTCCTGAAGGGGCCACGTTTTCGGCATTTTCCATCGGGCGCAATGAACTGCCCTATGTCGCCATGGCCGTGCTGGCCGGCGGAAATGTGCGGGTGGGACTGGAGGACAATCTCTACCTTGAAAAGGGGGTTTTCGCAACGAATGCACAGCTGGTTGAACGTGCGGTCACCATCCTGTCGGCCATGAATGTGAATATCCTGGGTCCGGAGGAGGTCCGGAAAAATCTCCGGTTGCACAAGCGGGGCTGAAACCCAATGCGCGAAGTGAAACAGGTCGGCATTGTTGGGGCCGGCGTCATCGGTTCGGCCTGGGCCGCGCGGTTCCTGATCAATGGGATCGACGTGTCGCTGTACGATCCCGGGGACGGGATTGAGCGCCGGTTTGAGGAGGTTCTGAACAATGCCCTGCGCGCTTATCGCAGGATGACCCTGGCACCCACGGAAGCGAAAGGGAAAATCTGTTTCGTCGATTCCCTGGAAGCCGCGGTATCGGGAGCGGATTTTGTCCAGGAAAGCGGCCCGGAGAGGATGGAGATCAAACAGGCCCTGATGAAGGAGATTTGCCGCCACACCGATGCAGAAGTGATTGTCGCCTCGTCCTCTTCCGGCCTGCTCCCGAGCGAAATGCAGGCCGGGGTGCGTTATCCCCAGCGAATCATTGTGGGCCATCCCTTCAACCCGGTTTACCTGATGCCTTTGGTGGAAATTGTTGGAGGTAGCCGGACCACGGATGAAACCCGGCAAATGGCGGCCGGGTTGTACCGCCGCATCGGCATGCATCCCCTTATCGTGCGAAAGGAAGTGGAGGCGTTTCTGGCAGACAGGATGATGGAGGCCCTGTGGCGGGAAGCTCTGCACCTGTTGAACGAGGGGGTGGCGACGGCAGACGAACTGGATCAGGCCATCTGCTACGGACCGGGTATTCGATGGGCTTTCATGGGTTCATTCCTGACTTTCCGGATCGCAGGCGGTGAAGGCGGCATGCGGCATTTCATGGGTCAATTCGGGCCCGCCCTGAAATGGCCCTGGACGCGATTTGACGGCCCGGATTTGACGGACGAGCTGCTGGACCGGATCGCCACGCAATCGGATGAGCAGGCCGCGGGACGCAGTATTCTCGAACTGGAGCGGATGCGCGATGACTGCATCGTCTCCATTCTCCAGGGGTTGCGGGCCCAGAACACGGCAGCCGGGAAAGTCCTGGCCAGTTATGAAGAGAAACTGTACGAGAGCTCACACCGGTCGGAGTTCTCCCATGAAGATGATTTGAGCCATCCTCTCCGGCTGCACAGCGATATTGTCCAACCCGAGTGGGTGGACTACAACAACCACATGACCGAAAGCCGGTACCTGCAGGTCTTCGGAGACGCCTCGGACGCGTTGTTCCGGTACATTGGGGTGAACGAGGACTACCATCAATCCGGGATGAGTTATTACACCGTTGAAACCCATATGAACAACCTCAGTGAAGTCGAGGCTCATCAGGAAATTGAGGTGACCACGCAGGTCCTGGGGAGTGACCGGAAACGGATGCGCATCTATCATGAAATGTTTCTTTGTGAAGACAATCGTCTGCTGGCCTGTGCGGAACAGATGCTGCTGCATGTCAATACCATCCAGGGGAAAGCCTGCCCGGCCAGAAAGGATGTGGCCGAGCGTGTCGAGAGGATTACCCAGGCTCACAGCCGGCTAGCGCAACCCGCCCGGGCCGGGCGGGCCATCAGCCTGTAGTGCCATGAGCCCGGGCCAAAGATCCGTACTGGTCACGGCGGGGGGCAGCGGGATCGGCGCGTTCATTGCGGCCGCCTTCCACCAGGGCGGAGCCCGTGTCCACGTCGCAGACATCGACGGTTCCATACTGGACCGGATGAGGTCGGAACACCCGGAATACCTGGCGACCCAGGCCGATGTCTCGGAACATGCAGAGGTGGAACAGGTGTTTCAGGCGCACTTCGGGCAGTACGGCGGGTTGGATGTGCTGGTCAATTGTGCCGGCATTGCCGGTCCCACCGGGGTCTTGGAAAATGTACGGCCTGAAGACTGGAGACGGTGCCTGGCCGTGAACCTGGATGCCACGTTTCTGTGCGCACGAAAAGCCATCCCGTCCATGAAATCAAGGGGCAGCGGCCGGATCATCAACATTGCTTCCACAGCAGGGTGGCACGGATACCCGATGCGGTCTCCCTATGCGGCCGCCAAATGGGCGGTCATCGGGTTGACCAAGTCCCTGGCCATGGAACTGGGGCAGTATGGGATTTCGGTCAATGCGATCTGTCCGGGAAGTGTGGAAGGTGCGCGGATGGACCGCGTGATTGCGGCGGAAGCACGGGAAAAGGGAATCAGTGAACAGGCGGTGCGGACAATCTATACCCGGGGATGTTCCATGCGCACTTTCATCTCCGGCCAGGATATCGCGGACATGGCCATTTTTCTCGCTTCGGACCAGGCGTCCAGGGTCAGCGGACAGATCATGAATGTCGATGGTCACCTGGAAAACATCCCAACCATGGATGATCTGGAATCCCCTCCTTGACCGTCCATCCGGAAAATGAATTTCGATTACACTGAAGAGCAGAAACTGCTCATTGAAACGGCCAGGCGTTTTGTGGAGGAAGAACTCTATCCCCATGAAGAGGAAGTGGAGCGCAGCGGCCAGATACCCGAAGACCTCAGGCGGCACATCATTGACAAGTCCCTGGAACTGGGTCTTTATGCCGCGAACATGCCGGAAGAACTGGGCGGTGGCGGGCTGGACCCCCTGTCAATGTGCCTGCTTGACCGGGAACTCGGGCGGGTCGGGTATGCCCTGCAATACACGGTGGCGCGGCCGAGCAACATACTCCAGGCGTGTGTGGGGGAGCAACGGGAAAAATACCTGACTCCCTGCATCCGGGGCGAAAAGACAGATTGCCTGGCTCTGACCGAACCGGGGGCAGGCTCGGATGTCCGGTCCATGTCGTGCAGGGCGGACCGGGACGGGGAGGATTTTCTCATTACCGGGACGAAGCACTTTATCAGCCATGCCGACGTTTCCGATTTTGTGATTCTCTTTGCCGCCACCGGCGTGCAGGATACGGCCCGGGGGCCAAGGAAAAAAATCACGGCTTTTCTCGTGGACATGGGGGAACCTGGGTTTACCGTCCGGCGGGGATACGACAGCGTTTCCCACCGCGGGTACCACAACTGCATTCTGGAATTCGACCATTGCCGGGTCCCGTCTTCACAGGTCCTGGGGGAGGTGGATCAGGGATTTGAAGTCGCGAACGACTGGCTCGGCAATACCCGCCTGCAGGTGGCCGCCATTTGTCTTGGCCGATGTGACCGGGCCTATGAACTGGCCTGTGACTATGCGGCGACCCGTACCCAGTTCAACCAGACCATCGGCAAGTTCCAGGGGGTTGGTTTCAAGCTCGCGGACATGGTGCTGAAACTCCGATCCGCGGAGCTGGTGACCTACTATGCCGGCGCCAGGGCCAGCGAGAACAAAATGACGGACATGGATGCGGCACTGGCCAAGCTGGCTGCCACCGAGGCCCTGGCCTACATTGCGGATGAGGCCATCCAGATTCATGGGGGGATGGGGCTGATGTCCGACCTGCCCCTGGAAAGAATCTGGAGAGATGCCCGGGTAGAGAGAATCTGGGAAGGGACCAGTGAAATCCAGCGATTGATCGTTTCCCGTTCAATATTGCGTCCGCTGGAAAATCGGTAGAAACCTCAACCATGCGAGTGGACCCGAAACGGCTTCTGCGTTGCCTTAACCCGAAATCCATCGCGGTGGTCGGGGGCACCGAAGCGGAGCGGGTCCTTGAACAGAGCCGGAAACTGGACTATCAGGGTGAGATGTGGGCCATTAATCCCGGACGGGAGTCCATGGCGGGCATTCGCTGTGTGCAATCCCTGGAAGACCTGCCGGGCATTCCCGACGTTGTGTTCATCGGTGTCCCGGCGGAACCCAGTATCGATCTGGTCCGCCGACTGAATGATTTGGGGGCCGGGGGCGCGGTGTGCCTGGCTTCGGGCTTCAAGGAAGTGGGCCAGGATGGCCGGGACCGGCAGCAGGATCTGGTGGCCGCGGCCGGGGATATGCCGGTGCTGGGCCCCAATTGCTACGGGTATGTCAATACCCTGCTGGGGGCCGCGTTGTTTCCGGACCAGCATGGGTTGTCGAGAACGGAATCGGGAGTGGCCATCATTTCGTGCAGCGGCAACATTGGAATCAACTTTACGATGCAGCAAAGAGGGTTGTCCATCGCCTGGTTGATTACCGTGGGCAACCAGGCGGTGGTCGGCATTGAGGAAGCGGTATCGGCGGCCCTGCAAAACGACCGGATCCAGGCGATCGGCATTCATATCGAGGGGATCCGGGACCTGCCCCGGTTTGTCTCACTGGCCGACGAGGCCAGACAGAAGAGAAAACCCATTGTCGTGCTGAAAACCGGAAAATCGGAGACCGGTGCCCGGATCACACTCAGCCATACCGCCACGCTGGCAGGGGAGGACCGCCTCTATGCTGCCCTGTTCGATCGTCTTGGAGTGGGGCAGGTGGAGACCATCGAAGAATTTCTGGAGGCGTTGAAACTGGCCTCGGTCACCGGGCCGCTGAAAGGAAACCGTATCGCATCCATGAGCTGCTCCGGTGGGGAAGCCTCGCTGATTGCGGATCTGTCCGCCCGGCGTGCCGTCCATTTCCCAGCCCTGGAACCCGGCCACCGGAAAAAACTGCAGGGCACCCTGAACGAATACGTTCAGGTGGACAATCCACTGGATTACCACACCTTTATCTGGGGTGAACCGGAGAAAATGAGGAAGACCTTTTCCGCAATGATGGAAGGAGAATTTGATCTCACGGTCCTGATTATTGATTATCCATTGATCAATGACTGCCAAATGGAAGATTGGGAAGTCGCGACCCAGGCATTCATCGACGCCTGTCGAAGAACGAGAGCACGGGGCGCCGTGGTGACCTGCCTGTCGGAAAGCTTTGCTCCGGAAATCCATAAACGGCTGATTGAAAAAGGGATTACGCCACTGCATGGCATGGACCAGGCCCTTGCGGCGATTGAGGCGGTCAGCCGGGTCGGAATGGCCTGGGATGACTGGCTGCTGCCGGCAGTCGGGCCAACCGGGCCGGAACCGGCCGCAGGGCAGGGCGTCGGGCTGGACGAGTCCGAAGCGAAAGGGCTGCTGGCGCAACATGGAATCCCCGTTCCGGATTCGGTCCGGATTGGGCCAGGGTCCCGGGAACTGGATGGAGGGAAACATCCCGGATTCCCCCTTGTGCTGAAAGCGATTTCAACCGATATTACACACAAGTCGGAATTGAACGCCGTGGTGGTGGGTATCCGGTCGGAAAGTGAACTGGCCGGGCACGCTGCGCGGTTGTTCCGACTGTCGGACACGCTGATGCTGGAGACCATGGTGGAAGACAGTGTTGCCGAGTTGCTGGTTGGAGTAGGCCAGGACCCCCATTTCGGTCATTACCTCATACTGGGATCGGGCGGCACGCTGGTGGAACTGGTGGGTGACCGGGAAATCGTGTTGTTTCCGTTGACGGAAAAGCGAATTCTCCGAGCGCTGAAGAAACTGAAAATCTGGCGTTTGCTCAACGGGTACCGGGGAAAGCCCATGGCGGATATCGGGGCGGTGGTCAAGACCGTTCTGGCCCTCCAGGTGCTGATGGAACAACGCGGTGGGGAGATCGTCGAACTGGAGATCAATCCGCTCATGGTCAAGGCGGACCGCCGTGGTGCGGTGGCGGCCGATGCCCTGGTTAGAATGAGAAACCAATGAATCGTACAGGAGACCAATATGTCTGATGCAGTCAAAACAACGACCCGGGGAGCGGTCCTTGAGGTCGTGCTGGACCGCCCCAAGGCGAATGCCATTGACAGTCCGACCAGCCGGGAGCTGGGCCGGATTTTTTCCGGGTTCAGGGATGATCCGGACTTGCGAGTCGCGGTCCTGACCGGCGCAGGGGAAAGGTTTTTTTGTGCGGGCTGGGATTTGAAGGCGGCCGCACAAGGAGAGGGTGCGACCGCGGATTTTGGGGCGGGTGGTTTTGGCGGACTGCAGGAATTGCCGGACCTGAACAAACCGGTGATTGTCGCGGTCAATGGCATTGCCTGCGGGGGTGGTTTTGAACTGATGATTTCCGGGGATATTGTCCTCGCAGCCGAACATGCCAGTTTTGCTTTGCCGGAAATCAATGCCGGAACCCTGGCGGACGCCGCCACGATCAAATTGCCCAAACGGGTGCCGTATCACGTGGCCATGGAGTTGTTGTTGACGGGGCGGTGGATGGATGTCCAGGAGGCGGCAAAATGGGGCCTAGTCAATGAAATTGTCGAAGCAGACCGGTTGATGGACCGTGCAAGAGAGCTGGCCCAAATGCTGGCAGCGGGCCCACCCCTGGTGTTTTCGGCCATCAAGGAAACGGTCCGGGCAACCGAGAACATGGATTTCCAGGATGCCATCAACCTGCTCAACGCACAGGGATTGAAGACCGTGAAAACATTGTATGGCAGCGAGGACATGTGCGAGGGCGCACGGGCGTTCGCCGAGAAACGCGAGCCGGTCTGGAAAGGAATTTGAACCGCAGTGTTCCGGCCGCTTCCATTAATCATCCACCCCTGACACACCTTCGAGCCCCATCATGAATTTATCCTCCGGCAATGTTACGGCCCGTCAGCATGGCGCAATGGAATTTTCCGAAGCCCCGGTTGATATCGATAGCGTAAGAAGATACCGGCTTGGCCGGATCAAAGAGCAACTGGCCCGGCTGGACTATGCCGGAATACTGCTGTTCGACCAGGTGAACTGCCGCTATGCCTGTGATGCGACGAATATGCAGGTCTGGTGTTCACACTATGAAACCCGGTGTGTCTTCATTGCAACGGACGGTCCCTTGATTCTGTTTGATTATGGCGACTATCCCCACCTTGCCGAGGGCATTCCGACCATCGACGAATATCGGGTGAATTCCTCGTTTTTCTATTTTGCGGCGGGCAGCCGGTCCGAAGAAAAAGCCCATCTTTTTGCGGACCAGATCAGTGACCTGGTCCATATCTATGGCGGCGGCAATACCCGGCTGGCGATCGACCGGTTGTCCTATACCGGTTGCAAACCCCTGCTTGACAGGGGAGTGGATATTCACGATGGACTGGAGGTCATGGAACTTGCCCGGGCAATCAAATCACCCGAGGAACTGGTGTTGATGCAGCAGGCCATTGACGTATGCGAAATCGGGATGGAAAAAATGCGCGAGGCACTGGTGCCGGGGATCACCGAAAATGCATTGTGGGCGAAACTCCATGAAGCCAACGTTTCTCTGGGTGGCGAATGGATCGAGACCCGCCTGCTGTCCTCCGGCCCCAGAACCTTCCCCTGGTTCAGGGAGTCATCAATGAGAAAGATCGAGGACGGGGATATCGTCAGTTTTGATACCGACCTGATTGGCCCCTACGGATATTGCGCCGACCTCTCCCGCAGCTGGGTATGCGGAGACAGGCCGAGCGACGAGCAGCGCAGGATCTATGCCTTCGCCTATGCCCAGATTCAGCACAATGTTGCCATGCTCATGCCGGGCATGACCTTTTTTGAGGCCTCCGAAGCGGGCTGGAAAATTCCCCGGGAATTCGCCAACAACAAGTATTCCTCCATGATCCATGGTGTGGGGCTGGCGGATGAATATCCCAGTATCAAGCACATCGACAAGTATCCCCTGGCGGGATATGAGGGGACCATTGAGGAAAACATGACGTTGTGCATCGAATCCTATATCGGTTCGGAGCGCAGCGGAGAAGGGGTCAAACTGGAGGAACAGGTGTTGATCACCCGGGACGGGGCGAAGGTATTGTCCCGGTACCCGATGGAACTGGACTGGCTTTGATCCATGCTGGTTATCCGAGCCATCAGTCCATTTGCCCCGGAAGCGAGAGTGCTGATTGATGAACTCGACCGCTACCAGCGGTCCATCTATCCGGAAGAATCCAATCACCTGGATTCCATCCATGAGCTGGCGAAACCCAATGTATGTTTCCTCGGCGCCTATCTCGGGGGCAGACTGGTGGGGATTGGAGCCGTCAAGTACCTTTCCGGGGACTGCAAATATGGTGAAATCAAGCGTGTTTATGTCAAAAAATCAACAAGAAGGAAAGGTGTTTCCAGGCTTTTAATGAAGCAGCTTGAACGGAATGCACAAAACCGGGGGATTTCTGTATTGCGACTGGAGACGGGAGTTCATCAGCCGGAAGCCGTGGGCCTGTATGAAAAACTGGGATACATCCGGTGTGGCCGTTTCGGAGAGTATCCAGACGATCCGCTCTCCGTGTTCATGGAAAAGCAGCTGGAAGGAGGGAAGGGGCCTGACGAATAGGTTTTTCCCTGTCGGGGGGTGGTTGATCCGGATTTATGGAACCGGCAGGCCCAGAAAAGCCCCGTGATTCATCTCCGCGACTTTTCGCATGAGCGTCGCATACATGGCACGTCCATTGGGTGAAATAAAACCGATTCCGTGCACCCGAAAAATAGGAGACCCCTGCGCATTTTTCGTGTTCAGTCGCTCTACGGTATTGATCACCGCTTCATACGAAGGGCCGGTATAGTCATCGCCCAGCACATAGATGGATTTTTTGCCGGGTTTGCCGGCGTAGGTGCGCAGTGCGGTTTCAAGCCCTTCAACGGGACTGCTGCTGGAAAAGGCCCCCCAGCTGCGCAACAGTATTTTGATGCCTTCACGCCTTGCCGGCGTATCGGGAATCCACTGGCGCCGGGAACTTTGAAGGAGATAGAATCCATTGTCATTCATGACTTGAAATCCTTTTACCTGGGGGTGGATGTCCAGGAGTTTGTCCATGGTGTCGATGACATATTCCCAGATTACCTGCATGCTTCCAGATGTGTCCACAATGAAAATCACGTATTGGCTGTCCACCGGTATTCCACCCACTTCCGGGTCTCTCTCCGGCACCGGCTTGCGGGAGGAAATGGCGGCTTTCTTCAATGATTTTTGGACCAGCTCAAGGCCTTCCTTTTCCCTCTTCAGATTCTCCAGGACACGCTCGGCCCGATTCACGGGTTCCTGCAGTTCATCGGCTGGGATGGGTGCCGGCGGAGAAGAAGGGGGATGACTTGCGTTCTGGATGGTTTCCCACAACGCGCGCAGGTTCCGGATGGCGTCCGATGCCTTTTCAATTTCCAGTTCCAGACGGGGGTCCCCTTCACGGGCAGTCGATGCTACCGGGACCGGTTTCGTGACAATCAACAGGAGCAGGATGGCGCCAAAGGCACAGGTAACGATGTCGAGAAACGATAAACCAAAGATTTCCGCATCCGATTTTCTTTTCTTCATGGCCAGTCCGCCGCGGGAACGAGAAGCAGCCCGGCGGTGAATGCGGTCCATTGCCAATAGGCGGGAGCGGCATCCGGGTCACCTTCCAGGGGCAGTAGAATCACATTTGTTGTCGGCGCGGGGGTGGAAAAGAAATTATGGGTGGTCTGCTCGAAAATCTTCAGCCGGCATTCACCGCTGACCACTTTGCTGCCGGGATTGCAGGCGGAAAACCAGCTGGAGGAGGCCTCCCCCTGTGTCGGCAGTCCGTCCGTGACGATATAAACATGGGTAGCGGGCGGGGACAACCGCTTCAAGGCATCAACCGCCGCTTCCAGGTTGGTCGCACCGGTCGGGACCAGATCATCCAGATCGTCAAACAAACGCTGAATCACCTTTTCGCTTTGACTGCTCTCCCACCCCCGCCGACGCAGAAATTTAGCGTCGTCATTGAAGGCGATTACCGCAACCTCACTTTCCAGTGGCAGCCGGTTGAGCAGCCATCGGACCGTTCGTTTTGCACGCTGCCACTTTGGGCCCTTCTTCTTTTCGCTGTCTGATCGGATTTTGCGCGCAATGATGTCAATCAGCACTTCATCCGTCATGGACGCGCTTCGATCAATCAGGATTGCGATTCTGGAGCCCTCCACTTTCATTCCAAGCAGATATTCTTCCTCGCCGATATTCGTATCCTCGACCACGTCCGCCTTTTGCTGTGGTTCCATGGAGACAATTTCATCCTGCAGGGCTTTGATACTCGCCTGTTCCTGCTGTATCGCACGGTTTAACCGATTCAGTTCCTGCTGAACCGCTTCGATGTCGCGGACCTGCTTCTTTTCGGAAGCTTCCCGGTCTTCCCTTTGGCTGGCCGCCTGATCGATCTTTTCCCTGAGTCTGGCCTTTTCCCGATTCAGCGTCGACAGGATTTCTGTCTGTACGACAACAGGTTCCCGGTCAACAGTTTGGGGGACGGTACTGATGTTGTGCTTAACAATCAGAAACAGGAGTACAATGGCTCCGAGTCCACAGGCCATGACATCCAGAAAAGCAAGAAAGCTGCCTTGGTTGCGCCGGTTTGGTTTCATGGTGACAACGAATCATCAACTGATTCGATTCAGCAAAAACTCTTCGCAATACCGTTGTATGTCAACGAGTCGCCGGTCCTGGGTTCGCTGCAGGAAGTGAAGCATCAACATCAGGAGGATACTGATAATGAGAGCGACAAATGTTGAGTTGAAGGCAATACCCAGGCTGGCGGTCATCCCGGATATGTCGCCCGCCAACGCCTGGTCGGCCTGGGAAAGTGCCTGCCCAATTCCCCGAACGGTGCCGATGAACCCGATGGACGGAATGGCCCAGATCATGTACCGGATCATGGAGTTGTCGGCTTCCAGCCGCATGGCAAGTGCGTCAATGCTGGTCTGAATCGCATCCGAGGTATTTTGGACATCCTCGGTGATCCGGTATCTTCTCAGGCTCGCTTTCAGGGTCTCGACCAGCTGCGTCCGGCCAATATGCTCCGGAAGGGATTCAAGCTCCCCAAGATTGTCAGCCAGTTGTGAGTTCTGCACATCCACATCTTCCAGCAGGTCAACGTCGAACAGATATTGTTCTTTCGAAATCTCACGCAATTTCAATACAATCTGTACGATGCAGTAAAACATCAGAATGATGCAGATTTCCTGCTCCCAATCCTTGAGAATGACGATCAGGTCTCTGGGCGCAGACTGGCCGGCTTGCGCTGCGGCTTCAATGATCTTTTCAGCACTTGGACGAATATAGCGGGTATAGACGGCATGGACCGCCAATACAATCAACAACAAAATGGCAATGCCTCGAATGGATTCCTTCACTTCAGATATCCACAGGAAAACTCACGGGGGCATCCAGACTGATGGTCGGATTCTGGGCTACCACTGTACTGGAATGGGTGTAGAAAATCGCCAGTACCAGGACCATCGCAACCATCAGGACAAGCGATACAGACTTCCAACCAGTGGATTTGATTTTTTTTCGGATCATTTCAGGGGCCTGAATACAAGTAACGCGCCACTCGAAATCCAACTTCACTGCTTCCGGTGAGGCTGCCATCCCGCCAGGCTGCGCGCAATTCCGTTAACGATGCGGACCGCCAGTTGGATCCCTTGATGGTACGCCTGGCTGAGTTTCCCGTATCAAACGGGTCGGTTTCCATGGTGGTTTCGGCAGGTGGCTTCAGGGTGTACACGTCATGAACCCACTCGCTGACGTTGCCGGCCAGGTCATGAATCCCGGCGGCATTTTCTTTAAACAAGCCAATTTCCGAGGACTGCGGATAGCCATCATTATATCTTTCGATATACAAAGGTACCATACCTTTCGCGGATTCGTCTGCTAAATTCCCGATCCCTGGCGGGACAATGCTCGAATCTCCCCAGGGGAAAAGCGTTTGCCTTGCTCTTCCTGCCTTGCGTGCCAGCCACTCCCACTCCGCTTCCGTCAGCATCCGGTATCCATCCGAATCCGGATTGCTGCCGACGAACTCGCCATCTGAAAACCGGTAAACGGGGACAAGGCCTTCTTGCGTGCTCAACCAATTGCAGAATTGGGCAGCAGTTATCCAGTCCATGTCGGTAACGGGTTTTCGGTTTGCAGCGGGAGCCGGGCCGGGGGTTTGGAACAACTGGAATTGTTCTTCGGTCACCTCATGGATGCCCGCATAAAAGGGCCGGGTCAGTCTCACCTCCCGGACCTGCTCATTGGCACGTCGCCCGATTTCTCCGCGGGAAGATCCCAGGATGATGGCATCCGGGCGCTTGAAAAGTTTCATCGTTATTCCAGCACTGTTTGAATATTCGGACGGGGAAGATTCCAGTCGATGCTGTTTTTCAGTGATCAGTGTTGCCGAGACCTGTTGTGTTATCTGTCGGTCTGGAGTGATGTGGCGGGTTTCCGACACAAAGCCCGGACGGCTGAATTCGATGGTTTGGGGAATCGTTTGCAGGGTCAATTGCTGCGGGGTTTGCCCCACCATCTTGCCGTTTACGGTGATGTCTGCACTGGGCTCAGAAGAAACGTGAACCTGGCCATATTCGGGAGCCAGATCAAGACGAAATGATTTTGTGGAGTCCCTGCCAACGGTAAAATCAACCGAGTCGGGGAGGTAGCCGGGTTTGGAATAATGAAGAGTATGCCTGGAATGTTCAGGTAGATGCACGGTCAGGGTCGGTTGGGCGTTTACCGCCCTGCCATCCAAAATCAGGGTGCCCCCTTCCGGTGACAATTCAACGGTCACGGGCAGAAGGCGTTCCTTCAGTTTGTAATGCCGGTCCACCTTTGGAAACTCGTTGGTGATCTGGACAATATCCACCAGTAAATCATACCCATCCCGCTCAATTGACAAGGTATAGCGCCCGCCCTGGACCTCCACGTCCAGCGGGGTTCTTCCGGCGGGGACGGCATTGATCGACACCCTTGCCTGATCGGGTTGGGTGGTGATCGAGAGCCTTCCTTTCACGGGCGACCATGGCAGATTGAATTGGTGCTCCCCGCCTCTTTTTGCGACCACTTCCCGGGTGGACGGGTGGTAGTAGGGATGCCGGGCCCCGATCTCGTAGGTGCCCGCGTCAACCAGGGTATTGAAACGGGGTCCCTGGGACACGAGGAGATCGTTCAGGTACCACAGCGTGTCCGTCAATTCCGGTTCAGTGCGCACCTGCAGGCGGGCCCCCAATTCGCGCAACACCACATCGACCTTTCCGCGATTCCAGGTGGAATCGGAGATTTCCAGTTCATCCGGTTCGAAACCTTCGGCGGAAATTTGCAGCTTCAACGGGCCCTTCAGCGCCCAGATGCTGGAATTTCGCATCAGGCCGGTTCCCTCCTGGATGCTGATTTCGGCAATTTGGGCGGCATCATCCGGTGCAATCCTTACCTCAAGATGCCCAACACCCTGCTGTCCAAGATAGACCAGGACCGAACCTGCAACGACCAATACCAGGGCCGTTGCTCCCAGGATTCGATTGCGCCATCGCCTTCTCCGCGCTTCTGCCAGCTTGAGTTCAACTGCTTTCATGGCAAATCACGGTTACTTCAGTCAGATCGGTTTGACCGCTTTTCACATGCACCTCCACCAGAACAGACCGGTAATTTTTACGTTTTCCCTCAAACAGGTACCTCCCCGGAAGGACCTCGATGATCCGTTCGGTGGTTTTCCCAACCTTGCCGATCCCCCGGATGCTGATCTCGGTTTCATTGTCGGACAGGACCCGGACCGGGACCGGCATCTGCCACGTAATCATGCTGGCCTCCAGCGCATCCACCGCAGTCTGCAGCCGGTGACTGAAAACCCCCAGAACCTTGGCTTCTTCCGCGGCGGCCTGGGCGGCAGCAGCAATGCCGGGGGAGCTGAGTCGGTCCGGACGGGCAAGAAAATCGTCCAGCCCCTGTTGTGCGGCCAATATCGCGGCGGCAAAGTCCTGGCCCTGGATGGCCTCGGGGTGGGTCGAATCCAGGGTCAATACCTTGCGGTAATGGTTTAACGCCTGAACCCAGTTGTCCCGGGCGGACTCGTTCCGTGCGGCTTCGAGGTGCTGTGCGATGGTCTGCCGGCGCTTAAGGTCCGCAATGTGCTGTTGCAGTTTCGGTAATTCCGCGCTGGACGGCCTCAATTTCCGGGCTTCTGACAAGGCGGACTCAGCTGCTGCGCGGTCGCCGGATCCAACCGCTTCATGCCCGCTTCCAATCAACTGTTCGAATTGCTGATCGCTGATTTGCTGCGTGATTTCATCCGCACGTTTTGCCGCGGCCGCATTCTCCGGGGTCAGGGCAAGAATCCGCATCAAGGCATCCCGTTCATCCTGAAGCCGGCCTGCGTTTCGGGCCTGTTCCGCATCGTGCCGGGCCTGGACCAGAAGGGGAAGTTGCCGGATTAGTTTTTTCCAATGCGACACCTCCTTCCACGCCCAATCCGGTTGCAAAATTTCCGCACTTGAAATGGCTGATTCCGCTCTGGCCACATCCCCGGATTCATAGGCTTTTTTTGCCACACTCATGCTTAACCGGAAGGCCTCTTCCTTCTTTTGGAGGACGAGGTGGATTTCATCCAGAGCGAGTTCAATCAGGCGTATTGCCTCACCCAAATCATTTTCACGGTGTGCTTCGACCGATTTCTCCCTTCTTTCCAGAATACGCTCAAAGACCGGATCGGAACCGGATGGATCGGGATGATCCATCTGCAATGAAATCAGCAATGCGTCCAATGCCGCCAGGCTCCGTGTAAACCGGGAGGAGGAAACCGTACGATTGTGAACGGTCCGGTTGCTTTGGACGAACAGGGCTGCACCGGATTCTTCGCCATCCAGCCCGGATGACGGGAGGTCAATACCACCGGTGTCCGAAAGAATATCCTGGGCTGTACCGGATGGACTCCAGTCTTGATTTTGCCCGTTCAGGGCTGGCTGGTGGGTGCTATATTCAACGGAATCCCCCGCCCCGGACGGGCCTGCGGCTTTCTGCCCGGTATCCGGTTGAATCGGATTTTCAGTGGTTGACTCCGTGTTGTTCGGCCCTGTGATTTCCTTTTGGCCGGTGAAAGAAGCCACCGGAACCGGGTTTTCTCCGGTTGGGACAGCCGCTGGATTTTCTTTCCACGCAGCAGACTGACTGGTTTCGGTTTGGAGCGATCGCTCCTTTTTCGGCGATGCCAGAACTTCCTGCCCTCTCTCCTTGTGTTCCACGACCGGGAGATCCTCCATGGCCGTCTGCCAGCCGGAATAGGCGGTCTCAAGAAGATGCAGCGCATGCCCCGCATCTCCCTCTGCAAACGATTGTTGGGCCAGCATGACGCTGGTTGAAAGATGATCAACGACCCGTTGCTGACCGGATTCACCCATTCGGCTGGCTTGCGGGGAATGCTGAATAGTTTGCAGTTTGGCGAGCAGTTCCTGATAACGGTTCTGCAGTCCTGCCAACCCCGAACCCGGTTCCTCTTCGGTCAGCCGTACGCCGGTCGTCTCTGTCTGGAAAAACGAATCCAGTGCATGGGGCAGGGGGAAGGAAAAGAGTTCCCTTTCCTTCCAGCCGGTCAATCCGAAAAACCCAATCAGGGCCAGGATTCCCACCCCGGCAACGAACAGGATTCGAACGTACGTCATCGGGTTTGCGTTGCGTCCATGTGGGGGGTTGGTGTCATGGATGCCGCGGACTCAAGAACCAACTCCGCCTGCCGGTTACCAATACACGGGTTCATTGCTCCCTCAAAGCTGAATATCAGGGGTTTCTTCCAGTAGGGATATTTCCTTTAAAAAATTTTGCCATTGAATGTATTGTTCCTTGATGTCCCCTTTTAGAACCACCGTGGCGTCTTCGACCTGCACAACCTGCTCGGCCACATCAATATCGACCGTCTGCCCCAATTCATCGAGGACCCCCTTGTGATACTTGCCTTCCTTGTTTGCACTGAAGCTTTTGCTCAGCAGCACGAGGCCGCCGGTAGCGGCTCCGATGGCCGCGACATCGGAGGCCGTACTGTCACTGTTGCCTGCCGCAACGGCTGAACCAATCAACAGCAAGCCACCGATAATCGCCTGAGTCGTTGCTTTCTTCTTCGCTTTACGCATCTCTTTGGCGGATAACATGCTGTGTTCCTGCCAGGCAACGTAACTGGTATTGGTCGTTTGGATGAACCCATCATAATTGGCCTGCATTTTATTCATGAACAATCCATCCAGGGTCCGAAGCGCTCTTGTGCGGACCAGCATTGGATCATTCTGTGCAGGCAGCGATACCAGCGATGTGGTGTTGTTCTTCACCTTCAGGTGTTCAGAAAAAGCATTATCCAGAAAGACATTCGCAAACCGGATCTCCGCAATATTTCGGATATTCTCCAGTTCTTGCGGAGACCGTTTCTTCAGCAACTTGACGATATCTGCAGCCACCTTCGCAAAAACCGGCTGATACGGGTCTTTCCCTTCATTGCGAATATTCTTCCAGTGGTATTCCTTGACCCGGTGCTTGTAGGATTTATTGAGCCAGCGTTTCCCACCAGCGTCAAAAACCTGTACCTGGATTTTAATGTCTTCGCCATTCGATGATTCGATGGCGCCAAGAACATACAGATCGCCGGCTGCGGCTTTGTCCGCGGTGACATAAATATCCCCAAAGGAATGGGTTTCTTCCAGTTGATGCTTGAGAGAACTGGCAAAGCGAATGGCTTCCGTTCGACGCAGTTCAGGCCAGACCCCCAACTTTTCAAATTTGTCTGGATCTTCAGGGATTCCGGGATCAAAAACCGGAACAATGACATCAAGACGAACCCCGCTGTAACGGTTTTCATCCGGGCTGTCGAGAACAATCCCAAACCCGGTTTCGGTGTTGGTCGAGGTCTGTGTTGCAGGGACCCCTGCACAGCCAACCAGGTAGAACAACACCACAATCAGAAATGTAGCACTAGTTATCTTCTTCATTTTCACTCTCTGTTTCTGTTTGCTCTATATTGTTATCCGAAATCTCCTGCAGGGGTAATCCGGCATATCGTCGGTATTCATTCCACATTTTCTGTTTCAGGACCGGATCCTGTTCCTCCATCGCAGCCCTGCGCAGTTGTTTTTGCAGTACCGTATCGTTGTCAGGGGAAGGAATATCCTCCGGAATCTTTCCTTGCAGTCCCGCGCCCTCGTCTTCGGTCTGAATTGGCGAATCCAGACCTTCCATTTTATCGATCGCGAAGCTCGCTTCCTCCTCTCCGGCATGGGTCTCGGGCGAAGCCAGTGCAACCGGTTCCGTACCCTGAACACCGGGAGACGGGGCGGAATCGGTCGCGGACTGTCCGGCAGCAGATTGGGATTGGGACGTGGTCTCATTGAGGCACTCCGCAACCAGGGCCAGGCTTTCATAAAACCTGGTGTCCATCTGTTCAATCACTTCATTCCGTGTCATCAATTGACCTTCCACGTCCATGTCAATGGGAGTCGGTTCACATTCGGCCATTGCGGGCCCGGTGGAGGTCAGGGCAGCACCGGCCAGGTACCAACCAACCCGGAAAATGGTGGATTTTCCCTGAACGGTTTTTCGTGGCTTCAATTTTCTGTGGCTTAGCTGTTTATTGAATGAGCACCGGCTGTGCCGTGACACGGGCAATCAAGTTACGGGATTGACCTGCAATCTTACCAGAAAAGGCCAACCTTTCTCCTGATTCCCATTGATCGTGCATCTTCAGGTACTGGTTCTCGACCTTCCGCCCATCGACCTGCGTTATCCATCATCGGGTCCGCTCATATGGACTGTACATGGGCGATACATTTTCAAATTCCGCGCCGGGAGTCAGCATTACAATTTTTTAAGCGTTTCGATATGATGGGATTATCTTTAGATTTCGGATAAATTAACTGAAATCTACTAACCCATGCGGGGCGTAGGTAATCGAACGGTCGAAGATGTCAGCACCGAGATCCAAACTCATGCTCTTCGAGCATATGCACACTGGAGGATGCTGGGAAAGTCAGCCCGCCACCGGATGGAGCGTCGGTGATCTGGACACGGCCGAGATTCGTAACACAATCGCGGAGGCAGTCCGTATCGGCCGTCTCAACGAGCCGGGAAGCCGAGAGCCGGAGGATTTGCTGCGTGGTTTAGGCCTGATGCATGACGGAATCTTGTTCCGGGCCGCGGCAGTGCTTTTCGGGAAGATCGAGCCAATCGAATGCGATATGCCGCAGTCCCTGCTGCGTGTGGCACACTTTCGAGGTATCGACCGAACTGCTGAATTCCTGGACAACCGGCAGTTCATTGGCAACGCGTTCAGCCTCCTCGCAAGCGCTGAACGCTTTCTCCTCGGTACCCTGCCGATCGCGAGCCGCTTCGAGTCGGGTCGCATGCAACGCATTGACGAACCGCTGTACCCGCCGCTGGCCACCCGTCAAGCGCTCGCGAACGCCTTATGCCATCGCGATTACGCGATGGGTGGCGGGTCCATTGGGCTCGCCGTATACGATGATCGGTTGGAGATCATATCCACTGGCCCACTGCACTTCGGGCTGACGCCGAATGACCTTTTCGAACCGCACGAGTCAAGACCTTGGAATCCGTTGATTGCCCGCACGTTTTACCGGCGTGGAATCATCGAGGAATGGGGCAGGGGTACGCTCAGGATGGCAGACTTGGCCACCGCCGCTGGTTTGCCCCGTCCCGAAATTGAGGAACGCGGCGATTGCGTCACGGTTCGCTTCCGCCATGCAGACTACTCAGCGGACCGACACCTCGAAGGTGTTTTGACGCAACAGCAGAACGCAATTCTGGCACTGTTGCACCGTTCTGATCGTCCCCTTGCTCTCCGGGAAATCTGCTCTCTGTTAGGCCTGCAGGCAAACGAGCGGCGGGTGCGAAAGGATCTTTCCACTCTGAAGACCGGGGGCCTGGTCGAACTCACAGGGCACGGTCGGAGTGCTCGCTGGAATGCGCTGTAGAACGGGACTGCTGGCCCATTCCGTCTTATTTCCGGCTTATTCCGTCTTATTTCCGGCTTATTCTGGCTGATTGGTATGTTTCCCCGAAAATTCACTTCTATGGGGATTTAATGATTTCTCTCGCAAGTGTGATCGATTCCGGAATAACCTCTTTTCAGTACTGCCCAAAAGGACTCTATGCCGTTGGCATGCGCCATTTTCCGCACATACGCACGAACGCTATGTTTAAGGCCTCATGCGCGTGGGGAAGGCCCGTGCACACCATAGTGTTTTTCAGCACAAATTTCCTGCAAGGTTTCGTTGCTGGCATGTTTTACAACCCTGGTTGCAACTTCGTTAGTCTCTTTGTCCCTGGCTCTCATAGTGGCAACCTTGTCGACAGGGTCTGGATCCTTGTTTGATGTTTTTGTGAATCAGTGGCACACTTCCTCCCACACTATTCAGGAGTTCGTTCGACCAGTGACAGTCAAGGGCCAGCATGTTGTTCCGCGCGAGAACAAATGGGCGGTTCGCAAGACGGGTTCCGTAAGGGCTACGCGCCGTTTCAACACCCAGAAAGAAGCCATTAAGGTCGCCCGGAAATTTGCCCGCAATCAAGGTGGCGAGGTGTTCATCCACGGACGGGATGGTCGCATTCGCAAAGTGTTGTTCCGGCGGGAACGACCCCTTTCCGCCGCATAGATAGTGTTGCTTGCCAAAGAACGATGACTTCGATCGAAGTATCTTCGTAAACTGTCCGTTAGACGAAGATTACGATCCCTACCTCCGCTCCGAAGCACAACATGCAGAATGCTTGCGGCAAGGTTTTAAAAGACTATGGAACAATGGTTGGGACTGATAAAATGCGTTACGGTGGTCGCTACGCATGGAAACCATTAATCGGACCGAAAGAGAACAAAAATGCATCAGGCCGACCCGGATGGGCTCACAACTCGAAAGCTCGGTCAAAACGGTAAAAACAGGTATGTCAGGGCCATCGCAAGGAAGCCTTCACCCTCCTCCATACACGGCCTGACCACGGCAAATCTGGGGAAACCGGACCTGGATGCCTTGTCCCGGCAGTACCGGCATTACGTGGATACGCTTTCGGACCTTGGACTGGAGATCGTCGAACTGGAAGCGCTGGCCGATTTTCCAGATTCCTATTTTGTGGAAGATGTCGCCGTGGTCACGCCCGAGATTGCCGTGATCATGCGGCCAGGGGCCGCTTCAAGGAGAAATGAGCCGGACCATCTCATCGGGGTACTCGAAAGATTTCGTACAACGGCACGGATTGAAAGTCCGGGCGTGATCGACGGTGGAGATGTACTGGTGGTTGGAAAACACTGCATCATCGGTTTATCCGAAAGAACCAACCAGCCGGGGGCAGAGCAGCTCCACGGGATTCTCAGAGAATTCGGTTATCAGGGCGATACGGTGAAGGTGCCGGAAGCTCTGCACCTGAAGTCCAGTGTCAATTTCCTGGACACGGAAACACTGCTGGTGACCCGGTCATGCCGAACGCTGGATTGTCTGTCCGGCTATCACAAGCTGGTGGTTCCGGATGGCGAGGAGTATGCGGCCAACGTCGTGTGGATCAACGATCATATTCTCATTCCGGGAGGATTTCCGGGCACCCGGCAGCTGTTGGAGCAGCATGGATTTTCGGTCATTGCCCTGCCGGTATCGGAAATGGAAAAAATGGATGGCGGGTTGACCTGTCTTTCCCTTCGGCTTACTCCCTGATCGCGGCTCGAAACGGCAGGAGACTCCGTGTAAACTTCTACCACTTTGGTTTAGATCTGAAATGAACCGTTGTCGGCCGCCCCATGACCGGGTGCCATGCTCCCGGAAGAACCGAGACCTTGGTGGTTCGTTGGTCTGCAGGGCTGGAACCGCCGATGATTTGAATGATAAACCGGTGCGGAACCGGGCAGGGATACCGGGCGCATCCATCCATGAAAGAACATGACCGAGAGATTTGATTACATTATTGTTGGAGCCGGTTCGGCAGGGTGTGTTCTGGCAAACCGGTTGACTGAGGATCCCGCGGTCACGGTTCTGCTGGTGGAATTTGGAGGGAAGGACCGCAGCCTGTTTATCCAGATGCCGACGGCGCTTTCCATCCCCATGAATACCAGCAAGTATGCCTGGCAGTTTTATACCGAACCGGAGCCCTATCTCGACAATCGGCAATTGCACTGCCCGCGGGGAAAGGTCCTTGGCGGGTCCTCGTCCATCAATGGCATGGTATACGTCCGGGGTCATGGCATGGATTACGAGGAATGGGAGGAAAGCGGGGCAACCGGCTGGGGGTATGCCCATTGCCTGCCTTACTTCAAAAAAGCCGATGACTGGAAATTTGGCCAGGATGAGTATCGGGGCCAGGGGGGTCCATTGGCCGTCAACCAGGGCAATGAAATGCAAAACCCGCTTTACCAGGCGTTTGTCGATGCGGGGGCACAGGCGGGGTACGGGGTGACTGAAGACTATAACGCCTTCCAGCAGGAAGGGTTTGGTCCCATGCACATGACGGTAAAAAACGGCGTGCGCTGGTCTGCCGCCAATGCATACCTGAAACCGGCCATGAACCGGAAAAATCTGAAAGTGGTGACCCGGGCGTTGACCCGGAGAATCCTGCTGGAGGGCAAAAGGGCCGTGGGCATTGAATACCAGCAGGGAGAGACCAGGCAGACCATTCGGGCCAATCGTGAAGTCATTCTCAGTGCCGGCTCCGTGGGGTCGCCGCAGATTCTACAGGTTTCCGGTATCGGCCCGGCACAGGTCCTGCAGGATGCCGGGGTTGCCGTTGTATGTGATCTGCCGGGTGTCGGGGAAAATTTACAGGACCACCTTGAGTTCTATTTCCAGTTTCACTGCAAGCAGGCGATTACCCTGAATGCCCGGCTCGGGTACTGGAGCAAGTTCCTGATCGGGGCAAGATGGGTTTTTTTCAAATCAGGGCTGGGTGCCACCAACCATTTTGAGTCCTGTGCGTTTATACGTTCCAGGCCGGGAATCAAGGCGCCGGATATCCAGTACCATTTCCTGCCGGCGGCCATGCGCTATGATGGCAGGGCCGCACTGGATGGACATGGTTTTCAGGTCCACGTCGGCCACAACAAACCGGCAAGCCGGGGCCGAATCCGGATCCGGTCTGCAGAGCCACTGGATAAGCCATCTATTTTATTCAATTATCTGGAACAGGAATCGGACCGTCAAGGGTTCCGGCAATGTGTACGTCTTACCCGGGAGATCATGGGCCAGGCGGCCATGGACCCCTATCGGGGAGAAGAAATCCAGCCCGGGGAGTCGGTTCGGTCGGACGATGAGATTGATGCCTGGATTCGACAGGGTGTGGAAAGTGCCTACCATCCTTCCTGTACCTGCAAGATGGGAACCGATGAGTGGGCGGTGGTGGACCCCCAGACCCGGGTGCGGGGGGTGGACCGACTGCGCGTCGTGGATTCCTCCATCTTTCCCACGATCACCAATGGGAACCTGAATTCTCCAACGATCATGGTTGCCGAACGGGCCGCTGACTTGATCAAGGGCCAGGGAATGCTCAATCCTTCTGATGCCGGGATCGGCCTGGCGGAGAACTGGCTCGAAAGCCAGCGTTGACGGGCGTTTTTACCGAAGGTGGACCGAAGTGAAGAGCCTGGAAGATCAATGGTCTCCTTGACAGGGCCGGGACATTGACCGGATGACTCATTGCCGGCTCCCCGAATTTACCGACCGGCAGGCGGCCGAGCGTGCCCATGCACGGTATGGACTGAACGGGCCGATTACCCGGCTCAATGGGGAGCGTGACCTGAATTTCCGGATCGACAGTGACCGGGGCCCCGTGGTGTTCAAGATCGCCAATGCCGGGGAATCCCTGGAGATGCTGCAATGCCAGCAAGCCGTTTTCGAAAGAATTTCCCAGGATGACGCGGCCGTCGCCTGTCCCCGGAGCCTGAAATCCAGACAGGGCCGAACGGTTGAAACCGTCTGTTCGGACAAAGGGGACCGGCATTATTGCCGTGCCGTTCATTTTATGGAGGGCCGGTTGTTTTCAGCGGTCAATCCCCATACCTCCGGGTTGCTGGAAAGCTTGGGGAGCGCCGTGGGGGGAATCAATCGTGCCCTGGACGGTTTTTCCCATCCAGCGGTCGAGCGCCCGTTGTTGTGGAAAATGGACCATGCGCTGGAGGTGGTGGAACGATTCCGGCCATTGATCCAGGGTGCAGAGCGCGGGATCCTCCTGGACGGGTTTGCCCGGCAATTTCAGGACCGGGTGCTCCCGCTGTCTGCCCGGTTGCGCCAGGGAGTCATTCATAATGATGCCAATGACCACAACCTGATCGTCAGCGGTTCCGGGCCTTGGGACCGGCAGGTATCCGGAATAATCGATTTTGGGGATATGGTGAATTCATGGATTGTCGTCGACCCGGCAGTGGCCGCCGCCTATTCGATGCTGGGAAAAGCACGCCCCCTGGATGCCGCAGCTTCCGTGATCAAGGGCTATCACCAGACCTGGCCCCTGAATGAAACGGAAATCAGCGTGCTGTTTGAACTGGTCTGCATGCGTTTGTGCCTGAGCGTCAGCATCTGTGCATACCAGCAATCCCAGGAACCGGGAAACGATTATTTGCGCATCAGTGAACAGCCTGCCTGGGAAATGCTGGAGCAATTGAGCCGGGTTTCGTCTGATTTTGCACACTTTGTTCTCCGGGATGCCTGTGCTCTGGAGCCGGTCCCGGACAGTGCAGGAATCGTGCACTGGATCCAGGCTCGGTCCGGACAATTCGGGTCCATTGTAGAGGTTGATCTGCAAACGGACCCGTTGCTGGTGATGGATACGAGTGTGGGCAGCTCTGATCTGCCGGGCCCCGTGGATCCGGATGACACGGCGGCGATGACCCGGGATGTTTTTCGGCAGATCGAAGATTCGAATTGTGTTGCCGGAATCGGACAATACGATGAATACCGGCTGATCTACAATACCGATGACTTTATCGATGCCACCGGCCACCAAAGGACATTGCACCTGGGGATTGATATTTTCATGCCAGCGGGCTCCCCCGTCTTTTCTCCCTGGGACGGAACCGTCTTTGCTGCTTCTTTTGAGAAAGTCCACTTGGGGTATGGAGGAACCCTGATCCTCCAACACCGCATCCCGGACGAAGATGGCGTGGAAAAGGGGACCACACGGGTTTTCTACACCCTGTTCGGGCATTTGAGCCTCAGGTCCATTACGCGCATGAAAGCCGGGCAGCCGGTTTTCAGGGGACAGAAAATCGCGGAGATGGGAGATGCGAGTGAAAACGGCCACTGGCCGCCGCATGTCCATTTTCAGATTATTACCCACATGCTCCATCATACCGACACGTTTGTGGGCGTTGGAAGCCATGCATACCGGAATGTCTGGTTAAGCCTTTGTCCAGACCCGAACCGGATCCTGGGCATACCGGAAATGGAAGGGGAAAAACCGGACGGCTCCCCCGAACGGATTCTGGAAAAATTGCAAGCCAGCCGCCGGCAGTGCCTGGGTCCGTCATTGAGCCTGGCCTATGGAACTCCCCTGCATCTGGTTCGTGGAAGCATGCAGTATCTGTACGATTTTACTGGCCGCCGGTACCTGGATGCGGTCAACAATGTTCCCCATGTCGGGCATTGCCACCCCCGGGTTGTGGCGGCAGAACGGGCGCAGTCAGGGGTCCTGAATACCAATACGCGGTACCTGTATTCCACCATTCAACAGTACAGCGAAAGATTGCTGGACTGTTTCCCCGACTCCCTGGAGGTTTGCTTTCTGGTCAACAGCGGAAGCGAAGCCAATGACCTGGCACTCAGGCTGGCCCGAAATTTCACGGGCAGGCAGGATGTGTGGGTCCTGGATCATGCCTATCATGGAAACCTGTCCAGCCTGATCGAAATCAGCCCGTACAAACATGATGGACCAGGAGGAAGCGGGCCCCCGAAGTCTGTCCATAAAATGGCCATACCTGACCTGTACCGGGGACGATACCGGGCGGGGGACCCGGAGGCCATCGACCATTATATCGACCTGGCAGGAAAAAATTTGTCGAATGCAGAAGAATCCCCGGGGCCGGCGGCATTTATCTGTGAATCCATCCTCGGTTGCGGAGGGCAGGTATTCCTGCCGGAAGGGTATCTCAAAGGGGTCTATGCACGGGTTCGTGAGGCAGGCGGACTGTGTATCGCCGATGAAGTCCAGGTGGGGTTCGGGCGGATTGGAAGTCATTTCTGGGCGTTTGAATCCCATGAGGTGGTGCCGGATGTGGTGACCCTGGGCAAACCCATGGGCAATGGGCATCCGATGGCAGCGGTCATTGTAACCCGTGCAGTGGCGGATGCCTTCCACAACGGGATGGAGTATTTCAATACCTTTGGCGGCAACCCGGTATCCTGTGCCATTGGAAATGCCGTGCTGGATGCCATCGAAGACGATGGCCTGCAACAGAATGCGCAGGAAGTTGGGGACTACTTTCTCAATCAGTTGATGATCCTGAAAAACGAATTCGAACTCATTGGAGATGTACGGGGAAAGGGGTTGTTCCTGGGCGTGGAACTGGTGAATGATCGAATCTCTCTGGACCCGGCCGCCGACCAGGCCGATTACATTGCAGAGAGAATGAAACAGGAAGGAATTCTGATCAGTACCGATGGCCCGCTCCACAATGTGCTCAAGATCAAGCCTCCCCTGAGTTTTGCGAAAGAGGACGTCAACGTGTTTGTCCAAACGCTGGAATCCATCCTGCGTGAGGATTATTCAAAGCCAACGGATCGGGCCAGCAGATAGATCGGGGTTTCTTGCAATATTCGGGCTAAACAGCATCTTGACCTTGCAAGAAACCGCTTTCGTATGGCTCGACAGCACCACCAACAAGATAAAACATAGGAGACTTTCCAAATGGCGAATGAAGACAACCAGGCATCAGATGCGCTCATAACAGAGGGCTCTATCTATGATGTGAATCATGCGACCGATCTCAAGACCGCACAGGCAATGCGGGTCAAGGCGGACCTGGTGATGCAGATCGAAGCGATTCAGCACAAGCGAGGTCTCACCCAAACACAAATGGCCGATCTATTGGGCATTAAGCAGCCGGATGTTTCTGACATGTTGCGCGGACGTTTCCGCAAATATTCAGTCGGCAAGATTCTTGATTTTCTGACCCTGTTGAATCGAGATGTGACGATCATGGTAACCCCTCACCCTGTCCGCGATGAACCCGGTACCCTGCGTGTGTCAATCATCTGAATCCGAAAACGGATTACAGTAAAAGAAAACCGTGGTTTTTGTTGCGCCTGTTCAAATCAAAAAATGCTGTCCAAAATCCACAGAGGATGTATGCTCCAGATGAAATCCGTCAGGGTCAGGTCTCTGTCGATCTCATCAAAAAGTGCGGTTGGTCGGGCGAATAGCAAGGGACGGTTAATCCAGATTACGCCGGGGCAAGGGCGTCACAACCGGGCGACTCATGCGAATATGCCAGAAATGCCAGCTTTCCTCGGTAAACACGCCGACGGGTGGATTATCCAGCACTTCCCCAAAATCAGCGTCGCTGAAATACCGGGTCACAACCTGTAAATCGGACAAGGTTCGATACCGCATTACCTGGGCCAGAAACAGCCGGGGATTTCGTAAGGCACAGGCCGGCTCACTCCACCACACCATACGACCCGCTACCTTTCGCAACGCAACATTATCAACCGATTTCATTGTGCATGTCCCGCTGCCGACGAAAACCGGTTCTTGCTGCAACCTTCGGCAAATGGTTCAGGTCAAGCTGGGCTATACTGCGATGGATTCGCCTGAGTGATACGTTCAACTGTTCAACATCTTCAGGCAGGGCTTCCGACAAATCAATGTCGTTATGGTAGGACAGGGCCTTGAGCGCGATCATCGGATTGAACTGTTTTCCATAAATGGTTTGCGTTTTTCAAACATTAGATTGCCGCTTAACTGTAAAGCCACACTTGACAATCTGAATCCATATGACTACCTTGGGCCATGATCAGGAACATTTCGGCACAAGGTACTTCGCAATTACTGGATGAGAGGCCAGAGTCGAGGTCTAAATGATGCGTGGATCCAGAAACTTCGTCGAATCCCGGCTGCCCTCGAGGCTGCTGAACGGCCTGAGTAAATAAACTATCCCGGTTCCTACTTTCACTCACTGAAAGGAGGCAAAACGAGTCGTTTCACCGTACGCTTGACCGCAAACTATCGAATTACCTTCGGGTGGGATAAGGATGGGGCTGTGGATATAGACATATGAGGACTACCACTGATGATCGAAAGACATGCTTCCATCAAACCGGTGCACCCCGGGGAAATTCTGCGCGAGGACATCCTGCCTGCGCTACAGATGAGCAAGTCAGCTATCGCTGATGCGCTCGGAATATCGAGACAGACGTTACACGCCATCATCAGCGAGAAACAGCCAGTAACTGCAGAAATGGCGGTGCGATTCGGCAAGCTGTTCGGCAATGGTGGTCTGTTTTGGATTAATCTGCAACGAAATTACGATCTGGCGATTGCCGAACAAACAGTCGACGTGTCAGGCATTCATGCAATTGAAGCATATAGCATGTGATCTTGATGGTCCGATGAAGTCTGCACCTGGCAGACCTTTTCAAAAAATGGGTTTTGATGCGCCCCAAAACCGATCCTTTTCCCTTTGGCATCGCGGTCCTTGAGGCGGCGGTTATCCGAATGGGATACAGGGGGGAAGCTCCGGACGATATGGGGGCTTTGCGGTGAGCCATCCGGGGACGGAGTGATTTCGGATATGCCGGGGGGCACCGGGTATGAAGGTTGTCCACAGCCATCTGACCGGCCTGGCCGGGATGAACGGGAAAGTCCGCAATGCCGGTCAAAGACAAGGGAACCGACAGCCGGCCGATTCAGTCGGGCAGGGACCGGCTGGCCAGTTTCTTGCGCTGAATCTTTCCCGAAGGACCCTTGGGAAGATGGTCCAGGAAGGCGATCCTTTTGGGGGACTTGGCTTTTCCAAGCAACATCCGGCAATGCTCGGATAACTCCTGTTCATTGCATTGGGTATTGGCCTTCAACACCACGGCCGCCATGACTTCTTCTCCATAATCCCGGTCTGCGATACCGTATGCGGCAGCTTCCAGAACGCCCGGGTGCTGGTACAGGACATCGTCAATCTCACGCGGAGAGATGTTTTCACCGCCACGAATGATCAGTTCTTTCAGTCGCCCCGTGATATGGTAGTAACCGTCTTCATCCCGATACCCCAGGTCTCCGGTATAAAACCAGCCGGCCTCATCCAGAACGGCTGCGGTGGCTTCCGGGTTCCTGAAATAGCCTTTCATGACATTGGGCCCCTGAATAGCGAGCTCGCCGATTTCATTATCCTGGACGGTCCGGTGATAGCGGTCCACGATCCGGGCTTCATTGCCGACCGGAAAACCCACGGACCCATGGCGTTGGCGGCCCGGTTCCATCGGGTTGGAGTGGGTTTGTGCCGCACATTCGCTGATCCCCATGGTTTCGATGAGGGGAATCTGAAAGAGGGACTCAAACTGCTGGTGGATTTCCGGAGCGAGCGGCGCGGAGGCGGACCGGCCGAAGCGGACAAATTTCCTGAAATCGGAATCATAAAAACTCCCTCCATCGTCACGGGCTGGAAAATTGTTTTCCTGCCGGGCGATGAGATAGGAGACAATGGTGGGGACAACACTGAACCAGGTGCATCGATATTCCCGTATCCATTTCCAGAAACCGCGGGTGCTGAATTTCTGTGCCATGACCAGGCTGCCGTTACTCACCAGACTGCCGAGCACGGATACCATTTCGGCGTTGATGTGGTACAGCGGCAAGACACACAGACCCTTGTCACGGGCGGTCAGGTGATGGGCCATCATGGTATGCCTGCCCCCGGCAATGACATTGGTGTGATTGAGCATCACCCCTTTGGGTTTCCCCGTTGTTCCCGATGTGTAGATCAGCAGAACGGTCTCCCCGGCGGTGGGAGCCGGGTCCGGGGCGGCCGGTATCCCATCTCCGGTGCGGAGGTACTCAGGAGGTTCGTTCTCCTTGCAGAGCCTGACTTGACAGGGATGGGCATGGAGAGTCTCCTCATAACGGGTCGAATATTTCTCCGAGCACAGGATCATCTCGACGCCTGAGTGGGCAATGACATAGTTCATCTGTTCTGGGCCGGCAACGGCATTCAGCGGCAGAATCACCCGGCCACTGTACATGATGCCGAGAAACAGGCAGGTCGTCCACAGGCCGTTGTCCATGAGAAAGGCAACCGTGCGACCTCTTGGGATGTCTTCCGCATCCAGCCATCGGTTGATTTGGCGGCAAAAAAGCTGGAGTTCCTGGTATGTGACGGTCTTTCCGCTTTCCGCGGCTTCCAGATAGACCTTGTCCGGAGACTGGAATGCCCAATAATCAATGAGCTGATGGATGGTGTCCGCCATGTTGTGCCAGGGAATCGCGGTTTTAAGGGGTTTTCACAGGGAGCGGGCGGGGTATTTCGCCCAGTAATCCGAAAACAACTCTTCCTCGGTGGGTTCTGCATTCTCAATCACCCGTGAAATGCGAGTGATGTTCAGATAATGGCGGTAATTCAGGTTCTCTGAAATGCTGTTCCCTCCCCAGGTCCCGCATCCCATGGACAGCGAAAAGGGGAGTCCGTTGTTGAAGGCACCGCCGGTGGCAAAACTGTGTATCTGGTTCACGATTACCCGGCACACAGGGAGTTCCAGACCCAGTTCCAGGGCACGGTCATCGGAATCGGAATGCAGGGAAATGGAATGTCCCTTGCCCTGGTAATTCAGAATCCCTTCGGCAATGGACTTGGCAGCCTGAAAATCCGGCGCCTGGAAGACAGTGAGCACCGGGGAGAGTTTTTCTCCCGAGAACGGAGCCTGCTCACCGTAACGGTCTTCTTCCACCAGCAACACCCGGGCCTGCTCCGTGTCGGCCCTGCCCAGGTTGGCATATCGGGCAATGGCGGATGCGGGTTTTGCAATAATCCGGGGGTTGAGTTTGCCGTCTTTCCACATTGCTTTTTGCAGAACCCGTTTCTCCTGGCTGGACAACAATACCGCGCCGTTTTGCTGCAGTGCGTGCACCGTTTCCCGGTATACAGGCTCCACAACGACCAGGTTGTTTTCCGAGGAACAGCTGGTGGCATTGTCAAAAGACTTGGAAACAATGATTTTCCCAGCGGCTTCGGCAATATCCGCGGTTTCATCCACGATGGAGACCACGTTGCCGGCCCCCACACCAATGGCCGGTGTTCCACTGGAATAGGCCGCCCGCACATTGCTTTGCGACCCGGTTGCGACGATCAGGTCCACGGATTGCATCAGTTGCCCCGTGGCCGCCTTGCCGGGAGGAGGCGGCATTTTTTGTACCAGATTCACAGGGGCCCCCACTTTTTTCAGGGCCGCCTGCATCAGTTCAACGAGTCTTTCGCAGGTCCGGTCTCCTTTGGGGGAAGGGGCCAGGACAATGGCGTTCCTCCCCTTGAGCGCATTGAGTGTCTTGTTGACCGGCGTTGCGATCGGATTGGTAGACGGGACGATCGCACCGACGATCCCCACCGGCCGGGCAATCCGGATAATGCCGCGGGCGGGATCATCTGAAATGACGCCTACGGATTTTACGCCTTTCAGATCGCGCAACAGTCCCATTGTCTTGCGACGGTTCTTATTGATTTTATCGTCTACATCGCCGATTCCGGTGTCGGACACGGCCAATTCTGAAAGCTGGCGATTATTGTCGGGGTTCACGATCCCCCATGCCACCGCCGTGACCGTTTCATCCACCGACCGTTGGCCAAAAGCCTCGTATTGTGTTTGCGCACGGCGGGCACGGTCCAGAATCCTGGAAATGCGGTTATCCATGTTTCTGGTCAGGTACAGGAAAAGAAAGGGGTGCCGGAATCCCGGCACCCCGGGGTTTCAGGAATCAGTCTTCCTTGAGTGTTGCGAGAAGCTCTGTCAGGGCTGTCTGCCTCTCCTGCCACATGGCGAGCACCTCATCACGATTCATGATGCGTACCGGAGAATTGGTCTGTTTCATTTTTCCAAGCGTCTTCTTGTCGCTGAACATCACCGGAACCTTTTCAGCCAGAAAATCGATGATCGCCTGGTCTGTGCCAGCGGGAACCATCAGCCCGCGAAAGTTCACGCTGGAGTTGTCGATATCAATACCGAGTTCCTGGAAGGTCGGGACGTCGGGCAAAAATTCGTGGCGTTCAAGATCGGCTACCGCCAGTATCTTGATATCATCGCCCGCACGGGCCGAGTCGGACAGATTGTTGAATCCGGCCTTGACCTGCCCGCCCTTGACCAGTTTCAGCGCATCCACGCCGCCTTTTCCAGGCACATATTGCATATCCGCTTCACTGGCCTTGGTCAGTTGAAGAAAAGCGATATGGTGACCGACAAATTTACCGGCACCGCTGACCGTCAATTTCCCCGGATTGGCCTTGGCGAATTCGACCAGGTCCTGGGCGGTATTGAACGGGCTGTCTTTCCCTGTGATGAGGACCGCCGGATCCGCTCCCCAGTTGCCCACGGGTTCAAGATTTCCGATATTGTATTTGGTGTCGAACACAATGGATTGTGCGATAAAGTGCGGAACGTTGTAGGCAGCCAGCATATAACCGTCCGCGGGCACCTTTTCGGCAAACCAGTTCCAGCCCTTGCGCCCTCCTGCACCGGGTTTGTTGGTTACGTAGATGGGTTGGCCGATGGAAATCGGTTGTTCATCCTTGTCCAGCTTGGCCGAAGCCAGGGTTGCCACCCGGGCCTGAAAATCCGTAGCACCACCTGGGCTGTAGGCCACCATGACGCCAATTGGCCGGTCAGGATAGTTCTCTGCGTACGAAGTCGTCGCCACCGCCAATACTGAAATGGCAGCGATAAGCGGTATGGCGAGTCGCCGAGCGAGTGAAGAAATGGGGTTTGATTTCATTGTGTGTTCTCCCGGGAGATTGATTGAGTGATTGAAATGGTTTGTTCAGTACCGTGCGGTAGCCTGGTCCGGTTCAATGGGTCTGGGCAGGATGTGTTCGGGTTCGTGCCGTCCCGCCATCGGCGGGTCCTGCACGCCCCTTTGTATATCACAGCAGCCAGCCGGTTGGTGTGCGAACATGAAGCAATTGCCAAAATAGCGTGTATATAATGACCATGAAGAGGACGCTGATCCCGGCTTTGATGGCCAGGGATTTGGGGTCGGTAACCTGTCGTTTGCCATACAGAACGATAATGGCGAGGAAAGCCAGAAAAGAACTGGCATAAAAACCCAGTATTTCCATCAGCAGGACCATGGTGATGGATATGGCCAGGCCGGGGACCAGTTGCCGCCATGGAATCCGCTGGCGGGTGAGTTCATCCGGGGCCATGCCGGGGCGTGACAAACGCAAAAAGGAGACCATCTGCACCATGGCCAGCAACAGCATCAGGGCTGCGATGATTCGGGGAAACAGGTAGACCTCAGGGTCCGTCTTCCAGAATGACAGGACGGCAAATGCGGCCGCAACGACAAAACCGTACAGGGTCGCCCAGAATTCTTGTCGGTTGGCAATGGAGTGGTTCACAGGATGGGGTTCTTTCTTTCAGTCGGCGGTTTTCGATTTCCTGCTGGAATAAATGCTGTAGACGATGGAACCAATGCACAGCGAAATCAGGATGATGTTGATGGGTCCGGAGGTGAAATAGCTGAATATGCCATCGCCGCTTTCCCCGATCAGCTTTCCCTGGAGAAAGTTATCTTCCGCGATGGGTCCCAGTATAATCCCCAGCACCAGTGGAGCCGGGCCAAACCCGAATCGACTCGCGAAGTACATGAAGATGCCCAGAATCATCATGATCAGCACATCCGAATAACTGGACTGGATGCTGTATGTACCGAATACGGCCAGGACCAGGATGACCGCGGCCATATAGTGCCCGGGCACTTTCATGATCATGCCGCTGTGCTGGCTCAGGAAAAGGCCAATGATCACCATGAAGAACTGGGCAACAATCAGTGAGTTGATGAATGTCCAGGTGGTCTCACCATGAATACTGAAAAGGTCCGGGCCGGGGAACAGGCCGTGAATGAGCAGGCCGCCGAGTAACACCGCAGCCGTGGGGCTGCCCGGTATGCTCAGGGTCAGCAACGGCACCAGGGAGGGGCCGACCATCGCATTGTTCGCGGATTCCGCGGCAATGATGCCATCGGGTTCCCCCTGTCCGAACTTGTCCGGGTCTTTGCTGGTTTTCTTGGTCTGGTCGTAGGCCACAAGACCGGCAATTTGCCCGCCTGCACCGGGAATGATGCCGACCACCGTGCCGATCAGGGAGCCAATGCAAAGAGCCCGCAATCGACTGAAATTGTACCGCACGGATTGAATCAGCCTGGACTGGCCGAGCTTGTGAATCGTGGAGGCTTCCTCCTTGGCAGTATTGGCGAACAGCGTAAAGACCTGGGGGATGGCGAAGAGCCCGATCAGGGCCACAACGATATGGACGCCGCTCTCCAGGTGTTCTGAAAAAACAAATCGCTCTTCCCCGAGCATGGGGTTGTCGCCAATGGTGGACAGTGCCAATCCGAACAGACCGGCCAGCAGTCCCTTGATGACCGAACTGCTTCCTATGGTCCCGATAATGGTAATGCCCATGATTGCGATCCAGAAAAGTTCCGAAGGACCGAACCGCAGGGCGAGCTCCGCCAGGGGTGGGGTAAAGAAGATCAGGACAAAAATCCCGATCAGGCCACCAAAGAATGAACTGATAAAGCAATAGTGCAGGGCTTCGGCCGCACGGCCCTGGTTCGCCAGATTGTGCCCATCCAGGGCCGTTGCAATATTTGCCGGGGCTCCCGGGACATTGACAAGGATGGCACTGATGGCACCTCCGGCGACGGTGGAAGTGTACATGGCGCCAAGCAGTATGAGGCCGGAGGCCGGTTCCATGTGGAAGGTGAACGGGATCATCAGGGCTACGGCCATGGTCGGGCTGAGTCCCGGCAATGCCCCCAGTATCAATCCGGCAAACGTTCCACCAAGGAGCAGACCGATATGATAGAGCGTGAATACTTTATCGAAATGTGTTAAGAACTCCATTGACCCGTGATTTTCAGTTGAAAATACAACTTGATGTCGGTACGTTCATGTTTATGACCACGTTTTTGCAGGAATTGACGACCTGAAACGCTGGAAATCAGGCGCTTCGAACTCATAACTCATATATATGAGTGATATCCTAATAGAGTCGGTTGATAAATGCAATTGCTTTGTTGCGGGGCAATCACCGACTGGGAGGGACCACCCCCTTGGGGCGTGGACTGGACCCCAGTCGATCAGGGCGAAACTCGAATCCGGGGACAGACCAAGTGGCACCCAAACTGCTATATCAGACGGTTGAACAGTATATCCGCAGGCATATTGAAACCGGGAAGTGGGTGCCCGGAGACCTGATCCCTTCCGAATCCCAGCTGTCGGAAAAACTGGGGGTCAGTATCGGCACGGTCCGCAAGGCCATCGACCTGCTGGCGCAGGAGAAGCTGCTTTACCGCCACCAGGGAAAGGGGACCTATGTTTCCAGAATTGATTTCAACAATAGCCTGTTTCGATACTTTTCCTATGGGACGGGGTCGGGGGAACCGGCGAGAATTCGCAAGGTGACCCCAAAAAGAGAGCGTGTTCTGGCAACGGCCGATCTTTGCAAGTCCCTGCAGGTCTCCATCGGGACCCCCCTTGTATACATCGAAAGACTGGGTCTGGACGATGATGACCAGCCGGTACTGGTGGAAAAGTGCTGGTGGCTGGCAGATGTCGTCGCTGGCCTGGAGGATACGGAATTGCACATCCCGGATTTGTTTTATGCCCTGATAGAGGAACGATTCGGGGTGCATATCGTCCGTGCAGAGGAAACGCTGACCGCGGATATTGCGGACCGGGAGACGGCAAAGAGACTCGAAATCACTTCCGGGGACCCGATCGTTGTCCTGTTGAGGACAACCCATACGGTCCATGACCGGGTGATCGAATACCGGGTAACCCGGGGCCGCCTGGATAAGTTTTCCTACAAAACTGAAATTCGATAGGCCATTGTCCGATCCGTCCCGGGCCCGCCTCACAGCCAGTCGGCCGGGAAGTCCGAAACCGCTGGCCGACTATCCCAGCAGCTGGACCAGTTCTTCGATGCCGGGCTGAATTTTGTCGGTGGCGATGGAAGAAAATCCCATCCTGAAAAAATTCCTGGGGCGGTCCCTCCCGTGGAAAAAGACTTCTCCAGGTTCAAACAAGATTCCCGCCTTGGCAGCCTGGATGGCAAGGTGGTTGGTGTCCAGGTCCTCCGGGCCCTTGACCCAGAATGCCGACCCGCCGAACGTGGGTCGCTGGCTGTGATCTCTGAAGTGGGTTTCCAGCAGATCCCCCAGGAGGGTCCATCGCGCATGCAGGGTGTGGCTCAGACGGGTGATCAGGGCATCATGGTACCCTTTCTTCAGAAACTGGGAGACAATGAACTGGTTATTGCTGGGAGGGTGGCGGATGATCAGTCTGCGCAATGCCCGGGCCTGCCGGATGAACTCTTTCGGAGCAGCCAGATAGCCCAGTCGAATGCCGGGGGCCAGTGTCTTGGACAAACTGCCGATGTAAATCACCCGCCCATCGTCATCCAGGCTTTTCAGCGCGGGGGTGGGTTCCCCCACGTAGTTGAATTCCGATTCGTAGTCATCCTCAACGATGATGACATCATGCTTGTGCGCCTGTTCAAGGAGTTCGGTTCTGCGTTCCCTGGGCATGGTTACGGTGGTGGGATAGTGATGGCTGGGAGTGGTGTATACGCAGTCGCAGCGGGCGAATCTTTTGTCGGGGACCAGTCCATGGTGGTCGACTTTCAAGGGAGTCAGGTTCGGCGTAAAGACGGAAAATGTATTTTCTGCATCGACATAGCCTGGGGTTTCGAAACCCACTCTTTTATTCGGATTGAGCAGTAGCTGGGCGGTGATGTAGATGCCGAGTTGCGCCCCGACGGTAATCAGTATTTCGTCTTCTTCGGCCCAGACTCCCCTGCGCGGCAAAATCTTTTTGTGAATCTGCTCGACCAGTTCCGGGTTGTCCCGGTCGGTCTGGTCCTGTGCCCAGTCATGGATTGCCCGGACGGCGACGGCTTCCCGGGCGCATTCCCGCCAGTCCGCGATGGGAAAGAGTTCGCGGTCATATTGGCCACAGATGAAGGGGTAGGGATACTGATGCCAGTTGGCGGGCTTGCTGTTTTGGCGTAACCTGTCGGGCTGGATGACCAGCCGGTTGCGCCAGGTCACCTTGTGTTGAAACGGTTTGGCCCGTTTCGGCCGGTTTGCCCAGCCTTTCAGAATGTCTTCGTTGACATAAAATCCGCTGCGTTCCCGGGCGATCAGAAACCCATCGGCAACCAGATTCTGGTAGGCATTGACCACGGTATTGCGGGCGACGGAAAGTTGCCTGGAAAGTTTTCTGCTGGAGGGGAGCGGGGAATCCGGCGCTAGGCGGCCTTCCAGGATGGAGGACACAATCATTTCCTGAATGCGGGACTGCAGGGTTCCCCTTTGATGCGTCGGAAGCTGGAAAAGATACTCGGTCACGTTGGACGATACACCAAATGGAATAGGTTCTTGTTGATTGTCTCCCCCGATCTGGATTAAATCATGAAACCCGTGGAAAAACCACGCGGCAGTCCCGGTAATTCCGGTGCATGGTGTGGGGGCGCCCGGGCTTTGCCCGCGTTGTTTTCCGGCCCCCTTTATTCTCCTTCAGCGGGCACCAGGTTCCGGTAATCCCTTTCGCGCGGTTTCTCCATCCTGCATCAGGTACGCTATAATTTGAAGTATGGCGAACCACCGTGCCCGGTTTCCGTCCCGTCCCACTGCGACACAGGGGCCAGCCGGGGTGGATGGCCCGCAATATCCGAATGTACGGACCACAGGTAACCGCAATTGTTGAACAATATTTCTCTGGATGACAAATATGCGCTGGATGTCGCCAGGGCCTATCTCACGGGGATTGAAGCACTGGTCCGGCTGCCGATCCTGCAGCACCAAAGGGATGTGGAAGCCGGTCTCAATACGGCGGGGTTCGTGTCTGGATACCGGGGTTCCCCGGTCGGCACCGTGGACCAGTCGATGTGGAAGGCGAAAACATGGCTGGACCGGCACAGGATTGTTTTTCAGCCGGGGGTCAACGAGGACCTCGCGGCGACAGCGGTGTGGGGAACCCAGCAGACGCATCTGATGCCCGATCCCCTCTATGACGGGGTCTTCTCCATGTGGTACGGAAAGGGTCCGGGCGTTGACCGCAGCATGGATGTCATCAAGCATGCCAATGCCTTCGGGACGACCCGGTTCGGAGGCGTCCTCGCGGTTGCCGGGGATGATCATGCCTGTAAATCCTCGACCACTGCGCACCAGAGCGAGCACATGTTGATCGGGGCCGCCGTGCCGGTCCTGAATCCGGCCAATGTGCAGGAGGTCCTGGATTACGGGATTATCGGGTGGGCACTGTCCCGCTACAGTGGTTGCTGGGTCGGCCTCAAGGCCATCACCGAAAATATGGATTCGGCGATCTCGGCAGATATCGACCCGAATCGTGTACAGATCACCCTCCCCGGGGATTTTGAAGAACCCGAATGTGGTCTCAATGCCCAATGGCCCACCACTCCCCTGGAGCAGGAGTGGCTGTTACACAAGTACCGGATTTATGCGGCCCGGGCATTTGCCCATGCCAATCACCTCAACCAGATCATGCTGGATTCCCCCAACCCGCGCCTGGGAATCGTCACCACCGGAAAGAGCTACCTGGATGTGATGGAAGCATTGGGTAATCTGGGGATAGGCCCCCGGGAAGCGCAGGAGATTGGCCTTCGAATATTCAAGGTGGGCATGAGTTGGCCGTTGGAACCCGTTTCGATGCAGCGTTTTGCCAGGGGACTGCATGAGATTCTCGTTGTCGAGGAAAAACGAAGTATTCTGGAGAACCAGATCACCGGGCAGTTGTACAACCGGCCCGTGGCAGAACGCCCCCGGGTTGTGGGTGAATTCGACGAATGCGGCAATGGCCTGGTCACCAATCTGGGGGAGCTGACCCCCGCCATCGTCGCCCGGGCCATCGGCAGCCGAATTGCCCGTTTCCATGAAAGCAGCAGTATTGCCGACCGGCTTGAGTACCTGGATGCCAGGGAAAGGCGGCTGGCACGTCCACGGCAAACGCTCACCCGGACCCCGTATTTCTGTTCAGGCTGTCCGCACAATACCTCTACCCGCATTCCCGATGGCAGTGTTGGCATGGCTGGAATCGGGTGTCATTACATGGTCAAGTGGATGGACCGGAATACCGAGACCTTCACGCATATGGGAGGCGAGGGGGCATCATGGATCGGAATCTCTCCCTTCTCCGGAACCGACCATGTTTTCCAGAATATCGGCGATGGCACCTATTTTCACAGTGGAATACTGGCGATCCGTGCGGCCATCGCATCGGGGGTCAATATCACCTATAAAATACTGTTCAATGATGCCGTGGCGATGACGGGTGGGCAGCCGGTGGACGGTTCCCTGACCCTGCCGGAGCTCGTCGCCCAATTGCAGGCAGAGGGGATACAGCGCCTGGCGGTGGTGGCGGAAGATGTCAAGAATGCCCGGCTCCAACTCAGGGGATGCGCCAGCATTACGGTGCATGACCGCCGTGAATTTGACCTGCTGCAACGGGAAATGCGGAAAATAAAGGGAACCAGCGTCATTGTCTACGACCAGCGCTGCGCGTCGGAGAAACGCAGACGGCGGAAACGGGGGCTGATGCCGCAGAGCCCGGTGCGGGTCTTCATCAACCCTGAGGTCTGCGAAGGCTGTGGCGATTGCAGTACCGCATCGAATTGCCTTTCGGTGTTGCCCAAGAAAACCGAGCTCGGTACCAAGCGTCAAATTGACCAGAGTGCCTGCAACCAGGACTTCAGCTGCCTCGATGGGTTTTGCCCGAGCTTTGTGACGGTGGAAGGGGCGGGCCTGCCATCCGGCAGCCATCAGGAAGCGGGAGAGAAAACCCCGGTGGACATCCTGCTCAGCGACCCGCCGAGGCCGGCATTGGACCGGCCCTGGAATGTATTGGTCACCGGCATCGGCGGGACCGGGGTGCTAACCGTCGGGTCCCTGCTGGCCATGGCCGCACACCTTGAAGGCAAAGGTTGTTCCACCCTGAACCAGACCGGACTGGCACAGAAATTCGGTGCAGTGGTCAGCCATGTGCGGGTTGCCGGCAGGCAGCCGGATATCCACGCCGTGCGCATACCCGATGGCGGTGCCGATTTGTTGCTGGGGTGCGATCTCGTGGTATCGGCGATGCCCGAGGCGCTGTCCAGGCTGGATCCTGAGCGCTCGCATTCGGTGATCAATACCTATGAGAATCCGACCGCAGACTTCATTCACAACGACCGGTATGAATTTCCCGGATCGCAAATGCGCTCACTCATCGTGGAGGAAACGGGGGAAGGCAAGGCGCATTTTGTGAATGCGACCCGGGTCGCGCGGGACCTGCTCGGGGACTCCATCGGCAGCAACCTGTTCCTGCTGGGGTACGCCTACCAGAAGGGGATGATTCCCGTTGATGCGGAATCGGTCAACCGGGCCATTGAACTCAACGGCGTTGCGGTGGAGTTCAACCAGCAGGCTTTCCTGTGGGGACGCCGGGCTGCGGCGGACCGGCAAGCCGTAGAATGTCATGCGAGCGGTCCCACACCGGTTCACGAAGCACTGTCTGAACTCGATGACATCATCCAGTGGCGGTATGACTTTTTAGTAAAATACCAGAATCAGGCGTACGCGGACCGTTACCGAAAGCTGGTCGAAACGGTCCGACAAGCTGAAAGTGACTTGAACGGCAACGCGGCGGCTCCTCTTGCCGAAGCCGTTGCCCGCAACCATTTCAAGCTGATGGCCTACAAGGATGAATATGAAATTGCCCGGCTGTATGCCGACGGGGAGTTTCTGGCGAACCTGAAAAACCAGTTCACCGGTGACTTCAGGCTCAGTTTTCATCTGGCCCCCCCTGGGCTGTCGAAAAAAGATCCGTTGACCGGACATTTGCAAAAACGCCGGTTTCCGGGGGCCACATTGCAGGTTTTCAAGGTCCTTTCGAGGTTCCGGTTTCTGAGAGGGTCCGCGCTGGACCCTTTCGGGAGAACCCACGAGAGAAGGCTGGAGCGGCGGTTGATCCGGGAATATGAAGACGACATCGGAAGCCTTGTTGCGGCACTGAATGAAAGGAATTATCCGACCGCGATCGCGATCGCAGGCCTGCCCGGAATGGTGAAGGGGTTTGGGCACATCAAAATGGCAAACATTGAAAAATTTCACGAAGCCAAGAAAGACCTGTTCGTTCAATTCAGGGAGCCGGAGTTGTTGCTGGTTGTCAATCGGTAACAGGAGGCTGTTCAGGGATGGTGTATGGTCGAAGAGGCTCAAGCGGCACTGAGGGGGATAGATGGCCTCTGTACAATGGACGGAAGCCGGTGCCAGTCTCGCTCAGTTCATTCAAACATGGTGACCAGGCCCTTCAAACTGCGTCCCGGTCGGTTCAAACCCCGGATGACCAGACAAGCGAGATGTTTCTTGATCGCTTCTTGATTCTGAGGGTAAAAAAAGAGAAATTTACATGAGATATATACTGTAAGATATTGGTTAATATATTCTTTTTTATCCAATATTTTCTTGATCGCTTCTTGATTCCAGCGATCCCGGCGACTTTGATGGCCCTGGGAAGCGCATCTCTTGCCAGTGCCCGGCTGATAAGGAACTATTACCAGGTATTTCTATGACGCGAAAACTGCATCCCTTGTTGAGCGATGACAGTGGCTTATTCCTGCTTTTCTGACTTTCGAAATTTCGAGTAATCGGGGCAACTTTCCGGGATAGTGACCCTGCTATTACGTCAAGCCAGGTTCAGCTGTTGAATCACCACAATTTCTGCTGACTGTACCGGATGCTTGCGCGAATAAACTGCCAGTCCGAAGATACCGCATCATGCTGTGATTGAAAAACCGACAGCCAACAGGGATATCCAGACGGGGAAGGCAAATATGGGTATGGATATTATCCGTCACGAGGGATACCATTACGGACACTATACGAGAACCCAAAGAGTGGAATTGTCATGAAAAATACGGCGCAGAAAATCAACTATACCCTTGTAGACAGCGGCCAGACCAATTCGGAAATGATGGAACGACGCCATGACGCCGTGGCACGTGGAGTGGGCGCCATCCATCCGGTTTTCGTTGATCGGGCAGAAAATGCTACCGTATGGGATGTTGAAGGCCGGGAATATACGGATTTTTCCGGGGGGATCGCTGTGCTCAATACGGGGCATCTGCACCCGAAGGTCAAGGAGGCGGTGTCTGCCCAATTGGATGCGTTTTCACATACCTGTTTCATGGTCCTGGGCTATGAAGGGTATGTCGAGGTTTGCGAAAGACTGAATGCCCTGGTTCCCGGGGACTTCAGGAAAAAAAGCGCCCTGTTCACGTCGGGTTCGGAAGCGGTGGAAAATGCGGTCAAGGCCGCCCGGGCCTATACAAAGAGAGCAGGGGTGATCGCGTTTACCTCCGGATATCATGGCAGGACCATGGCGACCCTGGCACTGACCGGAAAGGTTGCGCCCTATAGCGTTGGAATGGGATTGATGCCTGGTGCGGTGTATCGGGCCGAATATCCCTGCCATATCCATGGAATCAGTGAGGAGGACGGCATGGATTCCATTGAGCGGATATTCAAGAACGATGCCGAACCTTCCGACATTGCCGCTGTTTTGCTCGAACCGGTGCAGGGCGAGGGTGGATTCTACATTGCATCGCCGTCTTTCATGCAGCGATTGCGGGCCCTCTGTGACCGGCATGGCATCGTGCTCATTGCGGATGAGGTGCAGACCGGAGCCGGCCGTACCGGCACCTTCTTTGCCATGGAGCAAATGGGGGTGGCCGCCGATATCACGGCCTTTGCCAAGTCCATTGCGGGAGGGTTTCCGTTGTCCGGGATTACCGGGCGCGCGGACATCATGGATGCCATCCCACCCGGAGGGTTGGGGGGCACCTATGCCGGAAGTCCCATTGCCTGTGCGGCCGCCCTGGCCGTCATGGAAGTGTTTGAAGAGGAAAACCTGGTGGAACGTTCACGGGAAGTCGGGCAGATCATCACGGAAAGACTGAATGTATTGGCCGACCGTTATCCGTGCATCGGCGAAGTCCGGGGGCTCGGTGCCATGGTCGCCATGGAATTGTTCCAGGATGACGGCCACGCCCGGCCGGATGCGGAACTCACCGGCAAAATCCTGGCTGCTGCCCGGGAGAAAGGGTTGATCCTGTTAAGTTGCGGTACTTATGGAAATGTGGTGCGCATCCTGGTCCCGCTCACGGTCCCGGATGCGCAATTGCGGCAGGGCCTGGACATCCTCGAAACCTGCTTTGCGGAACTGGTGGGCGACCATTCACGGGGTACGAACGATTTGAATGGGGTATCAAGATGAACAATCCGGTCCGGGCGGCTGACCGCCCTTTTGTGGTTGAGGTGGAAGAGGGGGACTCCTATTTTTGGTGTGCCTGCGGCAAGAGCGGGAACCAGCCGTTTTGCGATGGTTCCCATAAAGGGTCGGTTTTCAGTCCGATGAAGTATACCGCCGGGAAAACCGGTCGGGTATTTTTCTGTGGGTGCAAGGCGACCGGAAACCAGCCCTTGTGTGATGGTTCCCACAAAAGCCAGTAACCCCCGGTTCCCGGATGACGGGTGAATCCCATGACCGGTTTTGCGGTTTCCCTTCGAAGGCCGGAACACCGATACAGCCATTGTAGATCGGTTCTGCGCCACGAATCGCCCCAATCCGGGTTGGCAGACCGGGAAAAAGAGTGGGCGGCCCGGCCATGACCGTAAAATCGACCGCACCCCAATACCTCTTTTCAGCGGACAGCAAGCCATCCCTCCCCCTGGTGGATGTGCCGCTGATCAGGGCAACGGAGTCCTCGTTAAAGGGCTATGGCTGTCTGGTCAGGCATCCCGACCAGTGCGACATTGAAATTGTAAAATGGCCGGCACAGGGCTGGCGTCCGGTGGATGACGGGACCGGGACCGAGGGCGGAATCACCGAAGGAATATTCTGCGGCGAATGGAAGGGCGATATCCTCATGGGGAAAAACTCTGCAGTGGGCGGCCGTTATGTACTGGGGTGGGCCTGTGATCCCCAGGTCGCTTCGGAAAATTCCACAGGGCCCAGAGAGCAGGTTCGGTTATGGCATTTCAATTATCACCCGGATGGCGGGCAACTGTTTTTTCCACTGGACAAACAGCCATTCGTCGTTCCGGTGGCTTTGCCGGGAGACGACCTCCGGCCGGAACAGGTCGTGGCCTTCTGGTGTGATGGGAGCATGGGTCTGTATATTCATCCCGGTATCTGGCACGAAGGAGTCTTCCCCGTCCGGGACCGCCAGCACTTCCTGGACCGGCAGGGCCGGGTTCATGCCCGGGTCAGTTGCGATTTCGGGGAAGAGTTCGGGGTGTACCTGAAAGTGCCCCTGAGATTCAATCCTGAATCCTGACCTCACATTCCCTGATACAGGACCTGGTCGGATTCAGGAAGATCAAATTCCAGCTGGCGCAACCGCAATGTCGAGTGAAACTCTTCCGTGTTCACCGTGCAGGTACGGGCATGGCGCGGCTTCCTGCCCCGGACAAATGCCGTCCGTCCGTGCAGCACCCGTTGATTGTCAAACACCAGGCCCTGTCCGGACTTCAATGGAATTTCGATTCTAAGCCCCGGGTCATAGGTGATTTGGAGGAGGTCGCGGATTGCGCGGTAGAAAGGTTCAACCAGGTGGCCCTCCACATCCAGCGGGGCGATGTGCCGTTCATTGATACGGACTCCCACGACTTCATTGTTCTCATCCAGCTTGATCAGGGGGGTACGCGAGACCAGCAGGCGGGGTTTGCCATCCAGGGTTTTCCCGGTATGGTGACGGCGGAAAGTCACGGGAACCGTGCTGAGGAGGTCGAACGCATCGGGAGACGTTTCACGCAACCGCCGGACGGCATTGAACCCGTCCACCAGCGTCGAGTGCCCGCCGCTTTCACTGGAGGTGACCATCTGCAGGACGGTAATCCCCACCGAAGAAATGCGATAGGTTTCATCCATGTGGGGAAGCAGGGCGCGACCGCTGTCCCCGACATTGTACTGGGCCGATTTTTCGGTAATTTCAGAAATTCCGAAATGGGTGATCCGTACCGGGCCGAATAAATGTGCCGCGTCCTGGATTCCCTGCAGGCGGGTATCCAGGGTTTCAAGCAGGCAGAACCCATAGTCCCGAACCGTTTCCAGTACCTCCAAGTGGATTTCTGCAGACCGCCGTGCTTCGGGAAATTCAAACGCTGGAATATGATCCTGAATCCGGGTATCCCAATTGGTGACCCGGTGTCTCCGGGCCGCACGGCTTTGTGGATCATAGCAATGCCTCCTTAGCCATTGGGGGGAATAAACGGATTGGTGATGATTGTCTGCCCAGGTAATCCGGACCCCGTCCGGCCCCGATGTGAGTTCCTCGATTTCAGGTTTTTCCGGAATGTCCAGAATCCAGGCATTGCGAAGACCATCCATCGGGGTACCGCATTCCCGGCATTCGCATTGATGGCGCAACCAGATGTGATGGTATTGGCTCCGGTGGCCGTCTGCCCACACTACGTGGATGGAGGAATCGGCTTTCTCAATGGTTTGGATGTCGGGTGTCATGGCAGTCACCGTTGCACAGATTCCTATGGATTGGGGTCTGATGAAGGGGGCGGGTCAGGTTTCCGGCAGACCTCGTAACCGGGTTCTTCGGGCTCATGGTCAACCAGGCAGGCCGGAAAGTCAGGAGACCGGAGGGTTTCGCCGCAATCATCCTCCAGTCGTTTTACGACCATTGAAGACCAGGCCCGTGGACCATAGCGTTTCAGGCCGTCTTTCATGATTTCAACGCACAATGGCGACAGTTCAAGGGGAATCTCCAGGTTTTTCCCCAGCTGGTCGAAGAGTGCGAGATCCTTGACTTCGTGGTCCATGGTGAAATTGATGTTGTAGCTGCCGTTGAGAATGAGTTGTCCCTCGGTTTCGTGGACAAAAGAATTGCCCGAAGAGATTCGGATCGCCTCGTACGCCGTGCCCAGGTCTATCCCGGATTTCCGGGCGACCATGAAAGCTTCTCCGGTTGAGATCAGTTGCACGCCAGCGAGGTAGTTGGTGATGACCTTGAGAACCGAAGCGGACCCCAGCGGACCCGTATGGATGACCCGGCGCCCCATGACCGTGAGCAGGGGCAGAACCCGTTCGAAGGCTTCCCGGCTTCCCCCGGTGAAAATGGCGATATTGCCGGTGGCAGCGCGATGGCATCCCCCGGAAACCGGGCTGTCCAGGGGGAGGGCACCTCTTGCCTCCACCATCGCTCCGAGTCGCTTGACCTCTTCTTCGTCGGTCGTACTCATTTCCAGCCAAACCTTTCCACTGGAAAGCCCTTCCAGAACGCCGTTTTTCTCTTCCATGACCTGGGCGGAAACCCTGGGCGATGGCAGGCAGGTGATGACAATATCGGACGCCATGGCCAGTTCCCTGCCGGAATCGGCCCATTTCCCACCGAGTTCAAGCAACGGTTCTGCGGCGGCCGGATTGATGTCTCGAACGATTACATCCTGTCCGTTGCGAATCAGGCTTCCAGCCAGTTTTGCGCCGACATTGCCAAGCCCGATAAAACCGATTCTCATGGTCGCATTCCCCCAATCCCAATTAAGCCAAAATCCGCTGTCCCGCTTTTTCCACCCATCGGCAGGGATAATTTTCCCCAAGGAAAGAGCAACCGGATGCGGCAGGTTTTTCGCGAATTATCCGACAGCCCCTTCCGGTTTTTCAAGCATTACAGAACAAAATTATTGGAAATGATTCAACCCGACACCCTTTGGATGACAAAGAGGGAGGCTCTGTGCCGGGTTTCCCGTGACCGTTCCGGATCGGCTCGTCATTGCACCAACTTGACCGGTGGCACGACCGGCCTGCTTTCTTCTGCAGCGTGTCTGAACGGGCTCACGGCTTCATGCATCCGGCCGAACAGGTGATCCGAAGTCATGTCCCCCGGGTGTTCGTATGTGCCGGATGATGCCAATTCCGTTGGGGTGGGTGGTGATGGAGGACGGCTTGTATCCGGAAATACCAGTGGCACATCCCAGGGCAATAGAGGAAAATCGGGCAACCATCATCATGCATTTGATCCAATGAGTGGAGAACCCAGCCGGTCTGCCAGCCATCGTCGAGCGGGTCGCAGAACAAAACGAGTGCGTGCCGCGCCGACCACACCGGCTTATATCAAGAGGCAGATTCCTTACTACGAGTTCCTGGGCGAAGAGGGCCTGGTCATGCTGGAGAACCAGGCAGACTGGTTGATGGAAGAGATCGGCCTGGAATTTCGGGGGGACCCCGAAGCCCTCAGGATCTGGAAAGAAGCCGGCGCTGAAGTACGGGAAACCCGGGTCAAACTGCCAAAAGGCATGGCACGGGAGCTTTGCAGGACGATCCCGTCAAAATTTGTACAGGTTGCCAGGAATCCCGGCAGGAGTGTCGAGATCGGCGGAAAATCCCAGGTATTTGCCTGTGTCTATGGTCCGCCGTTTGTGCGGGACCTGGAGGGCGGACGCCGCTACGGCACCCTGCAGGACCTGGAAAACCTGGTAAAAATCGCGTACCAGCTTCCCAGTATTCATCATACCGGCCTGGTCATCTGCGAGCCCTGCGATGTGCCCGTTTCCAAACGGCACCTGGACATGCTTTACCTGCACATGCGGTACAGTGACAAACCGTTTTTGGGGGCGATCACGGAAAAAAGCCGGGCCCAGGATTCCGTCGACATGGCGAAGGTCCTGTTCGGCGAGGAATTCATGGAAACCCATTGCGTGATCATGGGGAACGTGAACACGAACTCCCCGTTGCTGGTAGACAAGGTCGTGACCGAGGCGGCACAAGTGTATTGCGGGTCGGGCCAGGGCCTGATTGCGGCCCCCTTTATCCTGGGCGGGGCCATGGGACCGGTGACCACGGCCGCATCGATTTCCCAGGCGCTGGCAGAAGCCATGATGGTAGGGGCCTTTACCCAGTTGGTGCGGCCGGGGGCCCCGTTTGTACTGGGGAACTTTCTGTCTTCCATGAGTTTGAAAAGCGGCGCGCCGACATTTGGCATGCCGGAGCCCGTGATGTCCAATTTTATCATCGGCCAACTGGCGAGGAGGCTCGGAATTCCATTGCGAAGCGGTGGGTCGCTCACGGCTTCCAAGCTGCCGGATGCCCAGTCTGCCGCGGAGAGTGCCGATTCCATGTTGTCTACTGCGCTCGGCGGGGCCAATTTCGTGCTGCATGCCGCAGGCTGGCTGGAAGGGGGATTGTCCACGGGCTATGAAAAACTGGTTCAGGATGCGGACCGGCTGGGCGCGTACCAGGTCATGCTGTCGGGCCTGCCGATGGATGAAAATGCCCTGGCGAGATCCGCGTACCACGAAGTCGAGCCTTCCGGCCATTTTCTGGGCAGCAGCCATACCATGGCCAATTATGAAACCGCCTATTACGATGCCGTGCTTTCAGACAGTGAAAGTGTAGAGCAATGGGAAGAAATGGGTGCCAAGGATTCCGCTCTTCGCGCCTACGAGCGATGGAATCACTTGTTGAAGGAGCATCAGTCTCCCCCCCTGGATGTGGCGAAGGACGAGGCATTGCAGGCATTCATGGCAAAGCGCAAATCGGAAATCCCCGATGCGTGGTACTGACATCAACACGTAAGAGGTAACCAGGTTGCAAACGCACGCAAAAGTAGTGGTCATCGGGGGAGGGGTTGTCGGTTGTTCGATCCTGTTTCACCTGGCAAAATTCGGCTGGAAAGAGGTGGTTCTGCTGGAGCGGGATGAACTGACCTCCGGGTCCTCCTGGCACGCTGCAGGACAAATCCATACCATTTCGTCTGATCCGAATATTTCACGGTTACAGGGCTACACCATCAACCTTTACCGGGAAATCGAAGAAACCTCGGGTCAGTCGGTAGGCATGCACAATACAGGAGGGTTTTACCTGGCTTCCAACCATGACTGGTATGACTATCTCAAGCGTGAAAGGTCCAAGGCGCGCTATATGGGGCTGGACCAGGAGTTTATTTCTGTTGAAGAGGTGGTGCGCCGCCATCCCCTAATCAATCCAAAACATTATGTTGCCGCCCTGTGGGATCCGCTGGATGGAGACGTGGATCCTTCGGGGGTGACCTATGCCTATGCAAAATCCGCAAAAGTGCATGGTGCCAGTTATCACACCCATACGCCGGTACTCGAAACCAATCAGAGACCGGATGGAAGCTGGGATGTGGTGACCGAAAAGGGAACCATTCATGCGGAAATCGTGGTCAACGCCGGGGGTCTTTGGGCCAGGGAAGTGGGTGCACTTGCCGGGTTGCATTTGCCTGTCCAGCCCATGGAGCATCATTACTTGCTCACGGAGGATATCCCTGAAATCGTTGAGCATGGCCAACGGTTGCCCGCTGGAATCGATTACGAAGGGAATATTTACTTTCGCCAGGAGCAACAGGGAATGCTGCTGGGCACCTATGAAGCGAGGGCGACGCCGTGGTCCGTATCCGGAACTCCCCGGAATTTCGGCCATGACCTGCTGGAACCGCAACTGGATCATATCGAGGAAAAACTGTCCATCGGATTTGAAAGAATCCCGGCTCTTGAACGTGCCGGGATTCGAAAAATCATCAACGGGCCCTTTACATTCGGGCCCGATGGTAACCCCATGATCGGCCCGGTCCCGGGTATGAAGAACTATTGGGTGGCGGTGGGGGTGATGGCCGGTTTCTGCCAGGCCGGCGGGGTCGGAATGTGTATGGCGGAGTGGATGATGGACGGTGAACCTTCCATTGATGTGTGGGCAATGGATATCGCCCGTTTCGGGGATTTTGCATCGCCGCATTACGGCACCCTGAAAGCCACTGAAAATTACCAGCGGCGATTTACCCTCACGTTCCCCAACGAAACCCTTCCTGTGGCCCGGCGGCAGCGCACCACAGGAATTTATGATCGCCTGATCAACAAGGGAGCGGTGATGGACGCGAGTTTTGGACTGGAACATGCCCTGTGGTTTGCCGGTTCCCCGGAAAATGCCTACGAGGAAGCGACATTCCGGCGCTCCCGGGCCCACGACTATGTCTCGGAAGAGATCAAGGCGGTTCGCCAGGCAGTTGGCGCGGTGGAGATCGCAAACTTCGCCAAACATCAATTCACGGGTTCGGGGGCCAGGGCATTTTTGAACCATCTGTTGGCCGGGCACATCCCGGACCCCGGGCGGATCACACTGACCCCGATGTTGACGCCAAAGGGCAAGCTGTATGGTGACCTGACAGTGGCCTGCCTGGAAGAGGAACTTTTTATCCTGTTCGGTTCCGGGGCAGCCCAGGAAATGCACCGGCGATGGTTTGAATCCCGCCTGCAGGACTGGCCGGAAAGGGACGGTGTGCGCTATACGAACGTGTCGGGAAAATATCATGGTATTGGTCTTTCCGGCCCGAAGTCCCGCAACCTGCTACAGCGAATCGTTCGGGAGGATGTGAGTTCCAACGGATTGAGATTCAGGGATATCCGGGAATGTTTTGTCGGGGGTGTCCCCGCCATCCTGGTGAGAATTTCCTTTTCCGGGGAACTGGGGTTTGAAATTTATGTCGAACCGGAATACCAGTTGAAACTGTTTGAGGAAATCGAGGAAGCCGGCAGGGACCTTGGCTTGAGGTGGTATGGTGCCCGGGCCCAGATGAGCATGCGCCTGGAAAAGGGTTGGGGTGCGTGGGGGCTGGATTATCGCCCCGACTTCACTGCCGGGGAATCCGGACTGGATGTATTCATCAACTGGAAGAAGGATTTTGTAGGGAAAGAAGCCGCATTGAGGGAAAAGGAAAAAGGGGTGGACAGGAAACTGGTCACGATGACCGTCGAGACAGGGGATATTGATGTCTCCAACGACGAAGCTATCCTGAAAAACGGGGAATGTGTGGGGTATGTCACATCCGGAGGATATGCCCATCATGTGGGCAAATCCATGGCGTTGGGTTATCTCCCCGTGGAACTCGCGAAAAGCGGTACATCGCTGGAGGTGGAAATTAACGGGACCCTGTATCCGGCACAGGTCTGTGGGGAGGCGTTATACGATCCACCGGGAGAAAAAGCCAGAAGTTAACGGCCTTCAGAGACCCGGCCAGCATGGGTCTACCGTGCCAGATCCGGGTTTGGGGTGGGCAGTCCGGAGTTTCACCCTGATTGAAGATGCAAAGATCGATGCTCCGGATTGGCCTCGGATAGCCCCGGTTCCGGGTGACCAGCCTGCCCGGACGAGAGGTTTGCCCAGGCGGGTCATTTGATTCAAAGCGGACAATTCATTTATCATCCGTTTGGACAGCCCGATTGACCGCCAATCAAACCCGGATGACAGGTTGCAGACAATCAATCGGCCCGAACGCTGTTCTAATCGGAATCTATTGAGGAGAAACCATGAAGGGCCTGACCAAAGTAATTTTTCTTTCCCTGGGGCTCGGCGTATTGCCGGTGACCGCAGATCAAAATAATCCGGAATTGGAGCTGCTCTTTGATTCGCTGCATAATACGGACAATCCCGCGGAAGCGGCGGCCCTCACGCAAAAAATATGGGAAAACTGGTATCAGACGGACAACCAGAGAATAAGAACCCTGATGAATATGGGCGAAGTCAGTATACGCCGAGGAAAACTGAAGGATGCGGTGGCTTTCTTTTCGGAAATTATTGAACTGCAGCCGGATTACGCCGAAGGGTGGAACCGTCGTGCAACCGTGTACTACATGATGGGGGAGTACCAGTTGTCCACGAATGATGTGGCGGAGACCCTGCAACGGGAACCCCGCCACTTTGGTGCATTATCCGGCCAGGGGATGATTTATATGCAGTTGCAGGAAAAAGAACTGGCCCTTGAATTTTATAAAAAGGCGCTTGAACTGAATCCGCATATGTCGGGTGTGAAACAAAACATCCGGATGATCCGGAAACTGATCCAGGACGAAGTCATTTAGTCTCCGGGAGGTGGTCCAGGAATTATTTCATCACGCCAAATCCCGAACCGGTATCCTTTTCGGAAATGGGAACATCATGCGGTTTCCACGAGTAACTGCCGTGTCAGCGTTGGGTGATGGATTGCGCCAGAACGCATAAAATTTCAAACATGATGGTCGCGCCGACCAGTGCGGTCGTGCCGCTGGGATCAAATGGAGGGGCGACTTCCACCACATCCGCGCCAACGAGATTCAGGCCGCCCAGCCCCCGAATCATCATCTGTGCTTCGAGGGTGCTGTATCCACCGACTTCAGGGGTCCCCGTTCCAGGCGCGAATACCGGGTCCAGTGCATCCACATCAAAGCTGACATACGTGGGGCCGTCGCCAGCAATGCGCCGTGCCTCTTCGACCACCGCCTTCCACCCCATTTCAAGATACTCTTCAATATAGATCACGCGCATTCCGGAATCATGGCTGAACTTCCAGACATCGGGATCGTTCAATGAACCGCGAATGCCGATCTGGATCGTCCGGTTTGGATCGAGCAATCCTTCATCCACCGCAATCTTGAAGGGAGCACCATGATGAAACCGGGACCCCAGATAATCATCGCCGGTGTCGCAGTGGGCATCAAAATGCACCAGGCCGACCGGTTGACCCTTGGCCAGTGCGCGAAAAATGGGAAGGGTAATGGAGTGGTCGCCGCCTGCTGACAGGGGGGTGATCCCTGCACTGGCCACCCTGGAGTAAAAGTTCTCTATTTCACGATGGCTGCCTTCCAGGGTAAATGGTTTTTCGACCCAGGCATCCCCAATGTCCCGGACCCGGCACAGTTCGTGCGGGCTGACTCCGGTGGCCTGGTTCATTTTCCGGATCAGGCTGGATTGGTTCCTGATTTCCCTGGGTCCGTGGCGGGCGCCCGGCCGGTTGGTGACGCCGCCATCGAAAGGGACACCTATCAGGCCAATATCCACATCCTCAAAACTTTCCGTATAGGGGGCACGCATAAAGGTGGGAAGTCCGGTATAGCGCGGCCGGACAATCGGGTCCACAAACTCAGGATAATCGCTCATAGGCAGACTTTCTCTCGATTCTCGGTTTGAACCAACCGTAAATAGCGGATGATCAATCCGGTTCCAGGTTGGCCGGATCAAGGATTCAGGAACACAATGTGATTCCACCCATCCCCGTATCAGCGGGTGAAGATCGGGTTTCCTCTCTATTTCACCGGGTTGCCCCGCCGGTCCATTGGACAGGAATAGGATACCTGCAATTATTTTCGGTGTCCATATTGAGGTTGTCCAAGTTGCGGTAGGAGTGGGCATCTCTGCCCGCCCCCGCAACACAAGGCAAAACTATTACTTTACCTCCGACCGGTGCGATGATATAAAAACTCGGAAGAAAGGTCAGAGATTTATTGATTTGATATCAATGGCGAAACTTGGCACTCAGCGCGATCAGGCGATCAAACTCCTGCGAACTCAAGGCATGATGCGCTTGTCGGAGTTCAAGGCAAATGGGGTCACCGCGGCCACGATCGGCAGAATGGTCCGCGCCGGTGAAGTGATTCGCCTCGCGCGCGGGCTATACCAGATGCCCGACGCGCCGCTCGAAGCAAACCATAGTCTGGCCGAGGCGGCAAAACGCGTTCCCAGAGGAGTCGTCTGCCTGGTGTCGGCACTGGCCTTCCACGAACTGACGGATCAGCTGCCACCCGCCGTCTGGATGGCGATTGGAACCAGGGATTGGATGCCGAAGGAGGAAAGGTCGAGGATGCGGATCGTGCGGTTTACGGATGCACTTCTCACCGACGATGTCATCACAGTGCAAATCGAGAATGTCCCCGTGAAAATCTTTGGCGTTGCAAAGACGATTGCCGACTGTTTCAGGCACCGGCGGTCGGTTGGGCAGACAGTCGCCTTGGAGGGACTGCAGGAGGCGCTTCGACAGCGGAAGGCGACCCCAGCTGAGATCGCCCAGCATGCGGAACGTGGCAGTGTGGCTACAGTGGTCCGACCGTATCTCGAGGTTCTAACCGCCAATGCCTGAGCCGGTCAAGAACATTGGGGCTTCGGTTCGGGCAGGAATTTGGTCCACATCCGTGAAGGCCACGAGGGATTGCAAATCAGGTAGTATGGCGATATATCCGGTTATTCCATCCGGTTGCTTTCCGGTTGGCTGAGTTGTTAACAGGGCAATGATGATGGCATCTGAGTATCTTGAGAAGTTACAGGCCGGCTTGAACCCGGTACAGCGTCTGGAACAGATCGTTGAGCATGCAATGTGCATCGGTTGTGGAATTTGTCAAAGTGTTGTTGGGCCGGATACCGTGAAAATGGAAGTGGTGCGAAATGGAAACCTGAGGCCCGTGGCCAATGACCGACTTTCCCATGAGATGATGGATAAAATCGTGGATATCTGTCCGGGAACCCGGGTCGAGGTTCTGCCCCGATCTGAATGGAATGAGCGAAGCCTCCCGGATCCTGTCTGGGGAGTATTGCGCGAGATTTTCTACGCATGGTCTGCGGAACCCGAAGTCCGCCATATGGCCGCCACGGGTGGCCTTCTGACCGGGCTGGCCCTTTACCTGATTGAATCCAAAGAGGTGGATTTTATACTGCATGCCTGTGCATCCAGTGAGCATCCCGCGTTTGGGGAGCGATTTGTCAGCCGGTCACGTGAAGAGGTACTGAAAGGGTCGGGTTCGCGGTACGGCCCGACCGCCACATTGATTGATGTGGTGGAGGTCATCGAGAAGGCCGAAGCCCACCATGAAACCTTTGCCTTTGTCGGGACCCCCTGCGATGTGAGTGCTTTGCAAAATTATGCACGGTACGATGAACGGGTTTTGAAAAGATGCCGGTACAAAATGGCCATGGTCTGCGGGGGGTTTATGGAACCGGCAGGCACCAGAGCCGCCCTGGAAAGATTTGGTGTTGAGTATGACAAAATGGTATCGCTACGCTATCGGGGGTATGGATGTCCCGGAAAGACAAGAATCGAGGCGGAGGATGGTCAGGTGGTGGAGATGAATTATCTGGACTATTGGGGTGAAAATGAGTCAACCTGGGGGTTGCCTCCGAGATGCAAGATTTGTCCGGACGGTATCGGCGATTCAGCGGATATCGCGGCAGCGGATACCTGGGACGGCGGTTCGCCACCCTGGGTCGGCCAGGAAGATGACCCCGGATTCAATGCGGCGATTGTTCGGACACAACGAGGAGTGGACCTGATGGCAAAAGCCATTGCCGCCGGCTATGTCATTCGTGGTGAGACGATGTCTCCGGCAGAGTTGAACCGGGTTCAACCGCACCAGGAGAATAAAAAGCGTGCAGCCTGGGCCAGGTTTCAGGGATTGAAAGAAGAGGGCCGCGTGGTTCCGGATACCCGTGGCCTGCGTATCCGCTCGTTGTATGAAGAAAATGATCCGGCATTCAATGAGCAGCAACGCAAGGGTTCACGGGAACGGGTGAAACAGGGGAAGTTTTCCGAAGCCAAGCCCCTGAAAGGGCCGCATTGAGTATGAATCTGCCGACAAGAAATCACGCCAAATCACCGCAATGCAGACCTGGTCTGACCGCCGATGAGTGTTTCCATCGGCATCCTTTTACTGTCGAATTAATCCGGTGAGTTCGTTGAGCAGTTTGGTTATCCGTGAAAGGATCGGATACCGGGCCGAAGATTATTTTAAATAAATCTAGAAATATTAATTAGTTATAGGGATTATCTCTACATAATACTGAGATGAAAACCGATGCCTGTTTACTTGGCGGTTACCGGGCAATCCGGTTGCTCACCGACAGGAAAGTTCCAGCATCGCATGCAGCAAAACATTGCATCCGGCTTCCAGGTCTTCCGGTTCAGCATGCTCCTCTTCATTATGGCTGAGTCCCCCTTCGCAGGGGACAAAGATCATGGAAGTGGGGACAATTCTGCAAATCTGGCAAGCATCGTGTCCCGCTCCGGAAACCATTTCCTGGTGTCCGTACCCCAATGCCCTGGTCGCATTGCTGACCGCACGGATGCAGTTCTCATGAAACCGGACAGGAGGGTTGTGCCAGATTTCTTCCAGGTTGACCCTGACGTTGTGGGACTCGCTGGCCGCCGTGCAGCTTTCACTCAACCGGTCCCTCATTTGACCCAGCACCGCATCATCGGGATTTCGAATATCCACGGTCAGGAAAACCTCCCCGGGAATCGTGTTGCGGGAATTGGGGGATATGCTGACTTCTCCCACGGTTCCGACTCCGTAAGGACCGTGTTCAAGGGCGATTTCCTGGACAGCCTGGATCAACTCGGAAGCTGCCACCAGGGCATCCCTTCGTCCGGGCATGGGCGTGGAGCCGGCATGGGAGTCCTGCCCGGTAATGGTAATATCAAACCATCGCTGACCCTGTCCTCCGGTGACGATGCCGATCTGGTGATGGTCCCTTTCCAGTATCGGCCCCTGCTCGATATGTGCCTCCAGCAGCGCCCCCATTGGATGGTCCCCGCACGGCTGGGTTCCCAGGTATCCGATGTTTTCCAACTCGTCCCGGAGTGATTTGCCCTGACTGTCTGTACGGCTATAGGCATATTCCTTCGTGAACAGCCCGGCAAACACCCCGGAAGAAACCATGGCGGGGGCAAACCGGGAACCCTCTTCATTTGTCCACATCACAATTTCAACCGGCACCTGGGTGGAAACCCCATTTTCATTCATCGTCCTGATGACTTCCAGTGCGGCGAGTACGCCATAGATGCCATCAAATTTTCCGCCATGCGGCTGGGTGTCCAGATGGCTTCCCGAGCAGATCGGTGGCAGGTCATTATCGGTGCCAGGTCGCGTGGCAAAAATGTTTCCCATGTCATCAATGGTGATCGAGCAGTTTTCGGTTTTACACCATTCGATAAACAAATCGCGTCCCTGCCTGTCTTCCTGGGTCAGCGCTAAACGGCGGGACCCGCCTTTTTCTCCGGGGCCGATTTCAGCCATGGCCATGATACTGTCCCAAAGGCGTTGGCCGTTAACCCTCAGGTGGTGATGAGCGGACATGTGAGGAGGATTAGACGGAGGTACGTTTGAGAGCCTGGGACAGACAGTGGACCCCACCGCCGCCAAGGGTGAACATGGACATGTCAGGAGCGAACACCGTATAGCCCATCGAACGCAATTTTTCGTTGAGTTTCACACTGCCTGACATCGACAGGACCTTCCGGTTGCCCAGTGCGACCAGGTTGACCCCCAGATTTTTGGCTTCGTTGAAGCCCACATCGACAAATTCGAATCCTTTTTTCCTTAACCAGTCAATCACCCAGCCTTCCAGGGCATCCAGGCAGGTAACCACCCGTTTTTTATCCAGCGGAACCACCAGTCCATCCATATGGACAAACAAAGCGGGGATCGGGGCAACTTCGCATTCCCATCCCTGATCACGGACAAATCCGGCGACCTGTTCGGAACCTTCCTCCTCGGAACGTTCCCCACAAAAACCAATCAGTACCGTTCCGGGTTCGAGAATGACAAAATCGCCACCTTCGAAATGTCCGGCGGTCACAAATTTCCAGATGGGAATCTTGTTCTCCTGGTAGAATTTGATTACGGTTGCATAGTCCGCACGACGGCATTTCAGTTGCATGTGGCAAATGAGAGCGCCCCAGGGGGTCATTGCACTGGAATCCCGGGCAAAAAAGTTTCGATGCAGTACCGGGTCGGCATCCAGGTAGTGACAGGTTACCCCTGCTTCCTCTTCATAGATCCGCACCATCTCCCGGTGTTGTTTCTGCGCGAGATCGAAATCAAACCTGATTCCGGTTTTATGCATGTTTCGCAGCGTCCGGCCGATCAGGGGACCCGCTTCTACCCACTTGAAGTAGTCAGGCTTTCCCAGAAGGACATCCTTTAAAACGCTGTAATCGTTGTTGATTCCCCAGTATTCCGGGGGATGTTCGGTTTTTTCAAGTGCAATATTTTCTTTAATATCGGGCAAAAAAGGCATTTTTATACTCCGTTGAATCCACCCCACAGGTGCGATTCGTGCACCATCGAGATGGAGAAAAATGGGATTTTAACGAAAATTTTTACTTTAACCAACGGTGCAAAGCACCAAAATCACAAAACAGTTTAGCCACGACTCACAATATCATATCCGCGAGTTAAAACCGATTCCCTCATTACGGAAAGAATGTGAGAACCTCTCCGCTTTCTTTTGGTCAACCGTGACGGTCCGTTTCGGATGGATGGTTTGTGTGGAACCAGGTCCCCCAGGCGTTTCGTGAGGAGATTGAGACCGGATAGGCAGTCATTGGGAAGGAAAGAAGAGCGGTGTCTAGCTGGAAATGGGCAGGGATCAGGTCCTTCCGGTGCTCTGCAACCGGAATTTTGCATGCCCTTCGGACGGGAATCAGGGATGTCATGGCTGAATTGGTTCCCAACCGTACGAGTGGTTTCAGGTGGTAGACGGCTTTGGTTGTCAGCCATGTGATGAAACCATCAATCCGGCCGATTTCTCCGGGTGTAAAGATTTTTCTTCACGCCCGGACCGAATGCCTGCTTAATACTTGGGAGAAGAAAATCCGGGAAAACGATTGAAATCAGTGGGAATGCATGCCGAACAGGGGGAGTCGGGCTGAACGCTCCGCATCTTCATTCATGGCAATGTTTGATGCAGTGGTACACTTTGATCTGATTGTTTGCTAGCATTGGCTTATTGGAGCTATAAGCAAATTAACCGGTTAGGGTTCAAAATACGGGTTGTACGGTGGAATTCAGCCAGTTGCTATTATATCTCCTTGTTTGTTAAGTCTGGTCATAATAGATATAATTTGATTGATCATTACATTAATTAGTGGAGAATTACATGAACAAAGTAAACAATAAACTGGCTGGCATCCTCGTTGCAGGGGCGATGGGGCTCAGTGGTACAGCCCAGGCAGCAGACCTGGTCATTGGTGTGCCCAACTGGCCATCGGTAGCCATGACAGCCGATATACTGAAAGTCGTCATAGAAGACAACTATGGACTGGAAGTAGAGCTGCAAAACGGCACCAATCCAGTTGTTTTTGAAGCCATGGATGGTGGTAGCATGCATGTGCATCCTGAAGTATGGTTGCCCAATCAGGCGAATCTGTATCAGACCTACGTTGAGGAGAAAGGAACGGTTTCCATGAACCCCAATGGTGTGGCTGCATTCCAGGGGATGTGTGTGACCAAGGCTACGGCTGAGAGGACCGGCATATCGGCCATTGCAGACCTGACTGATCCGGATATGGCGATCAATTTCGATCAGGATGGAGATGGCATGGGTGAAGTCTGGATTGGTGCATCGGGCTGGGCCTCCACCAATGTTGAGAAAGTCCGCGCCAAGAGCTATGGGTATGATGTCACCATGAACCTGCTGGAAATGGATGAAACCCTGGCCATGGCGGAAGTGGATGCAGCGGTAGCCAAAGACCAAAACATCGTGTTTTTCTGCTATACCCCTAACCATGTATTTGCTTTGCACGATCTGGTAATTCTGGAAGAACCGGCGTATGACGAATCAAAATGGACCATGATTCAGCCCACTGATGATCCAGACTGGCTGGAAAAATCCAGTACTCCGGTTGCCTGGGACCTGGCTTACCTGCATATCCACTATGCAAGCAGCCTGAATGAAAGCCACCCCGAGGTGGCCTCCATGCTGGGCAGCGTCAAACTGGATACCGATCTGGTTTCAGCCATGACCTATGCCATTGTGGTAGATAAAGTGGATACTGCGGAGTATGCAAAACAATGGGTATCCGATAATGCAGACCTGGTGAATTCCTGGTTGCAGTAAGGATTCGGTTTGGCGAGTCAACCCATAACTTAGTTGTAACCCATAGACGAGCGACACTTCCGAGGTGTCGCTCGTTTTTTATGGGCACGAATGAAAAGCAGATGGTACGAATGCAAGGATACCCACAGACCGCGACAACAGATGGATGCGAGCAGCTGAAACAGTGTCCGCTCTGTTACGGAAAATGGTGATCATTTCGGTGGCATCCAAGTCCTGCATAAACTGGAGGTGAGACTAGTGAATGAAGAACAAGTAATCAAAGTTGATGACGTGTGGAAGATTTTCGGTGACCGGGCACACGAAGCCATGGAGGCCATCAAGACCGATGGACTGGGGAAGCCCGAAGTGCTCGAAAAATTCGGATGCGTCATTGGTGTGGCGAAATGCACATTCGAGGTTGCACGGGGAGAGATTTTTTGTGTTATGGGGCTTTCCGGGTCCGGAAAATCCACCATGGTGCGGCATTTGAATCGATTGCTGGAACCCACCGTGGGTCAAATACATGTCCTCGGAAAAGATGTTATGGCACTGGGTGAGAATGAATTGCGCCAAATGCGGGCGGCCCATATTGGCATGGTCTTTCAGCATATGGCACTGTTTCCCCACAGAACGGTGCGGGACAATGTGGCGTTCCCGCTACAGGTTCAGGGCGAGCCGAAGTCAAAACGCTGGGCGGAATCCCAACGATGTCTCAGCCTGGTCAACCTGGACGGATACGAAGACCGGTATCCCAGTGAGCTGTCCGGGGGGATGCAACAGCGTGTCGGGTTGGCGAGAGCCCTGGCTTCAGATCCCGAAGTATTGCTCATGGATGAACCGTTTTCTGCGCTGGACCCGTTGATCCGCCGCCAGCTGCAGGAACAGTTTATGGCCCTGTCTGCGGACCTTGGGAAAACCACGGTCTTTATTACCCACGACCTGGACGAAGCGATCCGTATCGGCAATCGCATCGCGATTATGAAAGATGGCGTCATCGTCCAGATCGGGTCACCGGAAGAAATCGTCACCAATCCCATCGATGATTATGTTCGGGATTTTGTTGAGGGGATTTCGACCTTAAAGTTGATCTTTGCACATACCATCATGGAAAAGATGGACGAATATCAACTCCAGTCAGGGGATGACCTGTCAAAAGCCATCCGCACCCCGCACGATACCGATTTGAGTGGATTGATTGACCTTTCGACGAACACAGATCAACCCATTGTCATTACCGATGACGGCAAGGATATTGGTGTGGTGAACAAAATAACTCTGCTGAAAGGCATTAAAGGAGGTGACAACTGATGAAAGAATCTGGAATTGTGCCAGAGGCAAATGAGCTTGGCGCCAGCATCAAGGATTTTGTTGGCACGAATGAAGCTTACTATGAACGTGAATTCGATAAAATCCAGTCGGCAACCAAGTTCCCCTGGTCCTGGAACCCGAATGTGGCCCTGGTGGGTCCCTTTTGGGGTGCCGCCAGAGGCTTATGGGGATTTTTCTGGACCTTTATGGTGCTGGAAATACTGGCATTTGTTCAAATAGGCAAAGGTCTTTGGGGTGAACTGGGTGCGGATAAACTCGCCAGGGTGGAAAAATTAACGGAGAAATATACCGAGACCTTTGCCCAGGCGGAAGCGGCGAAGCTTGCGGGAGAATCCGGGGCTGACCAGATATTCGCCCGGGCGGAAAATCTGAAAAAGGTGGCGGACCGTCTCATCGAGGAAGCCGCCGCGGCCTCCGCGGGGGCTACCGGTTTCCTGGTCATAGGAATCATCCTTCTGATCGTTCTTCGGGTGGTGCAGGGGTTCTATGCCAATATCCGGTACGAGAAGCAGTATCTGACCTGGAGAGCGGAACCGCAAACTTTATCCGGGTTCAACTGGTACTGGGGTGGATTCAGTGGCATCCTGTGGCTGATCATTGTCCCGCTTACGCTGTACAAGTTTACGGTCGCGAAAGTCTCTCCGATGCTGGCTCCCTTTGTAACGGAATTTCCGGTGGAGAAGAAGCAGTACTTTTCACCGATATCCACCTGGATGGACGAAGGGTTTGACAATATTTCGGTACGGTTCGGGGACGTGTTTGACGGTGTTGTGGCTTCAATTCGGGCAGTACTGGATGGTCTCGAAACGATCTTTGTCGGCACGCCCTGGCCGGTGGTCATGACGGTTGTCATTGTCACGGCCTGGCGGCTGGCGGGACCCCGGGTGGCGATCTTTTCCGCCGCTGCACTGGCTTATCTGGGGATGTGTGGGCTGTGGGAAACCAGCATGATTACGGTGGCACTGCTGGGAGCGGCGGCCTTCCTGTGCCTGCTCATGGGCATTCCACTGGGGATCTGGTTCGGGAAAAGCAAACGGGCCTACAATGCGGCGTTACCGGTACTGGATTTCATGCAGACCATGCCCGCGTTTGTATACCTGATCCCCATCATTGCATTTTTTGGAACCGGAAAACCGCCGGGTGTACTGGCAACCCTGATCTTCGGGATGCCCCCGGTAATCCGGCTGACAGCTCTGGGAATGCGAGGGGTGCCGGAAAATACCAAGGAGGCCGCGATTGCCTTCGGATGTACAAAATGGACGCTGCTCAAGGATGTTGAACTGCCTCTCGCCATGCCTTCCATCATGACAGGGATCAACCAGACCATATTGATGTGCCTGTCCATGGTGGTGATTGCATCGTTGATTGGGGCAAAAGGCCTCGGTCAGGATGTCCTGGTGGCGTTGCAGTATGCGGCGAAGGGACAGGGAATGCTTGCGGGTCTGGCCATTTTGTTCGTTGCCATGGTGATTGATCGAATCATTCAGGGGTATTACCAGCGTTCAATAACCAGGCACTGATCCCGGAATGGGGGAAACGGCGCGTCCGGTCCGGGCAGGGCTGGACGCGACGGACCCGGAACCCGGCGTTTCAGGTGGGTCGAAGATGGCCTTGCAACGTCGAAGCGGCCGGGACCACTGAAGTGCTGACGAGAGTCTCGCCACCGGGCACGGGGTGGTGGCCGGGAAGATGCCCTGAAGGGACCTGCATGATGTTTTTGGGAAGCCTGGAATTTCTGTTCCGACCCGAACCGGAAAATTCAAAATTCGGGGTCCACTCCTTGACCCCGATGAGATTCCTCCATTCGCAGGCAATCGATAGGGAACCCGGCTGCCCGGTCCGCACGAATTTACACGGATGCTGAGACAGTGAAGTGCAATGAACGAAAAATCCGCCAATACCGTTTGGCATAGACCGACGGTTACCCGCCTCCGACGGGAGAAACAAAATGGTCATCGCAGCGTGATCACCTGGTTTACCGGGTTGTCAGGAAGCGGGAAGTCCACACTGGCCCACGCCGTTGAAGAAGAACTGTACCGGCGCGGTGTCAGAACCTTTGTGTTTGATGGAGACAATGTGCGCCATGGATTGTGCGGCGACCTGGGTTTTTCCGAGGAAGACCGGACAGAAAACATCCGGCGCATCGGACAAATGGCGAAGCTGTTTGTCGAATCGGGAATCATCGCCCTGACGGCTTTTATCTCCCCCTACCAGGTGGACCGGCAACGGGTCAGGAGAATGGTGGATTACGGGGATGATTTTCTCGAAATCTATTGCGAGTGCCCATTGGAAGTGTGTGAAAGCCGGGATGTCAAAGGGTTGTATCACCGGGCCCGGAAGGGAGAAATCGACAATTTCACGGGAATATCTTCCCCCTATGAAGAACCGGAAAATGCGGACCTGGTGGTCAATACCTCCCTGCTTGATCTGGACCAGTGTGTGGAAAAAGTGATTGAACTGCTGGAGTCTAGGGGGGTGATCGCGTCATCCTGACTGTAAATCGTCTTGTGAATCAACAACAGAGGTGTTCTGGAAACAGCATCAGGTTTTATTTTAGCTGAAGAGAGGTTGAACCCTTTATTTCAATCAACGGCCTTAACCATAGATGGCACTTGTAGGGCCATGGGGACTCTATAAGTGCTTGATTATAGGTGATATAATTCAGACGCAAGAGAACTACCCCCCACATTTCTGTTGAATTCTGTGGAGCCGTATTCCCGCCTTGATGACGGAATACTTGCATGGATTGCCTACACAGGCTGCCTCATGCGAACCCGATGCAGACCAGGTTTCACCCCGGCTGCCTTGACGATCCCGGTCTGTTCGACACTGGGATGGACGTCCTGACGGATGACAATCTGCTTCCCCTGAACGGTCTGGAGCGTGGTGGTAACACGTATCCAGGTGCGCAGTACCCGACGAATACTCTGCCAGCGTAGAGAGGTCCCCGCTCCCCGCAGCCGGGTGCGGATCAGCTGCACCGCATGATAGGCCAGCACCGCAAGAAAAAGGTGTGCCTGAATACGGTCTTCCCGGGTATGCCAGATCGGACGCAATCCTAACTCCCCCTTCAATTCCCGGAACACGGCTTCGATGTCCACCAGCCGATGGTAGGTCCGCAGAACCGTCTCCAGGTCCCAGTCGGTGTGGCTGGTCCGCAGAATACAGGCTCCGAGCATCTCATCGGTCTCATCAAAACTGGCCTTGCGGGTGAATTTCACCGCCTTGGCCTGGGTGCCTTCTCCCCGTTGAACCTGAACCGTATAGTGCTGGGCAATCCCCGAATGACGTTCCTTGAGACGACCAACAGCTTCCACGATCCGTTCATACTTTTTCATCCGCCGGGGCACAGACAGGTTGTCGTGCAACCGTTGGAGTCCATCCTCAAACTTTTCCACCTGCCGGTCCCGGATGGACCGGGCCGTCTGCTGTCGGCCTTCACTCATCACATACAACCGGGTTTCATCGGCATCGGTGTCCAGTTTCCAGATCCGCACCGTGTGATTGGCCTGAGTGGTGATGGTGAGCTCCGGGTCCCCGTCCGGGGCCTGGGACGGCTTGCACCCCTTGGCCACGCAAAGCCAGGGATATCCCCGTTCCGTGAGCCAGTCGAGATTCTCCTGGGCACTGATCCCGGCATCCATGATCACCGTGGGCTTGTCCCCTTCGGTACCGTGTCCCTGGGCCTCAAACCGGCCCAGGGCGTCTTTCAGGGTGTCGACTTCCGTTACATTGCCGGGCAGGAACTCACAACCCCGGGGAAACCCGGCCTCATCCAGCATCAGCCCAAGGGTGATCAAGGGACAGTCATTCCTTCGTTGCTTGGATCGACCGAACTGCAGCAGCGACTTCTGTGCAGAGTCCGGATTGTCCGGTGTATCCTGTTTTTTCTGTGTTCCGGTGTAGTACGTATTGGACAAATCATAAAACACAATGGTATTGGGAATATCCAGCAATATGCGCTCCCGCTCAAACAGCGCCCTTTGCAGGGCTTCTTGATGTTTCCACAACTTATCGCCGATCCGATACAGGGTCTTGCGGGACAGTGCCCGGGAATCCCTGTCCAGACCGAGGATTTCCGCGGTGGCACTGTCGTCTTTCAACCATCGGCTGGTCTCCCGTTCACTGCCGGGATGCAGCATCTTGGCGGTCAATAATGCCAGGGAAATCCGGGTATCCCGGGCAGTAAAGCCCAGATTCTGCAGACACTCTCTCAGTCGGAGTTCTTCCCATGCGTGGAGGCACAACCGTTCTCCCCCGACGAATCGCGGGTCACGATGTTCCATGGTATTGAGGTCCACCGTGGCCACGGAGGGACCGGGGGTAGCGGTCTGGATGCCCCGGGAGCGCAACAGTTTCACCACTTCTTCGGCAGCCTGTTCGACCTCCGCTTCACAGGGCACCAGGGGGTCCTGACCAACCATGAGCTCTTCCACCCTCTGGGCGACAGGACCCCACAGAGTCTGGGGCACGTCCCATTTGGTTCCGAGGTTCGCCATGGTGGTCTGTTTGACCTTACCGCCGATGCGCTGGTTTTTGACCAGCCGGACACTGTACTGGGGGTTTCCGTGGGTGTCGGTATAGGTTTTGGTTCGTTTGAAGTGCATGAATCGGGCAGGATGCGGACCATGGATGGTTTTGGTATCCCGATTATACTGGAGGGAGGGGAAGATGTGAATAATTTATGCAGTGCCTATGGCCCTACAACAGATCAGAAATTACAACCTATTGATATATAACCGAAAAATAATCAGAAAGTGCGAAAATCAGCGAAAATCAGCCGATTCTGGTGGAAAAGTGCCAACTTGGGTTAAGCTGAGAGAAAAGGGTTTGAATACGTTATTGGCTATAAGCGCTGTTGACGATGGCAGCGTATGAATTTACGCAACATTCTTCATATTCCCCTTAAGTAAGGTCTGTTGCTCTGTTGCTCTGTTGCAAATCCATTGACTTGTTAAATCGTTTGGTTGCTTGATTAAATGGGATTGGCCTACCCTTTTTACAGGAGTGTTTCAGTTTTTTCGGTAACACTCAAGAATAAATAAGTTGCATGGATCAGTGCAATTGGTTTTGAAAAGTTGGTATATTATGTATCATATGATATAATATTTTATGTCATATTAAACTATATATTAAAAAAACATCATTTGATATTACAAAAATTACATAGATGTCCACAATTGACCCGGAAACCCACAGGCATCACTTGGCTATATTGGCGAGAAGGGCTCGGTCTCGACGATTGGGCTATCCTCGTAAATGGTACCCGGAAATCGTCTGTAGTGAGGTTACCGGTATGCCATTTACAGAATCGGAAGCCTGGAACTTCATCGCTGATCGGTTGGAAGAGGGACATCCTATTGAAGTCATTGATATGCTAGACAAACCAGGAACATATGGATTTGTTATGCAGGTTTTGAGAAGTGGGTTCGAACGTCCGCTATATATTAAAGTTCAACTTCGCAGCGGCGTGATTATTGGTCGCAGTTTTCACTGGTCAGAGTTTGAGCATGGTGGTATGGCACAGAAATAAATCAAGAGGAGATTAAGTTATGAATCCGAAAACAGAGCATGATATCGTAACTTGTGCAATGTGTGGTAGCGGGCATTTGTCTCGCCGAACCGAAATCGAGAAGTTTCCATACGGGATCGGCCCCGACCCGGTCATACTGGAGGTGGCCATAGAGGTCGTACACTGCGAGGATTGCCAGTTTGAGTTCACAGGGCCGGCCGCTGAAGAGGCCCGCCATCAAACTGTATGTCGTCATCTTGGAGTCATGACACCAGCCGAGGTGAAAGAAGTGCGGAAGCAGTGCGGATTATCAAGAGAGGCTTTTGCATTACTCACGCGTCTTGGGAAGGCATCAATCGGTCGATGGGAATCAGGCTCGCACATACAAAACCGTGCGTATGACAATTACCTCTATCTGCTTCGTTATGAAGACAACCGTCTTCGGCTACAAAACAAGGAGCAGGAAGCGCGTAAGAAAGTTAAAAGTTGTGGGAAAACTGGAGATGTTGCAACGAAATCTGAATTCCAATATATCGTGCTGACCCCTCAAATCCATCGTGAAAAAGCTGAATTTCAGCTCCGGCCATCTTATCAGATGCAAGAAGCGGCATAACCGAAGTCAGGATCAATGTACATAACAACGTTTTATAGCTTTAAAGGTGGTGTTGGTCGTACCATGGCTATGGTTAACTGTGCTTTTGAGTTAGCGAAGATGGAACGACGTGTTCTGCTGGTTGACTTTGATTTGGAAGCACCGGGTGTAAATGCGTTTCTGGATTCATATGGTAAACGTAAATGCAAAGGACTGGTTGATTTTGTTACCGACTATCGAGAGACCCGAAAAGCGCCGCATATCAGAGAATACATCTACGAAGTGGGGCCATCCGGAGCGCGGCTGAATGTGATGCCGGCTGGACGGAGAGACGAGACCTACGCCAACCGATTGCACAAGATCGATTGGGGGCAACTGTACGCTGAGGAAGATGGCTATCTTCTTTTCGAGGATATGAAATTACAATGGAAAGAGGTTGTCAGTCCAGACTATGTATTCATCGATTCACGGACCGGACACACCGATGTTTCTGGGATCTGTACTCGCCAGTTACCGGATTCGGTCGTTTTGCTGTTTCGGATGGACCAACAGAACTTAGAAGGACTTCGACCGATCGTCAGCGCCATTCGCAACGAGGTTAAGGGCCCACGGAAGAAAAACATATACTTACATTTTGTGCCATCAAATGTCCCGGATATTGACGATGAAGACTTAATTCTCAAGAGGCAGCTTGGGCTTTTTCGCGATCAACTACAATTAAATCGCGATTGCATGAAACTGATGATTCGACATTACGATAGTTTAACGATGCTGGAACATAAGGTTTTTACCTTAGAGCGTGAGAATTCCAGATTAAGCAAGGAATACCAAGAACTTGCCAACAATGTTATTCGCCAAAACCCCAAAGACCTTGAGGGTGCAAAAGATTTTCTGGCAACCAAATTGCATCGGTTTTCTCATCAATCCGATGTGTTCGACCAGGTTGACAGGATCGCTGACAATCATGGTCATGATCCCAGCATACTCCGTTTGCTTGTGCGATTTCATAAACATGAGGGCAATTTCCATAAAGCAATCGAATTTTTATCTGAATTGATTGTCGCCAATAGAGCAACGGTTGAGAACTATGTTAGACGTGCCGAGTTGTACTTGATCGTCGGTGATGATGAGTCTGTAAAAGATGATTTGCATTCTGCGCTTTCTTATCCTGCAGAAAAGTTGAATTGGGTATTCCGGCTTTTTTCCATGATTCGGGAGAAGGTTCCAGCCTTGCTTGATGATATTCCACACTCAACAGTTCTGCGATCACTTCCGTTAGAAGACCAGGTGAGGTTAGCTGAAATCGTTGTTTCCAAGTCGGGAGCGGCTCGTGTCAGCATTAAAATTCTGAAAGAAATTATTCAAAACGGTAGTAGCAACCCGGCCGCTGTAACACGTGCCACTCATGTGTTAGGACTGCTACTGATTTTCGAAGGTGCATTTGACGAGGCCATTGAAATTCTCGTGGACCCTGAAAACATTGAAGATGTATTCAATCTTGCGATGGCCAAGTGGGGAGAAACCGGTGAGATTCCTGTGGAATTATTCAAACGTGTTCAGGATTATGATGAGACAGATGCAGTGAAATCAAATGAACGCGGAGCGAACTATGAGTTTTGTCTTGCATTGACCGCTTGGGCGCTTCACGACGACGAGTCCAGTGCACAGATTCGACTTCATAACGCACACGATTGCTTACGCCACCATGCTGTCACGTTCAGTCCTTGGCGATACCAAGAAATTGATTCAGACGAATACCGTTTGGACCTGGAAGAGGCTGCTCAGATGTTCAAAGGTGCCGAAGTAAAACCAATCGTATTTAGGCAGACAGATTGGTACAAGGAGACCGCGAATGCTTGATCCTGATAATCTTTCACTTCTGACAGAGTCTGTGCGTAATGCGGTTATGGCTGACCAGAAGGATTTCAATATTCTAATGAATGCGGTGATGCCACTAAAGCGTACCACAAAACGTATTCAGCCAAGACGTAGCACCGCTATTTCGATTGTGGCAACGGACGGCAATAACAACGGCGTTGCGTTCGACCCGTTTATTGTCGATGTTATACGTGTTGTGGACTCCAGCAACCATCAATACTGTCTGGAAGCGGTTACTCCCAACACGCCGGTCGACGTCATTAATTCAAGACACTTCGATGCACAAGGCACACCGAGAAGTCCGCTGGGTCGTATGCTTGATGCACTTGGTGTTTGTAGTATCCACGATCTGTCTTCCTCCATTACTAAAGATCCGACAAAGCGTGCAGGCCTTTGGGTAACGATCTACCGCGAACTTTCCGAGTGGGCTGTACTGCTGGACCTCATTCGAGGTGATCACATTTTTGGGACTGATACCATAATTGTTTTTGACAGTCTCCTGCGCTCAAAAAAGTTTGCGAATGGCTTGTTTGCAAAATATCAAATATTACTGGATGAGGCCATAAGATCTCAATATAAGGAACACCATCGTCGTATTTATGTGGTCGGTATTGCTCGGAGAAACAAATTTATGCAACGGTATCGCCTTGCGATGGCTATACAGGGAATCATGGGAAATGCTTTTCCTTGCTATACATCCGTTCCGGACGATTTACAGAAAACGGCCTATAAATGGTCGGAAATTGTAACGGGGGGAGGTGAGGGAGAGGGTTTTAGTGCTGGAAAACTTTACCTTGTCAAGTTTGGAGCACACAGTCATGATCCGGTCTGGGCCGTGGATATTCTGAAGTCTCAAGCGGGTCATGCCGGGCTAATCCTAGGTCATTTGTTATTCGATGCACAGGAAGGATTTCCGATTCCTTATTATCCGATGAGTTTGCAGCAAGCCCACGAGCGAGCGGATTTGTCTGGCCTTGATCGGGATATTCTTCAAGATAAGGTCGTGGATACCATCAGAGAATGTATTGATTCAAACGAAGAATTGATGCTGGATGAGTTGGCACTGCAATCGACAGGGCCGTTGATGACCAACTACTGAAGGATTGAGAATGGAACTCTTTCCACAAAGAAAAGTGGTCGGGATTTTTCGTGGATTCACAGATGGGGGGCTGGAATTTCACGCAGATATTACCTTGCCCTACAGCGAGGACCTCAGGGATATCCCAATGCACGGTCAATTCGTGCTGGGCCAGTTAGAAACGCCGGAAGAGGCGGTGCTCGGTCGCATTACCTCGATCTCAGCGGACGGAAAACTAACCTCAGTTGCAGGCGAACAATATTCGATTCGTTCCGTTGCCGACGGACGCGAGGTGCCGGATAATTTACGGGAAGCGTATCTACGTTATCGGGTTGATATTCGTCTTCTGGGTGTTCTGCGAAATGGAGATGCCGACGGGACTCTGGTCTTTGTGCCCTCGCACCGAAGGTTGCCGCATGTAGGTAGCAAAGTTGCGTTCCTGTCAGATGAGGTATTGAAGTATGTGGCGGGCGATCGAAATACTGGGGCCAAGCTTGGATATCTCGCTTTTGGAGAGTACATCTATTCCACTGATGAGAATGAGATAGAGGTGTCGCCGTGGATGCGTATAAAAGACCCGGCAGTCAATGTGCGTTTTGCGATTGATAATCTTGTGTCTCGTCGATCATTCGTCTTTGCCAGGGCTGGCTTCGGTAAATCCAATTTAAACAAGCTGTTATTCAGTACTCTTTATCACAGAACCCCTACGGTCCAAAAGCGAGGACAGAAGCAGGTCCCGGTTGGCACCATTATTTTTGACCCCGATGGCGAATATTTCTGGCCGGATGATAAGGGTCGACCCGGGTTCTGCGATGTCCCCCATTTACGTGAACATTTGGTTGTTTTTACGTCCAGATCGGCGCCGAGTCCATTTTACGGTTCATTCGTTGCTGGAGGTGTAAAGCTTGATATCCGACGGTTCCGGCCCAGTGATGTGATCAGTATTGCGATACCGGTTGAGAAGCAGTCCCAGCAAAATATTCGCAAATTGCTGGGTCTGGGAGCATCATCCTGGTCTGACCTAGTTGATCTGGTTGACGAATACGGAAACTCTGCATCGCTGGACAAGATAAAGACACTCCTGAATCTTGAAGAGGGCCAAGACATGGAGGCACTGGCTGCACGTGCCAATATGACGACAATAGTCCAGATGCTGCATGACAAGAGCAGCACCTTGATCGATGTGTTGATGGAGTCCTTGTATTCTGGAAAACTCTGTGTAGTAGATGTTTCACAGCTTCGAGGCGGACCATCTCTTATCCTGAGTGGACTGATTCTTAGGCGAATCTTTGATCGCAATCAAGAGGAATTCACCGCGGCCGCGCCGCGCACTATCCCAACCATTGCCGTTGTGGAAGAAGCGCAGACAGTGCTGAATGGTCGCCATCCTGCATCAGCACCATACATTGAGTGGGTGAAAGAAGGTCGAAAGTATGATCTTGGTGCCGTTCTCATTACACAACAACCCGGCAGCATTCCCAATGACATACTGAGTCAGGGTGACAACTGGTTCCTTTTTCACCTGCTTTCAAAGGGGGACTTGCAATGTGTAGAGATGGCGAACTCACATTTCAGCAAGGACCTTCTCAGTAGTCTGTTAAATGAGCCTATTCCTGGAAACGGTATTTTCTGGAGTAGTGCCGGTGAAACACCGTACCCGATACCATTTCGCGGTCTGTCGTTTGAATCTCGTTACCAAACCATTGACCCTTACTACGAGAAACCTGAAGTCGTTACCTATGCGAGAAGCCTTAAGCAAGAGAGAGAGACATCGATTAATAGTTTGTTACAATCAACACAGCCGGGTAACACGAGTGAGGTTGCAAAAGATGCTACCCAAAGTGATCACAGTGGTGTGGATATACTTGCATTGCAAAAGGAGAATGCAATCAGTAAATTAAAATCGGACTCCCAGTTGGATTTCAACAAAGGTGTCGCGTGGGGCACGGTAAAGGCAAAATTGAAGGCGTTGTTGCCTAATAGTTTGGATGATAAGGACACGGTAGCTTACCATCTTGTTCGCCCAGCAGTTACTCAATTGTTGGGCGGAGATCAGGACGTTGCGTGGAAAACCGAGAAGCGCGGGCCTAACATGACGACCTATATTATCAAACTGTAAACCGCATCAGGTTCTGTATTCTAATATCACCCAGATAGTTGGAGAATTAGTGCTTATGTTATGAGCGAAATAAAATAGTCGTGTTCTTGGCTCGGGGTTGAATCCTTACCCATATGTTCTGCTTGTCGTTTTCCATCAGCTGCGGTACCACAATTTCGGGATTCGTTTATTTTCCATTCCAGCCCGGAAAGCGCAAGTGAGCGACGCAGTATTGTTTCGGGGGTCACGGACCGTGATCCAGTCCTTCCAAAGCGGAGGACCATTCGAAGTCCAGAAGACCCAACCAAGGCCACATTCTTCCAAACCCGTGACAGGTCAGCTGCAAACTTCTCTGGCGATCCATGGTCAAGTTGAGGATGGCCGCCGTACGCTACTCTGGGAGACCCCCCAAGAAACCAATACCGCAGCCATTGATCTTCAATGTAAGTTCTAACTCCATAGTAGGGTGGAGATGAAATTACAAGATCAATGGGATCACTGATTTTTCTAAATGTGCTCCAGTTCGCTGAGTTGCCACGCTGAATGGCCGCAGGGCTCATCATCGAAGGGTTGGTATATCTGAGCACCGCCTCACTTCGTCTTTTAATGACATTAATTACCCTTATCCGTGGAGGTTGGTGCAGGGCGTGATTTTTCCAGTAGTTTACCGCGTACCTAGGCTTGACAGCGAACGTTCTAGGCATTTGATTAGAGAAATAGCCGGCACAATCGATATTGACTGGGAGCGGGCCATGTAGTGCGCCCATCATCACTGCCCGGAGCAGATGAACCGAATCACTACTCTCGGCCTGTAACAATCTGGAGCGAATTCGACATATTTCATCCAGCGTTTTTGGGTGATAAGCGTATTGCCAGAAGTTACCTTCCGGGACGCGGTATTGTGCTGGTTCGGCGAGGTAATGATTAGCGAGTGTAGTGATATTTTCTGTTGTTGTTGTTGAAAGTTTCGCTTTTGAAATTGCAACTGCTACCGGAGAAGTATCAAATCCATAAGATCGAAACCCCAGACATCTTGCGGCATAATTGGTTGTACCCCGGCCGCAAAATGGGTCCAGGATGACCAGAGAACTTGGTTTACCATGCAATAAGTCCATAGGAAACTCAAGTGGAAACATAGTGTAGTATGGACACACAGTGTTGAGCCGGTGGCGATGATCGTACGATAATCTGGAACTAGAGTTATTCACATTCATGAGTGACCACACGCCGGGCAACGGGGATTTTTAGGCAGAATCATTTTCTGCCATTCCATGCTCTGGGCATCAAACAGCCAGACAATGCCAGGGAGCTGGCTTTCACCGAGTAATATGTTGACCGCTTCCATGGCCTGCATGGTTCCGATCACCCCCACCAGTGGTGCCACCACTCCCTCCATTTCGCAGGTGGCGCTCTCCATGGACCGGTTGGGATACAGGCACTGATAACAGGGACTGGATTCACTGCGCGGATCAAAGGCGGTCACTTGTCCTTCCCATCGGATCGCCGCCCCGGATACCCATGGAATCCCCGACTTTAAGGAGACCTCATTCAATGCAAACCGTGTCGGGAAGTTGTCGGTGCAGTCAATGAGCAGGTCAATCCTTGCACACTGTTCCGTGAAATCATCCTGGTCCAGGGAATAGTCCAGGGTTTCCACCTGGATCGCCGGATTGATTTGCCGTAATGAATGGGCGGCCGACTCCGCTTTAAGACCGCCGATGTCCTGTTGGGTGTGGATGATCTGACGCTGTAGATTGGATTCATCCACCAGGTCAAAGTCGGCAATGGTCATGTGTCCGACCCCGGCTGCCGCCAGATACAAGGCCACGGGTGAGCCCAATCCGCCCATGCCGACGATCAATATCCTGGATTCCATCAACTTGCGCTGACCCGGTTCGCCAATCCTTGGCAGGCGGATCTGGCGGCTGTACCGTTCATGGAAGTCGGGTTCATTCATCCATTGGATTCTAAACCATATTCCCCATGAAATCGTTACGATCCTTGAACCGCTGCAAGGCATGGGAAACCGACGGAGAACGGCCGCCGTGTTCCCGGTCAGGCCGGTCTCCGCCAAGCCAGATTCATGGCCATTAACCCGATGACCAGCCCAATCGTGATACTGATAAGGACCAGGTTGTATCCTCCCATTTCCCAGAGGACCGCTGCAAAAGCCGGGGCAACCGCAAGACCGGCCATATAGGGGATGGTCAACAGCCCGGAGATTACGCCGAAATTCTGCCGGCCCAGTAACTCGGCGGTCACGACCGGCTTGAGAATACTGGTGACGCCGTACCCGGCGCCCTGGAGCAGCATGAATACGAATGCCAGCAATGGGATGGCGGCGACACCAAGCAGGCAGAATGCCGCGGCGATCATGCCCAGATAACTGACGATGGTGATGGTCAGCAGTGGCAGCCTGGATTCCGCTGCAAACATTCCAAGCCGTCCCACAACCTGCATCGGGCCGATCATGGAAGCCACGAAAACAGCGGTTTCCAGGCCAAGCCCCTTTTCTGAAAGAATGGGGAGTATGTGGCTGATGACCACGCCATGATCCAATGCAATCAGTCCGAAAGCAAGGCTGAGCAACCAGAACCGGGAGTTCCCGATGGTCCTGAATGTGGGCGCCGGGGTTGCGGTTTCCCCGGCAGGTTGCGGACGGTCAAACCCTTCCGCATGGCGGCAACCGAGCCACAGCAGGGGTGCGCTGGCGAACAGCACGACCAGGGCGTAGACCTGCAGGGTGAATTGCCAGCCGACCTGTGCATTCAGGAGATGTGCGGTCGGGAACGCGATCATGCCGGCGAAACCGGCGATTAATGTGACCCGCGTGATCGCGGTTCTGGACCGGGTTCCCATGTATTTCGTCAGGACAATGAAACAGGCCTCGTAGTGGGTGAATGCGATGGCAATCCCCAGCACTGTCCAGACCAGATAGAATTGCCAGACCTCGGTGACGGTGGAAAGAATTCCCAGGGAAACCGCACCCAGGCAGGCACCGCCGGTCATGCAGTACCGGGCAGAACCCAGGTCAATCAATTTGCCGACAACCGGCCCGGACAGGGCGGAAACGGCCAGTGCCAGGGCATAGCCAATGGACAATTCGGTCCGGCTCCAGCCCGTATTCTCCTCCCAGGCCAGCAACATCGCCGGAAACATGTAGTACATGGTGGCCCAGACGATGATTTGTGAAGCGGAAAACAGGCCCACCGTTTTGTTCAATGACATTTTTGTCGTACCGGGAAAAGGGTCCGCTGTCCCATGGCCGGGACATTTGCAAAAAGGAAGCAGTCTATAGGGGGTGATCCTGATTTAAAAGCTGTAACAGGGTATGGTTTTGGTATACTTGTTCCCAAAAAACGGATCGCATCACCCAATCTGACAAATAATTCTATGAAACCAGCGGATACAGACAAAATCACAGATTTGGGATTTTTGAGTGGTGGAAACATGACTTACCTCGAATCCCTGTACCAGGAAACCCAGGCAGAAGGCCAAAGCAATGGTGAGATCGCCCGGTGGAAATCCGTATTTGCTTCCCTGCCGGATATTTCGATCAGTGACAGCGCGGCACAGGACAGCGGGTCCCAGGCCTGGCTTGAAAGCACGACCTACAAGCAGGCCCGGGTACTCAAGATGATCATGACCTTTCGGTCTCTGGGTCATTTGCTGGCGGATGTGGACCCCATCGGCGTCATGCCAAGAGGGGACGCACATGAAATCCAGCTGGATCAGTTCAACCTGAGTGAAAAGGACCTCGACACGTCATTCGATGTGGGAGGCATGGGCAATGGCGGGCGGATGACGTTACGCAATATCCTGAAGTTTCTCCATGAGGTCTATTGCCAATCCATTGGGTATGAAATCCGGTATATCAATGCAGTGAGCCAACGCGCCTGGTTGCTTGACCGGATCGAAATCGAGTCGACCGGAAAATCTTATCCGGATGAATTGCGCATCGAGGTGCTGGACCGGCTGACGGCAGCCGAAGGCCTGGAAAAATATCTGCATACCAAGTACGTGGGCCAAAAGCGGTTCTCTCTGGAAGGAGGGGATTCGTTGATCCCGATGTTGTCGGATTTGATTCAGCAGTTTGGTGCCAGCGGGGTGAAGGAGGTGGTCATCGGCATGGCCCACCGGGGCCGGTTAAATGTACTGGTCAACATTCTGGGCAAGTCCCCTGCGGAGTTATTCAGTGAGTTTGAAGGGAGCTACGAGACCGATGATGCCGATACCGATACCGGGGATGTAAAATATCACCAGGGGGCCTCCTCCGACATACAGACTTCAGGCGGGATCGTGCATGTTGCCCTGTCCTTCAACCCCTCCCACCTTGAAATCATCAGTCCCGTTGTGGAAGGTTCCGTGCGGGCCCGTCAGGAGCGCCGAAAGGACAGCGCCCGAAAACAGGTGATTCCGATTCTTATCCACGGTGATGCCGCATTTGCCGGCCAGGGAGTGGTGATGGAAACACTGAACATGGCCCATACCCGGGGATTTTCAACCGGCGGAACCGTTCATATCATCATCAACAACCAGATCGGGTTTACGACCAACACACTGGATGCCCGTTCCACGCTGTATTGCACCGAAGTCGCCAAACTGGTCCAGGCCCCCATTTTCCATGTCAACGGGGATGACCCCGATGCCGTGATTTATGCCACCCGAATGGCCATGGAATATCGCATGAAATTTTGTGAAGATGTGGTGTTGGACCTGGTGTGCTACCGGCGGCATGGGCACAACGAGGCGGATGAACCCGCCATTACCCAGCCGATCATGTACGGGAAAATCAGGAAACACAAAACCACCCGGCAACTCTATGCGGAAAAGCTCATCGCAGAAGGCGTGATTACCGAAAACCGGGCCCGGGACATGGTGGCGCAATACCGGGACCAACTGGACCGGGGCCAGATTGTTGCCGGCCAGGTCATCGACCCCAACAAGGCGCTGAACATGCTCGACTGGACGCCCTATATGGGGAACGACTGGCGGGAAGAAGCACAGACCGGGGTGAGTCATGAGACACTGGTGAGCCTGGCCGAAAAGCTGGCACAGTCTCCCGACGATTTTGTCGTTCACAAGCGGGTTGCATCCATTCTGCGGGACAGGGTCTCCATGGCCGAAGGCGAAAAACCCATGGACTGGGGGTGCGGGGAATTGCTGGCCTATGCCACATTGCTTGACCAGCAATACAAGGTCCGTCTGTCTGGCCAGGATGTCGGACGGGGAACGTTCTCCCACCGCCATGCAACGCTCCACGATCAGTCGCAGCCGCGGACACACATCCCGCTGCAATACCTGACCCGGAACCACAGTGATTTTCTGGTCATCAACTCACTGCTTTCCGAAGAAGCGGTGCTTGGGTTCGAATACGGGTATTCCACTACCGAGCCCCGTACGCTGGTCATCTGGGAAGCCCAGTTCGGGGATTTTGTGAATGGCGCCCAAGTGGTCATTGATCAGTTCATCAGCAGCGGTCAGGCGAAATGGTCCCGCATATGCAGCCTGGTCATGTTGTTGCCCCACGGACTGGAAGGCCAGGGCCCGGAACATTCTTCCGCCAGGCTGGAACGGTTTTTGCAGCTGTGTGCAGAACACAATATGCAGGTATGCATTCCCACCACGCCCGCACAAATGTTTCATATGCTGCGACGGCAAATGATTCGTTCGTATCGGCGCCCCCTGATCGTCATGACTCCCAAGAGTCTGCTTCGCCACAAACTGGCCGTATCCACGCCTGCAGACCTGGCCGATGGAAAATTCTGTCCGGTATTGAGTGAAATCGACAGGCTTCCAGTGAAACAGGTCGAGAGGCTGATCATTTGCAGCGGCAAAGTCTATTATGACCTGCTTGAAGAGCGGCGTGCCCGAAAAATCAGGAATATTGCCATTGTTCGACTGGAACAGGTTCACCCGTTTCCGGCCCGGGAACTGCAGGCGGAAATGGAGAAGTACGGCAATGCCAGTGAAATCGTGTGGTGTCAGGAGGAACCCAAGAACCAGGGATGCTGGTATCAGATATACTACTACCTGAGCAGACTGCTGGGCGGAAACCAGCGATTGCGCTATGTTGGACGGGAAGGTTCTCCATCCCCGGCGGTGGGTTACTACCAGCTCCACGTCAAGCAGCAGCAACAGATCGTCAGCCAGGCGCTGACCATGGGAAACAGCAGTTCCTAGAACCGATTCACAGTTAGAGTATTTTTCATTTTTTCATCAGCCCGTATAGAAAACAATATGACCATTGAAATTAAAGTGCCGGTCTTGCCCGAATCAGTGGCCGATGCCCTTTTGCTGGACTGGAACAAACAGGCCGGAGAGTTTGTCCATCGCGATGAAATCCTTGTCGAGGTGGAAACCGATAAAGTCGTGCTCGAAGTGCCAGCGCCTGAAGATGGCATCCTCGCCGAAATTGTGGAGCAGACCGGTTCCACGGTGACCGCTGAGCAGGTGTTGGCCAGACTGGAGCCCGGGGCGGCATCCGGGACGGCAGGCAAGGAGGATTCTCCCGGCTCCCCGGACAGTGCATCGGATGCAAGGCCGGATGAGAGATTGAGTCCTGCAGTCCGGCGGCTGGTGGAGGAAGCCGGGTTGAGTCCGGCGATGATCAAAGGGACTGGCCGGGATGGACGGATCACCAAGGGGGATGTGCTCAGCCATATTGCGGGTTCGGCTGCTTCCGACACGACCAGTGCTGAGGAAGCACCCACCGAGACAGGGCGGCAGGAAGAATCCGGGAAAGTGCAGGCGGACCCTGCGGTTCCCGTTGGCGAACGCCATGAAATTCGGGAGCCGATGAGCCGGTTGCGGCAAACGATTGCCAATCGACTGGTCCAGTCACAGCACACGACGGCGCAGCTGACCACTTTCAATGAAGTAAACATGCAGCCGGTCATGGCATTGCGTGCCCGGTACAAGGAGACATTTGAACGAAAACACAGCACCCGACTGGGATTTATGTCCTTCTTTGTCAAGGCGAGTGTGGCCGCCCTGCAGCGATTCCCTCTGGTCAATGCCTATATCGATGGGACCGATATTGTTCAGCACAGTTACAATGATATTGGGATTGCGGTGGCATCCCCCCGGGGGCTGGTCGTGCCCGTTCTGCGAAATTGTGAAAAGATGGGTTTCGCAGAGGTCGAGTCGCAAATCAGACGCTATGGAGAGCGCGCAAAAGAAGGAAAAATCGGGATGGATGACCTGACAGGCGGGACGTTTACCATCACCAATGGGGGGGTTTTTGGATCACTGGTGTCTACGCCGATCATCAATCCTCCCCAAAGTGCAATTCTTGGCATGCATAAAATCCAGGAACGGCCCATGGCTGAAAACGGGGAGGTCGTGGTCCGGCCGATGATGTATCTCGCCTTGTCCTACGACCATCGTATCGTTGATGGAAAGGAAGCGGTGCAATTCCTGGTCACCATCAAGGATATCCTGGAAGATCCGGCAAGGTTGCTGCTTGATTGTTAATGTTAGAACACGGGACTGAAGAATGACGGAAAGCTTTGATGTAATTGTCGTCGGAGCGGGGCCCGGCGGATATGTGGCCGCCATACGGTGCGCACAACTTGGACTCAATACCGTCTGCATCGATGCCCAGGCCAATGCAGAAGGCAAGGCATCGCTGGGAGGAACCTGTCTGAATGTGGGATGTATTCCGTCCAAAGCCTTGCTGGACAGTTCGGAACAATTCCACAAGGTCAATCACCAGTTTGCAGCGCATGGCATTCATGCGGAAAATGTCCGGATGGATGTGGCGAAAATGCAATCGAGGAAAGAGAAAATCGTCAGGCAGCTGACCGGAGGGATTGCCCAGCTGTTCAAGGCCAACAAGATTGTGTCGATACAGGGCCATGCCAGGGTCGTGTCGGACAATACGGTTCAGGTGCTGAACGATGAGGGGCAATTGGTCCAGGCCTTTGCGGCCAGGGATATCATTCTTGCCCCGGGTTCGGTGCCCATTGAATTGTCTTCCATCCCCTATGACCGCGAACAGGTCGTGGATTCGACCGGGGCACTGGAGTTTGACCAGGTCCCCAATCGTCTCGGCATTGTCGGTGCCGGGGTCATCGGGCTGGAACTCGGCAGTGTCTGGAACCGGCTCGGGTCGGAGGTGGTTATTCTGGAAGCGTTGGATGAATTTCTCGCGGTGGCGGATCACCAGGTGGCGAGGGAGGCGAAAAGGCAGTTCAGCAGACAGGGGTTGGATATCCGTCTCGGCGCCATGGTGAATCACGTGGATACCACGGAAACCGGGTTGAGTATGGCTTACACCCAAAAGGGTCAACAACAGTCTGTGGAGGTTGACAAGATCATCGTTGCGGTTGGCCGCAAGCCAGCGACGGAAGGGCTGCTTTCTGCGGATAGCGGGGTTTCGACTGATGCAAGGGGTTTCATTGAAGTGGATGAGCAATGTCAGACCAGCGTGCCGCATATCTGGGCAGTTGGAGATGCGGTCAGGGGGCCCATGCTGGCTCACAAGAGTTCCGAGGAGGGGGTTGCGGTTGCGGAGCGAATCGCAGGCGGAGCGGGCCATGTTGATTTCAACTGTGTGCCCTGGGTGATCTATACCTCTCCGGAAATTGCGTGGGTGGGGCAAACGGAAAGAGAACTGAAAGCCGGGGGGGTGGCAATCAAAACCGGCCAGTTCCCTTTCGCAGCGACCGGTCGTGCCAAGGCCATGGAAGAGCCGCATGGTTTTGTAAAAATGATTGCAGACGCCGCAACCGACCAATTACTGGGTATCCATATGGTCGGACCTCATGTCTCCGAGTTGATGGGGGAATGCGTTTTGGCCATGGAATACCGGGCCAGTTCGGAAGATCTCGCCCGAACCATCCATGCCCATCCCACCCTTTCCGAGGCCGTGCACGAAGCGGCCCTGTCCGTCGACAAGCGGGCGGTTCACAAAGTGAACTGAGAACGGGTGCGTTTGGAACGGCTATACCGGGCTGACATGGAGGATGGTTTGGGGTATGGCTTGCCTCGGAGCCCGGCATTGGGGGACAACCGCCAAGTGGTGCCTGAAGGATAAAGCCCTCCGATAGGGAGAGCACTGTCCGAGTACTGTTCGATAGAGACCTGCGGTCACGGATACCATACCATGCCTTTCCCCCACGAAATATTCAAGGCCTATGATATCCGTGGGGTGGTCGACAAGACACTGACTACAGAAATTGTGGAGCAGGTCGGGAAGGCTTTCGGGTCGGAAGCCATTGAGCAGGGTGTCCGAAGCATGGTCCTTGGATGGGATGGCCGTCTCAGCGGACCCCGTTTGGCTGCTGCGTTCGAAAAGGGGGTTCTGTCCACGGGTTGCAATGTAATAGGTGTCGCACAGGTGCCGACACCGGCACTCTATTTTGCGACGGTGGAGCATCGCACCGGGACGGGTGTGCAGGTAACGGGCAGCCACAACCCTCCACAATACAATGGCCTGAAAATGATGATCGCCGGTTCCACCCTGTCTGGAGAAGCGATCCAGGACATCAAGCAAAGAGTCCTCGGTCAGCATTATTGTACCGGGTCAGGGACCTCGATTCGCCGGGACATTCTGACATCGTATCGCCAGGCCATCCTGGATGACATCACGCTTGACCGGCCACTCAAGCTGGTGATTGATTGTGGCAATGGGGTGGCCGGTACAGTGGCACCGGAAATATTCAGGAGCCTGGGCTGCGAGGTGACCGAACTGTTTTGTGAGGTGGATGGGCACTTTCCCAATCACCACCCGGACCCCAGCCGATTGGAAAATCTACAGGACCTGATCCGGGTTGTGGGAGATGAAGGAGCCGATTTTGGAATCGCTTTGGACGGCGATGGGGACCGGCTCGGTGTCGTGTCGGCCAATGGTGCTGTGATCTGGCCCGACCGGCAGATGGTTCTGTTTTCCAGGGCAATTCTGAACGAGTTCCCGGGCGCGGAGATTGTTTTTGATGTGAAGTGTTCACAAATTCTTCCCAGGACGATCCAGGATAACGGGGGGAAACCAACGATGTGGAAAACCGGCCATGCTTTCATCAAGAACCGGTTACGGGAATCCGGAGCCATCCTGGCCGGTGAGATGAGTGGTCACATTTTTTTCAATGATCGGTGGGGCGGGTTTGATGATGGCATCTATGCCGGCGCGAGATTATGTGAATTGCTGGCATCCCGGGAACAATCTCCGGGGGAAGTCTTTGCGGCACTGCCCAACACGGTCAACACCCCCGAACTCAGGCTCGACATGCCGGAGGGGGCCCCGCATGAACTGGTCCGGGAGTTGGCGGACCTCGCCAAATTCGATGGCGCCACGGTGAATACTCTGGATGGAATTCGTGCGGATTTTGAAGATGGTTTCGGTCTGGTCCGGGCTTCCAATACCACCCCCACGCTGATCATGCGATTTGAAGCCAGCAGTCCCGGTCAGCTTGAATTCATCCAGGAGCAGTTCCGGTCCCTGATACGTTCGGCAAGACCCTCCTTGCCGATTCCTTTTTAGAACATTGGTTGCCGGGGCTAAAAGGGGCTCCCAACCGGAATGCCGCGATTGCCTGAAGAGGGTTGTCAATGCTGCCGAGGATGGTTGCGGGGTCAGACAGTGCCCGACCGGGTACACCGGCTCGCGCGCTTCGTGGCATGCATGGCAGTGGGAGTCCGGGTTCTCCCCTGTTTGCACCCTGCTATCGGGACCACAACGGAGGGGAGCATCGCTGGGCCGACTGGCTGCAACCGCGGTTGGGTTCAATTTTCAATTTCCGATTAATCGGTCCCGGGAATTTTCTGTTGGATGGGCTCTTCATTGATATAATGCCAAAAATCCCCATACCGACTAGAATCAAGAATTAACCGGATCACAGGAGAATACTAATGATGGAGACATCTGCTTTTGCAGTGGTTGTGATTGTTTTTACGATACTGATTGTTTACAAGGGCATCATTGTTGTGCGGCAGGGATATGAGTACACGGTCGAAAGAATGGGTCGCTATACCAAATCTCTGCGGCCCGGGTTCAATATCATTATTCCGTTCATTGATTCCATCGGGGCCAGGGTGAATATGATGGAACGGGTGCTTAACGTTCCATCCCAGGAAGTCATCACCCGGGACAATGCGGTCGTAAAAGTGGATGGCGTTGTGTTTTTCCAGGTTTTGAACGCGGCCGAGGCCAGTTATGAGGTCAACGACCTGGAAAATGCGGTATTGAATTTAACCATGACCAACATTCGGACGGTATTGGGTTCCATGGACCTGGATGAATCCCTGTCCAAACGGAACCAGATTAATGCCTCGCTGCTACAGGTCGTGGATGACGCAACTGCACCCTGGGGATTGAAAGTGACCCGAATTGAAATAAAGGATATCAGTCCTCCCGCCGACCTGGTTGATTCGATGGCACGGCAGATGAAAGCGGAGCGGGACAAACGGGCTGCAATACTCGAAGCCGAAGGGCTCCGTCAGGCAGAAATCCTCAAGGCAGAAGGCCTGAAACGTGCCCTGATTCTGGATGCCGAAGGTGAAAAAGAAGCGGCTTTTCGGCAGGCGGAAGCCCGTGAGCGGTTGGCCCAGGCCGAAGGGGAAGCCACGAGAATGGTCTCAGAAGCCATCGCTGCCGGCGATATGCAGGCGGTGAACTACTTTGTTGCGATCAAATATGTCGAAGCATTACAGGCGATGGGCACTTCGGACAACCAGAAGATTCTCTTTTTGCCCATGGAGGCGAGCAGCCTGATCGGCTCCATTGGCGGGATTGGTGAACTGGTCAAGGAGACTTTCATGGACGGCAAGTCAAAAGATTCCCCGCCCCCGGTCGCGGATCATGGATAATTTACTCGACATGACCTACTGGGTATGGCTGATTCTTGGCCTGGCACTGCTCGCTGTTGAGTTGTTGGCGCCCTTTACCTTTTTTCTTTGGCTGGGCACGTCTGCCCTGGTGACCGCCCTGATGCTTTTTATTTTCCCTGACCTGTCCTGGCAAGTGCAGTTTTTGGTTTTTTCCGTGCTCTCGGTGGTCAGCGTGGTACTTTCCCGCCGGTTTCTGGTGAACAGACAGACTGAGTCCGAGATACCCCATCTGAATCGGCGGGGGCAACAATATGTAGGCCGGATATTCACATTGAGTGAAGCGATCGTACAGGGCGTTGGAAAAATCAAAGTGGACGATACGCATTGGCGTGTAAAAGGACCTTCATTGAAAAAAGGCGCCGAGGTACGGGTCACCGAATCTGATGGTACCACCCTGATTGTAAAAGCCGTGGATAGCGGGGGGGCCAACAAGTAGTTGAGGCGATCCGGGAATACCCGTTTAAAGGGCCAGGGTTGTCCGAAAAAACGGGGCTTCCGGTCTGGCACTGGTCTACAATGGACAGTCTGGAATCCTTAGCTTTCCCGATATCCGGTTAAGTGAACTTTCTTGGTAGTGAATTTTAAGAAATCATGACATGGCTTTACCGAGCGTGAAAAGCGATGTTGCTATTGTGGGATACAGCCATCGTCTGCCCGGTGGTATTCATTCCGACTCCGAGTTTTGGAGCCTGCTCTGTGCGCGTGAGATCGTCCAGGAGCCGATAAGCGATCGCTACGGAAGAGGTCATCTGCCCATCGGCGAATTTTCAGGGCCAGGCCGGCTTGCAAGCCCTTATGAAGGGCTGATTCGCGACGACGAGGAACTGCTTTTTGACCGCACGTTCTTCGGCATGTCCCACCATGAATTGCGGCAGACTGAACCGCAGGTAAGGATGTTGCTCAATTGCGCGTGGGAGGCCATCGAGCATGCCGGTTGGGATCTTCGCCTGTTGCGTAACAGCCCCACCGGGGTGTTCATCGGGTCGCAGGTCCCGGCCGTGTCCAACTGGCGGCCACAGCATGGTGTCACGGAGCATTCCATCTCCGGTATCAGCCTTGCCATGCTGGCCAATCGGGTCTCCTACCACTTCAATCTCATGGGGTCATCGGCCACATACTGCACAGCGTGCTCCGCCGGACTGAGTGCCTTGCACGCAGCGATGAATGCGCTCGCGTGCGGCGATTGCGATCAGGCGCTTGTCGGTGCCGTCACCTATCTGGGTAGCGGCAGAATGAGCAGCAGCTTCAACCTCATGGGGGTCATCAGCCCGGAGGGCAAGTGCCATTCCTTCGACGCGGAAGCCAACGGATACATGCGCTCGGAGGGGGCGTTCGTTTTCGCCATCAAGCCCCTGGCGGCGGCCGAGCGGGATGGAGACCCCATCTTTGCAGTGATCGAGGCGACGGCCGTGAACACGGCTGGGACCGCCGATGGCACGGTGGGACTCGCACCGGGTCGGTTCATCAGCGCACCGACCCGTCATTCCCAGGTTCTACTGATGCGGGAGGCCGCGGCCCGGGCCAGCCGCACGCCGTGCGAGTTTGACTATGTCGAGGCGCACGCCACCGGAACCGCGGTCGGCGACCCCGTAGAAGGCAATGCCATTGCGGAGGCATTCGGCGGTTTCGAGCGCAAGGCGCCGCTGCGGGTTTCCAGCGTCAAGAGCAATCTCGGGCACATGGAGGCCGCTGCCTTTCATAGCGCCCTGCTCAAGGTCGTTTTGATGATGCAGCGACGCACCTTCGTGCCGATGTCGAAGAATTTTCAGATGGCCAATCCAGAGATCGACTTTGATTCCTGTCCCATGCGGGTGCAGACCGAATGCGAGCCGTTCCCCGGGCACTCCGTCGTGGTGGGCATCAACTCGTTCGGCTTCGGGGGTGCGAACGGCCATTGTGTGGTGCGCGAGTACCAGCCTTCCCAGCCCAGAATTTGGTCGGTGCCGCTGGCACCCGATGCCGGTTTCATGATTCCGCTTTCGGCACGCACGCCTAAAGCGCTGATCGAGAGCGCGCGTCGATTGCGTCGGCGGGTCGACGGACAAGAGATGGACCTCTACACGCTTGCTGGCAATCTCAGCCGCCGGCGTACCCATTTCGCCGCGCGTACGGCTTTCACGGCCCGCCACGGTCAGGAACTGACCGAGGCGCTGGATGCATTCGTGGAAGAAGGGGCTCCCATCGGCACCGCGGAGGAGGGGGAGCGGCGGCTATTGATGGTTTTTGCCGGGCAGGGCACGCAGTGGGCCGGTTGTGGACGTGACCTGTACGAGGCCCATCCGGTGTTCCGCCGCACCATGGATGCGATCGACAAGCACTGGCGGAGCTATTCGCAGACCTCGTTGCACGAGGTCTGCTTCGAGACTTCACAGTTGGCGCTCAATGAATGCGAGTTCGCCCAGCCGGCCATTTTCACCATCCAATGCGCCCTGGTGGAGTTATTCAAGACCTGGGGGGTTTATCCGGATGTTGTGTTGGGCCACAGCTCGGGCGAAGTGGCCGCAGCCTATGCCTCGGGCGTTCTCTCGCTCTCCGAGGCGACGCGCCTGGTTTTCCATCGCGCCACCCTGCAGCAGTGCGTGGAGGGATCGGGTCGCATGCTGGCCATCGGGCTCGGGCGGACGGGCGTGGAGGAACTGCTGGAAACCCTGGATATCCCCTTCCGACTTGATGGCGACCGGCCTGTTCAGGTCGAGATCGCCTGTGAAAATGCGCCGGCCAATACGGTAATCTGCGGTCGCGAAGAGGATTTGCGGCCCGTGATGGAGGAATTGGATCGGTGCAACCTTCAGAACCGGATCATCCCGGGTAACATCGCCTTTCATTCCCAGGCGATGGAGGCGATCAAGGACGATGCGCTGGAGGCATTCTCTTTCCTGGACGATCTCTCCTTCGATGCTGAGATCCCCTTCATCTCGTCGGTGACGGGTGTCGAAACAGGGAGATTGGATAGTGCCTACTGGTGGTCGAATATTCGCCAACGGGTTCGTTTCGTGGATGCGATGGAGACCATCAAGCGGGATCATCGGCCCGATGTGGTGCTGGAACTGGCGCCGCACTCGTCTTTGCAACCGATCATTGCGCAATGTATGGAAGACATGTCTTCGCCGCCCGTCTCCGTTCCGACGCTCATGCAGGATCAAAATGCATGCATGGGTTTTCTCGAAGCCCAGGGTGGTCTCTTCAAGGCCGGGGTTCCCCTGGATTTTGCCGCCCAGTATCCACGGCCAGAGCCCATCGCTCATGGCTTGCCAGGGCATCCGCGAGACGAGCAAAAAACCGTCGACAACACGTTGGACGACGAGTTCTTGCAGAAGCAGAGTGAATATTCGCATGGGCCTCTGGTAGGCCACCGAGTGCCTTGCGACCATCCGGTTTTCGAAGCGCGCCTCTCTGAGGCGGCTTTCCCCTGGTTGGCAGAGCATCGCGTGCACCATGCTCCGATCCTGCCGGCTGCCGGCTTTATCGAACTCGTTCTACAGGCGCTCCAAGGTGCAACTGTCCATATCGAAGCGCTGGAGTTTCTCCAGGCGTGCCCGATTCCCAAGGTACCCGTGAGGCTGCAGACGGCTTTGCACCCGGTTCCCAGTTCGCCGGGGGAATACACGCTTACGATCTCATCACAACCTTACGATGTCGATGCGAAGTGCGAGCTGCACTGCCGGGGACAGGTCCGCCGCATTGGAGCGGACTATGCGCTGGATATCCCGGAGCATGTGTCGGAGATCGATGCGTCCCGGTACGAGCCCTTGTCCTATGCGTCGGACGACGACCTCTACGAACGTATCGAGACGGTTCTCGGCGAAACCTTTCAGTATGGGTCCCATTTTCGAAACATGCGGCGATTGCGGCGCGATGTCGCCACCGACCACCTGATGTTCGATGTCGAGGTGGACGAAGCACTGTGGCAGGACGGCCAGCAGGAGGGGTATGTCTTGCTCCCGACCTTGCTTGACGGCGGATTGCAGTCGTATCTTTATGATCTGATGCTCGGTGCGGATCTCTTTGCCATTCCGCGCCGGGCGGAGAACGTGACCTTCCTGCGCTCGCCCACGGTGCCGCGGATGACCTGTCGTGTCACTTACCCCGGGAATATTCGCTACGAGGTCGATGATAAAGGTCAGTACTCGGTACCGAATGGCGAATGGGTCTCGGGTAGCCTTGCCTGCTACGACGGTGCGACGGGTGACCTCGTCCTGCATATCGAGAGATATGTTTCCTTTATCTCGAATCCGCGGCGCATCGACCTGCCGCGCAGCAAACATCGCATCGTCTGGCAGCCTAAATTCGTCGCCGACGGACGAGCGATCGCGGATCGGCTGCCCGAGGGGGAGATCGAGCCATCCGCCTTGCTTTCCGCCATGGAAGGGGTGGATGGCCCGGGCGCCGGCCTGAGCGTTTGCCATGCGCTGGAGTTCGCGGGCTCCAGAGCGTCGGAACAGACCGTGCTTCGGAGTTGTGTCGCGCATCTCGTGCGCGAGGAGACGCAAAGCGAGTTCTGGCTCGTCGCTGACGATGAGAAAAGCGCGCGCAACCACTACGACACCTTCCACGGTCACGACGCGGTGTTGCGCTTCCACTGTCTTGATCCGGCTTTGCGGCCGGCGACTGCGCTCGATACGGGCCTGCTGCGCCGGGGAGCGGCCGAAGTCCTGTTTCTCCATCAGGATGAGGAGGCGTTCACGCCGGACGACTGGCGGTTCTGGCAAAAGACAGCGGTCCCGGGCGGTCTGGCTCTCGTATCCCATGAAGAGAACGCCGTCGTAGAGCCCGGTACAGGCTGGACCACTTTGCGAGCCAGTCGGGGGTCAACACTGCTGCAGGCGCCGACGCAGTACATGGCCGAGCCGGATGAAACGCCACTACCGGGCCCCCGCTGGGTCATCGGTGAGTCCGACAGCCTGGTCGGAGTGTGGATGTCTCGGCTAGACGATCCAGCGGTCCACCTGATCCCCCATGAAACCCTTGCTTTGGGCGATCCTTTTGAGCCTGAGGCATGCCCGTACGCGGCGGATGTACAGGCGGTCGATTTTTTCTGCGAATCGGATCCGGATGATCCCACTGGCGAGAGGGCCGTCTCACGATTCGTTGCCTTCATTCAGTCGCTGGTTCCCTTCAGGATCGACCAGGCCCATTGCCGATGTCGTATCACTGTCGTGACCCGCAAGGCGGTTTTCGACGTGGAGGAGGCGCGCGGAAGCGCACTCTGGGGCGCGGTGCGCAGCATGGCGATGGAGATCGTCGAGAAGGCCAAGATCGATTTCCGTCTCGTCGACCTGTGTGTTGCCGATGACCTGAAGATGTTGGAGTGGCTGGCCCGGCATGACCTGCGCGAACGCGAGCTTGCAGTGCGTGAGGGTAGCTTGTGGGCACCGCGCGTTGTGAGGAATCGAGAGCCGTTCCCGTGCATCCCCACCGGCGAGGACCCTCCCTATCGTCTCTTCCTGGACAATGCAGGGCAGATTGCCGGTCTTCAGATGAAGACGTATGACCCGCCGTTCCTGGGGCCAGGCGATGTGGAGATCGACGTCGCCGCTGCGGCACTGAACTTCCGCGATGTCATGGTAACGCTGGGGTTGCTGCCGGCATTGGCCTATGAGCGTTCCGCGCTTGGTCGCGAGGTCGGCATAGAGGCGAGTGGCGTGGTCCGTCGCGTCGGCATGGCAGTGGACGGACTGGAGCCGGGCGATCCGGTACTCTTCGCCGATGCTGGATGCATCGCCAATCGAGTGGTGGTCAGCGAGCACCGTGTCTTTGCGAAGCCCGCTGGGCTCAACATGGAGGAGGCTGCGTCGTCGCTCTCGGTCTACGTCACCGCGTACTACGCCCTGGTTCATCTGGCCCGACTGCGCAAGGGGCAGCGCGTCCTCATTCACTCGGCCATGGGTGGCATCGGACAGGCCGCCATCGCGCTCGCCAACGAGGTGGGGGCCGAGATTTACGCGACGGCAGGCAGCGAGGGCAAACGCAACCAACTGCTCGCGTTGGGCGCGCGGGCCGCCTTCGATTCACACAGTGAAAAGTGGTATGAAGGGGTAATGAAGGCGACTGGCGGGCAGGGGGTCGATGTCGTGCTGAATTCGCTTACCGGCCGCCATGTGTCGCTGTGCCTGCAGGTGCTCAGGGCGGGTGGCTGGCATTGTGAAATCGGCAAGGTCGATATCTACGCCGACAGCGCCCTCGGCCTTCGGGTCTTCCGAAAGAACCTGCGCTTTGCGGCTCTCGACCTCGACCGCCTGATGATTGACGATCCGCTTCTCTCTCGCGAGCTTTCCGAGACCTGTCTCGACCTGCTGGATCGTGGTGTGGTACCGCCGTTGCCGGTCACCGTATTCCCCTATGGCGACTATGCGAAGGCGCTCCGGCTCATGTCCTCCGGACAGCACCAGGGGAAGCTGGTGTTGAAAGCCCCGTCTGCCTCTCCGGACTTTCCGATCAATGATCGTCGCCCGTTCCTTGACCCGGATGGGACCTATCTGGTGACCGGTGGTCTGGGCGGTTTCGGCCAGCGGCTCCTGCCCTACCTCGTGACGGCGGGTGCCCGCCACTTTACCCTGATCGACCGCGACCCCGAACGCCGACGAAGCGAGTCCTGGTTGCGTCGGTCGACGACTCTTGAGGACCTGGGGGAGGAGGTTGAGATCGACCTGGTTCAAGGCGATGTCGCGAAGGAGGCGGACGTGCACCAATGCGTTGCCAACGTAAAGAGGCCGCTTAAGGGGGTGTTCCATCTCGCCGGCATCCTGGACGATTGCCTGCTGGAGAATCTTTCAGCGGAGTCCATCGCCCGCGTCTTCGCCCCCAAAGCCCGGGGTGCGCTCAATCTCCACCGCGCCACCATGGGTCTCGCGCTCGATCACTTCGTCATGGTCTCGTCTACCGCGTCGACTTTCGGCAATCCGGGTCAGACCAATTACAGCGCAGCCAATGCGTTTCTGGACGGGTTGGCCACTTGCCGTCGTCAGCAAGGGCTACCGGCTTTCACCTACAATCTGATGGCCGTCGCGGACGCAGGCATGGCCGCGCGCAATCTGGGCATCCTGCGTCTGATGAAGGCCGCCGGGATGCCGCCTGTCAGCAGCTATTGCGCGATCGCCAACCTTGACCATGCCCTCCGAACCCTGGACAACAGCGATCACCTGATCACGGCACACTTCAAGCATGTGCTTTGGGGCGTCGATTCCGCCGACTATCTGCGCACCGGTTGTCTGATGGGCAATCAGGGTGCGTTCGAAGCCGGTTCCGACGAGTGGCTGACAGTCGTTGGCGTCATGACGCAGATCGCCGCCAAGGTTGCCGACCTCTGCGGTCACGACGAGGGCGGCATGGAGGAGCCCCTCTCCAGCTTTGGACTAAATTCCATTTCCGTCGCTGAGTTGGGAGCGTTCATACAAAGCGAGTTCAACTTTCAAGCGGCCGCACTGGAGCTGATGACCACGGCTTCCTGCCAATCTCTGGCGCATGCCATCGTTTTTGGTAGGAAAACCGATGAGGAGGTGGAAGCAGGGAAGGGGAACGGCGGGACCGGCGACGTGTCCCTCGGCACGCAACGGTGCATTCGCCGAAAGCCCTCCGTATTCGCGAGTCCGCCTGAGGACCATTTCCCGTCGGCACCTTGTTCTCAAGCGACGGCCGAAGCAGCCTCAGGACGGTCGTAGTGTGGTTCCACAGTGGGAGAGCGGGCTTTGTATTGGCATGCTGACACGGGGGTAAGGCGGTATGGTTGAATCATTTTCCGTTGACCGGGCAGTGCCGCCGCTTATCGGTCCATTGCCGCCGCAATGCCGCAGGGACATGGACGAGTTGCGCCGCTTCGTTCATGCGACGATATCGGGAGAGACGCTGGACGAAGCCGTCGCACCGACCGACTTTCGAGAGGTTCTGTTGACCGGAGCGACCGGTTTCGTAGGACGCTTCTTCCTGCGCGAGATCCTGCGGCAGAACGACCATCTGATCGTGCATTGTCTTGTCCGTGCGAAGAGCGCTGAGAAAGGATTTTCACGATTGCGCGATGCCTTGAAACAAGCGGAAATCTGGGAGGAGTGGATGGCAACGCGGCTACGCGCAGTGCCCGGCGATATTTGCGAGGCGCGCTTCGGTCTGGGCGAGACTGCGTTTGCCGGATTCTGCCAGCGGATCGACGCCGTCTATCACATTGCCGCGAATGTGGGCCTTGTCCAGTCCTATGCCGATTTGCAGGAGATAAATGTACGCGCTCTTCGCCCCGTGCTCGAACTCTGCCTGCGAACCCGCTTCAAACACCTGTTTTATACCTCTACACTGGGGATTTTCCCTGAGTACACTTGCAACTTTTCGAGGGAATACAGCCAGGGTCGCATTGACGATCAGATGCAGCCGGATCTCGCCGACATGAAGAAGGCCTTTCCACTCGGCACCATCGGGTATCCCTGGAGCAAGCTGGTGGCCGAGCAGGGCATACTGTTCGCGAAGGCGGTTGGCGTGCCGGTCGCGATTTTCCGCCTGCCGCTGATTGGACCTTCCAGCACGGGGTATACGAAGTCGAACGATTTTTTTTCCCTCCTCTTCGCCGCTGCGACGCAACTGGAAAAGGCACCGAAGGGTTTTTCCATTCAACAGAATGCCGACCCGGTGAATACTGTCAGCGAGATATGCACGGCGATCTCACTGAACCCGGACCGTCGTTTTACCATCTACCACTGCTGTGACCGGAAGCCGCCCTACGACGATCTTGAAGTCGCGGATTTTGGCCTCTACTGGGAGACGGTCTCCTACCCATCCTTCAGGCGCTCCTGCCAGGCTCTTGGAGACCGTTCTCCGCTGCGTGGGCAGTGGGTTCTGGTCGACCACTTTGCACCGTACTGGTTTCATGGAGGACGGGCCGACCACGCGATGCCGGTCAGTGATCGAGCCATCCGGGAGGATTGCCCGCGGCCGATCAAGCGGCCCGCGTTACTGATCCGCCATGCGCGCTCCTATGACTGGATCCGGCGTCATCGGGAAGAATGGCCCTATCCGGTTCCACAAGGTCGCCTTGATTTCGACGGTCTTGTTGGACAGGCTGGAACGTATGCCGAGCGGATGGGCGTCCCGTTCGAACGGACGTACCCTGCGTGGATGCGGGTCGCCCTCGGACGGTTGGTCGAAGCACTCAAATCGCCCGAGGCCGGACTCCGGGAATCGCGACTCAACCATATCATCTACGGGTTGAGCAGAGCGCTGCGCAACAACGCAGCACTTGCCTGGGAACGGCAGCAATACCCCGAGATCGAGCAGGCACGAATCACGCGACCGGTATTTATCGTTGGCATCAACCGTACGGGCACGACCTTTTTGCACCGACTCCTGTCGCGTGATCCGCAGTTCTGGGCATTGCGGCGCTACGAATTGGTGGATTCGGTCCTCTCAACCGGTGAATACGATACCGTTGCAGGGACGGCCGAGGACCCTCGCCGAGCTTACGCGGAAGAATTGATGAGCGCGACGAATATCGCCGACAGGCTTGCCGAAATGCACCGCATTGACATAGACGAGCCCGATGAGGATTTTATGCTCCTCAGGATGTCTTTCTCGACCTGGCTCAATACCGTCGCGCACCATGTGCCGGCGTACGGCCGTTGGTTGGCCGAAACCGGTTCGCGCAATGCCTACATGCGTCACCGATCCATCATGCAGCACTTTACGTGGCAGCGTCGGCAACAAAATGGCCAGGGGCAACGACACTGGCTGCTCAAGATGCCCTTCCATCTTATGGAGTTGGAAGTGCTGCTGGAAACTTATCCGGATGCGGTCTTCATCCAGACCCATCGCGAGCCCGTGCAGTTCATGGCATCCTGGAACAGTTTGGTGGAACGCATACGTTCGTTCACCACGGAGCCGCGACCGCGGCACGAAACCGGCATTGAGCAGCTGGCACAGATGAGCGGGATGCTGAACGGTGCGATGCGGTTCCGGGCTTCCCGGCCCGGGCTCGACCAGCACTGGGTGGACGTCCGTTATGCCGACCTGGTCGAAGACCCGATGGCGGTCGTGGCCGATATCTACGCGGGTTTCGGGTGGCCCCTTGAGCCGGCCGCAGTGGATGGCATGCAGGCATGGTTGACGCTTCAGGAAGAACAACGTCAGCGTGAACCCCGGCACGAATACCATCTGGGGGACTATGGCCTTACAGAGAAGGCCGTGAACGCGGCGTTCGAACCGTATCGTGGGTACGTGGCAACGCGGGGGATCCTGTAACGGATGTCAGGTAAAAAACCCGGTGTCCCCGGAGGAATCGGTCAACCCAATCCTGTCCGATTGGGATTTCATCGACATCAACCGTCTCCCTGGCCGGGTCAACCGGGTGTGACCATCCATCGGAATCTGACCGTCATTTTTTGAACCACGGCCACCCTCTCCGGGCCGGGGCGAGCTGAGGGATCTACTCTCTTCGTCCTTCCACCCACATCACAAGGGTCGGTAGGATGAACAGGGTAAACAGGCTTGCAAAAACCAGCCCCCCCAGCATGCTGACGACAAAGGGGACCATGGAAAGCAATTCTTCACTGCGTTCGTAAAGGAGGGGTGACAGGCCAAGTACCGTAGTCAGGCTGGTCAGAAATACGGCTCGGAAACGATGCTGCATCGCCGCCGCCGCGGCAACGATTGCCGGTAGACCGGCATCCTGCCGGCGCAGGGTGTTGTATCGGTCGAGCAGAACCAGGGCATCGTTAACAATGATTCCCAGCACGCCGACCACCCCGAAAACCGACATCGCAGTGAAGTCCCATCCGAGCACCCAGTGGCTGGTGATCGCACCGGCCAGGGCCATCGGAATCCCGAATACCACGACCAGCGGTTTCCAGTAGCTGCGCAGGAACCCGGCAACCAGCAGGTACATGGCAAGCAGCACAAGGGGAACCAGGATGCCCAGGGTTTTGAGCATCGAGATTTCGTTGCGTGCACTTCCGTCCAGTTCAATTCTCAAGCCGGGATATTTGAGGAGCAAATCCGGAATGATGGATGCTGCGATTTTTCTTCTCATCTGAATTGGTGTCACCATGGATTCATCGGTGAAACCGTTGATCAGCGCTGCTTTTTCTCCGTTGATGCTCGTCAAATTTTCCAGTTCTCGGGACTCGGTGATGTCGGCGACAAATGACAGGGGGATTTCGCGGCCCCCCGGTCCGCGAATCCGTTCTTCCGATAGCGCGCGAAGGGACTGTCGTTGCTCCCTCGGATACCGCACGATGACCTTGATTTCATCGTGGTCCCGCTGGATTCGCTGAACTTCCAGACCATGGAAACTGGATCGCAGTTGTACCCCCAGGGAGGCCGGCGTCAGCCCTGCCAGCCGGCCTTGCGGGGTCAGGGAAACTTCAAGCTGGCGCTGCCCCGGAGTCATGTTGTCGGTCAAGCCGTAGATTCCGCGTTCGTTCGAGAGCGATTCCCTGAAATCAGCCGTCGCGGTTTTGAGAACCTCGCGATTTTCGTGTCTCAATGAATAGGCGATGTTTGGCTGCAATTTCGTTCTGGACAACTGAAATTCAAGCCGTTCAAACCTTGAAGTGTCCCCGGCCATTTGACGCCAGGCCTGTTCGAACTCCAACACCGAAGCCAGGCGCAGCGGACGATCATTGAGATGCACGCGAACCGCTGCAATGTGACTGCTGTTGTATTTGGAATGTTCATCAACGGCGCGAAACCAGGCGACCGGTGCGCCGACAATGATACTGATTGATTTGATCGATTCCCCTTCGAGTCCGGCATCTGCCTGTTCTGCCGCCAAGGCGATTTTCCTGGCGGCATCCACGGTCGCAGCATAGGGCGTGCCGATCGGAAAATAGATGTCTGCCTGTATGTTGTCTGAGATGTTTCGGGCCTGGTCAAAAAGAATGACTCGAACTGCGCCGGAGCTGATGAGCAGAAAGGATGCGAGGACAACGACTGCGCCGATGACCGGCGTCAACACGATGTGCCGGACTGACCAGGAGACGATCGGAGTAATCAGCCGCTCCCGCATGCTATCGAGCCCTTTTCGGGTATGCGCCTGAATGTTTCGAAGCGGTGACAGGCTCCAGGGTTTTTCGTGCGAAAGATGGGCCGGCAGGATCAGGAATGCCTCGACCAGCGACACCAGCAGAACAAAAAATGCCACCAAGGGGATCACCGTCAGGATCTGGTAGCGCGCTTCGGTAATAAAGAGAAGGGGAACGAGTGCGAGCGCAGTGGTGAGTACGCCGATGGTGATCGGGTAAACGACCATTCTGGCGCCGGAAATCGCCGCATCCAATGCGTTTTTCCCGCGCTGTCGCTCCGAAGCAATGCTTTCTCCCACGACAACGGAATCATCCACGACAATTCCAATCAGCAGAAAGAATGCAAAAACCGTTCCGATATTCAATGTCAACCCTGAAATATCGAAAAACAGCATGGCGCCGATGAAGGACAAGGGAATCCCGAAGGCAACCCAGGTCGCCACGCGAAGATCAAAAACCGCAACTAGGCACAGGAACACCAGAATTAACCCGATCAGCCCACTGGAGACCAGCTCCTTGATACGACTCATGGCGGGCGTGGCCTGGTCGTTCCAGACGGAGACCTCGAATTGACGGGGAAACGTCTGGCTGGAAAGCCACGAATCGACTGTTTCAGCGATTTCCGTCATCGACTGCTGATGATTGTCCATGTCTATCCGGACGAATGCAGTCGGCACGCCATCCAATTCTGAAAGCACCCGGTAATCGGCAAAGCCATCTCGAATGGTTGCGACGTCCCCCAATGTAACGACTGAGCCGTCGAGTTGCGTAATGAGGGGGATATCCTCGAACTCCTTTCCCGTGGTCCGTTTCGAGAGGGAGTGAAGAATGATGTGACCGCTATCGGTATACAACTCTCCCAGCGAGAGATTCATGGAATCGAGTTCAATTTTTCTGGTAATTTTTGTAAAAGTCAGGTCATAGCGGCGCAACTGTTCTTCGTTCAGTTCGATGGTGATTTCCCGGTCCCGCACCCCGAGCAACATTACCTGGGAGATGTCTGGCAATTCCAGCAGTCCGCCCCGCACTTTCTCGGCCATCAGCCGCAGTTCGTTCTCGTCTGCAGACTCGGATGAAATGGCGAGGGTCAAGACTTCCTGGTGAATTTTTCCGATCCTGATTTCGGGTGCGCCGGCACTCGGGGGAGGAAAGTGATTGATGCCGTCTATGGTGTTTTGGATATCAATCAGAACGGAATCCGGGTCGGAAAAAGGCGTCAGCTCGATGGTGACCTTGCCCCCGCCCTCGCTGGCCACCGCGATTACGCGTTCGATCCCGGAGAGTCCGACAATGCTCTCTTCGACGCGCCGAAGAATGTCCTGTTCCACTTCCTTCGGCGTGGAGCCGATGGATGGGATGGATACCGTGATCGTACGCGAGTCGATTTCCGGAAAACGCTGTACGGACAACTGGGTGGCCGCAATCAAGCCGCTGATGAGAAGAAAGATCATCAGCAGATTCGCCGCAACCCGGTTTCCGGCAAAATATGCGATCAGCCCTTTGTTCACAAACTCATCCCGGCAGTGCAGGTATCAGAAAATGGGGATACATCGCCAGGGCGGGGCGGGGCGGGTATCTGAGCGGTCTTGAACTTCATGATTTTATCGGGGTGGCCGTGGGTTGTTAGTCTTTTCAACCGAAACGAACGAGTACTCAATTCAGTGGGTTGGCAACGGCGGCTGCACCGACTGCCAGGGTCGGAAAATCACCGACCACAATTCCATCCGCAATGTCAAAGGGTTCAACCATCCAGAATTCATCGGTAAGCCCCAGTGTTTTCGGTGTTCGGGCCTTTACAATACCGTTGTCAACCACCCATGCAGTTTCACCGGATTGCATGGCACCATGCGGGAGTGCGAAGGCCCCTTCGTAAGTCTGGCCTTCGAGATGGATGGTTGCAAACATCCCGGGCAACGGCAAGTCATCCGTGGTTGCGTCTGCGGCAAACTTGAAAAATATCCGGACCAGGCGGGATTCCCGCGCAACGACCGAGGACACGCGCTCCAATCTTGCCTCATAGGATCGGCTGCCGACCACGATTTGTGCCGGTCTGCCCATCACCGGCTGCAAATTTTCCAGCAATTGCGGTTCGATGGGGGCGCTGGCCTGTATCGCTTCGGGGCGGTAGCCCACTCCCAGGATGGAAGCGTCTTTTCCTACCCGTTCAAACGGACCGGCCAGTTCTCCAACTTCCACATCTGCCCGGATTACGCGAAAATCATACGGTAGAGAAATTTCGGTTTGCGCCAGTTTCAGATTGGCCAGATCCAGCCATGTTGCAAACAATTCACTGCGCGCAGCATGTCTTTGCTGATCACCGGGTGAGGCGGCCTGGGATTGGGATTCGAATTTCAGCCTGTGAATCCGCAGCCGGGCTTCCGCTTCCTTGACTCGCAACTGGTATTCTGCTGGATCAATCTTGACGAAAACTTCCTGGGCGGCGATGGTTTCGCCCGCCCTGAATTTTTTTGAAACCCAGGCTATCCGGCCTTGCGCTTCGGACCCAATGGTGATGCGTTCTTCAAGAGTCACATTGCCCGTGAGTTGAATCGGCAGTGTGAAATCGGTTGTTTGCGGTTGTGCGAGCACGCTGACAGCCGGTGGTGCAGGTTCAACCGGATGATCGACGCCGGTGTCGCGTTCAATGGGATCGGGTGCTCTGGCAAAAATGAGTGCGACAACAATGGCACCGACGATCAGGAACAGTTGAAGGTATCCGAACAGTCGGTTTTTTGGGGAAGGGGGATTGGTTGCTTGCTGAGTCATGGATGAATCGACCGTAAGTGATGACAAGAGTCCGAAAACATTTATGCTGAATCAATGAATACAAATCGAGGGCCTATAGCCTTCGGCGATAATCATATGCCCGGTTCAAATGAAATGCACTTCAAGACAGAACCGAAGTGAATGGGTTCCGCCACCCCTTCATATTGGAAAGCCGTAAAAACGCATTGCTCTCTATCATACCCCCTTGTCGGTTTGTAGTTCAATACGTCAAACGGTTTCAACGGTTTCCGGCCATTTTTCCTGGTCTTTCAAGTGCCAACCTGGGCCAAGTGTGTTCGTCCACGGTTCTGAACTGAAATGCGTGGTTGGTTTCTGGACAACTCGCAGACCTGACCGGTGCCGTCGTCCCTGGGGCCTGAAATTTTTTAAATTTTCTTTAACAATTTGTCTTGATTTCCGGGGGGGGGGGGAACGTAGGATGGAGCTACGAAATCTGTGCTCTGGCAGGCAACGGCTTGGTGCCGTGATAACGATAGCTTGTCTTTCACCGACGCACCAACCTCAGGCAATGGAGAACCAAGATGGAAAACCAAGATGACAAAAAACCTAACCTGTTCCACTACGCAACGAAGGAATTGTCGCAGGACGCGATAATCTGTTGGCTGATCAAGTGGTCGGAGCACGATGGCTCCTCCCGACTGGCGCAGCTGGGACGACAGTTCGTCGAGTCGCTGCTGAACCACAAGCGAGACGGGCCGGGCGTGACGCTGAAGGGCAGCTCCCGTGTCGAGATATATCAGCAGCAGAAGAACATTGATGTGCTAGCGCGCATCGACGGGAAGCATATCCTGTTGATTGAGGACAAGATAAACGGGGGGCCGCAGGGCGATCCAATGAAGGGGTATCTAGAGGCGGTGCTGTCGGGCAGGACGAAACTCGGCAGCGTTTCCAAGGAAGACCTGTTCCCAATCTACCTCAAGACCGGCAACCACTCGTTGGAAACGGAGCGATGGATCGAGGACGACCTGAAGTACAAGGTGTTCAATCGCATCAACTTCCTCCTCTCGGTGCTGAACAACTACGACGGGAACAACGCCATCTTGCTGGACTTCAGGGATCATCTGGTGTCGATCGAAGATCAGACTCAGTCGTTCCGCACATGGAAGCGGACGGATTGTGCACATGACAGGAACTGGTACGCATGGCAAGGGCTGTACCGGGAGTTGGAGAGTCGTCTGTTTGGGGCGAACTCGGATCGGCCCTGGCGCGGATGGGGCCATGTGAACAACCAGGCGGGCGGGTTCATGGGATTCTGGTGGCGCCCGGCGGGGCCCGACGACTCACCGTGCACGTTGCAGCTGGAGTACGAGAAGCTGTGCTTCAAGGTGAACGCGTGGGGCCATTCATCGGAAGGGAAAAAAGAGTTGAAGTGGTACTGGAATGAACAGATCACCAATCAGGATAAGCGGGTAATAAAGCCACCGGTGATGCGTCAGGGCAACACGATGACGGTGGCCATTCACGAGGACGGATGGCTGCGCTACGACGACGAGGGTGTCTTAAGTCTTGACCGTACGGTTGAGGCGTTGTGCGAGGCCGAACGGATACTTCTGGCGGCCGAGCTGGCGTCTCGAGGAGGCTGAAGTCCATGGGGGAGGGTTTCGGCGAGGTCGTCCCGGATGTGATCATGCGCGGGGTTCCGGGATGATTGTTCCGGGTGTTGCGCTGGCCTTCATCGGGTTGCCGCGTTCCCACGTCGCCTCCATGCAGACCGGCCCGCTCTGGCTGCACTTTCATCCACAACCGGTTCACCGATATCGCCTCAACCCTTCACAATCGACCCCGCCGGATACCGACTGGCATCTGGTTCCGTTTTGTCGGGAAATCCCACGTCTGACGCACCAAAAAAAAGGGCGCTCAAAAGAAAAGAGCGCCCGGAATAGACAAACACCTATGGAGAAAAACTGATTACGCGGCCTTGCGGAGGTCTTCTTGTATTCCCGCTTCGCGGGGACCCCGGGCAATGACAATCCCGGTGTTCGGATGCAGTTGTCGGACGGCTTCAGCGATATTCTCGCGCTCAATCCCGATATCCTGCAACAGCCGGTCTGACAGGGCATTCAATTGACGCATTGCAACCCTGTCGTCGTTCCAGGTTCTGATCCGGTCAACCAGCCGAACCAAAACACTGCGCTGAAAACGGCCCTGTACCACATTGCCGCGGCCGCTGAAAATGCTCGTTGTGCTCATGATAATTTCCTAATGTACAATGGTCATTATGACCGCCATTAATGCCAGGGCACCGATATACGCGAACCCCACCTTGATTACCGCTTCGTTTGCCATGATTGGATTCCTCTCGTTCATGTTGTTGATTAATAATAAGGCTACCCAGGTAGCCGATGGGGGGAATATAGGGGGAATACCCCTTGTGGACAAACGAAACTTTTTCATACAATGCATGAGAAAATACTCATGCATGAAGAATGACTGTCCGATACCCCTCAATGTCCGCCCTGCGTGCCCTTGAAGCCGCAGCACGACACCTCAGTTATACCCGGGCCGCCGAAGAGCTTTTCGTGACGCAAAGTGCCATCAGCCATCAAATCAAGCACATGGAGGAACTCTGGGACATCCGGCTTTTTGAGCGACGCGGTCGCCGGTTGATCCTGACCGAAGCCGGGCATGCGCTGGTCCCCGTTGTACGGGATTTTATCCGGCGCTTCACCGCCACCCTTGAGGAGGTCCTGGACAAGGACGAGGGTCCGGCAGCACTTCGTGTCACCCTGTTGCAGTCCTTTGCATTCAAGTGGCTGGTTCCCCGTCTGGGCCATTTCAATCACGAATACCCTGACATTGATGTGTGGATTTCCACCTCCGATGAACTGGTGGACTTTGATGCGGAAACCGCCGATGTCGGCATTCGCCTGGGGTATGGCCACTGGACCAACCTGTATGAAGAATTGCTGTTAAGCGAATATGTTTTTCCGGTCTGCAGTCCCCATTTCCTCAATACGTACGGAGCCCCTGAAAAACCGGCGGATTTGCTGGACCTGCCCCTGCTCCCATTTTTCCGGGCAGCGCATGAATCGCAGTTCGGGCGACCGGGTTGCGGTGCACGGTGGTGATCACTCTGTGTGCATGGAATACAAGGAATGCCCATGCCGGGTGTTGACCATCCCCGGCCGATGACGAAGGATGCCGGGCGCCGGGGTTGCAAACCATCGGGATCACACCGGCGGTTTTGAACCTGTTTTGTGCATGACCCGGCAGCCGGAATGTTTTCGGATTTCAGGGTACGGGGATTTGGTTTCCCGTTGCGGGGATATCATACCCCTTCCGTACTGCGGGTCGGTCCGCGATTTCCAGGTACCAGCGCTTGATGTTCTCGAATTCATCGAGATCCACCCGGTGCCATTCGAACCGGGAAACCCAGGGCCACAATGAAATATCTGCGATGGAATACGCCCCCGCAACAAACTCGTTTTCTTCCAGTTGGTCGTCCAGCACGGTATAGAGTCGCTGGATCTCCACTTTGAGGCGTCTTTCGGTGTATTCGCTTACGCCCGGATTGAAATGCATGTAATGATGGGCCTGTCCACAATTGGGTCCCAGTCCGCTCATTTGCCACATCAGCCATTCCAGAATTTGCCATCGATGCACATCCGGCATCAGCATTCCGGTTTTTTCAGCCAGGTAAACCAGGATGGCGCCGGATTCCATCATGCTGCGCCCGTTGCCCTCATCCACGATGGCTGGAATCTTGTTATTGGGGCTGATCTGAAGAAAGTCTTCGTCGAATTGGTCGTTTTTCCCCAGGTCCACCGGGTGGACCGCATAGGGGAGCCCGGTTTCCTCGAGCATGATGGAGACTTTGCGTCCGTTCGGCGTACTCCACGTATACAGATTAATCATATGGGTCCCGTCGTTTTCAGTTAATATTGATTCACCAGTTTAACAACAAATAAGGGCAGAATGGATATCCCCTTTGCAGGAGAACCGGGTGTACCCAAAAGGAGGCTTGGATTGTGAGCCCGCCTGCGACAAACTAGGAGCCTGTACCAATTCACTGATGGGGCGGACAATACATGGTAGATGATCGTGATGTAAATTTACGCAGTGGGATCAATGCGTTCGAATCCAGGCATTTTGCTTTGGCGTTGAAGTTCCTGTCGCCCTTTGCGGAAGCAGGCAATGCGGACGCACAGTACAGAATGGCCATCATGTATCAAAACGGGCTCGGGATTGTCGCCAACGACGGGAAGGCCTACCGGAACATGAAAGCCGCGGCGGAACAGGGTCTGGCCCTGGCGCAACACGGATTGGGGTTTATGTACATGGAAGGAGAGTGCACCGAAGCGGATGCCGGGCAGGCCATCCACTGGTTTTCGAAGGCCGCGGAGCAGGGACTGGTGGGTTCCCAGGTGACCCTGGCACGGATGTACGGGGAGGGACTCGGTGTTTCCGTTGATCTGGGCGAGGCCAGAAAGTGGTATCGAAAAGCCGGGTTTGACGATATGGCGGATTCGCTTTAGGTCCGGGGCCCCTATCCGATGAAAAAGAACAGGACTGGCCAGTGCGTGGGTACAATGCGAAAAAATCCATGGCCATGACTCCTCAATCCCGAATGCGGGGATATCTGCAACTGGTGGCGACGGGCCCTGAACTCAGCCGGTCTCTCAACGTGACCCAGGCTGAGGATGCGATGTCGATGATCCTGAACGGGGAGATTGACGAGGTGCGTACCGGAATTTTCCTCATTGCCCTGCGCATGAAGCGCGAGAGTGATGAGGAAAACCTGGGTATCCTGAATGCGCTGATCCGAGAAATGGAGCAGGCAGAGGTCCGGTGCCCGGAGGTGTTGGTGCTGGCAGACCCGTTTAACGGATATTTGCGGGGTTTGTCCGCGACGGCATTCTTGCCCGCGGTATTTGCCGCCAGCGGATTGCCGTCCTATCTCCACGGCCTGCATGCAGTCGGGCCGAAATATGGGATTACGGCGAATATGATCCTGGCGGCAGCCGGGGCCAATGTCGATGCCAGTGTCACCGAAGCCGCGGTCTCGCTGGAAAACCCGGAGATTGGCTGGGCCTATATTGATCAGAAACGATATATTCCCCCATTGGCCGATCTGGTCGGTCTGCGGGATGTGATGGTCAAGCGAAGCTGTGTTTCCACTTTGGAAGTGATTCTCCGTCCCCTCTGTGGTGCCCGTTGTACCCATTTGATGACCGGATTTGTGCACAGGGCCTATCCGCCGGTGTATGCCATGCTGGCCAGGCATGCCGGGTATGGTTCGGCAAGCATTGTAAGGGGGGTCGAGGGTGGCTGTATTCCATCGTTGAGCCAGGTATCCCGGTATTTCGGTTACCGGGGGGAGGCGGAAATGGAGGTGTACAAACTGACGCCCAGTGAGTTGGGTATTCATCAGGAAAAACGGGCAATCCCGATTCCGGATGAACATGCGCCGGCAATCGCGAACACGGGATTCCTGAACACGGGGGTCCTGGGGGATTTGGTTGAATTGAATCTGGAACTGGGGATTGACGCACTGGCGAACAAGCCCGGCCCGATGCTGGATAGCCTGGTGTACAGTGCCGCCATTGGCCTGAAACAATCGGGGATGAACCGGACACTGGCGGAAGGTGCGGCGCAGGCCAGGAAAGTGATTGCCCGGGGCGAGGCCCTTGCCCGGTTTAAAGCGGGCAGGGCGCAATAATGGCCAGCCAACCCTCCGGAACACGCAACCCGGTTTCGCCTGTCGCGGATGGACCGGTGTTGCGTTCACGGGTGGAGGCCTGATCCCGGAGCGGTGGTTTCCCGCAGGATGGATCGAATGTAGGTTTCACCCGTAGCCAGCCCAGACCATGAAATATCTCCCTCTCATGCATAACTTTTCGGGTTGCCGCTGCCTGGTGGTGGGCGGCGGCAAGGTTGCCCTGCGTCGGGCCAAAAGGGTGATGGATGCCGGGGGCACGGTGGACGTGATTGCCATTGACCCGCTTCCGGAAATTTACGGGTTGATCGAACAAGGTGCCGGAGAAGTGGAAAGCCGGGCCTATGTGGCCGAGGACCTTACCCGGGCGTACCATCTGGTGGTGGCCGCTACCGATGTCAAGGCCATCAACCGGCAGATTGCCGCAGATTGCCACCGGCAGTCCATCCTCGTGAATGTGGTGGATGATTCCTCGCTTTGTGATGTGGTTTTCCCCATTGTCATTGACCGGAACCCGGCACAGATCGCGATCTCCAGCGGCAGTGCCTCTCCGCAGTTTTCCAGGCTGCTGAGGGACCGGATCAACACCTTTGTCCCGCATGGCTACGGTAGGCTTGCCAGGCTGTTTGGAAAATACAGAAGGCGGGTGAATAAAAAAATTCCGGCCATCCGGGACCGGAGAGTGTTCTGGAACCGGGTGGTCCACGGGTATATTGCAGAAGGCGCCCTGTCGGGAAATTATGATCTGGCGGAATCCCAGCTGAAGTCGGCCATGGAGGATCCGGAAAACTTCCGTGCAAAAGGAGAAGTCTACCTGGTGGGGGCCGGGCCGGGGGACCCGGACCTCCTGACGATGCGCGCTTTCCGTCTGTTGCAGCAGGCCGAGATCGTCCTGTATGACCGGTTGGTTTCACGGGAGATTCTCGACCGGCTGGAAGCGGGCAAGGAACTGGTTTATGTCGGAAAACAGCGGGCCCACCATGTGCTGCCACAACAGGATATCAATGCGTTGCTTGTCCAGTATGCACTGCAGGGAAAAAGGGTCGCACGGCTCAAGGGCGGGGACCCGTTTATCTTTGGCCGGGGGGGAGAGGAGATTGAAACGCTGGCGGAAAACGGGGTTCCATTCCAGGTTATTCCGGGGATCAGTGCCGCCAACGGCTGTGCCGGTTACTCGGGGATCCCGCTGACCCATCGGGACCACGCGCAATCCGTCCGGTTTGTGACCGGACAACTGCAAAATGGTACGGTTAACCTGGATTGGAAAAACCTGGTTGCGTCGGATCAGACCCTGGTCTTTTATATGGGGTTGCGGGGTCTTCCGATTATCTGCGAAAAACTGATTGAGCATGGGTGTGACAAGGAGACTCCCGCGGCGGTGATCGAAAAGGGGACCACCCTGGACCAGAAGACCCATGTCAGTACCCTGGAGCAACTGCCCGGGTTAATAGAAAAGTCCAGGGTGCAGGCGCCAACCCTGACCATCATCGGTTCAGTGGTGACGCTGCATGCTTCACTGCAATGGTTTCACCCGGAGCGGAGAGGTCTGTGAAGGACCAACACGCATCACCATTTCAATATCCTTACCACCCGCTGCAGCGAACTCCCCAACGAACTTGCGCGGACCATGGCCCCGCCTCCGCTGATTGATCGGGAATTGCCCTGTCATCCGGATATTTTGTCTATAACCGTCGGCTGGCAACCAGACGATCCATTGGAGGTGGACTGCCTCAATGAAACCCGGTGCAGGGCGGAAATCTGGTCCTGCCGAGGTATGGCTCCCAGGGTGCGATGGTTCGGGGCCGGACTATCGGTATCCCCCGGCGTCCGGGAGCGTAAGGAGTCCGTCCACGGCGTACACAATGGGAGCGGCCGTTGATGGCTACATCATTTCCGCGAGTTCCTGTACGCCCTCAATGGCCTGTTTCAGGTCTTCTTCGTCGGTGAAGTAGCCGGGTGAAAATCGAACCGTCCCGTTTTGAGGAACGGTATTGGCATCCGTGTGGACAAGGGGTGCACAATGCAATCCTGCCCGTACACACACTCCATAATCCGCATCCAGCATGATACCGATCTGGTCCGCCGGAAGTTCCCGTATATTCATCGACAGGGTGGCCACACGTGGACGGTCGCCCTCGGGACCGTAGACCTTGATGCCCTCAATGGCCCGGAATGCCTTTTCGAGTTCCTGAACATGGGCCTGTTCCCGGGCATTGACATGATCCAGGGCGGACCGGCAAAGACCCGTGTGGTCCATTCCTTCTGCGTCGCCGTTCAATTGTTTTTCTCCCAACGCCGCAAACCACTTTTGTGCGGCATTGAGCCCGGCAATGCCGGGCAGGGCGACCGTCCCGGCTTCGAGATGATGCGGGTAGTCATCCGGCTGGAACGGGGTGATGGAATCCACTCCGGTGCCGCCGACCCGGGCGGCCCGAATGTCGATACCCTCCCGGACCAGCAATCCACCAATTCCCATGGGGCCAAATAAACCCTTGTGCCCGGTAAAGGCCAAGACATCAATGCACCCGTCCTCCATGTCGATGGGCAGGACACCGGCAGTCTGGCAGGTGTCCACAACAAACGTCACATTGGCTTCCCGGGTAATTTGGCCGATGGCTTTCAGGTCCTGCACGGACCCCAGGACATTGGAAGCATGATTGACCACGACGACCCTGGTTTCCGGTCGAATGGCTTTTTGGATGTCTTCGGGATCCACATAGCCCTGGTCGTCGTGCTGTACGCGGGTCACGAGAACGCCATGGTCTCTTTCAAGGTGGTTCAGGGGCCGTATGACCGAGTTGTGCTCGACCCGGGTGCTGATGACATGATCGTCGGGGTTCAATAGTCCGAACAGGGCGATGTTCAGCGAGTCCGAAGCGTTCTGGGTAAAGACGACCCGGCTGCTGTCGCTCTTGAAATTGAAGAACTGGCCCAACAGACGGCGGGTCTCCGTGATCATCCGCTCGGCTTCTACTGCCATTTCATGGCCGGCCCTGCCGGGGTTGACCCCGTATCCACGGTAAAACTCATCCATGTATTGATAGACGGGTTCCGGTTTTGGCCAGGTGGTGGCGGCGTTGTCGAGATAGTAATGTTCTTTCATAGGTGGGCCCTTTTCTGGATATTTTCTGGTTATTTTATGGATTGGTGTTGCACGCAGGGCCGACCGTAACCCTGTGATATGCCTCACTAAATTCTATAACACCTGGATTAGAACGATAGTGCGAAAACAAGCGAGAATGTCATAAATATTAGAACCAGGTTCCAACTTATTCCAAACATCAGAATAAGCGTTTCAAACCATGGCGGTATCCAGTGAAAACCGGGTTTTCAGCAGCACTCCTGCCGGTTCACCGGCCCGGTGATGGAATACGGCTTATTCCGGGTATTGCTGGAAGGCAGGCAGGGTATCCGTGATGGAGAACCATGGGGCCTTGTCGGCCACAAAGATATGATCGTCCGCCGTGACCATGGGATCATCATCCAGAGCACCCAGGGGGGTCACCGCAAGTTGTCGTTCCGGGTCAATGCGCGGCAATCCGGATGAACAGATGTCACAAAAGACATGGGTGAAATATTTTGCATCGGGCAGTTTGTATTGCTGCATGTGTTCCTGGCCCTGGAGGATGGTGACCCCCTTGTCCGATGTGAACCCATTGGTGGTGAACGCCGCGGCCCGGGCACGTCGGCAGCGTGTGCAGTGACAATGGTGGATCTGGCTGAATTTTTCGGTCACTTCAAATTTCACGGTGCCGCAGAGACAACTGCCCCGAACCACGTCTTCGGGGGGTGGGGGCAGGGGGTCCCTGTGGAATGAAGGCTGGTTCTCTTCCGGGGGAAAGCCGTCATGACAGGTCAGGTCGTCGGTGATCTCAAACCAGGGGGCTTTGGAGGCCACAAAGATATGGCAGTCCGCACCCGTTCCCGAATCATGGCTTCCGGCCGGTACAAAATAAAAGGTGCCATCGGAATCGGTATTCGGCACGAGGGACCCGCAGGTACCGCAGAATGTCCGGGTCAATGCTCTGGAAGAGGAATAATCCCGGAGGCTGCCCAGGCGGCTTGTCCAGAAAAACCGGTGCCAGGGAACAAAGAAATAGGTGCCAAAGGCGGCCCCATGGGCCTTGCGGCACATCTGGCAATGGCAGTGATAGGTCTTCTCGGGGGGGGCGGTGACCTTCCAGGTCACACTGGTGCATAAACAGGTGCCAGTATTCATTGTGTTTCTTCCGGTTGTACTCATGCTCAGCGGTATTTGTCTGGTGCCCGGATTCATCCGTCGGTGAAGGATATCCTGACCGGTTGCGGGTCATGGGCCACCGCTGACGGGAAAATGGACTGCCTGAAGTATACGAATATGATTGGCAAAAGTGAAATCCTGCCCGGATTCACGCCGGCGCCTCACCATGCCGGGATCGTTGTTTGAGAAACAGGCGCCTGATTGACTAGACATATTAGTGTGACACGGGTATTTTATTTCGGCGAGGAGGCCGTTTGGTTACCGACGATGATCATGGTCCACTACTGAGTCAACAGGAGTTTCAATATGCATGAGTCCACGGGATTTTCTATTTGGGAGTATTCGGCGATTATTTTCGCGGTTGTCGTCATTTCAAAACTGATTAGCAAGAAAACTGGAACAGTGGATGTTCTGTGGCTGATTGTCGCAGGCGCGATACTCACCAATGTCGGCCTGCTTCCCACGCACAACGAATTTCTTGAGACCATCGGGGAGTGGGGCATTGTTTTCATCATGTTTGCCCTTGGCCTGGAGGAGGACATCAGTCGATTTTCCCAGGGGGTGAAACGGGGCTTGGGGGTGGCATTGATCGGAGCGGCCTTTCCCTTTATTGCCGGGTACGGAATCGCGACAATGTTTGGTTATGGGCACCATTCCGCCATGCTGTGGGCATTGACCATGACCGCAACGGCTGTCAGCCTGACCATGATGAGTCTTCGTGGCGACCTGTTGCACAAATCCACCGCCGCTACCGGCATTATGACGGCTGCGGTCATTGATGATGTTCTGTCACTGATCGGGGTGGCGATACTGGTGCCCATCATTCTGGTGAGTTCAGCCGGGGATGGGGGCAGTACCATGTCCGTCGCCGGGATGCTGTGGATTGTCGCTAAAGTCGGCATCTTTTTCGCGATTACCCTGTTTCTGGGTTTGGTCGCGTTTCCGGATCGCACTCCCAAGGAACGGCCTGCAGACGCGAATTGGTACCAGATTCTGGACCATACAATGAGCCGTGTCCTCGCAAAATTCGGCGCGAGACAGTTCCTGATGTTGCATCGGGGCGAGTTCACACCGCTGATCATGCTGTTCATGGCCATGTTTGCCGGCGTGGTGGCCCACCTGCTGGGATTTCACGCTGCCATCGGTGCCTATTTCGCCGGGCTGTTTCTGCACGCCGACTATTTTGTATTCAACAAGACGGTCAAGACCAGGAATGAAGAGGGCGAGATTGTTGAGCAGGAAGAAACCGATGATACTTTCAAGGAAACCAATCATGTGATCGAGCATCTGGCCTTTACCATTTTCGGACCCATATTTTTTGTGAACCTGGGAGGGAAACTGGTCTTTGACATGAGCGTTGTTCTGGATGCGTTGCCCGCCGTCATCACGCTGTTTGTCGTCGTTGTGGTGTTCCAGGTGGTTGCGGCCAGTGTCGCGGCGCGGTTTACCGGCAGCTACCATTGGCATGAAAGTGTCATGATCGGTTTCGGGATGCTCGGTCGTGCCGAACTGGCATTTATTGTCATCAATATTGCCTATGTGCAGCATCAACTCATCGACATTACCCAGTTCTATACCCTGATGTTTACCGCATTCCTGTTGAATATTACGGTACCGCTGAGTTTGAAGTGGTGGAAGCCGTACTACCTGGGATTCAAGCAATTCAGGTTTCTGGGAATCGACCTGGCCCGGCCGGAACCCGCCCCGGTTCCGGATGACATGCCGGAATACCGGGAAATGATGGAAGCGGAAAAACAACGCTATATGAAGTAGGAATGCGCATCCTGAGACCAGACCGGACCCCACCATGGGTTGCAACGCAGGGTGCGCACGGTGAAAACCGTGATTTCCCGAAGACCGGTTAAACCGGTTTCATTTTGCACTGCCGTGCATGGGTCCTTCGAAAGTCTTTCCTTATCCGGAAATTCTCATGGCGGATAGCACTCGCAGGGAGGTCATTCGCCAGCTGGACGCCATGGCCATCGAAGACATGGAGGTCGGCGTTTTGATCTCAGGCCGAAAAGACGGATCGTCCAGAATGATGTTGCGGGAATGGAATCGGGCGCATCTTTTGAAGTCTCTCAAGTGGCTCATGGTGAAGAATCGCTCGGGGGGGCACATCTTCATTCGGCCACACGGCAGCTAGGGCCTGATTTTCGTCGATGATCTGGCGGCATCCAGCCTGGCCGAGATGAAACAGGCCGATATCCAGCCGGCGGTGGTCGTTGAATCGAGTCCCCGGAACTACCAGGCTTGGATCCGGGTCAGCAATGAGCCCATGGAAAAAACCCTTGCGAGTGCAACGGGCCGGCTCCTGGCCCGGCGATTCGGTGGCGATCCGGGCAGCACCGACTGGCGCCATTTCGGGCGTTTGGCAGGGTTCGCCAATTGCAAGCCGAAGCATGCCGGCAAGGATGGCCGTTACCCCTACGTGAAACTTTCGGAAACCCATCCCGATGCCGGGGAACGCACCATGTCCCCCGCGATCCGTTCCCTTCTTGAGGACGCCCAGACGTCGCTGGAAGAAAGAATGGCGGTCCAGATGGCCGAGAGCAAACGGATCAAGGCGATGCTGGCCAGGATCGACCCCCGCGACGACCTGAAAAATCCGGCTGATTTTTACCGGCAGGAACTGAAAAAACTGATGGCCCGGACGAAGGGCAGCATTGATCTTTCGTCGGCAGATTGGGTCATCGGGAAACGCATGCTGGAGAAAGGATATATTGCCGGGCAGGTCCAGGCTGCCATCCTTGAGGCAAGTCCTTCGCTGATGACCCGGAAATCCGGGCATGCTGAAGCCTACGTACGCAGGACCGTGAACAAACTCTACGGGTTGATCGGGGAAGAAGGTTGACCCGGCCCGTTTCCATCCGGGTGTCAAAATCGCCTTTTTTGGCTTGTCCCGACTCAACGGGGACGGCCCGTCACGGGGATGCCTGACCCGGCGGCAGCCGATTTCCATTCAGGTGGAGATCATGTCTGAACCCGGGTTGTGGTATATAGTGAGGGGAATTCAAACCAGCCTACAAGTGCGGGGTATCCATTGATGGGTGTATCAGCAGAATTTCATGACAAGAGCCACGCCATCCTGCTCGATGGCGAATATGTGAAAAGCCAATCTACAACGCGATTGGATGTCATTGACCCGGCCACCGAGGAGGTCATTTCGCATATCGCAGAAACGTCTGCTGAAGAAGTCGAAACCGCAGTGGAAAGTGCCCAGGTGGCCTATCGCGGCTGGTGGAAAAAGAGCGCACTGGAGCGCTCTGAAATCATGCACGAAATTGCGAATGACCTGCTGGCAAAGAAGCCGCGGCTTGCCGAAATACTGACCCGGGAAATGGGCAAGCCCTACAAGGAATCCGCGGATGAAGTGGACTGGTCCGTGTCGGCGATCAGGTACTATGCGGAGATGGGGCGAACGGATATCGGAAGGGTAATGGGGCCGGCAGTGGAAGGGCACCTGAACTATACGCTGAAACTGCCCCTGGGGGTGGTGGTTTCCATTCAGCCTTTCAACTATCCGATGACGCTGTTGGCATGGGAAGGTGCGGCGGCACTGACTGCCGGCAACGCCGTAATCGCCAAGCCGTCGGAATACACCACCATTACCACTCTCCTGTTCGCCGAGTCATTCAACAAATATCTGCCGGCGGGACTGTTTCAGGTGCTCACGGGGGCGGGGGACACTGGCCGTCGACTGGTGGAACATCCCCGGACCAATATGGTGGCCTTTACCGGCAGTGTGCCAACCGGCCGCGCCATTGCCGCCCGGTGTGGTGAAATGATGAAACCGTCGTTAATCGAAACCTCCGGCAATGACCCATTCCTGATCATGCCGTCCGCCCCCCTTGATGTGGTGGCCCGGGGTGCCGCCTTTTCCGCCTATATGAATTGTGGACAGATCTGCGTCTCTGCCGAGCGGTTTTTTGTTCATGAAGCCGTCCACGATGAATTTATCCACAAATTGAAGGAATATACCCGGATGATTCGAATTGGTAACGGACTGGACAAGGTGGAAATGGGCCCGATGGTGGCGGAAAAAGAACGTGAACGATACGAACAGGTACTGTCCCGGGCCCGGGAACAGGGGGCAAAACTCGATCATGGCGGCGGACGCCCCCCAGGCCTGACAAAGGGATGGTTCGTGGAGCCCACCATACTGTCGGAGTGCACCCCGCAGATGGAGATATTCAATAACGAGAGTTTTGGTCCGGTGGCTCCGGTCTGCAAGGTAAAAAACTTTGACGAAGCCCTGGCGCTGGCCAATGATTCCCGTTATGGACTGGGAGCCTGCCTGTATACCCTGGACATGAAGGAAAGCATCCGGGCATCCGAGGAACTGGACGGCGGCATGGTATGGATCAATGCGCCGTTGCTGGATAACGACGCCGGTCCGTTTGGGGGGACCAAGATGAGCGGGATGGGGCGCCAGTTGGGGCCGGAAGGTCTGGAGACCTTTCGCAAGACCAAATTTGTCTGGCTGGACCCCCATTGCGGGACCCAGGATTTCTGGTGGTTTCCCTATGACGACAGCGAATCCTATGGAGGGCACAGCGGTTTGCAGGCCGGGACGTCCGAATGACTGCCCGGTTTCTTCCGGAGCCTGAATCCGAAAATGTGAAAGCCCGGATACTCCACGGCCTGCCCGCTTTCCCTGTATCCTTTGGTCGATGAATTTTCCCGAACAGGCGCCCGTCCATCGTGGTCCGCGATAATTCAGGAAAATCGGCAGGAAGACGAAAGGGACGGTCGGCCCGGCTGAAACGGCGCATTGCCCCGGCCAGGCCCGCCCCGCCAACTGCATTTCGGAATATTCCCACTGCCGAATTGCTCAATGGAGAAAGCCTGGACAGGCTGGAATCCCATGCCGACTGGATACTTCGGGAAATCGGGATTGAATTTCGGGGGGACCAGGAAGTTCTAGACCTGTTTCGCCAGGCGGGTGCCACGGTCCGGGGCGATCGGGTGCAATTCGACCCCGGTCATGCGAAAGCCTTGTGCTCCACCGCGCCGGCTGAGTTTGTGATGCACGGCCGTGACCCGGAAAAGTCCATAACAGTGGGAGGGAACTCGGTATCGTTTACTCCCGGTTATGGTTCGCCGTTTGTTACGGACCATGACCAGGGAAGAAGGTACGCCACGCTGAAAGATTTTCAGAACTTCGTGAAATTGACCTACATGACCCCCTGGCTTCACCATTCCGGAGGCACGGTGTGCGAGCCTGTGGATGTTCCGGTCAACAAGCGTCACCTGGATATGGTGTATGCCCATATCCGTTATACCACCAAGCCGTTCATGGGCGGGGTGACCGCCGCAGACCGGGCGGAAGATTCCATCGCCATGGCCAGGCTGCTGCATGGTCAGGAGTTCATGGAGAACCATTGCGTCATCCAGGGAAATATCAATTTGAACTCCCCCCTGGTCCTGGACAGCATCATGTCCGGGGCCCTGAAAGTGTATGCCCGGGAAAACCAGTGCAATTTCATTTCCCCGTTCATTCTCGGCGGTGCCATGGGCCCGGTGACCCAGCCGGCCCTGATTGCCCAGGCCCATGCGGAAACCATCGCCGCGATTGCCCTGACCCAGTTGGTGAGAAAGGGGGCCCCGGTGGTGTACGGCAATTTCCTCACCACTTTGGATTTGCAGACCGGTGCTCCCACATTTGGTTCCCCCGAGGCCGTCCTGTCTGCATTGGCCCTGGGCCAGCTGAGCCGGAGAATGAATTTGCCATTGCGCGGGATTGGTCATGTGACTGCAGCCAAAACCGCAGATGGCCAGGCCATGCAGGAATCGTCGGATTCCATGAATGCCGCCGTGCTGGCCGGGTCCAGTATTGTTTTTCATGCAGCAGGCTGGCTGGAGGGCGGCCTGACCATGGGCTATGAAAAGTTCATGCTGGACCTGGACCGTTGCGGAATGATGTGCCGGATGCTCGAAGGGATGACCATTGATGACAACCAGCTTGCCCACAGTGCTTACCGCCAGGCCGGCCCGGGCCAGAACTTTCTCAGTGTGGACCACACCCTGGAGAATTTCAAAACGGCGAATTACCGGTCGGACCTGCTGGCCGACACCCAGTCATTTGAACAATGGACGGACTCGGGGAAACTGGATGCACAACAGCGGGCCCACCTGAAATGGAAGCAGATGCTGCACGAATTTGAAGACCCTGGCCTGGACCCCGCCATTGACGAAGCACTGGTTGAGTTTGTACAACGGAAGAAAGCCTCCATGGCTGACCAGTGGTATTGAGTGTGGCGCCTGACCGGGGACACGGGATGCCCCGGGGGGCTTGAAGACGAAAGCTGTCATTCAGAGAAAATAAATTTGAAATTCAAGAATTCTGATAGTTGAGAAGTTGTGTGACTTCTCGAATAACTCAAACTTAGATGCACTTTTGGAGAATCAACTTGTGAAACATAGCCGCAAACCTTGGAAGCCCCACAAACTTTCCAAATCTTTCATGATGGAAATGCAGAACGCGGTTCTTCCAACAATTAATCAAAACCCCCGTGCCAGTCCAAAGTGCAACACCCGTTCCTACCGCAACCCCGGTTGTGTTCGATGAATATTTTATGGGCAGCCAGAGATGGCTTCGCTTTCCCGGACATCTTCCGGCAGACCTGCAGATACGCCAACTCCCGGTTCGGGAGCTATTACCGAATCAACCAGACCCCAAAGAGCATACAATGAGCATAACCCGTTATCATACTGGCCAGAGAATGAGCCAGATCGTCGTCCATGGCAACACCATCTATCTTGCCGGACAAGTGGCCGCGGACCGGACCGCGAATATTACCGTACAGACCGAACAGGTACTGGAAAAAATTGATCGCCTGCTGGATGAAGCAGGCAGCAACAGGTCCCATTTATTGTCTGCACAGGTCTGGCTTGCGAACATAGGCCATTTTGCACCGATGAACGCCGTCTGGGATAACTGGGTTCCCGAAGGTCATGCCCCGGCACGGGCCTGTATCGAAGCACGGCTGGCCAGCCCGGATTTGCTGGTGGAGATCGGTGTGATCGCCGCAAAACCGGCTTGAATTCTTTTCGGATTTCATGCCCTGGCAGGATTTTCCCCGATGACAAGTGGCTCTGGCCGGTAGAATCCAGCCAGTCGTGGGCAGAAGGCGGAAAAGGTGATGGCCGGGGGGGTTGGCTTCCGTGGAGGGACCGCGATGGGTGCGGTGGCTGAGTTTACCGGGTCAATCCAGTATACTGCCGGAAAACAGTCCACCATACGCGGATGAAGATACGCAATATTGAAGTCTATGGCTATAACCTGAGTTATCGTGACGGGGCATACGTGATGTCCCGCAACCAGGTGGTGACCCATTTACCCAGCACGGTGGTTCGAATCATCACGGATGAAGGTCTGGAGGGATGGGGGGAGGTCTGCCCATTGGGCCCGTTGTACCTGGCTGCCCATGCAGAAGGCGCGCGCGCTGCTATCTTTCAAATGGCCCCGGCGCTCATTGGTGCGGACCCTGCCAATCTCTCCGCAGTCCATGTTCTCATGAATTCCGCGCTGCGTGGACACGGCTATGCGAAATCGGCAATCGATGTGGCCTGCTGGGACCTGCTGGGCAAGTCAACCGGCCGGGATGTGACGACACTGCTGGGCGGGAGGTTGCAGGATTCATTTCCCCTGTACAAGGCGGTGCCCCTTGGACCCGCGGCAGAAATGAGCGAGTATGTGCTGGCATGCAAACAGGAAGGCATCCAACGCTTTCAGCTGAAAATCGGCGCCAATCCCTATGAGGATGCCGAACGTGTGCGCCATGTCGTGGAAATTACAGGCCCCGAAGACTGCATCATTGCGGATGCCAACGGGGGATGGTGTCTGCAGGATGCCATGATCGCTGCCCGGTTGCTGGAACCGTTTCACCGGGTTTTCTTTGAAGAACCCTGCAGGACGCTGAAAGAATGCCTGTATGTGCGCCGGCACACCAGCCTGCCCATGGTGCTGGATGAAGTCATTACCGATGTGAATACGTTGTTGTCCGCCTTCAATGAAAACGGCATGGAGGCCGTGAACCTGAAAATTTCAAAATTTTCCGGGCTGACGGGGTCGAAGCTGGTTCGGGATATTACCGACCAGCTGGGGTTGCGGATTACCATCGAAGACACCTGGGGTGGCGACCTGGTGACGGCGGCTGTCAGTCATCTGGCCGCGAGTACCGGGGCAGAGAAAACCCTGAGCGTTTCGTTCATGAACGACTGGACCAATGAGCATATCGCTGGTTATCAGCCGCGTTCTGAAAACGGCGTGGGCGCAGCCCCAACCGGGCCTGGCCTGGGCGTGGAAGTCGATATCGACCAACTGGGCAAGCCCTTGTTCACTGTTGTCTGAAATGACCAGCGGGCAGGTGCCGTCAGGCAATGGTATGTCTTTTGCCAGGCGATGGATTTCCTGTACCCGTGATGGGGTAGTTTGACGCGGGTTTCAGCGGTTTGTGGCTTTCTTAGGAAGAGGGGTTCACACGGCCCTGTCCCTGTGAAGGTCATGATCGCTCTCCAATAATCCCAAAATTACCGCCCTGGGCTCACTTTCCGCTGGAAAATCACCCTGTCGTTCAGGCTCGTTTCCCATTGGACAAATTTAGGACTACCGGAACGGTTGGATTTGATTTATGATTTGTCCTGGTCATGGTTCACTTCGTCAGTGTGAATGGTTGAAAGAAGATCATTATGGGCTCATAGAAGTCGGATTTGGCGGGGGAGCCATGACCACTCTGCCGTATTTTTTACCTTTCAACTCCCCTGACAGTGGAGCCGGCTGTCCTGCTGTTGGATGAGCTACTGGGTCAGGCGGTGGTCAATGCTACAGCGTTTTCCATAAATTCACCGACCCGCCGGTGTTGACACTCGAGTGCATCGGGTCGATTCATCGGGTCCGGTGGTTTCATGGCGTACAATCTCATTGTCTCCCCACCTCCACTCACTTATAACCGAGTGGCAATCTCAGTGATCCGTCAAGAGAATATACTGCTTAATCATGCATATAAGTCCCAATCGTCAGATTGTACTGGATACCGAGACCACTGGCCTTAACCCAAGTTGGCACTTTTCCACCAGAATCGGCTGATTTTCGCTGATTTTCGCACTTTCTGATTATTTTTCGGTTATATATCAATAGGTTGTAATTTCTGATCTGTTGTAGGGCCATAGGCACTGCATAAATTATTCACATCTTCCCCTCCCTCCAGTATAATCGGGATACCAAAACCATCCATGGTCCGCATCCTGCCCGATTCATGCACTTCAAACGAACCAAAACCTATACCGACACCCACGGAAACCCCCAGTACAGTGTCCGGCTGGTCAAAAACCAGCGCATCGGCGGTAAGGTCAAACAGACCACCATGGCGAACCTCGGAACCAAATGGGACGTGCCCCAGACTCTGTGGGGTCCTGTCGCCCAGAGGGTGGAAGAGCTCATGGTTGGTCAGGACCCCCTGGTGCCCTGTGAAGCGGAGGTCGAACAGGCTGCCGAAGAAGTGGTGAAACTGTTGCGCTCCCGGGGCATCCAGACCGCTACCCCCGGTCCCTCCGTGGCCACGGTGGACCTCAATACCATGGAACATCGTGACCCGCGATTCGTCGGGGGAGAACGGTTGTGCCTCCACGCATGGGAAGAACTCCGACTGAGAGAGTGTCTGCAGAATCTGGGCTTTACTGCCCGGGATACCCGGATTTCCCTGGCATTATTGACCGCCAAGATGCTGCATCCCGGCAGTGAACGGGAGACCAGCCGATGGTTGAAAGACGACAGTGCCACCGCGGAAATCCTCGGTCTGGACAGGGATTCCCGGGCACTGTCCCGCAAGACCCTGTATCGGATCGGCGATAAGTTGTGGAAACATCAAGAAGCCCTGCAAAGGGCGCTGTTTGAGCGGGAGCGCATATTGCTGGATATTCCCAATACCATTGTGTTTTATGATTTGTCCAATACGTACTACACCGGAACACAGAAAAAACAGGATACACCGGACAATCCGGACTCTGCACAGAAGTCGCTGCTGCAGTTCGGTCGATCCAAGCAACGAAGGAATGACTGTCCCTTGATCACCCTTGGGCTGATGCTGGATGAGGCCGGGTTTCCCCGGGGTTGTGAGTTCCTGCCCGGCAATGTAACGGAAGTCGACACCCTGAAAGACGCCCTGGGCCGGTTTGAGGCCCAGGGACACGGTACCGAAGGGGACAAGCCCACGGTGATCATGGATGCCGGGATCAGTGCCCAGGAGAATCTCGACTGGCTCACGGAACGGGGATATCCCTGGCTTTGCGTGGCCAAGGGGTGCAAGCCGTCCCAGGCCCCGGACGGGGACCCGGAGCTCACCATCACCACTCAGGCCAATCACACGGTGCGGATCTGGAAACTGGACACCGATGCCGATGAAACCCGGTTGTATGTGATGAGTGAAGGCCGACAGCAGACGGCCCGGTCCATCCGGGACCGGCAGGTGGAAAAGTTTGAGGATGGACTCCAACGGTTGCACGACAACCTGTCTGTGCCCCGGCGGATGAAAAAGTATGAACGGATCGTGGAAGCTGTTGGTCGTCTCAAGGAACGTCATTCGGGGATTGCCCAGCACTATACGGTTCAGGTTCAACGGGGAGAAGGCACCCAGGCCAAGGCGGTGAAATTCACCCGCAAGGCCAGTTTTGATGAGACCGATGAGATGCTCGGAGCCTGTATTCTGCGGACCAGCCACACCGACTGGGACCTGGAGACGGTTCTGCGGACCTACCATCGGCTGGTGGACATCGAAGCCGTGTTCCGGGAATTGAAGGGGGAGTTAGGATTGCGTCCGATCTGGCATACCCGGGAAGACCGTATTCAGGCACACCTTTTTCTTGCGGTGCTGGCCTATCATGCGGTGCAGCTGATCCGCACCCGGCTGCGGGGAGCGGGGACCTCTCTACGCTGGCAGAGTATTCGTCGGGTACTGCGCACCTGGATACGTGTTACCACCACGCTCCAGACCGTTCAGGGGAAGCAGATTGTCATCCGTCAGGACGTCCATCCCAGTGTCGAACAGACCGGGATCGTCAAGGCAGCCGGGGTGAAACCTGGTCTGCATCGGGTTCGCATGAGGCAGCCTGTGTAGGCAATCCATGCAAGTATTCCGTCATCAAGGCGGGAATACGGCTCCACAGAATTCAACAGAAATGTGGGGGGTAGTTCTCTTGCGTCTGAATTATATCACCTATAATCAAGCACTTATAGAGTCCCCATGGCCCTACAAGTGCCATCTATGGTTAAGCCGGGGGAAGGCCATAGGATTATTGAAGTGGGAGCAGTAGAGTTGGTCGACGGTGTCAGGACTGGCAAGACAATCCAGTTCTATATCAATCCTGAAAGGAAAATCCCGAAGCAAGTAATCAAAATACACGGAATCACGGATAGTCAGGTGGCTGACAAGCCAACATTCGGGGAGGTCGCGGGGGAATTGTTGGATTTTCTGGATGGAGCCGAGTTGGTGATCCATCATGCGCCATTCGATGTGCAGTTTCTGAATATTGAATTTGTAAAAGCTGGTTTTGAACCTGGAACAATTGAAAATCATTGCAAGGTATTTGATACCTTGACACTGGCCAGGCAAATTTGGCCAAGGCGATCAAATAAACTTGATGATGTGTGTAAGCGGGTAGGGCTGAACCCGTCGGGACGGAAACATCATGGTGCGTTACTCGATGCCGAGTTGTTGACGGATGCGTACATTGCCATGCTCGGAGTAAAAGAAATCAGCGCAATGATCGGGCGCGTGTTCAAGTGGGCAGCTGTGGCTGTCGGGTTGGTGGTCGCTCTTTATTTCGTAGGTTTTGGATAACAAGGGGAAACTTCCCAGGGTAGCGTCCTCCTGTTACGTTTTTGGCCTGTACCCCGACCAGTGGGTAGTGACCCTGGAAATCAAGGCCAGTTTCATTTCTCCGGGACATCCCGGAAAACTGGAAGGAAATGGTCGGGTAGTACACCAGGCGGTCGATTGTGCATCTCCCGGGCGAATCGTATTCAGGAGAGATACCGGTTTTGACCGCAGCTTTCACGATCAAACTCATCCGGAGGCGGGCCGTAAAAATGTGGGGTCACCAAGGACCGGTGTGACTCAAATCTTCAATTGATCCAACCGGAGGGACTGGTACCATTGATACATGGAAAGGTTTTGAGGGCTGGCATCCGATTCCGATTTAAGCAGCATCCATAACGAGTTCGTGCACACGATTCTGTCCACAACCTTCGAAAAGTATCGTTTCTCACAGTCCGAGAGTTTCCGGACCCTTTCATAGGCAGTGACCAGGGTTTCAAACAACACCGGGTCATACTGGTCATCGGGAAAGCAATTGTGTATCGCCGCATACGCCAGGTCATATACGGGATATCCAATGGCCGTTTCCTCCCAGTCAACCAGGGCAACCAGTTCCTCGCCTGCAAACAGTGTATTGCCGGACCAGGGGTCGCCATGAACGATGCCCATGGGAAGGTCGGGGGTGGGCTGGGACACGGAAGCCTGAATTTTCCCTGCCAGGTCAGCGATCAGGCTTTCGCCGAACCGGGACCGGGCAAGGTCCAGGTGGGTGGTCAGGTAGTCCGGGTGCCACCATGTCGTGCGCCGGGGGAAATGCCGGGGGTCAATCTGGTGGAGAGCGGCGAGGGTGATTGCCAGGTCTGCCATCATGGGAGGTGAAAGGCGAAGGGGTGGTTTGCCTTCTACAAACCGGGTGACCACTGCCGTCATCCCGCTGGATTCGTAAACAAATTCCCCGTGGCGGGAGCAGTGGCACTGAGGAACGGGAAGGGGTGAGCGGGAAAGGAGATTCAGGTACTGAATTTCAGATTGGAGATGTTCTGCGGGGTGGGTGGTTGAAATCCGGATGACATATTGCCCGGTATCCGTCCGGATTTTGAAATTTGTGTTCGCGTAGCCACCGGAATCCGCGACCTCAATGACCCGCCCCAGGTCGAAAAACCTGCAAATTCCAGTCAATGAGCCGTACGGTGCGTCGGACATGGGGGGTGCCGCGAAAGAAAAGGAGGGGGATTTATGTCCCCTGGTTGACAAAAATGCATTTATCCATGGACCGCCAGGGTGGATCATTCATTGCATGCCTCATCGCACTGTCCGTTACTGTCTTTATCCCACGTCCGAAACCAGGCACTGAACGGCTTTCCCGGTGCCCGGGTGCAACCCGCCAGTAGAAAGATGCGTCATGCCGGCAACGATTCCCGCAGGTCCGGTGGATTGCAATTACCCGGAGACGATGGTTCGGCCATCACAATGAAAGATCCTCCCAAACCCGTTGATTGGCTCGGTAATCCCGGCGCGTCTCAAACAACTCCACATCTGTGCCTGGTTGCTGGTAATCACCGGCTTCCCGGTAATGGCTTCTATTTCATCCACCACCTCCAGGGCTCGTATGCCGCCACAACTCAGAAAAATGGCCTCCGCATCTTCCCGGTTTATTTCCACGGCAAACTGCGTCCAGTAGCCTGGTGTGATCTGTCCGTATTCGACACCGGTTCCAAGATTGAGTCCCTGGATATCCAGGACCTCAAACCCCTTGTTGTACAGGAATTCCGCTTCCTGGGTGTTGATTTCATCGAGATAGGGGGTGCCGACGACAATCTTTTTTGCGCCCAGCTCATTCAGCGCATCGACCACGCCGGTGACCAGTGTCATCGGAATCGCGTAGGGTGCCCCCTTCAATATTTCCTGCTTGACCCTTTCCTCGCCAATAACGATGGAACCCGAAGTGCAGCTGTAGCTGATCACATCCGGTTGGGTATGCGGTTGGATTCTGGCGGCGGCATCCGCCATATATTCAATGTGCCTGGAAAGGGTTTCGCTGGTCGTATAATCTTCGGTCATCAGCCGGGTGATATGGACCCCCACCCCGGGCGGAACCATATCAAAAAAATCGCTTTCGGCGGCCAGGTCGGTAGACATCAGGATAAATCCCAGCCTGGCCCGGAAGTGCCGGCCTTCGTCTAATTCGGCTTCTCGTGGAGCAGAATGAACGGGTTGTCCTGGTTGGTACATGGTGGTTTCTCCGGTTTGGTGTTTTACGAACAGGGGGTGTGAATCACAACCTCCTCAATGTCTTTTGGAAATGCGGTGAGGGCTTCGTACCCATCTTCGGTGACGATGACGCTGTCCCCGACCTGCGCCCTGAAATCGTCGGTACAGACCGACCCGTCCACCGCCAGAACCATATTGGGTTGCAAAACCGTCCTGTCGTGGGAAACGAGCTCCGGTTTTTCCAGAAAACTGAATCCGGTGCCGCGTCCGCACCGGAACGGATACTCATAGCCGGCTTCCTGGATGACCCGGGCATATGCGGCATGGACTTCTTCTGCGGTGACCCCGGCCCGCAGGACTTCCAGCGCTGCTGCCTGGCTTTCCACTGCGACCTGGTAAATGGATGCCTGCGACCTGTCCTGGATTTCTCCAATCCAGAATGTGCGGTCGAAACCAAGCTTGAACCGGTGAAAATTGGTCATCCCGCAAAAACACAGGAAAACCGGTTCGCCATATCCCATGACCCGGGTGGAAGCACGATGATGGGTCATGGTGATTTCATCCCCAGAGGCCATGATTTGCAGAAAATGGGTGTTCGGGGACATGTAGGGGGAGGATGGGTAGTGTTGTTCCAGGATTCTGGAAGCGGTTTTTGTGCCGGCGGCCGAAGTGGCCAGTGCAACTTCGTATTCCGGTACGCCCGCTCCGATGGCCGCCTGACCGGCCTTCATCATGGCCATGGCGACTTCTCCGGCGTGCCGGGCGAGTTGCAGTTCTTCCCCGGATTTGATCATGCGCATGGTGGACAGGATCGGGGTGAGATCCATTAACGGGTTTCCGGTCACCACTTTGGACACGAATTCCCGGACCACCTGCGGAATACACCGGGATTCAATGGCCACCCGGGACCGGCCTTTCAGGGCACCGGGGAGGGGGTCTCTCCATTCATTTCCCTGACCATCATTCCAGGCTTCGATCCGGTCCACCATGGCGGTTGCCCGGGCCGTATTGAGGTCGATCATGGGTGTAATCAGAAGCGATTCGCCGTCCACGGGGACCAGCAGGATGGTGGGGCGACCGAATTCCATGTGCAGATAGTCGTAGTACCCCGTAAGGTAATAGACGCTGTCTTCGTCTGTAACCACCCCCACTTCCATTCCTGCCTGGTCGAGCCGGGCACGAAGGTCGCAGAGTCGTTTCTCAAACATGGAGGGAGGTCCGTGAAGTGTGAGGGATGTCCCATGGCAGGGAAACGGGGTGGACCGTGTTCACCCATGCACGGGGGGATTGCCGCAGGCAGCCGGGGCAGAGCCGGCCAGATTCCACGTGTTTTACACCTTTTGGGTTGGTCATTTTTGGATTATAGTGCACCTGTCAGCCATCTGGGCCAGTTTTGGATTAAAATTAAGGCTAGGTATCCATTTGTAATTTGGGATAATATCCAGCGTCTTCGCACTGGAGATTATGCAAACTCAGGAGCATACGGTCTGATGCAGTCGAACATGCCGGCCGGATGAAGGTCAATTCCGAATTGAGAGAGACTTGATGACACGATTTTCCGCATGGTCCGTTTTTAAAGCGGGGTTGAGTGGTCAGAAAAACTGGGGTCGCCAATGGCGGGACCCGGAACCCAGGCCGGCATACGATGTGGTCATCGTGGGGGCGGGCCTGCACGGGTTGGCGGCCGCCTACTACCTGGGGAAAAACCATGGCGTAAAAAACATCGCGGTCCTTGAGAAAGGCTGGCTCGGTGGTGGCAATGCAGGGCGGAACACCACCATCATACGTTCCAACTACATGATGCCGGGAAATCGCCAGTTCTATGAGCACTCGCTGAAACTCTGGGAAAACCTGAGTCATGACCTGAACTACAACGTGATGTTCAGCCAGCGCGCGCATGTTTCCCTGTTTCACAGTCCGGCCGCCCGGGATGCGGCGGCACGGCGATACAACCTCATGCGCCTGACGGGTTCGGATGGGGAATTCTGGGACCTGGCCAGGTTGAAAAGGGAAATCCCCCACCTGAACTACAATCATGCGCGGTTTCCGATTATCGGGGCGGCGGTTCAGCCAAGAGCCGGAAATGCCCGGCACGATGCGGTGGCCTGGGGATATGCCCGGGGTGCGGACCAGCAGGGGGTCGACATTATCCAGAACTGTGAAGTCACCGGGGTCCACCGGGAAGACGGAAAGATTGTTTCCCTGCAGACCAGCCGGGGTTCCATTGGTGCGAAAAAGGTTGGCTTTGCCGTGGCCGGAAGTTCTTCCCGGCTCTGGCAGATGGCCGGCCTGGGCAATCTTCCCATCGAAACCCACTTGCTTCAGGCCTTTGTTTCCGAGCCAATCAAGCCGATGCTCGACCAGGTGGTGGTCTATGGGGTGGGTGGGGCACATTTCTATATTTCCCAGTCCGACAAAGGCGGCATGGTATTTGGAGGAGACCTGGACTGGTATAAATCCTATGCCCAGCGCGGCAATCTGCCCCTGGTCCAGGATGTATCGGAATGTACCACCGCCATCCTGCCCTGTCTCTCCCGTGTCCGGTTGCTCAGGCACTGGGCGGGCTTGATGGACATGTCCATGGATGGGTCCCCTTTTATCTGCAAAACGCCGCTGGGAAATCTGTATCTGAATGCAGGCTGGAATTATGGCGGATTCAAGGCCAGTCCGGCATCGGGCTGGTATTTTGCCGACCTGATTGCCAATGACCGGCCGGACCCGACCATCGAGCACTTTGATCTGAACCGTTTCTCACGTGGCGTCAATATTGATGAGCGCGGGGCGGGCCCGGACCCCAAGTTGCATGGGTAGGTGAGCAGATGATTCGAATCAATTGCCCGTATTGCGGTGAACGCGATCATTCTGAATTCAGTTATGGCGGCGATGCCACGGTGGAGTATCCCGCGCTGGATGCTCCGGTTGAACAATGGCATGATGCGATTTTTTTGCGGGAAAATATTCGGGGGCTGCAGAGCGAAACCTGGCACCATGTCAATGGTTGCAGAATGTGGCTGATCGTGGAACGGGATACCGTAACCCATAAAATCCACTCGGTGCAGCCGGCCCACAAGGGGATTGCCCGGTCTCTGGAAGCCCGCAAGGAACCGGAGAAGCCGGAATGAGTGCAAAACGATTGCCCGAGGGCGGCTTGATTGACCGCAACAAGCCGCTGTGGTTTACCTGGGACGGCAAGGACGTCAGTGGATTTTCCGGGGATACCCTGGCTTCCGCCTTGCTGGCCAATGGGGAAAGGATCCTGGGTCGAAGTTTCAAATATCACCGGCCCCGCGGCATTATGTCTGCCGGGGTGGAGGAATCCGGCGCCCTCGTCACCGTGGGGGAAGGAAACCGGACCGAACCGAATGTCAAGGCGACAACCCAGGAGCTGTACAGTGGACTGGTTGTGTCAGGACAAAATGCCTGGCCAAATGTTCGTTTTGACGTGGGCTCGATCAATACCCTGTTCGACCGGTTTTTGGCAGCGGGCTTTTACTACAAGACATTCATGGGCACTCCACTGATGGGGTGGGGAAACGGGACCGGTGTGTGGATGCAGTGTGAAAAGCTGATCCGCAAAGCAGCGGGAATGGGCCGGGCATCCCGTGAAGCCGACCCGGATACCTATGAACATGGTCACCTTTTTTGTGATGTGCTGGTCGTCGGGTCGGGACCGGCTGGATTGTCCGCCGCCCGAACCGTTGCCGGGGCGGGTCTGGATGTGGTGCTTGTCGAGCAGGATTTTGAGCTTGGTGGCAATTTATTGAACCGAGGGGACAAGTCTTCCCGGAAAAAGCGGTTGGAACTGATCGCGGAAGCGGAAAAGGCAGGGGTCCGGATACTGCTCAGAACGACTGTTTTCGGCCTGTATGATTATGGTGTGGCGGGACTGGTTGAACGGGTGACCGATCATGTTTCCAAGCCGGAAAGTACCTATCCCCGTCACCGATTCTGGACCCTGCGTGCCAGGCATACCATCCTTGCAACCGGTGCGCTGGAACGGATATTCGCATTTGGCAACAATGACCGCCCGGGCGTGATGAACGTGAATGCGGGGCGGACGTATCTGAACCGGTACGGCGTGCTCCCGGGAGAAAAGATTGTTATTGCAACCAATAACGATTCTGCCTATTCGGCGGCAGTGGAACTGTCCAGGGCGGGAGCGGAGGTGAGCATGCTGGAAACAAGAACCACCGTTTCTGCGCAGTTGATGAGGCAGGTCGGTAAAGCGGGGGTGAGTGTAAGCACCCGGTCAGCACCGATGAATGTGCGGGGTGGGCGTGTCATTACCGGATTGGATGTGGCGGTCAAGGCCCATATCGGCTGGACGGCGAAAGGTTCGGAGCCCTGTGACCTGCTGCTGGTGTCCGGTGGATGGTCGCCCGTCGTCCATTTGCTGTCTCACCGGGGGGTTCAACCGGTCTGGGACCCGGTCCAGGCCTGTTTCCTGCCCGGTGAAACCGGTGAATCGGTTCACATGGCAGGGTCGGCAGCCGGGGTCTGGAACACCCGCGGTTGCCTGGTTTCCGGGCACGCTGCCGGGGCCAGGGCAGCCAGGGCGCTGGGGTGCGATATCTCACAGGTCGAGGCGCCGAAGGCAGGCGGGTGGAAAAGTTCTATCGAGCCGGTTTATGAAATCAACCCGTCCACCGGGAAACGGAAAAGTTTCATTGATCCCCAGCATGATGTCACTGCCGAAGATGTCCGGTTGGCGCATCGGGAGGGCTTTGTCTCGGTGGAGCACCTCAAACGCTATACCACACTGGGGATGGCGACGGATGGTGGCAAGGTGGGCAATATCCTTGGACTCGCGCTCATGGCCGATGCGCTGGGAAAGGAAATCCCTGAAGTGGGCACCACCACTTTCAGGCCGCCCTACACGCCGGTTTCCATTGGGGCCCTGCGCGGGCGCAATGTCGACGAACATTTTCGACCGCTTCGCCGAACACCGATGCACAACTGGAACCTGGAGCACGGAGCAACCATGACCATGGCGGGCCTCTGGCACCGCCCGTGGTATTTCGCCCGGTCAGGAGAAGGGCTCAGCGAGGCCTATGTCCGGGAAACCGAAACGACCCGTGAATCGGTGGGGTTGTGCGATGTAACCTCACTCGGCAAGATTGCGATCCAGGGGCCGGACGCGACTGAATTCCTGAATCGGATTTACACCAATCCCTTTGCGAAACTGCCCATTGGCAAGGCCCGGTATGGCATCATGTTGCGGGATGACGGATTTGTCATGGATGACGGCACCACATGGCGGTTGTCGGAGACCGACTATTTCATGACCACCACCACGGCCCATGCCGCCAAGGTGATGGCCTGGATTGAGGAACTGCTCCAGACACGCTGGCAGGATTTGAAAGTGGCGGTGACCTCGGTTTCCGAGCAGTGGGCGGGGAGCGCGGTGGCCGGACCCCGGTCGAGAGCGGTCCTTGCTGCCTGCGTTGAAGATCCTTCGGTGATGGAAAATGAGGTTTTTCCGTTTATGGGGGTGATTGAATCGGCGCTCAAAGGCGGTATCCCCTGCCGGATTGCGAGAATCAGTTTCTCCGGCGAAATGGCCTTTGAAGTGTATGTCCCGTCGGATTATGGACCGGCCATGATGGATTTGCTTTGGAAGCAGGCCGGATCCGTGGGGGGCTGCCTGTATGGACTGGAAGCTCTGGGGGCCATGCGCATAGAAAAGGGCCACGTGACAGGTGCCGAGCTGGATGGTCGGGTCAGCATCGATGATGCCGGTCTTGGCAAGATGGCACCTCCCAATAAATCCTTTATTGGCAGTGTGTTACGCAATCGACCTGAACTGTTGCGTGAAGACCGGCCGCGCCTGGTCGGAATCAAGCCCAGGAATCCCGGTGAAACATTCAATGCGGGCTCCATCTTGTGTGAAGCGGACAAGGTATCCGGCATGGGGGAAGGCTGGATTACCGCGGTCACCCATTCCCCGGCCATGGGCCACTGGATCGGGCTGGGCTTTATCCATGGAGGCCATGAACCCTGGGCGGGAAAAACCCTGGTTGCGGCGGATCCGGTCAGGAAGGGCAATATTGAAGTGGAAGTGATTTCTCCGCATATGTATGACCCGGGGGGGGAGAGAATGCATGGCTGATCGCGCGTCGGCCCTGCTGGGGCATTACCCTACCGGGAAGTCAGGAGTTCTCGGCATCAATGATGCGCCCGGGGTGACTCTGCAGGAAGTGTCCGGCCTGGTGCTGCACCAGGTATCGGCATGGCCGGATACCCTTGACGAAGTGGGAAGAATGGCGATGGAGGCAGCAGGAGGCCAGTCGGTTCCGGGGCCCTGTCTGGCTGAAGAAGGCCGGCATGCCGCACTCCTTCGAATTGAACCTTTGAAATGGTGGATGGTCGGTGCACAGGCACCGGGTATCGTTGAAGAAAAAGGCACTACCCTGGACCTTTCCCACTCCAGGACACATATCCGTATCACCGGCGATGAATCGGTGTCCCTGCTGAACCGGCACCTGCCGATTGACCTCAGGGAGGAGGCCTTTGCGGTGGGTTGTGTCGCTTCAACCGTGTTTCACCATGTTGGAGTGACCGTATGGCACTCCAGCAATGGATATGAGTTGTTCCTGCCCCGCGGCTTCGCCCTGTCGCTGTGGGAGCTGCTGGTGGAAACCGCCCGGCAGTTCGGGCTGGAAGTCGTATAGGTTCCACGCCCACTGTTTCCACATGCACTTGAACTTGTTGCGCCAATTCATGCGACAACTCGCGGGATTGCAGGTTACTCGTCGGCCTCATCAAAACTGGCTTTGCGGGTGAATGTCACCGCCCTGCCTGGGTGCCCTCTCCCGACTGATCGCAGCAAGACGTCTATTCGCCGGAGCCAGGCGAGCAGGGGGTGAACCCGGACCAAATCAAACTCGCCGCCGGTGCCGGCCCGCACCTGCTGGGCGCTCCCGCCGCGTCCGCTGGTCGCCGCTCCTAACCGTCATGTATTGCTCTTTGAGATAGCACCTTCCACAAACCGGACGAAATCCTCATCATAAGCTTTTCTCCCATAAGGGCTTTTTCTCCAACAATTTAGCATGGGTGGTGCCGAATAAAACAATGACATAAGGCGTTCCAGGTCTTCTAAATCCTCTGGGGTTGTTATCGATTTATAGTGCCCCCAGTGAATCCTCATCCAACTTTGGCACAGAGTATCGACTTGTAATGCGCCATCAACACTGATGTTCATCTCTGAACCCAATATCTCATATATTGATTTTAGGTCGGATGAGATAATCCAGTTTTTACGTAGTTCAGAATTGTTTACCATGGCAAGATCGAGATCCCGTATTCCAATAGACCTTGCAGTTCGAGATGTATCCGCTGCGGCAAGTCTTGCAAATCGAACTTGAAAAGCCAGATACAGTAGGGAAATCACCAGCGCAATGACACCGATGATTTCAGAAATTGTAGCAATAGCGATCCAGTTCATGAGTATTTCTCCAACCATTTAATGCAACGTTGTGCATCACGTTCTTCATAACTGCGCATGGCTGAGTATTCCGCGGAAAGTTGCTATCCCCCGATCGGAGCGTAGCGACGCACCTCCAGTAGCCTGATATGTAAACGTTTATATATCAGGCTGAATAGTACCCAGATGGTGGAAGGATTTCCACTATCTGCAGAACAGGTCAGGCAATCATCCGGCATCGCCGGATGATGCCAGCCACACTGGTTTTTTCTGTTCACAAAAAAAGTCAGTAGCAGGGCCAATAAGAGCCTGTTCTGTGAGGAGCAGGAGTGGCAATATTGGATTGTCATGAAAACGCTTGATCAGTCCATATCGTCCTGGAACGGTAGTTTCTGATACCATTTCCGGTCTATCCAAACCCTCTGTATGCGATACCATGTCCGATACCCCAAAAGTGTCCGAGGCCTACGAATACCCCTTACTGGTCAGGCAACTCCTCCAGTCCTCCCTGACCTGTGCGCCCGAGCAGGAAATTGTCAGTGGCGGGCGCAAGCGTTATACCTACCTGGAATTCAACGAACGGGTGGGCAAACTGGCTGCCGGCCTGGAATCACTGGGGGTGGGCAGGGGGGATACGGTGGCCGTAATGGACTGGGACAACCATCGTTACCTGGAGTGTTTCTTCGCCGTTCCGATGATGGGCGCCGTGTTGCATACGATCAATATACGGCTCTCCCCGGAGCAGATTCTCTACACCATCAACCATGCGGAAGATGACATCATTCTGGTGCATGCCGATTTTGTTCCCATGCTGGATCAAATGTCGGATCGAATAGAACGTGACCATCAACGAATACTGCTTCATGACCATGAAGGAACGCTGGGTCTGCCCCATGGATACGCGGCCGATTACGAAACCCTGTTGGCGGGCACCCGGTCCACCTTTGCTTTCCAGGATTTTGACGAGAATACCCCCGCGACCACCTTTTACACCACTGGCACAACCGGGGACCCCAAGGGAGTGGTCTACACGCACCGGCAACTGGTGTTGCATACACTGGGGGTCATGGCCGGGGTTTCCGCGGCTTCGGGGAATAACCGGTTCCACAAGGGAGATGTATACATGCCGATGACTCCCCTGTTCCATGTTCATGGCTGGGGGTTTCCCTATGTGGCGACCCTCGCAGGGGTAAAACAGGTCTATCCGGGTCGTTACGACCCTGCAAAGCTGTTGTCGTTTATCGGGGAGGAAGGGGTGACCTTCTCACATTGTGTGCCCACGATTCTGCAGAAGCTCCTGAGTGAAGCGGAAACGGGTCAACATGACCTGTCCGGATTGAAGATTGTCATCGGCGGTTCTTCCCTGTCCCTGGGCCTGGCAAAAACTGCCATGGAGTGGGGGATCGAAATTTTTGCAGCCTATGGGTTGTCCGAAACCTGTCCCTTTATGACCATCGCAGATTTGACGGACCCGGGAGGAGAATGGGGGTCTGAGGAGAATCTCGTTCGAAGACGCAAGCCAGGCAAGCCGGCGCCATTGGTGGAAGTCCGGATCGTGGACGAAGAGATGAATGATATTCCCAGGGACGGAAAGTCCACCGGTGAGATCGTCACACGGTCTCCCTGGTTGACCCAGCGCTATGTCAAGGACCCCGTTGCATCCGGGATGCTGTGGCGGGGAGGATACCTGCATACCGGGGATGTTGGTTTCATGGATGAGTCGGGGTCCCTGCAGATCACCGACCGAATCAAGGATGTCATCAAGTCTGGCGGGGAGTGGGTCTCGTCCCTGGAACTGGAAAACACGGTCTCCCGGTGCGAGGGGGTAACCGAGGTGGCCGCGATCGGAATCCCCGACGAGACCTGGGGAGAACGGCCGATGCTGATCATCGTAAGGGAGTCCGGGTCGACGATCGGCCCCCGGCAGATCCAGGAGGCGCTCCGCAAGGATGTGGAGTCCGGGGTGTTGCCCGGATGGGCCATCCCGGAACGCATTGAATTCGTTTTCGGCATTGAAAAGACCAGCGTGGGGAAACTCGATAAAAAACGGTTGCGGGCAAGATATTCGGGTTCACAAGCGGGGAAAAGCTGAAATCGGGTCCAGGCCTGCAGGAAAAGCATGGGCCCGGCCGGAAACGGTTCTGCACTTATTGCCGTCTGGCGGCCAGGCTCAAAAACAGGGCGGCAGCGATGCCGGATACTCCGAATATCATGCACATCACCATGATCTGATATCGTACGGCGATGAGGGGGGAAACGCCGGACAGGATCTGTCCGGTCATCATTCCCGGCAGGGAAACCAGGCCAACCGCGAACAGCGAATTTACCGTGGGTACCAAGGCCACGTTGAAGGCCGCCAGTTTGGCCTGGTTGACCGGAACCGTCTGTTCGAGCTCTGCATAAAACCGTTCCGCCGCGATACTGACGCTGTTCATGGCGGACGAGAAAATCATTCCTGCCAGCGGGATCAGGTAATGCGGTGTGAACCAGGGGGACAGGCCCAGCACCCCCTGGGTGATCAGGAACAGTACAAACAGGCCGCTGACGGAAACAGCGATCAAGGCAAATTTGAGCAATTCCCTTCTTTTTTCGGCAATGGGTCGCAGGGAAATCCAACTGGATGCGAGGATCATGACAGCCAGGATGCCGATGATCAGCCCGGCACTTTCGCTTTGAAAAATAAAGGTGAGCAAATAGCCAATGACCATTAACTGGAACAACATCCGCCCCAGCGCATACAGGACTGTATGTGACTTCAGGGACCAGGCCAACTGAATGCCGACCACGGCCAGTGCCGGGACAAACGCGACTAAAAGATTGGAGATGGGAATGGTTTGCATGGAGGATCTCCCGGATAATGGAAACCGGACCGGGCACTTCCGGACCGGGTCATGGATGCACTTGGAATGCCAGCACCTGGCAAAGTATGGGTCAAAACAGAACTTGCGAACACCCCGTCACCGTGGTGGCATGAAACTACCGGCTTCATGTGAGAGGTTCCAGGCGTGTTGCACCAGGACGGCAGGGTCCGGGACGGCCTCAGGGCGGCACGCGGGTTTTGCGAACAGGAATGGCACCATCCGGATCAACGGTTAAAATGGCCACGGTTCATGATCAACCGCCACCCGCCGCCACAGGTCAGAGTTTTTGATGGCATCCATCCACCGCTGCAGATGCGGATAGGTGGTTGCAAACCAATCGGCTTCTATTCGTGAGAATCCATCGATGAATGGAAAAACGGCAATATCGGCGACCGACCGGGTTTCACCGTCCAGGAAGGGAGATTTTTCCAGGCGTTTTTCAAGAGGGGTGATCGCGGCTTCCGCCCGGGTACGGTTCTCCATCCTTGACCGGCCAGGGTCCCGATCTGCATACTGGTAATAGTATGCCGGACCGGCAAACCCGTTGTCATTGCGGTCCACCAGCTGGCAGGCAAGGTCGTATGATTTGCCTGCCATCCCGACCCAGTTTTCCGGGTCGTTCTGTTCCAGTGCCCACTGCATGATGCTCCAGCTTTCATCTATGACCGCACCGTGTTCGAACACCATGACCGGAACCGTTCCCTTGGGTGAAGCGGCCAGCATGGATGGCGGCTTGTTGTCGAACCGGATTTCCCGGTGTTCGACCTCAATTTGGCAGTAGTGCAGGGTCAGTCGTGCCCTCATCGCAAAGGGGCAGGAGTCGTTGGAGTACAAGGCGGGAGGGCGGGGGTCGGGCATATTCCTTTGATGTTGTCGAGAACAGACCGAATAGTATAGTGTCCGTCCGCAAACATCCACCGCAGCGGGGACGGAAGATATCCCGGTCCCCCTGCGGTTCGCGGGGCATTGGAAAACGCTTGGAGATGGACTATAGTTGCGACGACATTCTGCAAGAATCACACGGTAACGGGGGAGATTGATGAACCAGACAAACCAGGCAAACCAGGCAACCCATGAAGCGGGAAACGAAGTGGAGGTGCTTCACCACTATGTAAACGGCCGGAAGGTTTTTGGGTCAGGAGGGCGTTTCGGGGCGGTGTACGATCCGGCTTTGGGAGTGGTTGCGAAGCGGGTTCCGCTGGCGGGCCGTGAGGAAGTGGGCCGGGCGGTGGCTGCGGCGCATGCGGCATTTCCGGGGTGGTCGTCGACGCCTGCGGGGAAGCGTTCGCAGGTAATGTTTTCGTTCCGGGAGTTGATCCGGTCGCACATGGAGGAGTTGTCGGAGCTGGTTTCGTGCGAGCACGGCAAGACCCGGGAGGATGCGACGGGGTCGATCACCCGGGGTCTGGAGGTGGTGGAATACGCCTGCGGGATCTCGGAGTTGCTGAAGGGGGAGTATTCGGCCTCGGTGGCTGGCGGGGTGGATTCATGGAGTCTGCGCCAGCCCCTTGGGGTGTGTGCGGGGATCACGCCGTTCAATTTTCCGGCGATGGTACCGATGTGGATGTTTCCGCTGGCGATTGCCTGCGGGAACACGTTTGTGCTGAAGCCGTCGGAGCGGGACCCGTCGTGTCCGTTGCGTCTGGCGGAGCTGATGCGGGAGGCGGGTTTGCCGGAGGGGGTGTTGAATGTTGTGAACGGAGACCGGGAGGCGGTGGATGCGCTGCTGGAGGATGAACGGGTGCAGGCGGTGAGTTTTGTGGGGTCGACGGCGGTGGGGGAATACATATACCGGACGGGGACGGCCCACAACAAGCGGGTGCAGGCGCTGTGCGGAGCGAAGAACCACCTGGTTGCGATGCCGGATGCGGACATGGACCAGGTATCGGATGCGGTGCTGGGAGCGGCGTACGGATCGGCGGGGGAGCGTTGCATGGCGGTATCGGTGGTGGTTTCGGTGGGAGATGGTCCGGCGGACGCATTGCTGGAACGGCTGCTGCCGCGGCTGGATGCGTTGCGGGTAGGTTCGCATACGGGTTTGGAGACGGAGATGGGCCCGGTGATCAATCCGCAGGCGAAGGCACGGATTGAGGGGTACATTGCTTCGGGAGTGGAGGAAGGCGCGGAGTTGGTCCGGGACGGCCGGGGTGTGGAGGTTCCGGGTTTTGAGGAGGGATGTTTTGTGGGTCCGACGGTATTTGACCGGGTAAAGCCGGGGATGCGGATATACACGGACGAGATTTTCGGTCCGGTATTGAGCGTGGTCCGTGTGGGGAGTTACGAGGAGGCGGTATCGCTGGTGGATGGTCATGAGTACGGGAACGGGACGGCGATTTTCACCCGGGACGGGGATGCGGCGCGTGATTTTTGCCACCGGGTACAGATTGGCATGGTGGGTGTGAATGTACCGATTCCGGTTCCGCTGGCGTTTCACAGTTTTGGGGGATGGAAGCGTTCGCTGTTCGGGGACCATGCGATCCATGGTCCGGAGGGGGTGCATTTTTACACCCGTTTGAAGACCATCACGGCGCGATGGCCGTCCGGCATCCGTTCCGGAGCCGTGTTCAATTTCAAGGCCGGGGGAGAGCACTGACGGGGGGCGATACCCGCCTTCAGGAGAATCCCCCGCCGACCACGGAGGATTTGCAGTCGGGTGTGATGCGTCCAGCTCCTTGCCGGGGATCGGGATTCGTGTAGTCTGAAAATATCCGGCAATGGGCAGGGCGGTCATCCGCACTTCCCCCATCCCGGGAAATGGCCCATGTCAGCCGGTTAGCAGTGCATACAGGCGATCCGGATAATCGGTGGTGATGGCGTCTGCCCCCCATTCAATCCATTTTTCCATGTCCTGGAGGGTATTGACGGTCCACACATTCAATTCCAGCCCCAGGTCATGGGCCCGTTCCACGTCATCCCGGGTGGTGTTGCGGTGGTCGCTGGACCACACGTGGGCTCCGAGTGCCTTCACCATGGCTGGAATCCGGTCGTTGAAATCCCCCGGGTCATGGTAATCCGTCCATGCATTCGGTTTTCCTTCAAACCCCGAATCGGTGGTGAAGCCAATTTTAAGCCCGGGAACCAGGCGTTTCACGGCAAGCGGGAGCCTCCAGTCAAAACTCTGTACGAAAGCGCGCTCGATCAGGTTCAGACGATTCAGTTCGGCTGCCACAATCCGGGAAAAGTCGGGCACGGGCGGGGTGGCTTTGGGGTCGAAGGGGGTGCTTTTCAGTTCCAGGTTAAAAATGATATCCGCCTGGAGTCTGTGAATGAGGTGGACAAATTCCTCAAGAGTGGGGATGGTCGTGCCCTCCACCGGCTGTTGGTGTCTGAAGGTGGACCAGTATTGGGTATGCGGCTTGATTCGGCCGATATCAAAAGATGCCAGTTCCTGGACGGTGAGTTCCCGTACCCGGATTTTTTCATCAATCCATCGGCCGTTCCGGTCCCGGGTCAGGCAGGGCGAGAGGGTGGAATCGTGATGGATGACCAGTTGGTCATCGGCACTGACACAGAGGTCCACCTCAATGGCATCACAACCGCATTCCACCGCCGCCTGGATGGCCACCAGGCTGTTTTCCGGGAAAAGACCCCGTGCACCCCGATGTCCATGGATGCCCGGCGTGCGTTGCGACCGGATACGGGCCAATGGAGAGGTTTGGGCAATACAGGGCGAATGGCCGCGGCCTTAACCCGTCTTTTCCTTTTCCACCTTGTCAATCAGGAAGTTGATGACTTCGATCAGCTTTGCCTGGCTGCCGGCCATTGAAATGGTTGTTCGGTAGCGGCCGTCGACAATAATGGAAGGCACCCCGGTGATCCCGTATTTTCTGGACATGACACTGGAGAAATTCAGTTTGTTCACAACGGCAAAAGAGTCGAATGTGTCAATGATGGCCTGCCGGTCTGCACCGTTTTCTTCCGCCCAGTTGGCCAGGGCTTCCACGGTCTCCAGATTACGCCTGTCAAGGTGTATGGCATCAAAGAATTTCCCATGCAATTGTTCCACCAGCCCCAGTGCTTCAAACGTATAGTAGGCCTTGGCGCCGAATTCCCAGTTTTTATTGAGCAGGGCCGGAATGGGGACATACTGTGCATTGTCCGGAATATTTTCCTTCCATTCAACGATAAAGGGTTCCAGGGCAAAGCAGTGCGGACAACGGTACCAGAACAGTTCCACCACTTCTATCTTGTCACCGGTCTGGACGGGCTGAACTTCATCCAGCAATTCATAGTGGCCGCCGGCAAGGAAGGGTTCCGGTTCCTCCTGGGCCATGACCAGGAAACTGCTCGCCAATAAGGTCATTCCGACCATGGCCAGTACGGTAGATACTCTTTTTTTCAGGTGCTTCATTGTGAGGATATGCGTGATGTGGTGATTGGGTAACGTTAGATGAATTTCGTTTCGAGACGTTCGCGCAGGGCATATGGAATGCCATCGAAACTTGCGTTGCTCATGCAAATGATAACGACATTGGGCCCGGCTCTCAATATCAATTCATCCAGCAGGGCGTGTTTGTCGCCACGCACCGCAATCTTCGACCGGGTAGTCAGTTCATTCGGGTCCCAGTCCAGGCCTCCCGTATCATAGATGAAGGTCCTATCTGCCTGGTCCAGGGATTCCCCCAGCCGGTTGCCATGGACACCCCGTTTCATGGTGTTCGATCCCGGTTCCAGCACAACGACGATTTCATGATTGGGATGCCTGGAGAGCACCGCGTTGATGGTGGCACCAATGGCAGTGGGGTGATGGGCGAAATCCTCGTACAGATACAGGCTTTTCCAGTGGAACAGCCGCTGAAGACGACGGTCTGACGGCTTGAAGTTGTCCAGTGCGCGACAGGCCGGCTCAATACCAATGCCGGCACAGTGGGAAGCGGCCACCGCCGCCAGTGCATTGTGCATGTTGTGCCGGCCAATACAGCCCCAGTGGACGGAACCGGCGGTTTTTCCCTCCAGGCAGATTTCGAATTCCGAATGATCACTGCGAAGGGGCCTGGCAAACCACCTGCAGCCCGGATAATCAATGGAAAATGATTCGACCTGGCTCCAGCATCCCATTTCCAATACGCTGGAGATATTCTCATCGTCGTAATTGGCTACCACAAACCCCTTTGCAGGGACAATGCGGAGCAGGTGATGGAACTGGGTCTTTATCTGCCCGATATTCTCAAAGATATCCGCATGGTCAAATTCCAGGTTGTTCAGGATGGCAATATCCGGTTTGTAGTGAATAAACTTTGAGCGCTTGTCGAAAAATGCCGTGTCATATTCGTCCGCCTCAATGACAAACCATCGGCTGTCACCCGCAGAGGCAGAGTGGTCAAAATTGCCCGGTTTCCCGCCAATCAGGTATCCCGGTTTCCTGTGGCATCGGTGCAGGACCCAGGCCACCATTGAGGAGGTGGATGTTTTGCCGTGCGTACCGGATACGGCAATGACTTTTTTGTCGCGAAGGAAGTTTTCATGCAGCCACTGGGGACCGGACAGGAATGCACGGCCGTCATTCAGCATGGATTCCACCAGGGGGTTTCCCCTGGAAAGGGCGTTGCCGACCACAATCTGGTCGATATCGCCCTCCAGGTGTTCCGCAAGGTAACCTTCGAGAACCGGTATGTTTTCCGAGGCAAGGAGCGTCGACATGGGGGGGAAGACATTGCTGTCGCAACCGGAAACCTCGTGCCCCTGTGCTCTGGCAAGTTGTGCGATCCCCGCCATGAACGTCCCACAAATCCCTGCGATGAACAGTTTCACAGGATCAGTTCCCCAAAAATACTCATCAGGACCAGGGCGAAGGACAGTTCCAGTACCATAGTGATGACAAATGCAAATACCAGGCCGATTTCAAGGGTTTCCCGCAGTATGAACACGATCACCGCAAAATACCAGAAACTGGAAAGTATGATCATGAGTTGGGGGAGACTCAGGGTGTACGAGGCCAATCCTTCCGCATGGGCCATGAGGATGAATGGCATGGTAAAGACCAGCAACAGTGCGGAGCAACCGTACAGTGCGGTGGCCGACTGCAGCCAGCGTTCAGGTTTTCGGAACAGGAACAAAAGGAGGGCCAGCCCGGCGCCAAGCAACAGAATCTGGGTCAGTGACAGGCTGAGAATATTCACGTTTCCCGCCAATTGGCTGTTGCGCATGATGAACAGCCCCAGGGTGATGGCAATGACGGAAACAAGGCGGTTTCCGGCAGCCGGCAAATCCTGGGGGGAAGCCCGAAACAGGCAGATTCGCAGAATTATTCGAATGGTGTCAGGCATCAATACATACTTCTGATAAGGGTTCGGATGATATCATTATGTTATGTCAAAATTATCCCTAATCACCAATCCCGCTGACCTGGAGGCCTGTGTTCATTCCGCCAGGGAGTCGGGGTGGGTCGGGGTGGATACCGAGTTTCTCCGGGTAACCACCTATTATCCCCTGCTGTGCCTCATTCAGCTTCGAACCGGGAGCGGCGAATACTGCATTGATGTGTTGGCTATCCCGGACCTGTCCGCACTTGCACAGGTGTTCTCGGATGCATCCATTACAAAGATATTCCATTCCTGCCGGCAGGACCTGGAAGCCCTGGACCAGCGGCTGGACCAACCCCTGGTCAATGTCTATGACACTCAGGTAGCGGCGGCGCTTTGTGGGTATGGAGACCAGGTCGGATATGCGTCGATGGTGGAAATGGCTTTCGGGACGGTATTGCCGAAGCAGCACACCCGTGCGGATTGGAGCGCCAGGCCGCTTTCCAGTGCCCAGCTCGAATACGCGATGGATGATGTTCGGTATCTGAATCCGTTGCGGGATTTTATGGACCGGAAGCTCTCCGGTCTGGACCGGATTGGATGGATGAAAGAGGAGTGTCGGAAGATCGTGGATGAACAGGCGCATATTGTCGAACCGGAACAGGCATGGAAGCGTTTGAAGGGAGGGCAAAGGCTGTCCATAAAGCATCAGGAAATCGCCCGGGCACTAACCGTCTGGCGCGAGCGGGTTGCCCAGTCCCGGAACCGCCCGCGAGAGTGGATATTGTCGAGCCGGGCGATCATTGAGATTGCCACCCGCCGGCCCGGGGATTTGCGATCACTCGCCGGGCTGGAAAATGTCCGCCCCAGGCTGGTAAACAAGCTGGGCAAACAGATTCTGGCGGTTGTCCGGGGCGGCCCGGTTTCCGGTGAAGCCATGCCGGCCTGGGCCAGTCGATGTCCTCTCAATTCCCATGAAAAACACCAGGTTGGGAAAATCATGAAAGTGGTCCGGGAAGCCAGCAGGGAGGTCGGGATCAGCCAGGCACTGCTTGCCAGCCGGGGGGATGTTGAGTCGATTGTGCGGGGCCGGCTGGATCTCCCGGTGCTTACAGGGTGGCGGCGGGTGCTGGTGGGAGAGCAGATTTTGACCTGCCTGGGACAGGTCGTGGACCATGCGGACGGGCGGGTTCCGGTCGCCGTCAAGAATTCCATTCCACCCTAGTTTTTTGCCCGGTCAGAGCCGGCTTTCCGGGGTTGCAGGACAATCAGGCGGACGGGTTCCTTCATGTTTCCTGCGGCCCGTTCGGCATCCTCTCCATACCCCCAGAAAAGGTCGGCGCGCAACGTGCCCTTGATGGCTCCCCCGGTGTCCTGGGCGACGACCAGGCGATTGTACTGTTTCCCCGGGTTGCCCGGATAATTGGTCATCAGCCACATGGGGGTACCCAGTTTCACCAGTTTTGGGTCAATGGCGATGCTGCGCTCCGGTGTCAACGGCACGTTCAACGATCCGATGGGCCCGTTTTCCGGGTTGTTGCGCAACACGAAAAAAACATAACTGGGGTTGCGGTTCAGCAACGATTCCGCTTTCCCGGGATTGTCATCCAGCCACTGGCGAATGGTGAATAACGAGATTTCCTCGCGGGCCAGTTCTCCGTCCTGCAGCAGGATCCGTCCAATGGGGACATAGGGATGCCCGTTCTGGTTGCTGTAGCCGGCTCCCAGCAGGGTGCCGTCAGGCAGCTGAATGCGACCCGACCCCTGTATGTGCAGGAAAAAAACATCGTCGCGGTTGTCCAGCCAGATCAGCTCATTTCCTGCAAGCAGGGCACGGTTGGATTCGATCTCCTCCCTGGAATAGAACGGGACAATCCGGTCGCCCCGGAGCTGCCCCCGCAACCGCCGGTCTTTCAAATCGGGATATACGTCTCCAAGATGAATGGTAAGCAGCGATTCCGGCTGCTGGTAGAGGGGATACCGGTACCGTTCGTCCGGCTCCAGGCTGCCGAACAGCAGCGGTTCATAGTAGCCGGTAATCAGGCCCTGTTCCTTTCCGCCTCTGGCATACAGGGTATGGGGTTGAAACCAGTGTTCAATGAATTCTCTTGCCTGGGTATCATTCGGCGCATCCAATCCGGTGATTTGGGAGCAAATCGATGCCCATTCCGTTGTGTCGCTGACCGCCTTGCAATTGTTGACCAGCGCCGGCCAGACTTCGGCATGGGCATCCTCCTCCCAGCCGGGCAACTCGGACCAGTCCATGGGCGCCCCGATGGTGGCGGGTTTGTCCTTGGTGGGTATGCAGCCTGACAGGGCAGCCATGCACAAAACCCACAGTGCGATTTTAACGGGGGACATGAATCCTGAAGGCTGGCAGCGGGGTGATCTTCGTTATCCGGATGACTGGAGTGTGTGCCCGGGTATTCTACCACTTCCCTTTTTCCGTTTGCCTGACTGCCCGGGATAAAAATCCCGTTCCCGGCCGTGGGAGAGGCGACCCATGCAACCAGGTAGGCGTGCAGGACCGGGGAGTCTTTCGGCCCCCGGAACACTGCAAGCAGAAGAAGAATTCGGGGGAGAGGGGCCAGCATGGATAAAAACGGGCGGTGAGCCATTGTAATCCGAATTCCTGAACACACACGGAACCGGGCGAAACCCCGTTGAGTCGAAGCAGGCCCCGGTTTGTACCTTGTTGTGGTGGTTTTTCCGGATATGCCGGGAAACCCTGAAATTTTCTGGCATTTACCCGGTGATGTTGATTGGAATCTGCAGTATAATAGTGCCCCCATTAATTTGTCAGGAAATAATTTATATGCCGTCTGTACAAGTTCGAATGAACGAGCCTTTTGATGTTATCTTGAGACGATTTCGTCGTGTCTGTGAACGCGCGGGTGTGTTTACCGAGTCTCGCCGTCGCCAATGCTACGAAAAACCCACCACGGTCCGCAAGCGTGATAATGATGCAGCGGTACGACGTGAAATGAAACGCATTTCCCGCCAGCAGGCCCGATACAAACGTTTGTACTGATCCCTCCCGGCTGTATCCGCTGTAAGCTGGACCTCTCCTCCCCATGAGCCTCAAGGAGCGTATTGTTGCCGACATGAAGACGGCCATGCGTAACCGGGAAACGGTCAAGCTGGAAACCATCCGCCTGTTGCGCGCGGCCATTCAGCGAAAGGAAGTGGACAGCCGGACCGAACTGGAAGACAGCGGTGTGCTGCAGATTGTGCAGAAGCAGGTGAAACAGTGCAAGGATGCCGCCAGCCAGTTCCAGCAGGGAGGAAGGTCGGACCTGGCAGACAGGGAACAAGCCCAGGTCGTCATCCTGGAAACCTATCTGCCTGCACAGTTGTCCGATGCGGAGATGGACGCACTGGTGGAGGAAGCGATTCAGCAGACGGGTGCGACCTCAATGAAAGAGATGGGCCAGGTGATGGGGGTGGTGAAATCCAGGGCACAGGGACAGGCGGATATGGGCGTGATCAGTGGGAAAATCAAATCGATTCTGGGGTAGGAAACCCTCATGTTCAAACCGAGCGTCCACGGTTGCGCCCGGGTGAGTACGGAGCCTGATCGGTCCCATTCGGGTGTATGGCTGTTTTCCGGTTTAAGGGAAGACGGATACACGAAAGCGACCCCCGGGAACTCCGGTATCCCCGGCCACGTGTCGCGGTCCCCGGGAAAAGCCACCGGCGGCAAGGGACGACTCCTTTCCCGGTCCACCTGATTTCATTGATGAAGAAAATCGCGGCCGTTGCGTGGTGTGTGCTGGGCCTGGGGGGAACCCTGGTTGTGCCATGGAGCTGGGCCGAAGAGGGCAGGGTGGTCGATTTTGTCATTGAGGACAATGGCCACCGCCTGCTCCAGCAGGCACTGCTCCAGGATCGGAAGATATGCGTGGAAAAAGTCGGTGGAGACCCCGGAAAGGACATGCTGTTTGACGCCTCGATGCGGACACTTTTCATTGTCGATCACGGTGACCGGAGTTACTACCATATCGACCAGGCGGTAATCGACAAGGCGGCCTCCCTGGTGGAGTCGCTGTCCCGCATCGTCGAGGACCAGCAGGGAGTTTTTGCAGACCTGCTGCAGACCCTGGGCTTTTCAAAAGACCCGGGGGATACGGTGGTTATCGATGAGGATACCCGTCACACGATGACCGTGGCAGACCTGCGTTGCACCGTGTTTCGACAATTTCGCGACGGCGCGCTGGAATGGGAAATGTGCGTGTCCTCACGGGACAGTCTGTCCGCCCTGGGTTCCCACTACGAGACCCTGAATACCTTTTATGTTTTTGGCAGCCAGCTGCTGGACCGGGCGGGGAATCTATTGTCCAGTATGGGGGTAGTGCTCCCCAGGGCATGGGAACCGCGCTCGGAAGGATTGCCCATTCTTGTTCATTCGGTGGGGGAGGGAATGAGGACGCGCCTGACGGGGATTCGAAGTCAGCAGGACCTGACTGCGGACTGCCTGATCCTGCCCAGCGGGTATACCCGGGCATCGGTTCCCTTTGTCGGATAGTCAACAAGGGGTTTGCCCCGGAATTTTTCCATGCGCGTGACCTCGCGGACTTGAATTTCCGTTGATCTTCGGATTTTCACCAAAGGGTACGGGGTGGATGGAGCCAGGAGGGCTGGTGGATTCGCGGGTTGACCGGGGCCTTCAGTGACCCGCCATCTCCGGTGGTATCCGGGATACCCTTTCCCGGGTTTTTCCATGGACGACCCTAATCCAACAGCCCCATGATGGTTGCCTTATGGAAAGCAGCAATGCTTTTGGAATCGTTCATCTCCCCATTTCGGATCATGGCTGTGATTTGCTTCGCCGGCAGCCAGTGGATCGTGATGCGTTCATGGGGTTCCGGAGCCGCGTCGCCTTTCTCAAGTTCCGATGCGAAATACAGGGACAACTGTTCATCAGAAAAGCCCGGCGTCGTGATAATGGAGCCCATGTGCTTCCAGTGCAGGGCGGTACAGCCTGTTTCCTCCTGAAGTTCCCGCCGTGCTGCTTCTTCCGGACTTTCATGGGAGTCCTTGAGGCCCGCCGGCAATTCCCATATCCAGCAGCCCATGGGGAAGCGGAACTGGCGGATCACGCAAATATTTTTCTCCTCATCCATCGCCATAATCACCGCTCCGCCCGGATGCCTCACCACTTCCATGGTGACCATCTCCTGGTTGGGCAGATGGGTGGTTTCCAGGCCAAGGTTGACGACACGTCCCTTGTAAAGGGTATGTCGCACGGGCTCCTGGGGCACGGAGATCAGGGACGGTTCATAATCCCCGGGTGCGTGATAGCCGAGCAGGTTAAATACCGTGGCAGCCACGTTGGCGAGGCCACCGCCGGTGGACAGGGAGTTTAACTGGTAGCTTTCGTCATCGGTGCTGTCAACGATCACGAATGGGACGGGATTCAGCGAGTGCGAGGTTCGCTTGATGCGCTTTCCGTCTTTCTCGACAAACATTTCATCCGCATTCCCGTGGTCCGCAGTAAAGATGAGAATGCCGTTTTCCCGGGTGACCGCATCAATGAGCCGCCCCATGCATTGATCGATGCATTCCAGTGATTTTACCGTAGCAGGGATATTGCCGGTATGTCCCACCATGTCACCGTTGGCGAAGTTGATTCTCCCGAACCGGTACTTTCCCGATTCGAGGAGGGTGATGGTCGCATCGGTTATTTCCACCGCTTTCATTTCCGGGGCGGTATCGAACGGGATATTGTCGGAGGGGATTTGAATGTACGTTTCCAGTGATTCGTCAATATAGCCGGATCGGTTCCCGTTCCAGAAATAGGTCACGTGACCAAACTTCTGGGTCTCGCTGACAGCAAAGGTATGCAGTTTTTCTGCGCACAGGAATTCAACCATGGTGCGCTCGATGGCCGGTGGTTTCACCAGGTAGTTCGCCGGGATGTCCAGGTCGCCGTCGTACTGCAACATTCCGCAAAAGTAAATTTCCGGAAATTCGCCCCGATCAAAATGGGAGAATGCCGGGTTTTCCAGGGCCTGGGAAATTTCAATGGCCCGGTCTCCCCTGAAATTGAACAGCACCACTGCGTCGCCATCTTTCACCGGTCCGGCCGGACCGTTTTCATTGGCGATGACGAACGGCGTCAGGTACTGGTCGGACAGCTCGGGGTCTGCGGCGTATTGGCGCTCCACTTCGCTGACCGCATCGTCGACAATGCGTCCATCTCCATCCACCTTGCCGAATACGTGAGTGTTGAAACCGCGCTCCACCATCCTCCAGTCCGCCTCGTACCGATCCATGGTGATGACCATGCGCCCCCCACCGCTGGCTATCCGGTATTCAAATCCACTCGACTGGTTGATTTCATCCAGCCTTGCCTGCAGCTGGCCGAGATAATGGGGGGCGGATCTCGGGGTCACATCACGGCCATCCAGCAAGGCGTGAATGGCGACGGACTGGATGCCGCAATCCCGGCATTGCTGCAGCAATCGGAGCAAATGTCCGATATGGGAATGGACGTTGCCATCGGACAGTAAACCGAGAAAATGGATGGTATTTCCCCGCTTCCCTCTTGACTCAATTTCCTGCCAGGGACCGCTTTCAAAAATACGACCACTTTCAAACGCAGAATTGACCAGTTTTGCCCCCTGGTCATAAATCTGTCCTCCTCCCAGCGTATTGTGTCCAACCTCACTGTTTCCCATGTCGTCATCGGTGGGCAGTCCAACATGAGTTCCGTGGGCGTGGAGCCGGGTACTGTGCCGGGATGCAATCAATGCATCCATGACGGGGGTGTTGGCCAAAGAGAGGGCATTGCCTGGTCCACTGGGTGCCAGTCCCACCCCATCGGCGACCACGAGCAGCAATGGCCCTTTGCGGCCGTGAAAAGTGATTAGTGGATCAAGGTGCATCGGTCAATCTATTCGCGTGACAGGTTTTTTACCCCGCTGAATCCACTCATGGTGGAAGGCTGCCTGGGATTCATGCCGGGAGCACGCTCCGCACTGTTCGCAAACGTCGCCAGCCCGGCAGGGTTTGTGGTTGGGGAGTGGATGAAGACACGGGACTTCAACGGATCAGATACGCATCGAGTATACCACCATTGCGTCCATCCATCCGATTGCATTGGTCTTTGCACAGACGGCGCCTCCACGGTGGGAGGACTACCCCAATGGTTCAAGGAGGGAGTCGCCATTATTCAGGTATGTCTTCAGCTTCGCCAACGCATGGGCACGATGGCTCACCCTGTTTTTGGTTTCCGGGGGAAGGGTGGCGGATGTACAGTCAAAACCATTTGCAATAAATACCGGGTCATAACCGAATCCATGGGTACCGGATTGAGTCACAGCGATTTTCCCTTCCCAGATCCCATGACAAATTACCGGGTCCGGTTGATCGTGCTGGTTTACCAGAGCGATAACACACTGGAATCGGGCACTGCGCCGGTGCATGGGAACCCCCTGAAGCTCCTCCAGCAGCAGGTTGATATTTTCCTGGTCGGTCGCATGGCTGCCTGCGTAGCGGGCGGAAAAGATGCCGGGCCGTCCGTTCAGGTAATCCACCTCCAGTCCAGAATCATCGGCAATGGCGGGCAAGCCGGTATGCAGGTTGGCATGTCTTGCCTTGATCAGGGCGTTTTCAGTGAAGGTGGTACCGGTTTCCTCGGCATCTTCCACCCCGAGCGCTCCCTGGGCCGTAAATTCGTGCTGGCCGCGTTCGACCAATGCACGGAATTCATCGAGTTTCCCCGGGTTGCTGGTGGCGAATACGATTTTCATGAGCCGATGATCGGGCGTGAGAATATCCAGGGCATGTCTTCGTGATCAATCGCCGCAGATTGCAGGGGGCTCGGGAGGACGGAAGGGAGGTTAAGGTTCTGCCAGGCTTTGGCGTTGTTTTTCAAACAGGGTCATGCAGGCCGCATGGGCATGGTCCAGCATTTCATTGACCATGTCCCGGGAAAACGGTTTGCCTTCAGCAGTTCCCTGGATTTCAATCAATCCCCCCGTGCTGTCCATGACGACGTTCATGTCCGTATCGGCATTGCTGTCTTCGACGTAGTCAAGATCGGTGACCACTTCTCCCTGATAGACCCCCACCGACACCGATGCCACGGAGCGGTGTATGGGGTTGGTTTTTACCATGTTTTCATCCTGCAACCCTTTCAGGGCATCGCACAGCGCCACATAGGCACCGGTGATGGATGCCGTTCGGGTGCCGCCATCGGCCTGGATGACATCGCAGTCCAGGGTGATGGTCCGTTCCCCAAGCGATGACAAATCCACGGCCGCCCGCAATGAACGGCCGATCAGGCGCTGAATTTCAAGGGTTCGTCCGGATTGCCTGCCCCGTGCGGCTTCCCGGGGGGTGCGGGTATTGGTGGATCGGGGGAGCATGCTGTACTCCGCCGTGACCCACCCGCGTTTGGATTTTCTCAGAAAGAAAGGCACTCTTTCCTCGATGCTGGCGGTGCACAACACTTTGGTATCGCCAAAACTGACCAGAACCGATCCCTCGGCATGTTTGGTAAAATTTCGGATGATCGAAACCGGGCGCATTTCATCCGGTTGGCGGTTGCTTGGGCGAGACATGTTCAGGACACCAGTTGAATTCGCCCGATTATACCCGAGACGTCAACCGGATTCTGGCGTGCTATAGTCCGGCCATGTTGCGGTTTTTGCTCATGTGCCTGCTTTTTCTTGCATCCCCCGTGCATGCAGAGAATGACCTGGAAGCCGTGAGAAAAGCGGCAGAACAGGGGCATGCCGACGCGCAGTTCCTCCTCGGTCTCATGTATGACGTCGGCGAAGGCGTACCCGAGAACGATGCTGAAGCCGTACGATGGTACCGGAAGGCCGCCGAGCAGGGAGATGCCCCGGCACAAAACAACCTCGGTCTCATGTATGGCAACGGCGAAGGAATTCCCGAGGACAGGGTGCAAGCCTATGTCTGGTTCAGCATTGCCGCTGCTCAGGGGATTGCATCTGCAAAGCAAAACAAAGAACTTGTCGCTGAAAAGATGACTCCTGCTGAGATTGCCGAGGCACGGAAGCTCTCACGCAAATACTGGGAAGCCTATGGACCCGACCCGGTAGCCAAATAACCTCCTGCTACGTCGTTTGTTACCGCACATTTGTGCACTGCGGAACCGGTTTCTCAGAATGGATTCAATCGCTTCTTCAGTGATGCCGATCTTTACAGCATCTGTTTGATGGATTTGAATCGTACACAGAACGAAAGCTCCATAGTATTTTTCAAATCCGAACCTGGTCCTGCCCCAAGCGTGGGCAGGGAGGCGGCTTAATTGTATCTCCGGATAGGTCTGCCACCGGAGTGTTTTACCATCAGGGGTGTATACGGAAGATTTGAGGACCGAATCAATGCGGCACGCTGGGAAAGGTTTTCCTAAAGCCGTTTTTCATAGAACGCAACGTTGTGGTACCGGTCGAATTTTCGCCCCATCTCATTGAAAACCCCGGCACATACAAATCCCAGCCGTTCATGCAATTTGACGGACTCAGGATTGGGTAGGGTGATGACGGCATAGGCACGGTGGAACTGCTCGTCATCCACCTGGTTGAGCAGTGATTCATACAATCGATAGCCATAGCCCATGGAGTGATGTCGGTGATCAATATACACGGTGGTTTCTGTTGAACAATCGTACGAGGCCTTTGGGCGGAAGCGGGTATTGCAGGCGAAACCGGCAATGGTGTCATCGGCCAATCCGACAAGCAGGTGATAGGGGGTATCCGGGCGGATAAAATCTTCGATCCAGGCCCGTCGTTTCTCCGGGGACCAGGGGGTCTGGTCAAAATTGAAGGCGGTGTTTTCGATGTACCAGTTCGCAATCCCGTTCACGGCATCCGAATCCTCAGCGGTCACATTCCGGATGAGGAAGGTCACTTTGTCCGGCAGATGAGCAGGTTGATCATTTCAAAGGCAATGGTTGCGGCGGCCAGGGAAGTCAGTTCGGCATGGTCATACGCCGGGGCAACCTCTACGATATCGGCTGCAATCAAATTGAGTCCCTTTAATCCGCGAATGATATTCACCAGTTCGCGGCTTGAAAGTCCCGCAATTTCCGGTGTTCCGGTGCCCGGTGCATGGGAGGGGTCCAGCACATCGATATCAATGGAAAGATAGAGCGGATGGTCACCAACCCGATCACGTATCCGTTCGGCGATGTGGTCCACGCCGTGCGTCTGCAACTCATCACAGTGGATCACCTTGAAACCCAGTTCTTCATCGTTTTTCAAATCATCGGAACTATAGAGTGGACCGCGAATTCCGACATGCATGGAAGCGTCATCCAGAAACAGGCCTTCCTCCGCAGCGCGCCGAAACGGCGTACCATGGGTATAGGGAGCGCCAAAATAGGTGTCCCAGGTATCCAGATGGGCATCAAAATGGACCAGTGCGACGGGACCGCCCATCTTTTTATTGACGGCACGCAGCAGAGGGACTGCAATGGTATGGTCCCCGCCCAGGCTGATTATGGCATCAGCCTTGCCATACAGGTCCGTTGCCGCGGTTTCGATCTGTTCAATCGCTTCATCGATATTAAAGGGATTGCAGCCCACATCCCCCGCATCGGCAACCTGGACCGCCTTGAATGGCTCGGTATTGTAGGCGGGATGGAAGTTGTAGCGCAGATGCCGGGATGCCTGCCGGATGGCCTGGGGGCCGAATCGGGCACCGGGGCGATAACTGGTTCCGGAATCAAACGGAATTCCGAGAATTGCAACATCACAGTAAGGCACATCTCTTAATTCGGGCAGGCGGCAAAATGTCGAGGGACCGGCATAGCGCGGGAAAATGCTACCGCTGATGGGTTCAACGGGAGGTGTTTTATTGTCATTCATAAAATTTTTCCTGAAAGAGGTTGTGATCAAAATCGGCCCGGCGAAAATGCGCTGGCTTCGTTGTCTACCGGTTTCCCCAGCATTTGCGCTGCAATCAGCTTCCCGGTTTTTGGGGCCGCTGTCAATCCCAAATGCTGGTGGCCAAAAGCCAGGCATAAACCCGGGTGGTCGGGCATTGGCCCGATGATGGGCAATGAGTCCGGTGTGCTCGGTCGCCGCCCCATCCACGGCTCATCAAGCAGTCGTTTGGACATGGGGAAGATGCGTTCTATCTGTGGAATGAGGTTCAGAATCTGGTCGTAATGGGGGTCGGTGTCCGTCGCTACAATATTCACGGCGGAGGTAACACGAATTCCCATATCCATGGGAGTGATGCACAGTCCCTGCTCCGCATCCAGGATAGAACGGGTCAGGGATTTCCCCCCCGCCGGTTGGTAGAGCAAATGGTAGCCCCGTTCGATAAACAGGGGCATTTTCAGGCCAATGGTGGCAAGCAGCTGATTGGAATGGGCCCCCATGCAGACCAGCACGTCGCTGGTTTCCAGCCTGCCTGTCCCGGTTGTCACCTCCCACCCGGTTCCTCTACGGCGCAATTGCCGTGCTTCTTCATTGGCAAACAATCCCCCAAGGGACCGGTACAGGTCGAAATAGGCCCGACAAAGTTTTTCGGGATTGTAAACAGAGGGCGTACGGGTCAGCCAGATGGCCTTGTGGTAGGCGAAGGCGATATCCGGCTCCAGTTCCCTGATTTCCCCTGCATCCAGGAGTTTGTAGGGTACGCCATACTGATCGTAGTTGGCTCGTTCCCGGTCAGTCTGTGCAAAGGTCTCTTCCGAGCGATAAAGGCGAAGCCAACCCGTATCATTGAACAGGGATTCGGCGTTGGATTCCCGTAACAGTTGCCTGTGCAAATCCATGGCATCCCTCAACAGATAGCTCAATGCGGCGACACCCTGTGCATACGACTTCTGGTTGCAGTTGCCCAGGAACCGGATCAGGTTGGGCAGCAGTTCAAAAAAATGAGGCCAGTGAAATTTCACACGAGGGTCCCGGTTGAACCCCAGATGCAGTATCCTGGAGAGCATGCCCGGCCCCGGGTAGGGAGCGATGCCATTGGTGCTGATCACGCCTGCATTGCCGGAACTGGTCCCGCCACCCGGGGAACCGCGGTCAATAAGCATCACCTCGCAGCCCTGTCTGCGCAACTCAAGCGCACAGCAAATCCCGACAATCCCGGCACCGACAACAACCACTTTTTTCATGGCGAGAGTATACGGCAATCCGTCAGATTGACGCACCCCGAACCTCGTGTCAGTGAATTCAAATACGGTGTCTGTGCCAGGTTTGACCGGAACGGCCGCTATTTTTCTGCATTGTCCTGGAATGGATTCAATGGGCAGCGTCCGTATCCGCGGAGATTACCGGGCATGACCGATGTGGCTGTTGCAATGCCCCCACTTGTCGCCTGCCGGTCAGAACGATGTCATGGGGGCGTGCAGCGAAACACGAGGGCCCGTCCTTTGCCGGATGACCTTCAGGGTGTGGATTCCATTTCCAGTTCAGGGAGGAGCTGCCGGCAAAACCTGCATGTCCATCGCGGTATTCCGGGGGATCATCCAGTGGTTACAACGGTTTGTTGAGGGCCTTGATGACTCTCAACTGAAAATCATGTACCGCGTGTTCGCTGACGTAGGTTCGGTCGCGATCCACCACAAAACGCCCCTGTTTGTAACCTCTGCTGTGCAGTCCCCGTTGGACACTTTCGCAAATCGGGATGTCTTCTTCGCGTACAGTTTGAACAAAATCAATGACTTCTTTCTCTTTCTTCGATGGCGTGCTCCCTGTGAAATACCATTCTGTTTCCTGCAGGGTCCTTTCCGGCTCCAGGGGTACATGGTTGAACGTCGTCAGGTTACCGCCGGGATAGACTTCAAATACCATGCTTGGCCAGACCAGCCAGCTTCCAAAATTCCCCGTGGATTGGCCTGGGGAAGAGGACATGGCGTACATTTGATTGTCCCCGACATCCGTGGTGACATGCCGTTGATAGCCGTTGCGGGTCTTGATTCGGTATTGGGTGATATCGAGGGCGCCATTCACCAAAGAAGGATGCCGATTGGGACAGTGGTAGCATTCCGAGTAGTTTTCCACCGAGTTTTTCCAGTTTGCTGCAAGTTTATAGTCATGGGAATGGGCCAGTACCAGATTTTCGGCATTGGGTGCCAGGCCCAGGATGTCTTCTTCTAGGCCGGGAAACTCTTCGGACATGGGCTTCGCTTCAAGGTCCAGGTTGATGAAAACAAATCCACAAATGGAATCGGTGCGGACGGCCTGAAGATGTATTTCATCGGTGGGAAAGTCCTGCACCCCTTCACTGCCCCGTGCAAACTGCAGTTTTCCGTTTAAACGATAGCACCAGGAATGGTAGGGGCAGGTGATCAGTTTGCCGGTTTTGCCATGGCCTTCCAGCAGTCGGTGGGCTCGGTGCTGGCAAACATTGTGATACGCCTGGATTTCACCATGATCGTCCCGCAGAATCAGAATGCTCTGGTCTCCGATATCACGGACATAGTAGTCACCGGAATTTTTCAGCCGTGAAACATGGCAGGCATATTGCCAGGTTCGATAAAAAATTCTCTCCAACTCCTCGGTGAAGATACGGTTGTCGTAGTAATACATTCCCGGCAGGGTCCAGGATTCCGCCGGATTTTCTGAAAATTTCCCCAGGCTGGGAGATACTCTATTTATCCCATTCATTTTTTCCGGTTCTCACGGTGTTCAGTGGTTCAACTGTGCAGAATGCCGGATATCCAGACCTCCAGGAAAAATCACGATCTCCCTTCTGCGAAACTGGAATCCTCATTCTCTTCGGTGCATTGTAGTACAGGAATCTCCGGGATTGTAGTACCTATCCATGTCCCGAATGGAGAATTGGCCTGCGCAGACGGCCGGTCCCGTCTTCGGGACGGTTGAACCGTTCACCAAATACCGGACCCAGTCCGTCCGTTGGCATGAAGACTGTCCAGCACATCAGTCCGGCTACCCGGCAATGACTGGCAGGCAGGGGCACCGGCTTTGTCTCCATGGAATGACGGCATTTCCATTTTTCCTTGCGAAGCGTCAGGCCGGGGGAAAGCGATATTTAGGAATCAATTAACATTAACTTATGATTGTAGTTAATTGATATTAAAATATTTAATCAGTAAACTGGATACGCAGAAGCGTTTATACAGGGCACTGACTGGGACTTTTTATCTCCTTCCTGGATGAAGGGGTTTGCAGTCCCTTCCTTCTCTTCGCAGGCACAGCGGCCTCCCGCAGGGAGGCCGTTCCCAATCCTAATGATGAAAGATCAGCAATACTCCACAAAAAAACCTGAAACCTGAATCTGAAATCAGAATGAATTCCGGCAGGACGGCCCGAGTGTCCGCTGGGCCAACAGGTGAATGCAATCTGAAAGATCATGGAAGTGCCTGTTCAGGCCATGTTGTCACGGCAATCGACAGGGGGGAACCCATCAGGTTCTTACCCCGAACCGTGATGACGGCACCAATGGGGAGGAGGATATTTCCTTTCCCGTTCCCTTGTTTTCTGCCTTTCCGCATCTGCGGCAGCGTTGACGCCCACAAACGTCATCATTTCCAGCGTGTTGGCCAGGTAAAACTTTGTTTTCCGCCAGGTGCGAGGGCTGTCTTTCATGGCCCCATTGTACTGTCCCTTTATTCGGGTTATCAACTTTGGTCCTGTCGGCAACAAAGCGGTCCGGGAATGTTATAAAATCAAACCGTCCCCACCCCGCATCCGGGTTTTCGATGGACCGGTTGCAGGGCAGAACACGGGTGGGTGGATATGCCAATCGGCCTTTTCGAGGGCCGTAGAAAATCGAATATCAAAGAGAAACAGAATGAATCAAGAAATTGTCAACGAAATGGGCCGGGCAACATTCACACCCGCCAATGCCAGGGAAAGGGAAGTCAGGGTGGATTTGGCTGCGATGTTCAGGCTGACCCATATGATGGGCTGGGACGATACGATCTGGAACCATATCACCGCACGTGTACCCGGTACGGATCATCATTTTCTGATGCACCGCTTTGGTCTTTTGTATGAAGAGGTGACCGCTTCGAACCTGATCAAGGTGGATGAAAACGGCAATGTGCTGGAGGGTCCCCCGGATATCAATACAGCCGGGTTCATCATCCACAGTGCCATTCATCTCAACCATCCGAACAACAAGTTTGTTTTTCATGCGCATCCCCCTTCGGCATTGGCAGCCACCGCATTCAAGGAGGGCATTCCCTACTGGGTCCAGGATTCTTCCATGTTGTATGGGAAAGTGGGGTACCATCCGTGGGAAGGCTTGTCGGTGGATATGGAGGAGCGATTCCGGATTGCCGGGAACCTGGGGGAGAATAAAGTCCTGGTGATGCAGAATCATGGATTTCTCACGGTCGGCGAAACCGCAGGAGAAGCCTTCATGAACATGTATTACACCATTCGCATGTGCGAAGTCGCTGTACAGGCGCAAAGTGCAGGAGTACCGCTGGAACCCGCGACAAAAGACCTGTGGGAGTTGTCCTGCAGGCAATATGAATCCTTCTCACCGGGCCGGTACGAATGGCCGGCACTGAAAAGAAGGTGTGACAGGCTGGACCCATCATACAAAATCTGAACCGGCCGGCAGCCCCACGCTTTATCGCCATGGCAGCATGGTCATGTGTTCGTACCCCGCGTTTCGGTCAATTCCGGTTTTTGCGCAGTGGATGGTGGCATGAAGCCGTATCCACGGTACGGCCAGTGAGCAGGAAAACAGGTTGACTGCGTGAAAATAACACAGTTGAAAACCACTCTGGTTGAGATTCCCTTCGACCGGCCCATCAAGACGGCACTTCACGACATGCGAAGCATTGGTTGCGTGCTGGTGGAACTGGAGACCGATGAGGGGGTGATCGGAGAATCCTATTCGTTCACCCTGAACGCAGTGAGGTTACGTGCACTGCATGAAATGATTCTGGGTTTTCGCCACCAGGTGGAAGGCAGGAGTCCCTATTTCGTGGAAGCAATATGGGCCGGCATCTGGAACGAAATGAACCCGATTGGCCACAAGGGATTTTCAATTGCTGCACTGTCCGCACTGGACATGGCTTGCTGGGATCTTATCGGCAAGGCAGCCAACCTGCCTTTGCACAAGATTTTCGGTGCCTGCCGGGAAGAAGTGCGCACCTATGCCAGCGGGGGGCTGTGGTTGTCGCAATCCATTGAGACCTGTTTGAAAGAGGCCGATGAATTTATCAACCAGGGATTCCGGTCAATGAAAATTCGATTGGGCAGTGAAAATATTGCGGAGGATGTGGAACGGGTGCGTGAAATCCGAAATCACGTCGGGGACGGGGTCGAACTGTTGTCCGATGTGAATCAGGCGCTGTCCGCAAAGCAGGCAATTCGTCTTGGCAGGGAACTGGAAGAATTCAATCTGGGGTGGTTGGAAGAGCCCGTTGCCTATCATGATTTGAAAGGGCATGCCGAGGTCCGGGCCGCGCTGACGATTCCCGTCGCCACCGGGGAGACGGAGTATACCCGCTATGGAATGCGCCATATCATCGAGGCGGACGCGGTGGACATTCTGATGCCTGACCTGCAGCGAATAGGGGGGTATACCGAATTTCGAAGAAGTGCGGCACTGGCAGCATCCCATGATATCCCCGTTTCCAGTCATATGTTCACTGAACACAGCCTGTGCATTGCCGCCTCGGAAAGCAACTGTATCTCCGTTGAACACATGCCCTGGTGTTCCAGACTTTTCAATGAGGAAATGGAAATCAGGAGGGGAAACATAGTGGTTCCCGACCGCCCCGGAACCGGGTTTACCTTCGACCGGGCCGAAGTAAAAAAACTGGCCCGGTAAAGGCGCGCCCAATACCCGAGACCGGGAATTCATTCCCGGTGCACGGCAGGGTTCCGGCAGTCGGGGAGTGCACCGGGGCACCGGGTTCTTTCGTTAACGAGGGGGGATCAGTCGGTATAGCTGTCTTCCAGGGGGTAGTCAGAAAGCAGAATTGGACCTTCCCGGGTGATCCAGACGGGTTGTTCCAGCTTGACACCCTGGTTTCCGCCCCGGGTGCCAACATAGCTTTCTATGCAGATGACCATGTTTTCTTCAAACATCCCATCGTAGGCGCCAAATTCCGCATCCTCGGGATACCATAAAAAAGGATACTCCACGCCCATTCCGCATCCGTGTCCAACATCGGCATACCGGTTGGCCAGATATTTGTCCGGCAGCACATAGGCCTGTGCGGCATATTCAAGAAATTTTTTACCGGGCTGCAGTAGGCTGATGTTCGTTTCCAGCTGTGCTCTGGAGGTTTCATAGAGTTCCTTTTGCTCGGAGGTTGGCCGGATGTCACCGACAATCCAGCTCCGGGAGATATCATTGTAAAACCCCATGGGGCCGATCAGGTCGGTATCGAATGACAGGAAATCGCCTTCTTTCATGACCCGGTTGGAGGTTTCCTGGAACCATGGATTGGTTCTTGGGCCGGATGTCAGCAATCGTGTTTCGGGATATTCACCCCCCCGCTGAATGCTGCCTTTGATCAATATGCCGAGTGCTTCCTGTTCGCTCATACCCGGCTGTATTTGCGCCCGCATCTCCTGCATGGCGGTTTCGCAGGTTTCCAGGGAAAATTTCAGTGCACGAATTTCCTCCAGTGACTTGATGGCGCGTGCGATTTCGAGAATTTGTTTTCCATCCAGAAGTGCTAACTCATGCCCGGTCAGGGCCTGTGCCATGGCCGCATCCAGCCGGTCAATGGCCAGGCGCCGGTTGCCACCGCCATGCCCCAGCACCAGGTCCATGATCTCTTTCGCCCAGTAACCCGCGATTTCAGTGGTGCGGTCACCCACCGCCATATAGTCAAGCGACCAGGCCGGTCGTATCTCATCAATGGTCTCCAGCCCCTGGAGCAGGTGGTATCCTGTGGGCAACTCGAACATGACGGACGGTCCGTTGGTTGCAATGAAGGCATAGCGGCAGAAGTTGTGCATGGTCCACACCTGCATATTTCGCGAACCATTTGCATAGCGAATGTTCACGGGATCAAATAGAACGATTCCGGCGCAGTCTTTCTCCGCCAAAAGTCTGCGAATGTGGGCCATTCGATGGGCGCGAATCGCGACTTCATCGATGGGGGAACGATCAGACAGTATCTGCAGGGGTCGAGTCATGAAAACGCCTGGTGATGGATTGCGCGGTGTTTCAAATTGTATGCCATATTCGGCAGGACAAAAACCAAAGGCGTTGAATACAGTGTAAAAACCGGGAAAACTGTACTATAGTCAGGATTCGGTCATGGATACAATGGGTATCCGAAAAGACTGTATTGAATGAAATGGCAATCCGGGTGGTTTCCATCTTCAACCGGGTACAATGACCGGTATTGTTCAGGTAATGAAATGCCATGATGTTTAATGAGTATGAGGCGGAATAGATGAACCAGATGTCCACATCGTTGCCTGTCAGGGGATTGCCGGCCAGATATTTCACGGACCCCGGTATTTATCAACGGGTGAAAACGGAAATTTTTTTCAAGACCTGGCAGCTGGCCTGTCATGCCAGCCAGGTCCCCGGGGCAGGGGACTTTTTCAGTTTTTCAATCTTTGACCAGGATATCTTCATTGTCCGGGGCGAGGATGGACAACTCCGTGCCTTTTTCAATGTGTGCCAGCATCGCGGGCACACACTGGTGAAGGGCAGTGGCCACCGATCAAGAATCACCTGTCCCTATCATGCATGGACCTATGATCTGGAAGGAAAGCTGGTCGGTGCACCGAATTCCCGATCCGTACCGGGGTTTGATGCAAAGGAAATCCGTATCCCGGAAATTCGATTGGAGGAATTTCTGGGTTTCGTGTTCGTGAATCTGGATGGTGAGTGCGACTCCATGAGTGAGTGCTATCCGGGGGTGAAGGAAGGGATTCTCGCACTGTGCCCGGACATTGAAATGCGGGTATTTGCCCATGAATATACCGCCAACGAAAGATGCAACTGGTTTGCAGCTGTGGAAAACTATAACGAGTGTTATCACTGCAAGGTTGCCCATGCGGATTTTGCGAAGGGGATCATTGACCCCGGGTCCTACAACATTGCCCCCTACGGTGAAGGCAAGGTGTTGTGCCACACCTCCCGGGCCACCCAGAGCGAAGAAGCCTGGTATGACGTCAGTGGTTCAGACTATGGGAGCTTTTATCTGTGGCCTTCCATGGCATTCCAGATTTATCCGGGTGGCGTTGTCAATACGTATCATTGGCGGCCCCTGGCAGTGGATGACGTGAAAGTACATCGGGGTTGGTATTCTGATGATGGTGAGGTGGATGAAACCCTCCAGAAAGTCATTGACCTGGACCGGAATACCACCTTTGCCGAAGACCTGGCCCTGTTGCAGAATGTGCAGCGCGGACTGCAGTCAATGGGATATCGACCCGGACCCCTGATTCTTGACCCCGGGGGCGGCATTGATAACGAGCGTCCGATATCGATCCTGCACCAATGGTTACGTGCCGGTGTGGGTGCTGAGTGCAATGGGCGTTAATCGGTTGTGGACAAGGTGCGCGGAAATCCTGAATCGTACAAATCGCACCATCGGTATTCTGGCCGCCAGTGCAGTTTCCCTTGACCGCAGCCAGGGCAGCAGACCGGAAATGAATGTGGGGCGGGTACCCGGGCCGATAAGAGGGAGATGGGAATACAGTCATGCAGCCCGCTTCTGAAGCCCTGTTCGAGATTGCAGAATCCACCATGCCGGGGGCCGGTCTGGGCGGATATTCGCTTGCCAGGGAAATTCGATTGATCTACAGTCATGGTCGAGGCTCCCGCATGTGGGACGTGGATGGAAGGGAATATATTGATTATGTTGGAGGTGCCGGAGCGTTGATTCTGGGTCATTCACACCCTTCTGTAATCCGGGCCTGCCAGGAGCAAATGGCCCGGGGCGCACATGTGTTTGGTTCACTGAATGATATGGCCATCAAGCTGGCAGAGCGATTGGTGCGGGATATTCCCTGTGCGGAAAAAATCACCTATTCGACTACAGGGTCTGAAGCCACCGCCTATGCAATGCGTCTGGCGCGTGCATACACCGGCAGGGACAAGATACTGAAGTTTGAAGGGGCGTATCATGGCAACCATGACTACGCCATGGTCAGCACCTTTCCCAGGGAAACCGGGCACTATCCCCGGGGCCAGGCAGATTCCCATGGTCAGCCGCAGGCAACGGTTTCGACGATGCTGGTTGCGCCCTACAACAACCTGGAAGCCGTGAAAAGCATTGTCAGGGAGCAGGGCCATGATATGGCTGCCATCATTGCCGAACCGGTCCAGCGCATCATTCCGGCAAAACCTGAATTTTTATACGGGTTGCGTAAAATTTGCGATGATCATGACATTCTGTTGATTCTGGATGAGGTGGTGACCGGTTTCCGCCTTGGTTATGGGGGTGGGCAGGACTGGTTTGATGTGCGGCCGGATATGGCGACCTATGGCAAGGTGGTGGGCGGCGGCGGGCCGCTTTCCTGCATTGCGGGCAGGGCAGAAATCATCGATCTCGTGGACCCAAACAAAAGGGGCCAGGACCGGTACACATACCTCAATGGCACCCTGCACGGTAATCCGGTGGCATCGGCGGCCACCCTGGCGATGCTCGACGAATTGTCCAGGCCCGGGAGCTACCGGAGAATGAACCAGTATGCCGATGATTTGTGTCACGCCTGCCAGCAGGTGCTGGACAAATATCACATCCCCGCCATTGTTCAAAATACCGGGTCACTGTGGCAAATACTGTTTATGGACAAAACCCCTGAGAACATGTCCGATATGCTCAACAGCGACCAGGCGGCAATGCGCCGATTGGACACCGAACTGATGAAACATGGGCAATATGTATTGCCGGGCGTCCGTCGCTTCATTTCCACTGTGCACACGGATCAGGACCTGGAAGATACCGTACGCGGGCTGGACGATGCCTGCAGGGCATTCAATCGAACCGGCTGAGCCAACGGCGGGTTAGCGGTTTGCCCAAGAGGGGACCAGGGCGATGGAGCCCGATTCCCTCCAACTGGACGAACGCGGAGGCCCCATCATTGAATTAAAGGCCTGGTTCGAACTGCGCACCCGGCCTCTCCGACAGTTTCGATCCTTCTGGCGGGCGTGGGAGTATTACGGCACGGATCAGTTTTCCATGAATCTGTGGGACCATCTCCCACGACACCGATCCCACCGGAATGAAACCATGTCCATGCTTCAGCGCCCATGCTTCAGCAGGCATTCGAACTATAGGTTCTTCAGCTTGTCGATATGGGCATTGACCACGCTCAGCTTTATTTCAACTGATTTTCGCTTCTCGGGAGCAAGGTCCTGTTGCAGCCTGTTTTCAAAATCACTCTTTTTCTCCAGCAACTTTCCATGGAGTTTTGCCACTTTTTTCGGTTTGATTGTTTTCCCTTTTTCCTGTTTCCGGATCAATTTCCCAAATCGGTTCCTGAGCGCTTTATATTTCATTGCAAATTCTCTCTATGCAGTTAGTACGGTCTGACAGGGGCGGAATTTATGCCGCTTTCGTCAGACTCTCGATTTCATCTTCATCCAGTATGACTTCCTGGGCGGCTTCTGCAACCAGGTCCGCGTGGGAGGCAAACAGAGCCTGAGCACAGTCGAGCAGATTCCTTGCGATTTCATCTGAATAGTTGAAGTCATTCAACAGCGAAGTGGCCATTAAGGGAGTGATGGCATTGGATTGAAGTAAAGTACTGATATCTGCATCCAGTTTTTCTTTGGCGGCACTGGCCTCGGCCTTGAGTTCATCCAGGTCAAGAGCGACCATTGGGTTATCTGCATCCTCTTCCCGGTACCGGTAAATCTCCCGGAAAATAATGGCGAGTTTGAGGCGCAGCCGGTTGTACTCCTGTCTCATCTCCTCATTGTCAGAGAGCATGTATACGGACATGTTCTTGCGCAGATGCTTGGTGTCTTTCACGCTTTCAACAATTTCGGATGCCGCGTTCCGTAGCCTGTAAAGCTCTTCGGAGAAAACGGATGGAATTTGTGACTGGGACAATGAAATGAACTCGATAATCGAGCTATACAGCACTTTCACTTTCTTGGTGTAGAGATCATCCATGTCAAATTCATGGATTTCCCGGTCATCGTCGATGGTTTTCTCCAGATCTTCCGATCCCAGGATTTGCCTGCGGTGCAAATTCATGCCATGCGCGATCAATTCGAATCCCGAGTCAAACAGGTGCCAGGTTTCCTTTCTTACCGATGACAGGGCGGTTTCCGGGAATTCAATTGCAGACTCGTTCAGGTACATGGGTTCGACGACATCAGCAGCCTGGTCGGGAAAATACTTGTGCAGGTAGTCTGACAGCCGATGGATCAGGGGGACCATCACCAGCACTCCTGTGATGTTGAAAAAGGTATGGAAAACGGCCAGTTTCATGGTGTAGTTGTCCGCAGCAATCCCCACGGTTTCGCTGAAGGAATCCACTGCCCAGACAAATTGCCCGATGAATATGATTGCAATGACCCCGGTCACGAAATTGAAAATAAGATGGGCACCCGCCAGCCGTTTCCCCTGGACATTGGCGCTCAGGGAACCAATGATCGCCGTGATCGTGGTCCCCACATTGGCTCCGATCGCAAGGGCCAGTGCGTTCTCATAGGTAATCTGGCCGACGGCGAGTGCTGTCAGGATCAATACCAGGGTAGCGTGACTGGATTGCATTACCACCGTGGCCGCGGCACCGATTCCCGCAAACAGAAACAATCCCGGATACCCGCCCACGGCAAGCGAAGCAAGATCAAAGCTGTCCTTGAACGCCTCGAATCCCTCTTTCATGTAATGGATGCCGAGAAACAGGAAACCGAGTCCGGCGAGGACGGACCCGATCCCTTTCAGATAACGGGATTTCTGGAAAGACAGTACAATACCGAATACCAGCATGGGCATCGCATAGGCGGAAATCTTGACTTTCAGGCCAAATGCTGCCACCAGCCAGGCTCCCGTCGTGGTGCCGATATTGGCGCCAAAAATAATGCCGATGCCGGCGACGAGTGTAATCAGTCCGGCGCTGATGAAGGAGATGGTAATGACGGAAACCAGCGAACTGGATTGCATGATCGTCGTGGAAACGATGCCGAAACACAGGCTTTTCCAGGTCTTGTCCGTGGTTTTCTGTAACAGCTTCTCCAGCACACCGCCCGAGAAGGCCTTGAACCCGGCTTCGAGGAACAGCATGCCAAAGAGAAAAATAGAAACCCCGGCGGCGATCTCCTTGAAATCCGGGCTGACCCAGAAACCGTAGGCAAGGATCAGGAGGATGGTGGGAAGTAATATTCTTTTTAACATATCGGCCTCACGTATAATTTCTTCAATGGCATGCAGGTTTGTTCAACCCGCATGGTTCTGCAGATTTTCACAACCGGAAACTGGGTTCAAAATGTACCGGGGATTACTTCTCAATGTTTCCGGGAAAGACAGCGTCGACGAAATTCTGGTCGTCCATGGGTGGACGAACATAATTTTTTGCAATGGGCGGCCGGTCATCCAGTTCGATTTCTCCCGGGGTCAGGTCCTCGTAATCAATCAGGCTCAACAGGTGGGATATGCAGTTGATCCGGGCATGTTTCTTGTTGTCGGAATTGACCACATACCACGGTGCCTGCTTGATATCCGTATGTGCAAACATGAAGTCCTTGGCCTTGGAATATTCTACCCAGCGATTTCTGGATTCCAGGTCCATCGGGCTGAGCTTCCATCTTTTCGTGGGGTCCTCGGAACGTCCCTGAAAACGTTTTTCCTGCTCCTCATCACTGACCGAAAACCAGTATTTGATCAGGGTTATTCCAGAGCGGACCAGCATTCGTTCGAATTCCGGGCAGCTTCGCATGAACTCTTCGTACTCATCTTCCGTGCAAAATCCCATGACACGCTCCACTCCGCCGCGGTTGTACCAGCTCCGGTCCAGGATCACCATTTCTCCCGCAGCGGGGAGATGAGCCACGTAGCGCTGGAAATACCATTGGGTCTTCTCCCGTTCCGTGGGAGCCGGAAGGGCAACCACCGAACAGATCCTGGGGTTTAGTGATTCGGTGATTCGCTTGATTGTTCCTCCTTTCCCGGCAGCATCCCGGCCTTCAAAAATCACCACTACTTTCAGACCTTCATGCTTGATCCATTCCTGCAGCTTGATGAGTTCGATTTGCAATTGTTTCAGTTGGGTTTCATAAGCTTTGTTCAAAGCCTTCTTAATACTTTTTGGCGTAGCCTTGGTCATCACGGTCCTCCAGCATATATTTGTGAATAAATTTTAAATAGGGCAGTTCTATGAAAAGTTGTATTTCGCAGTGTACCATTAAAAACAATGGAAATTGGACCAAAACTGAACTAAACCTTCGGGTATTTATGAAATTCCAGCTGCATTTCATCCCCCCGTGCAAAATGTTTTCGGCAATGGATATTCAGGGTATCCGGTTTTTCATTTCCAGCATCGAAAAGGCCATTTCAACCGAACCGGGCCGCAGCTGGCCCGGGATCAATCATCCGGGAAGGGAGCTGAATGGGCGAAAACGGCAGGAGGCGTTACGGCTGCCTGTCGATCAACCGGCCTGACAGGCTGTTCCGGCGGCTATCCGTAAACCGGGGTCAGCCAGTGCCGGAAATCCGGGTTTTCACCGATCAGGACAGAATGGAACAACTCCCCGAGCTGTTGTGCGACGGGCCCTTTCTGGCCATTGCCAATGGTCCGGTGATCGATACTGCCCACCGCAGCCATCTGTACACCGGTTCCGCAGAAAAAGGCCTCGTCTGCGAAATACAGCTCGGAACGGTCAATCTGTCTTTCTTCGACCGGGATACCGGCCCCGGCGGCCAGTTCAATCAGTGATTTCCTGACGATACCTTCGAGCAGGTTGGCGTATACCGGTGGAGTAATCAGGCATCCATTGCGCACGATCATAAAGTTGGCTGCGGTGGCCTCGGAGAGGTGGCCATCCTGGTTCAGCAGGAGGGCCTCGTCAAAGCCCCCGAGCAGTGCATCGCTTTTCGCCAGTGAGCTGTTCACGTACGTGCCGTTGATCTTGCCTCTGGCCGGCATGGTGGTATCGTCCACCCTGCGCCAGCTGCTGACACATACCTTTAGCCCATGGTCATCGGGAAGATAGTTGCCCACCGGCTGACTGAAAATGGCGACTTTATCCTCGGCATCGTGAACCCAAACCTGGAAAAAACTTTTGTTCTTGTAGGCAATGGGCCGGATATAGACATTCTGTGTCCAGTTTTCGGCTCTGAGCAAGGCCAGCGTGGATGCCTGCAATTGCTCATTGCTGTACGCAATCACGCTGTGCATTAATTTCGCGCTATTCAGGAATCGTTCGAAATGGTCGAAAAGCCTGAATACGTAAAGCTGTTGATGGGAATCGTTCCAGTAACCACGAATCCCCGCAAAACATCCGGTTCCATAGTTGAATGTATGGTTTGTGATGCTTATCTTTGCCTGATCAATGGGAACGATTTCGCCTTCGAAAAATGCCAGTGTTGTCATGGATAAAATTGAATACGGTGTCAAGGAACCGGATCGTAACACTCCGGTCCCGGGTTATTTGAATGAAAGGGAGACCGATCCCAGCGTACCAAAATCCGCCCTGATCCGGTCCCCTGCCTGGGCATAGAACACATCACAGGCGGTTCCGGTGGTAATGATATCACCGGCTTTCAATATATTCCCTCTTGTTTGCAGGTGGTTAGCGAGCCAGGACAATGCAATAAGGGGACTGCCCAGAACATTTCCACCGTCCCCCCGGCTGAACTCCTGTCCGTTCACTTCCAGGCTGACCGGGTGGCGGGAAAGATCCAGGGTGTGCGATAAGTCGCGGGTCTCGCCGATGACGCAGGCGCCGTGTATGGCATTGTCGGCAATCAGGGCATCGGGACCGACCACGGTAAAATCGGAATACCGGTGATCCACAATTTCGATTCCCGGTGCAACGGACCGGACATACGGCCGGATGGTTTTCGCTGTATATTCGATCTCCCCGGCGGGGGCGTCCTGCCCCATCACCAGAATGAATTCCGGTTCAACGATCCGGTGTACATAATCCGATGCCTCCAGAACCGCGCCGTTTTCATGGGTAGAGTGGTCCATCAATCTGCCGGAAAAGGGTCCATCCGCTCCCAATAGCACCATGATGGGCGGATTGGTACAGGCAAGCTTGTAACCGCATGCCTGCGAGTTGTATTCGGCGGTCAGGAGGTCGACGAGACCATCCTGGATCTGGTAGGCCCGGTCAGTAGAAGATGGAAACAGTGTTTCGGGAAGGTTATCGACCACATTCCGGTTCATCCGGTTGGCCAGCAGGTAGTCAGCTGCCGGGTCCATATCGCTCATCATTCGCATCAGTTCGTTGTGTTGTTTCGGTGCCAGCCCGGGCCGGTCCGGTCCCATGCGCCCGCTGGAATGGTTGTTTGAAAATCAGGATTGCTGACCCGAAACATGGTTTTCCTTGTTGAAACCGGAAAGGCGGAATATACCCTAATTCGGGGCCGGTTCGCCTGAATTTCTTTCGGACATGGCAATGCGGGTTCTTGCATACGGGGAAAACGGGCGGTTCTTTGCCGGATTTTCGGCCATATCCGGTTCCATTCCAGAGGTGGTAAACTCGGGGCATCTCCTCTTTTACCGGCAACCAAATACTGGAAATGACTGAACGACAATACAGCGACTTCGCACTGGAAAGCATGCAGGCAAGTTATGGACCGGGGTTTCTTTCCCCCGGTGCGGGAATTGAGACCCGACAGCTGCTCAAGGGATACGACCTGGATAACAAGACCTGTCTTGATCTGGGCTGCGGTGTGGGGGGGTCCTGCCTGCAGATGGCGACCGAACATAATCCCCTGAAAATAGTGGGTGTGGATGTGGAGGCTGAACAGGTCCGCCGGGCCCGGGAACTGGCTCAATCCAGTAAGGCATCCAATGTTCGGCTGGAATTGATCAATGCGGAGGAACCCTTGCCGTTCCCGCGGGGGTATTTTGATCTGGTCCTCAGCAAGGATGTCTTGTGTCATGTCCGGGACAAGCGGGCACTGTGTGCAGAGGTGCTGAGAGTGCTCAAGCCAGGAGGCAGTTTTGTTCTGGGTGACTGGCAGGTTGGAACCCGCGAGGAAAACATGCAGACATTCCATGACTGGGCGGCCCTGCTGAAAAGCACCGGACTCCTGTTTCACTTCGAAACGCTCAGTCACTACCAAAAAGCGTTTGCAGCGGTTGGTTTCAGCGCGGTGGAGTGCAAAGACCACACGGAATGGTCGAGAAATTCCGCAAAAGAACAGCTCGTTCTGGTGACGGGAGAGCACAAGGCGGCATTCATGGCCAATCTGGGTGAAGAGGGTTTTCAGCGAAGACTGGCCATCACGAAGGCGCGACTCGAGGGGTTAAGCAACGGCAGCATTGAGCACTGGCACATCCACGGCAGCAAAATCTGAATTTGAGCCCCGGGTTGGCTTCAGGTTGCACACAGGGCAGGGGGAGCGCTTTTCAGGGACGGGGTACCTTGAGAAGGATGGGAGGGTCGAAAGCAGTCACCGGGGGAGGGTCGCTGGTATATTTTTCGACTTCAACCAGGCAGCTGTGGGCAATGGGCCCCTGACCCAAACGGGAAGTTCCCTTGTCCAGGGTCAGTACATTGGGATTGCCATGCTTGCACAGGAAGCTTCCACGGTCGGTTTGACCCGGGTCAAACCAGGCACCGGTACTGATCTGTATAACCCCGGGTCGGATCTGGTCGTTGATCACGGCACTGCACAGGCAGGCTCCCCGGAGGTTGAATACCCGGACCAGGTTGCTATCCGCGATCCCCCGGTCCTGGGCATCCTGCGGATGCAGCATCACCGGCTCGCGTCCATTGATTTTTGCGGCGCGGCTCTGCGAGCCGTGATCCAGGTGGGAATGCAATTTTGCCTTCGGCTGGTTAGAAACCAGATGCAGGGGGTGTTCGGGATTCTTCCCTCCCAGCCATTCTGCCGGTTCCATCCAAAAAGGGTGGCCCGGGCAATCATCATATTCGAAGCCTGCAATCACCTCGGAGAATATTTCGATCTTTCCGCTGGGGGTTTTCAATGGGCTGGCTTCCGGGTCGTCCCGAAAGGCGCTGAGCATCACATGGGGATTTGGGAGCCCCTTGAATTTGAACCAGCCATCCTTTTTCAGTTTTTCCCAGGGGGGCAACTGGACTTGGTACTGTGCTGCGGACTCGATACTCTGCTCGTACATCCATTTTTGCCAGCCTGCGGCATCCCGGCCTTCGGTAAACGCCTCTTCAACGCCCATCCTCCCCGCGATTCCTTTCAGAATATCAAAATCATTCCGGGCTTCTCCCACGGGTGCAATCGCCGGTTCCATGTAAATGACATACGGGTCCAAAGGAGTGAGAGCCAGGTCTTCCCGTTCCAGGGAAGTGGTGCAGGGCAATACGATATCCGCGTGTTTAGCCAGTGCGTTCCAGCACCATTCATGCACAATGATGGTGTCCGGCTTTTGCCATGCCGTGCGCATCCGGTTGAGGTCCTGGTGATGGTGAAAGGGGTTTCCACCTGCCCAGTAGACAAGGTGAATGTCCGGATACCGATGGGACTGGCCATTGTAGTCGAATGACTGTCCCGGGTTTAACAGCAAATCGCTGATACGGGCCACCGGGATAAAATCGGTCACGGGGTTCTTTCCCTGGGGCAGTGACCTGAAGCGTACCGGTGTCAGGTCATTGCCGCTCGAGTTCACCGCTGAGTAGCCCAGTCCGACCCCTCCGCCGGGCAGCCCGATCTGGCCGATCATGGCGGCCAGGGCAATGGCCGTCCAAAATGGCTGTTCGCCATGGTCCTGCCGTGTCATGGACCAGCTGACAGACAGCATGGTACGGACCCTGGCCATTCGCCGGGCAAGTTTGCGAAGGGTGTCGGCGGACAGACCGCTGATTTCGGATGCCCAGTCAGTGGATTTTTCGACCCCGTCCCGGTTGCCGAGAAGGTACTCGGCAAACTGGTCGAATCCCACCGTGTACCGGTCGAGAAATGCCCGGTCATGCAATCCCTCAACCAACAGGGTATGGGCCAGCCCAAGCAGAATGGCGGTATCCGTGGAAGGTCTCGCTGGCAGCCATTGTGCATCGACCTCTTTCATGATGTCGGTGCAAAGTGGAGAGATATTGACGAATTCAATGCCGGCTGCCCGCGCCTTCAGCATGGCTTCACGCTGGCAGTGCCGTGCGGTTCCGCCCTGGGTGATTTGCCCGTTTTTCAGCGGCAGGCCGCCGAATGCGACCACCAGTTCGCAGGAAGCAATGATCGACTGCCAGCTGGTGGGATAATAGATGTATTCCCGGGCATCTCCCAGCACATGGGGGAGAATCGCCTCCCCCGCCGCGAGGCTGTAGGTGTTGACCGACTTGGTGAAGCCGCCGATGCAATTGAGGAATCGGCGAAGCTGGCTCTGTGCATGATGGAATCGGCCGGCGCTTGCCCATCCGTATGACCCGGCAAAGATGGATTCGTTGCCGAAATTGTGACGCACCCGATTGAGCTCCTCGGCAACCAGTTTTTCGGCCCGCTCCCAGCTGACCGGATAGAAGGAATCTGCTCCCATCCTTGGGGTGGCCGCACCCGGACCGTTGTCGAGCCAGCTTTTGCGGACCATCGGTGTTTTGATCCGTGTTGGCCCGTCCAGCACATCCACGATGCCCCGGCCGATGGGGGACGGGTCCACATCTTCCTCAAAGTCATGCAGGGCCGTGACTTTTCCATCGCGGGTCTCGACCCGGTAGGTCCCCCAGTGGTTCGTGGTCAGGGGGAGTGACTCAGGGTTGGTCACGGTGGGAAGATTGTCGTTGGCTCCGGCTACCCGTCACCGTTGACATCCTACGGGTTATGGCCCCATTCTTTACTGGCCGGGTCCGGGAGGCGGTTTCCCGGGACATTTTGCGCGATGGTGTCTGGGCCGGCGGGTTCCTATAAACAAATAGTCGGGATCTGGTTGTCGTTGGTGATGATTTTCTGCATCTGTGCATTCACCTTGGGCCGGGCCGCTTTTACCGCATAATTGACGGAAGGCAAGGCGAAAAGGTCAATATCGAGCGACTCGGCCGTGGTCATCAATTCTGCGAGTACCCCGGATCGTGAGGATTCCAGTGCCATGGTGTTGACCTGGGTCCCGGACGCATTCAGCTGGTCTTCAATGATGGTCATATCGTCCGGTTGGCCGGTATGAACCAGATGAACGGTCGATTCGAACATCCCTGATATGGTCCGTAAAACGGTCAGGTCCTGATGTTCCTGCCCTCCAAAATTGATAAACAGCAAAATATTTTTATACGGCCGGACGGGCGATCCTTTTTGTACGACCAGCGTGGGGGAGTCCGCATTGTTGACCAATTTCAGCGCATAACTTCCCGTGATAAATTGAATATCCTTTTTGCCGTGGGTTCCAAAAATGGTCAGGGCACTGCCATATTTTGCTTTCAGGTTGACGGTGCCGGCAAACACGTTCTCTATTTCCGCCATCGATTTGAACCGGCTGTCCGGGGCGAAACCTTTTGCTGCCCTGACCTCTGCTTCGCTTTTATTCAGGGCCCAGTCCACATCGCTTTGGTTGTTTACCAGGTGCAGGGTCAGGAGTTCACAATCCGCAGACCGTGCCAATTGCAAACCGTGTTCGATGGCTACCTTTGCAGCCAGGGTAAAGTCGGTCAAGACCAGTATTTTGTCAATCAACATTTCGTATTACTCCTCAAATTCAAATGCGCGTTCACCATGTAATGCTTCATCCATCCCCATATCCTCCTGTTGCGCACTGACTCGACCTCCACCGGTTAACAGTGCCGCAAACTTGTAGACAAGGAAGGTCGCGACCGCGGAATAGCCGATTGTGCACAGTACGGCAAACAGTTGCGTCAGGATCTGTCCCGGATTTCCATACAATGCACCGGCCGCACCATTGATGGCAGGACTTGCAAGCACTCCCGTTGCCAGGGCACCGAATACCCCGACCATGCCGTGCAGGCCAAAGGCATCCAGGGTGTCATCGTAACGAATCAGCTGCTTGAGCTTAACAACAAAGAAATATCCGACAACCCCCCCAAGCACTCCGATGATGAGACTGCCGCCCACATCCACAAATCCGGCGGCAGGCGTAATGGCGACCAGCCCGGCCACGGTGCCGGAGACGGCCCCCAACAGGGTCGGTTTTCCCGTGTCTTTCCACTCGATCAGTATCCAGGTCAAGGTGGCCGCTGCGGTCGAAATATTGGTGACCAGCAGGGCATTCACTGAAATCGCGTCCGCTGCCAGCTCGCTGCCGGAATTGAAGCCAAACCACCCGAACCACAGCAGGGCCGCCCCCAACGCTGTGAACTTAATGGAAACGGGTTGTGACTTTTCGGAAATATAGTCTTTTCTTTTCCCCAGCACACAAAGCAAAACCAAGCCGGCAATCCCTGCATTGATGTGAACCACGGTTCCGCCCGCAAAATCGAGTTCCCCGTTCTGGCTCAGGAACCCGCCACCCCACACCCAGTGTGCGATGGGGCTGTAGACGACAAGAACCCAAAAAAAGGTAAATACGAGCCAGGTTGAGAATTTGATGCGTTCAATGACGGACCCACTGACAATGGCGACCGCGATGGCAGCAAAGGTTCCCTGGAATGCAACGAATAAAAGCGTGGGGATACTCCCTGATATATCATTGACGCCGATGCCGCCGAGCATAAAGTTATCCAGGTTTCCGACCCACTGGCCTTCCCCTGAAAATGCGAGTGAATAGCCAAGTACCACCCAGGCCAATGTGGCCACGCAAAACCCCAGGTAGCTCATGGCAACGGTGTTCAACACACTTTTGCTTCGGGTCAGCCCGCCGTAAAACAGGGCCAGGCCGGCCGGAGTCATTAACATGACCAGAACGGTTGAAATGGAAACCCAGGCAATATCTCCAGAGTTCAATTCACTGGCCAGCAGTGTGGATGGAAATGCAAGGATGAGCAAACTTGTCAGGATGTACTTCTTCATGGGGTCAGGCCTTTTTTTCAGGAATAATGCATTGAAACTTATAACCAAAACAATCAATCTAGTCAAATCCTGAAGTTGGACAACCAATTAAAGTGACAAGACCTGACTTTCGGATTATAACTGATACGAGCCATCGTATGGTGGGCATTTGCATTGTCGGGTCATAGGAAATGGGGTGGGCGTTCCAGGTCAATGGTGGGAGGGGAAGCGGCACGTTGACAATTGGAGACTCCATCGCGTTTTTACCAATCCAGGCAGCCAACCTTGTGCCCTTATCCATGCCATCACCTGCTTGATCATTTTTCAGTGCGTCCATCTCCTCCTGCATGCTCGCCTGGAACCCGGTTATCCATCCAGGGCGGTCTTTTGATTGGAAAGAGCGTGTTATTTATTTCAACATTACCCGGTGTGCCGGGTTGGCAGCACAAGATGTGTTGATAATTTTCGTTGAAAAAGACGATGGCTTTCGGTACTGTATGGTTCACCAGAATTTGAGCGCCCGTAGCTCAGTTGGATAGAGTACCTGGCTACGAACCAGGTGGTCGGGAGTTCGAATCTCTCCGGGCGCGCCATCATCGCCCATAACGTACAATTGTTAAGGAGGAATTGGAATGGATATTAAAGAGGACCCAGGTCGAATCACGGTTTTCCGCACCGCCACAGACGAAAATACCGTTGACTGGCTTTACAAAGAAGTGATCGCGGGGCGCTTGCGCCAGGGTTGGGGGTGGCCTGGGTTGGGGCTTATGACAAGTGATGGAGAGAGGGTCGAAAAGTCGGCGTGGGAGGAGGCGTATAGGGCGTGTTGTAACGAGGACTGAGTATTCCATGGAAAGTAGCCGCCTATTCTACGGAAAGTAGCCACCCCCGGATCGGAGCGATAGCGACGCAACTACTCTTTATAAGTCCTTAAATTAGTGTTGGCCTTATCCATAGACCACGGATTGAGCAACTGGACATCGAAGTGCATGAAATTCTTCGTGTTCCGAGTCACAAGAATCATTTCATGCTGAATGGCTACCGCTGCGATTTGGGCATCGGCTGCGGCAGGCGGGCGGCCAGCACGATCACCGTCTCCCATGAGGTGTCCCCAGATCGTGGCTGCACGAACGTCGAAGGGCAGGACGCGCCCATCAAACTGCCGAGTGATATCCTGCTCGATCCACCTTTCAAATCGTTCGCGACGCGCTTGTTCCCTTACCTTCCGCGCGCCTCGGACAAGTTCTCCGATGGTTTGTGAAGCAAGGAAAAGGTCTATTGGAGCCTGTGCTTCAAGCCAGTCGAGTACCGTCTTTTCAGGCTTTGGCTTGACCGTCTCGCTGACGATATTGGTATCGAGAAGAAAGGCCATCAGCCGAGGTCGGCGGAGCGACCGGTGGACCTGTCACGCTCGACGGGCAGTTCAGTTTCGGTCAGAGGCGAAGCACGGAGGAACGCGACTAATTCGGTGCCGGTCTTGGCTTTAGGGATGGTCAGAACCGGATGTAGCGACTGGCGAATGAGTTCCGCTTCCGCGCCGTCTGACCGAAGGGCCCCGGCGATTGCCTTGACGAGGGATGCGTCTCGACAGGGAACCGTGACCTCAACACGTTTGGCGCCGCTGGATGCAATTCTTTTGCGGTGACGAGAGACGCGTGATGCCTCTTTAGTCTTCAGATTTGTGGGTTTCATAGTGGCATATCCTAACATCCGGTAACGTTACCGGATGTTAGGATGTCGGAGCTTGTATGTCAAGTGCAAATTCGGTTTCGCAGCCCGGAAGCCGTATCAGGTCCCAACCCTCTCCCACCTGCTGAACCGATTTTTCATTGTCAAATCCGACTGATTCCCGACTATGCCTCGTACTATGAGTATTCCACGGCTTCGGTACTCAAAGCAAATTGTTGTTTCTTGGTCCTGCCGAGGACATGGATGCGCGCTTGGGTGAAGCTTACACGCCAGCCTGCACTTTTCTGCGCCGTGTTATTCATGACCGTCGGCCGGTGACCGCAGCCTGCGTGGGGCAACCATTCCGATATATCCGATTAGACGTATATATTGATATTATACGGAGAAGGGTATATATAGATGATATACCACAGATCGTATAGAGAGGAATAATATAAATGGGAAAGATTGTACGCAACAACAAAGATCTTGGTGCAGCCATCCACCGTGCACGCAAGAATAAGGGCTTACGGCAGGTTGATGTCGCTCGAAAAGCTTCAGTACGCCAGGCACTAATATCAGACCTGGAGAACGGCGTGACTACGGCAAAGTACGATACCGTGATCAGGGTGTTGGCCGCCTTGGATCTGGACTTGTCCATTGTCCCGAGACGCAAAGCCGGATTCGATCCAACGGAGTATTGAGTGGGACGTAAACGCCAGGGACGTATGCTGGATGTGTATGTTGGCTCTAGTAAAGTTGGCATGTATTCCCGTGAGCCGAGCGGTGCAACATCGTTTCGTTATGATCCGGATTGGCTGTCATCTGATAAGGCATTTCCCATTTCCATGTCCATGCCACTGACCGATCGTGTCTGGTCAGGGGAAGGTGCAATCAGCTACTTTGACGGGCTGTTGCCCGATGATCACACCGTAAGAGAAAAAATTGCGGCCCGTGAGCAGGCAGATAGTGCCGGGATTTTTGACCTCCTGGCAGTCCTCGGACGAGATTGCGTAGGAGCACTGCGTTTTGTCCCCGAGGGAGTTGATCCCGGTGACCCCACGAATATGGAATACAGGCCGGTCAGCGATGATGAGATTTCTGCTCGGATCGCTTCCCTCGAAATCAGGCCTCTCGGCGTCGATGTTAATGAAGATGACTTTCGCATCTCGATTGCGGGCGTGCAGGGAAAAACGGCTTTTCTCTGGATCAACAATCAATGGCAGTTGCCACTTGGCGCGACCCCAACCTCCCACATCTTCAAACCCGCCATGAGAAAAGGCCCGACAGGAGCTGATTTTTCTGATACCCCTTGGAATGAGTGGCTCTGTCTTGAGTTGTGCCGTGCCCTGGGCCTTGAGTCGGCAAAGGCCGAGGTATTGATATTCAATGACAAACCCGTGGTTGCGATTGAGCGTTTCGACCGGGTCTGGAGGGAAGGAGTGATATACCGGCTGCCACAGGAAGATATGTGTCAGGCACTCGGTGTTCCGACTGTGCGGAAATACCAAAGTGATGGTGGGCCAGGCATTGTCGATGTACTGGAATTCCTGAACGGTGCGATTACCCCGTATGAAGACCGCATGGCTTTTCTGAAGGCGCAGATCATTTTCTGGTTGCTGGCAGCCATTGATGGTCATGCGAAAAACTTCTCAATATTTCTCTCGCCAGATGGTTGCCGACTCACGCCTCTATACGATGTGATTTCGGCTGCACCCTGGCCAGAATTTCCGGATCAAAAGATCAGGCTTGCAATGGCCTTGGGGAGCAAAAACCATTACCGATTACAACAAATCCAGCTCCGGCATTTCTATCAGACAGGTCAAAAGGCAGGGTTGCGTGAGCAGGACATGGATAGCATCTTTTCCAGCCTGATCGTGAAGATGGATGAGGCCATTGCAGAAACCGCTGATTTGGCTGCCAATGCCGGAGTGCCAGCATCCATAACCGAGTCAATCCTTGCAGGTGTGAGCAAACGAGCCGAGCTAATCGAAAAGGAATGATCCGCTGCTATGAAATGCAGGAGCAAACAATACTGCAGCTTGAAAAAATTGAAACCATCGAAAAGCGCCTATGAACACGGTGGATACGCTACGTGTGTGTGAGAAAATCATTCGATTGGTATAAAAATGGGACTAGGACAATCAACCTGTCAACGCAGAAGTGCCCTCGCCCACTTCAGAGCGGGATAGTCCTGATCGAAACACGCGTCACCTTGACTCGACCTGTCTGGTTTTATGTGGTGGCTTGCAACTTTTCTGCAAGCCACAGCTTGATGAGCGATTGCCGCGTAACGCCAATTCTCCTCGCTTCCTTATCCAGCGATTCGATCATCCACACCGGAAAATCGATATTTACCCATTTTTGATTCTGATTGGGTTTTACGGCTGTAGACAAATCCAAATCAGCCATCACTCCCACTTTTCCGGTATCAAATTTTTGATCGAAATCTTTAGCTTTCATATATTTTGACCGCTGATTCCCGGGCGTGTCTGACGGAAATTATTCGAATCTTCTCACCCCGGATATGGGTTACCCCGTTTCAGGGGTCAATCCATAGGCTTCCCGGTATTGCTGGATTTCCCGGTGGTGTTTCCAGAACGATGGATCGGTTTGCAAATATTCAATCAGGTCTTCCAGCTTGAGGAGGGCAAGTACGGGGATTCCATGCTGTCGTTCGATTTTCTGGATCGCAGACAGGGGTTCACCGTCGACTGTTTCCTGTCGGTCAAGTGCGATGACAACGGCACCGGGTTCGGCCCCGCAGTCCGATATGATTTCGATGGATTCATGGACGGAAGTGCCGGCCGTAATGACATCGTCCACGATGAGGACCTTCCCGTTCAGTTCCGCACCGACCGTCCTGCCTCCTTCTCCGTGGTCCTTGGTTTCCTTGCGATTGAACGCATAGGGAACGTTCAGTTGATGGTTTTGTGCCAGTTGCATTGACGTGGCGGCTGCGAGGGGAATGCCTTTGTAAGCAGGGCCATAAAGCATGAAAGGGGAGGAGAAGTTCTCAACAATCAGTCTTGCGTAGGCCGAAGACAGCCGGTTCAGCAGTTCGCCATTGCTAAACAGGCCGGCATTGAAAAAATAGGGGCTTATCCTCCCGGATTTGAGTGTAAACTTTCCAAATCTGAAAATATGATTTTCAACGCACATTTTCAGGAATTGAGTTCTGTAGTCCATCATGATCCGTACGACCGATAGTGATGGACACCAACTGTAGTACAACTGTACAGGCCTTGGAAGCCTAAAAGCCATATTCCAGGGGGACCGTCTCCATAAAATGAATGATGCTTCGACCGAATAACGCCTCTACCTGGGCAGAGGCGGTGAACGGATTCACCCATCCCCGGGTAATCACCATGCTGTTTTTGGGGTTTTCGGCGGGACTGCCCCTGCTGTTGATTTTCTCTTCGCTCTCCCTGTGGCTGCGCGAAGCCGGGATTGACCGAGCAGTGGTGACGTTTTTCAGCTGGGCGGCTCTCGGGTATTCGTTCAAATTTGTATGGGCACCCCTGGTGGACAGTCTGCCGCTGCCGGTATTGACCCGTCTTCTGGGCCGCAGGCGAAGCTGGATGATCTTTGCCCAGATGCTGGTCATGCTGGCCATCGTCCTGATGTCTTCAATGGACCCCGCTGCGGCCGGGTTCAATATCTCATACCTGGCCCTTGCCGCCGTGATGCTGGGGTTTTCCTCGGCAACCCAGGATATTGTCATTGATGCCTACCGCATTGAATCCGCCGAGACCAGGCTCCAGGCACTGATGTCCTCAACCTACATTGCGGGTTACCGCATCGGGATGCTGGTTGCGGGAGCGGGGGCCCTGTATCTGGCGAGTTATTTCGGGTCCACCGAACAAATGTATTCGTATAGTGCCTGGCAAAAAACCTACCTGGTCATGGCATCGTGCATGTTGGTTGGAATGGTCACCGTTTTGCTGATACCGGAACCAGCCCACGAAGTAGGGGGCGGCCTCACCAGCGTCCGCCAGCAGGTACAGGTCGTGGTGCTCTTTTTGTGTTGCGTTGGGGTCTTCGTGCTGAGCTATCTTGGGCTGGCGCAAATCGGGGCCGGGCTGAAGGACGCCCTGGCAGAAATCGCCGGCAACCGGGTTTTGGGAGGGGTGCTGGTTGAATTGTTGAAATTAAGCATCGGGTTGGGGCTGGTAGTGGTGACTGCAGCCGGATTGTCCCGGACCGGAATGGTGGAATTTACGGTGGTCCAAAAGCTGTATCTGAATCCGGTCACCGAATTTTTTTCCCGTTACGGACTGCACACCGCGTTGATTCTGCTCTGTCTCGTTGGCCTGTACCGCATTTCAGACATTGTGCTGGGTGTGATTGCCAATATATTTTACCAGGACATCGGGTTTACCAAGACTGAAATTGCCACGGTATCCAAGATATTCGGTTTGGGCATGACGCTTCTGGGAGGTTTTGTCGGCGGGCTGTCTGCGTTGCGTTTCGGTGTTATGAAAACACTGCTGGTGGGCGCAGTGCTCTCAGCGGCGACCAACCTGCTGTTCATGGCACTGGCAAAAGTCGGCTACGACCTGTTTTTTCTTTATCTGGTCATTGGAGCAGACAGTTTATGTGCCGGGATTGCGAGTGTCGCGTTTGTTGCCTTTCTTTCCTCTTTGACCAGCATCCGGTTTACGGCCATGCAGTTTGCAATTTTTTCATCCATCATGACCCTGATTCCAAAGGTCCTGGGGGGGTATTCCGGCGGGATGGTGAATACGATGGGCTATTCGGGGTTTTTCCTTCTTACTGCGGTGCTGGGTATACCGGTTGTGATCCTCATTGTCCTGATCTCCCGGGACTCAAGATTCTCCTGACTCCGGGCTACAGGAACAGGCTTCGACCGAAATCGCTGATGGGCAGTACGATGAGGCGCTGAACCAGGTTCAGGACCAGCAGTGCAAGGATTGGGGTCAGGTCAAGACCGCCAAATGCCGGCAATATGCTGCGAAAAGGTTTGAGGATTGGATAGCTCATTTCCCCCACCAGGCGAAATACCGGGTTGTAGTTCCTGGGGGCAACCCAGCTCAATATCGCGCTCACGAGAATGACAATGATCATGATCCAGGTAATGAGGTTGATCACTTCGGCAACGCTCAGCACCACCGATCCGGCAAAGTTGAAAGGGATGCCCGAGACCAGGAGCAGGGTTCCCGTTTTGGCCACTCCAACCACCAGCATCAGGACCACCGATGCCAGGTCAATGCCATAGAACCCCGGGATATACCGGCGTAAAAGTTTCAGCGGTGGATTGGTCAATGCCACCACCAGCTGGGATACCGGGTTCCTGAAATCGACCTGCAGTATCTGGAACAGAAAGCGCAATACCACGGCGATGAGGTATGCCCCCAGAATCATGTCGATGAGAAAACTGGATGCGTTCAGCAGGTAAGGCATTTATATCTCTCCAAGTGTTTTGGCCAGGTCATCCGATTTTACTATAGCTGCGGTGATTCCGGATGAGAAGGTCGCATCAATATCCCGGTTTTCCATTGCCCGGATGGCCGCTTCAGTGGTTCCGCCGGGAGAGGTGACCTGCCGCCTCAACTCATCCGGGCCATGCTCACTGCCCAAAGCCAGCCTGGCCGCGCCCAATGCGGTCTGAAGGGACAGTTTTCTCGCAGTGGGGCCGTCCAGCCCATGATGGATTCCAGTCTGGATCATGATTTCCATCAACTTGAAAAAATATGCCGGGCCGCTCCCTGAAATCCCCGTTACCGTGTCAATATCCTCATCCGAGTCCACCCAGACGACTTCCCCGACTGCGCGCATGATCTGTTCTGCATCCCGTTTTTGCTGGTCACTGGCCAGCGGATTGGCCATCATCCCCGAAATTCCGCAATTCACCAGCGCGGGGGTGTTGGGCATGACCCGGACGATGGGGATTTCTTCGCCGACCCAGTGGGCAAGGGTGGTACTGCGAATTCCGGCGGCAATGGATATGAGCAGGGGTTGCCGGACAACCAGCGGGTCCCGGATCGGATCCAGTGCCTGCCTGAGCACCTGGGGCTTCACGGCGAGCATGACGATGTCTGCGGTTTCAACGCATTGGCCGTTGTCCTCAAAGCAGGAAAGATTGAATTGGTCCTCAAGAAGATCACGCTGGCTCCCGGATGGATCGGAAACCCGGATCCGGTCCACGGGCCAGCCCGAGGAAACCAGTCCGCCAATGATGCTTCGGGCCATGTTGCCGCCACCGATAAAGGCCAGTGTTGGGTCAGGATTCAGGATTGTCATGGTTTTCTCTTCATTCAGATGGGCCGCGGGGTCCAAAAATTGCAGTCCCGATCCGCACCTGGGTGGAACCTTCCGCGATGGCGGCTTCCAGGTCCGCCGTCATGCCCATTGACAACTGGTCCAGTGCATGGCCTTCGGCATTCAATCGGTTCAGGGTTTCCCGGCATTCGCGAAAGACGGCCCGTTGCTTTTCGAAATCGGATTCTATTTTCGGGAGAATCATGAGGCCCCGGAATTTCAGGTTCGGGAAGGAGTGAAAGCATTTCGACAACTCCGATACCCGGTCGGCGGTTACCCCCGACTTGGTGGCTTCCTGCTGCAGGTTGAGCTGGATCAGGACCTGTAAAGGCGGCCGGTGTTCCCGGTACTGGTTGAGTTTCTGCGCGACCTTCAGGCTGTCAATGGTATGTACCCAGTCAAAATGTTCGGCGATGAGTCTGCACTTGCGACTCTGGATATGGCCGATAAAATGCCACGTCAACCGGCCGGCGGCGCGCTCATCCGGGAGCAGGTCGGAGACCTGTTGCATTTTTTCCATGGCTTCCTGCAGGAAATTCTCAGCGAAATCCACCTGGCCCAGTTGGGCAAGCCCGGCAACCCTGTGTGCCGGATGACGCTTGCTCACGGCGATTAACCGGATAGCATTCGCGTCCCGACCATGCCGACGGCTGTATTCCTGTAGCCGTTCAGCGGTCTGCCGGTAGTTGTCTGCGATCGTGTCCTCGTCAAGGCTCATGGTTCATTTTTGATGAAAATCGGCTTCCTGAATATCCTACGATCAACCCGGTATTCTGCCATTGCGGTTCACCGGGTGCCCACTGCACCGGGCAGCCAACGGTTCCAGTTGGAATATACCATATCGGTTGACGTAAAATTCGATCACACCCACGAGGATTCATTTGGTAACATCCGGGGGGGCTGCGCACGGTGCGGACTTGCCGCGGCGCGCCATTTGGAGATCGAAACGAGACCGGTCGCATCATGTTACAGAATTGAACAATGATCATCTTTGAAATCAAGCGGGAAGAAGGGCTGAAACGGATTGACCGGCCACTTTGGGGTGGACCGGGCTGTGATTGCCCGGGCCTGTTCGGGTAAGGGCGGGTTTCGGACATGTTCAAGATCGGAATCATCGGGGGTACCGGATATACCGGGATGGAGTTGATCCGCCTGCTGGCCCATCATGGGGAAGCGGAAGTGGTCGAGATCACGTCGAGAAGTGAATGCGGCCATTCTGTATCCGATTTGTTCCCATCCCTGAGACAGGTTTCCGGGCTGAGATTTTCACACCCGGACCAGTGCAATCTCAAACGATGTGATCTGGTATTCAGCGCGGCACCCAATGGAATCGCGATGTCCCACGCACGGGAACTGGTGGATGCCGACGTGCGGCTGATTGACCTTTCGGCGGATTTCCGCCTGAAAGACATTGATGAATGGGAACAGTGGTACGGTATGAAACATCAATGCCCCGACCTGGTGGCGGATGCGGTATACGGGTTGCCCGAAGTGTATCGTGAAGAAATCCGGGCGGCCAGCATTGTCGCCAACCCGGGTTGTTATCCGACCGCCGTGCAACTGGGCTTTTTACCACTGTTGAAAAGTGGTCTGGTGGAAACCGGTTCACTGATTGCCGATGCCAAATCCGGGGTTTCCGGAGCGGGTCGCAAGGCAGCCCTGGGGACGGCGTTTTCGGAGATGTCGGATTCGTTCAAGGCTTACGCAGCTTCCGGGCACCGGCATTTGCCGGAAATACTGCAGGGCCTGAGAGAGATGGGAGGCGACGCAGTGGAACTGGTGTTCATTCCGCATCTGCTCCCCATGATCCGGGGGATCCATGCCACCCTGTATGCCCGCCTTACTGAGGAGGCCCGCACCACCGGCCTGGATGAAATCCAGTCCCGGTATGAACAGTACTACCGGGAGGAAAGGTTTGTGGATGTGCTGCCCGGCGGGTCGCACCCCGATACCCGCAATGTCCGGGGCAGCAATGTCTGCCGTCTGGCGCTGCACCGGCCTGTGGGTTCTCGGACCATCGTTGTTCTGGCGGTCGAGGACAATCTGGTGAAAGGAGCGGCGGGCCAGGCCGTGCAGAACATGAACCTGATGCTCGGGCTGGACGAGGGATGCGGCCTTTCCGGGATTGCGCTGGTACCGTAAATGCCCTTGTGGGTCCTATGGCTGATAGCCATTGCAGGATTCTTCATCCTGTATGTAGATAAAAGCACGGAAGAGTCCGCGGAAAATACAAGGGACCTGATCGGGAAAGTGGAGACATTGAACGAAATGAACCAACAGCTGACAACCCGGAACCAAGAACTTCAGGAAACGCTGCAACTGGCAAAACAGCAGATTGAGGCCAACCGGGTTGTCTACCAGGACTTGCTGGAACAGGTGAATTCGTCGGATGTTGAGCGGGATGAACTCAGGAAACAGCTGGAAAGCCAGCGGATTCTGTTGCAGGCCCTGCGTGAAAAACTCACCGACCCGTAGAAACCATGGCACTGGATATTGAAAGGATAAGACGGGAAACGCCCGCCTGTGAAAAACGGATCTACCTCAACAATGCGGGATGCTCTCTCCAGCCCGCCCCGGTGCATCGGGCTGTTGCGGAGTATCTTGACCAGGAACAGGAAACGGGGGGCTATGAAACCGCGCTTGCCAGGCAGTCCGAGCTCGAGGGTTTTTATGGCTCGGTTGCCCGGCTGATCAATTGTGGACCCGATGAAATTGCCTACTGTGAAAGTGCGACCCGGGGCTGGCAGCAGTTTTTCTACAGCCTGGAATTGAATCCGGGGGACCGGGTGATCACAACCCGGGTGGATTATGGCAGCAATATGGTGGCCTACATTCAGGCTTCCCGATACCGGGGGGCTGAAATCGTCTTTGTGGATACGGATGAAAAGGGAGACCTGGATTCGGATCATTTGCATCGACTGATCACGGACCGTACCAAACTGATATCCGTGAGTCACATCCCAACCGGCAATGGAATGATCAACCCGGCTGAAACCATCGGTGAGATTGCAGCCAGTGCCGGGGTGCCCTTTTTACTGGATGCGTGCCAGTCCGCCGGTCATCTGGACCTGGATGTCAAAAGACTGCGATGCGCCGCCCTGTCCACCGCAGGTCGAAAGTACCTGCGCGGACCCCGGGGGTCCGGCTTTCTTTTTGTATCGGGAGAATACCTTGAAAACGTCCATCCTGCCTTTCTTGAACAGCAGGGGGTCCGGCTGATTGATGAGACCTCCTACCAACTGGTTGAAAGTGCCCGGCGATTCGAGAATTTCGAGTGCAATCTTGCCGGCAAGCTGGGGTTGGGGTATGCGGCAAGCTATGCGATGCAACTGGGAATGGCCGGGATTGAAGACCGGATTCTCCGGCTCGGGGCATGGTGCCGCCAATGCCTGGGGGAAATTCCGGGTGTCCGGGTGCAGGACCAGGGCGCCCGGCAATGCGGCATTGTGACCTTCACCGTGGACGGGGTGGAAGCGTCTGCCCTTCGCTCCCGACTGGCCGGGAAAGGGATCCATATCTGGGTTTCTGCCGGCCCCGGAAGCCTGGTTGATTTTCAGCAGCGTGGTCTGGATGCCGTGGCCCGGGCATCGGTCCATTATTTCAATACCCGGGAGGAAATTGAGATTTTCTGTGCAGAAGTGGCCGGGATTGCCGCCGGGGCGGGTTCGCGGGGTCAGTCCCGGTAATGGGCCCATCCCCCGGGCAGGTTTTCGGGGCTGAACTGGTCGAAGTCAAACAATTCCTTGTCTCCCAGCTGGGAAGGGGAGACGTGGGAAATGCTGCGGAAGATGTTTTCTATTCTGCCGGGGTGCTTTCCCCATTCCAGGAGCATCTGCTTGATTTTTTTGCGCTGGAGGTGCTCCTGTGAGCCACAGAGGTTGCAGGGGATGATCGGAAATTTTCGCCAGTCGGCATAGCGTGCGATATCGGATTCGGAACAATAGGCCAGGGGCCGAATGACAATGTTTTTTCCATCATCACTTCTGAGTATGGGGGGCATGGCTTTCAGGGAGCCCTGGTTGAACATGTTCAGGAACAGGGTTTCAATGATGTCTTCGCGATGGTGCCCGAGGGCGATTTTTGTGATGCCGTGTTCCTGTGCATACCCATAGAGGGTCCCTCGACGCAGCCGTGAGCACAGGCTGCACAGGGTCTTGCCTTCGGGAACCAGCCGCTTGACCACGCTGTAGGTATCGCGTTCAATGATGTCGTACTCCACGCCCAGGTTGTCCAGGTACTCCGGCAGGATGTGTGCCGGGAAGCCCGGCTGTTTCTGGTCCAGGTTCACGGCGACCAGGTCATAGTGGACCGGGGCCCTGGCCTGCAACTGCAGGAGGATATCGAGCATGGTGAACGAGTCCTTTCCCCCGGACAGGCAGACCATCACCCGGTCTCCGTGGTGAATCATGTGGTACTCTTCGATTGCACGGCCGACATTCCTGCGCAATCGTTTCTGTAACTTTTTCAGGGTTACGCTGGATTTGCGTTGGGTTGTATTTTGTTCCGGGAAGTGAATATGATGCATTGTATGATGCATGGGTCGGTGTTAACGCTGATTTTTATTTGACGTTTGTCCGTGCATGAAGCATTTTGAACAGGTCCACTTATCCATCATCCATGGAAACACCTAAAAATGTTCAGGAAACCGGGCCCGAGAAACCCATCTTTCTGAAGACCCGCCAATTCAGGATCCTGGTTGCCATCGCAGCTGTTATCCTGTTGATACCGATCATGACGACGGTAGCCCTCAATTATACCCATGTCGGGGACCGGGTGTCAGCCTATGTGCAGTCTTCCCTGGGCAAGGAGCTGTTCATTGAAGGAAAGCTGGGGGCAAGCTGGGGGTGGGCACCGGTTTTTTTCGCTGAAAATATCAAGCTGGCAAACAGTGAATGGGGAAAAAATCCCTGGGCATTCACTGCCGACAAGGTGTCCATATCCCTGTCTTTCGCGACATTGCTGCAGGGAAAGCTGAAAATCACGGCCATTGAGTTCGATCAACCGAACCTGTGGATCGAGCGGAATCCGGAAACCGGAAAATTCAACCTTCAGTCGGGTTCAACACGATCCGTTTCAACCCGGAGCGGATTGGCCCCGCAATGGCTGAAAATTGAAAAAGTTGCCATTGAAGGAGGCAATATTCTCTACCAGGGTCAGGGTCCGGAATCGGACTGGGCATTCGGGATTCACCGGGTGGCAATGGAATCGGCCCGTGAGGACCCGCACACCCGGGTTCAAGTCCGGGGAGACCTGGACGGGATGGACCTGGTACTGGCGGGGAAACTGGGCAGCAGCGAAGCCATTCTGGGTTCCATGGAAACCGCGGTTGAGCTGGAAGGGTACCTGAAAAACCCGGAAAACCGGTTCAGTCTTTCCGGTGTCATCCAGGACATTCCAAAATGGCATGGCGTGAACCTATGGGTGAAAGCCGATCTGCCCGATTTGGCGGCTTTCTCGGATGTTGCCGGTTTTTCCCTGCCTCCACTCAGGAATATTTCAGCGACCTGGGAACTGGTGCAGCCGGAAAGAATCTCGACCCTGAGCATGGAATTGTTGAAATTGTCGGCGTTGTATCATGGGTTGGAGACTTCCATCGAGGGAGAGATCAAGCAATTGATCCCCTTCGACGATATCTCGCTGAAGTTTGGGGCCCGGGGAGGATTCCGTCCAGGCCGGGTTTTTCCCGGAGCGCCGGCTGCCCTTGAATGGAAGGTGGACCTGGATGGATTGCTGTATGGCGGCGGTGAACACATGACGGTGGAGTTCCTCAAGGGCGACCTGCAGGGGCCGGGGCTGACCGGACGGATCAGCGGAAAGGTCGATGGAGTGGGGGGAGACTGGTCCAATCCGCTCAGTATCGCAATCCGTGCGGACAACCTGCAAACGGTTGCGGATTCCATGGGGCTTGATTTTCCCGATACCCCGTCCATGGAGATATCCGCAGGGCTGGTGCGGCAGGATTCCAGTTTCAGGCTGGTGGATATGACGTCTTTCTTACAAGGTGACGACCTTGTGTTTTCCGCTTCCGGGGACCTCCATCACTTGACGGACCGGCGTGAAGGAAAATTTCAGTTCAAGGCCACGGCATCGGACCGGTTTGTGGGCCAGTTTGGAGGAGGTGGGGCCGTCCGGTTGATGGAGAAATACGGGGCGGCAGGCACCCTGACCGTTTCCGGTTCTACCATCGCACTGTCCGGGCTGGAGATCACCGGGACGGGCCAGGGGATTGGTTTGACCGGGTCCGGGTCCATTGACGGGCTGTTCCCCCTGACCAATGCCAATCTCGATTCCACCGTTGAATTCGACAGCCTGGAGAAACTGGAGCCCTGGCTGGGCCAGGACCTCCCTGCAACGGTGCCGGGCAGTGTATCGGCCACCCTGAAGTCAACCGAACAGGGAGCATGGGTGCTTCGGGACCTGTCGGGCAGTGTCAACGACCCGGACATGTCGTTGTTCCTCCAGGGGCACACCGGAGAACTGCAGGCGGACCCGGATGTCGATTTCAACCTGGAATGGCGATTCAATTCTCTTCGCCCCCTGTCCGCTGTTGTGGAGAATCTTCCGGAATCCATGATTCCGGAACGGCTTTTTCCGTTGACGGGGAAAGCCCGTTTTCATCGAAACCGTGAACAAGGCACTGGGCCGGGGTATGTGCTGTCCGGTATCTCCATGCAAAACCTGTCGGACGATTTGAAGGTCCGTGTATCGGGCCATCTGGACCAGCTGTTTGCGGGTTCCGGCTCCCGTCCGGTTTTTCCTGAAGGTGTTCTGGCGGTGGATATTCATGGGAAGCCGGCACAGGACATGCCGGCCATCCCCGGCCCCCTGGATGCGCATGCCCTGAAGAACGGGGAGATCGATGTTTCAATGCGGGTCAGGCTCAGTCAGCGTGAGATGGGGCTGGAGCACCTCGATTTCGTTCTGGATGTGCCGGGGTCCAGGATCACAGCGACCGGCTCAGTTGCCCGGATTTCCCCCTTCAGGACGGATGGATTGAACCTGGCATGGGAAACAGATTCCCTGCCCGGCCTGTTTCACTCTCCCAACGGTCCCCGGCTACGGGACCAGGCGGCTAGGGGCACGGTCGTGGTGCGCAGTGGGAAGGCGGCCACCACGCTGGATGTGGAGATTGCGGCCGCCTCCAGCGACCTGTCCGGGGAGATCAGGATCGGTCATGCGGAGGGTGACTCCGCTGGAAATCCAGGGCAGGCCATTGAGGCGAACCTGAAATCGAAGAAAATGGACTGGCGGGAAATACTGGACAGCGACGAGGACGAACCAACCCTCTTTTCCCATGAGAATCTGGGACTGGACTGGCTCAACCGGACGGAAGCGGTTGTCCACTATGAAGCGGACACATTCCGGAATGACCTTTTTTCTTTCGGGCAATTGACCGTGGATGCCACGGTGTCCGGGGGGAAACTGGAGCTGGACCTGGTTGGACACAGTACCCAGAATCCACTTCAAATTTATCTTGAACTGGCCAAGCCACAGGGCAGGGTGAACATGCTGATGTTCATCACCGGAGACCATGTCGATCTTTCGGCATTGTCTCCGGTGGCGCGTTCCACAAAGGGGGCCATCGGCGGTTCAGGAGAATTTACCGCGGATTTGGGGTTGTCGGGCACCGGAAAGTCCATTGCAGAGATTGCGGGATCATTAAATGGTTTTGCCGTGGTGGAATTCAGCGGCATGAAGATCAAAAATGAAGGGCTGGACCTGTTTGGAAAGGACCTGTTTCTTGGGCTGCTGGATATCATTGACCTGCGGATCACCTCGGATGCGTTTCTGGAGGCCGAGTGCGGGGTGATTCAATTTGACATCAGCGATGGGATAGCAGAATCCCGGTATGGCCTGGCAATGAAAATGAAGGAGGTCACGCTTTTGGGAGGAGGCCGCATTGATCTGGAAAACGAGAAACTGGACCTGGTGGTGACCCCCAAGGCAAGGAAGGGTTTTGGGATCAATGCCTCGTCCATTGCGAAGATGATCAAGGTGGGGGGACGGATTGGCGAACCTGAAATTGAGGCCGACCCCAAAGGTCTGTTGCAGTCGGGGTTTGCCATCGGTGCCGCCCTGTTCAGTGGCGGTTTGTCGTTGCTGGCACAGGGGCTGTACGACAAGGCCCAGGCAAATTCCGATGTATGCGTGGTCGCACTGGAAGAGAGAGTGGGTCTGATGGAGAAGGTAATCGTCCTCCCGGATGGAAGCGGATAACATGCGACCGTTTTCCCAGGCCTGCGAAAACAACAAGGCCCCCATCCTGGAGGTGCTGGAGAAATACTTTGCTCCGGTCAGCCGGGTTTTCGAGATTGGCTCGGGGACCGGGCAGCACGCCGTCTATTTCGCCCGGCAACTGCCCCATCTTTTCTGGCAAACCAGCGACCAATTCCCTCATCATGCGGGAATCAACCTGTGGATTGACCATGTCGGGACTGAAAATGTGGGCCGTCCCAGGGAATTCGATGTCCTGGAAGCCAGCCACTGGGGGAGCCTGGAGAAAGACTCCCTTCCTGAATTCGATGGGGTGTTCAGCGCCAATACGGCGCACATCATGCCGTGGAATGGGGTGGTAGAAATGCTGCGGGGCGTTGGGCAGAAACTGGAAATCAAGGGCTGTTTCATTCTATACGGTCCCTTCAACCGGAATGGCCAATATACCAGCCAGAGCAATGCCCTGTTCGATCAATCCCTGAGGAAGCGCCAGCCGCATATGGGGGTCCGGAACGATGCGGATATTCTCCGCATTGCCCGGGAAAATAAACTGGTCCTCGTGGAGGATATCGGGATGCCCGCCAATAACCGGAGTCTGGTTTTCAGGAAAACGGCGTAGTGTGGAGCCGGAAACCTTTGGTCCATGACGAGCATGGTTGTCACTGGGAGGATTGTAGTTATCCGTCTCTCGTCAAAGGGCTGCATTGACTTTTCTAGGGGATATCAAAAAGTGATCTATGCATGGCATCTTTCGCCGACAAAGGTTCCATATGTGCCAATGCATTCCTCAATCTTTTCAAGCGACGAACGTATTTTCGGAGGTGGGCGGGAACACCATGACGCTCAAGTTGCCAGGCTAATTGACCAATTGATAAGTCTAGAGGATTTTCAGTAAGCCCCTGTTTTGTTTCAACAGGTAAGCAAAGGTGGTGTTTGTACTTTTCGATAAAACGTACTCTACGTTCTTCCACTATGGGAAGTAAAACGGCGGCTTGGGCCGCCCATAGGCGCTGCTTAACGATGTGCCTGTCTACGCACATCTGAAGAAGTGCTGAATGAACATGCTGACCATCTGTACCGTCCAAAGTCCCGTACTCCCACTTCCTTGGTGTTTCAGATGTCCAGGTATGCTCTGCAGCATATTCTTGTAGGGTCGTATGCGGACGAAGCAATTCCTCCGAAGAAGACTGTATCATGCGCTCTGCGAGAATTATGTCCCACTTCGAGAGGGACGCGACCACATTAGCGAGGAGTGCTCGATGATGTCCAAGAAAACGATTTCGAGGCATGTTATGTAATGCAAATATGAATAGGTCAAGCTCATCTACTGCACCCCGAAAATCATGATGTACCAATGTTACTTCTTCGATAATTGGTGTGATTACTAACTCACCGTTTAAGACAACTACAAACGAAGAACGACGGGCGAGATCAATATTTCGACAAATATCGGAATAGGCTTGTAACAGGTTGGACCAATTTTTCCATCCAACGGAATCCACATCCTCAATCCAAATCAGGCGGCCTTGGAAATCCGGGAGCTTCGCAAGGGTTGCGATACCACTTTGTTGGTGAGAGCGTAATTGTGGACATATTTGATTGTATAAAAAGCCAATCAGATCATCTTCTGCGTATTTGGCATCCAAGTGCGTCCAATCAAATAATGTTTGTAATCGGTTACGAAGATTGTGTGATAACCCTTGAGGTGCGCCAAGGGGGAATCGGACAATAACATTCGCACCATCACGTACAGCATACTCAATGTTGTCAACGAATTCGGCAGGGCCTGGCAATTTCCAAACATCCACAGCCGAAGAAAATACTATGGAATTAATTTAGCAGCTATCGAATCAAACTCCCACCTGTCTTTCCCATGGCTACGGATTAAATGTAGGCGTTCAGCCCAATTCAATCTCAAACGTAATGTATGAGCTTCAATGCCCTCTCTGGAAACCTCGTCCAGAAGGTCTTCAAAATTTGCTTCTCCAAAAATTGCAAGTGGCCGCAGTACTCGACGGGAATCTGGGTCCCCAATACCAAAATCGTCTTGCAACGATCCTTCTGGACATGGATTCACAGTTTCTTCAAGTTTTTCAATAGCAATACCAATTTCACCATGCTTTTGCTTAAGTTCATAAAGTTGCATAATTAGCCCTGACCATAGACCAGTTGTTTTTGTGATAGCAAGACGAGTATCCGGGTTGTCATCAAATCCTACATCCTCCATCCACTGCCGTAGAAATTCCTCTCTCCAAGATCTCAATGATAACCACCTTAATCCTAATTTATTGAGTTTCTCGAGCTCAGTATAAAGTTGCCATAGGTGCTTAGCGTCCGATAGGAATAGCACATGAGCGTATCTTCCCTTCGCATGAAGTTTCGACATTCTTTTCAGCGCGGCTTCTACCCAATGCTCACTCCAAGGAACATCTTGTGTAACGACATATATAGTTGTTCCTTCTTTACGGTCGGAGCCAAGTCGCTTGAGTTTGTTCTCAAAGTCCCTGCGCTCAAACAAATCCTTCAAATCAACCACTTGATCTTCAGAACCACGTGCCTGCAAAAAAGGTAGTACATCTTTCAGACCACTTGCAGCAAACCCACATAGCACAGTGACACCATTTTGTTTGAGCCTAAGTGAACTTTCCTGTTGAAAAGTCAGCGGGCTACGAGTATGACCATCAGGGTTGAGTGGGTTACGGGCACGGAATAGTTCAGGTTCGAATTCTTGGGGAAGTTCGCGAGTTCTAAGTAGGTTGTCGTCAATTTCCTCTTCACTTCCCATCAAAAGCAGAAGGTTTGGATTTCGCAATGTATAGCGCTTCTGTCCCACATAACGTAGCACACCTAAGCCAACCATTTCGTCCAGCAATGACCGAAAGCGGTCTGTACCTGTTTCAATCTCCCGAAAGCCTTCTGGCCACCATCCCCTAGCCGCATCGTCAATTTGCTTTTGATCCAGGCCATCCATGAGTGCTGAATCCTGATTCAGACAGTAATACGCTATTGCATAAGCAATTACTTCATACCGCGGGTCCAGTTGAAGAGTTAACTGGAATCTCGAACGGATCATATCCCGCAAATTTCGACTCTGGTAGGTTTGGTCAAGCACATCCTCTGAGATAGAATATAGTGGTCCTTTACGAGTATGTTGTGGGACCATTGCCTTGATCAGGGCAGATCCATAGAGTTGGATTAAGCTTGGATAGTAATTGGTTTGGGCTAGTACTCGTGTAATCAAGGTTGGTGGATCGAAGGTATAGCCCGAGGCAAGCATTGGTTCCCGCAACAACGCCTCCGCGGACCGCCAGGCACCATCGGAAAGCAATGGTCCAATTTGGATGGGCTCCCCAAAATGCCCCAGCGGATGATTTGAGTACTTAACTGTGCGAAGAACATTATGTAATCCGGCAAATATAACCTTGACTGAGCGTTCAGTACTGTCCATCAGGCTCTTCAGCCTTGTGGATTCTCTGTAACCTGTAGCTCCTCCTGAAACATCCTCTTCCCGTGCATCAACTTCAAGAAAACGATCAGCCTCATCAAGCAGTAACATTAAAGTGCGACCTGAGTTTTTCGAAAAATGTGAACGGAGGTGGTTGATAAATCCATCTACTCGTCCTTTGATGTTTGGATTTGGTTCAGATACCTCTTTGGATACCGCGTTAATATTTCTAAGTGACCGCCACAATGCTGGCCATATTTCACTGGGACCACGGTCATAACCAATCCCTTCGCCTTTCAAGTCCATCCATAATGCATAATGACCTTCAGATGGCATGTGCACTTTGCGTTCCACAGCGCGTAAAAGCGCAGTCTTGCCCAATTGCCGTCCACCATAGATAAAACAAGGGCCGGCAGGGTCGGCAACCTCCTGCATCTCTCTCTCGCGTCCATAGAACATCTCTGGGGGAAGAAGACCAGCGGTTGTTACATATGGTTGTACATACGTAAAAGGAAGAGTGCACGCAAATAGTGTTGGAATGCGAGAATCAGTCTCCGAGCAGAGAAAAACGAGTAGATTTTCATCAATTACAAGCAGGTTTCTCGTTCGATTCCGAGTGATTTGGGCGACCTCACGTCTATTTTCTTCTCGTAGACGTCCCATGAACAATACGATGGTGGCTTTCCGAAGTGATCGATCATCAGCAAACTGAAGAATATCTTCAACAGTTGGTCGACCCCACAGTACCACGATCCGATAGTTCCCAGCCGCATTTGAACCATATGCAGGTATTGGGCATAGATCACGATCTTCAATAGGTTCAGTTTTCAATTCAACTTTGCAATGGACTCGGTCCTGTTTACCTAATTTGACACTAAGAACTCTAAAGCCTAGCTCTGAAAAAATTTCTCTCAATTTTTCCGGAGTATCTGATTTAACAGTTCCTGCTCTTTTAAGTTCGCGCCAGGCAGTAAGCATGCGAGCAGCAGACTCACGTCGTGCACCGGTGACTCTTCCAAAATTTAGACCTGCAAAGTTTTGACCACGTTGAATTCGATTTATTACACTAATGTTCCGTTCCTTTTCCATTGTCCTATCAATGTCTTTAATCCTGTTAGGGAAAAAATCGCAGAAATTAAAGCGAGGTTGGATATTTTTACTTATTACAGATTCTCCATCACGAATTCGATCAATCAACTCGTTCGCGGTGACAATGTCATCCTGCTGAATTGTGTCTAGTACTAATTGATATTGCTCCTCATCGTGATCAAGGTTGAGGTTGCTCAAATCATTCTGCGCCTTCTCCTTTTGACTATTTAGGGAGTGATGCAGTTGTTCTTGAATATCAGATAATATTTTGTGAGCCTGATCAAATCGATATATTTTATTTTCAGAGCAGAGTCTTTCAAGGCTGACAATTTCAGCATCGTGACGATTTCGGTCTGAATCGGGAAGGTAGCCAAGCGCTAGAGCCGATTCCACTTTCTCGCGAACATCATTTATTGACCGACGTAAAGCATCAGTTTTTTCAGAGAGTGCGTATTTAAACTGATTACGCATTTTTTCTACATTGCCACGTTCCCCTTTCTCAATCCAATCAAGCATATTGCGTGATGTTTCTAGATCACCTTTTTCCAGTCTTTGCGTGAAGGCATTTTCATATGAATCAGGGGTGGGAGTATTTAGCAAAATGCCCAAAGAAGAATTAGGTTCAGATTCTGGAATTCCTTCTGGAGATATAGATATTTCACAATAATTGAACAGACCTGAGGAGATGATTTGTTCTGGGTTTGGCTCCCTATCAATTCCTATATGATCTGGATTGAATAAAAGCTGAAATCGATTTATTGCATACGCAGCCAAATTTGCAGCGCCAGACAATAAAGATTGGTTTCCACGGGCAATTTCGTTCAGCTCAGACAAAGCTTCGGGCGCGCTTTCTTCCATCGCCATACGAAGATCATTTAAAGTAGCAGTAAGAAAGTCAGATTCCGAAGGGCGTGTATTTTCTAGTAACAATTTTTTTCGAAAAATATCTAAAACCTGTAGCGCATGGTTGTGAAGTTGATCAAGCGCGCGCGCGTGTATATCTTCTCCATGTCTACGTTTAAGTTCTTTACGATCCGTCTTGCGTACTAGTTCTTCAAACGATTTTCTGTCCTCAATCTGGTTGATCTTGGTTTCAATTTCTCCATTTTTAGTTCTATCAGGAGAAATTACCATGGTGATCAGTCGACCCAATAATCCATCAGGTCTTTGCCAGTTTTTCCATACATTAGTTGCTGGTCCATAAAGCATCGTCATGTGAAGGGCTTGTTGGCGCCATGCTTCAGCATCTTCTCTTAATTGAGTATATTCATTCTCCCAACTTGCTTCCGAACGGGTACCTCCAAGTATCGAAGAATCAATACGGTTTCCTTGCAATAACTGCGCTTTCTCAGTGATGTTCTTTGCAAAATAATAAACTGCTTCAAGATTGCTTGTTTGAAAGTCGGATAAAAACCCGAGGGCACCGGACTGTGGTGCTAGCAAAGACGGGCGCAGTGTAGCGGAAAGTGTCATTAACGCATAAATATCGCGCTTAGTATCAACATCAATTTCAGACAATGCTTTTAAGTCTTCAAAGATTTTTCGCAGAGCCGTAGCTATTTTTCCATCCGGGAAACGTAAGTAGTTTGAATATAGGGACGCTTCTAGTGCAGCTAAGGGGAATTCTGGTGGAAGTTCACCAAGTTTCTGAGCCAATCGTGCCAATTGAACCGAATATGCTATGCGTGGTGGATTTTCAGTTAAGGCTTCTGTAATCCGAGTAGTAAATAAACTATGTTGAGATGTGCTTTCATCTATAACTGATCCCGTGACTGAATCAGTTTGATTTGTTGGAAGATCTTTATCGACAACAAGTATTTCTTCATCAGAAATTCCATTTTGAGATTCATCTGTGAATGTTGATGTATCCGTGGAGGTTGTTGTATTTTCTGATGTCACTTGAGAATTTAAGTCATTCTTTTTTTCTCGCGCGTCAGAATCAATTTCATGCTCTTTTTCTAGGGGTGGTTTCAAAGCTTGGTATGCACTATTTTCTGCATTCCGAATTTTTCGTTTGCATTTGAGCATCTTCTCATCGATACGGTCTTTCTTTTCCTCCCATAAATGGCGCTCTTTAAAGTTCGATGATGGCTCAGTGCCTAATGATTGTAGAGCGCTTTTCGCCGTATCAAGTCTGGTGGAACTACGTCGAACACGTTTAAAAGTTTTTGTCACGCCTGATTGCAGATTTTCAAATACATCAGAAGCCTCTTCTCTAGAGAAGGAACCCCATCTCTTTTTCCAAAGATCTATTAGTTCATTTTGAATATTTTCATCTAACCATTTGAAGCAAAGTTCGTTTTTAACGCTACTGAATTGAGAATCTAGATAGGCCACTAAATCAGAATACTGAGGGGACTCCATTTCATGACGAAGTGGTTCCACAATTTTTTCCAGTTCCGAGACCAGTGTTCCTATTTTGGTTAATACATCAAGATCTGGATTCGGCCCGCCTGCCTCGGTAGCAGCCGAGGCGAGTGATTTACAGTGCTGGCTCCATTGCTCGCGGAGACAGCTTGTTCTAGTTCCATCTGGATTCTCAATATCTATAACCTCTGCTGTAGATTCATCATGATCGAGTAGGTCCACAAACTCATCATTCAACCACTTTACTTGTTCAGCCACAGTGGAAAGCAAACGAACATCATTAACAATGGTTGCGACAGAAAAGACTTGGATTCCAATTAATGGCTTCTCCTTATCGGATAAATTTCCCCAATGTTTGATTTTTTCGTTGAGTGCAATCCAAGCTGCTGCAGCAAATTGGGCCCAGGGCGGTGCATCGGAAATCCGGTCGACTAGCTCAGGCCATTCGCTGAAAGCATTTTCTATGATCGATTTGTTTAGTTCGTCACATCTGAATTTGGAAATAAGATCCGAGAGCGCAAGATACTCTAATGAAGGGATAAGGTTGTTGGAGCGTTCATCGTTATTTTGATTTTGCTCAAGTAGTTTATAATTTTTCTCCCACAGGTCATAACGATTGACTGGGTCACTGTACAACGCAAGCAAAAGCTTCCGGTCGCGTTCCCCTGCACGCATTCGCTCTCGAGTTAGGATTTTTCGAACGGAGCGAGTACGGTCTTGAGCAAAACTGCTCTTCAGTATTGCTTTTCGCTGCTTTCGAGCAATTCGTAGGGTATTGTTGAGACGCTTGAAACCACCAGGCTCAACACAAATTGAACGAGGTAAACCGCATTTGATTGGAAATAGTGAACTGGAAGTATTTTTAATATTTGTCATTAGCGTTTCCTATCTTCATATAATTTCCTGGGCACTGGATTGGCATTGCAGGCAATTTTTTTGATGCTGTCCCTTCCCACACATTGGTTCTTTGCGAAGGGCGTCGACCGCAGTTGCACAACTCATTCTCCTAAAAATATTTCCAGTTTGTCATCAAGGCAGAGTATCTTTAGATCTGAAGACAAGCGAACTCCCGTTCTCAGTTCGCTTGCAGAGCGAATGCGGGGGTAGTTTGGGGCGAGTTTTCGGACCTGTGAGCCGCAAATTATCTATCCACAGCCCTTTGGAGTTCAGATCAGTATATATCATTCTAGCACAGACGCTGGTCGATCAAAGAATTGTATTAAGGTCTCCAAGCAGACCATCGCGGTGGACGCGTTCTACGGACGGACCGAGCACGGGGTGCGACAGAAACTCTACGCCCATTCAACCTGATCGCCCATGACCTGCCTTCTCTACGGCCTCAACGACGAGCATCCCAGCGGGGGCCAGATCGTGCACTTTAAAAACACCCTTGCCTTCGTGACTGTCAACCTCGAGGAACTGGTCCTCGCACAGGGCGATGCCGTGGTCTGTCTGGCCAAGGTGATTCACAAGAGGCGCAACCAACTCCGGCCAGGACGATCCTATCCCCGCAAATCCCGGAAACCCGTGTAGAAGGAACAAAAAAGGTCAATCAAAATTAGAATTGATGGTTCAAGGCATAAACCCGTATATTGGGGAATAAATTGTTTTATAATCGGCGCGATTGCAGGTTGAAAAATTGCTAAAATCCGCGGGTTTATCGACGCGAAGAGATAAACGTGGGATTGGCGTGAGAATGACATTGAAGTAGTGAGGCAAGCAGGCCCGGTGGCAGGCAAGCCTGATTATTCTGCAATCCTTTTAAGTCCTGGTATTGTCGGGTGAACCTGAACATATGCCATGAAACCCGATAACCCCGGAAAACAGTATAGAGGTACTGAATTATGTCTGCAGCAAAAGCGCTAGAGTTAATCAGAGACAGCGAAGCAAAGTTCGTTGATTTGAGGTTTACAGATACCCGAGGAAAGGAGCAGCATGTGACTGTACCTTCCAAGGTCGTGGATGAGGAATTTTTTGAAGAAGGAAAAATGTTCGATGGTTCTTCCATCTCGGGATGGAAAGGGATCAATGAATCCGACATGATCCTGATGCCGGATGCCGACAGCGCGGTGAAAGACCCGTTTTATGCGGAATCCACCGTCAACCTCCGGTGTGATATCGTGGAGCCTGCGGATATGCAGGGCTATGACCGCGACCCGCGTTCCATTGCAAAACGCGCTGAGGCGTACCTGTCATCCACCGGAATCGGGGATGAAGCCTACTTTGGACCCGAAAATGAGTTCTTCCTTTTTGATTCGGTGCGTTGGGGCAATGAGATGGGAAATGCCTTTTATGAGGTGGATTCCACCGAAGCGGCATGGAACAGTGGAAAAGAATACGACGACAACAATACCGGACACCGGCCGGGTGTAAAAGGGGGATACTTCCCGGTGCCCCCCGTGGACAGCCAGTCGGATGTTCGGGGTCAGATGTGCCTGGTGCTCGAAGAGATGGGATGTGGTACCGAAGTGCATCACCACGAAGTCGGCACCGCGGGACAGGGAGAAATCGGTACCCTGTTCAACACCCTGACGAGAAAGGCGGATGAGGTCCAGATTCTGAAGTATGTCGTGCAGAACGTGGCGCACCACGCCGGCCTGACGGCAACCTTCATGCCCAAACCGCTTGTGGGGGACAATGGATCCGGCATGCACGTTCACCAGTCGATCTTCAAGGCCGGAACCAATATTTTTGCCGGGGATCAATATGGAGGGTTGAGCGATGAAGCGCTGTACTACATCGGAGGCATCTTCAAGCATGCCAAGGCAATCAATGCCTATGCGAACGCCAGCACCAATAGCTACAAGCGCCTGGTTCCAGGGTTTGAAGCACCGGTGCTGCTCGCTTATTCCGCCCGAAACCGTTCGGCTTCGTGCCGGATTCCACATGTTGCCAATCCCAAGGGCCGCCGCATAGAAATCCGGTTCCCCGATTCCACCGCCAACCCCTATCTCGCGTTTGCAGCCATGCTGATGGCCGGGCTGGACGGCATTCAGAACCGGATACACCCCGGGGCCCCGGGAGACAAGGATCTCTATGATCTTCCTCCCGAGGAGGAAAAAGATATTCCAACGGTGGCACACGGGTTGGACATGGCGCTGGAAGCGCTGGACAATGACCGGGATTTCCTGCTTGCCGGCGGGGTATTCAGCAACGATTCCATTGATGCCTACATTGATCTGAAAATGGAGGATGTGAATCAAATGCGCATGGCCGCCCATCCCATTGAGTTCGAGATGTATTACAGCCTGTAATCCAGTCTGCTGAAATCTCCACCCGGGGCGGTGAAACCGTACGGGTGGAGTGCAGGCCGTTGGCTTGAAAACCCGGATCAACGCATCGGAACGGCCGGGCAGGTTGATTTCAGGAGTTGTGCCCGTTTCAGGGTGTGCCGAATTCTTCGGTGCGGTCCGGCAATGCGGTCACCGGAAGATTTTGAAATCATCGGATGGATCCGGGCACTCCCGTCCATCCCGTACAATAGGGAAGACCCATCGGCCGGGCTGGTGGTCATCATTCGGTTTTCCCCTTTGATCGCCCCACACCCGGCGATGGGAATGTGGAGGGGAAGGACAATCCGGCCAGTCATGGAGTGCGTGCGGATAACCACCGGCCCGGGGGGTTGCGGACTTGAAAAGAACACGGAATCGTAGTCATGACCGGCGGGATATGGATTGTCCCCGGAAGTACACCGGATTTCAAAGGCGGGCAGGTGTGATGGGTCCGTTGCAGTGGTTATCCGTGGATTCGCATGGGAAATCCGGCGGTTCTGCGGACGGCTGGAACCGCCCCGGCGGCGGTCCGGGTTTTCCGGTTTTTTAATGAGACACAATACTCAAATTTGCCTGGACGGCGATACCAATATGATATAATTGTCTGCTTAGTCGTATTTAACCCCTTTTTCTTGGAATAATATAAATGCCTTGGAATCAACCTGGATCTGGTGGAAATGACGAGGACCCCTGGGGTCAGCGGAATAGACGTGGAAATGGCCGTCACCAGGGGCCTCCTGACCTGGACGAAATATTTCGCCGGGCCAAAGATCGTATTGATGGGATGTTCAGTCGCGGCGGCGGCAGTAGCGGTGGCGGTAGCGGCCAGGATGAGGATTCCGGGACCGGAAGTGGCGGGACGGCTGGTGGCCGGAACATGGTCGTCGTGTTGCTGGTGGTTGGGCTGGGCTTCTGGATTTTTACGGGATTCTATACCGTGGACCAGGGCGAGCAGGCCATTGAACTGCGGTTTGGGGAGTATTCGGAAACCAATGGCGCGGGATTGCAGTGGCACATCCCGACCCCGGTGGAAAGTGTGGAAATCATCAATACGCAAAATGTCAATACGGTGGAAGTCGGGTATCGAAAGGGCGGACGGACCATACAATCCGTTCCTCGTGAAGCGTTGATGCTGACCCAGGATGAAAACATTATTGATATCCAGTTTGCGGTTCAGTATGACATCAAGGACCCCACGGACCTGCTCTTTAACGTCAGTGAATACAATCCCAGGGATCTGGCGCATGATGTGGTGCGGCAGGCGACGGAAAGTGCAGTGCGGGAAATCGTCGGCGGGAATACCATGGATTTTGCCATCACCGAAGGCCGGGCACAGCTGGCGGCAGAGACCAAGGCCCTGGTGCAGGAGATTCTTGACCGCTACGAGACGGGAATCAATATCCGCACCGTGGAAATGCAGAATGCACAGCCCCCGGAACAGGTCAAGGATGCTTTTGATGACGTCGTAAAAGCCAGGGAAGATGAAGAGCGCCTGAAGAACCTGGCCCAGGCATATGCCAATGATGTAATCCCCAGGGCCCGGGGGTTTGCTGCCCGGATACTCCAGGAGGCCGAAGCCTACAGGGCCTCGGTGACGGCGAAAGCCGAAGGTGAAACGGCCCGCTTTGAACAGGTTTTGAACGAGTATACCGAGGCTCCCCAGATTACACGGGACCGGTTGTATCTGGAAACCATGGAGCAGGTGTTCAGCAATGCCAGCAAAATGGTGATCGACCAGGAGAGTGGAGGGAACAATGTCATGTATCTTCCCCTGGACCAGCTGATGCGAAACCGAAACCAGACAGGCGGAGGAAGCGGCGGTTCGTCCAGCCTGAACCCGGGGCAGTCGGCGACCGACCTGTCCGCAACCAATTCACTCCGATCAACGAACCGAAGCGTTGACCGTACACTGGGGCAGTAATTATGAAAGGAAAATCATCATTGTTTCTGGCGCTTGCAGCGATTGCGGGAGTGCTGGTCTTTTTCTCCGCTTACTATGTTGATGAGCGTGAAAGGGCGATTGTTTTCAAATTTGGTGAAATCGTCAAATCCGATATCGGCCCCGGCCTGCACTGGAAAGTTCCCTTTATCAATAACGTCCAGTATTTCGATGCCCGGGTACAGACCATGGATGCCGATCCTGAACTCTATTTGACCGTGGAAAAGAAAAACCTGGTGGTGGACTCATTTGTCAAGTGGAAGATCAAGGATGTCCATCAGTACTACACCCGGTTGCAGGGGTTGAAATCGAATGCCAGGTCAAGACTGTCCCAGCAGGTAAACGACAGTCTTCGGCAGGAATTCGGCAAACGCACGGTCCAGGAGGTGATCTCCGGGGACCGGGCGCTGATCATGGAGGTGGTTCGAAATGTCATGGAAGAGGAAGCCATCAATCTTGGAATCAACGTCATTGATGTGCGCCTGAAACGTGTTGACCTGGACCCGGCCATCAGCGAAAGGGTTTATCAGCGTATGAATGCAGAAAGGGAGCGGGTCGCCAAGGAATTGCGGGCAGAAGGTGAGGAGGAAGCGGAAAAAATTCGGGCGGATGCGGACCGGCAGCGTGAGATCTTGCTGGCCAATGCAAATCGGGATGCCGAAAAACTCCGGGGGGAAGGCGATGCCATTGCCACGGAAACCTATGCCCGTGCGTTTGGACGGGATGCGGAGTTTTACAATCTTTACCGGAGCCTGAGTGCCTACAAAAGCAGTTTCAACAGCAAGCAGGATCTCATGATTGTGGACCCAAGTTCTGAGTTTTTCAAATATTTCAAGCAATCGGAGACAGTGGGCACCAATTGATGTAGCGCACATCCGAATATCCGGCTGATCTGTCCGGCTGTCCACTTTGCCCTCGCAAAGCAGCAGATTCCCGGCCATTTTGTCCTCGGCAGCATGGTTGGCACCGGAACCCGGATGAGTGGTGCTTCCCCTGTGTGAAGGATGGCCCGGCGTGAAAGATGGTTTGATTTGAAGGTTTGAGTGAATTCGTGGATTGGCACAACCTACTGGCTGCGTTCGCTATTTTATTGATCCTCGAAGGTCTGCTGCCATTTTTGAGTCCTCCTGCATTTAAGAACTATGTGCGAAAAATGCTTGCCGTTTCCGATTCGGCCCTGAGAATCATGGGACTGGCAAGCATGGTCGCGGGGGTTGTCCTGCTTTATATTGTACGGAACTGAACATCATTGGATCGTCGACGGGAACATGGCCAGAAATATTGTGTTGTTGGGGGCCCAGTGGGGGGACGAAGGAAAGGGAAAGATTGTTGATCTTCTGACCGAAGGTGCCGACGCAGTCGCCCGTTTCCAGGGCGGGCACAATGCGGGGCACACCCTGGTCATCAATGGCCGAAAAACCGTGTTGCACCTGGTTCCCTCCGGAGCAATGAGGGAAGGAGTGGAATGCCTGATCGGCAACGGCGTCGTGCTGGACCCTGGGCAGCTGATGAAGGAAATCCGGGGTCTCGAAGAAAACCGCGTACAGATTCGTTCCCGGCTTTCAGTCAGCCCGGGGTGTCCCCTGATTCTGCCGTATCACAGGACCCTGGATATCTCCAGGGAAAAGGCCAGCGGAAAAAAAGCCATCGGAACCACGGGCCGGGGCATTGGTCCGTGTTACGAAGACAAGGTCGCCCGTCGGGGGGTTCGGCTGATGGATTTGGCCAATCCTGCGGTTTTTGCTGACCGGCTTCGGGAAGTGATGGCGTATCACAATCATGTCCTGGTTCACTACCTGGATGCAGATCCGGTTGACTATCAATCCTGCCTGGAGGAAACCCTGGAACTGGGTGAACAGGTTCTTCCCATGATGCGCGATGTGTCCAGCAGGCTTCGTCATCTGCGGGACGCGGGGAAATCCGTTATCTTCGAGGGTGCCCAGGGCATGCTTCTGGATATCGATCATGGGAGCTATCCCTACGTGACTTCGTCAAATACCACGGCCGCTGCTGCTGCCATTGGTACCGGCATCGGGCCCCTGGATCTGGATTTTGTGCTTGGAATCGTCAAGGCCTATACGACCCGGGTCGGGGCCGGTCCGTTTCCCACGGAATTGTTCGATGAGGTGGGTCAACGGCTGGCTGAGCGCGGACATGAATTTGGTGCAACCACCGGGCGGCCCAGGCGGTGCGGCTGGCTGGATGTGGTGGCCCTGCGCAGGGCCAGCCAGGTCTGCGGACTGAGTGCGCTGGGGGTAACCAAGCTGGATGTCATGGACGGGCTGGAAGTCGTCAGGATGTGTACCGGGTACCGGTCGGCGGACGGAACCCTGATGGAACTGCCCCCGTATGGCGCGGACGAAATGGCCAATTGTGAACCCGTCTATGAAGATTTGCCTGGCTGGAAGGAATCCAGTGCTGGATGCCGGAAATACGATGAACTGCCCGAAAATGCGAAATCCTATCTTCAGCGGTTAACCGAACTGGTGGGGTTGCCCATCGACCTTGTATCCACCGGTGCGGAAAGAGACGACACAATCATCCTGCGTCATCCATTCGAACAGTAGTATGAGGACCCGGCTCCCGCCAGCCCCCCACGTGTGCTTACCCCATTTCTGAAAAGTCAAATTCGCGGAGACCAATCATGGCAAGTGTTAATTTAAAAGACCCCGGACTGTTTCGCCAGCAGTGCTACATCAACGGGCAATGGCGTGACGCCAACAGTGGGGAAACGATTGATGTCAACAATCCGGCAGATGGGTCCCTGCTCGCAACCGTTCCAAGGATGGGTGCCGGGGAAACCAGGGAAGCCCTCGAGGCCGCCGAGACGGCCCAGGTAACGTGGAGAAGAATGCTGGCCAAGGAGAGGGCGGTTATCTTGCGGCGCTGGTTTGACCTGATGATCGAAAACCAGGAGGACCTTGCCGTCCTGATGACCCTGGAGCAGGGGAAACCCCTGGCGGAGTCCAGGGGAGAGATCGGTTATTCCGCCTCTTTTTTGGAATGGTTTGCGGATGAGGCACGCAGAATCAGCGGGGAAACCATTCCACAGCACCAGGCGGACAAGCGTATTGTCGTCATCAAGCAGCCGGTGGGGGTCTGCGTAGCGATCACACCGTGGAATTTTCCTTCGGCCATGATCACCAGAAAAGTCGGGCCTGCACTGGCGGCGGGATGCGCGGTGGTGGTCAAGCCGGCAACCCAGACACCGCTTTCAGCCTTTGCACTGTGTGAACTCGCTGAGAGGGCCGGGGTTCCTCCGGGGGTCCTGAGCGTGATCACGGGGGCATCCGGTGAGATTGGCGCTGAGATGACTTCGAACCCCATTGTCCGGCATCTGAGTTTCACGGGGTCGACGGAAGTGGGTCGGTTGCTGATGAGACAGTGCGCCGACTCCATCATCAAAGTGGCCCTGGAACTCGGTGGGAATGCGCCGTTTATTGTCTTCGAGGATGCCGATGTGGATGCTGCAGTGGAGGGAGCCATCATTTCCAAATACCGGAATGCGGGCCAGACATGCGTGTGCAGCAACCGAATCTATGTGCAGGATGGCATTTATGATGAATTTGCGGAAAAACTGGCCAGGGCCGTATCCAAAATGAAAGTGGGGGACGGAACCCAGGACGGTGTTGTACAGGGCCCGCTTATCGATATGAATGCGGTTGAAAAAGTCGAGGAACACATCCAGGATGCGGTGGGCAAGGGAGCCGATGTCGTCGTTGGAGGGAGACGCCATGAACTCGGCGGAACCTTTTTCCAGCCGACGCTTCTGACCAATGTAACCTCAAACATGGTGGTTGTACGGGAAGAAACCTTTGGGCCTTTGGCGCCGTTGTTGCGGTTCAGGGAGGAAAAAGAGGTCATTGAGATGGCGAACGATACGGAATTCGGCCTGGCTTCCTATTTTTACAGCCGGGACCTTGCCCGGGTCTGGCGGGTCTGCGAAGAACTGGAATACGGCATGGTTGGCATCAATACGGGGTTGATTTCAACGGAAGTTGCCCCTTTTGGCGGGATCAAACAATCCGGATTGGGCCGGGAAGGGTCGGCTCATGGCATTGAGGAATACCTGGAGATGAAATATTTGTGTATGGGCGGCATCCAGTAGATTTTGACCCGGGTGGTCAGAGAGACACCGGGCAACAACGCACCCCCCTGGAAACCCCAATCACCGGGTCGCGGATATGGATTTTCCACCCGGCCAAACGGGTTTCGGGAGAAACCGATGCCCCGTCTGCTGTCCTGCCCAGTGAAGACAATACTGCCACCGCGAGCCCGGGCCCGCGACCGCTGTTCGATCTTTGTGGACGGGTTCAGACCGGTTCCCGAATCATCCTCGGCCGGATCGAAAAATACTGCCGGAAATACATGGAGAGACAACCGCTCAGGAAGCTTTTTTATTATCCGGTTGAGCCCCCGGAAAACCGGGGATAACCGTTCGCTATTGTCGAGAAAATGCCGTTATATATCTTGCATATTCGGATTGTGGACGGTACACTTCATAAGTAAGAAGGAGGTTGGATTGACTGACTATGCTTCTGATACAACCATCAATTCAAGAATCTGGAGATCTTTTTAGTATGCAAACAGCATCTTATAAAACTGCCTCAGTGACCAAGCTACTTGCAATCCTGGCAGTAGCCATTTTTGTAACGGGATGTGTGAGTGCAAAAAGCCCGCCCACCGAGGAAGCAGAGCCCGCTGAACCGGTTGCGCCGGCACCTGCACCGGAGCCTGCGCCGGAGCCTGAACCGGAGTCCACTACGTGGACAGTGGAAACAGGAGATAATCTCTGGGGGATCGCGGGGCACGAAGAAGTTTACAACGTCCCTGAAAAATGGCCTTTGATCTATAAGGCAAATCTGGACCAAATTGAAGATGCGGATTTGATCTATCCCGGACAGGTATTGACCATTCCCCTGGATTCCTCTGCAAACGCGGTTGATGCGGCGATTGGCCATGCTAAAAATCGGGGTGCCTGGGCAGTCGGACCCATAGAATCCAGCGACCAGACCTACCTGAACAACTCGGAGTAAACAGCCCGAACAACCCGGTGCAATTGCCCCTGGTTTATTGTTCTCCAGGCCTGCCGGAAGGCAGATCGCATACACAATTGAAGGCAGAAGCAGTGACTCATTGCTTCTGCCTTTGTGTGTTCCCCTCCCCATTTTCCTGCTGAACCACGACCCCATTCCCAACACCATCGACGGTTTCCCTGTGTGCTGAAAGCCTGGCCGGAGCCTGCCATGGTCGGGTCAGGGGAATATTGGCGTATCGTCCATACCGGGCTGGGTCCACAGCCTCTCTCCCGTGACCGCCGGTTGCCGGAAGGTGGAATTTCAAGCGATGGCCTGAACCTCCCCCATCCCTGGTTTCAGCCGATTTTACAGCGTACGCCAGCGCGGCAGGATACTGCCCAACGCATTCGCCTGCCGTGGTTTTTCCGGCAGCTCTGGCAAGGTGAGCGACGGACTATTCGGACCACTCGTCGTGGACCTGCCGGCCCCGGGGAATCGTGTTGTTCGGGTCATAAACACACGGTGGGCCGACTACGGCTTTCGTGTGCTTTCCAAGCAGGCTGATTTCCAGTTCGGTCCCGGTTCTCGCCTGCAGCGGATCAATATAGGCCATGGCAATATTTTTTCCGGTGCGGTAGCCCCAGGCAGCCGACGTGATCGTGCCCACCGGGTGGCCCTGACACAAAACGGTCTCGCCATGATGGGCGGGGGCTTCGTTGCCGTGGACGATGAGCAGGACACGCTCTTTTCGATTGCCTTTGTGGACCTGCTGTTGCAGGCCTGCCTTGCCGGGAAATTCCTTGTTCAAGTCCACAAACCGGCCCAGCCCCGCTTCCATCGGGTTGAACTCGGTGATCAGGTCCTCTTTCCAGTGACCATACCCTTTTTCAAGACGCATTGACTGGATCGCGTACATGCCGAAATGCACAAGCCCATGCGCGGCACCCAGCCCGGTAAGCAGTTCATAGGTGTGGGAGAGCCGGTGGTTGGGCACATGGATTTCAAAGGCCTGTTCGCCGGAGAAACTGACGGCCATCACCACTGCCCGGGTCGTGCCGACCCGGTGTAATCCGGCCGTCATCCAGGGGAATCCTTCCTGGCTCCAGTTGGAGCAGGGGGAGGCAGCTAAAAGCAGCGCACGGGCTTTCGGGCCAGCCAGGATCAGGGTGGTGTGCGTGTTGGTGAGGCTCCTGATGCGGATATCCAGGTTTTTCGGCAAGTGCTCCTGCAGCCAGTCCATGTCATGATACTCGGCGGTGGCGGCTGAACCGTACCAGACCCGGTTTTCGTCAAGTTGAACGATGGTGGCTTCACCGAGAATATTGCCACTTTGGGTGAGAAAATAGCAAAGACCAACCCTGCCCCGGCCGGGGAGCCGGGAACAGGTTAGGCTGTCCAGCCAGCCCATGGCATCGGTGCCGGAAATTTCATAGCGGTTAAAGCCGGATATTTCGGCAATTCCTACCCCCGTACAAAGGGACCTGACCTCTGAGCCGACAACCCGGTGCCAATTGGGAAAGCGATAACTGTAGGTTTCACTGAAACCGGGGTCGGGTTTGTAGAAGGTGGCCCGTTCCCATCCATTAATGACACTGAATTGCGCCCCGTTGGCTTTGAGCAGCGGGTACAGGGGGGTCGTCTTTGCCGGACGCCCCGCCGGGCGGTGTTCCCCCGGCATATGCCAGCGAAATTCATTCCGGTAGTCCTCCACAGCCTTGGCAATCGTGTATGAGGTTGTGGCATGGCCCGTGATCCGCCGGGGGTCCAGTTGCCAGGTATCCCATTCGGTTTCACCCTGCACGATCATCTGTGCCAGCATCTTGCCGTAACCGCCGCCTTCACCGATCCCGACACGCAGCCCATTCATCGACCAGACATTGCGCAACCCCGGCTGCTTGCCCACCAGGGGTCCTGCATCGGCGGAATAGGGAATGGGGCCGGTCACCATGGACTGAATGCCGGCTTCCCGGAGGCAGGGGACCCGGTCGAAAATCGCTTCCAGTTTGGGCAGACAGCGGTCCAGATCATTGGGGCAGAGCATGCTGGTGAAATCCGGATCGATTCCATCGACACCAAATGTCCTGCAGTCCTCCTCATAAACACCCACCAGAAGGCCATTTTTTTCCTGCCGCATATAGAAGGTGTCGCGTGGACACCGAACCATGGGAACCCGCGTATCCCGGGCTTCCAGGTCCGGGATTGGCCCGGTAATGAAATACATGTGTTCCATGGAAATGACCGGGTAGGTGTGACCCATCATCGCACCGACTTCGTTTGCACGGTAACCGGCGGCAACAACGACATGCTCACACACAATATCCCCGTTTTGAGTGTGAACAACCCATTCCGAATTGGGTTTTTGGGTCAGCCCCGTGACCGGATTGTGCCGGTATATTTCCGCTCCGGCCTTGCGCGCCAGTCGTGCCAGGGCCTGGCACAACTGGGCGGGGTCGATGTCCCCGTCCAGCGGGTCCCACAGGGCGGCCAGAAGATCACTGGATGTCAGAAGCGGGTGGCGGGAGATGACTTCGTGTGCACTGATCAATTCAAAATCAACGCCCACGCCCCGTGCAACCGAGATGATATGGTGGCAGGCATCCAGGTTATCCGGATCCGTGATCAATCGCAGGCCGCCTGTGGCGTAATGGTAATTGATCGGGTATTCGGGATCTGCTGAAAGTTCCCGGTAGAGCCCAATGGTGTAACTGCGCAGCAGTATCAGCAATTGATTGGGGGCGAGATTGGGGCACTGGGCAGCGGAATGCCAGGTGGTGCCGGAGGTCAGTTCATCGCGTTCAACGAGAACCACATCACTCCAGCCTTCCCGGGTCAGATGATAGAGCGTCGAACATCCGCCGATTCCACCGCCGATGACGGCGACGCGCGCATGGGTTTTCATCAGTCTGTTGACAGGGGATCAGGGTGTGACGGGTTGAATCTTTTCGGTGTCCATATTTCTCGATACGGATATCGTGGCCAATGGAGAATACACCAAACTCCCCTGGTCAATCCATGGACACCCGCCGATGACGGCGGGGGTCAGGTCAGGCATCCAGGGTTTTGGGACAGATTCGTGGGTGGGGTCTGTGCATCGTGACAGATGCCCGGCATTTCAGCTGCCGGGTTCTGGACCCGTTTGCCCTGAGGGATGCCGGCAGGAAAATGCCTGGCATTTGGCATAAAATAGGCCGTCTGGTTGAATCGTCAACCCATCAACCCATTACTGAGTGAGAAATGAAGTGGAATACAACACCTACGTTATAAAACACCTGCCGCTCCAGGCGGGGGGTTCTTTCCCCAACGCGACCCTTGCCTATAAAACCTATGGAAAATTAAATGACAATGGAGACAACGTTGTGGTACTGCCGACTTTTTTCACGGGGAATCATATTCGAAATGAAGGGTATCTGGGAGAAGGCCGCGCCCTGGATCCGAATAAATATTTCATTGTTTCCATCAACCTGTTTGGAAATGGTCTCTCTTCCTCCCCAAGCAATACCCCGGCCCCGTACGGCGGCTCCCGTTTTCCATCGGTCACCCTGTTTGACAACGTCCTTGCCCAGCATACGCTGTTGACTGAACTTTTCGGTGTGGAGGAGATTGCATTGGTGGCGGGTTGGTCAATGGCGGGCTGCCAGTCGTTTCAATGGGGTGCCCAGTACCCGGACATGGTGAAGAATATTTTGCCGTTTTGTGGTTCGGCAAAAACATCCATCCACAATTTTGTCTTTCTCGAAGGGGTGAAAGCAGCCCTGCAGGCGGACGAGAAATTCAACCATGGCAATTACACCTCCCCCCCGGAAAAGGGATTGAAGGCGTTTGCCCGGGTGTATGCGGGCTGGGCGTACTCCCAGACCTTCTTTCGGGAACAATGGTTTCGCAAACTGGGGTTTGACAGTGCCGAGGCAATGCTGGTGGATTGGGAAAAAGACCATCTTGAATGGGATGCGAACAACCTGCTTTGCAAATTGAAAAGCTGGCAGCTGGCGGATATCAGCGCGAATGATCTGTACGGAAATGATTTCAGGCGGGCGCTGGGTTCCATCAAGGCAAAAACCATTGTGATCCCCTGCGACAATGACCTGTATTTCACCCCCGAAGACAATGAAATCGAGGTCCGGCACATCCCCAATGCCGATCTTCGGGTTTACCGCTCCCCATGGGGGCATTGTGTAGCCTCCCCGGGCAATGACCCGGGATTTGCCAGATTCCTGGATACGGCGATTGATGACTTACTGGCATAACCAAAGAGCATGGCCTCGGGCCTGTCCCGGTTGCCGGGTTGGCGGTCTTCCAGGCGCCTCCACCCTGACCGGGTCGCCGGCTTAACCGTGGTCAGTGGAGAATTGTGCAGTATTTGTTAAAATAACCTGACCCGAGGCCAGGTATCTGTTGATCATGGTATCGGCTGCAGCGAAATTTCGAGTGACAGTGAAACCGGCAGGGCACGGATACAGGAGATGGGAAGCGTTTGATGTGGCAATATAAATGACGATGGAAACCAATAAGACATTCGAGGAAAATCCCATTGATTCCTGGGAGAAGCTGGCAGGCAGGGAATTAAAGGGGAAACCCCTGGAAAGTGTTCACTGGCGAACGCCGGAAGGGATCGATGTCAAACCGCTTTACACGGCCAGTGATCTTGAGAGCATTTCCCGGATTGACTCCATGCCCGGAATGCCCCCGTTTACCCGGGGGCCGAAAGCCACCATGTATGTGGGAAGACCCTGGACGATCCGGCAGTATGCCGGATTTTCCACTGCGGAAGAATCCAATGCATTCTACCGCGGGAATATCAAGGGTGGACAGACCGGCTTGTCGGTGGCCTTTGATCTTGCAACCCACCGGGGGTACGACTCTGATCATCCCCGTGTCGAAGGCGATGTGGGAAAGGCCGGGGTTGCCATTGATACGGTGGAGGACATGAAAATCCTGTTTCACCGGATCCCGCTTGACAGGATGTCGGTATCCATGACCATGAATGGAGCGGTGGTCCCGGTCATGGCCATGTTTATCGTGGCCGCGCAGGAGCAGGGGGTGGCCCGGTCGGAGTTGGCCGGGACACTGCAGAATGACATCCTGAAGGAGTTTATGGTCCGGAACACCTATATCTATCCCCCGGCACCCTCCATGCGGATCGTCTCGGACATCATTGCCTATACGGCAGAACACATGCCGAAGTTCAACCCAATCTCCATATCCGGTTACCACATGCAGGAAGCCGGTGCCACCATTGTCCAGGAGCTGGCCTATACCCTGGCGGATGGGGTCGAATATGTTCGTACCGCAATTTCCAGCGGTCTTGAAGTCGATAAATTTGCTCCTCGACTGTCGTTTTTCTTTGGGATTGGCATGAATTTCTTTATGGAGGTGGCGAAATTGCGTGCCGCCCGGTCGCTGTGGTCCGACCTGATGGTAGAATTTTTCTCCCCCCGGGACCCCAGGTCCCGGGTCCTGCGCACCCACTGCCAGACCTCCGGGGTGAGTCTGACCAGTCGTGACCCCTACAACAATGTGATCCGGACCACCATCGAGGCCATGGCGGCTGTTCTGGGGGGGACGCAGTCCCTGCACACCAATTCGTTTGATGAAGCCCTGGCGTTGCCAACGGAAAATTCCGCACGGATTGCCCGAAATACGCAGCTGATCCTGAAGCATGAAACCGGGATTCCCCATGTGGTGGACCCCCTGGCCGGGTCTTATTATGTCGAAAGCCTGACCAGGAGCCTGGTCATCGAAGCAAGAAAGCTGATTGATGAAGTGGAGGAAATGGGGGGCATGACCAGGGCCGTCGAAGCCGGGTTACCAAAACTGCGGATTGAAGAAGCCTCGGTGCGCCGCCAGGCACGGGTCGACCGGGGGGAGGAAATTGTGGTGGGCGTCAACCGCTTTCAACCGGAACATGAAGACGAGATCGATATCCTGGTGGTGGACAACCACGCTGTCCGGGAGTCCCAGATCAAGCGCTTGACCGGGGTGAGACTCCGGCGGGATGGTGCCGCAGTCAGTTTGGCATTGGATGCATTGAGCCGTGCCGCCGAAAGTGATTCGGAAAACCTGCTTGAGGCGGCGGTCAAGGCAGCCCGTGCCCGCGCCAGTGTCGGGGAAATTTCGGATGCGCTGGAGAAGGTTTATGGCCGGCATCGAGCAGAAATCCGATCTGTGGGAGGGGTTTACAGCAGAGCCTATGAAGGAGATGCGGATTTTCAAATGTTACTGAAGAAAGTAGAGCAACTGGCCGGGAAAATCGGTCGGCAACCGAGAATGCTGGTTGTAAAACTGGGGCAGGATGGCCACGACCGGGGCGCAAAAACCATTGCGACTGCATTTGCCGACATGGGGTTCGATGTCGACATTGGCGCGCTGTTCCAGACCCCCGTGGAGGCCGTAAACCAGGCCATAGAAAACGATGTCCATGTCATCGGCATATCGTCCCAGGCCGCGGGACATCGAACCCTGGTGCCGGCCGTCATGCAGGCATTGCAGGACGCCGGCGTGGAGGACATTGTCGTCATTTGTGGTGGTGTCATTCCCTCCAGGGACTATGATATGTTGTACCAGGCCGGTGTTTCTGCGATATTTGGTCCGGGTACGAATATTCCCGATGCGGCCAATGAGATCCTGGACCTGCTGAGAAAAACACATTAGTACGCCCGGCACGATGGCCCGCGATCGCCCCATGCCCGGATTATTCACTTTGTCAACTCCCCACAGACCCCATGCGTGAAATACTGGAACAACTTGAAAAGAAACGTGAACTGGCCAAGCAGGGCGGTGGGCCAAAGCGCATCCGGGCCCAGCATGCAAAGGGTAAATTGACGGCCAGAGAAAGAATCGACGTCCTGCTGGATGAAGGAAGTTTTGAGGAATGGGATATTTTTGTCGAACATCGGTGTACGGATTTCGGCATGCAGGACAAGGCTATTCCGGGGGATGGCGTCGTCATCGGGTATGGCACCATCAACGGCCGTCTGGTGTTCATCTACAGCCAGGATTTCACCGTTTTTGGGGGATCACTGTCTGAAACCCATGCGGAAAAAATCTGCAAGGTGATGGATCATGCCATGAGAATCGGTGCCCCGGTGATCGGTATCAACGATTCCGGAGGGGCGAGAATTCAGGAAGGTGTGGCATCCCTCGGGGGGTATGCAGAAGTATTCCAGCGAAATGTCCTGGCCTCCGGGGTCATTCCCCAGATTTCCCTGGTGATGGGGCCCTGTGCAGGTGGGGCGGTTTATTCCCCCGCGATTACAGATTTTATATTTATGGTTGAGGACAGCTCCTATATGTTCGTCACCGGGCCGGATGTGGTGAAGACGGTCACCCATGAGGAGGTGTCCGCAGAGGACCTTGGTGGCTCAGCCACCCATACCCGCCGGTCCGGAGTGGCGGACCTGTCCTTTGAAAATGAAATCCAGACGTTGTTGATGACCCGGCGATTTTTCAACTTTTTGCCTTCCAACAATCGCGATGGGGTTCCCCACCGTGAAACCGCGGATTCACAGGACCGTGCGGAACCATCCCTGGACACCCTGGTCCCCGACAATCCCAACCTGCCTTATGACATCAAGGAGCTCATCGTGAAGGTGGTGGATGAAGGCGATTTCTTTGAACTGCAAGCCAGCTACGCCAGGAATATCGTGATTGGATTTGGCAGGATGGAAGGAAAAACCGTCGGGTTTGTCGCAAACCAGCCCATGGTCCTGGCGGGATGCCTGGATATCAGTGCCTCGATAAAAGGCGCACGGTTTGTCCGTTTTTGTGATGCCTTCAGTATTCCCATTGTAACGTTCGTGGATGTGCCGGGGTTCATGCCGGGCACTGCCCAGGAGTATGGAGGGATCATTACCCACGGCGCCAAGCTGCTGTATGCCTATGCAGAGTGTACCGCACCCAAGGTCACCCTCATCACACGCAAGGCCTATGGAGGGGCCTATGATGTCATGGCATCCAAGCACCTGCGTGGCGATGTCAATTTCGCCTGGCCCAGTGCTGAGATTGCGGTAATGGGACCGAAGGGGGCCGTGGAAATCATATTCCGGGAAGAAGCCCAGGACCCCCGGAAACTCGAGGAGCGCGCGGAAGAATACAGAAGGAAATTTGCCAACCCGTTTGTGGCCGGGCGCAGGGGGTTCATTGATGATGTCATCTTCCCCCGAAACACGCGCAAACGGGTCTGCCGGTCCCTGGCGATGCTGGAGAAGAAAAAACTGCAGAATCCCTGGAAGAAACACGGCAATATCCCGCTGTAATCACGCGCCTGGCTTTTCACTGTGTTCAAGAAAATTCTTATCGCCAACCGGGGGGAAATTGCATGCCGGGTAATCAGGACCGCCAGGAAAATGGGCATCCGTTCCGTTGCGGTGTATTCGGAAGCCGATCGAAATGCCAGACATGTCCGGGAGGCGGACGAAGCGGTCTGCATCGGGCCGGCCCCTGCGGCTGAAAGTTACCTGCTGGGCCACCGGATCATTCAGGTCTGCAGGGAAACCCATGCCGAAGCCGTACATCCCGGCTACGGGTTTCTTTCAGAAAATCCTGGATTTGCGCGGCATCTGGAAAAGTCAGGCATCACTTTTATCGGTCCAGGCACGCATGCCCTGGAAGTGATGGGAGACAAGATTGCCTCCAAGAAGCTGGCGGCAGAAGCCGGCGTGAATACCATCCCCGGGTATACCGGCGTGGTGCCCGACGCGAAGGCTGCGGTAGAAATTTCAAACGAAATCGGCTATCCGGTCATGATCAAGGCCAGTGCGGGGGGAGGCGGCAAGGGCATGCGTATTGCCAGGGATGACGGGGAGTGCAGGCAGGGTTTTCACCGGGCCACCAGTGAAGCGGAATCCAGCTTTGGGGATAGCCGGGTATTTATTGAACGGTATGTGGACAGTCCCCGGCACATCGAGATCCAGATCATCGCGGATCATCACGGTGATGTGGTTGCCCTGAACGAACGTGAGTGCTCCATCCAGCGCCGGCATCAAAAAATAATCGAGGAGGCCCCGTCGGTCTTTATTGATCCCGAAACGAGAAAAGCGATGAGCGGGCAGGCCGTGGCCCTGGCCAGGGCCACGGACTACCGGTCCGTGGGCACGGTTGAATTCATTGTCGATGCAGACCGGAATTTCTATTTTCTTGAAATGAATACACGCCTGCAGGTGGAGCATCCGGTCACCGAGATGATCACCGGGCTGGACCTGGTGGAGTTGATGATCCGGGTTGCCAACAATGAAAGGTTGCCTGTAAAACAGCAGGATGTGGGGATCAACGGCTGGGCAATCGAGTCCAGGGTGTATGCCGAGAATCCTTTCCGGGAATTCCTGCCTTCTACCGGCCGGGTGACGAAATACCAGCCACCGGAAGAGAATGAATGGGTTCGGGTCGATACCGGTGTGGACGAAGGCACCACCATTTCCATGTTCTATGATCCCATGATCGCAAAGCTGGTGACCTGGGGAGAGTCCCGGGAGCAGGCAGTCAAGCGGATGCAGCACGCATTGGATCAGTATGTTGTCCGCGGGGTGGAAACCAACCTGCCGTTCGTGAGTGCCATTATGGCGCATCCTCGGTTTCAGGCCGGTGAACTTACCACCAATTTCATTCCGGAAGAATACGCCGATGGATTTTCGGCCATGGAGGTCCAGGAGCCGTTGCTGACCCGGGTCATCTGTATTCTCACTTCCATCCATTACCGGCTAACCTGCCGCGCGGCCACCATTTCCTGCCAGGTGCCGGGGTATTCGAGAAATGTGGAGACGAACTGGTGTGTCGTGATGGGAGGCGGGCAGTACGAAACCGCCATCCGTGGCCGGGATGGCCGGTGGAAGGTGGAATACCGGGGGACCACCTACATCGTCCAGGATCAATGGCAACCCATCGAAACCATCTATTCCGGCACGGTGAATGGTGACCCGTTGTATTTTCAAATCGAGAAAAAAGGGTATGGTTATGAAGTGGGGGTTTCGGGAAACCGGACAGTCGTGTATGTGCTTGACCGCAGGACTGCCCGGCTGAACAGTCAAATGCCGGTCAAAGTGCAGCCGGACATGTCCCGCTACCTGCTTTCCCCCATGCCTGGACTGCTGGTCTCCCTGCTGGTCTCACCGGGCCAGTCGGTAAAGGCCGGAGAGGAGCTGGCGGTGATTGAGGCGATGAAAATGGAAAACACGTTAAAAGCTGACCAGGATTGTGTTGTAGCGACTATTCTGGCAGAACCCGGTGCGACCCTGGAGGTCGATCAACCCGTTGTTGAATTTGAGCCTGCCGGGGAAGATTGAAATATCCTGGAAACCACATGGTCTGGTCATAAATCGGGGATGATCGATACCAAGGAGTTATGCAGGGGTGATCGACGGGTATTGGCCCGTGCGATCACATTGCTTGAATCGAAGCGCCGGGATGACCAGGACCGGGCATCGGAGTTGGTGCAGCGCCTGCTTCCCCATAGCGGTAATTCCATCAGGATCGGTCTGACCGGCGTTCCTGGCGCGGGCAAATCATCGCTCATTGAGGTGTTGGGCAACCACGTGATCGAGAGAGGGCATCGAATTGCGGTGCTTGCAGTGGATTCCAGCTCATCCATCAGCGGAGGGTCCATTCTTGGCGACAAGACGAGAATGGAAACACTTGCCACCAACCCAAACGCGTTTATTCGGCCCACTCCGGCGGGAAGCACTTTGGGCGGAGTGGCCAGACATACCCGGGAGTCCATTGTCCTGTGTGAGGCCGCAGGCTTTGATGTCATCATCGTTGAAACCGTGGGAGTCGGGCAGTCTGAAACCCTGGTCAGTGAAATGACCGACATGTTCCTGCTGCTGTTGATTCCGGGTGGCGGAGACGAGCTCCAGGGAATCAAACGGGGAATTATGGAGATCGCGGACATGGTGGTGGTCAACAAGGCGGATGGAGACCTGGTATCCCACGCACACCGGACCGCAGCGGATGCCCGGCAGGCACTGCATCTGATGAAACCGCGGCATTCCAATTGGCAGGTCCCGGTGCTGACCGCCTCTGCCAGGGAGCAGGTCAACGTGAAGGAAATATGGAACAAAATTGAAAAGTACCGGAGGGTATTCCGGGAATCCGGTGAACTGGATTTGCAGAGAAACCACCAGGCGCTGAACTGGCTGTGGATGGAGGCCAGTGAATTGCTGTTGATGGCATTGAAGGAAAACAGGGAAGCGCGGGAGTGGATAGACCAGGTAGAGGCCCAGGTGCGAAATGGCCAGGTGCCCCCTTCAGGCGCAGCGAGAAGACTGGTGTCTGCATTTTTGGAAAGCAAGGGACGGGATGGATGAGGGTGCAGCGATGATTGGACGGTTGAATCATGTTGCGGTGGTTGTTCCGGACCTGGATGTGGCGGCGCAGTTGTACCGATGCGAGTTGGGTGCCCGGGTATCGGACAAGGTTGATTTGCCGGAGCATGGCGTGACCACCGTGTTTGTTCACCTGGACAATACCAAAATTGAACTGCTGCACCCGCTGGGAGAGAATTCCCCGGTTCGCCGGTTTCTTGATAAAAATCCCGACGGCGGCGTGCATCATCTGTGTTACGAAGTGGAGGATATCCGGGAATCATCTCGTAGACTTGAACAGATGGGAATGCGGATACTGGGCGATGGCAGGCCCCGCATCGGTGCCCATGGAAAACCGGTTCTCTTTCTCCATCCCAAGGATACCCTGGGCGTGCTGATTGAATTGGAACAGGTGTAGAATGGCCGGTGAAAGGGGATGAAAGACGATCTGTTTACGCACACAAAACACCCGCTGGGAAATTTTCGTTTTGATGAAAAAGTAGTTCGGGTTTTCCCGGACATGATCCGCAGGTCGGTTCCGGGCTATCAGACGGTGGTTGAACTGATCGGTTCCACCGCACAACACTATGCCCAGCCGGGCACCCGTGTGTACGATCTGGGCTGTTCCCTTGGCGCGTGCACCCTGTCCATGCATTCCCGGATTGGTGATTCCTCTGTGAAGTATGTCGCCCTGGACAATTCCAGCGTGATGCTGGAGACCTGCAGGTCAACCCTGAAAGAGGTCATTCCCTCCGCACAGCTGGAGCTGGTCCAGGCGGATGTTGAAGAGGCTGCCATTGAAAGCGCCAGTGTGGTGGTAATGAATTTCACCCTGCAGTTTGTTGCGCCGGAACATCGGCAGAAGCTGATGGACCGGATATACCGGGGATTGTTGCCTGGAGGGGCCTTGATTCTTTCCGAGAAAGTCCGGTTCAGGGACCCGGAAGTCGACACGACCCAGGAACAGCTCCACAATCAATTCAAGAAAGCCAATGGTTACAGTGAAATGGAAATCAGCCGAAAAAGGTCGTCCCTGGAAAAAATCATGGTTCTGGATGATGTCGGCACCCACGAAAAAAGGCTCACCCATGCAGGGTTTACGCACATCATGCAGTGGTTTCAGAGCTTTAACTTTGTTTCCCTGCTGGCGCTGAAGTAGGACGTGTTGGCCGCCCCGGTTCTGGAGCATCAACTTGCAGGCACTCCCCTGGAGGTCATTTCCCGGGAACTGGTGGATGCCACAGGACGGGTGATGAAGGACCGCCGTCATGGCGACCTGGATTCCTGGCAGGACATCATTGATCAACTGCCGGATATTTCACCCTCCCGGATTATCCTGAATAATGACTGGGTCTGTATTGGTGACCCCACGGATGCCGGACCGAATGACCGGGAAACGCTGAAACAGTCATTGCTGTCATTGCGGCCATGGCGCAAAGGCCCGTTCAATCTGTTTGGGGTTGAACTGGACAGCGAATGGCGTTCGGACCTGAAGTGGGGGAGACTGGCCCATGCCATTTCCCCGCTGGAAGACCGGCTGGTGCTGGACGTCGGTTGCGGAAATGGATATTACCTTTGCCGGATGCTGGGAGCCCGGGCAAAATTTGTATTGGGCATTGATCCTTCCCAGTTATTCATCGCCCAATTCCAGGCAATCAGCAAATATCTCCCGGGATTGCCGGCGGTCATGTTGCCGTTGCGGTGTGAAGAGTTTCCAATGGAGGCATGGGCCCGAAAGAAACAAGGATTTGACACCGTGTTTTCCATGGGGATTCTGTATCATCGAAAATCCCCTGAAAAGCACCTTGACGAGCTTCGAAAATGCCTGGCTCCGGATGGAGAACTGGTGCTTGAAACACTGGTTCTCCAGGACCGTGGCATCACCGAACTTGTTCCGGAAAAAACCTATGCAAAAATGCCCAATGTCTGGGTGATTCCTTCCCTGCCCAAATTGATCCGGGATGTCAGGCGGGCAGGATTCGGGGAGGTTACCGTGATCGATGTGAGCCGGACAACCGGGAATGAGCAGCGGAAAACCCCGTGGATGACATTTGAATCCCTGGGGGATTTTCTGGACCCCCTGGACCGTTCAAGAACCATTGAAGGGTACCCGTCTCCGGTTCGGGCAATTTTGCGGTGCACCCGGGGGTAATGTCCGGGTGCCATGCCGGCTTGTTGTGTCACCGGGGACGGCGGTGGTCCAATGGGCCGCTGCCCATCAGGACAGTTCGGGAGAAGCGATGGGATGCAATGCGTCCTGCGGGAATCCCTTTTCCAGGGGACGGGCTATCGGCGCCGGTAAATGACGTTTTGAAGGTCTGTATTGGCCAGAAAAACGGTTTCCATGACCTCCCACTCGCTGGAATCAATGGAAGGGAATCGGATCGCCTCTTTTGATTGGACAATGTCTGGCACATACGTGATATCCAGAAGGGTTGTCCACCGGAGTCCTTCCCGGTAGATTTGTCCCCCGCCAATGATCCAGGCATCCCATTTGGCACACGCGTCCAGGGCTTTTTCAATGCTGTCGTAGTGCTCGACATTGTCCACGCTGTTCCGGCTGATGACGATATTCCTGCGTTGGGGCAGGGCCCTGCAGTGGATGGACTCCCAGGTGCGCCGTCCCATGAGGATCGCACTGTGAAGTGTTCTTTGCTTGAAGCGCTGAAGGTCTTCGGAATAATGCCAGGGGATTTTTCCGTCCAGACCGATGACATGGTCCCGGGTCATCGCAGCGATTGCACCCCGCAGCGGAGGGCGGGAATCTGGATTCATCTAGACAGCGACTTTGAAATTGATCGCTGGATGTGGATCATACCCATGCAGTATGAAGCGGGACATGATTTCTTCGGTGTCCAGTGACAACAGTGGCTCAATGTCATCCAGTGACCGGATGTCCGGATCAATTTCCAGTCTGGGCAATTCCCGGGGCGTTCTGGCCAATTGCTCACGAAGTCCCGGCCGGTGGTCATATTCTGCCATGGAGCCGTCGCCCTTGGCGGTATAGATGTGGGCATCGATGAGGGTATGGCCAAAAATTCCGGCAGGAATCCCACTGAACCGTGACAGGAGTTCGAGTAAAAAAGCATAGCCCGCAATGTTGTAGGGCACACCCAGTGCGATATCACAGCTCCGTTGGGTCAGGTGCAGACAGAGGTAGGGGTGGCCCGCTTCGTCGAACTGGGTATTCGCAACCCAGAAAGCATGGCAGGGGGGCAAGGCACTGGTCTGGGCATTGCCGGGCGCCCAGGCGGTGACCGCCATACGCCGACTCGTGGGATTGTTTTTCAACTGGTCCACGACATAGGCAATCTGGTCATTGGTCTCGCCACCCGGAAGGGGGAAATGGCGCCAGAAATTGCCGTAGGCACTCGGCACCTTGCCATGTTCGTCCGCCCATGGATCCCAAAATTTGCAATGGTGTTTTTTGAGCAGGGAAATATCCGTGCGTCCTGAAAGAAACCAGAGGTTCTCGATGACAATGTTTTTCCAGGAGATATTTTTTGTGGTGAGCAGCGGAAAGCCCTGCCTGAGATCAATTTCATAATTGATATTGAACGTTGAGATGGTGTCCACACCGGTGCGGTTTTCTTTTCTTTGACCGGTCTCAAGGGCTTCTTTTACGGTTTCCAGGTATTGTTTCAATTTGCGTTCATCCCATGGAGTCAGTGGACTGCGAAATGGTTTCCGGGGAGAAATAGAATTCCATCATTTCCCGGGCGAATCGGGAAGATTTTACATACCATTTTTCCTTGTTGATGCACAGCACCGCATAAGCGATCTTCCGCTTTCCCATTTCTCCAAAACCGACAAACCAGTCATACCGCCCCTTTGGCTTGAACCCGGTCAGAGAACCTGTTTTGCCCCCTACCTTGACTTCAGCCAGGTCCCCCCTGTGAAATCTCCGAAAGGATGATCTCGCGGACCCTTTCCTGGTGGTATCCTGCATCATGATTTTCAACTGTTTTGCCGAGGAACCGGACATCGCTTTAGAATAGGAAGGTCTTTCGTGGACATACAGGGGGATGCCATGTGAGTCCACCATGGATTCCACAATGACCGGAGTTACCAGTTTTCCGCCATTCACCGCGGTTGCGGACAGGGTCGCCGCATGCAGAGGCGACAGTGTATTGCGGGTGGTATAGCCGGATGCCATCTCTGCGACCTGCCAGTCGTCCTCAACATCGAGTTCGATATATCCGTTGTCAAACACAAAGTCGGAGACAAAGCGTTGATTGAAACCGAGCCTATATGCATATTCCATCATCTTTTCACCGCCGAGCTCCACGGCACCGAGCCGGCCAAAAACAACATTGACGGATTTGGCGAAGGATTCATTGAAAGTCAGGTTCCGGGTCCATTTGTTCTTTTTGTGACGAAAAACATTCTTCTTGTACAACGAGGAGGATTTCCCGTTGAATGGAATGATTGTGGAGCCGGTTGCCCTGTTTTCATCCAACGCGGCCACGGCAGTAATTATTTTTGAAATGGACGCTGCAGGATACGTGTTGGACAGCGACAGGTTGCCATGATTCAGCCCGTCCCGGCTGGATTCGGCCATGGCAAGAATGTGTCCGGAGTCGGGTTCGATGGCAACAAAAATGCCATAGTCCGGATTGTATTTTTTCAGCAGGCGCTGGGCCTCGTGTTGCAACGTGCTGTCAAGGGTATAGTGGACAGTGAGGGGGCCCTCATATTTGGAGCCGGGGACCCGCAGTTTTTCAGGGAGGGACCGGCTAAGGACAGACGGGGTCAACACCTCCGCAATGCCCTGCTTGGTAATTCCCCAGTCGCTCGGTTTTTCAACGTCAACCAGGCCCATTGCAACCGGCCAGGACAATGTGAGCAGGAGGAGGACTCCCGAACTGACTGAAAACCACATGAATCGAATCAAACGCAACGGGCTTACAAACAAAATAGACAGACTGGATTTTATCGCAATGGCCCGAAGAATTTAAGGTATCTGGTTCTGATTTTTGTTGTCGCCACGACTTTCGACCCGGCCAGGTAATAAGGGGCAGGGGAGAAATTCAGCCATGTACAAGCCGTTTATGATCGTTCTTGTCGGTTGGTTGCTGGCCGGGTACACTGTCAACGTTGTGATCACGGATGAGATAGGGAGGCCGTATCAAGCTTGCGGTTGTGATTTCCCTGGTGATGCTTTCTCCGAACCAATCGAAGAAGCCCCGGATCGCTGTATCGAATATGTTCGCCACGGGATTTGCCCTCAGTAATTCCAGGCTGTCGCGCTGTTCCTGAAGGCCGCCCGCGCAATCACAACGGCCTTCAGGGCAACACGCTATTATTAGCAGCCTCTAACGCTACGTTCGCTACCATCGGAGCAAGGTTTTGTACTTTTGCCGTTTTCGTCTCTTCCTGTTCTTGTAACACTGCCATCGGGGTTATAGGTTGTCCATTTTCCATGCAATATGCCGTTTATGTATGTCTGTGTTCAACTGCCATTCCATTCCAAACTCCGTGTAGTTTGCCGTTCACAAATTGGCCTTCAGTCGTTCTATAAAGTTTGCCGTCTCTGTATTTCTCAATTGCCTAATACCCGTGTTTTTTTACCGACAGAAAAAAATGGTCTATTACTCGTCTTTTGGTCACCACACCTCCATACCCGCTGCTGAACTGTCCGCGAAACTATCGCCGCACCGGAAAAGGGGTCGTATATTGGACCCGGCCCAGTAAGGCGAGCGTTCAGAGCATTACCGCAGGATCAGTGAATTGGCCCACCGACGCTATGGGCTGAAAGACTCGCTTGGTATTTGACCCGAAGTGGATGGTAGGCAGACTGAACCGAACAATATCCGGCTGGTTGCAGTGCTTCCATCTTGGACAGGTCAGTCCTGCCTATGCAACGGTAAGCCGAAGACCAAGGACCTTCCGTCCTGACCTGATACACTCTACTGCCCCTCCGGGGCAAATTTTTATTTTTTCCTATACCATCTAAAATCAGGCCAGGGAATATTCCCGTATATAGGACATCAGGCTCGGGATGCCGGGCTCGTAATCAGCCCCTTCGAGTTGCCAGATATAACCCAGATGGGAAAGTTGCTCGAATTTATCCAGGATGCGCCTGTCTGTGGTCGGCTCATCATCATCGGCCATTGCTCTTGCAACTGCCTCCTCTAATGCTCTTTCATGCAGAACCGGCTGCCCGTGCTGGATAAAAGCACCGGCTACGCTCTCTGCTACGGTCAGCAACCCCATTTCCCTTATCTCATTACGTCGGATCTGGTACATCGCATCGTGCTCTCCGTGTGCCTCTGCCTCCACTGCCCGGAGCATACTCAGGGTGACCTCGGTCTGCCCGGTTTGAGCCAGCCTGCGAGCCAGGCAATCGCCCTGAATTTGCAGGAAAAAGGGATAACAATGGGTACGTTCCACAATTTCCCCAATCACTCCGGGCGTACAGGATACGCCGACTTTCTGTAACGGTACGATGATCGCTTGCCCGGCTTCTTCGGGTGACAGGCGCCCTAATGGGAATATCTTGCTACGACTCCCAAAAGAGGCATTGGTCTTTCCCAGCGCTGCCATCAGGTTCGGCGTGCCAGCCAGAACCAGCAGGAATGGCTTGCCCTCCCTGCGCACGATCTGGCTGGCATTCAGCAGGGATTCTGCAATCGGTGCCTTTAATCTGTGCGCTTCGTCAACAATCAGAATCAGGGGTTTGTTCTGGCTTCTTTCCTGCAACAGCTTTCTTATTGTCGCTGACGGACGGGACAGGTCGATTTCTATATGGGCTTGGGCAAGCCCGACGCCACCGGAGACCCCGGCAGATTTGATCCGGTTGCGTAATTTCGGATGATCCTCCGTCAGGCGAATCGACAACTCGACCAGGGTTCCCATCTCATCCGGGGTCGCCCACAGAATATCCAGCTTTGCTCCTTCTTTTTGGAGTGTCTCTTGTTGCAGGTAGGTGAGCAGGGCAGTCTTCCCATTCCCGCGCGGGCCGTAGACGATCAAATCCCGATTGACTGGTTTCCGGTCTGTCAATACCTCAACACAATCCTGAAAATACTCCTGTTCCTCCTTGCGTCCGGCCAGATAAGGTGGCACCGCCCCGGTGCCCGGCGTGAACAGATGCTTCAAATCTTTGCGGCTCATTTTCTTTCCCACTCACATGATTCCATCCTGCCTTAATTCAGGGATATTGTCAAAAATAATGGTATGGTCCGCCTCCCCTCGGTGGCGATATAAACCCAATGAGCTTGAGCGCCATGAAACAGAATGCCGATGAATCAACCCGACGGTGCCTTGGTACCAGCACCGGAGAACTCGGTGGGTCTGTACAGGGGGTGCAGGATGCCCGGTTATGCCAGACCGGCCGGGTCCGGTTTGGGCGGTTATTCCAGCGCATAGATGTTTCCCGGGTCCCTTCCATTGCAGGGAAATGGAGCGACCGTGCATGATCTTCCCGAGTTGCTCCTAACATGCTCTCATATTAATGATGGCAATCCGGGGTTTAACCTGTATCATAGGAAGAAATTGAATGGACCTTGTCGATGAGTACCCAGAAAACGCCACTGTTGGTAGGTTTGCTGATCTTCCCGTTGTATACGCTGTCTCCTACTGAAAGCCACTCGTTGGAGATTAATACGCACAGCCGTGTGAAATGCATCAGCGAAGACAGCAGTGTGCAGGCAAAAATGATCGAAATCGATGATGAAAGCAATCCAAACCGGGCACGGTCCTGGTTCACGCAATGGCTGTTCGGCAACAACAAAAACAGCACCAAGTCAAAGCTGGTTTTTATATGGTCCCCGCAAACGGATCAAGGGCCAAAAATAAAAATCATCACCAACGATAAATCCCATAACCTGATTTCAATCCGATCGAAAACCAGGGAAAGCCTGATTGTGGTGTCGTCCGCTTCCAATCCCCTGACAACCGAAAGCTGGACATTCAGCATCAATTTCAATCTCGAAACCATGATCGCAACCCGGGTACAAAGCAATCATGCGGGGGTCCGAGGGGAAGTACTGAGCTATCAATGTGACTTTGAAGACCTGGAGCCGGGAATTTTTGTGGAGGATGGGGCGACCCCCATTGGTTGAATGAACCCATTTCGACCGATTTGGAAATCCGGGTCGGGTCCAGGGCCGCTAGTCAAATCAACTGGAGACCCGGGTTTCCTTGGAAATATGAGTGGAGTGATTGTCGAGTACCAGACGAATGGTCGTCTCAGGGGGTAGGAGGCATCCAGTTGTTTGAGAAACGCGATGAACTCCGGGCTACGATGTCATTCCACGAGGGTGCTGTGAATCTGCCCGGCCATCAGGGTCAATATCCCATGTCGCTGGTATTCGTAATCACGGACCACCGGCGGATATTTTTCTGGAACAGGGGCCGATCAGGCGTGGTCAATCCGATCGCCTGAATCCCCGGCTTTCATCGTAGGAGAGGAAGTCGATCCAAGGAGGGGGGAGGGGTCGACAACGCCTTCTGTGCACGAAGGAAGAACCTCCGCCTGTTATAGATCAACAGCACCTGCGTTATCTTTTCATCCCCGTCTTTCGAGGTAGTACGCCACCTTGTGAGGACGAACTGCCCGTTGCGAGAGAATCTTCGATACCGTGCCGCGGGCCAGTTTCGACAGACGGGGATGTCCCGCAGCGTGACAGTGCCGGCGAACATGCTCTGCCAGCAGGCGGGTCGTCCACAGTTCTTCAGGATACCCCAGGTCTTTGGGTTTCTGGCACGCCAGGGCCACCACCCAGGCCCGGGCTTCCGCAGGAATCTGCCGGGGCCGACCACTGCGCGGAATATCCTGCAATGCCATCAAGGCACCCAATTGCAGGGCCTTGTCGACACAACGCTCCACCTTGGGACGGTTGGTGTTCATCGCACGGGCAATCGAAGAAATGGTGGACCCCTCCGCATAGCTCAGCAACATCTTCGCGCGTTCCACCCGGTGCACCGGTTCGGTACGGGAGCGGCTAATGGTGTCCAGCTGGTCACGGATATCCTCCGTGAGAACCAACAGGGGCCGTTGACGTTGAAAGGGCATGGTATTTCCTCCAAAGACAGTTATTCTTGGGGAAGACAGTTTAGTATATGTGATCGCTTGAAAAAATCTTCCGCAAACAATTTATCTCTGTTCTCGGTTGCCGTTGTCTTCTCTGATATATTTTTTGAGCTTTCGACCGGGAAATACTCAGCCCCCAATCGGGTTTTTTGGGGGGCAAGTACGACCGACGGTGGATATCTTTACGCATGGCCTTTACCATCTGTGAGTACAAATATGGCGTGACAGTGAGATGGAATCAGCGGTCCCGAAGCGACCAACTAATCCTTATGACGATCTTGTTTGAGCGCAATAAAATGGGCGACCAGGACGGGTACAACGAATGCCAGAGCGGCCAGGATGGCGGGGGCTGTCAGTGCTTCAGTCATCGCGATTAATGGCGATTTTCAGCTTTTCGATCTGCCCAGATGGATTCGAGTTTAATACAAACCAGCACTCCAGCGGTGGTAATGGGGGGTAATACAGCGGAATCCATTACGGCCTTGTAGTACTAAATCAAACATGTTTCATTCATCGTGCACCAGCCCACAGTCACACACAGTAGCGGTGGCAATAATCCTGTTGGTTTCAATCCCATGCAACACATCACCGCCGAAAAGTACTAAGCCAAGCTGACGCAATCCAGCATTGAAGTGTTTTACTTTTCAAGTAATTTCATATCAATCCCGGTTGCATGGATATTGATATGAAATGGAATCGTTCTGCTAGTGCGGAGTAATGCCTCGAATCCGTTCACTGCGACGCCGCAACAACTCCAGTGTCGTCAGCAACAAAACAGAGAGAATGACGAGTATGGTGGCCGCAGCCAAGATCGTCGGACTGATCTCCTGGCGAATACCCGACCACATCTGACGCGGAAGGGTGTGCTGTTCCGGGCCACCGATGAAAAGGATGATGACAATCTCATCAAAAGAAGTAATGAACGCAAACAGTGCCCCGGAGATCATGCCGGGCGCAATCAGGGGCATTTGTATCTTGTAGAAGCAATATGCCGGAGACCCCCCCAGGCTTGCACCGGAACGTGTCAGGGACTTGTCGAATCCTACCAGGGTTGAAGTCACGGTAATGACCACAAAGGGGATGCCAAGCATGGTGTGGGCCAGGATGATTCCGGCATACGATGCAACCAGATTGATCTTGGCGAAAAAGAAGAACATGCCGGATGCGGTAATGATCAGGGGAACAATCAATGGAGAGATCATCAATGCCATGATTCCCCGGCGGCAGGGCATGTTTTCACTGCTCAATCCCAACGCGGCCAGCGTGCCGAGAAAAGTGGCCAGCAAGGTTGACGCAATGGCAATAATAAAACTGTTCTGGGTGCCCACGACCCACCGGTCGGTACACATGGTGGACAGATTGGCATCCTGGTCGCAGATACCAAAGAGACCCTTGTACCAGCGTATCGAGAACGCATCCGGGTCCAGGGACAGCATTTCCGGAGTAAAATTCAGGAACGGGGACGAGGTAAATGACAGGGGAATGACTGCGACAAGCGGGGCCACAAGAAAAAACAGGACAAATGCGCAGAATGACAGATAAGTGTAATGCCAGATTCGCTGGCCAAGTGTTGTATATACCGGCAGTGCCATAATCAATCAACCCATTTTCATGTTATCGATACCAACCATCTTATCGTATGCCCAGTAAAGAATCAGGATGGCTGCCAGCAATATTGTACCCATCGCTGCCGCAAGCCCCCAGTTCAGTGTTCTTTGCATATGATACGCCACCATATTACCGATCAGCCGTCCATCTTTTCCCCCCACCAGCTCGGGGGTGATGTAATACCCGATGGCAACGATAAATACCAGAATACACCCGGCCCCGACACCTGGAATCGTCTGTGGCATATAGACCCTGAGAAATGCGAGAGTCGGGGTTGCCCCGAGATTCTGGGCCGCCCTCATGAAGCTCGGTGGAATCGTCTTCATCACGCTATAAATCGGCAGGATCATAAATGGCAACAGTATCTGGGTCATGACGATAACGGTACCATTGAAGTTATACATCATGGCCAGCCGGCCATCGTCATCCAGCAGACCTATACCCACCAGTGTATCGTTTACAACGCCCTGTTGCTGCAACATGATCATCCAGGCGACGATTCTGACCAGCAACGAAGTCCAAAATGGCATCAAAACACATATCATCAACAGGTTGGAAAACCGCATGGGCAAGGTTGCCAGCAGGTAGGAGACCGGATAGGCCAGAACAAGACAGGCGAGTGTGACGATGAAACTGACTAAAAGGGTGCGATACCACAGCAGATTGTAGACCTTCCTGTTTTCATCCACAGAAATAATATTCTTGTCGAAATCATATTTCTTGTCCACCGCGTTGAGGAAATACCCCAACGTCCGTTCATCCTTCATGGCTCCCAGGGACAGCCACCATTCCTTGTCTCCCCACCGTTCGTCAATTTCGATCATGGCTTCCTTGTAGGGAGGCCCCTCTATTTTCTTGAGCTTCCGGGCACTGATCTTGAGCAAACTGCGCCAGCCGGGTTTGTCGTAGTTCATTCGTACACCGGCTTTACCGACCAGCAACTTGTCTTCTTCCAGGGTCCGGGTGAGGTCCGTATAGAACGCTGCATACAGGGATTCTGGCGGTTCAGTTGTCTTGTCCCAGGCTGTGAACTCCGCGAAGGTGCCCGGCAGGACCTGATTCACCAGGGAGTCATCGATACTGCGCAACAACATGTTGCCGATGGGCAACACAAACAGAAAAACAAGAAAAAGGAGGGGGGGCAAAACCAGCAACATGGCGCGGAGTTTATTGCGCCTGAGGGATTTTTGAAGGCTGACCTTTAACGGTATACCATCTGCCGTCAGCAGTACGCCCGGGGTTGCTACCGCTTCACTGTTTGCCATTTCCTTTATCTTATCTGTTGATGGAGTGGGGTTAAAAAATGAAGGAGTGGTTTAAATTGAATTCAAACCACTCCCATAATCATAACGCTAAGCCAGGAGGGGTTGCTTACTGGCCCATCCAGGCGGTATACCGCTCTGATACGGAATCTCCGTAATCTGCCCACCATTCAGGATTGGCAACGATTGACCTTTCCATTACTTCAGGACGGTTCGGCATATGCTCCATGATGTTCTTGCCGTTGTGAAACCAGGGCTCGCCCGATTCGATCATTGCAAAAGCAGAAACCCGCATCGGACCATAGTTGATGTGGCGGGCCTGGCCAGCCTGCTGCTCGGTCGCCGAGGCATGAACGACGAATTCAAGGGCTTCTTCCATGTTTGGGGCCCCTTTTACTATCACCAGCCATTCTTCCTCCAGAACCTGTCCGTCCCAGACGGTGACAAATTTCTCACCTTCAGAAAGGACCGCTGCGCCAATCCGGCCATTGTAGGCCAGTGACATGCTCACTTCCCCTGATTTAACCAGTTCGAGCGGTTTTGAACCCGATGACCAGAACACGGAATGGTCCTTGATTTTGTCCAGCGTGGCAAATGCCCGGTCAATCCCTTCCTCCGTGCTCATTACGTCATAGAGGTCGGCGATGGCAACGCCGTCTGCAACCAGTGCCATTTCAATCAATGCATTGGGCCAGGTATGAATTCCGCGTTTCCCGGGAAATTTTTCGATATCGAAAAAATCGGCGATGGTGGTGGGCTGGTCTCCGGAGAATGTTCCTTCTTCATAAAAGGGAACATAGGACCACCAGATTTGAGGAATCACGCAGTCGTTTGGAAGCGGAACCATGAGATCATCATCCATAGCTGTTCCATCCGGTGCGGGAGCGAAGATACTACGGTCCAGTTCTTCAAAAAGCCCTTCATCGCAGCCTACTCTCGCTTCTGACGGCAGGACATCCACGACATCCCAGGTCACCGTGCCGGATTCTACCTGGGTACGAATCTCACCCAGACCGCCATTGTAGTTAATGAAATTGGCCTTCCCGCCTTCCCATGTGTCAGCGTACGCTTTTTGCTGTGAAGCGGTATACGCGCCGCCCCATGAAACAACATTCACATCCGCCTGCACCGCGACAGAGGCGGCGGCTAAAGCGGATGCCAGCAGGGTTTGTTTTATAACAGTTTGCATAGGATATAATTCTCCTTTGAGTTGTTTGCTAGTTTAAATACGCCGGCATCAGTCCGAAGGGTCCAATGCCCGGCAGTCCTCCACATTCCAGCCAATATTGACCGTTGCTCCTTCTTCAAGTTGGGCATGTACGGCTGAATTTGGAATCTTTACAATGAAATCGTCGTGCCCACAGACCGTAAATCGGGTTCGTATGTGGTCACCCAGATAAATCAGTTCTTTTGCAAGGGCCGCAAATATGTTGGGAACCGAACCGGGTTCCGGATTCACGGTCACGCGTTCCGGCCTCAGTGAAAGAGTCGTTCTGCTTCCCACCCCTTTAACATTGATCTTGTTGGCGTGAACAATGCCGGAATCATTGTCAATTTTAACCATGACACTGTCCCCGGCATCTTCAACGACATTGCCCAGCAGACGATTGTTTTCCCCAATAAAATTGGCAACGAATGCATTTTCGGGCTCCTCGTAAAGCACCTCCGGCGGTGCGCACTGCTGGATAATTCCATCGTCGAAGACGGCAATCCTGTTCGACATCGTCAGTGCTTCGCTTTGGTCATGGGTCACATAGACGACCGTCAGCCCCAGGTTCTCATGAATATGCTTGATTTCATACTGCATTTGTTCCCGCAGGTTTTTGTCCAGTGCCCCCAGTGGTTCATCCATCAAAACCAGGTCCGGATCAAAGACCAGGGACCGTGCCACGGCAACGCGTTGTTGCTGGCCCCCTGACAGCTGTGCTGGCCGCCGGTTTCCGAATGCACTCAGTTCCACCATCGCCAGCGCTTTGTTGACCCGCTCGTCCTGCTCGCTTTTGCTCATCTTGCGGACCCAGAGCGGGAAGGCCAGGTTTTCGGCAACCGTCATATGCGGGAACAGGGCATAATTCTGGAAAACCATGCCAATTCCCCGCTTGTGCGGAGCGACCTTGTTGATTCCCTGGTCGTTCAGATAGATTTCACCGTGCGTCGCGGGTTCAAATCCTGCCAGCATCATGAGGCAGGTAGTCTTTCCCGAACCCGATGGGCCCAGCATCGTCAGAAACTCACCTTTCGCTACATCAAGATTGAGGTTCTTGACAACTAAGATGTCGCCATCATAACTCTTTTGTATATCGACGAATCGAACCAGTGGTTTTTCATTGGGCATGGGCATTATTTTTTGATTCGGTGTAAAGTAGGTGTTAACAGGATATTAAACTGTTGAAATGAAACGGCCTGGGGAGATACTTCTGGTCGACAGATAACTTTTAGAATGCTAATTAACCGATTTGATTTCTATTAGTTTCGGATACTAAGGGAATTGAGTTACATAAACAAGCCTTTTCTGTTTATCCAGGACCATCCCAATGCTACAGGATTGAGGAGTTTTGTGGGAAGGTGGATTGATTGTCCATGGAGTGATCATCGGCAGTGTGCGGGATTCGCCGGTGAGCAGGGAGAGTCTGTCGGTGATGTGGAGGGGCATGGGGGTCGTCCGCCTGGTTTCAGGGTCTTGGCAACACCGCGGTGCCGACAGGTTGTGGACGGGGGTTAGCCGGTTCTGTGATTCAGTGGATGGGGTCCGGGGCGGTTCACAGACGGGTCGGAGGGGGTGTCCCCGAAACCAACCTGATTGCCGACCATCCGGATACAGGAGGGAGGGCAGGGAGTGTAAAATCCCCGCTGGAATCTCTCAAAATACGTCCAACACAAAACTCGCTTCCGGTTCTTTTGCCGCATGGTACGGCAGGCAAAAGGTATCGTTTGCAGTGTAATTTCCCTGTTCGAACTTGATGACATCACATAAATTTCAAAAGCGTCCGATCTGGCAAGTCGGGTTCAGGCCTTTCTTCCTGGGTGCGTCCCTCTGGGCAATCGTTTCCATGGCACTGTGGCTGGGGCTGCTTCAGTATAACGTGCGTCTTGGCCTGAATGGAATGTTGTCCGCACACTGGCATGGGCACGAAATGATTTACGGGTTTGCGATGGCGGTGGTGGCCGGATTTTTACTCACTGCCGTCCCGAACTGGACCAAAACTCCCCCCGTCAGCGGGTGGCCATTAATCACTGTTTTTGTCTTCTGGTTCGTGGCGAGAGGTCTGTTTCTGGCAGGAAACAACTCCCTGCTTATCCTCACAGCGGTGGTTGATTTGCTGTTTCAGGCGGGGTTGCTCATTCTTATTGGTCTCCCGCTGTACAGGCATGGAAAAATGCGTCAATGGAGCATATGGATCAAAGCGGGGCTGATTGTCTTGTCGAATGTCTTGTTCTATCTGGGTGCCTTCGGAGTGATTGATGAAGGAATCCACTACGGGCTGTATTCAGGTTTTTACCTGATTATCGCCCTGGTCCTGACGATTTCCCGGCGGGTGATGCCCATGTTCATGGAGAATGGGCTGTTCCTGGATGCGCCGTTGAGAAATCGAAAATGGGTGGATGTGGGCAGCCTGGTTCTGGTTTTGGTTTTCTGGCTGGTTGAAGTGTTTGTCAGGATTCCCGGATTGGCTGCGCTGGTGGCATTGCTGCTGTGTGTGGTGCATCTGGTCCGGCTGTATGACTGGTATGTCCCCGCCATGTGGGAAAAACCTCTTTTGTGGGTGCTTTACCTGGCGTACGCTTTTATCGTTGCCGGGTTTGCCTTCAAGGCAGTGGGTTTGACGGGGTGGTCGACTCCACCATCCTTGGCCCTGCATCTGTTTGCCATTGGCGGCATTGGCCTGATGACCTGCGGGATGATGTCCCGGGTTTCATTGGGGCATACGGGCCGGAACATTCACAGTCCGCCCCGGTGGGCCGGCATTGTTTTTGGCTATATCGTGGTGTCCGCGATTACAAGAGCCATTCTTCCCCTGATTGATCTGGAGTACTACATGTTGTGGGTGGTGGTCTCGCAGTATTTCTGGATTCTCGGATTTTCCAGTTTCACAGTCCTCTATTACTCAATGTGGGTTTCTCCCCGCATGGATGGTCAGCAGTAAACCGGGGGGACGGATATTCAGCAGGGAGCAACGGTTCCTGTCGGCAACTATTATCCTGATCCTCCACTGTTCACGGGTTGAATGATCCCTGTTGATCCAACCCGGATCAGGGGGATCAATGCAAATCAGACGAAACTGCCGGCAGAGCTTTTGAAAAATTCCACAGCCGATTGTACTGCCGGTTCATAATAGCTGTCCGGGTTGATCACAACGCAAATGCTTCGTTTCGTTGACGCCCGAAATTGATTCAGAATAAGCAGCCGTTTTTGTTCGATGTATTTCTCTATTTGACCCGTCCACCCCAATGCAAGTCCCTTTCCACCCGCGGCGGCATCCAGCAGGTAGATATAGTTGCTGTATACGGCTCCTTCGACAGGGGTTTCATATCGTACTCCGTAATTGCCATAAAAGGATGGCCAGGTCATCCAGTTAACGTACCGCTTGGTGATTTGGAGATGAGGCAGGTCAAGCAGATCAGAAATATCGTTGGTATCGAGTTTGCTGGAATGTATCTGGTAGAACTCCGGGGAGCAGGTGATAAATACCTCTTCGGATTGAATCGGGATGACATACCTGCCAAATTCGGAAGGTTCTCTCCACAGGATCCGTATATCCACCTGCTCATCATCCATGCTGTCATGATATTGATATTCGGCGATGAGTATCCTGATCAGGGTATCATTCCCTAAATGGGCTTGCAGGTCCTCGTTCCTTTGCAGCAGCCACAAATAGGAAACTTCCTGGCTACAGGCAATCGAGACCGACTTTCTGGAGCCCCTTTTTATCGATTGAATCACATTGGCAATCTGGCCCAGTCCAGCGACCACCGCCCCATAGAGTTGCTGGCCATCCAAAGTGAGTTCAACACTGTGGGGAGAACGTTCTATCAATTGACATCCAAACTCCTCTTCCAGCGACTTCAGGTGCCGGCTGATATTTGGCTGGGCAACATTTAGCTCTGTTGCAGCCCGGGTAAAGCTTTTTAGTCGACCAACACTTTCAAATGCGGCGAGCTGGCTAATCGAAGGAAGGCTATGACGGTAATTATGGATCAAGCTCATATCGGCAACCTTTTTTGTTGATTATCAGTATATCAAATATGATATAAATAGTGAGCCGAAAAGGAATTAGACAGTATTTATTTGATAGGAAATAATATCTGGAATTGGTACCAGTCAGTTGAATTCATCCACAATGATTATGAATAAGTCTGCCGCATCCGGGAGTTCCCGAAAAAGGAAAATATGGCACTACACTCCGGACCTGCCAATTGAAAAACCCCCCCTGTTTTGCTGGCCACCCCGGCTGTGGAAGATATTGATATTCATCCTGGGTGCATGGCGGCCTGACAAGGCCCGAATTGTGTTTTTCGGGATTGCACTGGGCATCTGGTACTTTTTCTCGCCTTCGCTGGAGCAGGCGGCCACGTTTCAGGTAGGCTGGATGTTTGAAATATGGGTCCGAAATTTCATTCTAGTTCTCGTTGTGGCCGGCGGTCTTCACTTGCATTTTTATACCTTCCGCCGGCAGAAGGAAGACCTGCAGTACGATACCCGGCCCTTTGCAACGAAGAATCGAATTTTTCACTTCAACAACCAGGTTTTCGACAACATGTTCTGGACGCTGACGACTGGCGTGCTGGCGTGGACGGGATGGGAGTGCATAATCATGTGGGCCTATGCCAATGGGTATGCCACGATGATCACGTTCGAAAGCAACCCCGTTTGGTTTTTGTCCCTGATCATACTGGTGCCGTTTTGGGCTGGATTTTTTTTCTACTGGCAACATCGGGCATTTCATACCCGGCTGGCCTACACCCATATTCATTCATGGCACCACAAGAACGTGAACACCGGGCCCTGGTCGGGTTTGGCGATGCATCCCATCGAACACATTGTTCTGATGGCGGATACGCTAATCTTTTTCGTCATCGCGTCCCACCCGATCCATGCCATCTTTCTCCTGCTTACGCATGGACTCGGTGCGCCGGCGAGTCATACTGGTTTTGAAGCGGCCAGGATTACAAAAAATGTCAGATGGGATGTTGGGGATTTTTATCACCATCTGCACCATCGCTTTATCGATTGTAATTATGGTGTTCCGGAAACTCCCTGGGATTTTGTGTTCGGGACTTTCCATGATGGGACGGCAGAAGGGGATCAATACATCAACGACCTTCGCCGGAAGATGTACCGAAAGCAGTTGAAGTCCGCCTGAGAGAGACTGGAAAGATGTCAGATGAATGGGTAGATGCTTACGATGCCAGGGAGATTGGTGACGAAGAGGTCGTCGCCTTTGAGCACGAAGGCAGGACGTATGCTCTCTACAATCTGGAGGGTCATTACTATGCCACCGATGGATATTGTACGCATGAAAAAGCGCATCTATCGGATGGGTTCGTGATGGACGGGATGATCGAATGTCCACTTCATATGGGTCAGTTTGACATCATCACCGGCGAAGCGGTCGCAGGCCCGGTCTGCATTCATTTGAAAACGTATGCCGTCAAGGAAGAGAACGATCGAATATTCATCAAAGTGACCCGGTAGCTGCCATGAAAACCGCCTGGGTTCCTCTTCGGTGATGGACAATCCCGTGGCTCAAAACCGGGCAGGCCAGCCGGGCATTGAATTTTGGAACCCAGGACCCGGGAATCGGGTCCGTTCACTTGTCTTTAGGCCGTAAAACCGATCCGGCCTGCCATCATTCCCTGTCCAGAGCCTCCAGAAACTTTTCCTTTTCATTCGGATGCATGGAGGTATTGGTCTGCGGGTAGGGAAAGTTTTTCTTGGTCACCTCGGTATGAAATTCCGTTAGTGCCGCGACGCGTTCCGCATACATCTGTTTGTGCAAACGACCCAGATTTCCGAATGCATGGGCATGCTTCGGAGGCGTTTCTTCCTCGCTGTCCTCGCCGCAGATATCCGCTACAAAGGAAAAGATGACATCCCCGGCCATCCCGGAACCGAGGGAGAATGTCACAATCGAGGTCTTTTGATTGACAGCCTCCAGTACTTCCTCAGCGATACATTCGGCTTCGACGGCAAATACCCCGACATCTTCCATGCGCTTCAATGTGCGATAAATTTCCATGGCCTCATCCGCGGTCCGTCCCCAGCCGCGCAGGCCGCCGCACCAATGACTGAACGTCGGGATTAAACCGATATGGCTTTGCACCGGAATTCCTTCCTTGGACAGCATTTCCATGACCTCGTAAGAACGCAGGGTATAGTACATATCTCCGCCCTTGCGCATCATGTCAAAGGCGTGATCCAGAATATCTTCGGGCTTGCCGAATTGTGACCAGGTGCTGCCGACCCCCATAAAATGATGCGGCGCCACGCGCCGCACTTCTTCCAGTTGGCTGTCCCAGACAACCAGCAGGTCGATGCCCGCATCGATACAGGCCTGGACTTCGATAACATCCTTCGGATTGCTCATGCTGAGTTTCTGGTCTGAACCCTTCAATGCCTGCAGGTCCGCGATGGTATGGTTGCGCGCCGATGGGCTGCGGCTGAAATCATAAATTTTTTTCATTTTTCACTCTGTACTGGACAGCCGGCAAAATTGTTGTGTCACGGACTGTTCGCTCATTGTCCGGGTCACTCCCGGTTTCGGCCGGCATGTTTACCGGGGTGATAAAAAATGTTGGTTTCGGATGCTGAAAATATTACCAAATGATGACCGCTCAGGTAAACTAGGCAAACAGCGCCTGGAGGGTCCTCCCTGCGATTCCATCGGCACCAGCCAACTCTACAAACCGCCGAAAACCCCGTTTTCGGCATGGGTCAGTAATCAAAATGCCAGAAGCCAGTACGACAGAAGTGAACCCGCAGATTCCCGTGCAGCCGGAATCGTGTCATCCCGCATTTGAATGGCAGCGGTCGGAATGGATCCCTGCGCTCAACCTCGCACTGGAAGAATATGTGCACCGCACGACGGGTGCCGTGCACTATCACCTGAGCAGTGAAAATTCTGAAAATGTATTTTTGGTGGCTTTTCGCACTGTCCCGATGGACTCCACCGGCATTGCCCATATTCTCGAACATACGGCGCTGTGCGGAAGCCGGAAATTCCCGGTAAGGGACCCGTTTTTCATGATGATAAGGCGTTCATTGAATACCTTCATGAATGCGTTCACAAGCAGTGACTGGACCGCCTACCCGTTTGCCAGCAAGAACAGCAAGGACTTTGACAATCTCTTGAGCGTATACCTGGATGCGGTCTTTTTTTCGAGATTGCATGCCCTCGATTTTGCACAGGAAGGCCACCGGCTTGAATTCGCTGAGCCGGATAACCGTGAAAGCAGGCTGCTGTTCAAGGGAGTCGTCTATAACGAAATGAAAGGTTCCATGAGTTCCATCAACAATGTGTTGTGGCAAACCATGAGCAAATACCTGTTTCCAACGTCAACCTATCATTTCAACAGCGGGGGGGAACCGGACCATATCCCGGATCTGAGCCATGAACAACTCGTCCGTTTCCACCGGTCCCATTATCATCCCAGCAATGCCGTCTTCATGACCTTTGGCAATCTTCCCGCGTTGGGGCACCAGCAGAAATTTGAAGAACTCGCACTGTCGAAATTCGAAAAAAGCAATCTCCGGGTTGAGGTCCATGACGAAAAGCGATACCTGGCTCCGGTCCGGGTGGAAGAATTTTATCCGGTTGAAGAAAGCAACCAGGACAAAACCCATATTGTGATTGGATGGCTGCTGGGCCGCAGCACGGATTTCAGCGCACTCTTCAAAGCGCAATTGCTGTCCAGTGTGTTGCTGGACAACAGCGCCAGCCCGTTATTGAAAATACTCGAAACCTCGACGCTCGGGAGTGCACCATCGCCGCTTTGTGGTCTTGAAAATTCCAACCGGGAAATGAGTTTCATGGCCGGCTTGGAAGGTTGTCCGGAAACGGCGACCGGGGACGTCGAAGAACTGGTTCTGGACGCATTGAGGGAAATCGCCAGAGAGGGGGTGCCGGCCGCACAGGTCGAAGCCTCCCTCCACCAGCTGGAATTGAACCAGCGGGAAATATCGGGGGACAGTTTTCCCTATGGCCTGCAGTTAATCCTGACGGGCCTGTCTGCGGCCATCCATCGGGGCGACCCGGTCAGGCTGCTGGACATCGACCCGGTTCTGGCCGAACTGAGAGGACAGATCACCGATGAACGTTTTATTCCCGACCTGATCCAGCAGCTGATTCTGGACAATCCACATCGGGTGACCTTGACCCTGAAGCCGGATTCCGGCATGGCGCAACGAAAGGCCCAGGCAGAAATACAGCAACTGGCGGCCATCAGGGAGTCGCTTTCTCCCGAAGCGGCGGACCAGATCATCCTGCGCTCCCGGGCCCTTGCGGAACGCCAGGGCCAGGAGGACGATCCCGGGATTCTTCCAAAAGTCGGGCTGGAGGATGTTCCAGACAAAATATCGGAACCACACCGGACCGAGCGGTCGGTTCAGTCCCAAATCGCGCCGTTGAGTTTTTATGGACAGGGTACGAACGGGTTGTGCTATCAGCAGGTTGTCGTGCAGCTTCCAGAACTGGACCCGGAATTGCTGGATATTCTGCCCCTGTACTCGAGTTGTCTGACCGAATTTGGCATCGGCCGGAAAGACTATGCACAGGTCAAGGTCTGGCAGGCGCAGGTCAGCGGTGGCATCCATTGCTTCAGCAGCATCCGCAGCCGGCCCGGGGACGTACAGGAAATCAATGCAGTACTCACCTTTTCTTCCAAATCCCTGCTCGACAATCATGCGGCCATGTCGGAGTTGATGTACCGGACCCTGCACGAAGTGCGATTCGATGAAGACCAGCGGCTCCGGGAACTCATTGAACAGGCCTGTGCCAGAATGGAAAGCAGTATCACCGGGCAAGGGCATAGCCTGGCCATGCACCTGGCATCCAGCGCGATGAGTCCGTGCGCACGAATCACCCATCGTTTCGGTGGACTGGAAGGAATTCGCTGCCTGAAGTCCTTCCGTGAAAAGATGGCCGACCCCGACCAAAGAAACGAACTTCTGGTCCGGTTTCAGCGGTTGCACCAGAGGATACTGGAATCGGGAAAACAGTTTCTGCTCATTGCAGAAAAGGAACAGCAGGAAAGGGTGATCCAGGAACTGGAATCCTGCTGGCACGGCAGCCGCCCCGGCAAAATTTCATCCGAACTCCATCTGCCGCCAACCCGGTCCCATGTCCGCCAGGCCTGGACCACCTCCACCCAGGTCAATTTCTGCGCGAAGGCGTATGCAACGGTACCTTCCGGCCATGAAGACCATGCCGTTCTCCATGTGTTGGCCGGTTTCCTGCGCAATGGATTTTTGCATCGAAGCATCCGGGAGCAGGGCGGGGCGTATGGCGGGGGCGCGGGTCAGGATGCCAATTCGGCGTCCTTCCGGTTTTTCTCGTACCGTGACCCCCGGCTGGAAGAAACCCTGGATGATTTTGACCGGGCGGTGGACTGGGTAGGTTCTGGGAAACACCTTTCCCACCAACTGGAAGAGGCGGTTCTTGGGGTGATTGCCGCCATGGACAAGCCTTCTTCTCCGGCAGGAGAAGCGAAGAAGGCCTTCTACAATCATCTTTTTGGGCACACGATCGAGCAACGAATGGAGTTCAGAAAACGGGTGCTGGATACCAGCCTTGCTGATTTGCGCAGGGTAACGGAGAAATATCTGGACCCCGCCCGGTCGAGCATCGGCCTCATTACCAGTTGCGAATCACAAAATTCCATTGACAGACTGGGACTGGAACACCGGAGCCTGGAGGTCGGCCCGGATTAAATGCGGTGCCGGAACCGGGTCCGGGCCATTCGTTGAAGAATAAATCAGAAAATCGGTATCAATTACGATCCAAATAGAGTACATTACGCCCCGCTGCAGATTTTTTGGTCGATTTGGTTGTTCCTTCCGTGTTACTCCCACAGTTTTCCATTTTTTGATTCTGTGGCAATCCAATACTTTAAACATTTTACATAGGTAATAAAGATACTATGGTTACAGGAACTGTTAAGTGGTTCAACGAATCCAAGGGATTCGGATTCATTTCACAAAGCCAGGGGGAGGATGTGTTTGTACACTATCGCTCCATTCTTGGCTCGGGGTTCAAAACCCTGAAAGAAGGCCAAACGGTCAAGTTCGAAATCGAAAATGGACCAAAGGGACTTCAGGCTTCGAACGTTACAGTCTGAATTTGAGATTCAATCACAAAAAAACCCGCCGTCTGGCGGGTTTTTTTTGCCGGCATAAAAATCGATGGGCGCAGCCTACGCGTCCGCGTTCGCACAATTCATCTTCTTCGCCGCTCCCTCATATCCCGCCGGATGTCTTCGGCAACCTCCTCGACTTCCTTCGCTACTCGCGGTTCCAGGCCGGATTCCCGCTCGAGGGCGGTCGTCAGGGGAAGTAGCAGGTCGGAGGCCGGCGATTTGCGGATGATGTCACACATTTCGGCCAAACCGAATGCCAGAGCGATGTCCGACAAAGTGTCCAGAGCTTCCTTCGGGAGGATATCGAGATCGGGAAGTATCCCCAGCCCTGCATCAATGTCGAGCGCACATGCGGCCTTGTCTCCTTCCCCGAGGTGGGCCCGGGCGCGAAGGAGGTGAGCACGCCATCGGTTGTCCGGCATCGCCTCTCCATGTCGCAGAACCCGGTCTGCGGTTTCCGCGGTGGCCCTGGAGTGCCCCTGGCTGAACTCATTCCCGGCGAGTTCGAGCAAGGCTGTATCGAGTTCATGGCGCAGCGTTGGTGCGTCGCTGTCCCCGAACCGCCGTACCGCCTCCCTCCAGACCGCGGTCGCTTCCTCCTCCCGGTTCAGCATTCTGAGCACAGAACCCATGTTGAGGAGAGCGACTGCGGCGGCATAAATGATCTCCGGTGCTTCGCTCGCTTCGAATTGGCGCACTGCCTGGTCGAAAACGGCTAACGCCTCGTCCAAGCGGTTCAACAGACGGAGGGCATAACCCTTGTTGAGCAAGGCGGCAATTATTTCGTCGGGCGCTGCTTCGTTGCTCGTCTCTTGGCGTTCCAAGAGCCGGTCACATGCGGCGAGCGCTTCTTCTGCCCGCCCCAGGTTGTAAAGGGCCGTTGCTTTGTCGACGAGTGCCATGCCGACAGTCCTGGCAATTTCAGGAACCTTGCTGTTTCCGAAGCGCTCCACCAACTGGTTGCACGCGGCCACGGCTGCATCGAGACGGCCAAGGTTGATAAATGCGACGCTTCTGACGACCATGGCTAAGGCGGTGTAGACAACGAGTTCGGGTGCCCTGCTCGTGCCGAAACGCTCCAAAATTTCGTCACAGACTGCCAAGGACTCGCTCAGCCGATTCAACTCTATAAGCGCAACAGACTTTCCACACAGCGCGTTCGCGAGCAGAATTTGAAGCGATTCGGTCTGCGGTTCTCGGACGCCCAGCAGAACTTCGTCGCAGGCGGCCAGCGCTTCCAGCGGACGGTTCTCCTTGATGTGCAGTGACGCTTTGCTGACCAGAGCCGTTGCGACAGTATTTAGGAGTGCAGGCTCCCGGCTTCCCCCAAAGCGCCGTGTGACGTCGTCCCAGGCTGCAAGCGCCTCTTTGGAATGGTTCAGGTGCCTGCACGCCATCCCCATATTGACCAGGGCCACCGAGACATGGTTGCGGTCGCCCGGAGCTTCGCTTCGCTCGAAACGGTGCACGAGGTCGTTCCAGGCTTCGATAGCTTCCTGTAGTCGTCCGCTCTCGGCCAGGGCGGCACCGTTCTCGAAAAGCTCCCTGGCGCGCGATGCCGGTGCGCTCGCGACCGGCATCAGCGGCAGCAATTCATCGCGATGCTCCGCCAGAGACGGGAGCCGGACCAGTTGCTCGAATGCGGTTCGGTAATGCGACAGGACCTTGCCGTCGGTTTCCAGTGCTTCCCTCGCAATCCGGGCGCCAAATTCCGTCAATTCGTCCGCCGAGTAATATCCCTCCATGAAGCGGATCAGGGCTTCGATCAGGGGCGCGGGGCCGCGAGCCCGGCGCATCAGGTAGTAGATGTTGTAGAGCCGCTCGGTCAGGTAATAGAGTCGGCGGCGCGCCGTGCCACCCGTCATCTCGACCGCACCTTTGTCGATCAGCCGCGCGAGGTGGGCACTGCATTTGCTGGTGTCGAGCCGGGCCCGGTCCGCAATTTCGCGCGCCGTTGCAGGCTTCCAAAGGCCGGCGAGGGACAGATAGACGCGGCGTTCCTGAGCGGGGAGTGCGTCGAGGTGGCTCTTGAAATACTCCGTATGGTCGTCCACGAGGTTCAGGAGGTCGGCCATCAGTTCGCGGAACGATAGCTGCGCCCCGAACCGGGCCACGATGGTCAGCAGTCGCGGGCTGCCGCCGGTGAGAATCCGCAATGCCTGGATTGTCTGCGGTGCCCGGCTCTGGCCCGAAGCCTTCCGCCAGAGGGCCGCGCAGTCGTCGGTATCGAGAGGACGCAGCGTCAATACACGGAAGAGATCGTAGAGCGCCTTGTCCCGATTGTCCATTTCGTCGAACCGGCTGGTCGCGCTCGCCAGCAGGACAATCCGCGGTTCGGTCTGGAGCGTCTGGCGCAACCGCCATCCGGCATTTTTATCCGCCATGTCCCCGAACATCATGTTCAGGTTCTCGACGAACAGCACCAGGCGCTTGCCTTCCCGGTCCGCAAAATCCTGCAGGGCGCCGAGGCAGCGGTCCCCGAGCATCCTGTCGTCCCGGATGGTCCGCAGTTCCTCGAGAGTGCGCCGCCAGTCGGGGCCATCGCCTCGCCGCGGCGCCCGGTTGGCCAGGCGCGATAGGCATTCGAGCCAGAACTCGCCAGCGGTCGAGACCTCGTAGCTCTCTTCCGCGAAGACCACCGGAAAAAAGCGCGATGCGAGCCCGGCGTCCCGGACTATCTCGGCCGCGACCCGCAACAGCAGGCTCGTCTTGCCGCTGCCGCGCGGCCCGATGACGATCTGGTGCGTATTGGCCCTTCCCGTGCATTCCACGAGCGTTTCGACGATCGAGGCGAATTCCGGGGCCCGCACGCAAAAGGTCGCGACGATCTCATCGTCGGACAGAAATCCCGGATTGTATTTCCTGGTAATCACTGGCCCGCTTCCTTGCCCTGCCGTTCGATGTCGATGACGGACCAGAAGCCTCCACTCCAGCGGTTCCGCCACCAGTCCTCAAGAAGGCCCGACCGGAACCGGTAGCCGTCGTCCTGAGGTTCCAGATAGCCGTCATCCTGAGGTTCCAGATAGCCGTCATGGAGAAGGACATGCAGCACATTCCCAACCGAAGGACCGCCCGGTCCGGCACCTTCGGGCCCGGCCGCGAAATGCGCCCGGTAACGGTCAACGGTGTCGCCATCCAGATGGCCGCCGACAGCGGTTGCGGTCAATATCTCCATGGCGACCGGATAGCCCACCGTTCCGAGTATCGTCCTCAGCCGGTCTTCATAGTGCTGGAGGTCCATCTGTCCCCGGACGCTCAGCATCTCGTGCCGATAGACCCATTCCGCATCTTCCTCCGTGGCGACCTGCCGGTCTGCGTGCCGCAGATGGTCGTGGAGCCTGTCGAAATACATCTGCACATGGTGGGGGATGCAGCAGCGGAGCCGCCGGCACATTCCCCGGCATATCTCGTGCGGGAGGTCGATCTCATAGGTTCCGGCAAGCTCCGACAGGCACGATACCGCCGTGTCTTCGTCCCATGGTTTCAGGTCGTAGGTGGAAAAGATGTTGGCATGGGCGCTCAGCCCGGCCTGTTCGAGAAGTGGCTCAAGGCCGATGCTGCCGGACAGAACCAGGGTCACCCGTTGTCGATGGGTCTGCCCGTTCCGGCGCAGCCAGCTCAAAAACGCATCTGCCTCCTGTTTTCTGTCCGGCGTAATGTGGCCGCTGTCGTCCTTGAGCAGGCGGTTGACGAGGATCGGCAGTTCGTCGATGGCGAGCACGACCGGCTGGCCGCTGTCGGCCAGGGCGGCGAAGACCGCGTCGCCTCTCTGGGACCAATTCCCGGCATCGATTCCGGCGCGTAACTTCACTTTAAGGTCGGAGACCGACAGTTCCTCGATTCTGCCGCCGACTCCCTTCAGGAAGTTGGCGAAACCGGTTGCGATCCGCTCCCATGTCCCGTTCACGGACCGTGCGCGAACCGCGACCTCGGCGATGGCGTCGGCCGGATCCAGGGCGGCTTCCAGATCGACGAAAACCGTTTTGAATTCGCTGTCCTTCGCCAGGCGCCGCAGCAGTTCCCGCACGAGACTCGTCTTGCCCATGCGCCGCTGTGCGGTCACCAGGGTGTGATCGCCGTCCCGCATACGATCCATCAGGATCTCAAGTTCGACCTTCCGGTCGAAGAAACGGTCTTCCTCGACCCAGTTGCTTCCGCCTTTTTTCAGCATCGTATAATTCCCAACTAATTTGTTGGCAACAGTATAGTTGGCAACAAGATCGTTGTCAACAGTCTTAAATTACGGGATTATGACCTTCTATTGATACCCCCGGCCAGCGTGAAGTGTAACGCCCGCTCTTACCGCAACCCCGGTTGTGTTCGATGAGTATGTCATGGGCAGGGCAGCCCCGAATGGCTGTCCGGAAAAAACAAACACCCGGGACAGGGATTGGGAATGTTGTGCAACCGGGGTGCCGGGGAATGGGAAGAGGGTGCGCCGGCATTCCTCAAGTGGCCGGGGTCCTGCCTGTCCGCAAGGGGAAGTACCGGGGTTCGGGATGATCGGGTCGGACGCCCTCGCAGGGGAAAATGAGCGGTTTCTTCACTTCCCGTCTTCATTATAGAATAACGTCATTGTAAAAGTGGACTTGACCGCTTTGTGTTTCAGTGACCCCACAGGAGGAATTCTAAGGTGAATTTCCAACCCGGAATATTGACGGATGTCCCCGACCATGCGCGATATCTGGAGTTTAATTTTATCCGGCCGGCCAACCGCTCGTTTGTGCTTGAGAAACTCAACCGCCTTGAAACCGGGAGTGACCGGGTCATCGGACTGGGTGCGCATCTGCTCGGGTTGCTGCAACGGAACATCCCGCATCTGCGTTCTTTCCCGAATTTCGAGCACGAGAACTTCCCGGTTCCCTCGACTCAATCGGACCTGTGGGTCTATATTCTGGGCGGCGGGATTGGAGACAATGTCCACCGGGCCATGGAGGTGCAGCGGATGCTTGGCGAAGAGGCCGCACTCGTCCGGCAGCTGGATGGATTCAAATATGACATTGGCCGGGATTTGACGGGTTACGAAGACGGAACCGAGAACCCGGTCGGGCCGGAAGCGATTGAAACGGCCTTTGTCTCGGGCGCCGGGCCGGGACTGGACGGTTCCTCGTATGTCGCCGTACAGCAATGGGTCCATGATTTCGATGTGTTCAACAGCCTGACCCGGGAAGAGCAGGATCACGCGATCGGCAGATACCGGGAAACCAATGAAGAGTTTGATGCCCCCGAATCCGCCCATGTCAAGCGGACTGCCCAGGAAAGCTTTGACCCGGAAGCCTTTCTGCTCCGACGGTCCCTGCCCTGGTCCAACGCCAGTGGGAGTGGGTTGATGTTTGTCGGTTTCGGCCGCAATCTGGATGCGTTTGAGGTGCAGATGCAGCGGATGATTGGCCGGGATGACGGCATCGTGGACGGGTTATTCCGGTTTTCAAGGCCGGTCACCGGCGGGTATTACTGGTGCCCGCCATTAAACGGCGCCGGACGGCTTGATTTTTCCCGGCTCAATCCCGGTTGATTCCTGATGTCCCGGTTTTTCAGGTACCCTGCCGGACGCCCTACTATTTTAGTGAGTGACTCATGACCTCTTTAGGAAATACCTTTGTTGGACTGGTCTTTGTGGCCATTTCCGCGGCCCTGACGTTTTTAATGTTCTATATCTGGAAATTTCCGTTTGATCATGAAAAACTGAAAAGTGAAGCCCCGGCCTCCCTGATCCGGCTGCACCGGATTCTCGGACTGGTTTACGTCCTCATTTACCTGTACCTGATGTACCAGATGGTCCCGAGGTTGTGGGCCTACCAGATCGAATTGCCCGCGCGGACCGTGGTTCATTTGTCTCTGGGGATCCTGATTGGCGTGATTCTCATTACCAAGATCAGTATTGTCCGGTTTTTCAAACACATGGAAGCGAAACTGGTCCCCATGCTGGGCGTTTCCCTGTTCCTGTGTACCTTCCTGTTGATTGCGCTGACCCTGCCATTTTCCCTGCGTGAAGCCTATTTGCAGAATCAGGCCCTGGGTGAAGATGACCGGACCGAGGAAATGATACAGCGGGTGGAAGAACTGCTTCCGGGGATCGGTCTTGACGATGAATTGCTGCTGGAGCAGCTGACGACCCGGCAGGGACTGGATGCCGGGAGAAAACTGATGCAGACGAAATGCGTACAGTGCCACGATTTGCGAACCGTACTGGTGCGGCCCCGCACCCCGCAAAGCTGGAAACAGACCGTCGCACGCATGGCCAATCGTTCCACCGTCCTGGCCCCCATCAGCGAAGAAGACCAATGGTTTGTGACCGCGTATCTGATCGCCGTCTCTCCCACCCTCCAGGAATCCCTGCGCCAGCGCAGGGAAGCGGCCATGGAAGCCATTGATTCGCAACAGGCCATGGTCTCCGCGTCGGCAATGGTAGAGGATGAGGGGATGGATGGCGAGTACGATGCCATGCAGGCGAGAGGTCTGTTCGAACAGACCTGTTCTCTGTGCCATGCCTACACCCAGGTGGACAATGCCCCCCCGGCCAACCAGGAAGAGGCGATTGCGTTGGTGCAGCGAATGGTGGGCAATGGGTTGTCGGCCAGTGATCAGGACCTGAATACCGTCATTCGCTACTTGACAGAAACCTACGGGGTGGCCCCGGACCCCTCTTCCCTGGAACCGGACGAAGATGAATACGAAGACGAATACGAGGACGAATACGAAGATGAGTGCGAAGACGAGTATGAAGACGAATACAACGACGAGTGCGAAGACGAGTACGAGGATGAATACGAGGACGAAGAGGAAGAAAGTCAGGATGAAGGTTCATCTGCGACGCCGATTGACGGGGAATTGCTGTATTCGAGCAAGGGGTGCGTGGCCTGTCACGGGGTGGAAGGACGGTCTCCCATCGGCAGTCAGTATCCGATTCTGGCCTCCCTGGGGAAAGGTTATCTGGTCCAGCAGATTACCGATATCAAGAGTGGAGCCCGGAACAATGGGCTAACCAGCCTGATGAGCCCCGTGACACAAAATGTCAGTGACGAGGAAATTGAAGCGATTGCACAATACCTGTCTGAACTGAAATAGGTCCCGGCAAAACTGCCCGGACCCGGACCGGCTCGATCACCAGGGCATTGGGTTCCGGTCCGTGGCGGGCGGTCCGGATCAGGTCGGGGAATCGAACGCGAAATCCGCCTGAAAAGGGGGGAGCAGGTTTCGGCCCAGTATGAAATCCGCTCCGCGCAAGCCAATCATCTGGATGGGGGCGTTCAGATTCCCGCTCACAATGTCCGGCATGACCGACCCGTCGATCACGCGCAGGCCCTCCATACCGTGCACTTTCATTTCTTCATCCACCACGGCCATCGGGTCCGTACCCATGCGACAGGTCCCACTGGGATGGTAGTCCGTGGAAGCGGTCGAGCGGACGAAATCTTCGATCTCCCGGTCCGACTGGACGTGGGCTCCCGGGGCCAACTCCTTTCCCCTGAATTCGTCGAATGCAGGTTGGGAAACCAGTTCTCGGACCCGTTTGACGGCTTCGGTCAACTCCCCGAGGTCGAAGGGATCGGAAAGGTAATTGAAATGGGCGGCGGGACGATGGGACGGGTCTGCGGACAGGAGCCTGATTTCACCTTTGCTCCGGGGCCGGAGCTGGTCAACCTGGGTGGTGAAGCCCTGGTACAGCTGGATTCGGGTGCCCGCATAGGTCGTATGAATGGGGGCAAAATGATATTGCAGGTTCGGGTATTCCACCTCCGCATACCCCCGGACCAGTCCCCCGGCTTCCCAGATATTGGAAGCCACCAGTCCCTTTCGGGTCAATAGCCACTGGCTTCCCGCCAGCAGCTTGTACAACGGGTTGCCGGCACGATGGAAGGTGACGGGCCGGGTCGACTCATAGACGACGGAAATGCACAGGTGGTCCTGGAGATTCTGGCCGACCCCGGGAAGGTGATGTTTCGGCTCGATCCCCAACGGTTGGAGGTGTTCCGTTGGTCCAATTCCGGACAACATGAGAATCTGGGGTGAATTGACCGCGCCCGCACAAAGGATCACCTCCCGGGCCGCCACGGCATGGATATTGGTTTTTTTGTACCGGAAGTCAACGCCCGTCGCGCGATTGTTTTCAATTGTAATCCGGTGAACCAGTGCGGTGGTGTACAGGGTCAGGTTGCTTCTCGACAGGGCAGGTCTCAAGTGCGCTACGGCGGCGCTGGAACGTCTGCCGTTTTGAATGGTACTGTCGAGCCGGGCAAGGCCTTCGGGATTGTAGCCGTTGGGGTCCTCGGTGGTGCCCTGGCCGGATTGTTGGCCTGCCTCGAGGAATGCATCAAAAAGCGGGTTCGAGAGCTTCCCTTTGGTGACCCCCAGTCGACCCTCTGCCCCCCGCCAGTCACTGGCCCCCCGGTCGGACGATTCGCATTGCTTGAAATAGGGCAGGCACTGGTCATAGGTCCACGCCGGCAGGTGATAATTTTTTGCCCAGTCGTCGTAGTCCCGGGGATGGCCGCGCATGTAGACCATGGCATTGATGGACGAGGATCCTCCAAGCACCTTGCCCCGGGGCAGGGTGATCGTGCGGTCCGCCATGCCGGGTTCGATTTCGCTGTTGTAGTTCCAGTTGATGCTGGGGTCCTTGAAGACGCTGTAGACCCCGGCCGGCATGTGAATCAATAGCTTGTTGTCCAGGGGACCGGCTTCCAGCAGCAATACCCGGTTGTTGCGGTCCTGGCTGAGCTCATTGGCCAGCACGCAGCCGGAAGAGCCGGCACCGATGATGATGTAATCGAATTCCTGATGAGGGTTCATAGGGGAGGGTTCCAGTTCCCGGCGCACTATTGCAGTGTTGTCTGCCGCTCAATCAGGTTTCGCCCCTCACTCGTTGTCCGGTTCATGACTGGACTGACCGGGTAGGCTTCCAGCTTGTCGGCTGGTGGCGGTTTGGCAATCTGGGGCAAGCGGCGGGTGCCGTCCTGCAGCCACGCCTGGGCCTGGTCTAATTCCAGCATCACGGGCATTCGCGGATGGATGTCCCGGAGTGCGCCTTCACCGGGCTGGGTGAGAATGGTGCAGGAATGGAATCCCCGACCTTCCTGCTGCCAGTAATCCCACAGACCAGCCAGGACCAACGGGTCCCGGTTTCGGGTGCGGATGAAATAGGGCTGCCGGTTCCCCTTTTCCCCGCTCCATTCATAGTAGCCCAGGGCAGGGATCAGGCAGGTCTGGGACCGTGTCCAGGCCTGGCGAAAGGCCGGTTTCCCGGCAATCGATTCGGACCTGGCGTTAAAGGTGGCAAACCGCGGTGTCGGCACTTTTGACCAGAAGGGGACCAGGCCCCAGCGCATCCCCAGTCCCCGGGTGCTCCCGGTTTGAGGGTTGTGGACAAATGCGGGGATCGTCCGGGTTGGAGCGATGTTGTAGCCCAACGGCACCTCTTCGGGCCAGTCTTCGAGGAGACCGCCCCAGGCTCCCCGGTTTTCCAGCTGATTTGCGAAGCGCAGGCACATGATCTATGGGAGGGAACAAAAACCGGTGCAGGCTTCGGCCGGATGCCCCATGGTGAGTCCCGCCGTAGACGGGAACACATCGCCGAAAGAGGCCTGGGGTTCCGATGTTTCCATTTCCATGGCCGGCATCACGTCCCCATCCCTCTCCCGGGAGGCTCGTCAACCTGCGTACGGCCGTGGAGTCTGACCGGACCGCACCACCGAAAATACCGGGCTGGTCCGGGGCAAGTCGACATTTACCCGGTCTCCTCGATACAACGTTCGCTGATGCCGACTGTATTGAATCCACCATCCACATACGTGATTTCCCCCGTAATGCCGGACGCCAGGTCCGAGCACAGAAAGGCGGCGGTGTTGCCCACTTCCTCAATGGTCACAGCCCGCCCCAGGGGTGCTACCTTTTCAAAGTATCCCAGCATTTTCTTGAAATTCCTGATCCCGGCAGCCGCCAATGTGCGGATCGGGCCAGCAGAAATGCCATTGACCCGGATACCGTCGGCGCCGAGGGATTGGGCCAGATAGCGTACGTTGGCTTCCAGGCTTGCCTTGGCCAGTCCCATGACATTGTATCCGGGCATGGAACGAACGGAACCGATGTAGGTCAACGTAATCATGGACCCATGGCGCCCTTCCATCAGGGGTCGGGCTGCTTTGGCCAGGGCGGCAAAACTGTAGGAGCTGATCTCATGGGCGGTATTGAACCCATCCCGGGTCACGGCATCCAGATACAGTCCTTCCAGCTCTTCCCGGGGTGCGAAGGCAATGGAATGCACCAGGATGTCGAGACCCTCCCAGGCAGCGCCCAGGTCTTGGAACAGGTCCTCGATTTCCTGATCGCTGGCCACATCGCAGGGCAAAACAATTTCTGATCCCAGTTTTGCGGCCAGGGACTCCACTCGCCCTTTCATCCTGTCATTGGGGTAGGTGAAGGCCAGCTCGGCTCCTTCACGATGCATGGACTGGGCGACCCCCCATGCGATGGAACGATTGCTTGCAACGCCGGTGATCAACGCTTTTTTACCTGCCAGAAAACCCATACAATACCTCGCTGGTTACGGTTCCTATGTTATTGGGATGATTCTAGCAGTAAATCCACCGAAAAAATAAATGCTCCCTTTGTCTGGCCGCCCGTCATGATGTCGTTGGTAGCGATCAAGAGTGATTCCCTGAATGCGGGGCAAGCGAATGATCTCGCAATCTCCCTGGATATCCGGCTTCTGGAGGATGACCAGGTTCCGGCCGGGCCGTTTTTGCTGGAGTTCAAGGGCACTGAACTGATGCTCCACATGATGGAGTATCCCCGGTTCAAGCCCTGGAGGGTGGATTTTCGAACACATCGCCCGTCGAAAGGCAAAGATCCCCTGGTGAAAGCCATTGGTCCGGGAGCGGGTCACGTGATTGATGCCACGGCCGGGTGGGGGATGGATGCCACTCGTCTGGCCATTTCAGGGTTCCGTGTGACGGCGGTGGAACAGGATAAAATTGTCGCCGCCATGCTGCAACACGCCCTGCGCCAATCGACCAACCGGGAGATGGTGCACCGCATGGAGCTGGTTTGCGGCGACAGTACCCGTGTGATTGCCGGCATTCGACCCCGGGCGGATGTAGTGTATCTGGATCCGATGTATCCCCCGCACCCCAAATCCCCCGCAACCCGCAAGGGAATGAGGATTCTCCGTGAACTGGTGGGCCCTGAACAAAATACCCGGAACCTGTTTGAGCAGGCCATGCAGCATGCCCGAAAGCGTGTGGTGGTGAAAAGACCGCACTATGCGAAACCCATTGCACCCGGGAAAGTGGGGGAGACCCGGGGCAAGCTGGTCCGTTTCGATCTCTACAAACCGTACTGAAAACAAGGCGTTATCATGGAAAACTCGAAATCCCGGCCCATGTTTTACCTGGATTCCGGTCTGAACCCGGGAGAGGAGGAGCGCATCACGGGGGAAGAGTCCGGCCATATCCTGCAGAGTCGCCGTTTACAGCGTGGGGACCGTTTGATATTGACCAATGGGCAGGGAACCCGGGCCATCGCTGAAATCCTGTCTGTCCAGGGAAAAAGAGAGGGGCTCACGGTCCGGATCCGGTCAGCCACCCTGGAAGAACGCCCGGTCATCCGAAAAACACTGGCCGCGGCCATTCCCAAGGGCGAGCGACAGGCGGTATTGCTGGGCATGGCCACACAATTGGGCATGAATGCCTACTTCCCGCTGATTTGCGAGCATGGTGTGGTTAAATACCGGCCGAAAAGCAAAGAACGGTGGCGAAGAATCGTGATTGGCGCCTGCAAGCAGTGCCGGCAGTGTCATTTTCCGGTGATTGAGGACGCTGGAACCATCCGGTCGGTGCTGAATTCCGTCCATCCAGATACCCTGATCGTGATGGGTGATCGGAACGGGAAACCCATCGAAGCCGCCAATGCCGAACTCACTCCCGGTATCCGCGAAGTGCTGATGCTGGTGGGGCCTGAAGCGGGTTTCAGTGAAGCAGAAAAGCAGCTCATGGCCCGGAGAAACGTATTAAAATTAAGACTGAGCAATCAGATTTTAAGAACCGAGACCGCGGCGGTTTCCATCCTGGCCGCAGTGAATCAACTGAAATTTATCCAAAGCTAGTGAATGCGCCCGAAAAATCTCGTCTGGATTGACCTGGAAATGACCGGCCTGTCTCCTGAACAGGACCGGATTATCGAAATTGCGACCATCGTGACGGACCCCCACCTGAATGTCCTGGAGGAGGGCCCGGTCTTTGCGATCCATCAATCCCTGAAGCGGCTGGCGGAAATGGATGAATGGAATACCCGAACACATACCGAAAGCGGCCTGGTCAGGCGGGTCCGGGAGTCCAGCGTGACCGAGGGCGAGGCGGAACGTGAAACGATCCGGTTCATTTCAAGGTATGTTCGGGCCAACCATTCGCCGTTGTGCGGGAATTCGGTGTGCCAGGACAGGCGGTTTCTTGCACTGTACATGCCCGGCCTGGAGAAATACCTGCATTACCGCAACCTGGATGTCAGTTCCCTGAAGGAGCTGGTTGTTCGATGGCGTCCTGAACTGGTGGAAGGATTCAAGAAACGCAACACGCACCAGGCCCTGGATGATATTCGGGAATCGATTGAAGAATTGAAATATTATCGCCAGACATTCATCAATATGGGGCACGGCGGCACCGATGCGAATCCTGGCTGATTCGCGATTGAAAATATGTGTATTGTGCCTGTGCCTGTTTTCGGCCCCTGTACAGGCGGCTGCCGGGGTGGCTTCCGCCCATCCCCTGGCTACCGCCGCCGGAATACGGGTTCTCAAGCAGGGGGGCAATGCCTTTGATGCCGCGGTGGCCGTCACGGCCACACTGGCGGTGGTGGAACCCGCAGGGTCTGGACTGGGTGGCGGCGGGTTCTGGCTGCTTTACGATGCCGATGAGGAGAAATCCATGATGCTGGACGGCCGGGAAAAGGCACCGTTGGCGGCAACCCGGGACATGTTTCTGGATGAGAAAGGAAACCGGGTCCCTCACCTGTCCATTGACGGCGGACTGGCGGCTGCCATCCCCGGTGAGCCCGCTGCACTGGTCTGGCTGGCGAAGAACATGGGGAAGTTCCCCCTGACCCTGTCACTGTTGCCGGCCATTGAAGCCGCCCGGGAAGGATTTGTGGCGGGCAAGCGCTTTCACAGATTGATGAACTGGCGTGCCGACGTGATCCGGATGTCTCCCGCTGCCGCGGAAATCTTCCTGGCAAACGGGCAGGTTCCCCAGGTCGGAAACCGGATTATACAGGAAGACCTGGCCGACACGCTGTGGACCCTGGCGGTACGGGGGCATGACGGCTTCTATTCCGGAGAGATGGCAAAGCGGCTGGTCGAGGGAGTCCGGCAGGCAGGGGGGATCTGGACGCTGGAGGACCTGGCGGAATACCAGGTCGTCCTGCGTGAACCCGTTGAACTCGAATTCAATGGAATGAAAGTGGTTTCCGCCTCCCTGCCGTCCTCCGGCGGGCTGGTCCTGGCGGAAATCCTGAATATTCTGGAAAACCATGATCTCTCTTCCATGGATCGCGTGGATTTTGTCCATGTCCTGGTCGAAGCGATGCGCCGGGGATACCGGGACCGGGCCCAGTACATGGGAGACCCCGGGTTTGTGGAGGTGCCCGCTACCATGCTGCAGGACAAATATTATGCCCGGGGCCAGAACCAGTCCCTGCGGATGGACCGGGCCACCCCAAGCAATCATCTTGCGCCTACCTGGACGGATGCCGGTGTCGGGGAGGATACGACACATTTTTCGGTGATTGATGAGGACGGAAACATGGTGGCGGCCACCTTGTCCATCAACTATCCGTTTGGGTCCGGCGTGGTGCCCCCCGGAACCGGGGTGCTGCTGAATGATGAAATGGATGACTTTTCAGCCAAGCCGGGGGAGCCGAATGCCTACGGCCTGGTCGGTGCCCGGGCCAATGCCATTGAACCTGGAAAACGAATGCTGTCCAGCATGAGCCCCACCTTCCTGGAAACCGGTGACCGGGTGGCCGTCCTCGGTACCCCGGGTGGCAGCCGGATCATTTCCATGGTTGCGCTGGCTGCCCTGGAGTTTTACCGGGGTCAAAATGCGGAAAAAATGGTCAATCGGCCCCGGTTCCATCATCAGTACCTTCCGGATTCCATTCAGATGGAACCCGGGGCCCTGTCGGAGGATGTCATCTCCCGGCTGGAAGAAAGGGGACACGAATTCAAGCCCCTGTCCCGGACCTGGGGCAATATGCAGGTGGTTATTCTCGACCGGGAAAGTGGGGCGGTGACCGCCGCATCGGACAACAGGGGGGAAGGGGCGGCACAGGTGCTGTTCTGAGGTTGTTGATGGCCAGACCTGCGCAGGCCACGGGATTTTCCACGGTTCCGTATCGTTGTCATCACCGAACCATCCGGTCCCATGCCCGTGCGAATCCATCCGGGCGCCACGCCATCTGTTTCATCCCTGCTTCACGGGATGGTTCGGATTGGGCTGGCAGGAAACGGTTATCCGGGAAAAAATCGCATGATAAAAGATTTTCAAATCCTCTCTATGCGATTGATATACCGTGCTTGTAATTTCCCTTGAATTACGGATTCCTCTTCCCGAGGTATGGTATTTTGGTAATTAAGTGGTATGATTCCCAATGCAATAAGCCTAATTTACTTCAGATCGGATGCACGGATATGACTGTATACCCATTCCCAGCGGGATTCCGCGAAATGCAGGTTGGTTTTCTGAGGCGGTCCGGTGGTTGCACGGCTGCCGCAATCCTGATGTTGGCAGCCAGCGGGTTCCCTGCCCAGGCCCTGGCGGTGGAGTTGTTCCCCGCCGGGAGTGAGGCGACGGGGTACCTGGATACCACCGTGTCGACGGGCATCGCGGTTCGAACCCGGGGGCGAACCAGCGATTTGGTCGGCGTTTCCAACGGAGGTACGGCCCACTCCATCAATGGGGATGATGGTAATCTCAATTATGACAAGGGCGATGTCGTCTCTGCCAACGTCAAGGTTACCCACGAACTGGACATCAAACGGGATAACCTGGGACTCTTTTTGCGCGCCTACTACTTCCATGACCAGGCGGTCGAAGATGACGATACCGCCCGCACGCGCCTGTCGGGAAAGGCCAAACGATATGCTGGATCCGACATCAAGTTGCTGGATGCCTATGTCAGCGGTCATTTTGATTCGGGTGGAACACCGGTTTCCATTCGGGCCGGCAACCAGGTGATCAACTGGGGGGAAAGTGTTTTCCTGCGCCACGGCCTGGGTTCCATCAACCCGGTGGATGTCTCGAAAGTGCGGGTCGCAGGGGCCGAGTTGCGGGATGTGTTCGAACCGATCCCGGCACTGAACCTCAGCGCCGGCCTGACCGACAACCTGTCTGTGGAAGCTTTCTACCAGTTCCGTTTCGTGCATACGGAAATCGAGCCGGCGGGGACCTTCTTCTCGACCAATGATTTCGCCAGCCCCGGTGGCAAAATCACCCACACGGGTTTTGGCCGGAAAGGCCGGGCCGACGATAACGACGGAGCCGATGACCCGGCTTGTCGTCCACCTAATTATGTTTGTTCACGGGCGGCCAGAGCTGGCGACCGGGATGCTGGGGACGACGGTCAGTTTGGCCTGACGTTGCGTTATTTCGCGCCGGTGCTCAACAACATTGAACTGGGGTTTCATTTCGCCCGGATCCACAGCCGCCTGCCGGTGGTATCCCTTCGCTCCGGCTTATTGGACGGACTGGAGGATTCCGAAGGAGGCTACGTCGGCACGGTCCGCTATTTCCGGGAATTTCCCGAGGACATTGATCTCATGGGCCTGAGTTTCAACACCGAGCTCGGTACGACCGGATTCGCCATCCAGGGAGAGGTCTCCTATCGTCGGGATCAACCGCTCCAAATTGATGGCGCTGAACTGTTTTTTTCTGCCCTGTCTCCTATTCCGGGTCTGGGAACCCAACTCGGCGCAAACAGTCAAACCGGTCCCCTGGATCAGGATACGGAGCTTGCCGGTTACCGCCGCAAGGATGTGCTGCAGGGTACCCTGGCACTCACCAGGGCGCTGGGCCCCCGGCTGGGGGCGAATCAAACCGTGTTTCTGATCGAGACCGGCTTTACCCAGATCCAGGACATGGAAAAAAAGTCTGAACTCCGATACGAGGGACCGGGAACCTGGACCAGTGGCAACCCGGTGTTTACAAACGACATAGAACTAGCACCTGGATTCCCAGTCCAGCCGACAACCCAGACCGATGGATTTGCGGACCCGTTCTCCTGGGGGTACCGGCTGCTTGCGCGGGCCACCTACAGCAATGCGATCGGTGCCGTGAACCTGTCTCCGGAGATCGCCTTTGCGCACGATGTAAACGGTACGACCCCTTCACCGATCGGCAATTTTGTTGAAGACCGCAAGACGATCACCCTGGCCCTGAATGCGAGTTATCTGCATTCGTGGCAGGCACGGTTGTCCTATACCAACTCGTTTGGCGCGGGTCAGCACAATCTCCTGAGGGACCGTGATTTCCTGTCGTTCACGCTGAACCATTCATTCTGACCCGTTTAGGGAGGGCTGAGTACATGAGGAATTTAAAGAACCGGGCACTTTCAACCGGGTTGCTGGTGGCGATGATTGCCGTGGTCACGCCCACGGCGGCAAAGGTCACCGGGGAGGAGGCGGCAAGACTGGGCCATGATTTGACCCCCCTGGGGGCCACTATGTCGGGCAATGCATCCGGGTCGATCCCGCCGTGGCAGGGCGGGATCACCGAGCCACCCGGGGACTACCAGCCGGGGAAGCATCTCCCGGACCCCTTTGCAGGCGACCAGCCGCTGTTTACCATCACCGCGGACAATTACCGCGAATACGAAGCCAATCTTTCGCCGGGCCAGGTCGCGCTGTTTGAACGCTATCCAGCGTCCTTCCGGATGCCGGTCTACCCCAGCCGGCGCACGGCATCCCTGCCCCAGCGGATCTACGACAAGACCATCGCCAATGCCACTACCGCGACCCTGACCGAGGACGGCAACGGGGTGATGAATGCGGCGGAAGGGATTCCCTTTCCGATTCCGAACAACGGACTGGAAGCCATCTGGAACCATCTCCTGCGTTACCGCGGCCAGGCGATCGTCCGCTCGGTGGGTCAGGCCGCCCCAACGGCCGCGGGGGCCTATACAGTGGTCCGTCTCCGGGAGGAAATCCTCTGGGCCTATCAGCAGCCCGGTGCCACCACCGAGACCATCGACAACATACTGGTCTATTTCATTCAGGAGGTCATCTCTCCGCCCAGACTTGCCGGGCAATTTACGCTGGTCCATGAAACGCTCAACCAGGCTGCGAACCCCCGCAGGGCATGGGTCTACAACCCGGGACAGCGAAGAGTGCGCCGTGCCCCCAATGTTGCGTACGACAATCCAGGCACTGCAGCGGATGGACAGCGCACCAACGATGACTATGACATGTACAATGGGGCCCCGGACCGCTATGACTGGGTTCTGATGGGCAAGCAGGAACTCTACATTCCCTATAACAGTTATCGGTTGCAGAGCGATCAGAACCGGTTCGACGACATTCTCCAACCGGGTCATCTCAATCCGGACCTGATGCGCTATGAGTTGCACCGGGTCTGGGTGGTGGATGCCCGGCTCAAGGAGGGGACCAATCATATTTATGCCCGGCGCACTTTCTATCTGGATGAGGACAGCTGGCAAATTGCCGTGGTGGACCAGTATGACGGACGGGGTGAAATCTGGAGGGTGACCCAGGGCAACCTGCTCAATAACTATGGCGTGCCCTTCGTCGGGAGTACGGCCTCGACGATTCACGACATCCAGAACGGCCGGTATCTCGTCATGGAACTGGTCAATGAATATGAACCGCCCCAGTTTGATGTTCCGCTTGAGAATACCCGCTTCACACCGGAAGTATTGCGCAATCGGGGTCGTCGCTAGGCAAGGGACGTCCAGATAGCCAGTGCGGTTTCTGCTCGCACTTGCGTTGATCCTGGTTTCCGTGGGTTTCGGGTTCCGTTCCGGCGCGGAACCCCTGAACGAAGCCGCTCCGGGGCTGGCCTGCCCCGAGTGCGGGATGATCACGGATGCGATCCAGGTTCCTGAAGGCATTCTGGCGGTCGGGGAACGTGGCCTGATCGTGCACGGCACATCCGGCAGTGACTGGAGGCAGCTTGCGGTACCGGTCCGGCGCATGCTGACTGCCGTGGCGGAAGCTGGCAATGGCCATCTCGTTGCCGTCGGTCACGATGCCCTGGTACTGGAAAATCCGGGGATCGACCAGGCTTGGACAGTCGTGCGGATAAATCCGGAACGGGATACTCCACTGCTCGATATCTGGATGGCGGGAGACGGACGGGGACTGGCGGTGGGTGCCTACGGGCTGGTTCTGGCAACGGAGGATCATGGCCGCAACTGGTCACCCCGGCAGCTTGACCCGGAAGAACCGCATTTTTATGCCGTCCGTGAGGATTCGGAAGGCTCCCTTTTCATCGTCGGTGAATTTGGGACGGTATTGCGGTCTCGGGACCAGGGGGAAAACTGGGTCTCGCTCGATACGGGATGGGACGGCAGTTTCTTCGGACTCCGGGCCGGACCGGGTCGGCTCCTGCTCTATGGCCTCGAAGGAACCGTTCTGGACAGCCGGGACGGGGGGGAGAGCTGGCAGCGTCTTGAAAGCGGGGTATCCTCTTCCCTGTATGATGCGGTGTTCATGCCGGATGGCCGTGCCGTGGTCGTGGGTGCCGATGGCACCGTCCTTGTGGAATCCACCGGGAACTTCCGTCGCCTCCCTTCCTCCCGACGCGAGGCGTTTACCACGGTCCTGGTCTCGGACCCGGATTCCGTGCTGCTGCTCGGTGAGAACGGGGTCAACCGGCTGTCCCTGTTGCACGGAGAGCCGGTCCAGCAGGAAAACAGGCTGTAATTGTTCGGAGGTGGCGTGAGGGAACGGAACGGTTGGGTGGGGCAGGTGGAGCAGGCACTGTTCGGCCATCGTCGGCTGGTGATTACCTTTTTTGCCTTGGCGAGCATTGGGCTCGCATTGTCGGCGGCCCGGCTCGGGATTGATGCCGGGTTTGAAAAGCATTTGCCCCGTGACCACCCCTTCATGCAGGTCTTCATCGAATACCAGGCCGAGTTTGGCGGGGCCAATCGACTGTTGATCGCGGTTCGCGCACGTTCAGGCGATATTTATACCGCTGAGTTTATGGAAACACTCCAGACCGTCACCGACGCGGTGTTTTTTCTGCCGGGAGTCAACAAGTCTTCCGTGCGTTCGCTGTTCACCCCCAATGTCCGTTTTCTCGAGATCGTGCGCGGCGGGTTTACGGGGGGGAACGTGGTCCCCCCGGACTACCAGGGGACGGAAGCAGACCTGAAACGGGTGCGGGCCAACGTGCTCAAGGCCGGGATTGTCGGACGATTGGTGGCCAATGATCTTTCCGCTGCCATGGTCACGGCGGAACTGGTCGAGATCGACCCCCGAACGGGCCAGCGGCTGGACTATATCGAAGTCGCGCATCTTCTGGAGGAAGAACTGCGTTCCCGCCATGCGGGGCCGGACACGGATATCCACATCATTGGTTTTGCCAAGATCATGGGCGAGATTGCCGATCACGCGGGGGATGCCATGCTGTTCTTCGCCATCGCCTTTTTGCTGTCGTGGATTCCGGTCTACTTTTTCACCCGCTCAGCGTGGTATACAGCGCTGTTGATGCTGTGTTCCATGGTGGCGGTCGTCTGGACCCTGGGCCTGCTTTCGCTGTTCGGTTTCGACATCGACCCGATGTCGATCCTGGTTCCGTTCCTGGTCCTGGCCATCGGCATTTCCCATGGAGTGCAGGTCGCAGGGGCCGCCGGACAGGCCATCCGGAACGGAGCCCCGGAAACCAGGGCGTGTCGGATCGCTTTTCGCAGGCTGGTCGTTCCGGGGTCCGTGGCCCTGGCCAGCGATTGCGCGGGTTTCCTCACCATGCTGATCATTGATGTGCAAATCATTCGCGATCTTGCAGTGACCATGGGCATCGGTGTGGCGGTCATCCTGTTGACCAATCTCATGCTTTTGCCGGTGTTGATGTCCCATGTCCGGCACGACCCGGGATACCGGGCACGTCTGCAGGCATCGGCCCGGGCGAGCACTCCGGTCTGGAGGCGCCTGTCGAATTTATCTTCGTGGCCCGCCTCCGGGGGGGTACTGCTGATAGCCCTGATCGTGTTTGGCATCGGTTTTCACAAGGCCGACGAATATGCCATCGGGGATGTTCACGAAGGTGTGCCCGAACTGCACCCCGACTCCCGTTACAACCGCGACAGCGCCATGATCACCCGGCTTTTTTCCGTGGGTGTGGATATCCTGACCGTGATCGTGGAGGCCCGCCCGGATGCCTGCATTGATTTTGATGTTCTGGATCGAATCGACGATTTTGCGGCGCGGATGGCCCAGGTTCCCGGCGTGCAGTCTACCCTGTCCCTGGCCGGAATTGCCCGCAAGACCCATGCCGGGTTCAACGAAGGGCATCCAAAATGGCAGACCCTGCCGCGCACCTCGTCCGCACTGGTCCAGGCGACCGGTCCGATTGAGACCAGTTCCGGCCTCCTCAACGCGGATTGCTCCCGGATGCCGGTCCTGATTTTTGCCACGGACCACCGTGCGGAGACCATCGACCGGCTGGTCCGGGCGGTCACTGCCCAGGCGGCCATCCATGGCAGCGACCGCGTCCGCTTCCGGCTGGCGACCGGAAACCTGGGGGTGATGGCGGCGACGAACGACCTCGTGCGGAATGCGGAGTTCGAGATGCTGGCCTGGATCTACGGTGCCGTCATCGCGCTGTGCCTGATCGCATTTCGCTCAATACGCGGCACCCTTTGTGTGGTGTTGCCCCTGGCACTTGTCTCCACCCTTGCCTTTGCCCTGATGACGCTGCTTGAAATCGGGCTGAAAATTTCAACCTTGCCGGTCGCCGCCCTTGGAGTAGGGATCGGGGTGGATTACGGGATTTACATCTTCAGCGATGTCAAGCGACGGCTGGATCGGGGGGCGGCTCTTTCCGATGCCTTTCAGGAAACTTTCGCCGTCACGGGCAATGCGGTGGTGGTGACCGGCCTGACACTGGCCCTGGGGGTCCTGACCTGGATCTTTTCCGGTCTCAAGTTCCAGGCGGACATGGGGGTGCTGCTGGCATTCATGTTCCTCGCCAACATGGCGGGTGCCGTGCTTCTGGGGCCTGCGCTGGCCTGGCTGTTTTTTGGAAAATCCAGCAAGTCCCGTGACCCCGTGCCACGTTGAAGTGCAATGTCCGCTGTATCGTTTAAATGGATCGATCGGGTTACCGTTGGTCAGGCGATGGTGAATCATCCCGGTGTGTTCAATACGGAGAATGGCCATGTCTTGCGGTTACTACTCTCTGACCGATGACGAAAGGCCTCAGATTACCCCGGATTCATCGTCGCACATCAGGATTGGGGGCTGAAACCGATCACCGGCTCGAAACTCCCTTGTTTTTCCTGGAAGCCCGGTCTAGAAACAATACTGTTGCTTTAAGGAAATATTTATGTTTGAATCCTCCTCATTCGATTTTGCATGAGGAGGATAGTCATGGCCCGAACACAGGCCACGCTTCCAGGTGGTGCGCGTCTTTCCGACTATATGAGTGTCAATGTAATCTCGCGGTTTTATCCGCGTGAGGTGGTCTGTTCGGCGTTAAGTTCTGGAGGACAGGAAAGTCGCCGTCGGCGGGATTTGCCAGCGGAGGTGATGGTGTATTACGTCATCGTGATGGCCCTGTTTCGTTCAGTATCGACTCGGGAGGTCTTGCGTTGTCTGGTCGATGGTTTGCGTTGGAGTTGTACGGACCTGCCGATGCGGGTTTCGGGGAAGTCATCGATTTCCGGGCCCGGTCTCGTCTGGGGGCGGCACCGTTTTCCGCCTTGCGGGAGCGTTGCGTGGTTCCGTTGGCCACCCGCGAAACCGTCGGATCATGGTATCGGGGATGGCGCCTGGTGGCCTTTGACGGTTCGACGCTGAATTTGCCGGATGAAGTGCGCAACCGGGAGGTATTCGGATTGCCGGCATCCAGTCGCGGCGATTCGGCGTTTCCCCAGGCCCGGGTCACGATGATGGTGGAACTGGGCACCCGGGCCGCTCTGGCCTGGACGGCGGGTCCGTTTCGTGAGAGCGAAGCGGAACAGGCGGAGCGTCTGCTCGACGAATTCTCTCCGGGCATGTTGGTGCTGGCAGACCGCTATTACTGTGGTTTTCCGTTGTGGAGCCGTGCCGCCGAGACCGGTGCTGACCTGTTGTGGCGGCTCAGGGGAAATCATGCCTTTCCAGTGCACGAAGCCTTGACGGATGGATCGTGGCGAAGCGTGATCCGCGGTAGTGGTCGGGACCGCCGAAAAAGCACCGGGGAGCGCCCGATCCGAATCATCGCCTATCGGTTCGATGGGAGGGATGAAATCTACCGGTTGGCCACCACGATCCTGGACCCGGAACAGGCCCCGGCCGAAGAACTGGCTGCGCTGTATCACGAACGATGGGAAATCGAGACCACCTACGACGAAATCAAAACCCATCTTCTAGGACCCGGAGCGATCCTGAGAAGCAAAACCCCGGAACTCGTCTACCAGGAAATCGATGGCCTGATGTTGGCCCACTACGCGGTTCGACGGCTGATTCATGAAGCCGCCGGAACGGCACGGGAAGATCCCGACCGACTATCCTTCGTACATGCCACACGGGTCATGCGCCGCCGGATCGTACAACCCGGCGGTTTCCCCCCCAGAGCATCAGACCGATTATCTGATCCGTGAAATCCTGGAAGAACGGACCGTCTCAAGCCGCGGACAGAAAAAACCCCGTGGCGTGAAAAGAAAAATGAGCAATTATCCATTGCGAAAACGGGGACCGCTGTCACGGAAAATACAGCTGTGGGACCCGGAAATTATTCGAATATCTGCTTAAAGCAACAGTATTGGGTCTAGAAACGGTATCGGATACCGACTTCGAAAAGGTGAACCTTCAATTCTTGCTCCGAAATGACAGTGCCCGTTGTATTCTCGCCTTTGAATTTCAGGGTGCCGGTATTCTGGTAGCGGTAGCCAAGATCCAGGGTCACGGTATCGCTCAACTCGTAGCCCACCCCGGCCCCGAACTGCCAGGCGAATGCCGTGTCGGTGTCCTGGGAGAGTCCGGGTACGAACCCAGGGTCCAGCGGTGGCAGCGTTCGCCCCTGTGCCCTTGCAAAGAAGTCTACAATCGTCTGTGCGATGGCATTTTCGTCATATTTCAGATTGGCGAGATCCACCCGGATGAAACCGAGACCGAGCCCCGCGTAGGGGGTCCATTGTGAAACAGGATTGAAGTCATACCAAACATTGGCCATCGCACCCAACTGCGTAGGAGATCCAGAGGCGTTGCCGTCAATGGGTGGCAACTGAATCGGGAATCCCGCGATAACCCCTTGGTAGGTCAGCTTGTCGATCTTGGCCTTACCGTAAAACAATTCGCCTTCGATACGAATATTGGGGTGGATCTGATAACCGAGAATACCGCTCAACCGAAACCCCGTATCGTATTCCACAATCGCTTCCGAAGAGTACGGAATCCGAGGGCGGAGGGCTCCCGAGAGGGCGAGCACATTGTCGGCGGTCCCGCTCGTTTTCGACTCCGTGTCATCAATGAACATGATCGGCAATTTCGCGCCGACATACCATTTCAAGTCTGTGGCATGAGCATTGGACGCGAGTGCCAGGATCAGGTACAGGCCCCAGGCTGTGGCCGTTGCAAAAGCCAGGCACCGTTTTTTCTTGTTCATGGCAATAGTCCTTGTTCGATCAATCTGCGTAGCGATTTTCTGGCAAACCCGAATTGCAAGCAAGCGTTCGATTACTCTTCAAACGATTTGTACAACAATCATCACTGATCATAATCCCCGAACACAGGGGTGAGGGTGCAATCGTGAAAATTCGCGATTTCCGGGTCAGTCACGATGATTCCAATTTTGGCTCTCTCTATCCAGAAGCGCAAATGTGTGATTTAACGCAGGTTGTTTATTTCTATTAACCTGCAAATAGTCACGAAATGCCTGCTCATACGATTTCGGCGAAAGATCAGGCCGTCCCTCTTCTCAAGGCAAGCGGCCCCATGCGCGGTTTTGAACTCCGCGATGCTGGAGTCCATCCGCAGACTCTGGCGCGCATGCTCAAAGACAATACCCTCATTTGGGTCAACCGCGGTCTGTATCAGCTTGCGGATGCGGAAGTATCGGCAGACCATGAGCTTGCCGAAGTTGCGAAGCTTGTACCCAAGGGTGTCATCTGTCTGGTCTCCGCCCTCCAATTCCACGAACTTACGCTCCAGATGCCAAGCCGGGTCTGGTTGGCCATCGGCCAAAAAGCACGAAAACCCGGGATTGGTCATCCTTCGACCAGGATAGTGCGATTCGGACCGCGAGCACTGTCACTGGGTGTGCAATCCCACACGATCGACGGCGTGTCTGTCCCCATATTCAACCCGGCCAAGACCGTGGTCGACTGCTTTCGATTCAGGCAGCATGTCGGGCTCGATGTTGCCCTGGAAGGCCTTCACAATGTTGTGAGGTCCGGCAAGGTCAAGCCGGTAGAACTCGTCAACTACGCCCGCGAGACCCGAATCTGGTCAGTTCTCAGGCCCTATCTGGAGGCGGTGGTCGCAGATGATACGTAAACCAGGAATGTCGCCGCTTCAGTGTGCGCGAGGTTATACAACCTCGCACGGGCACAGGGTACCAATTTCCAGCGTGTGCTTACCCGATACGCCCTGGAACGATTCCTCTACCGACTAAGCGTCTCGCCCCATAAGGAGTTATTTGTACTGAAGGGAGCAAATGCTCTACGCTGCATGGGTCGCTGACCCGTTCTGAATGACTCGTGATCTTGATCTTCTCACCTTTGCGGACCGGGAGACAGGACCTCTGATCAAAGCGATTCGCGAAATCTGCGCCTTGCCGGTCGCAGACGATGATCTGTCCTCCGATGCCGATAATATCCTCGCGGAACCTTTCAGCAATGATCGGGCCCATGGAGTTTTTCGGGCCCGCACCTCGGCTAAACTTGGCGCCGCCATCATCCCTGTTCAAATCGATGTCGGTTTCGGGGATGCGATAACTCCGGCCCCAATGGAACTTGAATATCCCGTACTTCTGGATCAGCCGGCACCGACACTCAACTCGTATCTTCGCGAAACCGTGGCAGCTGAGAAATTTGAAGCCATGGTCACGCGCGACCTTGCGAACAGCCGCATGAAGGACATTTACGATCTGCTCGCGATGTCGCGGCTGTTCGATTTCCATGGCCCCAGCCTTGCCGAAGCCATACGCGCCACTTTCGAAAGGCGCGCAACGCCCATTCCCCGGGAACGCCCTTTGGCCTTGACGCACGTATTTTCAGAAGACCCCCAAAAAACTTCAGCAATGGCACTCTTTCATCACCCGGGAGCCGTTGCTGATCAACGAGCCAAACTTACGTGTCGTGGTTCGCGAAGCTGGGGATTTCATCATGCCCGCAGCCATTGCGGCAATCGATGATTGTCACTTGCCGCGGAGTTGAACCCCAGGCACGGGCTGGAATCAGGATTTTTCGTAGCTATTGATATAGCTGAAACGAACGCATGCCTATTCGGGCCAGTTCAGAATCAGTTATGGGGGAAAACTGTCGGTGGAGCCGTTATCAGGACAGAAACTGGCGGACACGACGGGTCAGGGAGATTATACTGGAGCAACGAGGTGCTGCGTTGGAGCCTTCTATCTGACGGTATGAATTTCTTGGTGGACAGGATATGACCATTCTTGTTGATGTGCAGGCCCAGAACTGGATGAGCAACCATCAGGTGCTGGATATCCTGCATAATCTCCCGCGGGAAAAAATCAGGTTTTATCCGCAACTGGGGGACCCCTCCGACATCCGGATGCTGGCCTGTGATCGATTGCGGCCCGGGCTGGCCGGGGAATTACCGAATCTGCAGCTGGTGCAGAAGATGGGGGCCGGTGTGGAAACGATGGTGAATGCCCCGGACCTCCATCCTGATGTACGGATTGCGCGAATCAGGAGCGAAGAGGTAGCACTGGAAATGGCCCGCTTTTGTATCGGTTATGTGTTGAACGACATGCAAAATGTGGCGTTCTTTCGGCTGAACCAGGAAAAGCGCCGGTGGCTGCAGAAATCACCGGCCAATATCCGCAGGATCAAGGTGGGGGTGTTGGGACTCGGCAATATTGGCGGGACGATCGCGAACAGATTCCGGACCCTGGGTTTTTCGGTGGTTGGCTGGAGCCGGACCCCGAAACAGATCCCAGGCATTGACTGCCGGCACGGGGAGGCGGAACTGGAGAATGTGCTGGGGTTGTCGGACTATGTGATCTGCATTCTGCCTTCTACCCGGGAGACCCGGCACCTGTTTGACCTGGACCGGTTCAAACAGATGAAACCGGGTTCCATGCTGGTGAATGTGGGCCGGGGGTCGCTGATCAATGAACAGGACCTGGTGACGGCCCTGGATTCGGGATATCTTGGCCACGCGGTACTGGATGTTTTCCAGGATGAACCCCTTGCGAAAGACGATCCGTTGTGGAGCCACGGGAAAGTCACCATTACCCCTCATGTTTCCGGATGGCACCTGGAAAGCGGTCTGTCGGTGGTACAGGAAAACTACGTTCGATTGATCCGCAATCAACCTTTGCTGAACCTGGTGGACCGGAAATCCGGGTACTGAGTTCGGCAAGTGAACCGAAGTGAATGATCCCGCTTGCCTCCGGCCCCATCCCTGACCATACGCCAAACGGTGTCTCAAGCCCTGAACAACAATATACGCCTGTATCCCTGGTTTCACAGTGCGGCCAACCTCATGGGCTGGTTGCCGGTTTTCTTTTTGTATTTCAACCAGTTTGTCTCCCTCGCCGAGGCCATACAGCTGGGTGCGGTCTATTACCTGTCCGTGTGTATCTGGGAAGTTCCGTCGGGTTACTTTTCCGACCGGGCCGGGCGCCGAATCACCCTGTTTCTTTCCGGTTTTTCGCTGGCCCTGGCCTACCTGGTTTTCCTGTATGCCAGCGGGTTTTATTCCCTTGCCCTCGGCCAGTTCTTTCTTGCCCAGGGCGTGGCGATGATGTCGGGTACCGACACGGCTTTTTTGTATGACTCGCTGCGGGGCCTGGGCAGGGAACGGGAATATGAAGCCCTCGAGGCCAAGGCGCAAAAATACGCGTTTGCATCGCTGACCATCGCCTCCATCGCGGGGGGAATCCTGGGAGCTTACGACCTGCGCCTGGCCTATGTTCTGTCGCTTTTCGGGGCCCTGTGGATGATTGGGCTGGTTTACCGGTTCAGCGAACCGGATTGCCCGGGATCGGGAGAACCGGAAACCGGGTCCATTCTCAAGACCATCGCAGAGTGCCTGAAGAAACTGGGCGATACGGTGCTGGCCTGGCTGTTTGCCGCCATGGTCTTGATGTACTGCCTGGAACATGCGGCCTTTGAGTTTTATCAGCCCTACATCAAATTGCTGGACCTGCACTGGATCGTGCCCGACAGTTCTCCACTGGTTTCAGGCATGGTGATTGCAGTGTCCATGTTCGGTGGAATATTCGGGGCCGCGTACAGTGTTCGCCTGAACAACCGGCTGGGGCTGAAAGCACTGCTGTTTTACGCATTCTTGATTCAGCTCCTGATTATCGGCTCCTTTGCCGTGGTGTTGTCGGGGATGATGTTGACCGCGCTGTTTTTTCGGAATTTCCCCATGTCCGTGATTTACGCCCCGGTGAATGCGGCCATTGCGCCGAAAGTGGAGAGCCATCTTCGCGCCACCTATCTGTCGATCCAGAGTCTATGTGCACGCCTGGCATTTTCCGGCCTGCTCTGGGTATTGTCGCAAACCATCGATCGCGAAAACGCCCTGGACTGGGAGAGTCTTTCCCTGGTTCTGCGGGAAATGCTTTTCATCGGGATTGTGGGGGTGGGGGTCCTTGCCTGTTTCATTCCCGGCGCCCTGAAAAAAACAGGAAATGATTGACAGGATTGGCCGGTCCCCGTTTCAGCGCCTCCATGCGCGGTTTCACAAACCGACCTTCGTGGACCCGCTGGCAGACCTTGCAGACCGACGAGGCGGCCACCGGCTCGCACGCGCCAGGGCTGCGCCACTGCTCCCGAAATTCGGTGGCTGTAGCTGGGGTCTCTTGCGGCAAAATACCCGAACCCCCCCTGTGCGGGACAAGGGGTTGGAGATGGGTCAGGAGTTGTAGCGGGGGCAGGGTTCCTGGCCCTCCATGCACAATCCAGCGGATTGAAAAACCGGAGTTTCCGGTCCGCTACATGACCGGTTTCAGGAAATCCTGCCACGCCTGAACTTTTTCCGGGAGTGGTTTCGTGTGCATGGAACTTGAGGACGGAAGGTAGCGCACATGCATATCGCCTGCTTTGAAAATGCAATGCTTGTTGAACTTTTCCCAGGCTTTTCTTCCGTTCAATCCGATCGCCCTGATTTGCGGATGTTTGCGGATAAACCCCTTGAGGTCGTTGACGACCGGGGACCGGATATTCGAATCGAGACTTCCTTTCCGTTCGGCCGCTTTCAGCACATCCCACAAAGCGATTCCGTGCTTGCGGAGAAACGCCCGTTTCGATTCGTAATCGACGCTGATGGATTCCTGGTAGATGGAGGACAGGATATTCCAGAATTGATTTTGGGGGTATGCGTAATATTCCCGCGATTTCAATGAGGCGTCGCCCGGCAGGGAACCCAGAATCAGGATATGGGAATTGTCATCGACAACGGGATTCAGTCCTTGTTTTATCGATATTTTCATTGGTTTTTCAAATGGATGAGCGAGTATTTTCAGGTTTTATGTCAGGGCGGTACGATAGAGGGTTTTCCTGGGATTGTAACCTTTCCCGTATAGTATTTCCCCATCTGGATCATTGGTCGAGGGTCTGTTTTCACCCCAGGGCAGTTTACCCGGCAGTACCGGAAAACCAGGAGAGCAGGCTGAGAAATCGGTCATACGGGCAATACGGTGAGTCCTGCTGCAAGGTGAAATCTGTATTCAACGGTGTCCGGTTCGGTCTCCCGGCCAATGCGGAAACAATCCACATTGAATATCTTGTCTTTCGGGATGGGTGTCTGACAGCGGGGGCATTGACATGGTCGCTTTGATGAACCGTCAAAACGGGGGCAAAGTGCCCGGACGTTATTTTCCGGAGTACTGCCTGCCGACAGGCATGATCGCCGGTGGAGGTGCCTCAATCGTCGGTTGGCGGGGATGGTCCGGCGCGGTTCCGTTCATCCTGGTTTAACGAGGAATACAGTTCCTTGTTCATGGGCTGGGACGCGGAAATCACAATAAAGCTGGATTTGTCTGTCGTCGGTGTGCTGGCCCTGATTTTGATCCGCAAAAATACAAACAGGCTGAATAGCAGGGCCGCCATGGTATTGGACAGGAACAGGCCGGAAGGACCCGCCAGCCCCATGATCTGTGAGGTCAGTATGGGCCCGATAATCGCACCCACGCCGAAGAAAACGAGCAATCCCCCCGCCGTTTGGGCCGCAAATCTTTTGTCCGCAAAGTCATTGGTATGTGCGGCGCTGATGGAATACACCACAAATGAGAACGCGCCATAGAGGCTGGTCAGGATGAACAGTACATAGAGGTGCTTCACCGGAAGCAGGAGAAACCCGACACAGGCCAGGGCGGTCCCCAGTGAAATTCCGATGAGGACGATACGTCGGTCAATCCGGTCGGAAATTTTTCCGAGGGGCCACTGCAGCAGCAGGCCGCTGAATATTGCGGTGGACATGAAGATGGATGTCCGGGCAATGGAAAACCCGTTGGAGGTGGCATAGACCGGCCCCAGCGTGTAAAACCCGGAATTGATGAAACCGGCGGTGGAGGCACCCAGCATGCCCACGGGAGACAACCGGTAGAGCGCGCGCAGGTCGACCCTGGACCTTTTGGGCGGGATGGGCGCCTGGGACTGGGTGAGCAAAATGGGCACAATGGAAATCGAGAATATGATGGACACCACCGTGAACAGGTAAAAGCTTTCCGGGTCGGCCAGGGGCAACAGGAACTGGCCCATCCCGGAGGCCGCATAGTTGGTAATCATGTAAAAGGAAAAAACCTGTCCCCGGGTGTCGGGATTTGCACGATTGTTGAGCCAGCTTTCTGTCACCATCACCAGGCCGGCCATGCAGAATCCGGCCAGGAATCTCAGCGCGAACCAGACGAAGGGGTCGACCAGCATGATGTGTATCAGTGCGGTGGTGGACATCACGGAAGCAAAGACGGCAAAGGCACGGATGTGGCCGCCCAGGACCATGAAACGGACCGCAAAGTTTGCCCCGATGAGCAGGCCGGCAAAGTACCCCGACATGATCAGCCCGGTTGTCTGGGGTGAAAATCCTTCCAGCGAGGAACGGATGCCCAGAAGTGTGGAGAACAGGCCAACGGCCATCAGGAACATCCCGTAACTGAGCAACAGGGAAGAGATGGATTTGAAAATCGAAAACAAGATTAATTTCCGTTTTGGGGGGTGTGGGGTTGATTACCGCAGGGCAGGGCAGCCCTTCATTTGTGCAGGGATTTTGCCCGTTGCTGTTCCAGTGCCCAGTCAACGGATTCCCGGACAATTTCCGATGCGTGTCCGGCCCGGGTGCGAAGGGCCTGGACGATGCCGGTTTCGTACCGTGCATTGCCAAGGGCGATGGCGATATTTCTCAACCAGCGGATGTGACCGATTCTGCGGATGGCCGACCCTTCCGTCTTTTTCAGGAAAGTATCCTCCTCCCATCGGAACAGTTCCATCAGGTTGCGATTATCCAGCTGGTGCCGGGGCCTGAAATCGACTTCATCCGTCCATTTCGCATATTTGTTCCAGGGACAGACGAGCTGGCAGTCATCACACCCGAATATGCGGTTGCCCAGGGGTTTCCTGAATTCCCGGGGGATGGAACCTTTCAGTTCAATGGTCAGGTAGGAAATGCAGCGCCTGGCATCGAGCCGGTACGGGGCGACAATGGCGTTGGTGGGGCAAATGTCCATGCAGGCCTGGCAGCGGCCGCAATGCGGGGTGACCGGGGGGTCCACGGGAAGAGGCAGGTCGGTATACAGTTCCCCCAGGAAAAACCAGGACCCGGCTTCCCGGTTGAGTATGTTGGTATGCTTGCCCTGCCATCCCTGCCCGGACTTTTCCGCCAGCGCCTTTTCCATCACCGGGGCGCTGTCGCAAAATGCCCGATAGCCGAATTTCCCCACCTGCCCGGAAATCCGGTCCGCCAGGGTCTGCAGTCGCTTCCGGATCAGTTTGTGGTAGTCCCGGCCCAGTGCGTATCGGGAAATATACGCTTTTTCCGGCTGTTCCAGGATTTTTTCCGCACAGGCGGCCTGTTCATCCAGGTAGTCCATCCTGACCGTGATGGCCCGCAGTGTGCCGGGAACCAGTTCCTCCGGGCGGGTCCTTTTGGCCCCGTGCAGGGCCATGTACTCCATTTCCCCGTGGAATCTTGACCGCAGCCACTCTGCCAGTCGGGCCTCACAGCGGGCAAGGTCCACATCCGAGACCGCGGTATGAGCGAACCCGAGTTGCCGTCCCCAGACCCGGATTTGTCCAACCAGGTCTTTAAGGTTATGATCATTCATGGTGAGTAACCCTGTTTGCGAAAGCACCCGGTCTCAACCGGTTAGTGAGATGTCAAGAATCATACGCGAAGTCCAGATATAGTCCAAAGTTTTATTTTCCGGCCAATGCAAGACAAACCTGATATGCAATCCCTGTTTGGCGGTCGCCGGATGCGGGGGTTTTGTGATTTTCCTGCCGGGTCCGTGGACAATCTCGATGGGGCGGATATTGCTGTCCTTGGCGTCCCGGTCGCCACGTCCTATGCCACGGTGGGGGCGTACTGTGCCGGAGCACCGGATGCCATACGACAGGCACTTGGCTGGCCCGGGGTTTTGCAGCACCATGATTTTGATCTAGGGGGAACCGTGCTCGGTGAAGCCGGTCGGGCCGTGGATTGCGGGAACCTGGCCTGCAGCGAATCCGACTTCGCCGGGAACCGAAAACTGATCCGGGAGGCCATACACCGTGTGCTGGAGAGCCAGACGGTGCCGGTGGTACTTGGCGGCGATGATTCCGTTCCCATCCCGGTGCTGCAGGCGTATGAGAATTTCGGTCCCATCACCATCCTGCAGTTGGATGCCCATGCCGACTGGCGGGATGAAGTGCAGGGTGAGCAGTTTGGCCTGTCGAGCAATATGCGCCGAGCCTCGGAAATGCCCTGGGTGGAAGACATCATCCAGGTCGGTGCCAGGGGGCTGGGCAGTGCACGACCCGGGGATATCCAGGATGCCCTGGACTGGGGGGTCAAGTTCTTCCCCATGCACCAGGTGGAAGGATGGGGGCTGGAAACCGTTGTCGACAAGATCTCGCCGGGTGCCCGGGTCTACATCGCTCTGGATATTGATGTCATGAACCCCTCCGTGGTTCCCGCGGTGATTGGACCTGCACCGGGGGGATTTTCCTACCGGGAGGTGATTTCGCTGTTTTGGCAGGTGGCCAGCAAGGCCAGGATTGCCGGCTTTAACCTGGTTGAGTTGATGCCCGATGCCGATATCGGGGGACGCGGGGCCCTGGTGGCGGCTCGGATAGCCGCCACGGTATCGGGCCTCATCGCGAGACAGCGTCAGCCGTAGGCCGCCCCTTTCCCCGTCGTACTGCGAGCCCTGTCCAATGTACGAACCCGTGATTGCAACCTTCGTATTCTGGAGTACCTTTGTATTCACCATTGGTCCGTACTGGATTGCGATCATGGACGCGGCCAGGGATACCTCCTTCGTGGTACTGTACCGGAACTTTCTCATCTACTGCCTGGTTTCCTGGTTTCCGCTCAATGCCATCATCGGCCTGATCGTGGGGACCGTGGGAAATATCCATGAGGGAATGTATACCGGCCTGTATTTCGTCGGCGCCATGGTGATTTTTTACATGGCGTATAAAACGGCACAAAACCGGGTCGGCACGGGGAAAGGGTTCGATTTCAACTGGAAAATGATGGCGCTGGTCTCCTGGTCAAGCCCCAAGGTATGGACCGCCATCCCCGCGGGGTTTCTCGCGGCAACCTACACCTCAAACCTGTATCTCAATATCGTCATCTTCTTTCTCGTTGGCATGCCCCTGTTTCTTTTCGGCGTCTACTTCTGGGGGATGATCGGCCGGCAGGGTGCCAGGCTGGCAAAGGGAAAAATCGCGGTGATCAATGCGTTGCTGCTGGCGGGTTTCGGGGTTTATCTCCTGTACCGGGGATTTTTATTGGTTCAGGGTGTATAGTGGAGGCACCATGTTACTGTTGATTGCCAGCCTGATCGTGCCTGTTGTCAGAAACACCAGGATGGGGGGCCCCTGCCAAACGGGATGAATTTTCTGACCCTGTCCTTTCGAATTTTCTCCATCGCCCTGTTTGGAGCGGTGGCCGGGGTCATTGCTTCGTTGGCTTCCATCCTGTTCGTTGAGGTGGTGGGTTATCTGAACGAGTTGTTCATGGTCGATGTGGCAGACCGGAAGAAGCTGGGCAAGGAGTCCTGGTTTGTGATCTTTTCCATCCTGGTTCCCGCTGCGGGCGGCCTGGTCGTGGGCCTGATCTGTATGACGAACCGGGAAAAAAGACCGCTCAATCTGGCGGATACCATTCAATCCACGCAGACCCTGAGTTCGGATGCGCCCTTGAAGAGCGGCATGGCGACGGCCCTGGCGAGCATGGTGGCCATCGGCAGCGGCGCCTCGGTGGGCCAGTACGGACCCCTGGCGCATATGGGAGCCACCCTGGGGGTATCGATCAGCCGGTTCACCCGGAAAACCGGTTTTACCGGAACCATGGGGATTGGCTGTGGTGCGGCAGCGGCCATTGCCACCATTTTCAATGCGCCCATTGCCGGCCTGATATTTGCCCATGAAGTGATTCTGCGACATTATTCACTGAAGGTGTTTGCGCCGGTCACCGTATCGGCGGTGACGGGATACCTGTTTGCCAACTATGTGATTGAGTTGCCCCCGCTGTTTCGGATTGAATTCCTGACCCCGATTCAATCGCCGGAATTCCTGATCTTCATTGCGATCGGCATCATGGGGGCCGGTGTGGCCGCCTTGTTCATAAGACTGGTTCTGGCGGTCGGTTCGGTGGCCGCAAAAATCAATATTCCCGGTTATCTCAAGCCCGCATTGGCCGGGGCTGTGCTGGGCATTGTTTCCATCTGGGTTCCGGAAGTGCTGGGTATCGGCGGCTCCGTATTGAGAAACAGTATTCTGTCCGCCTATACCGATTACGAATTGCTTTATATCCTGATCGCAAAAATGGCGATGACGGCCCTTTGCCTGGGATTTGGGTTTGCAGGCGGGATCTTCAGTCCGGCGCTCATGGTGGGGGTTTTGTTCGGGGCATTCGTGGGGAATCTGGTCCCATTGTTCATGATTGAGCATTTTTCATCCATTGTCGTGTACGCGATTTGCGGCATGGTGGCCGTAACCAGCCCGGTGATCGGCGCACCGCTGACGGCCATCCTGATTGTCTTTGAACTTACCCGAAACTATGAACTGACGATCGCTGCAATGATCAGTGTTGTCTTTGCCAACCTGGTGGGATACCGGCTGGTGGGCCGGTCCATTTTTGATATCCAGTTAAAGAGAAGGGGGTTTGATCTTTCTCTGGGGCGGGACCAGGCCGTGCTGGACAACCGCGAAATATCCGATTTCCTCTCCAGTGACTATGTCACCGCCAGCCCGGAGGCAACCCTGGGAACCCTGTTGTCCCGGATGCATAAAGAGGGGAAAAGCGAAGGGTATATTATTGATGGGGAGGACATCTACCTGGGAACCATTACCACGCTGCAGTTGACCGGGTACGGCAGTGGGGCGGATTCCATGGATGACCCCTGCGGACTGTACCAGGAAAAGGAAGAGATCATCCTGTCCACCAATACGACGATATGGGCTGCGATGGAACAGATCCAGAGCTTTGTCGGAGAAAGTGTGCCGGTCGTGTCGGCGGATGGCCGGGGGACACTGGTGGGAGTCGTGTATGAAGCGAGCATCATCCGGGCGTATATGAAAACGCTGTATAATATCCGCCGGGAAGAATATGGGGCAGACTGAGTTCCATCCGGTCAATGACTGGAGGGTTTTGGAACCGTCTGCGGGATCGAATCACTGAAAACAATACATTGAACAGGAGGAGACCATGTGTGATTTAACGCGTTGTGGTGCCAGGCATTCTCTCCCCGAGGTCCGGGTTTCCGACCAGACACGCCGGGAATTTATCCAGGGCCTGGTGAGCCTGCCGCTCGCGACCGTGCTGGCGGTTCCGGCCCTGAGTCGGGCCGCGGCGGCGAGCACCGAGTCCATTTCCATCACCACCGGAAATGGCCGGTCCGTCTCCGCAGCGTTGGCGATGCCGGCTGCAGACAAGGCCCCCGCGGTGCTGTTAATCCATGAATGGTGGGGGCTGAATGATCAGATCAAAACCGTCGCGGCAGAATTTGCGAATCTCGGGTTCATCGCCCTTGCGGTGGATTTGTACCAGGGAGCGGTGGAGACGAAGCCGGACAAGGCCCGGGCATTGATGCAGGCGGTGAACCCCGGCGAAGCCACCGACACGCTGGTAAGCTGGGTAGACTGGTTGCGCCGGCATCCTGCGACGAACGGAAAGGTGGGCACGGTGGGCTGGTGCTTTGGGGGAGGGTGGTCCCTCAATGCGTCGGCGGCAACCCCCGTGGATGCAACGGTGGTCTACTATGGCAGGGTGGATCATGAGGCGGCCACGCTGGGGGCCCTGGACGGCCCGGTGATGGGACATTTTGCCACCCGGGATGGCTGGATCACTGCCAAAATGGTGGACGGATTTGAGTTCGCCATGGCCGACGCCGGAAAGGACCAGGGGCTGGCGGTTCACTGGTACGAGGCGGACCATGGCTTTGCGAACCCCACCAGCGCACGGTATGACGCGGAAGATGCGGCACTTGCCTGGGAAAGGACCGTTGGATTTTTTCGGGACCATTTGGGTTGATTCGCGTTTTACGGGTGGAAGGCCAGGGAGATTGCACCCGGGATGGGCCTGTGCGGCGGTCTGGCGGGTTCTGCTGAGGGAGGACCGGATGATTGTTGGAGCAGGGAGTGAGTTTCCCACTGTCCAACCCGGATGACGGGGGATGCCCGGTACGTTGACATCCTCCCCAGGACCCGGTGAATGAGTTCCGTGGTGAATCCGACTCATCGGCTGTATACCTCCCGGCAATGCCGGGAGCTGGATCGAATCGCCATGGAGGAATTTGGATTTTCCGGCCTGGCATTGATGAAAACCGCGGGACTGCGGGCGTTTTCCCGGATCACCCGGCAGTTTGGTTATCGGGAACCCTTTGTCGTGCTCTGTGGTTCCGGCAACAATGGGGGAGACGGATATGTGGTGGCGCGGTGTGCCCGGGAAACCGGCCTGGAAGTGGTGGTGGTTCCGGCCTTTGCACCCGGGACCCGGGACACCATCCGCACATGCCAGGAGTATCTGGACCTCGGCGGCAGGGTGGCCCCCCAGGGCGATGAAGAGGTTCTGGGCGACGCAGGCATCATTGTCGATGGCCTGTTTGGTACCGGGTTGAGCCGTGCACCGGCGGGTGCGAGTGCCCGGTTGATCGAAACGGCGAACCAGGTCCACTGTCCGGTGGTGGCATTGGATGTGCCGTCGGGGCTGGACAGCGATACCGGGGCCGTGTTCTCTCCGTGCATCCAGGCGGACATGACGGTTACGTTCATTGGGAAGAAACTGGGGTTGTATACGGGAGCCGGCACAGAGCGATGCGGACCGGTCTGTTTTGAGGACCTGGATGTGCCGGTTGGCGTTCATGACCGGCTGTCGGCGGTAGGCAGGGTGATGCCTCCTCACCGGCTGCCCGGACGTCGTGTGGATTCCCATAAGAGGGACTATGGCAGTGTGGTGGTCGCCGGGGGGGATGACGGGATGCTGGGGGCGGTCCTGTTGTGCGGACAGGCGGCCCTTCGCTGCGGCAGCGGGCTGGTGACGATCCTGTCTACCCGGAAGCACCTGGACCTGCCGGCGATCTATTGCCCGGAGTTAATGAGCCGGTGCCTGGAAAACGGGTCCGCGCTGGATGCCAGTCTGGACCGCTGTGATGTGGTGGTTCTTGGCCCGGGCCTGGGCCAGGGCCAATGGGGCGAATCCGTTTTCGAGCGGGTGCGGTCTCTCGGGCTGCCCACGGTCATCGACGCGGATGGACTGAATATCCTGTCCCGGTCCGGGATGAAAAATGAAAACCAGATACTTACCCCGCACCCGGGGGAAGCGGCCCGGCTGCTGCACTGCCCGACCCGGGAGGTTCAAAATGACCGGGTGGGGGCGGCCCGGGAAATCAGAAAACAGTATGGGGGGGTCTGCATCCTCAAGGGAGCCGGTTCCCTGGTGGTCGACGGAGCGGATGAAGTCACGGTTTGTGACCGCGGCAATCCGGGCATGGCAAGCGCCGGCATGGGGGATGTCCTGTCCGGCATGGTTGGGGCGCTGGTGGGGCAGGGCATGCCGTTGCCGGATGCGGCCCGGGCCGGTGTCTGGCTGCATTCGAGCTGCGCCGATAGGGCCGCTGAAAATCTGGGCCAGACCAGCCTTCTTGCCAGCGACATTGTCCAGGTGCTGCCACGGATGCTGGTCCGGTATTCCCGGGAGCGGTAGCGTCGGCGGCTATGCGGATTTTCGGTTGTCCGTGTTACTATTCCACCGTGTTGCTGGCCAGCCGGATTTGAGGCGGGTTGTGCCGGGCCAGCCATGTTCACAAACCGTTGATACCCATGTACCGAATCGAAGTTCCGGATGAAAGCTCAATGCTGGCGGTTGGCAGGTCCGTGGCGCGCACACTGAAACGGGGCGACCTGGTGTTTCTGCGTGGAGAACTGGGTGCAGGGAAAACCACGATGGCAAGGGGAATACTGAATGGGTTTGGATGGAAAAACACCGTCACAAGCCCCACGTATACCCTGGTTGATTTCTATGATATTGGCGGAAAATCATTCTATCACATGGATCTGTATCGTCTTGAAAGCACGGACGAACTGGAAATGGTGGGTGTCCGGGACATGGTCAACCCGGAAAGCATCTGCCTCATTGAATGGCCGGAAAGGGGAGAGGAGATCCTGCCGGAACCCGACATGGAAATCCTGATCCGTTATCGGGAAACCGGGCGGGAAGTGGAAATACGACCCGAACCCGACGGTGCCGACGGATGGCCGGGGTGGTGAGTCCGCGGTTCCACTGGTTCCTCATGGCCGGGTTGCTTGCGGTCCTGTTTGCCGGACCGGCTCAATCCGCCAGCATCCACGATATCCGAATGTGGCACGCACCGGAACGATCAAGAATCGTTTTTGACATGGACCGGGCCGTGCAGTACAAGGTCTTTACCCTGGAGAATCCCAAAAGGGTAGTGATTGACCTGCCCGATACGCGACTCAAAAGCGCAGCACCCCCGCCGGGTTCCACCGGCCCATTTATCAAGCAGATCCGCGTGGGATACCCTGATTCCAGCAAGTTGCGGGTGGTTTTCGATCTGGACAAACCGGTCCGTTACTATATCCAGACACTGAAACCCGTCAACAACTACCAATACCGGCTGGTGGTCGACTACTACCATCGGGATTCCATTGCCGCCATCATCGAGCAGCAGTCCAAGCCCAGGAAACCGGAGCCGGCAAAGCCGAAGAAGCCAGGAGAGAAACTGCTGGTCCTGATTGACCCCGGGCACGGTGGCGAAGACCCGGGGGCACTGGGCAAGAAGACCCAGGAAAAGAAAGTGGTGCTGACGATTGCCAGGAAATTGAAGGACCAGATCAACCGGGAACCCGGGATGCGGGCGGAACTGACCCGAAAAGGGGACTACTACGTTGGATTGCGCAAGCGTACACGGATTGCCCGGGACCTGCAGGCGGATTTGTTTATCTCCATCCATGCCGATGCCTTCAAGAACCGGAATGTACGCGGGGCTTCGGTCTATGCCCTGTCCCAACGGGGGGCCTCCAGTGAAAAGGCAAGATGGCTGGCCAACAAGGAAAATGCCTCGGACCTGGTAGGGGGGGTCAGTCTGGCCGACAAGGGCAACGACCTCGCCGGAGTACTGCTTGACATGTCCATGACCAAGACCGTTACCGCCAGCATCGATTTTGGCCGGGAAGTGCTGGCGGAATTGTCCAAGATCGGCAAGATACACGGCAAACATGTGGGACAGGCGGGATTCGCAGTGCTCAAGTCCCCGGATATTCCGTCGATTCTGGTGGAAACGGCCTATATTACCAATGCAAAGGATGAACAGTTGCTTCGAAACTCCAAATACCAGGCCCGCATTGCCAAAGCCATTGTCGCCGGCATTCATCGATATCTGAAAAAAAACCCGAATATCTATGCCTACTGAATCTCGAATTTCAGTGGAATCGGGCCCGGGTCCGGACAGAATTGTTCAACTGAACGACCGGCTCGTCAACCAGATTGCAGCCGGGGAAGTCATTGAAAGACCGGCTTCCCTGTTGAAGGAATTGCTTGAAAACAGTATCGATGCCGGCTCCTCGAGAGTTGAAATCCAGGTCGAGCGGGGCGGGATCAAACGGATCCAGGTGCGGGACAACGGCTGCGGGATTGGCCAGGACCAGCTTGAGCTGGCACTGTCCAGGCATGCCACCAGCAAGCTGGCCTCGGTGGATGACCTGTTCCGGATTGCCACCCTGGGCTTTCGCGGAGAAGCGCTGCCCAGCATCGCCGCCGTATCCAAGCTGGTGGTGCGCTCGAAAACCGCCGGCCAGGAGGCCGGGGCGGAACTCGCCGTCCAGGGCGGCCGGCAGTCTTCGCCACCCCGGCCGGTCTCCCACCCCCAGGGAACGACGGTGGATGTGCAGGACCTGTTCTACAGCACTCCGGCGCGCAGGAAATTCCTGAGGACGGAAAAAACCGAGTTCCGCCACTGCCAGGATGTGGTCCGCAAGATGGCGCTGAGTCATTTCGGCGTCGGCATCGAGCTCCGTCATGACCAGCGGGTGATCTTGAACCTGCCGGCCTGCAACAGCGATCCGGAGCGACAGAAACGGATTGCGGACATCTGCGGAGCCCCGTTTTCGGAGCAGAGCATATGGATTGAAGAGGATGTGGAAGTCATGTCGCTGTCGGGCTGGATGGGGTTGCCCACATTTTCCAGGAGCCAGCGGGACCTGCAATATTTTTTCGTCAATGGCCGGGCGGTGAAAGATGGCCTGATTTCCCATGCCGTGCGCCGGGCGTACAGTGATGTACTGTATCACGGGCGTCATCCCGCTTTTGTCCTGTACCTGGGTATCCGGCCCGAACTGGTGGATGTCAATGTACACCCTGCAAAAAGCGAGGTGAGATTTCGGGAAAGCGGGGCGGTGCATGAGTATATCTACCGGACCCTGCACCGGGCCATTGCCGACCTGTCACCCGAATCCAGTGCGGTCGGACTGCCCGCACCCGCCGGGATTCGCCCCCAATCCTCTTTTGGGGGAAGCCATGGTTCGGAGGCGGCCCAGCAGAATATCCGGATGATGGTGGAGAACCAGGTCGCCGCCTACGAGTCCATGATGGGGTCCTTCCGGGAGACTCCTGAAACGGAGCCCGGTCCGGCAGGTACCGAAAGTCCAGATGAAGTGCCGCCTCTGGGGTATGCCATCGCGCAGTTGAAAGGGGTTTATATCCTGGCGGAAAACCGTGATGGGCTGATCATGGTGGACATGCATGCGGCCCACGAGAGGATCACGTACGAATCCCTGAAACAGAAAATGGACGACCAGGCCATGAATTCCCAGCCATTGCTGGTGCCGGTCCGGATCACCGTCAGCCGGCAGGAAGCGGCGGCGGCAGAATCCTTTATCCCCCGGTTTGCGGAACTCGGTTTTGAGGTCGCCTGTCTTGGAGAGGAAACGGTGGCCGTGCGGGCTGTGCCGGAGATGCTGGTCCACCACAATATTGAAACACTGGTGAGGGATGTGTTGTCCGATCTCATCGAATTTGGTCACAGCAGCCGCATTACCGATTCCCAGCATGAGATCCTGTCCAGTGTGGCCTGTCACGGCTCGGTACGGGCCAACCGCAAACTGGAATTAGCGGAAATGAATGCCCTGCTCCGGGAAATGGAACGGGTGGAGCGTTCCGGTCAATGCAATCACGGTAGGCCCACCTGGATGAGTGTTTCGCTGGGTGAAATCGACAAGTGGTTCATGCGTGGACGGTAGCCGGTCTCCGGTGGTCTTCCTGATGGGCCCAACGGCCACGGGCAAAACCGAAATTGCCAGGCGGTTGCATGAACGCATGGACTGCGAGTTGATCAGTGTGGATGCCGCCCAGGTGTACCAGGGGATGAACATCGGGACGGCGAAGCCGGATGCGGAATTTCTGGCCCGAACGCCCCATCACCTGATCGATATCCGGGAGATTTCCCAGGCCTACTCGGCCGCGGACTTCAGCCGGGATGCCACGGCCCTGATCGCGCAAATCACCCAGCGGGGAAAGGTGCCCGTACTGGTGGGGGGTACCATGTTTTACTTCTCCGCGCTCGAAAATGGATTGTCCGCCCTGCCAGCAGCCGACCCGGTGCTGCGAAAACAGATCCGGCAGGATATCCGGGAAAATGGCCTTGCGGCCCTGTATGAGGAACTGGCTGCTGCAGACAGGGAAATGGCCCGTCAGTTGTCTCCGACGGATTCCCAGAGAATCCAGCGGGCCATTGAGGTGCTTCGACTGACCGGGCTGCCGCCATCCCGGTTGAGGAGGAGGGCGATGGGCAATGCCCTGAAACACCCCGTGATCAAGTTGGCGGTCTTCAGCGGAGACCGGAAAACCCTGCACCATGAAATCGGGGAACGGTTCCGGCAGATGCTTGAACGGGGACTGGTGGATGAAGTCAGGGCCCTGGCCGGGGAACCGGGGTTTTCCGGATCGTTGCCGGCCCTGCGTTCCGTGGGCTATCGCCAGGTACTGGCCCATTTGAACGGCGCGGTACCGTACGCGGACATGATTGGGAACGGGCAGGCGGCAACCCGTCAGCTGGCCAAGCGGCAACTCACCTGGATGCGGAACCAGTCCAACCTGGTGTGGTTTGAAAAAAGCCAGAAAAGGATCGTGGATTCCATGGTCGATTTCCTCGAGGGTGCATTCCAAATGGTCCATCGGTGATCAGGCCATGACAACCGGGGTTTTTCAGCATGGACTGTGCTCTACTCCCTGATACCCGGACAGGGTGAATGCACGTTTTACCGGCAGGTTCGATGGCCGGGATGGGCCGGCGTGTTCCGCATGCCGACTGTCCGCTCATGGCCTCACCGGCCAGGACACCAATCGGGAATTTGATGCGGCCGAAAGCCATTTCCACAACCAATGTCCGGATGCATTACAATAAAGATGGGCGACTGTCTATACAGGTCGGGTGAATGACCTGAAACAGGATGACCCATCCATAACAATTATAGCAACCAACAGGTGAAGAAAATGGCACAACAAAGAGGAATGGCCTTACAGGATCCGTTTTTGAACATATTGAGAAAGGAGCGGATCCCGGTCTCCATATTTTTGGTCAACGGGATTAAACTTCAGGGGCAGGTGGAATCGTTTGACCAGTTCGTAATTTTGCTTCGCAACACAGTGAACCAGATGATTTACAAGCATGCCATCTCAACGATCGTGCCTGGACGCATGATTCGTGTTCCGCAGGACGGGGAAGATAAAGAGGCGATCGAATCGGATGGCAATTATATTTGAGATCGTTTTGGGCGGGAATTCAGGAGGCATCGGACACTGTTCACGCAAATAGAAAAGAACAACCCGGGTGCAGGGCCTGGAAATGTGGAACGGGCCATTCTGGTTCGGCAGATGGAGCACAACCGGCCGGAACACGAAAACCCGCTGTCCGAATTGAGGGAATTGGCCGTGTCGGCCGGCGCCCGCGTCTGCACCGAACTCCTGACGGTGCGGCCCAGGCCGGTTGCGGCCACCTATCTCGGCAAGGGGAAGGTTGGGGAGCTTGCCAGCCTGGTTCGGGTTCACTGCGCGACGGTGATCATTTTTGATCACGATATCAGCCCGGTCCAGGAACGGAATATCGAAAGGATCGTGGAATGCCGCGTCCTGGACCGTACGGGGCTCATTCTCGATATCTTCGCCCAACGTGCAACCTCCAGCGAAGGCAAGCTGCAGGTTGAACTGGCACAACTGACCCATCTTTCGACCCGACTGGTTCGGGGGTGGACCCACCTGGAACGCCAGAAAGGAGGGATCGGACTTCGTGGCCCCGGGGAATCCCAACTGGAAACCGACCGCAGGCTGGTCGGCCAGCGAATCAAGAACCTGACCCGGAGGCTGAAAAAGGTCGAATCGCAACGGGCCCTGCGCCGGCGGGCTCGGCACCGTACTCCCATTCCGACGGTTTCACTGGTCGGGTATACCAACGCCGGAAAGTCGTCCCTGTTCAATGCACTCACAAAATCGAATGTGTTGGTGGCCAACAAGCTGTTTGCGACCCTCGACCCCACCATGCGGCGGCTGGAAGTGCCCGGCTTCGGCCCGGTGGTCCTGTCAGACACCGTTGGTTTCATACAGGGGTTGCCGCATAGCCTGGTCGCGGCATTCCATGCAACGCTGGAAGAGGTGGCCAACGCCAGTTGTCTGGTGCTGGTCAGTGATCTTTCCAATTCCGGGCACCGGGAATTGCAGCACCATGTCCAGCAGGTGCTGGATGAGATTGGCGCCGGGGAAATCCCCGTACTTCACGTCTACAATAAAATCGACCTGACCGGCGATCAGGCGCGGCGGAAATCGAATGGCCAGGAACGTGCAGAGGGGGTTTGGTTGTCCGCATACACCGGAGACGGAATCGATTTGCTGACCAGGGCGTTGAGTGATGTCCTGGGGCGGGGACATGTCTATTACCAGATCAACCTGCAGCCCGAGGCAGGAGAACTCCGGTCCAGGCTGTATCAGCGTTGTGAGATTCTGGAAGAAAATACGGATGAATGCGGTGCCATTACCATGAAAGTGAAAATGGATCCGGCTATTATGGGGTGGCTCCGGTCCCAGTCCCGGTTCGACGGTTTATGGCGGGATATGACGCCAGGGGCAGGATGGGCAGGATCGGGCCAGAAAGAGTGAAGTGCGTTGTTAAAACAGGACAAGAGCGAAGTGCCGACACGCCGGGATTCCAGTTGCATCCCCTGGAGGGCGACTGCGCGGGTCAGTGGAGCGTTCGCGTCCCCGTCAACTGGCGCGCGGTGTTCCGCTTCGAGGACAGCGAGGCCGTGGGCCTGATCGACTATCACTGACCGAATGGGAGTGCTGACCATGAACGATATTGCAAGCGAGCGCATCGGTCCGATGCTGAACCCGCCGTACTTGGACGAACTGATCCGTGAGGACATAAACGATGTGGGCTGGAATGTGATGGAGACGGCGTCGCGGCTCGGGTGTGAGTGTGGCATGATCGGAGGCTGTGGAACGTCGCATGAAGGCGTTGCACGCATGATCGAGGCGGACGCCATCGGTACTATCGGCTCAGGCTGATGCGCCTGTCTTGGAACGAAGTCCGTGCTCGTGCTGCCACCTTCGCGAACGACTGGCGGGACGCGGCCTACGAGAAAGGCGAGACCCAGAGCTTCTACAACGACTTCTTCGAAGTCTTCGGCGTCCAGCGGCGCTCTGTGGCGCGTTACGAGGAACACGTCACGAAGCTGAACAACCGCTCAGGTTACATCGACCTGTTCTGGCCTCGCGTTCTCATTGTCGAGCAGAAGAGTACCGGACGCGATCTCGACAAAGCCTACGGCCAAGCTGGGGAGTACTTCGACGCGCTGCGCGAACGCGACCGCCCGCGTTTCGTTCTGGTGAGCGACTTCCAGACCTTTGCGCTTCGCGATCTCGACGAGCGGACGGTTGTCGAGTTTGCACTGCCGGACTTGCCCAAGCATGTGGAGTCTTTCGGTTTCATTCTCGGTGTGCAGCGCCGGACTTTCCGTGATCAGAACCCGGCGAACATTGAGGCGGCCGAACTCGTCGGGCGGCTACATGATGCGCTCCACGAAGCAGGCTACGAGGGACACGATCTGGAGAGGTTCCTCGTGCGAATCGCGTTCTGCTTGTTTGCGGACGATACTGGCATCTTCGAGCCGCGTGACATTTTTCTCGACTTCCTGGAGGCGCGTACCGCTGAAGATGGGTCGGATATTGGACCGTGGCTATCGCAACTGTTTGAAGTGTTGGATACCCCGGAGACCGAGCGCCAGAACACGCTCGACGAAGACCTTGCGCGGTTTCCCTATGTCAACGGCGAACTGTTCGACGGGCCACTGCGCATTCCGGCATTTGACACGTCCATGCGCGAGGTGCTGCTGGCGGCCTGCCGTTTCGACTGGTCGGAGATTTCGCCCGCGATCTTCGGGGCACTGTTCCAGTCGGTGATGGACCCGAAGGAGCGCCGCGCCCAAGGCGCACACTACACGACCGAAAAGAATATTCTCAAGGTGATCGAGCCGTTGTTCATGGACGACCTGCGTGCAGAGTTTAAGCGGATAAAGGATCGTCGTGACCGTGGCCGCCTTGCAGCACTCCGGCAGTTCCAGAAGAAGCTCGGCAGTATGATGTTCTTCGATCCGGCCTGCGGTTGCGGCAACTTCTTGGTCATTGCATATCGGGAGTTGCGCGCGCTTGAAATGGAGGTTTTGAAAGAAATACACCCGAGCGGGACTGAAGATCTGGTGGCGGCGGGGCTTTCGGTGATTGATGTCGACCAGTTCCATGGGATTGAAATCGACGAATTTCCCGTACGTATTGCGGAAACCGCCTTGTGGATGATGGACCACATCATGAACAACCGGTTGAGCTTGGAGTTCGGCCAGATCTATACGCGTATTCCGCTTGAGAAGTCGCCGCACATTGTCCATGGCGACGCACTGGAAACGGACTGGTCCGAGCTGTTGCCATCGGGTGACTGCTCTTTCGTCTTCGGCAACCCGCCTTTCCGTGGCGCGAAGTTCCAATCATCGGATCAGCGTGCTCAAGTGCGTCGGATTGCTGCGCTCGGAAAGAGTGGCGGGACGCTGGATTACGTCGCTGCGTGGTTTATCAAGGCGGGGGAGTACGTGAGCGGAAGTGATGCTCGGATCGGCTTCGTCGCGACCAATTCGATCACGCAAGGCGAACAGGTAGCGCAATTGTGGCCGGTCCTGTTTCAGCGTTGCAAGCTCGAAATCGCGTTCGCGCACCGGACCTTTGCATGGGGGTCGGACGCACGGGGCAGGGCGCATGTGCATGTCGTCATTCTTGGCCTCGACCGACGGGAGGCAGTGCGAGCGGAGAAACGATTGTTCAGCTATCCCGACATCAACGGCGAGCCGGAGGAAAGCCGTCACGCTGCGCTGTCGCCTTACCTGTTCGATGGGGGGCAGCTATCTGATCCACATCTGATCGTGCAGGCGGAAAATACACCAATTAGCAGATTACCCCCCCTTCGTTATGGATCACAACCTATAGATGGTGGGAATCTGATTTTCGATGAAAAAGAATATTCGGAGATATTGGAAGTAGAACCAGATGCTTGCCCTTATCTTCGCCCGTTCGTTGGCGCACGCGAGTACTTGCAAGGTGGCTCAAGATGGATTCTGATGCTAATTGATGCACCGCCCGAAAAACTTGCACGACTGTCCGTAGTGAGGGAACACATAGCGGCAGTCCGCGACTATCGTTTGTCCAGCAAACGAGCCGTTACACGAGAACTGGCTAAATTTCCAACACAGTTTGCGTTTTCTACTATTCCAACCAATTCGTTTCTGGTTATCCCCGAGGTCAGTTCAGAACGCCGCGATTACGTGCCCATAGGATGGCTCCAACCGCCGACGATTCCGAGCAATCTCGTTCGGGTTCTGGAGAACGCTACCTTGGCCGATTTCGCGCTGTTGACATCGGCGATGCACATGGCGTGGCTGCGCCATATCGGTGGGCGGCTGGAGAGTCGATACCGCTACTCCATTGGCCTTGTTTACAACACGTTCCCGTTGCCACCCAAGGATGCGGACCTGTCGAGGCTGGAACCCTTCGCACAAGCGGTGCTCGACGCTCGTGCCTCGCATCCGGGTGCGACACTCGCCAATCTCTACGACCCAGACCTGATGCCCCCGAATCTCCGCAAGGTGCATCAGGTACTCGACCGCGCGGTGGACCGGCTCTATCGACGCGGTGGGTTTTCTTCCGAGCGCGAGCGGACTGAACATCTGTTCAGTCTCTATGAGAAGATGGATGCGCCATTAAGCGTCAGCCCCAACAAAGGGCGAAGGCGTCGCTGCTGAAGGCAATCATCATCCAAAATGCATACAATAGTACCATCGAAGACAATGAGTCAGAACTGATGAACGATCCGCATGTGGTTATGCTCGTCTATAAAATCAAGCACAACAAATCCATCATCAATTACAGTAAAGCCGAGCCATTCTGTCGGGACGAACAAGGCTTTCGGCTCTCGGTAGCGGAAGGCGTGGCGCGATTTGAATTGAAGGATCACTATCCGACAATAGACGAGGCACATAAGGCCATCGCCGACTATAGGCATGCTTGGAAGTTCGACGCGCAACTCCAGCGGGGGCCAGGCAGCTTCTGTCTGTGTCTCGATCGTAAGAAGTCGAAACTGATTGATCGAAAGCCAACGCCCGGGTGCAAGGGTCTCCGTGCGAGTATTACAGCCGGAACTCCTTCGATCAGTGCAAATTTGGGGCCGGTTCGAGCTCCCGAATATCCCAAGCCACCATCGGATATAAAGCTGGACGCCAACATCAGGACGATGCACAAGCGTTACATGGGCTATCGATGTGAGCATGAACCGCTTGGGGCCATGGCGTACTTCTGCCTTTCCATGTTAGAGGCCCCGCCTATACAACAGAGTTCAGAACAACGAAAACCATCAAAGAAGCGCAAGGCCGCTACCGCGAAGTACGCTATAGACGAATGGGTACTCTCCAAGATTGGCCACCTTTCGTCCACGAAGGGAGGAAAGTATGCGAGAAAGCAAGAGGGTACAGATCAACCTCTGAGTCCTAAGCAACGCGATTTTCTGGAACAGGCAGTTAAGACCATCATTCGCCGAGCCGCAGAAAGGGAGCACATGCCAGAAGGCAACCTACCGACGATATCGCAGTCGGATTTGCCGTCTTTGGAGAATGATTCTGATTCTGAGCCAATACAACGAAGTAGTAAGTGAGGTTCACACTGCTGTCACCATGACAATGATTTTCCTCACCCTTTCCGCCGTCCTCGCGTCTGAGTTTTCTCCCGAAGTAAGCGTTTGGTCGGTTTGTGATGCCCCCTGAATCGGACGGGATTTGAGATAAATGACTATGGATTCAGTTGTTTCCATTTTGGAAACAACTGCCGCCGATGGCAAAAACTACAAAACCAAATATTACAACCTCAATGCCATCATTGCCGTTGGATACCGGGTTAACAGCTACCAGGCCACCCAATTCCGTATATGGCAACCAAAACCCTGAAAGAATTCATCATCAAGGGTTTTGTGCTGGATAATGAACGGCTCAAACAGGGAAAGCACTTCGGCAAGGATTATTTCGATGAGCTTCTGGAACGGATTCGGGAAATCCGGGCCAGTGAGAGGCGGTTTTATCAAAAGATCACCGATATTCATGCGCTTTCAGTGGATTATGATCGGGACGCCCCGATGACCCATGATTTTTTCGCTACCGTTCAGAACAAACTGCACTGGGCCATTACCGGAAAGACCGCCGCGGAAATCATCTGCGAATCGGCAGATGCAGAAAAAATGCACATGAGGCTTACAAGCTGGAAGCAAGCACCTGACGGGAAAATTCTGAAATCGGATATCTCTGTTGCCAAAAACTACCCCCGTGCCAGTGTGAAGTGCAACACTGGCACGGGGGGCAATCCTGCCGTTGTGCTATTGCGTGGTCATTTCACGGCAGCGCCCTGTTGAAACGGTGGACCCCTGTGTTTTAGAAGGATGAACTTGACCAGAACACGTATCCGAGCACGCACCGAGCCGTGATGCCAGCTCGGTCACATTCCTGCCCACGGAGGTGTTGCTTTGCAGATAGTTCAGCAACTCATGGGTGATGAAGCGGAGGAGCTCGGCGCCCATCACCTCCACCGCATTTTTGTCATGAATTATGATAAATGTAGGTTTCATCAACATATTTGTAAATATGAAAAATGATTACTATAGTTATCATATTATGATATATTAGTAATTATAATGATCAAAAAAGATATCGCCAAAAGAAGCGCTGTGGTCTTCCCCAGGAATCGAAAAATTCTGGAACAGCTGGGAGAGAATATTAAGCTCGCTTACAAACGTCGTGGTTACACTCAAAGTCAGATTTCAGAGCGGACCGGCTTGAGCCGACTGACTATTCGCAAGATCGAACAGGGAAACTCCAAAGTTTCCATTGGCCACTATGTCGCCGTGCTCAGTGTTTTGGGTTTGGTAGAAGATTTTGCCCGGGTGGCCAATGACGATGAACTGGGCCGAAAGCTGCAGGATATCAAGTTACTGGGCAATCAGAGAGAGAAAGTGCGATGAGCACGGAAGTCCATGTATTCGCGGATTGGGAGGAGTTCCCTGAGCCAATGTTGGTGGGCACATTACGCTCAACCCTCATCAAAAACAAAGAACATTTCCGCTTCAGTTACGACAATGGCTGGCTCCAATCCGAGTATGCCCAGCGAATTGACCCGGATTTAAATCTCTATTCAGGGGAACAATATGGAGAAGACTCGAAAAACTTCCGGGTTTTCCTGGATTCATGCCCTGATCGTTGGGGTCGTTTACTGATGAAGCGGCGGGAAGCAATCATCGCTCTCCAGGAAAAAAGACGCCCTCGCGTACTTCATGAGATGGATTATTTGCTCGGTGTGCAGGATCGATACCGGCCGGGCGCCTTGAGATTCAAGAGATCACTGGATGGTGAATTTCTGGATCATGATAAAAAACCGGCCGTTCCGCCCATTTCATCGTTGAAAGAGCTTGAGCATGCGGCATTACAGGTGGAGGGCAACGGGGATGCCACCGATTCAGAGTACTTGAAATGGCTGTATATACTCATTTCGCCGGGGTCTTCTCTGGGAGGGGCTCGGCCCAAAGCCAGTGTTGTCGATGAAAAAGACCAACTCTGGATTGCAAAGTTTCCCAGTCGTCACGACGATTACAATATTGAAGCCTGGGAATTTGTCACGTATCAACTGGCCATAGCTGCTCACATTGATATGGCCGAGTGCCGTATCGACAGGTTTAACAGCCACCACCATACATTCTTAACCAAACGTTTTGACCGCACACCGGAGAGTCGGCGGCATTTTACCTCAGCAATGACCCAGTTGGGCTACTACGATGGTGAGTACGATGCAAGCTATTTGGAGCTGGCACAGTTTCTGTGGGACAACGGGGCAAATACCAAAGCTGATCTGGCCCAACTCTGGAGACGAATCGTATTCAATATTGCCGTGTCCAATACCGATGACCACCTCAGAAATCACGGGTTTATCTACCGCAGGGGAGGCTGGGTACTGTCTCCCGCTTACGATATGAACCCGGTTACCCCCGCCAATGGATTGCACTTAAACATTACAGATAACGATAACAGCCTGGACTACAACCTTGCTCTGGAAGTAATTGATTTTTTTCAGCTCGATTATTCTGAAGCCAAGAAGATCAAAAGCCAGGTTCTGGAAAGTGTCAGCAAGTGGCAGGAGGCAGCCACGAATGCAGGTATCAGCCGGAGCGAACAACAGTTCATGGCATCAGCATTTAACATTTAGAAGAAATTCCCCTGGCCTTTGACAAGGGCATCAAGGTCACCCTCCAATCGATACACCATACGCAGATGCATGTGCCTCAAACATTGCTTTTGTCTCGTTGCCAAACTGCAGTGGATGAACAAGTGGAATCAACCCACGGTGAACTGTCCCATCATGCCACGGTCCTCATGCTCCAGAATGTGGCAGTGATACATATAGGGATATCGATCGGTTGCCGGATGATCGAAACGTACGACAATCTCTGACCAGTCGTCGTCATCCAGCACCACCGTATCTTTCCAGCCCCGCTGGTCCGGCGGCGCCGTTGAACCTTCCATCTTCTCTATCAGGAACGAGCAGCCGTGCACATGAAACGGGTGTTCACCCTGGTTGGAACGAATGCGCCAACGTTCCCAGATGCCGCGTTGAACCCGTTCATTGATAACGTTCATATCCATCGACGCACCGTTGATAGTCATATTCATAGCACCATGGCCGTTTTGCTGACCATGGTTATCGCTGTTTCCAACACCCCCGCCATCTTCCATAGCGAGCATAAAATCACGGGACCGCATGATTTCCTTGGGTTGTGGGCGGACAATGGTAGCCAGCTGTTCGGGTAGTGGGGCGGTATGTGCTGGCAGGGTCCTGTCAACGACCAATGTCAGCGACGGCGGCGGAAGATCTCTCTCGGATCGGTCGAACAGGCCCAACAACCTGCCGACAAGGCTTTCCTCGTCGTCGTCAAATTCATCTTCGAACAGGGTCAGTAGCCCGGCGGGCTTGCCATCGGTCATGTCAACGACAATTTCACAACGCTCCCCCGGTGACATTTCCATGGTTGTTAATGGCACGGGTGCTTCCAGTAAACCGCCATCACTGGCTATTTTGTAAAACGTGCGGTTATCGGAAAAGCCGACGATATAAAAACGCGCATTGGCACCGTTTAGAAGTCGCAGCCGAACCTTGCCAGCAGGCACTTGCGCAACCGGTGCGATGGCGCCGTTGATGATCACGGTGTCACCGAGCCAGCCGTCCTCGTCGGCGTCGTACAGTGAATAGACTAAACGGCCTTGTGCATCGAAGGTTCGGTCCTGGATGATAATGGGCAAATCATCGACACCATATTGGCGCGGCAGAGGCAGTGAATCTGCCTGCTCATCATCAATGATGAGCAGACCGGCAAGTCCACGATAGACCTGTTCGCCGGTTTTGCCGTGGGTATGGGCATGATACCAGCAGGTAGCTGCCGGCTGCACGATGGATAAACTCGGCTGCCAATCCGCATCAGGGTCGATTGCCCGTTGCGGACCACCATCGACCTCACCAGGCACATGCAGGCCGTGACCGTGTACGGCCACGCTTTCGGTCAGCGTATTTTGGTAATGCAAATTGAGTTCGCTGTATTGCCGGGTTCGAATCGTTGGCCCCAAATAATCCTGGCTAATCCCCAGGGTGGGGGTATTCACACCGGGTTTGAAAGACCAGGTGCCACTTCGAATTTGCAAATCAATCGGATTTCCCTGACGACCATCAACCAGAGGTGGTATCGGTAACTGAGAGGGTGTCGTTTTGCTCCAGCTACAGGGGAGGTAACCTGCACCGATGACAGCTGCACTACTGGCAATAAACTGCCGTCTCGAAAATGCCCGTGACATTAAGCGAATGCTCCTGTTGATTGAGATGACTGATACTGCAGAAATATGAAAAAGCAGCAGACGGAGTGCTCGCAGTTCTTTCCTCGGTACTTCTTATGAGCCGGCACGGGTTGTCGCCTTCGGGCACGATACCCCCACCGCTCGGCCACGAAAAATGACTGCGAGAGCATTGAATCATGTGGCAGGTTTTCCAATCCAGCAGGCTCCGCAAGGCGCTCAATGACCGAATTCGCTCATGAGATTCACGATGAGATGGATTATCAGGTCCTTGTTCGACGGCGCGCTTTCCGCAATCAGCAGGGTAAGCGCCGTCAACGCTCCGGGATCAGGTCGGTGCTCAATGCCCTCTTGCGTCACGTAGAGCAGGAATAAAAGGGCGCCGATGCGTTTGTTGCCGTCCGTGAAGGGATGGTCCTTGACCACGAAATAAAGCAGGTTGGCTGCCTTTTCCTCTCGGCTCTGGTAAAGCGGTTCACCAAACATGGTTTGCTCTATGTTGCCTAATATCGCCTCCAGAGCATCGCTGCGCGGGTTGCCGAACAGTGGCGAGGCTTCGCCCTTCTTGATCAGATCGCACCGTAACGCGTCTATCGCGGTACGGACACGATCAAGGTCAAGAGCACTCGTAGCAGGCTTCGCGCCGGCTGGTGTTGTCAGGCGGTCCTCGTCGTACTCGAGCAGCAGGCGCCAGGTCTCGGCATACGCAGTGATGATGTGCAGCACGGCACGTCCGGTTTCGTCCGCGAGCGCCTGGTTCCTGAGCGTGCGGGTGAGCAACTCCAGGGCTTGCCTTGCCTCGTCAAGCCCGCGTTCCGCAAGCCTCCGCTCGTTCAACGTATAACCGCTTGCCAGGTGCTCGCGCAAGGTTCGGGTGGCCCACTGGCGAAAACGCACGGCCCGCTTCGAGTTGACCCGATAACCGATTGATATGATCACTTCCAGATTGTAGTGCCTGATCTCGCGCCGAACCTTTCGTTGGCCCTCTGATCGAACTACCGAGAAATCCTCGGTAGTTGCCGCCTCATCCAGTTCACCCGCTGCGTAGAGGTTCTTAAGGTGCAAACTGACGTTATCGGTCGAGATTCGGAACACCTTCGCCATTTGCCGTTGCGTCAGCCAGACTGATTCCTGGTCGAAGCGAACATCCACCTGAACTTCACCGTCGGGGGACTCGTACACGATGACCTTGCCGCCGGGAATCGGTAGGGAAGTGTCTGTGTTCATAGTAAATTTTCGGAATTTACCGGGCAGAGTATTTCAAGCGATAACCACACTGACTCACGGATTGAAGGAACGATACTCCACCAATGCAGAACGCCCGATAATGTCAATCATGGTCACCAACAATTCAGAGCCGAACGCGTCCGTGAGCTTTATCGCCTTGCCCAGCCGGAAAGATACCGGTTGTTGTCGGCCTTCTTCTATAGCGATATTGTCCGCATACAGATATGTTCGATCAGCGGAATCGCGTATCGGGTTGAGCCGACCACGCAGACCGGGAAGATGTCCGGTGGCCTTAGGAAATATGATCGAACCTCCAGCCGAAAGGAAATTGAGTTCCATCAGCAGACCGCTCCGACTGGGTAACCACTCTTGTTTCAGCCCTCCAGCGTATCCCGGCGCCGTAGCATAAACAGTCATCGGAAGATGTGTTGTGTATAAATCTAGTAAGGCCTCACCCGCCTCGTCGGTCTTTGCCCGTTGCCAGGTCTTGTTCGGGAAGAGCGCCAGCACCTCCACTCCCGACAGAGGCTCTCCCCCCGCATGTACCGTTACGGTGGAATCCGCGGGACTCAACTCGAGTTTCGCTGCGGGAATATTCAACACGATGCTGGACGAGCCAATAACCTTGTATTGTGGAAGGTTGCCGGTGGCTTCCCGGGTCTCCGTCTTGATAATGGATACTCCGTCCCCCCGGCGTTCCATCAAATACCGACGATGACTGGTTCCCGGAACATCGCCGACGGGAATTCGTCCGAACACCGAAGCAATCACTTCGTTACGCGTTGCCTGACTGGTGTCCATGCTTTCAATGGTCATCCCATTGGGGAGTTGACCGGGCGAGTCAATCTCAAGGCGCCCCTCGAACATCGACACTCGGATTCGGCGGGAAGATATGGAGTAGTCACGGTGTGCTACTGCGTTGACCACCGCCTCGAACACCGCTGCAATGCGGTATTGTGGCATATCCTCCCGCTCCGGCAACTTCCGCGCCGCGACCCGCATGTTGCGCGCGACGAATTTCACCGCATCTGCGATCTGGCGGGGTAACGGACCGACGATTTTCTGGGCGTCCAATTGGCCGGAAGAACGATCTTGTCCGCGATAGTGCGTTGCAACAATGGTGGCCTGCGGCAACCACTCTTGCGGCGACTGGGCGCAAAGCAGCACGCCGGCCACGGTTGCGCGGTCCACGCCAGCTTTATCCTGGGCCAGAAGCCTCAGATTCATCAATCCCCTGCGAGGATTATCTGCTCCAGCCACGCTGAGGAGTGGCTCCCACAGCCGCTCGCTGAGCGTCTCGAAGCCCGTACCGGGCACGATTTGTTTATCGAACCACAGAAAACGGCTTTGGGCCCGGTTCTGCGTCAGTCTTAGGCGCTCGCCGTCATTCAGGCGTCGCCTGGTTGTGCCGACACGGACAAATGCCCGCCCATCCCGTTCATGAACTGTATCGCCTCTGGGCACTTTGACGAGGACGAATGTCTCCCCGTCAAGTTCCCGGTGATGGACGTCAATTTGCAAGGAGGGCTTCACTGCATCTGTGCTTATCTCGACGAGCAGGCTGTTAACTGCCGCCATCTGTTCCCGGGACATTCCCTGAACCCGTCTATCGTCCGTAACTCCACAAAGAAGTATGCCGCCGCTTGCGTTCGCGAAGGCCGACATCTCATCCGCCAATTCATCTCTTCGGGGACTTGTCGGGCGGTTTCCGTTGAACTCCACCTGTTTGAATGCCCAGCTGCTGTCCTCGCCCACGCGCAGGCGTTGCCGAATTTCTGTGTCGCTTACGACCACCAGTTGTCTCCGATGTTTTCTGCAAGCGTATCCCGAGTAGGGGAAACCTGCTTGATCGGTACACAGATCATTGCCTTCTGTACAGTTCGACACCTTCTCGTTGGACATGCTTTCGCAAAGACGTATTTTCGACCCTGTCGTACAGAAGCAGGTCGACCCTTTGTGGCACGGTCAGTTCTTCCATTGCTGCGGCCAGACGAGCCTGGTCCGTAGTCGTCAGAGATTCACCGAACAATGCGATGTCCACATCCGAGCCTTGGGTAAATGTTTGCCTCGCTCGCGATCCGAACAGTACCGCCCGCTCCACGCGCTCATTGGAGCGGAGCAAGTTGACGATAGCGCTCCGGTGAGTGTCCTTCAGGCCATCCGTCATCGGTTTGCCCTCGCGCTCAGTGTCGAGTGAAGCCGAACAAGGACGGGATGGTAGCGATTTTTGATAAGCATTTCTGCTTCGCGAGCGGCACTTTCCTGGTAGGCATGGTTCAGGATATTGCGTTTTCCCATCACCTCCAGGAGGAGTTCGCAATCCTGCTCGTCGATGTATTCGACCGCGAAACTTCTGCGGATGGCCGAACGGGGAACCTTCTCCTCGTATCCCTCGTAAAACAGCAGGTCCTTCAGCACGATCCAAGACAGATTGAAGCAGTTCTTGAACATCTTGACCAGCCCAACGCGTTCGAGGGTTGAGTAGGACTCCTGCACGCAGGCTTCATTGAGTTGCGCCAGAGTCAGGCCAAAACTGGCAAGACTCTGTTTCCAGCGTATTTCGTCGGTGTTGCTCATGCCTTTCATTCCAGAAACCCTGCTTTCCGGGGTTGCGATGTTTGGCTTCACACCCTTGTGGCGTTCCGCCCAGACCGTAGCAAACACGGAGGTCGATAGTGTAATGGTCCTGAACATCTCGTATTTCGTTGTTCTGATGTGTCTGCAAATGTAGATAATATCACTGTTTTGTTGTTGATTTCCGAGAAACCGGACAGGTAACTACTCGCCCGGTTTGTTAACCGTTTGAGCATTTAACGTTATTTTAGTCGTTATTGTTGAGGATATCTGTTGCTTTGTTTTGCAGTGCGATTTGAATGGCGGCTATGGGGCTGTAGCCCATCATGCTCATGGAGTCGAGATAGCTTGAGATTCGACAGTATGCTTCGGCGAATTTGACGGAGCGGAACGTTCCGGAGACCTTCAGTTTCACCTTCGTCATTCTTACGCTGCGTTCTGCCTGATTATTTGTAAAGGGGCAATAGGAGTTTCGGGCAAAGCGCAGGATTTCAGTTTCATATGTTCTGAAAGCTTCGTGTAGATTGTGCGCCTTGGTTTTTGCGGCCCGTCCGCGTTTGCCTGTGCGCTCAGGCAGCGGCGGCAATTCTCTTTCACCCTGAGTAAGAATTGTTCGATACTGTTTTCGCACAGCTTTGTAGCGCGACTCGCTCAGCACCTTGTGTTCTGTCGCGCTGACCTCGCGATTTGCTGCGCACAGCAGCTTTTGCATGCGTCTGGCCCAGCGGTGATCATGGGCGTTGATGACGAACTCAAGATCACGCAGCAAGTGGGAGCCGCATAGGGCGTGCAGGCAGTTTGTGTACGTGAAATACGCGGCCCAGCGGTCATGCACCAGCACCGGCCTGTCATCTTCATCGTCGCTGTCCTGGCTGCGCCCGGCACCGTAGCGCGGGATGATGTTGATCTCATTGATGGCCTCGGTGCCCCGTTTTTGGTGGCAGAACTTGACCACAAGGTTGCCCGATGAATAGCTGTGCATCCAGTGATTTTTCTTGTTGATGCGCATCGAAGTCTCATCCACATGCATGACCGGCATTTGCAGCAGCTGCTCGACGGCCGCTGCCTCCCATTCGCCGAGGCATGATGCACCCGCATCACCCAGGCCATCAATGTCGCCTCTGAGATCAGCCGTCCGGTCATTGCCTTGAGCAGTTGCGCGCTGCGTCTGACCGCAACCATCTGCGAGACCAGAAGATGCACCGCAAAGGCGATAATGCCGGTGCCATACTGCAAGGGGCCGTACATTCCTTCAGGAAACTCGCCCCGGGTTTCACCCTTGCACGCCGGACAGCACTTGATTTGGGCATCGACGTGATGTTCGGTGGTGACAAAGACGATGTCAACCAGGGTGCGCCGCTCATGGTCCAGCGCCTTGACCCGGGTTAAATCCTGACCGCAGTGATTACAGCGCTCGGCCTTCGAGACCTCGACGGTCTGCTCAAGGCGGACATTGTCGCTGTCAAAGTGTTCGTGCTCCCGGCCCTTGCCCCTGGAGCCTGAAACCGGCCTTGCGCTCTTGTCCTTGCCTGTCATCGAGCTGGGCAGTCCCGAATTGGCCGGGCTTTTCGGGGTGTTCTTTTCAACAAACAGCATCACCACCATCGCAAGCAGTGCCAGCAGTGACTGGATCAGATGCGCAGTCTTGTCATTGACCTCGCCGCTTTGGCTGAGCTTTTCGAACTCGCCGCGCAACTGTGCGAGTTCTTTTTGCACTGTAGCAGGAGTGCTCACTGCCCGCCCTCCACCGACATGATCGCTGCAAGCACCGACAATCGCTCGGCCGGATTCATCGCCCGGTAGCGCCGCGCCCAGCGCTCGGCCCTGCGCTTGACATTCTGACGGTGGGCGAAATTGCGTCCCGCATGACGCGACCAGTGAAGCCGGTCAATCTGAAAGTTGTACCACACCACTTCGGTCACCACACCGGCCTGATTCATCACCTGAACCTCAAGGCGGTTCCAGTCCTCCAACAACTCGTCATACAAGGCGCTTCGGTAGCCCGACAGCATCACCTGGCACGGCAATGACTTTAGCCCGAATATTGCAAGAAACCCCGAAGGAAAATAGACAAGGCCCATATAATCCGTTATAATTCAAGGACTTAAGTTAATTCAAACGGGGGCCTTGCCTGTGACAAATTGTACCCAAAAAGTTACTTCATTTCCAGTCCTGAAACGACGTCGGATCGAGGCTGAATTCACCGGCGGGGAAATCACTTCGGATACCGGAGCCCTGTTTCTAAGAGAAATAGACCGTCATTTGGGATTGCTCAAGGCCGTGGACAAGGCAATTCCTGATGAACGGGACGAGCGCTATATTCAGTATTCCCAGCTGAGCCTGTTAAAACAACGGATTTATAGTCTGGCACTGGGGTACGAGGACCTCAATGACCAGGATACGATGCGGTCCGACCCGGCGTTGGTGTATGCCGTGGAGTCGGATCAATCCCTGAGCAGTGCTTCGACTCTTTGTCGATTAGAGAATCGCATGGACCGACCCGCGGCGGTGGCCTTGCATGAGGTCATGATCGAGACCTTTATTGCGTCGTTCAAGAAGCCTCCGGCCGAACTGATTCTGGACTTTGACGCCACCGATGATCGGGTCCATGGAAATCAGGTAGGCCGGCATTATCATGGCTATTACCATGATCATTGCTTTTTGCCGCTTTATGTCTTTTGCGGGGACCAGCTGTTGGCCAGTTATCTGCGGCCCAGCAATAAGGATGCGGCCAGACATGCTTGGGGCATTCTGGCATTGCTGGTCAAACGGTTACGTCAGCAGTGGCCCGAAGTGGAAATACTTTTCCGGGGAGATGCAGGGTTCTGCCGTCATGACATCATGACCTGGTGTGAACGCCACGGGGTGGGGTATATCGTTGGAATTGGCCGCAATCAGCGGATTACGAAGCGGTCCCGGACCTGGCTGGACCAGGCCGAACAGGAATTTAAAGTGACCCAGGAGAAAGTACGGGTGTTCGGGGAATTCCGTTATGGATCCAAGACATGGACGAAAGGGGAACAGATCAAGGAGAGACGGGTCATTGTCAAGGCGGAGCAGTTGGTTGGGAAATCCAATCCCCGGTATATCGTCACCAATCTGCCGGGAGACCCGAAGCACCTATATGAGAAGGTGTATTGTGCCAGGGGGGAAATGGAGAACCGAATCAAGGAACAGCAGCTGGATATGTTCGCCGATCGTACGAGTTGTCACGTATGGTGGGCCAACCAGTTCCGGATGCTATTGTCCGGTTTGGCGTATATTCTGATGTGCGCCGTGGAAAGGCGCCATTTCCTTGCGGGTGCGAATCCCGTCCGGCAACTGTCGCTCCAGCCGGTAGCAGTCGGAGCGGCCCATAAAGGCAACGATATGGGCTGAAGCACTCTGACAGAAGGACCGCCTTGGGCGGTTCAGCGACCATGCGGGCCATAACGCGAAGTAAACGTTGAGCAGGCCTCGAAACAAGCAATGCGGAAGCCGACCCGCCGTTAATACGGGGAAGGTTGCCACCAGACGGGAAGCGAGCGACCCACGCACCGTCCGGTTCCGCCGGGGTACTGACGATAGCACGCATGGAAGATGGGGATGGTAGCAACACGGGAAGCCCTGTCGGTGGTGCAGCACACACCAACCGGAAACCCGCGAGGGTCAGGCCGGGCCGGCAGGGTGGCGGAGAGGTTCGTAGTACTGAAGACGCCGGGTAATGCCGGTCGAGGAAAGGGACCTCAGGTTCGGAGGGATGTCGGAAGAGCGAAGGCGGGTGGAGTGGCTTAGCCTATTACCCACCATTAATGCAAAGAGTTCAGAAGTATCACAGGCATAAGCGAAGCCGGTGCGACCAGGGAGGGACGCACGGTCGTCGGGGCGTTGACAGGCCTGACGGCGTATCGGTCAGAAGAGATCAGGAGCAGTGGGATGGGGTGCACCATTCGACGAACGGACGGTTTCACAGAGTCCGATATTCCTTTCTCTGATGGCAGGTGCGGTGTGAGCGAGACGCCTGATTCGGCTGGAGAGCCCGGTGCTGGAAATTGGCACGCCGGGTTCGGTGAGCAGAGAGTGGAAACGTGGTTCATGGTGGAATTGCGAACCCACCCGCATAACCGAAAGGGCGGGAATAGGCACAGCCTTCACCTACCGATGCGCGCGCCACTCTCTGACTCTACGGAGAGGTTGCGGTCCCTGGTCCTGAAGAACACCGAACTGGCCCACGCGTATGTGGGGACGATTCGACTGAAGCTGCTCAAGATTGGGGCGGTTGTCATTCAGAACACTCGGCGCATCCGCTTCCTGTGTGCCAGTGCTTACCCGCATCAGGCGTTGTTCCAGATGGTGGCAGCCCGGCTCGCGCCGGATTGAGCCACCCCTGCGCCCCCGATTAAAATCACACGGCAGGTGCCGGGGTTTCGTTCGTCCAAAATAACCCAAAAGACCAAAATCAGTCAGGCAAACCTCAAAAAGACCCTGATTCAGGCGATTTTTACCTCGGTTTTCGACCGGTTATCCACCGCTGGAACATTCAACTTGAAAAATATTCCGTCGAGACCGAAAATGCGGCCATTCCGGCAAATTTATGAAATATACGGGTTAGAATCCTAAGCAGTTCGACATGGTCTTGATCTTCGTAATCGTAGCGGTAGCGGTAGCGCTCAGGCGCCTTTCTCGAAGACCGTACATAAGGCGGGTCACAGAACGCAAGCTCTGTACCGTCAAACTCGTAGGTTCGTAGAAATTCATGGCAACACCCGTGAATCAGCTCCACCGGGTAGTCGCAGGTGAAATCCGCAATCGCCCTGGCCTCCAGGTCAATCCCGATATTGTGAAGCGCCGGAGGCTTTCTTTTCATGATCGCCCCAGAGCCCAAATGCGTCTCGATGAATACCGTATGCGGAGGCATCATACCGATAATCGGCTGACACAGTCCTGCCGTTGCTTTGCTTCCAAGATACGCTTTGCCCATGACACTTGCTGATATTGCAGACAATGCCCATACCATAGGCAAAGATGCAACGAATGTCAAGCACAAGTTGTGAATGTCGGGCGGCCGTGCTGTACGAGCTTGAAAGCGCTATGCATCAGACAAATCAGGACTCCAAATGACCGCAAACGGCTAATGCGTTGGAGTGTACAATTTAACCGTCCGAGTAGTTACCCGGACAGATTATTGCTTCCCTGCAAACGGACACAATTAAGGCTCGAATAACCACCAGTCTGTGATAAAATCCAAGGGTCGATTGCATCCACGCATCGGCGATTTTTTCCGAGTTGTAAAGCCACAAAACAATCGCATAAACAATTTGTTATCCTATTTTCTGATCACCGATCCCGGAAAGCTGGTTTAGAAGTAACGGTCCCATGAAAGAAACCCCATTTGCCAAGGAAACGCTTCAGGCCAATCTCGAGAAGGAAATGCGGCAATCCTATCTCGACTATGCCATGAGCGTGATTGTGGGTCGGGCATTGCCGGACATCCGGGATGGGCTGAAACCCGTGCACCGGCGCATTCTGTATGCCATGTCCGAACTTGGCAATGACTGGAACAAGGCATACAAGAAATCCGCCAGGGTAGTGGGGGATGTCATCGGCAAGTATCACCCCCATGGTGATACCGCGGTCTATGACTCGATTGTCCGGATGGCGCAGAATTTTTCAATGCGGTACATGCTGGTTGATGGCCAGGGTAATTTCGGTTCGGTCGATGGGGACGCGCCGGCGGCGATGCGGTATACCGAAATCCGGCTGGACAGAATTGCCCATGAGCTGCTTTCTGACCTGGAGAAGGAAACCGTGGATTTCGGTCCCAATTATGATGAAACCGAAACCCAGCCGCTGGTATTGCCCACCCGCATCCCCAATCTGCTGGTCAATGGCTCTACAGGCATTGCAGTGGGCATGGCGACGAATATTCCCCCGCACAATCTCGGAGAAACCATTGATGCCTGTTTTGCCCTGATGGACAACAGTGAAATCAGTGTGGGTGAATTGATGAAACATCTGCCCGGACCGGACTTTCCCACTGCGGGCATCATCTTCGGCCACAGCGGCATTCGCCGGGCGTATGAAACCGGCAAGGGACGGATCTATGTTCGTGCACGGCTCGACATCGAGACCAACCGAAATGGCCGGGAATCCATTATCGTTCACGAACTCCCCTACCAGGTCAACAAGGCCCGGTTGATGCAGAAGATTGCGGAACTGGTCAAGAGCAAGCGTATTGAAGGCATTTCGGCGGTCCGGGACGAGTCGGATAAATCCGGAATGCGGATGGTCATCGAAATCAAACGGGGCGAACAGTCGGAAGTGGTGTTGAACAATCTGTACAAGTTTACCCAGATGCAGTCGGTATACGGGATCAATCTGGTCGCGCTGAACCACAACCACCCGCAGCTGTTCAATCTCAAGGAGGCGCTGGATGAATTTATCCGGCATCGCCGGGAAGTGGTCACCCGACGAACGGTATTCGAGCTTCGCAAGGCACGGTCCCGGGCACATATCCTCGAAGGCCTGGCGGTGGCACTGGCCAATATTGATGCGGTTATTGCCCTGATCAAGGCGGCGCAGACGCCCGCAGAAGCGAAGAAAAAATTGCTTGAAACCCCCTGGAAGGCCGGGCCCGTCGCCGACATGCTGTCCCGGGGCGACGCAAATCTGTCCCGGCCGGAAAAGCTGGCAGACCGGTATGGGCTGGATTCCCGGCCGGGTCATGCGCTGGATTCTGCCACCTATCGGCTGTCGCCGGGCCAGGCACAGTCCATCCTGGACCTGCGATTGCATCGATTGACCGGGCTGGAGCAGGAAAAAATTCATCGGGAATATGCCCGGATCATCGAGGAAATACGGGGTCTGCTGGAAATATTGAAAAACCCCGATCGCCTGGTGACGGTGATCCGCGAAGAACTGCAGGCGATCCGGGACCGTTACAGTGATGAGCGCCGTACGGAGATTGTCGAGGGAGAAATCGACCTTTCCATGGAAGACCTGATTCCCGAAGAAGAGCTCGTAGTCACCATTTCCCACACGGGATACACGAAATCCCAGCCGGTTTCGGAGTACCGCGCACAGAAACGGGGCGGCAAGGGAAAAATTGCAACGAGAACCAAGGAAGAGGATTTTGTCAGCAACATGTTTGTCGCCAACTCCCACGATACCATGCTGTGTTTTTCAAGTCGGGGCAAGGTGTACTGGTTGCGCACCTTCCAGTTGCCCCAGGCCGGGCGCCAGGCGAGAGGAAAACCGCTGGTCAACCTGTTGCCGCTGGATGCGAACGAACTGATCACCGCCATTTTGCCGGTCAAGGGTTACGATGGCGACAAGAATGTCTTCATGGCCACGTCCCGGGGGATTATCAAGAAATGCCGCCTGGAGAATTTTTCCCGGCCCAGGCGATCGGGGATTATTGCGGTGGATCTCAAGGAGGATGACCACCTGATCGGTGTCGTACTCACGGACGGGAGCGAAGACATCCTGTTGATCAGCGATGCAGGAAGGGCGATGCGTTTTTCGGAAACCGATATCCGGGTCGTGGGGCGAACCGCCAAAGGGGTGTGGGGAATGCGACTGGACCCGGACCAGAAGGTCATCGCACTGATGGTACTGCCGGATTTTTCGGAAAAGACCGGCAATGGCCAAAGCCCGGTCCAGGAACCCACGATCCTGACCAGTGCGGTCAATGGGTATGGAACCCGGACGCCGGTGAGTGATTTTCCGAGAAAGAAACGCGGCGGCAAGGGGGTGATTGCTATCAAGACATCCCCCCGGAACGGGAAAGTGGTCAGTGCCCATATTCTCAATGACAGCGACGAAATCATGTTGATCACCGATGGCGGTATCCTGATCCGGACACGGGTCGAGGAGATTCCGACCCAGGGCAGAAATACGCAGGGCGTCCGATTGATCTCCCTGAAGAATGAGGAACGCCTGGTCAGTGTCAGCAAGGTGGTGGAAGCGGATGCGGATGACCCTCCAGCCGATACCGTGCTTCACTGAGCGCGATAGCCTCGACAGGGTATTACTGTGATGGTTGATTCCGACAGAAAACTGAAACTGTATCGGGACCGGATTGACCGGATTGATGCCGATATCCTGCGCCTGATGCATGACCGGCTCACCATTGCCCGGTCTATTGCCGAAGTAAAGGAAACGCTGAATGAACCGGCTTACTACCGGCCGGAGCGCGAAGCCCAGATACTGGCCCGGCTGCATGAACTGAATCATGAACTGGAGAATGGAGAAAACAGCGGATTGCTGGACGACCAGTCCCTGACCTCCCTGTTCCGGGAAATTTTGTCCATTACACGGAGCATGGAAGCCGCCTTGTCGGTTTCCGTACTGGGTCCTCCCGGCACCTATACGGAGGCGGCGGCCCGGCATCATTTTGGCAGCACCATCGGTGTGGTGGATTTTCCCACCATCGCTGAAGTTTTCAAGGCGACGGAAGCCGGGCAGACCGATTTTGCCGTGGTGCCCATTGAAAACTCCACGGAAGGCGGGGTGTCCGGAACGCTGGACAGGCTGGTGACCACTCCCCTGACCATTTGTTCGGAAATCAATTTGCGGATCCTGCACAACCTGTTGGGGAAGGGAACTTCGAGCGACCCGGTGACGAAAGTCTATGCCCATGTGCAGTCACTCGGCCAGTGCCAGCGCTGGCTGCACCGCCATTGTCCCCATGCGGAACTGGTCCCGGTGAGCAGCAATGCGGAAGCGGCCCGGATCGCTTCTGAAGGCGACGGTGTCGCCGCCATCGCCAGCTCGACCGCGGCGGAACGCTACCAGTTGAATACGCTGGCTGCCAATATCGCGGATGAACCGGCGAATACCACCCGGTTCCTGGTGCTTTCAAATCGTGTAACGCCCCCCAGCGGAAACGACAAGACCAGCTTGTTGTTGTCCTGCCGGAGTCGTCCTGGAGCGTTGCTGCATTTGTTAAGTCCCCTGCTCGACGAACAGATCGACATGACCAAGATAGAATCCCGGCCGTCCCGGGTCAAATTGTGGGATTACCTGTTTTTCATCGATATCGTTGGGCATCAGGACGAGGAACATGTGTCGCGGGCATTGGAGCGGTTGAAAGAGGAAGCGGGCCTGTTTAAAAACCTGGGTTCCTATTCCGTATCCCAATAAGGCGCCGTTTCGCGTTGAATACCCGCACTTCAGCCAGCATTTCAAGCATTGCCATTTTTGGAGTGGGCCTGATTGGCGGTTCCCTGGCACTGGCACTCAAGCGGGTGGGTTGTGTTGGCAGGGTCATCGGGGTGGGCCGTTCAAGGGCCAACCTTGAACGGGCTCTGCAGGTCGGGGCCATCGATGAGATCCAGTCCGATCCCCGGCAAGCGGTTGCGGATGCCGAGGTCATTGTGCTGGCCACGCCGGTAAATGCGATCAACCGGCTTCTGGAGAGTGTTTCGGAGGCCATGGACGAGACCAAAATAATCACGGACGTGGGCAGCGTCAAGGGCGGTATCGTGGAGTGTGCCAGGGAAACCCTGGGCCCGTATTTTTCACGGTTTGTACCCGGACATCCCATTGCCGGGAAGGAAAAATCCGGCATCAATGCCGCCAGTGCGGAACTTTTTGAAAACCACAGGATCATTCTTACTCCCCTCAGGGAAACCAATCCGGAAGCCTGCCGAACCATCCAGCGGATGTGGGCCGTAACCGGTGGAGAGGTGAGTTTGATGGAAGTTGAAAACCATGACCGGGTGCTGTCCCTGACCAGTCATCTGCCCCATGTGCTGGCCTATGTGATGATGGATTTCCTGTCGCTCTCCCCGGACCGCCGGGCGTGCTACCGGATGGCGGCGGGGGGGTTGTATGATTTTACCCGTACGGCATCGTCTGATCCTGAAATGTGGCGGGATATCTGCCTCATGAACAGGTCGAAACTGCTCGAAGACATTGCCAGCTACCAGCAGCATCTTGACCGGCTGGCCAACATGATTGCCGGGGAAGACGGGAGCGGGATCGGGGAATTGTATGCCTCGGCGAAACAGGCCCGTTCCCGGATCACGGAGAAACGAAAGCCCGACTCTCGCTGACCCTGCACCCCGCAGGTCGGTTTTTCGGGTTCACCCGGGTCCTGGCCGGGTTCCCGGCCTGAACAGACCAACCAGGGGGACCGCAACAAAGGACAGCATGGCCACCGCAAAAAAGGTGTTGTTGTAGGCAATCATGCTGGCCTGGCGCACCAGTTCATCCTGCAGGGACGCGAGACCGGACAGGGTATTGAAATCCCACTCTTCCGGGGTCGTCGAAAACCTGAAAATCTCCCTGAAAGGGGAGAGGAATGCGGACAGGTTGGCATGGCTGGTTTGTGACGTGTGGGTATGGACGAATACGATTCCGGCCACCCCGATGGCGCCGCCCGCGAAAAACAGGGTGTGAAAGACCGCGAACCCTTCTGTGCGCAACCGGGACGGCAGGGAGTAAAAGGTCAGCGCCGTAATCTGGACATAGATGATGCCGGAGGCAATTCCCTGCAATGTATTGGTCCAGATCACCTCGAATTGCGAAATATTGACGGTCCAGACCGACATTCCCCACCCGGACACTCCCATGATGAGCAATCCCGCGATCAACAGGACCCGGCCATCAATCCGGTCCGAGATCTGTGTCATGATGGACAGGCCGATGATCAGGCCGATTCCACGGAAGATGATCAGTCCCCCTGCCGTGATGGCGGGATAGCCTCCCACGTTCTGCAGCAGCAGCGGCAACAGCACAAGGGGCAGGATGGCCAGTGCGCCATTGATCATGATAAACAGCTGGCCGAGCAGGAAATTCCGGTCTGAAAACAGCTGTGGTCGGAAAAAGGGTGTTCGGGTGGTCCAGCTGTGTACGATAAACAGGTACAGGGAAACCACGGTGTAGACGGCTTCCAGCTGGATTTCCGGAGATTCAAACCAGTCAAGACGCTCTCCACGATTCAGCATGATCTGCAGCATTGCCAGGCCGCTGATCAACAGGAACAGGCCAAACCAGTCCATGGGCCGGTCTGGTTCGCTGTCCACTTCGGGGACATAAATGAGGACACCGATCAGGGCGAGCAGCCCCACCGGGACATTGAGCCAGAAGATCCAGGGCCAACTGAAATATTCCACGATCACACCGCCAATGACAGGGCCCATGATGCCGCCGAGAACCACCCCGTTTCCCCATACCGCAGTTGCCCGTCCCTGCTGGTTGGAGGGAAAGGCATCGAGGGTAATGGCTTGGCCAAGAGGCAGGATTCCGGCCCCCAGCGCTCCCTGCATGAATCGCCAGAATGACTCCTCGAACAGGGTGCCCGAGGAGGCGCACATGACCAGGGTAAACGTGAAGCCACCAATGGACAGGGCAAATATCCGTTTGCGGCCAAAGCGGTCACTGAGCCAGCCGATACAGGCGATGGCCACCGCGCAGCCCATCATGAAAGAGGTCATCACCCAGGTCACCTGGTCCTCCGTGGCAGAGAATGCCCCCTGCATCTGGGGAAGGGCGACCCCGACAATGGTCCAGGCGAACTCAAAAACGCTGGATCCGACAATGGCGGACAGGACGAGCAGCCATTTTGTGGACCCGGTAACCGGGGTCACGGCATCATTCATCGGTGGATGTCAGGCCGGCAATGACCGTTCTGACAAAACCGGGCAGTGCTCGTTTGTGGTGGGTATCAATGACAATCCGGGTGGTCATGCCGGCTCGTAACGGAGGGTCCGGCATGGGGGATTCCAGGTCCAGCCTGACCGGGATTCTCTGCACCACCTTGACCCAGTTCCCGGTCGCATTTTGCGGGGGCAGGACCGCAAATTCAGCGCCGGTGGCGGGACTGACACTGGTGACCGTCGCCTGGAACGGTCGGTCGGGATAGGCATCAACCGTGATCGTGGCGCGCTGTCCTTCGCGCAAATGGGTCAGCTGGGATTCCTTGAGGTTGGCTTCCACCCATACCTTCTCAGTCTCGACGATGGCAAAAAGAGAATCCCCGGCTTCCACATATTCACCGGCTTCCAGCGACACCCTGCTCAGGATGCCGTCCGTCGGCGCATAAATATGCGTGGACCGCAGGTCCCGCAGTGCCTTGTCCACCTTGGCCCGGACGGCCAGAAACAGTGCGTGTTCTTCCGCGGGCAGGTCAGGTTTGCCGCCAAGGTCAGCGAGCACCGCGGAGGCCCGGTGATGGGCACCTGCCAGGGCCCGGCGTCCCATTTCCAGGTCATGCTCGGCCCTGTCGTAGTCGATTTCCAGTCCGTGACCCTGCTGCTTCAGCTTTTCCTGCCGGTTGAGCAGGGATGCGAGGTACTTGATCCGTTCCCGAGCATCATCGATTTCAAGCAGGGACTGCCTGTACTGGGACTTGAGAGACTGGATTCGCAACCGCACACTCTCGATTTCCGCCTTCGCCGCATCCAGTTCGATCTCGGCGGGCTCCGGATCAATCCGGAACAGCAGGTCCCCCTGGCGGATTTCCTGGTTGCTGTGGACCCGGACATCAATGACCCGGCCGTCAATGTCGCTGCTGACATGGACCAGATGGGCCTTCACATAGGCATTTTCCGTGACCACGTGTCGTCCACCGGAATAGTAGACATATCCGGTAACGGTCAGGCCGAGGAGGGGAATCAGAACCAGAAATACAATTCGTTTGGTTTTGCGATACTTCATCACGGCAGGTACGGGGAGATCCCGGTCATGGATTGAGATAAATTTTATTTATGCCATACAAGTAAATACGCTTTTGTTCTAGCGTTGACAAGCGATTTATTTTTATAATATGCACAAGTTAAATTAATCCATGATCCATCGCCCATGGCTTTGAACCTGCCTCCCCCGATTGCCCTGCGCTCTTTCGAAGTGGCGGCCAGGCATTTGAGTTTTACCCAGGCGGCAATGGAACTGAACGTGACACAGGCCGCTGTCAGCCACCAGATCAAGGTGCTGGAAAGGGATCTCGGGGTACCCCTGTTTTTGCGCATGACCCGTAAACTGCGATTGACCCAGGCGGGACAAGCCCTGTATTCCGTCGTCGGGGAATCGTTTCGCCAGATTGCGGAAACCAGTGAGCGGTTGAGAAAGGGGATGGAGGACAGCATTCTGAATGTCAGTATGACGCCCTATTTTTCAGCGAAATGGCTGACCGTGCGGTTGAGCCGGTTCTGGGCACAGTATCCCCATATTGATCTTCGACTGCATCATTCTCCCCAGCCCGGGGATTTCCAGAACCCGGAAATTGATATTGCCATCAGCTGGGGGCAGGACGACTGGAAAAGCATGGATTCGAAATTGTTGTTGAGAACCCGGGCCCTGCCGGTGTGCAGCCCAAAACTGATTACACGGGACCGGCCCCTGGAAACCATTGATGACCTGGGGCACCACGAGTTGCTGCATGAAAACGATTATTCGATGTGGACCCTGTGGTTCAAGCGTGCGGGGGTGGAAGATGTTCTGCTGGAGCACGGCACGACAATGGATGATTCCAATGTCATCCTGCAGGCGGCCATTGACGGTCAGGGGGTGGCACTCGGTTCGGACCTGCTGCTCACCGATGAGTTTGCTTCGGGACGACTGGTCTGTCCATTTGACCAGGAACTGTCCATGCCCTATTCGTATTATATTGTCTACAAGCACGGTACCCTGGACCGGCCAAAAATCAGGGCCTTTTATGACTGGCTGTTGATTGAGGCAGGCAGGTCACCCTAGCCGAAGGGGACTTCACGGAAGTGGAATTGCGGCGGGACGGGAGGCCTGCCGTAGCTGATTTTACTTGAAATCGCCATGGACCAAATTATAATGGAGCGCATGAAACCACTCGGAATATTCAGGGTTGAATCCAGGACCAGTGCCGCGCAGTTGGACCCGCTGCGTCAGCACGGTACGGGGGGCGACCCTGCCGGTGCGGGGACCCGGAAGACCCGGGGCGATCGGACCGGTTTGCCGGGGGGGTTGGCTGGAATTGTTGGTATCCATGCGGCGCCCACATAGTCCCGGCAGACCCTGCCGTGGCGGTTTTGTTTCACCACGCAGCGGTCAACTGGACGGCATTCCTCCCCTGGCGGAAATCGCCGTTCTTCCAGGTGGCCGGGATGACCGCTGACCCGTCCTGTATGGAATTCCGGGTTTCCCCATCCACCGGACTGGCTGGACAGATCCGGGTCTCCGGTGACAAATCCATTTCCCACCGGGCGGTGATTTTCGGGGCCATCGCAAAAGGGGTGACCCGGGTGGACAATATCCTGGAAGGCGAGGATGTGCTGGCCACCATCCGGGCATTCCGGCAGATGGGAGTATCCATTGACCGTCTTGGCAACCGGCCCCGGGACAACCACTATGAAATCCATGGCGTGGGCCTGAACGGCCTGCAGCAGCCGGCCGGCGGACTTGATATGGGCAACTCGGGAACGGCATTTCGCCTGCTTGCGGGCCTCTTGTGTGCACAGCCCTGGCACTCCATCCTCACCGGTGATGCGTCCTTGAGCAACCGTCCCATGGGGAGGATCATTGGGCCTTTGGGCCGGATGGGAGCGGATATTGGCTCCCGGGATGGAAAACCTCCCCTGGAAATGCGCCCGGCAGGACAGTTGAACCCCATCCGGTACACGCTGCCCATGGCATCCGCGCAGGTCAAGTCCGCCATTTTGCTTGCGGGGCTGTATGCCAACGGCCGGACCGTGGTCACGGAAAATGTCCCCACCCGGGACCATACCGAACGCATGCTCCAGGGGTTTGGGTACCCAGTGGAGCAATCGGGCGGGGTCATCAGCCTGCACGGCGGGGGGGAATTGACGGCCCGGCATATTGAGGTTCCGGCGGACCTGTCATCGGCCACCTTCTTCCTGTTGGCCGGACTCCTGTGCCGGAACAGCGAGTTGTTGCTGCAGCAGGTGGGAATGAACCCCAGCCGCAATGGGGTGATCCGTCTCTTCAGGAGAATGGGAGGCTCCGTGTCGGTGATCAATGAGTCGGTCATCGGCGGTGAACCGGTGGCAGACATCGTGGTGAAAACCTCTCAGTTGAAAGGGATCGAAATCGAAAAATCGGATATTGCATTGTCCATCGATGAAATCCCGGCGGTGGCGGTGGCGGCGGCCTGTGCCGCCGGTGTGACGCGAATCTCCCAGGCGGAAGAATTGCGGGTGAAGGAAAGTGACCGTATCCGCAGTATCGTCCTGGGTCTTCGGGCCCTGGGTGTCGAGGTCAGAGAAAAACACGATGGCATGACGATCCGGGGGGGAGAATTGTCCGCGGGCAGCGTCGACAGTTTCGGGGATCACCGTATTGCCATGGCCTTTGCAATGGCCGGTACGGTTGCCAGGGGTCCGGTAAAAATCCGGGATTGCGGCAATGTCTCCACCTCTTTCCCCGCCTTTTCTCAACTGGCTGAACAGGTCGGAGTGAACATTGCCGTTATCCAGCCCTGATCCGGCCCCGGACCGAACCGAAGCGGTCCCGGTCATCGCCATTGATGGCCCCGGTGGGTCCGGCAAGGGAACTGTCTCCACCGCGCTGGCCGCGGAACTGGGATTCCATTATCTGGACAGCGGTGCCCTGTACCGCATCCTGGGTCACCTGGCATGGATCAACAATGTGGCGCTGTCCGATGAGGAAGCGCTGGTCAGGCTGTGGGCGGACATAAACATCGAATTCAAAAACGCAGAGGTTTTTCTGGATGACCGGCCCCTGGGGGATATCATACGCACGGAAGAAGCGGGAAAGCGGGCTTCACTCGTTTCTCCCATTCCTGCCGTCCGGGAAGCCCTGCTTGGGTGGCAACGCAGTCAGGCACGGCCGCCGGGTCTGGTGGCGGATGGAAGAGACATGGGGACGGTTGTATTTGCCCGGGCAAAATGTAAATTCTTTATTACAGCGAGCGCCCAGGCACGGGCAGAAAGACGGTTTAAGCAGTTGAGAGAAAAAGGTTTTGATGTTACCATCCCACAACTTTTCGAGGAGATACGGGAACGCGATGCGCGGGACGAGAACCGGGCGGTTTCTCCACTAAAACCGGCTGGTGACGCGGTGATTCTGGATACAACGAATCTGGAAATACGGGAAGTTGTGGTGGAGGTTCTGGGTCGGGTCAAAAGGTGTCTGGATTGTTCTTCAGGATAATCCGGGATTATCCGGGTGGACTGCCGACCTTGCATGAGCCCAAAGTCATCGGTTCCTGAATACATTGAAAATACAGGTGAATAACCCTGGTTGGTGGGTCTCTTGTCGGTTGTTCGGTCTGGGCCGAACCCATTCGAGAGACTCCCGGTTGTCAGGGCTTATTTGGGTTTTAACGACTTTATCAGTTGGTACGGGACCCCACCAGTTTTGACACGCCGGTTGCGTGACGTTCGCCCATGGTTTCGGCCATTGGGCGGTTATCGGATACCCCGGCGTGGAGGAAACTGAAACGGGTTGAGAAATTAAATCATGACAGAAAATTTTCAAACATTATTGGAAGAGAATCTGGCCAGTGCCGTGATGCGGCCGGGCGAGATTATTCTGGGAGATGTTGTTGAAGCGAACGACGATTATGTAATTGTCAGCGTGGGCCTGAAGTCCGATGCCGAAATTCCGGCCACCGAATTCAAGAATTCCGCAGGCGATCTGACCGTTAAGGTGGGTGAGCAGGTCGAAGTGACTCTGATCGCCGTCGAGGACGGTACCGGTAACACGAAAATGTCCCGGGAAACGGCGGTGCGGGCCAGGGTGTGGAAAGAACTTACCGAGGCCCATGAAAACGGCACAATCATCCAGGGTCAAATTTCAAGCAAGGTAAAAGGCGGGTTCACGGTTGACGTCAGTGGATTGCGGGCCTTTTTGCCGGGGTCGCTGGTGGATGTCCGCCCGATCAAGGATTCCGCTTATATTGAAGGCCGGGAACTGGATTTTAAAATTATTTCGCTGGACCAGTCGCGTAACAATATTGTGGTGTCCAGAAGAGCCATTGTCGAGAACGAATTAAGCGAGGAAAGGGAAAAGCTCCTCAATACCCTGGAAGAAGGCCAGGTCGTGAAAGGGGTGGTCAAGAACCTGACCGATTACGGGGCTTTCATCAACCTGGGCGGCTTGGACGGCCTGCTGCATATCACGGACCTTGCCTGGAAGCGGGTCAAGCATCCTTCAGAAGTCCTGTCGGTAGGGGATGAAATTGAAGCCCGTGTTCTGAAATTTGACAAGGAGCAGTGCCGGGTATCACTCGGTCTCAAACAGCTGGGTGAAGACCCGTGGACGAACCTGTCCAGACGATACCCGGTTGGGACCCGTGTTTTCGGAAGGGTCACCAATCTGACCGACTATGGTGCGTTCGTGGAGCTGGAGGAAGGGATTGAAGGGCTGGTGCACCTGTCGGAAATGGACTGGACCAACAAAAACATCCACCCGGGGAAAGTCTGCCGGGTGGGAGATGAAGTGGAAGTGAAGGTTCTCAACATTGACCCGGACAGGCGCCGTATCTCACTTGGAATCAAGCAATGCACTACGAATCCGTGGCAAGAATTCGCTGCGAGCCACAAGAAAGGGGATTTCATTACCGGAAAGATTCGTTCCATCACTGATTTCGGGATATTTATCGGGGTGAATGGCGGGATTGACGGTCTCGTGCATTTGTCTGACCTGTCCTGGGACCAGTCCGGGGAGGACGTGGTGACCGGGTACAAGAAAGGCGATGAACTCACGGTGGTGGTCCTGGCGGTGGATGCCGAACGGGAAAGGATTTCACTGGGGCTCAAGCAATCCACGGGGGATCCATTTTTGGGTTTTGTTTCCGAAAACCGGAAGGGGAGCAACGTCACCGGTATTGTGAAGGAAGTGGGAGCCAAGGGCGCAACGGTCAATCTGGCACCGAATGTGGAAGGGTATCTCAGGGTGTCGGAAATTTCCCGGAACCGGATCGAAGATGCCCGGACCGCCCTCAAGTCCGGAGACGAGGTGGAGGTAAAAATTACCAGTATTGACCGCAAGGACCGAAAACTGTCCCTGTCTGTCAAAATGAGAGACATGGAAATCGAGGATGAAGCGGTTCAGGTCTATTCCCGGGATTCGAATGTCAGCGGTGCAACGCTGGGTGATAAACTCAAGAAACAACTGGATAAACAGATTACGTAGCAACAGGTCGATATGCCTACAAAAAACGATTCTAATAAAAGAGAGAAACAATCTACCCTGACCAAATCCGAGCTGATTGTCTATTTGACTGCTGAGCAGCCCCACCTGACAGAAACCGATGTGGAAATGGCTGTCAACAGTATCCTGAACCGCATGTCCAGTGCGCTCGCCAATGGCGAGCGCATTGAAATCAGGGGGTTCGGAAGCATGTCCCTGCGCTATCGGCCTCCGAGAATCGGGCGCAACCCCAAGACCGGGGAGAAAGTCCATGTTTCGGAAAAATATGTTCCGCACTTCAAGCCTGGAGCAAATTTGCGCAAACGTGTAGATGGGGGGAGCAAGACTTAAAACCGGCATGGCGAAACTCCTCTATGTTGTGGTGATCGTGATTACCGTTTTTATTGGATTGACTTTTACATACATGAACAGCCAGCCGGTGGAACTGAAATACCTGACTTTCCAACGGGAAGTCAGTCTGTCTGCCCTGCTGCTCGGCACACTGGGGGTGGGAATAATCAGCGGGTTTCTGGTCAGTTGGCTGTCTTCACTGAAAGTTCGGCGAAATCTGTCCATAGCCAGAAAAAAACTGAAAAACCTGCAACCCCCAGCCCTGTAAAACCCGACCTCCCAGCCTGAACATGTCATAAATTATGGATCCCGTCTGGTTATTGCTTCTTCTACCCCTGGCGGCTGCTGGAGGCTGGTACATGGCCATGAATGAACGCAACCGGCCAACTCGGCCAACGCGTTCCAGGGACCTGCCCGAATCCTATTTCAAGGGACTCAGTTTTTTGTTGAATGAGCAGCCGGACAAGGCATTGCAGGTATTTTTGGAAGTCGTTGAAGTGGACAAGGAAACCGTGGAAATGCATTTAGCACTCGGTAATTTGTTTAGACGTCTCGGAGAAGTGGGGCGGGCGACCCGTATTCACCAGAACCTGGTGGCGAGGACGGACCTGGATGACAGCCTGCGTTCCATGGCCCTGTTCGAACTGGGCCAGGATTACTTTAAGGCCGGGCTGTTTGATCGGGCAGAAAACCTGTTCCAGGAACTGAGGCAGGTCGCTGAATACCGGGAGCAGACCTGCCGGTTTCTGTTGCAGATTTACGACCAGGAAAAAGAATGGAAAAACGCCATTCAGATTGCCGAAGAGCTGGATCGATTTTCAGAACAGGGCTATTCAGCCACCATTGCGCACTATAACTGCGAGCTTGCCGAAGGCGCAATCGCTGAGGGCAACAACCAGATCGCGGAAGGATACCTCGAATCGGCATTCAAGAAGGATATGAGATGTGTCAGAGCCATCATCCTGTCTGGTCGTATTGCCTCAATGAAGGGGAATCACGCCCATGCGATTGTGATCTGGCGGGGGCTGGAGCGTTGGGCTCCGGAAGCGATTGGCGAGGTGGTGGGGCATGTCGCCAACAGTTACCGCCAGCTTGGGGATGAGAAATCCCTGGTCAGGTTTCTCGAATCCTCGTTGAAAAAAAATTCCGACCCCCGGATTATCGCCAAACTGGTTCAGTTGACCGGTCAGAAACAGGGGCATGCAGCGGAGCAGGCCAGGCTGCTGGAACTGGTTCGAAAATATCCGAATCTGGAAAGCCTGTCCCAGTTGATGTCCAATCGAAGCAGGGACCCGGATGCAAGCCGGCAGGGAAAGGACATTTCCATTTTGGCGGGACTGCTTTCTGATGTGGTTGAAACGGGGAAGAGCTACAATTGCAGCCAATGCGGATTTCAGAGTAACGCGCTGCACTGGCAGTGCCCGGGATGCAAGGGGTGGGAAACGATACGCAGGCAGTCCGGGGTGAAACTTGCCACGCACCCCTGACTTCGGCCATGAACAGGGTGGCAACCGGTTGAAGTTGAAATGGTGCAGTGCAGGAATTCGATCCCCCCACAGTCCCGTTAAAATCAGGCGCGCGGTGAAGCCATCGTTGAAGGCCGCAATGGTCTCGCTTGCGCCGTAACCAGATAAATACCGGATAGACCTGTTTTGGAATCGGTGGACCACCAACTCGATAAACTGGCTGACACCAAAGTGCTGGTGGTGGGGGATATCATGCTCGACCAGTACTGGATGGGGGACGTCAAGCGAATCTCTCCGGAGGCGCCGGTACCGGTAATTGCCGTCCGGGAAACACAGGAAAGAGTCGGAGGGGCCGGGAATGTGGCACGGAACATTACCGGGCTGGACGGTTTCTGCACACTGATCAGTGTGGTGGGAGAGGACGACCCGGGACAAAGCATCCAGCGAATTGCATCCGCCGAAGGCATCAACACGGTGCTGGTGTCCGACCGGGGGACCACCACCACGGTGAAGCTTCGTGTGCTGTCCCGAAACCAGCAGCTCCTTCGTGCGGATTTTGAGAACGCCCCCGGCGAGAACGTGTGTGCCAGGGTGTACAGCCAGTACAAAAACCTGGTTGAGATGCATGATGTCGTGGTGCTGTCGGATTATGACAAGGGCTGCCTGGGACAGATCGAATCATTGATTGCCCTGGCCCGGCAATGCGAAAAACCGGTTCTGGTTGATCCGAAAGGGACGGATTATTCCCGGTACCGGGGAGCAACCATGGTGACTCCGAATCTCAGCGAGTTCGAAGCGGCGGCAGGAGAAATGACGAATGACCGTGATTTTACCGGCAAGGCACACCGGCTGCTCGAAAAAAACGGGATCGAACAGCTTCTGGTCACCCTCAGCGACAAGGGAATGAAACTGTTTGAAACCGGCCAAAAGCCTCTGAAAATATCCGCCCGCAGTCGGGAGGTATACGATGTCAGTGGCGCAGGGGATACGGTCATTGCCGTGATGGCGATGGCGGTGTCCGCCGGCTTGTCCCGGGTGGATGCCATGGAATTCGCCAACAGCGCGGCGGGCATCGTGGTCTCCAAGCTGGGAACCGCAACGGCGACCCGGGAGGAATTGCGGGCCGCCCTGCTGGAGGAGTCCGTATTTTGATCGTCGTCACCGGGGGAGCGGGGTTTATCGGATCCAACCTTGTTCAGGCCCTGAACCGGATGGGTTACGACCGAATTGTGGTGGTGGATGATCTGAATGATCCCAGAAAGGCGGACAACCTGTCGGACCTGCGTGTGGCCGAATGCCTGGAGAAACGGAAATTTCTGGATGCACTGGAAAACGGTGGGCATTTTGGCGCGGTCACGGCGGTTTTTCACCAGGGGGCCTGTTCGGATACCATGTGCACAGACGGGAACTATGTACTGTTCAACAACTATCTGTATTCGAAAATGCTGTTCCGGCACTGTATGGAACACCGGATCCCGTTTATTTATGCCTCGTCTGCCTCTGTGTATGGCCGGGGCAACCGTTTTCGCGAGGCACCTGAAAACGAGTCCGCTCTCAATGCGTATGGCTGGTCGAAGCTGATGTTTGACAATTATGTCCGCAGGCAAACGGACCTTCCGGTTCAATGTGCGGGGCTACGCTATTTCAATGTCTATGGCCCTCGTGAGAGCCATAAGGACACAATGGCATCCGTGGCCTGGCACTTTTACCACCAGTACCGTGAAAGCGGCACAGTGAAGCTTTTCGCCGGGACCGGCGGTTTCGCCGATGGTGAGCAGGTCCGTGATTTTATTTATGTGGACGATATCGTCCAGGTGAACCTGTTTTTGTTGGACCGTCCGGACCTGAGCGGTATTTTCAACGTCGGAACGGGCCAGTGCCAGAGTTTTAACGAGGTCGCATTGTCCGTCATCAACAGCTGTCGGGAAACCGATGGACAGGACCGCATTTCCCTGGAAAAGGCTAGGGCCAGGGGGGAAATCGTTTATGTACCTCTGCCCGGGAACCTGGAGGGAAAATACCAGAGTTACACCCGGGCAGACATGCACCGCCTGACATCCAGTGGGTATACCGCGCCGTTTGACAACGTCGCGACCGGGGTTTCGAAATATCTGTCCATCCTGGAGTCTTCCTCTGCCCAACCCCGGCCTCATTAATATCGGGGGACCCGTGAATGAACAATACCGTCCTGCCTGACTGGAAACATTCCGGGGGCGGCGGGTGAGAGGACTGATTCTGGCGGGTGGCCTGGGTTCCCGGCTGTGGCCGATTACCTCTTCGGTCTCGAAACCGCTACTTCCGGTGTATGACAAACCGATGATCTATTATCCGTTGTCGGTACTGTTGCTGGCAGGAATCAGGAATATCCTCGTGATCTCCACTCCCTGGGATACCCCCCGGTTCCAGCACCTGCTGGGGGATGGCAGCAAGTGGGGGATTGCCCTTTCCTACGCGGTCCAGACCTCCCCGGAGGGTCTTGCCCAGGCCATGATCATCGGGTCGGAATTTATCGGGAACCGCCCCAGTGCACTCATTCTGGGGGATAACCTGTTTCATGGGGGTTCTCTGGAAAAAAGCCTGCAAAGTGCGGTTTTGATCACACGGGGGGCACGAATCCTTGGGTATCGGGTACCTGACCCGGAACGCTACGGTGTCGTGACCCTGGATGAGGCGGGACAGGTTTGTGACCTTGAGGAGAAGCCGTCCTCCCCAAAGTCATCATTGGCCGTGACCGGACTGTATTTTTATGACGCAACGGTGTCTGCGAGAGCCAGAACATTGACCCCTTCTGCCCGGGGTGAACTGGAAATCACGGATTTAAACCGGACGTACCTGGATGACCGGAGCCTGGGTGTTGAAGTGCTGGACCCGGAGATGGCCTGGTTTGATGCGGGGACCTGCGGTTCCCTGTTTAATGCGACAAAATACATGGAAACGGTTGAAAAACAACAGGGACGGAAAGTATGCTGTCCCGAAGAAATCTGCTGGCGCATGGGACATATCGACGATTCCCAGCTGGAACGCCTGGCAGATGAATTCAAGCACAATGAGTATGGGACCTACCTGGAATCCCTGCTGAAAGAAAAGCAGTGAACCAAAGCCATAAACCAAAACCATGAAAAAAGAGCCGATACCCTTCAATCTTCATGCTGATCCATCCGGTGGTGCCAGGCAGGGTCCTTCCGGTCTTAAAATCCAGGCCATCCGCCGGGTCCCATGACGTTGCTGGGCATCATCGGTGGTAGTGGGCTGGACCAGATGGACAGTCTCCAGACCGTGAAAGAACGGACACTGGAGACTCCCTATGGCCCCCCGTCTTCCCCACTTTTATTTGGAAAAATCATGGAGCGTGAGGTCGTGTTTTTACCCAGGCATGGAAAGAATCACTCCATCCCGCCCCACAAAATCAATTACCGTGCCAATATTCATGCCCTGAAGAGAGTGGGAGTGACTGAAATTCTGGCCTTTGCGGCGGTAGGCGGCATATCGACGCGGTTCCTGCCGGGGACCATCGTGGTTCCGGACCAGTTGATCGACTATACATGGGGCAGGGCGCATACCTTTTTTAACGGTGAACCCATGGCGGACCCGGCAATCGAAAACGGTGTCCGGCACATTGATTTCACCTCACCATTTTGTCCACAGCTCAGGGCAGCGGTGATTCAGGCGGCCCGCAAGGCCAATGTCGAGGTCGGTTGCAGGGGCACCTATGCCGTGACACAGGGGCCAAGGCTTGAAACCGCCGCTGAAATAGACCGCCTGGAAAAGGATGGGGCGGATGTGGTGGGGATGACGATCATGCCGGAAGCCGCCCTGGCCAGGGAAATGGAGATGGCCTATGCCTGTGTTGCACTGGTCGTCAATGAGGCCGCCGGCAGGGGCCCTGCCGGGATTACCATGGAAGCCATTTCTGAATGCTTGTTGGCTATCCGGGTCGATGTCATGAAAATCCTGGAGCATCTCCGGTAGCATTCGGAAAAGGCAAGAGCGCAGAAACCCGGCATCCATCCGGCCATCCGGTATCGGGAATGGAAGCGCAGACACGCAAAACGTCACGCGGTTCCGGTTGCGCCCGAATCCCGCGAGGGCCTTCCCCGGGCAATCTATCCGGCCAGACTGTTATCTCAAACCCGATGCAGCGGGCTATGGGCAGGTATCCGGCCCAAGAAGGTGCTTATGATCTTTCTTTTTATAAATGCTGCCTCCTGTTTTTTCCTTAAAATCAGTGTGCAAATTTTTATCTCCAGAAACCAGTAATTTGGTATTGGATGCAATCGCCAGCGCAATAATATGCGGATCGTCGGAGACGAGGCCCGTTAATTTTCTTTCTTCTTTCTTTACTTTTCCCGTATCAATTATTTTTACTTTATCCGTCCCTCTGCGTGCATCAATCCAAGTTCTCATCCTCGAAGACTTGTTAAGCTCTTTCTTCAGTTTTTCAGTTGGCGAATGAACGATTTTCCCATTCTTCCCGATCCAAGTCCTTACCGGTTTCATGTCTTCGTTGTTCAGGTCGAGAAATTCGCCATACTTACTGGCATCCAGGATCAGGCACATGATTCAATCCATAAAACCAAGCAATTCATCCGATTCTTTAAGGAAAAAATCCCGATAGCCATCCGGAACGTTGATCATATTGGCCTGGGCATCAAAACGGATATTGTGCGTCTTGACTTGATTGCCGGCCGGTTCCAGATAAATCAACGAAACATCCTCCGGTTTTATTTTTCCCTTCATAATTTCTATTCGAATACGGTTTATCATGTAATCGCTATGCGTTTCGATGACAAAGGAGTTTTTGTGGGTTTTGTTGTTATTAACCAACAGGGAAACCAGTTCGGCCTGGCCTTTGGGGTGCAGATGAACCTCTGGCTGTTGCAACAAAAACTTGGCACTTTGGTTCCTAAAAATACGCACCAAAATAGGCAGAATCTGGCTAACCCAAGTTGGCACTTTTCCACCAGAATCGGCTGATTTTCGCTGATTTTCGCACTTTCTGATTATTTTTCGGTTATATATCAATAGGTTGTAATTTCTGATCTGTTGTAGGGCCATAGGCACTGCATAAATTATTCACATCTTCCCCTCCCTCCAGTATAATCGGGATACCAAAACCATCCATGGTCCGCATCCTGCCCGATTCATGCACTTCAAACGAACCAAAACCTATACCGACACCCACGGAAACCCCCAGTACAGTGTCCGGCTGGTCAAAAACCAGCGCATCGGCGGTAAGGTCAAACAGACCACCATGGCGAACCTCGGAACCAAATGGGACGTGCCCCAGACTCTGTGGGGTCCTGTCGCCCAGAGGGTGGAAGAGCTCATGGTTGGTCAGGACCCCCTGGTGCCCTGTGAAGCGGAGGTCGAACAGGCTGCCGAAGAAGTGGTGAAACTGTTGCGCTCCCGGGGCATCCAGACCGCTACCCCCGGTCCCTCCGTGGCCACGGTGGACCTCAATACCATGGAACATCGTGACCCGCGATTCGTCGGGGGAGAACGGTTGTGCCTCCACGCATGGGAAGAACTCCGACTGAGAGAGTGTCTGCAGAATCTGGGCTTTACTGCCCGGGATACCCGGATTTCCCTGGCATTATTGACCGCCAAGATGCTGCATCCCGGCAGTGAACGGGAGACCAGCCGATGGTTGAAAGACGACAGTGCCACCGCGGAAATCCTCGGTCTGGACAGGGATTCCCGGGCACTGTCCCGCAAGACCCTGTATCGGATCGGCGATAAGTTGTGGAAACATCAAGAAGCCCTGCAAAGGGCGCTGTTTGAGCGGGAGCGCATATTGCTGGATATTCCCAATACCATTGTGTTTTATGATTTGTCCAATACGTACTACACCGGAACACAGAAAAAACAGGATACACCGGACAATCCGGACTCTGCACAGAAGTCGCTGCTGCAGTTCGGTCGATCCAAGCAACGAAGGAATGACTGTCCCTTGATCACCCTTGGGCTGATGCTGGATGAGGCCGGGTTTCCCCGGGGTTGTGAGTTCCTGCCCGGCAATGTAACGGAAGTCGACACCCTGAAAGACGCCCTGGGCCGGTTTGAGGCCCAGGGACACGGTACCGAAGGGGACAAGCCCACGGTGATCATGGATGCCGGGATCAGTGCCCAGGAGAATCTCGACTGGCTCACGGAACGGGGATATCCCTGGCTTTGCGTGGCCAAGGGGTGCAAGCCGTCCCAGGCCCCGGACGGGGACCCGGAGCTCACCATCACCACTCAGGCCAATCACACGGTGCGGATCTGGAAACTGGACACCGATGCCGATGAAACCCGGTTGTATGTGATGAGTGAAGGCCGACAGCAGACGGCCCGGTCCATCCGGGACCGGCAGGTGGAAAAGTTTGAGGATGGACTCCAACGGTTGCACGACAACCTGTCTGTGCCCCGGCGGATGAAAAAGTATGAACGGATCGTGGAAGCTGTTGGTCGTCTCAAGGAACGTCATTCGGGGATTGCCCAGCACTATACGGTTCAGGTTCAACGGGGAGAAGGCACCCAGGCCAAGGCGGTGAAATTCACCCGCAAGGCCAGTTTTGATGAGACCGATGAGATGCTCGGAGCCTGTATTCTGCGGACCAGCCACACCGACTGGGACCTGGAGACGGTTCTGCGGACCTACCATCGGCTGGTGGACATCGAAGCCGTGTTCCGGGAATTGAAGGGGGAGTTAGGATTGCGTCCGATCTGGCATACCCGGGAAGACCGTATTCAGGCACACCTTTTTCTTGCGGTGCTGGCCTATCATGCGGTGCAGCTGATCCGCACCCGGCTGCGGGGAGCGGGGACCTCTCTACGCTGGCAGAGTATTCGTCGGGTACTGCGCACCTGGATACGTGTTACCACCACGCTCCAGACCGTTCAGGGGAAGCAGATTGTCATCCGTCAGGACGTCCATCCCAGTGTCGAACAGACCGGGATCGTCAAGGCAGCCGGGGTGAAACCTGGTCTGCATCGGGTTCGCATGAGGCAGCCTGTGTAGGCAATCCATGCAAGTATTCCGTCATCAAGGCGGGAATACGGCTCCACAGAATTCAACAGAAATGTGGGGGGTAGTTCTCTTGCGTCTGAATTATATCACCTATAATCAAGCACTTATAGAGTCCCCATGGCCCTACAAGTGCCATCTATGGCTAACGCCGTATCCTACATCCATTAGGTTTACATTGGATCCCCTGACTTCAATCTTCAACTGAAAGGGGTCACTCTTGGAATCACCCAGTTCTCTGAGTTCAATGTCGGAAAACAAACCGGAAGCGAGTCCAAAACTCAACAACTGATTTTTCAAATCGTCCCACTCCTGCTCATTTGATGCCTTTAAATTCATCAACGTCATCGGTATTTCACTGCCATCTGGAGTCTCGGTTTCTCTCAGAGGGTCATAGGTGCGTTTGGGTTTGGAACGGATTGGCGCAATGCTATGAATTTTGTATAGGTCCAAATTCAATCTTTTGAGTCCATGTCGACTAGCACTACTATCTTTTTTTCCATAAAGCGAGAGGAGTTGCCGTTTTATAAACTGCGAAAGTTCACCAGAGGTGACATCCAAACTTTCTGTGTAGTAAGACAACCACCAGTTCTGTAAAAAATCCAAACTGTACAAAGGATGCCAATTCTCCCCATTTATTGGAACATGAAATTTGTTCTGGTTTTTTCTATCCGTGGCTTTAATCCCGTTCTTCCGGTTCTGATTGTTTTCGTTTATGGAAAAAGTAATTTCACCTTCCTCGAAGCCCCACCTTATTTGGCTGATAATCGGCTCGGACCCTTTGCTTCTCTCGGTCAGGGTCAGGAAAAGCTGCACTCTTTGTTTTGAGATCCCATACTCAATGCCGAGTTGGAAATCCTCTGTTCTGGGAATTGATCTTCTGACAATATCGGTAAAGGTTCCCATCTGGTAGGGTTCGAGATTGAAATCTATTTGGAACTCAAAAAGATCTCTGTGATTGGATAAATTGCTCAGAGCCTGAAAACAACCCAGTATGGTCGATTTTCCAGTGCTGTTTTCCCCAATCAGAAAAGTTAACGGACGTATATCAAATTCATGTTCACCACCAAAACAGCGCACGTCACGCAAAAAGAATTTATTGATTTTATTCATAAACCCATCCTCACAACCGCCATCGTATTATTGACAAGAATATCCGCCACTTCCACTGTGAGTTTACACTGTCGCGGTGGACGCTCGTGGACCACACCGATCGGTTCCAGAGATTGGTCAGTTTTGATGCGGAAGCCCTGCCATTCGTTCTCGAAATACACAATTATCGGTCCACGGTTCCCCAAACTCTTCGACCCTCTGTACACGAATGGTCTCGCGTCAGTTTCCGAAATCAAAATCTACCACCAATAATCCATCCAGCCGGCCCAGCGTCGGGTCAGGAGCGCTCGGGTCATCCGATTACGTTTTCTATTGATTTCTTTGGTTTTTGCAATTTTCTCTGGACTCAAGGTCACTAATATCAATGAGGAACGGTTCACAATTTTCCCTTATTCCTGATTATCCAGTTTTAGGGGAAATTTTCTTTCCAATTCTTCGGGATATGCGATTAATCTTACCTTTGAATCGACCCCGGTTCGCGGTGGCTTGTATTATTACCAATATGCTTAACTAGACTTTTCCTGCCTTTCAGGGCTGATTATTTCGTTAAACGAAAATTTTCTTACAAAAATTACAAGCAAACAATTTTGTCTGTAGCTAAAGTCTTTGTACCTTATGCTAGCAGTAACATGCACAAAATACACCTTAGATATGAAATGAAAAGAGCTAAAACGAATGAATTCCGCAACTCTGCAATCTTTTTTGAGCCTAGCTCATGTGCCAGATACTGATCCTAAGAACTGGCTTGAAAATGCCGAACAGAGTGTTCGATTACTCACGCAGATCTGTGAAGAGAACAAGGAAATTCTTCTATATGCTTCCGGTCCACATCTTTATGTGCATTCTGTTCTTGTGCCGCGTGCTGCTGTCGACCCGCCAGATCATGATGATCTCAGCGGTGCAGACTTAAGGATTTCCGATGCTTGGTGCATTCAAAGAGCATACGGGGGCGGTGAAGGACATCAGGTCTACCTTGAGCCTCCTCTTAGTTTTCCTGACTGTAAGGCATTAGCAGATGGAGAAAAACTAATCTATCTACGCAGTTTCGAGGGAGTCAAAGAACACCGGTCAACTATAGATATCAGTCAGAAACTCGTGCATGCGCTTGATCTTTACTACATGGATGAAAAACATGCTTATTGTCGTCTCGACAACCATGGTGATATCGAAGGCATAATCTCTGTATATGATGACGAGCACTCTGATTCCTGGCAGCGTGTACGAGCGGTTACCATCCGTGGACATGACCTTGTGAAGTATATGACGCTCAGTAATAAGAATAGGCTCTTATAGGCCGTGAATGCACGACCAATAAGAGCTCCTCATGCGCGTTATTACGGTCGTGTGACCCCTTACCAATTCCTTATGAGATGCCAGTATGATACTCATAGTCCGTGGTTCTACTTGCATCACGCCACTAACCTTCATCTATGGAGAATGCAGACCTACACCATCATTTACGGGATGTCGGGAAAAGAATACGACTTCTGAGATCAGCTAAGGGCTATTCTCAGGAAGGTTTCGCTGCCACTTGTGGCTTGGACCGCACCTACATCGGCGGCATTGAACGCGGTGAACGGAACCTTGGTCTAAAGAACCTCTTCAGAATTGCTCAAATCCTCGGTGTGCCTCCAGCAGATCTCTTGGTGGACATCTCGCTAGATTACGGAGACAAGTAATCTTTCGTTTTCCCAATCCTGGTTCCACGATGCAGAATTTCGTGGCAGTTTATGTTGCCGCATTCAATCAATATCGTGGGCAAATTGTCAATTTAGACGATATTATCCAGTCTACGGTATCGGCCAATCTTGCCACCTCGTCGGGACACATGGGTGAAGCAGCGATCTCTCGCTCGACTCGGAGAGACCGTTCCCGTGATCCGCTCTATAATCAGTTGAAGATGTATGGGGAGCTCTTTCGTTCTTTGGGCTGGCTTCGTTCGACCGAGGATTCCGCACTGAACTATACATTCACCCTGCTAGGTGAACAGGTGGTTGCTGCTGGGCGGCATTGGCAGAATCTACTTGGCGAGTCAGCGTTAGGAATCGCCTATTCTACCCATGTGCTTAAAATGCTAGCACAACACAATATTCGCCCATTTTCTACAATCTTGCGCACCATGCTCGCCTGCAATGACGGACTTGCTCGGGACGAAATTATCGCTGGGCCGTTGAGCGCGAGTTCGGACCGAAGCCAAGCGGATATGAACACGCTGTATCAAAAAATAATAGAGTTGCGTGAACATCCAGAGGCTATCACAAAAGAACTTAACAATTTGCAGGATGAGTGTGGCGTTCAGATAAACACTCTGAGGAACTACACGCGGTGGCCTTTGGCGCTCATGCGCGATCTCCAATGGACGAAAAAAGATCGGGAGGCTTACCATCGTGGAAACCAAACCTTTGAGTTGCATCGCCTTACGCCACTTGGGAAAGAACGGGCGCAAAGCCTCGAAAACTCTGTGGATCTGCGTGTAGATCAAGTTGACCGACTTCCTTTTGACCAGAAATGCGCCCTGTCTCGACATGCGCATTTTGCAATGATGAAACGTGCGGACTTTGATATTTCTTCAGTGACAGATCAACTGTATCGAGAGAAAGGTGTGCTTCGAAAAGCATTACATACGTTGGGGGTGGCTCAGGGAAAATTACTCCTGTTCTCTCCATTTCAGTCGGTCTCGAACGCAGATTTGGATGCGATCTTTCCTGCCCAGGTAGTGATTCAAGTGAGTCGTTCCAATAAAACCATTCTGGGCAGAGAAACCAGTCTGGGTAGAGAAACCAATCTGGGTAGAGAAACCAATCTGGGTAGAGCGAATTTCGGGAGAGAATCGCGTGACCATCTATTCGTCGCCCCAAACTTTGTGTCAAGAGATGCCGAGGCTGAAAGGTCGAAGCTCAATGAACTGAAGGCCGAACTGCTTGCCAGTCGAAAAGAGCATTCGACATTGGATGCAGCAGTACAGGCTTTCACAGAGAGTCGTAGAGACGATACCCAGAGACAATTCTACCCATTGGTAACACATCTACTCCAACTCCTGGGTTTCAGGAGCGATTACTCTCGAGTTGGGGTGAACTATCAGCGATGGGATGCCTGCGTCTGGCTGCATAATTTCGCGGTGCCGATCGAGATTAAGTCACCGTCCGAAGAGCATTTCCTATCGACCAAGGCAGTCCGCCAGGCCATTGAGAACAAGGTGATTCTTCTGGCGCGTGGTGGATTAGATACAGCACCCGAACTGACAAGCCTCATTGTGGGGTACAAGATTCCGAATGAGCGCGGGGATTTGTTTACCTTGATTGATGACATACACGTTGCCTATGGCTTCAAGATCGGGGTGCTAGATTTGCGAGCCTTGGTTCTGCTGGCGATGCGCGCGATCACGGAATCTGTGACAATCGACGAGAGACAGCTTTCTCATCTGAAGGGTTTCCTAGATGTCTGATGTTGTTCCTCATAAGAAAACCCTATATCGCCAAGGGCGATTGCGGCGGTTTCGGGGGGATCCCGATTCAATTCGGTACATGCCTGACCGTGTACCTGAAATACGATTCACTGATGGCAGTCAGGGGAAGGCAACCTGTCTTGGTTGCCATGATGCTCCCTGTATGGTAATGGCCGAATCACAGTTGAACCTTGATGGTACGCTGGAGCAGTTTCCGGGAAACCCCTCGCGCGATGTTTGTCCGACCGATGCCATTGATTGGAATGAGTCTGTGGAAGTGCCGATTATCGATACGGAAAAATGCATCGGTTGCGGACTCTGTGCTATTCGCTGTCCCTATGGGGCGATCGCCCTGTCGCCGCAAGGGGTCGTTTTGGTGCAAACCGGTGATCTGGATGGTATAACGACAACGAAGAAAGACACCGTCGAACCTCATATCTTGATACCGCGCATAGGCGTACTTGGTAGTTTAACAGCGCCTTTTTCGCGCAAAATGCCTGAGGTAGTAGCTAATCTAACCGAGATTCAGAGCACACTGTTGGTTCGTAACATGCTTGCGTTTTGTGGAGTGGCGGCCAGCATGCACCGCAAGGGCGATACCAACATTCGCATGGACGGGTTGCTGCGTCTTTCCTCTGGACAAATCGCGGTGGTTGAATTGGAACTTGGCACTGCCGTAATGGAGTCACCGCGTGCTCTGCTGGAGGATATTGCCGTGCTGCATAGCCGCTTCGGCGTATCGATGGAAAAAATTGTTCCTGTCAGCATACTTGGGACTCTGCCCAATGTCCGCACCGAATATTACCAGGTGATGGATGATATCTCGGAAGTACTGGAAATACAGTGTCGCACACTCACTTTTGGTGTACTCTGTATGTTGATATGGCGTTTCGTTAAGTTGGATGAATTGGGGGAAGGACTTTTCACCACGAAAAGTGGCTCGACCAATTTACACACGTCGCTCGCGCAGTTGATTCCCGGACTGCCTTCCGAAGAGCCATACCCGGGTGCGTTTACTCCTTCTAAATGAGAGTTCCAGTCATCTCTGGATTAATTTCTGCAATCCGGTTGCGGGCGATGGTCACATAGTTCGGGTTGAGTTCGAACCCAACATGACCCCTACCTTCCATGGTTGCCGCGACACACTCGCTGCCGCTACCGACGAAAGGTACCAGTACAATATCTCCGGGATTCGAAAAGTGTTTCACCAGACGACGTGAGATCGATAAGGGTTTCTGGGTCGGGTGATTGACTTTCTCATCACTAAAGCGCCTTCCTGCCAACACCGGGAATTTCCAGATGTCTCCGGCCATCCGACCTTCTGGATGGGGTGTCCAGACTTTACCGTTCTTGATGATTTTGTGCTTCAACCGCTCCTGACTTTTATAGGGTTCGCGGATCTCATGGAAGATGTAATTCTTGGATTTGGAGAACCAGAGCAAAGGTTCATAGTAGGCGTTCAGTGATCGTTTGCCATAGCCAGCAAAACCGTTCTCGTAGTACCAGATAATTTGGCGGCGATAGACATAACCAAGCTCGTACATAATGCACTGAATCCAGCATTGGTGATGATGGACTCCGTAGACGAAGATATTGCCCTGGTCGGATAGCACCCTGTACGCGGCTGTAAGCCAGTTCCGCGACCATTCCTTCCACTCAGCACGTTTCTCATTTTCCTTCCATATCCCGAAATCCTTGTTCAGATTGTAAGGAGGATCAGCGATGATAAGGTTGAAACAGTTCTCATCAAGTGTATTCATTCCTTCAATACAATCGCCGATCTCAATTTGTTGTTTCATCATTTCATCTTCGGTTTTTGAAGGATGAGGATGAATTGGTTGTGAATATTTGGTACGTAGGCATAGGGATAGCCGTAAGGATAGACTTTCTTGTGTCGTTGATATAGCACCTTGAGGCCACGCATTTCTAAGCCGATGGATTCAAGGGAGCGCGCTAGATCAGCATGGAACATCACATAACGTGATTTGTCTCGAAAGTCGCTTACGATTATGGCCATGTACTTATTCGATTTAAGAGCGCGGGCACACTCTCCGAAGAGACTGGTAAGTACATCAAGAAACTCTTCATAGGTCTCTATATTTCCGAGATCCCTACAATCATCGCCGTAATCAGTTGGGAGTCCTTTGGCAAGTCGTTCTTGCCTAACCTTATGATCTTCTTTCTTGAGGATTGACCAATAGGGCGGTGAAGTTACGACAAAATCGATGCTTTCATCGGGAAGTGTAGGTAGGACATCGCGGGCATCTCCCTGAATGATCTGCTGATCATCAACAGTGGAAAACATATCCACAATTTCCGTGTCGAGACGTTTATGAGACAGTTCAGTAAAATGCGGGTTCAGTTCAATGCCGATGCCTTTGCGTTGATCGACTGCGCATGCCTTCAATGTTGAACCAACACCGACAAAGGGATCCAGTACGGTATGTCCTGACTTAGTGAAATAGCGAATCAAGCGGCCAACATCAGTGAATGAGAATGGTGCAGGATGTTGTCGTTCGATCTTTGCATCTGGGTGCCCGGCTCCGAGGCCGCGTTGGTTCCATACCGAAATGGTCTCGACAATCCATTCCTTTGCGGTGAGATCATTGAGCTTGTTGCGAGTATCTACCGTTCCCCGGCCATGCTCCTCAGCCATTTCTATTGCACAGACACCATTCTCGCTATCATGGGAGTCGGACAAATGTTTCATACTTCTTGGCTTGCTTTCCTGTTTCACGAATAGTTATCGATCTTTATCAATATGGAATAGTTGAACCCTGCGTCTCCGATCATGTTGGAACAAACTGTGAGAAAGAACCCCCCTTATAAGCTTGTACAGTAGAATACAATGCTCGTGATTTCGACCGTTGCCCGTGGTTTCTTTCATGCACCCGACCGACCGCGACCAGCGGTGCCAGATCAACTCTGGTAGATTACAGAAATTCCATCCTATACCCTGAACATGGTGAAAGCAAGTTGCGTTTTTCGGCTGTGTTAGAAGCACATGAACTGTTCGCTTTTTAATTTCTACATGAGGAAGGCTGGACGATCATCATCTCTTTGAACTGTAGTCCCAGGCGGCCGGCGAAATCATTATTATGCAGTCCACCAATTTCTTCATTCAAGCCGGGTCTCTCCCCATATACAAACATGACGAATGCCTGAGTACCAATCAAGGAATTGCCCGTTGTAATTTCCAACCTCCCCAGGCTCCTGATTTTTCGGAGCACAGGAGGGTGCGAAGCAGACAAAAGGCACCCGGGTATCTCGACCCGTGTCCGCTACCGAAAGATCAGTGGCTGGGTTCCTGGCGAAAACCTTCCCGTATTCGGACGATGGTCTCCGGGTCGAAATAGTCCGAAAAACGCTTCCGGAGCGCCTTCATGAAGGCCGGATTGCGCAGGATCATGGACCAGGTGGCGTCCGCACGGGCTTCGACCTGCCACTTGGCACACCATGTTGTCGTCCGCAGCCAGATCAGTCGGCGTATTGGCTTGCACCAGGGCCGAATCCGGTTTCCCAGCTCCCGTGGAACGGCATCGAAATAGGCATCGTAGAACATCGATACCTGCGCATTGGTCAGTACCGTGCGGATGTCCGCATCCCACATGGTAGAGGTGTAGACGCAGGCATGGGCCAGATCGATCGCGGGAGAGCCGTAGACCAGTTTCTCGAGATCGACGAACATGGCACGGCCAGCCTCGTCCATAATGAAGTTTCCCGGGTGGGTATCGCAGCCGGCAAGGGTGACAGGATGATCAGGAAACTCGGGCGATGCCGCAAAGGAATGTGCCCAGGCAATATCCTCGTGGAGCAGGCGCAACGCCTCTTCTCCAATGCCTGCACGTTCCAGGTAGGCCGATTGGGCGTCAATTACCTCGACGGTCGCCCGGATGGGGTCGTGGTGATGGAGCAACGGGGGAAATCGCTTTTCGTCGGGAAGGGACAGAAGATGGAGGGCGGCCAGTGAACGGGCAATTCGGGGTAGATGGTCCGGCAGAACAGGAGTGGCTCCGGTCACTTTCTGCACGATGAGGGCACCCCAGGGAATCCCTTCGCCCGGCGCGATCCGGCCCAGCAGGCGTGGCGTAACCCCGCTTGGAGCCGCCCGGGAAAAGCAGGCTTCCTGGTAGGCCAGGTTCTGTGCCGGCCCGAAACCATACCCACTCAGGCGTGGAATGCGAAGAATGGCATCCGTACTGCCAATGTCGACATGGGCATGCGTCAGCCCCTTTCCCCATATCGGTGTCAGCGCATCGGCACGGACGCTGCCAAATCCTTCCAGGCGAAGCAGTTCGCGGTGCAGCCGCGGCAGGTCGGCACCGCCGACGGTCCACAGCCAGTCGGTAGCATCGCCATCAGCTTGACCGAATGGATTTCCAGAAACAAGGTTATCCGCCATTTTTATCCTCTGTTCAGAAGTTTAGGATGGATTGTACACTGAAAATTTACCAGAAAACGGATTGGAACGTCTCCCACTCCAGATTGGAGCCCGCCACCTCGCTATCCGGCCGGCCCGAAATACCGGTGCTTTCCCGGCATCCTAGAATCCAAACAGCATTTCCGGCAGCCAGGTCGCGGTCCGCGGAAAACAGGCGACCATGGCGAGCGTCAACAGCTGGGCACCAATATACGGCGTGACCCCCCGGTACATGTCCCGGTACGTGATTTCCCTCGGTGCGATGGACCGGAGATAGAAGATGGATGGCGCCATGGGAGGGGTCAGGTAGGAAGTCTGGAGAATGATGCACACCATGACCCCGAACCACAGCGGATTGATTCCTGCGCTTTGAATGATCGGGTCCGCAATGGGTAGGACAATGATGAGGACCGAAATCCAGTCCAGCACGAAACCCAGCAAAAAAACGATGAGTAGAAAAGCGAAAATAATGGCAGTTCGACTGAACTCGTGATCATGAATGATCCCGGAAACCAGATCGTCGCCGCCATGCACAATAAAGATGCTTGCGAACAGAACCCCTCCGAAGACAATCAGCATGATCATCGAGGTTACCTTGATGGTTTGCCGGAGCGTCTGGAGCAGGACGGTCAACGAGAACCGTCGGTAGGCGATGCTCAACAGTACCGAACCCAGAGCACCCACTGCGGCAGCCTCGGTAGGAGTCGCGATGCCGGCGAAGATACTGCCGAGAACCGCGAAGACAAGCAGGGCAGCCGGCAACAGGGAGGTCAGTGCCAGCGAGCATTTTTCACCCAGGGTGTGGCCAACCCCGGCGGCAATGAAGCCGGGGCCTGCATCCGGCTGCACGGCACACCGGATCAGGATATAGAGCAGGAACAAAAAGAACATCACGGCTGCGGGGATCATGATGCCGGCAAACATGTCCCCCACCGAGGTTTCTGTCATCGATGCATACAGGATGATGACGATGGAGGGAGGGATGGTGGTTCCGAGGGAGCCGCCGGCGCACACCGTTCCGGCGGCAAAGTCCCTTCGATACCCGGCATCGAGCATTGCCGGTATGGCCATGATTCCGACAACGATCTCCACGGCACCGACCACCCCTGACGATGCCGCGAAAATCCCGCACAGCGTGATCGTGGTAATGGCCAGCCCGCCACGGAAGGGACCGAACCAGATTTTAACCGCCTCGAACAGCCGGGCCGCAATTCCAGCCCGCTCCAGCATGGCTCCCATAAAAATGAACAGGGGAATGGCCACCAGGATGAAGTTGGACTGAACATTGAACAGACGGCTGTGAAACTGTGTCGGAAGCGTCATGCCGAAGGCCATGACACCGAACACGAAAGCGGTTGCGATGAGGCTGAACGCCACCGGAATGCCTGCAAACACCAGGACAAGCAGAAACGGGAACATGTAGGCGGCCAGGGAAAGTTCAGCCATGCCCGGTGTTCTCATCCAGGACCCGGAGCGGGGAGGGGCCCAGGCCCAGGAGGCTGCGCACATGCCGGATGCACTCCGCAAGCATTTGCAGGAGCAGCCCAGAAAATCCGATCAGGATACCGAGGAACAATGGCCACAGAAGGGGTTTCCATGAACTGGCGGGGTCGAGTTCATCATTCAGATAGGCTTCCAGGAATTCGTTCCATGCCCCGATCAGCACAAAACATATTGCCGGAAACAGCAGGAAGAGGTAGACGATGACGTTGATCCAGTCCTGGGCGGCGGGAGAAAGCCGGCTGGAAAGGTAGTCGATCCGGACATGGCTGTTGTGGCGCAGGGTGTATCCGGCGGCCAACAGGAAACCGAGGCCGTTCAGCATGTAGGCGACATCATAGGCCCACAGGGTGGGGTCGGAAAACAGCCGCCGTGCGACGACCTCGTAAATCATGTCGGCAATCAGGATGACGAGCATTGCCATTGCGAACCCGGCCAGCAGCCTGGAAATGCTGTCAATCAGGGACAGGAAACGGGGCATCAGGGAAGGGGTGGGCCGGGAAAGAGGCCATAACAGGGTCCGCCTTTCCCGGGCGCAGGGTGAATTTTGATCTGTGGCCGGTCCGGTTCATCGATATTCAGTTGTGCCGGTATGTCCCGAATTTCTTCCAGCGGTCGTAAAAACCCCAGTAGGATTCGGAAACCCGACTCATCCAGGGGTTTCCACTGGCCAGTTGTTCCTCCGCCTTTTCCATGGACCAGGCACGCCCCAGCTCCTCAATTTTTTCCTGGGCGTCGGCATCCAGCACGGTCCATTCGTTCTCGCCGGCCTGCATGGCTTCAACCGCTGCAAGATCCGCGATTCCAAGTTCCAGGGCCGACTGCAGGCCCGCATACGCCCCCGCCGCAGTGATCTGCTTCTGCAGTATTTCAGGCAGGGATTCCCAGTCCTCCAGCCTGAATACGGCCTCGTTCATGTGGGCGGGAGAGTGGATTCCCGGAACGACGATATACCTGGCGATCTTGTGCAGGCCGAGCTTGATATTGGTTGCGGGGGTAACAAATTCGGTGCCGTCAATCAGGCCCTGTTCCAATGCCATGTAGATGTCCTTCGGTGAAATGACGGTGGCCGAGGCACCGAGGTCCGCCAGGATATCCGCCCAAGCACCGGCGGTGCGGATTTTCATCCCCTTAAGGTCCGACAATGTTTCCACCTTTCGGTGTGCATGCAGGAAGATCTCCGTGGACCCCATGCCGGTCACGACGGAATGGAGTCCCTGGGTCCTGCGGAAATCCGCCAGCAGTGTGCCTCCTTCACCGGCGAGGAGCCAGTGCATGAACTCTTCCATGGGCATTCCCCCGGCCATGCCTGCAAAAATGCCGTTGGCGGGGTCCGCATTGACCGCGAATCCGGGATAACAGAAGCAGATGTCAGCGTTGCCCTTGCGTACCGCATCCCATCCATCGAATGGTCCCGAAAGAACGCCCACACTGAAGCCCTTTATCTTGACCCTGTCATTCGTGAACAGATGAACGGCATCGATGAATCGCTGCATATAGTTGTTCCAGGTACCGGATTCCTTGGATACATACGAGGTCATTGTCCAGTTGTATTCCTGGGCGGTCGCGGGCCCGGTGAAAAGTCCGGTGGTCAGCAAAAATGCGATGACAATGGAGCCTGCATTTCGGGAAAATGGCATTGGTTTTCTTTCCTCCAAATAGAATTAAAAGACAACTCAGCAGGGTCGTTGCGTCCACCCATGGGGATGCCGCACGCCTGCCTTGCCGTCATCACGGATGACCGCAAGGCGGGCGTTACAGTTCAGCATTCGGGTCAACATTCGGGTCTTCCTTAAACTCGGAGGGCCATACTCCCAGAATCACGCCGAATTCCGGGTGATCGAGGTAGTGCTTTTCCCTGAACTTCAGATTTCGCCTCTCCGAGATAAAATACTGCGGGGGCAGGGGGTCTTTTTCCATGATCTCGAGACCGGGCGCCCCGGGTTCTGGCTGCAATTCCGGCTGGCTGTTTTCGACAAGCGGGACGAAAGCGGAAGGCGTCATCTGGACATCCACATCGGCATGAATTCCGGAGGTCTTGTAAATGCGGATGTAGGCGTGGACCAACGGGTTTTCCGGAATGCCAAGTGAAATAAGCGGCGAGTACTGGTATATGTTCCCCGGCTGGGTCCACCGGACTGCCTGAAGGATCGGGTAGCCCGCAAGCTTCAGATTCTGGGCCACCGGGTCCAGATGAACCAGGTCCGGTTCGGTTTCATATTCCACGGCATCGGATGCCAGGCTTTCTATTCTGGAAAGATGGCGCTCCATGCCCCGTTCCGACATGCCGGGAGGTTCCTGTTCCAGGGGTTGCGTATCCGGACTGACGCGCTCGAAAATCAAGACTTCCACATCATAATCGAGTGCCGTGGCGACGCCGGTTCCCAGAAAAAACAACAGGGAAGCAATCAGAAAATTCACATGGAGGACTCTTGTTATGGTTGAAATATCTGCCTATTGTAACAAGGTTCCCGGGTGATCATCCGGCAGGGATGGAAAATTTCCTGGAAAATGGTCGGGCCGGGAATGGAGCAATGTGTCCATGAGAGCATGGATTTCCTCAATCCGTGCGACCGGATCTTCGAGGTCATCGGTAATGTGAAAGACATGGGACGCCGACAACCGGTATTTCTGTGGTGCACCCTGAATCATGGAAAAGATGACCCCGGGGTCGATGGCCGGTTTTTCGTGAAACTCAATCCGGCCTCCACGGGGGCCGATATCGAGCTTGTGAATCCCGACCTGATCGGCTTTCCGTTGCAGGGCGGCCAGTTGGAACAGATTTCTTCCCGCTTCCGGCAGGAGCCCAAAGCGGTCAATGACTTCAATCTGAAGTTCCCGGAGATCTTCCAGGGTGGGGGAACTGGAAATCCGTTTGTACAGGGTCAGCCGAATCTGTGGGTTGGGCAAGTAGTCCTCGGGGAACAGGGCAGGGAGGTGCAAATCAACAGTCGTCTCTTTCTCAAGGTCGAACGCCTGCTCCACCTGGGGGGAATGGTCCTGCTTGATGTCCTTGACTGCAAGTGCGAGATATTCGCTGTAGAGGAAAAATCCGACATCATCAATCAGCCCGCTCTGTGTCTCACCCAGCAATTCCCCGGCTCCCCGAATCTCCAGGTCATGGGATGCCAGGGCAAAGCCCGCACCCAGGTCCCGCATGGATTCAATGGCATCCAGCCTCTTTTGGGCATTGGAAGTGATGGTGTTCCTGTCCGGGATGAGGAGATAGGCAAAGGCCTGGTGATGGGAACGTCCGACCCGCCCCCGTATCTGGTGCAATTGTGCCAGTCCGAACCGGTCTGCCCGATTGATGATGATGGTGTTTGCTGAGGGGATATCAATCCCGCTTTCGATGATTGTGGTACACAACAGCAAATTAAACCGTTGGTGATAAAAATCACGCATGACGCGTTCCAGCCGGATTTCGCTCATTTTCCCATGACCGATATTGATTTGTGCTTCGGGAACCAGTTCGGCGAGGTCCCTGGCCATCCGTTCAATGGACCGGACATCGTTGTGCAGGAAAAACACCTGGCCGCCGCGCCTGATTTCCCGCAGACAGGCTTCCCGGATCAGGCCGGTATCCCACTCCCGGACAAATGTCTTGATGGACAGGCGGTTGACTGGCGGGCTGCCTATAATCGATATGGAACGCAGTCCGGCCAGGGAAATGTTCAGTGTCCTTGGGATGGGGGTCGCCGTCAGGGTCAGTATATCCACCTGGCTTCGGATACGTTTCATCTTTTCCTTTTGCCGGACACCAAAACGATGTTCTTCATCAATAATCAGCAGGCCCAGGTCCCGGAAGGCAATGTCCCGTTGCAGCAGCCGGTGTGTGCCGATGACAATGTCCAGAGTACCCCCCTCCAGTTGTGCCAGGGTCTCCCGGATCTGCCTGGGAGTATTGAACCTCGAAAGCATGGCGATGGTGACCGGCCAATCGGCAAACCGGTCAGTGAATGTTTGATAGTGCTGCTGGGCGAGCAGGGTGGTGGGGGTCAGTATCCCCACCTGCTTGCCACTCATGGCGACGATAAAAGCGGCTCTTAACGCCACTTCGGTTTTTCCGAATCCCACATCCCCGCAGATCAGCCGGTCCATGGGTTCGGCGGAATACAGGTCCCCAAGCATCTCTTCAATGGCCTGTTGCTGATCGGGGGTTTCTTCAAAGGAGAACTGGCTGCAGAAACGGTCAAACGCTTCCTGGTCCAGATCAAAGGGATGCCCCTTGCGGGCATTGCGCAGGGCTTCCACTTCCAGCAGTTCAGTGGCCACATCGTAGGCTTTGTCCCTGGCCCGTTTTTTTGATTTTTCCCATTGATCGCCGCCGAGCCGGTGCAGGGGCGCCTGGTCCGGAGAGCCTCCGACAAATCGACTGATCCGGTCCAGGGACAGGACCGGAATAAACAGCTTGTCGTGGTCCAGGTATTCAATGGCGAGGAATTCTGATTTTTCACCGCTGATGGTCAACACCTGAAGTCCGATAAATCTTCCCACACCGTGCTCGATGTGGACGACCGGGTCGCCGATATTCAACTCGGCCAGGGACTTGATAATGGCATCCGGGTTTCTTGACTGGGCACTGCGCTGTCTTTTCTGGTACACCCGGTCTCCGTACAACTGGGATTCACAGATCATTTCGATGCCCGCATCCGGCAATACCAGGCCACGTTCCAGCGGTGCAACGGTTAACCCGAGGGCGGTGTCTGAATCCGGAAATTCATGAAAATCCGGGACTGGAGAACCCGGCAGCCCGTTGTGCATCAGTACCCCATCCAGCGCTTCCCGCCTCCCGGGACTTCCGGCGATCATCAGAACCCGGTTGCCGGTTTCCTTCAGGTGGGTGATGAGAGACTGATAAGGGGCCTCTTTCCTGGGGTTGACCGGGTAGTACGGACTGGGTTGCACGGCAGCCTGCCAGGCGGCCTGGACCGGGTGGTCACCAAGTGTCCGAATGCGGGAATACCCCTGGATGGCTTCGTGCACCTCATCCGGGTGCAGGTACAGTTCTTCAGGATCAAGGATTTTTCGGGTTGCGTCGGCACGGGCACTCGTGTGCCGGTCCCTGATTTCCGCCCACTGGGTCAGCAGGAAATCGGACTGTTCGGCTGTCTGGACAAAAATGGTTTTCTCGTGGAGGTAGTCGAAAATCGTGGAGGTTGAATCAAAAAACAGGGGAAAGAAGAACTCCGAACCAGGCGGGACAATGCCCATGGAGATTTCCCGATACATGCGTTGCTGGCTGGGGTCCCCTTCAAACCTTTTGCGAAAGGATGACCGGAATTGCTGGACCCCTTCTTCGGTCACCGGGAATTCTCTGGCAGGCAACAGTTCGATGGCGTTTATTTTTTCACGGGAACGCTGGGTTTCCGGGTCAAAGAGCCGGATGGATTCAATATCCTGGTCGAACAGATCCAGCCGGAACGGGATATCCGAACCCATGGGAAAAATATCAATCAGTCCTCCGCGCACCGCGAATTCACCGGGAGACATGACCTGGGTGACCGAAACATAGTTGGACTGGACCAGGCGTGACTGCAGCCTTTGGAGGTCAACTTTCTGGTTCCGGTGCAGTGAAAACGTATGACTGAGGATGTAGTCGGTGGGAGGGAGCCGCTGCATCAGGTCCGCACAATGGATGAGCACGACTGCGGATTGCATATCCGGCAACCGGCTGAGCAAACGAAGCCGTTTCGATATGATATCCTGATAGGGAGAAAAATTATCGTAGGGAAGACATTCCCAGCCCGGGAAGTGGTGTACCATTTCGGAGCCCGAGGGTCCGAGGAAATAGCGAATTTCGGTTTCCAGCATCTCAAGCCGATGCTGGTCTTCGAGTGCAACCAGCAATACCCGGTTGGAGGTGCGGGCGGCTTCAGCGATGGCGAGCCCCATGGCCGCGCCATGCAGTCCTGACCAGGAAACCTGGTGTCCCTCTGGGGGAAGAAGGGGATTGAGCAGGGATTTCAACTTGGTAATGCCGGGAGAGCGGGCTGGATTTACGGGTTGCGGATTGTACCTGTGTTATCGCGGTTGGGCATAGAGGTAGTGATGAAAAAAGCGGATCAGGAGAAAGTCTGGGCAGTGGTTCCGGCCGGGGGCATTGGGGCCAGGATGCGATTGAAGATTCCCAAGCAGTACATCCAGATCGAAGACCGGCCCATACTGCACTATACGCTGCATCGGATTTGCGAATGTCGCCGGGTGGATGGCGTGGTGGCGGGGATTCGCAAAGAAGACGTCCGGTGGCGGAAAAACCCGTTCAGCCATAATAAATTCCGGAGCACATTCGAGGCAGGAACCCAGCGGGTTCATACCGTCTTCAATGGCCTGAACTGTTTGCGGGAGCGGTTGGGAGCCCGGGATTCCGATTGGGTGCTGGTCCATGATGCGGTTCGGCCCTGCCTGCGGCAAAGTGATCTCCTGGCGTTGATCGAGTGCGCGAAAACCAACCGGACGGGTGCGGTGCTCGGCACACCACTGGTGGATACCCTGAAATCGGTGGGGGACCATAACCGGGTCCAGCGGACAATCGACCGGACGGGTCTGTGGCTTGCGCTGACTCCACAGGTATTTCGTCTGGGGGACCTTTTCAGGGGGATTGAACTGGCATTGGATTCCGGGAACTTCGTCACCGACGAATCCATGGCGATGGAGCATTGCGGCATCTTTCCCGAAATCATTGAAGGCCATCCATCCAATATCAAGCTCACCGTTCCGGGTGATTTGCCGGCCGTGGAACTGTTTTTGCTGGGGTCCGGATCATGAGGATCGGGAATGGATATGATGTGCATTCCCTGGTGGAAGGCCGGCGCCTGGTCCTTGGTGGAGTCACCATTGAATGGCATCACGGCCTGGCAGGACATTCGGATGCCGATGTGCTGCTCCATTCGATCTGTGATGCGTGCCTGGGGGCTGCTGCGCTGGGGGACATCGGATCGCATTTTCCCGCAGACAGTCCGCAATTCAAGGACATGGACAGCCGGGTCCTTTTGCGAGAGGTGGCTCTTTTGGTGGAGTCAGCAGGCTGGGCCGTTGTCAACCTGGATTCCATCATCATCGCAGAACGGCCAAAAATGGCCCCGTACATCCCCCGGATGCGAGAAAACATCGCCTCGGACCTGAAGCTTCCCGTGGAGTGTGTCAGTGTCAAGGCCACCACCACCGAACACCTGGGTTTTACCGGTCGTGAAGAGGGAATCGCTGCCCAGTCGGTGGTATTGGTGAACGCAATCTCCCGTTCCCGATAACCGCCCGGTTCCCCGGGCGGAACCCATCGTGTCTGGTCGTTCCCGGGGGCTCCCGTTGACGGCAGGTATTCACCCGGGGAATGGGAGACCCGGGCGGAACCGGCCTTTCATGGTCGTTCGGGGCCTCCGTCAGCCCCTGGAAATCATTCGACCCAGGGGCCGGCCTCCGAGCAGATGCATGTGCAGGTGATACACTTCCTGGCCGCCATGGGGTCCACAGTTGACCAGCAACCGGTAGCCATTGTCGGCAATGCCTTCCTGCCGGGCCAATTGTCTTGCAACGGTAAACAAATACCCCACCAGGGCCTCATCTTCTTCGGAGATGTCATTCACCGATGGAATCGGCTTGTTGGGGATGATCAGAATATGGCTGGGTGCCTGGGGATGAATGTCCCGGAATGCCGTTGCCCGGTCATCCTGGAACAGGATATCCGCCGGTATTTCCCCTTTTACAATTTTTGTAAACAGTGTTTCTTCGGTCATGGTCAGATTGATTTGGTTGGTTTCAGGGTTCGGTTTCAAGTTTCGATGCCACTTCCTGCAGGCAGGGGTCCCGGATTCCAAGCTGGTTGAGAGATTCCACGGTGCTCAGGATATAGTCCGTATTTGAGCCGGTTCCCCCGGTTGCCTGGCGGACGATGTCCGTGATTTTCCGGGTGTCGAGACCACTGGCATATTGTGGATGTCCGGTGTCGGAAACGAAAGCCAGTGCTTCCACCCGGTGTCCATTGTCCAGGTGGACCGGGACGGTCCGCGGTCGGTATACACGGGTGATCATTTCCCTTTTGTACAGGTAGTCCAGGGTCGGTTCGATTTCCCCGTCCCGCACCCGATAGACGACTCCACGGCAGGAGCCGCCGGGTGCCAGACCCAGTACCAGCCCGGGTTTTGCCGCGGTTCCCCGATACTGGACCGACCAGATGCAAGGAGCCCGGTGATACCCGTACAGTCTGCCGGTCCGGGACTCTGCATACGGGAATCCGGGATTCCACATCAATGAGCCGTACGCGAATACCCGGAGGCCGGATTCCGGAACGGGCAGGATTGACGGGGAAGGGTCGTGTTCAACGCAACCGATGGGGTCAGGGTGATTCATGCATGCTCAAATCGGGATGAGGGATCGTATACTACTGGATGACCCGGACAGGACACAAGATGCCGGGCATTGCGTCACACGTCATTGGGCACAGGCACGCAGGCATGGAAGCCTGTACCGGTGCAGGTTGCGCCGGGAACCGCCTGTATTGCCGAAGCAGGTGGGAAACCAGTGGGCGGTGACCAGGCCATCCTTTCGGCAGAAATCGCCCAGCGGCCTTTCAGTCCGGATCAATCCGGTCCGGTGTCAGGCTGGATTTCGGTCAGGAGCCCGTTCACCCGGTAGGCCTGTCCGAACCCTTTTATGAAACGTCCGCGATGTGGGGTGAGCCGGAACATCCTGAAGTCACGGAGGCCAAGGAGCGTGTCGATGATCCCACCGTGCCGCCTGCGAAGCCCGTTGGCCGAGCGCTGGAATTCATCCGTTTCCCGCGGGATTTCACGGCTGTTGCACTGGAACTGCAACCGGACCCGTGCATAGACCTGTGAACCGGCCTGTTCATCCTCAATGACCAGGATGCCGGCATTCCCGCTTTCCAGGTTCAGGGTGTGCTCGGTGAGGGTACTGACAAGGATATAGAAATCCCCGGTTTCATGGCGGTAATACGGGGCATAACTCGACAGGGGCATTCCCCGGGCATTGACGGTGGCCAGGTTCAGTGACCGCTGGCCCCATAGCAGCTGTTTGATTTCATCCTGGACCGTGTCGTCCAAAGTCCGGCTCCTCGGTGATACCTGTTCAAACCGGACGGAGCCGGGAAATCCAGGGGCAGGCGGTTGAGGCGTACCGGGTCATTTGAAACGATTCAATTCGCTCACCGCAACGGACAGCATGACAAAATCAGCATGAGGTTCCTCTTTGAGACTGTCGATCATCGCCGAATATTTGCGGATCGTCGACTGATTGTCCTTCGTCCACTGGTCCAGACACTGTTGGCTGGTCTGTTTCGATTGGGTGGAAACGATTTTCAGTGCAATCCCGTCCTGATGGCTCCGCAGGTCACTGGAAAGGCTGAATTTTGATCTTTCGTGCCAGTCGTTCTCCACCGGCAGGGCTGCGATCTGGTTCTGCAGCCAGTCGAGGCCCAGAATCTTCTCAATGCCGAAGTAGATTTCCGCCGCCTGTTCAGGTTCCTGCCGGTCCCCGGCGATCTCCAGGATATCGAGGGCATTGACCAGTATGAGCCGGGCGGCAAGGGATTGGGACAGGGATTCCGGTATGCCTTTCCGGGCCAATTCAGCCTGGTCCTGTTCGAACCCTGTGCGGTCAGGCAAATGAAACCGTTTTTCAATGACACCGTTTATCAGCCGGTCATAGCCGCTGGAAAACCGCTCGATCGCCGGCTGGATGGCCATGGGCTGCCGCAGATTGCGCAGCAGCCACAGTATGGAGGATTCCAGGCAGTTGGACAATTGCAGCAGGCACTGCATTTGTACCGCTGAATCAATTTGATTGTCCAGGGCCTGGATCTGGTGCATCAGGGAATCGCTGTTCAGAATGTCCCGCGCTGTAATATAGGCTCCGGTCATCTCTGCGGCGGTGTTGCCGGTCAATCCTCCAATCCGAAGATGAAAAGTGGACCCCATGGTGCCCACCAGGTTGTTGGTGATCTGGGTAGCAATAATCTCTCTTCCAAGCCGGTGTGCATGGATCTGGTCCAGGTATTTTGACCGGATCAGGTCCGGAAAATACTGTTCCAGTTCTGATTTCAGATACGGATCATCCGGCAAATCCGAATCCAGCAGGCCTTGATACAGGTCCATCTTGCTGTACGACAACAGGACTGCGAGCTCAGGGCGGGTCAGATACCTCCCTTCGTCAAAACGTTCCTTGAGAGTGAAACTGTCCGGCAGAAATTCCAGCTTCCGATTCAACAGCCCCTTTTTCTGCAGGATGCGGATGGCACGGGATTGCTGGGGCATGGCATGACCGCTGTTTTCGGTATCCAGGCTCAAAACCTGGGTTTGAAGATAGTTGTTTTGAAGGACCAGCCTGGCAATATCATCTTCCATGTTCGAGAGGGTCTCGTTGCGGTCCTCCAGGGAAAGCCGGCCTGCCTGCATTTCGGCATTGAGCAGAATCTTGATGTTGACCTCATGATCTGAGGTGTCTACACCGGCTGAATTGTCGATCGCATCGGTGTAGCACAATCCTCCATTCTGGGAAAACTCGATGCGGCCCAGCTGGGTCATGCCAAGATTTCCGCCTTCGCCGATGACTTTGCAGCGAAGTTCATTGCCGTTCACGCGCAGGCTGTCGTTATTGCGGTCCTGGGCATCCGCATGGGATTCCGAAGAGGCCTTGACGTAGGTGCCAATGCCGCCATTCCACAACAGTTCAACTTCAGATTTCAAAATGACATTGATCAGGTCGTCCGGGGCATACGCATCGTTCTTGGCTCCCAGTGCTTTTTTCGCCTGGGGTGAAAGGGCAATGGACTTGGCATCCCGTGAAAAGATCCCTCCGCCAGGAGAAATCAGTTTCGGGTCATAATCCGTCCAGGAAGAACGGGGAAGGTCAAAAAGACGCTGTCTTTCCGCATGACTCACCAAGGGGTCCGGATTCGGATCAATGAAGACATGCAAATGGTTGAAAGCGGCGATCAGCTTGATCTGTTTTGAAAGCAGCATGCCGTTTCCGAAGACATCGCCTCCCATATCGCCGATTCCCACCACCGTGAACGGTTCCGACTGAATGTCTTTTCCCCGTTCCCTGAAATGGCGTTTGACAGATTCCCATGCCCCCCTCGCGGTAATCCCCATTTTCTTGTGGTCGTAGCCGGCAGACCCCCCCGACGCAAAGGCATCGCCCAGCCAGAAGCCACGCTGTTCGGAAATGCTGTTCGCAATATCGGAAAACGTCGCCGTCCCCTTGTCAGCGGCGACCACCAGGTAGGGATCATCCCCATCCAGCCTGACCACATGGTCAGGGGGGATGATCCGGGTGCCGGCAAGGTTGTCTGTAACATCCAGCAGGCCGCTGATAAAGATCTGGTAGCAGGCGATCACTTCCTTCTGGATTTCTTCGCGGCCGTGGTCCGGCAATTGCTTGGCAACGAACCCTCCTTTTGAGCCGACGGGGACGATCACAGCATTTTTAACCCGCTGCGCCTTGACCAGACCGAGGACTTCGGTCCGAAAATCCTCCGGTCTTTCGGACCAGCGCAGGCCACCCCGGGCAATGGGCCCGCCTCGAAGATGTACCCCTTCTACCCGTGGCGAGTAGACAAATATTTCGAACTCCGGAGCGGGTTGGGGGATGCGGGGGATGGTCGCTGATTTCAGCTTCAGGGAAATATAGGGTTTCTGCGAATGATTTTCCCCCGGTTGAAAGTAGTTGGTTCGCAACGTCGCATCCATTACATCCAAAAGTGCACGAAGAATCCGTTCTTCATCCAGTGTGCCCACGGTATCGAGCTGGCTTTTCACTTCCGCATGGATTTTTTCCACGCCTTCCCGGTCCTTTTCGGGGTCGAACTGTTCGGTAAACAGGTCGGAGATGGCCGTCACCAGCCCCGGGTTGCTGAGCAGTGCATCGATAATATAGGTCCTGCTGTAGCGCAGCCTGATTTGCTTGAGATACTTGAAATACGCCCGGAACAGGCTCACACGATGCCAGTCCAGTCCCGAGAACAGGGTCAGCTGGTTGAATCCATCGTTTTCGATATCGCCATGCCAGCAGCGGATAAAGGTCGTTTCAAATTCTCTGCCATGACGGTCATAGTCGAATGGAAGGCCATCCACCCGGGCGATTTCGAATTCCAGTATTCGATAGACATCCCCCCCGGCGGTTTGAATTTTTTGCGGGCGCCCTCCCATGATCCGGACCCCCATGTTTTCAAGGACCGGCAGCACGTCGGACAGGGGGATTGAATTTTTACGGCCATAGATCTTGAAGCTCGCACGGTCCGAATCCGGTCGTTTCGACGGGCTCAAAACGGCATGGATGTCGTGCCGCTGCAGGGACAGGAAGATGTCGATATCCGTTGCCGCATTCTCCACCGCATAGATTTCCTCGTAGGTTTTTGAAAAACCGCCGCGAAACTGCTGGAGAACCGTGGTCGCCCGGTCCCGGCCGGATTGCTTTTTGATGACCTCGAACAACTGGTCATACCAGTCCCGGGCAATGTTTTGAATGGTTTTTTCGAGTTCATCGGGGTCCACATCAATGACCCGGTCGGGGTCGGCCTGGATGGTATAGTGGATCCGGGTCAGGATGGATGGCGAGAAATAGACATTGAATCCCACATCAATGGCGTGCAGTTGGTCACTGAGGTACTGCTGGATTTTCTGGCGCAACTGGCTGTTAAACAGGTCTTTGGGGACGTATACCAGGCAGGAGTAGTAGTGTCCGCAGACATTTTTGTGCAGATGAACCCGGGTTTTGCGTCTTTCCTGGTTTAACAGTGTCATGGAAAGCGTATACAGGCTGCTGCTTTCCATCTGAAACAGCTTTTCCCGGGGCAGTGTTTCGAGAATTGCTTTCAATTCCTTGTAGGCGTACCCGCCCCGGCGCAGCCTGCTGGTTTCGAGAATATACGCCGTTTTTTTACGCAAATGGGGAATGTCCGACGTCGGCATCGCGGCCGTGGAGCCGGCATAAAATCCCAGAAAACAACTGACCCGGGAATTTTTTCCCGTTGTGTCGCAACCGTGATTGAACAGGATGCAATCCATGTGTTCGGGTCGATGGATCGCTGCCCGTTTCCTGGACATGGTGAGGATAATCGGGTCATCGGCGGTGGCGACAATGGGCGGTAAAACTTCGAGAACCGATTGGCTTCCCTCTTTCGCGATGGTTTTCAGCGATCCCAGGGCAGTGGATTCGATCATCCTTGACGAGGTCTTTCCTGCGCTGGACGGTACGTTCAGTTCGCAGTAACCGAGAAAAGCGAAATGGTCTTCGGTCAACCAGTTGAGCAGGGCCCCGTACTCTTCAAAAACAGGCCCCTTTTTCATTGATTCAACCGTTGTGGAACATTCCCCCATGCGGCTGCGCATGGCTCCCCAGTCGCCGACCACATCATTGATGGTGAGGTTGACGACCCGAAGTGCGCCGAGGATGGCCTCATGCTCGTCAACGGGCGTAAAATCGATTTCAAACTGGATGTACAGTTCAGCGAAACACCGGTCGGGTTCGGTTTGTTCGGGGGAAGTGAAGCGTTCATAGGTGGTTGCGGTATGGTGCCGGTCCCGGGTAACGACGAACAATGGGTAGATGGACCGGAACGGGGTCTTGCGAAGTCCATTCAATGCGATCTGCAGGGACTGAATGAGAAATGGCCGGTCTTCGGTAACGATATGGATGATCGTTGATTCATAGGGTTCCAGGTCGGATGTTCCGGTGGAGGACCGGTTTTCAATTTCAATGATGGTTTCCCCCGGCGGTCTCCGGGTCCCGATCTGTCGGTGCCGCAGCGCCAGGTCCCGGAAGTCCAGGGCACGATGGGCGGCAAAATCCTGCCGGGAAAGCCGGTGATAGTAGGCGCGCAAAAACTCCACCTCGGATGCGGATTGGCCCGGGCTCAACGTCTTTTCAAGAGAAGAAATAAGGGATTCGGTTACGATGTTTTTCATTGTCGTCATCCTGTTCAAAATAAAAATGCCGGGGCAGCCATTATACGTCCAGCCCGGCACATTTAAGCAATGGCTGTTTGTGGTAGTCTTCGTCTTTGATTCATTGTACACAGGGTGCAGCCGATATGTGGGTAAAAAATGAATGTTCTGGCATTTGAGATTAAAACCATCCCGGACAGTCTTTCAGGAAGGCGATTGTATGGCCTGGATGGGCTCAGCGATGAGGAGGTGGCAAAGGTCATGCTTGCCAAGCGTGTACAGAAAACCGGAGAATCCGATTTTCTGCCCCTGCACCTTCACAGGATCGTCGCCATTTCAGGAGTGCTGCGCGTCCAGGAGGATGTCATGGTATGGTCGGTGGGGGATCAAGATTCGGATGAACAGGACCTGATCACCCGGTTCTACAATCTTTTGGAGTGCTATTCGCCAACGCTGGTCAGCTGGAATGGGGGAGGGTTTGTTTTGCCGGTGCTGCACTACCGGTCACTGCTGAACCGGGTCCATGCCCGCCGATACCGGGACAGCGGTGAAGCGGACCGGGAAATGAAGTCCGGTACCGACCTCAACCGGTACCCCTGGCGGCATGTCGATCTGAAGGAGGCCCTGTCCGGGTTTAATCCCGGCGCAGCGACCACTTTGCATGAAATCGCGGTGATGCTGGGATTCCCCGGAAAACCGGGGATGGAGGGAGCCTCCGTCTGGGAGACCTACCAGCGAGGCGATCTCACAGGGATTCGAAATGACTGTGAGACGGATGCATTGAATACCTTCCTGGTCTATTTGCGATGGGAGATCGTTCGTGGAAACCTGTCCGGGGCCGAATACGAAAGCGAAGTGGAAAGGGTACGGGAATTCCTGGAAGACTCCTGTTGTCCGCACCTGCTGGAATTTCTCAAGGCGTGGCACCGGTAAGCCGGGATGACTGCGGTCGCCATGGAATCGGTTGAAGCCCAAGTGGAGGATCTGTCCCACGATGGCTGGGGGGTCGTCAGAAACGGGGACAGGGTCTATTTTGTCCCCGGGGTCCTGCCGGGAGAACGCATCCGGTTTTTGCCTGGAAAAAAAAGAAAGCGCAGATGGACCGGACGGCTTGAATCCATTGTAACGCCGTCCCCGGACCGGGTGGACCCTCCGTGTGAATATTTCGGACGCTGTGGCGGCTGCGTGCTGCAGCACGCGAGCGGCGATGCCCAGCGCCGGTTCAAGGAGAAGGTGCTTCTGGACAATTTGCTGCGAATCGGCCACGTGCAGGCGGAAGAGGTCTTGCCGCCCATTCAGGGTGCCGGCTGGCAATATCGACGCAAAGCCAGGCTGGGCATCCGCAATGTCCCCAAAAAAGGGGGGATACTGGTGGGATTCCGGGAAAGGGACAGTCACTTCGTTACCCCGTTGTCCCATTGCAGGACCCTGGATACCCGGATATCCGGCCTGCTCCCCGGACTGCAGGCGCTGGTCTCGAAGCTGTCCGGGAACCATCGAATTCCCCAGATCGAGGTGTCCGCAGGAGACAGTACGGTGGACCTGGTGTTGAGACATCTTGAACCCCTGACTCCCGGCGACCGGGTCATGCTGGAGGATTTCGCAAGGACCCACCAGGTGAATCTTTTTCTGCAGCCCGGAGGCCTGGACAGTATCTCCCCATTGTGGCCGGCGGTTCCGCCGACCCCCCATTATCGGCTGGACCACTATGCATTGACCCTGGAGTTTGATGCGACCGATTTCATTCAGGTCAATGACCAGGCCAATCAGCGGATGGTGGAACGGGTGATGGAATTCCTTGACCCGGTTGCATCAGATGCCGTGCTGGACCTGTTCTGCGGCCTCGGAAATTTCACACTCGCCATCGCGGGTTCCGGTCCCCGGGTGCTGGGGGTGGAAGGCGAGGAAGCCCTGGTGTCCCGGGGAAAATCCAACGCCCGGTTGAATCACCTGGAAAATGTGCAATTCCAGCAACTGGACCTGTTCCGCGATGACCTGGCCCCGCTGTGGGAGGGCCGCTCCTACAACAAGCTGTTGCTGGACCCGCCCCGGTCCGGGGCGTTTCATGTGGTCACCCGGTTGGTTCCGGAACTCCGGCCGGAAGTCATTGTGTATGTATCGTGCAACCCCGCGACCCTTGCACGGGATGCCGATGAGCTTGTCCATACAAGCGGGTACCGGTTTTCCCATGCCGGGACCATTGATATGTTTCCACACACTGCGCACATCGAATCGATGGCCGTTTTTCACCGGCAATGACCGGCAGGTGAATGTCCGGGGAATGCCCCGGGCGGTTCCGCCATGGATTCCAGGCCGACCGTCCCGAAAATCCGGATCTTTCCGGATTTCAGGGGTGAGGTCGGTGGGAAGGTTGCCTAGTTTTTCCGGTTGCCGATATCGTCCGGCAAATCCTTGGGGATTTCAGGCGTCGCGGCGACCCCTCCCATGGAGTTGACCGATGCTCCGAACCCTTTCTGGTTGTTATTCCGGTTCTTCGGATGCTGGGGTGGAGGCGGAGGCTTGCCGGGCTGGGCGCTTTGCTGCTGGTGAATCAGGTCATTGGTTTCAGTGGGGCCAAGATACCCCCCCTTGCCTTGGGCGTTGGTTTTTCCAGGCGATTTTGCCGGTTTGACCCCTGCCGTGTTGCGCTTGGTACCGGGTTTTCTTGCCGGTGCTTTTTTCCGCTGGGGGCGGGGCCTGGCCGGCTGTTTTTTGCCCTGGCTGGGTGTGCGGCCATCGGGCTTCGCCGACTTCTTTTTCGGGGCACCCTGTGCGCCCCCTCTGGCGGGTCCCCGTTTTTTCGACGTGGTTTTTTTTCCTCTGCTTCGGTTTGGCTGACGGGCTGGCCGGTCCGGGCTGTCTGGACTCTTTCGCTGGGTTTTTCTCTTGGGTTTTTCCGGGGTGTCCGGCTCATCGTTCTTTGCGACCGGGTCTTCTTTGGGTGAGGCCCCGAACAACACGGAGGTCAGCCGCTTGATCAACCCGGGATGTTCCGAAGCGGGATGTTCCGGGGGTTTTGTCGTGGTTTCCGCCTGCATACGGACCGGTGGCGCTTCGTGACCGATCTGGTCCAACTGGACGCTGGGTTTTTCCGGCTGTTTCATCTTCAGGCTTGCCGTCACGCTGGCCTTGCGGGTTTCAATGTCCACTTTCTGCTCAAAACTGGAAACACCGGTGAGTGTATCCAGTTCATTGCTGGACAATCGCTTTATTTGAAAATGCGGGCTGTCCAGTTCATCGGTGGGAATGATGATAATTCTGGATGCCAGGCGTGTTTCGAGCTGATTGAGTTCGTAGCGCTTTTCATTCAGCAGGTAGGTGGCCATATCCAGTGGCAACGTGACCTGGACCGCTTCCGTATTTTCTTTCAATGCGTCCTCTTCGATCAGCCGCAACAGGTTCAGCGAAGATGAAATCACGCTGCGTATGTTCCCCATCCCTTCGCAGCGGGGACATTGTCGGTAATTGACTTCACTGATTGAGGACCGCAATCGTTGCCGGGACATCTCAAGCAATCCAAAACGGGAGATCTGGCCAACCTGAACACGTGCCCGGTCTGCACGCAGTGCACCCTTGAATCTGGATTGGACCGTCTGCTGGTTCTTGTGGACCGACATGTCAATCAGGTCAATGACGATCAGTCCTCCCAGGTCCCGGATTCTCAATTGCCTGGCAACCTCCTCGACGGCCTCCAGGTTGGTGTGCAGGGCGGTCTCCTCAATGTCCGCGCCCTTGGTGGCACGGCCGGAATTCACGTCGATGGAAATCAGGGCTTCCGTGTAGTCAATGGTGATCGAACCTCCGGACCGCAGCCTTACTTCCCGCAGGTAGGCAGCACTGATCTGGCTTTCAATCTGATAACGCGAGAACAGCGGGATGCTGTCCTGGTACAGTTTCAGCTTCCTGGCATTGTGTGGCATGACCTGGTTGATAAAACGCTGTGCACGTTCATAGACTTCAGGGTCGTCGACGATAATTTCCGCGACATCAGCGGAAAGATAGTCGCGAATGGCCCGGACGATCAGGTTGCTTTCCTGGTAAATCAGAAAAGGGGCCTTGAGTTTCGCGGATTCCTGCTCAATGACTTCCCAGGTTTTCATGAGAAAATTCAGGTCCCACTGGAGTTCATCCTGGGTCCGGCCGATTCCCTCGGTTCGTGCAATGAGTGAATGCTGCGAATTCACATCCAGGTTCGCCAGCAACTGGCGTAATTCCGCACGGTCTTCCCCGGCGATGCGCCGGGAGATGCCGCCCCCCTTGGGATTGTTTGGCATGAAGACCAGGAACCGGCCTGCGAGACTGATGAAGGTGGTCAATGCCGCGCCTTTGGTACCGCGTTCATCCTTGTCTACCTGAACGATCATTTCCTGACCTTCCCGGATGACGGTATCAATTTTTACATTGGAGATGGGTGTCTTGGAATTATAGTTTTGGAAATAATCGCGATAGATTTCCTTGAAGGGAAGGAATCCCTGTTTCTTGGCGCCATAGTCGACAAAACACGCTTCCAGGCTGGGCTCCACCTTGGTGACCTTGCCCTTGTAGATATTTCCTTTTTTCTCGGACCTGACGGCGGATTCCAGATCCAGATCAATCAGTTGTTGCCCGTCTACCAGGGCTACACGAAATTCTTCCGCATGCGTTGCATTAAACAACATTCTTTTCATTTGTTACCTCACTGAACCTGATTGGCGAACTTGTGTTCGCCACCGTCAGGCCATTCTTATTTATCCCGGTTGGGGGACAAATGATGAAAAACCATGGAATGCTTAACGGTGAGCCAATAGAGAAAAAAGAATGGGGCGGGCGGGAGAGGGAGCCTTCATGAAATATAACTGCATGATTAACAGGCTACCCTGGTGACTAATAACCAAACCAACAATGATTTCCCTCATCAGTGATGAGCGGAATGCTGAAATTCCTGGGAATCCGGATTGGCCTCACCCATATACAGCGCCTATTTTTGTTCACAGTCGCCTTTCCAGGTGTCTCCATCATCCGGTTTCGCTTCTCCAATTCTTGTTTCGTGCACAATGCCGCCTGATCCAGGGAAACCTGGCAGGATGATTTGCAAACATCAGGCATCGTTCGTCAGCGGTCCGGGTCCTCGTGATTTTCGTGATTTGGCGAAACCGACCGACAGCGATTGTCTTCTATCGTTTCACGGCAACTTCCTGATGTACCAGGATGCAGGGTGCAAACCCTCTCCCCGTTTCCGGTGTGCCATGACCTTTGACCCTTTTACAGGCTCCGTATGGGCGTTCCATCCGATATGTGACCGCCATTTGCGGTCACCAGTCAAACTATTCGTTTTGTCGAATGGGCACTCACAGACAGACAAGACTCAAAGCCTGATATCCAGTGATTTGAATACGAGAAATCCCATTTCCCCCGGAAAATCTGGTTTGTTGCTGATCATGCACCTGTCTGCAGTGGGCGACTCAGCACCAGAAGACTGTTCCGGTCGACCAAGCGACTATAACAAGCTTGTGGGGGGAACACAAGACAATCAAAGCCTTGTGTCAACGCAAAGTATAAGTGTCCCCTTTTGCCCCCGCTTCCCCAGGTCGGGTGACATCGGCTTGAATTAACCGAAGAAGTTTTTCCATTTACAAGTGTCCCCGTATGTCTTCGGGGCAACAGGGGCAACGCGTACGCTTCCCCCGAAACCGCCAATGGTTGATCGATGGACTCTCGGCAAATCAGCCATGGCATCAACCATCAGACGGAACCGTATCACGGTCCATTGACGATTTTCCCATGAGTACACGGCACGGCGCTGGCGCACATGGATAACGTGGCGGGTGGGCCAAAACTTTCTGTACGGTGAATGTTCAATCACCGCGGGCAAGCGCAGGGTTCAGCGAAATCCCAGTGCAATCTCCCTGTGACCTCGAGAAGTAACGCGTCGCACAGGGCCGGGAATTCATTTTGGACCCGATCATGCCTTGTGAATCGCCAAAAGAGATTCCGACGCTGGGAAAAATCAGAAATAGAGTGAACACGCTGGTTTAGTATTATTTGCCCATAATAATAGGCATAATATAGCTTAATGCATATTTTAAAAGGCATTTTTTCCTTGATTGCTGCGGACATTCCTGTTAAATATGATTATAATATTGGCCATTAGATATCCTGATGACCATTCATCCAGTCTTTTTGTGTTCAGTGTCAATGATGGCAAAGCAACGAACCTATACCCAATACGCCCAGGAGGCCGCTGCGCTCATGGGGGAACAGATCAAGCTGGGACGCAAGCAACGCCGGTGGTCTGAAAAAAATCTGGCGGACCGTGCGGGCATCTCCCGGAGCACGCTGCAAAAAATTGAAAACGGAAAAATGGGCTGCGCCGTTGGCCTGGTCTTTGAGGTTGCAACCCTCGTTGGCGTAAAACTGTTTGAGCCTGACAGCATGCCGCTTTCAAAGCATATCGAGCATACGCGGGATCAAATCGCACTGCTGCCACAACGCATAAAAGCGACGAAAAAGACGGTGCGCGATGACTTCTGACTCGATTGGAAAAGATCCAGAGAAAGAAGCGTTTGTCTGGGTGTGGCTGCCGGACAAAACCCAGCCCATTGTCGCCGGACGGCTGGAAGCTGACTCTTCTCATGGACGCGGCACGGTCTTGTTCAACTACGGCAGGAGTTATCTGGAACGGATCAACGACGGCCAGTCTGTCATGTCCATCTATGAGCCCGAATTGCCATTGGAGGCGGGAGCGTTGCCCCTGCCCACAGGGCTGGCCATGCCCGGCTGTATCCGCGATGCCGCTCCCGATGCGTGGGGACGGCGTGTGATTATCAACAGGAAACTCGGACTTAAGGGTGCTGGCACGGATACCGCTGAGCTGGACGAACTGACCTACCTGCTGGAATCCGGATCAGACCGGGTCGGGGCACTGGATTTTCAGCGTTCGCCGACCGAGTATGTGCCGCGTGCCGCGAACAATGTCCGCCTGGAAGCGCTGATAGAATCCGCCGATCGGGTTGAAAAGGGCGTTTCCCTCACATCGGAACTCGATCAGGCATTGTTCCATGGCACATCGATTGGCGGTGCGCGTCCGAAAGCCTTGATCGAAGATCAGGGCAAAAAGTATATCGCCAAGTTTCCATCCAGCACAGATCTCTACAGTGTTGTGAAGGCAGAGTTCATTGCAATGCGATTGGCTGCGATGGCAGGACTCCATGTAGCGCCCGTGAAATTGGCCAAGGCGGCCAACAAAGACGTGCTCCTGATTGAGCGCTTTGATCGTTTGCCAAAGAACCGGCAATGGTCACGCAAAACGATGGTGTCGGCACTGACGATACTCGGTCTTGATGACATGATGGCCCGGTACGCCAGCTATGAAAAACTCGCTGAAATCATTCGCCTCCGTTTTTCTGACCCCAGGGACACTCTGAAAGAGCTGTTCTCCCGGCTGGTGTTTAATATCCTTTGCGGCAACACCGACGACCATGCCCGCAATCACGCCGCATTCTGGAACGGAAACGAACTGATCCTGACACCAGCCTATGACATTTGCCCACAAGGCCGCACCGGGAATGAGGCATCACAGGCCATGTTGATAACCGGCAATCATAATCTCAGCCAACTAAAACTGTGCCTTCAGACAGCCCGGCATTTTTTTCTCTCTGAGGAGGATGCACACGCTGTATTTAACCGCCTGATCGAGACCATTGAACAAAATTGGCAAGTGGTTTGCGATGAAGCCGACCTGAGTGAAGTGGACCGATCGCTTCTTTGGGGGAGACAGTTCCTTAACCCCTATTCGACCACGACCGAATAGTGCCGTGACTCCAGGCCACGGAGACCCTGGAGTTCCGGGGAATTCCGGGAATCGGAGAGGGAGACCTGGAACTGGAAGCGGATGGACCGGACCGGCTGAATACGGATATTGACTGCTCCATGGCGGCGGGGATACGCAGTGATCTGATTTCTTCCCGGGGGAACCAGAGCCTGTCCCGCCCCTGTGAGGGAAGCCCTGTGGACGAGAACGGATTCGGGATGTACTGGCCTTGACCTCACCCTAGGCTGGCGCTGAACACCGGTCCCACACGCCGTCGGACCGGCCTCCCGAACCCGTGCACTGTGCCAGGACGACGACAGAATACCGAACATGTCCCCGGTGTCGAGGCCGAGGCCTGCTGGCAGACCACCGATACCACGACGGGTCCGGTCAACTGCCCCGCAACCTGCTTGCCTGCCAATACCGCGGTCTCCCCGGTGCCCACTGCAGGATTGGTCCGCAGAATCACAACAATGGATTGTATTCGGAACACACAGTGTGTAAACTCTCGCGCCTCAACAGGCGCGTAGCTCAGTTGGTTAGAGCACCACCTTGACATGGTGGGGGTCGTTGGTTCGAATCCAATCGCGCCTACCAGAAACCATAAAATAACCCGGTCAGTCTGGCCGCTGATGTCCGGAATGAAAGATTCAGGGATTGGTCGTTTGATCCCAGAAACCACGCGCTCTGTTGTAGGGAGCGCCACTGAAACAGCTCAATAGTCCATTGCCATGTTGCAGATTGCCCTTCCTGACGGCTCCATTCGGGCCTATGATCATCCAGTCACCATTGCGAATGTCGCCCATGACATTGGTCCCGGTCTCGGGAAAGCGGCGATTGCGGGAAAAGTCAATGGCCGGATGGTGGACACCAGCACCCGGTTGTCCGACGACTGTACGCTGGAGATTGTGACCGCGGGAAGCGAAGAAGGGCTGGAAATTATCCGGCATTCCACCGCGCACCTGCTGGCACAGGCAGTCAAGCAGCTTTTCCCCAGCACCCAGGTCACCATCGGGCCGGTCATTGAAAACGGTTTTTACTACGATTTTTCCTACCCGGCCGGTTTTTCCGAAACCGACCTGGAAAGGATTGAAGAACGCATGCTGGCGTTGGCCCGGGCGGATCATGTGGTGGAGCGGTCGGTCATGGACCGTGACGAAGCGGTGGACTATTTTTGCAGGGAAGGAGAGCAGTACAAGGCGGATATCATCCGCAGCATTCCCGACAGTGAGCCGATCTCCCTGTATGGCCAGGATGACTTTATTGACCTGTGCAGGGGCCCCCATGTGCCCAGTACCCGCCATCTCAAGGCGTTCAAGCTGATGAAGGTGGCCGGTGCGTATTGGCGGGGGGATTCCCGCAATGAGATGCTGCAAAGAATTTATGGCACCGCCTGGGCGGATGCCAGGGCATTGAAGGCCTACCTGAGGCAACTCGAAGAGGCGGAAAAGCGGGATCATCGAAAACTTGGCAGGCAGCTGGACCTGTTCCACATGCAGGAAGAGGCCCCTGGAATGGTCTTCTGGCATCCCCGGGGATGGACGCTGTACCAGATTTTGCAGCAGTACATGCGCACTGAGCAGCAAAAAAGAGGGTACCGGGAAATCAATACGCCGGAAGTGGTGGATTTCACCCTGTGGAAAAAATCCGGTCACGCCGATAAATTTGGGGAGGACATGTTTTCAGTACAGTCGGAAGGACGCGACTTTGCCCTCAAACCCATGAATTGTCCGTGTCACGTCCAGGTATTCAACCAGGGATTGAAAAGTTATCGGGACCTGCCTCTGCGGTATTCGGAATTCGGGTCCTGCCACCGCAACGAACTCTCCGGTGCACTGCATGGGCTGATGCGGGTTCGTGGTTTCGTGCAGGACGATGGGCATATATTCTGCACCGAAGATCAGATCCAGGACGAAGTGTCGGACTTTATCGATTTCCTTCATCATGTTTATTCCCGGCTCGGGTTTACGGATATCCTATACCGTCTTGCCACACGGCCGGAGAATCGCGTGGGCACCGATGAAAGCTGGGAGAAATCCGAAGCGGCCCTGGCCCGGGCGCTGGACCACAAGGGATTGCCCTGGGAGGAATTGCCGGGGGAGGGGGCTTTCTATGGACCCAAAATCGAATTTTCCCTGAAAGATGAGATCGGGCGCATCTGGCAGTGTGGTACCATGCAGGTGGATTTTTCCATGCCGGGAAGACTGGATGCCTCCTATATTGCGAAAGACGGTTCCCGGAAAACCCCGGTCATGCTGCATCGTGCACTGCTTGGCTCCATGGAGCGTTTTATTGGAATACTCATCGAAAACTGGGACGGAAAATTTCCGGTGTGGCTGTCTCCCGTTCAGGCCGTGGTCATGAATATTACGGACAAGCAGCGGAAATACGCCCGCAGGGTCGAAAAAACATTGAAAAAACAGGGATACCGGGTGGAATGCGACTTGAGAAACGAGAAGATCGGTTTTAAAATCCGCGAGCACACATTACAGCGCATCCCCTATTTACTTATTGTTGGTGACCGGGAAGTCGAAACCAATACCATTTCTGTTCGGGCGCAAGGTGGAGAGAATCTCGGCACGATGTCCATCGGGGAATTCGCCGGTGCGTGCCTGACCGATGGCAACAGTGAGTAGACTGTCCGGGTAATTGTTGAGATAATGCGGGAATGGTGTATCGGCCAGGGATACCACGGCTACGCGGAAAAACCCGGTGTCATGCAGTGATCCGATGAGAGCCGCCGTATGCAGCGGGAGTGCCTGAAAAGGGTGCAACTCCAGACCGGAGAATCCGGTTGCCCTGAATGCTAAATTGATTATACGAGGAACCAGACATAGCCAGAACAAAACAGAGAAATTTAAACGAGAAAATTACCAGCGACCCGGTCCGGGTGATCGGAAGCAATGGAAATCAGCTGGGTATTCTATCCCTTAAAGAGGCGATGGCAGCTGCAGAGGAAGAGAACCTGGATCTTGTTGAAATTTCACCCAACGCCGCCCCGCCTGTTTGCAAGGTAATGGATTATGGGAAGTTTCTTTACAACGAAAGCAAGAAACGGCAGGATGCCAAGAAACGACAGAAGCAGATTACCATCAAGGAAATCAAATTTCGTCCGGGCACCGATATTGGAGATTACCAGATCAAACTCAGGAAACTGACGGAGTTTCTTCAGGTCGGCAACAAGACCAAGGTGACCATGCGGTTCCGGGGCAGGGAGATGGCACATAAGGAACTGGGGCTGGAGATGCTGGACAGGGTGAAGAATGACCTGTCTGAGATTGCGGAAATCGAGCAGACCCCGACTCTTGAAGGTCGGCAGATGGTCATGGTGATGGCGCCCAAGAAGCGATAAAGCAAGAAGCGATAAAGGTGGCCCGCAACCCGGTTTGACCGGGAGGTTGTCCGAATCAGCAAGAAGTAGTCCAATCCAGAACTACCATTGCTTTGAACATGAATATCAGTGGGATCAAGACCACTGCAAATACTGGAGAAAACAATGCCAAAACTGAAAACCTGCAGAGGGGCTGCAAAGCGCTTCAAGCGGACATCGACGGGAAAATTCAAGCGATCGCAGTCGCATCTGAATCATATCCTGACCAAGAAATCCACCAAACGCAAACGTCATCTTCGCCACGCCAGGCTGGTGCACGCCGCTGACCATGCGGCGGTCAAGCAGATGTTGCCATATCGCTGAACGGGAGTCGATCATGCCAAGAGTAAAACGCGGGGTTACGGCCAAGGCCCGACACAAAAAAGTTCTCAAACAGGCCAAGGGCTATCGGGGTGCACGCAGCCGTTTGTTCAAGGTCGCCAAACAGGCGGTGGATAAAGCGGGTCAATACGCCTACCGGGACCGCAGACAGCGCAAACGTCAATTCAGGGCATTGTGGATCGTCCGGATCAATGCGGCGGCCAGGGAGCATGACATGAATTACAGCCGATTTATCGCTGGCCTGAAAAAAGCGGCCATTGACCTCGACAGAAAAGTGCTGGCCGACATCGCAGTGAATGACAAGGTCACCTTCGGCCGTCTGGCGGAACAGGCAAAACAGGCGCTGGCCAGTTAACCTTTCCGGGATGGGTGTGCCGGGGACGCGGTTTCGTTGTCCCACTTTGCATTGTGTGATCACTGTGCGGTTGACCCATTGCCAATGAAGGGGTAATTTGGTTACCATTTTGTTTTTCAACCACGGAGTATTGGTTCATAACTGCGGTTGCCGGGCCCCTGCAAAGTCTCCGTCTGCCTGAATTTGTGATCAGATGGAATCCCGATGCTGCCCGATTTCTGCAGAATCGGTGTCGGCACGCAATGCGGGGGTGGCAGGCGGGTAACCGGAGAAACGTACCGTCTGTCCATCCACGACCTATCAATCCAGGATTAATTTTTATTTATGGTGGCGCCGAATTCAGGCCAAGAGCTTGAAAAACTCAATTTACAGGCCGAACAGGAAATTGCTGCCGCAGATTCTGCCGTTGCACTGGAGGAGGTTCGGGTTCGCTACCTGGGAAAAAAGGGCTGGATTACCGAACAGTTGAAGCGGGTCGGCAGCCTGCCGGCCCATGAACGCAGGGATTTTGGCCGGGATGTCAATCAAAGCAAGGCGAGGGTCGCACAGGAGCTGGAGCAAAAAAGAATTGCCCTGGAGGCCAGGGCACGGGCCAGGCAGATTGCGTCGGAAAACCTCGATGTCACCCAGCCCGGTCGCCGTCAATCCCTGGGCAGCATTCATCCGGTGACCCGGACATTCAAGCGCATGGAGAGCATATTTGACCGGGTCGGGTTTGATGTCGCATCCGGTCCTGAGATTGAAGACGACTATCACAATTTTGAAGCACTGAATATTCCTGCCGATCATCCCGCCAGGGCGATGCACGACACGTTTTATATTGATGAACATACCGTGTTGCGAACCCACACCTCGCCGGTTCAGATCCGGTACATGAACGACCATGCTCCCCCCATTCGCGTGATTGCCCCGGGAAAGGTCTACCGATGTGATTCGGATGTCACCCACACCCCCATGTTTCATCAGCTCGAGGGGCTGGCCATTGACCGGGAGATTACGTTTGCCGATTTAAAGGGCATACTGATCCACTTTATTCATGAGTTTTTTGAAAAAGAACTTCCCGTCCGGTTCCGTCCGTCCTACTTTCCCTTCACCGAACCTTCCGCCGAAGTCGACATGGGGTGTGTCTTTTGCAATGGACAGGGCTGTCGGATCTGCAAGCATACGGGCTGGCTGGAAGTCCTGGGATGCGGGATGGTGCACCCGGATGTGCTTCGCCACGGAGGCATTGACAGCACACGGTACAGCGGGTATGCCTTTGGCATGGGGGTGGAAAGAATGACCATGCTTCGTTACGGTATCAATGACTTGCGCTTGTTTTTTGGCAACGAGTTGAATTTTCTGAGACAGTTTTGAGCATCGGGAAGCCCTGGTTATGTTGGTAAGCGAATCCTGGCTGCGGGAGTGGGTCTCCACCCAGGCCGGTTCTGAAGCATTGTCCGAGCGGCTGACCCTGGCGGGCCTGGAAGTGGAGTCGGTGGACACGGCGGGACCGGATCTGGACCGGCGGGTCATCGTGGGGGAGATCACGGCCGTGACCGGGCATTCGGATGCTTCGCAACTGCAGGTGTGCACCGTGGATACCGGCGATCACTCCATCCACCCCATTGTCTGCGGGGCGAAAAATATCCGTGCAGGGTTGAAAACAGCCATCGCACTGCCAGGAGCCGTGCTCCCCGGGTCAAACGCGGTCACGGTGCGTACGATTCGCGGAGTACGGTCTGAGGGCATGATCTGTTCCAGGGAGGAACTGGGACTGGAGGAAAGTTCGGAAGGCATTCTGGAGCTGGACGAAAGCGCTCCGCTGGGGACAGCCATCGGTGATTACCTGGATTTGCGGGATCAGCGATTCCGGCTTGAACTCACCCCCAACCGTGGAGATTGTCTGGGAATCGTCGGGGTCGCCCGGGAGGTGGCGACGCTGACGGGGGGCAGGCTTGCAGCAGGCGCCACCCCGGAGAACCGGTTGACCTCCCGGGCGGCCCTCGAAGTTGTGCTGGAAGCCCCGGCCGGATGCCCGAGATATGTTGGGCGCGCCATTGCCGGGATTGACATGTCTGCGAAAACGCCGGACTGGATGGTGGAAAGACTGCGTCGGTCCGGGATGCGCAGCATCAACGTGGTGGTGGATGTCACCAACTACGTGATGCATGAACTGGGACAGCCCATGCATGGATTCGATTTTTCAAAAATCGAGGGGGGTATCCGGGTGCGAATGGCGAAGAAAGGGGAAATCCTGACGCTGCTCGATGGAAATACCGTGACCCTGGAACCCGAAAACCTAGTCATCGCGGACCATCAAAATGCCATTGCACTGGCCGGGATTATGGGGGGGGAAAGCACCGCGATTTCGTCCGATACCCGGGACATCTATCTGGAAGCCGCCTATTTTTCGCCCGCTGCAATGTTGGGCCGGGCACGACGGTTTGGCATGCAGACCGATGCCTCCCACCGGTTTGAGCGGGGCGTTGACAGCCAGTTGCAACTGCAGGCCATTGAGCAGGCGACGGCACTCGTGATCCGTATTGCGGGGGGGCATGCCGGGCCCATCTCCCATGCGGTTGAGAAGTCCGCATTGCCGAAGGCCCCCAGGATAAAGTTCGATGAATCGGAAATCCAGCGTATTCTGGGCATCCGGGTCCCGTCAGCGACCACCGCAGCAATCCTGGCAGACCTGGGCATGAAAGCCACCCGAACGGATGTGGGCTGGGATGTGGTCCCGCCCAGCTGGAGACATGATATTCAGGCATCCCATGACCTGGTCGAAGAAGTGGGCCGATGCCATGGGTTTGACCAGATATTGCCCCGGGCGCCGAATACGGAGCCACAGATTGGAGCACATCGGGAAAACCGGATTTCCCTGGACGAGATCAAGCGGGCGATGGTGTATCTTGGTTTTCATGAGGCCATCACCTACAGCTTTGTCGAGCCGGAATCCCAGCAGCAGCTCCTTGACCGGGGAAACGCAATCCCGCTGCAAAACCCCATTGCCGACAACATGTCTGTGATGCGGCAAAGCCTGTGGCCGGGATTGCTTGAGGCATTGAAAACCAACCTCAACCGCCAGGAGGAACGGGTCCGACTGTTTGAAGCGGGCCAGGTATTCCTGAGGGCGGTGGAATCCGGCCGCTACACGGAAATCGGGAAACTGGGCATCATCCTGTGTGGCAACCAGCGGCCCCGGCAATGGGGGGAAGAGGCGGTTGAATGTGATTTTTTTGATCTGAAGGGATGCCTGGAATCCATTTTTACGCTTACCGGGCAACCCGGTAAATTTGAGTTTCGCCAATCCACGAATCCGGCCATGCATCCAGAACAGTGCGCCAGCATTGTTTTCGGAAACCGGGAAATCGGACATCTGGGCAAGCTGCACCCGGTTCACCAAAGGGACCATGATCTCGAAAGAGCGGTTTACCTGGCCGAGTTTGAATTGTCCCCGTTGTGCAGTGCCAACCTGCCGGTATTTTCCGAAATTTCGAAATTTCCTTCGGTGCACAGAGACCTTTCCGTGATGGTGGATGAAGGCATTCCGGTCCAGTCGGTTTTGCAGCAGATCAGGGCCACCGCAGGACCACATTTGAGAAAGTTGGAATTATTTGACATCTACAGAGGGTCAAATGTGAAAAAAAACAAGAAAAGTTTGGCTTTCAGCTTGACCTTCCAATCCGAGTCAAGCAATCTTATATCATTGGAAATGGAGGCGGAGATAGAAAAAATAATCAAGGTGCTCAATGAGGTGTTTGGCGCTGAGATGAGAACCTGAACAAAACAGACATTCACAGTGCTTCAGAGGAATAAAATTTAATGACCGTGACCAAGGCGGAATTGGGAAAAACACTGTTCGACGAGGTTGGACTGAACAAGCGGGAGGCAAAAGATTTCGTGGAAATTTTTCTTGAGAAAGTCAGGCAGTCCCTGCAGGACGGATCTTCAGTCAAACTGTCTGGATTTGGAAGTTTCAAGCTCAGGGATAAAAAATCACGACCGGGACGCAATCCGAAGACCGGGGAAGAAGTTGCGGTTTCCGCAAGGCGGGTGGTGACCTTCCGTTCAAGCCAAAAGCTGAAAGAAGGCGTGCTTCGGAATTCATTCGAACTGACAGAAAAACTGGGGAGAGGTAGATAATCACAATGCTTGATCCCAGTGGGTTTGAGTTGCCGCCGATTCCAACGAAACGCTACTTTACCATTGGCGAGGTGAGCAAGCTGTGTGATGTCAAGCCCCATGTATTGCGATACTGGGAACAGGAATTTGAACAGTTAAAACCGCTAAAAAGAAAGGGAAACCGCCGGTATTACCAAAGACATGAAGTAAAGCTGATACGGCAGATCCGAAGATTGCTCTATGCAGAAGGGTTTACGATCAGCGGTGCCCGGGTACGGCTTGAGCAGTTCGCCAATGAGGACAATGCTGCTCCCGCCCAGCTGGTTGATACGCAGGATACTTCGAAAATGGTCAAGCAACTCATCGCGGAGCTGGTGGAAGTCCAGGAAATTCTGAACTAGAGATAAAGAAAATTCCCGTCCGGTCAACAGGAGTTGTCCGGTTCCATTTTCGATTCGGGGTGTGGCGCAGCCTGGTAGCGCACCGCAATGGGGTTGCGGTGGTCGGAGGTTCAAATCCTCTCACCCCGACCATTATTATCAATGGTTTAAAGGATTATTATAACTGTTCACATTCACCGCCATTGCCCGGGAGGGTCATGCAGTTTGCGGGGAATCGGATCGTCTCCGGGGGATTCCATTACTGGATCGATATTCCCTGAAACGGACAGTTTTGATGACCGTGCCGGCACAGGACACCGTGGAATTTCAATTGGAATCCGGGATCAGAAAGCGCCCGATCCACGTACTGGAGGAAAAACCATTGAGCACTTTGTCTCCCTCGCAGCTTGACCTGCAGGCCGCTGCCCGGGAACTTGCGGAATCTGAATTCCGGCCCCGTGCAGCAGAAATCGATCGTACGGAACAGTATCCCTGGGACAATATCGAGAAGCTGAACCGTGCGGGCTTTATGGGAATGACCATTCCAAAGAAATATGGCGGAATGGGCAGGAACTGCCATGATGCAATTATCGTCATCGAGGAAATGGCGCGTTGTTGCAGCACCATGGGCAGAGTAACCGTTGAAGCCAATATGGGGGCACTCGGAGCGGTCATGGAATACGGTTCCGAGAAACAAAAGCAACTTATTGCCTCCTACGTATTGTCCGGAGACAAACCCGCCATCTGTATCACCGAACCCGATGCAGGCAGTGCGGCCACCGACATGACCACCACCGCAGTGAAAAAAGGTGACCGGTACATTCTCAACGGCAAAAAGCACTGGATCACCGGGGGCGGGGTGTCGAAACTGCACCTGGTATTTGCCCGGTTGATGGAAGACGGTAACCTTCTGGGGATTGCCGGTTTCATCGCCATACGCGACCGGACTCCCGGTCTTGTCATTGGTGCACGGGAACCCTCCATGGGGGTGCGGGGCCTGCCGGAAACCGAACTGTTCTTTGAAGAAATGGAAATTCCCGAAGACATGATCGTCCTCCCTCCCGGGGGCATCCGAAAGGGATTTTCCGGTTTGATGAACGCCTACAATGCCCAGCGGGTGGGAGCGGGAACCGTTGCCCTGGGCATTGCCCAGGGCGCCTATGAAAAAGCGCTTTCCCGGGCACTCGGCCGGGAACAGTTCGGTCGACCAATCGCTGAGTTTCAGGGGGTGCAGTGGATGCTGGCGGAGATGTCCATTGGACTTGGTGCGGCGCGTGCCCTGCTACATGCAGCCGCCGCCGGCGCGGGAGACGGCTTTCCCGACATGTGTACCGCCGCCCAGGCAAAGGTGCTGGCTTCCGAGACCGCGATCAAAGTCACCAACGAGGCCCTGCAGATCCATGGTTCAATGGGTTACTCCCGCAATCGATCCCTCGAACGCCGGGTCCGGGATGCGCGGATGTTCACCATCGCCGGAGGCACCGCCCAGATTCTGCGTACCCAGATCGCCGGATCCATCCTGGGGATCAAGACTCCCCAGACCCGGGATGGATATGCAAGGCTGGCCCGGCAGGGCACCGGTATGGAGACCGCCGGGTCCCCACCGGGTTGAGTCCACCCATGGGCCGGAATCTTCGAAGCGAATGATGAAAACAGAATAAAGGACTTTCATGATGCTGAAAAACCATGTTGATTCCCGGGGTCTTTCCTTTACCGCCTCCAGTACACAGAGTGTCGAACGCTTTGAACGTCTGACGACTTCCTATATGGGCATGTTGCCAGAGACGGGGGACCAGCTCAAAGAGCTTTGCCAGAGCGACCCGGATATGCCGATGGCACTGTGCACGCGGGGATACTTCGCCAAACTCATTGGCAGTGCCCGCCAGTCCGAAAAGGCAAAGGAGATTTCCGGTAGGTTGAACCGGCACATTGAGACCATTGGCGCAAGTCCGCGTGAGAAACGGCACGCTGCGGCCCTGGCCGCCTGGTGTGCCGGCAGACTCGACCAAACCGCCCGGCTCTGGGAAGACATCCTGTTGGAACATCCCCATGACGGGATGGCGGTGCGGCTGGCCCATTTCATGCATTTTTACACCGGCGACGGTCGTCAAATGCGTGATTCCATTGCCCGGGTTCTTCCCAGGTGGACGGAAGAACACCCTGACTACGGTTTCATGCTGGGCATGTATGCGTTCGGGCTGGAGGAGTCCGGGGAGTATGTCCAGGCGGAACAATATGGACGGTTGGCAGCGATGCGCAATCCACGGGATGCCTGGTCGGTGCATGCGGTTGCCCATATCCTGGAAATGACCGAACGTCACGAGGAAGGCATCGAATGGGTCAGCGCTCTGGAGAAGGACTGGTCGAGCGTCAATAACTTTCGCTTCCACCTGTATTGGCACCAATGCCTGTACCACCTTGAACGGGGTGAACTGGATGCGGTGGTACGCCTGTATGACGAGCAGATCGTTTCCGATATCGAATCCGATTTCTACCTGGACATGTGTAACGCCACGTCGCTCCTTTGGCGACTGGAAATGTTTGGCGTGGAGGTGGGGGAGCGCTGGAACCGGCTGGCGGCCATCGCGAAAAACCATGTGGACGATACCGACCTGATTTTTGTCTCGCTGCACTACTTTATGGCCCTGATCGCCGCCGGAGACCGGGAAGGGGCCGAAAGAATGACGGCAACCATCCGCGAGTGGTCCCGGCTGGAGACCACCCAGGCCAGGGTTTGTGCGGAAGTCGGCATGGCATTGGCCCAGGGCCTGGAATGCGCCCGGAACGGGGAGTATTCGAAGGCCTTCGTGAAGATGGAACCGGTGCGGTATCGCCTTGACCGAATCGGCGGCAGCAAGGCACAGCGGGATGTGTTTCACATGATTCTGCTGGATATGGCCCGGTCGGGTCAGGATGCGCTGAAAGCGCGTGCCCTGTTTGCCGAACGGCTGGGTCACAAACCGCGTTCAAGCTGGGCATGGAAACACTACAGTACGACGCTGGATGCCCTGGGAGAGGAGGATGCGGCCAAAGATGCCGCAATGCGCGCCAGCGAGGTGCTGGCATCGTCCTGATTGAGATCATTTTTCCGGAACATTTTCATGATGGCAAAGTCGTCCCGGATCGGGAACGCCGCGGATAGAATCCGGTATCGCTGCCGGCGGTCCGTTAGCTCTGGGTCTGCACACCCATCAACACGACCAGAAACATGGCCAGGACAATCAGGAAAAACTTCAGGGAGGAGCGGAAGAATTTCCGGCGGTGGTAGACCCCTTCTTCAGTGAAATTTTCATCCTTCAACCATCCGATTGTCGCGGTGATCAACAGGGAGGTTCCCGGGGCTTTGTGCTTGAGCATGCTGAACATGGACAAGACCGCCCCGATCCAGTAGATGAATGCGGCGGCAGCAAGAATCAGGTAGGCCCCGGTGAGCAGGTGTTGGATCATCTGGATATTGTAAATCCTGCAGGAAAATACCAAAAGCCCAATCCGGCTGCCTAGTCTGAACCGGACGGGAGATGACGTCCGGCATGATGAATGACGATCTTCCGGCTTGTCTCATCCCAGTGAAAGTGCAGGCGGAAACACCGCTCCGGGGCCCCGGAATCCCCGATACCAAGGTGTTTTCCAATGTCGACCACCTTGTTCCGGTATCGCCGCTGGTACGTAGCGTGCTTGCCCTTGGTGGTGGCCGCGGTATCGCCTTTGAAGTCAATCTGGTAGGGCCTGCCAGCGGCGATGGCAGCGCCCAGCTGAAGGGACTTGTCGGGACCATACACCTGGAAATACTCTTCCCGGAGTATTTCCAGGCAGCGTCTGACCTTGCCAAAGTCCCGGTACGGGGAACTCTGCGCGGAACGAAGCCCTGCCGAGGTAATGGCCAATCTCCCTCGACTGGTGGCAACCATCTGCTCAACCAGTTCCACCAGGCTGGCCGGCTGCACTGCCGCAACCCCGTTCTTTGCGTGATGGTGCACGGACACCACCTCTTCAAAGGAGACCAGGGAGGCCAGCACCTCATTCATGGGCGCGTCAGTATCCCGTCCGCTGGTCGCCGGAGTCGGGGCTTTGGTTTCCATGGCCAGTTGTCGGATGGCCCGGCCAATCCTCCTGTGGTGATTCTGAAGCTGCTTTTGGGAATGGATGATTGCACGGATCTCCTCTTCACAATGACCTGGCCGGCTGATTTTCACGACCAGTGGAACAATGGCCCTGTCAATTTTCGGAAAGATTCCCCGATACCGAATCCATTGCCGAACGGCTTCGATTTCAATCTGTATGCCGTCGTTACACAGGCGCTGATGCAGGGCTTCCAGCGAACCACAGGCCTGGATTGCACGGTCTACATGGTTCAGCCACCGGTTAATCTGGATACAGTGCGCTGCCTGGTCCGGCAGGGGTTTGCGGGCGTACTCCTGCAGAAAATCCATCAGGTCCAGGCCTTCATCGTTTTCACTCCTGATCTGCACAAGCTGGACCCCGGGAGAGATGTTTTTCGCGGGCCTGTGATCAAGCGCTGCGCGATCAGAGATTCCGTCCAGGGAGTAGACAAGTTGATGCCTGTGGTAACGGTACGTTCCACGCTCGGTAACAATCGTTACTTCACCGGCTGCAGGTGGACCTTTTTTCACAGCACCGGGGGATGGCCACTCAAGGACAGACCACAGTGGGCCAGCCCCGGCCGGATCAACCGCCGGTGTCGGCGCCACTGTCTTGTGGGCGATATATTGGCCGCTGCACTGGTTCCAGGTACATTCCTGGAATTCAACGCTTTTTCGGGGCATCTCCCGGGGGGAAAGATCATCCAGCTGCCACCATTGTTCCTTTTGCTGGAGATGATTCTCCCGGGATGCGACCCATTCAGACGCGTGTTGCTGCAACCACTTTTTTTCCTGCGAGTAGACCAGCCAGTGTGTTCTTTCTCCCAGGTACACCACCCATCCCTCGCTTTTTCCAGGGTGGCCCAGGATCAGGATCTCCTGAAAAGGCTTGTCGAGCTTTCGGTATCTCTCCTGCACACTCTTTGCCCCGACGACGGTTAGCTGCCCGGATTCAACCGCAGGCAGGTGGTACTGGTTCAGCCAACTGGAAAGCACGCCTGCTTCCCATTCCGATTGAACGACAATCAAGCGGTCTTTACCGGGTGCATCGGTTTCGTTTAACCAGTATTCAAGGGCCTGGGATTTCCCCGTATGTCCGGTTTCAATCTGATCCATCAACTGCTCAAGGATCCCCACAGTCCGGTTTCGCATCGCGTCGGCTTCTGCACAGGGGAGGTCTGCCAGCCGTATGCTTTCGAGCCGGTCGCGAAACGATTCAAACGGGAACCGGTCGCCATGTCGAATACGGATGAATTCGGTTTCGAAATAGTGCAGGGGAATGCCAAGGCCCTTCAGACCGGCCAGAATGCCCCGCACGGGAGTGATGACCGATGTCTGAACCGGATCATCCTGCCTGCCCAGCAGTTTGTGGAGCCTGCGACAGCACTCGCTTGCCCGAAGCAAGGCGTTTTCCAGTCGGTGGTCCGGCAATTCGGTCAATACCACCGTCCACTGGTTTCCGGCCCGGGTAATCAGCGGGGTGGGGTTGTCCGGGTGCTGGTGCCAGATGGATACCGGAATGCCCGGCTTCGGCAGTTTCGTCTCCATGGTCCGGTCATCCAGGGAAGTCAGGATCACCACAGGACAATCAGGGAAATAAACAGTCAGGTGATCCAACAGCTCCCCGGGGTTCTTTCGGTACCCAAACGGTGTCAGGTCAACGACCATGACAAAAGGCCTGGATGTCCCGCTCAGGGTGTCACAGGAACGGGTGAGACCGGATGTCTGTTGGCACACAATGGTTTCGGGGCCCGCTGGGCTGTTTTGCCGGACTGGCAGCGATCCGGTTTGTCGGGCCAGGTTGCCCCATCGTACGGACAGGCCGGGTTCCTGTCGCAGCCGGGTATACTGAAAAGCGGCCCGGGTCCAGACAATCAGGTCCGACGCTTCCCTCATTCTCGGGGCATTCAGCCAGTTCGCCCGAACCCGGCCCGACAAGGCCTCAACACGGGTCTGGTGAAGATAATGAAGAACCCAGGTCAGATCACCGGGGCGGTGAAACGGCGCGGACAGCGCGGTGTGCTGCCCATTCTTGAAACGGTAGCCGACCGCCGCAAGTCCTTGTGCAAGGGTAACCGGACACCGGCATTGATTCAGCCAGGACAACGCCGGAACCGCTGGACGGTATCCTTCGGCGAGTGCGGCCCATTTACTGGTCTCCATCGTGAAGGTCCAGTGCATGACGGACCGAAGGCAACAGTTCAAAATAGGTGGACCGATCCCCTTTCTGGTTGCGGGAGCGCTTCAACAGATTGAGGTCACAGAGCCATTGAACCATCTGATCCACGGAGTCGGGTGTTCCTTCCCCCAGCGGGGAGTCTTCGGCGAGGAGCCGGATCATTTCAAGCTCTACCGATGGGGATTCGGCATGGATCATTTTCAGCAGCGGAAGTGCCCATTCCCTGTCCAGGGCTCCGGTCGATTTCAGCAGCTTCTCAGTCTCTTTTCTGGGCAGTTCGGTAACGGGGAGGAACCGATTGGACCGTGACAGATTGCTCCATTTCTGATATTGCTTCTTGTGTTTGACCAGATCTTCCAGCAGGGAATACCAGCCGTCGGTGATGTCGATGGCGGTCTTGGTTGCGGCAAATGAGTCATTGATCTGCAGCTTTTCAAGAAATGCCCTGACCGCGCCGGTGGTCCATGGAGCCAGGCGAATAAATGGCTGGAGGTTTTCCCGTTCAGCAGTGAGCTCAGGACGGCTCAGCCAGTTCCAGTACGCCGAAGGTCCCATCAGAAAAACGATGCGCAAGGGATATTTAGCCGTGTATTCGTTCCCGGCAATCCGGTGTGCTGCATCCAGCATTCCCAGAAAGTTGGCAAGAGGAGTATGGGGTTCCACCGTAATAAATACCATTTGAGGGGCTTTTAATGCCCGCTTTGTGACCATATTGGCCAGGAGTTTTTTCTCAAAGATATTCGGGTTGTTGTATTGTTCGGTCGAAGCCCTGTGGGACTGGTAAATGGACTGTGTGTAATGCCCGGGAATAAATCGTTCCTCCTCTTCGTAGAGACTGGGCAGTGTCTCGGCGACCTGATTCAGGCCAGTAGCCTCGGAACCGACAATGATGCTGGTGGTATAGTATTTGGGATTGAATTTTTGCACAGGGCCCAGGGGCTCCGATTCTTCAATGCTGCCAAGGATTGCTTTTTCATCGCGGTAGGTGACCGGTGACGGGGCGGCATCCTTCCTGGGATCGAAGGAATGGCGGTCAAGCGGGTCATAACGCTTACGAAAAGCAATGGCCCGTTCAAGCTGGGAGCTGACATCGCTGCCCTGTCCATCCGTCAGCAGTTTCAATACACTGGTATTGCGCAGGGCATACCTGCCATCGGGCATGGGCCGCAATACCCCCAGGCCGACCAGTTCCACCAGGAAGGCTTCAAACTGCCTTACCGACAGGTGGCTGAAGTCCTTGGGCAGCCAGCATTCAGCGGTTTCCTTGGCATAGCGGGAACTGAATGCCTGGGCACCACGGCCTTCATTGATAATTCCGTAAACAATGACCAGATATCGCTGGTCCAGGTTGAGCGTCATGTCAAAGCGTTTTCGAATGAGATCCATGACATTGGTGTTGCGGCTGACATTGGTCACATCATTGTCGGTGATGATGCCATTGCCGATTTTGGTTCTCATGTTGCCGGACAGGGATTTGATCAGTTCATGGCAAAAGATCTGTATCAGGCCGGGATGGCGGTTGGTGGCAGCGAGGATACGATTGGCCGCATGTACATTTTCAAAGGTATAGCCGACTGCACGCAGGGGTTCCGTCACCAGATGCAGGGCTTCCTGGGTGGGCATAATGGAAACCTGAATGGAACCGCCCAGCTGGGTCAGCGGATAATTGGGCGAGTTTTCAAGGCGTTTGACATTTTCCAGCCCTCCGATAATGATCTTGAAACGACCCTGTACTTCAGGATGGGCAACCAGATCGCGCAATTCCCGGAATATATTGAAGTCGTGTGCGCTGTCCACACCGAGAATGGGGTCGATTTCATCGAATATTGCGATGATCTGGGAATCACGCTTACTGATTAACGCCTGTTTGACTGCGTCGATAATCTTTTCGGTGGCGGCATTCGTGGTGGAGGCATTCCTGATCGGTGTGCTGATGAGTTTTTCCTGGCACATCCAGCGATAGAGAGAATCCCAGATCAATCTCCGTGCTTTTTGCCAGGCATCCTGGCTGATGTCGATGCGCTGATAAAGGTCCTTGTCCAGCATTTCGTAAAAGGCATACTTCTTGCCCGCTGGACGATGAAACCGCAGCTGTACTTCCTGGAGTATCGTGGACTTCCCCAGTTGGCGCCCACCGAAAACAATGGCACTGCCGTTGTCCATTTTCAGCAGACTGTCGATTTGTATTTCACGGCCATAGCGCATTTCCGGAAGCGGCGGCTTGGAGGCATCGGTGCCATCGTACGGATTGAAGTAGGTATACGGGGCAGCCAGCCACAGGAAGTTCCGAACGGCGATGTTCTCGGCGCCGTCCTGCGGCTGTGCGGCGAGAAACAGGGAGACCACCAGATCAATATGCAAAACGGTTTTATGTTGCCGCTTGCAAAAGCCGGCAAATTGATTGCGTTGTTCATCGGTGAGCGGGACAGCGGAGATGAGCAGGGCTTCTTCATAAATACGGTGCGAACTCAATACATCGTCCAGCTGATCAGGATTCCAGGGCCGGTAGGCGATGATTACGGGGAGGTTCCGTTCGGTAATACTGCTTCCAAACAGGGCAAATGGTCGAGTGGATGGCGATGCCTCCACCCGCATGACCATGGTCGAGAATCCGGTGGTGATCTGATAATTCAAGGACGGTTTGAGACCGGCACTGAATCGAGGTTGTGCAGGGACCAGTCCGATGAATTGAAGAATGCCCACCACGCGTTCGTAAAACGCTTTGTTCACCGCAGCGGGGGGACTGCTGTGACACCAGTCACACAGGGTTTCAATGAGAGGTTTGAGGTGGTCCGTTGGGGAAGGGAATTGAAGTCCATACTCCTGGCCTCCACCGCTGATGGTGGTCCAGATACGGTTCCTGTCCACGGCTTCTCCCTGCGGGTGAATCCCCTGAAAAATGGCGTCGGAGGCGGCAATGAAGTCCTTCAACATGGGGATGTCCTTGACGCTCGCAGGTTCGATCCGGCGCCGTTTTTTCGCCGCACTTTCCAGTTCGTCCAGCATTTCCTGGACAACCGGAAGATTGTCGTCCCTGAACGCTTCCTCCATGTCGGCAATCCAGCTTTCGGGTACCGCATCGTCAGACACGGAGTTCTGCAGTTTGCCCAGGGTATCCTGATAGCGGCGCCGGAGGTCCTCTCTCGTGCTGGCGGTAAGGCCCTGCAGCATCGCTTCCATTTCATCCAGGCTATTGTGAATGGATTGGCTGTCGTCCAGGGGTTTGAGAGTGCCAATCATCTCCAGGTTGTCTTCCAGTTCAGCGCGATAAAACTCCTCCTTCCCCGCATCAATCAACTCGGACAATTGTGCGTTTTCCAGTTGATTCTGAAGCTGATGGCAGCGCTTTTCAAAGTTCCGGGTGAGATGTTGAAAAACAGTGTGCACATCGGGCAGGGAGTTGTCCGGGTCCTGGTCCTGCAAATGAAGCCGCAGGAGTTCGGCGAGGCGGATGTTTTTTCGCTGAAGCGCGGTCTCCAGCACAGGGGGCGGATCAAACGGTTTTTCGATTTGGGAAAAGTGCCACTCCAGCCGGTTGTGGTCGGTATCGCAGTTTTCCATTTCCATCACCTGCCGAGGGTGGTAATACCAGCCCTTTATCCGTTTATATGGCCAAATCACCGAATCATTCCGGCCAATGGCCTCGCTGAGTCGACAAAGATTCCCGGAGACCAGGCGGGCGCCGGCTTTTCGTCCGGGCTGCTGGGTATCGTCCTTTGCCATCGCATTGAAATGGTCAATGGAACTCTTCAACCGGGTGCGCAGTCGTTTGGCGTATTCCTCGGTGTAATTGCCTTCATGGTGGACCACGGAGGCCAGCCAGTCCCGACAGATGTCTGCGAGTTCAGATACGTGATGATAAAAGCGCAGGTAGGCCGTCTTGGTGACGTTTTCGCTGCCATGAAAGGCAATCTGCTGCAGGGATTCATCCAACAGCTGTCTGGAAGATTCTTCATCGGCATACTGCTGTATGTATTCCTCTACACGATGAATACTTTTGCGGTCACTTTCCCGGATAATGCGGTCTATTTCATGGAAAATGCCCTTTTCCAGGCAATACGACTGGGCTTTCAAAACCGCGGCGTGGCCACGCCGGCCCTCTCGAATACGCTGCCCCCATTGGTCCAGAGCCGTGATGTCAAATCCTGTTGATGAATCCGGTTCGCTGATACGAAGGGCCTTAAGAGTGGTGGTCTCGCCGTGATTGGCCAGATCAATGGTTTCCCGGATCAGGTCATGCGTATTGCCGTCGAAGACATGGTCGGGAAGACCCCGAAGGAGCATGGGTGCTGTGCTGGTATTGCCGCCAAAAATGGTGGGCTGAAAACAGGCCGAGAAGATCAGGTACGGCACCATCTCGGCATTGGCCTGTTCCGTCCACTTCTCGATATGTGCGGATGTCATCTGATCGAGCAACCGTCGGGTTTTGTTGAAGGCTTCACGGTTGTTCCAGGTGTTGGCCCCGTAATAGGCCGACTTGAAAAGTGTGTACGGCAGACAATCACTGCTTACCTGCATGTCTTCAAGCAGGAAGCTGAAATCGGATGCGATTTCAATCCGGCCATTGTCGACGATGGTCGAGAGTGCTTCGTTCGCCAGGTCTCCCGGGATGAATGCCTGTTCATTCAGGGCCTTTCGACAGGCGTCCACGACTGAATGCAACGTTTCATCCGAGGGCAAAGAGGGGGTGTCTGGTTCGTCTGGGTCAGGTTGTGGGGGTGGTGGATCGGGATCAATGGGGAGCGGGCGAACTGGTTTGACCAGGGAGCGGGCATCAATGGGCTTCTTTTTGTTCCGGGTCGGCTTCTCTTTTTTCCGGGGATCAGGTGGGGGAGGCGAGTCGGGAGCGGTACCCTTCACATCGGAAGTCTTTCCGTCTCCCGGTTCGTGAATCTCCTTGCCATCGTCAGGGGGAGTTGGGGTGTCCAGGGGTCGGGTCTTCAGAGTCTGGAGCAGTGCATCGCGAAGGGTCACTTCAGGTTCCCGGGTAAGATGGTGGCTGTCAAGATCGCCGTTCACGGAACGAAGGACGGTTGCAGCCGGGTCGGCCAGGGTTTTTTCATCCCAGGGTGAGATGGTATCGGCTGCGTAGGATTCAAATCGGTCCATATCACAGCCCGGAGGGAATATGGAAAACAAGCCCTGGTTCTCGCTACAGTACAGTGCATCCTCAATACGGGCTATTTTTTGGGTGTCCGCGAGGTTCTGTTTGCGTTGTTCCATGACCGTTGCCGGGGCCGTGTTTTGACGTTGCGCGATTTCTGACTGTACCCGGGCCTGTTTTTTTCGTATCCGGCGGATGGCCTTCGATGTTTTTTTCGCTTCGGCCTTGATCGATTTCAATGTGGTCCGCAGTCCATCCGGTTTCTGTGGTTCAAAGTTTTCACTGTAAAAATACTCCTGCCAGGCATTTACCAGCCTGAACCAGATGTCTTGAGTCGCTTCACCGGGGGCACCGAACAACGGATGTTCCAGCCGGTGATTGAGCAGGTACAGAGTAATGCTCCATTCAACGATGATGTCCGCGGGGTCCTGCCTGGACTGTTCCTGGATCAAGTTTGACCAGTCGTGGACCAGATGAACCATTTTTTCGGCAATTTGGAGCGATCCCCGGTGAGCCCTGGCTTCTTTCACCAGTGATTCCATCGCATCCAGATATTCGAGCTCGGTGGTCGGGGTGGGTTTTGCCGCTGCCGGGGCCGTTTTTGCCGGTGCTTTCTTTTTCCGGCTGCATTGTTTGGGGGTGCCGGGATGGTTGGCCGGGTGAGAGAGCAATGCAGAGAAGTACGGGACAAGCCCGGGTTGCCGTTTCAGGCAGTATGGAAAAAATGTCTCGCTGGCAGCCGTTGAACTGGCCAGGCAAACCTCTGCAAGCTGTTGGCGTTCTTCTTCTGACAGGTGGTCCCAGTCGTCCAATTGCTCCAGGCAGCAGTTTCCCATATAGGATGCGAGAAAAAAAGATTCCGTCATATAACCCGCCGTTCTCGATTTTTTTTTCTTCCGCTTGCTTTCTGGAAGGTCGTCCAGTCCGGATGTCGCCGCAGGATTTTCGGGCTCGACTCCGCATCCGTCAAAATACAGGTGCCACGTCGATCTGGGTTCAGGCTGGGTGAAGGCTTCCGGCCGGTAACGAAAAAACACACGCAGTTCCCAACTGGGGGACAGGGTGGTGGTGATTTTCGAACCGTTTCCTGCACACAGTTCTTCCCGGAGCATAGTGTACTCCGTCATGTAGGTCATACGTCGGAATTTGGTCCAGCAGTACAGATCAATCAGTTTTGACCGACCTTTCGTGAATTTTATTTTCGGCAGTTCTTTCAAGCGTTTCGCGAACTCAAGGGCTTTCAGGCCGTGACTGCGCCCCATCATACCGAGCGAGTCCCTGAGTACCCCCTCGCGTGGCTTGCTGGTCTCTTTGGCCAGAAAGACATGGTCTGGCAGACCAACCGTATCGTCTGTAATTTCGAATGGGGGCGGGATGGTAAGGTTCATTGCACTTTCCGTGGGTTATCCTTTTTATGGGGGCCAATGGTTTCAATGAACCCTGTTATTGCTTATAGCAGGTTCCGTTCATGAATGTAAGCCGTGAGCCGGAGATAGAATCGGTATTCAGGAAAGATGGTGGGGATACGGTGGGTTGCACGGTGTAGAATAGGGAATGCCCGGATTTCGGGCAGTCGTTCCTGCCGTGAAATTTCCTACCCACAGGGCAGAAGGATTGACCGGGAAATCGAATCAAAATTCAGGTGAGGTATTCATGATCCAATATTTTCAACCAAAGTGTATCCCCGAGTCCGCTGCACCGTTCACCCAGGTGGTGGTGGACCACCACTATGCCCATCTTGCAGGGCTGGTCGCGGCGGATTTTCCTGAAGGCCAGGCAGTATTGGGGGATGTGGCGGCGGAGACCGATGAGATATTGAAACGAATCCAACTGGTTCTGGGTGAATTGGGGTTGTCCATGAGACATCTTGTACGCACGGATGTCCACCTGAAAACCCTGGATGACTTTGATCAAATGGATGCCGCGTACCGTAGGCATTTTGAGGCGGGTCGCTATCCTGCCCGGACGACCACCCAGTCCCGGCAATTATTCGGAGACAGCCGGGTCGAAATTACCTGCATGGCGACCATTGGCGAGTTGGGTCAGTGAACTCTTCCAATACAGAACCAACCGACCATAACGCCCATCTAAGTTGACCGGAAACTTCAGTACGCTGTGGAAAGACCCACTGCATTATCGGACTACACGGACAAAGCAACTCTAATGAGGCCGCCGCCCGAAAGCGGCGGATACCGCCGATGCGGGTCCCCTTGATGGCCCGGGAAACCACGCTTCAATGAGGCCGCCGCCCGAAAGCGGCGGATACCGGTTGGGTCTTCATCTGAAAAACCCCTCAAACAACGCTTCAATGAGGCCGTCGCCCGAAAGCGGCGGATACGGAACTTATATCATGACAAATCAAATTTATCACCCTGCTTCAATGAGGCCGCCGCCCGAAAGCGGCGGATACTGCAGGTGCAGGTGCAGTCTTGCTCTTAATAACCCGGCTTCAATGAGGCCGCCGCCCGAAAGCGGCGGATACGCGCCTGACCCTGGAACCATCCTGCGGATATTCCGGCTTCAATGAGGCCGCCGCCCGAAAGCGGCGGATACCCGACGCCCCAGCAACACCTACTGTTTCAGCTGGCCTGCTTCAATGAGGCCGCCGCCCGAAAGCGGCGGATACCCAGGGCAACGCGCACCAGAACCAGGGCGGATATCAGCTTCAATGAGGCCGCCGCCCGAAAGCGGCGGATACTTCAGTTTCCAAGGGGCGTAAACGCTCTCCAATCGTGCTTCAATGAGGCCGCCGCCCGAAAGCGGCGGATACCTCCAAAGCAGAATTCAAATCGCGGGGCCATTCTCGGGCTTCAATGAGGCCGCCGCCCGAAAGCGGCGGATACGCCACGGGTTCAAACGCTGGCGGTATCAAATTCATCGCTTCAATGAGGCCGCCGCCCGAAAGCGGCGGATACTTGGATCGATTTTGTCGGTCACCCCGGGTACATCGGGCTTCAATGAGGCCGCCGCCCGAAAGCGGCGGATACATATCAAGTCATCCAGCCCGGACCATGCTTCATTAGCTTCAATGAGGCCGCCGCCCGAAAGCGGCGGATACATTCCAACGGCCTTTGTTCCAGTTATGTTATTATACAGCTTCAATGAGGCCGCCGCCCGAAAGCGGCGGATACCGTTTTTAACTTGATATCGCGTTAGCGATTCCTAGCGGCTTCAATGAGGCCGCCGCCCGAAAGCGGCGGATACCACAACATCGACCGGATGATCCAGGTCCACATGCTTGGCTTCAATGAGGCCGCCGCCCGAAAGCGGCGGATACCCAGAACAGACCGTGCGTGAGTTATGTTATATAACAGCTTCAATGAGGCCGCCGCCCGAAAGCGGCGGATACGAAATTGATAATTTCATCGCGAGCCGTCCATCTTATGCTTCAATGAGGCCGCCGCCCGAAAGCGGCGGATACATGCAGCTGGCCGGGACTATCAACATAGTTTATAAGTCGCTTCAATGAGGCCGCCGCCCGAAAGCGGCGGATACAGCTTGTGCGCCTCCTGCAGTGTTGAAGTACAGGTTACGCTTCAATGAGGCCGCCGCCCGAAAGCGGCGGATACACCCGTTGGCGCACGGATTCCAGGCCATCGACCACCTCAGCTTCAATGAGGCCGCCGCCCGAAAGCGGCGGATACCCGTCAGACGTACACGTCAGGCACCCGGTAATCCGGTGCTTCAATGAGGCCGCCGCCCGAAAGCGGCGGATACTATGGGAAGGCCCAGCGTAGTCATTGGCATATCTGAGCTTCAATGAGGCCGCCGCCCGAAAGCGGCGGATACCTCCGTCACCATCAATATTGCGCGCGATACGGACCGGCTTCAATGAGGCCGCCGCCCGAAAGCGGCGGATACTTATCTATATCCGTCTGGTTATATGCTTCATAATACTTGCTTCAATGAGGCCGCCGCCCGAAAGCGGCGGATACGGAGCCCAGGTCTATTTTGCCAAGGTCCATTAGCTAGCTTCAATGAGGCCGCCGCCCGAAAGCGGCGGATACAATTTTCAGCAGTGGCAGACCACTCATTCCAGAGATCAGCTTCAATGAGGCCGCCGCCCGAAAGCGGCGGATACTCGGTATCGGTAATGTTGACCATGCCGAAATTGTCGTGCTTCAATGAGGCCGCCGCCCGAAAGCGGCGGATACCTCTTTCCAAGGACATGCTTCTTACTGGTCAAATGGGCGCTTCAATGAGGCCGCCGCCCGAAAGCGGCGGATACGCCCAAGAACGTGGGAGTTTGTCTCCAACGTCACAAAGCTTCAATGAGGCCGCCGCCCGAAAGCGGCGGATACTGGACAAACTTGGTTCAGACGGCTTACGAAGTATTCTGCTTCAATGAGGCCGCCGCCCGAAAGCGGCGGATACGACGTGGTGTCCTGCGTTGCTGCACCGGTTACTCCGTGCTTCAATGAGGCCGCCGCCCGAAAGCGGCGGATACAGCGCTCTCGCAATACAAGCTGCGCCAAGGGCTTCCGCGCGTGTTTGCGAGAACCTCGGGGTATGATAACCCAATTCCCGGCCGTTTGCGTCCTATCTCGACCGATAACCAATGCAAATCCATATTTTTAAAGAACATTTTATAAAACGAGTGGTTCCGGGGGTGTTTGGCGTCACACAGCCTCTCGTGAGTGAGCGGCAGTCAAACGATGATAACTTCCCGCTTGACCGGAGACACTTTTCGCTTTCCCAGAGAAACAATTCGAGGTTCAAGCCACTCCGCGGTTCCGACATCAATGATCACTATATGATCATCACCATGATGAATCAACTGATCGCAATCGGCGAGAAATTGCGCGTAGCGAGTCTGTGACAATTGGCACTGAAATACCGACAACTGAACCCACTCGCCGTATCCCTGCATCATTTTGTATATCTTTCGCCAACGTTTGTTGTTGGCAATGTCATAAACGACGAAGTAGATTTTTTCGTGATCTTTCAATTTCGAAATCCCTTTTATTGGTTGATTTTCTGCGAGAGCACGGTTAACGCGTAAGGAAATTCGGGTACTCCGGTATTTCTCCCAACAAAAAGCGCCCCAGTAGTCTAGCCTGCATCTCGAACAAGCGTCGGTACTCAACCGCATATCCAAAATGCGGATGAGTCACTTCCTGATCCAGACGGCGTTCGAAAATTGCGATGAATCGCTTACGCCCCTTGTCCGTGAGGTTCACTCCGATCGGAGTTTCAATGAAGTCCGACTTTCCGATTTGACCGTTATTGATTGCAGTAATGACGCACGAATCGACTATCAGAGATCGGAAGGGTTCCATCATATCCAGTGCCAGCGCCGGGCGCCCATAGCGGGGCTGATGAAAGAATCCACGAAATGGATCAAAACCTACCGCGGAAAGAGCGACCAGGAACGAGCGGGTCAGCATGGAGTAACCGAAGGAAAGCAAGGCGTTGACCGGATCGGTTGGGGGTCGCCGGTTGCGACCTTCCATTCTGAAGTGCAATTCCGAATCGCCGGGTGTCTTCAACATATTGGAGAAGGCCTGAAAGTAATGTGCAGCCGCCGCGCCCTCGAATCCGAGCAAGGATTCGATTTCCCTGGCCGACCCAGCTTTGTTTGAAAGCAACTTCATGGCTTGTAGAACAGGTGCAGCCGCCGTTTTGTCGGTCCAGTTTCTGCGTAGCAGCACGCGGCTATTCTTGATTTTCGCCTTAACCCAGCCTTTTGCCAGCCGCAGGCAAGTAGATTCATCGAAAGAGGCTCGATATTGCGACGTTCTAAGTTCGACGTTCGAGTGTCCGGCACCCATGGAATGGCCAAGAAACCAGCCCCCATAGGATTGCCAGGTTATGGGAATCTGGCGTCGCATCAATTCGTGCAAGGTTGGCGTGGTGACATATACATTACCCATGAGAACCAATTGGGAGACTTCCGCGAGCCGAGCGTAGACCGGTTCTTCATCACCCAGTGTGATCGCCAGCCGGTTGCCTTGCTTGGCGACTTTCGCACGATTGGCCTGAACATAGACCGGCAATGCGTGAGTGCGCCGCACGGCAATAGGGCGCACATCCTTGCCGATAGCCCGCAACAGATTGATTTCGTCCGGCATACAGATTCCCACCAGAGAGCATCGGTTGCACTTGGGACTGTTTTGTAGCGGAGGAGGGACCTGTCCACCTTCGACAACCGAGCGCAAAGTATCTATCGATTGTTTCGTCAGCAGCCGCAACGACTCGTCGAAGGCCACGCGAACTCGCTCTTTTGAACCAGCAAAGTAAAGAATGCCTTCGGAGCAGCGATAGCCATGTTCCTCCAGCAACAGACCCTGGGCGCATAGCTGCACGCGTTCCGGGTCGTAAGCTTTCTGTTTCACGTGGGGCCTTTTGCCGCGCTTGTACTCCACCGGAACGACTTCTCCACCGGGGGTGGTTTCGACCAGATCAATTTTCGCGACCAAATCAAGCTTCGACGATGAAAGCTCGACGGAACGGGCAGGCTTGAGATCCTTGAGTTCAGCCTCGTCTTCAGGGTCTGGTAGAGGCTCAGGCTTCCTATCCACCCGGCGGTGAACATGACGGCCTTCGACCGTATCCGAAGAATCCTCCCATTCCTTTTGTACCCATTCCAAGTAAGCCAGTCGAGGGCAATAGACGAATTCATTCAGAATACGCGCCGGGATCAAGGGACTTTCCGGGTGTTTGCCTACATTGAGCGGCAAGGAGAATTGCAGCGGGGGATTGTCGGGCTCCTCGGTTTCAAGGATCAGATGATCTGGAATGGGGCGGATCATCTCAGTGGGCATGTAGAAATGTCTCCATGGTATGCTCGTCGGTACTCAGTTCTATCGACCAGGTTCTTTTTGTAGTGGAAGGAACGGTTTGATTTATGATTACAGAGGGACTTGCGCAATTCTCCGAACAAGAAATTTTTCTTCCTGAACGGAGGCGTTTGAAAATGCGGTAGAGTCTCTCTTTGAAGTTCACAGGGTTAGTGGAAAATGGCCTCACTTTAGTGCTGGTCTGGTTGGAACAATCCCAAACCGAAATGGCAGGCAAACCCAAGAGCCAACGGTCCACTGATGGGAAGATCAAAGGTAATTTCCCAAAAGCTCCCTTGGCGGTCCGGTTGGCTCTGGTTGCGCTTGAACGATCGGAATCGATGAAAGTCAATTGAGCGACGATCCCGGCCCCCTATCTTTATGGTTTGCACAGGTTTCAAGTCGTTGATCCCAGGGAGACCGCGTTTTTCACACTCGCGCCGGATCTGATCGGCAACGCTGAAGTTCTTTTTGATATGCCATGGGTGCAAGTACGGCGTTACTGAAACCCAGTTCCGGCTGGCTGCTGTCAGTTTAACGCAAACCTCACGGTTACCCATGCCTTCCAACAACAGTCGCCATTCGTAACCGTTGGGATACCACAACTTTCTCTTACGCCGTGGCAATTTCCCGATAACACTTCGGGGTTCCTTGCCAAATCCAGCGGGCACATGAAGTACTACCCTGTCCAATCGGCCATTTCCGTTGCTGTCAAACGGCAGATAGAATGCGTGCTGATGCACGTTGTCTTCGGGTAAATCGTGACCGGAAAACAGCGGAGGAGCACAACACTTCCCTGCATTGTTCTTGCCGAAAGCACTCATCACGGTCAGGCGCATAAGTTCGCCAATGCGCAGACTATCTTCCACACGTGGCAACGGCTTGCCGAGCAGCAGGAAGCAGGCGGTGGTAATCTTTGATGACAATTGCGGGTGATTTTCCGGCTTCCTCTGTGGCCGCAGGGCATCGAGCGGACGTATGTAGCTAACTTGTCGCATAGCAGGTGGGGCGCTCCAGCCTTCCTTTTGCAGGTCTTCCGTATCCAAAGACAATGCTGCGAATAATCCTTCGGGCAGTGTCTTCGCCAATGCTTGTTTTCTGTCAACGGAAAACTCTTCGCGTCGCTGGTTGTATTCGCTGGCGGAAACAGGGGAATGAACTCTTACTATCCCTCCGGTCATTTCGCCGGTTTCGTAGTCAATGGGGTCATTGCCGGGTTTGCAGTTCGGCTCCGGCATATCTTCTACCTGGTTTAATCGACGTGCTTCCACCCAAGACTCCGCCCGCCCAAGATAGCCCAAAGCTCCCAATAAGTCATCCAAGAGCTGTGCCTGCTCATCCGATAAATCGAGTCCGGGCCAAGCGATATACATAGGCGTGTCACGATTCACCGCGACAAAGGCATCGAACACTAGCTTAGTGCTTCCCATCTTCCGTTGCGGCATGTAGTGTCGCGTATGGCTATGGCTCGCGGTCGGCAAATGAAACTCAGGGGGTGCATTTGACAGAGAGTCGATCAGGCTCTCCAGGGTCGATTCGTTATGTTGCCCAGAAATCCACACCTTGTGATGCCAAGTCGAGATCAGCGCCCTCAGCAAGCGCCAAGGCTCGGGAGGCCAGTCGACTTCGCCTTCGTTGACGTGCCGTCCCCAAGGGGTGGCGTGATAGCGCCCGGCAAGAAAACAAAATTCAAGAACAAGCATGGGAACTATTTTGGGTAGGTGACGGTAGTGGCTTGAAAGTCAATTCCCGCACCGGAAATCAAGTCCGGCAGGGATTTTCCCAGATTGCTCAGCGAAGGCAACTCAAATCCATTAGGTCGCTGTACTTCAACGCTCTGGCAATCCAGATCGCAGGCGGTGCGCAAACGCAGACCCGTTTCAAGAAACTTCCGCACCTTGAACAAAGCCAACGCGACCAGAAGCGTTTCAACTTCCTTGGGGAAACCATAGCCGCGAATCTGCGCTAGATCAAGGTTGAAGTAAGCCGTGATTTTGGGCGAAACAAATTCCTCACGCGAATAGATAACATTGCCTTCGCCTCCTTTCTTCGTAGGCTCAATTCCACGTTTGACTCCACCACTAAGAGCATCTCTTACGTTAGCTGCTTCAACAAATCCACTCAGTGCTCTGGGCAAACGAATGACCCCGGCGACCTCCTCCAAGAAGACGCCGTGAATCAACGAATTGATGTCATATTTGAGAAGCACAGGGGCAAGTTGCTTTGCAACCGAAAAAGGCAAATCCTTTTGGTGTCCGATTTCAGCGGAGATCTTGTCAAAGCCAGTAGCCCTGGAAATATATTCAGAGTTTATCCTATGCGCTTCAAGAACCGAGTTTGTGAGGGGAGTGCCGTCCTTCTTCTCAACTTTTATGACAGAGAGATTCCGCAACTCGGGCACCCAATCATCGACGGTTTCATCCCAGCACACTGCCTCCAAGCGGTTCGCCATGCTTTGCGCGGACTCAACGAGCAACATCCGCTCTCCATGCGGCCCTTCATATTTTGCAGCACCGATGTCAGGAAAACCAGTCGATTGAAAGCGCGTTCCCTGTACGGGTTTAAGCGTTGCCATTATTAGCAGGCGCGGAGCATTATTGAGAGCGATTAGATTCAGGGACATAGTCATTTCCTTGGTTTGATTGAAGTTTCAGTTCGAGGTAGTACGAGGTGACAGACATGTTCAGCGCAATTCGGCGGGGGAATTTTGATCAGATTTGAGCACTGCTCTTGCCAAGGCGCCAGTCGCACCAAAGCTAAGAGGGATTAGCAACGACGCCGCAAGCCTGCGCGGATCAATGCTAGCCAAATCTGGTAATTGGTTCGATGGCATGATGGGTTTAAGGCCGGAGCTGTGCAGTCGCTTCCAAGCAATTTCGATAGCGTGCTTTGCCTGCTCATGATCACCACTTGCCAATTTGGGAACCAGTGGAGAGGCAACAGGCACATGCTCGCTATTTTGCAGTAGTCCTAATTGTTGCAGTGTTGCATTTGGCACCAATGCCAACTTGCACAAGGCATAGGCGGCGTGTATTTCACCTTGCCCAGCCCCCTTATCTAGGTTTTTGGGGACTCTGCAAAGGGAAAGACCGAACAACATATTGAGAATTTTCTCATCCATCTGCTGGGTCTGGGTGCTGGTAAGAAAATGCATTAGGTCTGCAAGATCAACACCTGCGCTGCTATTCAAGGGCTTGTCAGCAAAATCCAGTCGAGCTGGTAGCGACAGTCTCGTCTGCAGCAATGTAATCAGGGTTGATTCGAGGTTCCTTTGGTGCGTGATGTGAAGACGAATACGACAAGCAGGGTCATTTTTGTGCTGAGCCCCCTTATTTGATCGGATTTTTTCCAGCCACTTATTTCCATTCGAGTGATGAATCGGGAACAGCTGGGAGCGAACGGGTAATGGTTGGCCCTTCAAGCCTCGAAGACTTGCCAACGCACAGGCGATGTGAAACGCTGGGCTTTGGTCGTCTGCCGCCTGCGTCCAATGCTTAGAGAGCTGTGGGATTGGGTCGACTTCTTTGCGGGCTCTCTCGCTCTGACTCATTGCTATCTGGAGTTCGCCCAATCGCTCCAATACGACTTGAACATTCGCAGGTGCCTTACCTCGACTCGCGAGTACGAACAGCCCCTCTTCAAGGGCTCTTCGCAAATTTACAAATCTCTTCGCAACGTTTTTGCCTTTCTCAAATCTAAGAAATACTGACAACCAATTATCCAATTCATCGACCAAGCTACTTGCCGTGTTGTAGCCAACCAGAAATCTACCCATTGGGATTGCCACAGAATAGCCTTTTCCTCTCCGCTCGAAGAAACCATAGCGTTCAAACGCGTACAATCCCCGATCGACGCCCAGTAAATTGACTGATCTCACCATATCGAGGCCGTTTCTTCCCGCTCTTCGACCCACAGTGGTTCTGCCTTCGGACAGTAGGGCTTGCAATTCTTGGGCGGAAGTAAATGGTTTCCAGATAGGCGCCCAAAATTCCGACGCGGACTTTTCTTCTGAGCCGATGGAACCATGCCCCGCACGTGAGGTTTCAAAGATAAAAGGGAGGCTTGCAAAAGAACCTGATGCTGAGCTGGATTTCTTGGTCACGGCTGCCGCAAAAAGAATGATGCCCTCCAGCATTAGGACAGTATTCCACGGGTTGTCACTTGTCTTTCCCTCGAATCCGGTGCCCATATTCGGCCCATTCGTCATGCCCGGATTGAGAAATCCTGGATTGCCGTGACCAGATATGATGCCGGGTTCCCCAAAAAGTGCTTGATCAATCGTGGATGCCGCAAGCGAGGTTGGTTGATCGGTACATGGATCAATGAGTTCTTGCAGGTGGCCAAGGTGATTAATCGAAAAGTCCATGCTCCCTTCGTTACCACCAGACCCGAGCAATGGTGCTTTCGTTTGTTCTTCTCCGGTAAGCACGACGCACGCATCTAACCAGGGCAAGAAAAGATCACTCATCTCCGCCCGCAATGATAGGAGGAGCTGCGATTTGCATTTTTTCTCTTTCGCTTTGAGTGTCTTTAGCTCGTTTTTCTCATCGTCAGGCAGAGCTAGCTTCTGGCCTTTCAACTCGCGCTCGTGACTTTCTATTTCTTTGCGCTTTACTCGTACCTCATCAAGGTCTAATAAAACTTGAACATTGCGCGCTTCATCGAGGATGGTTCGATAGCCAGCGAATCGCCGCCCAGTGGACTTACTTGCTTTTCGAATTGTGGTCGGTCCCTTGCGAGTAGATTTGGAGGCATCTTCCCCTTCAAGGAATCCCGCACGTCCATTCCACGGAGAAATGATCGGCGTTGGTTCGTAATCATTCAGAAAGAACTCTCGGATTTGATTTTTCGCGAGCTTCGAGCGAAGGATGAACAAATTTCCGTTCCAACGTGCAACGGCCGAGCGGTCTTTCTGGTCTGATAACAGGCGTAATATTGCCAGCCCCTTCAGATAATTGGCGAGCGGTGTGGGCGTACAACCCGCCAGCACGGTTTCATGATATTCAGCCACGGCTCACACCTCCTTGCTTTTCCTCCTCTGCCGATGCCCGCCAATCGGCAAGGCGCACCAGAGTTTCCAGCCAGGCAAGGCGGAACGGCCCACTTTCTTTCAATAACTCAAGAGTTCGGGCCGCCCAGGAACGGCCTTGCTCTCCTTCGCCCAATTCCATTAAGGCAAGTTTCAACTCAACTTCTCTGCTTTGCTCTCCATCAAACGAGAGTGCCGGAAGCCAGTCGCCTTCCCAAACACCACGCGCGAAACGCATATCGTTTGGATCGGGTTGTTTTTCATTCGGCATTGCCCTCAGGCTCATTCGCACCTTGCCGTGGTGAGCAGCCACCAGGTAAGCGATCAGGTCAATTTTGCTGTCCGGAGTGTTCGGGTCGTCATGTTGTGCCAGCCACGCCAGTGCTGATGCCAGCTCGTGGCGGAAATAGAGCCGGGAATGTTTCATTGGGCCAGAGCAACTTGACTTGGCGAGGATACCTTCAGGGGTCTCTGAGCAGCGGCGCATGGATTCTTGAAACACATCATGTGCCTTGCCGACATCATGCCAACGCGCTGCGCGGATGACTTCATCGGCGTTAGTATTTTCCCCCACTACATCGCAGAGTGATTGGGCCGCGCTAGCGACATTGCCAAGGTGATTCACAAGCAATACCGGGGTTTTGGTGCGAGACCGCGAGTCATCCCCGAAGCTATCATGTTGATTGTCTTGTTTGCGTTCAACTGTTGGAACCGCCTTTTTTCCATCGCTGATGAATCCAAGTGTTTCGTCATAGCCTCCATCTGCGGCAGCCAATAGCAGGGTCATGCCAGAACGGGGCGGACTGCGCAGGGGTTGCCACTTCCGTGCCAGCCCGTCCCAGTACCAAGCGCCGCTTTTACGATTGCTGATGTTCTTTGCCTGCTCCAAACTGACAAGGCAAAGTTCGTTGCGTTGCGCTACTGGTTGTGCTTCCAACTTATTCGGGTGTTGTTCGAAGTCTCGCCAGAACACTTGCAAACCGGGAGCACTCTTATCCCGGATGTAGTCGGACACATCTACATCAAAACCGGACAGGTCCGGATCGGTGTTGAACAAATCCAGGAGATCCTTGCGCCGTAATACGGCTGACAGCGGACGCTTCTCGTCATCGTCAGTTGAAGGCAGGTTTCTAGGACCGACATCATCAAGTTCTACCAGTTTTTTTCGCGCAAGTTGGAGCGTTGAGCTCTCATAAGGTAAAGCGTCTGCGTCATTATCAATGTCAATCCAGAACGCTTGTGCGGCGTTATCTGCCCCGTGCTCACCGTAGCGGTTGCAGCGGCCAAATCGTTGCACCAGCGACGACCACGGCGCCAATTCGGTGAACAAGGTCTTGGAGGTTATATCAACCCCAGCTTCAATGGCCTGTGTGGCGACAATAATGCGGTCTGTGGCGGAAGCACTTAGTTTCTCATTTTGTCGGTGGCGCTCGGCTGCGCGAAAACGCGCATGAATGAGCAGATCATCATGCTCGGTTCGAGTTAGCTGAATCTGCTGAAACAGCTGTTGGGCTCGATCTACCCGGTTTAGAATGACCAGCGTTTGACTATTCGGGCAGTGCTCTTTCAATATGGCTTCGCTTAGCTTCGAAACGTAGGCTTTCATCCCGTCTTTTTTTATGGCTTTCGAGGTGAGGGATACGTCAGCGCACGTCAGGGTTTTTCGGGCGTCAAGTCGTTCGGCGGCTTGCACACGGTCAGCATCAGTCAATCCAAAAACGAAATCCGACAACTGGTCGGCGAGATCAACCGTTTCCAACCATTCGCGTCTAAGTGTGGCCGAGAGCCAAATGGAACGACTGGATTTCGCGAGTGGGAATTTGCGACGGAAAGCCTCCAACTGGGCCGAGGTCGTCAAACCTGCGCCCATGAGTTGCACTTCATCAAATGCCCAAAGACAGTCGTTGTGAAGCAGCGCGAAGTGAATCGGCCATTGATAACGGCTCATGCCGTAACCACGCATCAGGGCGCGAGAAAGCAACATGTCCTGTGTGCCTATCAGAACCATGTCCTCTTCCGGGTGCTCAGCCCAGGTTTTCAGGTCTGACTCGCCACCCATCAGAAGATGAACCGAAACCTTGCCCTCGCCAGCCTCTCCCAGAATATTCAGTTTTTTTAGCCAACAACAAATGTTCTTTTGAGTCTGCTCCACTAATACCCGCATGGGAAGACACCAAACCAAACGCCGGGGAGTAGCTTCATCAATAGCGGCGTTTCGCCCACCCCTGCGCCAACCACGCTTGTAGAGCCAAGCCATGGTAACAGCGGCCGTTTTTCCCATGCCAGTCGGGACATCCAACATTTCGGGCCAAGTGGAAATGCAGGCTAATCGCTCCTGATATGGGTAAGGCACTCGTTCGTCTTGCGCGAAAGCGGAGCGGAAGAGATCAACGTAATTCTCACACATCTTTGGCATCGTTCCCTAAATGCCTAAAAAAACTGGTCCCTGAATCATTAACAGTAACAGTGCGAATTAGAAGAGAAGTTTGAATCTGAGCTTTCTGACACAGGAGTCCGGCGAATGAACTCAGCAGGGCGAGAGTATACCAGAATTCGCATCGAACATCTCACAAATATTAACAACGGCGTTGCGGCAGGAACGTTATCCAACGGGACATGAGCCTGAAGATGCGGCGGTTTTCCAATGGTGGTCTGCCGTGATCAACCAGTAGTGCCCCATTGAGCCAACACGATCCGGCGTTTGTGTCTATTGACCGTCCCCATGTTGCAACATTACGGAGCGAAAAATCGGTTGCAATGGCCAGCTTTCAACTCAATCCGGGTGAATACACCGGTATGGAAGATTTATGGGTGCATGGTATGATTCACACAGAACATCATTGATCGGTATTTTCCGTATATACCCGAAATAGTCCCGACCAGAAAGTGGGCGGAAGAAGCGGCCAGGAGGTTCTCATGGACCTGGCAAATGGGCCAACCTGCCATCCCGCCATGTTGCGGACTGTGGGGTCTGGAAGAGAGCGCAAAACCGAATCCAACGGAAACGAAGTGAACAGGACTTGAATACTGCCGATTAGAACCATTAACGAACTGGAACCTGAATTAAGAGCATGCCGGTAATTAATTTTATTCTTTTCGATGGCAGTCATCGTGCACTGGAGGGGACCATCGGTACCCCGGTCATGAGCCTGGCCAAACGCAACGGGCTTCACGGCATCCTGGCCGAGTGCGGGGGAGTATGCAGTTGCGCCACCTGCCATGTCCACATCGCCCCGGAATGGATGGAGAAGCTGCCCCCGATGGAGGAGGAGGAAATGGACATGCTGGAGTTTGCCGAAGATGTGGACGAATACAGCCGGTTGAGCTGCCAGGTCGAAATTACGGAAGAGATTGACGGGCTGGTCGTGCATGTTCCGGAATCCCAGTATTGAATTTCAACGGACAGTTTGGTCCCTGCGCGAAACTGGACTAGAATTCACAGGGAGCTCTCTGCCCACCATCTGTGCATACACCATTGAGCAAGCCATCTCTTCTCTGGGAACTCTCCAAAGCTGAACAGGACCGGTGCAACCTGCAGGGGTTCATCGACCATGTTGGAAAATCCCATGAAGCCGTCCATGATTTCGATTCATTGTACCGCTGGAGCATCGAGTCCAGCGAAGAATTCTGGCCGGTGCTCTGGCAATACTGCGGGGTCATTTCCAGCCGGCCCTGGGACCGTGTGGTCACGGACGGGAATGTCATGCCCGGTGCGAAATGGTTTGAAGGGGCCAAACTCAACTTTGCGGAGAACCTGCTGAAGTATCGGGATGACCGAACGGCAATCATCGCGGCCAGTGAAGGCCTGGACTGCAGGACGCTGACCTACCGGGAGCTTTACCTGGAAGTCGCAAAATGCGCGGACCGGCTGAAATCCCTGGGAGTGGAGAAAGGGGACCGGGTGGCCGGGTACATGCCCAATATCCCCGAAACCACAATCGCCATGCTGGCTGCCACCAGTCTGGGCGCAATCTGGTCGTCGTGCTCTCCTGACTTCGGGGTCAAGGGGGTTCTGGAGCGGTTCAGCCAGATAAAACCGAAAATTCTTTTTTCCGTGGACGGGTATCGCTATAACGGGAAAAGGATCGAAATTCTCGATTCGGTGAAAGCGGTGGTCGAACAGATTCCGAGTATCGAAACGACCATTTTGACCCCGTTTCTGGACAGGAATGCCAATATAAGCGGCATCCCCTCCGGGGTGGGATGGGGGGAATTTTCCAGCGATGCGACAAAAATCGATTTTCGGCAGCTGCCCTTTGACCACCCGCTGTATATTCTCTATTCGTCGGGAACCACGGGCAAACCGAAATGCATCGTTCACGGGGCAGGGGGGACCCTGCTCAAACACCTGGGTGAACAGCAGTTGCACTGTGACCTGCGGCGCGAAGATACCCTGTTTTTCTTTACCACCTGTGGCTGGATGATGTGGAACTGGCTGGTGAGCGGTCTCGCGACGGGGTGTACCATCGTAACCTATGAGGGTTCCCCCTTTTTCCCGGGACCCATGGCCATGTGGGAAATGGCTGAAAGACTGGGCATTACGCTGTTTGGGACCAGCGCCCGATATATTTCAGCCTGTATCAAGGCGGGAATCCGGCCCGGGGAGCTTGCCAGCCTGGAAAAGGTGCGGATGATCCTGTCTACCGGGTCTCCCCTGGCCGCCGAGGGATTTGATTACATCTACGAAGCGGTCAAGCAGGAGGTCATGCTGTCGTCCATATCCGGGGGGACCGACATTATCGGCTGCTTCGTGCTTGGCAACCCGCTGCGCCCGGTTTACCGGGGGGAGATACAGTGCCGGGCGCTTGGGATGGCGGTGGAGGTGTATGAGGATGGCAGGCCGGTCCGTGGGCAACGCGGCGAACTGGTGTGTACCCGGCCATTTCCAAGCATGCCCCTGGGGTTCTGGAACGAACCGGACAATGAACGCTATCACGAGGCCTATTTTTCCCGGTTTGAGCATGTCTGGACACAGGGGGATTATGCCGAGATGACCGAGCATGACGGCATGATCATCCATGGACGTTCCGATGCAGTGCTCAATCCCGGCGGAGTCCGAATCGGTACCGCCGAAATCTATCGGCAGGTGGAAAAGGTCGACGAGGTGCTGGAGAGCCTGTGCATCGCCCAGCGATGGGAAAATGATGTCCGGGTTGTCCTGTTCGTGATGCTGCGGGAACACGTGCAGCTGGACAATGCGTTGAAATCCAGAATCTGCAGCACGATTCGAAAAAACGCAACGCCCCGGCATGTGCCGGCAAAAGTGGTGGCGGTAGCGGATATCCCCCGGACGTTGAGTGGTAAAATTGTTGAGCTTGCGGTGAGAAATGTGGTGCATGGCGAGGAAGTGAAGAACATTGAGGCCCTGGCGAATCCGGAGGCTCTGGATTGCTTCAGGGACCTGGAGGAACTCCGGAAGGAGTGATGGTCCCCGCTGGCCGGAAGCAGTAACCAACCATACTTGGAAAAGAAAATGAGCAAAAATGAGGTAGTGGTAATGAGTGGTGCAAGAACCGCGGTGGGTACGTTTGGCGGCAGCCTGAAAGACCAGTCCCCGGGAGAACTCGGGGCGGTGGTGGTTGCCGAAGCCGTGCGCCGCGCCGGGATGGATGCCGGGTCGGTGGGCCATTGTGCCATTGGAAATGTCATTCATACCGAAGCACAGGACATGTATATCTCCCGGGTGGTGTCGCTGAATGCAGGGTTGCCGGCCAGGACACCGGCCATCACCGTGAATCGCCTGTGTGGCAGCGGGATGCAGGCCATCATCACTGCCGCCCAGCAGATTGAGCTGGATATTTGTCATACTGCGGTGGCCGGTGGCGTTGAAGTGATGAGTCGCGGCGGGTATCTGGCCACCGGGGCACGGTTCGGCAATCGCCTGGGAGATGGCCGGCTTGTTGACATGATGGTGGGAGGGCTGCATTGCCCCATTGAGAAATACCACATGGGGGTGACCGCCGAAAATATTGCAGAGAAGTGGGGGGTGGCCCGTGAAGAGCAGGACCAACTGGCGCTGCAAAGCCATCAGCGGGCCCAGAATGCCATCGAGCAGGGGTATTTCAAGTCACAGATCGTTCCGGTTGAACTCAAATCCCGGAAAGGTTCGACGTATTTTGAACAGGATGAACACGTCCGGTTCGGTGCGAATCTGGCGGACATGGAAAAACTGAGAACTGTTTTCAAGAAAGACGGGACGGTGACCGCGGGCAATGCTTCTGGAATCAACGACGGCGCGGCGGCCATGGTGCTGATGAGCCGGACCCGTTGTGAGGCCCTGGGCCTGAAACCCCGGGCCAGGCTGGTGAAATATGCCTTTGCGGGGGTGGAACCCAAATACATGGGGATCGGCCCCGTCCCCGCGGTGCAGAATCTGTTTGAAAATACGGATTTCCGGGTTCAGGACATTGATGTCTGGGAGGTCAATGAAGCCTTTGCGGCCCAGGCGATTGCCGTTGCCCGGGACCTGGATATTCCGCCGGACAGGCTGAATCCGAACGGCAGCGGCATTTCCATTGGCCATCCAATCGGTGCGACCGGGGTCATCATTGCCGAAAAGGCCATCTCGGAGCTTGAGCGGACCGGGGGGCGCTATGCGGTGGTGACAATGTGCATTGGAGGTGGCCAGGGGATTGCCGGCCTGTTTGAAAGGGAAGGTTAATGGCGGGTCCCCTTGATGGAATCCGTATCCTGGACCTGACCCGGGTCCTTGCCGGCCCCTGGTGTACGCAGATTCTGGGGGATCTTGGTGCGGACATCATTAAAATTGAACACCCGGAAAGAGGGGATGATACCCGCCGCTGGGGGCCGCCCTGGCTTCGGGATCGGGAAGGGAATGAAACGGAGGATGCGGCCTATTTTTTCAGTGCCAACCGGAACAAGCGTTCGGTTACCGTCAACATCAAGTCCGAAAAAGGGGGGCGGATACTCCGGGATCTGGCTGCTGAATCCGATGTTCTGATCGAAAACTTCAAGGTGGGGGGCCTGGAGAAAATGGGGTTGGGCTATGACGCCCTGCGTACCCTCCATCCGGGGCTGATTTATGTTTCGATTACGGGATTTGGCCAGACCGGGCCATTGGCCAGTCAGCCCGGATACGACTACCTGATTCAGGGACTCGGCGGGTTGATGAGCATTACCGGGTTGCCGGACAATGTCCCGGGGGGTGGGCCACAGCGGGTCGGCGTTCCCATTGTGGATATCAATGCCGGCCTTTTCGCAGCCATCGGTGTACTGTCGGCATTGCACCACCGCAGCCAGACCGGAGAGGGGCAGTGTATCGACCTGGCGCTGCTCGATTCCCAGGTGGGCTGGCTGATGAACCAGGCGATGAATTACCTGATTGGGGGGCAGGTTCCGGTACGGACGGGAAACGGGCACCCCAACCTGGTGCCGTACCAGCCATTCAGGACCCTGGACGGGGAGATCATTATTGCGGTTGGCAACGACCACCAGTTTGCACGGTTGTGCCAGGGTATCGGATTGCCCCATTTGTCCGCGGATGAACGGTACAGAACAAATGAAAAAAGAATTAAAAACAGATCACAACTGATTGATATGATATCTAATGAGATAAACAAACATCCCAACTCGCACTGGCTGTCCGAACTGCCTGCCATCGGCGTTCCGTGTTCGGTCATCAATACCATCGAGGAGGTATTCAACCATCCCCAGGTCCGTGCACGAAACATGCGCATTGATCTGGAGCATCCGATTGCAGGCAGTGTGCCGGGGGTCGCCAACCCCCTGAAATTTTCCCGATCCGGGATTGAATATCGAAAAGCACCCCCTGTGCACGGAGCGGATACCGCGGATGTGCTGGGCAATATATTGATGTATAGTGAAGAACAGATTGACAAACTTCGCAAAGAGCAGGTGATCTAGGCGGGTTTACCCCTGGGCAGAATTACATAAGCAGAATTACATGAGCAGAATCATCGTTTTATGAGGAAAACGAATGTTGTTTGGAAAAAATAAACCACCCTATACGACCCCGCATGCTTCGCAGACACCCGGTGGCGAGGGAAGAAATACCGCCACAGACCGAATGCTTGCGGCCGCGGTCCAGGAGTATGTGCAGGAACAAAGGCTGCGTCGCCGGTGGGGTATTTTCTTCAAACTGGTACTGTTTCTTTTCATTGGTGGGACCATCATCGCCCAGTTCACCGAAGACGAAACCATGGTCGGCGGTGAACATACCGCCATGGTTGAAATCAATGGCATTATCGGCCCCAATGACCTGTCCGCGGACAATATCAATCAGAGTATCCGGGATGCGTTCAGTGCCGAGTCATCGGTGGGAGTCATCCTCAGGATCAACAGTCCTGGAGGGACCCCGGTGCAGGCGGCACAGATCAATGAGGAAATCACCCGTCTGAAGATCCTGTACCCGGACAAGCCGGTGTATGCGGCGGTAACGGATGTCTGTGCATCCGGCGGGTATTACATTGCGGTGGCGGCGGATGAAATATTTGCCCACCCGTCCAGTATTGTCGGGTCCATCGGTGTGCTGATGAACGGTTTCGGGTTTGTGGGTGCCATGGAAAAGCTGGGTGTGGAGCGTCGATTGATCATCGCAGGAGAAAACAAGGCGCTCCTGGACCCGTTCAGCCCGGTCACACGAGCCCAGAAGCATCATGCACAAACGATGATTGACGAAGTGCACCAGCAGTTTATCAATGCGGTCCGGTCGGGGCGGGGGGACCGGCTCAGCAGCAATGAGTCGGAAATATTCAGCGGGTTGCTCTGGAGCGGAGAAACCGCTCTTGCACTGGGCCTGGTGGACCGGTTCGGAAGTGCCCAGTTGATCGCCCGGGAAATCCTGGGGGCGGAAATGCTGGTGGACTACTCTTATCGCCCAACCTTCATGGAGCAATTCGCCGACCGGATCGGTACGACACTCTCCAGCATGCTGCTTGATCGCTCCATCCGTTTGCAATAATCCATTGGCCCCGGTTCCCTTGGCATTGACTTTTCACTCAATTCCGGTTTTCCCGGGATACAAAACCGATCACCAGCCACCTGCTGACCAGATACCCTGACCGGGCATTGCATGTCCACCGATACCGAACATTTTCTGGAAAAACTGGTTTCGTTCCCAACGGTCAGCCGGGACAGCAACCTGGAGATGATTCAGTACATGGCGTCGTATCTGGGTGAGATGGGCATTGAACCGGCATTAACGTTTAACGAGGAACGGACAAAGGCCAATCTGTATGCCGTATTCGGGCCGGAAGGTCCCGGGGGGGTCCTGCTTTCCGGGCACACGGATGTCGTGCCCACGGATGGCCAGCACTGGACCGTGGACCCTTTTAAATTGACCCGTAAAAACAATTGTTTTTACGGGCGGGGCACGACGGATATGAAAGGGTTCATTGCTTCGGTACTGGCCATGATTCCCGGGGCCCAGGCACGGCATTTGAAATACCCCGTTCACCTGGCGTTTTCCTATGACGAGGAAATCGGATGTGTGGGGGTGCGCCGAATGATTGAGATGCTTCAAGCCGCCGACCAACCACCCGGGTTTTGTATCATCGGCGAGCCCACCTCCCTTGAGGTGGCCATTGCCCACAAGGGGAAAACCGCCGCGGTCTGTCGATGCCGGGGGGTCGAAGCCCATTCTGCCATGGCCACCCACGGTCTGAATTCCATTTATCTGGCGACCGAGATGATTCATGGCATCCGGGAAATCCAGTCGGAAATCCAGGCCACTGGTGAACGGGATGAAATGTATGGTGTGCCGTACACCACCGTGCATGTCGGCACCATCCAGGGCGGCACGGCACTGAACATTATTCCACAATGCTGCGAGTTCAGGTTCGAAATCCGAAACCTGGCATCCGATGACCCGGTGGGAATCATGGCCCGAATCCGGGACCTGGCCAATGCGGTCACCGCGCAGTATTCAACGCGGTTTCCCCAGGCGAAAATCGAGATAGAAATCTTTAATGAATATCCTTCACTGAATACGGCTGTCGACGACGAGGTGGTGACCTTTGTTCGCAAGCTGGCACAAACGGACCGCCCCATCAAGGTTGATTTCGGGACGGAAGGAGGATTATTCCAGACTCGCCTGGGTCTCCCCACCGTGGTGTGTGGTCCGGGTTCCATGGAACAGGGACACAAACCGGATGAATTTATCGCGCAGTCCCAGCTGGCTCACTGCGATGCGTTTCTGGCGCGATTGCTGGACCAGATGTGCGAATAAACGGGGTACCGCATGATTGATCCCATTGTCCGGTCAGAGGTTTTCCCTGAAACGGAGCTGCCCGATTCCCGGGAAATCCTCGATCATGGCAAATCACTGGCAAAGGTTTGGGGGGTCGGGCATTCGGAATTCCTGCGGGGGGCTGGATGCCGCAGTGAAGCGGACTACAAAAGACTCCATATCCAGTCCGGACGAATCATGCAGCATGCACAAATCGGGTACCGGGACCACTCCAGGAGTCTGGCTGCCTGTTCGGAAATTTATGAAAGCTGCCTGGCGCGGGGTGTGACCATCGACAGATATGGGATTTGCCTGGACTGGTCCATGGGTTTTCCGAAAGACATGCGGACAAATCAAATGCAGGGAACGGGATTAATACTTGAAAATACGGAAGATTTTGTTTCACTGAGCAATGCGGCTCCGGTGGCCCCCCACTACGGCGATTTTGTGCTTGGGTTCCCGGCTGCGCTGGAAAATACCCAACACGCGTTGAGCGCCGGTGCCACCAGTATTGGCAATCTGGGCCAGTATTTTACCTTCCGGCTCCCCAATTGGGAGGATGATGTCAAAACGACGGAATCCACGGTTTCGGCCCTGGCGTTGATGGCGGCACAACCTGTCGATGTGCTGGTGCATTCCAACCTGGATGATGGTTTTGCAGCTGTATTCCATGATTTGGCCTGTGCACTGGGGGCCGTGCTCATCGAGATCTATCTGGTTGAAGACCTCATCGGGGGAACGGTATCGCACTGTTTCGGGCATCACTACAGCACCCCCGTTGTGCGGCATGCCTTCCACAAGGCCCTGGCCAAAATCAGTCCCCAGCCGGGGACCATGGTGTATGGCAATACCGTGGCCTATCAGGGGACCGCTGCACAAAACTACGCCAGCCTGGCAGGCTATTTGCTGGTCGACATACAGGCCCAGCGCGACACGCCCAGTGGCCACGCCATCAATCCGGTACCGGTGACCGAAAATCAGCGCATCCCGGACATGGACGAAATCATGGATGCGCAGTTGTTTGCGCACCGGATGATCGAGCAAAGCAAAACATTTCAACCGGTCACGGATGCTTCCGCGGTGGACCATCTCGTGGAGAAGCTGATTGCCGGGGCCGAACAGTTCAAGAACAACCTGATGTCGGGATTTGAAACCAGTGGAATTGATGTCCATGATCCATTTGAAATGTTTCTGGCCATCCGCCGTATCGGAGGGAAAAAACTGGAACAGCTGTACGGTCCCGGCCAGCTTGACCCCCGCAGGCAGAATCGTTGTTCCATTGTTTTGTCGGACACTGTCCGGTCCCTTCGCCAGGCGGTGGAGATGAATTTGGAGCAGCTGGAATACGACGACGCGGGCAAGCTGTTCGGCAAGCGTTTGAACATCGTTGTGGCGACTACGGATGTACATGAACACGGGAAGATGCTGATTGAGGGTATCTTCGAGAGACTGGATATTGCGGTGGTTGATGGTGGAATTTCAACGAACCCCCACACTCTGGCAAAAACTGCCGAAGCCTCTCATGCGGATGCCATCGCACTAAGCACCTACAACGGGGTGGCACTGACCTATTTCCAACAGTTGAAGGACGAACTGGTGGAAGCGGGGGTGGATATTCCCGTATTGATTGGAGGGCGACTCAATGAAATCCCCTCAAAGAGCACAACTTCTCTTCCCAAAGATGTGACCTCGGACCTGGAGGAGTTGGGAGCGGTGGTCTGTCATCATTTCCATGATGCGATGCCTTGTTTGATCGATCTGGCGAGAAAAAAGGAAAATCAATGATCTGGAGTGCTTTCTTGAAAAAATTTACAGATCATCCCGTCAGAATCCACTGTTCGGTCGGTCTATCCGGTTCGAATAACTCAGGACCGGGAGGTGTCGTCTTCCCTGGCTGCTTCAGGATAAGAGGATGAATATCGGGTTTCTCGGTTGCGGATTGATTGCCGAACCAATGGTTCGCTCTCTTTGCCGGAACTTTCCGAATGCCAGCATTTCGTTGTCGAGACGCTCAGAATCCACGACCCGCAGGTTGTCGAAATTATTCCGTAATATCTCGGTCGGAAATAATCAATGGGTATTGGATCACTCTGATGTCGTGATACTCAGTCTCCTTGCCGGAGTAGCAAGGGAGGTTTTGCCCGGACTCATCTTCCGGGATGGGCAGCAGGTGATTTCCGTCATGGCGGATATCAGCCTGTCAGAAGTCGGTACGCTGATTGCGCCGGCCAGGGACCCGTGCATGACCATACCCTTGCCCTTTATTGAAACCGGCGGATGCCCTTTGCCGGTGTATCCCCGGTCCCGTGTTCTGACGGTGCTGTTCGGCCAGGAAAACACCATTATCCCCCAATCTTCGGAGGAGGCCATGGGGCCGCATTTCGCCGCGACCGCGGTCCTTTCTGTTCTGATGGCGCAATTGGATTGCACCAGCCGATGGCTGGGGTCGAAAGCCGGCAATCCCCAGGATGCGGAGATGTATGTTTCCTCCCTGGTTTCCGGTTATTTGGGCAGTATGCCAAAGGATGGCAAAAAACGGTTTCTGGAAGCGATGAAAGACCTGTCTACCGAGGGGGGCTTGAATACCCAGCTACTCCATCACCACAGGAATGCCGGCCTGCTGGAAGTGCTGGAAGACGGTTTGGACGGCCTGGACCGCAGGTTAAGGAGGGTGAGCCGGTCTGGGCGATAATCCCACATCCCATCCAGCGAGAACGGCTTGTACCCGAACATGGAGCCGACAATTTCATTATTCAAAAATCAAATAGGAATTACGAGTGTTTATTTAATTTATGATTGCAATCCTGTCAGGGCAAATCAGTCTGGAAAAATTTTTATTTTTTTCCTGTATTACCTGAATCAGGTCTGAGAATATTCCTGTATACAGGGCATCAGAACCGGGATGCCGGGTTCGTAATCAGCCCCTTCGAGTTGTCAGATATAACCCAGATGGGAAAGTTGCTCGACGAATTTATCCAGAATGCGCCTGTCTGTGATCGGCTCATCATCACCAGCCGTTGCCCGTGCAATTGCCTCCTCTAATGCTCTTTCATGCAGAATTGGCTGCCCGCGCTGGATAAAAGCATCGACCACGCTCTCTGCCACGGTCAGCAACCCCGTTCCTTTGATCTCATCACGCCGTGTCTGGTACATCGCATCGCGCTCTCCGCGCGTTTCTGCCTCCACTTCCCGCAGCATATCCAGACGACCTCGGTCTGCCCGGTTTTAGCCAATGCAGTCATCATCGACTCTGTCGTCGGAGCGGACAATATCTGGCTGGCTCTGTGCTTCCCGCAATGAAGAGTCTGCCGATTGTCGACTCACATCTACCAGACATTGTATCACTTCCATCAGCAATTCCCGATCATCGCGTCGATCCTGCAGGACCTGAAGACTTCGAGCACGCTGGGGCTGGACGGGACCACGGTTCGGGTCCTCGACCCGGGTCGGGGCAAGACGAAGACAGGTTACATGTGGACGATGTCGCGCGACGAGCGGTCGTGGTCCGGGGCCGATCCGCCGGGCGTGGTGTACGAGTATGCGCCCAGTCGCAGCGGCAAGCATGGCGAGAAGCTGCTCGAAGGCTTCAAGGGGACGGTGCAGGTTGATGGCTATGCCGGCCACAACCGGCTGGGCCGGGCGGACCGGCCAGGCGGAGCGCTGACGCTGGCTGCATGTTGGATCCATGCGAGGCGGGGGCTCAAGGAGGTATTCGACAGCAACGGCTCGCCGATTGCGAAGGCCGGACTGGAGCGCATCGCGCAGCTCTACAGGATCGAGGACAGGATTCGGGGCGAGCCGCCGGCGACGCGCCAGTTCGTGCGTTGGACCGAGGCGGCGCCGCTGGTGAACGCCTTCGGGGTGTGGCTCGACGAGCAACGCTCGCGCCTCGGCGAGAAGCTGACCTACATCGCCAACCAGTGGGACAGGATGCTGGTGTTCCTGTACGACGGGCGCGTCGAGATGGACAGCAACTTCGTGGAGAACCGAATCCGCCCGCTGAAGCTCACCGCGAAGAATGCGCTATTCGCCGGCCACGACGAGGGCGCTCGCCCCTGGGGCCGCGTCGGCTCGCTCATCGAGACCTGCAAGATGAACGGTGTCGAGCCCTACGTCTGGCTCAAGAGCACGCTGGAGAAAATCGCCGCCGGGCACCCGCAATCGAAGATCCACGAACTGTTGCCCTGGAACTTCGAGCCCGGGGCCGAACCAAGCTGATCGCGCCTTCAACTCGACCTCCCGGAAATCTCGTCCGTCAACCCAGACCTCGACGTGGGCTCCAGACACCGCTTACCCCCAAACCAATCCGCCTCCCACGCAATCGCCGCTCAAAGACGGCCTACCTACCCCTGCGGCCTTCGGCGGATGCATACCTTCATGGGCCATCTGTTGATGGAGAACCGCAACGCGCTGATTGTCGATGCGGCGCTGACCCGGGCCAGCGGCACCGCCGAGCGGGAGGCGGCGCTGGCCATGCTGGGACGCCGCAAGAAAGCGCGGCGGGTCACGCTGGGCGCCGACAAGGCCTATGACGTGGCCGAGTTCGTGGACGCGTTGCGCGACGGCGCCGTCACCCCTCATATCGCCGTCGACGGCCATGTCGGGAAGACCGGCAAGTCGCGCAAGACCCGGGTCGACCGACGCACCACCCGGCATCCGGGCTACGCCGCCAGCCAGCGCCTGCGCAAGCGCATCGAGGAGGGGTTCGGCTGGATCAAGACCACCGGCGGGCTGGCCAAGACCCGGCATCGCGGGCTCGACCGGGTGGGCTGGATGTTCACATTCACCGCCGCCGCCTACAACCTGGTCAGGCTGCCCAAACTCCTCGCCGAGGCGCCGACATGATGCCCGGGAACCGCGCAATAGGCCCCCAGACCCGCCGCGAGCGGGTCCCGAACCCCAACCCGCGCCGCCCATAACCAGAGAAAACCGACCGAACTCATCAAACCGGCCGCGCGTGGCGAGTTTTTCAGCAGCCTGCTAGAACGACCACTCGTGCTTCAATGTCAGGGTTCCCGTGGTTTCCTTAACCTCGGCCAGCAACTGGTTCGAATCCGTGGTCCGATACGCGACTTTTAGGCCAACTTCCCAGCCTTCGAGACGATCCGAGAAATCCTGCAAGTCATGTGCATACAACGCGGATATCATGTGTTCCCGGTCCTTGCGTTCGCCTGATCCGCCAATGACCTGCCTGGGAAATTCGGTCACACCATAAGATGCCGCCAGTTCCAGCCGCTTATGATCGCCGAGTGCGGTACCGTAGGTGGCCGACAACCGCGTTCTGTCCTTGTCCGAGATACGGCGTGCCTGATCGACCGACAACTGCGCCCGGGACTGCGCCCGGTATGCACGCACAATGTAGTATGAGTCGCCTCCGATGGGGGATTGCCAGGTCACCCTGTGGACCGTGCTGTCGGCATCGGAAAGGTCGGCCTGGTCCAGACCGGAATGGTCATGTTCGCCGAGACTGACGTTATAGGCCAACAGACCGACGCTCCCCACGCGGAAATCAAGCCCGACGGACACCGAGCGATCGACCGTGTCTGTGGTCACAGGAAGCCTGAGGGTGCCGTACCTATTGACGCGATCCGCATTAGAATAGTTGAGACCGAAGGTCACAGCCGCCCTGCCCATGCGGTGCCGCATCCCGGTCGAGACCGATAGCGTGCGACCCTCGGATTCAACCGTCTGGCGCGCGGCGACCCTGGAGAGCATCAGCGCATAATACGCAAGGGTCCTGCCATGCTCACTGAGACGGTACGTCCCATTGGCGCCAAACCTGATGCGCACGGTGGTATCGCTGTAGGCCCTGGAGCCGCCGTAGATCGATGCGGAAGGTGTGAGAACGCTGCCATCAAACGGATTGGTCGACTTTCCGGCTGTCGGCCAGTTATTGGCATTGTCCGTATAACCAAGCCCCCACTCAAGAAAGACGGTCCCGGAGAGTCTCTTGTCGTCACGTAGGGCGATTTTGATCAACTGATCGATTTCGGCTTGATCAGCCTCAGAAACTCCGAGCGACTCTAAGGTGCGCAAGTCTCCCAGCACCTCGGCGCCGCGTCCGCTGAGCACCAAGAGTTTGGAACGCAGGAAACGGGCATCGAGGTCAAGGGGATTGGCAATCAGGATCGCATCGAGAAGCGCGATCGCGCCCTCGATATCTCCCACGTTAGCCAACTCGACCGCAGCCTCCGTCTCCGGATTTGCCGCCGCTTCCGTCATCCAGAACTGGAGCAGTGCCACAAGAGCCATGGCACAAAATAGTGTTATACGTTTCATTGAAAGTACTTATCCTCCTGAAGTGACCCTCTTGAGTATTCCACGTCAAAGTAGCCACCGGGTGCGCGTCAAATTTTTTAAAAAATTCATTATGGTAAGGTATGCGTTAGGTATTGGTGGCAAGTCTGTTATGTATAGTAGACATAACAGACGCACAAACCTACAGGCATACCTATGGACCCAATCAAACAACTCGAATCTCAGCGAAACGCCGTGTTGCAGCAAATCACGCAAATCGGAGATTTGCGCCCCGGTAACCTGTCCGCCTTTCACCGCAAGTGCTACAAGCCGAATTGTCATTGTGCCAAACCAGGCGATGCCGGACATTCCAGTTGGCAACTGACCCGCAAAGATGAAAATCAAAAAACCATTCGTCACAGCATCCCGAAGCGTTCGCTTGAGGAGACTCGAAAACAGGTAGCGGAGTATAGCCGTTTTCAAGCACTGGTCAAACGTTTTGCTGAAATCAATGATCAATTGTGCCAGGCCCGCGTTCGAGCCGGTCAGATTGAAAAAAAAACGCTGTAATCGCGATCTCGCAAGACGGGTTCGCCGCCGCGCTCGAAGCGGCAGGGGATGTAGCATCGCTGTTGCAGTCGCAAGCGGGTGCTGATGCGATTGATCTGGAAGCGCTGGAGGTGGCGGTCAAAGCCAAGATGATGGATTTGGGTTCAGCCTTGTTGTCGGCCCACATCAATGCCGACCGCAGGGATGGTGATGCCGATCAGCTGCGTTGTCAATGCGGTGCCCAGGCGAAGCGCTGTGGGCGGCGCGAGCGCAATTTAATTTCGGCGCTGGGGGTCTTGCGATTAAAGCGCAGTTATTACCACTGTGATGCATGTAGCGGTGGATTCTTTCCCAAAGACCGGTCCGAGTAAGAGGGGCGTGGAGACACCCCCTCTTACTCGGATGGGACCCGCATGTTCCTGAAACCCGGGAACTGGAAGGTCTGTCTCCCCGATGCCCATGCGGGGTATATCGACTGGGACGAATATCAATGTAATCAGCAGCAGTTGGCTGCGAACCGGACGAGCTTCGCACCGACCGGTTCCCCACCCCGCAATGGCACGGCACTGTTGCAGTCCCGGGTTATTTGTGGTCGGTGTGGAAATCGGATGAATAGCCAATACGCCCCCCCCCCCCCTGCACACCCGCATCAGGCGGCGAAAATACTTTACGCCTGTATCGATAAAACACTGACCCCAAGCGGGAAACGGTGTCAGGTCCTGCGGGGCGAGGGGGTAGACGAAGCGGTATCCCGCTTTGTGGTGGACAGCATCAATGAGCATAACATTGATCTGGCCCTTGAAGTTCAAAAGCAAGTCAACGCGGATTTCGACAAGGCTGACCGGCAACGGGGACAACAGGTCGAGGCCATTGAATACCGGGTCGACCTGGCCCGGCGGCGCTACTGCGAGGTGGACCCCGCCAATCGTCTGGTGGCCGCCTCCCTTGAGAATTCGTGGAACGAAGCCCTGCGCGAGCTCGAGGCTGCCAAAACCGAACGCCGTCAACATCGCGAACACTTTGAATCCCAGGGGACCGCACAACAGGTTTCCCGACTCCGGGATCTGTCGGAGGATTTTGCCCGGGCCTGGTATGCGTCGACGACCGGCCCTGCGGACCGCAAACGCCTGCTCGCACAGTTGGTGGAAGATACGACCCTGACCCGGACAGATTATTCGGTTCTGATCCAGTTGCGCATGCGGGGGGGAAGAACGGTGGAACTGGAACCGGTCACCCTGAATCGACCGGGCAACTATACCATCAAGACTCCCCCTAAAGTGCTCGCAGAAGTCCGCCGCCTCATCACTACCATGCCCGACGAAGCCGTCGCTGAACATCTCAACCGTCAGGGCTGGTCAAGTGGGAATGGTAAACCCTATACACGGATGAAGGTAGTCAGTCTGCGGAACTATTACGGAGTGCCGAGTCATCTGCGATGTCGGCAACAGGCCCTGCGTGAGCAGGGATGGTACACTGCGGAGGAATTAAGCTCCCTACTCGGGGTTGGGGTCCGAGCGCTGAGGGCGAGAAGTTATCGTGGCACCTGGGTCGAACGGACAACATTCACGATTGGACCGAGAAGCTTTTCCATGTATCGTCCGAAAAATACCAGCGCGTCCAGCTGATGGACAACATACTTCAACAGTCATTGCCCAAAGCAGGTGCATGCCCCGAAATACAACCGTAGCCATATATTGAGAACAGAGGTTTTGAGATGTCTGAATCAAGCATAAAGGTTATCACTTTGAACACAACTTTGGGCATGGCAAGAAAACCCTGGCGAGTGTGCTGGTCGTATTGAACCTGCTGGCCTTTGCCCTGCATACGGCTGGCGACCTGATCGAGACCGCCTGGCGAGGGCCCGTGCACGGGCCGGCACCCGCATCGGCCTGTTCCAGGCTCTGCGGGTGCTAACGGTCTATCAACTCTTTTCCTCCTGGGACGACCTGTTCACCCTGCTGACCACCGATCCACCGCAACGACCTCCCTGACTCCCGCTCCGGGCCACCGCATACCGAGACAGCAGGGCCCACCAATATCCAATTCATTCAACCCGTACAGGAGAAACAAAAAAAAGTATCAACCAAAATTAGAATTGCTGGCAGGCGAAATAAAAAATTGACACACACCCACGGATCGGCTAACCTTGGGTCAGGCGATAATAGAGATGGGGGAGTTGTGACCATGAAAAGATTTAGCGTGTTGATATTCACTTGCTGTGCGATGATTGCGTCAACGTCCGATGCTGCGCAGAACGTCCCGAGTCTCGCAGACGCAATCGCTGCTGCTGACCCGGGTCAGGTCGAGGAGTTGCAGAACGAGTTGCCGGCCATGTCCCTGTCGACTTCCAGTAACGGTATCAACGTCGAGACGGTTGTCCTGTCCGGTCTGGATCGCAGTCAATTCAACGCTGACGAAATCGCCGATATAGAGGCGCTGCTGTCGGTCATCAACGCCAACGCCGAGTATTTCAGATTTAACATCGCGGCGGTTATACGGGACGCCATCGACAGCGGCGATAGCACCGTAGCAGATCAAGCTGCCCTGATGCGCGAATTCGCACTGCTCTCGCCGGAGGGCAAGGCCCGCATAGGCGGAGACATCAATTTCCCTCATGAGAATCTGGACGGCACCACCAATCTGGACGGCTTCACCGATGCTGATAAGGAAATCATCTGCGCTACTGACGGTATCACGTGCTGAAGCAACGGGGCGAAGACAGGATGTGGCGGCGGCGCTGACTATCAACATGTTTCGGTCTGGACCACTTCTAGCCCGAGTTTACCGCGTTCAGTGGAAAGTTTCTCCTTGAGTTCCCCCCATTTCGTAAGTATTCGGCCAGCGTGTGATGGTCCCCTGAATCGGACGTAATTGAGGGGAGTCTGCGGAGTCTTCGTACTTGTTGTTTATGGTGTTCTGACTGCCCGGATGAATTGTCCACCATCCCCCGAACACAAAAAAACTGGACACATAAAAAATTCTGTCAACGCAGAAATCCCATTTCGGCATATCTGTTCTGTTTCTGTGATTGCCACGGGGCAGTTCGGGCCGGTTTTTCCGCACCGGTTGTCCAGAGGAAATTCCCGGTCTGAATATCTGGCCTATTCAAAAAAACCCGTGTCAGGATGAATCCGTATTGCCGATGCGGGCCAGAAGTTCCTCGGTTTGATCGCATTCTATAATCCAGTCCGCGACCTCCGCCAGACCATTGGGGTCCTGAACGCGGTTCAAAAAAGCGGACAGTGGTTTGTCGGCTGCCGCCTTGAATTTACTGGATGCAAAGCGCAGGATCACTCCCCGCTCATGTTCCAATGCCTGTTGCATGCCTTCTTGCCTGCCTCGTTGCATGCCTCGTTGCATGCCTCGTTGCATGCCTCGTTGCTCCCCCTCTTTCATCCAGGTTTCAGCCAATGTAGTCATTATCGATTCTCCCATCGGAGCGGGCAATGCCCGGTTCAGTGCTTCCTGCAATAAAGGTTTTTCCAATCGTTTTCCCGCCTGTGCCAGATATTCCATCACTGCCATCATCTGTCCCCACTCATCGCGTTTCTGCAGGTTTATCTGCTGGAACTTCGGCAGGATTTTTTTCTCCAGACGTTCTGCTAACTGCTCGTCACGGATGTATTTTAGCACATTCAGCGCAATATCCAATTGTGGGTTGTGTTCCAGCTCCTCCAGACGGTCCTGACCCAGCAGGCACCTCCCGTAGGGAAAATGAACAGCGTACTGTGACCCCGCCACGGAATAATCCACCAACTCCTCGAACGGAGGCACCTCCGCGTCCTTTTCTCCCTGGTACAATACCATCGGAATCACCGCGGGCAGGGGCGGTTTCTTGAGACGCCGTTTTTCCCGTTCCCACAGACGTACCACGTAGCCAAGCAGTTGCAGCCCCACCCAGGGGTCGGGATAGCTCTTGTGCTCCAGCAGCAGGTAGAGGCGGGCCGATCGTTCGTCCGCTGTCTCCACCGAGAACACCAGGTCGGACTGGCTAAGTTTCAGGGACTCGTCGACGAATGACTCCCCCATTACAGTCAGGGTCTTCAGGTCCAAACGGTCAACTACTTCCGACGACAGGTAGCGCTCAAAAAAATCCCGCGAAATCTTTGGTTTCACCAGGGAATGGCGAAAAAACCGATCATGGGGATTGATCGGCCGGCCTGAATTGGAATCGTCGATTTGTCTGGTCCGTGTGTAGCTGGTGGAGGGTCGCACACAGGATACCATGCCAGGCGAATGATCGCAGCCAGAATCCGACAATCGCCGGAAAGGCGGGTTGGCTTTCAGGATTTTTGACATCGAAGCAACCATCCCCGGACGTGCTGAAGTCAATTTCCCCGGGACTGATTGTGGTGATAAGCCGCTTCTACGTTCTGGTTTTTCGGGTGTTGGTTCCGGCGAGACTGCGAGAAGATTTCAAGGAGGCAGTGGATACTCGGGTAAGAAAATTCAGTCCTCAATCAATTTTTCAGCCAGTTCCAGTGCATCAATGGGCCAGAAACATTTTGGACGAGGATGGTGAACCTGGGGATTGCCCGCCGCGGGACGACAGCACAACAGGCAGTCCAGCCACTGTGCCGGAATGGCTTCCCGGCCGTATACTGCGCCCAACAGTGCTCCGCAAATTGCCGCATTGGTATCGGTGTCGCCACCCTGCATGACGGTCTCCACCACACCTTCTTCCAGGTTTGGCGCGTGGAGCAGCTGGTAGAGGGCATTTTGGAAAGCGATCAGTACCCAGCCCTGCTGGCGCACATACTCATCCGGCGGGTTTGATGCAGCGGTTTCAACCGCAGCCATTAATGCACCATCGGCCGGCATTTCCCTTGCCCAGACCACAAGCAGATGATACAGCCGGTCCGGTTCCATTGAAAACCGGATAGAGTGGGCGATCGCCATGGCAAACAGGGCGTTGGCCTGCAGGCATACCGGGTTGGGATGGGTCAGGGCGGCATCCTGCCTGGCCCATTTTGCAGTCTGGCTCAATTCATGGTTGGCCCCGAAGATCCCAATCGGACTGATTCGCATCAAGGCCCCATTGGCCTGACTGGATGGATTGGGATTCCCCTGCAGACCGGCTGAGATCGTCAGGCCGCAGTCAAATGGCCCGGAACTCAACCAGTATTGATATTCAACCAGGGCTGTTTTTGGTTCATAGTTTCTTTTTTTCGTTAGCATCCGGGCGAGTAGCAGCGCCATTTCCGAATCATCGGTGGGTTGACCCGCCAGGGAATTCCATGTTCCGCCATCCGCCATTTCCCGGACGCCTCCAGGATAACAATGCCGGATGGTATCCGGGGTCTCGAATTCAACCAGGCTGCCCAGTGCATCGCCGGCAAGCTGGCCAAGCAGGCAGCCCTGGGCTTTGGATAATTTGCTTATGTCCATGCTGTCATTGTTTTCCGGGCTGAAATGCCCGATCAAAAATTGCCGGGTTTCCTTATCCTGCGGTACCGTGAGGGGGAAGGCGGTTTTTCTTGCGGGGCCAGTGGCCAGACCGGATACCCGGATTCGAAACGCCCCATCGGCAAAGCAGTCCCGGGGCTGCGTTCATTGGACTGGCCGGGGATCAGTAGTCCTCGGTGGCATCCGTGATCTCGTGGGTCCAGGCACCTTCCGGTTCCCGGGTGATCACCGGGTCCGAGCTGCCCGCAAGCAAAGTGGCCACCGTTCGTTGATAATCGGACGGGCGAAGCGATCCATCCGTCCCGGCAACCAGGCGGGCGATCTCGTCCATCATGCGTGTCTGATGTTTTTCGGTCAGGGTTCCGGTCGAGTCGTTGTCCAGAATGATCTTGACCGTTTCTTCGGGATGCTGCACGGCATATCTCCAGCCTCTCAGGGAAGCGCGTACGAAACGCACCATCCGGTCCATGAAGGCCGGGTCACCGAGTTTCCCTTCAAGAACATAGAGCCCGTCTTCAAGGGTTGCGACCCCGTGGTCCTCATACCTGAACACCACGAGTTCATCCGCCGACACGCCCGCGTCCAGGACCTGTCCGTATTCGTTGTACGACATAGCGGAAATACAGGCAGCCTGCCGATCAAGAAGCGGGTCGATATTGAAATCCTGCCGGAGCAGCTCGATGCCGTCCGGACCTCCCGTGACCGGGATGCCGAGTTGGCTCATCCAGCTCAGGAACGGGTATTCATTTCCGGAGAACCAGACCGCGATTCTCTTGCCGCGAAAGTCGGCACTGGTCGCAACACCGGCATCCTTTCGGCAAACGAGCATCATGCCGGATGATTTGAACGGCTGTGCGATATTCACCAGTGCAATACCCTGTTCTCTCGCCGCCAGTGCCGGTGGCATCCATTCCACGATGATATCGGCACGACCGTTCGTAATGGCCGGTATCGTCTCCACATCAGGCCCCCCGGGTTGAATGGTAACTTCAAGTCCTTCCTGGGAGTAGAAGCCCTTGTCGAGAGCCACATAATAACCGGCAAATTGTGCCTGTGTGATCCACCTGAGCTGTAGCGTCACCATATCCGCATTCGCCGGGGATGGAAAATAGCCGAGGATCAAAAGCCCCAGAGTCGCCAGGGAAATCAGATTTTTCATAATATTTCTTCGTCAGTAGTAAGAGGGCGAGGGATCAGATTCGCGGGTCAAGTTGACAATCCGGCGGTGCCGGCTGTGGTGCCGGTTTTTGCCGATTGCTGGATCCTGAAAAATCATTTTCCTACAACCACCATGATTATGCAACGGCAGTCACGGTGGCCTTGGGAGCACAGGGTCTGCCCGTCTTGTGGTTCCTGCGACTCTTGTCCGATTGAGGATGATGAAGAGGATATTGAAGAATTCCAGTTATGAAGAAGAAAGACCGGAAAAAATGACAGGATCAGCAGGTTTTGCCCGACCGGCCACCCTCCGGGGCCGGGTCCGGCCCACTTCCCTGGCCCGGTCAGTTACTCCCCGGTATTGCACAGGGCAGGGCATGGAAAAGCCGAACACTTTCCCCCGGGGGCAATGGGTATAAATCCGCAGGAGCGGTTCAATGGTCTCCAGGGATTTTCGGCAGCCCGTTGCCGTGCGCCCGCCGGACAATCCGCCCTGCCCGGTGGCGGATGGCACGAGGGTGCAACGATTCATGATTTGCAAAGATGTTTGGCAAGGTACTGGATAAACTCATGATTCTGCTGTTCAAGCCAGCACAACAATCCCGGTTTGCCGAGGGGGGCATTCGCACCCTTGTACAGGCCTTCGATAATCACCCGGTCTTCTTCGTTAACCTGGTCGAGGATGTCGTTGACCTCGTTGATCAGCAGTTCCCGGTTCTTGCTTGCAGCCAGTACTTCCGGGGCGATGGAAGAGCCATACCGGATATAGATCTGCCCGGTCCCCTTGGGTTGAATCGAGAGATACCACAAATGATCCGGAGCCAGCACGAAAAGGTGGGTGGGGAAGACGCCAATCAGCATCGACGTGTTTCTCTGCTCGTTGGTCAATGTCGTATTGTTTTCATGGGCCCGTCCTATTCTGGCTCCATAGGCTTTTGTAAACGTCTGGTAGGTAAAGATGGGGTGGTGGGGATTTTCAGGAAACCGGGTCTCATCCACCGTCAGGTGTTCTCCCACGGTGGTGCTGTGGGTCACCGGCAGGTGATATCCTTCAATGAAGTTTTCTACCAGCTGTTTCCAGTTGCCGGTCCATTCGTAATCCTGCTGGACGACATGTTGATATCCCGCCATTCGATAGTTGCTGACGATTTCCTGCAGGCTGGAAAGCTGTTCCTTGACGGGAGGAATGTCCTTGTCCAGGGTGAGATAAATCCATCCTTCCCAGATTTCACTGCGTATCGTGGGCAGTACATAATCACTCGCCTTGAAACGGGGGTTTTCATGCATGTGGGGTGCCCCGATCAATTTCCCTTCAATGTCATACGTCCACCCGTGATAGGGGCAGATTATTTTTTCACAATGCCCCCGGTTTTCCAGCAGGCGCATCATTCGATGCAGGCAGACATTGGAGTAGGCCTTGATTTCTCCGGATTGCTGGCGCATGACGGTCACCGGCTGGTAGGCAAGGTGGTGGGTCAGGTAGTCCCCGGGATTGGGGATCACGTCCGCACGCCCGGCGCATATCCACTGCTTGTAAAAAATTTCCTGTTCTTCCAGGCGCAGGAAATCTTCCGAAACATACACACCGCTGGGCAGTGAGGTGGCCTGATTCAGGGGCATTTCTGCCAGCTTTTTGAGTTGGTCCAGGAGCAGGTCGGTGGTAACGGTCTGGTTGTGCACGGTTCGATGCGCCTCAATGTCGGTGGGTTGTGGAAAGTGATAGATATTTCCTGTATTTTACCGGTTCGGAATTTTCTTTAGAATGGCTCCAGTATTCATTGTGAATGATCCCATGCGGTTTGACCCGGCAATCAATGCTCAAGGTTGAGGTATTGTGAACCAAAACGATCCATCGAGATACATTCGTGAGAACGCGCTTGAGCTGTCCATCGGCCGGCAGGTAAGGATTTATCGGCTGAAACAGGGAATCACCGTGGCGGATTTGGCCAGCCAGGCGAACCTGTCATCCGGGATGTTGTCCAAAGTTGAAAATGGCCAGACATCCCCCTCCCTGGCCACCCTGAAAGCGTTGAGCCAGGCACTGAATGTGCCCGTGACCTCCCTGTTCCGAATGTATGAGGAAACCCGGGAAGCGACCAGTGTCAAGGCAGGGGAGGGGTTGACCATACAAAGACAGGGGACCCGGGCGGGGCACCAGTACCAGTTGCTCGGTCATTCCAGCAGTCACCGCCCCACCGTCGAACCCTATCTGATTACTCTGGCAGAGAAATCGGATGTCTTTCCACTGTTTCAGCACGAAGGGGTGGAATTCATTTATGTCCTGGAAGGCGAGATGGTTTATCGTCATGCCAACCGGACCTACCACCTGTGTGAGGGAGATTCCCTGTATTTCGATTCCGATGCGCCGCATGGGCCCGAAGATCTCATTACATTGCCGATACGCCTTCTTGCGGTGATTGTCGGCAGCACGGAAAACCAGTAAAATATTATTTCCTGAGAGGAAATAATATTAACTGCCAGTATACTTTCTCCTGGTATCTTGGTATGCTTTTCCGTCCGGTTTTCTGATTTGAAAGTTAAAGATAAAGAATTATGTGTGGAATCGTAGGTTTATATACAAAATCCCCTGACCTGGAGAAAAATCTGGGTCAGATGGTTGCGGCCATGTTGGAGCAAATGACCGAAAGGGGACCCGACAGTGCCGGCTTTGCCGTTTACCATGACCCGGTTTCCAAAGGGTCCGTGAAGATCACGCTGCAGGGGGAGGATGAAACAGACTGGGGGGCCATCGAGGAAGACCTTCGGAAAAACATTGATGCCGGGGCACGGGTGGTACCCATTGCTTCCCATGGTGTGGCGACGATGAAAAGTGATGCGGACAGCGCGGCCAACTGGATTGAAGCCAACCTGGACGGGGTCAGCATCACCAGCGTGGGAAGCGCCATTGAAATTTTCAAGGAGAAGGGGCTGCCCAGCCAGGTTATCGAGAAATTTGATCTCAATGAAATGACGGGTACCCATGCACTGGGGCATACCCGGATGGCCACCGAAAGCGCGGTCACCACTGCTCACTCCCATCCGTTCAATACCGGACGGGACCTTTGCCTGGTGCACAATGGCTCCCTGTCCAATCACAACCGTCTGCGGGAAAGACTGCGGGCGGAAGGAATCCGTTTCCAGACAGACAACGACAGCGAGGTCGCTGCCGGGTATCTGACCTGGCGATTGAGCCAGGGCGCCACCCTCAATGAGGCCATGGAAGCCGCACTCGCGGACCTGGATGGATTTTATACGTTTGCCATTGGCACGGAAGACGGGTTTGCGGTATTGCGGGACCCCATCGCCTGTAAACCCGCCGTGATCGCGGAAACGGACGACTGGGTAGCCATGTCTTCGGAGTTCCGGGCCATTGCCCAGTTGCCGGGAAACGAGAACGCAAAAATCTGGGAACCGGAACCGGCAACCATTTACAGTTGGGAAAGAAGCTGATGGAAAAATTTGATCTGCAGGACAACCCGGTCCGCTCGCTCAACGGGGCGCTGCACCGGGAAGAGGCCCGAATGAAGTCATTTGAAGTCTCGAACCCCGGGGGCAAGCACAATGTCGCCTGCGGTGCCCGGGTTCCGTGTTCGGTGACCATTTATGGTCATGTGGGGTATTACTGTGCGGGGATGAATCAACAGGCCGACATCGTCGTCCACGGCAATGCCGGCCCCGGACTGGCCGAAAACATGATGTCCGGCTCGGTCCGGGTTCATGGCAATGCCTCGCAATACTGCGGGGCAACTTCCCATGGCGGACTGCTGGTCATCCAGGGAGATGCGGCGGCCCGATGCGGAATTTCCATGAAAGGCAGTGATATCGTGGTGGGGGGGTCCATCGGCCACATGAGTGCCTTCATGGCGCAAAGTGGCCGCCTGGTGGTCTGCGGTGATGCCGGTGATTCCCTGGGCGATTCGATTTATGAAGCCCGGATCTATGTTCGGGGCACGGTGGGTCACCTGGGAACGGACTGCATCGAAAAACCCATGAAAAAGGAACATATTGAAGAACTTCAGGCATTGCTGGAGGAAGCCGGCATGGCATACCGGGCAGACGAGTTCAGGCGCTATGGGTCGGCCCGCCGGTTGTATAACTTTGAAGTCGACAATGCCGACGCCTACTGACGGAGAAATAACCTGCCATGAGCAAAACACCCGATCGATCCTGGTTGCTGGAGTCTGCGACATTTTCACGTCCTGTGATACGTGAGATCCAGCGGGCCGCAAAAGAAGGGATTTATGATATCCGGGGATTTGGTGCCAAGCGCGCGGTCCCCACGTTTGATGATTTGTTGTTTCTGGGGGCAAGCATGTCCCGGTATCCCCTGGAAGGGTACCGGGAAAAATGTGAAACCTCGGTCACGCTGGGAACACGATTTGCCAAAAAGCCCATTACCATTTCCACTCCCGTGACCATCGCCGGCATGAGCTTTGGTGCCCTGTCCGCCCAGGCGAAGGAAGCCCTGGGCCGCGGAGCGTCGGAAGTCGGGACGAGTACCACCACGGGAGACGGGGGCATGACTGTCGAGGAGCGGGGTCACTCGAAGCAGCTGGTGTACCAGTATCTGCCCTCGCGCTATGGAATGAATCCGGATGACCTGAGAAAAGCCGACGCCATTGAAGTCGTGGTGGGCCAGGGTGCAAAGCCAGGCGGCGGCGGGATGCTGCTGGGGCAGAAGATCAGTGACCGTGTGGCCGAAATGCGGAATCTTCCCAAGGGGATTGACCAGCGCAGCGCCTGCCGGCATCCCGACTGGACCGGGCCGGACGATCTGGAAATCAAGGTGCAGGAACTGCGGGAAATCACCGATTGGCAGGTCCCCATTTACATTAAGGTGGGCGCAACCAGAACCTTTTTCGACGTACAGCTTGCGGTAAAGGCCGGAGCGGATGTGGTGGTGGTAGATGGCATGCAGGGCGGTACGGCAGCAACCCAGGACGTGTTTATCGAACATGTCGGCATCCCGACATTGCCGGCAACGCGGATTGCAGTGGATGCCCTGAAGGAAATGAAAATGCATCGTGAGGTGCAGCTGATTGTTTCCGGGGGTATCCGCTCGGGCGCGGACGTTGCCAAGGCACTGGCATTGGGTGCGGATGCGGTCTCAATCGGAACCGCGGCACTCATCGCCATGGGGGACAATTCCCCCGAGCATGAATCGGGATACAATGAACTGGGAACGAGTGCAGGGTACTATGACGACTATCAGGACGGCAGGGACCCCTCCGGCATCTCTACCCAGGACCCGGATCTCGGTAAACGGCTCGACCCTGAACTGGCCGGCCGGCGCCTTGCCAACTACCTGCGTGTGCTGACCCTTGAAACCCAGACCCTGGCCCGTGCAGCGGGCAAAACCAATGTGCGGAATCTTGAGCCGGAAGACATGGTGGCCCTGACGATTGAGGCGGCCGCGATGGCGAAAATTCCACTGGTGGGAACGGACTGGATACCCGGCAGCCGGTTTTAGGGACCGGCCGGGTGTCCGGTTGCCCGTTGTCACGATGGAAAAACATGGTTTTCCCCGATGACCTTGCTATGATTGAAGCCAAAAGATATTGACATAAAATTAAGGTGACTAAAATGACCATAGACCTCGATGCAGTTGCAAAAGAACGGAACATCCGGTATTTCCTGATCAGTTTTGTTGATTTGTTCGGCGTTCTTCGTTCCAAGCTCGTCCCGGCCCGGGCGATCGGAGGGATGCAGGAAGAAGGCGCCGGGTTTGCAGGATTCGCAGCCTGGCTGGACATGAGTCCCGCCGATGGGGACATGTTTGCGATCCCGGACCCGGAAAGCCTCATCCAGTTGCCCTGGAAACCCGAAGTGGGATGGCTTGCCGGTGACTTGTATATTGATGGGCAGGCCATCGAAGCTTCCCCCCGGGTCGCCCTGAAAGCACAGATCGAGAAAGCCGCAAAACAGGGATACCGCCTCAAAACGGGGGTGGAATGCGAATATTTTCTGGTCAATGCAGATGGAACCGGGATCGCGGATGACCGGGATATCCAGTCCAAACCCTGTTACGACCAGTCTGCCCTGATGCGGCGCTATGACGTGATCACCGAGATTTGCGATGGCATGATTGAACTGGGATGGGGCCCGTACCAGAACGACCATGAAGACGCGAATGGGCAGTTTGAAATGAACTGGGAGTATGATGATTGCCTGAAAACCGCCGACCGTCATGTGTTTTTCAAATATATGACCAAGCAGATTGCCGAGAACCATGGGCTGCGCGCCACGTTCATGCCCAAGCCATTTTCCAATCTCACGGGAAACGGATGCCACGCCCATGTTTCGCTGTGGGATGAATCGGGCCAGAACAATCTGTTCGAAGACGCGGACGATGAGATGGGACTTTCCGCCCTCGCGTACCAGTTCCTTGGCGGGATCATGCACAACGTGGAGGAGTTGTCCTCAATCTTCAACCCCACCGTGAACAGCTACAAGCGAATTAACGCGCCGCGCACCCTGTCCGGCGCCACCTGGTCCCCCAATTCAGTGAGCTACGGGGGCAATAACCGTACCCATATGGTGCGTATTCCGGATTCGGGCCGATTCGAGTTGCGCCTGATGGATGGCGCGGCCAACCCCTATTTGCTGCAGGCGGGTATCCTGGCGGCCGGCTTGGATGGAATGGCCCACAAGAGGGACCCGGGGGAACGTCTCGATATCAACATGTATACCCACGGTCATACCGTAAAAGGGCTGAAGAAACTTCCATTGAACCTGCTGGACGCGATCCGGCTGACCGCAGGGGGCGATGCACTGAAAGAGCAGTTGGGGGCCCCTTTGGTCGATGCGTACTGCAAACTCAAAATGGATGAATGGGATGATTTCACCAAGTCCATAAGCCAGTGGGAGCGGGACCACACCCTGGATTGTTGAACCCGGTGATGGTGGTCAGGCTGCCCGGTTGTGCTCCCTGGGGCAACCAGTGCAAAATTTGCACAGGTTCAATCCGGGTGCGGACGTGAAGTCGCGAGAGAGGTCGATCACTACAGCCTGGACGTGATCATATCGGTCGGCTACCGGGTAAAGTCGTTGCGCGGCACGCAATTGCGTGTCTGCACCGCCGCGGTTCTGCCTGGCACCCTATTGTATTTCGCCCTTGAGATTGATGAAGACCTGGGTGCTGTACTCGGAGACGGGTAACCGCTGCAAGGTGCCCACCGTCCGGGCATAGTCAATAAAAGGCTGTGCATAGTCGAGATAGGTGTTCCGGGCATCGCCGCGTTCCGATACCCTGCGAAAGGTTGCGTATCCATCCTTGCCGGCGGCAAGGTAACTGTTGGCAATGACCTGATAGGTTTCTTCGGGATCAATGGCCGTCCAGGAACCGGACAGTCCCGGATTGATCTCGACATTGCTGAACCGGTTCCCCATGGACCTGGAGAGGTTGGCAGTCCATCGCAGCCCGGCGGCATAGGGGTAGGCGCCCGTCGCCCCGTCTTCGGAAAGAGCGAAATCCAGGGCCTCTTCCAGCACCTGGATGATTTCCGCCCCGGTCATGGTCATTTCAACCAGGGTGTTGTCAAATGGCAGCAATGCGTAGGCATCCCCCACGGTTATCGTCCCCGGGAGGATATCAGTCCGCGCACCGCCCGCGTTTTGGATGGCAATATCCGATGTCCGGCTGATCTGCAGGAAAGCCTTTGCAATGATATTGGAAATGTCACTGCCGTTTGAGGCGGTGTCCTCCCGGCTGCACGCGTTGGAGCGGCCCTGTCCCGGGAGGTCTTCCGAACACAACGCATGCGCCGCAGAGGCGATCCGCGTCTGGTTCATGAGAGAGATGTCCCCGGAGAACCGGTTGAGGACCTGTTGGGCCGCAGGGTCCACCGACACCGGGTACAGCAGGGGGTTTGCCTTGATTTCGGCGAGGACTTCATCGCGTTCCGGGCCGTCCAGTTCGATGTGCTCCTGTTCATCATTTCGGCGTTTGAAGCTGTCCCCAAGCAACAGGTGGGGAGTGCCAGTACAACGTGTGACACGACCGGAATCGTCGAATGTAACGGACAGGGCGCCGACGATGTTGGAATACTCCCAGGCCTGTACAATGCAAACGGTTTCACCATCCCGGTTCCTGACCACGGTGGGGTATTCCCCGGCCGGGTCCAGGCCAAGCGGCTGGAATCCGACACCGAGCAGGGTATGGGAATCTCCCCCGACGATCACATCCACGCCGCTTAATTCCTGCGCCATGGCGATATCGTTCCGGTACTGGACATGGGTCAGCAGTACGATTTTGTTGATACCCTGCTCACGCAACCGGTCGATCTGTGCCTGGGCGGTGTTGGTTTCGTCGAGAAATTCGGTGGTGGGGTCCGGGCGGGAGGACCGTTTGGTTTTCCGGGCAGCGACGATGCCAATGATGCCAATCCTTTCGCCGCTCCGTTCGAGCACCGTTGCCGGAAGCAGATAGTCCGTTGCAGAGTTCCTCGCAAGGGGGGATACGCCGACTTCGGGTTTGACATTCGCCCCCAGTACGGGGGTCCTGCAGGAGTCGTCGTGAAGATTCTCAATGAAGGTCACCAGCCCCGTGTCGCCGTCATCAAACTCATGATTGCCAACCGTGAAGGCGTCAAAACACACGAAATTCATCAGTGCCGCATCGGCCTCTCCCTTGAATTGAAGGTAATAGGGGCCTGCAGAAACCGCGTCGCCGGCATGGAGCTTCAACACGTTCGGGGAAGTGGACGCGAGATCGGACATCACCGTGGCAACTGCGGGGAATCCACCGCTTGAAACCCGGGTTTCCATGCCTCCCAGCTGCAGGTCCAGGTGGTTCGTTCCCAGGTGCGAATGATGATCGTTGAGATGAAGAATGTTCAGTTCGTATGCCCGGGCCGAATGCAGCGAAACGGCACCAATGAAGGCGACAAGAAGAACCCCGATTGATTTCATGACCACTCCTTTGTATTGGGGAGAATGCGATACGTGAATCCGAGAATTCGTGAAGTATATCGGCTACCGATATCAGGCTCCAGCAAAATGGCAGCATCCCCCCGATGAACCCGGAAATGAACCACGCGTCCAGGTCCGCACGGGGCCTCAAACCGGACCCCCATGGAAGTCTGTCCGGCACGGCAGTGATTGCACGGCATCGGTTCACCGGGGGCGCAGCCTTTACAGGTGATCCATGGACAACAGGGACGCATTTCCCCCGGATGCGGTGGTGTCGGTACTCACCGAACGCTCCACGGCAAAGCGATGCATGTAGTGGGGCCCGCCTGCTTTCGGGCCGGTACCGGACAGCCCTTCGCCACCAAATGGCTGGATGCCGACCACGGCACCGATGGTATTTCGGTTCACGTAGACATTCCCCACCCGGATTCGACGGATAATCCGTTCGATGGTGGACTCAATCCGGCTGTGTATTCCAAAAGTGAGCCCGTACCCCGCGTGATTGATCTCATCCACCACCTCATCGATCTCGGACGCCTTGAACTGGCAGACATGGAGCACGGGGCCAAACACTTCCCGTTTCAGTTCGCCGATTCCGGAAATTTCCAGAAGGGTCGGACGGAAGAAATATCCCTGTGGGTCCCCGGTCAGGCGACCGCTGGCATAGACCGGGGTACCGGATTCGGCTTTCCTGCGCACATAGGCCTGCAGATTCTTTCGGGATTCGTGGTCAATGATGGGACCGATGTCCGTCTCCGGTTCCACCGGATCGCCGACCTGGAGTTCATCCATGGCTCCTTTTAGCATGGTGATCATTTCTGCTGCGATGTCCTGCTGTACATACAGGACACGCAGGGCCGAGCAGCGTTGGCCGGCACTCTGGAATGCCGATTGCACGGCATCCCGTACCACCTGTTCGGGCAGGGCGGTGGAGTCCACGATCATGGCATTGATCCCCCCGGTTTCCGCAATGAGCGGGACGATGGGACCGGATTTTCCGGCCAGGGACTGCTGAATGATTTTCGCGGTCCCGGTGGACCCGGTAAAAGTGACCCCACTGATGGCCGGATGGCGAACCAGCGGTGCGCCGACGGATTCGCCGGTCCCCGGGAGCAGCTGCAATGCCGATTCGGGCACACCGGATTCGTGCAGCAGCTGCACGGCTCGAAATGCAATCAGCGGGGTCTGTTCAGCGGGTTTGGCGAGGACGCAGTTGCCTGCCCCAAGGGCGGCACTGACCTGCCCGGTAAAAATCGCCAGGGGAAAATTCCACGGACTGATGCAGACAAAGGTTCCTCGACCCTGCAGCGACCACTGGTTCAACTCTCCGGTTGGTCCGTCGAGGACAAGCGGCCGGTCAAATTCCCGGTCGCCCTGGAGGGCATAGTAACGAAGAAAGTCGACGGCTTCCCGCAATTCCGCGATACTGTCCCGGAGGGTTTTGCCGGCCTCCGCGGTGCACAGGGCCATCAATTCATCCCGGTGTGCCTCAAACCGGTCCGCCGCATCCAGAAGAATCTCTCCCCGGGCGATTCCTCCCCGGTTATTCCAGTCCTCATACCCCATTTGGGCATTGTCCACGGCAAGGCGGATGTCCTCTTCATCCGCCGTAACCACCGTGCCGATTTCCCGTGCACTGGACGGGGAGAGAACAGGGTGCTGCGGGCGGGAAGAGGGGTCAATGCCCCAATTGGCAATCAATGGAACCACGCGATGATATTTTTCGCAAAAGGCCGGGATGGATTGAAAATATCGCTCCAGTTCCGGTTCGCTGTTCAGATTCAGTCCCCGGGCATTTTTCCTGTCCCCATAGATGTCCCGGGGCAGAGGAATATTCGGGTGGGGGATGGAATCAAGTTCCCGGACGGATTGTACCGGGTCGCGGACCAGTTTCCCCACGGGCAACTCCCTGTCCACCAGCCGGTTGACAAAGGAGCTGTTGGCTCCATTTTCAAGCAACCGCCGAACCAGGTACGCGAGCAGGTCGCGGTAGGAACCCACGGGTGCATAGATCCGGCAGTTGACCCGGAAAGTCCTCATCACGTGACGATAGAGTATTTCCCCCATTCCGTGCAGGCACTGGAACTCAAAATCCCGGCGCATGCCCGCATAATTCAGAATGGACGCCACGGTGTGTGCGTTGTGGGTAGCGAACAGGGGATAGAAGGCGGTGGGATTCCTCAGCAGTTTTTGTACACAGACCAGGTAGGACAGGTCGGTGGAAACCTTTCGTGTAAACACCGGATAGCCAGGGTACCCCTCCAGCTGGGCGAGCTTGATTTCCGAATCCCAATAGGCTCCCTTCACCAGGCGTATCATGATGCGGCGCTTCTTTGGGGTGACCAGCTGCTCGATCCAGTCGATGACCCAGGGTGCCCGCTTCTGGTAGGCCTGTACGACAAAACCCAGTCCGTCCCAGGCATCCAGTTCGGGTTCATTGCACAATTTCTGCAATAGGGCCAGGGACGGGTCCAGGCGGTCGGCTTCCTCGGCATCGATCGTGAGGCCGATATTGTATTGTCTTGCCTGGATGCAGAGCTGTTTCAGCAATGGATAGAGTTCGGCAAAAACCCGGTCGTGCTGGGCGTACTCAAAACGGGGATGCAGGGCAGAAAGCTTGACGGAAATGCCCGGGGCGGAATAGGGATCACTGGTGCCGGACTCCCGGCCGATGGCCTCGATGGCGGTCTGGTAGGACGCATAATGCCGGGCGGCATCCCCGGCGGTACGGACGGCTTCGCCCAGCATGTCGTAGGAATAGGTATAGCCTTCACTTTCCCGGATTTCAGCGATCTGGAGACCGCGGTGGATGGATTCGGCGAGAACAAACTGTTTGCCCATGATTCTGACGGCCTGTCTGACCGCTGCGCGAATCAGGGGTTCCCCGCTGCGTGCGATCAGTTTTCCGAGAAAGTTCCCGGCATCTTCAACGATGGCCTTGTCCAGGGAAACGACCTTGCCGGTCAACATCAGTCCCCAGGTCGACGCATTCACAAAAAAGGATTCGCTCTCACCCAGATGGGAAGCCCAGTCCCCATCGGACAGCTTGTCCTGTATGAGCTGGTCTGCGGTCTGGGCATCGGGGACGCGAAGCAGCGCCTCCGCGAGGCACATCAGGGCCACTCCCTCTTCACTGGACAATTTGAATTCCAGGAGAAATGCATCCAGTCCTCCGTGGCTTTCATTCTGGCGCCGTATCTGCCGGACCAGCTTCGCGGCTTCCCTTTCAATCCCCTGTTGCTGGCTCTGCGTGCTGTCCAGCATGTCCAGCAAGGCTTCAACACACCGGGATTCATCCGCGTGATAATGTTCGTGGATGGCGGTTCGCGCAGGGTCCTGATTCGAAAATACAGGGGTAAACTTCCTCATCGCACCCTCTTGGGGTTGATTTCCCGGGTAAACCTCATGATTTCCAGAACCGTGGCTCCACTGAACCCGGAAATTCTGGAAAAACGCATAAAAAATTGTATCCGTTGGGCAATAAATTACATAGAATAAGTTGCAACCTGAATATAGCATATCCAGGTTGAAGAGGACTTTTCATCTATGGCGGTGAAAGTGGGTCTCCCTGATGGCGATACGTTGTGAACCCGGTCAGATCCGGAAGGAAGCAGCCGCAGCAGTGAATTCGGGTGTCAGGACAAGGCGCACGGGATCCGCCACCTCTGCGAATACCAGAAATCCGACAGTACACTGAATTGAATGAGCTATCTTGCCCTGGCACGAAAGTGGCGCCCCAAATTGTTTTCGGAAGTCGTGGGCCAGGCGCATGTGGTGTCGGCACTGACGAATGCATTGACCCACCAGCGGGTTCACCACGCATTCCTGTTTTCCGGAACAAGGGGGGTGGGGAAAACCACCCTGGCGAGAATATTTGCCAAGGCACTTAATTGCGAAACAGGCATTCAGGCCGAGCCCTGCGGGGATTGTCCGGCCTGCTGCGGGGTGGATGCGGGAAATTTCATTGACCTCATCGAGGTCGATGCGGCATCCAGAACACGGGTCGATGATACCCGGGAATTGCTGGACAACGTGCAATACACCCCGACTCAGGGTCGCTTCAAGATTTACCTCATCGACGAAGTCCACATGCTCTCCACCCACAGTTTCAACGCCCTGCTGAAGACACTGGAAGAACCCCCTGGGCATGTCAAGTTCCTGCTCGCCACGACCAACCCGCGGAAGCTCCCTACCACGATCCTCTCCCGCTGTATACAATTCAACCTGAAGACCGTGGACATCGGCCGGATTGCCTCCCAACTGGAAAAAATCCTGGTTGCCGAGGAAATCCAGTATGAATCCCCGGCACTGACACTTATCGCGCGGTCGGCCCAGGGCAGTGTTCGTGACGCGCTGAGCCTGCTGGACCAGGCCATTGCCTTTTCCAACGGGAATGTCAGCGAAGAGCGGGTCCGGGCGATGCTGGGAATGATCGACAACCAGTTTATCCTGCAGCTGCTCGGCCATGTCCTTCAGGGAGAAGGCGAGCGGCTGTTGTCAACGGTATCGGACATGGCGGAGCGGGCCGTTGATTATGCGGGGGCGCTGGATCAAATGATCAGCACACTGCACAATCTCGCGCTCTTTCAGATCAGCCCGGTATCCGTGGAATGGAAAGGGGTGGATACCGAAGAACTGGGGGTTATTGCCGGGAACGCGGACCCGGAATCCGTGCAGCTTCTTTACCAGATCGCGCTGATGGGAAAGCGGGATTTCGAGTATGCGCCGGATGCGCGCTCAGGATTTGAGATGATCCTGATGCGCATGCTCGCATTCAATCCAGGCGCCTCCAGACCCCAGGCCGCGAAGAATCTGAATGAGGCGCCGGCAGGGCGCTCCGGAGACCGGAAAAACCCCGGTCCCGGGGATTCTCCAGAGAACCGGAAACCTGCGGACCGGCCGGATGCCTCCCCGGGGGCAAAAAACCCGGAGCGACCCACCCCGGCGGATGCGTCCACGGCCATTTCCATCAAGGAGGATTTCAAGCAGTTGCTGGATCCGGATGCCTGGCACCGTTTCATCAAAAGTGCCGGCCTGAGCGCGGTTCCCAAAGAGGTTCTGATGAACGCCGTCCCGGAGTCGGTTCGCGGCAATACCCTCAACCTGGTTCTCAATGAATCCAGCCGGTACCTGTGCAACGGCAAAAGGGTGAAGCAGATCGAAGCCCATTTCAGGGAAAAACTGAATCTTGACATTCACCTGAACATCACTGTACAGGATTTGTCCAGGGAGGATTCCAGGGTTGAAACCCCCGCGCAGTCCATCGCACGGAAAAAACAGCAGGACCAGGATCATGCACGGCAGCAATTCATCCAGGATCCGAATGTCCAGGAACTGGTTGACCTGTTTGGTGCAGAAATCGTCGGTGATTCGATCCAGCCCGCCTGACCGGTTTGCCTGGGGACATTGTTACCCCGGCGCTGCCGGAGCAGGCCGCGGCCGCACTGCGGGGATTGCGGCGCACAAGTTTTGCGGGGCAGGCGCATTAGTGCTTGACCTGGATGGCCCGGTGTTTTACAAACGGTCTGGACTGAAATCACATTTGGATTGACAAAGGCACAAAAGACGATGAAAGGTGGATTGGGAGATATCATGAAACAGGCTCAGGCGATGCAGGAGAACATGCAAAAAGCCGAGGAAGAGCTTTCGAGGATGGAGGTCATGGGAACCTCCGGAGCGGGGCTGGTGGAAATCGTCATGACCTGCCGGCATGATGTGAAGACGGTGAGTATCGATCCGGCACTGATGCAGGACGACAGGGAAGTGCTTGAGGACCTGATTGCCGCGGCGATGAATGACGCGGTGAGAAAAGCGGAAAGCCAGGTCCAGAATAAAATGGGGGGATTGACATCGGGCATGAATCTTCCCGCGGGCTTCAAATTACCCTTTTAATGACGGACCCGAATTCGGTAGCCGAATTGAAACAGGCCCTGCAAAGACTGCCGGGTATCGGACCCAAGTCGGCACAGCGGATGGCCTTTCACCTGCTTGAGCGGGACCGGGAAGGGGCCCGCCAAATCGGCGAAGCGATCCAGCAGTCCCTGTCAAAAGTCAATCACTGCCGGCGCTGCAACAACTTCAGCGAATCCGAGCTGTGTTCCATCTGCGCATCGGACAAGCGCGATCCCCGGGTTCTGTGCGTGCTGGAAACCCCGGCGGACCTGGAAGCGATTGAACTGGCCTGCATTTACCAGGGAATGTATTTTGTGCTGATGGGCCGCCTGTCGCCTTTGGACGATATTGGACCCGACCAGCTGGGAATCAATGCGCTGTTGAGGCTGGTGGAAGAAGAATCGGTGAGTGAAATCATTCTTGCAACCAACCTGACTGTGGAAGGCCAGGCGACCGCCGATTTTCTGCTCGATTTGTTCCAGGACAAAAATGTGAAAGTCACCCGGCTTGCCAGGGGAATGCCAATGGGCGGCGAGCTGGAATACCTGGACCCGGCCACCCTGAATCAGGCGTTTGCCGACAGGCGGTCGACTTAAGTTCCAGGTGGTTGAACTCCAACCCGCCGCCGGACTTTGAGCGGAACCCGCATGAAGCGTATTGCGGCCTGCATCGAGTACTGCGGGGTGAATTACCATGGCTGGCAAAAGCAGAAACACGTTCCATCGGTGCAATGCGAAGTGGAGCGGGCGATCAGCGCCGTGGCCAACGAGGACATCGCCGTAACCGCCGCGGGACGGACCGATACCGGTGTGCATGGTACAGGACAGGTCATCCATTTTGATACCACTGCACAGCGAAACCGGGATGAATGGCTCATGGGGGTGAATACCGGCCTGCCGGATGATGTTTCATTGATCTGGACGCAGGAGGTTCCGCCGGATTTCCACGCCCGGTTCAAGGCCCTCAGAAGAAGCTATCGCTACGTCATTCTGAATCGCAGGGTCAGCCCAAGCTACCTGCATGGCCGGGTCGCCTGGTATCATGCCGAGATGGATATCCGGGCCATGCAGGAGGCTGCAGTGCCATTGCTGGGCCTCCATGATTTCAGCGCATTCCAGGCCTCCGGGTGCCAGTCGAAGAACCCGGTCAGGGAAGTGCATGCCCTGTCCCTCCATCAATCCGGGTGCTGGATATGGATGGACATCTCCGCCAGCGGTTTTTTGCAGCACATGGTACGAAATATCGCCGGGACACTGATGCGGGTAGGGCAGGGACATGCCCCGGTAAAGTGGGTCAGGGAGGTACTGGAGGGGAGAGACCGGACCCGGGGAGGAATTACCGCCATGCCGGACGGCCTTTATTTTGTGGAGGTACGGTACGATGAGAGGTACCGGTTACCTTGTTCACCGCCGCCGTGTCGATTTTGGTAAACTCCGGTATGGGTTCCTGGAATTGACGGCGGAAAACCATTGCGAATACGATCCAAAATCTGCGGTATATCCTCTGCAAAGACGGCCATGCAGGCGGTGAATGCCGGGGCCGATGCCCTGGGTTTGATGTTTTATCCTCCCAGCAGCCGTTTTCTGTCCATGGAAAGTGCCCGTCAGATCAATGCCATATCGGCTCCTTTTGTTTCCCAGGTGGCGGTGGTGGTGAATCCGGACAAAGAGTTCCTGAACGAAATCATTGCGAATCTCAGGCTGGACTATATCCAGTTCCATGGAGAAGAAAGCGCGGAATACTGCCGAAGTTTCCACATTCCCTATATCAAGGCACTCCGGGTTGCCGGGTCCACCCGGCTCCTGGCACTGGAACAGCGTTATCCGGATGCAGCCGCCATCCTGCTGGACAGCCATGTTCCCCATGCGTATGGGGGAACCGGGAAAGCCTTCGCATGGGACCGGGCCCGGTACGGCGGCACCAAGCCAGTGATTCTTGCGGGGGGGCTGACCCCTGAAAATGTGGAGACCGCTATCCGCCTTGGAAAACCCTATGGCGTGGATGTCAGCAGTGGAGTGGAAACACTCGGCATCAAGGATGAGAAAAAAATCAGGGAATTTTGCTCCAGCGTCGCGTCCTGCCGGACACCCGACAACGGTGAGGGAACCCCGTGAACTGGTTCGACAAAATCCTGCCCCCGAAGATCAAGACCGTGAGCAAGATCCGGCGCAGGGGGGTGCCGGAAGGGTTGTGGAACAAATGTACTGCCTGCCAGGCGGTGCTCTATGCGGTGGAGTTGAGCAACAATCTGAAGGTGTGTCCGAAATGCAACCATCACATGCGCCTGGGCGCAAAGGAACGGCTGGAATCATTTCTGGACCCGGATGCCGTGCAGTGGATTGGAGAAAATATTGTGCCGGTGGACATGCTGAAGTTCAAGGACCAGAAACGGTACAAGGACCGTTTGCACACTGCGCGCAAGGGCAGCCAGACGACGGAAGCCCTGGTGGGGGCATCGGGCCGGGTATCTGGAATCCCCATCACGGCACTGGCGTTTGAATTCAGGTTCATGGGAGGGTCCATGGGTTCCGTAGTCGGTGAACGGTTCGTGCAGGCGGTGGATCACAGCCTGGAGCACCGGCAGCCATTGATCTGTTTTTCGGCAAGCGGGGGCGCCCGTATGCAGGAGGCCTTGTTTTCCCTGATGCAAATGTCCAAGACGACGGCGGCAATTTCCCGGATGCGGAACGAGGCATTGCCGTATATTTCCGTATTGACGGATCCGACCATGGGCGGAGTTTCCGCCAGCCTCTCCATGCTTGGCGATCTCATAATCGCTGAACCGAATGCGCTCGTTGGTTTTGCGGGTCCCCGGGTCATTGAGCAGACGGTGCGGGAAACCCTCCCCGATGGATTCCAGCGGGCGGAGTTTCTGCTTGAGCACGGCGCTATTGACATGATCGCAAACCGACCTGAAATCAAACCCACCGTGATTACCCTTCTGGAGAAACTGGGGTTTGGCTCTCCCCCCTCTTCAGCCTCCGCAATGGATGGCCCGGGTGGAGACACCGGCAAGCCGGGTCCGGTGATAGAAGGGGAGTTGGTCTGAGTCCGGACCCGTGACCGCCCCGGCTTGAGATCGTTTCTGCGAAGGCTTCCAGACACAATCCCCACCCTATCGATTTGGCTTTGAAACAGGATCTCCGTTCGTTTAGCCTGGATCACTGGCTTGAGCATATCCAGTCCCAGCACCGCCGGACCATTGACCTGACGCTGGACCGGGTACGGCAGGTGTGGGAAACCCTGGGATGCCCCCGGCCTGCATTCAACATTGTCGTTGCCGGAACCAATGGCAAGGGTTCCTCCATCAGCATCCTGGAAAGCGTGTTTGCCTGCACCGGGAAAAGGACCGGCGCGTATACCTCTCCCCACCTCGTGCGGTTCAATGAACGTATCCGGGTCAACCAGTCGGAAGCGACGGATGATGAAATTTGTGAGGCGTTCCGTACCATTGAAGAAGCGCGCGGCGGGGTCCCCCTGACTTATTTTGAATACGGAACCCTGTGTGCGCTGTGGATGTTCCACCGGAAAAATATCGAAGTCGGCCTGCTGGAAGTGGGGATGGGGGGGAGACTGGATGCGGTGAACATGGTGGACAGTGATCTCGTACTGATTACTTCCATTGGAATGGATCATGAGCAGTGGCTGGGGCACGACCGTGAAACCATCGGGGCAGAGAAAGCCGGGGTCATCCGGAAAAATGGGATCGTTGTATGCTCCGACCCGGAAATTCCAGACAGCATCCGCACCATTGCGTCGGAAAGAAACGCGACACTGATCGCCGCGAATGCCGATTACGGGATTCTCCGGACCGGGAAAACCTGCAGCTGGGAAGGTCATCACTCCAGGTTTTCCGGTTCATGGAAGCGGCTGGAAAACATGCATGTTCCATACCCCGGAGAGCACCAGTTTTCAAATCTGGGCGGCAGCCTTGCCGTGGTCGCCGCGACCGCGGACACCGTGGGCACCACCCGGAAAGATTTACGATACGGGCTTCGGCAGGCACGCATTGCTGCACGCTGCCAGGTCATCCGGGAAAATCCCTGCGTTGTCATCGATGTGGCCCACAATCGCGATTCCGCAGTCCAGTTGTCGCGGTTTTTGAAAGCCCGCCACTGCCGGGGAAGAACCGTTGCCGTGCTGGGCGTGTTGGCGGACAAGGCCCTTGACCGGATTGTCTCGCCGCTGGAGCGACTGGTCGACCGCTGGTACCTCACCACCCTCCCGGGAGACCGGGGTCAAACCGCAGAAAATCTGGGTGCGCAGCTTGACCGGGTACTGGACCATCCTTTCTGGAGTGCACATGGCAGCCCTGCTGAAGCCTATGCCCGGGCATTCCGGGAAGCCGGGAAGGGGGACCGGATTGTAATCTTTGGCTCATTCCATGCGGTCGGTGATATAATGGCGACTTTAGGCAACCGGTGAATCCGGGCCGGTCATCATGGGCAGGGTTGAAATGGGCGTCCGAAATTTCAATTCATCCCGGGTTCCGGATTCTTCCCCATATTTGAACTGATGCAGTGGCCATGGGTGAATCCCGTCCAAAACACAGCCCAAAGTACCAGATGAAGCATCGCCTCATCGGTGCGGCGGTGATCATCACCGGGGCACTGTCGGTTCTTCTGCTTTTGCTCCGTGAGCCTGTCCAGATGCCCGTCAGCGAAGTTGCCACCAACGAGGCTGCCACCAACGGGGGGGAAGCGGAAACCCCGGTTTTTGAATCCAACCTGGTGCCCCTCAATGTTAGTTCGGTGAACCTGAATGACAAGGAGTCGGGTTCGACTGAAAACAGTTTACAGTCACAACCTGAAAAGGGAGATGGCGGGGATCAAAAACTGGTCAATGACCAGGACCCGGCCGACCACTCCCCGGATGTGTCCGACGAGGCCCTGAGCGGCTGGTCGGTCCGGGTAGGAACCTTTACGAAACAGGAAAATGTGGAACGCCTGTTCACATTGCTCGGCGATCACGGATTTGATGCAAGGCGGACCCGGGTTCAGGTGGATTCCGGTGAAGCCACCCGTGTCTGGCTGGGTCCGTATGCAAAGAGAGAGACCGCGGACACCGTGAATGCAAGACTGCACGCCCTGAGAGGGGAAAAAGGGTATATCACCAAACATGAACCGTAACTCACTACAATGAAGGCCGCTTATCATACGGGCACTGGAGCCTTTCGGTGAATTGGATCATGTGCCCCAGTCATGCCCGGGATGAAGAGATCGTCCGAAACACAAAAGCGCGTCGAATTACGAGATGAGCATTGTCGACATCGCAATTTCGATCATCGTGCTGGGGTCCCTTCTGGTGGGACTGTTCCGGGGGTTCATCCGCGAAATCCTGTCGCTGTTTTCCTGGCTGGTTTCGATCTGGATTGCCTACCGGTATGCGAGCTGGGGGGCCGTCTATCTGGACCCGTATTTCGACCAGGCAGTATTGCGCTTCGTGGTTGCCTTTGCCATTTTATTTATTGTTTGCCTGATTCTGTTTTCGATGGGAAGCTACCTGGTTTACCGATTGCTGGCCATCACCGGGATTACCGGCGTCGACCGCTCCCTCGGGTCCCTGTTCGGGTTTGCCCGGGGGGTGGTGATCATGGCATTGTTCATCCTGTGCGCAAGGTTTATGGATTTCACTTCCCAGCCTTGGTGGCAGGAATCCATGCTGATACACTATTTCACTCCCGTAACCGAATTTATCCGTTCGTTGCTGCCCAACGATATTGCTGAACTTGTAAAACCGAAATGAACTAGACATGTGCGGACTGGTTGGCATTCTTGGAAAAAGCCCGGTGAATCAGGCGCTGTACGATGGGCTGACAGTCATCCAGCATCGTGGCCAGGATGCGGCGGGAATCATGACCAGCGATGGCGACCGGGTTTATCTGAGAAAGGACAATGGACTGGTTCGCGATGTGTTTCATACCCGGCACATGGTCCAGCTTCATGGTGGGATGGGAGTCGGACATGTCCGTTATCCCACTGCAGGCAGTGATTCCAGGGCGGAAGCACAGCCCTTTTATGTCAATTCCCCCTTTGGCATTGCCCTGGGACACAATGGCAACCTGACCAACGCGGAAGCGTTGAGAAAAGAGTTGTTCGTACAGGACCTGAGGCAGCTGAATACCTCATCGGATTCTGAAATCCTGCTCAATATTTTTGCCCATGAACTGCGGGCGGCATTGGGCGAGTCCAGCCTGAGGGCCTCCCCCCAGGACCTTTTCACCGCTGTCAGCGGTGTATTTCGGCGCTGCAAGGGTGCCTATGCCGTCATTGTCATGGTGGTGGGGGTGGGGTTGATTGCCTTTCGAGATCCCTGTGGCATCCGCCCCTTGGTGTACGGTACCAGGGAGGATGAATCCGGGTTGTCGCACATGTTCGCTTCGGAAAGCGTCGCACTGGATGTGCTCAGTTACAGCCTGATGGGGGATATCCAGCCCGGTGAAGCGGTATTTATCGACATGGACAGCACGGTACACCGCATGTTCTGCGCCGAGAGAACCAACAGTTTTCCGTGTATTTTTGAATATGTCTATCTGGCCAGGCCCGATTCCATCATTGACAAGATTCCGGTATACCAGACGCGTATTCACATGGGCAAGCGGTTGGGTCAAAAACTGAAAAACGACTGGCCCGGTCATGATATTGACGTGGTGATTCCGGTTCCGGATACGAGTCGAACCGCCGCGCTGGAAATGGCCAAGGTACTGAAACTGCCCTATCGGGAAGGGTTTATCAAGAACCGTTATATCGGCAGAACGTTTATCATGCCTGGCCAGGCTGAAAGAAAAAAATCGGTCAAGCAGAAGCTGAACGCCATTTCATCTGAATTCAACGGAAAAAATGTTCTGCTGGTGGACGACTCGATTGTACGGGGAACCACCTCCCAGAAGATCATCGAACTGGCCAGGGAAGCGGGGGCCTCGAAAGTGTATTTTGCATCCGCGGCCCCGCCGGTCCGTTATCCCAATGTGTATGGGATTGACATGCCTTCCAGTACAGAATTGATCGGGAACAATCGGAACACCGAGGAAATATGCAGGGAAATCGGTGCGGACAAGCTGATTTACCAGGAACTGGATGACCTGATCAATGCGGTCCGCCAGTGCAACGTGGAAATTTCGGAATTTGATACATCGTGTTTCGATGGTCGGTACGTGACCGGGGACATCACCCCCGATTACCTGAAGCTGGTGGACTACAAGAGGAATGACCAGGCGAAGCTGGGTCTGGACAACGCCCTCGACATTTCAGAAGTCACGGAAATACAGGAAAAGCGGGCTTGACGTACCCCCGTGTTCGGACAGGCATCCAGGGGATGCATTCGGTTTCTTCCGGTGACCCGTCGGTCCGGGTGTGAACGCCGCAGCCCCGTTTGATCCCGGACGGCAGGGAATCCGGGCGCGAAAGAACCATGAAGTCCCAGGGAGGTCCCCGGCCAGGACCTCACCGCCGGAGTGAAAAGCACCCCCCATCGTACAGGAGCATGCTTTTCTGGGTGTACCAGTCGCCGAGAACGAAACGTTTTGCCGGAGCGTGGTCGATGAAAAAATCATGAACAGCCGGTTGATGGGTATGTCCATGAATCATCGTCAGTACATCATGGTCCCGCATCACTTTTTCGACCTGTTGCTGGTTCACATCCATGATCTCCATGCTCTTTGATTTTTTTCCGATTTCACTTTCCTTCCGCATGGCGTTCGCCGTGGTGACCCGTTCGTCGATGGGTTTGCCCAAAAACGCAAGTTTCCACTTGTCGGTCAGCATTTGTTGCCGGGCCTGCTGATGCGCCGTGTCATCCGTGCACAACGAATCCCCGTGGGTGAGGAGGACCCGGGTGGTGCCCAGTTCGATCACGGTGGGGTCTGGAAGGATTCTGCAGCCGGTACGACTTTCAAAATCCCGGCCAATGAGAAAGTCCCGGTTTCCATGAATGAAAAAGATTTCTGCACCGGCCTGGACCGTGGCATGGAGAATATCTTCCACCTCACCGTGCCCCAGGGTATCCCGGGCATCATCCCCGATCCAGAACTCAAATAAATCCCCCAGGATATAAATCCGGTTGATCAATCCACGGGATTCGCGCATGAATTTCCGGAACCATTCCGTCGAGTGAGGCCGGTCAGGCGTTAAATGGAGATCAGAAATGAATGCGGTGGACATAAAAAATACCTGGGACAATTGGATTGCAGGGCACAAATATTATACCATCGCCCACCCGGAATATGCCGTGATACGCTTGAAGGCCAATGACCACTGAACAGGGAAACCGGGGAGCCCTGCATAAACCATGAACATACGTCTGTACGACAGTTATCGCCGCAGCCTGCGTGAATTCGAACCGCTCCGGGGCAACCAGGTTCGGATGTATGCCTGCGGGCCAACCGTCTATGACTATGCGCACATTGGAAATCTGCGCACGTATATCTTTGAAGATGTATTGCGCAGGGCGCTGGAATTCCATGGGTATGAGGTGTTGCATGTCATGAACATTACCGATGTGGGACACCTCACATCGGATGCGGATACCGGGGAAGACAAAATCGAAAAAGGAGCCCGGCGGACGGGAAAGTCTGCCTGGGAAATCGCTGAAATCTATTCGGATGCGTTTAAAGAGGACCTGCGGCAGCTGAATATTCTGGACCCCGGTATCTGGTGCCGGGCCACGGAGCATGTGGGCGAACAGATTGAAGACATCCGGACAATCGAATCCAATGGCTATACCTATGCGACTTCGGACGGGATTTATTTTGACACCTCCAAACTCCGGAACTACGGATACCTTGCACGGCTGGATGTGGACGGACTGAATGCCGGACAGCGGGTGGAAGTCGGCGAAAAGCGCAATGCAACGGACTTTGCGCTGTGGAAATTCAGCCCTGAAAACCAGCAGAGACAGATGGAATGGGAAAGTCCCTGGGGGAAGGGTTTCCCTGGCTGGCATATCGAATGTTCCGCGATGGCCGTGAAGTACCTGGGAAAAATGTTTGATATCCATTGTGGCGGGAAGGACCATATTCCGGTCCACCATTCCAATGAAATTGCCCAATCCGAAGCCTGCCATGGCACCAGTCTGGCCAATTTCTGGCTACACGGGTATTTTCTGGAAACCGATGACAAGATGTCCAAATCTTCCGGGGATTTTCTGCGCCTCCAGACCCTGCTGGAACGACAGTATGATCCCCTTGGCTATCGCTACCTTTGCCTGACGGCACACTATCGCAACGATCTGAAGTTCACCTGGAAAAGTCTGGATGGCGCGCAGACGGCATTGGCCCGCCTGCGGAACATGGTGACCGGGTGGGGGGAGCCGGGAGTTTCGGATGCCGGGTTCGTAACCCGGTTCAGAAATGAAATCTACAATGACTTGAATACTTCAAAGGGTCTTGCTGTGGTATGGAACCTGGCAAGGAGCCCGTTGCCGGATGATGTGAAGAAAGCCACGATTCTCGAATGTGACCGGGTTCTCGGACTGGACCTCGAAAACTGGAAAACGGCAACCCTGGCCATTCCGGATGAGGTCGCCGGGTTGCTACATCGGCGCAATCAGGCACGTGCAGAAAAAAACTGGGGGGTTGCAGACGAAATCCGTCTCAAAATCAAGGAAATGGGATTTGAGATCATCGATACCTCCACGGGCTCTCGCATCCGGAAAGAGTAGCTGGGAAGTCACCTGACAGATCCCTGATACGAAATGGGTCAGGGGGGTTTTCTGGATTCAACTCCAGGTTTTAACTTCCGATTCGTCAACAATCGGGTTGTATCACGATTTGCAAATGGGGTAGACTCCATGTCCCTGTTGCGGGGTGGAGCAGTCTGGTAGCTCGTCGGGCTCATAACCCGAAGGTCGTAGGTTCAAATCCTACCCCCGCTACCATTTTCCCTGCCCTATACATCCGATGAAATCCGGTAATGCCGGATCATCCGAGTGAAAATAGAAGGCGCGGGAAAAGCGAAGGGTCCGACTGATGACCAGGCCCTGTTCGATCTGGAAGTCCCACTCCACGGTACCCGCTCCCGCCATTGCCTGATGTCATCCCGTGGAATACTCGCGGAATCACGCGTCCGCATCGAAGCGTGCGTTTACCAATAGCCGCCAGTCCTTCGATCGTGGTGCATCCCTGGCATCCGCGCCAGGCAGGAGTTTCGTGTAATTTCGTGCGCGCTGCCGCACATACTCCTTGAGCGGCACCACCCTGTCTTCGACCCCGACATGCTCCAGGAGATAACCCAGACGCTGCGCCCAGAGAATCGATGCGGATTTCGCAGCATCAATGAGGCATTCCGGGTCCATGTCTTCACCGAGTTCGGAAAGAATGCCTGCCAGCCGGTCCACTCCGCCGGCACGATTCATGTACCCCACCAGGTCGATCGCCGTCGCTTCCACGGTGGAAGCTATGACCGTACCCCGCGGATTATTGAACCTCTCTACAGGCACGGCAGCGAGGTTCCGGCGCGCGACGAAGACGACCCGGACAGCGCCGCAGACGATCGCGGGTCGGTTCCTTTCAACCACCACCTGAAATTCCTGGGGGCGATGATGGGCCGCACCGTGATACTGTGCGGCCGAGAGCAGGCCAACGTAATACCGGATATTCCGCTGATCCATCAACACCGGGATGAACTGATCCGCCGGCAGGCAGCCGAGTCTCTTGTATTCGGGTGGCACGATGACGTAGAACCCCCGCGCGGGGCTTGCGATCTCCCCCTTGGATGCGAGGCGACTCAGCGCTTGACGCACCGCTGCTTTGGAGACCCCCAGGGCTGAGTGAAGCTCGGACGAGGTAAAATGATACCGGCCGTGGGCGGCCAGATCGGCGATGACGTTGCGAGCGCGTGGTGGGACGGATGAATACATGTCACCTATAAAGTAGCATTATTCGTTATTTTATGGAAGTAAAATCGTAGTCTGGGCGGTACTCCCGTCGGCGGAGACCATCAGGTTCAGGCGGCCCTGGCGTGGTGCGGGCTTGCGCTGGAGGTCCACCTGATCGTGATTTCGCTGGCCCCGGCGCGGGTGAGCTGTTCGTTGCAAAGCCGGTGGCAGGCGCCCTGCAAGATTTCGTAACGGGTGTGGCGGAGGAAGATCGCCGTCATGCGCGTCGTCGAACTCGTAGCGATGGCCCATGGTGGTAATGGTTTGACCATGGCTCGGTGAGGCCCTGCTGGTTTAAAAATACCGCATTATGCGTTCTGGAAGTGACAAAATTCGAAGAATGTCAAACTTGAGCTTAGTTTAAAAAAATGCTAATTTCGTCATTATGGGATATCAAAAACGTTCAATGTTAAACCGTCTCCACCGATTGCTACCGGAAGGACTGGTCGCGGACAGTGCCTGGTTCACCCGCATGGGTTATCCGAGCTCTTTGCGTAGCCGCTACCTCGCGAGTGGCTGGCTTCAATCGGTAGCCCGGGGGGTGTTTCGACGCCCCCTGCATAAGCCGGGGCTTGAAAAGACGGTGGTGCCGCTGCGTTGGCAACATGTCGTGATCTCGATGCAGATGGTGCTCGATCACCCGGTCGCAGTAGGCGGGCGCACGGCGTTGGAACTGCACGGCTTGGCACACTACCTGTCGAGCACGGAACCCAGAGAGGTTCACTTGTACGGAGATGAACGGGCACCGGGGTGGCTCGGTAAGCTACCTATCGCCACGTCTTTCGTCTTTCACAATGCCCGCAAGTTGTTTCGCGCCGAGCCGATCGCGGTCGGTCTGGAAGGGATCAAATCGACGATGGCCGTCGATGCGCCGCACCAGGTGCAGGTTCATGGCAGTCTGACCTGGAGGTACTTCGGTGATGGGGATTGGCCGATCATATTGTCGACTCCGGAACGGGCGATGCTGGAACTGCTCGACGAGCTTCCCGGCAGGGAAACGTTTCACCAGGCGGACATGCTGATGGAAGGTCTGGTCGGCCTGAGCCCGAAGCGGACGAGCCGTCTTCTCAAGGAATGCCGAAGCATCAAGGTGAAGCGCCTGTTTTTGTGGTTCGCCGAACGGCACGGTCATCCGTGGCTTGGTCGGCTTGACCGTGATGGAATCGACCTCGGCAAAGGAAAACGGATGCTGGTGCGGGGTGGGAAGCTCGACACGAAATACCAGATCACGGTTCCAGAGGACCTTGATGCCGGTGGATGAGCGCTACCGGCAGCAGGTCGAGTTGCTGGTCCGCACCCTGCCTCACGTCGCACAGGAGAGGTGCTTCGCACTGAAGGGAGGGACGGCAATCAATCTGTTCGTCCGAAACCTTCCTCGGCTGTCGGTCGACATCGACCTCACCTATCTGCCGATTGCGAACCGGGCACAGTCTCTCGCAGACATCGGGGTTGCGTTGTGTCGCATCGGCGAGCGAATCGAGGGTGCCTTTCCAGACACCCGCGTTCAAGCCGGAGTGCTGAGAGAGGAAGGCACGGTCAACAAGCTCTTTGTCCGTGAACGCGGCATACAGATTAAAATCGAGGTCACGCCTGTGTTGCGCGGCTGTGTGTTCGAACCGGAGGAAAAGACAGTCTCGGACGCGGTCGAGGAGCAGTTCGGCTTTGCCGCCATTCAGGTGGTTTCGTTCCCAGACCTGTTCGCCGGGAAGTTAGTGGCGACTCTTGATCGCCAACATCCGCGTGATCTGTTCGATGTCTATGGTCTGTTGTCGAACGAAGGGATCGACGACAGGCTTCGGGTCGCCTTCATCGTCTATCTGATGAGCCATCATCGACCCATTGAGAGGTTGTTGGCACCGAGGCGGCGAGACATGCGGGAAGAGTTCGAACGCGGCCTGGCGGGGATGATGGAAGTTCCCGTCGCATTGGATGTTTTGGTGCGGACCCGCGAGGAGATGGTGGCCAAAATTGTTGGTTGTATGCCCAATGCCCATAAGGAGTTTCTGCAGTCCATTGTGAGCGAAGAACCGCAATGGTCTCTGCTTGAGATGCGCAATGTCTGCAGCCTTCCTGCGGTTGATTGGCGGATGAGGAAGTTCGCACAACTTGGCGAGAGGGAACGGTCGACGATGGTTCGACAGATCGAGGTAGCGCTGATGGACAAGGTCGATCACGGGTCCATACCAGCGTCCACAGGGTTCCGGGGTAGTGGCAATGGGCACTCCTGAGCTACAGGAACTCGTCGAAGCGCCAAGGGAAGGTCTGTTCTAATATGTTGAATTCAACATAGTGACCACAACTCCACAGGGCCGACTACGAACTTTTTTATGAACAGCAAAACCAATTTCGATGATCAATACAAACCAATGACATGCCGATATCGGCATAGCCAATGTGGTTGGCATGATCCGGCGATTCCGGATGATTGCCTGATCTGTTCTCCAGACAGTGGAAATCCTTCCAATGTCTGGGTACTATTCAGACCACTGTAGTTGCGTCACTATTGCTCCGATCGGGATGGTAACTTTGAGCGTGTAATCGCTGGTAAATTTCCATAGTAATACACAGACAAGCTCGTCGGCGGTGTCATGCAGCTTCACCACGTTGTAGCCGTAGCAGATGCCGCCGCCCGACTTGTGTGACCCTGGAAGGGGGATTTGAACCTGCGGGCAAGCCCTGTCAAACGGTACACTAGGATATTTCCTGTATGGAATCCACGACTTGTCCGCAGAAAGCACGTTCTGGCACGCCGTGGCCGCGCTTGGTTGCGATGAAAAAAATTTCGCTACCCAAGCTCGTGAACCGCGACCGCAAGCGGATGACCGACAAGACGCCTATCCACGGTAAGCAGCCGGAGACCTTCCTCTTGCGCCTGGACCATCAGAAGTTCGTCGAAAGGGTCCTTGTGGTCTAGTGGTGTTTCGAGTTCGCTGGCGGCATGGCGCATGGTCATTGGCAGGAACGTCATGTCCTGGTCTTCCAGTACCGCGACCACATCCCCGGGAGAGAAGCGGCTCTTGCGCTCGCCGGATCGGTGGCGAGTGTTATGCTTGAGACGCATTTCCCAGATCGAAACCGCGCTGATGTAGAAATCCGTTCTCCGTGCCGCCAGCACACGGCGCTCGGAGTCCAGGAACATGCCCGGTCTGTCCATGAAGTCGAACAAGTAGGACGTATCGAGCAGAACGCGCATTGTCCGCCCGGCTACTCTTCGTCGAGCCCAAGCACCTTGCGGCTGAAGGCGGGGTCGTTGAATTCCTCCGGCCAGCCTTCCCCATCACCCTCGATCCCGAGACGCCGACGGGCAGCCTCCAGCTTTTCGAAGTCAATCCCGCCGCGTCGATCGCAACGCACCAGCTCGACCGTCGGCTGGCCGTGTCTTGTGATAATTACGCGCTCGCCCTTGCGGGCAGCGGCGACCAATTCGGAGAGGCGTGCTTTGGCATCGCGGATGGGAAGCTCCATGACGAGTTGCTTTCAGTTTGGGTTTCTCTTTCGTCAGTATATCGCCATGGCGTTCGCCAATCAAGACCATAGCGTGACTACATCGTTCCCGCCCTATCCCGTTGTGACGCCTTGGGAACTGCTGCCGCATCGGGCCGGTTGATAACAGCTCGCGAGGCGATTGACCGGATCTCCGCAACGGCCATTCGACGACATTAACGGCCATAGGCGGACAGCGGCGGACGCACATATGTGCGTCACTTGTTCCACCCATCGCAAATGCCCATCTTGTCTGTATGGACACGCACGAATCCCATGAATCCATCCCTGCCGGAGCGCCCCGGCGATGGTAGCGTCCATCGGCAAGATCGCCTCGCCTTCGCAGGGCGTGGGCTATTTCGAGAAGGACGGCTATTACGCCAGGGACGACGGGGCGCATCGCGAGGCGAGGCCTGGGTGGGTCGGGGCGCCGAGGCGCTGGGCCTCTCCGGCCCGGTCGATCCCGAAGACTATGCCGATATCGGCATAGTCTTCGGGAAGAGTTCGAGCGCGGCCTGGCGGGGATGATGGAAGTTCCCGTCGCATTGGAGGTTTTGGTGCGGACCCGCGAGGAGATGACGGCTAAAATAGTTGGATGCATGCCCGATGCCCACAGGGAGTTTCTGCAATCCATCTCGAGCAGAGGACCACAATGGTTCCTGCTTGAGATACGTAATGTCTGCAGCTTTCCAGCGGTGGTCTGGCGGTTGAGGAAGCTCGCACAGCTTGACGAGAGAGCGGTGGGCGATGGCCCGACGAATCAACGAGGCGCTGATAGACAAGGTCGACCGCGGGTCCACACCTGCGCCCACTGGTTCCTGGAGGTAGTGGCAATGGGTACTCCTGAGCTACAGGAACTCGTCGAAGCGCCAAAGGAAGGTCAGTTTTACGGGATTGCTTTCAGGTATTCTCCCATGCCGCTGTCCGGCCTCCCTGACGGGTTTCGTGGCCCGGGGCAGGTTCCGGAGGATTCTTTCTCGCACACCCGGCCCAGGGTTTTCCTGCAGCAACCCTGAAGGCGCAGGTGCGGGTTGCTCTGGAAAACTGATCCCGGAAAAACCGGTATTTTGCCGCCACTGGGCTGAAATTATTTTTCGGGGGAATTACTGATTGAAGGGCAGGGCGTTTTTCAGGTATACTTCCCGCCCCGCAAGGTGCGGGTGCTCCCCCGGGGTGGAAAGCCTGTTCAGGGTAGATAATTTTCCCGGTCAGGTTGGCAATGGTCAGTACGGAAGTAGCTGGCAAGCCGTTCCGGGTGGTCCCTGACCGGACGCATGTTGATCCCCGCAGTCAGCGGGGTTTTGTATTTGGGACGGAGTTGGTTTTGAGAATTTAAGTGGGCCTTTGGCCCATTTTTTGTGCAATTTTACCTTAGCAGGATCATTGATGCTGAATAGTACAGAGCTGGCAGGTCTTCTGGAACCCACGGTGGATCGCATGGGGTATGAACTGTTGCACATCGAATTTGGGCATCAGGGCAAGGACCGGGTTTTGCGCATTTACATCGATGCGCCGGGTGGTATTCAGGTCGATGACTGTGAACAGGTGAGTCGACAGATAAGCATGGTGCTGGATGTCGAGGATCCATTGATCTCAGCCTATTTGCTTGAAGTTTCTTCACCGGGTCTTGACCGGCCATTGGTAAAACCGAGCCATTTCCAGCAGTTTATTGGCAACAAGGCAAAAATCGTGACATCGACACATATCCTGGGAAGAAGGCGATTTACCGGGAAAATGGTCGAAGCCGGGGAAGATGCAGTGGTTCTTCATGTTGATGGGGAAAGTTATGACCTGCCCTACAAGGATATCGAGTCCGCGCGGCTGGACCCGGTATTTTAAATAAACCTGAACATTTATTACGTGTCGGTAGAAATATGGCGATTTCAAATAACGAGATCTTATTGATGGCCGAGGTGGTTTCCCGGGAAAAAGGTCTTGACAAGGAAATTATATTCAATGCCATCGAGGCTGCGCTGGCAACCGCAACCAAGAAAAGGCATCTCGAAGATATTGATGCGAGAGTAAGCATACACCGTGAAACCGGAGACTATGACACGTTCCGGGTCTGGGAAGTCGTCGATGACGAAGGTGAACTGGAATTTCCGGATCGGCAGATCCCGTTGTCCGAAGCCCGGGAAAGCGACCCGGAATTGAACATAGAAGACCAGATCGAAGAACCCATGGACCCTGTGGAGTTTGGCCGTATCGCTGCCCAGGCGGCAAAACAGGTGATCATGCAGAAAGTCAGGGAAGCGGAACGCCACCAGATTGCAGAACGTTACAAGGACAAGTTCGGCACCCTGATTTCCGGCACGGTCAAACGGCTGGATCATGGAAATGCCATTATTGACCTGGGCGATGCGGATGCGATGCTTCCCAAAAGTGGTATGATTCCAAGAGAAGGGTTGCGTCCGGGAGATCGTATTCGTGCGTTGTTAAAGGAAATCGATCTGGAGGCCCGGGGCCCGCAGTTGATTTTGACCCGGCTGTCGCCAGAGTTTCTGATCGCGCTGTTCAAACTGGAAGTCCCGGAGGCGGGAGAAGGAATCATTGAAATTCTGGGAGCAGCCAGGGATCCGGGTTCCCGTGCAAAAATTTCGGTGCGTACCAATGACACGAATGTGGACCCGGTGGGTGCCTGTGTCGGGATTCGCGGTTCCCGGGTGCAAAGTGTCTCCAATGAAATTGCCGGGGAGCGAATCGACATCATCGTCTGGTCGACCAACATTGCCGAGTTTGTGATTCAGGCCCTGTCGCCAGCTGAAGTTGAATCCATTTATCTGGATGAAGAGAGTCAATCCATGGATGTCGTTGTAACCGAGGAAAACCTGTCCAGGGCAATTGGCCGGGGTGGGCAGAATGTTCGTCTCGCCTCTGAGTTGACCGGATGGGAACTCAATCTGATGACAGACAAGGAGGCGTTGGAAAAACAGGATGCGGAATTGCAGGTGCTGGTTGAAAAATTCATGAAGTTACTGGATATCGATGAAAATATCGCCACCATTTTGGCCCAGGAAGGGTTCAGTAGCCTGGAAGAAATCGCCTATGTTCCCAAGCAGGAACTCCTCGATATTGAAGAATTCGATGAAACCCTGGTGGATGAACTCCGATACCGGGCGGATGACAACCTGTGGACGGATCGGATCAGGGAGCAGGAAAAGATGCGCCCCGCCGAGGATTTGCTTGGCATGGAAGGAATGGACGAGGAAACGGCAAAAATACTGGCAGGAGGAGGGGTGAGAACCATGCAGGGACTGGCGGATTGTTCAGTGGATGAAGTGCTGGATATCGTTGAGATGAGCGTTGAACGGGCCAGTGCACTGATCATGACCGCACGAGCCCCGATGTTCGACAATAACGCGTACAATAGTTCCCAATAACCGGATAAGGCCCATACATGTCTCAAGTCACTGTAGATAATTTCGCGAAGCAAATCGGTGTCAGTGTCGATACGCTGCTTGAACGGCTGGAACAGGCCGGCATCTGTGGCAAGGGGAAGGACGATTTGCTGGAAGGCAATGAGAAAATCAAATACTCGAAATTTCTGGCAAGGAGTGGAAAGCTGGGAGAAACCCCGCGGCCCGGGGGATTTTCAAAGACGCAAAAGACCACCGACCACATTAATTTGACCAGTCGTACCGGTGCCGCGAAAGTGGTGCCCGTGGAAAGAAGAAAACGCCGCACTTTCGTTCCACGCCGTTCCATAGAAGCCGAGCAGAAGAAAATCGCGGAAAGGGAAGCCCGGATTGAAGCCGAAAGAAAACGGCTTGAGGAAGAGGCGCAAAAGGCAAGAGAAGCCGAAGAACAGGCGAAACGGGAAGAAGAGAAAAGGAATTTGGAGGAACTGGAACGAGCCCAGGCTGACAAGGATTCCAAAACAAGCGGACAAACCGATATCGCGGATGAACCCGCCGCCACGACGGATGCTCAGGACGACCCCGCCTCGGATGCGGCCAGGGGCACCGAGCACCCCCGCGCCGACCGGACTCCGGCGCCCGAGACGGTGGCACCTCCTGTAGACGAAAGATCGAAAAAGGGAAAGAAAGGCAATCGCCCGGGAAACCGGGGTAAAACCGGGCGGAGGGAACTGCATGCAACCAAACGCCGCAATACCAGAAAGCGTCGTCATCATCTCGGTAAGGCACCCCGGATTTCATCGGTACTGGAAGGCCAGCATGCATTCCAGCAACCCACTGAACCCGATATCCGCGAAGTCATCATCAACGAAACGATTACCGTGGGCGAACTGGCCCACGCCATGTCCATCAAGGCAAGCGAAGTCATCAAGGCCATGATGACCAAGGGATTCATGCTGACCATCAATCAGGTACTTGACCAGGATTTTGCAGTATTGCTGGTAGAGGAAATGGGGCATATTCCAAAAATTGCCAAAGCCGATGACCTGGAAGCCCTGTTGACGGAAGACAGCGAAACCGGGGATGAAGAACAAAGACCCCCTGTGGTGACGATTATGGGGCATGTGGACCACGGAAAAACCTCGTTGCTGGATTATCTTCGAAAAACCAAGGTGACCGCGGGTGAGGCAGGAGGCATTACACAGCACATTGGCGCATACCAGGTGTCCGTGAACGATCACCGGATCTGTTTCCTGGATACGCCTGGACATGAAGCGTTTTCTTCCATGCGCGCTCGCGGGACGAAAGCGACCGATTTTGTGATCCTGGTGGTTGCGGCGGATGATGGGGTCAAGCCCCAGACGGTTGAAGCCATCAACCATGCAAAAGCCGCGGATGTGCCCATGATTGTTGCCATCAATAAAATAGACAAGGAAGAAGCAGACCCCGAAAGGGTGAAACAGGAACTCGCGAATCATGAGATCATTCCTGAAGAATGGGGAGGCGATGTACTGATGAATCCGGTTTCCGCCATCACCGGCGAAGGGGTGGATGCCTTGCTGGAGTCGGTGCTGCTGCAGGCGGAAATCGCGGATTTGAAGGCCCGGTCCTCCGGGTCTGCTACTGGCATCGTCATAGAAGCCCGGCTGGACCGGGGCAAGGGACCCATCGCAACGGTCCTTGTACAACAGGGTATTTTGAATCGGGGAGACAGCATTCTTGCCGGCAAGGAAACCGGCCGGGTTCGGGTACTCATGGATGACAGCGGGAACCAGACGAAACAGTCGGGTCCTTCGACCCCGGTGGAAATTCAGGGACTGACCGGTGTCCCCGTTGCCGGGGATGATTTTGTCGTGGTCACCGATGAACGAAAAGCAAGGGAAATCGCCCTTCACCGCCAGGGCAAGTCCAAGGAGGTGAAGCTGGCGCAACAGCAGAAAGTGAAGCTGGAAAGCATGTTCAACCGCATGAATGAAGGTGAAGTCACCACGCTTAATGTGTTGATTAAAGCCGATGTGCAGGGTTCGGTGGAAGCACTGAAAGATTCACTGGAAAAACTGTCTGTGGATGAAGTCAAGGTGAATGTCATTCATGGAATGGTCGGGGGAATCAATGAATCCGATGTCAACCTGGTTTTGGCATCCGGGGCGATTATTATCGGATTTAATGTCCGGGCAGACGCTACGGCAAGGAAGATGATTGAAACGGAAGGGGTCAGTGTTTACTACCACAGTGTGATCTACAATGTCGTGGATTCGGTCAAGGCGGTGGTCTCGGGCCTGTTGTCTCCGGTTTCAAAGGAAGAGCATGTTGGGCTGGTGGAAGTTCGTGACATCTTTCGTGCGCGAAAAATCGGCGCAGTCGCGGGATGTTATGTCACCGAGGGCGTGGTTAAGCGCAACCTTCCGGTACGGGTGCTGCGGGACAATATCGTCATTTTTGAAGGGGCGATCGATTCACTGCGCAGATTCAGGGAGGATGTGAATGAAGTCAAGAACGGGTATGAATGCGGGATAGGAATCCGGGATTACAACGACATCCGGGTCGGTGATCAGATCGAGGTGTTTGAGGTGGTGCAGTCCACCCAGGAATTGTAAAGACCTCGACATCTCGACCCCCTTTCAGGCCACCACGTGTTTTCGGGATACGATTCCAACATAACCCTGCATGAGGATGGAAATGGACGACATCGACCGAACCCACCGGGTTGCAGAACTGGTAAAAAGGGAAGTGGCCATCCTGATTGCCCGTGAACTCAATGACACCCGTATCAACACGGTGACGGTCACCGCTGTGACGATTTCCCGGGATTTGAAGCAGGCGACCGTTTATATTTCCAGCCTGGATTCTGCCATTGATTCGGAGGAAACCGAACGGCTGATGAACAAGTCATCCGGTTATCTCAGGCACCTGTTAAGCAAAAACCTTGAAATGCGGGTAACACCGGCATTGCGGTTTCGGTATGACGTCAGTATTCAGCGTGGGATCAAAATGACCCGGTTAATTGAAAACCTGAATCACTGATGCCGCGGCGCAGACGTTCAAAAGGACTGGATATCGATGGAATATTGCTGCTCGACAAACCGACCGGAATCTCATCGAACAGGGCGCTGCAGACCTGCCGGCGATTGCTGAATGCGAACAAGGCCGGGCACACGGGGAGCCTGGACCCGATGGCCAGCGGTTTGCTTCCACTTTGTTTTGGGCAGGCCACCAAAACAGCAGGGATGTTTCTGGATTCGGACAAATCCTATGAAGCCGTTTTCCAGCTTGGCATAAAAACCGACAGTGGCGATGCGGACGGCAGGATTGTCAGCCGGTCAAACCGGGAAATATCTGAACCCCAGGTCAAGGAGTGCCTGGAACAGTATCAGGGTGAAATCATGCAGATTCCGCCCATGTTTTCCGCGATCAAGCAACAGGGCCAACCCCTGTACAAATTAGCAAGAAAAGGCATTGAAACGGAGCGCATACCACGCAAAGTGAAGATTTATTCCCTGGTAGTGTCTGAATTCACGGGGAACCAGCTCCATGTTTTTCTGACCTGCTCCAAAGGGTTTTATGTGCGCAGCCTGGCCATTGATCTGGGCGATGCGCTGGGTTGTGGGGCGCATGTGATTTCTCTGCGAAGAACGCGGGTGGGGCCATTCGAACTCAGTCAGAGTGTTTCACTGGAACAGCTTGAAGCCCTGGATGCCGGCGATATCCGCCGCAGGCGGTTGATCCCTGCAGACCAGGCATTGCCGCATTTGCCGAAAATTGATTTGCCGGAGGATACCGTGCATCGTTTTTGCCAGGGCCAGGCGGTCAGGGTTTCCAATGCCCCCCTATCCGGTCTTGCCCGCCTGTATGCCCCAGGCGACCGGTTTCTCGGTCTCGGTGAAATCACTGCGGCCGGGATGGTGGCCCCCAAACGGCTGTTTCTCCAGCCTGACGTCACAGCGTGATTTTGTTGAGCAGTCGTTTCGGTGAACACCTGCCCCGTTGTCCAGAGATAGCAATCCCTCAACTGACAAGGTACTATTCTGACAATCATGGTTGCGCCGCCATGCTTCGATTGGAGGGCAACTTTTAGTGCAATGCCCAAACGGAACTGATTACGGACGACAGAAGGGTGCCCGGGACGAAGGATCGGGGTCGCCCCGTGACCAACAGTAGTGGACCGGAATCTAGGAGCAAGGGTTTAAATTGAGGCGACACTGAAAATCAAAAATTTTTCGAATCCATACAACTGGTTTATTTGGTGAACGAAAAACGCAGTCGAGGTAAATTATTCATGGTGCCCATGCAGAGGAAAAATGTGACAAGAGAAAAATTATGGCAAAAGCTAACCTATTGAGGCAGCTAGTGAAATCCGGATCAGAAGGAGACCATCAAGCCTTCAGACGGGTTTCCGAACAACTGATCAAGGAAGAGCGGGCCAAAAATCACCACCTTTTAGCCAATGATCTGGAAAAGATTCTTTATGGTCGTCGTAGCTCGAATACGCCGTTGCATTCTGTGTTGAGCGACCGGTTGCCGAAAGAAAAGGAACGAAACTTGCCATTGTTGCAGATCAAGGAACCAATAAGGTGTCTGGAAGATGTTGTACTTTCAGATGAGAACTCTTCTCTTCTGAATGAACTGCTCCAGGAGCATCACCGGGTCGAGTTATTATCAAGTTATGGGTTGTATCCAGCAGATAAACTGCTGTTTTGTGGTCCCCCTGGGTGTGGAAAAACCCTGACCACAGAAGTATTGGCTAACGAAATCGGGCTACCACTGGCAGTAGTGCGTATCGACAGTGTGATTTCATCTTTTCTGGGTGAGACTGCTAGCAACTTGCGACAGGTTTTTGATTTTGTCGCGAATGTTCCAATGGTCGTTCTCTTCGATGAATTTGACGCGATCGCCAAGGAGCGTTCGGATGAGGCTGAACATGGAGAACTGAAGCGGGTAGTCAATGCTTTCCTGCAAATGTTTGATGCGTATGAAGGAAAGAGTATTCTGGTGGCAGCGACCAATCACGATCGGATTCTTGATTTGGCTGTCTGGAGGCGATTTGATGAGGTGCTGGTTTTTGAATTGCCAAACCTTGAGCAGTTACGTCGACTATTGGCTGTAAAACTCCGTGGACTACGGAGGGAATTCGAAATTGATGATGCTCGCATCGCGGGCTATTTTAAAGGGATGAGTCATGCGGATGTGGAGCGTGTTATACGCCGTGCAGCAAAAGATATGGTTCTGGCGGGAAAAGATTTCCTTAGTGAACGTCATTTGCTGTCGGCCATCAAGCGTGAGGATGGGCGTAGAGCACGTATAAAGAGGAATTAACCGGTTATATGGACGAAACATTCCCTCATCTTACCTTACAAAGGGAAATGCCGGTTAACGAGAAGCGGGCAGGAGGATACCAGATTCAGAAGCCGCCCAATGATATCCCCGGGCATGGCAGGGGACTGCTGAAGAAGCTTGCCAACGCCAAAGTGTAGTCCGCGGGTGATGTGGACGGCTTGAAAAACCGCTGGAGCCGCAGAGGCCCCGAAGGGATCGCCCTCCGGGGCTTCGGATTCACTGTCGGGGCGCAGCCGTGCGCACCCAAAAATATGGCTCCCCGGGACAGACTCGAACTGCCGACAGGGTGGTTAACAGCCACCTGCTCTACCAACTGAGCTACCGGGGAATAACGGAGGCGAAGCGATACTAATTCCACCACGCCATTTGGTCAAGAGATTTCTGCACGAATGCCAACGCAATGTCCTATTGTTCCCATTATTGCACCGGGAACGCACCGTGACCGGATGAAGACGGACGGTCCGCTGCAGAAATCCATCGCTGCCGATTATAGCGTTTCCACGGCAAAACTTTCCATTTGCCATTCCCCGGTGTCTATGACAAATTGACCAGCTGTGATAAAAGCCCTGTTTCACTGTTTGCGTTCCACTTGAGTTAGAAGCCATTGCGACCACAGACCGCCCAATACCACCTTGTCAGTGATTTTTCACCTTCCGGAGACCAGCCGGAAGCCATCACGAAACTGACAACCGGTCTCAAAAATGGAGAAGTTTTCCAGACTCTGCTCGGTGTGACCGGTTCCGGAAAAACCTTTACCATGGCCAATATTGTTGCCAATACCGGGCGACCCACGCTAGTTCTGGCACACAATAAAACCCTGGCGGCCCAGCTCTATTCGGAAATGCGGGATTTTTTCCCCGACAATGCCGTCGAGTACTTCGTTTCCTACTATGACTATTATCAGCCGGAAGCCTATGTGCCGAGTTCAGATACTTACATAGAAAAAGATGCCTCGGTCAATGATCACATTGACCAGATGCGTCTGTCGGCGACCAAGGCACTGCTTGAGCGCCCCGATGTCATTATTGTCGGAACCGTATCGGCAATCTATGGCCTGGGAGATCCGGCTGCCTATCACGGCATGATCCTTCATCTGAAAAAAGGCGACCGAATTGACCAGCGGGCAATCCTCCATCGGTTGGCGGAACTGCAGTATATCCGCAACGACCTGGAACTCAGGAGAAGCACATTCCGGGTTCGGGGAGATGTCATTGACGTGTATCCTGCTGAATCAGAGCGACTGGCCATTCGAATCGAGTTGTTTGGGGATGAAGTGGACAATCTATCCCGGTTTGACCCGTTGACAGGGGGAGTGGAAGAACACGTCAACCGCGTAACCGTCTATCCAAAAAGCCACTATGTCACCGCCCGTGAGACCATTTTGAACCTGCTCGACGATATCCGGGATGAGTTGCACGAGCGTCTGGGCGTATTGCGGGACCAGGGCAAACTGCTGGAAGCACAGCGACTGGAGCAAAGAACCCTTTATGATCTCGAAATGATGCGTGAACTGGGGTACTGCAATGGGATAGAGAACTATTCCCGGTACTTGTCCGGGAGGGAGGCGGGAATGCCACCGCCGACACTGATGGATTACCTGCCGGACAATGCGTTGCTGTTTATCGATGAAAGCCATGCCACCATCCCCCAACTCGGGGCAATGTATCGTGGCGACCGGTCCAGGAAGGAAACCCTCGTGGAATACGGGTTCCGTCTGCCTTCTGCACTGGATAACCGGCCGTTGCGGTTTGATGAATTCGAAGGCCTGCTGCCCCAGGTGATCTTCGTTTCAGCAACCCCCGGACCGTACGAAGCAGAACGCGCCCCGAATATGGTCGAGCAGATCGTCCGGCCAACCGGCTTGCTGGACCCGGAAGTTGAGATCCGGGGCGTGGAGACACAGGTGGACGATTTGCTGTCCGAAATCAACCGGCAGGCGTCCATCAATGAACGCGTATTGGTCACCACACTGACCAAGCGAATGGCGGAAGATTTGACCGAATATCTGCATGAGCACGAAGTGAGGGTTCGTTACCTGCATTCTGACATCGATACCATCGAGCGTGTTGAAATTATTCGCGACCTGCGAAAGGGGATGTTTGACGTATTGATCGGCATCAACCTGCTAAGGGAAGGACTGGATATTCCGGAAGTTTCCCTGGTGGCGATTCTGGATGCCGACAAGGAAGGGTTCCTGCGCTCCACCCGTTCCCTGATCCAGACCATTGGTCGGGCGGCACGGCATGTCAACGGGCGGGTTATTCTCTATGCGGACAGGGAGACGAATTCAATCCAGCAGGCGCTGGAGGAAACCAACCGGCGCCGGAACAGGCAGCAGGCGTACAACGCCCGGAACCGGATCGTACCGAAATCCATTGTCAAGCCGGTGAAGGAGATCATTGATGGTGTTGCGCCGGCCAGTCGGTCCGCGGTTGCGGGCAAACAATGGGGGCAATTTGCCGGGGAACTGGAGGATGATCGGGAGCTTTCTCCTGCAGCACTGGGAAAATTGCTCAGGAAACTTGAAAAGGAAATGTATGCCTGTGCGAAAAACCTGGAATTCGAGGCTGCAGCATCCATCCGGGACCGCATTCACCGGATTCGGAAAAATAAATTTCAGGGGGAATCTCCTGTTTTCTGAAAACGGTTATTCCGTCGCCCCGGGATGGCGATGATGGGCAGGTTCTGACCCGGCTTGCGAACGCAACAATGCCGAATGGGTCGCCCGGCCGGATACTGGAATCCAATCAGTTTCCCCCCTCCTTCTCGACTTTATACACCGATGGTTCCCCCTGTTTTGGATTGGGGTTGAGGTTTCATGCGGGTTTGGGCGCGTGTACTGCTCCGGACCGTCACGATGCCAAATTCCTGGTCCCCGAAAGCGACGGGAAGCACCGTCACCGGGGAGATGCAGGGGATAAATTCCCAAGAGAGGACACCGCGTCATGCATCAACCGCGGTGAGCACTGGAAGGCTACCATCATGCCCATGGACCCCAAGCGTGCCAAGGTGAACTGTAGTGAGGCCGTTTGAACGGTTGCCATTGATCCTGCGTTTCTTTTTTTCTATACTATTGTTCCATATAAACTTATTATGTTCTGAATAATGGAACAAAGATCTACAACCGTTGAAAAGGCCCTGGACCTGTTATTTTACCTCCATGATGCCGGTGGAGCGGTCGGCGTGTCAGCATTGGGCCGGGCACTGGATATGCCCAAGTCGAGTGTGCACCGCCTGCTGAGTACGATGGTGCGCAAGGGTATCGTCGAACGCGACGAGCGGGCGCGCTACCGTCCCGGAACCGGTCTGCTCGCCCTCGGGCTTGGCGTTCTCGACCGCGAACCGGTGGTCGTGTGTGCGCGAGGGGTTTTACCCGGATTCGTCGAAGAAATCGGCGAGACGATGTTCCTGGTGGGACGGCGGGCGCGGAAGCTCATCGTGCTGGACAAGTATGAGGGTCGCGGCCTTCTGCGTGTGTCGCCAACAGTCGGCAGTGAAGTCCCCGTGCACTGCACCGCCGCCGGGGCGTTGTTCATGGCACACGAACCGGATGTTTTCCCGGAGGACACGGTGGCCGCTGAGACTCGGGGTGTCCATGTCGAACCGGCGCACCTGCAGACTCGGGCAACCGCTGCGCTGGCACAGGGATGGTCGGCGAATTTCGAGCGTTGGAAGCCTGGTCTCGCGGTCCTCGCTGCCCCTGTCATTGTACGCGGCCAGATTCGTGCTGTCGTCGCACTAGCGGCCTCCGCTCCCCGGCTCTCGGAACTTGGCGGCAAGGCGCTGGCGCCACGTGTGGTTACCGCAGCCCGGCAGATTGCCGCACGCGCTGCCGGAGCGGCAGGATGAAGGTCTGGATGGAAGGCCGGGTCGTGGACGGCGAGGATGCGCGCCTGAATGTGCGTGACCACGGACTGCTGTATGGCGACGGCGTGTTCGAAGGCATCCGCATCTACAGCGGACGCGCGTTCCGCTTGGCCGATCACCTGAAAAGGCTCGGATTTTCAGCAGCATACATCGGGCTCGATCTCCCATGTTCGCTTGAGCGTATCGGGGAAATTATCGAAGAGACGGCCAGAGCGTTCGCTGAGCGCGAGGCCTATGTGCGCCTGCTCGTCACCCGGGGGGTCGGTAATTTTGGTGTCGATCCCTTCACCTGCGGGCCACCGCAACTCATCTGCATGGTCGGGCACATCGTGCTGTACGATCCGAAGAACATGCAGGCCGGCATCGACATGGTCACGACGTCCGTGCGCAAACCTCCGCCGGATGTGCTGAATCCAGAGGTCAAGAGCCTGAACTACCTGAACAGTGTAATGGCCAAACGCGAAGCGAGGCTCCGTGGCGCGCACGAGGGTCTCATACTTAACTTGCAGGGCAAGGTTGCAGAGGCCTCGGTTGCCAATGTGTTCGCATGGATCGACGGCGTACTCGTCACGCCGCCCACCATTGACGGTGCGTTGCCCGGAATCACCCGGTCCACGGTTATCCAGCTTGCCGGTGAACTCGGTATCGAAACGCGGATACGTTCCATCGGCCACGCGGAACTGATGCGTGCCGACGAAGTATTCCTGAGCGGGTCGGGCGCCCGCCTGGTGCCGGTCGGGCGTATGGATACGGTTACGATCGGGACCGGAAGCCGGTCGGTGTTCGAACGCATCGAGGGCGCATTCCGGGAGTACACGTGGCACGCTACCGAGGTCGAGCCGTAATTCCACTGCAATCTGCTGCATCTGCATGACAATTGTTTTGGGACCGTGTTGGATGTCGAACAGCGCATCAATTCACTGTACCGAATTACCGAAACTTCCGCAGTCAAACTTCAACACAAAGAAAACTTCCAATGAGTGAATCCAACCCCCCTCCGGCCATTGCAGCGATAGAAGTTTCGCCTCGAACGAAACAATCCAACTATCCAGAACCTTTCTTCAGCCGAATGACAAGACGGGAGAAGAGACCCTTGGGAGACTATTTCGGTCTGAAGAACTTCGGTGTAAACCTGACAACGCTTGAGCCCGGTGGGGAAACTGCTCTGATGCATTCTCACAACAAGCGGGACGAGATGATCTACATCCTGCAGGGCAATCCCACACTCGTGACCGAATTCGGAGAGACCACACTTGAACCTGGAATGTGCGCTGGCTTCCGTGCGGGAGGCGAGGCACATCAGGTGGTCAATCGCTCTGACCGGATAGCGATCCTCCTTGAGATTGGAGATCGGACCAAGGGCGACAAGGGAAGCTATCCTCGGGATGATTTACGTGCTGTGCTGGGAGATGACGGGATGTGGCAGTTCATGCACAAGGATGGAACACCTTACTAACACACTGCCCGGTGAATACTGTTGACAGATTTTCGGCGTATCCGGGCGTAATGCCGTCTGTTACATGGCTTTTTGTTGCTTCAGCATTTTCATGTCGATTGACTGTCATGGGTGATTCGATGACTCCCAATGAAATCCGCCGGGCCTTCAATGACCAGCAGTTCAATCTTCTGGTGCAAAAGGGCACCCGAAGCAGTTTGCGATGCAGGGTAGGGCGCATGGTCGAGGCCAATCGTCTCGATCACTGTCTGGGACTCGAATGGAACGAGGCACTGTTTCCGGTGTCAGTATGGAAAACACGCAAGAATCCAACCCAACGTCCAAACCCAAATCCCCCCGTAATCCCAACCAATGAGGAATCAAACGGGTACTGCCGTTGGGTCAAATGAAACCGGTTGTAGTGCCCTGTTGCCGTTGCATTCCCATGGAATCAATGGTTTTCAAATCGCAATGCCTGAACTCAGGAATCAGATCAGTTCCACTCCTTCCTTTTCCAGAAGGCGCAGCAGTTTGAGCAACGGGAATCCCATGAGTGTGTTGGGGTCGGTTCCGCTCAACTGTTCCAGCAGCGAGATGCCGATGCCTTCCACCCTGAGACTGCCACAGCTGTCATAGGGTTGTTCGATCTCCAGGTATTTCCGGATCTTTTCAGCAGGGAGTTCCCGGTAGGTGACCCTGAACGTGTCGACCTCGGACTGCATGAAACCGCTGTGCGTATTGAGCAATGCCACGCCTGCATAAAGAACCAGGTCCGAACCCGAACACCGGGTCAGCTGCCTCACCGCATCTTCGTGGTCCGCTGGTTTTCCCAGGATTTCCCCATCAATGAACCCGACCTGATCCGACCCGATAATCAACGAAGGTCCGAATTTGCCTTTTACCGCCTCAGCCTTTGTCCTCGCCAGTCTTTCAACCAGGTGACCCGGATGTTCCCCGGGAGCCGGGGTTTCATCGATGTTCGGTGAAACAGTTTCAAACTTCAACCCGGTACGGGACAGAATCCGTTTTCGGGACGCAGAGGACGAAGCGAGTATGATTGGATTTTCCATGAAACAGGGGTTCACAGGGGATGTCATCGTTCCATCGTTCCGGTTGTCGCCGGTACAGGCCGAAACGACCTGGCGGGTTCACAAGAGGGGGGCAGGGGATCCAGGAGGGGACCCGGGAGGTCATCCGAACCGGGTCAGTGCTTCCCCGGCAGTCCCTGTTATTGCAGGGATGGATACGCGAACCCGGCACCCCTGGGGCGGGAATTCCCCATTGCCGTGCTGACCCAGCATCCCGCTTTCATCCGGTCGGCAGGCTGTTTCGGGTTCCGTCTGGCGGATCGGATTCAACCCTGCCTCCAGAAAAAAGGACCGGTGGACGATCCCGCTCAACGAAACCGGGCCGGTCACCGCAACGCGTCGAAACCGCTACCTCCGTCGACCACCCGGTCTTTGGGTTTCAAACGTAACTTTAATGGAATTGCCCTTGAAATCCCGGCCATTCAATCCCTCAATGGCCGCGCGGGCTTCATGTCCCTCCATTTCGATAAACCCGAATCCCTTGCACTTGCGTGTAAACATATCGGTGATTAATTTCAGTGAGCGTACGGTGCCGTACTGCCCAAATAATTGTTCCAGGTCGCTTTCTTTGGTTTCGCTCGGCAGATTGCCAACAAACATTTTTTTCAATTTAAGATTCCATAATTTGAGGTCACAGTAAAATCTCAATAAGAGATGCCTTCTCGCAATACCCGTACGGAATGACGGTACGCAGTGAATGGCGGGCCCGGAGGGACTCGAACCCCCGACCACCTGGTTCGAAGCCAGGTACTCTATCCAGCTGAGCTACAGGCCCATACCTTCCTTTTACCCTACTTTAATTTTTCGTGCAATGATTCATTCACCTGTTTCGGGTTTGCCTTGCCCCGGGTCCGTTTCATCACCTGGCCGACAAAGAACCCGAGAACCTTTTTGTTGCCTTCCCGGTACTGCTGGACCTGCGCCGGGTGATCGGAAAGAACGCTGTCAACAACCGCCTCGATTTCCGTGCTGTCGGTAATCTGTTTCAGTCCCCGGTCCTCGATGATCTGGTCCACGGACTGGTCATGGTCCCACAGGAGCATAAAGACATCCTTTGCAATTTTCCCGGAAATGGTATTGTCCGCAATTCGGTCGAGCAGCTGCGCCATGCCAGAGCTGTCCACCCGGGTATCCGCGATTTCCAGATTGTGATGATTCAGTGTGCTGGCCAATTCACCCAATATCCAGTTCGCCGCAACCTTGGGATTTGCAGACGTTTTCGAGCACACCAGCTCAAAGTAGTCTGCCGTCCTGCGGTCATTGGTCAGCTGTGCGGCATCGATTCGGGGCAATCCGTACTCGGATTCGAATCTTGCTTTCCTGGCCTGGGGCAATTCCGGCAGTTCAGATCGGATCTTCTCAATAAAGGTCTCGTCAAGAACCAGCGGGGGAAGATCCGGGTCCGGGAAGTATCGGTAATCATGGGCCTCTTCCTTGGACCGCATGGGTCGTGTTTCATCCCGGTCCGAATCATACAACCGGGTTTCCTGAACCACTTCTTCACCGTTTTCAATCAAGTCAATCTGCCGTTCAATTTCAAAATCAATGGCTTTTTCCACAAAGCGGAATGAATTGACATTCTTGATCTCGGTGCGGATCCCCAGGGTGTCCTGACCCCTGGGGCGAACCGAAACGTTGGCGTCGCAACGAAAAGACCCTTCCTGCATGTTTCCATCCGAGATATCAAGATATCGTACCAGGGCATGCAGGGTTTTCAGATAAGCGACCGCTTCTGCCGAGGACCGCATGTCCGGTTCAGAGACCACTTCCAGCAGTGGTGTGCCCGCGCGGTTCAGGTCAATGCCGGTCATGCCGTGAAAGTCCTGGTGCAGGGACTTGCCGGCATCTTCTTCCAGGTGAGCCCGCGTGACCCCGATTTTTCTGGTGCCGTCATCCGTTTCGATTTGAAGCGTACCCCGGCCCACAATGGGGACCTCGTACTGGCTGATCTGGTACCCCTTTGGCAGGTCTGGATAAAAGTAATTCTTCCGGGCGAATATGGAGCGCCGATGGAGGGTCGCACCGATGCCCAGTCCGAATTTAACCGCCAGCCGCGCCGCTTCCCGGTTCATCACGGGCAAAACCCCGGGAAGGGCCACGCTCACATCACAGGCCTGGGTGTTCGGTTCTGCGCCATAGGCGACGGACGCACCGCCAAATATCTTGCTTTTTGTCTGCAACTGGACATGTACCTCCAGTCCGATCACTGCTTCCCACTCCATTATCCAAACCCTTCGGGTGTTTTCAGGTGCCAGTCCGTATGTTGCTGGAATTGGTGTGCCACGTTCAAAATGGAGCTTTCATCCAGATACTTTCCGATCAGATGGAGTCCGATGGGCAGTCGGTTATGATCCACCCCAGCCGGGACGGACAGAGCGGGCAACCCGGCAAGATTGGCTGAGTTGGTAAAGATATCATTGAGATACATGGACACCGGATCATCGCTCTTTTCACCCAGAACAAAAGCCGTACCCGGCGTGGTCGGACCGGCGATGAGATCGCATTTTTCAAAAGCCTTCCTGAAGTCGTCAGCAATCATCCGTCGCAATCGCTGGGCCTTGATATAGTAGGCATCATAGTATCCCGACGACAATACATAGGTCCCGATCATGATTCGGCGCTTGACTTCCTCGCCGAAACCTTCTGTCCGGGTACGCTCATACATATCGATCAAATCCCCATACTGCCCGCTGCGATGGCCATAGCGTACCCCATCAAACCGGGCAAGGTTGGATGACGCTTCAGCCGGAGCGAGAACGTAGTAACACGGGATGCCGGCTTCGCTGTTGGGAAGTTCCACTTCGATGGTTTTCGCCCCCAGTGATTCCAGTATCCGGATCGCCTGCTCAACCGCTTCCATCACGGCAGGGTCTGCACCACTGCCAAAAAACTCCCTGGGCAAACCAATCACCTTTCCCCGTATGGATGCCTGCAGGCTGCCCCGATAGTTCGGAACGGCCAGGTCCAGCGATGTGGAGTCCCGCCGGTCGTATCCGGACATTGCCTGCAGAACCAGAGCGGCATCCTCGGCACTGCGGGCCAGGATACCGCCCTGGTCCAGGGAGGATGCAAAGGCCACCATCCCGTAGCGGCTGACCCGGCCATAGCTGGGCTTTATTCCGGTGAGGCCGCACAGGGCCGCAGGCTGGCGGATTGAACCACCGGTATCGGTGGCGGTGGCAACCGGTGACAGTCCGGCACTCACCGCGGCGGCTGAGCCACCTGAACTACCTCCGGGGACTCGTTTTTCATCCCATGGGTTTTTTACATGGCCGTAATAACTGTTTTCATTGGATGAGCCCATGGCAAATTCATCCATGTTGGTTTTTCCGAGCATCACCATGCCCTCGGATTTCAGCTTGCTGACCACGGTGGCGTCATAGGGGGATACGAAGTTGTTCAATATCCTCGACCCGCAGGTGGTCAGCACGCCAAGGGTACAAAACAGGTCTTTGTGGGCAATGGGTATGCCGGTCAGGAGTCCGGAACTGTTTCCTGCAATCCGGTTATCCGCCTGCTGCGCCTGTTCAAGGGCCAACTCCCCGGTAACTGAAATAAAGGCGTTCAGTCCCGGCCCATGGTGGTGAATGCGCCTGAGAAAATGCCGGGTGAGTTCAACGCTTGAATATTCCTTCCCGTCCAGACCGGCACGCAATTCACCGAGTGATTGATTGTGCATGTGTCGGTTCCGGCTTTTATTCGATTACCTTCGGCACGAGATAAAGCCCGTCTTCGGTGGCCGGGGCAATCGCCTGGTACTGCTGCCGGCAATCTTCTGCATAGACCGTATCATCGCGCATTCTCAGGGCGGCATCCTGGGGGTGGGACATGGGCTCAATGCCCGCAGTATCGATGCCGTTCATCTGGTCAACCAGCTGCATGATATGGTTGAGTTGTTCCGCATAGAACACTGCTTTTTCCGCGTCAACCTTCAGTCGCGACAAGCGTGCGATGTGGTCAACGGTTTTTGGAGTCAGAGGCATGGGATGGCTGTTGTGCCGGGTTGGTACAATGGGAACTGCCGCAGCTTACGGGAATTGTCGAGACCAGTCGTCCCTGCATGTCCATTTTGAAGGTTCACCCGTGTGCCGGGCCTTCAATGGTGGAAAACCTCCCCCTGTGAAGCCGTCCGTCCACGCCCCCGTGGGGTATTGGAGGACATGTGAAGTGAGGGGACCGGTAGAATCAGTCATGGGGTGGATGCCTTGATGGTTCCTGGATTTTCGGAAAACGCGATTATACACGATGGAGTCGCGTATTTTGGCGCGATTCCAGCCCGAACCGTTTTTTCGGGCCCGCCGACACCGGTCTGTCCACGTACCGGGGAGGAGTGTTCGGGACCGGGGATGCGGGCCGAATGACTGGCCAGGACGAAAGCAGGATAGGGAAACACGGTCGGGCCTACCATGGCGGGATTGTTTGGTGTGATTGCCCATGAATATCAATTGGTTATAGTATTTTTCCGGTTCCGGGAAAATCCGGAAGGAAGCTCACCGGTGAACAACGGGAACGGGTCCGGAGAATCAGTCGGTGGGAAATGACTCCATCGGTTTCCATTCAAATGATGTTCTGTGAACGGTCTTGTCTGTATGGATTCCCTGTGTTCTCACAGTCTTGTACAGTTGAATAGTCGCGGGTGGGTTGTTAAGCTACACGGGTTTATATTTTGTTGTATTTTCCGTTTTTTGACCTACATACCGACATGAATTTCCGATGCTAAAAAGACTTAGCGGTTTTTTCTCCAATGACCTGGCCATTGATTTGGGTACGGCCAATACCCTCATCTACGTCAGAAACAAGGGGATCATTCTTGATGAGCCCTCTGTGGTCGCCATCAAGAGCACCATGGCAGGCGGCAGCAAGAGCGTGCTGGCCGTGGGACAAGAGGCAAAGCGTATGCTGGGCAGAACGCCGGGTTCTATCCAGGCGATTCGACCGATGAAGGATGGCGTGATTGCCGACTTCAATGTCACCGAAGACATGCTCAAGTACTTTATCCGGAAAGTGCAGGAAAACAAGATCTTTTCCAGTCCCAGGATCATTATTTGTGTGCCCTGCGGTTCCACCCAGGTAGAACGTCGTGCCATCCGCGAATCAGCCACGGGAGCCGGTGCCCGGGAAGTTTATTTGATCGAAGAACCCATGGCCGTTGCCATTGGAGCAAATTTGCCGGTCGCCGAGCCCACGGGTTCCATGGTCGTTGATATAGGCGGCGGCACCACCGAGGTGGGGCTGTTGTCCCTCGGCGGGACGGTGTATTCCAATTCATTGCGAACAGCGGGAGACTCATTCGATGAGGCAATCATAAATCACGTACGTCGACGCCATGGCGTGCTGATTGGTGAAGCCACTGCAGAACGGATCAAACAGAATATCGCCCCCGCCTGGTCCGAATCGGAATATATGGAAATGGAACTCAAGGGCAGGGATATTTCCGAAGGCCTGTCAAGGAGCCTGGTGATTACCAGTGAAGAGATATACGAAGCCATCAACGACTCCCTCGAACAGATTGTGCATGCAGTGCGACAGGCCATGGAAAAGACGCCGCCGGAATTAAGTGCCGATATCGGAGAAAAGGGAATGGTGGTTGCCGGTGGTGGCGCCCTGCTGCGGGACATCGACCGTCGTTTGATGATGGACACCGGATTGCCGGTGGTCCTGGCTGAAGAGCCCCTGACCTGCGTGGTGCGCGGTTGTGGCCGGGCCCTTGAGGAAATGGATGCAATTGGCGATATTTTCTCCAGTGACCGATAGCAGCCGAATTGCTGATCAGGGAGATGCGGGCTGCCTTGTCTTTATCATCCGGAAAAAGTAGGGTTACGTGGAGAGATTTCCCAAGTTGAAAGTTCCGGTGTTTTTGGTTTGACGATATGGCGTTTAACCGTGCAACGCCTCTTTTCCGGTTTTCCCTGCTGATTGTACTGTCCATAGGGTTGATGATTGTCGACCACAAAAGTACCCTGCTGCAAACCGTCCGGCCATTCACCTCTGCACTGAATATCACATTCGAGTTTATTGCCCAGGTCCCAAGGCGGACAGTCATGGCGCTGGACCGGTATTATCCCGATGATCAACTGCACCAGGAACTGGTCGCATTACAGAACAAACAGGTCATTTTGGAGTCCAAACTGCAACGGTACGAAGCGCTGGTTGCAGAAAACGAGCGGCTTTCCGCCCTGTTGTCGATCTTTAAACGCACTGAGGAGCAGGTGCTGCTGACACAGATTATCGATGTCGGCCTGGAGCCCTTTTCCCATAAAGTCGTTGTGAACAGCGGGATGGAATCCGGAGTCTATCTCGGGCAGGTAGCGGTCACACCAAAAGGCATACTCGGGCAGATCTCTGAAGTCGGATTCCGGCGCAGCGTGATCACCCTGATTACCAACTCAAGTCATGGTCTGCCGGTACAAATTCAGCGAAATGGGCTTCGAACCATCGTTCAGGGTTCGGGGATTTCGGATACGATCACGGCACCGTTTCTGACCAGAAGGGCGGATGTCCAGATCGGCGACCAGCTGGTCACCTCGGGTACAGGAGGAAGGTTTCCGGTTGGATACCGGGTGGGGGAGGTTTTTGAGATCGTCAACGATGCCAACGAGGCTTTTCTAAGCGTTCATGCGGAAACCATCGCTAAAATAGATTATACAAAAGAAGTGCTGTTGTTGTGGAACAAGGATACATCCCGGGAATTTTCATCGATACACCAGGATGACCCCGATGAATAGGTCTCGTCGGCGGACCAAAGCCCCCGTGGTAGTCATATTCTTGACTTTTGTGCTGGCCTTTTCGTTGAACCTGATCAACTATCCCGAGTGGATGCGGCATGCGGAACCGGATTGGGTGCTGCTGGTATTGTTTTACTGGTGTCTCGCTGTACCGGACCGGGTCGGGGTGGGACTGGGTTGGCTGGCCGGCCTGGCTCTTGATATTCTCTATTATGCATTGCTGGGGCAGCATGCCATGGCCAAGGCATTCGTGGCATTCGTGGCCATTGTGGAATATCGACACATCCGATTGTATGCGCTGTGGGAACAGTGCATCGTGGTTTTGCTCGTTGCCTCGGTGGATATCGGCATCACTGTGTGGATTTACTACGTTACCTCGGACATTGAAATACAGCTGGTTTACTGGCAATCCGCACTGACTTCATGTCTGCTGTGGCCGGTTGTCTATACCCTGCTCAGGTTGTTGCGGCATAGAACGGGAATCCGGTAATGACCCTGGTCCGGGATTATCTTCGCGAAAGAGTGCTGATTCAAAACAGGATTATCCTGTGTTTTATTTTCATTGCCCTGCTCATTCTGGCTCTTTTTTTTCGTCTCGCTTACCTGCAGGTCATTCAGCATGAGCAGTACTCTACACTCGCACAGAACAATCGGTTCGAGTTGTTTTCCATGCCCCCCATCCGTGGCCTTATTTACGATCGCAATGGTGAAATTCTGGCGCAAAATATCCATGTATACAATCTCGAGGTCCTGCCTGAGAAAGTGGAGAATATGGATGAACTGCTGAGCGAGATTGGGCAGTTTATCGAATTAACGGACAACGATTTGACCCGGTTTCAAAAGCTGCTCAAAAAGCGTCCCCCGTTTGAATGGCAGACATTGAAAGTCAATCTCAACGAGGAGGAATCCTCCATGTTGTCTATCAACCAGCACCAGTATCCGGGTATTCAATTGCGCGCCCGCCTGCAACGGCACTACCCGCAGGGCGGACTGGTTTCCCACCTGATTGGTTACGTGGGCCGAATCAGTTCAGATGACCTGGACAAAATTGATCCCCTGACATACCAGGGAATGGAATATATCGGAAAAGGCGGTGTTGAAGAGTTTTATGAAACCACTTTGCTCGGGAAACCCGGGGCAGAACGTGTTGAGACCAATGCCCATGGTCGTGTTATCAGGAAGTTTGAACAAATCACACCTGCGGCGGGAAAAAACATCCATCTCAGTCTGGATTTCAAGCTTCAGCAAAAAAGCATGGAAGCACTGGAAGGTTACGAAGGTGCGGTGGTTGCAATTGAGCCGGGCAGCGGAGAAGTGCTGGCATTTGCCAGCGTTCCAACGTATGACCCCAATCCTTTTGTCAACGGAATCAGTGAAACCGAGTACTCTGTGCTGCGGTCATCGGAGAGAAAACCGTTGTTCAACCGGGCCCTGTATGGACGATATGCCCCCGGATCCACCATAAAGGGATTTCTGTCCCTGGTGGGGATGGAAAACAATATCTCCCACAACAGGCAGAGTTTTTGTCCGGGGTGGTACAGTCTGCCGGGGCATACGCATCAATATCGTTGTTGGAACAAGTCCGGCCACGGAAATGTTGACGGCGATCAGGCAATCATACAATCCTGCGATGTGTATTTCTATCGATTGGCCAGATTGCTTGGAATCGACCTGATGAAAGAAGGAATGGCCCGTTTTGGTTTCGGTGAACAAACGGGGATAGACCTTCTTGGCGAACCAGCCGGCCTGATGCCCTCCCGGGAATGGAAGAAGCGGGTGCGGGGGGAGTTGTGGTTTCCGGGTGAAACCGTCATTACCGGAATCGGTCAGGGCTACATGCTGACCACCCCGCTGCAATTGGCCAGTGTCACCGCGACGCTGGCATCCAGGGGGATAAAAGCCACCCCGAAACTCCTGACTGAAATCGAACACCCGCAAAACGAGTCGCGGGAGGCCGTTCCTCCCGAGGTGAGGCTTGTCGACCTGAAAAACGACAGATTCTATGACATTGTCATCAAAAGTATGCGGGATGTTGTACATGGACAAAGGGGAACGGCACGGAGAATCGGGCAGGATATTCCGTATGAAATGGCGGGTAAAACGGGAACAGCCCAGGTAAAAAGCATTCGGCAAAATGAGGTATATGATGAAGAAAATACCGAAAAGAAATTCCGGGACCATTCCCTGTTTGTCGGTTTTGCACCCCTGGATGATCCTAAAATTGCAATTGCCGTGATTGTTGAACATGCGGGCAGTGGCAGCAAAACCGCTGCGCCCATTGCCAGAAAACTATTGGATTATTACCTGATTGAGAGACTGGGAATCATTGAAAACCAGGATGCGGGGCCACAGGCTGCCGCACTGCAAAGCTGATTCCGTATACAACACGTATGCGTACAAAGACGAATCCCCCTTACATTGATCTGCCGCTTTTCAGTGTGATACTGATGTTGTTCGGCCTTAGCCTGGTTATTCTTTACAGTGCCAGCGGGGAGGACATGAACGAGATCATGAAACATGGTATTCGGTTTGGGTTTGGACTGGTCCTGCTGGTTATTTTTGCCCGAATTCCCCCCCGGGTTTTATTGCAGTGGTCACCTCATGTTTATCTGGCCGGCCTAGTGTTGCTCGTTTTCGTGCTTGCAATCGGGATCATTGGCAAAGGCGCACAACGCTGGCTTGAGCTTGGGGTTTTCAGGTTTCAGCCGGCTGAAATGATGAGAATTGCGGTACCGATGATGACCGCATGGATCCTGGCGCGGACACCACTTCCCCCGCGACCCATCTTCATTGTGCTGGGGATACTGGTGGTTCTGGTTCCCACAGGGCTGGTGATTCTTCAGCCTGACCTGGGGACGGCAACCCTCATCGCCATGACCGGCATCATGGTTATTTTCCTGTCCGGGATCGGGTGGAAACTGATTTTTACTGTCGTGTTTGCGATGTCGGTCATTACGCCCGTAATGTGGGTATTTGTCCTGCATGACTATCAGCGCAGCCGGGTATTGACCCTGTTTGATCCGTGGGCCGACCCGTTGGGGGCCGGCTACCATATTATCCAGTCCACCATTGCCATCGGATCCGGTGGTTTTCAGGGCAAGGGGTGGTTGTCCGGAACCCAGTCTCAATTGGAGTTTATTCCGGAAAGAAGTACGGATTTCATTTTTTCGGTTTTTGCGGAAGAGTTTGGGTTGATAGGAGTGGTAGTATTGCTGCTACTGTATCTTTTCCTGGTTTTCCGGGGGTTGGTGATCGCATTTTATGTACAGGACACCTATTCACGGCTATTGGCGGGTGGACTGTCAGCAACGTTTTTCTTTTATGTCTTTGTCAATATCGGGATGGTCTCCGGCGTTCTGCCAGTTGTCGGTGTTCCGCTCCCACTGATGAGCTATGGTGGCAGTTCCATGGTGACGATCATGATTGGACTTGGAATCCTGATGAGCATCGCCCGCACCAAAAATACCCTGAGAAAGGGATAATGTTGAAAATACCGATGTCATTGCCCATGTTTGCACGTGTTTTGCTTGCTTTTTCTTTGATCTGTCCCCTGCAGGCCGGGGCCGTGGACTACAAAAAATACCCGGTGCTGGAAAAGCTGGTCCACACCATGGTTTCAGAGGATGATTATCCGTTGCACGAGCTCCAGGAGGTGTTGAGTGCCGCCAATATTGATGAGAAGACCCTGAAATTGATGGACCGTCAGTATGAATCACTGCCATGGTACAAATACCGTAAAATATTTATTACTCAGAATCGAATCGACAGGGGGGTCCGGTTTTTCAATGATCATAAAAGCACTCTGGAAGCAGCGAACCGGAAATTTGGTGTCTCGGCGGTGTTGATTGCGGCATTGATTGGTGTTGAAACCCACTATGGAAACCGGATGGGGGGGAAACGGGTGTTGGACAGCCTGGTTACATTGTCCGCAGAATATCCCCGTCGAAGTCCGTTTTTTACGGCCGAACTGCGCACATTCCTCAATACCACGAGAAGGGAAAAGATTGACCCCACCTCGGTGATGGGCTCATTTGCCGGGGCCATTGGTATTCCCCAGTTCATGCCGTCGAGCTATGAAGCCTATGCCGTTGATTTTAATGAAAACAATCGGCGAGATCTGGTGAATGAGTTTGAAGATGCCATCGGCAGCGTTGCGAATTACCTGAAATCCCATGGCTGGAAAAAAGACCAGAGCATTTATGCCAGGGTGAGCGGGCCCCTGTCAGAAGCGGCGGCGGAGCTGGTGAGCAGGAGGGCAAAACCAACAGTGAAAAGGGAAGATTTGTTTGAGGCGGGCATCCTGTTCAATACCGAGTTCAGCAGCGAAAAAGTCGCACTGCTTGCATTGGAAGAAGAAAACGGGAATCGGCATATTGTCGGCTTTAAGAACTTTTATGCCATTACACGGTACAACCCCAGTGTCAACTATGCCATGGCCGTGACCGAGTTGGCTGAAGCGATTCACAGGCAAAACAATGACTGAAGCCCCGGGGTTTAGAATGACTGAAGCCCCCGGGTTTCGGCTCTGTCTGGTCAGCGTTTTATTCCTGGCTCTGCTCGCCGGGTGCGGTGGGAAAAAGTCCAGGGACAGCGGTTATTATGGGGGGGATGGTGCCCCCGCCGGCAGGGACCGGGATTTCAGCAAGATAGCGGATGCCGTTCCAAAAGCAGAGTTGCCCAGTCGAACCGGAAACAAGCCCTACGTCGTCTTTGGAAAAAAATACGTCCCACTGAAATCTTCTGCCGGGTTTACGCAAACCGGTATGGCGTCCTGGTATGGGACGAAATTTCACGGGCGCCGGACTTCGAGCGGCGAACCCTATGACATGTGGGCCATGACCGCCGCCCACCCCGTCCTTCCATTGCCTACTTATGTGGAAGTCACCCACCTTGAGACCGGAAAGCAGATCATCGTAAAAGTGAACGATCGCGGTCCGTTTCTGCACAATCGGATTATTGATCTTTCCTATGCGGCAGCGCACAAGATCGGCATCGCAGACAAGGGCGTAGGACGGGTGAGAGTCCGCGCACTGGATGCCTCGGGCCATGCGCCGAGTCCTGTTCCGACAAAAAGTGTGGAGACGAATCAACCCATGGAAAGAGCGCTTTATTATCTCCAGGCAGGGTCCTTCCTGAACAGCGACAACTCCCTGAAACTGAGGGATTCGCTCAGAAACCGGGGACTCCCGTTGTTTCCCGCGAACAATAAACAGCACCTGGAGAGTGGAACGCCCTACCGGGTCCGGGTCGGACCTTTTCAGTCGTTGAGCAGGGCCCTGCAGTCCCAAAGGAAGCTGGAGAACCTGCTTGGCAAGGCAGTATTGCTGATCACGGAGAAATAACCCCCAATTCGGATTGCATCGATCATGTGCTGGAAAAAATTCCCATTGTTTGAAATCCTATCCGCCACGGTTCAGCGAATTCCCCTTGTTTTCGTCCTGCTGCTTGGCAATCCGTTGCCGTCGTTTGCAGATTTGGTTCCGGTCCCGGAAGTCATTCGGGCCCCGGCAGCGTTGCCTGAAATTGAGGCGGAGGGCTGGATACTGGTGGATTATGAAACCGGATGGGTCCTGGGCAGCCATCACGCAGACAAGAGGATTGAACCTGCCAGCCTGACCAAGCTCATGACCAGTTATCTGGTTTTTGAAGCCCTGGATGCGGGAGCATTGGCCCTGGAGGACGAGGTGTATATCAGCGAAAAGGCCTGGCGGACCGAGGGTTCCAAAATGTTCATTGAGGTGGATACCCGGGTCAGGGTCATTGAACTGATCCAGGGACTGGTCATTCAATCCGGAAATGATGCGGCAGTGGCCCTGGCGGAACATTTGAGCGGGTCGGAAGATGCGTTTGCTGCAGCGATGAACCGGAAAGCGGCGGAACTTGGCATGGTGAACACCCACTTTCGCAACAGCCACGGATTGCCCGCGGACAATCACTACAGTACCGCTGCGGACATGGTCCTTCTTTCCGCTTCACTGATCCGAAGATTTCCGGATTTCTATCGGTATTATTCCGAACGTGAATACACCTATAACGAGATTACCCAGCACAACCGGAACCTGCTGTTGGCGCGGGATTCGACGGTGGACGGCATAAAAACCGGTTATACGAAAAAAGCGGGGTATTGCCTGATCGGAACCGCGGTACGGGAGAACGTCCGTTTACTGGCAGCCGTCGTGGGTTCTACCAGCAAAACGCGCAGGGCCGACCAGGTGCAGTCGTTGCTCCAGTTTGGCTATACGGCCTATGAGGGGCAAACGGTTTTCAAGCGGGGTGCAGAGATCAAGTCTTTGAGATTGTGGATGGGAGAGACTCCCAGGGCCTCGATTGGGGTCAACCAGGATGTCCGGGTGATCATTCCCACAGGCCAGAAGAGCAAGTTGTCCTCGTCGCTGGAACTGCCGGACAGTCTGGAGGCTCCGCTGCAGGCCAATGCCAGGGTAGGCGGTTTTCAGCTCGAATTTGACGGAGAAACCATCCATCGCGGAACCCTGCATGCAAACGAAACCTATCAGCAAGGACCGTGGTTTTCCCAGGTTCTGGATTATTTCAAGAAATGGATCTACTGAAAACGGGTTCTGGCAGGATTCCCGCAGCAAAATCAGTGGGATGGCCGCATTGTCCGGGATGAACGTGAGAACAAACCGGGGCCCGAACACCGGTGGCTGACGACGACTCTCTCCCTGAAGGTTTGACCTTTCCCTGCACGCTGGATATCAAAATATTCTTGAAAACCGATCCGGACAACTTCTCTTTGGTTCGCGAAGTGATCCTGAAACATGTCTGCATCAACGATCTGATTCGAATTTCAGACAAAACCAGCCGTGGCGGCCGGTACCAGTCCCTGAGCTGTCGGGTCAAGGCAACCAACCGGCAGCAGATGGACAATCTGTACCGGGGGTTGACCGCTCACCCTGAAATTTTGATGGTGATTTGATGCCCCTGGTCATGCGGGACTTCGGGTTGTGCGAGTATACGGACATCTGGCAACGGATGGTCCGGTTTACCCGGAACCGTGGGGACCATACCGACGATGAAATATGGCTGCTGCAGCACCACGCGGTGTATACCCAGGGAACCAGCTGCCGTGATTCTCCCAAACCGGATGCCGGGCCGGTCCCCGTTGTACATTCCGACCGGGGAGGGCAGATGACATACCACGGACCGGGCCAGCTCGTCGCCTATCTGTTATTCGACCTGAAACGCCGCCACAGTGGTCCCAGGGCACTGGTGAATGACATCCAGCAGTTTCTCGTTCAGTTTCTCCGGGGGTATGACCTCGCGGCATACTGCAAATCCGGGGCGCCGGGGGTGTATGTCAATGGGGCCAAGATCGGGGCGCTGGGACTAAGGATTTCCCGGGGCTGCACCTATCATGGGCTCAGCCTGAATGTCGACATGGACCTGCACCCCTTTGGCTGGATTGACCCCTGTGGTTTCGCCGGGATGGATGTGACCCAATTGGCCGACCACGCTTCCATAGGATGTTTTGATGAGGTTCAGGATCAATTCCGGCTTGAAATCAGCCATGCATTTTAGTGTGCCCGGTTCAATCGGGGAATGAGTTGGCCCGGTCCAGCCGTTCTTTTGTACCGAGGTCCATCCAGAAGCCGGGGTGGACCTCCGCAGCAATCATTTGTTTTTCGATCCCTTCCTTCAGGATGTCTGTCAACGCCATAAATCCGGAAGGGCGGCCCTCGAACAATCCCCGCCTGTAACGCCCCACTCCCGAGAAGGTGAAAGTGGAGGCGGCCGCCCCGGGTCCGGTCAGAATGCCATCGGCGACGCCAAAGTCTCCCCCTGGATTGTGTGCCGGGTTGTCCACCAGAATCAACCTGGCGGAAAACCGCCCACCGATCCTGATTTGGCCAAAGTCAATATCGGAATAGATATCCGAGTTCACAACGAGAAATTGCTCCTCATGCAGTAATTCAAGGGCATTGACGACGCCGCCGCCTGTCCCATACGGGCCACCCGGTTCCCTGGAATAACTGATACGAACACCATATTGACGTCCATCTCCAAGATAATCAACAATATTATCAGCAAGATAAGAGATATTTATCACAATATTCCTGAAACCGGATTCTGCCAGTTTTTCAAGCTGTGCTTCAATCATGGGTTTTCCCTTTACGGGCAGAAGTGGCTTGGGTGTCGAGAGCGTGGCCGGGCGCAGCCGTTCTCCCCGGCCTGCGGCCAGTATCATTGCTTCCATCCTGAATATCTCGTAAACAGATCGTTGTTGGGACGCATGGATTATAACCACCAAACCTCCTATAATTGCCAATTATCCGAGACCCTCATGGCAAAAAAAGAAATGGTGCTGAGCCCCTCTACCAGATCAGACGCATGCTGATTCGGACTGCGGCCGCACTGTTTTTAACACTCGTATGCATGGGGCTGTACGCCCAGGACAGCCCTCAGAACACTGGGGTTGACAGCCTGTATTCGTGCCCGCCCGGAGTGATTGAGGTTCCTCAGCATTTACGCGAAGCAACGGCCGCAGACCCGGATGTATTACCACTCAGGATGAATGCCGATGAATACCAGTTGCTGGACAAGGAAGTGCTGCATATGACCGGCAATGCGACGATTATCCAGGGCAACCGCGGCGTTTACGCCGATAAAATCATCTTTCACCGCGGCACCTACCAGACCGAAATAACAGGGAATATCCGGCTCTACACTTCCAGCGGCGATGAAATCAGCGCGGAGTCCATGCAGATGGAGCCGGATACGTTTACAGGCACCGCACAGAAGGTGCAGATTAAAATTGCCCGCAGGACCCCCCTTCATTCCAATCGGGGGAAGGCGGATGCCTTTGCAGAGCATTCCCTTTTCACCTCCTCTCCCGGCGGTGCAACGGATGCAAATGGCGAAGCTGTCGCGGGAGAACATGCCACCTACATCCGGGCCAGGGCAGAAGCCGAGAGCGCCGATTTCGAAGGGGCGGATTACGAGTTGCTTCGAAACGTCAGCCTGACAACCTGCCTGGAAGGGAACAACGATGTCCGATTGGAAGCCGAGGAAATCGTTCTGGATCACAGCACAGGGACCGGGACCGCAAAAAATATGACGGTTCGCTTCAAGGACGTGCCGGTCTTTTATTTTCCAAAAGCCTCCTTTCCCATTAACGATGAACGCAAGACAGGGTATTTGTTTCCCGAATTCGGATACGAAGATGAAGATGGAGCGATGCTCGGCCTGCCATATTACATCAATATTGCACCGGACAGGGATGCCACCATTGTGCCCCGAATCCTGAGCAGACGCGGCGTCCAGTTGTACGGGGAATACCGGTATTTGTCTCCACAATTCAGTGGAGAGATACAGGGGGAAGTATTGCCTTCCGACGATGTGTATGATGAGGACCGGTATGCATACGGCCTGAACCACAATCATGTGTTAACCGACAGATGGGGCCTGTCGGTGGATTATCACACTGTCTCGGACAGCGACTATATGCGGGATTTTGCGAGCAGTATCGGCGCGGTTTCTTCCGGCTACCTACTGCAAAATGCGACATTGGGCTACCGGGGTGACCAGTTCACCTTCAGCACCCGGCTTGCCGCCTATGAACCGACCAACCGCCTGACCGATGCGTCCACGGACCCCTATGAGAGATTGCCGGAAATTTCCCTTGATCTCAGGGAACAGTCTCTCGGACCTGTGCACTTCGGTTTTGAATCCGACCATGTCAGTTTTTCCCATGACGACCGGACCGATGGCACTCGCATGCGTTTCAAACCCTCTCTTAGCCTGCCACTCGAAAGGGAGTACGGATATCTCACTCCCAGGGTGTCGTCGCAAACCATCCGCTACTCCCTGAATCACGGTTCTGAAAAAGAAAGTTCTGACGATGAAAAGGATGATTCTCCTTCCGTCACTGTGCCAATCATGAGTATAGATGGGGGGTTGTTCTTTGAACGGATGATCCGCCTTCGCGGTGATTCCTACCTGCAAACCCTGGAACCCAGGCTGTTTTATGTCAAGATTTCCGAAAGACAGAAACAACAGGATTTCCCGAATTTTGATACCAGTGAAAGTCATATGACCAGTTTTTCACATTATTTCCGGGAAAATCGTTTTTTTGGTGGGGACAGGGTAGGGGATACCGAGCAGATGACTGTGGGAATGACCAGCCGAATTCTCAGCGAGGAGACCGGGGAGCAGCATGCCAGCCTGAGCCTGGGCCAGAGATTTTACTTCGAAGACCGGGAAATCGGGATATCAAACGAGCCGGATACGAAGGATCAATCCGATCTTCTGACCGAATTAAGCGTCCGAGTCGCCCCGGACTGGAATCTTCGCGGATTTGCCCGCTATGACCTGGAAGAGAAGGATTTCGGGTATGCCCAGGTGTCCGCCGATTATGAGTACAGCGAACACCGCAATGCCTCGGCCAGTTACAGCCGGACACTGGATACCAGCGAACAGTTGAAATTTGAATTTGAGACACCCGTCGGTTCGAGTTGGCAACTGGATGCCGGGCTCGCCTATTCCCTCGAAGACAGCAAGACCAGGTCATCGTTCTTGGGCATGACCTACGATGGCTGCTGCTGGACAGCGAGCATGGGCGTACAACACTATCTGGACGGAAACGGCGAGTTCAAGGATCGTTTTCTTTTTACCTTTGCGCTGGATGATTTGGGTAAAATCAAGGGTGGACTCTAAATTACTACTACGTGACAGGCCTGTGAATATATTTCGGAATTTCTTTTTCTTGGTACTGGTTGTCCCGATTCTTCTCATTCCCGGTCGCACTGATGCGGTACAACTGGATCAGGTTGTGGCGATTGTGAACGATGAAGCCGTTACCCGCCTGGAATATGAGACACGGCATCGGCGAAGACAACTCGAAACCCGTGATGAAGTGTTACCGATCCCGGAGCAGGTTGACCCGGCAGTGCTGGAGTTGTTGATTGAAGAGAAGCTCAAGATACAGACCGCACGAAGAGTGGGGCTGGACGTATCCGCGGAGGAAGTGGAAAATACCCTGGCGGTGATGGCTGAGCAAAGCAATCATACTGTAGACGGGTTGCTGGAAGCACTGGATCAGCAGGGAATCAGCCCATTACAGCTCAGGAAGAGTATCGCAGGGCAGATTCTGATCAACCGTGTGACCGATGCATTGGTGAATTCCCGGGTTGAAATCAGCGATGAGGAAATCGAGTACCATCTGCAGGCGCACCCGGACCTGTACGCCACGGATGTCACTTACGAAATCTCACACCTGTTTGTTTCCACCGAGGGGAAAACGGAAGAGGAAATCCAGACAACACGGGAAATGGTCGACAACCTGCTCCAGAAACTCCATTCCGGATTGTCTTTTGAACAGGCGGTCACCGAGTATTCAGAAGGAGAGGAAAAAGAAACAGGGGGCTATATAGGGTGGCAGCGAGAAAACCAGCTCCCTGATCTTTTTCTTGAGATCCTGAGAGAAACCGGGATTGGAGACATTTCTGAGCCGGTGGAAAGTGCCCGGGGTATTCATATATTCAAACTTCATTCCAAAGGCGGCGATGTAAAAATAGTTGCCCAGCAACGGGTGCGGCATATCCTGGTGGAACCGAACCAGCGAAACCTGACGGAAGAAGAAATCCTTGAACTGTTGGATTCGCTTAAAACAAGGATTGGAGAAGGAGAGGAGTTTGCCCAACTGGCACGATTGAACTCAGACGACAAAACGAGTGCAGTGAATGGAGGTTCACTGGGGTGGACCAATCCGGGTGAAATGGCCGCGGCCATGGAAGAAATGGCAAACTCATTGCCCATAAACCAGGTGAGCGAGCCTTTCAGGTCTCAATTCGGTTATCATATCATTGAAGTTCTGGAGCGTCGCAACCGGGATATCAGCCGCAGCCTGATACGAAAAAAGGCGGAACGGGAAGTATTCAAGCGGAAGGCCAATGAGCTTTATCAGAACTGGTTGGGACGCATGAGAGAAAATGCCTATATTGAATACTAGGTTAACGATTGTTTTTTTTTGAATTATGTTAGAGAAACTTTGCCAAGGCATCCGTTCTGCATTGCCACCAGAGTTAAAAGACGACATCAAGAACAATGTCGAAGCCGTGGTGAGAAGCAATTTTGAAAAAATGAATCTGGTGACCCGGGACCAGCTTGCGGTACAGGAGAAAATCCTTAAACGTACCCGGGGACGCGTTGAGGAGCTGGAAAAGAAACTCCAGGAACTGGAAAAAGCGATAGCGGAATCTGGAAAATAGTATCCACCCCGGTTTCCGGGAGCATTCGCTGCCCGACCCTTTTCGCCCATTCGTCGTACTGTGGAACCTGTTTCATCCTCCCGCTTCGGGTCGTTGCAAGTGACCGGACGGTGAGGCCGGGCATGGAAACGGAATCCATCTGAAGAGTTGAAATACCCGAAATTGGTCGTCAAATACGGGCTGGAACGAATCAATATCCGGGATGAGTCGCAGGAAATCGGTCCATGGACCCCGAAATCGTGTCCAATCCGGGAGCATGAGAAATGACCTCCTGTACACCGGCTTCCCTGTTATTCCACCATCACCTTTTATGAGACAAGTGTAAAGGAGGGGCGAGACTTTTGAGCATGAGAAATTTTCTCCTCGTGTTGCCATGGCTTTGTATCGGGTTGCCGATCGTGGCCAGTGGGGATTCTGACCGGACCCATGCAGAAGATTGCTCTGGACAGGGAGATTCCTCTCATTGCCTCGAGACCACCGGAAATGAGCTGTCCGGGAAAACCACCGGGTCTTTGGACACGCTGACGTCGGAAGACGACTACAATACGCTGTTTTGTGCATCGGTGGGCGGTAAAACTGAAACCCGACACGGGTTTGAATACCCGACCGGACGCAGTTTTGTACGAATCGATTGCGAAACGGAAGAGCATGTCTACGAAGGTGGGCTGGACAAGCGCAGCAGCCTGGACAGCGTGCAGCAGGCGTTGTTCTTCGGTTTTCTCACTGGAAAAACCCCGGCAGTAGTGATTTATGATCGCGATGGGAAGGTAGGACGATTTGAATATCGGATTAAAATGGCTTGTGAGAGGGCAGGTGTGCAGTACATTTCCTTCCCCTGATGGCCGATCCTCTCCCCGGAATCCACTGTGCCAGGTCGAGGAGTCGGGTCAGAATATACCCGTCTCAAGACCAGCGCACATCGTCATTCCCAGGTGTTCGCAGCTTTCCAGAAACTCCGGCCTGAAGTCTCCTTTCATCACCAGTGGTGGCTGAATGAATCGCCAGCGCAGTCCGGTAAGAATGCGCTCAACACTGGATTTTGCTCCCTGTCCGTCCAGTCCGCCTTTTACGAACAATGCGACGGGTAATCCTTCCGTCTGTTCCAGGCAGGGATAGTAGATACGTTCGAGAAAATCCTTGATTGCTCCGCTCATGTAACCAAAATTTTCGGTGGTTCCGAGGATTACGCCATCTGCCCATAAAACATCCTCAGGGCCGGCATCCCAGGGGATGCAGGCACGCAGTTCAATTCCCTCAAACATCTCATTCCGGCATCCCCTGACCACCGCCTGTTGCAGTTTTTGGGTATTTTCCGATGGACAGTTGGATACGACCAGGACGTTGGGCATAAATCTGAAAACCTGACTATGGGCATGAATGGGTTGGCATCTCGACACAGGATTTTAAGTTAAGCCCGGTGATTTCCCAAGGGATATTGGAAAAGGCAATGCAGGTGATACCGGAATTTTGGCCATCGGTGCCGGAGTTTCGGGCCCCGTTCAACAAATCCCGCTGCACGCCGGCTCATCGATGCCTTCAACCGTCAGGGCTCGAATCCCGGCAGTTTCCAGATTCGTCTCCACCGCCCATTCCGGCTCCCCTGTGACGCCACACCCTTTTCAGGAAGATTCACGAAGTAGGGGAGGGCGATGGCTTGAATGTCCCACCAACCGAACCAGCCTGGGAAAATCGTCCATCAGTATGAACGCCAGTGATTACGGAAACGGGGGAGAATACTTTTCCTGCAGTACCCGGTCATGCCCGTGGCTTTCCTTCGAACCGGATACAGTGCGAACTGGTGAGCACAACTCAGCTGCAGTCCATCCTCTAATTGGTTAAATTTCTACTGAAAATAGATTTTATTATTTTTTATCAATATAATATGTTCTTTATTTAATTTAATATCTCACTGCAAAGAATGCTGGTTCCGTTTGATTTTTCCTGCCACTTCGAATGCATGCAATGATCCGTATCAAGGTTTTCGAAACCGGACAGATCATGTGCCACTTAACCGGACAAATCAGTAACTCCTAACACAATCCGGGAATTTCTTGACATGAGATGGGATTTCGCCTGACAATACGGGTGCAACAGGAATATCTCCCTCCCATCATTTCTATACCCACATAGTTGAAACCGAAACCCGGGTCGAAGTGGGTCGTTATAGCGGCCTTGATTGGCAATGGTCTGATTGCCATAACCAAAATGATTGCTACCGCAATAACGGGCAGTTCGGCCATGCTCAGCGAAACGGTTCACTCAATCGTGGATACGAGCAACCAGGGGTTGCTGCTGTGGGGAATGAAACGTGCCTCCAAGCCAGCGGACCAACAGCATCCGTTTGGGTATGGAATGGAACTCTATTTTTGGACATTTGTCGTTGCAATTTTGATTTTTGCAATTGGCGCGGGCGTTTCACTCTACGAAGGTTTTCACAAGTTGAATAGCCCGCGGGTGGTCCAGCACATCTACATTAACTACATTGTGCTTGGTGTTGCCATGATTTTTGAGGGGTTCGCCTGGACCGTGGCTTTCAGGGAATTTCGAAAAAGAAAAGGAAAACTGGGTTATTTCAAGGCCGTACAAGTGAGCAAGGACCCGACGGTATTTACCGTTCTTTTTGAGGACAGCGCTGCAATGCTGGGCTTAATAGTGGCATTTATCGGGCTTTTGCTGACCCAGTATCTGGACCAACCGATGTACGATGCCCTGGCGTCCATCGTCATTGGCATTATATTGAGCTGTACCGCCATGCTGCTTGCATATGAAAGCAAGGGATTGCTGATTGGAGAAGCCGCAAGCAAGGATGTGATCGAGGGAATCCGGAATATTGTCTCCCAGGAAAAAGACATATTGAGTATCAATGAAATCCTGACCATGCATATGGGACCCCAGGACATCCTGTTGAATATCAGTATCGATTTCCATGACAATATTTCCGCGGGGGAGGTGGAAAGGACAATTACCCGTCTGGAGATGAAAATCAAGGAAAAATACCCTGAAGTGGCACGAATATTTATTGAAGCACAAAACAGGCTGGCCCATCTTCGAAACATTGAGAACAGCAACCACGACCAGCAGGAAACCCTGTTTTAGCATTTGATCCGATGGATTGCGCCAACCATCCCTCACCGCCCGGTTTCCCGTAACGGGCCTGGGGATATGAAGGTATCCAACGACGGTATATTTCCGCAAGTAACCCGTTATAATCCGCATTCACAGGGCTGAATCTTTTGGATTGGCATGATCAGCCGTTATTCAACCGATGGGAGATTTCCAGTTCATGGCAACCGACTGGCGATAGCAGTATAATCCGCAGGACAGAGTCGGGTTGTCCAGTATATTTGGGGTTCACCTGGTACCGGCCCAAATGGTGTTATCAACGAAGAACCACGGAACAGTCTGTAGAAATAAAATGAGCGTAGTCGAGGGTATATGCAATGAAAGAAATACTTAGCAGTTGTCAGTCTCTGCAGGAAAAACACATCGAATCCGGGCAGGTTTTCCTCGATGAAGGTGATACCACCGGGCTGATGTATATATTGATTGAAGGCGAGGTTGAAATACTGAAAGGGGACTTCAAGGTCGCCGTTATCAATGAACCGGGCGCCATTCTGGGTGAAATTTCCGCTTTACTGGATATTCCGCATACGGCCACGGTCAAAACGGCCGCTCCATGCCGTTTTTACGTCGTAGACAAACACTCTGATTTTCTCAAGGAAAATCCTGAAGTCTGCCTTCCACTGGCAGTAATGCTGGCACGTCGACTGCACAGTGTTACCAATTATCTGGTTGATATCAAGGAACAATTTAAAGATCACAGCGACCATTTTGGCATGATGGGTGAGATCCTTGAGACCCTGGTAACGCAGCAGGGGGAAGAACAGCAGCCTGGATCCGACCGGGACCCGTTCTAAATCGCTGCAGTTATTCGCTGACCAGCAAAGGTTGTCGATGCACCGCTAATTTAACTGTACCTGCCCGGTTTTCTCCTGGGCAGACCACAAAGCGGTATTTTCCAGCAGGTCAATGACAATATGCGGAGGGCAGGGGCCCCTCTCGCGACCTGAATTGAATATCCAGGTGGAACCAATCCGGTCTACCCAGGATCCGCCATCGACAAATGGGGCCTCGTGAATGTGTCCGGTCAATACAATTTCCGGTTGGTACTGCTCAATCCAGCCCACCAGGTCCTTGTCACCATAGTGTCGTTTGCCGGTCCAGCTGGTAGGGGAATCATCAGGAGGGCCATGGTACACCCAGATCCAGCGTTTCTTCGGCTTTTTAGCGTCGATGGCGAGTTGTTCTCCCACCAGGTCCCGGGATTTCGGTCCATCCCACCAGGGGCATACGGTAAACAGTACACCATCTTTTTCCAAGCTGTCACCATCTGTCGTAATCCCCAGTTCCCGCAGGGGTTCGAGCCAACTTGCAGTACGCTCTCCATTTCTGCCCCGAACATTCAAATCATGATTTCCCGAACTGACCATCAGGGGGGTTTTGGAGTGTATTCGTTCCAGGTACTTCAGGATAACTGGGATCTGAACACGCATATACACATAGGAACAGCCATCAACCTGGTCACCCGCCATGATGACCAAATCGTATTGGTCCGAAATATTCAGCACCCAGTCAAAGTGTTTCAACACGTAGTGCAAATCAGAAATGAGCAAACATTTCATAACGTAGGACCAAATTTGGAATCTTGTATAGAGTGGCTAATCATGCTGTATGGATCGAGGAAAGTTCAGTTGCCTGAATTAATCGGATATGCATCCTTATCGGAATTGTATAACACTGATTATAATAAATTTGTTCGAAATATGAATATGAAAATCTCACGGAATCGCACTTTTTTAATAAAACCCGGGAATGCCTCTCCCATTCATATCCATACATTGTCCTGCACCGGTCCATATCCCGACTGAAGTATCTCTGCCTGTTGAATGTGGTGGCGGTCAGGCGGTAACCGTTCTGTTCACCCGCCCGGTCCCACAGTTCCAGTCAAAAAATAAATCGTGGGATGGGAGTGAAGGGTGCAGCCACGTGTTCGGCCATCAAACAATGAGGCCGTTCCCACCTGAGGACACGGGCGTGTACCGGGCCCGTCACCGGAAATCCTGATTTTGAAAGACAGGGAACGGTAACAGGGATCAGGCCAGGCAGTCGTGGAATGGCCAGTGAGAGCGTTGTGAGCGACTTCCGGGAACCGGTAATATAACTTCGTATAATGTATATTATGTAAAGTAACTGATTTTTTAAAAAATACAAACCAAAGTCCAGCGGGTGTTATCCTGAAACACCAAAACCCCTCCTCATGCGGGGTCAACCTCCCCTGCAGCCCTCGCATGCCTAGATCTTCGGTGGAATCGGTCAAAAAACATCGAACCAATTTTCAACGATCAGACCCGGCACGCGTTCAAATTCCTTTTCATTATTCGTTATCAGCGGCAAACCAAGCGCGATCGCATGTGCTGCAATCCACATGTTATTTCGCCAATCTGTTGGTTGTGGGACCGGTCAATTCCCTCGAGAAACCCAAGTTCATCCAGTAACTCAACGCCAGACGAATCTCCGCCCATGCCTTCGATTCCGCTTCACCCAGCGAAAAAATTGCAATCGCACCGAGAAACAGATTCAACTTGGCACGATTCTCCGCTCGTCGGTCACTTTTCAAGTATCCGTATTCAAGCTCGCCCAAAACGATGGTCGAAATACAACACTCATGCAAGGGCTCGCGCTTGACAATACCGGCCCGTCGGTTCATCAGGCAAATGCAAATATTCGAATCCAGCATCGCTTTCATTCGTCAAAGCTCGTGCGTGGCACATCTTCAGCCAGACCTTCGTTCTTGGCGTCAAGAACGGCCTCAACAAAGTCATTATCAACGGGCTCCATGTTTGCCCACAAATCTTCCCATGTTTTATAATGCGGCGCGAGGACCAGCGTGTGCCTACCTGACGAATTGATACTTCATTGCAACCTTCCGGGAAACAGTATTTTTTGGGCAGCCGCACGGCCTGGGACTTTCCGGACATGAAAACCTTTGCGCTGTCATTGTGTTCTGAAACCATCACAAATCCTCCAATCAGTCCTCACTTAGTACAGCGTGTAAAAGATATATTAAAAAAGCATATTATGAGAATGTCGGCCCCAATTCAGAAGTGCCCCGCTTCGGGCAATGCGATCGCAGCTGGTTGAGGGCTTAAACCATAAACAACCGGTAAGACCTTCCCGATTTCGTACAGGCGAAAGCCGGATCACCTGGAAAGCACGTCAGTGGGTCACGAAACGGATGTTCTGGATCTCGAGACCATCGTGCTTCGGTTGGTTATCAGGCCGCAATGGGTCTACTCAGCGCCCAATTCCTCTGGAAGAACCAGGTTCAGAACGATTGCAATGAAAGCCGCAGGCAGCAATCCGGAAGTCAAGAGGATTTTTGGGGTGGGCGGGAAATGCTGTAGTGCATCGGGTACCAGCTGCAATCCCAGGCCAATGGACAACGAAACTGCGAAAATCACCATGTTCCGCCGATTCCAGTTGACATCGGAGAGCATGGACACACCCGCCGCTGCCACCATTCCGAACATAACAATGACCCCTCCACCAAGCACTTCAATTGGAATGGTGGAAATAATTGCGCCAACGACTGGAATCAGACCACAAACAATGAGAAAAATGGCTCCGATGGTCACCACTTTACGGCTCATGATACCGGTCATCGCAATCAACCCAACGTTCTGTGAGAACGATGTGTTGGGAAGTGCGCCGAAAATCCCGGAAACTGCCGTCCCGAAACCATCCGCAAAGGTTGCGCCCTTGATTTCTTCATCGGTCGCCTCCCTGCCCGCCCCGCCTTTGGTAATGCCAGACACGTCGCCCACCGTCTCGATGGCAGAAATAACCGACATCAGGCAAAACCCGATTACTGCGGCCATACTGAACTCAAATCCAAAATGAAATGGGTTGGGTAGAGCAAAGAACGCAGCCTTGGCAACATTTCCGAAATGGACCATTCCCATGAAATAAGCGACGACATAACCGGCAATGAGACCCAGTAAAACCGCCGAGACGGACAGGATACCCCTGGCAAAAAATTTAAATCCCAATGTTGTAAGGATCACGACCAAGGCGACGAACCAGTTATTCAAGCTGCCAAATTCCGGTTTGCCCATTGCCGGGACACCGCCGGCCGCGTACTGGATCCCCACTTTTATCAGTGACAGCCCAATCATGGTCACCACCAGGCCGGTCACCAATGGAGGGAGCGCAAATCGAATTTTCCCGACGAATGGTGCAAGACATGCGTGGAAGAGACCACCCACGATCACCCCACACATCAATACCGCCATGGCATCAACCCCCTTCCCCGCGACCAGTGGGATCATAATGGGCAAAAACGCAAAGCTTGTGCCCTGTACGATCGGAAGCCGTGCCCCAACCGGACCCGCGCCGATCGTCTGAAACAAAGTGGTAATCCCTGCAAACAGGATTGCCATCTGAATCATGTAAATCAGATTCACGAAGTCAGGCGAGTTGGAACCGAAGCCAAAGCCCGCTGCCCCCGCAATGATAATTGCCGGGGTGACGTTGCTGACGAACATTGCCAGAACGTGTTGAATACCGAGTGGAACCGCCAGGGACAGCGGCGGTGTGTAGTTGGGATCTCTCAGTTGCTCGGGGGTACCGAGTGAAGAATTGTCAGTGGCCATTTTGTCCTCGCGGTTGGGAAATAATGCATTTCATGCGCATGCGCAGCAGCCAATTGAACGATGTGCTTCAATCACATTCATCCATATTCCAATCATATCATTAGCCGAAATGGGCAAGGTTGTTTTCGTTGCTCGCTATATAGCGCATGTCTTTCCTGATTGCATTGCAATCGTTCGTTGCATAGAATAGTTTCCTGGATGAACGGAGGACATGATCATGGCAAGCATTACGATTCGCAACCTTGACGCAGACGTGAAGACCCGTCTGCGCGTACGCGCTGCAGAAAACCACCACTCTATGGAAGAGGAAGTGCGCCTGATCCTCCGCAAAGCGGTCGAGCCCAAGACAACGTCCCCGAATCTTGCAAGTGCCATCCGTGCCCGGATTGAACCACTCGGGGGCGTGGACCTGGAACTGCCACAGCGTGAACCGATGCATGAGCCACCTGGTTTCGGTTCATAACGATCATGATTGTCCTTGATACCAATGTTGTATCTGAACTTCTGCGTCCATCACCGGACCCGGTGGTGGAAACCTGGGTTGCGAGCCGCCCGATGACAGGTTTCTATTTCTCGGCGATCGGTGAGTCGGAACTTCGGTACGGCATTGCGATTCTGCCGGAAGGACGACGTCGGGATGCGCTCCTCTCTGAGATTGAAGCGATCCTGCAGGAAGACTTTGACGAACGTATTCTGCCTTTCGACAGCGGCGCGGCACGCGCTTTTGCGACCATTGCTGCATCTAGACGCACTGCCGGGCGGACAGCCTCCCTGCCAGACTGTCAGATCGCAGCTATCGCACGCTCACGCAATATGGCGGTGGCAACACGTAACACCCGCGACTTTAATGATATGGGGATCGAATTATTGAACCCCTGGATAAGCACATAGTACACAAGCCGACTATTTCTAATAAGTTTGCCAAGTGTTTGCCAGCAAAGAGTACCCCACATCCGCTTGATGATCCATTTCCATCACCGGGATGACGCGGAGTTGATGTGCTCCCAACAGGCAGATCCAATACAATTACACAACATGTTTGGAAATGATAAAATCTTTTATACTACACGCTGGTTGATTATTGAGAATTTCCACAAGCGTCGCATTACGAAGACGTTGCTGGAGTCGGGAAAGCGGTATCATGAGTCTGGGTTATCGGCTCCCCCGATTGGCGGCAACCTTGATTGCGTGGGAAAAATCTATCATTTTGCAGAATCGAACACCAATATACGAAAAATATGAGCCGGCTTCTGATCACACGGAAAATCGGGGCTTTTTGCCTGCCTGGCACAGATGCCTGCCGGAATCACACCATAAACATGATATGAGATTTTTTTATCAGGATGAAGTTCGCACTTGTCGTTAACGAAGGACCCTATCAACACCAGGCGTCGGACACCGCCTACCACTTTGCAAAAGCAGCCTTGGCCGCGGGGCATGGCGTTCCCCGGGTGTTCTTTTATCATGATGGAGTCAACAACGGTACGCGCCTGACCACGCCGCCACAGGACGACCGTCATATTGTGAACCGCTGGTCACAACTGGCAGCCGAGGAGGACCTGGACCTTGTTGTTTGCGTTGCCGCTGCCCAAAGAAGAGGAATCGTTGATGCGGATGAAGCCAAAAGGAACGGAAAAGATACCGACAATCTGGCGGACCAGTTTCGCATATCCGGTCTTGGGCAACTGATCGAATCTGCGATCCAGGCAGACCGTTTACTGGTTTTCGGGGATTAACATGGGAACGGTAAAAAAGTTTTTGTACCTGAACCGTACCGCACCCTATGGTGCGATCTATGCCCAGGAAGGGCTTGAAGTCGCATTGATCGGCGCCGCATTTGACCAGGAGGTTTCCATGGCGTTTGTGGACGATGGGGTTTTCCAGATCAAGGCCGGGCAGGATACCTCTGCTACCGGGATGAAAAACTTCTCACCCACCTATCGGGCCCTGGGTGACTATGAAATCACTCGATTGTACGTTGAAAAGGAATCCCTGGAACAACGGGGACTGACGGTCGATGATTTAATGCCGTTGACGTATGAAGACGAGGATGCCGATTACGAAGAGAAAAACTCGATCCGGATCGTCGACAGTGCTGAACTTGCTGACATCATCGCCAAGCAGGATGTCATCTTCAATTACTGAACATCCAGATGCTGCATACTGTCAATAAATCCCCATTTGAAAAGAACAGCCTCCGTACCTGTTTGCGCCTGGCCAAACCGGGCAGTGATATTCTGCTGATCCAGGATGCCGTGTACGCGGCGTTGTCGGATACGGAGTGGACGAATACCATAATGGACGCGCTCAATACGCACCGGGTTTATGTTCTGGAACCGGATTGGATGGCAAGGGGATTGAACCCGGACCGGCTAATCGAAGGAGTGAAAACAGTGGGATATGACGGATTTGTAGAATTGGCTGCCGGAAACGACTCGGTACAGTCCTGGTTGTAAGGGGACCGAAGAATTGCTGTAATCCGTATTTGTTAACCGAAATGAACAGGAGAATCCAAAGTGATTTATTTTGATAAAGAGCTTGACGCAAGAGGACTCAGTTGCCCCCTGCCCATCCTAAAGGCCAAAAAAGCACTCAACCAGCTTGAATCCGGTCAGATTCTCAGAGTGGTCGCAACGGACCCCGGTTCGGTCAAGGATTTCGCAGCGTTTGCCAACCAGACCGGCAATGAACTGCTGGAGTCCTCACAGGATGGGCAGGACTTCGAATACAGATTGAAAAAGAAGTAGAACCGGAGTACAAGGCTGCTTGATACGACTGCGCCCATGGCGCAGGCACTGGTTACTTCCCGGCGGAATAATGGGCCAATGCACCCAGGTACGGGACATAGTTTTCCGTAAAATCCCAGCCAACCGCATACCACAGGCGCTCATCCAGCACTTCTGAAATCTGCGAAAAGTAGGCGATGATGCGATCCAGCATTTTTTGACTTCGAATTGCGCTCGTCTTGTACGGTGGCGTTGGCTACCATCTACATGAATGGTGAATGGTATTTCGGCTGAACTTTGGCATCTCTACTGCGTGCCAGTCAGGCTCATCATTATCCCGATACCAGTCGGTTCAACAACACCGCCAGAATCTATGCCGATTTCTCGGATGAACCCAGTCCGTTGTCGATGTGATAGCTGGCACCTTTTCTGGCGGTATCAAAGGCGCTGACTTGTGTATTCCCTAAGGCGAGGCGTATGGCTCAAAGATGTGGATGTTTCCAAACTTTGCGTCGGTCCTGCCATCCATCTCAGTTGATGTTGTGGAAAATTCATATGGCGATTTTGGAATCCGATACACGTTGGTGCCGCTCAACGATGCTTGTCAAGGCGTGCCACCCACGCTCACCAATTTGTTTCAACTACTCCGTCTAACCTATTTCCCCGTCTCCATCACGCGTTCCGCGCAACCGCTTTGTGATGTTGGAAAACTTGTTCCTTCCCATTCTCAATTCAGAATCCGCGGGCACTTTTGGAGCAGCGACGGGCAATCGAATCCTCTTGCTTGGTGACCATTTTCTCACTTGCTTTTCGACAATTATCCGAGCGGCATTTTCTTTGCTCTCTACTTTAGCAGCCGCGATATCGATCAATTTGATAAATTCGTCGCCTTTCTCAAGCACAGGATGACCGTATGTCATAAGCAAGCAGCTAATGCCTCGAAATGCCCCATTGCTCTCATCCACCAGAGCCGTTGCCATGGTTTGCCGACTTACGCCGTGTCTGTGTGCCACCCAGGTATCGCGGAGCGTTTTGAGGCACATGAAAGACTCAAGCCCGCCTTTCACTGGAGTGTATAGCGCAGTTTCGTCGAGGCTTACGAGATTTTTTTCTTCATCCCTAAAACACGATATGAACGTTACAACGGCATCCCTGAACAGGCTGACAGCCACCTTCTTGTCTCCTGCCTCGACTCTATTTTCCCACAAATAAACGATCTGGCGGCAACTTTCCAAGTCCGCCGCCAAGAGGCACCACTCAGCGTACTGGCGTCCTTCAAGCGTATTAATGTGACGGTAGAAATTGCGTTGTCTTGAGGGTGGTAATTGTGATTCTCGAGTTTCCATGAACTTCCTTCAATCATATTAGTGACACCCTCACGACGGGTACTATACGAAGGTCAGGTCTTAACCCAGTCTACCATCGTTTGGCAGACTGTAGGAAACAAATAATCTATCCGGTAAGTAGCACTAAACTAATGGTATGGTCCGGTTTCGCTTTAGGTCGCATTTGGTTCGGATAAACCTGAGATAGAGCGTACCGGGACCCAACCAAACTGGAACAACCAATTTAACCCCAAAGAACCCGGTTTGAGGTGTATCGGAAACTTACGAAGTCAAGGCACCATAGGCAGATACCGGTCACTTCTCGGCGGAATAATGGGCCAATGCACCCAGGTACGGGATATAGTTTTCCGTAAAATCCCAACCAACCGCATACCATAGGCGCTCATCCAGCACTTCTGAAATCTGCGAAAAGTAGGCGATGATGCGATCCAGCATTTGTTTCCTTTCCGGGTCAGCGTGGTCACCTGCGGTGTACATGGCCAGGGCAATCCGACCATTCATCTGCATCAGGTACTCTGCATTGGAACTGTTTTCCACTCCCGGGTCGGTGAATATCCCCTCTTCCGGGTCATAATAATCCGAAATGGCGGATCGAATGACTTTGTTGGCAACCGCCGTGTATCGGGCATCCTGATAGTGCCGGGCAGCCTCGGCGAACAGGCCTGCCACATGCGCATGATCGGATAAACCCGCCTGTGCGAACCAGCGCCGCTCTCCCAGCCCGTAGTAGCGATTCATGCCCACATCACTCATGATCATTTCCGCAAGAAAGTCGATTGATCTTCTTGTTTTTTGATGAAGTACAGCGTTGTCAACCAGGGCGCCGACTCTCATAAGATCATGCAGGGTGGCTGCCAGGGTGCTGGTAAACACCTTCTCCATGACCTTGGGCGCCGGGGAGTTTTTCCGGTATTTCTCGGACAGAAGGTAATAACCGGTGTCGGCGACCTGAAAACTCAGGAAGGTCCCTGACTGGTCATCCCACAGGGTGGAGGTCAGGTAGGACAACGTGGCATCGGCGGCCTGTTTCAGTACCTGGGACTGATTTTCCCGGTGCAGGTGATACAACAGCAATACGGTGGACGCATTCTGGTCCGCAAATTTTTCATAGTGGGGGATTTGCCAGTTTCGGGTCTCTGCGTAGCGGAAGAATCCTCCTTCCAGCGGATCATAGATGCGCTCAATGGCACGTTCCAGGGTTCGGTTGACCGACTCTACGGCTTCGGCTTTGGACTGCGCATCGGCGTGTTCAAGCAAATATAAAAAGGTGTTCGGCTGAATCCCCTTTTGCCCCTTCCCCAGCCCATATTCTTTCGAATCAAAATTCTCAAGGACGCCCTGTACAAATGCATCAGATAACTGGGTCAGGGCCGGCTGGTCCACACTGGAAGGGGGTTCATATTCCACATGACTGGATTCCATGCCCAGGGCGTATTTCCCCTCCCCTACTTCGTTTGCCACCTCCGTGATGACATCCAGAAAATCATCGCCATACAAAGCGCCGGTGTACTGGTAGTAGAGGCTCCCATCCGGATTGAGAAAAACCGTGTAGGGGACGCCCGTCGCCCGATACTTGACATACGCGCCGTTGTGTATATCGACATCAATGAAAACATTGACAAAATGCTCGTTCAAAAAATTGGCAACCCGGTCATCCACCAACGTGTTTTCTGAAAATTCGTGGCACCAGTGGCACCATTCCGCTGAGAAAAGCAAAAAGTACGGCTTGTTCTCGCCTTTGGTCTCGGACACGATCCGTTCCGAGTACTCCTTGAAATTGACCAAGGACTTTTCGTGCTCGTAGGCCAGCAAAGGGGGAACTGAAACCAGGAAACAAAGAACCACCAAAATGTTGCGGATCGCATTCATTGCACAGACTCAGGTGTTGAGCAGCTTCCGGATCGTTTCCGAAATTTCAGTGCTGGTCGCCGCAAACGGAATACGCTGGTCAAGGAGATGACCATTCTGGCCAACAATGAGCACATCGGTCGAGTGGGAGATCACATAACCCCGGAGGGCATCCGGCGATTCTGTGAGTTGATAGGTTACACGAAAGCGCTTGGTCAGCCGATCGAGCACTTCCGGGCTGGCAGTCACACCGAGGATGTTCTCATGAAAATAGCCGGTGTACTTCCTCAGAATTTCAGGGGTATCGTGTCCCGGGTCCAGGCTGACAAAGAGTCCTGTCACCTGGGCAAGCTCTGCCTCGGACAGTTCAGAAAAGGCCTTGGATAACATGGCAAGGGTCACCGGGCAGATATCCGGACAAGAAGTAAACCCGAAAAACATCAGCAGCAGCTTTCCCTGAAACTGTTCAAGGGTGACCGGACCATCGAACGAGTGGAGCGTGAAGGCCGGGTCGCTGGGTTCCACCATGGTATCGGCTTCGAGAGCGTACCCTGGCAAAGGGGGAGTGAATACACCAATCCCCACCGCCATGACCAGGCTAATAACCCATTTCATCGAGTATCTCCGTCATGTCCTTTTCCAGGTCTGCTGCGACCCGGGTCAAGGACTCCGATTGGTACAGAGCAGCAAATGCGGTGGGTTTCAAAAAAGCAATGGTGACCTCGTCCTGTTCATTTTCCTGGTACACCACAAATTTTACCGGCATAAAGACACCGGACGACAAATCGGCCGATATCAGTTCACTGCAACTGTTCAGATTGCAGAATTCCACAATCTTGTAGTGCTTGAACCCAATGGTCACATCGATCCCCGCCTCGCGCCGGTCATGGATATTGTCAATGTGGTTGATTCGGGTAACCCGGTAATTCCGGGTCCTGATTTCGGTGAGCAGGTCCTCCAACAGTACCTCAAAATCCTCCGTGTGGTACCTGGCACTGGCAATGTCCCGGGTGATCTCCACAGTCTTGATGGTACTCGCTATTCGGGCTTCGACAACGTCTTGATATAGTTAATCAGATCCCAGCGTTCATTCTCCGACAGGATCACTCCCCACGGTGGCATTTCATTGCGCCCGTTGGTTATGAACCAGTAAAGGTAGTCATCCGCGGATGCGGGTGCATTGTTCCAGACCCAGAGCTGGCGGGGAAAAGTCATAATGCCATGGGCAGCCGGACCTTGACCACTGCCATTCAATCCATGGCAGGTTGTACAGTTTTTCTCGTACAGGGCTTTGCCGTTCGTAATTGACTCTTCGGTCACGGCCACCGGGTTGGATACCGGGACGATATCAGGGAGACCAGGTCCCAATGCGGCCATTGCGGCCACTTCCTCGTCGGTGTAGGCCGTATTCGAGTTGGGTGGGCCAGTATGAACCCGGTACTTGTGACCTGCCGGATCTTCGATTCCTCCAATCGTTTTTTCGATATCGCCCACCGAAACCGTGTCGGAATCAAACTCGACAGTAAGAACCGGCCAGCCGGATTCGGTGTTTTTCAGGTTGAGATCAGTTACCCGAACTCCAAGCTGGGCTTCCAGTTCAGAAACCAGCGCCTTGGGGCTTGCGGGAGAAATCAGACCTTCGATTTCGAACATTACAACTGCTGCCTGGGCATTTGCAGTTGTATAAAAAATCACTAGCAATGCGAATATGCCGGAGAAAAAGGTTCTTTTCATGATTTGACCTGAATAACAGTTGTACACGAGACAGTCGGTGACATCAGCAGAATATGAAATCAGGAAATCTTGACGTCTTTCACGGTTTCCCAACGCTCACCGGCATTGCCAACAAACACTACTTTCAGCGGTGCCTCTTTGGTCGCTTTAATCTTGAAGGTAAAAAGCGGGCTGTCAGCGATTGCCGAAGTCATGCTGAACCGGCTAATCAGATCGTCCCCATAATAGACCAGCATGTTTCGAATGAACGACACGGGTACGGCACGATTGAACGCCGGGCTGGTCTCGGTGTCGACCTGGCCTAATCCGGTAAACGACGGGTGCTCGAACCGAACCTTGACCTTGATCACTTCGTCTTGCTTGATATTCCTTCCAAGTCGCATTCTTGGAGGCTTTATTTTATCTGCCATGGGTATATTCCTGTGTTAATACAATCATTAGTTGGTTGCGGAAACCGGGACCTCTGCAGAATCGTCAGAACCACGTGCGACGATCCGGTTGTCCAGGCCGGGTGAAATGGGAGAATGGGTGCGGATATAGCTGATCAGTTCCTCAACAAATATTTTTCCGGTATCAACGATAGAACGAGCGGAAAACATGGGGTTGTCCTGAAACCTAGTATGGACGGATGCAATGGAATATTCCTTCTCCATGGAGAACGGCTGATCGTCCGCAGTTACCATGGACACCACCCGCTCTCCCTGCTTTGCGGCGGTATCGTACACGATTTTTAGCCCGGAAAACCGCAGCATGTCGCCGCCGACCCGTGCATAAGGATCACGGCCCACCACCCCATCCAGGATATTCTCAAGCAGGTTCTTGATTTCCTTGCCTGGCATCGTGTAGGTAAAAATACGTCCATCGGTCGGGATGATGTTGTAGACGTCTTCTGCGGTAATTTGCCCGGGCATCAGCGTTGAACCGTAGCGCCATGCCGGGAAAAAACTGATGTCGGTATTCCCGATATCCCGTAAAGAATCCGTAATCAGGTTGCCCATCGTGCTTTGCCAGTAATCCCGGCGGTAGAACATCCCCTGTGCTTCGCCGAGCACCTCGTTCAGTCTGTCCGCATGTGGCTCATACGCCTCGTCGACCAGCCTGGCAACTTCCGGGTCCGCTGGAATGTGGTCCTGCTGAACCTTGACCAGCTGATAACGATAGCTGGCGATCTTTCCATCCTGGACATCCAGGTCGAGACTGGATACGAATTCACCGTGAGCACCACTCTCATATACAATCGTGTCATTGTAGACGACCGGATCGAAGATCGGGTTGTGGGTGTGCCCGCTGACCACCACGTCAATGCCGTCCACCCGTTGGGCAAATTTTTGGTCCATGCCGTAGCCGGCATGCGAAATCAATACGATGAGGTCCGGGTTTTCATCGTTTTTTATCTGTTCAACCAGTTCTTCGGCTTCCGCCTCGCGGATGCCAAAGTCCCACCACTGGGCTGCCCCCGTGACTGCTGAAGTGAGTGCGGTCCAGGGATAGGTCATGCCAATGATGGCGATTTTCAGGTCCCCGACCTGGCGAACCACATACTGGTCCAGCACCGGGTCCCCCCAATCCTTGTCAACCAGATTATGGGCCAGAACCGAAAATTCGGCCTGTTCGACCAGTTCAAGCATGTGTTCCTGAGGATAGATGTATTCCCAGTTGCCGGGTGCCATGGCATCGTACCCGATGGCATTCATCACCTTCACCATCGATCGGCCCTGGTCAAAATAGGACAGCCCGGAGCCATGCCAGGTATCTCCGCTGTCCAACACCAGTGCCCTTCCCTCGACTTCCGAGCGAAGCTGTTTGATGACCGTTGCAACATGTGCCATCCCGCCAACCTTGCCTTCATAGTGCGCCTTCTCGATGTAATCCCCTTCCATGGACTGGATCCCCCAGGGCCGCGGCTCGTCCAGGTAGCGGTAGTGGATTGAACGCATGTAGGAGTGGATATCGTTGGTACTGATGAGGCGCACCTGTCCATCGCCCGCCAGCGCGGATGCGGGCAAAGCAATACAGAATATCAGCAGACAGACCAACCAGTGAATGGTTCGCATATTCTTAAGGATTCAGCAAGTCGTTCAACTCAGCAGCCCCCTGCTGCCACCTTCGTATATCTGCTGGTTGCCCACCTTCCGTGCTGGTTGCACTCGGAGATGACCCAGACCTCGCTTTCTCCACCATTCAGACGAATCTGCGTGCTGAGAAACGCCTCTCCGTTGGCAGGAGACAAATAAAAGGTCCCCTTGGTCTGCACAGGGTCATTGAAGCTGACCAGCTGGATGCTCTTGATATAGTGGTCGTCATCCATAGGATGATGATTCATTTCCACCTGAATGGGGGCCTGACTGCCATCTTCCACCACTGGCGGCAGCGTGACCTTTGCCATATGCATCTTTTCCAGTTCAGTCGGATTTTCGGGATCGGTGATGAAGTTAAATGCTTTTGCGTGAGCCCGGTCCATCAGACTTACCCCGGTAATGGGTACCATCAGCCCCCCCACCATGGCATAACGCAGAAAATCACGTCGGGTTGTTAAATCAGTCATAGCTTTCTTCTCTGGATCAAGCGACCGGCGCCAGACTCTCAAAAAGCTTGGCGCCTTATCCGATCGCTATCGGGTTAATACAAAGGGTTTTCTGAAGTTATAAGACGGCCTTCAACGCTTCGGGGCTGGGTACCCAGCGGACACCGTTGTTCTGTATGCCGGCAGACAGTTCCGTAGTAATGATATCCCATTCCATGGGGTCTGCTGACGAGGTGTCGATCAACGAGGCCACCGTTTCTTTCTTTGTGGTCACGGCCGCACGGGTGCCCTCTGGATTAAAGGCAATATTATGAGGCCCAAGACCCGTGATAATATTTTTCACCGCAACGTCTTCCTGGGTATCAATTACCGTCACAATATCCGATTTCCCCCCTTCATTGGCAAACAATCCATAGCGCGGGTTTGCGGGGTTGACGTACAGTCGATTCGCATCCGGACCGGTTTCGATGACTTTGGTCAATTCCAGGGTGCTCATGTCCACCACGGCCACCGCTTCTGCCTTGCGCAAGCCACCATAACACTTGGAACTGTCTGACAGGCAGGTGATGTTACCGCCGCCGCCCGGGACTTCGATAGACTTGATCTTATCACCGGTATTGGCATCGAAGACGACGATGGAACCCTTGGCTGCGGCCAGGAAGTATTTTCCATCCGCAGTCATGGCTCCGGCACGGCTCCCGGAAACAGGGACCATTTTGATTTCCTTGCGTGTGGCCACGTCAATGATGGATACGCCCTTGGGTTCCTGCTGGCAGGTGCTGAAAATCAACGAGTCGTCCAGATTGAACATGGCATCGCGTGCACCGTGGCAGCTCAGTTCGATCGTTTCAATCGGCCGTCGGGTGACGGTACTGAGAAAGGTCAGGTAGCCATGCTCCTTGTCCAGGATGTTTCCAACCACCGCCAGCGGCTGGGTGTAGGCAAATCCCACATGTAGGGGAGCAATCACATTCGTGCCATTCATACTGACGCTGAATTTATCCACGACTTCCTGGGTCGTTAGGTCGATTGTCCAGAACTGGTCTGATTCGTAACGCTGTGAGGACCAGACATAGCGTGCACCCGGAATCACCCAGAGGTGATGGTTTCCGGTTTCACCCATATCAATTTTTCTTGAAGTGACCCCTTTTTCGTAATCCACCACCGAAACCGTGGGTTCACCCTGGTTGTCAATCAGGAAATTCCCGTCCATGCCCTGTACCGCATCCCAGTCCATGCGCGTTGTGTTTTGCGGGTCCAGGAAAACCAGGGACTGGTATTCCTCGGTACTCATGCCTTCGGTGGGTGCACCGAATTTTTTAGCTGAAGAGCTTTTCGCCTCCAGAGACATGAATGTTGCCCCGATCAACAAGGTCAGCGTACACAAAGACGCTGTAATGATCGATTTGCTTTTCATAGTTTCCTCCACAATTACCGTAAGTTATTAATGAATCTCTTGCATAATAGCAGTTTCCGATTTAGCTCTCAACTTGACATGGCTGCTCGGGTGTGCGTCATATTTTTGTTAATTTTGGAATTGGTATAGTAGGCATACGATTTACTGATTGTTTCTGTGCGTATATAATGCGCACATGTTTCAATCTACCCAGACCATTACCATGCCTACCATCGAACAACTCGAATCCAAGCGAGATTCACTGCTCAAACAATTCGCAGACATCGGAGAACTCCGACCAGGCAGTCTGTTGCCGAACTTCCGCAAATGCGGCAAGCCTTCGTGCTACTGCGCCGAGGAAGGTGCCAAAGGCCATCCGGGATGGCGGCTGTCCCGGAAAGTCAACGACAAGTCGGTCTCTCGCGGTATTCCTGCCCATGCCCTGGAAGTCACTCGGGAGCAGGTCGAGCACTATCATCATTTCAAGGATTTGGTCCGGGAGTTCATAGAAGTGAACGAATCGTTGTGCGATCTGCGCCTGAAGGCGGGACGGGGTAAAAAAAAAACCCGCACCAAAAACCCTCAAGCGAACCTTCGCGGATGAAACCGAACGGGAGATCGTTAAACTGCTCGGTGAACAGGATTTTTCAAAGCGCGTGGATTTCGAAGCGATTGAAACCGCCATCAAAGCCGAGGTCATGGATTTTGCCGCTTCGTTGCTGGAAGTGTTCATGAATAAAGATACCTCTGACCATACCGAAAGCCTCCTCCCCTGTCCGTGTGGTTGCATGGCCCGCTACCGGGGTGTCCGCAGCCGGAAGCTGACCACCGTGGTCGGGGACATTGAATATGAACGGGCGTATTACCATTGCCAGCAGTGCGGGCACGGCTTTTATCCCAAAGACCAGGCCATGGGCCTGGATTCAAGCGGCGTGTCCCCCGGGGTGGTTCGCATGATCGGTCAAAGCGCGGCCAGGGAGAGCTTTGCGCAGTCCCAGCTGCTGATTCATGAACTGGCGGGGGTAAAGGTCAGTGTCAAGCAGGTTGAACGCAGTGCCGAGCGCCTGGGCGCGAAGATCAGCGACTTCGAGCGTCGCAACATCGAATTGGAATCCGCCCCGGCCAAAACGATGTATTTGGGAGTCGACGGCACCGGCGTGCCGATGATCCAATCGGAAGTCGAGGGGGTCCGCGGCAAACAGCCGGATGGTGGCTCCAAAACCCGGGAGATGAAGGTGGCCGTCGCCTGGCTGTGCGATCGATTCGATGAACACGGCCATGCGCGGATTGACACGACATCGGTGACCTACACCGCGGCGATTGAAACTGCGGGTACCACGGACATCGCCAGGGAACCGGCCCCATTTGTCCAGCGTGTTGAGCGCGAAGCTTTACGACGCGGATTCTACGATGCAGAACGACAGGTAGTCATTGGTGATGGCGCCCACTGGATCTGGAACGGATTTTCAGAATTATTTCCCGATGCGATTCAGATACTGGATATTTTCCACGCCTGTGAAAAAATCTGGGACCTGTCAAAACGGATCTACGGCGATGGCACAGAGCTTGGCAACCTGTGGGCGGAAAATACAGTTGACCTGCTAAGAGCAGGAGATATCGAGCAACTGATTGAAGTGCTCCAACCATTCTCATCGAAGCATCCGGAGGTTAAAACGACGATTGGCTATTTCGACCGAAACCGCGAGCGGATGCGCTACCGGAAGTTTCGGGATCAACAGCTTTGCATATCCAGTGCAGCGGTCGAAGCAGGGTGCAAGAATGTCATCGGTGCTCGCTTGAAGCGCAGCGGAATGCATTGGAGCAAGGCGGGAGCAAACAAAATCGCGGCGCTTCGAGCGTGCGTAATCAGCAACCGGTTTGATGATTTTTGGTACGATAGGGCTGGAAATTCGTAGATTTTGCAAAAATTTGACGCACACCCTGGCTGCTCTTGGCATGTTTGCAATTACCAGGCAACGACCAGCCGCTTTTTTGCTTCATTCCAAACGATGAGCAGATACCAAAGGACCATCAGGCCGAGGACCGCGGCGATGGACATTTTCCAGCTCATGAAATCCGGAAGAAAGACCGGTTCCCCCAGTTTCATCAACCAGCCGCTGTCGTCCAGCCACCCCCGGAACAGCGAGCCGGACAAACTGAAAGCGGCGATGGCCACCCACAGCTTGATCTGACCTTCTCCCGCCCGCCAGAGGCAGCCGGTCGCACATCCACCACTGATGGACATCCCCACACCGAAGATAACACCACCGAGCAGACTCCCCATCCAAAAGGCGGAGGATACCTGTGCATCCCAGTCCTTCAGGTCCGTCCACTTGAGGATGGAAAACCCCAGCACACCGATTATCACCGCAAGGATGACCGCTTTGGTCATTTCACCATCACCGGTCAGGAACGGTTCCCGGAAGGCCTTCACGAAACAGAACCGGGAGCGCTGCATCACCACCCCAATGACCAAACCGAACAAAAGAAAGCCGGCGCGTACCGGATAATCAAAGCCATCATACGACAGGGCAATGGCCAACCCCGAGACCAGGACCAGAATACCCAGTCTTTTCTGGTTTTTCTCGCTGGAAAGAAACCCGCCCCTGCCCGAGTTCGATGCCGGTGCGGACGCCGCAAAATCCAGGTGAGTCACCTCCAGAATCAGAAGTCTCAAGCCGATATAAACCCCGATCATCAGGCCGGCCATCATCGCAAGACCTGCCAGTGACAATGCGCTGGTTGCGCTGAAAAAACCGCCGATGTTACAGCCGAAGGCCATCGCGGCACCGACCCCCATCAGGATACCGCCGACCAGTCCCTTGAGTAATTCAAAAGCCGGTGCAGTCTGAATCCGGAACTGTCCAGCCAGCAAAGCGGCGGCAAGCGCGCCGCCGACCACCCCGAAGTTGAGCAGGGAAGTGGAATAAAGGTGCGGAGCAATAATTACCTTGTCCGCCAATCCGAGCGTGTTGAAGACCCAATCTCCCCAATTTCGTACGCCATCGGCGGCACTCCAGGGTTTTTCATAGGCAAACAGCAGGATGTTGGAAACGGCAAGGAGTATCCCGGCCACCCAGGCAGCCCATTGCTTTCCAAATAATGCGTCAAATCCCTTTCCAATCGTATCCATGAAACTGGAAGTCGGTTCCGATGTGTTCATACCCTACCTCGTTGTCTTCGTCTACAAACCGCTGTTACTTGTTTTCGACAGACAATAATACAGCAAATAGGAGTTTGCAATATCTCCTTGGTAACACGCTGTCCTCACCTCACCAACCTGAACCACTGGTGGCATGCATGTGTATTCCGCATGCCGTGCAAGACACGAACCCCGCAACTGTTTCGACCCGAGCAAGAATCATCCGGTCGGGGTTGAATCACACCGGTTTAGGGACCACGACCAGTTTGGATATCACCATGTGGCGGGGTTGCTGCAAGGCAAAGATCACGGTTCTGGCGACGTCATCTGAGAAAAGCCATTTGCCAAAATCATCTAAAACTGGTCCCCCTGTTTTTGGTCGGCATATCGGGCTGCCGCAAAGCCGGTGCGCACCATTCCCGGAAGGACCTGCATCACACGAATCCCGGTTTCTTCCAACTCCATCCGCAGGGATTCGCTGAACCCGTCCATCGCATGCTTGCTGGCGGTATAGGCCGCCAGCGTGGGGAGCGGCCGAAGCCCGGATGTGGAACCGATATTCACGATATCGCCAAAATCCTGCTTGATCATTGCCGGGAGCAATTGATGCGTCAGGTGGATGACCCCCTGTACATTGGTTTCGATCGTGTTTCTCCAGTTTTTGGAATCTCCCAGGTGAAAGGGTTTTCTCCCACCAATGTCCGAACCGGCATTATTGACTAGGATATCAATTTCCCGCCATTGACCGGGTAATCTCTGAAACAGGGTCTCAATGGAATTTGTATCCGTGACATCCAGTTCCAGGGCGAAAAATCGACCCTCGGCAGACTGTTGCAGGTGACTTAAGCGTTGTTTGTCCCGGGACGTTCCGATTACCCGGTAGCCATTTTCAAGTAACTGTTTTGCAATCGACTCCCCTATTCCGCTGCTTGCCCCGGTTACGAGTGCAGTAGTTTCCTTAATAGTCATATGGATATAGTGGTCATTGATTCAATTGGATGTTCATTTGGCCAAATACACCGATGAAAAGCAATGCCACTCCTGGAGAAAGCCCAAATTGTATTTGCGCCCAATAGCTTGAATCTCACGGTTGGTAAGCGGGCTGAATTTCCGCCGATACTGCCCACTATCTTTTCGAATGCCCAACCAGCGTAGCCGTGTCTTTGGAATCTGGAAAAGGATGCAAGGCAGTTACAATACTGATGTCAACGCAAAATAGAAATGTCCCCTTTTACTCGATAGGAATGTCCCATGAGTCTAAAACTGCACTTTGAAGAAATCGGAACCGACAATGCTCCCGCCGTCATTATCCTGCACGGCCTCTTTGGGTCTTCCAGCAACTGGCGTTCCATTGCCAGAACGCTGTCCCGGTCCTGGCATGTATTTTCCCTCGACTTGCGAAATCATGGGAAATCACCGTGGCATGATGAAATGCAATACCAGGACATGGCTGGAGATGTCGCCGGGTTTATTGCTGCAAAAGCCATCGATTCTCCCATTCTGATTGGTCACAGCATGGGAGGAAAGACGGCAATGACCCTTGCCCAGATGTCCCTTCTCCCCTTGGGAAAAATATTTGTTGTCGACATTGCACCCGTACCGTATCGCCACAATCACGATACCCTGGTTGAAGCCATGTGGTCCGTGAATTTCACGGTTCAAAATTCACGCTCAAAGGTCGATCAACAACTTTCAAAATTCATTGATGAAGCGCCTCTCCGGCAGTTTTTGATGCAAAATCTGGAACGACGGGATGAAAAACTTGCCTGGCGTTTGAATCTGTCCGCCATCGTGAACAATATGTCCTGCCTGTTGGGCTACGAGGCCGACAACCCGGTGGACCACGAAATGATATTCATTGCCGGGACGGAATCAGATTACCTGCGGGAGAAACATCATGCATCGGTGAAATCGTTGTTTCCGAATGCCATCATGGAATGTATAAACGGGGCCGGTCACTGGCTTCACGCTGAAAAACCGGGCGAATTGATGCGGATTATCCACCACCACCTGTCGGAGTGAGCCAATACCGGTTTACGAATACCCGTCTTCGTGGGGCGCCGGCAGGATGGGTGATGAAAGACGATTCAGGAGACGGTTTCAGCGCGGAAGGTGGCCAGAGCGCTACACTGGCCACCCTTGATCCATTGCTGGTCCGGCAGGCTTTCGATCAATGAAAATCCCACTGGATGGGCGGTAATGCGGACAACCAATGAACGGTACCTGGGTTTTTCCGGGAAGGTATGAGGGGTTTCAAATCCTACCCGCCCCGGTTTTCAATCAGGTCGTCGACCACTGCCGGATCCGCCAGAGTGCTGGTATCTCCCAGATTGTCCAGTTCGCTGGCCGCGATCTTGCGTAGAATCCTTCTCATGATTTTCCCCGAACGGGTTTTCGGCAATCCCGGGGACCATTGGATGACATCCGGTTTCGCGATCGGTCCGATTTCCTGTTTCACCAGTTCCAGCAATTCAGCACGAAGTGCTTCGTCAGGGTCCGTGCCCACCATCAGGGTCACATAAGCATAGATGCCCTGTCCCTTGATTTCATGGGGAAAACCCACCACGGCCGCTTCGGCAACCTGTTCGTGCAACACCAGTGCGCTCTCTACTTCGGCGGTCCCCATCCGGTGGCCCGAGACATTGATGACATCGTCGACGCGCCCGGTAATCCACCAGTAACCATCCTCGTCACATCTTGCTCCATCCCCGGTGAAATAGTATCCGGGATAGGTTTTGAAGTAGGTGTCGATGAAACGGTCATGATCCCCGTACACCGTACGCATTTGTCCCGGCCAGGACTGCTTGATCACCAGATTGCCGGAAGTGGCTCCTTCCAGTTCATTCCCCTCGGCATCCATCAATGCCGGTTGAACACCGAAAAATGGTCGGGTCGCGGAACCGGGTTTGAGTGCCGTCGCACCGGGCAAGGGAGTAATCAGGATTCCCCCCGTTTCGGTCTGCCACCAGGTGTCCATCACGGGGCAGCGCGAGTCACCGACCACATGGTAATACCACTCCCATGCTTCGGGGTTGATGGGCTCACCCACCGTGCCAAGGATTCTCAAACTGCGGCGACTGGAGCGCGTTACCGGATCATCGCCCTGCCCCATCAGGGCTCGCAGCGCCGTCGGAGCAGTGTAGAAGATGTTGACCTGGTGTTTGTCCACCACCTCCCAGAAACGTCCTGCATCCGGATACGTGGGGACACCTTCAAACATCATGGTAATGGCACCATTGGACAAGGGTCCATACACAATATAGGTGTGTCCGGTGACCCAGCCAACATCCGCAGTACACCAGTACACCTCCCCATCATGGTAATCGAAGATGTATTTATGGGTCATCGCCGCGAAAAGATTATAGCCGCCCGTGGTATGCAGTACCCCCTTTGGTTTGCCGGTCGAGCCCGAGGTATACAGGATAAACAGGGGGTCTTCCGCATCCATCGGTTCAGGGGGGCAATCGGCGGAGGCTTCGGTCATGGCATCGTGGTACCAGACATCCCGCGAATCATTCCTGCTGACCGGGTTGCCGGTCCGTTGCACGACGATGGTCGTGTGCACATTGGGACAGCCTTCCAGTGCCTTTTCGACATTTTCCTTCAACGGTACATTTTTCCCGCCTCTCGGCCCCTCATCGGCAGTAATAACCACCTGGCAATCGGAATCGAGAATCCGGTCCTTGAGCGCTTCTGGAGAAAATCCGCCGAATACCACCGAGTGTACGGCACCGATCCGCGCACAGGCGAGCATGGCAACCGCGGCCTCGGGGATCATTGGCATATAGATTGAAACCCGGTCACCTTTTTGAACGCCCCGGGATTTCAGCACATTTCCGAACTTACTGACTAACTCGAATAGTTCTTTATAAGTGATTGATTTATCAACTTCAGGGTCATCTCCTTCCCAGATGATCGCCATCTGGTCCCCCCGGCTGTCCAGGTGGCGGTCTACACAGTTATAGCAGACATTGGTTTGCCCTCCTTCGAACCATTTGATATTGGCAACATGATAGTCCACCGACATGACGCGGTCCCAGGGTTTGAACCAATCGATGAAATTCTCGGCCTGCTCGGCCCAGAATTCCTCTGGATCCTCCACCGACCGCCGGTACATTTCCAGATACTGGTCATTGGTAATATGCGCTGCACCGGCCATTGCAGCATCCACTTCATACACTTTATCTTCTGCCATGGTCACCTCTTGACTGTTGACTCAACTCGAACCGGAACTTTACAAACTACGCGGTCATTTGGCAACTGAATTTACCGGCAAGCGCTTGCGCATCAAACGGGCAATGCACACGTCATTCTCCCGGGTACTGGATTGCAGTGCATTGATCACACCCTCCTGGTCCGTCCTGGCCTTGTTTTGGCTCAGTTTGAATTTCCCTTCCACGCGGGTCGCGGAAAGCCTCAGGCCAACGATGGCATTTAACAGGTTCTCATCGAAATCGGGAATCCATGGCGATGCCCTTCCCTGCTCGAATTTATCACTTAATTTCATCACAATATCTCTCTTTTCTTCGATGTTGTGAATGATTTCGACATTGGCATAAACATGCAACGCCGCGTAGTTCCAGGTTGGTACTCCCCTGGATTGGAACCACGTGGGCGAAATATACGTATGCGGTCCCTGAAAGATGGCCAGGGATTCTGAATTTTCCAGGGACTTCCAATGTGGATTGGCCTTGGCCAGATGGCCATGCAGAATCAGGCTGCCGGAGTCTCCATCGGCAAGGAAAGGGAGATGGCTGGCATACGGTCGTCCATCCACCGTCGTCACCAGCAGTCCGAAACTATAGTCGTTGATCAGCTTTATGAGAACATCCTGATTGCTCTCAGAAAAATAACCGGGAATATACATGGCTTTTACTTTCTCGCATTTGGAAACAATTCAGTGAATAAAGCTGTTATAGCTTTTACCCCTTGGTCGGTGTCATCACCTCACCGATGACGGTGGCTGCCCAGTCGGGTATATCCACCACAGTCAACCATGATCTCTGTCTGCAGATGGCGATCTCCCGATGCGGACGGTCTGGAGCTACATTGTCATAAAGAAAAACTTCGTCAGCCAGAACAATCGCTGCCGGAAGATTGGCATGTGATCGCACAAAACGCCGTCGGGCATCCGTCTCGGGGATGTCGTGGCCGCCGAGCAACACCCGGTTTCGAATGCGGTCGAGCGCCTGTTCAACCGTATTCAGAGAAATATAATGCACTACCACCTGATAACCTTTTCGCCGCGCAGCTTCCATATGGCGGAGAATCCCGGCACCGGAAAGCGTCGTCTCAACAAGGTGCGTTCGACCCGCACCGAGCGCAGCCCGTCGGCGGCGCAATGCTTCACGTGCGGCCTGCCCGGGATGCTCGGAAACCAGGCGCCGAAAAATGGCATCGGGATCAATCACATCAACATTGCCAAACCATGTCGTGCGTGTCAGTGTCGATTTCCCGCACCCATTCGGGCCAGCCATCACATACAGGGTTGGCACAGTTGTCATCCGACAACAGAATCAGGTTTCTTTTCGTCCGGGCGTGGTGGGTTTATCGATTATTCGATCACCGACTTTTGTGCGTGCAATATAGCATCCGTCCGACCGGACACCGTAGAGTGTTCCGCCAGCTTCAAGCTGGGCTGCCAGGTCTGCCTTGATCTGTTCGCGCCAATCTTTCGGTCGACCCGGGATATCGGGGAGGCTCGTAACCACTTTCATGTGTTTGGTCATAGCAAACAGAATACATCATTCATCCTCAAACATCCACATCTTGAAAATGACCCATGACTCGGCAGGCCGAGCTGACCACAGTGTTGTATTTCATGCTGATGTACAGCTTATATTGTTCTGCTGACGATATGTTTATTGTCTTCTACACTGGCACGGGGCTGTAAATTTTTATGCAAGGTTGTAGTTTGCCTGCCAACATAAATGTTATGGTCACGAAGCCCAATTACCCATCATCAGCTCATGACCAAACCCGACATCCGAAAAATTGTGGTTCTCCTGGAGGAAACCAGCAAGGATATGGGGCGTGAAGTGCACGCTCGAAAAGCGAAAGTGGCGGTTGCCGCAGTTCTAAACAACCCGCTGGCCGGAAAATACTTGGAAAACCTCGAAGTGCTAAAAGAACTTGGCAGGAAAATCAGTGGTGTACTGGCCCAGCGAGGTGTGGAAGCGCTCGGAGTCGAACCGGGAACCGTGGAAAGTTACGGAAAAGGAGCGATTGTGGGGGTGGACGGGGAAATTGAGCACACGGCGGCCCTGCTTCATCCCCGATTTGGCGCACCCATGCGCAAAGCGGTAGAGCAAGGCAAAGACATCATTCCCGGAACCAAGAAAATGGGGGGTCCGGGTTCCTCCATCACCATCCCCCTGACCAACAAGAATAACATCTGGGACTTTGATCATATGGATGCCATCGATATTGCGATACCCGATGCCCCCAAGGCCCATGAAATCGTAGTGGTTGCAGCACTTGGCATCGGTGGCCGCCCACTCAACCGGACCCAGCCCGACTGACGCCCGTCCCCCGGGTTCAATCGTGTGGGTCCAGTCATTTGGTGATTCTAAAGAAAGAAGTATGAGGTATTTATGTTCAAAGCAATGATATTACTGAAAAGGAAGGAGACGCTATCATTCGAGGATTTCAAGGACCACTGGCTCAATCATCATTCCGTCCTGGTGAAACAGTTGCCCGGGCTGCGCAAAGCGGTATTCAATTTTGACACCTCGAATGGGAACGGTGAAATCGATGCTGTGTCGGAGCTGTGGTTTGATGGCGAAGACGATTTTACCCGTGCCTATGCCAGTGAGATTGGTCAGCAGGTGGCTGAGGATTCCCTCTCGCGGGTGGCCACAAGAACCCGGGTGCTGGTGGAGGAACATGTTGTGGTCAAATAAGTGCTCCAATCCGATTCATTATGTAAAACCACACGGAAACCTCCTTTCCTTAATTTAAAGGTCCACACTCGACGAAAAGATCAATCGATGGTTCCGCCATGGATTTCCCCATCCGCTGTTAGTTCGATCTCCAAAATCAATGCCGCATGGTCACTCAACCCGTCTCGCTTGTTCGGTTTCGATGGATGGGTTCCCCACACATGGCTGAAACCCTTGATCCCGGGGGATAACATCCGATTACAAAACGAGTGATCCAGTCTGAACCCATTGTGGCGGTGGGAGTACCAGGTGTATTCCCGCTTGTCTCCATATAAAACGCGAAAGCTGTCCAGCCATCGATGTAGTTCCATTTGTTCCATGAAAGCCTGCTCACGTTGGAAGGGTCCGAAAAACGGGTTTTCTTCATCAATCCCTTGTTTACCACAGTTGGTATCCCCCATGACAAGCCCGGGCCCACTGCGCCAATGACTGACCATCTCCACGACTGCTTCCAGGAACGGGTATTTCAGTTCGGGTTGGGTATAGTTGGGCGCATGCATCAGGCCAATCGCTATTTTGGAGGGCTCCTGGATCCTGGCAAGGATCCAGCGTTCAGTTAGGGTTGGCATGCGCTTTAACCACATCCTTTTTAAAGGGAAACGGCTGGCAAGAAGCAGGGCATTTTTTGCCGGAGCAACGGGGTTGACACTGGAAATTTGGCTGCAATATCCCGCTTCTGCCAGTTGATTGGCCAGCCATTGGCTCGCGGGTGTTCCCCGAAATTCACACAATCCGATGATATCAGCCTGCCACGCCAGAAGCTGGGACAGGATTCCTTCCACACGTCTTCCCCCGCCCGCACGAATATTCCATGACACGATCCGAATGGTTTTCATGTCCCGGAACCGCAAAGAATCCTGATGATCACCAGTAATTCAAGGCATCCACATAAATATTTTCCATATCCATCAAATTGGCCACTTTGGGGGCATTTTGAATCGCCCTGGCCTGGCGAATCGAGGACTTTGCCAGGGCCGGAATATCGTTCCTGCCAAATCCGACCCCGTTCAATCCATTGGGCATACGGGAGTCACGCATGAGTTCAACCAACCGGGTGGCCACCAGTTCTCCGGCATCTTCAGGTCCGGCATCCCGGCAGTCCGCAGCCAGGAACCGGGCGGCCTGGAGGTGCCGTTCGGGCGCCCCCTCCCCCAGGTACCGGAAAATGGCCGGCGCGCTGACAATCACACTGATTCCATGGGGAATGAATGGGGATTCCATGGCATACCCCTCGGTTGTGATGTTGTCCATCAAATGGGTAATCCCATAAGACATCGCATGGGCCAGGTGGGTTCCGGAATTGCCAAAAGCCATGCCCGCCAGTGAGGCCCCCCACATCAGAGCGTCCCGTGCCTGGTGATCGGTATGATCAGCAACCCCCCGTACCAGATATTCTCCCGCGATTTCCAATGCTTTTCTTGCCGCCATGTCGCTCCACGGGTTGGCCCCCTGCAGCATGGTTCGGGCCAGTGGATTATCCACTTTTTCCCATTTCGTGTAGGCCTTGGCGGTATAGCATTCCAGCGCATGGCAGAGCAGGTCAAAGCCTGTAGAGGCCACTACATTGGCAGGTAGCGTGTCACAGACAGCCGGATCAACCAGGGCTTCGGCCGGCAGCAACCATGGGCTCCCCATCACAAACTTGGTGTTCAGACTGTTAATGCGAATCACGGCGACGGAGGTGCATTCCGACCCGGTACCGGAAGTGGTTGGGCAGGCAAGGTGGGGCAGCAGCGGGCCCGGTACGGCGACTCCCGGGCCCACTGGGGGGCCAAAATAAGTGGGAAATTCAGCTGGATAGAGAGCATACACCATCGCCGCCTTGGCTGTATCCATGACTGAACCACCGCCCAGCGAGATGACCCCGTCAAAACGCCCTTGTTTCAGGAACTTTGCCGCCTGAATGATAGTGTCGTCATCGGGTTCGATCCGGATATCCGAGAACGCCTCTGCCACCATCCCGACTGATCGCAGGGAATCGCTGACTTTTGTGTAGTATTTTGTAGATTGCAGATAGGTATCCGTGAATAAGGCGACCCGTTTCATTCCAAGCCCCGCAGCACGCTCACCCACCTCCCGGAGGGTGCCCCGGCCGAATGTGAATTTCGGCATGGCAACCGTAAACGATTCCGCCCCTCCTCTTTGCGGTTCAAAATACTGACAACCCATAGTCAAATACCGGTTCTTTATCGTAAATTAGTGCATGAATGGCCGTATCTCGGAAACTGTTTTTCCTGTGATACGGCACCGGAATTGACAGGACATCGTTCCAGATATCCTGTTCGCACCGGACCTGCGTTATTTTTATTATAAGTAATCGTTGGTAAATTTCCATGTAATACACACCGGGTTCACCTGAAGGTCGAATGCGGCCTGCTTTACCAAGTTCTGAGACTGCGGATCCAACTTCTCCAAAGAGCGCGTAAAGGAGTCCGCAATCACCAATCTCATTGCTGGTCACTCCGCAATAGCTTCACGTAGTACTTCCAGCGCTTCATCGATCATCGCGCTGTGATCGGCATACACGGCACGGTAGCTTCCCCTGGCCGATGCTGGATCAGTTTCCCGGACTGCGAGGCTTGGTAGCACGGCAACATCGGCTTGCCCGTCCCGCTTCCACACAAAGGGGGGCCACCTCTCCAGTAACTCTGCCATCTCCGTCGGTCAGTTCGACGTCCACGTCGGTGGGTGGGTGGCAGCCCTTTGTCTCTCATCCGTCGGGCAAACGATGACCACAACGAATCGGCAAGTTGCATGATCTCGCGCCACTCCGCGGCCTACGTCCGGCGCGGCAACGGGGGCGGGCTGCGAATCGTCGTTGGTGAACCAGCTTGTATCCTCCTTCAACTCCTTCGCCCGGCTCCTACCGGACCAAGGCGCGCCCGATACGCGCCATCACATCCTTCATCACTTCGAGATCGAACAGCTCCTGATACTGAATCTCGATGACCGCGGTAGTCTTTGTTCTTGAGCTCAGTCCGGATCTGGATATCTCGGGTGCGCGTCTCGACATTCCCGTGCAGGTGGCCACTCATACCGTCCAGGTAGATACAAACACCCTCGTATACATCGTTTTCGGGCTTATCGAAGTAAATATCCGGACGTGTTGTGACGCCTCCGGCCAGATTGATCGGACGCTCTGTTTCGTAGTTGGAGAATCCCGCTGCCTCAAGCATCGCCCCAAGCGTCTGTTCCGGCGCGTTGACCGGCTGCTTGCTCAACGTAGCGTTCGGCAACAGGCTGGCTATCGAGTGGCTGTGGACCAGGGTATCACCCCACTCGCGCAGGCATTGCTCGGCGAGATGGCGATCCAGCGAATCGTGGTAGAAGGCATTGCGGAAATTCTGCAGGCAATCGATACACGACGTCTGACACGACGAGGCGCAATTGCTTACGGTGTCCAGTGCCTCGGTAACCACCTCGCCCCAGCGCTCGATCACCTGCTCCAGCAGACCCGAACCACCGGGCATCGGGTCATAGAGAAGACCATCAACCTGCTCTTCCCCCGGATGTCCCAGTGTCAGGATCTGCAGGTCCGACAACTCCATATCCAGCACTTCGGCAGCACCGTGTCGAAGCGACTCCAGAACACTGTATGCCTGCGTCTTGCCCACGCACAGCGGGAACTTCAAACCGTCGGCGACTACGTCCGCAAAGAACGCGATATTCTCTATGGCGTGCCCGCAACGCTCGTTGTGAAACTCCGAGAACTTCTCCAGTTCGGCTTGGCCACTCATCGGTGACCGGCTCTGACCGCAGACCCGGCACACTGGAAAGCCTAGCGGTCCGTCACCCCTTACCGTCGAGGCCGGACCCGTGTTCACCAGGCGCAGATGTACACCCTTGTATAGCTGGATCGACTGTGCCCCCCAGTACCACGCCTCACCACCGCCATGACGGCCCTGCTCATGACCAAACACGGCCATACCCATCTGGAAGCGGTAATCCTCGTCGTCGGAGATAAACGACTGGTGCGGCGCATCCACGTCGCACATGGGCACGCCCAAGACATGCGTCGCAGAAATACTGCCCGCCCCCGCTGGCGCGTTGCCGACCCCGATTTCCTGCACCGACTCAGCGGCAACGTCCACTGAGAACACCAGTGGTTCCTCTGCCTCGAGGTGAAAGCGCCGCGGGGACGAACTTGTTGCCATTCGCGTAGACGAGGTTGCCCGGCACATACTCCCGAAGCGCCAATACGGTACTGCGCCGTAGCTCCCAGTCCTTGATATCGGTGGCATACCGGGGTGCCTCGTGCGTCGTGGTCACCGCACCTGTATCCAGCCCATAGCCAGGCAGGAACCCCTCGGCGGCAAGCACACCATAGGTGTTGGTGTCGTCCACGCCCTCCCGATCTGCGCGCCGCCGCACCTCACTACCCCGCAACTTCTTGACCAAACGCTCACAACGGGCTCGGAGCGCCTCTTCATCTGCCTCCAGTGCTCCTTTGTTGGACGCCACCTGCTGCAGTCGCCGGATCTGCGACAGCGCCCACTGCAACCGGCCGAACAGGCGCTTAATCACCTCGCCAAGATCATCGGCGATCCGGTCGATGTATTGTTCCAGCAGCTCGTCAGCGACCACCTCCACATCCGACATTGGCCAGCCCTGGCGGAAGACTGCCTTCACCTTTTCGATCAAGACGATGCGATGCCTGATAATGACAGTGCCCAACGAAGAGACATCCAGCGGCGCTGTCCTGACATTCCCTGACGCATCGAACAGGTAGGGTTTGATGCGAGGAGGGAAACAGGTCCGCAGGACGGCATCGAGTTCCTCTAGATCCCCTGCAGCCAGCGCTTGCTCTCTCGCCATCTGGAACAGCGTGGTCAGCACCGTGGCGTGGATATGCTTGCCGAGCATCACCCCGTTCTTGAGATTGAAGCTCGGCGGGTTCACCTTGCCTTCGAGCATCTTCAACGGATCGTTAAAGTACGCCCGATCGTGGCTCGCGCCTCGGGCATAGGTCACGTCGAGCGCCATCCGATGCCGACGCCCGGCACGGCCCGCACGCTGCCAATAGTTCGAAGGAAGCGGCGGGACGTTCCTCATCAGCACTGCGTCCAGCCCACCGATATCCACCCCAAGCTCCAGCGTCGGCGTGCACACCATAGTGTTGAGCCGTGAGCTGTTCGGATTCTTGAACTGCCGCTCGATGCGCTCCCGGTCCAGACCGGGGATCTGCGCCGAGTGCTCCCGGACCTTCAACATGGTGAATTCCTGGTCCAACAGCAGGAGATCGTAATTATCCTCCGGCTCGTCCTGCCACTTCAGCGTCCCCTCGCAGCGCCAGGCCATGCACCGATCAGTAGGGTTGGTGCGCAGGTGAACCCGACGGCAGGTGTCACACTGGTAAAAGCCCTTGTGCGGGGTCAGCAGCAGCTTGTCGGCATCCACCTGGTGAGCCCCGGCCGTCCTGGACAGCGCATTGCCACGTGCACCGCGCAGTGTCACCGGCACCAGCAGACTGGTATGCGTAGTGAGTAGCTGCCATACATCCCGCAGGAACAGCTCGACATCATCATCCGGGACACCCCAAGCCTTGGCTGCCTGTTTGGCGGTGCTCGCCGACCGGCTCCACCACTGCTTGATACGGGCCGGGTTGTCGTCACCGTCACGCTCGAACTTCAGCCCCGACGGCACATCTTGCATCAATGGCAGGTAACCGCGCGAGATCTCCTTTTCCCCCTCTAGCCAGAACTTGCTGAAGACCTGCCCCTCCGGATCGAAGAGGATCTTTCGCGAACGCGCCGCATCCAGCAACAGCGCAATACCGTCCTTCAGCGCCTCCGCACGACAGCCCAGATCATTGGCCCACTTCAAGATAATCGGGTGATTAGGATCTAACCCGAGGTAATCGACGCGCAAGCGCCCCCAGGGTTCCAGGCCAATGCGCTGGCGGCTACCCATCACCAACTCGCGCAGAACCTGTATCCGGAGAAAACGCTTGCGCTCGTTCTCGTGGGTGCTTCCGGCAGATTCCTTGCGCGCTACGCGCCAGACTTCCGGGATCAACGCCTTGGACAACTCGTCGTCCCCGTCGAGTTGCTCGTCCAGCCAGGTCGTCAAATCACCGACTGATACCGTTCCGGCTGAAATGTGCTTGTACATCAGCTCACGGAATCGATAGCGACGCGAGTGGTCCTGCATCCAACCGGCCTGGAAAGCGGCATCCTGCCGGTTGTCGGCGAAGACCAGCAGACGTTTGCGCTCAGCGTGCTGGATCAGGCTATGAGCCAGGACATGGACATCCGCAACCGGCGTCGCCCGGACCGGCCTCGCGGGTTCACGGTATTGCCCCAGAAAACGACGGCCATGCGCGCCACAGGCACGGCACTGGTGCAGGTAGCCCGGATGGTCCTCGTGCTGTTTCAGCACCGACAGGGGAACCAGGGGTTCCTCACGGCCACAGCCCAGGCAAGTCCCGCTATCCTCCTGGTTCACTGCGCCGCAATGGCGGCAATAGAACAGCCGCTCGCTGCGGGCGATATCGGTGTCCTCATCGCCCTCGTCACCGGAGGTGATGTGGTTGGTGGACACGGCACGGGTACCACCATTCGCCTTGTCCAGCACCTTCCATACCCTGCTGTCATCCACCGCCTGTCCGCCGCCCGGCTCGATGCCGGTGTAGCTGAAGTCTTCCAACCAATGTTCGAAGTAGTGCTGACCACAGGTGGTGCAGCTCAGGATTGGCAGCCGGTGCAGATCCGAACGCTCGTTCTCGGCTTCTTCTGCGCTCAACCAGAGGTGGGCGTGATTGTCACGCTCGGGGAAGGTCACAACCGCGCCGCCGACACCGCGGACGAATCCGTGCACCACCGGCCGCAACAGGGAACGCCCGTCGCGCTGCGCTGCTGCGCCCAATGCCAGCCAGCCCAGCACCTCCTCTTCGGAGATAGCGCGCCCCAAGGATTTCTCCATCTCTTCGAGCAGGCCAGCCAAGGCGCGTGGACGCGAGAGCACCATCGCAATCTGGTAAACGACCTCGTTCGACCGCATCACCTCAAACATGGCCTCGCGCCAAGGAAGACTGGGAATACGAGTACCAGTTATCGTCTGGTACCAGCCCTTGAGCAAGGCCGCATCACCCTCGCCAGCGCCATCGACATCGGCCGTCTCCAGCGCGGTCAGGGCATTGTTCAATTGAACGACCGGGTCACCTGGCAGCGCCGGGGTGGCTGTCCGGCTCGTCGCCCAGTCGTCGTCCGCGTAGCGCTCGCCGATCAGTGCGACATTGGCGCCGTCCACACCGAAGAACCGGCTGGCAAACTCGCGTCCGGCCTCGATACCTTTTTCCGGATCGGCAATCGTCGCCGAGGTCGCCACGCAGACGGTGTCCTCAACCCCCTTCCCGCAATAGGCCCTGAGGCGTCGGACCAGGCAGGCGGTCTCGGCACCCTGGGCTCCGGTGAAGGTGTGTGCCTCATCAAACACCAGGTATTCAAGCAGAGCGTTGTCGAACAGCTCCAGGTCGTGCTGGCGGCGTGAGCAGCAGCTCAAGCTGCTTGACATTGGTCAGCAGGATGCGCGGCTGCCTGCCCTCCTCGCGCATCTCCACTCGGCTGGATCTTTCCTCGAACGGATACACCGCGCGATCCTCTTTGCGCTCACGCAGTTCATGCACCTTCGCCTCATAGTCAGCGCTCGAACTGCCGGAGGGCAGGCGCACACCATTGGCATCCGCCTTGTTTGTCGGTGTCTTGCCGATGTACATACCAAAACTAATGCCGGTTCCGGCTAACAGCGAACGCAGGCGCAGCAACTGGTCCTCAGCCAGCGCGTTCATCGGATAGACGATGACTGCCAGGATGCCTTCCGTCGCCCCCTGGTCGCGCAACTCGAGGCAGCGGCTGATGATCGGCATCAGAAAACACTCGGTCTTGCCCGAGCCGGTGCCCGTGGCTACCAGCGTGCTCTTGCTGTCCTTGATGGCCCGGTAGGCTTCTTCCTGATGACCATAGACATTGGGGTGCGGCGAAAGCTGTTGGATGTGCGGATGCAGTACACCTTGTGCGGTCAGGTCGGCGTAGCTGGCACCCTGCCGGAAGGCGCGGGACAGGGAGATGTAAGGCCCTTTCAGTAGCGGGGGTGTTACGGGTCTCTTCGAGACTGAGCAGTTGACGAAGCTGGGCGTGCAGACCGGTATCGGCAAAGGCATAGGTGCTGAGTTGATACTTCAGAAAATCGCTGACAACTTTTTCCGTGTAGGTGATCGGGTTCTGCATATCGCTTGTTCCTTGCTTGTTGTTCTTACAGATCTAATGTTGTTCTGGTACTGCCCCGGCGCCTCCGCGACACTTTCGCCAAGATCTTCCGAGGGGCGGTGGCACGATTCGATTGATCAGTTCCGCATGACATCGGCACTCCTCCCAGGATTCATCGACATCCTGTTCGAGTTGTCTGTCATAAAAGCGCGGACCCAGGCGACTGGCCACGGGGCTGATATTCCTGTGCTCTATCGTCGTGACCGAGGCCGAATTCGGCCAAGCGGAGCGTTTCGGGAATCATCCAGCCTTCGCCATCATTCTGCTTTAGGAAATCATCAATACCCTTCTCTTTCAGATCCGCAAAGGCTATCTGGGAGAGCACTGATTGCCTGAGCTCCGGCTCTTTTCCCTTATCCGTGCGCCAGAATCCTTTTGGATTCAGCGTGAACGTTTTTTCATTAGTCAGTTCTTCCACTGGATGATCTGTATCCGCTAAAACGTGTGCGAAATCGTCCTTGCCTAATCCCATGAGTTCAGCGACAACGGCTTCACAAATACATCGCAAACGTAACCGTTCATGAGGAGTAGTGGCCCAAAGTGAGTGCCATCCACGTTCGCCGCTAGTTAGGCGCACCCAAGGCAGAGCGAATGCTTCGGCTGGTCCACCAAGCGACAGGGCAATCTCTGAAAATCTCTTTCGAACCTCCGCGCTCATATGGCTGGTCAACACGGTCTCAGCCAGAACGAAATAGTTAAGGTTCAGACCACCCAAGCGATTCCTTAGGGCATAGTCATAAGCGTAGGAATTAAGGACCGCCATGAGGACCAAAGACACCGCTTGCTCTTCGGTCTGAAGAACCGGAACCGCGTTTCCAGCGGGGGCATTGATGATCAACCCAGCAAACATGGATCTGCTATTTGTGGCAGACCCCACCGCCAAGAAGCCAACCTTCAATCCTTGCTTGGCCTTCAGATTTCCTTTTCTATCCGTTTTCCCAACAAAATCTTTGTAGGACATGATGTACTGAGGCTCGATGAGCTTGGCGTCATACGGAATGTCACGCCAAACTGCCGACCGTCCTTTGCCTTCGACCCAGCCCTTCTCACTGAAATCGAACTGCCCAATCATCCTGCCCTCGTACAAAGGAAGCGCCACATCTTCAATCTCATTGACCGCCAACGCCTGCGTCCTATCCTGCGACAGCACCAACCCGTCTTCGCGCTCCAAAATCGAGCGTGGCCCCTCATAAGACCCGCCATGGACCTTTCAACCAATGCCCATACTCGTCGGGAACATAGCCCTTCTGCTCCCACTTCTCGCGGCCGGGGAACAGCTTTGGAGTCGTTGGTCATATCGAATTCGCGCGCGTACTCGATTCCCCAACCGTTCTCCGACTGGTCACCCAGCAGCGCGCCATTCGCATACAGCTTGGTCAGAACCGCCAGGTCGCGGTCCGAGCAGATTTCCAGGATGACCTTTGAACAGGGCGAGAACTGTTCGACCCGCGCGCGTGGGTAAGCCAGCACTTGGTCCTCGGCGCGTTCCCAGTCGTCCACGTTGCGATGCATAAAGGTGGCGCGGATGGCCTGGGTCTGACTACCCTTCTCGACGACCAGCGGGCAGAACTTGAACGAGCGATGGATATCGAAGATCCCTTCACGGTTCTCGAACCCAAACAGCCACTGCCAGTCGCAGTCGTTGAGAAACAGCTCACGCAGTTGCGTGGTGCCCTTGTCGGTATAGAGGCCGGAAGGCACGATGAAGCCCAGCCTGCCACGCTCGTGCAGCAGGCCGTGCGCCAGTTCCAGGAACAGCTTGTAGGTGTTCAGGTCGGCCGAGCCCTGGTGGCGATAGGGATGCGCGCTGTCTGCGTAGCCGCTGGATTCGTCACGCACCCTCGCCCACCTGTCATGTAGCTGCTGCGACTTCTGAAAGCTGCTGGCGCCACGCCCGCCCAGGCTAAAATCATGAACCCGGTTGCCGTTGCTGTTGACCGTGATGCGGTCACCAAACGGGTACCCCGCATACTTCACCCAGTTGGACAGGTCCTTCAGCCCGGCGTTGTAGATAATCCAGTCGTGCTCTTTCTCGGGATCATCCACGAAATACTTGAGCTGTCTGGCCAGTGCGTCCTGCTTACCGTAGGCACGGTAGAAGGGGTCGATGTTGGAGAAGAACTCTTTGGAATTCGGTTTCTGGATCTCCCACGGCGGGTTGCCGACGATGCCATCGAAGCCTGCGCGATGGGGCGTGAACACGTCGGGGAATTCCAGCTCCCAGTGGAAGAATCGCTGCGCCTGGGCGATATCTCTGGCAATGGCCATCGCTTCATCACTTGGGCTCAGAAATGCCTGCGGTAGCGGTGCCTCCTCGATCTGCACCCCCGGCCAGAACCATAGGCTGCACCACAGATCGAGCCGGTCCTTGAGTGCGGCATAGGCGGGATTGTTGAGTATCTCCTCCTGGTAGACGCGAGCCCGTGCCTCAGTGTCATGCATCGGCAACTCGTGAAGGCGTTGGAAGACCGCCTCGAATTGCCCGTGCAGGGTATCGATGTCGGTCTGGTCGCCCATCTCGCGCTGCCCGAAGACCAGGGCAATGAGCTGTTCCTTGACGCTGTTTTTCTGAGCCTTGATCGCCTGGGTGAAGCGGTCCCCCTTCTTCTTGCCCTTGGCATCAGTGAAGAAGTGGTTGATCAGGTTGTCGGGCTTGTTCTTCTGGTAGTCCTTGTCGCCGCCCTCTCGTGCCCAGGCCATCACCGGGTAATAGCGGAAGTTGTCCAGCCAGGCACCGACCAGCGAATTGCCGACCTTGAGCTTATGATCGAGGAAACCGAACGGCAGTGACCGATCCATGGTCTCGACCCACAGCGCCATGCGCCCGAGTTCGACCGCCAGCGGATCGAGGTCCACGCCGTAGATACAACGTTCGACGATGTGCCGCTTCAGCCGTGCGCGGAGCTGGTCGTCGAAGGTCTCGTGATCGAGTGGTACCGGCAGCGTCTGCTGGCTGCGGTGATCAATCGGCAGGCCATCGGCAAGACGGGCAATGGCGCCGTCTTCTTTCCGCTCCAGCCGTTCGTGATGATAAAGCGATTCGAGCAGTGCTTCAGTCAGGAAGCGCAGCGACGAGGCGAGGAACGAGCCCGATCCCATCGCCGGATCGCAGACCTTCAGATCCAGAATCTCCTCCGGCGTTTTGGGCACCCATTCGACCACATCTTCGAGGCCGGAGCGCTCGTTGCGTTCCGTCCGCACTGGATTGTAGACCAGCGGCTGCAGGGTGCGACGTACCGTCGGGGCCGCAAGCTGGGGCCGGGTATAGAAGGTGCCTGCGCCCTTACGCGTGCCACCCCAGCGCACCAGGTAAAACTCACCGGGCTCGACCAGCCGCCGGATGAGTTGGCATGCTGCCCGCTGGCGGTTTTGTTCGTATTCCTGCGTAGCGAGCTGGCTACGGCCGCGCGGCTTCTTGGACAGCTTGGCGATATCCACGGCGCGCAGCAACCACGCGTTGGCACGTTGCAGCAGCGCGGCATGTTCCTCGCCTTCGCTGAGCTCCTCGCTCTCCAGCTCGCTGGCCTCGGTGTCAGCGTCGTCGATCCCGTCTTCCTGATCGACCTCCCCGGCCTCGTCCAGCTCGGCATCTTCGCCTGCTTCTTCGTCTTCCTCGCCGCCGCCATCGCTGGAGCGGTCTTTCTTCTTCAGCTCCGCGAACAGGTTGGCGATGACCTTGTCGTCCATCACCTCGAGGTGCGACAGCGGCAGCACCGGCTCCTTGCCAACGGCCAGGAAGAGCATGGCCTCGTCTGCGGCAACCTGCTTGAGCTCGAAGTCGAGCAAGCCCTCGTAGAGGATGCCGATGTATTCCGATGAGAGGCCTGAGAAGTCCACCGGGGCCTTGACCCAGTTGGCAGACCGTCCCTGTCGCACCTTGATGCGGGTGCGGGTGATCAGGCGCAGCAGCTTGTGGATGTGAGCGTCGGTGACCGCGTTGTCAACCCGCTCAAGCACGCCCATGGCACGCAACACGGCATCACCACTATCAAGCCGCCCCGGCTCGAACAGCCCGCCGTTGTATTCGGGAACCGGCAACGCCTGGTGCGCAGATCCCTCGTAGACCAGCCTGAACAGCGAAACCAGACGTGGCCATGCCGCCCGACTTTGCTTGAGGCGCTCGCTGGAGCGTCCTCCTGCCCGGCGGTCCAGTTGCTGACGCAAGCCTTCCAGGCTGTAGCTTAACTGGTACAGCCGGTTGTCGATGGGCAACAACAGGCGCGCCTCGGCGAAGAACAACACGATGCAACGCATCACGACACGGGTCGCAGCCAGGTAGAGCGCCCGGTTGTCGAACTCGATGCCATCGGCCCGCTGGGCCTCCACGGCACCTTGCGAGGCGGTGATCAACAGCTCCACGGCTTGGCGGACGCGTTCGCCCAGAACGCTTGAGAGTTCGGCCTGGCCCTTTCGCGAATCCAGGATCGCCTTGAGCAGCGGACTGGCAGAATCCTTGCCCGTCTGTTGCCAGAGGCTCGGTTGCAGGAGCTGGCGCCACGCAGTGACCTGGGGACCGGGCTCGCCCTCCACAAACCAGAAGGACAGGTCCCATTCGCACCAGGCGTCGTAGTCGCTACCAGCGTGGACCAACCGCCACTGGCTGCCGTTGGTGATCAGCGCCAGCGCCTGCTTGCGTCTGCGCAGCCACTCCAGCACCCGGCTGGTGATACGCTTGCCGCGCCCGACACCGAGTCGTGCATCCGGATGGCCCGGACGCTGTTCGGCGACAAAGACCGGAAGTTCTTCGCCCTGCTGGCCGATCCACAGACGCCTTGGCTTCAGACGCTTGCCACCGAGTACACGTTCCGTGTACTCGTTGCCCAGATCCGCCTGCTTGAGCCAATCACTGGCAGGGAGCCCCGCCAAATCGGTCAGCAGGTGGTCCATGAACTTGCCCAGCTCGCTGGGGTCGCTCTCGAAACGGTTGATCGCCCGCCGCAACTTGCTGGCACACCATTCCGGCAATGCTTCCAGATCGTCACCGAAGGTTTCGCCCAGCTTGCTGGGGGCGATCAGTACACCCCCATGCTTGAGTGACGCCCACCAATCTTGCTGTTGCTGTTCTCTGGGCATCACGCGTTCTCCGGCAGACGAATCTCGACGGTGACAGGGAATACCTGGCAGCTTCCCCTCAGTCGATAGCGATTCGGTACCACATGCTTGAGTACCCGCTCCTGCTCTGCCTTCAGGCGTTCGAGCAGATCATCGAAGTGGCGGGTACGACGCTTAATCTCGTCTTCCAGATCTCGGACTTTGGCACCTGCCAGTTCGTCCACATTCTCAAACAGGTCGCTCTGCCTAGCTTGCAGCTTCCAGTCTTCGATCTCGCGTTCGAGCTTTTGAATACTTGTTGCGCCCTTCAATGCGGAGACTTCACCGATGCGGCTGCGGAAAGCATCGCGCTCCCGTTGCTCTTCAGTTTCACGCAACATCGCCAGGTGTTTTTCAAAGATTTTGTTGAGACTGGACTTATGCGCAGTGATGAAACGGCGGCAGTCATCCTCGAAGTCTTCCCACAGGCTTCTGGCATCGTTAATCGACTGCGACGAGGTATCCGCCGTGCTCACGTCTCCGGCAGACCATACCAATGGGGCACCGATCTCCTCGCCATTGATCGGTAACGCGATACTGCGTAGCCAGTGATGGAAGGTTTCGCGCAGTTCGTTCACGGCCATCTCTTCGACCGTGAGGATAATCGCTGCTTCCGCGCCCTCCGGAACCTTGCCGCGCGTCACGACCCAACGGCTCGCCTGGTGCGACTCGACGCTGCCGGGGAAACGCAACCGCGCAAACGCCGTCAGCGCCTGCCTGAACAATGGATGTCCGAGGTGCAAGAGAACCGTATCGGGACTGTGTCGGAAAACCTGGCGTCCGTTGATGGTCTCGATGAAATAATCGACATCGAAGACAATATTAGGCATGGCACCCGCCACTTTTCTTTGCGCGGGCAGGCGCAGGCTCTCGTTGACGACATCACGCCACCTTGGAGGGATCGGCGCTTTCAAGCGCATGCGGCCGCGCTCATCGGGTCCGGCCAATGCGTCGCGATGCCCTCCCAACCCCAATGCGACTGCCAGAGTCTCACACAATGTCTGCGGTGAGAGATCCATGTCTTCGATCAACTGCCGAATCTGGGCCTCGTAACCCTCTCCGGTGTCTTCGGCATCGGTCTCCAGCACAACCTGTTCCTTCGCAGATCGCACGCTGTTGTCGAGACGGTCAAACACTTCATCGCTGTCGTCCAACTCAAGCATCCGGCGCTGGAATGCCGCGTCGAACAGCTCCCCCACAGAGCCCAGATCCTCACGGATATCGTTGACCTTGGTGAGCACCCGCGCGACGAAGGACAAATCCGCGTCGTCTTCGCTGGTGTAGTGGAAGATCGTCACATCACGCGCCTGACCGTGACGGTCCAATCGCCCGTTGCGCTGTTCGAGTCTGGAAGGGTTCCACGGAATCTCGTAGTGCAGCAGGAGCCGGGCTGTCTCTTGGAGGTTTAAGCCCTCTGATGCCGCGTCTGTTGCGACGAGAATTCGTACCGGGGAGTGACGGTCGTTAAAGGCTTCCTTGATCGCCTCCCGGTCCATCTCATCCATGCCACCATAAAGCGAGACAACAGCCTCTTTATCGCCAAAGACCTCGCGGAGGCGGCGCATCAGGTAATCGAGGGTAGTCTTGTATTCGGTAAAAACGATTAGGCGTTCGTCGTCACTCCAGGCATCGGCATTACGCAACCTCGTGTTGATGAGCTTCACCAGGTTGTCGAAACGCGCATCGTCCACGGGATCGAGCTGGACGACGGGCCGAGTCGTCAATCCGAGCTGCTCCAGTGCCTGGTCGATCTCCGCGATCTCATCGCCGAGCACATCGACGAACGGGTGCATCCAGGCGCCAACCAGTTGTGCGGCCTGGCCCAGACGACCTTCCCTTTCGATGTCGTCATCGATGTCCTCGTCAAGCGCTCTGTTCGCGGCGGCCACTTCCCTCTGCGTCGCGGCTTCGACCTCCGCCAGACCCGCCTTGAAGCGCAACCAGGAATCTGCGAACGCGATCGGGCAAGAAAGCAGGCGCTTTTTCAGTACCTCGACCGCAAAATTCAGAACGGTACGGACCTCCGGCTGCCCACGGATGATGCCTTTCAGGGCAGCGCAGAATTGGCCGACGGCTGCGGCGAGAGCTTTTTCCCGGCGCGAAAAGAACAGGGGCAGTGGTTCTGGATAGCGCTCGGCGAAGCGTGGTTTGCGTCCGGCAGTCCTATCTTGCGCGTTGATATCACGCTTCAGACGTCGAACCAGGACCTGGTTGACCAACTCCTTCTCTCGCTCAGTAAACGTTGGTGTGCGGGTGAAGCGGACGGGATCGAGCTGTTCCAGCAATCCAGAGAAACAGCGGGTGTAGCCATTGTGGGGTGTGGCCGTGAGGAACAGCTTGTGTTCGAACCAGGGGGAAAGCTGGGTCAGCATCCGCGAGACATCACTGTCTTCGCCGAAGTTCGAGGGCATCAGGTTGTGCGCCTCATCAACAATCAGCAGATCCCATGGCAGGTGGGCGGATCGTTCACGCTCCGCCCCGGCCCGGCATGTCGCAATAAACTGTTCAAGCACATCGGGCTGGCGCAGGTAATGGTAAGAGGTGATGACGCGGGGAAGGGATCGCCAGGGATTCACGTCCATCCCGATCTGTTTCTGCAATGCAAACGTGGACTGACGGTCCACGATGTCGAAACCCAGCGAAAACTTTTCTTCCAGTTCAGTTTGCCACTGGTAGCGCAGGGCCGCTGGCGTAATGACCATGACCCGCCGGATGCGCCGTTTGCGGATCAGCTCGGACAAGATCAGTCCAGCTTCGATTGTCTTACCGAGACCGACGTCGTCGGCCAGGAGCAACGAAACCCTCGGCATCTGCATGGCTCGAGCCAGAGGGACGAGTTGGAAGTCATCAACCTTGACGGCTCCGTAGACGGGCGAAGACAGCGCGATATCCGCCAGCTCATTCGGGTCTCTCGGGTCAAGGAAAGGCGATGCGACGTTCCAGCGTGAGGCGCGCAACAGGGCCAGGTACTCTTCCGCCATCATCGGCTGCGCGTCAAGGACCTCGGGCAAGGCGTTTGGCTCGAGGAGTTTGGGGTCGCACTCGCGCTCCCAGATCAGCGTATCGTCCGCCCCCCCATCGGCATCGCTGTACTCCACGGAGACCAGGTGCAGAACCTTGCCGTCTTCGGTTTCATCGAACGGCTCAACGGCAGAGACAACGCCGCGGCGGTTGCGGACAGTGGCTAGCATGCCAACTTTCGGAAGAACTGTGTTCATCCGTGAACCTCCGAGTATTTATCACCAAATACCGGAAGTATTAGTAATAACGAGTCTTGAGCAGAATTAATTCCCCCGCCGTCACAGACCCACTGATCAACCTCATTTTTTCTGAATTTCCAAAGCCTCCCAAGCTTGGGATTTTCGGCAGTATCGCGCTTGACCCCGAGGTAAGCCGCGATTTCCTCTACCGACAACCAGCGGTCTTCATTCATTCATTCGCCCTCTGGCTCCAACCGTCTTCCAATAAAAAAGCGATTTCGACAGGTGCGCCCATCAAAACTACCGCTGTGGCACTCTATCCAAATAGAACGGGATAAAATTGCAGATAGACTAATATAATCAACCCAATTATGCTAGGAGATAACGCATTTTGACTGTAAACACGCCTACGTGCCGGTATGCATGCGTTACTTACCGATGGATTCTGGTGACATACACTGACCTGCGGCGAGAATCTCAGCGCAAGAGCACTGTGATGTGACCACACTGATAGGCGATAGTACGTTGTAATGATTAGACTTTTTCTTTCATACTCACATCAAGATGAAGATCTGCGGAAAGAGCTGGAAAAGCACCTCGCAGCTCTTCTACGGGATGGTGTGATTGATATCTGGCAAGACCGCCGTATCGGACCAGGTGACGAATTCGACCGAGAGATCAGCAACCAACTGGAGTCGGCGGACATCGTGCTGCTGCTCGTGAGTTCAGATTTCCTGCATTCTGACTACTGCTACGATATTGAAATGAAACGAGCGCTGGAACGTCATGCTGAAGGCTCAGCCAGAGTCATCCCTGTCATCCTCCGCCCGTGTGACTGGCAGAAGATCCCACTCGGAAAACTCAACGCTACCCCTACAGACGGCAAACCAGTGATCGAGCACGCGAGCCTGGATCGGGGATTCCTTGAAGTCGCGCGCGCAGTCCGAACAGCTACGGAACAACTCCAGCCAACAGCTTTAGAGACAGGTGAACATGATGTAGTATCTGTCGTAAGCGACCGCCCCGACCGATCCAGCAACCTACGTATCAAGAAGCAATTTTCTGACAGAGATCGACACCGCTTTTTGAATGAAGGCTTCGAGTATATTGCTGATTACTTCGAGAATTCTCTCAAAGAATTGGAAGCGAGGAATTCCGGGGTGGAGACCAGCTTCAAACGCATCGATGCCAACCATTTTGAAGCGGTTGCCTATGTGAACGGCGAAGAACAGAGTCGGTGTGGAATTTGGCAGGGCAATGGACCTTTCATGATGGACGGCCTGCTGTTCTCATACAGTGGCATCGGGCATGGCAACAGTTACAACGAATCCATGTCGGTAAATGATAATGATTACACTCTGTTCCTTGCACCGATGGGAATAGCCCATTTCGGTCAAGACGGAGACAAAGAACTGACATATAGTGGAGCTGCGGAGTATTACTGGAGCCTGTTTATTGAGCGGCTTCGATAATGCGTTATTGTGATCAAGCAGTATGCAGGTAAGCAAGATGAACAACTTTTTCAAACATCTGGTTAGTTTCTGTCCGTAAATCCCTGACTGTCTGATTTTATTATGAATAACTCTGAGGCTGGTGGTAAGAAACCGGCGTTTTAGGTATTTTGTGTTGGTTACGAAGCAACACAATCACACACCAAAACGCCGGAGCATCATGCGACAGAAGCGCACGACACAGATCAGTCTATTCGATCCCGACCCTGTTGACCATTCCGTTGGTGCGATGTTGGAAACGATATCCGCGGGGCTGGTCGACTTGGGCGGCGCGCGCGACTCGGTAGGGCGAGGCCTGCCTCGCTTCCGGGCATGGGTAAATTCGGTGGTCTTCACGCACAATCTGGTGCGACTGCACCCCTCTTACTCGGACGCTTCCGGCTTAATCGCCGGGAGTGGATTGAAACATACACCCCGTTGAGGGTCAAATCCATCATTGGTGTATCTCCCAGCTTAGTCGCTGGGAACGGATTGAAACTTTCCACTATCATTGTTGTGTTGGAATCAAAGTTATAGCAAATCGTTACTGAATTATTCGGCATGCAATTCAGATATTGTCAATTGAAATTAAACCAATACAAGATCAGTAGATTGCCCGCTCAATCTTTCAACACCCACCTCTGTAACCCGGATGGTCTGTCCCAAGGTCATCGAATTCCCAGTATCACTGTTCATCAGGATGATATGGACAAAGAAGATATTGTTGGCCTGCATAACATAATGATTACCCGCATAAAACATGGGAAAATCCATCCACATCGGCGTGTACATCGCACCCAGACTGTACCCACAGGCATTCATTCGGTGTTCCCGATAACCTGCTGCATCCAGCACCCGGGCATGTTCCGCAAAGACCGTTCCCATCGTTTCCCCGGGTCGGATGGATTCCAGGCAGGCTTCCATGGCATCTGAGCAGGCCTGGTGCATGCTGAGATGCTCATTAGAGGGAACACCAGTCAGAAATGTCTGCATCAGACAGGCGTGGTAGCGCCGATATGCGCCACCATACTCCAAAGTTAACTGATCTTGTTCACCCACGGTCTCGCGTCCACTGAAATACCGGCACAACAGGGCCCCGGCTCCGGACCCGATGATAAATTCATTGCCCGGATAGTCTCCCCCGCCCCGGAAAATGGCACCCTGCATCGCCGCCAGGATATCGCCTTCAAACACTCCCGGACCGGCCGTGTTTTTAGCAGCATCCATCGCATCATCCGCCAGTTCCGCGGCACATCGCACATACGTAATTTCCGCTTCGCTTTTCACCACACGATGTTCACTTACGAGTGTCGAGGCATCAACCAGACTACAAAACCCCTGCAGTCCATGGTCCAGAATTCTCCCGTAGGCGGCCGACAAGCCGTACGCGTTATATTCACATCCCAGTGTCTTTCCACGGACGCCATAATCCGCCAGTGCCATCCTGAGGTCCGCCGACGGGTCGACGCCTTCCCCGTCCACCCATATCCGGATATCACGGATGTCCGAGGTATGTTGTGCCTGGCGAAGGTCCGGGGCCCGGGTGAGCAAAAAATACCGGCCGTCGGTGCCAAGATACAGGCACTGGAAAAAACAGTACCCGAACGTGTCATACCCGGTCAGGTAGTACATGCTTTCCTGCTTGAACAGGAGGATGCCGTCCAGCCCCCTGGATTGCATGGACCGGATCACCGCCTGGCGGCGGGACTGCATTTCTGTGCTGTCAAAATGGAGGGACATTGATTTTCTCCGAACAGGAATTAAGCCTGAAAGTTACTCGTTGGTCTTTGAAGTGAAGCAAACCGGAGTATAATCCAGAACGACCCCATACCAAACTCAGGAAACCCGGATGGCAAGACCCGTAAACACACGATTTGATACCCTAGCGCTGCATGCCGGACAACGACCCGACCCGGTCCATGGTGCCCGCGCGGTACCGATCTACCAGACCGCCAGCTATGTGTTCAAGGACAGCGACCAGGCCGCCTCCCTGTTCAATATGGAACGTCCCGGCCATGCCTATGCACGACTGTCCAATCCTACCACCGCTGTTTTCGAAGAACGAATTGCCGCCCTGGAAGATGGGATTGGCGGGATCGCTACCGCGAGCGGGCAGGCCGCCCTGCATCTTGCGATTGCCACGATCATGGATGCAGGCTCCCATGTCGTTTCCTCCAGTGCCATTTACGGGGGCTCGCATAACCTGCTCCAGTACACCCTGTCCCGGTTTGGCATTGACACTACCTTTGTGTCTCCCCGGGATGTCGATGGCATCCGTGATGCCATCCAGCCCAATACCAGGATGATTTTCGGGGAAGTGATCGGGAACCCTGGAAACGATATCATGAATGTTCCAGTAGTCGCTGAAATTGCACGGAAAAATCGAATCCCACTGATGATTGACTCCACGTTCACCACTCCCTATTTGATGAAGCCGTTTGAGTACGGTGCGCATCTGATCATGCATTCTGCAACCAAGTTCCTGTGTGGGCACGGCACGGTAATCGGCGGCGTGGTTGTGGATCAGGGTCGATTCAACTGGGAAGAAAGCGGAAAATTCCAGACCCTTTCGGATCCCTATGCGGGTTTTCACGGCATGTCTTTTGACGAGGAATCCACCCAGGGCGCCTTCCTGTTGCGCGCCCGGCGCGAAGGCATGCGGGATTTCGGGGCCTGCATGTCGCCCACGGTGGCCTTTTACATTCTGCAGGGCATGGAAACCCTGTCCATGCGGATGGAACGGCATGTCTCCAACACCCGGAAAATTATCGAATTCCTGCATGCCCAGGAAGGGGTCGAGGCAATCAGCTATCCTGAATTGCCCGAACACCCCGACTACCGGCTGGCACAGGAACTGTTGCCCAAAGGCGCGGGGTCCGTATTCAGCTTCGTCCTGAAGGGAGGTCGGAACGCGGGCCGGGTATTCACGGAAAACATGGAAATTTTCTCGCATCTGGCCAATGTCGGGGATGCCAAGTCGCTGATCATCCATCCGGCGAGCACGACACACTACCGGATGAGTACGGAGGACCTGCTCAAGGCAGGCATCCATGAGGGGACGATTCGCATGTCGGTGGGTCTCGAGGATATCGATGACCTGCTCGAAGACCTGTCCAGAGGCCTTCATCTTGCAAAAAAACAAGCGGATAAGTAATCCCATGTATATTTCACTCGAAAATACCCGGTACTATGCCTATACTGGAACCCATGACCTCGCCGATGACCGGGAAACCATTGTATTTGTACACGGCACCACCATGGACCACTCCGTGTGGTCCCATCAAAGCCGGTATTTTGCCTATCACGGCTATAACGTGGTGGCGGTGGACCTGCCCGGCCACAAATTCAGTGAAGGAGAACCCCTGTTCTCCATTGTGGACATGTCGAAATGGCTCAACCGGATCATCGCCCGGTGTGCGGGCAGTGCCTGCCACCTGGTCGGGCACAGCATGGGGTCCCTGATCACGCTGGAAGCCGCCGCAAACTATTCAAATCAGCGGATGCCGCTGCAATCCCTGTCCCTGGTGGGGTTCAGCTATCCCATGAGAGTCGCTCCCATTTTGCTGGACGCGGCCAAAAACCATCCCAGCAAAGCCTATTCAATGATGATTGAATGGAGCCATACCTCCAGGATCGGCGGCGAGCCCATCCCCGGGTTCTGGACCCGGGGAATGCAAATGAGCATGATGGAAAACAACCGGAAAGACGCGGTGTACAATGGATTGCTGGCATGCGACAACTACCGTGCCGGTGAGGCGGCCTTTGAAAAGGTGGATTGCCCGATTTTGTTCCTGAGCGGCCGCAAGGATAAAATGGCCCCGGCCAGATTGGCCCAACGGGAAGCCGAAAAAAATGACCAGGCACAGATCGTGCTCCTGCCGGACTGCGGCCACAGCATCATGGCCGAATCACCCGATGGAGTGCTCGGGGCATTGAAAGACTTTATCGGGTCCCACCGGGAACCATAGCGGACTGCCCGGTGGAACCACCCGGAAGTGCCCTGTCCCGGTTATTTTCAGAATCGGAATTGCCGCGGCAATTGCGCTTCAAACACATTGACTGATCAATTATGCAAAGAATCGATGAAATCATTCAACCCCGCTGGCTCATTCCGGTGGACGAAAAACACTCCATCCTGGAATCGCATGCGGTGGCCATGGACGGTGGAAAAATCATCGATATGGGTCCTTCTGAAACCATCCAGTCCCGCTATACCGCGGATACGGTCACCCGACGGGACAATCATGCCCTGATCCCGGGACTGATCAACGCACACACCCACGCTTCCATGACTCTTTTTCGGGGGTTTGCCGATGATTTGCCATTGATGCAATGGCTCAGTGAGCATATCTGGCCGGCCGAACAGCAGTGGGTGGACCCCCGGTTTGTGGAAGACGGCGCGAAACTGGCCATCGCAGAAATGATCCGGGGCGGGACAACCTGCTTCAACGACATGTATTTTTTCCCGGATACGGTGGCCGAGTGTGCCGAAGAGGCCGGGATACGGGCCTGTGTGGGGATGATTGTCATCGATTTTCCGACGGCATGGGCCCGGGATGCCGCCGAGTATCTGGACAAGGGCGTGGCCTTCCACCACCAGATCCGGAATTCCTCGTTGGTCACCGCTGCCTTTGCCCCCCATGCCCCCTATACCGTGTCCGATGCCCCGTTGGAGAAAATCGCCACCCTGGCGAACGAACTGGATTGCCCGATCCACATCCATCTCCATGAAACCGCCCACGAGGTGGAGGAATCCGTGTCAAGACATGGTGTCCGGCCCATCGAACGACTGGACCGGCTGGGGTTGCTGGGCCCCCGGTTGCTGGCCGTTCACATGACACAACTGCTGCCGGATGAAATCAACCTGATTGCCGAACGCGGCGTCCATGTCGTGCATTGTGCCGAATCCAACCTGAAGCTTGCCAGTGGTTTCTGTCCAGTGGCAGCCCTGCAGAAGGCCAATGTCCGGATATGCCTGGGAACCGATGGGGCCTCCAGCAACAATGACCTGGACATGCTGGGCGAGCTGCGCACCGCTTCACTGCTGGCCAAGGGCGTGGGGGAGGACCCCACGGCCCTGAATGCACACCAGACGCTGCAGGCTGCCACCGTGAATGGGGCACGGGGGCTGGGGCTGGGAGAAATCACCGGATCCATCCGGGCGGGCAAAAGTGCAGACCTGGTGGCCATTGACCTGTCCCACAGCAGCACCACCCCCGTTTATCATCCCGTCAGCCAAATTGTCTACAGCGCCGCCCGGGACCAGGTGTCCGATGTCTGGATTGCGGGAAAGCGATTGCTGCAGGACGGCGAATTTACCGTAATGGATTATGAATCGATACGCCACACTGCGTTACAATGGAGAAATAAAATTGCCGCATGATGGCAGGAGACTATGAGCGATTCTTCCACCAATTTTGATCCGTCCGAGGTCGGCAAGTTTGCCGCGCAGGCTTCCCGGTGGTGGGACCCGGAAAGCGAATTGAAGTCACTCCACCAGATCAATCCGCTTCGACTCGACTTTATCCATGAACGAACCCCTCTGGCCGGCACAACCGTGCTGGACGTGGGATGTGGTGGCGGCATTCTGAGCGAATCCATGGCGCAGCTCGGGGCGGACGTGACCGGAATTGACCTGGGTGATGCCCCGTTGAATGTGGCCCGGCTGCATGCCAGGGAAAGTGGGGTCGAGGTGAATTACCAGAAAATCACCGCGGAAGAGCTGGCGGAGCAGCAACCCGGCCACTGGGATGTCGTGACCTGCATGGAACTGCTGGAGCATGTCCCGGACCCGGCCAGTATCGTGGCCGCCTGTTCCCGGCTCGCAAAACCGGCCGGACATGTTTATTTCTCCACCATCAACCGAAACCCCAAATCCTTCCTGATGGCCATTGTCGGGGCGGAATACATCCTCAACCTGTTGCCCCGGGGCACCCACCAGTATGAAAAACTGATCAGGCCCAGTGAACTGAATGGTTGGGCGGAAACGGTACAACTTGAAGTCCAGGAACTGATCGGCCTGCACTACAACCCGCTCTCCCAGGGGTACTACCTGGGACCGGGAGTCGATGTCAATTACATCATGCACACGAAAAAAGCCCCCTGACCGGATGACTCTCAATACAATCCTGTTTGATCTGGATGGAACCCTGCTGGATACGTACCGGGATATGGGGGCCGCCTTGAACACGCTGCTGGCCGCCTACCAAAAACCGGCATTGCCCGTGGAAACCATTCGGCCCTTTGTTTCCAATGGAGCCCTGGTAATGGTCTGCCATGCGTTCCAGTGTGAACCCGACAGTACACAGGCCACCACCCTGTGGAAGGAATACCTGGACGAGTATATCCGGAACCTCTGCGTGCAGACCGAATTGTTCAACGGCATGGACCGGGTCCTGGATGAGATTGAAAACCGGGGAATGAAATGGGGAATCGTGACCAACAAGCCCGGGTTTCTGACCGAACCGCTGTTGTCCCGTTTGTCGTTGGATACGAGAGCGGGCTGCGTTGTCAGCGGAGACACCCTGCCCCAGCGCAAACCCCATCCCGCACCGCTCCAGCTGGCGTGTGAGCAACTGGGAACCCGGTGCCACCATGCGGTGTATATCGGCGATGATGCACGGGATATCCAGGCGGGAAAAAGCGCGGGAATGCGAACCATTGCGGCGGCCTATGGATACATTCCGTCCGGTGACCATCCCCGGGCGTGGCAGGCCGACCACATCATCGGGAGCCCCATGGAAATCATCGACTGGATGGACGGGCTGGTCAAACAGCCGTGATGGCCTCCCTGCCCTCCCCCCGGGCAGCTGCCGTCTGGTGCGATGAGCAGCGACAGGCCGGACGGCAGATCGGGTTTGTTCCCACCATGGGCGGGCTGCACGATGGGCATCTGTCGCTGCTGGACCACGGCCGGACGCAATGCGATGTCACCTGTGCGAGCATTTTCCTGAACCCGCTGCAATTCAACAACCCCACTGATCTGGCAACGTATCCCGCTGATTTCAGCCGGGATATTGACCTGTTGGAACAGGCCGGTTGCGAAATGGTCTTTACCGGAACCCTCGCACAATTCTTCCCCGAAGCGAAGGACCGGGAGAAAATTCTCCGTCTGCACCCGGGGTTGGCGGGCAAAGGACTGGAAGGGCGGTACCGGCCGGGTCACCTGGAAGGCGTGATGACCATCGTGAACCGCCTGTTTCGGACGGTGGGGTCGTGCAATGCCTATTTTGGAGAAAAGGATTTTCAACAGACCCTCGTGGTCAGGGAACTCGCGGACCGGCTGAAACCCTGTGGGGTCCACATCAACGTCATTGTCTGCCCGGTCATTCGCGAACCTTCCGGGCTCGCCCTGTCTTCGCGAAACCAGCGGTTGGGCCCCGGCCAGAAGTCAACGGCCGCAAAGATCCACAACGCCCTGCAGTGTGCGCAAATCGCCTGGCGAAAGGACGGTATCTGCGACCCGAAAGCACTGGAATCGCGGATGAGAACCGCACTGGAGGATCCGGACATTGTGGTCGAATATGCCAGCATCCGGGATGGGACCCGGTGGACCGAGCACCGGCCGCAAGGAAAGCTGTCCTCGCCCCGGGCGTTGATTGCGGTGTATATTGACAATACCCGGTTGATTGATACCCTGCTCCTGTAAACTCTTCGCAGGATACGGGGTTCATAGCTGGAAATTCCTGTTCGCAGGAATGTGTGGACCGCGTATCCGCTCTTCAATCGATTTCAGCAGGTAGAATCATGACGTCAAACTTCAAAGACAAAAAAGCCATTGTACTGGGGGGCACTTCCGGCATCGGACTGGCCACTGTTAAATTGTTGCAGCAGGCCGGTGCCGAGGTGGTGGCCGCAAGCAGGCGGGGTCACATTGCAGAAAAGCTGTCCGGCATTCGGGTGGATGCCGTGGATGTGCTCGACCGCAACGCCCTGAGTGAATTTTTTGTCCGCCATGGTCCCATGGACTACCTGGTCAATGCAGCAACCGGCGGACCCCGGGCAATGGGCCCGTTTCTTGAAATGGACCTGGATGGCTTCCAGGGGTCCTTTGCCAAGTTGTGGGGGTACACCAACTCCGTTCGGATCGGTGGACACCATGTAAATGCCGGCGGTGCCCTGGTACTGGTCAGTGGCTACCCGGCGAGAAAATGCGGACCGGGATACATTGCCATCTCAACGGTGGGCAATGCCGTAGAAGGGTTTGTTCGGGGGATGGCACCGGAACTGGCCCCGATTCGCATCAACGCGGTTTCACCGGGCCTCATCGATACCCCCATGTTTGCCCAGGAGGGAGAGGAAAGACAGCAGTTTTTTGAAAACAGCACCCGCCAACACCTGGTTCAAAGAGCCGGCAAGGCAGAAGAGGTCGCCAAGGGGATTCTTTTCCTGTTGGAGAACGAATTTGTGACCGGTACCGTTCTGGATGTCGATGGAGGGGCCTTGCTCGGCCAGACTACCGGGTGAACGGCATTCCCTCACGGCCAGTGGTGACCGTGAGGGATAGACCAATCAACTCGCCTTCCTGATGGGCAACTGCGAATAATCCGGCCCGGCTTCCAGGGGTTCGGTGTACGCATCGATCGGCGCGAGGAGTGCCTGGACATCCTCGTCGGTCAGTTGCATCGGGCGGTCTCCTCCCTTCTCGAACAGGGCATCGGCCAGTGCCTGCTTTTTGGCCTGCATTTTCCGAATGGTCGCTTCGACCGAACCCTCCGCGATGAGACGGTGTACAAAGACCGGTTTGTCCTGGCCGATACGATGCGCCCGGTCCATGGCCTGGCGCTCGACGGCGGGGTTCCACCAGGGATCATAGAGGATGACGGTATCGGCGGCAGTGAGATTCAATCCGACTCCACCCGCCTTGAGGCTGATGAGGAACACCGAAGCATTTCCCGTTTGAAACTTCTCGATTTCCTCGCCACGTTTGCGGGTCTGGCCATGCAGCATGGCATAATCCCATCCCCGTTCGACGATATCCGCTTCAATCAGCCGCAGCATGGACACGAACTGGGAGAAAATCAGCACCTTTCGGCCTTCCAGAACCAGTTCATCCAGCAGTTCCATCAGCCGCGTGCGTTTGGCACTCTGGGTCACCGCTTTCGCAGCATCAAGTTTCACAAGCGCCGGGTCACAGCACACCTGGCGCAGTTTCAGCAGGGCATCCAGCAGGGTAATCCGCACACGATGGATTCCTTTTTCCCGGATGGCCTGGCGAACCCGCTCGTCCATGGCCGTGCGGATGGCTTCGTAGAGCGCACGCTGCCCTTCCGCCAGGGGGACGATCTGGTCAATTTCCGTCTTCGGCGGCAGGTCCGTCGCCACCTCGTCTTTGGTCCGGCGCAGGAGAAAAGGCTTGAGCCGGGTTGAAAGGAAGCGCTGTTTGGCCGTATTGCCATGTTTTTCGATAGGAGTACGGAAGGTTTTTGTAAAATTCTTGCGATCGCTGAGCAGGCCGGGGATCAGCCAGTCAAACAGGGACCACAGTTCCGTCAGGTTATTTTCCATCGGCGTGCCGGTGATGGCAATCCGCTGACGGGCGCGGATTTCACGAATACGCTTGGCCGTGGAAGAAGCCGGATTCTTGACGGCCTGGGCCTCATCGAGAATGGCCAGTTCATATTCATGGGCAAAAAGGAGCTCATGGTCACGATGCACCAGCGGATAGGTCGTCAGAATCACGTGATAATCCGGGATTTTGGAGAACAGTTCCTTGCGCTCCGGTCCGTGCAGTATCAAAAATTTCAGGTCCGGGGCAAACTGGGTCGCCTCCTGCACCCAGTTCCCGATCAGGCTGGTCGGGACAATCAACAGGCTCGGATGCTTGGCCTCCTGTTCAATATGGCAATGCAGCAGCAGTGCCAGGGCCTGAATGGTCTTGCCAAGGCCCATGTCGTCCGCCAGGGCACCGCCGAAACCACTTTCTGAGAGTGCCTGAAGCCATCCATAGCCCTTGCGCTGATAGGGTCGCAGTTCACCGTTCAACCGCTCCGGCGGCGTCACATCCGGGGCATCCGCGAGCACCTTCATCCGTTCTCCAAGCATCAGGATTTCTTTTCCACCGTTCCATGCAATGCCGCACCCCTCCAGAGCCTCGGCAAACTCGAGGGCGCGCCCGGCTTCGGCAACATGAAATCCCGACAATCCCTGAGTCTCCAGAAAAGCCGAGACAAACGGTCCGAGACGTTCCCCTTCGATCGCAACATGCCGGCCGTCCTGCAAAGAGGCAAAGATCGACCGGTTCTGTAAAAATTCATCCAGGTTGAAATCCGCCACCAGTTCTCCCGAACCGGTCATGGGCAGCTTTTCAATGATGTCGAGAATGATGGGCACCAGATCAATAACCTGGTCGTCGACCTTCGCATTCAGTGCCAGGGAAAACCAGTCCATCCCGGAAGATTCGATTCCGGCAGAAAACTCGGCAGGACTGTCGACGATCTGAAACGGCCAGCTGTCCTCAACCACCACTTCCCAGCCCAGGTTGCGCAGTGTGGGAATCATTTCGGAGGAAAACGAAATGACTTCGGAATCGGAGTAGTTGTCGCTGTCCAGATAGGGTCGAAATACAATATCCGCCTCGTGCACCTCCTCAGGGAAGGCAGAGTAGAATCTTTCATATACCAGCGAATTGCCTCCATATTCCGCGGCCACTTCCCGCAGTGTAGCGGACAGTGCCTCCTCTGCGTGGAAATTGCGACAAATCCGGACCACGGTCCCGTCGCGTGTGAATTGTATATCGTCGCCATGTCCCGGATCCAGCCTGTCCGGAGCCAGTTTATAGGTTATCCGGACCTGGGCGCAGGGATACGTCACGGCAGTGATATTGGACCAGCTCAACAGATCGTCATTGGAAATATTCTGCTCGATCGCGTACAGGATCAAGACCCCCTGTGGGCGGCCCTGCTCCTCTTTGAATGGGATCACTTTTGGCAGGGGAATCCGGTCATTGTCATTGGCGAAGGCTGCCATGGCGCCCGTGACTTCTGCGGAAGCAGCGGCCGGAATTTCCGGGGCCGTTGCCAATCGCGTTTCGAGTGCGTGGGGCAATCCCGTCTCGGCGGGCCCCATTTCGCCGGTGGTCTCGTCCAGATAAACCAAAGAGGGAAAAGGGAAAATTATGACTGGCTGGTCTTCCGCATCCCGCGCCTTTATTTGCTGGTTCCCCTGTTCCATGGTCTCCCAGGAAAAATCAACCTTTCGGGATTCCGCCCAGGTGAGCTTGGTGCCGTCGGGGCAAAAGGCCCGGGCCCGGCCGGTCCCGATAATCTCGCGCAGCATGCTCCACAGCTGTTTCCCTTCCGGCCACTTCGGGGAGCTTCCGTAGGTATTCACGCCATAGAACAGAAGTCTCGCCGTCACCGCCAGGTCCGAGGCATCCAGGAATTGTGCCGGGTTGACCGGATCCAGATACATGCTCCACATTGAATTGGCCCCAGCGCTGCCATCCTTCCTGACATACACCTTGTAAGGCTGGATGACGGAGTGTCCACGCGAGTCAATTTCGAAAATATAGAAGATCGCGTGCTTGGATGTCTCCTGGACCACCACAGGAGTATCCGAAACGGATTCCCCAGTGTGCAGGCTATCAAGCCAGACTCCGACGGGGGACGGCAGTCGAGGCTTGTCGGACATCTTGTTGGACGTCTTGTCTGGCGCCTTCGGTTCCTGCCGGCCCGTTGCCCGGACAGAGTTCACTGCGGCAATCAGGACAGCTGCGATATGCTCGCAATTCCTCCGACGACAACAGGTGCACCTGCTGTCGACCGTATATTCAATATCGTCAATGTGTTCAAGGTCGTCAAGGTCATCAAGATCGTCAATGTCGGAGTCCACGAAAACGATGACTTCCATTTTATATTCCTTTCCTTTCCGATTTATGTAGGTTCCGAAAGCGATATCTTCCTGATCATGCGCATCCAGTTTGTACTTCGACCGGATCACCCGGCCTGCTTCGTAGAGCCTTTCCCCTACGGAAAATATGGCATCCCCCACATTATCCCGAATCATCCTCAGGGTGATCATGAGACTTTCCTCGCAGATGTACCGCATTCCCGGTCAAACCCGGTTTCCGGAATTCGGGACCGGACCAAATCCACACAAGGGCCGGGTCTGCATGTTCCGGATCGGTTGTCCCGTGCAGCGTCCCCTGGCGGATACGTCGCATTCACGCCTTCTTCGAAACCGCTTGCGTTCATTCTTTCGTCCTCGTTACTGGTTTTGTCGGGTTACGCCGGCCACGACATCAATCCTCCTCACCGAGGCATTGCCGGAAAAACCCATATATAGTAGAAACTGCCGGAGAATATACACAAAATATGGGATTAATCAAAATTTTTTTTCGAATCCCAAAATATCAACCATCTATGCTCAGCCCCCGTCAAAGAAGAGCCTGTTTTGAATCCAATGCTCCAGATTTACGCCAGCCTTCGATCACGACTTCCCTTTATCGCAATAGTTGTTCCAGTGCACCTCTTTGTTTTGCATGCTTTTGGGGGTCTGCCTGCCTCAGCCTCTCCAGGTTGAACAGTTTCCAGCGAACAGCTGGCAATTTCCCGGCCTCAGGCAGCTCGATCAATCCGAAATCCGGCTCGGCATCGTGGAGAGAGAGCAAAAAGGTGGCGATTTTTCCTGTCAATCTTGACCCGACATCTGCATGCAGAAGGCGCGCTGTCTCCATCAGTATTTCTGGAGATACCGGATTTCGTACCATGCCGGCAAACTCCGTGTCGTACCAGTCGCCTCTTGGCGGCAACGCCGGCGCCAGCAGTTCGTGCATCGGTCGGCGAGAACTTGCCACATACACCATGAATACGCGGAACAGGTCGTCGGTGAGGCCCTCATGCTCGTATAGAAGCGTGACGTCGAACAGGTCCCGGGGATGCTGGCGGTCGAGCGCCGCAACGAGCTTGCCGGCAAACAGGTCCTCGAAAGCCAACACCTTCATCTCAGCGAATCCAAACTGTTCCGTCACGCACTCGGATGCCACCATTCTCCGTGGTGGGAGTACCGTGCCCCGTGCCACCGGCGATGTCTCAATCTTGATCTGCACCCGGCCGCGCGTTACCACGATCCGCGTATCGCTGTGCCCACCGCCACTCACACGCCTCGCGGTAATCCCGGGGTTGCGTCGGACGATCGAAATGACGATGCGGTCGAGTGCGCTATCGATTTTCTTAAGTGACGAAGAACGGTCACCGATCAGCAGCCAAGTGAGGTCGATATCCACCGACAGCCTCGGCATGTCCCGGCAAAACAGATTGATGGCCGTGCCGCCCTTGAGCGCGAATGCAGATTCCGCTGCAACGTTCGGCAGCACATCCACCAGAAGACGGACCTGCGCGAGGTAACGATCAAGCATCGCCGTCCGCCGCTGCCGATTTCGCCGGAAGGAGAAACTCAGGCAGGGAGACATGGTAGGTCGGATGAAACCTTCCACCCTGAACAAGCGCCCGCGGCCCGCTACCGAGGTCGATCTGCTCCACTTCCAGGTATTTTCGCCAACTGTGTTCATGCCTGTCCGCAAACACGAAGAACAGTCGCCGGACCTTTACGCTGCGACAGACCGCCAGTAGCATCATGAGCCGCTTGGGCCGCAGACTGGTCAGCCCTTCGAATATTCGATCCAGATTCTCGAAGCTTGCATTGTTCGGCAGTTCATCCAGTGCTTCGAGTATCGCGCGTTCGGGACACGATGTCCTGATGGGCCAGCGCCAAATATCCACGGCCCATCCGCTGTCCACGTCCAGGCCGTCGACGTCATCGCCAACCCCGATCGGGTCCCTACCGAACAGCCTGGATCGATGCAGGACGATCTGTTCCGTTGTCGGCAGACGCTTGATCCAGGAGGGCACGTCACCGTAGAAATGAACGCGCCGCGTTCCTCCCAGGCTCAGATAGTGAATGTGACCGGCAAAATCCAGAGCGCTTTCCCCGCCCAGATGCACGTTGCAGTTCTTGAAGCGCTGCAGGGAGAGGAGAACCACCTGCCAGGACAATTCGTTCCCCTGTACGCCGTTCGCCAGCGGACGGCGGTAAACCCCGCGAACGACGCGTACGATCCATCCCCGTGCGGCGTAGTCGTGGATGGACTTCGCATCAATGCCCCGATCCTTCAGCCACGCCGTATCCACAATAAATCCCGGTGGAAGCACATCGAGGAGAGGTTTCAGTCTAGGTACTCTTAATTGGTTCATGACCATGAAAATAACACAAAACCAAAATTCCTTGAAAAAAATTATTCAAATATCTTGCGATTACATGGCGATTAGCCATTCTATACAGAAAAAAACGAAACTTTTATCGGATACGACTTCCTGTGGTATTCCGACTCGAGTATGACGTTCTCCCGACAGCGACCGAATCTGCCCCTTGTCCAGACAGTGGTTCGGGGACCTGCAGGATCGCTACTGAGAATGTTCCATACACTCACCCCGGACAGCCTGAAAAATTTATGCTGCAGCGGTGTCGGCCGGGCAAGGAACTCAAACAGTTCGACCCCGGACAGTCGGAGAACTGCCCAATTTTTATTACGGTCACCAGATCGTCCAGCAGAGTGCGGAAGCCGTGTACCGGTCGTCCTCGTTGGTCCGTTCGCGTTGTGCCGGGGTTGCACCACCAAACCCCATCGCAACGATCTTCGAATCCGGGTTTCGGGTCCGCCCATTTCGCACTCACAATTGCCGAAGATACTCCCTACATCCGGGAATCGTTCCACGCTGCCCGGGGGTCTCCAGAACCCGGAGATCATGCCTTACCGAATCGATTTCCCCATTTTGATGCTTTGTTCACCATATTTTCGCTTGATTGCGTCAGAAAGCTGGTCAACCCGGTCGACTCCTGAATCGGCTTCACTGGCATCAAAATGCTCGAAAATACTGGCCTGGACGCCCCCGTGCTTGCCGAAATTGGAGACACCCACCCCCATGAGACGAATGGAAATACGCTTGTTTTTCAGGGTTTTTTCAAGAATTTCCCTGACCGTGCGCCAGATGATCCGGGTCCGGTCCGTCGGCGCATCGAGGGTCCTGGACCGGGTGATCGTCCGGAAGTCATCAAACCGGATTTTCAGGGTCACGGTCCTGCCCTGGAGGCTGGAATCGCGCAACCGGAAACACACGCCTTCCGTCAGGTAAAGCGTGGTGGATTCGATCGACGGGTATTCGGTGATGTCCTGATCGAAGGTGGTTTCCTGGGAGATGGATTTGACTTCGCTGTCGGGGGTGACTTTCCGGTCATCCAGGCCGTGCGCCAGTCTCCACAACTGTTTTCCGTACTGTCCAAACAACCGGTCAAGCAGGGCGGGGGATTGTTTCCGCAGATCCGATACGGTCAGGATGCGATGTTTGGCCAGTTTCGCACTGGCGGCCTTACCGACCCCCCAGATACGGCTGACGGACAGCGGATCGAGAAACCGCTGCACTTCCCTGGGATGAATCACGGTAAAACCATCCGGTTTGTCATAATCGCTGGCCAGCTTGGCCAGAAACTTGTTCGGAGCCACCCCCACGGATGCGACCAGTTTCAGCTCGGTTTTGATATCCCTCTTGATCTTGGTACCGATGGTCGCGGCAGTGCCATGGAGACGTTCGCTTCCCCGGGGATCGAGGAAGGCCTCGTCCAGGGACAAGGGCTCAACGATGGGGGTATAGCGATCAAAGATACGCCGGACCTGTTGGGAAACCTGGCTGTACAAGGCGCTGTGCGGCTTGACAATAACCAGGTCCGGACAGCGTTCCACCGCCGTGGACATCGCCATGGCGCTGTGCACACCGTACCTGCGGGCTTCATAGTTCGCCGCAGCCACTACCCCGCGACGGGATGGCTGACCACCGACCACCACCGGGTTCCCGACCAACTCCGGATTTTCCCGCTCCTCGACCGAAGCATAAAATGCATCCATATCGATATGAATGATCATGAATCACGCTCCAATGTGTATTTCATCCAATAGCTGGTAAAGTAAGAACCCTGAATTTCCCAACCCGTTAAGTGTAATGTATTCCCCCCCTGCCCCAAGTCGCACAAAAAACCGGTAGTATCTCGGTTTGGAATGTTTCTAATTCCGCTAAATTTGGTACAATTCAGTATGCTCATAGGACCGATAAGGACAAAAACACCCAACAGATGTTATCGGCAATGCAGTAATAGCTGTCAAAATTTCTACTGACGAGATTGAGGGCACCGGGTTGAAATATCCTGCTAAATCAGCAGCAATTTGGCTAACGGTAAGGCTTGTGCCTAATCTTTAAGCAAGTCTAGACGGACTAAAATTGCAAAGAAAGCGGCTGATGTCCGATGAGCTAAGAAAGATTCGTAGGCACTTACCTATAATAAGATAAGTGCCGTAAGTTCACCAAACCTCAAATTAATGAGGGGGTGCTTCGGCAGGAATGCCACTCCTATGTCTTTAGTGGAGACATTGTGTACCTCCGTGGTTAATACCGCCAGAGTGACGGTTTGGTTGCAAGGGGACACTGTCCTCCGCAGTGTCCCTGTTTTGTGTTTACACATCAGCTTAGCTTTTATTTTCCATGGCTGACTGAGATGCCAATTCGATCTTGAGTTCAACAATATCCTTATCGTCATTGTCATATACTTGACTGACATTCATAGCAAAAGTACGAAACCAGCGTAGTCGTTTTTCCCTAGACCAAGTTTCACCGCTTTTGGGGACCATGCGCAAAAGAGCCATGATTAGGGGGTCAAGACCAAGGTCTCCTTCGCCATCTCTCCCTTTCCCTTCACCTTTACCACTGCTATTCAGCAGAGGCGACTCTTTTTCGTCAATTCTCCTTGTGACTGGTCTAACTAGCTTGTTTGGAGCTACGTCCCGGAAACCGGTTTGTTGTGCTGAGTTTTCGAATACCTGTCTAGCCCTTGCTTTCTGTTTTTCAGCTACACCAAGGGATGCAATTTCTTTCTCTAGAGCAGCATTTGGTGGTGTTACACCGTCTTTGTATTTGTTATACAGAGCTTTAAAAAGCGGTACGGCAAGAAAAGATTCTGCCTTTGCGACTTGTTCTCCTATTGGATCCTGTGTACGACGTCCAAGCTCTGTTAATTTCAGAGAACTAGTATCTTGTCCGACCTCAATCAGACTAAATAGTTTAGCAGCAGACACCTGACTTCGGACGGTACTACTTTTTGGACTCTGATTTGTCCATGCGGAAATTTGCTCTTGTGTGCATTCTCCGTGACCAGCATTATCGTGAATAGCATTTGCTATTTTAAGGCTACTTTCAAAATCGGTATACGGGAATTTGATGGTCGAACGCTGACGTTTTACCACCGGACTTGAGTCATTTTTTTCGTTCATCTAGAGCACCTTCTTTCCTTCAGAGGTTAGTATTATGCACTTTAATGCTAAAAAATTAAAAAGTCAAATCTATTTTGTTATAAATCCATAAAAAGCATTATAAATGGATAGACAGCATTATAATTGATGCCCATATAAGCTACGCACAGCCAAAACGCAGTTGCAAAACTACTGATTGAAGCTGGTGGAGAGTTTCGTTACAAGGCAGTTCGGAATATTGTAGCTAAGCGGTGCAGTGCAATGAAATCTGGTCATTCTGCTACACAAAACAGAAGAACGTACCGGACGCAGTCGCCGCGCCAGAAGAAACGAACGATGTATGAACCGATGGCCTTGGACGCGGAATTAAAGATGGACGGTAGAGTCAAAGAGTGGCGCGCGCATCGGTAGGTGAAGGCTGTGCCTATTCCCGCCCTTTCGGTAATGCGGGTGGGGTCGCAATTCCACCATGGACCACGTTTCCACTCCCTGCTCACCGAACCCGGCGTGCCAATTTCCAGCACCGGGCTCTCCAGCCGGATCAGGCGTCTCGCACAAATGCCAAGTAGAATAAAATGCCAAGTTGTCGGCCAGGAATGGCTTAACCATGCGGTTTTCCCGGCGTTTTTACTTGGCATTTTATTTGGAGCCTATTTCCCGCCAAGAACCGCCATCAGTGCATCCTGTGCCCCATAGAAGGTCCCTGGACGGATGTCTGGCGGGGTATTTTCCTCCAGGATTTTCAGTTTCTCGGCCGGTGTGGCGCGTAAATACACCTCGGTGGTCTTGACATCCGAATGGCCCAACCACAGCGATACCTTCCGAGTATCCCCGGTGGACCGCAGAACGGACATCGCACAGGCATGCCGCAAGGTATGGGGAGTCACCCGCTTGCTGGCGATGGACGGCACGGTCTGTTCCGCGGTGGCAACATGCTGCCGGAGAAGGTAGGCAAACCCCTCTGTACTCATCGGTCGTCCCCGGGCATTGGGAAACAGACAACGATGATTGACCGGTGGGCGGACCGCGAGCCATTCGCGCAGAACGGTCCTGGTTTCCTTCCACAACGGCAGTTCCCGTTCCCGTCGGCCCTTGCCCCGGATACGGATACGTGCCAGTTGGGGGTTGGTGAAATGGTCGAGGGTCAGTCCGGTCAATTCCGAAACCCGCAATCCGGCGGCGTAGCACAGATGCAGCATCGCCCGATCACGCAATCCCTTCACGGTCCCGATATCCGGGGCATCCAGAATGGCCTGCATCTCGGTTTCATCGAGCCAGTCGATCAGCGGTTTGTCGGCCCGTTTCTGCACAATGGCCCGCACTTGCAGGGCGAGGTCGAGACAGGCGGGCTCCCGGTATTCGAGATAACGGAAGAAACCCTTTATGGCGGCAAGACGTTGATTGCGCGTAGCGACACTGTTCCCTCGCTCCTGCTCCAATACGTTGAGAAAGGCTGCAATGCGCGGGATCGTGATGTGCTCGATCTTCAGGGCAATGGGACGTACCCTGGCCTGTTTCCCCAGATAGGGGACAAACAACCGGAAGCAATCCTTGTAGCTTTCGATAGTATGGTGGCTAAAGCCGCGTTCGTCGGGCAGGTGACCATGCAGGAAGTCCGTCAGGTGGGGGGCCAGATCAGTCATGGGAACCTCCGCACTGTTGGGCATGAGAACGTTCCGTGGCCTCGGCGATGCCCTGGAGCAGCATCGGGGTCGATTCCAGGTACCAGTAAGTATCTGAGACATTGGCATGCCCGAGGTAGGTGGCCAGGGCCAGCATGTGACGACTGGGGTCGGCCTCGGGAACGAGGTTCTCGATGGACCGCACAGCAAAAGAGTGTCGCAGGGAGTGAGGTGTGGGGCCTCGTGGTGCACCGGGCTTGCGGATACCGGTCTGTTCCGCGAGACGCCGGAAGATAATCTCGGTATAGTTTTTACTGGGCGGTCGACCGGTGGACGCGAGCACGAACAGATGGTCATCCTGGGTTTTTGCCTTGTGTCGGACCACGAGGTAGCGGTTCAGGGCCTTCCAGGTGGTGGGATGCAGGGCGACCATTCTGGACTTGCGGAACTTGGTGTCATGAATGATCAGACCATCGGCGGTCAGATCCTCCAGGGTCAGTGAGAGGGCTTCGCTAATACGCAGTCCGGTGACCGCGATGAGCCCGAACAGATGATGCCAGGTCAGCGGCGTAATGGTGCCCTCCGGTTCAATGGATAGCGCGGCCATCAGCAGGGCCTGAATCTCCTCAAGAGAGACCAGATACGGCGAGGGTCGGCGGTGGGACCGTGGGCCCAGTGCCTCCCGGTGCGGCACTTCATGACGGGCATCCTCGGCATGCACCCAAGCGGCAAAGGCGTGCACCGTGTGCAATCTTTTAACGCGCCGGTTCCTCGATACCCCTCCTGCAGCAGCCCATTCCAGCACGGTGTTGGCCTGGATCACGGTCTCGTGGCGGTCCTCGGCAAATCGGGCAAAGCTCTGCAACATGTATTGGTTATCGATAAACCGGTAGCCAAGTTGTTGTTTTATTTTGACAAAGTGGCCGAGATGTTCGGTCAGGGTAGTTGTCTTGCTCATTTTTCCACCTCCCCACCGATCCACGGTTGGACTACTTCCTGCAACATCACCGTATCGGTTTTGGCATAAATCATGGTGGTATCCATGGATTCGTGCCTCAGCAGTGACTGGACGACTGTCAGTGAAGACCCGGTCCGTAGCAGGTGGGTGGCCTGGCTGTGCCGAAACACATGAGCACCACGACTGGCAAAGGTCTGGACTCCCGCCCGGTCCAGCGCCCTACGTGCCACCGCGCCGACCGTGGTCGGACCAGAAAAAGGTCGGTAGGGTGCGACCGACCGAAGAAACACGTTCTCTTCGTCCACCTTTGGCCGACGTTTCAGGTAGGCAACCAGTGCATCACCGACCTCCTGGGGAAGCGGCAGTACGGCCTGTCGTCGGGACTTTCCCGACACTCGAATCTCGGCCCGCTCCCAATCGATGTCGTTCAGGCGCAGAGCCACGATATCCCCGGCCCGCAGCGCCAGTCGTGCCAGCAACAACAGAATGGCCCGATTGCGCAGGCCCGTCGGTTGCTGATCACACGTCTCGATGACACGATCAATATCGTCGGCTGAGATGTAGCGGGGAAGAGTCGACAACCGCCATTGTGGTACCGTCGGAACAGCCTCGACCAAGGCAGCTTGGATGCGACCTTCCGACACCAGGAATCGCAGGTACACACGCATTGAGGTCGTCATCCTTTGGGCATAGTCTCGTGACCGATGCTCGATCTGTTCCCACAGCACCTTGCGAATCCGTGCGGCATCATAGGCATCCGGGTCCTCTCCGAGATTGGGCAGGATCGCTGACACCCGTCGGATATGAGCTCGACAGGTACTCCTGCAAAGGCTCCGGGTGTGTTCAAGCCAGTCCGAGAGCTTCTCCAGAATGTCCGGGAGAGGGTCCTTGTGGGGGGGTTCCATGGGTGGAATCCGCCCAAGGGCCGCAAGATGCACCATAAACCGGGACAGTATCCTTCTGTTTTTATCACTATCGGAAGACTGGGCGCGTCGACCATAAAAGACGCCGGGGAGAGAGCAGACAAACAAACGATGATGGAATTGTTCGAGGACCGCCGGGGTCAGTTCGCGTAGCGGAAGTCGGGAGAGATGGAGCCAGACAATCAGTCCAGTGTAGGTCTTCTGATAGTCCTGAATGGTGGAAGAGGAATAACCATCCGTGCGTAACCGGTCGGTAAAATCATCTACAAGGCGGAGGTTATCCTCCAGATCCCCCGGGGTGGCAATCCATCCTTCCTGCTCCAGATAGCGGACGAAGTGCATGAGTTGGGGGGAGGTGTGGCGTTTGGCCCAAGAGCGGAACCGAGCCGATGCCGGGGCAACGGTGCAACCATCACAGTCGTGCTGGAGGAATCGGTGGATGACAAGACCATCGACGGTTTCAAGAGCAATATCATTGCACGCCAGCCAGGTAAGGAAGTGATGGGCGGGATATCGATAATCGCTGAGATGCTTCTCGGTTATACGCCCGGTCAGTCCGGAGGCATCAATAAACCCAGCAATGAGGGCATCGTGGTCGATCTGTGAGGGGGTTGCCAGAGTCTGGCGATGGGGTTTGGATGACATTTTTGGTTCTCCACTTGGTTTGAAAGGAGAACCACTCTACCCGGAGAA